>NZ_SDWJ01000003.1 GCF_009769755.1 Sphingorhabdus profundilacus | reverse complement strand
GCCTTAAACGGCAGGAATATTCGGCGGCTGCGGAACAAAGCTGATGGCCGCGGCTTGTTCCTAGCGAAAGTGCGGCACGCCTGCGCCGATGGAGATTGACAGTGAAAGTTCTTATGATCCTCACTTCGCACGACCAGCTTGGTGATACTGGTAAAAAAACCGGCTTTTGGCTGGAGGAATTTGCCGCGCCCTATTATGTGTTCAAAGACGCCGGGGCCGACATCGTGATTGCGTCACCCAAGGGAGGGCAACCACCACTTGATCCAAAGAGTGCCGCACCGGATGCCCAGACCGAGGCGACCAAACGGTTCAGAGCTGACGTCGAAGCGAACACTGCGCTCGCCAATACCCATAAACTCGCTGACTTGGACGTAGCAGATTATGACGCGGTATTTTATCCTGGCGGCCATGGCCCCCTGTGGGATTTGACGAATGACGCCCATTCGATCGCCTTGATCGAGAATGCGATGGCAACCGACAAGCCAGTCGGCCTGGTCTGTCACGCACCTGGTGTCCTTAAGAATGTGAAGGCGCTTGACGGATCGCCGCTTGTGCGGGGTCGCAAGGTGTCAGGGTTCACAAATGGTGAGGAGGCTGCCGCTGGCCTTACTGAGGTTGTACCATTTTTGGTGGAGGATGCTTTGACGGCAAACGGCGCCCTCTACAGCAAAGGACCAGACTTTAGTCCTTATGCGATAGAAGACGGGATGTTGATCACCGGTCAGAACCCGGCCTCGTCCGAACTCGTTGCAAAGCTGCTTCTCGCAAAACTTCAATAGGAGCGCCTCCATGTCCGTGACCGAAATAAA
>NZ_SDWJ01000002.1 GCF_009769755.1 Sphingorhabdus profundilacus | reverse complement strand
GAAGTGAGGATCATAAGAACTTTCACTGTCAATCTCCATCGGCGCAGGCGTGCCGCACTTTCGCTAGGAACAAGCCGCGGCCATCAGCTTTGTTCCGCAGCCGCCGAATATTCCTGCCGTTTAAGGCTGCCTTCCCCAATTCAGCGTCAACATGAAGAAGCCGCTTCATCTGCACGATTAGAAATTGGGATTGCGCCATTATCGACTGTCAGGATGAACCTTCGCATGCTTACAATAGCTGCCGCCAACGCAAACATTGCACCCAATCCGAGCGCCACCTGCGATGCAACAGTCGCTGAAGCCAGCGACAGAGCCGCGCCGGCAAATAACGCCATACTCGACAGATCGATCGAACCGTTGGTCGGCATAACCCTCTCCCGCGAACTGCCGATGCGCCGCAATCAACATTGTGCATTCGCTGGGTTTAGCGCCACCTGTTAAGTCCCAAACTCAACCGCGAAAAATGGCAGCAGCGAAAATAGATATATTTGGCCCCTCAACGCTCTCCAACAGCATTCTCTAGGTACAGTATAGATCGCTGAAAGGCCCGCAACTGCGGGATATTGACGCTGGTTCTATGGAACTGCCGCAAACTGCAGACTAGGTGGCGGTGGGTGCAGTCGATGGTGACCCGTCTCCATTTGCATTTTCCCTGATGCACAGGGAAACTACAGGGAAATTCAACAAAACTCACGTCGACTAACATAATTCGATGCGGTGAATTTCAGCATTTCCGTACTTTCTGAGGGCATTTCCCTAAACTGAAAAGCAGGGAATTGATATACTCGAACAGGGAGAGTTGAGAGCGGAACTGGGAACTCAAGCACCGCAGTCACGCTGCCGCGTTCGTCGCTGTGCAGCCAGCGGCGGTCGGTCAGGCCAGCGCCTTCATACCAGACCACTGTCTCGTCGGTGCCCGGACCCGGCACATAACGGCGCAGCGTCGTCCAGCCGCTGGCGTTGATCTCCAGATTGATCCGGTCGCCGTCCCAGCCGAACCGCGTATCGGTGCCAGAACCACTGCTATAAAGCTGAAGGATCTGGTTCCCCGACGGCTCATAGCCGATGTAGATACTGCCGGGCGCGGTCGCCATGCGGTTTTCTGCGGTGTAGCTGTAGCTATTGCTGCCCGACGCAGTCAGGTTGCCACGTCCGTCCCTTCGACAAGCTCAGGGCAGGCATAACCAAGCGCCGTTGCGCCTGCGCTGGTCAGCTGGTTCAGGCCGTTGGTGCCATAAGCCCTGTTGATATTGTAATGCGACCCCCACGCATAGGCATCGTTTGTTTTGGTTAGCGGACCGGCGCTTTGCATCCATGATGCAGTTGGGTTTCGTGACGATTTTTGTCAAAGTTATATTAGAAATACTTAGACTGCGTGGCGGAGACGGAGGGATTCGAACCCTCGATACGCTTTTGACGTATACTCACTTTCCAGGCGAGCGCCTTCGACCACTCGGCCACGTCTCCGCATCCCTTTCGGGGAAGCGACGCCCCTAGCGGCTCCTTTGCGCTTTCGCAAGGCACACTGATTTGCCATAAGCCGTTTCATGAAAAAATTTTTGAATTTGACCGCCGCTGTCGCCTTTTGCGCCTCCACGCCTGTGTTCGCGCAAGAGGCAAAAACCTATCCCGCACCAAGCGAGATCGTGGCGGCGGCCAAAGCGCAAGAATGGGCCCCAATTGCGCCATCCGACCTTCTGGTCATGGATCTGGCACCTGACGCGGCGGGCAAACCGCGCCATGTGGTGATCCAGTTGCTGCCTGCCCCATTCAGCCAGGGCTGGATCGGCAATATCCGCAAACTGGCAACGGCACATTGGTGGGATGGCACCAGCATCAACCGCGTGCAGGACAATTATGTTGTGCAATGGGGCGATGCGACCGAGAAGAAAATATTGCCGGAGGGATTGGAGGTCGTGCCGGAAAGCGGTTACACAGTCCCGCTGGTCGACCCTTTTGCCTCCATGCTGTTATTCTCAGCAATTGTCGGACAAAAGGAAGCCGAAGACGCGTGCAAGCGCGAAAGTGAAAACAAAATTTCAGCCTGTTTCAGGGAAGTGGACCGGCAGATAATTCGCCGCGATCCATATGCTGATGGCTATGGCTTTTACAAAGGCTGGCCCGCGGGTGTAGATCCCAAGACAGCATGGCCTCTCCATTGCTATGGCATGGTCGGCGTTGGCAGGAACCTGTCACCCGACACCGGCACAGGCGCGGAGCTCTATACGGTCATCGGCCACGCACCGCGGCATCTGGACCGCAATATCGCCTTGGTTGGCCGTGTGATCGAAGGGATCGAGCATCTGTCCAGCCTGCCACGCGGAACAGGTGCGCTGGGCTTTTACGAGAAGGGCGAAGAACGGGTGCCAATTTTGTCCGTGCGGTTGGGGACGGACGTTCAGAATGTCCCGTCTTTCGAGTATCTTTACACCCACACCCCGAGCTTCAAAGCCTATTCAGATGCACGAGCGAACCGGCGCGATCCGTTTTTCATAACGCCGGCGGGCGGCGCAGATATTTGCAACATTCCGGTCCCGGTCAGGCGGAAACCATCGAAATAGCGAAAGGAGATTGTAGGTGACCGAAATCTATGCGGTTACTACCAAGCTCTGGCTTTGGAGCAGCGACAGGGCCCCTGCAAGCTGGCATTTTCTGACGATTAGTGGCGCGGCTGCCGAAGCCATTCATGCGTTGGCGCTGATGCGGCGGCTGGAAAGCGGACGACGGCGCGGCTGGGGCGCGATGAAGGTTCGGGCCTATATCGGCGATACGTCATGGGATACATCCATCTTTCCCGACAAAGGCAGTGGCGGTTGGCTATTGCCGGTAAAAGCGGCCGTCCGGAAATCGCAAGGGCTGGTCGCCGGAGATGATGTTTCCGTTTCGGTGGCGGTTTAGGACGCGACCTAATCCATCATCAAACTCCGCATCTTGTCGAGCGCGGCCTTTTTAATCTGGCACACGCGCGCCGCGCCTACGCCAAGTGTTTCCCCGATTTCATCCAGATTAAGTTCCTCAACAAAATAGAGCTGCAAAATGGCGGCCTCCCGCTCGGTCAGCTTTGCAAGATTGGCCATCAATGCTTCGCGCAACTGTGCCTTTTCAAGCGCGGTGTCGGCGCTATCGGCCAGGTCGGCAAACCACATGTCATGGTCAGAATAGCTTTCGTCGATGGAATCCTGCGCCACCGCCTGCGTAGAAGCGGCCATCGCATAATAGGCCTGTGGCTCAAGCCCGGCTGCACTGGCCATTTCTGCATCACTGGGCGGGCGCATATATTCCTGTTCCAGTTTTGCGCGAATGCTGGCCAGATATCGGCGATTAGCCATGCCCGCACGGCCCATACGCGCGTCGCGGCGCAACGCATCGACCATCGCACCGCGTATGCGGGTTGAGGCATAAGGTGCAAAAGCAATGCCGCGATCTTCAAAATGCTGGGCGGCCTCGACCAGCGCGATAAAACCGATCTGGATCAGGTCTTCGACTTCAATGGCGGTCGACATACGGCTGTGCACATGCCAGGCAACGCGACGGACTAGCGCACTATGCGTCTCGATCAGGCGCGCCGGGCTTGTCGTGTCCGGGCGGGCATAGGCGGCACGGGCTTCATTCAGCATCGGTTTCTCCTTTATAGTGATTGGCATCGGCCAACCGCGGTGTGCCGCCAACGACGGCGATCACATCGACTTTTTTGTTTTCGGGAATTTCGAGGAAGGACAGCACCGCGACATCGCTGAATTGCGCCCTTAACAAGCGGGCGACCGCAGCGCGGCATAGAGGCGATGTGATGACGGCAAAGCTGCGCGCGGCCACCAGCATGGGTTGGACCGCATCATCGACAGCAGTGATAATCCGGCGGGCCAGCGCGGGTTCGAACGGCCAGTTTGCCGACGGCGCACTTTGCACCGACTGGACCAGCAAGCTTTCCAGCTCGCCTTCAAAAGTAATGGCCGGTAAGGGCATTTTCACCGGAACAATGGTCTGCACGATTAACGCGCCCAACCGCTGGCGCACAGCCTCGACCAGATCGGTTGCGTCCAGATTGCGGGGGGCAAGGTCAACCATTGCCTCGGCCACACGGCGGAAATCGCGCAATGGAACCCGCTCCACCAGCAAAGCACGGCACAATGCGGTAATCGCAGCCAATGCATAGGGCGCTGGGGTCAGCCCTGCGGCGAGTTGTGGATAGCTCTCCTTCAAATTGTCGATCAACGCCTGTGCGTCGTCCATTCCGAACAATTCGGCGGCCGAAGCTGTGGCCAGCTGGTTAAGATGGGTCGCGATTACGGTCGCTGGGTCGACAACCGTATATCCAGCCGCAACCGCATCGATCCGGTCACGTTCCGAGATCCAAAGCGCGTCCAGACCAAAGCTGGGGTCTTTGACCGCCCGGCCAGTGACACCTTCAAGGCAATCGCCTGAATCAAGCGCGAGCAATTCGTTCGCCCAAGCGCTGTCTTCGCCCACCAAAACCCCTGATATGCGGATCTGATAGGCGTTACCGGGCAAGGACAGGTCATCGGAAACCTTTACCATCGGGACAACAAAGCCGAATTCACGCGACAATTGGCGGCGGATGGCGGTTACCCGACCCATCAAAGGCGCGCCCTTGCGTTCGTCGACCAGGCTGACCAGCGAATAGCCGAGTTCCAATGTGATCGGGGCGGATTCTGCGATTTCACTCCATTCGATAATATGGCCGGGCGTCGCGTCCGGAATTGTTTCAACTGGCCGCGGCGGTAATTTTTCGGCACGCCTGAGCAACCACCATATACCGCCAGCAAACGCGGCGGCCGGAAGGACAACGAGTTGCGGCATCGCCGGAACCATCCCCAGCAAGGTCAAAGTGCCCGCCACGGGGCCCCATGCCCGGGCATGACCGAATTGAGTGGAAATCTGTCCTGACAAATCAAGCGGCGAAGACACGCGGGTTACGATTGCAGCGGCTGCGATCGACAGAAGCAATGCGGGCACCTGCGCCACCAAGGCATCGCCAATGGCCAATTTGATGTAGATTTCCGCAGCATCACCGAAGCTAAGGTCATGGCTGACGACACCGAGCAGCAATCCGCCAAAGATGTTGACGAACAGGATCAGCAAGCCTGCAATTGCGTCGCCTTTTACAAATTTGGAGGCACCGTCCATCGACCCGTAAAAGTCAGCTTCGGTTGCAACTTCCTGACGCCGCGCCTTGGCTTCGTCCGGCGTTACAAGCCCGGCGTTCAAATCGGCGTCGATCGCCATTTGCTTGCCCGGCAAGGCATCAAGGGTGAAGCGCGCCGACACTTCGGAAACGCGACCCGCACCCTTGGTAATCACAACCATGTTGATAATCAGCAGAACGGCAAAGACCAACAGGCCAACAATATAGTCACCGCCAATCAAAATGGCGCCAAAGGCCTCGATAACATGGCCAGCAGCAGCGACCCCGGTATGGCCGTCTACAAGAACGACGCGGGTCGACGCGACATTCAGCGCCAGACGGAAAAGCGTCGCCAAAAGCAGGACTGTGGGAAAGGCCGAAAAGTCGAGCGGCTTTGCGACATTCATCGCAACCATCAAAACAGCGAGGCTGATCATGATGTTCAATATGAATCCGACGTCAAGCAATACCGCCGGAATCGGCACAATCATCAACATAACCAGCAGCAACACCGCCACCGGCAAGGCCCCACCTTTTATCGAGTCGAGCCAGATTGCAAAGTTTAGCCGACCATTCATGCGGAAATTCCCGACAGTCGGCGATAGGCATTACGCGCAAAATTGAGATCGAGTTTTTTCGGCATAGGTTCCATCGTTGCCATTTCCAGCGGAGCGCGCGTTTGGGCCGATGAAGCGGCATGTCGCGTTGCTTGCGCCGAGATCATTGGAAAACCACTGGGCGCATTGCCGAGTTTCGATGCGAAATTCTGCCTGATCTCCGCAAGACTGCGCGCGGATCCATCGGTGCGATAAAAAATCGATTGGTTCGCCCGTGCAGCTTCGGCAAATAACGGCGCGGCATTTTGATCAGGATTTTCCTGAAAGGCGTCGAGAAATTTCGCCGCCCCTTCGGCACCGAGAAAATGCGCCAGGTATAAATCAACCGGTTCGGGGTTGGTGCCGATACGAGCCTGCAGATATTGTCCGTTATCTGCAGCAAACTCCGCCGCCATTGATGCTGCGGCTTCCGGATTGTTTCGTAAATCCAAAATGGCCGCCCTTGTTGAGCCATCTGCTACCGAAAACGTTCCGTCGGCGTTTTTGGATATCGCATTGGCCGCCCAATCAAGTCCATGTGATGCGCCATGTTCTTTGACGGTACCCAGCCATGTCTGTTTGGTGAACTGATAAAGTCCGGTCGCACTGGACGTATGCGCGCGAGCGTCCGGGCGCATCCCGCTCTCGATACGCGCCTGATCCATAAGATAGTCAAAATCGACGCCGGTGCGTGCTGATGCCTTGGCAATTGCTGCCGTTACGCGTTGCGGTGACGCTGTATCATTTATAGGTCGTGTCATTGTGTGGTCCGGTTGGTCATGCCGGATGAATTGCAATGCTCGTGCCAGTTTTACGAAACTTACGCTTTTACGTGTGTTTTTGTGGCATTACGTAAACAGCAGAGGATATTTGGCCACGGCATTCGGCCAGCCGGTCAATTTTCTGTCGATTCCAGGCCGTCAGATATTTGACCCGGATTCGCGCCGCTTCTGCTTGTTTCAGGCCGTGCGAAAGCTGGCCATGCGGCGGCACATGCCGTTCTTGACGCAGCCTTTCAATCGCTGAGGAAAGCGCGCCGCTGGCGGACAATATGGCGTCCGCATCTTGCATATCCAGCGCTGCGATCAAATCGGCCTGATATTGAATGACTGCATCCATCATAATCTTCAACCAAGATCCTGTCCGCCGAAGCGGATGATGCCATCAGCAATCGTGCCCAGGTCGACTTTATACGCACCGCTGGAAATAGCCGCCCTTAAAGAAGCAACCTTTTCGGCATCAAAAGGGGGGCCCTTTTGCGCGAGCGCAGTTGCAAGGCTCAAGCTATGTGGAGCGGCAGGTTTCAACATGTTTTCACGCTTCGGCACGGCGTCCACCGCACCAGATGCACGCAGACCCGGAGCCAGTCTGGCCGGTCCGAACTTTACGGAATCCACCATTTTTCTGTTCCTTTCCATATCGACCGTCAGGAAACCGACAGCCCGTATGGAATCAGAAACGGCGATCACGCGATAAAGTTTAGCAATAGATTAATCCGATTCAGAATGATGCCAATCCGCGTGCTTTTGCAACGGCGGTCATAGTGGTCGCTGTTTTGCTATTTGTCACAGATTTGACACGCACAGCCTGACCAACGATGGCATCTTCCAATGCAATCATGGTCGTAGAAACGGCAAAACCGCGGCCGTCTGTAACACATTCGACCATTTCGCCCTTGCGAATGACAATTTCGGCCAATTCGGCTTTTTCGCTCGTGTTTTTCGTCGCAACCCGCAGTCGCCAGCCAAGCGCCGGGCATCGCACGATAACTGAACCACCAACAGGCGGCGCAATGATCGGGCTTTCCGGGCACGCAGCCAGTTTCAGCCTTTTATCAACCAGTTCTGCCTCAGGCGATACCGCCAGTATACGATCATCCAGCCGGTTCAGATCTTCAAACGAAGAAGAAGACGCGGCGACGAACAATAATAGGTGAAACATGAAAGGCTCCTGTGAAAACATATATTCACACGTAAGCAAATATCATGCCATTCAGGGGCGCGGCTAAGCTGCCATGTATCTTTACTGCGCTGTCGATGCTTTTTGGGGGCTGTACCTAGTCGTCGTCGACGCGAATGTCGAAAAGTTTCGACGCGGGGCTAGACCAGCGCGCGTGCGATCGCGCGAATGGCGTCGGGCCGGGCGACAAACGCCATATGGCTGCAATCCAGTTCGATCTGTTGGTCCGATTCATGGATCAGTCCGCAGGCAGAGCCGGGGGCAACGACACCGTCATTTTGCGACCAGAAAGCGCATGTCGGCACAGGTGGCTTTTCAGACAAAGTCACATCAAGTGGCGGATTATCCACCTTATATCCAGCAACAAATTCATAGAGACGCCATGCATTATTGGCGCGCGGGTCGCCCGAAAAGGGGCTGCCTAACGTGACGACTTTTGCGACATTATGGCGCGACACTTTGGCATATTCGCGTGCAATCAACCCACCCAGGCTCCACCCCACCAGCGTGATCGGGGCGTCAATATCAAGTTCCGCAACTCTTTTATCGAGCCGCTCGAAAATATCAGCCTTGATACCCTTATTGCGGCCCAAACCCCAGCCATGTGCACTAAACCCGGCATCTTGCAGGGATCGACGCAGTCGCGATGTCGTCTGGTCAGAAGCCATAAAGCCCGGGACAATCATGACCGGACGTCCGTTACCTGCAACGTCCAGTTCCACCGTCGATGCAAAAGCAGCACTGGTCCGCATATAAGCAAAAGAAAGAGCTTCGCGAGCCAATAAAGGCAGTGCAGGCGCGTCGGTGCCCCGGCCAACGCCGGAGGAAGTACGGACGATTGCGTCGCTATAGGAAAGTCGTGAGAATCGGGTGGCCATGCGCCCTTATATGGCGGCTGGACATTTATGAAAGATTTATGACGAAATTTATTCGTTCACTGCTTTTGGCAAAGGCACATCCATCACCGACGGTGCCGTCACGGGAATAGAAGAAACCGGTAAAGGCGGCGCCGCTAGCGCGCTTCGTTCAAGGATATCAAGGGCTTTGCGCGTCTCGGCATAGGTGCGCGCCCGCGCTAACCAAGCCTGACCTTCGACCGAGTTGCTTCCGGGCATGTTCGATATTTCCAAGATAGCGCCAGCCAAATTACCTGATTCTACCAAGGCATGGGCGCGCAGCAGTCTTTGGGTTGGTGCCGGTGATAGCGATTCGGATTTTCGTAACACAAATAGTTCGGAAAACTCGCGCTGGATTGTGGCCCAAAATGTTTCTTCACGCATTCCGGTCAGCAACAGGTTTTCGATAGCAGAAAGTTCGGATTGCAACGACTGCAAAGTGACCGGAGTCTGCGCGGCCTGCAATATCGTGAATACCGCATCAGGCTGGCTTGTGCCGAACCGCACGCGCAGTTGGTCAGTCAAATAGCCCAGAGGCGCCCCGCTGTCGATCGCCCTGCGAGCTGCAAATGCAACCAAAAGCCCCTCTGCCCGCGCAGTATTTTCTGCGGCAATCGTTGAATCGATGGATGAAATGGCAGGAGGAACTGCAAATTGCGACGGTTTTGCTGCCTGCGTCCGCGTCGCCGCCGGAGAAGGCACGAGCTTTTCCTTCGCCGGTTCGAACCAGCCATAGCGATCAGCCAGCCACCAACTGCCACCCGCGCCACCAGCAAAGGCAAACAGAAGCATGAGCAAGATATGTTTCAACTTCACCCCGCCCCGCGGGGTTGCGGCATTCGTCGCAAAATCAGTCATTCAATCCCCTTCGTCCCAAGCATCTGTTAGGGATTACCGGTGCTTTTTGTAAAGCGCCTTTAGAGTTCGAACAAGAGGTGTTCGTCGGATGGGTATCGGGCAACACGGACCTTGTCCCACCCCGAACCGGCGGCCTGTGCAATTTTTTCGGAAAATACGGCAATTGAAATCTGTTTTTTTTCAATTCCTTGGTCCAAAATCAATTCTGAAAAAAGCATTGCGGCCCGGGAAGAATGCAACAAGACATAGTCCACATTCAACACAGATTCGGCAAAATTCTTCGGCTGGGGTAAAGCGACACTGCGGTAAACAATGTGGACGTCCATATCCATCCTCTGGGGCAACTCAAAATCCATATGGTCATCGCCAGCCAGCCAGAGTAACTTATGTGCTTGAATATGTGGTAAAAGTTGCTCCACGCCTTCAAATCCCACATATTCTACGTTAAATCCGTGGGACGTAGCGATATGTGCGCTATTTTGGCCAACAGCGAAGACCGGCAGGTGCGCCAATCCTTCTCGCTTTTGCCCGGCATGGCGAATGGCATTTGCGCTGGTTATCAATAACGCATCATATGTCTTTCGGGTATCGATTTCCCAATCCACAGGCTGCGCTTCAAAAAGAGGCGATACCACAGCCTCATGTCCCGCAGCCCGAATCCGGGCGGCTGTTGCATCGGCACCGGGTTGCGGACGGGTTACAAGTAGTTTCACGGATTAGGCCGTGAACTCATAAATAACCGACGCAGCCTATCACTCGATCTTTCAAGCAATTCGGTGGCGAGACGAGGCGGACCTTCACTGTCGTCGACCGCAAATTCTAAACTGCCACATTGCCTCTCGCTGCCATCTTCGGCCAATATTTCACCGCGCAGCACAATAGTCGCCACTGAACATGTCGCATGCGCCGCCACCGGAGAATGACAGTTGCCACCAAGCGCTTCCAAAAAAGCGCGTTCTGCGGATACGGCAGTGAATGTGGCCCATGCATTGACCGGCTGCAACAGCAAAGCAAGATCGTCGCGTTTCGCCAAATGATCGATCCCAATAGCGCCCTGCGCCGCGGCGGGAAGTATGGTTTCCGGGGCCAGGTTAGTCCCGACGTCCGATTGACCCAGGCGATCCAGTCCTGCCGCCGCCAAAAGCGTTGCATCAAATTCTCCAGCGTCGACTTGGGCCAGACGCGTCGCGACATTTCCCCGAATGGGTACCGTTACAAGATCCGGTCGTAAAGCCTTCAACTGTGCAGCTCGGCGCGGGCTGGAGGTTCCGACTTTTGCTTGATGGGGCAGTTCTTCGATACTTCGCGCTCCGATCAACCGATCACGCACGTCTGCGCGTGGCAACATGGCCGAGAGAATGAACAGTGGCGACCGCACGGTCTCGACATCTTTCATCGAATGAACGGCAATGTCGATTTCGTCTTCGACCAGCGCGCGCTCCAGTTCTTTGGTCCACAGGGCTTTGCCGCCTATTTCAGACAGGGGCCGGTCCTGTATCTTGTCGCCCATCGACAACATCGGCACCAGAATGACCGCATCTTCCGCAAACCCATGCGCCAGGCGAATAGCGGCAGCGGCCATTTCGGCTTGCGCCAACGCAAGCGGGGAACGGCGTGTGCCGATGCGTAAAGGGCTGAGCGAAGTAAAGTCAGGGACCGTCATGCCGCTTGTCCATAACGAGGCAGGCACCTATGGGAAAGGGCAATGGCAATTATTCTGGGACTTGAATCTAGCTGCGATGAAACCGCAGCGGCTATCGTGCGTTCGGATCGAACGATATTGGCGCACGCACTTGCCGGACAGGAAGACCACCACCGCGCCTTTGGCGGGGTCGTCCCCGAAATTGCGGCCCGCGCCCATGCTGAACTCATGGCCCCGCTGGTGCAGGCGGCGCTCGCTGACGCAGGCATGACCTTGCAAGACATGGATGCCATCGCTGCGACTGCAGGTCCCGGCTTGATCGGTGGTGTGATGGTCGGACTGGTGACCGCAAAAGCCTTGGCGATGGCTGCGGACAAGCCTCTTATCGCCGTCAACCATCTTGAAGGACACGCCCTTTCCCCCCGTCTGGTCGACGCTGATCTTGCATTTCCCTATTTGCTTTTGCTTGTGTCGGGTGGGCATTGCCAGTTGCTGCGCGTAAACGGAGTTGGCGATTATAATCGGCTGGCCACGACCATTGATGACGCAGTAGGTGAAGCGTTCGACAAAACCGCCAAGATTTTGGGACTGGGTTTTCCAGGTGGTCCTGCCGTCGAACGGGCCGCCGCGAACGGAAACGCCAGCGCGGTTCCATTGCCCAGACCGCTAAAGGGTGCCGATGAACCACATTTCTCTTTTGCAGGGCTGAAAAGCGCAGTCCTTCGGGCGCACGAAACGGGGAAATATCGGGTCGAAGATATCGCGGCGTCCTTTCAACAGGCTGTTGTTGAATGTCTTTTGGACAGGCTGCGCTATTCAGTTGACCGCATCAATCCCCTGCCCGCATTGGTGGTGGCAGGCGGTGTTGCTGCCAATGGGGCGATACGGGCAATGTTAGCGGACTTTGCAGCAGCGCGCGGTATGCGTTTTGTTGCGCCACCTTTGTGGCTGTGCACTGATAATGGCGCAATGATCGCATGGGCCGGAGCCGAGCGCTTCGCCGCTGGCTTGACTGACGGGCTCGATTTCGTTGCCCGACCACGTTGGCCCTTGGACCCGGATGCACCCGCCGCTAGGGGCGCAGGAGTAAAAGCATGAGCGATGCCAGAATCCCGATAGGCATAATAGGCGGCGGCGCATGGGGCACGGCGCTTGCGTCAGTGATGGCGCAAATTCATCCCGAAGTCCTGATCTGGGCGCGCGAGAAAGATGTCGTCACAGCAATAAACGAAACGCATGAAAATAGCCTGTTCCTGCGCGGATTGAAGCTCGCATCCAACATCCGGGCTACGGGTGATTTGACTACCATGAAGGCATGCGGCGCGCTTCTGATCGTCACACCTGCCCAGCATGTTCGCGCGACCCTTTCCGCACTTCCGCAAACGGAAGCGCCCCTGTTGCTCTGTGCAAAGGGCATAGAGGCGGGCACAGAAATGCTGATGACGGACATCGCATCCGAAGTCAGGCCGGACAACCCACTCGCTGTACTATCTGGCCCCACCTTTGCACATGAAGTGGCAGTCGGCAAACCGACCGCTATCACGCTTGCCACTGCCAACCAGGCCTTAGGCGCCATGCTGATGCACTTAATAGCCGCCCCACATTTCCGGCCCTATTGGTCCGATGATGTAACCGGCGCTGAAATTGGAGGAGCGGTAAAAAATGTTCTCGCGATCGGCTGCGGCGTTGTCGATGGAGCAGGCCTTGGCCTCAACGCGCGCGCCTCGCTTATTGCACGCGGATTTGCCGAAATTCAGCGCTATGGCCTTGCGCGCGGTGCACGGCCAGAAACACTCGCCGGATTATCGGGGCTGGGTGATTTGGTTCTGACATGTAGTTCCGAAAATTCCCGTAATTTCTCTCTTGGTCGCGGTTTAGGCCAAGGACTCTCGGTAGACGCCCTACTCGCGGACCGAAACACAGTGGCCGAAGGAGCGTTTACCGCCCCGGTGCTTTTGCAATCAGCCCAAAAACTGGGCATCGACATGCCGATTGTAGCGGCTGTTTGCGCTTTGCTGGGGGGCAAGGCAAATGTCAGCGACGTGACCACCGCGCTGCTATCGCGTCCCCTGAAAGCCGAAAGCTGGTAAGTCGCCAGCGATTGCGCTAGCATATGGCCAACAGGGATGAGATATTGACCGCAGTCCGGACCGACGAGGATGACATTCAGGCGCTCGCAAAAGGTGGGCGGACGAACGTCTTTGGCTTTCTGCTGCGTCTTGCAGCGCGCATTCCGTTTCTTTTCATCGCCGGTCGCCTCTATGGCCCCGAAGCCTTGGGCCGCTTTGCATATGCCATATTGATTGTCGAATTCGTCGCCCAATTGGCGACGTTGGGCCTAAGGCGCGGCTTGGCGGAACTATTGTCCCAAGGCGAACGCCCGCATGCCAATTTGGTGGCCGATGCCATGTTTTCCGCGATGCTCGCCTCCGCACTTGGCGCCATACTTTTGATAGCCATACCACAGACCATGTTTCCCAATAGTGCCATTAACGGACTTGACCGCTTCTTACCGCTGGTCATCTTTGCGATTGTTGCCACCGACATTGCCTTGGCCGCATTGGCTTACCGCTTTGATATTCTGTCAACGGTGCGCGCGCGCGCCATAATTGAACCTTGGACCATCAGTATCGCGGCAGGAATCCTATATTTTTACTCCGCACGTGACGGGCTGATCCTTGCCTATGTAACATCATTGATCGCTGCTTTGCTCTTTGCGCTTTGGCCCCTTTGGCGCAGCTATGGTGTTGCCTGGGGTTGGATACCAAGTTTTTCGCGGTCCTATGCCATTGCCCGCCGCAATCTTCCCCTCGCCGCTGCAGATGCTGCCGAATGGGGAAGCCGAAGGCTGGACCTTGCCATATTGGGCCTGTTTGCATCGCCCGCCATCGTTGGCATTTACTATGTCGCGCAACAGGTCGCCAGTCTGCCACAAAAACTGAAAACCAGTTTCGACCCTATTTTGGGACCAGTGATCACACGCAATTTAAAGTCTAAAAATTATGCCGAAATTGCCCGTCAAGTGGGGCAAGTGGGTTTCTGGATCATCGCTGCCCAAGCCGGGATTGCGCTCGCGCTTGGCATACCGGGCGAAGCGGTAATGGGACTTGTAGGCCCGGAATTTGTCGGCGGCACGGGCGCTTTGGCATTCCTGCTCGCGGCGGAGGTCGCTGCCGCCACCGCAGTCGTCAGTGAATCCGCTCTTGTATATATGGCCCGCCACCGCAATTTGCTGATTTCCATTGCTATGCTCGCGGTCCAGGCTTTGGTGAGCGTGGGCCTTATCCTGCTTATTCCCTATTGGCCGATCAAACCATCCTATGTCGGGCTTTATCAGGCAGCAGCGGTTGCCTGTGGGCTGATGATTTCTTTGGGAATAGGTTCAATCATCAAATCCAGCTTCTTAAGCCGTCTGCTCGGTCATGGCATCAGCATCTGGCGCAGCGCCCTGGTCTTCGCCGTTGTCGGCGCAGCCTGCACAGGCATGCTTATAGTCAGTGTCCCGGCCCGATTTGAATGGGTCGAACTGGCCATCGGCATCCCGATTATATTAGGTCTATATAGCTGGATAATCTGGCGCTGGGGATTTGGTCCGGAAGACCGGGTCTTGTTCCGCAAAAAAGCGGGCTAACCGAACCTTTGACGCACCAATTCGGCGATATCCGCTTCGGGCCGGGCGCCATAATGCGAGATGATTTCAGCGGCGCAAACGGCCCCCATCGTCAGGCATTCGGCCATCGGCCTGCTCTGGGCAATCCCTGCAAAAACACCTGCGGCGAACAGGTCACCTGCGCCTGTGGTGTCGACAAGTTGCGTGACAGGCTCCGCCGACACCGCGGTGCGAACACCATTTTCCACTGCAATCGCCCCGTGTTCGCCGCGGGTGCACACGAGAAGAGGAACCTTGGCCGCGATCGCGGCGACCGATGCTTCAAAATCATCACTACCATGTAACGCGCAAATTTCGACTTCATTGGCAAACAAAATATCGATGCGTCCCGCCTCCATCTCGGCAAGAAAATCGGGGCCGTGCCGGGAGATAACAAATGCATCCGAAAGTGTCAGCGCGACCTTGCGTCCCGCAGCGCGCGCCACGTCAATGGCGTTCCGCATGGCCGCACGCGGCTCCTCCGGGTCCCACAAATAGCCTTCGAGATACAGGATCGCCGCGCTCTCGATCAGTTCTTTGTCGATCAAACGCGCCGGCAAATATTGCGAGGCGCCCAGGAATGTATTCATCGTGCGCTGGGCATCGGGGGTCACCAGGATATAACAGCAGGCCGTGGCCGGAGCACCATCACGCGCCTGAATGTCGAAATGGATCCCGCCTGCGCGGATGTCGTGCGCGAACACATTACCAAGCTGGTCATTTGCGACCTGACCGATAAATGCGGTTTTATGCCCCAGCCGTGCCAGGCCAGCCAAGGTGTTTGCGGCCGAGCCACCGCTGATTTCACGTGCCGGTCCCATATGATCGTACAGCGTCCTCGCGCGATCTTCGTCGATCAGCTGCATGCTACCTTTGGTCAGGCCCTGTTCGGTGATGAAGCTATCGTTTGTTTCGGCGATAATATCCACAATCGCATTGCCGATTGCGAGCACGTCATAGCGAATTTCAGTCATATAATATCCTGTTTACGGTCCGGCGCGCCCTAGTGGGATTGGACATTTCGAGCAAGCGCTTTAGAGTGGAACGATGATCCAAGCACTTATGTTGTCGTTCCAAAGCCTGACGGACCGACGTGTCGCACTGCTGATGGCCAAGGTCATCTTCCTTACCCTTGCTGCATTTGTGCTATTGGGTGTCGGCCTTTGGTATGGCGTAAACGCCTTGTTCGATTGGTTCAATCTGGCCGACGACGGAACCTGGACAATGTTGCTCTCCGTGGCACTATCGCTGTTGACCGCAATCCTGTTGTTTCGTGTCGTCGCGATTGCAATGACCTGGATCTTCGCCGATGATATAATCGATGCCGTTGAAGACCGACATTATCCCCAGCATGCAGAACGGGGAAAGCGACCGGGCCTTGCGACCGGAGTTCAAATGGCAGCCCGCTCGGTCATCCGCGTGATTGCTTACAATATATTGGCACTGCCCATTTACGTCCTGCTGCTCTTTACCGGAATAGGTACCGCAATTGCCTTCCTGTTGGTCAACGCGCTGCTGCTAGGTCGGGATCTGGAAGATATGCTGATTGCCCGCCATGGCAAGGATCATGGTTCGATTCGCAAACTGCCCCGCCTGCTATTGGGGCTTTTTGGAACCGCAGGGATGATGGTACCTGTTCTCAATCTCTTCATACCTGTTCTGGCAACCGCCACTGCGGTGCATATGGTCCATTCGGGAGTGGCCAAATTATAATGTATAAATGGTCTATCTTGTTGTACGCGGCGGCCACCGCCAGTGCGTCTGCCCAAATCGGCGCAGACCGCCAGATATCCAGCGTTCCCGCACGCCCTTCGCTTGAAAAAAGGGGTGTTGCGTTGGTCATGGGAAAAGATACAGCTACGTTGAAACGCCTGTTTGGTGAGCCACGCCTTGACATTATCGAAGTTTACGGTCGCAAATTGCAGTTCACCGGCAAGGTCTGCATTCTTGATGTCTATCTCTATCCTGATGGAAAGGGAGGAACAGAAATCGTAACCCATGTTGATGCCCGCCGCAGTGACGGTGCCGAAGTCGACCGTGCGGCCTGTATCGAGGCGTTGATCCGGCGTTAGGGGAACTATCACCAGAGTTCGTTTTCCCCCGCGCTGAAGTCCCATTCGGTACGTACCACCGAACTTCCCTCATTTTCCGCCAAAAGGGTTTTCATTTCGTCAAATTCATCAGGAGAAATCCGCCCCAACGCCCAAATAGCACTTGCCCGCACCCCATCATCGCTGTCGCCCAACAAATGGATGACCCCCGGTAGCAAAGACACATCTTTGCTATTCCCCGCCGCGATCAGAACGTTGCGTACAAAACGGTTGCGGCCAATCCGCTTGATCGGTGATCCCGAAAACAGCGTGCGGAATGCAGCGTCATCCAATGCCAGCAAATCGGCGAGGCGCGGAGCGACAAGCTCAGCCCGCGGCAGAAATGCTTTGTGCGCCGCCGCGGTATTGGCAAATTTGTTCCACGGACACACCGCCAAACAGTCATCGCAGCCATAGATATGATTGCCGATCAGGGGACGAAGCGAGCGATCTATCGGCCCTTTATGTTCGATTGTCAGATAGGAAATACACCGCCGCGCATCAACCTGATAGGGCGCGGGGAAAGCGTCCGTGGGGCAAATATCCTGACAGGCACGACAGGAACCGCAACGGTCACCGTCAGCCCTATCCGGTTCCAAATGTGCCGTCGTGTATATCGCCCCCAAAAACAGCCAACTGCCATGTGCGCGGCTGACGATGTTGCTATGCTTGCCTTGCCAGCCCAGACCGGCGGCCTCTGCCAACGCTTTTTCCATCACCGGTGCGGTATCGACGAACACCTTGACCCCTGCATCCGCGGTATGCGCCAACCAGCCTGCCAAGCGTTTTAGCGCACCCTTGACAACATCATGATAATCGCGCCCCTGGGCATAGACCGAAATGCGTCCGCGTTCCGGATAATCTGCCAGCGCCATTGGGTCTGCATAGGGGGCATAGCTCATGCCCAGCATGATGACGGACCGAACCTCGGGCCAAAGCACATCAGGGTTAGCCCTTTGATCGACGCGGCTTTCCATCCACAGCATGTCGCCATGGCAGCCGTCATCCAACCATTGGCGCAAACGAGCACCCGCCGCAGGAGCCAAATGGCCCGGTGCGATGCCAACAGCCACAAAACCTTCGCTTGCGGCTTGGGCTTTCAACGCGTTAACCAAATTTGTCTTGTGTCTTTTCACACGCCAACCCTATTCAGCACCTCTATCTTATCCGGGGCGCGTTTTAGAATGTATGCAATCGAGGCACAGGGAATTGTCAAGCAGTTCGACGGATTTCGCGCAGTAGACGGGGTTGACCTGAAAGTACCGGTGGGCAGCATTTATGGCATATTAGGCCCCAATGGCGCAGGCAAGACCACGATGCTTCGCACTTTGTTGGGCATTATCGACCCCGATGCCGGTGTGCGAACCCTTCTTGGCTCTGACCGGCCCATCACCCAATCACGCAATGTGGGATATCTGCCGGAAGAACGGGGTCTGTACCAGTCCATGCGCGCGGTCGATACCATCGCCTTTATGGGCGCGCTGCGTGGCTTGTCGCTCAAGGAAGGTAAAGAGAAAGGCCGTGCGTTGTTGGAAGAGGCAGGCCTTGGCTACGCCGCCGACCGCCAGATCCGCCAACTTTCCAAGGGCATGGCGCAAACCGTGCAGTTGATGGGCACCATTGTACATGATCCCAAATTGATCGTGCTGGACGAACCCTTTTCAGGTCTCGACGCACTGAACCAGGCAAAGCTTGAAAAAATGATCCGCGCCCAGGCAGCAAGAGGTGTTACGGTCATTTTTTCAACCCATGTCATCGCGCATGCCGAACGCCTATGCGAACGTATTGCCATCATTGCCAAAGGCAAGATCAGTTTCGACGGGCTGGTGTCCGAAGCCCGTGACCGACTGCGTCCACAAGTGCATCTGGAAACCGAAACGCTGGATGGCATATGGCGCAAGGCCTTGCCCGCCGACACACGCGCCGAGGGCCATTGGTGGCATTTCACACTGCCCGAAACCGGCGTAGAACCTTTGCTCACAGCATTGGTAGAAGGCAAGGCAGGGATCAAATCGCTGTCCATCGAACGCCCCGGTTTGCACGATGCGTTCGTTGCCATTGCAGGCGAGTCAGTCGCGGCCGAAATGGATGAACCCATAGCAGGAGAAACGCTGTGAAAGAGATACTCCGCGCCGCTTTTGTAATCGCCCGCCGCGATTTTTCCGCGATCATTTATTCCAAGGCCTTCATTTTCTTTTTGCTGGGGCCTTTCTTTCCGGTTCTTGTAGGCATTGCAGCAGGCAGCCTTGGTGGCCAGATTGCCCGGGAAGCCGCGCAGCCAGTGGTCGGCCTAGCAATGGCCCGAGCTGATTCCCAAAAACTGATAGACATGCGAGAAAAGCTGGCGGTCAACATGGGCGAGAGCTATTTTACCCAGATGAAAATTGTCGGCGATGCGACCAGCGACGGCGGCAAGAACCCGCAAGATTATCTGAACAAAAAGGAAGATAATCTTAGCGTTGTTTTGACCGGGACGCTGGCCCGGCCCATTGTCACGGGAACAAAGAGGTCGGTTGACCGCGAAAGCGCAAGCATTGAATTACTAACGGCGCACGCGCTAAACCCCGGTGCGGTGACATTGTCGGACGCCAAGGCGGACTTCGTGGCCGAAACGGCAAATAATGATAAACAATTGCGAACCGTCACCGCGCAAGGTGGACAGGTTCTGGTCTTTTTCCTGACTATGTTGCTCGCCGGTATGGTGTTGTCCAATCTGGTCGAGGAAAAATCGAACAAGATTATCGAAATACTGGCCGCATCCATTCCCATGGAATCCGTTTTTCTAGGTAAGCTTTTTGCTATGCTCGGCATGGCGTTATTGGGGATATTGGTCTGGACGACCGTGGGCGGTATAGGGTTACAGGTGACGCAAGGACTTCCCAATTTCCCGACGCCTGCTGTCGGATGGCCCATCTTCATTACATTATGCTTTACCTATTTCATCATGGCCTATCTCATGCTTGGCGCGCTGTTTTTGGGGATTGGTGCCATGGCCGCAACGGTGCGCGAGGTTCAGACTATTTCGATGCCGGTCACGATGGCGCAGCTCATCAATTTCTTTTTCGCATCCTATGCCTTGACTAAAACAGGCCAGCCCGTCGAACAGTTCGCCGCGATCTTCCCGTTCAGTTCACCTTTCGCCATGATTGGCCGTGCCGCGCTGGAACCGACATTATGGCATCATGGGGTGGCAATTGTGGGCCAGTTATTTTTCGCCATCCTTCTGCTTCGTCTCGGCGTCTGGCTATTCAAGCGTAATGTGATGAAATCAGGCAATGCCGGTCGAATCAAGGGTGACGGTAAACGTAAATTGTTCGGACTGATTGCGGTCGGCGGGTAAAATGTGCCGAACGTAAGATGGAGTCAAAACCCATTCATATGGGTTTTCGAGGCGTAAAAATGGCGGAGATATAGCCCAAAATGGGCGCCGCCAATCGTAACTCTAGCAGCAGGCGTTTTTTGGCTTGAGGTCGAAGCCAATTTTGACGCCTCGCATCTGCAGTTTAGTGATCCTGCCCATAAGTTGCGTATCGAAACGGGATTGACATATTTGTAAGTAGTGGCAGTTTCTTCACTGAGAGGAATTTATATAATGGCCACAGCACCCGTCTTTGAAAATGATTCGCTTCCATGGGAAATCAACAAAGCTCCGCATCGTTGGGATGTGACCCTTCCTGAAATATATACGGAAGATCGTTGGCATCCGATATTCAAGGAAATGCGTGAGAAAGCACCGATCAACAAGATTGAGGGCAGCGGTTTTGGCAGTTACTGGAACGTCACAACGTTAAAAGCCATTCAACATGTAGAAGCGTTGCCAGACATTTATTCTTCGTCCTTTGAACATGGGGGCATTACGCTGGTTGACGAAGAATCGCTGGATGAACCGATTCCCGAAGACCAGAAAATCATCATGCCGATGTTCATTGCCATGGACCGGCCCAAACATACCGAGGAACGCAGGGTTATAGCGCCTGCATTTACGCCTGGGGAAATGGAGCGGATGTCGAGCGATATTCGCCAACGCACCGGTGAATTGCTGGATTCGTTACCGGTCGGCCAATCCTTTGATTGGGTCGACCTGGTTTCGATTGAATTGACGACCCAAATGCTGGCGTTGCTGTTCGACTTTCCGTGGCAGGATCGGCGCAAATTGACCGAATGGTCGGATTGGGCCGGCGATGTCGAACTGTTCCGCACCGAAGAAACCCGCAAGGCCAGGCTGGAAAAAATGTTCGAAATGGGTGCCTATTTCCAGGGCCTTTGGGAAGAACGTAAAAACCGGGGTGAGGCACCTGATCTTATCAGCCGCATGATCCATTCGCCGATGAAGGACATGAACCAGTTCGAATATATGGGCAATTTGATCCTGCTGATCGTCGGCGGCAATGACACCACCCGCAATTCGATGTCGGGTTATGCTTATGGCTTGCATTCGTTTCAGGACGAGCGGGAAAAGCTGGAGAAAAATCCGGAATATATCCCCAATGCGGTCAGCGAAATTATCCGCTGGCAGACGCCGCTTGCACATATGCGGCGCACGGCATTGCGTGACCATGATCTGTTCGGTGCGCCGATCAAGGCTGGCGACAAGATCGGCATGTGGTATCTGTCCGCCAACCGGGATGAAACGGTGTTCGACAATCCGGACAAGTTGATTGTTGATCGCGAAAATGCGCGGCGACATTTGGCGTTTGGCTATGGCATCCATCGCTGTGTGGGTGCGCGGCTTGCTGAACTGCAAATCCGTATCCTGCTCGAAGAAATGGCAAAGCGGCGCTTGCGGCCCAATGTGCTTGGCGAACCCGAGCGTGTCGCAGGATGCTTTGTCCATGGATATCGCAAGATGATGGTTGAACTGTCGAAATATTGAAACCTTTTGGTCTGCTGGTACGTATTTACATCTGAAATCAGATTAAGGATATCGCCATGCAGATGAACAAGCGCCAGTTTCTTTCCTTTGGCAGTGTCGGGGTTGCCGCCTTCATTTTCGGCTGCGGCGCCGACGCGACAGCCAAAACACGCTATGCCGTGACATATAGCGACGCCGAGTGGAAAAAACGGTTGCCGCCTGCGGCCTATCGCGTGTTACGGCAAGAAGATACCGAAACGCCCTTTACCAGCCCGCTGAACAAGGAAAAGCGCAAGGGCACCTTCGTCTGTGCAGCGTGCAGCCAGCGGCTGTTCTCGTCCACAACCAAATATGACAGCGGCACTGGATGGCCGAGTTTCTGGCAACCCTTGGCAGGCGGGGTCGGCACAAAGACCGACTATAAAATTGGCCTGCCCCGCACCGAAGTGCATTGTGCACGCTGCGGCGGGCATCTGGGTCATGTGTTTGACGATGGACCCAAGCCCACCGGCAAACGCTATTGTATGAACGGCGTCGCTATGAAGTTTCTGCCGGGCTGAGACGGGGTGATGATGACCTTGAATATCGTCATTTTGTTTAAGGTCAGGACCACTTAAATGCGCTTACACGATTTGAGGTCATTTTATTCAGGACAAGGACGGAAGCCTGGGACAAATTGAGCCAATAATTATGCGTTCGGGACCTAATTCACCCGGCGCATGCGGATGGCTCTTTGCCCGGCTATATTGGCGAAATAGCTGCCCATTGCGGCTTCACGGATTTTGATATCCATGCCCTTTGCCGGGCTGCGAACCATGGTCTGGGAATCAATTTGCATCCAACGGGCACCATTGTCCAAAATGATGGTCCATTGGCCATGCCCTGTCTGAAAGGCGGTATCGATTTTGGCGACCAGTTCGAACTTTTCCTGTTCCTGTTTGTCATTGCCAAAGATTTTGAGTTTAGGGATGGAAAAGCCGAACAAGCCACGCTTTGCCTCTTTCATCGATGCCGTGTCGGCCAGGACCAGTTCGTCCTTTTTTTCCGCTTCATCCATCGCTGCGGTCTTGGCATCATAACAGGCAAGCCGTTGGGTTTCGTCCGATATCGAACGGCACCGCAACAGGTCTTCAAACACTGCTGGGCGAATTTCGGGGGCTGCATTGCCCTGTGCGATGGCTGGGGCTGCCGATGCGGCCACGTAACCGATCAATGCCAAAATCCAATTTGCCCGCATTTCAAGCACCCTTTTCTAATCAGCAATTCCAAAGAGAATAGAAGCTTAGCAATTAGGGGTCGGGGACTGCAAGCCCTACCGGCGCGCGGGGTCAGTATTTGACCGACTTTGGCGCCATCAGGAAAATGTGCGTTCAATGAACCAGAAACTTGCGGTGATGCCGATGGCATAAGTCGCCATGGTTATGACCGGGACCAAGGCCGTCGCGAACAATCGCCTTATCGTTTCCAGAAGCATCAAAGTTGCCGCGATAATCACAATTTGGCCCGCCTCGACCCCTAGATTGAAAGTGACAAGGGCGATGGATACATCCTGCTCGGGCAAACCAATCTCTTTCAACGCACCTGCAAAACCAAAGCCATGTAAAAGACCAAAGCCGAATGCAACAATCCACGGGGCGCGTTCCGACAATCGCTTTTGGTCCGGTTTACGTTTGATGATTTCGACAGCCAAAAACATGATCGACAGGGCAATAACGCTCTCCACAGGATTTTGCGGCAGGCCGATCCAGCCCAATGTCGTGCCTGCCAAAGTCAGCGAATGCGCCAAAGTGAATGCCGTCACCGCTTTGGCAATCGTCCAGAAACCCTGTAACAACAGAACCAGTGCCACAACGAATAGCAGATGGTCATATCCGAACAGGATATGGTCGATACCGGTCAGGAAATAGGTTTGGGCAACCTGCCAAGTACCTGCCCTAGCCTGAATGATCGTGCGTGGTTCGGCAGGTGTCAGGCGCATTGCCTGCACCGGCCGTGCCAAAGGCGCCACGCGGACGAGCACGTCGGATTGCGCCGTTTCGAAATTTTCCAGTCCGATGAACTGGCCAGAGACATCACCTCGGCAATGCACCGCCGAACGCGTGGTTACCGCCGCATCAGACAATTGCCGAGCCGCTATGCCCGTCATTTGGCAACCGGCTGGTAATTGGGGTCGGGTCAAAGGCGTAAACCCTCCTTGCAGCGGGATTTTCCAGACTATGATCCATTCATTTGCAGACTTTTGTTCAAATTCTACATAGCCGGGCCGCAATTCGTCTGCATGGACAGGGGCCTGAACCGCCAGCAAAATCAGAAGCCATAATAGGCGTGTCATGGTTTGGCTATCTTTATGGAATATCCGTCCAACAATGCTTGATAGGCTTTTGCTTCGCGCACTTTTGCGCTGTTGACGCGCCAGTCATTTTCGACCGCCTGCCGGACCTCGGCCAATATGGGCTTGCCCGCTGGTTGGACGACGCGGACCCGAACGAGATGAACCCCGAAACCCGATTTGACTGGCCCGGTCCAGCCGCCTTGCGGGGCAAGCGCCAGAGATCGGGCGAACGGATCACCAAATTGCCGCGCAATGTCCGACCGCGCTGCTGCATCCATTGACCGGGGAAGCGAAATCGGCCGACCCAAATTGCGCCAGTCACCGCCCGATGCCAAAATCTGTAACATCGCCGCTGTGCCATCAGTATCGGTCTCGCCTAGATAGATCTGGTCAAAACTGAACTCGACCTCTTCAGCGAACCTTTGTGGGTGCCGGTCAAGCCAGCGTTGCAATGTCCGTTCATCGGGCCTGGCACTTTCCGTTTGTGCGACGGCCAGGAATTCCATCTTGGACCGCAAACGCCGCCGAATGACCGTATCATCCTCATCAAGGCCGATCCGCTTTGCCTCCCGATAATAGATTTCTTCTTTGATATAGTCGCGGATCAATCCGTCTATCTCTGCCTGGGTCGGTGGACGCCGCCAAATCTGTTCCCAACTGGCGGCAAGACGCTGCACGGTATCTTCGGAAATGACGATGGTTCTGCTTGCCGGGTCGACCGCGTCCCCACGCCACAGCGAAAGCAGAAACACCAGCAGCCCGGCGACGATAAAATGCAACAATGGTTCACGAAGCAAGGCACGCGTCTGTAGCCGCAGCTTTTCGAGGATGTTCATTTTATTTGCCTAAAGCGCCATCAAAATGGTTGCAAGCACCGATAAAGAATGTGAGAAATAGGCGGATTTCGGGCCTGCTTTTTCGGGCTTTGCTGCAACTGGGGGGCACGCATCGATTTGACTGACCGCGACCCGACAACTGATAATTCCGATCCGCAGCCATCGACTGTGTTCTTCAGCTATTCGCGCGAAGATCAGGCGCGGGCCGTGCCGATAATAGGTGTTATCCAAGATGCCGGTTTTACCACATGGTGGGACGGGTTGCTTGAAGGAGGCGAGCGGTTTTCAAAAGCGACGGAGGATGCGCTTGACAGGGCCAAAGCCGTGGTTGTCCTGTGGTCCCGAACATCGGTCCAGTCCCATTGGGTGCGTGACGAAGCCACACGCGGCCGCGACCGGGGCATTTTAATACCGTTATCGCTGGATGGCTGTGAACCACCGCTGGGTTTTGGACAGTTTCAGGTTATCAATCTGGCTCAATCCAGAATAGACAGTTCGGACACCGAAATTCTTCGCATGTTGCGGGCCATTGCGGCATCGCATCGCGCGGTCCTTTCCATTCCGATTGCCCCTGTAAAACAAAGCAGAAAAATAGGACGGCGTTTGGCCATCGGCGGCGGACTATCGGTGGCTGCGGCGGCTGCGGGTATAGCTATCTGGAAAGGAAATATGCTCGGCAGCCCGGCCATCCGCAACAGCGTTGCCGTCTTGCCCTTTGATAATTTGAGTGGGGACCCGCAGCAACGGTATTTTTCCGACGGGCTGGCATCTGAAATCCGGTCCAATCTCTCGCGCAACGGGTTATTGGAAATTGTCGGGCAAACTTCGTCCAACCAGTTTCGAGAACATAGCGGTAATGCGCGTTCGATTGCCAAAGAATTGAATGTGTCATTCCTGCTGGATGGAAATGTGCAGCGCGTGGGCGACAGGGTAAAAATTGCGGCGGAGTTGACCGATGGCCGAACAGGAACGACCCAATGGTCGCGAATTTTCGAACGGCAATTGGCTGATATTTTCGCCGTACAAAGCGAAATTGCTACTGCTGTTGCAGGGGCGCTATCTGCGGTGATGGATGAAGGTTCGGCTGGTAAAAAGGCCCTTCAGGTCGGTGGTACGAAAAGCCTGGCCGCTTTCGATGCGTATCTGCGCGGGCGCGATCTTTTTGAATCACATATTGACGAAGCATCCGAGCGGGCGGCGCTGGCGAAGCTGGAACAGGCTATTGCCATCGATGCTGATTATGCCGCCGCCCGGGCCCTGCGTTCGCGCACTCTTGCGGTCATCGCCAACCAATATGCAACAGCCGTTGAACGCAAGGCCTTGTATAACGAAGCGGTGTCCGAAGCGCAGCAGGCGACGCGCAACGCGCCAAATTTTGCACCTGCTTATGCTGCCTTGGGCTATGCCTTGTTTTACGGGCGGCTCGATGCGGCTGCGGCCCGCGCACCTTATGAACGCGCACATCAACTGGCACAGGGCGATGTCGATGTACTTAGTCGCTATGCTGTATATTGCGCGCGCACGGGACGCTTTGTCGCCGCCGAAACGGCCATTAACAGGGCCGCTGTGCTAGATCCGCTCAATTCGTCCATGTTCAAATCCGCAGGTAATATCAAATATGCGGCCAAAGCCTATCAAGCCGCGATTGGTTTCGGGCGCAAGGCGTTGGCGCTCAGCCCGCAGCGCGGCACATTGCATGGCGATATCGCAAATGCCTATTTCATGCTGGGCGATCTTGACAAGGCGCAGGCGGAATTCGCGCTGGAAAGCAACAGCCTTTTAGCGCTGCCCGGCGATGCCATCATCGCCCACAGGCGCAACGATAAGGGCAAGGCGAACGCGGCGCTGGCTGCGCTGATTGCCGAACATGGCGATAATGCGCTGTATCAACAGGCGCAGATATTTGCCCAATGGGGCGAAATCGAAAAAGCCTTTGCCGCACTCGATAAAGCCTATGCCGCAGCGGATTCAGGGCTTGTTTATTTGCTGAATGATCCGTTCCTTGAACCGCTGCGTGCAGATACCCGTTTTATTGCCTTGCTACGGCAACTGAAATTTGTGTAACTTCATATTTCCTGAAGGGGGAAAGATTATGCATAAGATCATTTTATTGTCGTCTGCTGCCATTTTGTCGCTGGGCGTAACCGCCTGCAATAAACCCGAAGCGGAAAAAGCTTCCGAAGAAGTTGTCGCTGATGAAACTGTTGTGGCCGAACCGGTTGCTGAAGATGCCGCTGCCAAGACCGAAGAAGGCACGACGGATCAGGGATCAACAGACCAAGGTTCGACGGATCAAGGTTCGACCGACCAGGGTTCGACGGATCAGGGTAATACTGAACAGTAATCCGAGATTTCCGAATTGGCCGTGAACCGATAAATATCGCTTCGCTTGATCGTCACCCTGATCCAAATGGTGCTCAGCACATTTGCGGTTTCAGGGTGACGGCGGAAAAAGACAGAACCTTCATCCTCAAGGCATGGGTTCAACAGCGTTCGAGATTGCGCGCACGCGCGTCTCTGCATTTTTGATCCATGTCGTGTATTGCGCCAGATCGACGAACAGCGATGGATTTTGCTTCCCATTTTCATTCGCGCCGCATCCCACACCGCCAGATACCAGACCAACCTGAACAACACGTCCATTGGATTGCTGGATAACAGGGCCGCCGCTGTCCCCGCGACAGCTGAAACTGTTGCCCGGTTTTGTGCGGTCTTCTGGCGTGATTGCACAAATCTTTTTGTCGATATTTTGATAGCCGGACAAAAGCTTGCAAGCGTTGGTATCATAAGCCTGCATGGCAGCTATCCTGAGTTTATCCTGTGCAAATTGGGGGCCTGCCCGTGTTCGTTCATGACGTTCCGTCCGGCCAACTACCCCGGTAAAACCCCAGCCGAGTACGCTGATTTTCGATCCAGCAACAACCTTGCTGAATCCGGCCACATCATCGGGTAATTTGATTGCATATTGCGTTGCCGGCGCTGCGATGGGTTCGATCCGCACGACCGCAATATCATCCTTTTGACTGCCCGGCTTATACCCTTTGTGCACCACAGCCGATACAATCCGGTACCGCGCACCGCCTTGGCTCAAGGTCTGCGTACCCACAAGAACTTCGCGGGTACGTAGAACATTTGTGCCGTCGACCGGTGGATGTGCAACGCAATGCGCCGCCGTCAAAACAATATTCTTCGCAATTAACGACCCCGCACAACGATGATAGAGTTGAAAAGGCAATTGCTTCGCCAGTGACTTGCCCTTGGCCCCTGCCTCTGTGTCCTTGGCAATTTGCGCCTTGCTATAGGTTTGATTGGAATAGATTTGCACCTGCCAAGGCGCGAAGCCTGCCTTTGCAACATCTCCGCCACCTACTGTCACCGTTTTTTTGACGACGGCGGCAATGGTTTCGACGTTCATGCTCCACCCCCGGTCCCACAATGCGCTCCCGCGGGGAATGGAAATATCTTGCCCGGACAGGATAGCGCACAGGCTTTCTGCGACTCCTTCGCTACATTTCGAAGGGTCGATTTTCCCAATGTCGCTAAGAAACAGAGCATCATCAATCGGACGATCGGACCGGAGTATGAAGATATGATAGCGCCCCTGCTTAAGCTCGACAGGTTCGCCTTTGGCTTCCACCATCGCGCCGGGTTCAAGGGGCGTTGGGCCACCTATGACAAGGCGTAATTCATTTTCCGGGTCGATCAGAAACACATATACAAATTGTGGTTCCTGGCTTTCGTTTCGAAGCGCAAAGTGCACCTTATCATTGGTGCCCAGATCCGTTATCCGGGATTGACCTGTTTCTGGACATGGCCGGTCACCTTTTTCAGCGCACAGTGCATATTCACGTGCATTGGCGGGGAAAGAATTGGCAATAAGGGCGCGCGCGCGAATGATTTTGGCGATCTCGACGTAGAATTTTTCCGCAAATCCCGGGGCATCAGGATTGCCGATCATGATCGCAGAATTCACTTCGCGTGATATCGCCACGGCGTCGTAATTATTGGCAATAAAGGAAATGTCCGTGTCAGCCATGTCTATAAATGGCGGCTGGTGCAACATATCGATCAGGACCAGTTGCGACGGGTCGTCGAAAGAACGGCTCATTTCGAATTCAGCAGGCCAGCCAATTTGCAACGCCCAATCTCTGGCGACAAAATCCTGCATCCGTTTCATGTCGCGGCCCAAATTCTGTCGAAACCCAATGGTGATCGGACGTTGATCCGAACGGGCATCAGCCGTGGGCTCATTTGCGCCGATAATCCACCCCGACGGAACAGCGGTAGGAAGGGAATTTGGCGCAGGCACTGTCTCTGCCGATGAGTCACCTACATCGTCGAGCGGCAGCCCGTCTTGATAGGCATCAAGTTGCTGTGCGAAAGCATTCTGCACGCTGCAAAATGCCGTCAATAGCAACAGCCCGGTAACCAGATGACGATAAAATACCCATTCCGAAGGCTTTATTCCACGAACATGCTGCGTCATCTTCCCCCCATTGGAAGCAACCGGCGCGACCCGTTCCTGAACCAGTATCACAGTACAGCTTTTTACGTAATACTTTTGCCTGTTACGGGGAATTTGCCCCGTTAAACCGGGACCGTGATATGCTTTCCGCCAAAGACTGCCTGCCAGTTTTCAATTTCGTCGACGACGATATCGTCTATCGCATGGGCAAGACCCGAAACGCGTGAATAGGCGATGTCGCAATCGGGCGCGTCCAGCAGAAATGCGATGCGCGTTTCTACATCGCCCAGCTTTTCTGCCGTTATTTCCGATATTGCGGCAAAGCGTTCAAAGTCACCGAAATAATGGATGCCGGCAAAGGCGCCACCTAATGTGGGAAACAAGACCCCCAAAAAGGTGAAGGACTTGGCTACTGCATGGGGCAAATCATGCGGCAAAACTTGCATAGCGGCTCCAATTTCGATCAAAAGGTAAACCGTGACCGAAAGAACCGCCAGCAAGAATAACAGCTCGGAAGTGCGATGCAGATTATGCTGTGTACGCTTGAGACGGATCGATTTGCCCTGATGATAGCTGCGTTGTGGCAACACATGATGGTCACGCATCAGCACAAGGGCAGCACGCAGAAATTCAGATGTCACTTTCATATGTGGCAACCCCACACCACGCATGGCGTGCCGGACATGCCATTCAGGCCAATTGCCCTTTGATCCGCGCGGCCACCGGCCGGTTGACCGGGCCGCCCCCAATAACAACAATATTGGCGCATGCCGGAAATATTCGGCGACGCGCCGGGTTTCAAACCAGCGTTCATGCCAATGCCGCCTTTTGCCGGTTAGAAAGATCAGGACGATCGCCGCCAAAACCAGAAATTCAAACGCAGCAAAGCCCCATTTGGCATCAATCGATGCAAAGGGCAGATAGGCAATGCCCCCAATAATCGCAAAGGCCGATAACAAAAAACTGGCGACCATTCCACCGCGATAAGCATCCGATAGCCAGGTCGATACGCCGTCCGCCCAGGCAAATGGCTGCAATATGTCGGTCGCGATCCGTTCGGCAATGACCGGATCCCCGCCGGGAAGGGATTTTGCAGCCTTCAGCATGGGCGCACCGCTGCCCGCCGCTATGGCATCAGGATGTTCGTAATATTGGGTAAGGCTTCGAAAAGCGCGGGCCCCGGGCGTTCCAAACACCGCCTCAACCCGTCGATAAGCCTGAAACAGCGCTGTGCTTTTGGCGCGCCATTTCCGGTTGGCAGGTTCATTTTGCCACTTGTCGCCAACAGGACACAGGGTTTCCCGGACAATTGCCCTGATTGCGGATTCGGGGTTTGGATCGGGCGCGCGCCGGGTCAATCCGGCCAATTCTTCGGTTGCGCGCAAGATATGCCAGCCATAGGGATTGGCGGCATCAATCCAGATGACCGTAATGCCCTGTTCCAAAGCACTTTCGATGGTGTGCCGCGTGCCGCCCACTGTCCCCCGCGTCACGCCGTCCCATATACCTACCAGAATATCGGAATGTTCGACCATGACCCGTGCGGCCATCGCTGCGCGGTCGGAACATATTCCGACAAAGGCCTGTTCTGCCAAACGGTCATCCGGCGCGCCAAGATGTGCGCGATAATAAGCCTCAACGTCTTTGTCCTGTTCCGCCAGTTCGAACAGGCTGACCTGCTTTGCAATCGTCTCGATCTCAGCCGCCCGCAATGCCGTATCGGGATCGGCAGCGGCATGACCCTCCAGCAAGGCCTGCATATCGGCAAGGTTGGTAGGATGCGCGTTGATCGCCAGATTGAGCGCCCGCCCGAATGGCAAAGGGGCAACCACCGGCCATCCCTTAGCCCGCGCCGCATCAACGGCCATGATATCTGCCCCATAGGCCAGCATGGAGTGCAGGCGGACAAGCGGTAAGCTGCCTTCGTCACTGTCATTCAGCGTTTCATGCGCGACCCGTTCCAGCAGATCGATCAACCGGGACAGACTTTCCGAAATTGCCATTCTGTTGTGCGAAAATATCGGATGGCGGCTGCGATGGCCCGTAATTCCGATATCCAGTATAATCGGCGGCGTGCGTAAGCCCGAAATGCCGCCATTTTCGCTTAGCATGCAGACACCCCAATCTTTCACAGACCCATTTTAAGGCCAGGACACTCAGCCGAACCCCGGCTGCTATCATCATCAAGGTTGGCGGCCATCTGGCACCGGTTGCAGGATTAAGGGCAAGATCAGGGGTCGAGCCTTGCCATAACATAGCGATCTTGGTATCGCAAATCCGCGATCGTTTGTTTTTGGTTATGGCCCCCATGACCGACATTGTTATTTATCGAGAGCATATTCATGACAAACGCCCGTTATTCTTTCATCGCGATGCTATTGCACTGGTCTATTGCACTTGCGCTTGTTTTCCAGATTGCGCTGGGGTGGCAGTTTGAAACTCTCGAACGCGGGGCCAATCTGTTTGGCCTTTTTCAGCTGCACAAATCGGTCGGCATTGCGATTTTGGTTTTGTCGATCCTGCGTCTCGCTTTGCGGTACACCTTGCCAAGACCGGCGGCATTTGCTGATAATATCTGGTCCCAACGTGCGGCCAAAATGGTTCATGCGGCATTTTACATCGTGATGATTGGCGGGCCGGTAACCGGCTGGATTCTGGTATCAACCGCCAAAATCGGTATTCCTACCATGCTGTTCGGCACGATCCCCTTACCGCATCTGCCCATTGGCAAAGCATTTCATGAACCTGCCGAAATCGCGCATGAACTTTTGGCTTGGGTGGCTATCGGCTTGCTTGTTCTGCATGTGGCAGGCGCATTGCGGCACCAGTTTTTCAAAGGCGAAAATATTCTGGGGCGGATGATCCCATGGGCAGTTCGGCGCGGGGGGTCGGTTCTTGTGACCCTGTCCGTCATTTTTGCAGCATTTGGCTTTGCATTCTGGAACGGGTACACGATCAGCTCGGCTCTGCCTGAAAAGACGGCGGCGCCCGTTTCTGCCACGCCTGCTGCACCAATTGCGACGCCATCGGCAACCGATACCAAAGATGGTGCGGAAAATACCTCTGAAGGTTTGGCCGAGGCAGCACAAGAAACGCCCGTTGCGGATACCGCCGTAAAACTTGCAGATTGGCAGATTGCGCGCGGTGGCCGTCTTGGCTTTACCGTCGATTGGAACGGAACGCCAATCAATGGCAGCTTTGGGCGCTGGACCGGCGATATCCACTTTAGCAAGGACGATCTTGCCCGTTCGGCGATCACGGTCAATGTTGACCTTGGTTCGGCCACTACTTCGGATGCACAGCGCGATGAAATTTTGCTAGGCGATAGTTTCTTCAATGTGGCCGCGCACCCCAAAGCGACGTTCAAATCTTCATCCATCACCCATGTCGGCGGCGACACCTATCGGGCGCGCGGCACATTGAATCTGAATGGCCGAACGCAGCCTTTATCGCTCGATTTCAATCTTAAGATTAACGGGCAGTCCGCGAAAGTATCGGGCACATCGCGGATAAAGCGCACGGCATTTGGCGTAGGCAGCGGCGAATGGGCGGCGACTGATGAAGTGGCGGACAATGTATCGGTTTCGTTTAACTTTTCTGCCAAGGCCAAAAACTAATTCGGACAAATTCCGTGACCTTCTGCCGATGTGCCATTGTTGCAACAGTCGCAATTTTAATGTGCCTTTTGCGTGATTTGCCCTGTCGTGTTTCGCGATGTTTCTTGACTTAAAAAATGATGCGCTTATGCAGATTAGACATAGAAAAGAATCGGATGTGGGGGCATGCTCCTCGATAGAGTGCCATTCCGGTTTGATAATGCCTGACGGTGAATTGCGACCCCACCGACAGGCATCTAAGCTCTCCTCTTCCCACAATGAGGGGAGCATATTTTCAAAAATCATTGCGCTTGTTCAGGTCCCAAACTACTGACTTACCATTTCGTCAATGCGTGACCCCCAAAGCAGCCCGCTGCCACTCCGGCAACTCCAGCCCCGCCATATCCTCCACCCGCCGCAACTCGACCGAGAGCCCAAGCTCCGGATAGGCCATCCGCTGTCTTTTGGGGTCGGCGTTCGCCAGCGGGACGACTATCAGCCGGCGGTTGACTTTTTGCCGCCAGTTCATCCGCGCGGTATTTTCCTGTCCCACATAACATCCTTTGGAAAAGGACACGCCCCCCAGCTCCGCCGCGTTAGTTTCCAGCCAGAGTGTCTGGTCGCTACCAAGTTCGGCCAGACCTTCCGCGATGCCGAGCGCCAGCCGGTGACGGCGGAAGGTGGCGCTTGTGTCCGCATCGTTAGCGTCGACGGGCGCAATCCAGCGGCGGCCAAGCGCGGGGTGGCGCGGGTCGCCTTCGCCTTCGGGTGACCAGAACACGCCTAGGGTATCATCGACTCCAATGGCAATCTTGCGGCGCAGGCGATAGATGGACAGCCGCCGTGCCAGCGCCTCGGCCTGTGCGGCCTCGCAATCGATCAGGATATCCGCGCCGCCGTCCCACAGGATGAAATCAAACAGAGCCTTGCCCTGCGGCGTAAGCAGTCCGGACCATGCGGGCAGGGTGCCTTTGCTGTCCTGTGTCACCAACCCTTGCAGAAATCCGCGTACATCTTCGTCCTCCTCGGTGGGGGAGAGGCGGAGGACGGCGCGATCGAACAGGCGGGGGTTGGACATGCGTGACAGATAGGGTCCGCTTCGCCTAAAGGGAAGGGATGACTGACAGCTTGACGATCCGCCGCCCCGATGACTGGCACCTCCATTTCCGCGATGACGCCGTGATGAACGGGGTTGTTCCTTTTACCGCCCGGCAATTTGCCCGCGCCATTGTGATGCCCAACCTGTCGCCGCCCGTGACCAGCGTCGAAGGCTGCGCCGCCTATCGCGACCGAATACAGGCGGCTGTGCCTGCGGGGGTGGATTTCACGCCCTTGATGACAGCCTATCTGACCGATGATGTGCGCGGCGACGAACTGGCGCGGGGCTATGCCGAGGGCGTGTTTACGGCCGCCAAGCTTTACCCTGCCCATGCCACCACGGGCAGCGCGCATGGCGTGACCGACATCGCGCGGATCATGCCCGCGCTCGAAACAATGGCGTCGGTGGGGATGCCCTTGCTGATCCATGGCGAGGTGACCGACAGCCATGTCGATATTTTCGACCGTGAGGCCGTGTTTATCGAGCGTATTTTGACCGGCCTCGTCCGGAATTTGCCCGAACTCAAGATCGTGTTCGAACATATCACGACTGCCGATGCCGCCGCCTTTGTCGATGCCAGCGGACCCAATGTCGCCGCGACGATCACGCCGCAGCATCTGCATATCAACCGCAATGCGATGTTTGAGGGCGGGATGCGCCCGCACGCCTATTGCCTGCCCGTTGCGAAGCGCGAGGTGCACCGGCTTGCGCTACGCAAGGCGGCGACATCGGGCAACGCCAAATATTTTCTCGGCACAGATAGCGCGCCGCACGCCCAATCGGCAAAGGAAAGCGCCTGTGGCTGTGCGGGCATTTTCAACGCACCCTATGCGCTGGAAAGCTATGTCACGGTGTTTGACGAAGAAGGTGCGCTTGACCGATTCGAGGCCTTTGCGTGCGAGAACGGCCCACGTTTTTATGGTCTGCCCTTGAATAAGGGTACAATCACGCTGGAGCGCGGGTCAACCAATGTCCCCCATACGGTCGATGCCAATGGCACCACGATCGTGCCTTTCCATGCAGGCGAGACGCTTGGTTGGGTTGTGGCTGCTGCGGACCTTTGAAAGTCCTCCCCGCGACTATCGTCTCATAGGTTCGCAAATCCTGCTTCCCTCCCGTTAGTGGGAGAGGCCGACTTTTTTGCCCCCATCACCTCCAACTTAGGCCAGGGTAAAGGTAAAGCGATGAAGAAGGGTATTTCGAACCCCCGCATTGTGTTTGCACCGGACGCGAAGAACAGAAGCGGACCCTGAGGTTGCCGTCTGCGTACAGATAGGGCATGGACCTTGTGTGAACTGCAGGATGGATGGTGTGCCCGAAATTTCGTCTCACATATTGATTGTTGGCTGCGGCAATATGGGCGGTGCGATGTTGCGCGGGTGGGTGGCTTCAGGACGGTCGCCGAAGCATTTTACCGTGATTGATCCGGTGGCGCAGGATCTGCCGTCAGGGGTCCGCCATGTGGCATCGGCTGATGCGCTCGATGAATCATTCGACACGGTCCTTTTGGGCATTAAGCCCCAGATTCTCGACAGTCTTGCCCCTGCCATCCGTGCGCGGATTGCGCCGAATGCGCTGGTTCTTTCAATTTTGGCCGGTGCTATGACATCGGCGCTTGCTGCCCTTTTTCCAGACACCCATATCGTACGGTTGATGCCTAATCTGTCGGCGGCGCTGGGGCTTTCACCGCTGGGTCTGTTTTCCGCTGCGCTGTCTTCGGCGGAAAGGGACGCGGTGGACGCTTTGGTGGCGCCCTTGGGAACGCCGGTCTGGATCGACGACGAGGCGCAAATGGATGCCGTCACCGCGCTTGCCGGGTCCGGTCCGGCCTTTGTCTACCGTTTTATCGACGCCTTGGCCCAAGGCGGCGTTGCGGCGGGGTTACCTGCGGAAACATCGGCGCGGCTCGCATTGGCCACGGTTGCAGGTGCAGCACGGCTGGCGGCGGTATCGGACGAAAGTCCGGCGGCATTGGCCATGCGCGTCACCAGCCCGGGCGGCACCACTGCGGCGGGGCTTGCCGTGCTGGACGCAGGGGACGGCTTGCGAAATCTGGTCGAAGCAACATTGAAAGCGGCCCGTGACCGTGGCGCGCAATTGGCCAAAGGGGACAAGACATGACGGTTAAAGGCGCAATCTGGGCAGGCCTTGCCCTGCTTTCATCGCCGCTGATCGCTTCGGTGGCACCGCCACCCACGACCGAAATCGCCAAGGCCAACCTTGCCAAGGCGGGTCCCATTGAGAGTTTCGACCTGTCGCAATTGGCAGACGGCATTGATGACGGCGCGCTTAATAGCGAGGCGATCACCGCGGCCTATCTTGCGCGGATTGCAGCGGTGGATGACAACGGCCCCATGCTGAACGCTGTCATCGCCACATTTCCCGATGCATTGGATCAAGCGCGGGCAATGGATGCAGAGCTGAAGGCCGGTAAATATCGCGGGCCGATGCATGGAATGCCCGTGCTGGTAAAGGATAATATCGAAGTGGCCGGCCCAATTCCGACCACCGCGGGTTCGCTGGCGCTGGCAACTAATGTTACTGGCCGCGACGCCCCTTTGATCGCCCGGCTGCGCGAAGCGGGGGCGGTGATTTTGGGCAAGACAAATTTGAGCGAATGGGCCAATATCCGGTCTGAAAAATCCACCAGCGGATGGAGCGCGGTGGGCGGTTTGACCAAAAACCCCCATGCGCTGGACCGCAACAGCTGTGGATCTTCGAGCGGAAGCGGATCGGCCATGGCGGCCGGGCTGGCGGCGGCGACCATCGGTACTGAAACCGACGGTTCCATCACCTGCCCTTCGGGTGTCAATGGCATTGTCGGGTTCAAACCGACCGTGGGCCTTATCTCGCGCCGCTTTGTCGTCCCGATCAGCCATAGCCAGGACACGGCAGGCCCCATGACCCGCACCGTAAGGGACGCAGCGATTATGTTGACCGCGATGGCGGGCACTGACCCGCAAGACGCCGCTACAGCAGAGGCAGACCGGTGGCGCGGCAATTATGCTGCGGGGCTGTCTGTGACGGCATTGTCCGGGATGCGGATCGGTGTCTTGCGCGCGCCGGATGTGGACGCCGCCCGGTTCGACGCCGCCATTGCGACATTGAAAGCAGGCGGGGCCGAAATCATCCTGCTTGATAGCAGCAAGGTTGACGGGGAAAAAATGGGGGCGGCGGAATTCAAGGTTTTGCTGGCCGAGCTGAAAGCCGATCTTGCAGCCTATCTTCAAGGGCTGCCGCAAAATCTTGTTCCGCATAAAACCCTTGCTGATATCATTGCCTTCAACAAGGTCCATGCCGACACTGAATTGGCGTATTTCGGACAGGAAACTTTTGAGCTCGCCGACAAGGAAGCAGGACTTGATGACCCCGCCTACAAGACCGCTTTGGCAACGTCGCGACAGCTGGCGGCGGACGCGCTTAACAGCATGCTTACCACCCACAGGCTGGACGTCATCGTCGCGCAAACCAATGGACCGGCATGGGTGTCAACCTTGGGCAAGGGCGATGCCTTTACCGGGCCAAGCGCCAGTCAATGGCCTGCGATTGCGGGATTTCCGCATCTTACCGTTCCCATGGGTCTATCGGGCGGCCTGCCTGTGGGCTTGAGTTTCATTGGCGCAAAATGGCATGACCATGTGGTGCTCAAGGCCGGCTTTGCCTATGAACAGCTTTCGCAAATGCGGTCTGTCCCCAAATTTGCTGCCAGTGTGGATGAAAAACAATGACACCTAATAAACCTGATTTGCGAAGTGCAATCCCGAAAAATGCAGCGTTTGATCCGGCTTTGGTCAACAAGCTGATGGGCAAATTCGGGCATGGCGGTTTTCTCGATATGGAATATGTCGGGCATGGCAACGATTGGGTGGAACTCGCCATCGATTGGCGCGAGGATTTGGTGGCTGATCCCGATACCGGCATTCTCGCATCGGCAGTGGTCATCAGCCTGATGGACAATGCCACCAGCATGTCGATCTGGACTAAATTGGGCGAATTCCGCCCGCAGGTTACCATGGACCTGCGCCTCGATTATCTGCGCCCGTCACCATCAGGCGCGCGGGTCTATGGTCGGGGGATTTGTTACCATCTGACGCACAGCATCGGATTTGTGCGGGGCTTTGCCCATAATGGCAACCCGGATGACCCGCTGGCCCATGCCAGCGGCACCTTCATCCGCGTAGGCGACCGGGTATCATGAACCACACCCATCCTGCCGGCTTGCCGCCTTATGCGCTGGCGCTCGATATGGAAATTGTCGACAATGTCGAGGGTGCGCCCGTGATCGGCATGCCCTTTGCCAACAAGGTGCAAGGCCGCCCCGGATTTCTGCACGGCGGCGCCATATCAGGCTTGCTGGAAATCGCCGCAGTCGCCGCCATCCATCAGGCATTGCGTGCCAAAGGCAGCGACAGCGGCATCAAGCAAGTCAATGTCACCATCGATTTCATGCGCGGCGGCGTGGGGCACATGACTTATGCGGTGGGTGAGGTCATAAGGCTGGGCCGGACAATGGCCAATGTCGAAGCCCGTGCATGGCAGGACGACAGGACAAAGCCTATTGCGATGGCCACCATGCACTATCTGATCCGTCGTCCGAAAATCGAGGGAAGTTAAAAAAGTCGCTTTTCACGCTTCGCCGTGGGTTTCGATCAAGGCGCTGGCGATGGCTTCTTCGGGCGATTTGTCACCCCAGATAATGAACTGGAATACGGGATAAAAGCGTTCGCATTCGTCGATAGCGACGTCGATGATGGTCTGGGCATGGTCGACACCCAGCAGGCCATTTGATGGCATCAAACTGCCGTGCCGGAACAGCAATATGCCATTGGCCGACCACATATCGAAATGGCCTAGCCACAATTGTTCGTTAATGAGCCCCAGTGCCTTGTAAACGCTGTCACGCTTGTCACTGGGGACGGTCACATCGGGCAGCAGAATGAGCTGCAGGGCATTATCCTCTTCACGCCAGATGGCGCGGATCTGATAGCTGGTCCAGCTTCCCTTATATTCTGCGGTGATTTCATCCTCACCGTCCAGTTCATAGGACCAGCCGCGCGCCTCGAACAATGCAGCAAGCATGTCTACAGGTGCGGATTCATCCCGTTCAAACTGCTCATATTGTTCGTCTGCATCGTGCATGCTGTGAAGCGCCCATTAATATCGTCTGATTCTGCCTTGCCGCGGACTCGCGCGCAAGGGTCTTGCGTCGTCTGTCCGAACAAGTCTGTGGGCGGGTTGTGGAAAAGTTTTTACTTTTTGGTCGCCGGCTTCTTCGCGGCAGGCTTCGCTTTCGGCGCAACCTTGGCCGCCGAAGCCGATTTCAGCCCCGCCGCCGCTTCCAAAACGGCGACGCGCTTGGCCAATGCGTCGGCTTCGGCACGGGCATTGGCGGCAAGCGCCTTGACCGCATCAAATTCTTCACGCGTAACCAGGTCCAGCCCGCCTGCCCATTCGCGGGCGCGCTCGCGCATACTCGCTTCGGCTTCGCGGCCCATGCCTGCGACTGTACCAGCAACGCCGTTCAGCACCTTGGCCAGATCATCAAAAATACGCTTTTCGCTTTGCATGTCGTTTACTCCATTGCCAGTGTCCCGGGGGGCGGGATTTAGCGGCCAGACCCTATTTGGGAACTCGCAGCCGGAACGTAAAGGCTTTCTGCATCGGGATTTAGCTGATCAATCTTAAAATTGAGGATCGCGGCAAAGCTGATCCAGACCAAATAAGGCACCATCAACCAAGCTGCCGCCTTGCGAATCTGGCCAAAGGCAAAGGTCGTGGCGATGGCCGCGACAATCAGGGTGACGATGACGTAAAGGGCGAAACTAACCTTGTGCTGGCCGAAAAAAATCGGAGACCAGGACAGATTGATGAGAAACTGGACCAGAAAAAGACCGATCGCCAACCCGCGATTTTGGGCACCGCGCGCATGCAGCACCATCGCAAAGGCAAGGCCCATGGATAGATATAATAGCGGCCAGACAATTCCGAAGACCCAGCCAGGGGGTTGAATATCCGGCTTTATCAATGTCTGGTACCAGTTATTATCCGCCGTAGAGCCCGATATGGTCCCCGATAAAAATCCAAGAAACATGATAACAGGGATCACAAAAAGCGCCCAGCGCAAGAGCGACATGCGTAGCTGTGAAGCAGATGCAAGCTGGTTCATGGGAGTCTCCAGACGTATCCGGCGATTCGGGCGAACGCCGTTCCCCCAAGTCCTTAGGGTCCGGACCTGTTAAAAGCAATTGCGAGGTTTGAGGCCATTTGCTCAGGGCGAGAAAGGAAGCCGCCGGGATAAATATATCCCAAGGCTTTCTGACGCCTCGCAAGTCTTTTCATTGTCCTGATCCTTTGCAGTCCGGACTAATAGAACAAGGCCGCCTTCCCCGAAGGGCAGGCGGCCCAGACCGTCATTTAAGATACAGCTTTTGCGAAGCCGAATTTATTTGCGTGAACCTGAAAGCCCCATCGAACCAAAAGCGCCTGCTTTTACTTCGCCGGAAATCGCGTCACCATCGACTGTGGCTGTGCAATCCAGTTTCATTGGCATCGGAACAGTCATGTCCATCGACCAGCTTATCGTGTTTCCATCAACTGATCCGCTGGGGATATCCATCGCGCCAAGTCCACCCGCCATCTTGCCAGAAAAGCTTGCGCCGTCGCTGTTCACGGTAAGAACTGCCTTCTGGTCGCCCATCGGGCTTTTGATCGTTACATCCCAATCGCCATCAACTGATGCCATATTCCTGCTCCTTATTTAGCGTTGTTGCTTGCACTGGTGTTAGCAGTTTCGCCGACCATTTCAATCGGCAAACCGAGTGCTTCCAGTTGCGGTTTTACTTTTGCCGCATCGCCGACAACGAGCCACGTAATCTTGGCAGGGTCGATTTTGGCACGCATTTCGTCATTCAACGCCTTTGCGGTCAACGCGGTATATTTGGCCGCAATGGTTTCGGCATAATCGAACGGACGCTTGTTCAAACGATCCGCCTGCATCTGGCCGAGCACCGCTGCTGATTGTTCATAGCTGCCGGGCAGTTCAAGAACATTGCCTTTGATGGTCTTGTCCAGTTCGTCAGCCGTCACCGGTTTCGTCCCGTTGAAATCATTGAGCTGGTCCATCAAAACCTTGATCGACGGACCTGTCTGGTTGGTCTGCACCGGCGCAAACATATAGAAAGGTACGCGGTCTTCGGCACCGTTTACCTGAGAGCGAACCCCATAAGACCAACCCTTTGTTTCGCGCAGGTCCATATTGATCCGTGACAGGAAGTCACCGCCGAAAATTTCGTTCGCGGCGCGCAATGTCAATAGGTCGTCGGACCCCTTGGCACCCAGAACCGTACCCGCCATCACCAAAGATTGCGGCGAATTGGGACGGTCAATCAGCAGGATTTTCGACTGAGCCGCCGGAATCGCGACCGCGAAATTCTTCGCAGGCGCGGCCGCCATTGCAGGCTTCCAATTGCCGAACCGCTTTTCAAGGAGCGGTTTGATTTCCTTCAGGCTGGTGTCGCCGACCACGAATATCTCCGCCTTGGATGGGTGAACCCAACCCTGGTGAAAGGCAGATATTTCGGCCTTGCTGATCGTGGCCACGGTTTCGGCATAGCCGCTGCCGGTTTGAGGACCGCCATATGGATGCCCCCGACCATAGATGAGCGGCGGCAGCGTGCGGACAGCGATGCCCTGCGGCTGATTATTTTCCGACTTGATGCGCGTTTGCTGTTGCACGCGAACGCGCTCCAGTTCCTTATCGTCAAAAGCGGGATTTTTGATGACGTCCGCCAACAGGTCAAGCGACGGCGCCAGATTGGGCTTGACCGCCCGCACACTTGCCACGGTCCGGTCAAGCGAGGAATTGACATTGACGTCGGCGCCCAGCTTCTCTTCGGTTTCTGCGATCTGTGTCGAGGTCAGCGTCTTGGTGCCTTCCAACAGCATCGTCGACATCATCGACGCAATACCGCGCTTGTCGACAGGGTCAGCAGAATAGCCAGCGTTGAAGCTGACCGCGACGCGCACGGTTGGCACAGCGGCACGGCGGGCGAAGAACACCTTGATCCCGTTGGTCAGCGTGGTTTCTTCTACCGTCGGGAAATCCAGTGCCGGGGTTCCGCTGGGTTCAGGGAATTTGCTGCGGTCCTGAAAAGTGGTTCCCACAGTTCCGGCCATATCGTCGCTACCCGGGGGGCTGTAAAATGCAGGGGCGGACAAGGTGCCGGTACGCGATCCGGTTCCCGCCGCTACTTCCTGATAGGCTTCACGCTCGCCCGGTTCGACACGGATTTCCAGCACCGGCCGGGTCAGCCATTTTTGCAGCGCGGCCTTCACGGTTTCGGGTTTGGTCGCGGCCAAACGCTCCAGTTCTTTCTTGTAGAAGTTGGAATCGCCCACATAAAGCTGTCCTTCGGCCAGTGCGACGGCTTTTCCGCCGAACCCGCCGACCTGTTCCAGCCCGTCAATCTGCTGGGCAATCGTGCTGGTGGCAACGCGCTGTACTTCTTCGGCCGTGGGGCCGTTGGCGATGAAATCGGCAAGGATTTCATCAAGCCTTTTGGCCACCGCATCGGCATCGCCGCCCGGCTTGACATCCACCTGGATGTTAACGGCGCTGCCATGTACGAATGGCAACAGATAGGCCGAAGCGGAAACTGCGCTTTGTTCCTGACGGATCAGGATATTGTCGAGCCGCGAACTTGAAAGCCCGCCCAGAACGCTCATCGCCACATAAAGCGCATTGGTATCGGGGTCAGCAAGTCCTGGCACCACCCAGTTGCGATAGATTCGTGTTGTCGGAACCTTGTCCTTCATGACAATCTTGATCGGCTTTTCCAATGTTGGAACCGGCGCGTTCACAGGCGCAACATCTTTGCCGCGCTTGATCTTACCGAACCATTTTTCGACCAACGGTCTGGCTTGTGCGGCATTGATGTCGCCCGCCAGCACCAGCACCGCATTGTTCGGACCATAATGGTCGGTGAACCACGTCTTCATGTCATCCAGCGACGCCGCAGCCAGATCTTCCAGGCTGCCGATCGTGTCATGATGATAGGGGTGCCCGACGGGGAACAGGGTTTCAGACCTTTTATAATCCACCAGTCCAAAAGGCTGGTTATCGCCCTGCCGCTTTTCATTGGAAACGACGCCGATCTGGTTATCGAGCTTTTCCTTGGTCAGACCGTTCAGCAAATAGCCCATCCGGTCGCTTTCGAGGAACAGCGCGGATTCAAGCGCGGTTGTCGGCACGGTCTGGAAATAATTGGTGCGGTCGAGCCACGTCGTGCCGTTCAGGTCGGTTGCGCCGATTTTCTTGGTATATTCGAAATAATCACCCGGTGCGTTCTCACTGCCGTTGAACATGATATGTTCGAACAAATGGGCATAGCCGGTCTTGCCCTTCGGCTCATTCTTCGACCCCACTGCATACCAGATCGACACGGCCACCACCGGTGCCTTGCGGTCTTCATGCACCAGCACGGTCAAGCCATTGGGAAGAACAAATTTCTCGTGCGGGATATTGACCGCCTCGACCAGTTTGGAAACAGGTGCAGGCTCTTGCGCCAAAGCGGGCGCAGAGGAAATGAGCGCGCTGCCCGATAGCAAGAGCGCGAGAGTGAATTTACGAACCATGTGATGCTCCCAAAGCTTTAATAATAGCCGGAAAGATAGCGAAAGCGGGACCAAACACAATGCGGCCCCGCCAATAATTCGACAAACGGCATCCTGTTAGGATTAAACAGCAAACCGTGCGCTCCCATTTGCAAGAGAGGTGCGAAACCTGCAAATTTTTCGGACACTAGAAAACCCGCGCTATCCGGCGCCATAAGCAGAAGCAAAGCGACTGATCGGCTTGAAACTGCCGCCTCCCCTATGGTCGATAACGACGCTTCGATGCCTTCACGGCGTCGGCCCACTCAAAATGCACCGGCTTGTATTTTCCGGCCACGAATAGCTTCATCTGATCGGTGTAATGCGGGGAATCGGGTCGTGTGGTCGCCGCGCCATAGGGTTGGATCGATTCTGATGTCAGCGTGCCATCCTTGTCCCAGCGGATCAGCATGATGAAGCTGTCGCCATGGCGAACCCGCTCTTTCTTGTCCGGCTGTTCGGTATCCCACATCGTGGTTGCACGCAATGTGTCGGTGCCGCCGAGCATCGCCATGTCCACCTTGCCGCGCCGCAATCGCTGAATATCGGCGAGAGGCGGGTCGATGCGGCCAAAGCGGAGTTTAAACTCATCTGCCGCCTCTTTTAGCGTTTTGCGCGCATCCGGCATCGGATCACCGCGCCAGTTTGGCCGCGCACCCAAACGGATGATACGTTCTGCGAACGCATCAGCAGCGCCGTTTCCATCGCTGGACCAGTCCCATGTCGCCAATAATTTCTGCGCTTTTTGCAAGTCGGGATCATCTTTCAAATCCAGCGCGGCAAATGCGGCCATCCATGCACCGACCCAGCTTTGCTTGCTGTAAACGGTGTCCATCTTGATGGCCAAAAGCTCTTCGGGTGTGATGGACATGTCCGCAGCGAGCAGCTCTGTCGCGCGCAATCCGCGGTTGGTCATCCCCCGTTCGATCCCGAGATAGGGTGAATAGTCCGACGGTTTCATTTCCGACCCCGGACCTGCGGCCAGAAAGGGGTTGTTGTTGGCATTTTGGACAAAGCCGGAGGCTGGATCGACGATCTTGGGATAGCGGTCAAATCCAACAGGGCCGTTCCACAGCGCCGCCGATGTGTCGCCGGGCAATTCCTGCGTATAGTCAAAACCGGGTTTCCGGTCAGGGAATAGGGCATTGTAAATATAGGCGACACGGCCGGTCTTGTCGGCATAGACGAAATTGGTCGCCGGAATGCCGCCAATCGCCATCGATTTCGACCATTCTTCCCAATTTTGGGCCTTTGTGTTGCGATAATATTGTTCGACCGCCTTCACGCTGTCGATACCGGCATAGCGGACGGCAAAGGCACCTTTATCATTTTTGATGACTGGCCCGTGGATCGAACGATACACCGTCTGGGGCACCGGCAAAGTAAATGGTCCGAATTTGACCGGCAGCCATATCCGTTTGGACTGGAGCGTCAGCCACTTGCCGTCGAACCGGTATTTGTCGCCTGCCTTGTTCAGCACCAGCTTATATACATCGACCAGATCCGGACGGTTGACCGTATTGGTCCAGCCCAGATTGCGGTTATGCCCCAGCAGCACAAAAGGCGATCCGGGGAACAACGCGCCTGCCATGTCCAGCCCTTCACCCGAATGAGTCACCGCCTCATACCATGCCACCTGACCTTCATAGGGCTGGTGCGAATTGGAAATCAGCCAGGTTTTGCCATCAGCCATACGCTTGGGCGCTATGGCAAAGGCATTGGAGCCGTTCATTTCGGGATCGCGGCCAATGGGCGTCATCCGCGCTGCGCTTTCACGCGGCTGCGGCTTACCCTCGGCCAGCGCGCCAATGACATTGTCCAGCCCATAGAAAAAAGGCGCACGCAGGACGAAACCCGTGACGATATCCTGCCCGGTTACCGGAAACAGTTTCGACAGGCGCACTTCTTGCGGATGTTTTTGTGCATAATGGTTCAGGCCAGCAGCATAGCCTTCGGCCACAGCGCGCACTTCCGGGGACAATTCGGTATAGCGGCGCTCCGCCGTTTCGCGTGCGCCCAGCAAGTGCAGGACATAATCGACCTTTGCCCCGTCAGACCCCGCCAACGCGCCATAGCGCCCCCGCGTCATGGCCACGACATCTTCGATCGTCGAAAAATCATCCTCGGCATGGGCATAGGCTAGGCCATAGGCTGCGTCGGCATCAGTCTTGCCGTTGATATGTGGAACGCCAAAAGAATCGCGGGCGATTTCGACATCATATTTCCGGGACGGCGGCGCAGCATATTCCGTTGCGACCAATGGTTCCCAAACAAGTCCTGCCACTGCAACGGTGGCAATCACCGCCGAAACACCTAAAAGCCAACGCTTCATCTCTCTCTCCCGAATATGTTTTTTAATTTGCTAGCAACTCGCTCGGCTGATGTCGCCCCTGAATTGTTCGATCCGTTACAATCGAAACGTCAGCGATCAGGTCTTCCCGCTTAAAGTGAATAAATTGATGCACCGGGCTTGTGTGGCATAAATGCAACATTACATCTTCGAAGAACGCTTCCTAGATCAATGGTGGGGAAGCAATTGAGAAAGATGGAATGAAGGCATGAATCTCGAAAAATTTACCGACCGCGCCAAGGGCTTCCTGCAGAGCGCGCAGACCGTAGCCATCCGAATGAGCCATCAGCGGATCAGCCCGGAGCATTTGCTCAAGGCGCTGCTGGAGGATGAACAGGGTATGGCGTCCGGCCTTATCAAGGCGGCAGGCGGCGATGCGGCTACGGCGCTGCGCGAAACCGATGCGGCCTTGGCCAAAGTGCCCGCCGTGTCCGGCGGTGGCGCGCAACAGACGCCGGGTCTGGACAATGACGCCGTGCGCGTGCTCGACGCAGCCGAGCAGGTCGCGCAAAAGGCAAGCGACAGCTATGTCACCGTCGAGCGTCTGCTGCTCGCTTTGGCCCTTGCCACGACGACCGCGGCGGGTAAGGCGCTTGCGGCGGCCGGCGTGAATGCCGAAGGGTTGAACGGCGCGATTAACGAACTGCGCGGTGGACGCACGGCGGATACCGCCGGTGCCGAAGACCGCTATGACGCGCTGAAGAAATTTGCCCGCGACCTGACCGAAGTGGCGCGCGCCGGCAAATTGGACCCGGTCATCGGACGCGACGAAGAAATCCGCCGGACCATCCAGATATTGGCCCGTCGGACCAAGAATAACCCTGTGCTGATCGGGGAACCCGGTGTCGGAAAAACCGCCATCGCCGAAGGCCTTGCGCTCCGCATTGCCAATGGCGACGTGCCCGACAGCCTGAAGCATCGCAAGCTGCTCTCGCTCGACATGGGCTCGCTGATTGCCGGTGCGAAATATCGCGGTGAGTTTGAGGAGCGGCTGAAAGGCGTGCTCGACGAGGTCAAGCAGGCCGAGGGCGACATCATCCTGTTTATCGACGAAATGCACACGCTGGTCGGCGCGGGTAAGGGCGAAGGCGCGATGGACGCCGCCAATCTGATCAAGCCTGCCCTCGCGCGCGGCGAATTGCATTGCATTGGCGCGACAACGCTTGATGAATATCAAAAGCATGTCGAAAAAGACCCCGCGCTGCAACGTCGGTTCCAGCCGGTGTTTGTAGGCGAGCCTACAGTAGAGGACACGATATCCATCCTGCGTGGCCTCAAGGAAAAATACGAACTGCACCACGGCGTGCGGATTACAGATGGCGCGCTAGTCAGTGCCGCTACTTTGTCACACCGCTATATTTCCGACCGCTTTCTGCCCGACAAAGCCATCGACCTGATGGATGAAGCTGCATCGCGGTTGCGGATGGAGGTGGAATCGAAGCCCGAAGAAATCGAGAATCTCGACCGCCGGATCATGCAGTTGCAGATTGAACGCGAGGCCCTGAAAAAGGAAAGCGACGATGCGTCCAAGGACCGGCTTGCGACGCTGGAAAACGAACTGGCCAATCTGGAACAGCAGTCCGCCGGGTTGACGCAACGCTGGCAGGCGGAAAAGGAAAAGATTTCGGCCGAAGCCAAGATCAAGGAATTGCTTGATGCTGCGCGGATCGAGCTCGAACAGGCGCAACGCGGTGGCGACCTGGCCAAGGCAGGTGAGCTGCAATATGGCACGATCCCAGGCCTTGAAAAACAATTGGAGGAAGCCGAAGCCGCTGCCGGCAATGCGATGCTGCGCGAAGAGGTTACCGCGCAGGATATCGCCGGTGTCGTCAGCCGCTGGACCGGTATCCCGGTAGACAAGATGCTCGAAGGTGAGCGCGACAAGCTGCTCAATATGGAGGCGCTGATCGGGGGCCGGGTGATCGGGCAAAAGGATGCGGTCGAGGCCGTATCCAAGGCGGTGCGCCGCAGCCGCGCAGGGTTGCAGGATCCGAACCGTCCGCTGGGGTCGTTCCTGTTTTTAGGCCCGACGGGCGTTGGCAAGACCGAACTGACCAAAGCACTGGCGAGCTTCTTGTTCGACGATGACAATGCCATGGTCCGCATCGACATGTCCGAATTCATGGAAAAGCATAGCGTATCGCGTCTCGTCGGAGCGCCTCCGGGCTATGTCGGTTATGAAGAAGGCGGCGTGCTGACCGAGGCCGTGCGGCGGCGACCCTATCAGGTCGTGCTGTTTGACGAGGTCGAAAAAGCGCATAGCGATGTGTTCAACATCCTGTTGCAGGTGCTCGACGATGGGCGTCTGACCGATGGACAGGGACGCACAGTCGACTTTTCCAACACGCTCATCATTCTGACCTCCAATCTGGGCAGCCAGTATCTGGCGGGGCTGGAGGACGGTCAGGATGTGAAAGATGTCGAACCCCAAGTCATGGAAATTGTCCGCAGCCATTTCCGGCCGGAATTTCTGAACCGTCTGGACGAGATCATCCTGTTCCACCGTCTCGCCGCCGAACATATGGCACCGATTGTGGAAATTCAGGTCAAGCGGGTACAGAAATTGCTGAAGGACCGGAAGATCGAGCTGGCGCTGACCGACAAGGCGAAAGCGTGGCTGGGGCGGGTGGGCTATGACCCGGTCTATGGCGCACGTCCGTTGAAACGTGCGATCCAGCGCTATCTGCAAGATCCGCTGGCCGACAAATTGCTGCGCGGGGAAATCCCCGACGGATCGACGGTGCAGGTGGATGAAGGCGAAGGTGCGTTGGTTTTGACCTAGGCCATGATCGCATAAATTTCGTCGTCGAGATTGGTAAGGAAGGAAGCCGCAGGGCAAAATGGGTTCAAAAAAGGGGACAGTCCCCAACATCCCAGCCTAAGTCGTCGACTCATATCCAAATTCATCGATCCAGGGCTGCAATATCGGTAAAACCGGCGCGATTTTATCGCGATAGCGAAGCCAACGACCGGATGCGCGCCGGTATATCGGTTCGGTCACCTGAGAATAGCTGGCGGTCGTAATCAACCCCCGTGCCTTTGCCGTGCGTTGATGGTCAAGCACATCCGGACGCCATTCCAGATCCAGAAACTGGAAAAGCGGCCGAACCTCTGACTCCATGTCCTCGACCATGCGTTCATAGGAAATGACATGGACATTGGGAGAAAATAACTGGCAGGATTTTTGCCAATGGCGGAAGGTCAGGTCATAATATTCCGCCGCATCTTCGAGACGCAGGAAATTGGCCATTGCGGAGTTCAGGCGGAAATTGCTCATAAAGCAGCTGAGCAACACATCACAGGGGTGACGCAATGCGAGTATGAAGCGCGCCTTTGGAAAGAGACGCTGAATAAGCGGAACTTTTTGCAGAAAAAGGGGTGATTTATCGATGAGCAAATTTGTTTTCGGATCGTCTGTTACCGCATCGACCTCAGCAAAATAGTGTTGCACCGCCTTTGTGACTTCGTCCGGGCCAAGCGATCGCAGTCCCAGCAGGCCACCGATCAGATGATCCACGCGATTCAGCGCCGGTTTTTCCTCAAGAACCGTCGTGTGCGGATGCCCCATCAGGATAGTATCCAGCAATGTTGTACCCGATCTGGGAAATCCGACGAGAAAAACAGGGTCGGGTCTGTCGATTGAGGCAGTTGGTCCAGTCCATGTCGATGCAAGTTCGGGCGTCAGCAACCCGATCTCGGAACGCAGTTGATCGCGGATCGCGCGCGCGCGGGACAAGGGATCGGAAGGATCCATCTGGTGCAGTTTTGCCGTCGTTTCGAACGCTTCAAATGCTTCATCCGAACGGCCAAGCCGATCCAGAAGCGTGGCCCGGATATGCGCCGTGCGTTCAGGTTCCAGCGTTTCCGGAACATGTGCGATCGCGTCGAGCGCTTCCAAAAATGCGCCCGTCCGTCGCAATTCCAGCGCACGGAGAAAAGCGAGGACGCCGACATCCAGCCCATTTTTTTCCGCACGGACAATCAGCGGCGAAAATTCACTTTCGCGGTTCATATGTTCATATTGGATCGCCAGCCCCAAATAGGCTTCCGCCAACCCGGCATGGATTGCAATCGCTTTGAGATATGCCTTTTCAGCCTCTTCTGTTCTCAATGCATTGCCATATTCGACGCCGAGCTTGAGCTGAAAATCGGCATTGTCAGGGTCCAGCCCGGCCGCCTGTTCAAGGGCATATATGGCTTCGTCCGTCCTGTCGGCGCGCTTGCAAAAAAGATATAGTTCGTAAAATGGCGGGGCGGTCCCGGGGTAATCTGCAATGACTCCGCGAATGGCGGTCTCCGCATCCGCCTGACGATCCGCAGCAAAATATGCCGCTGCCAGGTTGAGCCGCGACGGCGCAGACTTCGGATCGAGCGCAACTGCCCGCTCCAATGCCTGCACGCTGCCCAGATAATCACCGACGGGTTGCAAGGCATTGCCCAAATTGTTCCAGCTTTCAAAATCATCTTCGGCGCGCGCCACTATATATTGATAGGCCTGAACCGCTTCGGGGAATAATTCCAGCGATTGGGCCAAAAATGCTCGATACCGCGCCATACGCAATGTTGGATCGGCCAGCAGCTGGTCCCATGATGCGATGTCGAATGCGGCCCGAAATTCGCCCAGTTCGACAAGAGCGCTTACCAGATTGAGGGCAATTTTGCCGTCACCGGGTTGCCCTTGATGCGCGATTTGCAAATGGCCGGATGCAGTTTTCAGGTCGCCATCATGGGCAAAAACCATGCCGAGAAAGGCATTCAGTGCAACCAAGTCGCCCGACTGCAAAAGGCCGTCCTGTGCAATTATCTTTGCCTGTCCAAAATTGCCTTTTTGAACTTCGGCCATCGCCCTTTTGAGAATATCGGCGGTTAACGGGTCAAGCATGGAGTCCAATCAATCCGTTTTTGGAGGCTGGCAGAACAGGGCACCTCAGCAACAGTCGAATAGACCGTGTTCAGGCAAAAGAAAAGGCGGCCGGTGTGATGCCGGCCGCCTGAACTTCACTTTCAAACCGGATTTAGAAATCCAGTGTTATACCCGCATAGAGATAGCGGCCCAGTGCGTCATAAGTCGCAGGATAGGTGTTGCCATTGCAAGGTCCGGTTGGGCACAAATTGGATCCGGCACGGTTGCCGTTTCCTGATGTGACCAATGGCGGTTGCTTATCAAGCACGTTATTTACGCCCAGACGGAAGTTGAAATTGTCGCCAATTGCAACGGTCGTGGCAAGGTCAAAATAATCCTGAGCCTTGATACGAAGACCTGGGTCAAAGTTGAATGCACCGGAAAGCGACGGATTGCTCGAAAGCGTTTCAGCCCGTACCTTACCGACACGACGCCATTGCAGTGAAAGACCAATGCCATTGGTCATCTGCAATGTTGTCCGCACCTTGTGACGCCATTTAGGAAGCGGCGCGCCGCTGTCCGTGGTGCCGCCCTTGCTGCAAGTTGGACCATAGAGGCCCGCGCAGTCATAAGGCTGGGTCAGGCCGTTATCGACCTTATAGGCATCCAGATAGGTTCCGACAAAGCTGAAGGACAATGTTCCAAGGCTACCCAGTTCGGTATTATAACCACTGTTGATTTCAATGCCCTTGGTTTGCACTTCACCGACATTGTTTGGCAAATCGTTCACAAATCCACCTGGGGTTAGCCAGATTGAACCAGCCGCATCACGATCTACCAGTCCGCATGAAACGGGTGTAAATGTTGCGGTTGCGTTTGCGATACAATCACCAAGAATGGCATCTTGGCCGAACGAACGGATAGCGTTCGCAACCTTGATGTCAAAATAGTCGACGGTGAGTGAAAAGCGCGGCAAGAACGATGGCTGCAGCACGAAACCGATTGTCTTGGTTGTTGCCTTTTCAGGTGACAGGTTGGGGTTGCCACCAACAAAGCCGTTATACTGTCCGGCAGGGTTTGCTGCTGTCGTTTGACCGACAATCAGTCCTTGCGCCAAGCAGCCAAAATCAGCCGCAGTGATGACCACGCCGGCGCACGGATCAACCGAACCGTTCAGGCCGACTGTTGGCGTTGCAAACAATTCCTGAATGTTAGGCGCACGAACCGCACGGTTATAGGCCGCACGGAAACGGATGTCTTCGACAGGGGCAAGATCAGCAGCGATCTTGTAGGTGCTCGTGCTGTAGGAATTGCCCGAGCTTGTCTTGTAATCCGAATAACGGAAGCCGGTGTTAAACGACAATTCCTGGATGAAGCTATCTTGTATGACGGGGATCTGTGCCTCGACAAAGAATTCCTTCACGGTGAAATCACCCGATAGCGGCAAAGTAGCGCCGCCCTGACCGGTCAGATCGCCTGTCTGGAACGCATTGTCGGTCAACAGTTCGAGCGATTCTTTGCGCCACTCAACACCAAAGTTGATGGCAACGCCGTCATTCGCCCAAGGTGCCTTGACGCCATATTCGCCAAGCAGGCCTGTCATCGAAGCAGAAAAGACCTGTTCAGATGTCTGACCTTTTTGGAAACCGCTTGCATTGAGGTAATTGACTGCAGCGGCGCTCGCGCCACCCAGACCTGCAAATACGTTATACGGTACGCAATTGGGGTCGGTGCCATCACGAACCGAACGGCAGATTGGCACGCCGCCTGGTCCGGCAACAACGTCCAGTGCCTTGGTCAGGCGGGCAACCGAAAATTCGTTGGTGTAAACTTGCGAATAATTAGAGCGGCCATATTGATAATAGGCGTCGTAAGACCATGCCTTGCCCAAATCGCCCTTGCTGCCCAGAACAGCGCGGAAGTTGGTGTGTTGCAAATCGGAACGACGTGGACCGCCTTCAATGTTACGACGCAGCAACTGGAAATAGGCCCGGTTGTACGGCAGGCCCGTTGTCGGGTCGATAAAGTTGATTGGAGCGGCGCCCGGATTAGGGTTGTATGGCGCACCCACGGCGAGCGGGAATGTCCCAAGGAAGCCGTTAATGAGGTTTTCATTGTCGAAAATGACCGCACGCTGGGCTGCCGAAATCAGCGGGTTGTCGCTGTTGATCGTCAATGTGTTGCCAAAGTTACCCGATGGCGCGATCTGGGCGACGGTTCTGTCGTCCATGAACATGAATTCCATATAAGGCTTGATGGCATCATTGATTTCATAATTCGCGAAAAGACCCGCAGTGTACCGTTCGTCGTTACGCTGGAAGAAATTTGTCGGGGCAAAGTTGAACCGCGTTGCCGCATTGTTGAACCCGCCGCCTGGTGCGAACGAATAAAAGGTCGAAGTGCCGCCATCGAAAACAAGGACATTGCCTTCGGGTGAAGTTGCAGAGCCACCGCACTGGTTCGCGCCACCGCCGGTGTTCTGAAGAACGCAGGCGCTGTAGTCACGATTTGCCTGAACAACAGGCTTTACGTTGCGATAGCCGAAATAGACCACTGCGTGTCCACGATCACCGTCAAAGCCGCTGCCGATGGAAACCGTGCCATCAAACGCGCCACCATCGGTCACGCTTCCTTCAGGATAGCCATAGCCGGCAAGGCCTTGCGCCTGACGCGCATCGAGCAAGGGTGGCAACAACTTGTTCCGGTTATTGTGTTGGAACAGGCTGTACTGGCCGTCAAAACGAATACCGGTGAAATCTGTATCGATGATGAAGTTGACAACACCTGCAACAGCGTCCGCACCATAGGTCGACGAGGCACCACCGGTCAGCACTTCAACGCGCTTTAGAATAGCGGCCGGAATGATATTGATATCCGCAGCCGAACCGCTTGTTGGGCTAGGGTCGCCAGGAAGAAGGCGACGGCCATTGACCAAGCTCAATGTACGGCTTGTTCCAAGACCGCGAAGGTCGACAGAAGCTGTTCCGTCCGCACCGTTCGACAAAGTCGAAGCCTGGCTTGCAAAAACCGATGGAAGTGAATTCAACAGATCTTCAACCCGGACGGTTCCTTGAAGCTTGATGTCTTCACTGCTTACAACAGTGATAGGGCTTGAAGATTCCAGATTGGGGCGCGCAATGCGCGAACCTGTGACGATGATTGCCTCGCTGGCTTCTTCCTCGACCGCATTTTGCGCGAACGATGGTGTGGAAATCAGCGCCAGACCGATTGCAATCGGTGCTGCAGCATATTTCAAATTGCTGATACGTGTAGTTTTCACGGCATAGCCCTCCATAGCTATTTGGGTGATGCAAACACTTGGGTCGCGTTTGCAAAGCTTGTACAATGCCCCAGATTTTCACCCACTCCGCAAGCATCGGGCATGCTAAACGGCGGACGAAACCACTCTAGGTTACCTTAGCTTTGGCCGAAAAGCCTGCATCGCGCAAAGAAATTGCTGAATCGAGACGGGAAATTTTAAAGCATGTAGTAATTTTGCCACAGTATTTCCGGGCCAGATTCGATAAATCGACCAGACAAGATTTTCTATACGGAACATCAGCATTCAGTATTTAGCTGGTCCCCACCGCGGGCCGTGTTATTTCATTCATGACAGCGACAGCGGCTTTCGTTAATAGCGTCGCAACCTTGTTGTGGAGATACCCCATCCTGATGTCTGCTTGCTACCCGTTCGCCCGCGCTATTTCCGCTGTCTTTCTTGCCTTAACCCTGCTGTTACCTGCCAATTTGCGCGCCCAAGAAGCCCCTGTTGCACCAGCAGTAGCCGAGGCACCATCGCCTGAAAATATCCTGCACCTTGATCTGTCGACGGGGGGCCGCGTGACCATACAGCTCTTTCCCGAAATCGCGCCGATGCATGTCGAACGCATCAAAACGCTCGCCCGGCAGGGGTTTTACAATGGAGTCATATTCCATCGCGTGATTGACGGGTTCATGGCCCAAACCGGCGATCCTACCGGGACCGGACAAGGCGGATCGCAACTGCCCGACTTAAAGGCGGAGTTTAACAAAACCCCGCATTTGCGCGGCACAGTGTCCATGGCGCGAACCAATGAACCCGACACTGCCAACAGCCAGTTCTTCATCTGTTTTCAACCGCGATTCAGCCTGGACAACAAATATACCGTCTTCGGCCGTGTCATTTCAGGCATGCAATATGTCGACGCGATTGAACGCGGCGAACCCCCCGAAAGCCCAAGCAAGGTCTTGCAGGCTTCCATCGGGGCGGACAATGTCACCCCGCCGCTGGTCGCCGCGCCCCAGATCATGAATGATTAGGGTAAGCGCAGGGGATCAGGGCAGGCCATATGCGCGTTGACCTGTTTGATTTCGACTTGCCACCCGAACGGATCGCCCTTCGCCCTGCGGTCCCGCGCGATTCCGCACGCATGTTGCTTGTTTCAGGACAGGCGGCGCTGCGTGATGCCCATGTCCGCGATTTACCGTCTGCCCTGCGCGCCGGCGACTGCCTGATTTTCAACGACACCCGTGTCATACCGGCCCAGTTGGAAGGTAAGCGCGGTGCAGCGAAAATAGGGGCGACATTGCACAAACGCATCGACCTGCGCCGATGGCAGGCATTCATCCGCAATGGCAAACGCCTGCGCGTCGGTGAAATTGTGGATTTCGGATCGAACGTCACCGCGCTGGCCGAAACGCGCCATGACGATGGCAGCTTTACGCTGCATTTTCAGGGGGATGAACCCGTTGAATTGTTGCTAGGCCGCGCCGGAACAATGCCATTGCCGCCCTATATTGCGGGCAAGCGCCCGACCGACGCGCGTGATGAGCAAGATTATCAAACAATGTTTGCCCAAAAAGACGGCGCCGTCGCCGCCCCGACCGCATCTTTACACTTCACCCCCGAATTGATGGCGGCGGTCGCAGCGGCCGGTATCATAACCGCGACCCTGACATTGCACGTTGGCGCAGGTACTTTTCTGCCGGTCAAAGCCGACGACACCACTGAACATGTCATGCACCATGAATGGGGTGAAATACCCGCAGAAACGGCGCGCAAGCTGAATGAGGTTCGCGAATATGGCGGGCGTCTCATAGCGGTGGGAACAACCTCGCTCAGGCTCGTCGAAAGCGCGGCGGACGCCGACGGAACCATCAGCGCGTTTTCGGGCGACACCGACATCTTCATCACGCCGGGCTATCGATTCAAGGCCATCCAGGGTCTGATGACCAATTTCCACCTGCCCAAATCAACCCTGTTCATGCTGGTCAGCGCGCTGATGGGCCGCGAAACCATGCAGGCCGCTTACGTCCATGCCATTGCCAGCGAATATCGCTTTTACTCTTATGGTGATTCCAGCCTGTTGCTGCCGGCCTGATCAGGCGCAGTGAACCAGAAGAAATGTTGAAAATTTTTCGTCAGAAGGAATAAGGGGAAAAAGAAGAAGAGCGAATGTCCGCCACAAACCCGTAAATTCACAACTGCGTTCACCCTGAATATGCTCCTTCGACCGCAATCCGAACCACCCATCCACCGTCACCCTGAACTTGTTTCAGGGTTAGGGTGTGAGCTGCGCTGGATTTGGAAGAGTGACCGGAGTTAGCCGAGATAGGTCCCTAAAAGCGGGGGGCAAAGGCAGTCGGGGAGAGGAAATGTAATCCCCACCCCATTTTCCTTTCTAAGCAAAATCACCCCAAAATCGGATCAATGCCCCTTCAACTCATCCCCCGTCAGGCGGACGATGTGCAGCACATTGGTCGAGCCCGGTGTGCCGAAGGGAACACCGGCCATGATGATGATCCGCGCGCCCGCCGTCCCCAGATGATGGCGCAGCGCCATGCGGCGGCCCTTGGCGACCATTTCTTCGAAGCTGCCAATGTCCTTGGTCCGCACGCTATGCGCGCCCCAGAGCAGACCCAGCCGCCGCGCGGTCGCGATGTGCGATGTCAGCACGAGTACCGGAACCATCGGCCGTTCCCGCGCGATCCGCCGCGCGGTTGATCCGGACGAGGTGAAGCAGATGATCGCGCTGGTATCGATGGTCTGCACAATCTGCGCCGCAGACGCCGCCAGGGCATCGGCGGTGGTCGCATCGGCGCGGATCTTGGTGAACTGGACGCGGGCGTGATAGTCAGGGTCGCTTTCGACCTGCATCGCGATCCGGTCCATGATCGACACTGCCTCAATGGGCCAGGCCCCTGCGGCGGTTTCAGCCGACAGCATGATCGCATCCGCCCCGTCATAAATCGCCGTCGCCACGTCCGACACTTCGGCACGTGTTGGCGACGGCGAGGTGATCATCGACTCGAGCATTTGCGTGGCGACGACCACCGGCTTGCCCATCCGCCGTGCGGTGCTGACGATCCGTTTCTGCAACGGCGGCACCTGTTCAGGCGGCAGTTCGACGCCCAGATCACCGCGCGCCACCATCACCGCATCGGCCAGCTCCAGAATCTCTTCGAGCCGCCCAATGGCCGCCGGCTTTTCAATCTTTGCCAACAAAGCCGCCTTGCCGCCGATCAGCTTCTTGCCCTCGGCCACATCTTCGGGCCGCTGCACAAAGGACATGGCGATCCAGTCGACATGTTGCGACACGGCAAAGGCAAGATCGGATCTGTCTTTTTCGGTCAGCGCAGCCACAGGCACCACCACATCAGGGACATTCAGCCCCTTGCGGTCAGACAACATGCCGCCGACTTCGACCATTGTTTCAATTTTTTGCGGCGCAACCGTCAATACGCGCAATACCAATTTGCCATCGTCCAGCAAAAGCCGGGTTTGTGGTTCGAGGGCAGCAAAAATTTCGGGATGCGGGAGGTATACGCGGTTTGCGTTGCCGGGTGTTTTATCCGCATCCAATGTGAACTTTGATCCGGTTTTCAGCTCAACCTTACCGTCGGCGAACTTGTCGATGCGTAATTTGGGTCCCTGTAAATCGACCAATATTGTGGTCGGGCGGCCATATTTCTTTTCCAGCCCGCGGATATGCTCGACAAGCTTTGCCTTGTCCGCCTGCTCACCGTGGCTCATATTGATGCGAAAGGCATCGGCACCTGCAAGAAACAGTTTTTCGATCATTTCCGGCGTGTCGCTGGCGGGGCCAAGAGTGGCAAGAATTCGGACCTTGCGGGCACGTGGTTTCGAATATTGTGTCAAGCATCCGCTCCGTTGGCTGGAAAATGTAATTTGACGAGCTATAGCACAAGGGAATCAAGGCGAAAGGCCTTCGCGAACGAAGAATAGGTATTCACCGATGAAAGAATTGACCGACCAAGCCGCCGCCGCTGCATTCCGCCGCCTGGTGGCGCATCTGCAGCACCGGCATGATGCCGAAAATATCGACCTGATGGGCCTAGCCGGATTTTGCCGCAACTGCTTGGCCGACTGGGTGATGGAGGCCAATGGCAACTTCACCAAGGACGAGGCCCGCGAACTGATCCACGGCATGCCGGCCGCAGAATGGAAGGCCCGCTACCAGAGCGAAGCAACGCCGGAAAAGCTGCAACTGATGCAGGAAAGCATAGCGAAGAACGCAGCGTCGCATTAAGCGGGTGCCAATCTGATTCGGGCCGCCGACAATCATCGGCACTCACCCAACTAACAGGAGAATATTATGGCAGATGCCGCTGTTTCCAATGAACAACTGCGCCTATTTATGGAGCGCATTGAGCGTTTGGATGAAGAGAAAAAGGGAATTTCTGACGATATTCGCGACGTTTTTTCTGAGGCTAAAAGTCAAGGTTACGATACAAAAATCATGCGCCAAATATTGAAGCTGCGCAAAATGAGCAATGATGATCGCCAAGAGATGGAAGCACTTCTCGACGTTTATAAGTCGGCTTTGGGATTGGCGTAAGCTTGAAATTGATGGTGTCAGCTGACGCCTGATAGAACAGACTGATACAGAGCTATTGTCTCGGGGTTGCCGGTTGCCAGTTCGTCTAAAACTTCTCGCATAGAACCGACATGATTGGTCAAGGCAAGCTGAGCTCGCTCACTCCCAGTGACCACATTAGCAAATGTCCATAAAAGCGCACCCCTTACAAGTTCGATATCTTTCTTTGACAAATTCAGATCTTCACTGGTCTTGGGGTGCGTAATACGGTTTCGGATGCGGATTGCATGTCTAAAATTTTGCCAGTCCGCGGATGAAAAATCGATGAGCCGTTCGCCAAACTCCTTCTCGGCTAGTTTGACAACAAAACGGAACATGACCGCTAGGGGAACAAATCTCTCTTGCTCTTTGAGTTTGCCAGTTTCGCTAATGCTAAAACTTTTTTCTTCAAATGCGGATCGTTCCAATGGCGTCAGTCCGCGGATTGAAGCCACCATTTCCTGAATGTTTTGTCGATACAACCATAGCCAGCCTTCAATTGCGGCAAAAGCGGATCGCACGAAATCGCGCCGCGCCGGTTGGTTGTCATTCGTCTCCATTTTTATCATTGCCTCTAAGGCATCATATCCCAAAACTCCGCAAAATGTTTGTCTTAAGTCGTTGTTGATCATCATTTTATACCTCCGACCCTTCCCCAACCATTCGATCAAGAAAATTGCAATTTAACTTTGCTCAAGACTTGAGGCTGACATCGAGTTAGGCCAATGATCAGAGGCGAAAAAATCCTATTTAAATTTCAGGAGCGAGATTCCTTATGCTGATGACCACCACCTCCACCATTGAAGGCCAACCCGTTCGCGCATATCTCGGCGTGGTTACCGGCGAAGTCATTGTGGGCGCCAATATCTTCAAGGATCTGTTCGCCGGCATCCGCGACATTGTGGGCGGACGGTCGGGGGCGTATGAAAGCTCGCTGCGTGACGCCCGCCAGACGGCGCTAGCCGAGCTGGCCGACGAAGCCCGCAATCTGGGTGCGGACGCTGTGATCGGTATCGACCTTGATTATGAGGTGCTGGGCAAGGAAGGTTCGATGTTGATGGTCACCGCATCGGGCACAGCGGTGAAGCTGGGTTAAGCGCCCCGCTTGCCCTTGCCCCCGTCCCTGTTGTAAGGGCGCGCCTTCACTTCACTTTAGCTTCAAAGAAAAGAGCCATGGCAGGCCATAGTAAATTCAAAAATATCCAGCATCGCAAAGGCGCGCAGGATAAGAAACGTTCGGCCCAATTTTCCAAATTGAGCCGCGAAATCACTGTAGCGGCGAAAATGGGGATGCCGGATCCCGACATGAACCCGCGCCTGCGGCTGGCGGTCAACGCGGCCAAGGCGCAGTCAATGCCCAAGGACAATATCCAGCGCGCGATTGACAAGGCGAATGCCGCCGGCGGCGAAGATTATGAAGAGGTGCGCTACGAAGGCTATGGCCCCGGCGGCGTTGCTGTCATCGTCGAGGCGCTGACCGACAACCGCAACCGCACGGCGACGAATGTACGCACGGCATTCAGCAAGAATGGCGGCAATCTGGGTGCGTCAGGTGCGGTGAGCCACGGGTTCGACCGTATGGGCCTGATCACCTATCCCGCCAGTGTCGGCGATGCCGACCATGTGTTCGAGGCTGCTCTTGAGGCAGGCGCCGAAGACGTGGAATCGGGCGAAGACGAACACAGCATCTGGACTGCGATGGATAGTTTGCACGAAGTTTCGAAGGCACTCGAGGCAACCCTTGGCGAGGCCGAGAGCGCGAAGCTTGCCTGGAAGCCGCAAATCCTCGTGGAAGTTGACGAAGCCAATGCCGCGACCTTGCTGAAAATGATCGACGCGCTGGAAGACGATGATGATGTTCAGACGGTCTGGGGCAATTACGACATGTCCGACGAGGTCATGGCGAAGCTTGGCTAAGCACCCAGTACCGTTCGCATCGAGCCCAGTCGAGATGCCGCTAGACCGCGCACGGCCGATCGCTGTCTCGACTTCGCTCGACACGAACGGATTTCGACTATGATCATCCTCGGACTTGACCCCGGCCTGGGTACGACCGGCTGGGGCGTTATTCGCAAGGAAGGCAACCGCCTTTCCCACATCGACAATGGCGAGATTGAAACGGACGCCAAATTGCCGCTGGCCAACCGCCTGCTGCTGCTCGATGCCAAGCTGAATGCCGTGATCGACAGCTTCCGTCCCGACGCGGTGGCGGTCGAAGAAGTGTTCGTGAACAAAAACCCGCAGACGACATTGAAGCTGGGTCAGGCACGCGGGGTCGTCCTGCTCGGGGCGGCCAAGGCGCGGGTTATCGTCACCGAATATGCCGCGCGGCTGGTGAAGAAATCGGTCGTGGGCACGGGCAAGGCCGACAAGGATCAGATTCAGGCAATGCTCCGCATATTGCTGCCGGGCCTCAAACTGGCCGGACCGGATGCCGCCGATGCCCTGGCCGTGGCGATTACCCACGCGCATCATATGCGGGGCTAGTTCACTTCTTGTTCTCTTTTTCTTGCCCTTGAACTTTTGGCAGGCTAACCATCTGGCATGAAGGGGCGGACATGATCGCAAAGCTATATGGCCGGATTGACGAAACAAGCGCTGACCATCTGGTTATCGACGTAAATGGCGTCGGCTATCTGGTACAGGCAAGCGCGCGGACGTTGGCGGCGCTTGGCAAGACCGATGATTTCGCCACCGTATTCACCGAAATGCAGGTCAGCGAAAATGACATGCGCCTGATCGGCTTTGCCACCCGCGAAGAGCGCGACTGGTTCCGCCTTTTAACTGGGGTGCAAGGCGTGGGCGGCAAGGTGGGGCTTGCGATATTGTCCGCCATCGAACCACAGGATCTCGCGCTTGCGATTGGCAGCGGCGACGCCGCGATGGTCGCGCGCGCCAATGGCGTTGGTCCGAAACTCGCCAGCCGGATTGTCAATGAATTGAAGGATAAGGTCGGCGCGCTTGCCGGAATTGGCGGCGGGGCAAAATTGGCGGCTGCGGCTGGTGGCGGCGGACATGCGGGCGATGCCCTGTCGGCGCTTGCCAATCTGGGCTTCAAACCCGGAGAGGCGGGGGCCGCCGTGGCCTTGGCGGTTGAGGAATTGGGGGCGGATGCGAGCTTGGATGCGCTGGTCCGGCTGGCGTTGAAGAAGGCTTCGAAGCCATGATTAATACAATATTGAGAAATTACTCGACAAATTTGTGCGGATTTGTATATTCATATGATGGCCCAGCTCAATTTATCCATTCCGCCCGCGCTCAAAGATTGGGTAGATTCGAGGGTTTTGGAAGGCCGCTACAGCAGCGCAAGCGACTATGTGCGCGATCTGGTCCGACGCGACCAGGAAGCAGCCATGGACGACTCTGCATGGCTGCGCGGATTGGTTGCCGAAGGGTTGGCATCGGGTGTCATAGAAAAAGAGCCCGAGGTTGTTCTGCGCGAAATTATGGCCGAGCATCCGGCTCGTGGTGACTAGGGTAAAATTAAGCTCTGCGGCTCGGGCAGATTTTGTGGTAATTCGTAAATACAGCATCGAGCAATTCAGCGCCGATGTAGCTGATCGCTATTTTACTGGCTTTGACGAATTGTTCGATCTGCTGCGTCGTCATCCGAAGGCTGGACTGCTGGAACCCGATCTGGGGAAAGGCATCCGAAAGCTTACACACCGGCAACATAGGATAATTTATCATGTGCAGGATGATGTCGTAGTTATTATCCGGATTATCCATCATGCCATGGATGTGAAGCGGGCGTTAAGGGAAGCGAAGCAGTGACTGAAGACCGCCTCACCACGCCAGACAAACGCCCCGAAGATGTCGATGCCGCGCTGCGTCCCAAGACGCTCGCCGAATTTATTGGCCAAGCCGCGGCGCGCGATAATTTGCGAGTCTTTATCGAGGCGGCGAAAGGTCGCGGGCAGCCGCTGGACCATGTCCTGTTTTTTGGGCCGCCGGGCTTGGGCAAGACCACATTGGCGCAAATTGTGGCCAAGGAAATGGGCGTCGGGTTCCGCGCGACATCAGGTCCGGTCATTGCGAAATCGGGCGATCTGGCGGCGCTGCTGACCAATTTGGAAGATGGCGACGTTTTGTTCATCGACGAAATCCACCGGCTAAGTCCGGTGGTCGAGGAAATTCTCTATCCTGCCATGGAAGACCGCGCGCTTGATATCATGATCGGCGAAGGGCCATCGGCGCGGTCGGTGCGGATCGATTTGCCCGCCTTCACGCTTGTCGGGGCGACAACGCGGCAGGGACTGCTCACGACGCCGTTGCGCGACCGTTTCGGCATTCCGGTGCGGCTGAATTTCTACACCCATGCCGAACTGGAACTGGTTGTAACCCGCGCCGCCCGCTTGCTCGATCTGGGCATTGCGCCCGACGGCGCGAATGAAATTGCCAAGCGCGCGCGGGGCACGCCCCGGATCGCGGGTCGCTTGCTGCGCCGTGTGCGCGATTTTGCCAATGTTGCGGGCGAACCGGTGGTCACCGCAAAAATTGCCGATGCCGCGCTCAACCGGTTGGAGGTTGATGCACTGGGACTGGATGCCATGGACCGGCGGTATCTATACATGATTGCCGATATTTATCGGGGCGGACCGGTCGGTGTCGAGGCGCTGGCCGCGGGCTTGTCCGAACCACGCGATACAATCGAGGATGTGGTGGAACCCTATCTGTTGCAACTCGGCCTCATCGCCCGCACCGCGCGTGGCCGTGCACTCAATGCACCGGGATGGAAGCATCTGGGCCTCAACCCGCCTGCCGGTTCGCAGGATGGGTTGTTTGATAAATAGCAAGCTTACAACTTAGGGTCAGGATACCGACCCTTGCTTCAAGGCCCGCCAGTGCGACGCGGGGGGGCAGGCGATAGGGTCCAGCGCGGCCCGCCCTTGCAGATCAAATTGCCGATCATCGCCGATTTGCCGGATTGCAACTGGATGAGCAGATGGTCGATGGCCCCGCCCTTCGGGTGCAGGCCGGGGTCAAGGCGGTGGATCGATTCCAGCAGCAGGCGGCGCTGGATTTCGCGGGGCAGTGACTGGGCATCACAGGTTATGGCGTCGTCCGTCTGCGTTATCCGTTCATCTGCGAGCGTCCGCGTCATCCATGACAGCGCATCTGCCGCATCGCCGCACGCCGCCGCCGTCCGGTTGGCTCGGTCAATTTGGAACGGATGATCGGTCTGTGCGATCCATTGGCGCATCGCAACCCTGTCAAAATCGGCATTGTCATTACTGGGGTCGCGCACCGGATCTATGCCTGCGGCGGCGCAGATGTCTTCCAGCTCAGCCTTGGCAAAGCCCAGTATCGGGCGAATGATCCGGCCGTTCTTGGCGCGAATTGACGCCATGCCGTCGACGCCGCTGCCCCGCGCCACCCGCATCAGCAGGGTTTCAATCTGGTCATCGCCATGATGTGCGGTCGCAATATAGGCGCAACCATGGGCATCCGCGGCCTGTTCCAGCAAGGCATAGCGTGCCGCGCGGGCAGAGGATTGGATATTGCCGACAATGGGATGCGCGGGCCGCATGATATCATGCGGAACCGCCAGATCCAGGCACAAGGCACCGACAAAATCCGCCTCATCCGCAGATTCGGGACGCAGTTGATGATCGACAGTAGCCGCCACCACCTGACCCGGCAGTACCCGGCTGGCGAGCAACAGCAATGCCAGACTGTCCGGTCCACCCGATATGGCGAGCATCAACCGGTCCTGCCTCAATACACCCAGATCGGCCAGCGCCTGACGGAACCGGTCCAACCCGTCGCAGGGGATTTTTATGTGCACTTGGCCCTGATTTTGCCAGCTGTCATCCGTTCGGCCAGTCGTCCGCTGGCAACATCGGGATAGGCCTTGGCCAATTCGCCAAAGGCTTCGCACGCTTCGGCCGCTTTACCCAGATCGGTTAGTGCAGATCCAAGGTAGAACAGGCTGTCCGCTGCACGGTCGCCGCGCGGTTCATTTTTGTAATTTTCATAGAAAACTTTCACCGCCGTGGCCGGCTTCTTGTCATCAAGCCAGGCGCGGCCCAGCAAATTGCGGGCATAGCTGGCGCGTTTATGCTTGGGATTTTTCTTGATGATTTCTTCCAGCATAACCTGCGCCTCGGGATAAAATTTCGCCTCCCACAAGCGGTATCCGTAAGTGTAGCCATCTTCAAAGACATCGCCGGTCGCCGGTTTTTCCACCGCCGCCACCGCCGCCGTGCGTGCCGCCGACGGCTTGGCCGCAGGGACGACGGCTGCAACTTTGGGCTTGGTCTGGACGGTTACAGCTGCTGGCGTCGGTTTGGGCGCAGGCACAATAATCGCAGCCGCTGCGGGCGGCTCTGTCACTTCGACAGTGGTTGCTTCGGACTGCGCCTTTAACTGCGCCTCTAATGTCTTCAACCGGCTTTCCATTGATCGCATCACATTTTCATGCTGTTCAATTTGCCCGGTCAATGTTGCCAACTGGGTTTCCAGCGTATCGACCCTTGCCAACAAATCTGCCGTCGCCGTGGACGCAGAGCCTGTCGGTTTCGGCGCATTGGGTGTCTGGATTTCAGGTTCCAGAAATTTTCCGGCGCCATTGGGGAATACCTGCCGCTGCACGGCGCGCATTTCCTTTTCCAGCTTGCCGACGCGGCCGTCGATATTGGCATCTTGTGCGTGCACCGGAACACTCAACATCAACGCGGCGCTGCCCATTAAAAAAATTCGAAATATCATTGGGCTTCTCCCCAGAATGCTGACCAACAGCTGATCCTATAGCCTGCCCGATTCAGGCAATAAAGGCCTATCGCAATGTATTTATGTAAAGTTTCGAATAAGGCCGGTTATCCGGCGCCTCACTCTGTAACTCCGCTTTGGGTGGCGTCCCACTCATGGCCGCTGCAAATGGGACGCTGGAACGCAGTCACCGGTGGTGAAACAAGCTCAGGGTGCGGGATTTGCCGTCGGGGTTCTTGCCAACAGGGCTTGAGCACTGATTTCCAGATCGGCGACGGTCTTTTCCGGTGGGCCTAATGACGGAACGGTTTTTCCGCCGACGGTCACGGTCAGCACTTCTGGCCGGCCAGTTACGATCATCGGTTTGTTGGCGTCGGCCGGCACGGTATAGCTGTCGCCCGATTGCATTTCTTTTTCATAAAGCCGCTTGTTTTCGGCGTCATAAACCTTGACCCAGACCGTGTCGGTTGCGGTCAATATCACAGGTCCTTTCATCGCCGTCATATCGGGCGAAGGGGGTGGGGCTGCCTTGGGGGCCGGAGCTGCAATTTGCGATTTCTCGGCAAATGGGACCGGCATTGTAATGTCCACCGAACCATCAAGCGTCATACTGCGCCATATGAAATAGCCTGCCACAAAAAGCACGCCGATGGCCGCCGCTGTCCAGGCGAGTGTCCGCGAGGGTACACGCGCGGGGTCGGTCGGTTCGTAATTTTGCAATGGCGCCTGATATCCCTCATGCCCACTCTGGGCGAGTTCTGACCGCAAATCGGCGCTGATTTTAATCGCATCTAGTTCCACCGCGCGGGCATAGGACCGGGCGAAACCCAACGTATAGGTCGAGCCGGGAAGCGCCGAAAAATCGGATTTTTCAATGGATTCCAGATGTCGCATCGGCACCCGCGTGCGCGCTGCAAGATCGGCCAGACTAAAACCCAAGCGCTCTCGTTCCGCCTTTAGCTGTTCGCCGACGGTGTGAAACCGGAACTCGTCTTCACTCGGTGAATCTTCACCCACTGCAATCTCCACAACCCTATGTCCCTCCACCTCTCCGGGCGGATGCGCGGACAATGGCATCCCGCTGTTGAAAGTCAATCGATAAAGGGTGCGATATCAGCCGGTTTCAATGCCCTGGGCTGCGGCCCATGCCGATAATTCGGTGCGAAGATTGGCGGTCGGCATCGCCAGCAACTCGGTCATCTTGGCCCCGATGGCGGCATGATCGGCGGTACGGATCATCGCCTTGACCGGCCCGACAGCCGCAGGCGTGATCGACAGTCTGCGGATGCCAAGGCCGATCAGCGCCAGTGCTTCCAGACTGCGTCCGCCCATTTCGCCGCAGATGGCGACATCCACATCATGGCCTTGCGTCGCAGTGACCACGCGTTTGATAAACCGCAAAATGGCCGGGCTTAACCAGTCATAGCGCTCCGCCAATCGCGGGTCGGCGCGGTCGGCGGCGAACAGGAATTGTGTCAGATCATTGGTGCCGATGGACAGAAACTGGATTTTGGGCAGCAAAATATCGAGCGTTTCGGCAAGCGCGGGAACCTCCAGCATCGCGCCATAGCGGATCTTGCTGGGCAACTGCTTTTTCTGTTTGCCCAGAAACTTCATCTGCCCTTCAAAAATGGCTTTTGCGGCGTCGAATTCCCACGGTTCCGACACCATCGGGAACATCACGTGCAATGTGCGACCGGCCGAAGCCTCGATCAACGCACGCGCCTGCGTTTTCATCAACCCTGCATGGTCAAGCGACAGGCGCAGTGCCCGCCAGCCCAACGCCGGATTTTCCTCTTCGCTGGTTTCGTCTTTCAGATAAGGCAGCGCCTTGTCACCACCAATGTCCAGCGTGCGGAAAATCACCGGCTTGTCCCCCGCCGCCTCCAGCACATCGCGGTAAAATCGCTGCTGCCGTTCGCGTTGCGGCAGGGTTGCGGAAATCAGGAACTGGAATTCGGTGCGGAACAGGCCCACGCCCTCGGCCCCGGTCGTCGCCAGCGCAGACATATCGTCGCGTAGCCCGGCGTTTATCATCAGGGTAATCGGAACGCCGTCCTTTGTGACCGATGCGTCGTCCCGCATGGCGGCATAGCGGGCCTTTTTCTTTTGCCGGTCGACCAGATCATGCTGGAACAATTCTTCGGTCCCGGCGGCGGGCCGGACGATAACGCTTTTGTCATCGGCATTCAGCAGCAGCATATCGCCATCGCGCACCTTGTGGCGGATGCCACGAACCCGGCCCAGCACCGGAATACCCATTGCGCGCGCAACGATTACGACGTGCGCGGTCAAAGACCCTTCTTCAAGAACGACCCCGCGCAGCCGTCTTTTGTCATATTCCAGCAGTTCAGCCGGCCCCAGATTGCGCGCGAGCAAGATTGTGTCTTTTTTCAAACCGAGCTGCGCCGCCGTGCTCATCTGCCCCGACACGATCCGCAGCAACCGGTTCGACAGATCTTCCAGATCGTGCATCCGGTCGGCGAGCAGCGGATCGTCAATCTGCCGCATCCGCATTCTCGTGCGTTGCTGCACGCGCTCAATCGCGGCTTCGGCGGTCAGGCCGCTGTCAATGGCTTCGTTGATGCGGCGGCTCCAGCCTTCGTCATAGGCAAACATCTTGTAAGTCGCGATGACCTCTTCATGTTCGCCGCCGGTGCCAAAATCGATCTGGCTCGCCATGCGGTCAATTTGTTCGCGCATTTTGTCAAAGGCGGAATAAACCCGCTGGCGCTCTGCCTCTGTATCTTCGGCAACCGTGTGTTCTATACGGACATTGGGTTGGTGGAATATCGCAACCCCTGCCGCCGCCCCCTTGACCAGCGGCAGGCCAGTCAGAATGATTGTTCCGGTTTCTATGCCGCCGCCTGTTTCGGGGTCGTCGATCAGGTCGGCATTGGCGATTAGTTCGGAAAGGACCATCGCCACCGTCTGCAATGCCTCAATCTCGATCTCGTCATATTTGCGAGTTTCGACATGCTGAACCGCCAGCACCCCCACGGCGCGTTCTGACCGGACAATAGGGACACCTGCAAAGCTGTGAAACCGTTCTTCGCCGGTTTCGGGGACATAGCGGAAATTGGGGTGGGCCGCGGCCTCGTCCAGGTTCAGCGTCTCGACATTTTCGGCGATGGTCCCGACCAGCCCTTCGCCAAGGCCAAGGCGGGTGACATGGACCGCTGCTTCGTTCAGCCCGCGCGTCGCGAACAGCTCCAGCGCACCGTCACGCAACAGATAGATGGAGCACACCTCGCTCGACAGTGCTTCGCCAATAATGTTGACGACATGATTGAGCTTCGTTTGTGCATGGCTTTTCGAAGCCATAACTTCGTGCAGGCCGGTCAATATGTTACGGGCAGAACGGGTGGCGTTTTCCATGCACCTCATCTAACAGATGCGTCGTGGGCAAGCGATACCCATTGCTTAAAATAGTTTCAGATTAGGGTCAGGACCTAGCCACCGCGCTTCAGGCAGGGGATGATTCCTGCCGCAACATGTCCTTCACGTGCAATTTCTGTTTTTTGAGAGTGTGGATCAGGCTGGTATCGGGCATCGGCCGCACCTCTTCGCGTTCCAGCTTGGCCTGCAATTGGGCATGTTTCGTGCGTAGCGCGGATATATGGCTGTTGTTCACCTCATACTCCTTTTCGTAAGACTCGACGATTGGGTAGGCAGTAAATCACGAATGCATCCTACTGTCTTCCCCAAATATGTCGCAATCGGTCCAAAGCGGCGTAGCGCCACATTTTGACGGTGACTTGTTAACTTTAATATGGCTAGAGGGGAGCATGAATGACGAGGGGTATCAGCAACTTCTTGAACAACTCAAGGTCGAACATCGCGATCTTGATGACGCCATTCGCGCGCTCATGCTGCAAACGCGTGTAGACCAGTTGCAAATCGCCCGGCTGAAGAAGAAAAAGCTTGGATTGAAAGACCGCATCATGCGGCTTGAAGACCAGCTTGTTCCAGACATTATCGCCTGACCCTTCGCGGTTTACATTTATCTATCAGGCGTTTCATCCCGGTACAGTCGCGACGTTAACCTTGATTATGACTTTTTTGAGCTAACAAAAACCCGTCTGTGGTGGCATAGACCGGCCATGGAACGCCCGCATCACGAATTGACACCCAAGCTGCTCGACTCGCTCTATGTCGAAGCGATGGTGCTCGCCGACGAGGCGCGTTCCTATTTCGACCGCGATCAGGTCACCGCGATTGCTTCGCCGGAAATCTCGGTCGCCTTTTCGTGCGAATCGTTAAAGGTAACCACTCGCCTGATGCACAGCATAGCCTGGTTGCTAAACCAGAAAGCGATGCGCGCCGGAGAGATTTCGCAGCATGACAGCCATGGAGATGAACGCGACCTTGGCTATTCACCTGCCAGCGATGATTTTCAGGTCCAACGCTTTCCCGATGAAGCCAAAGCGCTGATCGCGGCAAGTGAAGACCTCTATTTCCGGCTGCAACGGATCAGCACCAAGATGCGCGCACGCACGGCCCCTGCATCCGAACCGCACGCCATGATCGAACGCCTGCGCGCTTCATTCTGAAATCGACGCCAAAACTATCGCTGGTGCAAATTTTCATTTGCCGTGACGGCAAGCCGATCATTTCGCATTTTTGTCCTCGCTTTTGGCGGGATCTGACAGAAGCAGCATTCTGATTTTGCCGCTTTCCAACCATGGCGCGACAATGGCCGCCATGCGCGCCTGCCGTTCGGTCACCATGGCGCGGTTGAAAAATGTGTTGGCGATGACATCTGCAATTTGCAGGCCGGGCAAGCGGTGACTCAATTCCAGTTGCGCTGTCCCACATGGGCCGATGATCGTAGCGATATCCTTGCGGACACGCGCCAGCGTGTCGGGGCCATAGCGGCCATCGTCGATAAATACGTTAACGCACCCGTCAGTCGCAGGGGTCATCGCACCAATCACATCCTGCAACAAAGCTGCATAGATAGCGGCGTCATGGTCGCCCCGGTCGCTGCCCTGCGCTGGGGTCAGCACCGATATCGCGATGCCGACGGTCGCTGACCAAGGACCATCGCCCAACAGTTCAAACAGCAAGGCGCGTTCCGCCAGATCGATCCGGCTGCCCTTCAGTTCGCCGGTCAGGCCGGTGACTTCGCGGAAACGGGCGAGGGTTTTTTCGGCATCCGCGGCTTCGATGGACAGCCCGGCCAGGGTCATGACACCCCGGCCAACGCCGCCTGATTCATCGCAATAGATCGGCATGGTGCCGGACCGGGTCGGTGCTTACGCGCCTTGCGGCTTGGGTTCGCCCGATACGTCACCCGTCTTGCGGCGGCCTGCCTTCGGAATAGAAGTGCCGATTTGCGGGATGCTCGACGGCTTGGCAATCGCGCCATCGTCACGCTCGAACTTGCCAGTGGCCAGCAGCGACTTGATTTCTTCACCCGACAGGGTTTCAAATTCGAGCAGCGCATTGGCCAGCAGATGCAGCTGCTTGCTGTGCTTTTTCAGCAGGTCGGTCGCCCGCTTATGGCCGCCTTCGACCAACTTGCGGATTTCGGCGTCGATCTTCTTCGCGGTTTCGTCCGACATGGCCGAGCGTTGCGACATGCCATAGCCGAGATAGCCATCCTGCCGCTCTTCATATTGCAGCGGGCCCATTTCGTCGGACATGCCCCATTGGGTGACCATGTCGCGCGCGAGGCTGGTGGCGTACTGGATATCGCTCGACGCACCCGAAGACACCTTGTCGTAACCGAAGATCAGCTCTTCGGCGACGCGGCCGCCCATCGATACCGACAGGTTGGCGTGCATCTTGTCGCGGTGGTAGCTATAACTGTCACGTTCCGGCAGGCGCATCACCATACCCAGCGCACGGCCGCGCGGAATAATCGTTGCCTTGTGGATCGGATCGGACGCCGTTTCGTGGATGGACACAATGGCGTGGCCAGCCTCATGATAGGCGGTCATTTTCTTTTCGTCTTCGGTCATGACCATCGACTTGCGCTCGGTGCCCATCATGACCTTGTCTTTGGCGTCTTCAAATTCCTGCATCGCGACCAGGCGCTTGCCACGGCGCGCGGCCAGCAGAGCCGCTTCATTCACCAGATTGGCAAGGTCCGCACCGGAAAAGCCGGGGGTGCCACGGGCAATGACGCGGCCATCGACATCGGGGGCGAGCGGTACGCGCTTCATATGCACTTCGAGGATCTTGACGCGGCCATCAATGTCGGGGCGCGGCACGACGACCTGGCGGTCGAAACGGCCGGGACGCAACAAGGCAGGGTCGAGCACGTCGGGACGGTTGGTAGCGGCGACGATGATGATGCCTTCATTGGCTTCAAAGCCGTCCATTTCGACGAGCAGCTGGTTCAATGTCTGCTCGCGCTCATCATTCTGGTTGCCAAGGCCTGCGCCACGGCTACGGCCCACGGCGTCGATTTCGTCGATGAAGACGATGCACGGTGCGTTCTTCTTGGCCTGTTCGAACATGTCGCGCACGCGGCTTGCGCCGACGCCGACGAACATTTCGACAAAGTCCGAACCGGAGATGGAGAAGAAAGGTACGCCTGCCTCACCGGCAATTGCGCGGGCGAGCAAGGTCTTGCCCGTGCCGGGTGAACCGACGAGCAACGCACCCTTGGGGATTTTACCGCCCAACCGCGAAAATTTTTGCGGATCTTTCAAAAATTCGACGATTTCCTGAAGCTCTTCGCGGGCTTCGTCGATACCGGCGACATCTTCAAAAGTGACGCGGCCATGCTTTTCGGTCAGCAACTTCGCCTTGGACTTGCCAAAGCCCATCGCCCCGCCAGCGCCGCCGCCCTTCTGCATCTGGCGCAGAACGAAGAAAGCGATGCCAAGGATCAAAAGAAAAGGCAGGGCCTGATAGACCAGAATCAACAGCAGGCTGGGCTGCTCTTCGGCCTTCCCCTGCACATCCACGCCCTTTTCATCGAGCAGCGGGTAAAGCGTGTTATCACCAGGGATAGGAATAGTGACGAAAATCTCGTCATTTTGCAGTTTACCCGAAATCCGTTCCGGTGCGATGGCAACCGATTTGACTTCGCCAGCCTCAACCTTATCCCGAAAGGTGGAATAGCTGATGCCTTTGGCGGGTTCCGATGATCCCCCAAAAATGGATGCAACCAACAAAATGGCGACAATGATTGCCGACCAGATCGCCATGTTACGCAACAGCGGATTGCCTTTGGACTCCGGTTCGTCGTTCATCATTTACGCCTTGATTTTCTTCACCGGCGCAAAGTGCGACGGGACATTAGATGCAATGTAGGCGAGAATGCGTGAATGACAATATAATGAACTGCAAATTTTGCCCAACTACGTCCGGAAATGTCCAATTCCGGACCCCTATCCGTTCTCCAGGCATCCTGTACCGTAAACGGGCCAGCAGGCGATAGGCTGTCCACGCCTTCGAGCCAAAGGTGACGCGTTTGTAAAAGAATAGCTTTTCCCTTTAACTCCAACGATTGTCGGAAACGGTGCAGGATTTTTCACGTAATAGCGCAAAAATCGGAAGCCCCTCTCTATCCACTTCTCCTATTCTTTCTGGCCCAAATCAATAAAGGGCGACATCCGCCATGGATGCCGCCCTTAATATCTATCTGCGAAGGCCGGGTTTATTCGGCGTCGTCGTCCATCATTTCGACAGGGCCGCTGTCCTGACCCTTGGCCGATACATCGCGATCGACCAGCTCGATGATGCCCATCGGTGCCGCATCGCTGCCGCGGAAGCCGGCTTTGACCACGCGGCTATAGCCACCATTGCGGTCGGCATAGCGGGCGGCCAGCGTGTCGAACAATTTCACCAGCTGGACATCGTCCATCAAGCGGCTCATCGCCAGGCGACGGTTGGACAGGCCACCCTTTTTCGCCAATGTGATCAGCTTTTCAACATAGGGCCGCAATTCGCGCGCCTTTGGCAGGGTGGTCTTGATCTGCTCATGCTTGATCAGCGACGCCGCCATATTACGCAGCATTGCATTACGGTGCGCGGTGGGGCGCTGAAGCTTACGGTGGCCAACTTTATGGCGCATAAATAGTTCCTTCGTTCGTAGGGGGTCCGTATGAGGTAACCCGATCCAGGCCCGCTTGAGGGGGAGCCATTGCCCGTTTTTGATCGGCGGAGATGCCAGCGCGGCCCCTCCCCCTCTCCAACTACGCTTATGCCTGACGGCTAAGGCTTCATATCCTCTCCCCTGAAGGGGAGAGGGAAAATCACGTGCCCTCTCTCCTTCAGGGGAGAGGAGCGAGACTTGGGGCTGCACCGCAGACCCTAGTCGCAGCGGAGAGGGGCGCGCCCTCTCCTTTCCGGCAATTAACCCAGCAGTTCCTGCTCGAGCTTCTTGGCCATTTCCTCGATATTTTCAGGCGGCCAGCCGGGGATATCCATGCCGAGGCGCAGACCCATGGATGACAGCACTTCCTTGATTTCGTTCAGCGATTTGCGACCGAAATTGGGGGTGCGGAGCATTTCGGCTTCGCTCTTTTGGACGAGGTCGCCGATGTAGATGATATTGTCGTTCTTGAGGCAGTTTGCGCTGCGGACCGACAATTCCAGTTCGTCCACCTTTTTCAGGAGGTAGCGGTTGAGCTGGTTCGCGTCCGATTCTTCCGACGATGCCGATGGGGCGGCCATGCCGATCATCGGCGAGCTTGCGGCCATCGAATCTTCGAAGTGGACGAACACTTGCAACTGGTCCTGAAGGATACGCGCGGCATAGGCCACGGCGTCTTCGGGGGTGACGGTGCCGTCGGTTTCGATGGTCAGGCTGAGCTTGTCATAATCCAGTTCCTGACCGATACGCGCATTGTCGACCTTGTAGGCGACCTGACGGACCGGCGAATAGAGGCTGTCAACCGGGATCAGACCGATTGGTGCATCGGCCGGACGGTTGGCGACGGCAGGAACATAGCCCTTGCCACTGTCGGCGGTGATTTCCATGTTCAGCGTCGCGCCGTCGTCGAGATGGCAGATAACCAGATCCGGGTTCATCACCTGAATGTCGCCGGAAACAGAGATATCACCTGCGGTAACCGCGCCGGGGCCAGTGGCCGAAAGCTGAAGCCGCTTAGGGCCTTCGCCTTCCATTTTCAGGGCGACCTGCTTGATGTTGAGAACGATGTCGGTGACATCTTCTCGCACGCCGGCAAGCGACGAGAATTCGTGCAGCACGTTCTCGATCTTGATCGACGTGATCGCTGCACCTTGCAGCGACGAGAGCAATACGCGACGCAGCGCATTGCCCAATGTCAGGCCAAAGCCACGTTCCAGAGGTTCGGCGACGAAGGTAGCTTTACGCTTCGCATCGCTGCCAGACTTGAGTTCGAGGGCGTTGGGCTTTTTCAGTTCCTGCCAGTTCTTGATATTGACGGACATGGATTTCCCCTAGCTAGGTTGGGACTGAACCGGTTTTTGGTGCACCGTCCGGTCAATCCGATTGAAACTTCACTGGGACCGCCTCTTTGAAGACTGTCCCGAAACGAGAGCCGGGACAGTCCCCAAGGGGACAGTCCCTACAATATCAGACGCGGCGGCGTTTCGAAGGACGAACGCCGTTGTGCGGGATCGAGGTAACATCACGGATCGAGGTGATCGTGAAGCCCACGGCCTGCAAAGCGCGCAGAGCCGATTCACGACCCGAACCGGGGCCCTTGACTTCGACTTCGAGCGTACGGACGCCATGTTCGGCGGCCTTCTTGCCGGCGTCTTCTGCAGCAACCTGTGCAGCATAAGGGGTAGACTTGCGGCTGCCCTTGAAGCCCATGGTACCGGCAGACGACCAGCTGATCGCGTTGCCCTGGGCATCGGTGATCGTGATCATCGTGTTGTTGAAGCTGGCGTTGACATGGGCAACACCGGCCGAAATATTCTTGCGTTCCCGCTTTTTAATGCGCTGTGGTTCGCGTGCCATAAAATGTGTATCCTATTCGAAATATGCGTAAAAAAGTAGACGAGCGAGGCTCGCGCTTACTTCTTTTTGCCAGCAATTGCCTTGGCCTTGCCCTTGCGGGTGCGCGCATTTGTGTGCGTGCGCTGGCCACGGACCGGAAGACCCTTACGGTGGCGCAGGCCACGGTAGCAGGCAAGGTCCATAAGACGCTTGATGTTCATCGATGTGGTGCGGCGAAGGTCGCCCTCTACGGTGTAGCCCGCATCAATGGTTTCGCGGATTTGCAGAACTTCGGCATCCGAAAGATCCTGCACACGGCGGCTATGATCAATTCCCAATTTATCCGCAATCTCGAGCGCTTTTGTGCGACCGATACCGTGAATATAGGTAAGCGCAATGATCACGCGCTTATTCGTTGGTATGTTAACCCCGGCAATACGAGCCAATTTACTTACTCCTGCTCCACAGGTGCCCCGAAAGACGAACCCTATCTCAACGCTGATGACATTCCGAAACGCACAAAACCAGCGGACGCGATAAAGCGCTGCTGGCGGCACCAGATGATCGGAATTGATGCTGCGTTACTGTGAGTCGGGCTGGAAGTCAAGCTTGACCATATATTCGTTCACCGTTGCATTATGGCAACGGTACAAAAGAATAAGGTCATGTAATCTAGTGACATATTGCGCTTGGCGAGTTTGATATTAGCATTCCGCCATTGGGTATCGCTCTAAGATAAATGAGTCCCTTGGGGGCGAGAAAAGTGAACGAACCTGATGCTGACTTCGCGGGCGAACGGATCAGACACCTTTTCACTCAAGGAGAATTTATGACAAAATCGCGCACTTTATCGGCACATTTGCTATGCAGCATCGCCGGCTTAGCGACCGTTTTTGCCTCACAGGCAACTTACGCGCAAGAAGCCGCCCCGGAAGCGAAGGAAGAAGAATCTGCGATTATAGTCACAGGTTCACGCATCGCACGGCCCGAGTTGGAATCAGCAGCGCCCGTTACGACTTTGACAAGCGATATTCTGACCGAGTCAGGCAATACCGCTGCGGGCGATGTCATCCAATATATCCCCGCCCTTTTCAGCTCCACTAACAGTGACCTGTCCGCAACGCGCGGAACATTATTGGGCGGTACGCAGCTGGATTTGCGCGGCCTAGGTTCGGTTCGAACGCTGGTGCTTGTTAACGGTCGGCGTCATGTTGCCGGGTCGTCCGGAACGGCGGTTGTCGATGTGGATACAATTCCGACTGTCTTGATTGACCGGGTGGATGTTCTTACCGGCGGGGCATCATCGGTTTATGGATCCGATGCCGTGTCTGGCGTCGTCAATTATATCCTCAAACGAAATTTCGAAGGGCTAAGCCTGAACGCGCAGGCTGGTGTCAGCGAACGCGGCGATGCAGGTAAATATTCGCTATCCGGCGCCTATGGTATGAACATTGCGGATGGACGCGGTAACATCACGATCGCGGCCCAATATAACCGTTCGAACGCCATCAGCTATGGTGATCGGGACTATTTGCGCGGCAACCAAAGACTGGATGACGATGCCAACCCGGCCTTGCGGATTCAGCAAGGCGAGCTGACGCCTGAACTTATCGCGGCGGGTGCGATTGTCGGTGACCGCATTTTAAACTTTGCAAGCGATGCCCCGTCGGCGCTCGTCGCCCGCGCCCGAAGTGCGGCCGCACGCGCTTTCCTTCCCGGCCGTAACTTCTCCATCTCATCGGCGCTGGGCCTCATCGGATTTGATGCAGACGGTGACTTCGCCCCCGATGATCCACGCACCGACTTCGACCGGAATGGGGTCAATGATTGCGACCAGACTTATAATTTCGCATTTACCGGATTTGGCTGTTACGTTACTGAAAATGGACGGGTCCGTCCTTTCAAGGATGGGTTGATTGCTGGCTTTGCCAATAGTTTTGGTGGCGACGGTATTCCGGTATTTCTCGACAATGAAGAAATCGTTCCGGGTGTTGAACAGTTCAATGTCAATCTGAACATGAATTATGAAGTCAGCCCGGCGTTCAAACCATTTTTCGAAAGCAAGTTTTCACGGACCAATGCGTCGTCGGTAAACAATGTAAACAGCTTTAACGACACGATACCTATCCGGCTGGACAATCCGTTCATACCCACCGAATTGCGTGATGCAATCACCGCATTTTACGCAGCAGACCCCAGCTTTGATCCCGCTGACGGCCAGATTTTGCTGAGCCGTGACAATACCGACTTTGGTTCGAACCGAAGCGAAGTCAGGCGCGACACCTTTCGCATTGTCGGCGGGGTGAATGGCGAGATTGGGGGCAATTGGTCCTATGAAGCGTCGCTCAACTATGGCCGCACCAAAGAGCGTTTCACGACGGTAAACCGCCGTCTCGAAGACCGGTTCTACGCCGCGGTCGACGCTGTGCGCGATCCGGTTACCGGAAAAATTGTTTGCCGGTCATCATTGAATGCAGGCGTCATTCCCGGCACATCGCCCTTCCCCCTCTATGATGCGGATCCCGATGGCGACGGCATTTTTGAACCTGACACTTTTCGCACCAATGACGGCACGTGCCGCCCGCTCAACTTGTTCGGTTTTGGCGCACCGAGCGCTGAAGCCGTGGCTTTTGTAAATCCGTCATCGACCAACAGGACGACATTGGAACAATTTGTTGCCCAGGCATTTATTTCCGGGACGACCGAAAACTTTTTCACCTTGCCCGGCGGTGCGCCGGCTGTCGTTGTCGGCGGGGAATATCGTAAAGAGCGAAGCAGTTTCCAGATTGATCCTTTCGATCAGGCAGGCTTTTTCTTCGAATCTGGGACCCAACCGGAAAAAGGAAGTTTTGATGTGGCCGAAGTTTTTGGCGAATTGGAACTGCCTTTGCTCGCCGACCAACGATTTGCAGACCTGCTGACGGTGAAGGGATCGGCGCGCTATTCCAAATATTCGCTGACCAATACCAAGGGCGTGTTCACCTGGGCGATTGACGGATTGTATCGGCCGGTCAAGGATCTGTCGTTGCGCGCCAGCTATGCCAAGGCCATTCGCGCACCCAATATCAACGACCTCTTTTCACCGAGCACGCCAGCAACCTTTCGTCCCATTGATCCTTGCGACGCCGATCAGATCAATCGTGGACCGAACCCTGCGGCACGGCTGGCAAATTGCCGTGCGGATGGAATCCCGGTCGGCTTTACGGACCCGTTGACGGCGCGCATAACCGGACGACAGGGCGGAAATTCTTTGCTTGAGGAAGAAAAGTCGACAAGCCTTACGGTAGGGGCAATTTTCCAGCCAAGTTTCCTGCCGGGCTTCACTGCGACGGTGGATTATTGGGAATATAGCATCAAGGATGCCATCGCCAACGTCCCTGCCGATGATATTGTTGCTGGCTGCTATGACTCTGTGGATTTCCCCAACAATGGATTCTGCAAGCTGTTCAGCCGCAATCGCAATGCCAATTCACCGACATTCCTTGGGTTTGATAATCTCGAAAACGCACCGGTCAACTTTGCCCGTTTCGAAGCGCGGGGCATTGATTTCCAGGCACGGTATCGTTTCCAGCTCGGGTCGGATTCGGGCAACATTACGGCCCGCATTGGCGGAACCTATGCGCTGAAAGGATCAAATTTCACATCGGTGTCAGATCCCGCCTCGGAAAATGATTTCATTGGCGAAGCACAGTCGCCCGAAGTTGCATTCAACACCGGCCTTGCGTGGGACAAGGACGGATTGCGTATTGAATGGGAAAGTTTTTGGCAGTCCAGGCAGTTTTTCCAGGGCGTTGATGTTGAAGACCCGTCGGGATTTGCAGAGCCCAATCGTGACGGGAGCTTCTGGTCGCACGACTTGAATTTATCCTATGAATTGAATGACAGGTTCACCATCCGTGGGGGTATCAACAACCTCACCGATGAACGCCCATTCAAGGCCGAGGCGGCCTATCCGGTTTCGGCTGTGGGACGGAATTTCTTCGTCGGGGTAACTGCGAAATATTGACGGGCTAGAATTTAGGGCGGCCATCAGGTCGCCCTTTTTTCACCCTTTGCCCTTTGTTTTTGTTTTACCACCGGCGGCATTTTCCTCGATAAACTCGATGATTTTCCCCGCTATGTCTTTGCCACTGACCCTTTCGATGCCGTCGAGTCCGGGCGAACTGTTTACTTCCATGATGACCGGACCATGGTTGGAACGGAGCATATCCACCCCCGCTACATTCAGACCCATGGCACGCGCGGCGCGTACCGCGGTCGATCGTTCTTCGGGTGTAATACGGATGACTTCTGCCGAGCCGCCACGATGCAAGTTCGACCGGAAATCACCATCGGCTCCCTTACGCTGCATCGCCGCGACAACCTTGCTCCCGATGACGAAGCAGCGGATATCTGTAGCGTTGGCTTCTTTGATGAATTCCTGAACAAGAATGTTCACATTGGCCCCTCGAAACGCCTCGATAACAGACCGCGCCGATTTTTCGGTTTCGCCCAGCACCACACCAATACCTTGGGTTCCTTCAAGCAATTTGATGACGACAGGCGCGCCGCCGACCATTTTGATGACTTCATCGGTCTGTTTCGGGTCATGGGCGAAAGCTGTGACCGGCAGACCAAGTCCCTTTTTCGCCAATATCTGCAATGATCGTAACTTGTCGCGCGACCGCCCGATTGCCACGCTTTCGTTCAGCGACCACACATTCATCATTTCAAACTGGCGAAGAACAGCAAGCCCGTAAAATGTGACGGACGCCCCGATACGCGGTATGACGGCATCATATCTGCCCAGTTTCTGGCCTTGGTAGAAAGCTTCAGGCCGGTGCGATGTAATATTCATCGTCACCCTGAGCGTGTTGAGCACGTCGATTTCATGCCCACGCGCAACGGCCGCCTCCACCAGTCGTTGGTGGGAATATAGGTTGGCGTTTCGCGCCAACATCGCGATTTTCATCTGAGTTTTATTCCTTATTCCGTCGGCTTGCCGAGAACCCAACGCCGTCCGCTGTTGACCAGAAAGCCGCGCCTTAACGCCCTCCGTCCGATTAGCAAGGGAAACGCCATTGACCGCCGGTTTGCCAAGGTGAGCTGTCCATTCCAGCATAGCTTACCGAAACAAAATTGCGCTGCGATGACATAACGCTCCTGTTTTTCGCCGTTCGAGCTTCTGACGGTCCGGCGATCAATGATCGGCGCTTCATATCGCTTGGGCTTTTCACCGGCGTTCAGGCGGAACCAGAATTCGACATAAGCCGCACCGTTGCGGATCACGGGCTTAACCCGTGTCGCATGGATCGACGACGTAGCCGCGCCCGTGTCCATTTTTGCATGCACCTGAAGCAGACCGAGGCTGGGAATATCTACCATTTCACACCAGCCGATCTCGACTTTTTTACTGCTGTGGTTTTTGGTTGCGGCCGTCATTGAAAGCTATTGCGGGCTGGCTTGCGGATCGATTTCCATCGGCCCGTCGTCCGCATTATTCTGGTCATCCGCCGGACCCGCCATGGCCTTTGCATCTTCCAGATTTTCAACGTCTAGCGAAAATCCTTCGGTTTTGCCGGCAACTTCTTCCACACGCTTATAGGGCGTCAGCAGATTGCGAAATTGTTCCCCCAATACCTTGTCCACCGCCGGGGCAATTTCGGCAACTTTGTAGCGCATATAGCCGCCCACGACGTAGGAGAAACTGATCTTTGTCGCCGCGCTATCTTTCGACCGCTCCATCGCGACGGTGAGCGTGCCCGTCACCGCTTCGGACTGCAGCGGGCCCAAGGCGCCTTGCATACGCAGAACCTTGGGGGGTTGCGCGAATATCACGCGCATATGTTCGACGCTGCCGACCGTTTTCAGCCTATCATCGTCCCCTTTTTCCTGAAACAGTTCACAAAAGCAGCCATTGGCCTGGGCATCGATGTAGAAGCCTTCGGTCGACCCTGACCAGCTATGCGCCTTGTTCCACCAATCCTTTGGCGCGACCAGGCGTTTCCAGATGTCATCCGGTTGTGCGTCCACGGTTGCAATATGGACGATATTGAATCCGCTTTCGGACGATGCTTTGACTTCGGCAAAGGCGGGCGATGATAATGCAGCCAGTGTCGGCGCGGCGAAAAGAAAAATTTTCATATTCAGGTTTTTGGCTTTTCGCGAACCCAATCGCAATAGCCAAAAACCATTTTCAGCCAATGATGGCTTCGATCGCCCTTGTTACATCCTCGATCGCGCCCATTCCATCGATACGGCGCACGAGGCCGCGTGCTTCGTAAATGGGTAAAATAGGTGCAGTTTTGGCACGATATTCCCCCATCCGCGTTCGCACTGTTTCTTCATTATCGTCAGGACGGCGTTTGAATTCTGTCGCTCCGCAATTGTCGCAGACCCCTGCGGCCTTCGGCAGTTTATAGCGGTCATGATAGCCTTCACCGCATGAAGCGCATGTGTAACGGCCGGTAATGCGATCCACCAAAGCGTCTTCGTCTACTTCCAACTCGATCACATAATCCAGTGTCCGACCGCGTTCCGACAGGATCCGGTCGAGCGAATGGGCTTGTGCAGCGGTGCGGGGGTAGCCGTCAAAAATCGCCCCTTGGTCCTGAGGCATTGAATCCAGCTTTTCACCAATCAGATCATCAACAATATCATCCGAAACAAGACCCCCTGAATCCATGACAGACGCGACCCGGTCCCCCAAGGGAGTTCCGGCCTTGCGCGCGGCGCGCAACATGTCTCCGGTGGAAAGCTGTGCCATGCCGAGAGTATCGACCAAATGGCTGGCTTGCGTGCCCTTACCCGCGCCCGGCGGTCCCAACAGGATGATATTCATGAAACGCCCTACCCCCAATCGTTCCGACAACGCGCCTCTTAACGGGCGCGGCCACCCTTCAGTTTCGCCTTTTTGAGCAAGTCACCATATTGGTGTGCCAACAAATGGCTTTGTATTTGAGAAATGGTGTCGATCGTCACATTGACCAAAATCAGCAGGCTTGTCCCGCCGACAGCAAACACACTTCGCAAGCCGGTAGCGCCCAAGACATAATCGGGCAGCAAGCATACAAGCGTCAAATAGGCAGCGCCCAAAACCGTAATGCGCGTCAGCACGTAATCCAGATAGGATTCAGTATTTTTTCCCGGACGAATCCCCGGTATAAAACCGCCTGCTTTCTTAAGATTTTCCGAAGTTTCTTCCGGATTAAAAACCACAGCCGTGTAGAAAAAGCAGAAGAACACAATTCCAAGGCCATAAAGCAAAAGATAGATTGGCTGCCCATGTTGCAAATATTGATTGAGCGTAATGATGAAGTCACCAAACGCACTTTCCCCCGCGACCTTGTTACCCAATAATTGCGTGATCGTAAGCGGCAGCAGCAAAAGCGACGAAGCAAAAATTGGCGGAATAACGCCCGCAGTATTGATCTTGAGCGGCAAATGGCTCCGATCCGCCTGCATCATGCCGCGCTGCGTCGCACGCTTTGGATATTGAATCAGCACACGACGTTGCCCGCGCTCCATAAAGCATATGATGAGCGTCAATCCGACAAACATGCCGATGAAACCAATAATCAGAAAACCGCTGATCGATCCGGTGCGCGCACCTTCGAGAAGATTGACCACCAGACGCGGCAATTGCGCCACAATCCCTGCCATGATGATGAGTGAAATACCATTACCAATACCGCGTGATGTAATTTGTTCGCCCAGCCACATAAGAAACATGGTGCCGCCAATCAAACTGATTGTCGCGACAATGCGGAACATCAACCCGGGTTCGACAACCGCACCAATACCATTGGCCGCCGCAAGACTTTCGAGGCCGGCAGCCAGAAAATATCCTTGCAACGCCGTCAGGAAAACCGTCCCGTACCGCGTATACTGGTTAAGCTTCTTGCGTCCGCTCTCGCCTTCCTTCTTGATGGCCGCGAGTGTCGGGGACAATGATGCTGCAAGCTGTACGACGATTGAAGCCGTAATATATGGCATGACGCCAAGCGCGATAAGGCTCATCCGCTCAAGCGAACCGCCTGAAAATGTATTGAAAATGTCAAGAACGCCCCCGCTCGCATTATTGGCATAGAGCGCGGCCTGGGCAATCGGATCAACGCCAGGCAGAGGAACGAAGCTGAGAAGCCGGAAAACGATGAGAGCACCGATGGTAAACCAGATGCGGTTCTTCAATTCTGTCGCTTGCCCGAACTTCGAAAGATTGAGGTTCGAAGCCATTTGGTCGGCCCGAGATGCCATGTGTTACTTTCCTTATTCCCGGATCAGAAGCGCTTCACACGATCAGTTCAGCAACACCAGATCCCAAATTTTGCCTGACACTCATCGGCTATCCTCCGGAAATGTCAAACCCCGCCAGCCCATATCGGGAAGCGGGGCTGGCATGACAAGAGCGAAGTCGTCGCCGCCTGTCTTATTTTGCGCTTTGGGCATTCTTCGCGGCGTTTTTAACCGACGATTTTTTCGCCGCCGCCTTTTCTGAAGCCGAAACCTTGACCAGAATGTCAACCTTGCCACCGGCCTTTTCGACAGCTTCAACAGCAGCCTTTGAGGCACCGGCTACAGAGAAGTTCACTTTTGAAGTGAGTTCGCCCTTAGCCAGCAAACGAACGCCATCCTTGCCACCGCGTGCCAGGCCAGCGGCCTTGAGCGCGGCGTGGTCTACCACTGCCTTGATGTCGATTTTCTTGGCGTCGATGAACTTCTGGATCATGCCCAGATTCACTTCGGCATGGTCTTTGGCAAAGATATTGTTGAAGCCGCGCTTCGGAATACGCATGTGAAGGGGCATCTGGCCACCTTCAAATCCGGCAATCGAAACGCCTGAGCGGCTGGTCTGGCCCTTTTGACCGCGACCCGAAGTCTTGCCCTTGCCCGAACCGATACCACGGCCCACGCGCATACGGCGATGGCGGGCGCCTTCATTATCCTGGATGTCATTCAATTTCATGTCGTGCACTCGCTTTCGCTTTACTACGCGCTGATGTTTCGGATCCGCCTGTCAGGGCCTTTCCCGCTTTTCCGACCCCGTTCGCATCGAGCGAAGTCGAGATGCCTCAAGGTTACACACTACCGGTTGGTGTCTCGACTATGCTCGACACAAATGGATATGTGCTTCACCCTTTGGCGATTTACCCTACCACTTCTACCATGTGCCGGACCGTCTGGATCATCCCGCGAATTTCGGGGGTGTCTTCCAGTTCGACAACGCGGTTCATCTTGTCGAGGCCAAGCCCCTTCAAGGTCGCGCGCTGCGATGCGGGGCGGCGGATGGGTGAACCGATCTGCTTCAGTTTGATCTTCGCCATGTCAATTACTCCGCAATAGCTTCGGCGTCGGCTTCAGCAGACTTGCTGCCACCGCGACCCAAAAGATCGGCGATTTTCTTGCCGCGACGCTGCGCCACCGATTTCGGGCTTGTCTGGTCAGACAAGGCCGCAAAGGTTGCGCGGATCATGTTGTAGGGGTTTGACGTACCAACCGACTTGGTCACAACGTCTGCAACGCCCAGCGATTCAAACACAGCGCGCATTGGACCACCGGCGATGATACCCGTTCCGGCAGGTGCCGAACGAACGGTGACGTTACCGGCACCAAAATGGCCGCGGCCATCATGATGCAAGGTACGGCCATCCTTCAATGGAACGCGGATCATGGACTTCTTCGCAGCCGCAGTCGCCTTGTTAATGGCTTCCGGCACTTCGCGTGCCTTGCCATGGCCAAAGCCTACGCGGCCCTGCCCGTCACCAACGACGACAAGTGCTGCAAAACCAAAACGCTTACCGCCTTTAACGGTCTTCGAAACGCGGTTGATGTGCACGAGCTTTTCGATCGTGCCATCATCTTCTTCCTGTGCAGGGCGACGATCGTCACGACCGCCACGGCCACGACCGCGACCTTCGCCACCGCCGCCGCCACGACCACCGCGTCCGCGACGCTGGCCCTCACCGGCTGCTTCTACCGGAGCGCCACCGTCAACGACTGGCGCATCTGTCTGGGTATTTTCGTCAGCCATCATCAGAACTCCAATCCGCCTTCGCGCGCCGCATCGGCAAGCGCCTTGACGCGACCGTGGAAGAGGAAACCACCACGATCAAAAACTACGCTGGAAACGCCAGCTTTCTGGGCAGCAGCCGCAACGCGCTTGCCGACATCGGCAGCCGCTTCTGCGGTCGAGCCGTTCTTCGCCTTGACATCCTTGTCCAGGGTCGATGCCGAAGCAACGGTCACGCCCTTACTGTCATCGATGATCTGGGCATAGATATGGCGACCGGTACGATGCACCGAAAGACGCGGACGGCCAGCAACCTGGGCCCGTAACTTTGAACGAACGCGCAGGCGCCGCTTTGCAAAAAGAGATAGGTTCGCCATGGCTTACTTCTTCTTTCCTTCTTTGCGGAAGATATATTCACCACGGTATTTGATGCCCTTGCCCTTATAAGGCTCCGGCTTCCTCCAGCGGCGAATTTCGGCAGCAACCTGACCGACCTTCTGCTTGTCCATGCCCGAAATTTCCACCGTAGTGTTATCGGGCGTTTTGATTTCGATACCTTCAGGGATCGCGAAATCGACATCATGGCTGTAGCCAAGCTGCAATTTCAACATCTTGCCCTGTGCATTTGCACGATAGCCGACGCCGGTGATTTCGAGAACCTTGGTAAATCCTTCGGTCACACCAGTGACCAGATTTTGCACCAACGTCCGCTGCATCCCCCAGAAAGCGCGAGCCGCCTTGCTGCCATTGGCAGGCATGACTGATAGGCCTTCGTCCTTCATTTCATAGGAAATGAGGTCGCTCATCGGCATTTTGAGTTCGCCCTTGGGGCCCTTCATCGACAGCGTACCGGCATCCATGCTTGCAGTAACGCCAGCAGGAATCGGAACAGGTTTCTTACCAATGCGGCTCATCAGAATACCTCCGCCAGGATTTCGCCGCCAACGTTCTGGGCGCGCGCTTCGGCGTCGGACAGAACGCCCTTTGGCGTCGATACGATGGTGATACCCAGACCGTTGCGGATGACGGGAAGCTCCTGGCTCCCTGAATATACGCGGCGGCCGGGTTTCGAGACGCGGGCAACATGCTGAATAGCAGGTGCGCCTTCGAAATATTTCAGTTCGATACGCAGGCCGAGATGCTGGCCAACGGTCTCTTCGCTGTACCCGCGAATATAACCTTCACGCTGTAGAACATCGAGAACACGGGCACGCAGCTTGGACGCGGGAGAAACGACAGAGTCTTTCTTCGCCCGCTGGCCGTTGCGGATACGGGTGAGCATATCACCCAAAGGATCGGTCAATGACATCTTCTTCTATCCTTACCAGCTTGACTTTGTGACGCCCGGGATCAGGCCCTTATTGGCCAGATCACGCAGTTGGATACGGCACAGCCGGAACTTGCGGTAATAAGCACGGGGGCGACCGGTTGTTTCACAACGGTTGCGAACACGATGCGGATTTCCGTTGCGCGGAATTTCCGCCATCTTCAAACGGGCGATCAAACGCTCGCTTTCGTCCAGCGATTCATTCTTCGCCATCGCCTTCAGCTTCGCATAACGACCGGCATATTTTTTTGCCAGCTTCTTGCGACGCTCATTCTTGTTTATGGAGCTCAGTTTAGCCATTATGCAGCCGCCTTTTCTTCAGCTTCTTCTACAGGGAAGGGGAAGCCGAACAGCTTGAGCAGTTCGCGCGCTTCGTCGTCCGTGTTTGCCGAAGTCGTTACGATAACATCCATGCCGCGCACCGTATCAATGGCGTCATAGCTGATTTCTGGGAAAATGATCTGTTCTTTCAGGCCCATGGCAAAATTGCCACGTCCGTCGAAGCTCTTCGGGTTCAGGCCACGGAAGTCGCGGATACGCGGCATTGCGATGGTCACCAGACGGTCGAGAAATTCGTACATCTGGGCGCCGCGCAGCGTGACCTTCACGCCGATCGGCATGCCTTCACGCAGCTTGAAGCCTGCGATCGACTTCTTCGCCTTGGTGATGACGGGCTTTTGACCAGCGATCAATTCCATCTCGGCAAGCGCGGTCGTAACCTTCTTCTTGTCCTGCGAACCTTCGCCCACACCCATGTTGAGTGTGATCTTTTCGATTTTCGGCACAGCGAAGCGGTTGGTGTAACCGAATTTCTCGGTCAAGCCTTTGACGATCATGTCGTCATAACGCTGCTTCATGCGCGGAGTATATTTCTTATCAGCCATTGATCGTCTCCCCGGACTTCACGGCCACACGGACCTTTTTGCCGTCCTTGGTTTCAACGCGAACGCGCGTCGCCTTGCCCGTCTTGGGGTCGGCCAATGCAACATTCGAGATGTGCAGCGGAGCTTCAAAGCGGTCGAGACCACCCTGAGGATTTGCCTGGCTAGCTTTGCGGTGACGCACGGCAACATTGACGCCGGATACGACGACCTTGCTGTCCTTTGGCATCACGGCGGTTACTTCGCCCGACTTGCCCTTGTCCTTACCGGCGAGCACGACAACCGTGTCGCCCTTTTTGATTTTAGCGAGAGCCATTTTTATAGCACCTCCGGTGCCAAGCTGATGATTTTCATGTGGTTCTTGGCGCGCAATTCGCGAACAACCGGTCCGAAAATACGGGTGCCAATCGGCTCCTTGTTGTTGCCGATCAAAACAGCAGCGTTGGAGTCGAAACGAATGACCGAGCCATCGGCGCGGCGGATGTCTTTGCGGGTGCGAACGATGACAGCCTTGTGCACGTCGCCTTTCTTCACCTTGCCACGCGGTGCGGCTTCCTTGATCGACACTACGATAATGTCGCCAACGCCTGCAACGCGACGCTTGGAACCGCCCAGCACCTTGATGCACTGAACGCGCTTTGCACCGCTATTGTCTGCGACATCGAGATTGGATTGCATCTGAATCATGGGATCAATCCTCCGTCGTTGCAGCAGCGACAGGAGCCGCAGCAGCGTCAGCTACCAGGCGCCAGGTCTTGTTCTTCGAAATCGGCGCACACTCTTCGATGCGGACGACTTGGCCTTCCTTGACGACGTTGTTTTCGTCATGGGCGTGATATTTCTTCGTGCGGCGGATGATCTTGCCGTAAAGCGGGTGCTTTACCTTGCGTTCGACCAGAACGACAATCGTCTTGTCATTCTTGTCGGAGACCACGGTCCCGGTGAGAATACGTTTTGGCATCGGTTCGCTCCTTATGCCGTTGCTTTTGCAGCGGCGGCTTGACGCTCGCCTTGCAAAGTTTTGATGCGGGCGATGTCACGACGCACTTCACGGACGCGGGCCGGCTTTTCCATCTGGCCGGTGGCCGATTGGAAACGCAGGTTGAACGCTTCGCGCTTCAGTTCGCCGAGTTGAACGGCGAGCTGGTCGTCTGTCTTGACGCGCAGATCTTCAGTCTTGCTCATCTTATGATGCTCCCAGATGCGAGGTGTCGCCGAGACGCGCCACGACCTTGGTCTTGATTGGCAGTTTCATCGCAGCGCGCTGGAAAGCGACGGCCGCGATCGGGCCGGGAACGCCGTCCAGTTCAAACATGATACGGCCGGGCTTGACCTTGGCGGCCCAATATTCGACCGAACCCTTGCCCTTACCCTGACGGACTTCGGCAGGCTTCTTCGTGACCGGAACGTCCGGGAAGATGCGGATCCACAAACGTCCCTGACGCTTGATGTGGCGCGTAATCGCGCGGCGAGCCGCTTCGATCTGGCGTGCGGTAATCCGCTCGGGTTCCAGTGCCTTCAGGCCATAGGAGCCGAAGTTCAGATCCGAACCGCCCTTGGCTTCGCCTTTGATGCGGCCCTTGAACTGTTTGCGGAACTTGGTTTTCTTTGGTTGCAGCATGTCTAGTTCCTAAACTCAGCGGCGATCGGACTGCGGACGGACGCCGGAAGTCTGCGCTTCCATCATCAGCCGGTCGGTTGCCATCGGGTCATGACCCAGGATTTCGCCTTTGAAGATCCAGCACTTGATGCCGATGATGCCATAAGCGGTCAAAGCTTCGGCTTCGGCATAGTCTACGTTCGCACGTAGGGTGTGCAGCGGAACGCGGCCTTCACGATACCATTCGACGCGGGCAATTTCTGCCCCGCCCAAACGGCCACCGCAGGTGATCTTGATACCTTCCGCACCCAGACGCAGAGCCGACTGAACGGCACGCTTCATGGCACGACGGAATGCGATACGACGGATCAACTGGTCGGCAACACCCTGTGCAACAAGCTTGGCATCGACTTCCGGCTTGCGGATTTCGACGATGTTCAGCGAAACGTCGGCGCTGGTGAACTGGTTGATCTGCTTCTTCAACTTCTCAATGTCCGCACCCTTCTTGCCGATGATAACACCGGGACGGGCAGCATAGATCGATACGCGGCAATTCTTTGCCGGACGCTCGATCACCACCTTCGAAATCGCTGCCTGGGGCAGGGTTTCGAAGATGAACTTGCGGATCTTGATATCTTCCAGAAGCATGCGGCCATAGTCCGCACCTTCGGCGTACCAGCGGCTATCCCATGTCCGGTTGATTTGCAGGCGAAGCCCGATAGGATTTGATTTTTGACCCATGACTTACGCCTCTTCTTGGGCTTCGCGTACAACGATACGCAAGCGGCTGAATGGTTTAACAATCCGGCTCGATTTACCACGACCACGGGCCATGAAACGCTTCATGGTCAGTGCCTTGCCAACACTCGCTTCGGCAACAAACAGGCTGTCGACATCAAGATTGTGATTGTTTTCGGCGTTCGCGATAGCTGATGCCAGAACCTTGCGGACATCAGGCGCCATGCCCTTGGTCGAGAAGGTCAGGATGTTGAGCGCGTCTTCGGCCTTTTTGCCGCGGATCAGCGCAGCAACCAGGTTCAGCTTTTGCGCCGAACCACGGATGGTGGTGCCGACGGCCAAAGCCTCATTGTCGGCGACGCGACGGGGTGCGGATGCCTTGCCCATTAGCGTTTGCCCTTCTTGTCTGCGCCATGGCCGTGATAGGTACGCGTAGGAGCGAACTCACCCAGCTTGTGGCCAACCATGTCTTCATTCACCGAAACGGGAATGAACTTGTGGCCATTATAGACGCTGAACGTCAGGCCAACGAATTGCGGCAGGATTGTCGAGCGGCGCGACCAGGTCTTGATCGGCGCAGCTTTCGCGGCATCCTGAGCGGTTTCTGCTTTTTTCAGCAGATAGAGGTCAACAAACGGACCTTTCCAGACGGAACGAGACATGAGTTACCTCTTCTTCTTAGCATGCCGCGAACGGATGATCATCCGGTCGGTCGACTTGTTGCTGCGGGTACGCGCACCCTTGGTTGGCTTGCCCCAAGGCGTAACCGGATGACGGCCACCCGAGGTACGGCCTTCACCACCACCATGGGGGTGATCGACTGGGTTCTTTGCAACACCACGGGTCAGCGGGCGAATGCCGCGCCAGCGATTGCGGCCAGCCTTGGCGAGCGTGGTGTTCGAATTGTCCGGGTTCGACACAGCGCCAACGGTGCCCATGCAGGTCCCGAGGATGTAACGCTGTTCACCCGAATTCAAACGCACGATAACGCGTCCACCGTCACGGCCGACGAGTTGCACATAGGTGCCTGCCGAACGGGCGATCTGGCCGCCCTTGCCGGGCTTCATTTCGATGTTATGGCAGATGGTGCCCACCGGCATCTGGCTCAGCAACATGGCGTTGCCTGGCTTCACGTCGGTCTTTTCACCGGCAACAACGCTGTCGCCAACGGCGAGGCGCTGCGGCGCGAGGATATAGGCGAGTTCGCCGTCTTCATATTTCACAAGCGCGATAAACGCCGAACGGTTGGGGTCATATTCCAGACGCTCGACCGTTGCAGGCATATCCCATTTGCGACGCTTGAAGTCGATCAAACGATATTTCTGCTTGTGACCGCCACCGATGCCGCGCGAGGTGACATGGCCTTTATTGTTACGGCCGCCAGTTTTGCTCTTGCCTTCGGTCAGCGCCTTGACGGGCTTACCTTTATAAAGGCTCGAACGATCAACAAGCACAAGACCGCGACGGGCGGGGCTAGTTGGTTTGTAGCTTTTGAGTGCCATTTTCCTGCCCTTAAATTCCGGTGGTCACGTCGATGCTCTGGCCTTCAGCCAAAGTAACGATCGCTTTTTTGACGTCCGAACGCGTGTAGGGCTTGCCCTTCCAGCGCTTGGTTTTGCCTTTTTGCACCAGCGTGTTGACGTTCAGAACCTTGACGTCGAACAAGGCTTCAACAGCGGCCTTGATCTGCGGCTTGGTCGAATTGCCGTTTACCTTGAAAACAACGGCGTTGTTTTCGGACAGCAGCGTCGCCTTTTCAGTGATGTGCGGGGCAACGATCACGTCGTAATGACGCACGTCGATTGCTTTATCCTTAGCCATTAGTTGGCACCTCCCGTGAGGGCGAAGCGTGCTTCAAGCTTTTCAACCGCAGCGCGGGTCAAAACCAGAGTGTCATGCTTCAGGATGTCATAAACATTCGCACCAACGGCAGGCATCACATTGATGCCGACCAAATTAGCCGAAGCCAGACGGAAATTGTCGCTGACGGCGTCGCCATCGATAACCAGTGTCGACTTGCCGAAACCGAGCTTGCCCACTTGACCCTTGAGCGCCGCGGTCTTTGCAGCAGCCAGATCGAGATTTTCAAGAACGATCAACGAACCAGACTTGGCCTTGCTCGAAAGCGCCATCTTCAGACCCAGTGAACGGATCTTCTTGTTCAGCGACGGGTTAAAGTCACGCAAACGGGCACCATGGGCCTTACCACCACCGATGAAGATCGGGGCAGCGCGGTCACCGTGACGGGCCGTACCGCCACCCTTCTGGTTGCCGAATTTCTTGCCGGTACGGGCAACATCCGAACGCTCACGCGTTGGGCGGGCCGTTCCGCGGGCCTTTTCACGCTGCCATGTAACAACACGATGCAGAATGTCTGCGCGCGGCTCTAGGCCGAACACATCGTCATTCAGATCGATGTCGCCCTTGGCTTTGGCATCGAGGGTTTGAACCTTGAGCTTCATGGCTTAGCCCTCCTTCTTTTCTTCACCGGCATCGGCAGCGGGTGCTTCATCAGCAGCAGCTTCGACAGCGGGAGCAGCTTCAGCGGCAGGCGCTTCGGCTTCTACGGCGGGAGTGTCGGCAACGACCTCTTCAGTGGCGACGACGATTTCTTCTTCGACCACAGGAGCTTCATTGTCATTCTTCAGCGCACCGGGAAAAGGTGCCTCCGAAGGAACAGGGTGCTTGACGGCATCACGCACCATCAACCAGCCATTTTTCGCGCCGGGAACAGAGCCCTTCACAAAGATGAGACCGCGCGCCACATCGGTGCGGACAACCTCAAGATTTTGCTGGGTGCGTTGACGGTCGCCCATATGGCCGGCCATTTTCTTGTTCTTGAACACCTTGCCCGGATCCTGGCGTTGACCAGTCGAACCATGGGCACGGTGGGTAATCGACACACCGTGCGATGCACGCATACCGCCGAAACCCCAACGCTTCATGGCACCGGCAAAGCCCTTACCCTGCGTGTGGCCGGTAATGTCGACCAACTGACCATCAACAAAATGGTCAGCAGAAAGCGATGCGCCAACAGGCAGAAGGCCGTCGGCATTATCAACGCGGAATTCGGCAACGCGCGCCTTGGGCTCAACCTGTGCCTTGGCAAATTCGCCACGTTGCGGTTTGTTTACATTTTTCGCTTTACGGGCGCCGGCACCAAGACGAACAGCAAAATAGCCGTCTTTTTCCTGACTGCGGGCTCCGACCACTTGGCAGCCTTCCAGCGCCAAAACGGTCACGGGTACGTGGCGGCCATCTTCATTGAAGAGGCGCATCATACCCATCTTTTTCGCGATCACGCCAGTACGCATGATCCATACTCCAACTTATGTCAGAGGCCCGGCTGGCAGGATTGCCAGGAGGGCGTGACGCCTAAATCCAGCCCTGAATTTTAAAGCATGCCCCGTCCGGGCTAGGCACCGATGGCTCAATAGGAGAGCCATTCGGTAAGACGGGGAACGCAGCCCGGGCAAATCCTTGGAGGATTCTCCGGCGGTATTCCTATGTCCTCAGGGCCGAAGCCCCAATTCGTCATGCTGAACTTGTTTCAGCATCTTAATTAAGACCCTGAAACGAGTTCAGGGTGACAGCTGATTTTTACGCCAGCTTAATTTCGACATTCACACCGGCGGCAAGGTCAAGCTTCATCAAAGCATCAACGGTCTGCGGCGTGGGCTGCACAATGTCGAGCAACCTTTTGTAAGTGCGAACTTCGAACTGCTCGCGTGACTTTTTGTCGACGTGCGGTCCACGGTTTACCGTGAACTTTTCGATACGGGTAGGAAGTGGAATGGGTCCACGGATAAGCGCGCCAGTGCGGCGTGCAGTGTCTGCGATATCGCCAGTGGCCTGATCGAGAACGCGATGGTCAAATGCTTTCAGGCGGATGCGGATATTCTGCGTTTCCATGGGTTCACCAAATTCCAAATTCTATCAATATCAAAGAGCCGAAAAACAGCATGTCCGACTTGCCTTTTGGAAGCCGGAGCAGCTGTTCTGAAAATCTAATAGCCGGCCCGCCCGAATCAGAGAATCGGGCGGGATGCGCGGCCTATATTACTTAGAGATTGCGCTGACAACCCCTGAACCGACAGTACGGCCACCTTCGCGAATTGCGAAGCGGAGACCTGGGTCCATAGCGATTGGTGCAATCAGCTTAACCGAGATGGTTACGTTGTCGCCTGGCATAACCATTTCCGTGCCTTCAGGAAGGATCACTTCGCCGGTTACGTCGGTTGTGCGGAAGTAGAATTGCGGACGATAGTTCGCAAAGAACGGCGTGTGACGGCCGCCTTCATCCTTCGAAAGCACGTAGATTTCTGCCGAGAACTCGGTGTGCGGCGTAACCGAACCGGGCTTGCAGAGAACCTGACCACGCTCAACTTCTTCACGGCCTACGCCACGAACAAGCGCACCAATATTGTCGCCGGCACGGCCTTCGTCGAGCAGCTTGCGGAACATTTCAACGCCGGTAACGGTCGTTTTCTTTGTGTCCTTGATACCAACGATTTCAACTTCTTCGCCAACCTTGACGATTCCGGTTTCAACGCGACCGGTCACAACCGTACCACGACCGGAGATCGAGAACACGTCTTCGACTGGCATCAGGAATGGCTTGTCAATAGGACGGTCAGGCTGCGGAATGTAATCGTCAACAGCCTTCATCAGCGCAAGGATCGATTCCTTGCCGATATTGTCGTCACGGCCTTCGAGAGCAGCCAAAGCCGATCCCTTTACGATTGGAATATCGTCGCCTGGGAAATCATAGCTGGAGAGAAGCTCGCGCACTTCCATTTCAACGAGTTCGAGAATTTCTTCGTCGTCGACCTGATCAACCTTGTTCATGTAAACAACAAGCGATGGAACGCCAACCTGACGGGCAAGCAGGATGTGCTCGCGAGTCTGTGGCATCGGGCCGTCGGCTGCGTTCACAACGAGGATCGCGCCGTCCATCTGGGCAGCACCGGTGATCATGTTCTTCACATAGTCAGCATGGCCTGGGCAATCGACGTGCGCGTAATGGCGTCCAGCAGTTTCATATTCAACGTGGGCCGTCGAAATGGTGATGCCGCGCTCACGCTCTTCAGGTGCCTTGTCAATGTTGGCAAAATCAACAGCAGTACCGCCAAATGCGTCTGCCATGATCTTCGTGATCGCTGCGGTCAGCGTTGTTTTACCATGGTCAACGTGACCGATGGTGCCGATGTTGCAATGCGGTTTCGTCCGCTCAAATTTAGCCTTTGCCATTTTATCAAACCTTCTTTCGATTAGGTAATATATTGATCAGTTGGGACGACGCCTGCTGAATCAGGCGCCGCCCTTAATCCGCTTTTGCCTATCAGGCAAGCTTCTCCTTGATTTCCGCTGCAACGTTTGACGGAACTTCATCATAATGATTGAAGAACATCGAATAGTTGGCACGCCCTTGCGTGAACGAGCGGAGCTGATTTACATATCCAAACATGTTAGCCAGCGGCACCATAGCCTCAACAACCTGAGCATTACCGCGGCTGTCGGTGCCCTGGATTTGACCACGACGCGAATTCATATCGCCGATGACGTCGCCCAGATATTCTTCCGGAGAAACAACTTCAACCTTCATGATCGGTTCGAGCAATTTGATACCTGCCTTCTGCGCGGCTTCACGCATACCGGCACGGCCAGCAATTTCGAAGGCCAGCGCCGACGAGTCGACGTCATGATAGGCACCGTCATAGAGGATGATTTCGAAATCGATGATTGGGAAGCCGATGAGCGAACCTGATTCGGCAGTCTCGCGCATGCCTTTTTCGACCGAGGGGATATATTCCTTCGGAATATTACCGCCCTTGACTTCATCCTTGAAGGTGATGCCCGAACCGCGTTCGCCCGGTTTTACGGTGAACTTGATGCGGCCGAACTGACCCGAACCACCCGATTGTTTCTTGTGGGTGTAATCAATGTCGACTTCGCGGGCGAGATATTCGCGATAGGCAACCTGCGGCGCACCGACATTGGCTTCTACCTTGAATTCACGACGCATACGATCGACGATGATGTCGAGGTGAAGTTCGCCCATGCCCTTGATGATCGTTTGGCCCGATTCATGATCGGTCGATACGCGGAACGAGGGATCTTCAGCCGACAGACGATTAAGCGCAATGCCCATCTTTTCCTGGTCAGCCTTGGTCTTGGGCTCCACCGACAATTCGATAACCGGATCAGGGAATTCCATCCGTTCAAGAATGATCGGAAAACGTTCGGCGCACAGCGTGTCGCCGGTCGTTGTTTCTTTCATACCGGCAAGCGCGATGATGTCGCCTGCAAATGCCTCGTCAACGTCCTTACGTTCGTTGGCGTGCATTTCAAGCATACGGCCGACTTTTTCCTTCTTGTCCTTGACCGAGTTCAGATAGGTGCCCTTGACGAGCGAACCTGAATAGATGCGGATGAAGGTCAGCGAGCCCACAAACGGGTCGTTCATGACCTTGAAGGCCAATGCCGAGAACGGGGCATCGTCAGCTGGCGGACGGCTGTCTGGTTCCAGCGTATCCATGTGCACGCCCTGAACATCTTCGATGTCGAGCGGCGAAGGCAGATAATCCACCACTGCGTCGAGCAGAGGCTGGACGCCCTTGTTCTTGAACGCAGAGCCACAGCAGACAGGGACAAATGACTGGTTGAGCGTACCCTTGCGGATCAGGGCCTTCAACGTTGCAACGTCAGGCTCATTCCCTTCCAGATAGGCTTCCATGGCGTCATCGTCCTGCTCGACAGCAAGTTCGATCAGATCGCTACGATATTTGGCGGCTTCAGCGGCCAGATCAGCGGGGATTTCTTCGAAGAAAAAGTCTGCACCCAGGCTTTCATCTTTCCAGATGATCGCGCGGTTGTTGACCAGATCGACCAGACCTTTCAATTCGGATTCAAGGCCGATCGGAATGTAAAGCACCGCAGGCTTTGCGCCGAGACGGTCGATGATCGACTGCACGCAATATTTGAAGTTCGCGCCGGTCCGGTCCAGCTTGTTGATGAAGCACATGCGCGGAACGCCGTATTTGTCAGCCTGACGCCATACGGTTTCCGATTGCGGCTCCACACCGGCAACACCGTCAAAGCACGCAACCGCACCATCGAGCACGCGCAGCGAGCGTTCAACTTCAATGGTGAAGTCAACGTGGCCGGGGGTGTCGATGATGTTGATCCGGTGATCGTTCCAAAAGCAGGTGGTGGCAGCCGACGTGATCGTAATCCCGCGTTCCTGCTCTTGCTCCATCCAATCCATGGTAGCAGCGCCATCATGGACTTCACCGATCTTGTAAGACTTGCCGGTGTAAAAAAGGATACGCTCGGTGGTCGTGGTCTTACCGGCGTCGATGTGCGCCATAATACCGATATTACGATACATATTCAGTGGATGGCTGCGTGCCATGATCGTTACTCCGAAGTGTGGACCGCCAATACGGCCCTGTTTAGGTTACCAGCGGTAATGTGCGAATGCACGGTTGGCTTCGGCCATACGGTGCGTATCTTCCCGTTTTTTGACAGCGTTGCCGCGATTTGACGCAGCATCCATCAACTCACCGGAAAGACGGGCGGCCATAGTGGTTTCGCTGCGGTTACGTGCGGCCGAAATCAACCACCGGATCGCCAATGCCTGCGCGCGTTCGGGACGCACTTCGCAAGGCACCTGATAGGTGGCCCCGCCAACGCGGCGGCTGCGGACTTCGATGCCGGGCTTTACGTTATCAAGCGCTTCATGGAAGGTCTGCAACGGATCTTTCTTCGCGCGCGATTCTACGGTTTCCAATGCACCGTAAACGATACGTTCTGCTGCGGACTTCTTACCGTCCAGCATCAGGTTGTTCATGAATTTCGAAAGCACGATATCACCGAATTTGGGATCCGGCAGAATGATGCGCTTTTCGGGACGACGACGACGTGACATATTGTATTTCCTTTATCTCTGTGGACCGCTTGGCCGCACCGAAGCGCGCCAAACCGATCCGCCAATGGGAAGCGGTACGAATTACTTCGGACGCTTTGCACCATATTTGGAACGCGATTGCTTGCGGTCCTTGACACCCTGCGTATCGAGCACGCCGCGCAGAACGTGGTAGCGCACACCGGGAAGGTCGCGAACGCGACCGCCACGGATCAGCACAACGCTATGCTCTTGCAGGTTGTGGCCTTCGCCAGGGATGTAGGAAATAACCTCGCGCTGGTTGGTCAGACGGATCTTCGCAACCTTACGCAAAGCCGAGTTCGGCTTTTTAGGGGTCGTCGTGTACACGCGGGTGCAAACACCGCGCTTTTGTGGATTTTGGTCCATCGCAGGGACCTTGGACTTGGTCTTCTGCGGTGTCCTGCCCTTGCGGACCAGCTGGTTAATCGTTGGCATATCTTCACCTTTGTTAAGCGGTTACTTTAGGTGGCAAGGCGTTGTTGCGGTGGAGGCTCAGCCTTTGATCCACCCGACCTGACACATAATGTGCGAGCTATATTGATTTTTCACGACGCATTCGGGAATCATCCCCAATCCGCCCGCGAAGGCGCGCCATTAGCGCCGGTTTGGTTTTGGGTCAAGGTTCAACAAAATAATAGTGGAGGCACACCGCACATCTCAAGATTGCCGTTCCACCAGCACCGCATTCTCCACCCGTATCCGCCACCACAACAATGCCGCGTTCAGGACCGAAAATGTAATCGCCATCGCCGGCGCACCAAGCAGCAAGGGCAGCAGGGCGATTTCGACGATCACCAGCGCATAATTTGGATGCTTGATAAACCGGTACGGCCCCTTTTTGACCCTGGGGAAGTGCGGCGCGCTGATGATGCGGGTGGTCCACCAGCGGCCGATACTCGCCAACGTCCAGAAACGGAACGTCTGGCTGGCGATAAAGGCGTTGAGGAGAAACAGGCTGGGCTGGGTTTCGGGAACTGCAAAGAGCGCGATCGATATCAGCCATCCGCCGTGTAATATAATGAACAAGGGATAATGGCGCGCGCCATGTTCCTGACCCCCTTCAGACAGCAAACGCCGCGTATTGGCGTTTGCATAGACAAGCTCCGCCAGCCGTTGAATGACGACATAGGCAAACACGATCTGCGCCCATAATGGCCAGTCTAAAACAGTCATGGCCGCAATACTCCCATCGCGCCGACAAATCCGGGACCAAGCGCGGTCATCAACATCGGTTTGGTCACCGGTCCCTTCGCCAAAATCCGTTCGAGGACGAACAGGACGGTCGGCGAGCTCATATTGCCATGATCGCGCAGAATCGCGCGCGTTTCGTTCAGGTCATCGCCGATATAGTCCGCCAGCGCATCGACGACACGGCCACCACCGGGATGGCAGGCCGATTCTGCCATATCCGCCTTGTCCAACCCTTGCCCGGCCAGAAACGCATCGCAAGACGGCGCGAAATGGCTGTTCACAAATTGCGGAATATTGCGCGACAGCACCAGATCAAAGCCTGTATCGCCAATTTCCCACCCCATCATGTCAAGCGTATCCGGCCAGATATGACTCGCAAAGGCCGATATTTCGGGGCCTTCTCCTTCACCGATCACCACAGCAGCGCAGCCATCGGCAAAAAGCGCGAGCGCAACCATGTCCTTCTTGTCCATCCGGCTATGGTCATAGGCAATGCTGCACAGTTCGAGGCTGACGAGCAACACGGGCTTTTCGGGCGATGCGCGATACAAATCGGCGGCCACGCCAAGTCCGATGACGCCGCCTGCACAGCCATAGCCAAATAACGGTATGCAGCGTGTGTCCGGCGCAAAGCCCATTGTCGCAATCATCCGGCTCGGCAGGCTGGGCGTCATCGTACCGGTCGTCGATACAAAGACAATCTGGCCAATGTCGGCGGCGGTTAAACCTGCCTTTTCAAGCGCTATTGATGTTGCGGCCTGAAACATTTGGGACGCCGTTTCCTGATAGACACGGGCGCGGTCCGGCCATGATCGTTCGGAAAAATAATATTCCGGCGGCATCGCAATGTGCCGCTTTAATATTCCGGTATTACCCAGAATATCGGCGAGCCGCGGCGGCAAATTCGTGCCTTTGGCCTGCGCGAGGATTTCGAGAACCTGTTTTTGGGTAATCGGATGTGCAGGCAAAGCCGTGCCAACGGCACGCAAACGGGGGGGGAGAGACATCATAAGTTCCAAATGTTACACAGGCCGGGGGCAAAGAGCCAGCAATCATATAGCAACAAAAGATATAAACATAGTCTTACAATGTATGTGATTGTAAGGTTAGGTTTTTTGGAATTGAGGGCTGTGATGTGGTGCTGAAATGGTACCTTTGTTCGGGTTTTTGGCGGTGTTATGGTTTTTCGGGAAAGGTGACGGGGTGCGTGAGGGAAATCTTTGAGTTGACCTTATCCGGGGATAGTTTCACGCAAAGGCGCGAAGATTTTCAAGAGGGCGGTTGCCTAATGAATATGTCACGCGCGCTTTGGCGTGAGTGACTTTGATGCGCTTGACTGACCTCTTAAAAACCTTCGCGCCTTTGCGTGAAATATTCTGCATTTTTGAACACATGAAGCAGAGTTTCAACAACCGTCCTCCATTCCCCCTACACCAACACAAAACCGTCACCCTGAACTTGGTTCAGGGTCTATCTATCAGCCCATTTCTGCCTTGTCGTGGCTCGCCGAGTGACGACGTGCGGTTGGATTTGCTTTCTTGCGGTGGGCGGGCGGCGCGATGGACCCTGAAACAAGTTCAGGGTGACGGGACGGGGATTCATGGTGACGGTTCGGGAGGTTCAGGGTGGCGGGAGCGAGATTTCAGCCCGCTAACTCCCCTCCCGCACGCGGGAGGGGGATTGGTTTGCACAAAGATTTGGTGAACAGGCGACGCTCTTTTTACTCTCTCTGCGTTCCTCCGCGGACTCTGCGTGAACCTATCAACGCCGCTTTTTTTGGTTCACGCAGAGTTCGCGGAGTTCGCGGAGGAGGTAGATTTCATCCTGAACCTTCGTTCCCTTCCCGTTGAATCCTATTTACCCGTCACCCTGAACTCGTTTCAGGGTCTTAGTATTGCGGCGTTGAAAACTAAGACCCTGAAACGAGTTCAGGGTGACGGAGATTTGGGTTTCGGGGTGACGCGAGCGAGATTTAGTATCTGCTACTCCCCTCCCGCCTGCGGGAGGGGCTGGGGGAGGGTGACACGGCGAAGTCGCAAGGCGTGCCTTCGGCCCGCCCCCTCCCCTAACCCCTCCCGCAGGCGGGAGGGGGATTTCTGCCTTTTGTTTCCCTAACCCGACACCCGTCCCCACGGCCCCTTGATCGCCAGTGTCATCGCCGGTTCGTATAGGTTTACGAACAATGTCGATCCATCAGGTGAAAAACAGCCACCGGCAAATTCGGTCTGCACCTTGCTTCGGGCGACCATATAGGTTTCACCTTTGCCATTCACCCCGCGCAGATGATTGGCGGATATGTCGGTATATTGGTCTTCACACACCAGCAGATGCCCATTGGGCATGATGGCCAGATTGTCGCCATAATTGTAAAAGGCAGGGTTGGTTGATTCCATATGCAGGTCAATCAAACCGGGTGCATCGGTTTCACCAGACGCACCTTCGTTCACTGACGGAACATAGCGGAAAATCTGCCCATATTTCGCAGCCCCGCCATTGGTGCAGGCAAAGAACAGTTCGCCTTTGCCCCAGAAAATCCCTTCGCCACGCGCAAAGAGCGCCGCGCCTTTGGCCGCGCCCTGTTTCCGCAAATCATCATAGGGGCTTTCGGGGTCGGTCAGCGGTATCCAGCGCACTTTATATTGCCTGCCTTTGCTAACCTGCGCTTCGGCCCAGTTGCGCGAATCCGTGATGCCGGTTTCGACAAAGGCCAGTGCTTCCAGACGTCCGCCCTTGGCAAATTCGCCCTTTTGGTTGGGCAAGAACCGGTATAATAATCCATCGCCGCGATCTTCGGTCAGATAGGCGATGCCGGTGCGCGGATCGACGCACGCAGCTTCATGGTTGAAACGGCCCATATCTTTAAGCGGCACAGGGTCGACGAGCCCCCTTGTTCTTGGCGACACTTCAAAAATATAGCCATGATCCTTGCCCACCCCATTTCCGGCACGGGTGACATTTTCTTCGCAGCTCAGCCAACTGCCCCATGGCGTGATGCCGCCCGAACAATTGCGGATTGTGCCCGACAGGCTAAGCCACTCCGCCTCCCGCCGCCCCGTTTTCATATCATAAATCAGGGTCGTTGTACCGCCGGGCAAAGGCCGGGATTTGTCATCGGCCATTCTGTCATAGGTCAGAATATCCTGCGGAACGTTCCCCGTAAAAGGACCAGAGCCATATTCGTCGACGCTCAATTCATGGTTGCGGACAAGGGCAATCTTGCCCTTCCCCAAATCAATCGCCCCCATGCCATCGGCGGCATTGGGAACCAGAAAACCGTCATCCATGATATTGCCCAGCCGCGAGATAACCCGATAGTCAAACCCCTTGGGCAGATCGATCAGATTGTCAGGGTCGGGCACCAATGGCCCATAGCCTGTAACCTCGTTCATACCGGCGACGGGCGCCTGCGCGATCAACCGTGCGGCAAGTCCGGCAAAGGCGATGCTGCCAAGGCCGAAACCCAATTGGCGGCGGGTGAAGTTCATGAAAGGCTCCTTAACTTTGCAGGCTTTAGGCTGCACCCGAAAGATGACAATGCCGTTTCACCTTGATAGAGCGCTGGCAAATCAAACCAAAGGCTTTTGTTACCCATGACCGTTCGTACCCGCGTAGCACCCTCGCCCACTGGTGACCCCCATGTCGGCACCGCTTACATCGCGCTCATCAATTATTGCTTTGCCAAAAAGCATGGCGGCGAATTTCTGCTGCGTATCGAGGATACCGATCAGGCCCGGTCAACGCCGCAATCGGAAAAGATGATATTGGATTCGCTGCGCTGGCTGGGACTTAGCTGGGACGAGGGCCCCGATGTCGGCGGCCCCCACGGACCCTATCGCCAATCCGAACGCAGCGCGATCTACACCGAACATTGCGACCGGCTGCTGGCCGACGGCCACGCATTCAAATGCTATTGCACATCGGAAAAGCTGACCGCGATGCGGCGGCACCAGGTCGCCGCCAAACAGCCGCCGAAATATGACGGCAGCTGCCTGTCGCTGACCGATGCCGACCGCGCCAAGCTGGATGCCGAAGGCGTCAGCCATGTCGTCCGCATGAAAATCCCGACCGAAGGGAAATGCGTGGTGCACGATACGCTGCGCGGCGAAATCGAATTTGAATATGCCGTCGTCGATATGCAGGTGCTGATGAAGTCGGACGGCTTGCCGACCTATCATCTGGCCAATGTCGTCGACGACCATTTGATGGGCATCACCCATGTCATGCGCGGCGAAGAATGGATATCGTCTGCGCCCAAGCATTTGCTGCTCTATCACTATTTCGGCTGGGAACCGCCGGTGCTGACGCATCTTCCCCTGTTGCGTAATGCCGACAAGTCGAAACTGTCGAAGCGCAAGAACCCGACCTCGATCCTGTTTTACCAGCGTGCCGGCTATCTGCCGCAGGCGATGCAGAATTTCCTCGGCCTGTTCATCAAGAGCGCGAGCGAGGAGGATGAAAAAACCAGTCTGCAAGATTTGATCGACGGTTTTGACGTCCACAATATTTCGCTGGGCGGGCCTGTGTTCGATACATCCAAGCTCGACTGGCTCAATGGCCGCTATCTGCGCGAAGAACTGGATGTAGGCCAGTTTCTCGATGCGGTGAAGGCGTGGGCGCTGAACGACGCCTATCTGACGCCGATTGCCGAAATGGCGCAGGCGCGGATTACGAAATTGTCGGATCTGGGTGGTCTGGTTGGTATGTTCTTCATGAACCGTATCGATGGCCTGACCGCCGACGCCTTGCGCGATGGCGTGAAGATCGAACAGGACCAGCAGCGCGCAGCCTATATGCTGGCGCTGCAGCAATTTGACGGCCTGATCGAATGGAACAAGGAAGGTGTCGAAGCCACCCTGCGCCGCACCGCCGAAGTGCTGGAAACCAAGCTGAAGGATGTGATCCGGCCGATGTACATTGCCATAACCGGCCAACCGCAGGGCGTGCCGCTGTTCGATGCCATCGTCCATCTGGGCCGCGACATCATCCGCGAACGCCTGCGCCATGCGATGGAATTGCTGGGGCCTGCGAGCAAGAAGGAGGTCGAAGCCTGGGCGGCGTTGCTGACGGCGGAAAAAGCAGAATGATGTAAAAGAGGCGGGAGAAGGGGAGAGCTAAGTTTGTGAAGACAGAACTTGCTAACATTGAGGGGCCGATTCAGATGACCTTCAACTTGGGTTTGGAAATTCATCGGGACGTCGGGCCGGGTTTGATCGAATCCGTTTATGGAAGTTGTGCCATGCTCAAAGACGAAATGCAGCGCATCGCAAACAACCGGCATTCATGACCCACACCGCGCCCTCCCCTTCTCCCGTCTCTTTTACAAGATTTAGCCGAGCGGCATCCCATGCCTGACATCCAACTTCATGAAAGCTGGAAAGCGCCGCTTTTGCCCGAATTTTCTTCGGACTATATGGCGGCGCTCCGGCAGTTTCTGGTGTCGGAAATGGCGGCTGGCAAGACCATCTACCCCAAGGGCAGCGAATGGTTCCGTGCACTGGACCTCACGCCGCTCGACAAGGTGCGGGTCGTGATCCTCGGGCAGGATCCCTATCATGGTCCGGGTCAAGCGCACGGCCTGTGCTTCAGCGTGAAGCCCGGTGTTCGCCCGCCGCCGAGCCTTGTAAACATCTATAAGGAACTGGAAAGCGATCTGGGCCTGCCCCGGCCGACGCATGGCTTTCTGGAACATTGGGCGCAGCAGGGTGTGTTGCTGTTGAACAGTGTCCTGACCGTCGAAATGGCAAAGGCCGCCTCGCACAGCAAAAAGGGATGGGAGCACTTTACCGATGCCGTCATCCGGCTGGTCGATGCCAAACCCGATCCGGTCGTGTTCCTCCTGTGGGGCAAACAGGCCGAAAAGAAGGCGGCTTTTGTCGACGGGTCGCGGCATCTGGTTTTGAAGGCGGCGCATCCTTCGCCTTTGTCGGCCTATAACGGCTTTTGGGGGTGCCGCCATTTTTCGCAAGCCAATGCTTTTCTGGAAAAGCACGGACAACCCCCCATCGACTGGAGCCTGCCTGATGTCGTTTGATGACCAGCCACACCGGCGGTTCAATCCGCTGAACGGGCAATGGGTGCTCGTCTCCCCGCACCGCGCCAAGCGGCCGTGGCAGGGGCAGCAGGATGAGCCGGACAATAGCGTGCGCGCCGCCTATGATGCCGGATGCTATCTGTGCCCCGGCAATGAACGTGTCGGCGGTGTGGCCAATCCGGACTATGCCGATGTGTTTGTGTTCGACAATGACTTTGCGGCGCTGATCCCCGGCGATGATGCGTCGGTGGACGGCGGAAGTTCACTGTTTCAGGCGGCGCCCGCCAACGGGACCTGCCGCGTGATCTGTTTCTCGCCCGACCATGGCAAGAGCCTGCCCGAATTGCCCGTGGCCGCGATCCGCCGCGTCGTGGACGTCTGGGCCGCGCAAGAAGAGGAACTGGCGAAAACCCACGCCTATGTGCAGATATTCGAGAATAAGGGTGCGATGATGGGCTGCTCAAGCCCGCATCCCCATGGCCAGGTCTGGGCTACAAGCTATGTTCCTGCTGAGCCTTTTCAAGAAAATATTACGCAAAAACAATGGTTTAATGAACATGGCGCATCGATGTTGCTGGCCTATGCTGAGGCCGAACATGCCGACGGTAGCCGCACCGTCGCCGCCAACACCCACTGGCTGGCGGTCGTCCCCTTTTGGGCAAGCTGGCCTTTCGAGGTCCTCCTCCTTCCCCTTTTTGCCGCTGCAAGCTTCAGCCGAATTAACAACGAGCAGCGGGACGCCCTCGCCGACATCCTGAAAGCCATCACCACAGCCTATGACAATCTGTTCCGGACCAGCTTCCCCTATTCCATGGGCTGGCACGGCGCGCCGTCGGCGGAACGGGACGCAGCCCACTGGCAACTGCACGCCCATTTCTACCCGCCCCTGCTCCGATCGGCCAGCGTCCGCAAATTCATGGTCGGCTACGAAATGCTCGCCGAAGCCCAACGCGACCTGACCCCAGAAACCGCAGCCGCCCGGTTGCGGGCCCAAAGCCCAGTCCACTTCCGGAGCATGACATGACCCCCGCCGACAACGCCCTGCGCCAACGGGTAACTTCAGCCTTCGAGGCACATTTTGCAGAACAGCCCGCTTATACTGTCCGCGCTCCCGGCAGGGTCAATCTGATCGGCGAGCATACAGACTATAATGACGGCTTTGTCCTACCCTGCGCTATCGGCCCTGCAACCATGGTCGCCGCCAGCGCCCGCACCGACGGCAAAGTAAATGTCATCGCTGCGGATTTTGAAGGTGCGACGGACAGCTTTGCTCTGGACCACATTACAGCCTCCACCCAAGGCTGGACCAATTATGTTCGCGGTATGGTCGATGCCCTGAAAAAAGCTGGGCTTCCTTTGGTCGGTGCCAACCTTGCCATAGCCGGCAATTTACCCAAGGGGGCCGGCCTGTCATCCTCGGCATCGCTGGAGGTTGCGGTGGGGCAGGCCATGCTTGCCCTGACCGCCACATCTGTCGATCGCACCCGCCTTGCACAGATTGCACAAGCGGCGGAGTGTGACTTTGTCGGCACCCAATGCGGTATCATGGACCAGCTCATTTCGGCTCAAGGCAAAGCCGGGAATGCGTTGCTGATTGATTGCCGATCACTCGCCCTGACCGACGCGCCGGTTCCGGATGATATGGCGATCATGATCGTGCATTCCGGCGTTACCAGGGGTCTGGTGGAAGGACATTATAATGAACGCCGTCGCCAATGCGAGGCGGCGGCAAAGGCAATGGGCGTCACGGCTTTGCGCGATGCCGACATGGATCTTCTGAACGCCACCCCATTGGACCCTATAACCTGCGCCCGTGCCCGCCACGTCATCGGCGAAAACAAGCGCGCTCTTGATGCGGCAGCCGCACTTGCCAAGGGTGACCTTGCAACACTTGGTGTTTTAATGGCGCAAAGCCATACATCGATGCGCGAAGATTTTGAAATTACGGTCCCTGCGATCGATCAGCTTGTTGCATTATTGCAAACAGCGATTGGGCCGCAGGGCGGCGCACGGATGACCGGCGGCGGCTTTGGCGGGGCTTGTGTAGCGATACTTGGCGCCGACAAGGTTGGCCATGTGCGCTCTGTAGTAGAACAGGGTTACCGAACACCCGATGGCGACCTGCCGCTGATACTTATCGAACGCCCAAGCCCCGGCGTTGCGATTTTAAGTTAAATAATGCGTCATGCGCCCCGCTTTGGATTGACATCAACAATCGAAAGCCGCTAAGCGCGCCGCCTACCCCGTGCCCAGATGGCGGAATTGGTAGACGCACCAGCTTCAGGTGCTGGCGCTGGTAACGGCGTGGAGGTTCGAGTCCTCTTCTGGGCACCATTTTGCGGACGTTGAGCCGCTTGATGCGAATCGCGTTAATTCATAACATGGCCGGGAAAGATGGTGCCGCCTATAGGATTCGAACCTACGACCCCCGCATTACGAATGCGATGCTCTACCAACTGAGCTAAGGCGGCGATGGCTTATGGCCAAGGCGGTTCGCATAGACATCTGTTGCCATGATTTCAAGCATCCTTTGCCAACACAAAAAACCCCGGTGGCGAACCACCGGGGTAGGTTTTTGCTAGGTACGTCCTGAAGGCGTTATTAACGCAGCAGGTTCAATACGCCCTGCTGGCTCTGGTTGGCCTGCGCCAACATCGCGGTCGAGGCCTGGCTCAGGATCTGTGCCGACGCAAGCTTGGTCGATTCAGCCGAGAAGTCAGCGTCTTGAATACGCGATTTTGATTCCGTCAAATTGGTGGCGGTCGATGTCAGATTGTTGACAGTCGCATCCAGACGGTTTTGTACCGCACCGATTTCGGCACGCTGCGTTGCAACAGTGTCAATTGCAGTGTCGAGCAAGTTCAATGCCGTGCCAGCACCAGCAGCAGTCGACAGGTCGACTGCACCGATGCCAAGCCCAGCTGCGGTCATAGCAACCAAGTCGATATCGACGGTTTCACCGCTTTCAACACCGGTTTGGATGCTGATCGTTTTTGCAGCGTCGATCAGGACAGTGCCGTTAAAGTCGGTGCGCGAAGTGATATCGCCAATCTGGGCAACAAGTGCGTCGGATTCAGCGTCAATGGCAGTACGGTCAGATGCAGCGGCCGTGCCGTTGGCTGATTGAACGGCCAGTTCACGCATACGAACCAAGATGTTCGAAATTTCGCCCATCGCGCCTTCAGCGGTCTGCGCCAGCGAAATGCCGTCATTGGCATTACGCACAGCCTGGTTAAGGCCGCGTACTTTTGCATCCATACGGGTTGCGATGGCGAGGCCTGCGGCGTCGTCTTTCGCTGCATTGATGCGCTTGCCGCTCGACAAACGCTCCATTGCCATTCCAAGATCCTTATTCGCCATACGCGAGGCATTTTGAGCGCGAAGTGCGCTTACATTGGTGTTGATTACGGTCATGATAAATCCTTTGCTGTCTCTCAAATGGGGCAGCCCTGATTGATGAGCAGCCTCGGAAAGCAGTAACGGCGAAACTGGAGTGAGCTTAAATCAGACCTCGTCGGAATATTGGCAGAACCATAGCAGCCAGACTTGAAACATACGGAATTCTGGGCCTTATCTCAACTTGGCACGAGCATTGCTTATATAACCGCAAAGGCAATTCCGCCTTCGGACCAAAGCATATGTCGACCATTGACCAGAGCCGGTTGCTGCAAATGCGTTCCACAATCCTGAGCCAAAACGGGGCGCTACAACGCGCCGCCGGGCGTGGTGTGGACACGGGAGAAACCGTCGCTAACGCCCCTTTTGCTAAAACCATGACCGATGCGTTGCAAATGGTGAATACGCAACAAAGCAAGGCAAGCGAATTGTCCGCGTCTTACGAACGCGGCGAAACACATGACATTGTATCGGTCATGGTCGAACGACAGAAAGCCTCGATCGGCTTTGAAGCGACCATGCAGGTCCGCAACAAATTATTGTCTGCATATCGCGACATCATGAACATGCCGGTATAATCGATGGCTGAGAACCAGATACTTTCCGCCGAAGCATTACCTGCAAATGGTCAAATGACCCGCTTCGCCACGCCTGCCACATCGGGCGGCTTTGGTGCATTGCGCGATCTTACCAGCCAGCCCGCTGTTCGCAAGGCGCTTCCCGCGCTTGCCCTTTCTGCCGCTATCGGAGTTGCGGCGATTTCCTATTTTGCTTTGGCCACGCCTGCTCAGGCTCCGCTTTTTCAAGGACTGGCCGAGAGTGACAAAGCAGCGGTTGCCGACGCGTTGCAGGCATCCGGTATCACCTATAGCCTCGATCCTGGCACCGGCGCGATTTCGGTTGATGCGGGCAAAATCCACGAAGCCCGAATGCTGTTGGCAGGTCAGGGCCTGCCTAAAGCTTTGCCATCCGGGGATGCCGTCATTGCATCTTTGCCTATGGGTTCAAGCCGGGCGGTCGAAGGCGAAACTTTACGCGGAGCACGTGAAGCGGATCTTGCTCGGACGATTGAAGCGATTGACGCCGTCAAAATGGCGCGTGTCCATCTGGCCATGCCCGAACCTAGCGTTTTTGTTCGCGAAGCGCGTGAGCCAGCGGCATCAGTCATGCTGACATTGCAACAGGGCCGCAGCTTGTCAGAAGCACAAGTGCGCGCAATCCGCCATCTTGTCGCATCATCAGTTCCCGGTCTTGCCGCCGATTCGGTATCCGTAATCGATCAAAGCGGCGCGTTGATTTCATCCCCGACAGGCAGCGCCGACCAAGAGATGTTTCAACTGCAAATGCAGATGGAAGAGCGGTATCGCCAGGCAGTGGTCACTTTGTTGACACCCATTGTCGGCGCCGAAAATTTCTCGGTCGAAGTGCACGCCGATATTGACCCGAGTGAAACCCAGTCCACCCGGGAAACTTTTCCAAAAGATGATCGGGCCCTGCGAAGTGAAGAGGGAAACAAAACCACGCAAAGCGCCAACACACCGGGTGCAGTGGGGATTCCGGGCGCCCTGTCTAACCAGCCGCCGCCAGCCAGCCAGTTGACCGCAACACCACCCGGTCAAACCGCGCAACCCAATAATGGTGAAAGTCAAAGCGAAGAAAATTATACCCGCAATTTTGATGTAGGCCGCGAAATAGCGGTGACGCACCAGCCGCAGGGCAATTTACGGCGCCTGTCCGTTGCCGTTGCCTTGCGCGATGTAAAGGGTCAGAAAAAGCCAAGTGCTGCTGATGTTGCCGCGCTTGAAGCGTTGGTCAAAGGTGCCGTGGGTTTCAGCACGGAACGTGGCGATCTTGTCGCTATATCGTCGCGGCCCTTTGCTGAGCAGGAAGAGGCCGCCGTCAATTTTTGGGATGAACCCTGGTTTTTCCCCTTGGTGCAGCAGATAGGCGCAGTCCTGGCGGCCATTCTCGCTTTCATATTTATCGGACGGCCCCTGATGAAGGCGGCCAAAGCCAAAATGGCAGCCGCCAAAGAGCAAGCCGAAGTCGAGCAGAAGTTGCTGGCCGCAACCGGCCAGCCGCGGCCATCCAATCAAGTGACCATCGAGATGATCGAAGCGGCACCCAGCTATGAAACACGCGCGAATCTCGTCCGTTCGTTTATCCGCCAGGATCCCGAACGGGCCGCCCTCGTCGTCCGCCAGATGATTCAGGAGCGGGCAAATGGATGAAGATCTCGCACCCGACGAAACCGCGGCAATCGCACCTGCCATACCGGGCATTAGCGGCGAGCTATCGGCTGCCATATTGATGATGCTTTTGGAAGATGGCGATGCAACCACCATTTTGCAGCATCTTGCCCCAGACGAGGTCAAAGCCCTGGGCAAAGGCATGTTTGAGGCATCCAGCGCGAATGAAACCGATGTCGAACGCGCTTTGGAAAGCTTCGTTGCGAGCAATCGCGATTTATCAGCCCTTGCGGTCGGTGCGCCAGTACGCATTCGCGAAATGATGCACAAGGCACTCGGCAATGTACGCGCAGGCAATATATTGTCGGAAATCGAGCCGCAGTCCAGTGCCCCGTCGCTCGACATTTTGCGGTGGATGGACGTTGCGTCCATATCCGAACTTGTCGCATCAGAGCATCCACAGGTCGCCGCCGTTATCTTGTCGGTGTTGACGCCCGAGGTTTCTGCTCTGGCAATTTCATCTCTCGATGAAGCGACACAGACAGACCTGCTTTTCCGCTCGGCAAATTTGCGCTCCATATCGGCCGAAGCCATCGAAGATCTTGAAGCAATTTTGATGAATTACACCAGCGGCAAAGCCCATGCCCCCGACGTGGCACTGGGCGGCCGCAACGAAGTTGCCCGAATCGTAAAAAACCTTCCACGGCCCGCAGCCGAAAAACTGCTGCGTTCGCTCCGCAAAAAGGACCGACTGCTTGCCGATGCCATCGAGGAAGAAATGTTTGTCTTCGACGATTTGGCCGCCTTGGATGCCAAAGCGCTGGGCACAATTCTTCGCAATGTGGATGCAGACCAGATTGCATTGGCGATCAAGGGTGCAAGCGATGTGCTGGGCGAAAAAATGTTGGGTACGCTTTCGGCGCGCGCGGCGCAGACCATCAAGGACGATATTGCCGATATGGGCCAGGTCAAGCGCACCGATGTCGAAGCCGCACAAAAAGCGGTTATCGCCGTTGCCCGCCAAATGGCCGCATCGGGCGAAATTGTCATGGGCGGAAAGAGCGACGACTATGTCTGACGCCCCAAAACGGATATCCCTACTGACCGCCACTGCCCGCGGGACGGGCTTTCGGTCGAGCAACATTCGCTCCACAACGTCTCAGGTTGATCGTGGCGCCGATGAATATGCTCGCGGTCTGGCCGACGGCCAGCAAATGGCTGAAGCCGCTTTTGCTGCCGAGCGCGCATCAATGCACAAATTATTATCTAACGCACAGGCATTTCAGACCGACGCCGGCCCTGAACTCTCGCTGCTGCTTCGCGAAACGGTGGTTGGCTTGGTGGGACAGATTACCGATGGTGTCAAAATCGACGAAGCGATGTTGAACAAACAGATTGCCCGCGCGGTCGACATCATTACCGAAGCAGATGAGGCCCGCCATATTTTGCTGCATCCCGAGGATGCCGCGCTGGTCGGTGACAGAATCGGGAAGTTATCAGTTCGCGGTGACCCCAGCCTGCCCCGCGCAATGGTCCGCATCGAATGCTCGCAAGGCTGGATTGAACATGGCGTCGCACTCGGCATCGAGCGACTGCGGGAATTGCTGCATTGCGAAGGGATGGCCGCATGACCACCCGCCTTGCCCAAGCCGCTCGTTCGATATTTGAATCGCTGCATCTCGAAACCGCGACGCCCCGCCGTGTCGGTTCGCTGACCGCTTGCAAAGGCCAGTTCCTCGAAGCCGCAGCCTTCCCATATCCGGTGGGAACAGCGGTGCGGATCGCACAAAATGGCGGGGGCTTTGTCACCGGTGAAGTCGTCGGGTTTCGCGGCAACAAAAGCATTATCCAACCCTTTTCGCAGCGGTTATCGGTCGCAACGGGGGCAAGAGTTTTCCCTTGTGGTCGACATGACCACATTGCGTGCGGCGACGGTCTGCTCGGCCGCATCATCGACGCGCAAGGGGCGCCGCTGGATGGCCGACCTTTAACCGGCTGCCAAGAAAACTGGCCGATTACCGGATTTGCGTCCAGTCCACTTGTTCGCGGGCGCATCACACGCCCGATTGATTGTGGCGTCCGGGCAATCAACGGTCTTTTGACAATTGGCGAAGGCCAGCGCGTTGCCGTTATCGCAGGTTCGGGTGTCGGTAAGTCGGTCCTGATGGGTCAGATTTTGGAAGGCATTGATGCCGATGTCATCGTCACCGGACTGATTGGCGAGCGCGCCCGCGAAGTCAGTGATTTTATAGAAACCAAATTGACGCCGCGCATTGCGTCAAAGTCGGTGGTTGTTGCGGTTGCCGCCGATCACTCCCCTTTATTGCGCCTCAGGGCGGCCATGCGGGCAACCGCGATCGCAGAATATTTCCGGGCCCAGGGCAAGAAAGTCCTGTTGCTTATCGACAGCCTGACCCGGGTCGCGCACGCCCAGCGCGAAATCGGTCTTGCTTTGGGCGAACCACCGACGATGAAAGGATACACACCTTCTTCGCTCGCGTTAATTCCGCAACTGGTTGAGCGTGCCGGCATTGACAGTCGTACCGGTGGATCCATCACCGCCATATATACCGTATTGGCCGATGGCGGTGATCTTGAAGACCCGATCGTTGATGCGGCCAGGGCTATTGTCGACGGCCATATCGTGTTGTCCCGAACGCTGGCAGAAAACGGGACTTTCCCGGCCATTGATGTCGCCCGGTCATTATCGCGGATCATGCCAGACATTGTCGATGCCGAACATTTGGCGGCGGCCGCCCATTTCCGGCAACTTTGGTCTACCCACGAACAAAATCGGGACCTGCTGTTGATGGGTGCCTACACAGCGGGGAATGATGCCGTTCTGGACGACGCGATTGCGATGCACGGGGACATGCTGAATTTTGTAAGTCAGCCTATGCACAGTTCGATTAACTTTGGCGCGTCGCGTGATGCATTGTTGCAAGGGTTCGGACTATGACCCGCAATGTTGACCGTCGCGCCCGTATTGTCCGCATTCGGACCGCCGAAAGCCGGATTGCCCAAATGGAATTGGCGCAAGCCAGAGGAAGCGCAAACCAGATCCGATCGATTGTCGACCGCATTGTCGCATTGAACACAGAAAATGTGGCTGCGTCGGGCGCGACTGATGGAATGTCGCTGGCGGCGATTTCGGAAACACGGGCCCGCCTCGACACCGCGCTAAAGGCGACGGCAGCACCGCTTGAACACGCCATAGAGCGGGTCCAGCGGCAACAGACGAACAGCATATATTCCGAAATGAGAGAACAGGGCGCCCGGCGCTTGCTTGAAAAAGCCGAACTCGAAAGCGCCCGGCAAAGTGAACGCAAAGCAGCAAATGCACGATGCCATCCCGTAAGACCAACAAGTGGTGAAGATCAATGAACCTGAGTGCCATCCAAACCATCACCACCCCTGCAAGCGCGCCCATATTACAAGGGCAGAGCGTCGAAACCCTGTTGGATTTTGACGCACTTGTCGGGCAGGCGACCAACCCGATCGTAAAGGATGCCGATCCGAAAACCGGTTCCGCAGCGCCCATCGAATCGCCTGAAGCACCTGCTGTTACAGCCGCACCGGTGACCCGGGAAATCCCGACATCACCATCACCGACAGTGCAATTCAACACCACAGATCAACTCTTCAAAGGCGAGCCGCCAAAACAGGACCGAACACCTGGCAGCACTGCAATTGTGGTCGCCGACGCGAACCACGCCCACGGTGCAAAGCCCGTTGCCGCACCGGTAGCCGACAGGGAACTGAACCTGCGTTTCTCTCCGGACATGGGCAAACGCTCCATGGTGGATAGTCCGATAGTTGCTGAGGCTGAAAATGCACAAGCAGAGTCTGCGATAAAGGTTGATACGCAGCTTCCCAAAGCTGTTCCCGATCAAACAGCCCAGCCCCCTGTCACGCCACCAAAGGCCGTCCTGATCAGCTATTCTGAGGAAGAACCGAACGACAAGGACGAGGCACCGGCACGCGATTTGCCGGATGTTCCGGTGCAAATTGCGATGCCAACCCCACCCCCACCCCCACTCATCGTGGCCGCAGCTACCGCCGCACCGGTTCAATCGACGATGCTGGCTACCCCGAGAAGCGATGCACCAAAGGATATCAGAAAAGCCACAATGCCGGTCGATAAAGGAACAGACAAAATCCCTTTTTCTGCGGCTGAGTTGCCGTTGAAAATACCGACATCGGAACCGACGGTGACACAATTTTCGTTGCCCACAGCCGCACCACAGGGTGTAGCGCCCGCGGCAATGACTGCCCCGCTATTTGCGACACCTGATATGTCTACGTCGCATCAGCTCGATCTTGCCCGTGATACGCAGTGGATTGAACAGTTGACCCGTGAAATCGTCTCGGTTGCCGGACAGGATGGCAAACTTCGCTTTGGCCTTGCGCCGGACGGGCTGGGCCATTTGGAAGTCATGGTCGAAACGCAAAAGGATGGCGTGAATATCCAGTTTCAGACCAGCACCGAAAATGCAGCGAAGATATTTGCGGCTGAACAGCCCAAATTGCTGGAAGAATTGCGTCAATCCGGAGTTCGGGTCGCCAATAGCGACTTGATGGCAGGCCACCAAATGCAAAGCCAACGCGATCATTCCCGCGCGCAGAATCTTGCTTGGCAAGGACCATCCAACCCGCAATCCAACCAACCCAATAATCGTCCTCCATCAGCCCACCCAAACACGTCGCTTAGCGGACGTTTTGCTTAAGAAAGAACCGGAAAAATGAGCAAGATCAAAGAGAAATCAGACGCCAAAGGCGGTAAGAGCAAGAAAATGCTTTTGATCGGCATGGGCGCGACGCTTTTGACCGCTGGCGGTGCTGCAGGCGGCATATATCTGTCGGGCGGCGTCACTGGGAAAGAAGCTGAAGAGGATCCGCACCGGCCCAAATTGGTCGAGCGCAGCGAAGAACCGGCCGAGCCGCCTGCGGAAGGCGAAGAAGGCAAAGTGGTTCTAAAAGAAGGCACGATATCCGTTAAAAATGACAAGGTGAAAGTCGACCCGAAGAAATTTGAAGTCACCTATGTGGCGTTAGAGCAGAGCTTCACGGCCAACCTCGCCGATGGTGCCGGATTTGTCCAATTGGGCATAAGCTTGGCGACCTATTATGACGGTAAGGTTGTTGCCAATGTTGAACGCCAGGCGGTGCCCATTCGTTCTGCCGTTCTGATGGTCCTGTCGCAGCAGGATGCTGCCGTACTTTCAACGCCGCAGGGCAAACAGATGCTTCAGCGCGATCTAACCCACGCCATCAACGACGTGCTTCGCCAGAAAGAAGGTTTTGGCGGTATCGATAATGTATATTTCACCAACCTGGTGATCCAGTGACGCCGGCATCATCCCAAATGATGCACCTGACCCGGAATGCCAATGATTCGGCCGAGCTAAGTCAGCTTGAGCCTTTGGCGCAGCGCGTCGCCCAGTCGATCCAAAGTCTGCTCGGCAGTTTCACCAAAGGCGCGTTCCAGATAGCCACGGGAACAGCCAATGGCGCGCGCTATCCAGAGTGGCGGATAGCCCAAAACCCTTTTGGTGCGGCGTTCCGTTATATGATGCCTAAACGTGGTGAGGAATTGCTGGTTCATCTGCCTGGGTCGCTTGTGTGCCAGATTGTCGACCTCTATTATGGCGGCAGTGGCACAGTGCAGGCGAGAAGCGAATTTTCGTCGGCGGAGCTGCGCTTCCTGTCCGGCTTTGGATCGCAACTGGCCCCGCTGCTAAAGGCACAAATTGATCCGGATGAAGGCTCGCCTTTCGAATTTGTCCGGGCCGAAACTGACTTGCTACAAATGGCTTGGCCGAAATCGCGTGAAGCAATTATTGTGCAATCCTTCTTTGCAGAAGGCGAAGCAATCAAGCCATCTGCTGTCAGCCTTATCCTCACAACCGAGACTTTGCGGTTTCTCGACAATCGCCGCAGCGTCGAAGAAAATCAGGTGGCGCCAACCGACGCTGCGTGGAGCGAGCGGGTTCGTTCGGCTACCATGCGGGTAAAATTTCCGACGCGCATCGTCCTGACCCATTGCAATGTCTCGTTTCAAAAGATGCTCACACTGGCACCGGGCGACATTTTGCCGCTGTTATTGCCCGCACAAATACCGATGATTGTTTCAGGGCGCGTTTTTGCCCGTGGGTCGCTTGGTGAAGCCAATGGCCGGGCTGCCCTTATGATTGAGAAAATAGAAAAGGAAATGGACCAATGAGTGATATGACAGAAGCCCCCGATATGCGTTCTATCGCAGGCGCATCGCCGATGGGCGATAATATGGATTTGCTGGCGGGCATATCGTTGCGGATTTCGGTCGAAGTCGGCTCGGCATCGTTGACGCTGTCGGAACTGCTGCGGCTTGGCGAAGGCAGTGTTGTCGAGCTTGACCGCCAAGCGAACGACTTTCTCGACATTTTCGCCAATGGCACACTTATCGCCCGCGGCGAAATCGTCGATGTCGATGGCCGCTATGGCATACGTGTCGTAGACGTGGTCGCCGCCGATCGCCGCCTTGCCGGACTGGAGCGTCGGACATGATCGTCGAATATCTCCTCCGGCTATTCCTCGTCGTTCCGCTGATCGGTGGCCTTGCATGGGGCTCACTGTGGCTTTGGAAACGGTTGCAACTGGGCTTGCCGGTTAAGCCGGAGAGCAATCGTCCGGTGCGGGTCATCGATGCCGTAACATTGGGGACCAATGGCAAGTTGCTGGTTGTCGAATTTAACGGCGACACGCTTTTGCTTGGCGTCTCCCGCAGCGGCATAAGCCGGTTGGCATCGAACTTACCCGATAAGCCGATTGGCATCGAACTTACCCGATAAGCCGATTGGCATCGAACTTGCATAATAAAATGCATGGTTAGATTCATCACGTTCCTCATCATCGGCTTCGCGCTTTTCGCGAACGATCCCGCCTACGCCACATCAACAGGTGCGGGCATCGAAAAGGCGCTTCAAACCGTCTCTGGAGACGGTCGTCCGCTGTCATTATCCCTACAAATACTGCTTTTCATGGGGCTTTTGACGGTTTTGCCTTCGCTCATCCTGATGATGACGAGTTTCACGCGGATCATCATTGTCCTGTCAATTTTGCGACAGGCATTGGGGCTGCAGCAAACGCCCCCTAATCAGGTGCTGGTCGGCCTCGCCCTCTTCTTGAGCATTTTTGTGATGCAGCCTGTTTTCACGACTATCAACACCCAGGCGCTCGAACCTTATGGCCGTGATGAAGTTACTTTTGAACAGGCGCTGTCGACGTCGGCAACCGCCATGCATGGCTTCATGATGAAACAGACGCGCAAGTCCGATCTCGCCCTGTTCAGTGGCATCGCCAAAGCAGGCAAATTCGCCAAGCCGGCGGATGTTCCCTTTTCAATATTGTTGCCCGCTTTTGTGACAAGCGAGTTGAAAACGGCATTCCAGATCGGCTTCATGATATTTCTGCCGTTTCTCATCATCGATTTGATTGTCGCGTCTGCGCTGATGTCGCTGGGTATGGTCATGCTTTCGCCCACCATCATTTCCATGCCGTTCAAGCTTCTGCTCTTCGTGCTCGTCGATGGATGGGCATTGACAATGGGGTCGCTTGCAAGTTCTTTTGTGAGCTAGTGCGATGGACCAGGATTATTTCATCGGTGTCGCGCAACAGGCGCTTTGGATACTGGCCCTTGGTTCGGCTCCGATTCTGATTCCGGCATTGATCGCGGGCGTCGTGCTGGGAATGGTTCAGGCCGCTACATCAATCAATGAACAGACATTGAGCTTTGTTCCCAAGCTGATCGTGGTTTCCATTGCCCTGGCGATATTCGGCTCGAGTATCATGATATTACTGGCCGACTTCACCAAAGATATTTTTGCCCAGATTCCTCTGCTGGTCCGATGATCCCCGCCGGTCTCGAAAATGTTGAGCAACAGCTTCTCATCTGGATGCTGGCAATGATACGTCCGGGGGCTGCGTTTCTTGCAGCGCCCATGTTCGGGGCGGGTGCGGTACCGGTCCAGTTGCGGCTCGTACTCGCTTTGGCCGTCGGCATACCTTCGGCAGCGGCCGTGAATATGTCGCTGCCTGCCGCCGGGATCGTCTCGATTCCCGGATTTCTGATGATTGTTTCCGAAGTGCTTACCGGACTAGCGCTTGGCTTTGTGATACAGATTGCCTTTGCTGCCGCGCTGGTTGCGGGCGAAGCGATTAGCAACGCGATGGGTCTTGGCTTCGCATCGATGGCCGATCCAGCAAGTGGACAGGCCAGCCCTGCCGTGGGGCAGTTTCTGTCTATGCTCGCGATGTTTCTATTTCTCGCGGCTGATGGTCACCTCGCTCTGGTTGCCATTATCGCCGAGAGCTATCAGGCATTGCCGCCTGGTCAGTCATGGATTTCCTATTCTGCGATTGGCGGCATCGCCAAATTTGGCGGGCTCGCATTTTCTGCCGGGTTAAGCATCGCCCTTCCAGTGGGTTTCGCCCTCATACTCGTCCAGATCATTATGGCGATGATTGCGCGTTCCGCACCCACGCTCAACCTGTTCGCCGTCGGAATGCCCGCCGCCCTGTTGGCAGGCGTGATCTTGTTGGGAATGGCCACTCCGGTGATGGCGGACACCATAAGCCACACCATCCACATGGTACTCGATCAGGCCCAGTTGCTAGGAGGCGGCGGTGGCTGAAACCCCGGAAAAAGACCAACAGACCGAGGCCCCCACCCAAAAACGCAAGGACGACGCATTAAAAGAAGGCGATGTCCTGGCTTCGAAAGAGCTCGCAACTGCTGTGATGATGGCAGCGGGAGCCGCTTGGATGGTCGGACTTGGCGGATGGTTTTTTTCGGCCAGTAAAGACTTGCTGAAAAGCGGCTTATCCCTCGATTTGACTGATCCGGACCGCTTTGAACCACTTGATGCATTGGCCGGTCCGCTGGGCAATATTGCGATCCCCTTTCTGGGGCTTCTTCTACTCAGCATTATAGCCGCACTGGCGGCACCTGCAATGCTGGGATCACTGGGGATGCGTGGCAAGGCAATGGCTTTCAAAGGTAGCCGGATCAACCCGCTGGCCGGGTTAAAGCGCATTTTCGGGATGCAGGGTATAATCGAACTATTCAAGGCGACGGCCAAAGTCGGCGCGCTCGGCTATGCTGGGTATTGGGTCATGGCGAGTGACATCGCCAACATGCCGGGCCTTGCGGCAACCCATCCCGCAGCTGCGGTCGAAATGCTGGGCGACAAGCTGATCCTGACGATCATCGTTTTGACCGTAGGCCTCATATTGATTGCCGGAATCGATGTGCCCGTCCAATGGCTGCGCCGAAACCAACGATTGCGTATGTCGAAACAGCAGCTGAAAGAAGAAATGCGCCAAAGCGACGGCGCGCCCGAACTGAAACAGGCGCAGCGCGCAAGGCAGCAGGAAATGGCGATGTCGTCTGCACGAAAAGGCATGGCAGAAGCCAGCGTTGTCCTGACAAATCCGACGCATTTCGCGGTTGCCCTGCGGTACCGTCCGGGGCTCGATATGGCACCGGTTGTCGTCGCCCGCGGGCGCGGCGAAGTGGCGCAAGCGATCAAAGCACTTGCCAAGGAAAACCATGTTCCGACACTGGAATATCCTCAATTGACCCGCGCCATTTACTTCACCACGCGGACAGGCCGGGTGGTGTCAGAAGACCTGTTTGTTTCCGTAGCAGCCATTTTGGCGTTCGTATTCCGCCTCGAAAGCAATTTGGCGAAGGATTTGGTCCGGCCCGTTGTCGAAGTGCCGCCGTCCAAGCGTTTTGATGCCGACGGTCGACCCATGGCCTAAATTTCACCGGTCATCTGCCGTATTGAACTGCGAAGGATTTCGAAAATGCTGACAAATATCGCAAACAGCCTAGGCTTTGGTTCCGGCATTGACACCGCAGCACTGGTCAGTGACCTTGCGGCTGCATCACGCACACCAAAGGTTCAGCGTTTCGATACCCTGTCGCGCGCCAATCAGGCCAAAGTCAGCGCTTTGGCACAGGCACGCAGCGACCTTGATAGCTTCGCCGATTCACTGGCCGATCTATCCACAGGCGGAACGTTACGCAGTCAACCCGTGACATCAGACGACACGGCCATAGCGGTAACGGCCAATGCCGGTACATTGCTTGGTGCCTATTCGGGCGAGATGGTCGTCAGCAGCCTTGCACGCGCACAAACAAATTACACCGGTTTCATAACCTCTGCGACCGATCCCATCGGTCAGGGCGGATTGACCCTGACCGTCGGCACAACCGCATTTGCTGTTACCGTAGATGCTACGAATGACAGCTTAAACGGGTTGGCCAATGCGATAAACGCAACCGGCAGCGGTGTACGGGCAAGCGTCATCAATGACGCAGGTAGCTTTCGCCTTGTCCTAAAGGGTGAAAGTGGTGCTGCCAAAGCCTTCACCCTGACCGCAGATGCAGGGGCCGCTCCGGGCTTGTCGCAATTTGCAACTGCTGCGATGACAGTGGGGCAATCGGCAAGCGATGCCAGTTTCACCGTCGATGGTGTGGCCTATAGCCGTGCAACAAACAACTTTAATGATGTTGTCCCCGGATTAAACATTACCTTAAAAAAAGCGGACCCCTTGGCAACGATAACGATTGGCGCAACCCGGCCGACCGACGTGTTAAAGCAGACGCTGACTGACTTTGTATCGGTATTCAACACTTTGAAACGGGATACTGAAGCGGCACGACTTGCGAACAATGGCAACCCTGCGTTGCGCGCATTTGAGCGACAACTCAGCGCGTTTATTTCGCAGCCATTGACGTCTGACGCCAATATCAAATCGCTTTCGGACGTGGGCATTTCGACCAACCGCGACGGAACGATAACCGTTAACAGCGCAAAATTGGAAATCGCCCTGCGCGATTTTCCCGATGCTGTTGAAGCGATTTTCAACCCACCAAGGGATGGCGTGCGGACCGAAGCAACGGACCCTGGTATAACATTTGCGCTCGACGCGTTGCGCGATGCAGCAGTTGCGACGACCGGACCGTTGGAACAGGTACGTACCGCTTTGCAAAGACAGACCGAAAACATTGCCAAAAATCGCGAACGGATGGAATCGCGCGAAGATGCATATCGGACCCGACTGGAACGGCAATATGCGGGAATGGACGCGCGTATTGCGGCGTTAAGGGCGACGCAAAGCTATTTGGAACAACAGATCAAGCTGTGGAACAGCGGCGGTGATAACTAATCATGATGCAACCCCGAACTCACCCGGCTATCGCAAGCCAGCATTACCGCATGCTCGAACTGAAAAGTCGCGTCGAAAGCGCGAGCCCGCATGGTTTGGTTGGCTTGTTGTACGAAGAGCTGATCCGGTCCTTGGACTTGGCTCTTTTTGCGGCCCGAAAGGGGCACGACCTTTCCGGCAATAGTCATGTTGCAAAAGCAATCTCCATTCTTGTTGCCCTTGAAGGAAGCATTGATTTTGACGCAGGTGGCGAGCTTGCGGCGACTTTGGCGAGGGTTTACAGCGCATGCCGAAAGGGTCTGAATGAAGCGACCAAAAACAAAGACGAACAAAAATTATCAGAAGTCCGGGACGCAATAGGCGATATCTATTATGCGTGGCAGGCGTTACAGCCCGCTTAGAGCACCCAGCCGACGGTGATTTGCGCCGCCGCTTGCGGAACATCAAGCCGCGCTTCGCTAAAGTCCACCTTCGCCCCGGGGGCCAAGGACCTCACTTTCGCTTTCATTTTCCAGCTATAAACCGGTCGTCCGCCGGAATCTTTAAGCGTCACCAGCATTTCCGGCACCCTCTGGGCACGACCTGTCGGATTGACTATGCTTCCGCTGGCGATGAAAAACGGTGTTCCGTCTTCACGTTCATTTAATTCCAGGTTTTCATTGAGTATGATTTTCAGATCAGGCTCTGCACCCGCCATTCCGAGGTCCATTCCGATATTCGGGACCCCATAATACCAGATAGCACCGCCGCCTGCCGCAATCATGAGAGCAAAGGCAAAAGCCGCCATTGTCCAAAGCTTTGCGGGATTGCGCCGTGGCCGGAATGGAGGCTCATGCGCGAAGTGGCTTTGTTGTGGCGGCGATTCAATATTGACGGAATCAGGTGACGTAAAAGTTTCAGATATGTCTTTTGCGGGCTCGGCTTGACTCTCGGCAGTTTCATCGGACCGCGTATAGTCTGGGGCAGCCGGTTGCACGGGCGGAACTGCAACAGATCCATATTGTTCAGGCGGGGGATTAGGCGCAATCGCCTGCGGTGCGGGCGGGATGGGCGGTATGACGCCATCTTGAAACCAGCTATGCTTACAATTGGCACAACGGACCTGACGACCGTCCATGCCGATGGCAGTGTCCGGAACGACATAACGGGTGCGGCAGGAAGGGCAGACAAGCAGCATTGCTGCCCCATAAACATGAGCCGCCCCCGACTTGCAACCCCACTGTCACAAAATGCTGTGGACGGTGCAATTGGGGACCCCGCCAAATCAGAGAGAATTTGCCCTAAATCTGGCTGTTTTCGGGTTGAAAGGTCTATTGTCCGGGCAGTCGTGCGAACGAAGCAATGGACAAAATCGATCAAATCCGTAGGAAAGATTTATGGCCTTGAACCAGATGCATATGAAACAGAACTGTCCCGACAACGGAGAGCGCACCGTGCAAGCGAATGCGGTCTAATGCAAAGCGTCGTCGAATTTGATAATGTCGGTTTGCGATACGGGACCGGTGCAGAAACACTCACCGATCTGAGTTTTACCTTATATCCCGGCAGTTTCTACTTTTTGACCGGCGCGTCAGGTGCGGGCAAAACTTCATTGCTGAAATTACTGTATCTGGCACATCGACCCAGCCGGGGCTCCATCCGAATGTTCGGGCATGATGCCATAACCCTACCACGCGACCGGTTGCCAGGTTTTCGCCGCAGAATAGGCGTCGTTTTTCAGGATTTCCGTTTGGTCCAGCATTTGTCGACCTTCGACAATATAGCGCTGCCGCTCCGTATCGCGGGCATTCAGGAAAAGGACCTGATAAACCCGGTAACCGAAATGCTGGACTGGATTGGCCTGACCGAACGGGCCGATGCCCGCCCGGCAACCTTGTCGGGCGGTGAACAACAGCGCGTCGCCATTGCCCGCGCCGTCATTGGTCGCCCTGAAATGCTGGTTGCTGACGAACCGACAGGTAATGTCGATCCTGAAATGGCGCGCCGCTTGTTGCAATTATTTGAAGCGCTTAACAGGCTGGGTACCACAGTCATAGTGGCGACGCACGACATCCATTTATTACAGGAGATAGATGGCGCGCAAATGATGCGCCTCGACAAAGGTCGCCTGTCCGATCCGACCGGATCGCTGCGTCATCCGCCGCGCCCGCTGGTGTTGAGAAACTAGGCGACGGCGATGCTTCTTGACTTTGCCCTTCCAGCACATGACCGCAAACTGATACCAGAAGGTCGGCTTTCAGGACCCATGCCATGGGTGATTGCGATCATGCTTTTTCTGACGTTGCTCGTCGCAGCAATCGGCCTTAGCCTGGTAGATGCCGTACAAAAAGGTGGTGCCGATCTGGCGCAGCGCGCGACACTGCAAATCATTGAACCCGATCCGGTCGCACGCGCCACACAGAAGGTCGAAATAAGCCGCATGCTGCGGAATGTTGCTGGAATTTCGAAAGTAGAGCCGGTTCCAGAAGGCGAAGTCCGTAATTTGCTCAAGCCCTGGCTAGGAAATGACGTTATCGATTCCGACATACCCGTACCTGCCCTGATTGATATCCGTTTCAAAAATGCGCCTGATCAGGCGACTTTGACCAGCCTGAAGAAGCGCTTGAAAACAATAGCACCGAAAATCCGACTGGATTCACACAGCAGCTGGATGGCCCCGTTTTTCCAACTGATGTCATCGCTTATCTACCTCGCCGTCGCGATTTTCATTTTGCTGCTGATAGCGACATCGGCGGTGGTCATACTCGCAGTCCGCAGTACATTGAACACCCACCGCACAACGATAGAGATCATGCACATGATGGGCGGAACAGATTTGCAAGCCGCGCGCCTGTTCCAGCGGCGCGTTGCTCTCGATGCGTTGCTTGGCGGATCGGCCGGTTTCGGCGCGGCAGCGGCAGTCATATTGGCGCTTGGCGGCCGGATCGCCGCTGTAGAGCCTGGTTTGCTTGCAGGCGCAACTCTGCCCGTTTATGGTTGGGTGGCATTGGCGACTATTCCACTTGCCGTAACCGGCCTCGCCATGCTTATGGCCCGGTGGACGGTGGTATCTGCTCTCAAGAAGATGTTATGATTAGACGCATTTTGTCCTTTGTGCTGCTCGCATGGATTTTGGGCTTTGCCTGGTTCGCGCTGCTATTGCCGCAACCGGCGGACATTTCGAAGACCGATGCCGTCGTTGTACTGACGGGCGGTCCGAACCGGATCGACAGGGGTCTGGAAATCCTGAAAGCAGGTCAGTCCCGCAAGATGCTGATTTCGGGAGTAGACCGAGATGTGAAACCGCGTGAATTATCTGCACAATATGAAGGGTCCTCGCGCTATTTTGCGTGCTGCATCGATTTGGGGTTCCAATCGGTTGATACCCGATCAAACGCATTGGAAACCGCGCGCTGGGCAAAGCGTAACAAGGTCAGAACATTGCGGCTCATCACCCATGACTGGCATATGCGCCGTGCAAGATTTGAACTCGACCGCGCCCTGGCAGATGATATCATCGTGACCAATGATGCCGTGGCGTCACAGCCATCACTGAACGCTTTGTTTAAAGAATATAACAAATATTGGCTGCGTGCGGTCGCATCGCTTTTGGGAATTTAATGTGGCCTCCGCTTTCAGGACCTTATTGTTCACGGTCATCTTCTTTGGCGGTTCCATCTTTCATGCTATAGCAGCCTTTATCGGCAGCTTGGTTTCGCCCGCATTGATGCATTGGGCCGTAGGTGGTTGGGCCAGATACCAGCATTTTTGCGCCAAATGGATATTAGGCATAGACGTCATTATCTTAGGCAATATGACCGATAGGCCGGTGCTCTATGCTATCAAGCATGAAAGCATGTATGAAACTATCGACATGCCGCGTGTTTTTCGCAGGCCGTCAGTTGTGGCCAAACGACAATTATTCAATATCCCCTTCTGGGGAAAAGCGGCACTTGCCTACGGCATGATACCCGTGGATCGCGAAGGCGGTGCATCCGCGCTTCGTGATATGCTGGCGCGGTCGAAATCTTTGTTGGCGCAGGGCCGGCCTATCATTATTTTCCCGGAAGGAACCCGCGTTATGCATGGCGAATGCCCCGCATTGCAATCGGGCTTTGCCGGCCTTTACAAGATGATGAACGTTCCGGTGGTGCCGGTGGCCGTGAACAGCGGAAAGTTGATGCCCAGAAACCATTGGTTACGGCGCCCCGGGGTCATAACGTACAAGGTGGGTGAAGAAATTCCCGCCGGCTTACCTCGCGCAGAGGTCGAGGCCCGCGTCCATGCCGCGATGAACATCCTGAACGACTAGGTCCTGACCCTTAGGATGGGGGCCTAGTGTTTGCGTCCAAAATCAGGTGCATCATCATCCTGCCCCTGTTCGACAATTGATCGCCTGATATTACGGGTACGGGTGAACAAAGCCTCCAGCTGATCACCCTTGTCATAGCGGATTGCACGTTGCAACGCCGACAGATCTTCTGAAAAGCGTTGCAGCATTTCCAGCACTGCATCTTTGTTTGACAGGAATACGTCACGCCACATGACGGGGTCGCTGGCTGCGATGCGGGTAAAGTCCCGAAAACCACCGGCCGAATATTTGATCACTTCGCTTTGCGTGACGCCCTGCAGATCATCCGCTGTGCCCACGATGGTGTAGGCGATCAAATGTGGAAGGTGACTGGTAATAGCAAGAACCATGTCATGATGCCGTGCATCCATAACCTCAATTTCCGCACCAAGCCTTTGCCAAAAAGTCCGCAACGCCTCCACAGAGGCTTCTGGTGCGTTGTCGGCTGGTGTCAAGATGCACCAACGGCCCTTGAATAGCGTGGCAAAGCCCGCATCCGGTCCGCTCTTTTCGGTGCCGGCTACAGGATGAGCCGGGATGATTATCGCGCCGGGCAGAACGGCTGTCAACGCATCCGCCACGCTTTGCTTGCACGACCCCACATCACTGACGACGGCTCCGGCAGGAAGATCAGCAGCGAACTCTTCCGCCACCCCGCCCATCGCACCAACCGGGACGCATAAGATCACCAGATCGGCATCAATAACGGCCGCGCCTGGCGTATCTGTAACATCATCACAAATACCCAGCGCAATAGCGCGCGCGCGCACTTCTGAATCAGCATCGTAGCCCGTAATCCGTACAGCAGGCATATTCGCCTTTACCGCCCTTGCGATAGAAGAACCGATTAGGCCAAGGCCCATGATCGTCAGGCGGGCAAAAGGCAGCATCAGCTGTGCGGTTCCACTATCATCCGCAACGCATCAACCACGCCGCGATTTTCATCCTCGGTGCCAATGGTAATTCGCAAACCATTGCCTAGACCCTGTCCGGGCAACCAGCGGACAATATAGCCTGCATCCATCAGCCCTTTATAAGCCGTCTCCGCACTGACAGCCCCTTCGAACATGACCATCAGGAAATTGGCCCAGGACGGAACCGCTTTCAGACCATGGTTCGATAAACCGGCAATTTCGCCTGCCATCCATTCCCGTCCGATCCGGTTATACTCGCGGCTTTTGCTGACAAATTCAGCATCGCCCAACGCCGCTATTGCAGCCGCCTGCCCTGCTGCTGTTACATTGAACGGGGCACGGATGCGGTTCATCGTTTCGATCAAATGCGGTTGGCCGTAAGCCCAGCCAATCCGCTCTGCCGCCAGCCCGTAGATTTTTGAAAAAGTACGGGTAATAAGGATATTGCCATGGCGTCGCGCAAGGTCAAACGATGCCGGACCATCATTGTCAAGATATTCGCCATAGGCCTGATCAAGCACCAACAGACATTGTGCCGGTAATCCGGCGTGCAAGCGGGCAATCTCGTCATCGGTCGCGTAAGTTCCGGTGGGGTTGTTGGGATTGGCCACAAATACCACGCGGGTTTTGTCATTCACCAACGCCAATAAAGCATCAACGTCCGTTCCATAGTCCTTGTCTGGTGCGACAACCACAGTAGCGGCGCATTTCCGCGCGGCAATATCATAGACAGAAAAGCCATAGCGGACATAGATAATCTCGTCGCCGGCCCCGGCATAGCCCATAGCGGCCAGATTCAACAATTCATCCGACCCGGTACCGCACACGATCTGGTCACTTTCCAAACCATAATGCCCGCCCAATGCTTCCCGCAATGCGGTGCTGGCGGGGTCCGGGTAACGCGCCAAACTTGTTTGCGTCGCGACCAGCGCAGCTGTTGCATCGGGGCTGCATCCCAGCGGGTTTTCATTGGCCGATAATTTGATGAGAACGCGCCCATCATCGGACTTGGCTTTGCCGGGGGTGTAAGCGTGGATGGCATTGATCCACGGTTTGGCTTCAGGTTGGTTCATGCGCGTTGCCATAGACGGGGGGTGTTGTGCAATCAACCTGCGTGTTCATCCCGCGACTGACAGAAAGATGCCATCTTTTAAGGCGAATAGGACGCGGTAGACAATAGTGGATCAAGCGCGAATTCGCGCACCAGATGATCTAACAATGCGCGTGTCCGCGCTGAAACAAAGCGGCTGGATGGCAATATCGCATGAATGGGCATAGATTTCAATTCATGGTCGGGAAGAACAATTTCCAACGCCCCGCTCGCCAGCTCATCGTCGAAAAGCCAGCGGGCGTTTGCCGCAATACCGATGCCAGCCACGGCGGCCGCTCGCAATCCATGTGGGCTGTCTGTGCGGAAGTTGCCAGATACCATTGCGACATCGCCACTGGTAAATTGCCAACGGGCACCAGCACTCAACAATGTGTACGACATGCAATTATGGTGTCTCAAATCCGAGGGCGTGTCGGGTCGACCGTATCGGTCGAGATATGCAGGGGCCGCAACGATTATTCTGCGTGCCAAACCAATTTTGCGCGCCGTCAGCCTGCTATCCCCCAATTGTCCTACTCGGATGGCTAAATCGAGATTATCTGACACAAGGTTCAGTGCGTGGTCGGAAAGTTGCAGATCGATCTCCATTTTTGGGTGCAGTGTGAGAAAGCGGCCGATCATCGCTGTCATCCGGCTTTCCGCTAAACTGAGCGGGCAAGTCAGACGAACGATTCCTTGAATGTTGGCCACCAGCCCAACCAAAGATTCGGCTTCATCAATAGCTGCCAATGCTCGCAGAGCACCCTCATAAAACAGCATCCCATCTGCTGTCAGCGCCAGCGAACGTGTCGTTCGGCGGAATAATTGTGTCCCCAAATGGCGCTCAAGTGCAACGATCTGCTTTGAAATAGTGGATTGCGTGACCCCGACCTGACCAGCGGCTGCCGAAAAACTGCCGGCATTTGCAACAGCCACAAAGCTCCGCATCCAAATTGAAACCTCGTTCATAATGGTCGATCTTTCTGTCCTGTTTAACGGCTAAATGTCTTTCGAAAAGGGTTTATCTGAATTTCAGTTCGCTAAAAGGGTAAATTTGTACCCCATTCATGCATTTGGCGACTTAATGTAAGTCACCTGTCCCAATTGACTGTTTGGGGTAAGTGTTTAGAGTCGAGTGCGTTCTGGTGGAGAAGTAAAATGGAAATGCAGCAGGTCCGCTACTTCATTTCTGTGGCCAAGCTGCTCAACTTCACCCGGGCTGCCGAAGAATGCAATGTCACCCAACCGGCATTGACGCGGGCGATTAAATTGCTTGAATATGAATTGGGCGGCGATCTGATCCGTCGAGAGGGGCGACACACGCATTTAACGGATTTGGGAAACAAGATGTTGCCCATGTTACGGCAATGTCATGAAGCCGCTCTGGCTGCAAAATCTCTGGCTAAAGCCGTCAGCCAAGGCGATGTGTCGACTCTATCAATCGCAGTAGCGCGTTCCCTTGATTCAGCATTGGTTATGGGACCTTTGCAAGAAATGTATCCTGCATTTCCGGGCATTCAGATTAAGCTAAAGCGAGGAAGCGCATCAGAGATTGCAGCCATGCTCAAATCGGGTGAAGCCGATATTGCGCTAGGTGGTTCTTTAGGTGAAACCTGGGATCGACTTGAAGCCTGGCCCATGTTTTCTGAATCTTTCGGTTTGGTTGTCGGATCGGGGCATGCCCTGGCGATGCGTAATGATGTTGATCTTGACGTTGAACTGATCCGGGAGGAACAATTTTTGTTGTTCAGCGGGCTCGACCTCACTGAATATGAACGCGAACGTCTGGGCACCGCAGGCATAAATTTAAACAGTGCCCATGAAGTCGATTCTAGCCGTGATATGGAAGCTCTTCTGACTGCTGGCTTTGGTATAGCCTTGGCACCAACCCACGTCCTTCGGGCTGCAAATGTTCATTATCTCAAGCTTTCCACACTGGATTTAACGCGAACTGTCGCCGTTTACACGGTCGCCGGTCGCCCGCGCCCGCGCGAGGCTGGCGCCCTGCTCAACTTGCTCAGATGCACGGACTGGAGCTATCTTCATGCTCTGGGGGAAGCCGTGCATTAAGCGATAGATCGCCAAGCAAAGACGATAGTGTTCCCCGCAGCGCGTCTATATCCACCCTGTTTCGATAGTCGGGGTCGACATGCCGCATTTTGACCAGCCCATCCTGACCCACAACATAAGTCGATGGTATCTGTAGAAACCACCCATTGCTTGATTGATAGGAAGGTACGTTCCACCCGGTTCCGGCAATAAGAGCCGACATAGCATCATCGACATAGATCGCCAGATTGAGGCTCAGGACAGAGCCATTGTCGACATACGTCAGGAACGGGAAATTTGCCTCCGCTTCGAACTTCAGTTTGCGCGTAAACATTTGCGTTTCGGCAGAGATGGCAATAATTTGGGGGGCTTCATCCCGGCATCCATTTGGAAAAGCTCCGCCGCATTTAATCGACAATAAGCACACCAATGACCCCGTTGAAACGCAAACACAACCGGTCAGGTTGCAAACACTGAGTTTGCCGACAGATCGTCCTATAGAATGAACACCGGCATTTTTCGCCAACGTCTGGCACATTGTTTCCGGCAGTCGCCAAAAAAATAAATCAGCTTCGTCAGCGAATGAAGGGCTTAACGATCGAGCTTTTTGAGATATGAACCCCAATCGTTCAGCAAGGGTCGCATCGCGGTTGCAATCGCGAATTTCCTGAACTGCTTGTTCCATTGCTTCTGCTGTAGGAATGTACGGACTCGCGCGATTTTTGCGAGACGGACGATGGCTTTGGCTCGAACTGCGCCGGAATTGATCCAGCTCCAAAGCGAATTTGCACGTACCAAATTCACAACAGCGATCGCGGAATATTCGAAATTGACGCAATCAATGTTTCAGACAACGATCCAAATTTTCGAACCTTTGCAACAGCAGGCGATGACTGCCGCCCAAATCAAGGATCTGGTGAAAGACTGGATTTTAGGCGTATCCGGCCTGTACTAAACAAATGTTCGTTTCTGTCGTTAACCATATATGTCCAAAATTCCCATATGTTCGCCATTAGGGTTGTCGGGACAGTAGAAGAGATGGAGCGACAATATGCTAATCACCGCGACCGAAAAACCCGTTATGGATATCGTCGAAAGAAGGTCCAGTGAGCGACATGTTGCCGTGATGCTTATCGCCAAATTTTCTTGCCAAAACGCGCAGACAGTCTGTCGCATTAGAAATATTTCAGCGACAGGTGCGCGCATTGAAACAAATCTGGATGTGCAATTCGGACAATCCATGACTTTGGAGTTACGATCAGATCTTCGCATGACCGGAAAAATAATGTGGGTCAAAAATGGTAACGCCGGCATTCAATTTGATACGCCCATTGACGTAACCCGTTACCTGCTGCGTTCCGAAAGCAAAATTGACCGTATCAAGGCCAGAGCTCCACGATATGATTGTTTTGCAAACATCATGATTGTGACTGATAGCGGTTGCTATTCATGCACGATGCCCGACATAGGCCTTTCAGGCGCAGGCATTTCGGACATTCCAGCGCGCGCAAAATTACGTCCGGGGCATGTCGTTAAAATCATCGCCGATGGTATTTCGTCGCACCATGCCAGTGTGGCTTGGGTTGATGGTAACAAAGCCGGAATAAAATTTCGCCATCCGTTGAAATATACCGATTTGCAGGAATGGCTAATTGACTTTGCCAACCCGCAAATCTCTTATCTTTCATTGGACACTGGGCTTTCAACAAAACTCCCGACGCACTAGTGCGAGATATCCAGAACGTTAACGTCGAGATCGGGCACCTTGACGATTGATATTTAACCGAAAAAGAGGACTATCGCAGGTACCGCGATGCAACCATTCTTGAGAATGGCTAAATCTCAACAGCTTCGAGATAGTCACAAAAAAAGCCCCCGGAAGAGGCTTGTTTTGTGGTTGCGGGAGTAGGATTTGAACCTACGACCTTCAGGTTATGAGCCTGACGAGCTACCGGGCTGCTCCATCCCGCGCTACCAACAGAGCGACCAAAAGAAGGTCGATCAAAACGAAAAAAGGCGGACACTATCGAATGTCGACAGCGATCCGCCTTTTGAATTATGAATGGGTTTATCCAATGCACTTGTCTGCGAGCGCCGGCTGCAATGCCTGGCGACGCCCTACTCTTCCAACGCTTAAGCGGTAGTACCATCGGCGCAGTTTGGTTTCACGGCCGAGTTCGGGATGGGATCGGGTGGGTCACAAACGCTATGGTCACCAAGCAATGAAGCAGGCGCTCACAATCAAGTGAAATTGGGTTATAATCGATGCCCGTGCAGGGAAAAATAGTATCTGGTGTGACTTAATCATCCGCCATCGACATACTGAGCTAGTCAGCACTGTCATTGATGGTGGGACTTCAAGCGCGAAAAGAGTAATTAGGATTGGTTAGCTTCACGCATTACTGCGCTTCCACACCCAACCTATCAACGTAGTGGTCTACTACGACTCGATGAAATCTAATCTCGAGGGAGGCTTCCCGCTTAGATGCTTTCAGCGGTTATCCCGTCCATACATAGCTACCCTGCTGCGCGGCTGGCGCCACGACAGGTACACCAGAGGTATGTTCAACCCGGTCCTCTCGTACTAGGGTCAACTCCTCTCAAATTTCGACGCCCACGGCAGATAGGGACCAAACTGTCTCGCGACGTTCTGAACCCAGCTCACGTACCACTTTAATTGGCGAACAGCCAAACCCTTGGGACCTGCTCCAGCCCCAGGATGTGATGAGCCGACATCGAGGTGCCAAACGATTCCGTCGATATGAGCTCTTGGGAATCATCAGCCTGTTATCCCCGGCGTACCTTTTATCCGTTGAGCGATGGCCCTTCCACGAGGGACCACCGGATCACTATGACCGACTTTCGTCTCTGCTCGACTCGTCAGTCTCGCAGTCAGGCAGGCTTATGCCATTGCACTCTAACAGACGGTTTCCAACCGTCCTGAGCCTACCATCGCGCGCCTCCGTTACTCTTTAGGAGGCGACCGCCCCAGTCAAACTACCCGCCACAGAGGGTCCCTGCACCGGATAACGGTGCGAGGTTAGACATCAGAAAACAACAGGGTGGTATTTCACATTTCGGCTCCACTCGGACTGGCGCCCAAGTTTCAAAGCCTCCCACCTATTCTACACAGTTCTTTCCTAATGCCACTCTGAAGCTGCAGTAAAGGTGCACGGGGTCTTTCCGTCTAACCGCGGGTACTCCGCATCTTCACGGAGAATTCAATTTCGCTGAGCATATCCTGGAGACAGTGGGGAAGTCGTTACGCCATTCGTGCAGGTCGGAACTTACCCGACAAGGAATTTCGCTACCTTAGGACCGTTATAGTTACGGCCGCCGTTTACTGGGGCTTCAATTCGGAGCTTGCACTCCTCCTCTTAACCTTCCAGCACCGGGCAGGCGTCAGACCCTATACGTCGTCTTGAAGCCGACTTAGCAGAGTCCTGTGTTTTTGCTAAACAGTCGCTACCCCCTGGCCTGTGCCCCCTCATACTGCTTGCGCAATGTGAGGGCCTCCTTCTTCCGAAGGTACGGAGGCAATTTGCCGAGTTCCTTCAGGATACTTCTCTCAAACGCCTTGGTATACTCTACCTGACCACCTGTGTCGGTTTCGGGTACGGTCTATACGGTGGGGCTATTTCCTGGAACCTCTTCGAAGCCAGTTCAATCCAATAAGAACTGACAACTCACGAGATCCGTCACACACCACCAGGCCCACGAATATTAACGTGGTTCCCATCGACTACCCCCTTCGGGCTCGTCTTAGGGGCCGGCTTACCCTGCTCAGATTAGCTTTAAGCAGGAACCCTTGGTCTTTCGGCGGGAGGGTGTCTCACCCTCCTATCGCTACTCATGTCTGCATTCGCACTTCCGATACCTCCACGACCCATTACCAGATCGCTTCATCGGCCTACGGAACGCTCCGCTACCGCATGCAATAAATTGCACACCCTAAGCTTCGGTACATATCTTTAGCCCCGTTACATTTTCGCCGCAGGATCTCTTATTTAGACCAGTGAGCTGTTACGCTTTCTTTAAAGGATGGCTGCTTCTAAGCCAACCTCCTGGTTGTTTTGGAAATCCCACATGCTTCACCACTTAGATATGATTTGGGGACCTTAGCTGTAGGTTAGGGCTGTTTCCCTTTTGACGACGGACCTTAGCACCCGCCGTCTGTCTCCCGGACTAACTCGATGGTATTCGGAGTTTGGTTAGAATTGGTAGATCTCGCGACCCCCGCATCCATCCAGTGCTCTACCCCCATCGGAAAACATCCGAGGCACTACCTCAATAGTTTTCGCGGAGAACCAGCTATTTCCCGGCTTGATTGGCCTTTCACCCCTAAGCACAACTCATCCGACAATTTTTCAACATTGAACGGTTCGGTCCTCCAGTGCGTGTTACCGCACCTTCAACCTGGTCATGCATAGATCGCCGGGTTTCGGGTCTAATGCATCATACTCAGTCGCCCTATTCAGACTCGCTTTCGCTACGCCTACACCTAACGGCTTAAGCTTGCATGATACATTAAGTCACAGACCCATTATACAAGAGGTACGCTGTCACCCCATAAAGAGGCTCCAACTGATTGTAAGCATTCGGTTTCAGGTACTGTTTCACTCCCCTCATCGGGGTGCTTTTCACCTTTCCCTCACGGTACTAGTTCGCTATCGGTCATATACGAGTATTTAGGCTTAGAGGGTGGTCCCCCTATATTCAGACAGGATTACACGTGTCCCGCCCTACTCAAGTCCTGATGTTTCATTTTCGCATACGGGGCTGTCACCCACTATGGCGCTACTTTCCAGAAGCTTTTGCTAATTAAACACCAGGCACTGGCCTGGTCCGCGTTCGCTCGCCACTACTAACGGAATCTCGGTTGATGTCTTTTCCTCCGGGTACTGAGATGTTTCAGTTCTCCGGGTTCGCTTCACTAAGCCTATTTTATTCAGCTAAGTGATATCCTTCCTATTTAACTCCAACACTGATTACTCAGCATTAAAATTAAATAGTGAGGATGGGTTTCCCCATTCGGAAATCGTGGGATCAAAGCCTGCTCACGGCTCCCCCACGCTTATCGCAGCGTGCCACGTCCTTCATCGCCTGTATATGCCAAGGCATTCACCAAATGCTCTTACCTCACGCTTGAGAGTCCACACCACCAATGACAATGCTGCATGATCCGAGGATCAAACATATCATCACGTGCAATGCGGATAATTATTATCTCAGCCAGATAATCTATTTTGATTTGTAACAGCACGTTAAACGCAAGCGTCCAACATGCCGCCACGGCATCGATTAAAAAACCCATTCACAATGTCAAAGAACGGCGGCAAATCCGCCAAATCCGCTGCGTTAACAGCGAAAACTGTTGTCTTCATCTCTGGAAATACAAAATGGTGGAGCTTAACGGGTTCGAACCGTTGACCCCCTGCTTGCAAAGCAGGTGCTCTACCAGCTGAGCTAAAGCCCCCGCACCATATTTGGTCAGATTGGTGGGCCGAGTAGGAGTTGAACCTACGACCTCACGCTTATCAGGCGTGCGCTCTAACCACCTGAGCTACCGGCCCCAACCGCGCCATAACTGACCCATAAGGGCCGCAGGCGGCGTAAGGCCAGCTCAGGCTTCACTCTCCGTCAAGAGAGTGTTTCCAGGATGAAGGGACATGAGGACGGCGGCAATGTTCTTTGGAATGGAGGAAGCTCTTCTGGAAGCAAGTTCCAGCGCTTTCCGCCGATATCCTTAGAAAGGAGGTGATCCAGCCGCAGGTTCCCCTACGGCTACCTTGTTACGACTTCACCCCAGTCGCTAAACCCACCGTGGTCGCCTGCCTCCTATTGCTAGGTTAGCGCAACGCCTTCGGGTGAATCCAACTCCCATGGTGTGACGGGCGGTGTGTACAAGGCCTGGGAACGTATTCACCGCGGCATGCTGATCCGCGATTACTAGCGATTCCGCCTTCATGCTCTCGAGTTGCAGAGAACAATCCGAACTGAGACGGTTTTTGGAGATTAGCTACCGGTCGCCCGGTTGCTGCCCACTGTCACCGCCATTGTAGCACGTGTGTAGCCCAGCGTGTAAGGGCCATGAGGACTTGACGTCATCCCCACCTTCCTCCGGCTTATCACCGGCAGTTTCCTTAGAGTGCCCAACTGAATGATGGCAACTAAGGACGAGGGTTGCGCTCGTTGCGGGACTTAACCCAACATCTCACGACACGAGCTGACGACAGCCATGCAGCACCTGTCACTAATCCAGCCGAACTGAAGGAATCCATCTCTGGAATCCGCGATTAGGATGTCAAACGCTGGTAAGGTTCTGCGCGTTGCTTCGAATTAAACCACATGCTCCACCGCTTGTGCAGGCCCCCGTCAATTCCTTTGAGTTTTAATCTTGCGACCGTACTCCCCAGGCGGATAACTTAATGCGTTAGCTGCGCCACTCAAGCTCGTAGAGCCCGAACAGCTAGTTATCATCGTTTACGGCGTGGACTACCAGGGTATCTAATCCTGTTTGCTCCCCACGCTTTCGTACCTCAGCGTCAATACTTGTCCAGTGAGTCGCCTTCGCCACTGGTGTTCTTCCGAATATCTACGAATTTCACCTCTACACTCGGAATTCCACTCACCTCTCCAAGATTCTAGTTATCTAGTTTCAAGGGCAGTTCTGGAGTTGAGCTCCAGGCTTTCACCCCTGACTTGAATAACCGCCTACGTACGCTTTACGCCCAGTAATTCCGAACAACGCTAGCTCCCTCCGTATTACCGCGGCTGCTGGCACGGAGTTAGCCGGAGCTTATTCTCCAGGTACTGTCATTATCATCCCTGGTAAAAGAGCTTTACAACCCTAAGGCCTTCATCACTCACGCGGCATTGCTGGATCAGGCTTTCGCCCATTGTCCAATATTCCCCACTGCTGCCTCCCGTAGGAGTCTGGGCCGTGTCTCAGTCCCAGTGTGGCTGATCATCCTCTCAGACCAGCTAAGGATCGTCGCCTTGGTGCGCTTTTACCACACCAACTAGCTAATCCTACGCGGGCTCGTCCTTTGCCGATAAATCTTTGGTCTTTCGACATCATACGGTATTAGCACAAATTTCTCTGAGTTATTCCGTAGCAAAGGGTAGATTCCCACGCGTTACGCACCCGTGCGCCACTAGACCCGAAGGTCTCGTTCGACTTGCATGTGTTAAGCATGCCGCCAGCGTTCGTTCTGAGCCAGGATCAAACTCTCAAGTTTGATTCACAATCATAACAACCGATTGGAAAACCGATTGATACGACCGAATCCAAGGATCCGGGCTGCACAATTATCAATTACTATATGGATATATGCGTAAAGGACATATGTGCAGTCGGCGTATTTGGTAACCCGAACACCCTGCGCCTTGAAGCCGCAGGATCCGGGGCCGCCGCCCACATGTCCCTTCATCTAAAATCACAATGTCAAAGAGCCAAACCGACAAAAAAGCGGACACCTATGGTTCCCTGATATTGCTACCAGAGGAGTAGGTGACCTATTTGTTGGCGACCGAACCGCGGAAACGCTTGCTTCCCGTCCGGTGAGAGGGCCTCTAAAGGGGTCATCTGATTCCGTCAACAGCCTTTTGCAATTTTATTTCAATTATTTTGCAATGCCGCAGAAATTCGAGGTTTTGGTAAACATTTGGCCCTATTGCGACGGACATGGATATTGGGTCGCCACTTGGAAACACAACCAACGAAGACTTCGGAACGCGCGTGAAGTCCGCAGTTTTCTGGCGTTCTGGCACACAGATTCTGTCGCAATTGGTGAGCTGGGGTGCGACCCTGGCGGTTATTCGAATCCTTGAACCCAAAGACTATGGGCTGTTTGCGATGACTTCTGTGGTCCTCGTTTTTTTGAATTTTCTAAATGGCTATGGCTTCGTTTCGGCCCTGATTCAGTCGGAAAAGGTCGAGCCGATTCGGATTCGGCAGGCTTTTGGCATGCTGATTCTTCTGAATGCAGGCCTCGCCGCCATCCAATTCTTCGCCGTCGCACCCCTTGCGGCGGCCTATTATGAAGAATCGGTCGTTGGCGAGATGCTGCGATGGCAGTCACTTATCTATCTATCGACGCCTTTCCTGATTCTCCCCGAAGCCATGCTGACCCGGAATTTGGATTTCAAAAAGCCGGCGATCGTGAACCTTACGTCCGCATTTGTCGGCGCGGCTATCGCCTTGGGGATGGCCTTTAACGGCTATGGCGTATGGACACTTGTCTTCGCGCCTATCGCTATTTTCTGGACGCGGGCGATTGCGCTGATGATTGCGACCCGATTCTGGGTCCGCCCCAGCTTCGACTTTACCGGCGCAGGATCGATATTCAGCTTCGGCACCATGATGCTGGTCGCCCACGGTTTCTGGATCGTCCAAAGCCAGTGCGATATCTTCATCGCCGGACGCGCCTTCGATAACCACGATCTGGGTCTATATGCCGAAGCCTTGTTTTTGACCCAAGTCTTTGCCGCCAAATTCGTTCCACCCCTGAACGAGGTTGCCTTTCCAGCTTATGCCCGACTCCAAAATGACCGGGCGGCACTTTCTGCAGGTTTCCTTAAGGCAGTACGCCTGATCATGCTGATATCCTGCCCGCTCTATCTCGGCATGGCGGTCACAGCGCAGCCGCTGGTCGATGTGGTGATGGGTCCCAAATGGACGGAGGCCGCACCGCTTGTTGCGATTCTCGCGCTGGCGATGCCGGTGATGACGCTGCACATATTATTTGCACCCGCCTTAAATGCGCTGGGTTTGCCGAATATCGTGGTCCGCAATTCGCTCTTCGGCGCACTGTTGATGCCGAGCGTCTATCTGTTCGCGGTCCAATATGGTGCCGATGGCTTGGCCTGGGGATGGCTGGTCGCGTTTCCGATTCTTCTTGTGTTCACCATCTACCAGGCGCGGCCCCATATCGGCTTTGGCATCGCCGGTCTGGTCAGTGCGGTTTTGCCGGGCCTGGCCGCAGCGACCGCGATGGCGGGACTCGTGTGGACGCTGGACCATTTTGTCCTGACCACGCTGTGGCCCGATGTGCCCGCCCTGCTCCATCTGGCCGCGCTCGCGGCTGCGGGCGGGATCGTTTATACCGCCATTCTCTGGTTCGGAGCGCGGGCGACCTTCATGGAAGTCGTCGACCTGCTCGTTAAACGCAAGCCGCCCGAACCCGCTATGCCTTGAGCAGGCCGATTTCGATCAGCCGTTCTTTCAGATAATCGTCCGCAAGAATCGGATCGGGATAGCGATTCGGATTATCCGCGCTGATGCATTGCGGCAGCGTCGCGATGGGGAAGTCCGATCGGGCGTGCAGGAAATAGGGCATCGAATAGCGGCTGAAGCGTGACCGTTCGCCCGACGGATTGACCACGCGGTGGGTCGTCGAGGGCAACACATGGTTGGTCAACCGCTGCAACATATCACCGACATTGACCGCGAGACCGCCTTCAGGCGGGGATACGTCCATCCAACTACCATCGGGGCGCAGGATCTGCAGCCCGGCTTCTTCTGCGCCCAGCAACAAGGTAATCAGATTGATATCCTCATGCGCGCCGGCGCGTATGCAACCTTCTGCGTCGCCCACAATGGGTGGATAGTGCAAAAGGCGCAAAATCGAATTGCCGTCCGCAATGGCCGAATCGAACCAGTCCGCAGGCAATTCGAGATAACGGGCAATCGAGGACAGGATTCGCGCACCGACCTTGTCCATTTCGGCATAGAGAGTTTCAAACGTTTCTTTGAATTCGGGAACAGGTGGCCAGACATTGGGCAGCATAGATGTGGCGAGCGGGCTGGGCGGGTCCATCGTCCGGCCGACATGCCAGAATTCTTTCAGGTCATGAAATTCGGCGCCCTTGGCAATTTCCGTCTTGAACGGCGTATATCCCCGTTGCCCTGCGAGCGCCTTGTCATAGCCGCCCATCTTTTCCGATTCGGGCAGTTCGAACAGCTCTTTGGTCAGGGCCCAGGCTTTGGCAACCAGCGCGGGGTCAAGGCCATGGTCAACAACAGTCGCAAATCCATAGGTCTTGAAGGAATCACCAAGCTGCTGGCCAAGGGCATCAGCGTCGTCGTGGCGCAGTGAAATAATAGGCATCATACTCATATCCATGCAAATAGCCCTTGACCTAAAGCGTGGCCAGCGAAATTGACTTTGATCAAACAGGAGCTTTTGCATGAAAAAACAATATTGGCTGATGAAGTCGGAACCCGACGTTTATAGCTATGATGATCTGGTGTCCGAAGGCGAAGGCACATGGGATGGTGTCCGCAATTATAGCGCCGCGATCCACCTGCGAACAATGAAGGTCGGCGACGAAGCGTTTTTCTACCATAGCAATATTGGCCTCGAAATCGTCGGTATCATTACCATCAGTCAGGAGCATTTCATCGATCCGACCGATGAAAAGGCCCGTTTTGTCGCCGTCAACGTAAAACCCGTCCGCAAAATCGCGCACACAGTCACCTTGAAAGCTATCAAGGCCAACCCCCGATTGGCGGCGATGGAGTTGATACGACAATCGCGCCTTTCGGTAGCGCCCGTCCGGCCGGCGGAGTGGAAAGAGATACTGAAAATGGCTGGCGAATGACACATCCACGGATCGCAATATTGAGTCCGATACCGGAATATGAGGAAGATTGGTCGCATATCAAATCCGACTATGCGCGGCTATTTGGTCCCGAAACGGCTTTCATTGACTGGACCAAGGCCGAAGCTCTGGCAGGCTATGACCTTGTCACACCCTTATTGGCGTGGGGATATCAACGCGATTGTCAGCGCTGGTTTGCATTGCTTGACCGGCTTGAAACGGAGGATATCAACCTCTCCAATCCGGTTCGAATCTTACGCTGGAATAGCGACAAAGCCTATTTAGCCGAGCTGGAAACAGCGGGCATTTCATGCGTCCCCACCCTAGCCGCCGAAGCGCTTGATGCTGCATCGCTTGAAACTGCCCGTGGCATTTTCGGGACGGATTTACTTGTTATCAAACCCCCCATTTCAGGTGGGGCGGATGGTACATTCCGCCTGGCCAAAAGTTCGGCAGTTCCGGATTCGACGTTCGGCCGGCGCATGATGATACAGCCCTATTTGCCCGCCATTGCCGCCGAGGGGGAGTATTCGCTATTCTATTTCAATGGCCAGTTCAGCCATTCCATCATCAAGCGCCCGGCCAAAGGTGATTTTCGCGTGCAGGACCAATTTGGTGGCCACGAAGCCGATATCGCCGCCCCGGATCAAGCAAGGACATTGGCCGTGGCTGCCCTCGCAGCAGCCTCGGAGATTACCGATACCGACTCCCTTGCTTATGCGCGCGTCGATATGGTCCGGGATGATACCGGGACGTTTAGATTGATGGAATTGGAACTGATCGAGCCATCGCTGTTTTTGCGTTTCGCCAAGGACAATGGTGCAGCCTTTGCCGCCGCCATTATATCTAAAATCTAGCTCAACCTATAGTCGGCAGTCACTTCGCCACAGGTGCGCAATTCTTCTTCATGGCCGATTTCCCGCCAGCTTTCGGTCAGCGCCTCTTTTTCCCATGCAAGCATAGGCGCAAGGGCCAACATATGGTCAACCCAAGACTGGCCGGCCCTCCCCACATCCAGGCCATAAGTCCGAACGCGAAAAGCAACCGGGGCAAAAAAGGCATCTGCTGCCGTAAACTGCCCGCCACCCAGAAAAGGCCCGCCAAAACAATCCAACCCTTGAACCCAAATTTCCCGAATGCGGGCTACATCGCGTTTCAGCGCATCAGACATCGGTTTGGGTTTCACCCGAACGCCGACATTCATTGTGCAGTCGTTGCGAAGCGCTGAAAATCCACCATGCATTTCGCTGACTGCACACATCGCCCATGCCCGCGCTGCCTCGTCAGATGGCCAAATCCCGGCATGACGGTCGGCCAGATATAAGGTGATACCAAGCGAATCATAAATCGTGCGCTGCCCGTCAAGCAGCACCGGTACCTGTCCCGTCGGCGAAAATGCGCGAAAGGCGTCGTAATTACTGGTCGCGCCAAAGGGTTCCAGCCGGTCTTCAAACGGGATGCCCAGCATGTGCATCAAGACCCATGGCCGAAGGCTCCAACTTGAATAATTGCGGTTAGCCGTAATCAATGTGTAGGTCATGTTCACCTCAGGGTTGCGCGTCTTCGGACAATGGCGCAGGCAAGGCGACATCATCAAGGTCAAGCCAACGCGATTCGGTGCGTTGATGGTAGCTGTCGATGACCGCGAACGGAATGCGGAAAGGCCGACCCCAATTGCTGTTCCACATGACGACTGCTCCAGTTTGTGTAGCCGGTTCAAATATCATCGTCGCACGATAACCGTCGACCGCTCCAGAATGCCCGGCAAGACGCACTCCATCATAGGTGAAGCTACGCCAGCCCAAACCGTATTTTGCATTGCTGTTGACCGCCCGCAGCAGACCTCCATATAGTCTGGCGGTGTCTACACGCGGCGAGTGTGTGATCTTTAGCACCGAAGCAGACAGCACATCTCGTCGCAGCCCCATCGACGCCTGCATCCAGCGCGCAAAATCCACAATATTGCTATTCACGCCCGCTGCGGCCGGAACGCGCCAATATGTCTCTCGCACTGGACGGACAGATTGGCCATTATGTGGCCGCGCCCATGATTTTGATTGCACCAAACCCGCCATGCCATAACTGGCGCTAGTCATGCCTAAAGGCAGAAAGAGACGTTCACTCACACTGTCCGGAAAGGCTCGCTGCGCCGCCTTTCCCAATATTTCACTCGCCGTGTCAAATGCGACATTCTGATAACTATAGCATGTTCCTGGTTCGCATTGCAGAGGGGCAGTCTCCAATTCACCCCTTAAAGTACCTGGGCTTTGCCCTTCCTCCAGTTTTTCGTCATAAGCGTTTTTCGTAAGGCCGGTTTGATGGGCCAATAACTGCCCCAATGATATCCGATTCTCGGCACCACCCGGCAAACGCAAGGATGTCTCCCAACTCGCAACGGGCAGTTTCAAGTCGACAACACCCTCGTTCGCCAATGTTGCAGCAAGGGCTCCAGTGACCGTTTTGGATACGGATGCCCAGCGAAAAACCGTTGCAGTAGTTACCGGAGCATTGGTTTTATGATCGGTAACGCCATAAGTTCGCACAAAGCGCAGCTCGCCGTCCTCAACAACCGCAACAGCAAGGCCAGCCATTTCCGGCCGCTTTGCCAATTCTGCAAACTGCCGGTCAAGTTTTTGATAGTCGATCCGGCCATGCCATTCATCTGGCGAATCGGGCAGATCGCCCAACTTTTTCCCAGAGATAGCCGAAATTATCGCTATTTGCCTATCATCAGTCAGGCCCCGAAAGCTAAGCCAGACTGCCAAACCTATAAGGGATAGCGCCATCAGCGCCCAAAGTTTCCGCCGCATTTTTTCGGTTAAACCGCCACCAGATATTTTGCAGACGTTTTTGCGGCCACTTCTCGCTCAGTGACGCCGGGTGCCAATTCGATCAGGTTAAAGGGTGAGCTATGGTCAGGGCGTTGGAACACTGCAAGATCGGTTATGATCATGTCGACTACATTTTTGCCTGTAAGGGGCAAGGTGCAACTCGGGATGAATTTCGGGCTACCGTCCTTGGCATTATGCTCCATCACGACGATGATCTTCTTCACCCCCGCGACCAGATCCATGGCACCGCCCATACCCTTGATCATCTTCCCGGGAATCATCCAGTTGGCGATGTCGCCGTTTTCGGCAACTTCCATCGCCCCCAATACGGTCAGGTCGATATGTCCGCCGCGGATCATCGCGAAACTGGCCGCGCTGTCGAAATAGGCGGTTTGCGGCAATTCACTGATCGTCTGCTTACCTGCGTTGATCAGGTCGGCATCCTCTTCGCCTGCAAAGGGGAAAGGACCGATCCCCAGCATGCCGTTTTCGGACTGCAGCGTCACCTCCATATCCGCAGGGACATGGTTCGCCACCAGCGTCGGAATACCGATGCCGAGATTCACATAATATCCATCGCGCAGTTCCTGTGCAGCGCGGGCGGCCATTTCATCGCGGGTCCAGCTCAATGTATCAGTCCATCTTTTTCAGTGGTGGGGATTTCGGTAATAATGTCATTAGGGCGCGCCCGTCCGGCGTCGGCGCCTTCCCAAATGCGGGCCAGTGCTTCCACCTCGGACTTGCCGCTCATGGCGCGGGCTCCCATTTGGTTTCGGCCGAAAATATCTCGTCATAGCTGCCACGGATCGACGGACCGTACACGGGATTGGAAAAGAGGAACCAGCCATTGCCCCAAAGCGCCGCGATGGCGGGGTGCGTTGCCAGTTTCTTGCGGTCTGCAACCGAAAGCCCCTTGGCGTTAAATGCATTGGCAAAGTCACCCAACTGGTCGCCCGCCAGCGCCACGACACAGTAATTGGCTGCGATAGTCGACCGACGGGCGTCCTTGTTCGAACCGGTCGTATCATCACCCATCAGGAAAAGCGTTTCGCCATGCTTGAATTCACCGAGGCCAGCGGCGCGCAGCGTATCCTCCGTGCCTTTGGCATTGGCCGATGTCCGGTTGGTGTTAGCGATAATCGTCACGCCCGCATCGCGCATTATGTTGAGTGCCTCGATCGCACCTGGCATGGCCAGCGCTTTTCCGGCCCCGCTTTTTTCCCATGCATTCCAGATGGCGGGATCGAAATCCTTGCCCTGTTCAGCCATGAAACGCATCGCGCCCACATTCCAGATCAGCGTTTCGTCCGCATCGAATACCGCCGCCAGAGGCTTGGTGCCGCAACTGTCAAAACGCGGCGCATCGGGCGTTGAGCCGTCGGCCAGCACAACCTGCGTCTTGATTGCGCGGTTCAACGCCTTCGCCCGGACAAATTGCGCAATTTCCCTGTACGTCTGGTCCGACGCAATCGTTCCTTCGGCCGAACCATAGAGCCATTGCTGTCCTGTGGGGGGTAATGTGGGTGTGGGCTTTTCGCCAATCTGTGTTGCTACAGCTTCCTTGATGAGAACCGGTGCAGTAACTTGTTCAACCTGCGTCGCGCATCCGGCGAGCGCCAGAGTGGCCATAGAGAGTGTCAAATATCTGCTCATATGACCAGCTCCTTTGACTTTCGCGCATTTGCCGAAAGCCGGGGCCACGCCCGCCAAGTTCCGACCGTGTAAGCCAGCCCATAGCCAAGCACGATCAACGACGACCAGATATTGAACGGCGACCGCAATTGCGGCAAGATCAAAGCAGGGATGATGAACAATCCCCGCAACAGGTAGATTGCAGCGATTACAATCAGGGCCGTTCGAAGCAGAGGCAAGCGGCCAATTTGGCCTGCCCCGGAAAAGCCATAGGCTGCCCAAATAAATAATATCATGGAAATCGCAGCAGTGATCATGGCAGGTTTCCATAAACCTGCCTCGGCTGCTCTCGCCATCTCTTCACCTGCCCCAAAAAAACGATACCAATCACCGCCGCCTATTATACAGCCTATGTGGAGCAGCGCAGCAGCCGCACTCAACAACCCCGCGATGGCGAGCAGTTTTTGACCGTCCTGCATTAAGCAGGCTCCCTTTCGCGTACCGTCCGGAACTCGATCTTCTTGTCATATGGCGCGCCAATGATCATACGCTGAACATAGACACCCGGCAGGTGGATAGAGTCGGGATCAAGGCTGCCCACGGGAACCACTTCCTCAACCTCTACCACGCAAACCTTGCCGCAGGTTGCGGCGGGCAAGTTGAAATTGCGCGCCGTCTTACGAAAGACGAGGTTGCCGCTTTCGTCGGCTTTCCAAGCCTTGACCAGAGCGAGATCGGCAAAAATTCCGCGCTCGAGAATATATTCCTCGCCGCCAAATTCTTTGACCTCTTTACCTTCGGCCACGAGCGTGCCGACGCCGGTCTTCGTATAAAATCCGGGAATGCCCGCGCCGCCCGCACGCATCCGTTCGGCAAGCGTGCCTTGCGGACAGAATTCAACCTCAAGCTCACCGGCTAGATATTGCCGCTCAAACTCTTTATTCTCGCCCACATAAGACGAAATCATCTTCTTCACCTGCTTTGTACGCAGAAGCTTGCCGATGCCTTCATTATCGATACCGGCATTGTTTGACACAAAGGTCAGGCCGGTTACCCCGCTGTCGCGCACCGCATCAAGCAGCCTTTCGGGCAATCCGCAGAGACCGAAACCCCCGCTCGCAATCAAGATGTCGTTTTTCAAAAGGCCATCGAGCGCCGAAGCCGCGTCGGGGAAAAGTTTTTTCGCCATGAAATGCTCCAGTAATGTGGGAGAGACGGAACGCTATATCGCCTAGCCGCCAACCGGACCAAAGGTCAACGCCAATAGCGCACCAAGTTCGTCCAACGCCTGCTCGCCGCTGGTAACCTTGATGGCAACCATGCCGAGTTGAGCGGCGGGTTTGCAGTTGATGCCCAGGTCATCGAGATAGATACAGGCTGACGGTTCGACAGCCAACGCCGCGCACATCATTTTGTAAATACGCGGATCGGGCTTGCGGACACCAGCCTTCGAGCTTTCGATAACATGGTCGAAACGGGCCATAATCGATCCCACCGCCCGCGCCTTATCTCCATCAGTGGCCATGCCCGCGCCGTGTCCGGCCCGCACATTATTGGTGATGCACCCCAGCGTCAGCCCTTTGCGCTTCAGCTGGTCGAGTGCATCCACCATCGCGGGACGGACATCACCTGCGAGGCAGGCAATCACTGACGCTCCGTCAAGGCTATATCCCAAGGCCTCTGCCTCCTGCCGGAACAGCGCATCAAACATCTCGGCGTCAATTTCGGCACGCTCGAATTTTGCCCAGGCATTGGTGTCGGGATCGGTCGAATTGACCTTGCGGACAAAATCGCGGGGCAAGCCGCGCTCGGCCTCCATCCGGTTGAACGCCTCAAAAGGGGAAGAGGTGATGACCCCGCCGAAATCGAATATAACCGTACTATATGCCATAGACCCTCTTACGCGACGGTCGTGCCAAAAAGCGACCCGATGGCGGCAGTTGCGGCCATGGCAAAGGCACCCCAGAAGGTCACGCGCAAAACCGCTTTGCCAATGGGCGCCCCGCCTGCTTTTGCTCCGATCGCGCCCAAAAGTGCGAGAAACAGCAAGGCCGCGATGGACACCGACCAGCTAAGGAAGGCGGCCGGCGATAAGGGCACCATGGCGAGAGGGAGCGCGGCGCCGACAGCAAAGGACCCTGCTGAGGCAAGCGCGGCCTGCACCGGGCGAGCGGCTGTGTGTGTTGCCATGCCCAGCTCGTCGCGCAAATGGGTGGCGAGTGAGTCATGCGCGGTCAGCTTGTCGGCAACCAGTTCGGCCAGGGCACGATCAAGGCCCCGTGCTTCGTAAATGCCGACCAGTTCCTCCCGTTCTTTTTCCGGAATGGTTTCGAGCTCCAGCTTCTCCCGGGCACGGTCAGCGCTTTCGGTATCGGCCTGCGAGCTGACGGACACATATTCACCAGCCGCCATCGACATGGCTCCTGCGACCAACCCCGCGATGCCGGTTAACAACACATTGGCGGGACTTGCCTGCGCCGCCGCGACGCCGACGATCAGGCTGGCGGTCGAGACAATGCCGTCATTGGCGCCCAGCACCGATGCACGGAGCCAACCGATACGGTCGATCAAATGGGCTTCCTTGTGCCTCGGCATGTGACCGGTTCCTTTTCAATAGTTGAGTTTCAGACCCGGCCTTGCCCACCGTGTCTTGACCAGCCGGCCGCTGCCCGAAAGGCAGATATAGGCGTCGCGCATATCTTCACCGCCGAACGCGATATTGGTGGTGAAGATGTCGTCTGTAGCCACAAATTCGACCAGTTCGCCCTCCGGCGAAATCACGCTGATCCCGCATTCGCCGATGGTCGCGACGCATATATTGCCATTGGCTTCCATGCCGAGGCTATCGAAAAACTTATAACCCGCCGGGCGATATACAGGGATGCCCGGTCCGCCCGGTCCCGCATCCGCCGCAACCTTGCCGGGGGCGGTAATGTTGAACTTCATCAGGCGGCATGTGTAGGTTTCGGCCGCGTAAAGCGTCTTGCCGTCGGGCGAGAGCCCCACGCCATTGGGATTGTTCGACGGGAAAACCACTTCTTCCAGATGGCTGCCGTCGGCCTTTGCATAAAAGATGCCGACAATGTCATGGCACCGTTTGGCATAATCGACCTTGCCATGGTCGGTGAACCAAAAGCCGCCATGTTCGTCGAAGACTATATCATTGGGGCCACGCAAAATACATCCATGATCGCCGGTTTTATAGAGTGTTTCAACGGTACCGGTGTCGAGATCGATACGTTCGATCCGGCCACCGGAATAATCATGCGCGATGCCATGTGGAACGAGAAAACCATTGCTATCAAGATATTCAAAACCGCCATTGTTGCAGCAATATAGCTTACCGTCCGGCCCCAAAGCCAGGCCATTTGGCCCTCCCCCGGTTTTTGCAACGACGGATCTGGTCCCGTCAGGCCGCAGCCGGGTGATTTGGCCTAATGCGATTTCGACTAATATTACGCTGCCGTCGGGCATGATAACTGGCCCTTCCGGGAAGCGCAGCCCATCCGCCACCAATTCAAAATCCGCCATATTCTCTCTCCTCTTGCACGAAGACTGCGTGCCTGTTTTTCTTTGGGCCTGCGCTGACATAGATCATGCCATATTGGAAGTTTTTTGACACATTTTGATGTCGATCAACGACTAACGCCTAAGATCGGCTAAAGTTGCCTGACACCGCCGACTCACCCGAGTGGCTACAGGCAAGGAAGCGACAATGAAATCGATCATGGTTCATGCAGGAAGCGACGCCGGTTTTGAAAGCCGGTTGCAAGTCGCGTTGGATTTGACACGACGGTTTAACGGACATCTATCTCTCATTCTGCCTCGTCCTCCGCAGGATTATGTTGCCTTCGACATGTTCGGTGGCGCACATTTCATAGCTGAGGCCTTTGATGTCGCCGAACAGGAACGTCAAAAATTACGGGTGCGCGTCGACGAGAAATTGAAGGTCGAAGGTATGCCGTGGGACTGGCAGGATTTTGACGGTACCACCGTCGATGCTCTCGTCAATGCTGCGCGCTTGGGGGATGTTATGGTAATGTCGCTGGATGCCACAGCTACTGGCGCACCCGGTCACGGTCGGGCATTGGTCAGCGACGTGGTAACGGCATCGCGGACGCCAATTCTGGCGGTACCCTTATCGTGCAAAAGCATGGCCTTTAACCGTGCGATAATCGCTTATGATGGTGGGTTTGAAGCAGCCAACGCAATCCGTGCAGGTGTGCCTTTATTGGCGGCAACAGATGCTGTACGTATCGCCGAAGTAGAGGCTTCACCTGATGAATTCCCCGTCACCGATGCCGCAACTTACCTGTCCCGACATGGCATCAACGCTGAAATCGCGGTCGTGGCGAAGGGCGATACGAGTATCGAGGAACGACTGCTGGCCGAAACCAAAGCGTGGCGGCCTGACTTCCTTGTCATGGGTGCCTATGGGCATGGCCGCTGGCGTGAAACAATATTCGGCGGAGTGACCCGCTTCTTGCTGGGTGAAATCGGTATACCAGTCCTGCTGGCGCACTGAATAACAATCATTGGCATTCATCCCCCGGCGTGGCAGGTAAGCCACATCGGGGGATAGGGTATGGATAAAGACACAGCGGCGGCCAGCCGGCCCATGGGATTCTGGATGGCGCTCGCTCTCGTGATGGGGAGCATGATTGGCTCGGGCGTATTTCTATTGCCCGCGAGCCTCGCGCCGCTGGGCTGGAATTCCGTTTTTGGCTGGCTGATCACGGTGGCAGGCGCTCTGTGCGTCGCGGCGGTCTTTGGAAAGCTGAGCCATATCCTGCCCAAGGCTGGCGGACCCTATGCCTATTCCCGCGCCGCCTTCGGTGACGGCGCAGGCTTTGCCATTGCCTGGGCCTATTGGATCTCCATGTGGGTCGGCAACGCCGCCATCGCCACCGGCGCGGTCAGTTATCTCAGCCAGCTTTTCCCTGTGTTGGGCGAACCCGGTATTTCGGCCGCGACCACCGTGGCGATCGTCTGGACATTCACGCTGATCAATATCAGCGGCACGAAACTGGCCGGACAGGTCCAGCTTGTGTGGACCATCATCAAGATCATACCGCTTATCGCGGTGATCGGCCTTGCCGCCTATGTCCTGACGCAACAGGGCACCGCCGTCGTGCGGCCATTTGCGACGCAGGACCTGTCCTTTTCGGCCATTTCGGCGGCCACGATCCTAACCCTTTGGGCGATGCTGGGGTTAGAGACAGCGACCGTTCCGGCGGATAAGGTGGAAAATGCGGAGCGTACTATTGGACGGGCGACACTGCTCGGCACCGGCGGTGCAGGGCTGGTCTACATATTGGTCTGCTCAGCCGTAGTCCTGATGCTCCCCTCCGCATTGACCGCAGCCTCGCCAGCGCCCTTTGCGCTTTTTGTCGAAACCTTTGGCGGCGCGAATGCCGGGACGGCGATTGCAGCCTTCGGCGCAATCAGCGCACTGGGCGCGCTCAACGGGTGGGTCATGTGCCAGGGGGAATTGCCCGCCGCGATGGCGCGCGATGGCATGTTCCCGGCCTTTATGGGGAAAGCAGCCCCCAATGGCACACCGCGCAACGCCCATCTTTTCACGACCTGCCTTTTGACCATCGTCATCCTGATGAACAGCAGCCGGTCACTGTCCGCGATGTTCGAATTTCTGATCGTCCTGACAACGGCCATCGTATTGGTCATGTATTTCGGCTGCGCCGCTGCTGCCGCACGCCTGATGATGCGTGGCCAGATTCCCGCCACCAAGGGGTTCACCGCAATCATCCTTTTTGCCATGCTCTATTCGCTGTGGACTATTTACGGCGCAGGGTGGGAGGCCTTGGGATGGGGAATTGCATTGCTGTTTGCCGGATTGCCCACTTTCTGGCTGATGAAAATTTCCCTCGGACGGGGTTCCCATAGCGCGCGCTGAGGCCTACATGCCCCGCATAGAAAAAATTGCGGGATTTCCAAATGAACAGCAGAAACGAACTCGGACTCTATATCAACGGTAGCTGGCGGCGCGGTGAAGGTCGCGATATACACAATGTCATCAATCCGGCCACCGGAGCCGTGATTGCGGAATTACCGCTGGCGACCGCATCCGATTTGGAGGAGGCGCTGGACGCGACCGCTAAAGGATTCGCCCACTGGCGCACAGTCGACGTCAATGAGCGTGCGGCAATTTTGCACACGGTCGCCGGCCTTATTCGTGAACGTGCCGAAGATATTGCAGTGCTGCTGACCACCGAGCAGGGCAAGCCATTGGCCGAAGCACGGACCGAAGTCCTGTCCTGTGCATCGCAATTCGATTATTTCGCCGAAGAAGCCAAGCGCAGCTATGGCCGCGTGCTGGTGCGCCCTACAGGACAGCGCTCGCTCGTCCTGAAGCAGCCCGTCGGGCCGGTAGCCGCCTTTTCCCCATGGAACTTCCCGGTCAACCTGATGTGCAAGAAAATGGCGGCTGCGCTGGCCGCTGGCTGCTCGATCATTGCCAAGCCACCTGAAGAAACCCCCTTCTGCACGAGTGCGATCATGCAGTGCGTGATCGACGGCGGCGTTCCCGGCACCGTGGCCCAATTGGTCTATGGCGTGCCCGATATGGTCAGCCGTCACCTGATTGCCTCGCCAGTCATTCGCAAGGTCAGCTTCACAGGGTCGGTACCTGTCGGCAAACATTTGTTGAAGCTGGCTGCTGATGGCGTGAAGCGCACGACGATGGAGCTGGGCGGACACGCCCCGGTTCTGGTGTTCGACGATTGCGATCTGGAAAAAGCCATCAAGCTGTCGTCGACGCAGAAGTTCCGGAACGCCGGACAGGTCTGCATTTCGCCAACGCGCTTTTATGTGCAGGAAGGCATTTACGACCGGTTCGTCGCGGGCTTTGCCGAAGCAACAAAGAAGGTGCAAATGGGCAACGGCCTCGACGCGAGCACCATCATGGGCCCACTCGCCAATGACCGCCGTCCGCCCGCCATTGAAAAGCTGGTGCGCGATGCCACCGATAAAGGCGCGAAATTGCTCGCTGGTGGTGAACGTGGCGAAGGTGGCTATTTCTATCAGCCCACCGTGCTGGCCGATGTTCCGATGACCGCCGACATCATGACGGACGAGCCTTTTGGCCCCGTAGCGTTGATCCGGCCCTTCAAGGATTTTGACGAAGCCATCGCGCAGGCCAATCGCCTGCCTTTCGGTTTGGCGGCCTATGCCTTTACCGAAAATGCCCGGCAGGCCAATCTGGTCGCCGATGCGCTCGACACGGGCATGGTCGGCCTGAACAGTTTCGTCATCTCGATGCCCGATGCGCCCTTTGGCGGCGTCAAGGAATCGGGCTTTGGAAGCGAAGGCGGACCCGAGGGTCTCGACAGCTATTATGTCACCAAGGCGGTGCACCAATATTGATTAAAAGGCGGCTCTATCTCGCAGCCGGCTTCACTTCGGTAGCATTGGGAACCCTGGGCACAGTCTTGCCCTTGTTGCCCACGGTGCCGTTCATGATTTTGGCCGCCTTTTGCTTCGCGCGCAGCAGCCCGGCGCTTGAGGCACGCCTGATGGACCACCCGCGCTTTGGCCATCATCTGGTCGCTTGGCGGGAAAAGGGCGTTGTGTCGCGGCGGGCGAAATGGTCCGCCGCTACCGCTTTTGCCATCAGCCTTGCGACCCTGCCACTGCCCTGGTCGTTGATCCCGCTGGGCGTCGCGGTGATTTCCCTGACGTGGATATGGCGAAGGCCTGAAGTCTGAAATTTTTCGGTCTGAAGAAGTGAACCGCTACATTCGACCAACAACCACGTCACCCTGAACTTGTTTCAGGGTCTATTTCTCAGTTATTTCCTTCGGCGTGCGTGGCAAGCCAGCCAGTTACGCCCGGTTGCTTTCCGCATACCGCTCGGGCAATGCTGATCAATGGACCCTGAAACAAGTTCAGGGTGACGGTATGGGTTCATCAAGGAATATATGTGCGCCTTAAAGCGCGGCGTCGCGGACGACGGCGATGCCCGCCTCGCGCTGGACCTTCAATTCCGCCTTCAACTTCGCCGGATCACGGGCGACAACAAAACCGAAACTGACGCCGCCTGCCTTGCCAATTGTCGCATGGTGCAGCTTGTGCGCCTGCACTAGCCGCTTGGCATAGCCGCTGCGCGGGACATATTTGAAATAGCGTTGATGCACGAGGCCATCATGCACCACCGTATAAATGATGCCGTAAAATAGGATGCCCAGGCCAACCCACGTCCCCGGCTCCCAGGCATTGGCGCCCAGAACAAGCGGGCTGCCAATGGCAAACATCGAAATGCTCATCACCGCGCCGACGATCCCGTAAAGATCGTTTTTCTCGAGAGCATTATCATGTGGCTCGTGATGGTCACGGTGCCACCCCCAGCCCCAGCCATGCATGATATATTTATGGCTCGCCCACGCGACCCATTCCATCGCAAGGACGGTGGCAAAGATAATCAAAAGAATGATCGGGATAGACATGCGTCCCCTCTAAACGCTTTTTCATGCAGTTTGAAGTGCACTTGCTGTCACCTCACTTGATTTCGCTGCAATCGCTTCTATGGCAACATTCATTATGTCAGCGCCCCAAACCCTATATGAAAAAATCTGGAATGCCCATGTCGTGGAGCAACGGGACGACGGAACCTGCCTGATCTTCATTGATCGCCATCTGGTCCATGAAGTTACCAGTCCGCAGGCGTTTGAGGGACTTCGCGTCGCCGGACGCACCGTGCGCCGCCCGGATCTGACTTTGGCGGTGCCCGACCATAATTTGCCGACGACCGCGCGGCGCGATGGTGCGGGCAACCGCATTCCCATCGCCGACCCCGAAAGCGCGGCACAGTTGGATGCGCTGGAACGCAATGCCCCTGCCTTCGGTATCCGCTATATCGCCGATGCCGATCTGGAACAGGGCATTGTCCATGTGGTGGGGCCCGAGCAGGGATTTTCATTGCCGGGAACAACGATTGTGTGTGGCGACAGCCACACCGCCAGCCATGGCGGCCTTGGCGCATTGGCGTTCGGTATCGGCACGTCAGAGGTCGAACATGTTCTGGCGACACAGACGCTCCAGCTCAAACAGTCCAAATCCATGGAAGTCCGTGTCGATGGTGAACTTGGCCCCGGTGTATCGGCAAAGGATGTCGTGCTGCACATCACCGGCGTCCTCGGGGCATCGGGCGGAACGGGTTATGTTATCGAATATACAGGGTCGGTGATCCGCGCGCTCAGCATTGAAGGGCGGCTGACCGTATCGAACATGGCGATCGAACATGGCGCGCGCGCTGGTCTGGTTGCACCGGACGATGTGACATTTGCCTATCTGAAGGGCCGTCCCATGGCACCCAAAGGCGCGCAATGGGATGCGGCGGTTGCCTATTGGCGCAGCCTCGCCACCGATGCAGGCGCTGCATATGACAAGGTAGTCACCATCGACGCAGCCGATATCGCGCCCAGCGTCACATGGGGCACCTCACCCGAGGATGTCTTGCCGATAACGGGATCCATTCCCGACCCCGCCAGCTTTGCCGACCCATCCAAACAGGTCGCGGCGCAAAAATCGCTGGATTATATGGGTCTGTCGGCGGGAACCAAGCTTACTGAAATCGAGGTTCAGAATATCTTCATCGGCAGTTGTACGAATAGCCGTATCGAGGATCTGCGCGCTGCTGCTGCCGTGTTGAAAGACCGCAAGAAGGCCGATGCGGTCAAATGGGCCATCGTGGTTCCAGGATCCGGTCTTGTGAAACGACAGGCCGAGGAAGAAGGGCTGGACCGTATTTTTACCGATGCCGGTTTCGAATGGCGCGAACCGGGATGTTCGGCGTGCCTCGGCATGAACCCGGACAAGGTGCCGCCGGGCGAGCGGTGCGCGTCGACCAGCAACCGGAACTTTGTCGGCCGACAAGGCCCGGGTGCACGGACTCATCTGGTGTCCCCCGCCATGGCGGCCGCAGCCGCTGTAACCGGACGTTTAACGGATGTGCGCCTGCTGATTTGAATAATCCCGCAACGGCATATATTAATGTCGCAGCCTAAATCGACTCGTAAAGCAGGCTGTGAAATGTAAAATGCTTTTGGGGGAAGCAGATGGCAAAGCAAGCGGCAAAAAGGGAGGAAAACGGCCAGGTTCCTGCCGAACATCGCGGCGTTGTCGTCGGTTGGACGCATCATGACTTTGGGTCTTCGATCGATTTGCGTATTCAAAGTACAAAATCGCAAGATGCGCTCGATCATAAACAAATCGATAGCCATCATTTCCTGATGACCTATAATCAGGCCTTATTGCTGGCCAAGTTTTTGCTGGACTCAACAAAACAGACTGTGCCGGAAAGGCGGCCTCTTTCAATTTGGCGTCGGTTAGCCGCCCGTTTTGGGCTGTGAACACACAAATAGGCCAAAGCCCCTTTACTTGTCCCGATGGCCAAAGCTAAGGCTGGTGAGCAAGGGACACAGATATGGCCGACAACAAGACAAAATCCGAAACCGAAAAATGGTCGACCGGCGCAAGGGTCGGTGCAGCCGTGGGTTCTGCTGCGTTGGTTGCCGCTTTGCTTTATGCCGGACGGCGCAGTTTGACTCAGAAGAAAGGCAAGCTGGAACCATTGTCACCCGAACCCGAAACGGATGTACCGCTTGATGTCCAACCTAAAATCGACACGGACTAAAGGGTGATGCAGCCTATTTCGCAGGTTGAAGGCCGCGCCTATCCGTTGGGCCTGAAAAACATCGATACGGATATCATCATTCCGGCTGTGTGGTTGAAAACCATTAGCCGCACCGGACTTGGCAAAGGTGCCTTTGAAACTTTGCGTGCGGTCGAGGGGAATGTGTTCGATAACCCCGAATATAACGGTGCGCCCATATTGATTGCCGGGGACAATTTTGGTTGCGGGTCAAGCCGCGAACATGCCGCATGGGCAATGGCGGATCTCGGTATCACGGCCGTCATCGCGCCCAGTTTTTCTGATATATTTTCGGGCAACGCCTTCAAAAATGGATTGCTGGCCATTGTCTTGCCACAACCCGCTATTGACCGGTTGTTAGAAGTCGCCAAGACCGACCCGATCCGCATCGATCTCGAAACGCAGACCGTGACAACGCCGTTTCAAGACCGGTTCGAATTTGAAATTGATCCATTTCGCAAGCACTGCCTGCTCAACGGAGTGGACGAAATCGGTTTGACCCTGAATAGCAGCGACGCGATTTCGGCCTATGAACGCAAACTGGCAACGGACAGACCATGGCTTGCGCCTACAATGGGCTAAACTGTTTTTTTGCATCATCAATATTTGGGAAGAGGAATAATATGCGCGCATTGCTATCCACGGTAACCGGCGGACCTGAAACATTGGTGATAGGCGAATTGCCTGAACCGACCGTGGCACCCGGTACTGTCGTGGTCACGGTCAAAGCATGCTCGATCAACTACCCCGACACATTGATGATTGTTGATCTTTACCAGTTCAAACCCGCCCGCCCTTTTGCCCCTGGCGGTGAAATTGCCGGGGTCGTCGAAGCCATCGGCGAAGGCGTATCCGGTTTTACCATCGGCGACCGCGTCATCGGCCTGTGCGGCAATGGCGGACTTACCGAAAAGGTGGCTGTTGCTGCATTCAACTGTTTCAAAATGCCTGACTCCATGTCTTTTGAAGATGGCGCATCATTGCTGATGACCTATGGCACCTCTATTCATGCGCTGAAAGATCGCGGGTTTATGAAGGAAGGCGACTCGGTACTGGTACTGGGCGGTGCAGGCGGCATCGGCATTTCGGCTATTGAACTTGCCAAAGCATTTGGTGGCCGCGTCGTTGCTGGTGTATCGAGTGAGGGCAAGGCCGCCATCGCGCGAGAGGCAGGGGCCGATGATGTCGTCATTTATCCGCACCAACCCTTTGACAAGGACCAGTCAAAAGCAGTCGCGGAAATGTTCAAGGCAGCGGCGGGCAAAGATGGTTTCAACATCATATATGACACCGTAGGCGGCGATTATAGCGAACCGGCAGTGCGTTCGATCGCGTGGGAAGGCAAATTTCTGGTAGTTGGCTTCCCGGCCGGCATAGCGAAGCTTCCGCTCAATCTGACCTTGTTGAAAAGCTGTGATATTTGTGGCGTTTTCTGGGGCGCTTTCGCCGCGCGCACACCGCAAAGGAACCATGCAAACATTGCCCAACTGTTCGATCTATATGCTGCGGGCAAAATAAAACCCCGCATTTCGGAGACATTCAACCTGGAAAATGCCGGGCAAGCCATTGCGCGCCTTGGCGACCGGGCCGCTATTGGCAAATTGGTCGTGCAAATTTGATGGAAGTCGCCTTGTCGATCCACGAATGAAACATTATCTTTGACGCAGCAATTGACAGGAAACGACACATGACCACTTTTGACAACCGCGAAAATGCTTTTGAAAACAAATTTGCCCATGACGCAGATTTGCAGTTCAAGATCACGGCTCGCCGGAACAAGCTGATCGGTCAGTGGGCGGCGGAGAAGATGGGGCTGACGCCCGAAGAAACTACGTCCTACGCGACATCCGTTGTGCAGGCCGATTTCGAAGAGGCCGGTGATGAAGATGTCGTCCGCAAATTGCTGGGCGACCTGATTTCCGCAGGGGCAGATGTTGACGATGCAATGATCCGCGCTGCACTTGAAGACAAGATGGTCGAAGCACGCCGCCAATTTATCGAGCAAGCCTGATGGCGATGGCTGCCGACGAAATTGAGGGCATGATCAGGGCCGCGCTGCCTGATGCACTGGTCGAAATTAGGGATCTGGCGGGCGACGGCAACCATTATGCCGCCCGTGTAACGAGTGAGAGTTTTCGCGGAATTCCGCGGGTAAAACAGCATAAGGCTGTCTATGACGCTTTGGGCGGCAAAATGGGCGGCGTGTTGCATGCCCTACAACTGACTACGGCCACACCGTAAATTTGGAGTATTTGACATGAGCGTGAATGAACGGATCGACGAAATCGTCAAAAGCAATGATGTTGTGCTGTTCATGAAAGGCACCCCTTTGTTCCCGCAATGTGGATTTTCAAGCAAGGCGATTGCCATACTTGATCATTTGGGCGTCACATATGAAAGCGTCGATGTCTTGCAGGATATGGAAATCCGTGCGGGTATCAAAGACTATAGCGATTGGCCAACCATTCCCCAACTATATGTAAAGGGCGAATTTCTCGGCGGTTCCGACATCATGATGGAAATGTATGAAGCCGGCGAGCTGCAGGACATGGTAACAAGTCAGGGTCTTGCAAAGGCCGGATAACGCATTAGGCCGTGAACTCATAAATATCGTCGTCGAGGTTTATGAGTTCACGGCCTAATCCGCGCTGTTGACCACTTCAAGTCTTGGCTGCATGATATGGATCCAGAGTAACGCCAATAGATAGGCGCTGGCACACATCGCGAACATCGGTGTGTAGCCATGGCCTGAATCCAGCGACCATCCTGCAAATTCCAGCATGGCTGCACCACTTAAATTGCCGACCAGCGCGCCAATTGCGATCACGCTGCCAACTTGCCGGGCCGGAATAATATCTGCGGTCATGCCGAAAATATTGGTTGAAAAGCCTTGGTGTGCAAACAGTGCAAGGCCGATGATAAGCGCCGCGACCCATTCATTTGGGGCCTGCAACGCCAACGGGATGGGCAGGATGAGCAATGCGTAAAAGAACATGGATGATTTGCGCGCACCATTGGCTGTCATGCCCCGACCTAAAAGGACCGGAAACAAGATGCCACTGGTAAGCGCGCCGACTGCTGCCAAAGCGTAAACAAGCGCGGTTGGTGCGCCAATTTCAGCCTGCCCCAGTCCAAATTGCCGTGCAAAAAAGTCAGGTGCCCAAAACAGAATGAACCACCAAACCAGATCGGTTAACAGCTTGGCGCCCGCTACAGCCCATGTGCGGCGTTCTCTCAGCAATTCACGCCAAGGCGGGCCTTTGACAGCCGGGTTGGCGGCTGCAACAGCCGCATCGCCCAAAGGTTGCAATGTACCTGTCCCCAGCCACCAGAAAAACAGCCAGACAAAGCCCAAAGCTCCGGTGATGATAAAGGCTTCCTGCCAGCCATAAGTGATGGCAATCCATGGAACGGTCAGCGGTGCAAGAATCGCCCCGATATTGGCTGCGCTGTTGATAACACCGATCCCGATAGACCGTTCGCGGATGGGCAAATAGGTTGCTGCTGATTTCATGGCGGCGGGGGTATTCACTGATTCTGCGACCGCCAGGGTGACGCGCGCCGCTACAAATTGCCCGACACTGCTTGCAAAAGCATGCGCCATTCCCGCCAAGCTCCAGACGGCAACCGCAAGGCCATAGCCCCAACGCACGCCAAAGCGGTCGATAAACCATCCGATCCCCAAAAGCGCGACCGCAGTGGCGATCTGAAATGCAGATCCGAAATGGCCAAATTCACGGTCACTCCATCCAAACTCGACCTGTAATGTCGGTTTCAATAATGCCAACACCTGCCGGTCCAGATAGTTTAACGCCGTTCCGAAAAACAAAAGTGCGATCAAGCCATAGCGGATCCACTTGCCAGAATCTGTTGCCATTGCGTCCTCTCCTCCGGCCTGCTTAATGCTGGCATCTATCACAGACTTGCCTATAGAAGGCCATATGACACCGCAAGACATAAACGCGAATTATATTGCCGACCTATATGGCGAGACCTATCTCGCCGAGGATAGTCCACCCGTCCGCAAACGCCTGGCGGTCAGCGCGCTTTTCCCTGGATTTGCCGTTGTTGCAATCGCATCAGTGGCGGCGACATGGTTTTCCGAACATTATGCAATGCCGGTGATCCTGGCCGGCCTGCTGCTTGGTTTGGCATTAAACTTTGTCTCGGCAGAGCCCAAGGTGCATCCCGGCCTTGATTTCTGCGGTACGGCGTGTCTGCGTTGGGGAATCGTATTGTTGGGGACGCAAGTGACCGCCATGCAAATTGGCAGCTTGGGAATATTTGGTTTTTTGGGTCTGATAACCATAATGTCACTCGTAATCGGCGCTGGATTGCTGGGTGCCCAATGGGGCGGGCAAAGCCGCTATGCCGGTTGGCTTGCGGGCGGCGCGACCGCGATTTGCGGCGCTTCTGCGGCATTGGCGATTTATGCCGTTATCGGACGGGAAAGGTTGAACCAGAATCAGTTCACGCTGACATTGGTCGGTGTGGCGCTGGCGAGCGCTATTGCGATGTCATTTTATCCGTTAATCGCGGCATCTCTCGATTTTTCCGACCGTCAGGCGGGGTTTCTGATGGGAGCCGCCGTCCATGACGTGGCGCAGTCCTTGGGTGGCGGTTATAGTTTTTCGCAAAATGCAGGAGAGGTGGCAACGATTGTCAAATTGTCGCGTGTTGCTCTGTTGGCACCCGCTGTGGCCTTGATCGGCCTTGCAATAGGCAGCGTAGGCGGAAAACCCAAAAGCCTGTTGGCGAAGCTGAAACTGCCTTGGTTCATACTCGCCTTTTTTGCGGCAGTTGCCGTAAACTCGATGGTCAGTGCACCGGCATGGGTGGCCGAATATGGATTGATTGCGTCAAAGGCCATGCTGCTCTTTGCGGTCACGGCAACAGCCATGCGCTCACGTCTTGATCTTTTGCTTGGCCAAGGATGGAAAGCTTTGTTACCGGTCATGTTGGCAACCTTCACCGCTTTTGTAGCATCAGCGGCCTTTGCATGGGCATTTTTATGAGCGAAACGATCTATGATCTTGCCGTGATAGGCGGCGGTGTAAATGGGGCAGGAATTGCCCGTGACGCAGCCGGTCGCGGAGTGAAGGTTATATTGCTCGAAAGGGGTGATCTGGCGCGCGGTACCTCATCGGCATCGACCAAGCTGATTCACGGTGGCCTGCGATATCTGGAGCATTTCGAATTTGCGCTGGTGCGCGAATCGCTCATCGAGCGTGAACGGCTGTGGGCCATCGCGCCCCATATTATATGGCCATTGCGTTTTGTCCTGCCACATCAAAAGGGCATTCGTCCGGCCTGGCTCGTCCGGCTCGGCTTGTTTTTATATGACCATATTGGGGGGCGCAAACGCTTGCCGGCGACCCGCACGTTGAACTTGCATCGTGAACCGGCTGGCGCGCCTTTGAAGCCTGAATTTGAAACGGCGTTTGAATATTCAGACTGCTGGGTCGATGATGCCCGGCTGGTCGTACTCAATGCTCTGGACGCTGCCGAACATGGGGCCGAGGTCTGCACCCGTTCCGAAGTTACCCATCTTCGTCGAGCACAAGGGTTGTGGCATTTGGAAATCGCAGGTCAGGCACCGGTGGTTGCCAAAGCGGTGGTAAATGCCGCAGGTCCAGCGGTACTCGATATGTTGGCGCGTACCGACGGACGCATACGCAATCCGGATGAAAAAATCAGACTGGTGCGGGGGTCACATATCGTGGTGCCCAAAATGTTTGAAACCGCGCAGGCCTATTTCTGCCAAAACCCGGACGGACGGATATTTTTTGCGATTCCCTATGAAGATGATTTCACGCTGATTGGCACCACCGACGCAGACCATCGCGGGCCGCTCGACAACATTACGGCTACTGCCGACGAAGTAACATATATTTGCGAATCTGCAGGCGCCTATTTCAAAAAGGAAATAACTCCCGCTGACGTCATCTACAGCTATGCCGGGGTTCGCCCGCTTGTCGACGACGGGTCAGGAAAGCCGGAGACTGCATCGCGCGGCTATCATTTCGATGTGGAATGCGATGAACACGGATTGGCGCCCATGCTCTCAATTTTTGGTGGGAAAATCACGACATACCGCCATCTGGCCGAAAGCGCCGTCGGCAAGCTTTCGCCCTATGTGCCGATGCTGGCAGGGCCAGGCTGGACACTTGAGCGCGCCTTGCCCGGGGGCGACTTTCCGATGGAAGGCGCCGGCAAACTTGCCGAAGATTTTGCAACCAAATATCCGTTTTTGGACTCGGCCGTGATCCGGCGACTTGTCCGCAGCTATGGCACTCGGGCAAAAAACTGGTTGGGCAAAAGCCAGTCACTCGCTGATCTTGGACAAGATTTCGATCACGGCCTATATGCAGCTGAAGTTGATTATCTGGTTACGTGCGAATGGGCCTCAACGGCAGAAGACATATTATGGCGCCGCACCAAATTGGGGCTTCGCTTCACCGCGACCCAAGTAAAAACGTTGGAAAAATATTTGGCGACAAGCCAAAAAGATCGCGCTGATTCTTAGAGGGTTCCGCTTGCCGCCAGCGTTCTGCTCGCTTAGTCTGAAAGACCTGCGAGGCAAGATAATTTTGGGGTCAGGTCATAACCGATGCAAGAGAACATGATTGCCACACCAACGAAGAGCAACGATTGGGATGGCACTAACGAAAATGTTTTCACATCGCCCGACAAGATCGAAGTCACTCATTTTGCGCCTTCTGCAGAGCTGGCCCCTTACGTCACGCAAATCTATTTTTTCCGGTGCGAAGAACAAACTATCCGCGACCGACAGCCCGCGTCACTGGGGCATTTGATATTCTTGCTAAGCGGCAAAGGCACTTTGCAATTTCAAAATGGTGATATCGCAAACGTTTCGGGTGCAGCACTTTTCGGGCCGGGAATGGCCGCAGCCGAATTCACATTCGAAGGCCCGCTATATGATCTTGGCTTTGCTCTCTCACCACTCGGTTTTGTGGCGCTCACCGGAAAGCCAGCCAATCTCTATGCCGATCGAGCTGTGTCTGCATCCGAGTTATTCGGGCCAGAAATCGACCGATTGGCAGAATCCTTCATCGCTGGGCATGCGAACGGATCAATGCGTGTCGCCGAAATGGTTGAAAAAGTTTCGGCGTTGCTGTTGTCAAACGTTAAGCGCGTCCCGCAATCCCATGTCGAGATGGTCCATATCGTCATAAACTGGCTATCGCGGGATCTCGACCCCAATGTCGAAAATCTATATCCAAAACTGGATATGTCACGCAGCACCGCCGCGCGGTTAATCACCCGCTATTTTGGATCGGCACCCAAACAATTGATGCGAAAATATCGAGCAGTCAGGGCGGCCAGCATGCTTGTCGACAAGAACTGCACCGACGAATTGAGATCCCAGATCGAGTCGCTGTTTTATGACCAACCCCATATGATACGTGAAATCCGTCAATTTGCAGGCCGGACCCCCGGGGCCTTGGATAGTGATAGCGCAAAAATCCTGCGAATATGGCTTTCAAAAGACAATTACCGCGATATCGAGACCTTTCCGGGTTGATTTTTGCACTGAAAAGGACCATTTGCCTCAAATCGGAATAAAACTGTCTGATTAAGGCCCCCAGCATGCGACTTTCAAATATGGCAGATTATGCGGTTGTCGTAATGAGCGCTGCCTCGCGCCATTGTGGTGGACTGCGGACTTCGGCTACCGAGCTTTCGGGCGAAACTGGGATCGCGCTTCCGACCGTTCAGAAACTCGTCAGCATTTTGACCAAAGGCGGCCTTTTACGCTCCGCCCGGGGTGCAGGCGGAGGTATCCAGCTTGCGCGTCCCGCGGCAGCTATCACGCTCGCTGATATCATCGAAGCGGTGGAAGGGCCGATTGCCATGACCAATTGCATCAATGCGTCGACCTGCAGCTGCGCGATTGAACCAGATTGCAATATCAAACCGCATTGGGCGATTGTGAACAACGCGGTCCGTAGCGCATTGTCCGATGTCTCGCTCAGCAGCCTTGCTGTGAGTCGCGCCGCATGACCGACGAGACCGCCATCAAGGATCAAGCCGCTTGGGACGCCGCCGAAAAGGTTGCTGACTATGAACATGGCTGGTCGTCCGACATCGAAACCGATTTCGCGCCTAAGGGCCTGAACGAGGATACCGTCCGCTTCATTTCGGCCAAGAAGAATGAACCGGAATGGATGCTCGAATGGCGGCTGAAGGCCTTTGCCATGTGGAAGACGATGACGCCGCCCGACTGGGCCAAGCTGAACGTTCCGCCTATCGATTATCAGGACGCCTATTATTACGCCGCGCCCAAGGCCAAGCCAAAGCTCGGCAGTCTGGACGAGGTCGACCCCGAGATCCTGCGTATTTATGAAAAGCTGGGCATTCCGATTGCGGAGCAGAAGCTGCTCGCCGGTGTTGAGAGTGATCCGGGCGAAAGCAGCGATGGCGGCCTGCCTGCGCGCCGCGTTGCGGTCGATGCCGTATTCGACTCCGTGTCCGTCGCCACCACTTTTCGTGCCGAACTTGAACGCGCTGGCGTCATTTTCCGCAGTATATCGGAGGCAATCAAGGAATATCCCGACCTCGTCCGGCAATGGCTTGGCAAGGTTGTGCCGATGCGCGACAATTATTTCGCCACGCTCAACTGCGCGGTCTTTTCCGACGGAACATTCGTTTACATCCCCGAAGGCGTGCGATGCCCGATGGAACTCTCCACCTATTTCCGCATTAACGCGGAAAATACCGGACAGTTTGAACGGACTCTGATCGTGGCCGACAAGGGCAGCTATGTGTCCTATCTTGAAGGCTGCACAGCGCCGATGCGCGACGAAAACCAGCTCCACGCGGCTGTGGTCGAACTGGTAGCCTTGGATGACGCCGAGATAAAATATAGCACTGTGCAGAACTGGTACCCCGGCGATGCCGAGGGCAAGGGCGGCATTTATAATTTCGTCACCAAGCGCGCCTTGTGTCAGGGCCGCAATAGCAAGGTGTCATGGACCCAAGTCGAAACCGGCAGCGCGGTGACGTGGAAATATCCAAGCTGCGTCCTTAACGGTGAAAACAGCGTCGGCGAATTTTACTCAGTCGCGGTGACCAACAATTACCAGCAAGCCGACACCGGCACCAAGATGATCCACAATGGCAAGGGTAGCCGTTCGACCATCGTGAGCAAAGGCATCAGCGCCGGACACAGCAACAACACCTATCGCGGACTGGTGCGCGTCGCGCCGAATGCGGAAGGCGTGCGTAACTTTACCCAGTGTGATTCCTTGCTGTTGGGCTCCCTCTGCGGGGCGCACACCGTTCCCTATATCGAGGTCCGCAACCCCAGCGCCCAGATCGAGCATGAAGCAACGACCAGCAAGATTTCCGATGACCAGCTGTTCTACGCGATGCAGCGTGGGCTGGGGCAGGAAGAAGCAGTCGCCCTGATCGTCAACGGGTTCGCCAAGGAAGTTCTGCAGCAATTGCCGATGGAATTTGCCGTCGAGGCGCAGAAATTGCTGGGGATCAGCCTTGAGGGGTCGGTGGGGTGAATTACGTCGAAGACCACGAAGCCAAAAAAGCGAAAGTCCGAGCTGAGGGGCGCGGTTACATTCTCGACGCGCACACACATACGTTGGGGCATCGGCTCGAATTGGAAGCGAGCCAGACAGTTGGCTGTTTTTACTGCTGCGAAGTCTACTCACCTTCAGAGATCGAAGACTGGGTCGATAACGACGACTGCGCTCTATGTCCTCGCTGCGGCATCGACTCCGTGATTGGTGAAGCATCTGGCTTCCCGGTTGCTGATAAGAAGTTTCTCAAAGAAATGAATGAGTTCTGGTTCTAATGCTCCAAATAACTAACCTCCACGCCAATGTTGGCGACAAGCCTATCCTTAAAGGCCTCACACTCAGCCTAAACGCTGGCGAGATCCATGCGATTATGGGCCCCAATGGCGCGGGGAAGTCGACGCTGGGCTATGTGCTCTCGGGACGACCCGGATATGAAGTTACCGAAGGATCGGTGACGTTCAACGGCGAAGACCTGCTCGGCATGGAACCGCACGAACGTGCCGCCGCTGGCTTGTTCCTTGGCTTCCAATATCCGGTCGAAATCCCCGGTGTGTCGAACGTGCAGTTCCTGCGCGAGGCGCTCAACGCGCAACGCAAACATCGCGGCGAACCCCCGCTTTCGGGCGGTGAATTCCTCAAGGTCGCGCGCGAGCAGGCGGGCGCGCTTGGCATGGATATGGACATGCTCAAGCGTCCGGTGAATGTCGGATTCTCCGGCGGCGAAAAAAAGCGCAACGAGATGGTGCAAATGGGCATAATCGACCCCGCTTTGGCGATCCTCGACGAAACGGACAGCGGCCTCGACATCGACGCGCTGCGCGTGGTCGGCGACGGCATCAACCGCATCATGCGGCGTCCGGACAAGGCCGTCCTGCTCATCACCCATTATCAGCGGCTGCTCGACTATGTGAAGCCAGACTTTGTCCATGTGTTGGCAGACGGACGAATTACGCGGACAGGCGGCGCTGAACTGGCGCTGGAACTGGAGCGCGATGGTTACAAGGAACTGGCCGCATGAGCGCCGCAGGCAATCCTCTTTTCTGCGGCCTCTGCGTTTTCTCTGCGCCTCTGCGCGAACCCTGCGACGCTTTTGGTTCACGCAGAGACGCAGAGGAAGCAGAGACCGCAGACGGGGCTGCGCGATGAATATACTTCCGACCCGCAGAGACGAGGCGTTCCGCTATAGCGATATTGAAGCGCTGGCGCGCCTTTGGCCTTTGCCAGCCGCGGAGCATATTGTCGTGCCTGCAGGCGGAAACTTCGTGCGGACTATCGTTCAAGACAGCGGCACGATCCACCAGCTCGACATCGCCATCGGCAAGGGCGCGACGGCGGCCCTCCATGTCCTGAACATCGGCGGCGATTATGGGCGGGTGGAACTCAACGTCACGCTGCATGAAGGTGCGGATTTCAAACTCGGTGCGGTGCAGATCGGCGGGGGAATACAAAATCTCGAGATTGTAACCACGGTCACGCATGCAGAACCCGGCGCAACCTCGTCACAGATTGTGCGCTCGGTCCTCGCCGGGACAGCGACCGGAACCTATCTCGGCAAGGTTGCCGTCGCCCGCGATGCACAGCAAACCGACAGCGAACAATCGGTCAAGGCAATGCTGCTCGACCGCAGTGCCACCGCCAATGCGAAACCCGAACTCGAAATCTACGCCGATGATGTCAAATGCGCGCATGGCTGCGCGATTGGAGAGTTGGACCCGATGGGGCTATTCTACCTTCAGGCACGAGGACTTGCGCCCGCCGATGCGAAGAAGTTGATGCTTCAGGCGTTCGTTGCCGGTGTGTTTGAAGGCGCGTCGGATGAAGTTATGCTGACATCCTTGGCGCTGCAAAAACTTGGTGAATTGGTGTGATGGAATCAACCACCTCTCCGTTCGTGTCGAGCGCAGTCGAGACACCCATCGTTGGTGCACAGCCTCACGGTGTCTCGACTGCGCTCAGCACGAACGGAATTAGGGATCAATTCCCCGGTCTTGCCAACAACTGGCACTATCTGGACACCGCCGCGACCGCGCAAAAGCCCCAGGTCGTGCTCGACGCGATGATGCGCGCGGGCGGCGCCGATTACGCGACGGTGCATCGCGGCGTCTATGCCCGCTCTGCACATATGACCGTCGCGTTCGAAGCAGCGCGGGAGCGCGTGGCGCGTTTCATGGGTGCAGCCTCGGCCAACGAAATTGTCTTCGTGCGCGGTGCCACCGAGGGGATCAATCTGGTCGCGCACAGTTGGGGCGGCGCGCATCTGAAGGCGGGCGACCGCATCATGCTCAGCCAGTTGGAGCATCACAGCAATATCGTGCCTTGGCAGATGGTCGCCGAAAAGGTCGGCGCGCACATTGATGTGTGTCCATTAACGGTAGACGGCCTGATCGACCTTGATTGGCTGGAGGCGAACCTGACCGAACAGCACAAGCTGGTCGCGCTGGCCCATGTGTCCAATGTGCTGGGTTCGGTGCTGGGCGTGAAACGGGCGGCAAAGGCGGCCCACGCCGTGGGCGCAAAGCTGATGCTGGATGGCTGCCAGGCGGCACCACGGATGCGGCTGAATATGGCCGAACTCGGCTGCGACTTTTATGTGTTTTCGGGCCACAAGCTCTATGGCCCGACCGGCGTCGGTGTGCTTTGGGCAAAGGCGGCAACGCTGGAGTCCATGCCACCCTGGCAAGGTGGCGGCGCGATGATCGACCGCGTGACTTTTGAAAAGACAACCTACGCACCGGCTCCTGCCCGGTTCGAAGCCGGAACACCCATGATCATCGAAGTCCTTGGCTTGCACACGGCCATCGATTTTGTCGACGCCATCGGCCCTGAAGAAATTTTCGCGCATGAAAGCGCCCTCGCCGCGCAGACCCGGGACGCGTTGCGGAGTATCAATTCGATCACGCTGTTCGGGCCGGAAAAATCAGCCGGAATCGTGTCTTTTTCGATGACAGGGGTGCATCCGCACGACATCGGCACCATATTGGATGAAGAGGGCGTGGCCATCCGTGCCGGCCACCATTGCGCCCAGCCGTTGATGGACCATCTGGGTGTCGCGGCGACCGCGCGGGCGAGTTTCGGTGTTTATAATGATCAAAGCGATGTCGCGGCCTTGGTGCGCGGCCTTGAAAGAGTGAAGAGGATTTTCGGATGAGCGACGATGGCATCCGCATTGAAGAAGTAGGTAGCGTGGAAAAGCCCCCGAAAGCCAGGGTCGAAAGCCCGTCACAAACCTTGGACCGCAAGAAAGACTATTTGGAAGGTTTTTTGGCGCAGAAACCCGCCGCGCCTGCCGCTGGCGAGCCGGATGGCGTCCTGTATGAGGCTGTCATCGCTGCACTCAAGGAAATTTACGATCCGGAGATCCCGGTCAATATCTATGACCTCGGGTTAATCTACAATGTCGAAATCAACAATGGGCACGCGCTGGTTTCGATGACGTTGACCACACCGCATTGCCCCGTAGCAGAATCTATGCCGGGCGAAGTGGAACTGAGGGTCGGTGCGGTCCCGGGTATCGGCGACGCCGAAGTGAATCTGGTATGGGAACCAGCCTGGAGCCCGGCCAATATGACCGACGAGGCCCGTTTGGAGCTGGGAATGTTATGAGCGATGTGAAAACACGAGCCCGCCCTGCGGCAGTCATGCTGACCCCGGCGTCGGAAGCACGCATTGCCGAGCTAATGGCCAAGGCACCGCCCGATGCGATTGGCGTTAAGCTGTCGACACCGCGGCGCGGCTGTTCCGGCCTTGCCTATTCGGTCGATTATGTAACCGAGGCTGTCGCTTTTGATGAAAAGATCGAGACGCCCGGAGGCGTGCTTTACATTGATGGCGGATCCGTCCTTTATCTGGTCGGCTCAACCATGGACTGGGTAGAAGACGAATTCGCCGCAGGTTTTGTCTTCAACAACCCCAATGCCACCGGCAGTTGCGGCTGCGGCGAGAGTTTTACTGTCTAAAGCCGAATCTTAGAAATCATATTGCAGCCGGAAAGCAACACCGACATCGTCGGACAGATTTTCGAAATGGCCCGGTTCCTGACGCCAGAAAACGTTGGACGAGAAATAGCCGCCGGTAATCGGTACGGTCCACGCTATTTCGCTTGCGATTTCGCGGCCAGTGGGTGCCAGACTAAAGCGGCGCGTACCAAATGTCGGCGTTAGCGTTGCATAATCATAGGATATCGGCACATTCAATGCCAATCCGCCGTTTGAAACGCGCAATGGTTGTGCGACCCGTAACGCCAATCGATCGCCGCTGGCAAAGGCATTGATGCGGGCGATGTCAAACGAGAATGCGTTGCTACCTAATTGGCTTTGCCCCAAGATTGCAGCACCGCTGTTGGCATAGGTCCATCCTTGCCGCCAACTTGCGCCAAGACTCCAGCCTGTTCCTAACGCTAGTTCTCCATTGCCATCGACGAACAGGGTGCGCGCACCATTCTGGCCGATAAACTGGGCAAAGCGCGAACCCAATATCGTTTCATCTTCCCGCATCCAATTGGCACTAAGCGCTAATTTCGCCGGGCCGACCTGCCTGTCCACCGACAAGCCGAGCGTGGCGTACGGATATTTATGGGTGCCGGCGCGGTCAAATTCGGAACCGGTGCGTTCAAAAAGTCGGGCATCGCCTGTTTCGACGCTGCCGGTCAGACCAAATGCCCCGATCTGACGCCGAAGCGCCGCAGAACTGCCCGGCTGCCGTTCAAAACCGCCATCAAGACGCGCCTCGGTTGCGGTTAAAAACGCGCCGCTGTTCATATCCTGCAACGCAGCAACTTGGGCCGAAGCCGCCTGTCTGATCCCCAGACTAAACCGCATATCCCGCGAAATGGCGGCACTTACCCGCCCCGCCAGAACGCGGGCCTGTCTTTGCTGTCCGTCAGACAGCGCCAAGGGAAGTATATTTGCTGCTCCGGTCGACGCGGCGCTGATCGAAAAAGCGATTTGCGTTGTACCGACACCCAGATTCACTGACCGCCCCTGATCGACAAGTGCTGGTGTCAGGCGCAATTTCGGCGTCGCTGCATTCAACCCGTGCGCCAGATCTATATCATAAGCCCGTCCATAACTGTCCAGGATCACGGCAGATATCGGCCTGTTTGATAAGGCTACGTCACCCATCGGCCCTGAAGTTGAGCCGCCATTCCCGTTTAACGGAACAAAGGTGGAGGTGCCAGCCAACGACGTTGTGCCAGCAGGCGCAAAGGCGCGGGCAATGTCCAATATACCGCGGCCATATATAGCATCCGTGCCCGCTGCCCCGGCATCACGCGCGCTGGTCAGTAACAAGTTGACAATTTGCTGACCGGTAAGGTTTGGAAAGGCTTGAGCCAGCAAGGCTGCTGCTCCGGAGATTTGTGGTGCGGAAAAAGATGTTCCGTTGAAAACCCGGACAAAAGTCTGTCCATTTTGCTGAATACGGTTAATGGTATCATTCTGATATTCGCAGCATATCCCTTCGCCCAAGGCAGATAAAGTCGTATTCTGGGATACACCTGCCTTGTTACTAAAATCGGAAATCAGGTTCTGGTCGTCCACGGACGTGGAAATGATGACCAATCCATTGCCGCTTGCTACCAGAGCCTGCGCGAATGGGCTCGGATTATTGGGGTCAAATTCGGGCACACTGTTGTTGCCTTCATTTCCGGCGGAAACGACGATGACAATTCCGGCGAGTGTTGCACGATTGATGGCGCTCCGCAGAGCTGCATTTGCGCCACCTGGCCCACCCAAAGATATATTGATGACCCGCGCTCCATTGTCAGTCGCACGATTTATTCCGGCCGCAATCGATGAGTCGAAAAATGAGCAGCTTGCTTCATCTTCTCCAGCAGCTGGAGTTGTACAACTACCCGACTGATCCGCACGCAGCGACAAGATCGTCGCGTTATATGCTATGCCATGCGTATCACGATCATCTTTTGCGGCAGCAATAACGCGGGAGACTTCGGTGCCATGCCCGTCGTCGTCACCCAAGGCGCGGCCAGCGCCCGTTACATCGCTCGACTGAGCATGAATCCGTCCGGCAAATTCGTGGCTATTGGGGTCGATTCCGGAATCTATGACGCCAACGGTGACACCCGCACCTGTTGCACCAGCCTGATAAGCAGTAATTGCGTTATGAAATCCCGGTCCATCCGAACGGTTATACTCCATTGTTGCAAAATTGGTCGCGGGCGGCGGTGGGGGAGGAGGTGGTGGGGGCGGCGGAGGAGGAGGGGGGGGTGCAACCACCGTTGGCACAGATGGTGGGGGAGGCGTGGAACTGACTCCCCCGCCACCTCCACCACAAGCCGATAATGTGAGCGCGAATAAGACTGACGAACCGATAGCAATGCTGTTGATTTTATGAGCTTGTTTCATGGCCGGGTGAACCTTTTTCTGAATGGAACTAGATAAGACGGCATCACTTTCGAAAAACTTAAGATCGTTTGTACTGGTGACTGTTAACCTTACCAAATGCCACCGAACCCCAAGACTTGTTGAGATATGTTCAATAGAAGTTTAGGTAAATCCTGATGCATCAATCTTTCCGCCATATCGACACTTGGATTTTCGATCTTGATCTGACTCTCTATCCTCCTGATGCCAATATCATGGCTCAGGTGCGCGACAGAATTGCGTTATTCGTACAGGATTTTTTTAAAATCAGTTCCCAAGAAGCGCATCTGATCCGACACCGATATTGGCAAAAATACGGGACAACCTTGGGCGGTTTGATGCGCGAGCATCATGTGGACCCATATGGATATCTTGATTTTGTCCATGACGTCGATTTGTCATTGCTTTCGCCCGCGCCCTTGTTGCGCGCACATATCGAAGCATTGCCGGGCCGGAAACTGATTTTCACAAATGCTGACGCGCCTTATGCCGAACGGGTATTGATGACACGCGGGCTGGACAATCTATTCGAAGATGTTTTCGACATTCATCGAATGAATCATCTGCCCAAGCCCCATCCGGACAGCTATGCCGCATTATGCGCGGAACTTGAAATCAACGCGAAAACCTCGCTCTTTGTCGAAGATTCTGCCCATAATCTGGTCCCTGCCAAAGCAATGGGAATGAAAACTATTTGGGTGAAACACGCCGGCGAAACTGATAGCAGCGGCGGCTTGGACCATATTGACCATGAAATTGCCGATGTCGCCGAATGGCTGTCGTCAATTCACAACATTGAAAGAGCGTCATGACAGAGCAGCTTTCCGCAATAATCGACAATGCATGGGACAATCGGGATCATATCAGTGTGGCGACGCAGGGGGAAGTGCGTGATGCTGTGAACACCGTATTGGCCGGGCTGGATGGCGGCCGTTTTCGCGTTGCGGAAAAGCGCGATGGGCAGTGGCTGGTCAATCAATGGCTCAAAAAGGCAGTATTGTTATCGTTCCGACTGAATGACAATATCGTCGTCGACGGCGGTGCCTCGGGCGCTCCTGCCTATGACAAGGTTCCATCAAAATTTGCTGGCTGGGGTGAGAACCGGTTCAAAGATGCCGGCTTTCGTGTCGTGCCGGGTGCCGTAGCGCGCCATGGAAGCTATATCGCAAAAAATGTGATTCTTATGCCAAGTTTTGTCAACATCGGTGCACGGGTCGACGAGGGTACGATGGTAGATACATGGGCAACAGTCGGCAGTTGCGCGCAAATCGGTAAGAATGTGCATCTGTCAGGCGGCGTCGGGATCGGCGGCGTGCTTGAGCCACTACAGGCTGGCCCGGTCATCATTGAAGATAATTGTTTTATTGGTGCGCGCTCTGAAGTGGTCGAGGGTGTAATAATCGAAGAAGGCGCGGTCCTCGCTATGGGCGTATTCATCAGTTCCACGAGCAAAATTGTCGACCGTTCGACGGGCGAGGTTTTCGTCGGACGCGTCCCGGCATATTCTGTCGTGGTACCAGGATCCTTACCCGGCAAGGCGTTGCCCGATGGCAGCCCCGGACCAAGTCTGTCATGTGCAGTTATTGTTAAACGCGTCGATGCCCAAACCCGCGCCAAAACCGCCATAAATGATCTGTTGAGAGATTGAGTCGGTAAGAACAGGTTCACGACCTAAAATTTATGCTTGCAAATCAGAGCGAATCGCTCCATAACCCTTAAGCGGACCGGGCCCCTCTGGCGCTCGCTTCTTTTTGAAGCAACGTGATGTCGGCCGCATCGGATGTTTCCGGTGCACTGGCTTGGTGGTCCTCCCTCCAAACCCCGAAATGCTACCACTCCGGTTACCGGAGCATCCGATTGAACCTAAATTTGTTCAAAGAGGATGTAGCTATGACATTTACGTCATTTCGATTAATGCAATTTCACCAAAAACTGGATCATGAGCTGCGCGCCGAACTCAAGATGCGCTGGCCCGACCTATTTCGGATCCAGAAGCTGAAGCGCCTAAAACTGGCCGTAAAGGATCGTCTACAGGCGAGTGCGGCAAAGCGTTTGCATAACAAGCAACCCCACCTTCAATAATATAGAAAAACAAGCCCTCTCCCGACACCATATGGCCTGTCCATATGGTGTCTTTTAGGCGCTAACAGGGAATAGAATATGGAATTTCTGATGATGGACTGGCTGGGTACACCGGTCTGGTTCTGGATGGCCTTTCTTGGCCTGGTCGTGGCGTTGACCGCCTTTGATCTTGGCATTTTGCACAAGGAAGACCGCGAGATGGGGATTGGCGAAAGCCTGAAACTATCGGCCTTTTATATCAGCATCGCTTTGGCATTCGGAGTCTGGGTCTATTTCCAGAAAACGGCCACATTTGGCGCCGAAATTGGTGCCGATCTGACGATGAAATATTATACCGGTTTCTTCATAGAAAAGGCATTGTCGATTGATAATATTTTCGTCATCGGCCTGATATTTACAACCTTTTCCATACCGCCAAAATATCAATATCGCGCGTTGTTATGGGGCATAATTGGCGTTATCGTCTTGCGCGGCGTCATGATTGCTTTGGGTGCCGCACTTGTCGAGCAATTCTATTGGGTGCTCTACATTTTCGCACTGTTCCTGATCGCGACGGGCGTGAAAATGCTGTTTGCCAGCGACAAACCAATGGATGTCGCAAACAATCCTGCTGTCCGGTTTATTTCGCGCATCATGCGGGTAACGCCCGAATTGCATGAACAAAAGTTCTTCGTTCGCATTCCCGATACAAGGACCGGAAAGCTTGCTTTAGCTGCGACGCCGTTGTTTCTGGCTTTAGTGGTAATAAATATCGTTGATCTGGTTTTTGCTGTCGATTCCGTGCCTGCAATTTTTGCGATCACAACAGATACATTCATTGTTTACACGTCGAACATCATGGCCGTTTTGGGTCTGCGCGCGTTGTATTTTGCCTTGGCGGCAATGGTACATCGCTTCCACTATCTGAAATATGCCTTGGCGCTTGTACTGGTTTTCATAGGTTCCAAGATTTTTGTTTCCGACTTTCTTTTAAGCGGCGACAAATTTCCACCCGTAATGAGTCTCGCTGTGACTTTCGGCCTGATATTTGGCGGAATCATCTATTCACTCTGGAAAACCAAGAGTGAGGAACCGTCCAATCCCGTGGCCTGAACCTTTTCCAACCCAAATAGGAGAATTAAAATGAGTAAATATATAATGGGTGCCGCAATCGCGGCAGCTATGATTGCCGTTCCGGCCCAAGCAAAGACGACGCAGTCCATGAAATGTGCGGTCGTCAGCCAAGCCAATATTGATGGATTATTTACCGAGTTCAACAATGCGTGGGCGACCAAAAATCCCGATCTGGTAACAAAGCTGTTCACGAAAGATGCAGTCTTGCTCGCGACGGTATCCAACAAGCCACGGCTAAACCATGCAGAAATCCGGGACTATTTCGTCTCCTTTTTGAAAGGCAGCCCGGTTGGTTCAATCAATAGCAGCAGCTATAAGATGGGATGCAACACCGCAGCGCGTCTAGGTACATGGACAGTGCAACTGACGGACGCAGCAACAGGTGCAAAAACCGACGTCAAAGCCCGATATTCATTCATTTATCGCCTTGAAGACGGGAAATGGAAAATTGACCATCTACACTCTTCTATGATGCCGGAAAAGGCTGGTTAACGCCGATCCTTGGTCGGTGCGTTAAAGTCGGGCGGCTTGTTGGCGATCCATGCCACAAACCGCCCGATTTCTTCATGAGCCAATAGCGCAGTGATGTTGGAATAGCGCTTTTCAAGATCACTATTGCTAAAATTTGCGTGGATCGTCCTATGGCAAATCGGGTGGACAGCTTCTCGCGTCTTTCCGCCCCGGCTTTTGGGTATTGGGTGATGCCATTCGGTTATCTCGCCCATTTCACGGCCACAAAGCCAGCACGTGATGGCCGGCGCATTTGATGCCGTTTCTTCATCGTCCAACCAATCGCGCGATTTGCGGGCCACCGGATTTATCGCCTATCGCCGGTCATCAACTTTTCGTCGTACCGAGAAGGTCAAGAACTGCAGCCGTCATTGCTTCGATCCCCAGCCGTACTGATGGCTCCGGGTCAATCCTGAATAGCGGGGAATGGTGCCCAGCAACTGGCTTGCCGCCATTTTTTGCTGCTTCCATCCACTCCGGTGCGGTTCCGCCGACGGCGAAATAATATCCGGGAACATTAAACTTCGGATCGACAAAGAAAGCGAAATCCTCCGCGCCCATGTTCGTCTGACGGAATGGTACAACCACGTCATTACCCAGCGCTTTTGCAATAGCACCATTTAATCGTCGCGCCAACGCGGCATCATTGACCGTGACTGGCGTAGATTCATTGACCTTCACGACAGGCAGTTTATCCTCCGGCAATCCATGCGCGCGGCCAATGCCGACCGCAACCCGCTCAATGGAAGCGATTAGCTTGTCGCGCACGTCCTGACTGTTCGCACGAACCGTAACTTGCAGATCGGCAAATTCCGAAATTATATTATGCTTTGTTCCTGCGTGAAAGGCCCCGACGGTAATCACGCCGGGTTCCAAAGGGCCTTTTTCGCGACTGATGATCGACTGCAGCGCGACCACAATCTGTGACGCGATGTAAACCGGATCACGCCCCAATTGGGGAGCCGCACCATGCGTCGCTATACCCGGAACGCGGATATCGACACTGTCGGCGGATGAATATTGAATGGCTTCGGATGCTGAAATCTTACCGGTTTCCAGTTCGGCCGCGACATGAAAGGCGAGTGCAAAATCTGGCTTGGGAAATCGCGTGTAGAGTCCATCTTTGATCATTGCATTGGCGCCACCAACACGTTCCTCGGCGGGCTGAACGATAAACAATACCGTTCCTTTCCACCTATCTTTCATAGCTGCCAATTGCCGAGCTGTCCCTACAAGCGACGTTATGTGAACGTCATGGCCGCACGCATGCATGACCGGCATTTCGAGACCATCTACACCGACCTGCCGCACAGTCGAAGCATTGGCTAGTCCTGACCGTTCCTGCACGGGCAAACCATCCATGTCGGCACGGACAAGAACAACCGGACCGTCACCGTTTTTCAATACACCGACGACACCGGTCTGACCCACTTTTTCAGTCACAACCATTCCGGGAACAGCGCGCAATTCCTGAGCCATTCGAGCAGCTGTTTTAAACTCGCGAAACGACAGTTCGGGGTTACGATGGAAATGATCCCACAGGGCTGCTAACGATTTGTCATAATCCGCCTTTACCGCCACCGAATAATCCGGTCTGGCCGACGCCGCTGCACAAAAAACAGCACCGCCGAGCACTGCCAATATCAATTTCTTTTTCATCATCCTGCCCCAATTCCCAAATCGCACCTAATTACTTATATGCCGCCAGTCTATCATGGGCAGGCGGCGAAGCAATGACCGACTGGCGCGAATTCGTCCACCATGGTCACATATTGAACGAAGCCCCGTCCGCTCTTCGGGTTGACCCAAAGCCCGGCGCGCAGGCTATAAGCCTCACCCACATGACCTATCCATTGCCCGCCTTTTCCATCGTCCAGCAAATGGACCCCCAAGCCGTAGGCTTTGAAATAGCCTTTATCATCGTCGCCATTACTGCCGTCGAAAGTCCAGGCGGGACTGACCATTTCGTCAAAAACCGCTTCCGACAATAATGGCTTTCCATGTTTCAACAATAATTGGCCAATTTTCGCCAAATCCTGCGCCGAAATTCGTAATCCGCCTTGGGGGCTGAATGCTGAACCATTTTTACCGATTTTGTAAAGCACCTCGACATCGCAACTGCCGTTGGTGGCAGGGTAAACGGCGCAAGGGTCGGCTCCATTCACCGGGGCGTCACGAGCGATGTCGCCATTAGGGCGCAAAAGGGTCACCGCCTTTGCACGTTGCCCTGCGCTGCAACCGGCGCCCCAGTTATAACAGGCATCCAGTTGCAAGGGCGTGAGCACCAGTTGAGCCATCAACCGGTCAAATCTCTCCCCAGTCGCCCCTTCCATCACCGCTGCAATTAGCGGAGAATTAATATTGGCATAACTGAAGTAATTGCCCGGCGGGTGCCGCAATTCCCAAGCTTTATTTTGCGCCAGAACCTGCGACAAATCCCCATCAAGCGGGACAATATAATCGACGCTATCGCGCAAACCCGAACGATGCGACAAAAGATCACGCATGGTGATGGGCGCATCGGGAAAGGCGGGATTCCGCACCGACCAGCCCAGATAGGCATTCACATCGCGATCAAGATCGATTTTTCGCATCTCGACCAAACGCATCACGCCTAAAGCGACCACCAGTTTGGATATCGAGGCGACCCTCACCGGATCATCAATTCGTACAGGCCGTCCGGCAATTCCCGCGTCGCCCCTCGCTAACCGTTGCGAAAGGGTCGACGAAGTGAATTCAATCCTGACTTGCGCCGCGCGAATTTCGGATTTTGACGGTTCTTTTGCATGGACATATGAATAGGGAAGCAATCCCATCATCATTATGCGTGTTAATACCCAACCCAACCGGATCATTTCGCCGGACAGTCCCCGACATATTTCCCGATTGCGTTGCCTTTCATTTTGACTTTGCCAAACATCGGCAGGCGGATATCCACTTCGCTTTCATAATTAAAAGCGGTGTCTCCCATAACACCGGCAAGCAGCATGTCGATACTGCCCATACCTTCCATGCCGCAACTTAGCTCCATTCGTACATTCTGTCCGGACACGTCAAACGCCTTGTACAAACATTTTTCTGCGCCATCGCCTCCGAAGAAATCTGCCCCCGGCTTTTTTGCCTCGGCTTGAGAAAGGCAGGTCCGGTTGGATGCGCCCTTCGCAATTTCATCCATGATCTGCTTTTTTTCGGACTTGCCTAAAGTCGGAACATTTATGTCGGAAAAGACAAATTTGGTTTCCCACAGCCCCGCTTTCATCGGAACGAATGCGTCATAATCCATTTCGGCGGCGCGCTCCTCATTATCGATAACACCGTTGCCATCCTTGTCGGCACCGTTATCGGTACAGGAAACTAAAGTGATACACGCCACCAAAACTCCGGTTGCGACCCTGAGCTTTATCATGCGGGGCAATCCCCGACGCGCTTGCCTTCGATTTTTCCGGTCATTTTCACTGTGCCCATCGGCGTACCTTCGGTGTTTTGATTGATGTTCATCGTGTAGGTTTCGGCTGCAAATTTACCGTCCATCTTGCTCTTGATCGTCATATTGCCCGCAGGTTTACAGGTCATGGCGACCTTCATGCTATCACCTGTGCGCTTTAGCTCTTCAAAAGTGCAATTGGCTTCGGCAGGTGCACCAAAGAAATCGCCGCCGGGCTTGTCGACCTGCTTTTGCGTAAGACAGCTTTTCTGGATCATGCCCTTACCCATCTGCTCTTTCATCTTGCCCTGAAGTTCAGCAGGGATCCCGGGTGCATCAATTTTGTTGAAGCTGATTTTAACTTCCCATTCACCTGGCTTCATCGCCATTGAACCGCCGTCGGCCATCTCGGCCGTTGCTTCGGCATCGGAAATCTTGCCATCGCCGTCGGCATCCGCACCTTTTTCGGAGCAGGCCGAAATGGCAAGCGCAGCGACGCCCAAGATCAGAAATTTACGCATAGGTCTTCCCTCCCGTTTATGTTTGATTGCGTCTACTGTCCCTGCGCCAAGCAAAAGGCAACAAGGATAAGCTGGAATTTGATTGTACCGATAGAGTACCACTTTCTAAAATGTTTGTGAGAGCGGCGTTTGTCAAGTAATCAGACTTGCCGCCGCGTTCGAAAAAGTACATATAGCGAACATGGCTGAACTCATTATCCGCCGTGGGCTGGAAGAACCGGATACGGTCGGCAATTTCATCCCGCATAAACCCGAACGTCCGCCCAAGATGGAAGGTGGCAAGCCCTTTCGTATCGTCTCTGATTATGAACCGGCGGGGGATCAGCCTACCGCCATTCGCGAACTTGCGGAAACCGCATTGGCGGGCGAGAAAAATCAGGTTTTGCTCGGTGTAACCGGCTCCGGCAAAACCTTCACGATGGCCAAGGTTATCGAAAAACTACAAAGACCTGCGCTGATCCTGGCACCCAACAAGATTTTGGCGGCGCAGCTTTATGGCGAATTCAAAAGCTTTTTCCCCGACAATGCCGTCGAATATTTTGTGAGCTATTACGATTATTACCAGCCCGAAGCTTACGTCCCGCGTAGTGATACCTATATCGAGAAAGAATCATCGGTAAACGAAGCTATTGACCGGATGCGGCACTCGGCAACGCGGTCGCTTCTCGAACGCGACGATGTGCTGATCGTGGCTTCGGTGTCGTGCATTTACGGCATAGGGTCGGTCGAAACCTATTCGGCGATGATCTTCGACCTGAAAAAGGGCGAGAATGTCGACCAGCGTGAGCTGATCCGCAAGCTGGTAGCGCTGCAATATAAGCGCAACGACACCGCCTTTACCCGGGGCAATTTCCGGGTACGCGGCGACAATCTGGAAATCTTCCCCAGCCATTATGAAGATATGGCATGGCGCATCAGTTTCTTCGGCGACGAGATCGAGGAAATTGCCGAATTCGATCCCCTGACAGGTACGACCGGCGTGAAATTGAACAGCGTGCGCGTCTATGCCAATAGCCATTATGTCACCCCCGGACCGACGATGAAGCAGGCGAGCGAGGCGATCAAATTCGAGCTTTCCGAACGGTTGAAGGAACTCGTGGCCGAAGGCAAATTGCTGGAGGCACAACGGTTGGAGCAGCGGACGCAATTTGATCTGGAAATGATTGCCGCGACCGGGTCGTGCGCTGGCATTGAAAATTATTCGCGCTTTTTGACCGGCCGCTTGCCGGGTGAACCGCCGCCGACGCTGTTCGAATATCTTCCCGACAACGCCCTGCTGTTTGTCGATGAAAGTCATCAGACCGTGCCGCAAATCGGCGCAATGGCGAAGGGCGACCACCGGCGCAAACTGACTTTGGCCGAATATGGATTCCGACTGCCCAGTTGCATCGATAACCGGCCGCTGCGCTTCAATGAATGGGATGTGATGCGGCCGCAGACTGTGTGCGTGTCGGCCACACCTGGAGGGTGGGAGATGGAGCAATCGGGCGGCGTTTTTGCCGAACAGGTCATCAGGCCCACCGGCCTCATTGACCCGCCGGTCGAGATCAAGCCGGTCGAGGATCAGGTGCAGGATTGCATCAACGAATGTCGCAAGACGGCAGAGGCCGGATACCGGACGCTGGTGACCACCCTGACAAAGCGGATGTCGGAAGACTTGACCGAGTTCATGCACGAAGCAGGGTTGAAGGTGCGCTACATGCACTCCGATGTCGAGACATTGGAACGCATTGAATTGATCCGCGATTTGCGGCGCGGCGTCTATGACGTGCTCGTGGGCATCAACCTGTTGCGCGAGGGTCTCGATATTCCGGAATGTGGCCTCGTCGCCATTTTGGATGCCGACAAGGAAGGCTTCTTACGCAGCGAGACCAGCCTGATCCAGACCATCGGCCGCGCGGCGCGTAATGTCGACGGGCGGGTGATTCTCTATGCGGACCGCATGACGGGCAGCATGGAGCGCGCCATCCGGGAAACCGACCGTCGCCGGGAAAAGCAGCGCGAGTATAATGTGCTGCACGGCATTACCCCTGCCACCATCAAGCGGAATATCCACGACATCGTCGCCGACACCGCCAGCCGGGATTCGGTGCTGGTGGAGATCGATGCCGAAGGGGCGAACAATCTGGTCGGCCACAATCTGCGCGCCTATATCGAGGAACTGGAAAAGAAGATGCGCGCGGCGGCCGCAGATCTGGAATTCGAGGAAGCCGGACGGTTGCGCGACGAAATCCGCTCGCTGGAGGCGACCGAATTGGGCTTACCTCATGAACATCATATCGCAGCACCTGTGGGAAGGGCGCAAGAAGGCAGACCGGGAACGCGGAAGATGCGTTACGGAAAAACGCAGCGGAAGTTTGGGCGTTAGTAGATCGATTTACAAAAAGGGAAGAAAATGAGCCAATTTGGCAAAGCGATTGCTTTTGGGATGCCTTCAATTCACGTATCGAACTGGATCGCAAATTACTCGGGTTGGATGTTCCCCAAGATCGAATTAGGTTGAATAGCTTTTAACGATCGCACCCAATGACACATGAGATTGACAAACCACAATTTGTCCTATATGACAGACAAGTTATCGAAATACGAGAAACAATCGAATTTCGATATTGGCTCGATGGTTTGCGAGACCGGAAGGCGCGTCTGCGGATTGATGACAGGATCAGGCGACTTGCCGCAGGAAATCCGGGTGACGCCAAATCTGTTGGCGATGGTGTTCAGGAATTGCGGTTCAAATTTGGACCGGGTTATCGGGTTTATTATGTCTGGGTCGGCACCGTGCTGGTTCTCCTGCTGACCGGAGGCGACAAAGACAGTCAGGTGCGTGATATTGTACGCGCCAAACAACTTGCAAAGGAAGTAGAAGATGGCGTTGAAGACACTCCCCTTTGATCCCGCCCGCCACATCGAAACCGAGGAAGATATTTTCTATTACCTAGAAGCAGCGATGGAAGGGAATGATCCGAGACATATAGCCCGAGCATTGGGTGACGTTGCACGGTCACAAGGTATGACCGATATCGCTAAGAAAACCGGGCTTGGTCGTCAGGCGCTTTACACTGCGCTTTCCGAGAATGGGAACCCAACCTTGGAAACGCTGACGGCGGTTTTAGGCGCATTAGGGTTCGAACTTACAATTCAGAAGCGCGCTGCTTAAGTTCAACTCTTCGGCAGTCTTGCAATTAGCTTTTCAACCGAGGCAAGGCGTACCGGCTTTGTCGGGGTAGGCGACGCCTGCGTTTCTTTGGCTGCCTTGCGATCAATATCTTTCAGCAGATCGCCCGAAAGCCCGAAGCCGGTTTTGACTAAAGCCGATTTGATCACCGGCTTGGTGGCTTCGGCCAAGCGCACCGGTGTCGCGGCAGGTAAGGCAGGAATGACGCGATCTTTCAATAGCAAAGCAACGGCTTTGCGCGCTTCGGAATCACTACGGCGCTGTTTGGGATAAATGAAGCCGTGCACCGGCCATTCCGTGCTGCCGAGCGCTTCATTGGGTGTATACCAGACGCGGACGCGGCTCCAGTCGTTCGCTTCGGACACATCAACCGCGCGGACGTCTTCCTCGATATGGCCGCGCACGCCGCCTATCGTTGACCAGTTAGCATGGCTGATGACGATAGTCCGGTCATCCACTATGCGCCGGACAGCCGCAACATGGCCTAGGCGCATATTGCCATGGGGCGGGAATGCCAGCACGGCACCTACTTCGGGTGTATTGCCACGTGCATATTTGCCCTCGGCCTGCCCCCACCAGCTATGGGCATCACCATAAATGGTCACACCCGACAAAGCCCGCGCATAGGGCACGCATTGCAGACCTTCATTCAGCGCGAAGGCTGGTGATGCCAAAAGAAGTAGGGTCAGGAATGCCGCTTTCATGTAAAATGTGATAAATTAAGATCACAAATGTCGGCCTAAGGCATATGGTTAACGCTAAGAGAATAAAGATAAACAGGGCGTTAAGCGCGCCCACGCAGCCGCTGTTAGAACAGCCTGTATACCGCGGAAATCGCGGCCAATCCCAATGTTAGTGCGACAAACAGACGCCAGATATGCGCTGGTATCGTGCCGAAAGATTTCGCCCCCAGCCAATTGCCGGCCAGCATTGGGGGAAACAATATCAATGATAGCAACAGCAGCCGCCAACTGGCCAGACCAAGCGCCAGGGATGAAATGGTCCCGGCTATCGCCGTGGCGAAAAAGACGAGCATCATCGACGCCCGCGCTTCGGCCGGGGGAATGGGTTGGCGCAGATAATATGGCACAACCGGCGGCCCCGGCATGGCGGCAAACCCCGTCAATATTCCAGAGGCGATTCCGGTTAATGCGGTTTCCTGCGGCCCCGGCCGCAGTTCGCCACGCGGAGGCAACAATATGAGTATGAACGCTCCAATAGCGATCATAACAATTAACAGACGAGCCACATCGGGCGTTGTTTGCTGCAATAGCCATATTCCAAGGGGCGTCGCCATGACGGCATAGGCCGCAATGGAAAGCGCGCTTTTACGGTGCGCGTCTGCATATATTATCTTTATGCCGACCGGCCCGATCAACACTTGCAACAATATGCCAAGCACAACGGCTTCGGCGGGCGTCACTATCAGCCCCAGTAAAGGGACCAATATAATCGCCATACCAAAACCGGTGAGGCCACGGACATAGGCGGCACCAAAGGTCATGGCCGCGGCTGCCGCCAACATGACAGGATCAATTCCCGCCAAGGTCTCGATCGAAATTATACTCGCAAATCCGGGGGTGTCGCTTCGGTGGTTAGCATTTCAACCGCCTCATCCAGCGACATGATCCGCTGTCCATCCGACCCTAAGGAGCGGATGGCGACTTTGCCTTCCTCAGCCTCGCGCATACCGACAACCAGCAGATGCGGGACTTTCGCCAGACTGTGCTCGCGCACCTTATAATTGATCTTTTCATTGCGGAAATCACTTTCCACGCGCAGTCCTGCGGCGCGCAGCCGTTCGGTGACGGCCCGTCCATAACCGTCTGCATCCGAAACGATGGTCGCGACCACTGCCTGCACAGGTGCCAACCAGACCGGGAAGCGGCCGGCATAATGTTCGATCAAGATACCGATAAATCGCTCATAAGAGCCGAAAATCGCACGGTGCAGCATGACGGGACGGTGGCGTGCGCCATCTTCACCAACATAGCTGGCATCCAGACGCTCGGGCAGAACGCGGTCCGACTGGATTGTCCCCACCTGCCATGTGCGCCCTATGGCGTCGGTCAGATGCCATTCCAGCTTGGGCGCATAAAAGGCGCCTTCGCCGGGCAGTTCTTCCCAACCAAATTCTGCGGTCGCAAGACCCGCGCGCACAACGGCATCGCGCAGTTCGTTTTCCGCCTTGTCCCAATCGGCATCGGACCCAAAACGCTTTTCAGGGCGAAGCGCCAGCTTGATCGAATAGGTAAAGCCGAAATCCTTATAGATCCGGTCCGCCAGCGCGCAGAAATCCTGCACCTCGGCAACAATCTGGTCTTCACGGCAAAAAATATGGGCATCATCTTGCGTAAACTGCCGCACGCGCATCAGGCCGTGCAGCGCGCCATGTGGTTCGTTGCGGTGGCAGCAGCCATGCTCATAAAGCCGCAGCGGAAGGTCGCGATAGGATTTGATACCCTGCCGGAAGATCAGCACATGCGCCGGACAGTTCATGGGCTTTAGCGCCATCCAGTCGGCATCGCCCGAAATGACCGGGCCTTCATCGTCTACATTGGGGACTTCATCGGGGATCACGAACATATTCTCGCGATATTTGCCCCAGTGGCCCGACTGTTCCCATTGCCGCGCATCCATGACCTGAGGCGTCTTTACCTCCTGATAGCCCGTCGCGTCGATGGCGCGGCGCATATAGGATTCGAGCTGACGCCAGATGGTAAAGCCGTGCGGATGCCAGAACACCGAACCATGTGCCTCTTGCTGCAGATGGAACAGGTCCATATCCTGACCCAGGCGGCGATGGTCGCGCTTCGCCGCTTCTTCGAGGCGCACCAGATGTGCATCAAGCTGCTTCTTATTGAGCCAGCCGGTGCCGTAGATGCGGCTCAACTGGGCGTTGTTCTGATCACCGCGCCAATAGGCACCGGCGACGCGCGTCAGCTTGAATGCTTGCGGATCAAGCTTTCCGGTCGACGCCAGATGCGGCCCACGGCACATGTCCATCCAGTCATCACCCGACCAGTAAACCGTCAGTTCTTCGCCATCGGGCAATTCACGCGCCCACTCGGCCTTAAAGCTTTCGCCCGCCGCCGCCCATGTCGCGATCAGCACGTCACGGGACATGATTTCACGGCGCAACGGCTTGTCAGCGCGGATGATCTCGCGCATCTTTTCTTCAATGACGGGCAGGTCATCGAGCGTGAACGGCCCACGACTGACCGGTGCCATCACATCATAATAGAAACCGTCGTCGGTCGCCGGTCCGAATGTAATTTGCGTCCCCGGGAAAAGCTTCTGCACCGCCTCGGCCAGGATATGTGCAAAATCATGACGGGCCAATTCCAGCGCTTCGGCCTCGTCCTTTGACGTAATCAACGCAAGCTGCGTATCGGCGTCCAAGGGCCGCGTAATGTCACGCACCTCGCCATCCACGCGCGCCGCCAAGGCCGCCTTCGCAAGTCCTGGACCGATAGCCGCAGCAATCTGTGCTGGGGTGGTTCCGCAAGGCACTTCTCGGGCAGAGCCATCGGGAAGGGTTATGCGGATCATCTCGGACATGGGGAAATCTATCTTTCTTTAGGGTTTAAGAAGTGCCCCTTTGCCAGCCCGGAGCAAAAGCCGCAACCCCGCAGAAAGGGGCACATTTTAACGTCAGCAACCTCGGAATTGCTAAAATATGCAAAGGTACCTTGACAAAAATTAGAGCCATTGTAAAGAGACCTTGTCATTATAGAAAGGTTGTTTGACATGCTGAATTGGGGAGGTCTCGCGCCTTATATGCGGCGTTATACGATACGGATCATGCTTTTCATGGCGTCATATGTTGTCATTTTGACCAGTAGCCTCGCCTTTGCGCGAAGCGGTGCGCCCCATTCTCAAGCCACGCTTATTGGGTTGGCGTTGATAACCGCCTTTCCTATAATCGGTATGTTTTGGGCAATATTTCGTTTGCTGGTCGAAACCGATGATGAATATCAACGGCTATTGTTCGCCAAACAGACACTGCTCGCCACCGCGATTACACTGGTAATCGTGACCGTGTGGCAGTTCCTGCAAGTCTATGATGTCGTTGCCACCGGCCCTCAATGGATGGGTGTCATCTGGTTCGGGGCGCTGGGTATCGCTGGCCCGGTTGTGCGTTGGAAGGCATGAAGAACCGCTTGAAGATTCTGCGCGCCGAGCGCGACTGGAGCCAGCAGGATTTGGCAGACGCTCTGGGCGTGTCGCGCCAGTCGGTCAACGCGATCGAAACGGGGAAATATGATCCGTCGTTGCCGCTGGCGTTCCGTATTGCCGATTTGTTCGAACAGCCTATAGAGAATATCTTTCTGCGTATGTGAATGGGGATGCGTGCGCGTCACATGTTTTGAAGGTGATTTGCATGTCCGTCCTCATCGGTGTCCCATCCGGGCGTGGGTCCATGTCTGTCGAAACAACGACATCATTGATGAATCTCGGTCTTATTTTTAAGCACAAGAATATTGATTACAGCTTTGTCAGCGTTTCGAACGCCGAAGTTGCAACTGCCCGCAATGTTCTGGCTGCCCATTTTTTGCAGACTGGCCATGATGTGTTTATTGGCATTGACGATGACATCGGAATTGAAATGGCGGTGCTGGAACGGCTGTTAAACCATGATGCGGATTTTTTGGCAGTTTACCAACCGCAGCGAACATTGGACTTGAACGCATTCGAGAAAGCAATTTTGTCCGGCAAACGCGGCAGTGACGCACAATTTGCAGCCGCGCCCTATGTCGGTACAAATTCCAATCCTACAAATCCCGAATATGGCACCATCGGTAAAGTACAATTCATTGGCACAGGTTTCTATATATTGAAACGCGCTGTGCTGGAGGTAATGGTCGAAAAGGGCATTGCCATGTCAATGCAAACACGCATGCCGAACTTTAGCCAGAAAACCTATGGATTTTTCAACAATATTACCGACGACAAGCTTGGCCATCTTTCGGAAGATTACAGCTTTTGCACCCGCGTCACACGCGCCGGTTTCGACATTCACGCCTATCTCGGACCCGGTGTAAGCCACACGGGTCCGATGGCATTTCAGAGCTGAAATCGGAGGTAAAGACCCTTGGCCTATCCCGCGGTTTTATTTTTCCGATAGGGGACGAATTCACCTAGGCTGCACACTGGCCCTTGAATACCGGTGGTCCGATCGACCAGCTTTATCAGGTCACCTCTGCATTTCTGGCTGCCAAATTGTTCGGTAACGATGACATCGTTATCATTGGCAAGGCCGGGGCAACCGCCGCGCAAGGTGTTTTTATACACAAGCCGCCCGGAGACACGATAAAGGAGAATGTCATCGCTGATGCGGATGACGTTGGCGCCATTGAAATCGCTGATGCAGTTCACGGCCTCGCCCGCGACCTTGCCCGAAAGTTCTTTGGTCAAGCGAACCGATTGTTTATCGGTTAAGGGTTTGGGTGTGCTGTCAACCGGTCCACACGCGGCGATCGCCGACACAAATACGGCCAGTGCGAGAATCATTTTTTTGTGCATGATATTGCTCCTTGATCGATACATCTCATTACCAACCTGAACGGTACATTAGCAATATATAGCAGCGCTATGCCTTTTTTCGTGTGGCGTGACATTTACGATTACGCCGCCGAGGTCAATGTCCGCAGCATCGTCAAGCACGGCCAAGGCCCTTGCACCATTTTCCATCGCGAGTATGAGCGTCGCGGCCCCTATCCGGTCCTTGGATACGGGCCGGGCATAGGTCAGAATTTTGCCCTTGCCTTGAGGCGCGCTGTCCAATGCGACCGATTTGGCATGATATCCAGTTGCGACTTCGCCCATCCAAGGCTGCGCCGGTTGATGCGCCGTATAGATACCCACCGCCTGTTTCGACATAACCCCGCCATTGGCTGTAACCAGAGCCGGTTTCGACCCATTGCTTCGCAAGGCGTCGACCATAGCAGACAGGCTATAGGTTGCGTATCCGTTGCCGGGTCCGCCAAAAAAGTTAAGCCCTCCGGTCAAAGTATAATCTCCCAGCGACCGCAAGGGGTCGCCCAAAGTATCGACCGCCCCGTAAACGGCGACCGGGAAACAACTGTAAATGTCGACGGGCCCCAGATCGGTTGCAGCGATTCCTGCCTGATCAAGTGCGGCGTGCAAGGCGAAATCCAGCGCGCGGGCATATATGATATCCGCACGTTCGGAATAAGGTGCCTCCTTCGTTTCACTGGCCCCTGCAAGCCAGACCATCTTGTCATCAGCCACGCCCAATTCGCGCGCCTTGCCTGCGCTGGTCAATATGATGGCGCCGCCAAGATCCACCGCATCTTGGGCCACCCGCCAGCGACGATATATGTCGGTCAGCCGAAAATCTTTCTCATGGTCACGCACCAGATCACGTGTCGTAAAATGCTTTGCAAATTGGGCATGTTCGCGGGTCAGTGACTTGGCCGACATCGCCGCCCCCAACTCGGCCATATGGACCAGATAATCCTCACGGGACAGCCCGAGACCCAAACGCCGCGCATTTTCAAGGAGCGAATAGGCCAGCGGCATCGATATAATCCCGTGCCGGATTTCGGCCCGGCTCAATATCGAGAAGCTTGAAAGCACGTTGTCGAAAGGAGTGTCCGACGCCAGTCGCCAATCCAGCTCGACCCCTGCTTTTCGGGCCCGCTTGGCGGTGCCCATTGCCTCTGCCGCGACGATGACTGCCAGTCCGGTTTCCCCCCGCCGGATTTCGCCTGCCAATTCGTGGACCATTGCCTGCGGGCTTTGTCCACCGACATCGGCATAGATCAGCCGCGCGGCGGTGATGCCACCAGCCGCGCCGAAGGCTTCAGGGACATTATCGGGCGATCCCGTGCCCATCGAAACACCGCTGTCTTCAAATGTCCGGATCGCGGCGATCACGTCAATAGCCGCGGCGACGGCATCTGCCTGACCGGTGTCGGCGAGTGCAACCTTTATGGCTTGGCCTGCCAGTTCAACCGGTCGCGGCCAGTCGCCCGCGACCGTTTTGCGGCTTGCTTCACCTACCCCGATTATGACGGGAGCCTGTGCATCAAAACCCACCCGATATTCCTCTCACAAAGTTCTTAACTGTACGCTTAGGGTCAGGACCCATTAAAAACACTTGCGAGGTTTGAGGCCATTTTGCACAGGGCAAGGAAGGAAGCCGCAGGGATAAAAATTTATCTCAAGGCTTTCTGACGCGGCCATGAGCAAAATGGGTCAAATCCTTCGGACGTCAAAATGGCTTCGATCTCGGACCAAAATACGCTTGCCGGTAGAATGACTATCGGCGGCGCGCATTTTGGTCCGATATCTTCGCCATTTTGACGCCTCGCAAGTGTTTTTAATGGGTCCTGACCCTAAATATGCTAGCAGGTGATGCAAGGATAAAGGAGAGCGTGATGGCAGCTTGGCCAAAACTAAAATGGGACAATGAGCCCACAGGGCCCCTGAAAGGCATTAAAGTCGTGGATATGGCGACCGTGGTGCTCGGCCCCTATGCAACCGTACAGCTTGCCGACTTGGGGGCAGAGGTCATCAAGATCGAAAATAGCGAAGGCAATACACCGGGGGATCTGATGCGCCATGCAGGCGATTCGCCTACCAAGCAGCATGGACCGATCTTTGCGGCGCTGAACCGAAATAAAAAGGCTATCAATCTCAACATCAAAAAGGCCGAAGACAAGGCCATACTCGAAGCCTTGCTTGAAGAGGCCGATGTCTTCATCCACAATGTCCGTATGGCCGGTATGGAACGCCTCGGATTTGGCTATGAGGCGGTCAGGGCGATCAACCCCAATATCATTTATGTGCACTGCGCCGGTTTTGGTGCCGGGGGCGCCTATGGCGAGCGGCAAGCCTATGATGATCTCATTCAGGCAGCGTCCGGCTTTGCCGCCTTGAGCGAACAGCGTGATGGCGGGCGGCCCACTTATGCGCCTTCACTTGTCGCCGATAAAGTCAGCGGCCTGTTCGCCGCCAACGCAACCATGGCGGCTTTATTGGCCCGTGCAGGCGGGCAAGGCGGGCAATTTGTGCAAGTCCCAATGTTCGAATGCTTTACCTGGTTCCATATGGTGGAAAATCTATGGGGCGAAACCTTCATCCCCGGCAACGGGCGGATGGGCTATACAAGGTCGGTCAATCCGCGGCGTCGGCCCTATCCGACGAAAGACAGTTTCATTGCCATCGTTCCCTATAATGACCGTCAATGGGCGAAGTTCTTTGAACTGGGTGGACGGCCCGGCGTCTTTGACGACCCCCGCTTTGCCACCTATCAGGAGCGGACCAAGCATACCGGCGAACTTTACGCGCTGATCGAGGAAGTCACGGCTGAGCGCACCACCGCCGAATGGCTCGACCTTTTGGCGGCGAACGACATTCCGGCGATGAAATATAACCGCATGGCAGACGTGCTGACCGATCCGCATCTTGCCGACGTCGGCTTTTTTGAAGAACGCGAAAGCCCCGATATTGGGAAATATCGCACGATGAAGCATCCTGTATATTATGCCGGAACGCCGGTGACAAATTATGCACATCCGCCGATGCTGGATGCCGATGGCGACGAGATCAGGACAGCATTAGGTTTGTAACCTGAGCGCCGCGCGGGATATCAGGCCAATAGACCCCGCATGATCAAGTCGATCGTGTGTTCGCGATATCGGTCGCGCATGTTTTCGTTAAAATCGTCTTGATTATAGCAATGCCGCAGCACGAGGCGGGATGAATAAAAACGGTCGGCGGACCCTGTTACGGTGAAGTAGAAAAATTGCGGGTCAATTTTGCGGAATTTACCAGCCCGCACACCTTCGCTGATTAGGTCCTCATACGCCTTGGAAATCGGACGAAGATACAGATCTGCGATCCGTGCCGCTTCCACCGGGGCGCTGTCTCTGACCATCCGCATCAGCAACCGGTTGAGATAGGGAAAGGCATAATAGGTATCGATCACCGCGCCAATATGCAGGCGCAACTTTTCTTCCGGCGGCATATCTTTGGCCACCAAAGCCCCGAGGCCATGGACGATATTGCCCATATCCCGATCCAGCAGCGCCAGCATCAAGCCATTTTTGTTGCCAAAATAATATTTAACCAACGCGCTGTTCAACCCGGCACGCATGGATAATTCGGACAAAGACAGGTCGATTGTGTCGCCTTCGCGCATGATCTGGCTGGCCGCCTCGATCAACTGGCCGCGGGCATTCCCGCTATCCGCGTTTTCATTTATCAATTTAGGTCCAATACTGGCCATATGCTCCCCATCCCAACTGTGCCGTAACGTCACTTATAGACAGGTTCATCCCACCAAGGGAAGAAGTCCGGCATATCTGTGGATATTTTGTCGGGATAAATAGGCGGCCGCTTTTCCAGAAAGCTCGCAATCCCTTCGGCTGCATCGCCCGAACGAGCGCGGCGGTAAATGGCGCGGCTGTCAATTTCATGCGCTGCTATCGGATGTTCCGCCGATGGCAAACGCCACAGCATCGCCCGTGTCAGGGCAATCGATACAGGCGCGGTATTGTCTGCAATTTCACGCGCCAGCTGTGTTGCTTCAGCCAACAAGTCGCCCGGGGCATGGACCGAGCGGACCAACCCGCCGGCAAGCGCTTCTGCGGCATCAAAAACCCGTCCGGTCATGCACCATTCCAGAGCCTGTTGCATACCGACCAAACGGGGCAGGAACCAACTCGACGCCGCTTCAGGAACAATCCCGCGCCGTGCAAACACAAAACCAAAACGCGCAGTGTCGCTCGCCAACCGGAAATCCATAGGCAGTTGCATCGTCGCGCCAATGCCAACCGCAGCGCCATTGATCGCGCCAATGACCGGCTTTTTGCATTGAAAGATACGAAGCGTGAGCCGCCCGCCGGAATCCCGCACCCGTTCATCCGATAGTGTCTCGACCTGCGACCCGCTGGCAAAGACATCGCCGCCACCATCGGGTGTCAGATCTGCCCCAGCACAGAAAGCCCGCTCACCCCAACCCGTTACGATGACGGCTCGGACGGCGTCATCTGCGTCCACCAGATCAAATGCCGCACACATCTCCCGCATCATCACATTGGTGAAGGCATTCATTTTGTCCGGGCGGTTGAGCGTGATGGTGGCTATGCCATCGGTAACGCCATAATGGATCTGGGCGAAGTCGGTCATAAACTCAACGCGGCGCCATCCGGATTGCACCGTCAATACGGACATCTTCGCCGTTGAAATAACCACATTCGATCATGGTCAAGGCGACCATCGCATATTCTTCCGGATTACCAAGCCGCTTGGGGAATGGCACCGACGCGGCCAACGCATCTTTTACCTGTTGCGGCGCACCGTTCATCAGCGGTGTGTTGAAGATACCGGGCAATATCGTGTTCACCCTAATACCCTCGCTCATAAGGTCGCGGGCGATCGGCAAAGTCATACCCACAACGCCGCCCTTCGACGCGGAATAGGCCGCCTGACCCATCTGGCCGTCTTCGGCGGCAACCGAAGCGGTGTTGACCATCGCGCCGCGTTCTCCGTCTTCCATCGGGTCCAGGGTCAGCATACCAGCCGCCGATTTGGCGATGCAACGGAATGTGCCGACAAGGTTGATCTGGATGATGCGGTCAAAGGCATCAAGCGGGAAATGCTTGATGGAACCGTCTTCTTTCGACCGGCTGGCGGTCTTGATGGCATTTCCAGTGCCAGCGCAATTCACGAGGATGCGTTCCTGCCCATGGGCTGCGCGGGCTTTGGCAAAGCCTGCGTCCACGCTTTCATCACTTGTCACATTTACTTCGCAGAAAATGCCACCGATTTCAGCGGCAACGGCCATGCCTTTTTCGGCCTGCAGATCGAATAGCGCGACCTTCACCCCTTTGGCGGCCAGCGCGCGCGCGGTGGCTTCACCAAGGCCCGATGCCCCGCCGGTTATGACGGCTGCAATTGTGGAATCCAGTTTCATATATTCTCCTTCTTTTTCCCTCTCCCGCTTGCGGGAGAGGATAGGAAGACTTGCGAGCTCGCTCACTAGTCGAACTTGGTGAGGGCCCTCACCGCTGCGACTAGGCAATAAATTGCCAAGTCTCGCTGCCTCTCCCGCAAGCGGGAGAGGGAAAATCAAACCCTTTCGATGATCGTCACATTGGCCTGACCACCGCCTTCGCACATGGTTTGCAGACCATATTTGCCCTTACGCGTTTCCAACGCATTCAGCAGTGTCGCCATCAATTTCGTCCCCGATGCGCCCAGCGGATGGCCAAGTGCGATGGCGCCGCCATGCACGTTAATGCGCGAACGATCAGCGCCGATGTGCTTCAGCCATGCCAAGGGTACGGGTGCGAACGCTTCATTGACCTCGTACAAATCAATATCTTCAATCTTCATGCCGGAACGCTGCAACGCACGGTCGGTAGCGAACAGGGGTTCTTCCAGCATGATCACAGGATCACCAGCCGTAACCGTCAGATTGACGATCCGTGCGCGCGGGGTGAGACCGTGGTCCTTCAGCGCCTTTTCCGACACGATCAACACTGCAGAGGAGCCGTCGCAGATCTGGCTGGCATTGGCCGCGGTTATCGAGCCGCCTTCCTGCAATAATTTAACACCCGACAGACTTTCAAAGGTCGCATCATAGCGAATACCTTCGTCGCTGTTGTGGATCATGTGTCCTTCCGGCGTTTCGATTTCAACGCCAACGATTTCATTGGCAAATAACCCGGCCTCGGTTGCAACGATCGCTTTCTGGTGCGATTCCAAAGCAAACTGGTCGAGGTCTTCGCGCGAAAAGCCATGCTTTTTCACAAGCATTTCTGCACCCATGAACTGGCTGAACATGATGCCGGGATAGGCTTTTTCGAGCCGGGGGCTCTTGTACGTGCCAAGGCCTTCCTTTTTGAACAGCATCGATGTCGAACCCATCGGCACGCGGGTCATGCTTTCAATGCCGGCGGCCAACACAATATCCTGGGTGCCCGACATGACCCCTTGTGCGGCAAACATCATCGATTGTTGCGAAGACCCGCATTGCCGGTCGATACTGACCGACGGAATAAAATTGGGCATTTTGGAGGCAAGAACGATATTGCGACCGACATCGCCTGCCTGCTCTCCGCCCATCATGACGCAGCCCATGATGACATCTTCAATAGCAGCGGGGTCAAAATCGTTACGGTCCGCAATCGCGTCCAACACGGCGGCGCCCAAATCCACAGGATGAACCCCGGCAAGCTTTCCACCGCGCCGACCACCAGCGGTCCGGACCGCATCCACAATATAGGCATCCGCCATCTTCACTCTCCCAAGGGCTAAATTTAATCAGACGATTAAACTTTGGCCCAAGAGAGTCAAGTTGAGATTGTTACACTTCGCCCTGGTAAAAAGGCGAATGGTGTTCAGGCCGCTTCGCGCGCGATTGTGATGACTTGTGGATAGGTGAATTCGAGCAGGCCTTCTTCGCCCAATTCAGCTCCAAAGCCTGACTGCTTATGTCCACCAAAGGGCGCATTGGGGGCAAGATGCATCGATTCATTGATCCAGACCGTCCCGGTTTCCAACTGTTCCGCTACCGCAACTGCCGCTTCGGGGTTGCTCGTCCAGATTGATCCGGCGAGCCCATAATCCGATGCATTCGCACGGCTAATCACTTCGTCAACTGTCGTGAATTTCATCAGCGGCATGACCGGGCCGAATTGTTCTTCCGCCACGATGCGCGCATCTTCCGGCGGATTGTCGAGCACCGTTACGGGTACGAAATAGCCGGGAATCGAAGGATCATGGTCGCCGCCGACAAGGAATTTATAGCCCTTGTCCTTGGCATCGGCGATCAGTTCCAGAACGCGTTTATATTGCTGTTTATTCTGGATCGGGCCAATCGCTGTCCCTTGTTCCGCGCCATCACCGACTTTTACAGCACTGGCATAGGCAGCAATTGCAGCCGACAATTCGTCATAAATATCTTCGTGGATATAGATGCGCTTTGCCGCAATGCAGACCTGTCCTGCATTGTAAAAACTCGCCCAAAACAGCTTTTCGGCGACCTTGGCCACATCCGCGTCCGGCAGGACGATCGCAGCATCATTTCCACCCAATTCCAACGTGATGCGCTTCAGATCCTTCGACGCCGACTCCATCACGCGCTTGCCGGTGGCAGTTGAACCGGTGAAGGTTATCTTGTCGATGTCGGGATGCGAAGTCAGCAATGGTCCCAGCGCGTCGCCGCCGGTGATGATGTTGAGCACGCCAGCGGGAAAAACGCCGGCAATCAACTCGGCCATCCGCAAGGTCGCCAACGGTGTGAAGGGCGATGGCTTCAGAACCATCGTACAGCCAGAAAGCAAGGCCGGCACGATTTTCTGTACGGCCATCAAGACCGGAAAATTCCACGGCACGATACCACCAACGACGCCCACCGGAACACGGCGGGTGCGGCTCAGCCGTTTCTCGCTATCTTCGCTGATCTTCTCTTCCAGATTCAACATCGGCAACGCCCGCGTCATGCCGACGCAACCGGCGATTTCGCTGCCTGCCTGCATATGCGGCTTGCCCTGTTCGCTGGTCAAAAGGCGCATCAGCTCATCACTGTTCGCCTTGATGACATCGGCCATTTTGGCAAAACAGGCGCGGCGTTCTTCCATGCTGGTTTTTTTCCACTTTGGAAACGCAGCGCGAGCCGCCGCCACTGCTTTGTCCAGTTCGGCCTGACCGCAATCGGGGACCTGCCCGATGACCTGTTCATTGGCAGGGTTTACGACATCAATCCATTTGTCGCCTGCGACCAATTCGCCGTTGATCAGGTTCTTATACTGGGTGGTCATCAATTCTCTCCTCATGAGTCTCTCGACTTATATCATCATATTGCGGGAATACCGAAACTAGGCTTTGTTCTGTGTCGCCCAATACTCATCACGCAACAAACGCTTGTAAAGCTTGCCGGTATCATGGCGCGGCAATTCATCGCGAAAATCGATACGGCGCGGAATTTTGATGCCCGATAGCTTTTCACGGGCATAAGCGGTCAATTCGTCACGCAAGGCATCACCTGCATCTGCCATGTCGAGCGGTTGGACAACCGCGATCACTTCTTCACCCATTTCCTCATGCGGCCCGCCGATTACCGCGACGTCCCGAACCTTGGGGTGGGCGACCAGATGATTTTCGATTTCCTGCGGATAGATATTCACGCCGCCAGATATAATCATGAAACTCTTGCGGTCGGTCAGGTAAAGATAGCCTTCCTCATCCAACCGGCCAACATCGCCCAATGTTGTCCAGCCATATTTGTTCGTGGCGCTCTTCGTTTTTTCAGGGTCATTATGGTAGCTGAACGACGCTTCGCTTTCGAAAAAGACAGTGCCTTCCTGACCCACCGGCACGTCATCGCCATTTTCGTCGCAAATATGCATGATCGAATTGAGCGCGCGACCTACCGACCCTTTATGGGTCAACCACTCTTCGCTTGAAATGAAAGTGATCCCCTGCCCTTCGGTCCCGGCATAATATTCGCGCAAGACAGGCCCCCACCAGTCAATCATCGCCTCCTTGATCGGCACGGGGCAAGGCGCGGCTGCATGAACCGCGGTTTCCAAGGTTGAGACATCATATTTGTTCCGCACATCCTCCGGCAGTTTGAGCATGCGGGCAAAATGCGTCGGTACCCATTGGCTGGCGCTTATCTTATATTTCTGGATTGCGGCCAACGCGGCTTCGGGGTCGAATTTTTCCATGACGACTACGGTTCCACCGAGCCGATGCACCGAAACGCACCACCGCAATGGCGCTGCATGATATAGCGGCGCAGGCGAAAGATAGATGCTGTCGCCTGAAAAACGAAATGCCATCGCGGCAAGTCCCGACAGTGCGTTCGGGGATGCAATATCGGGGTCGTCGGGCAATGGGAAGCGCACGCCTTTGGGCTGCCCCGTCGTTCCCGAACTGTAAAGCATATCCGTGCCTGCCCGCTCGTCGGCAATCGGCGTGGTCGGCATAGTCGACACAGCAGCGGCATAATCTGTCCAACCGGCTTGGTCGCCGCCCAATATATACCGCTTTACCGGGCTTTGCAGTTGATCCAGCGTCGCACCGAGATAGGAGGATGCGAACAACGCCTTTGACCCGCTGTCTTTCAGGATATAATCCATTTCCGATGCCGTCAGGCGACAACTGATCGCAACATAGATCAGACCGGCCCGCTGCGCGCCCCACACCAGATCGAAAAACTCCGCCCGGTTATCGAGGCAAAATGCAACCGTATCGCCCTGCTGCAACCCAATCGAGCGGAACAGGTGCGCGCATTGGTTTGATCGTTCATCCAGTTCACGATAGCTGATCGTTTCGCCCGATTCCGCCATGATGACAGCGGGTTTATCGGGATTCGCAGCAGCATGGACGACGGGATGCCCCATGATTACTCCCCTAACCAATTAGGTTTGCGTTTCTCTGCAAAGGCCAGAGCGCCTTCACGCGAATCTTTTGACGTGAAGACCGGCCCGCAGATTTCGTTCTGCTTCTTCCACATTTCGGTCGATGTCCAGTCCGGTCGTTCATTGATAACACGCTTGGTAGCAATCAACGCCAGAGGCCCGTTTGCCGCCACCTTTGCCGCCAACTCCAAAGCGGCATCGATGGCCGCGCCTTCGGTCAGCCGGTTAACAAAACCGATTTCATAAGCCCGCTGGGCAGAAATAAAGTCACCGGTAAGCGCCAGTTCCATAGCCATACGTTTGCCGATAATTGACGGCAGCGTCAACAGGCCACCGGCCGCCGCAACCAAGCTGCGCTTGACTTCGGGGATACCAAATTGGGCCTTTTCGTTGGCCACCAACAGATCGCACGCAATGGCGATTTCCATGCCCCCTGCCAAAGCATAGCCCTCGACTGCGCCGATCAGCGGCTTGCCAGGCGGGGATTCGATAAATCCGGCAAAGCCCTTGCCCTTGATGCTAGGCAATTCGCCACGCAAAAATGCCTTCAGATCCATGCCTGAACAAAATGTCCCGCCAGCGCCCGTTATTATTCCCGCATTCAGGCTTTTGTCGCCATCGAGTTGTTCCATAGCGGCCGCGACCCCTTGCGCCACCGCCTGATTGACCGCATTTTTCGCTTCGGGCCGGTTGATCGTAATAATCAGGACGCCGTCCTGCGTCTGGGTTAGGACTTCGCTCATTGCATTCCTTTCACTTCAGCCACGTTTCCCGTTCGTGTCGAGCATCGTCGAGACACCGTTAAGGCGCGCATGACGGACGGGTGTCTCGACTGAGCTCGACACGAACGGGTGAGGTAGCGCGGCATCACCGCCCCTTGGGCAACCCAAGTACATGTTCGCCGATGATGTTCTTTTGGATCTGACTGGTCCCGCCACCAATGGTTGCGGAAAAGCTGTTGAGATAGGCGCGGTGCCAATAGCCATCGTCGACCGCGTTTTCATCGCCGACATAATAGCCTGCTCGGCTGCCCTGAAATTGTAATGAAAATTCGGTCAGTTCGCGGATCAATTCGGTCCGCGCCAGCTTGTTCATCAAAGCCAGGCCCATCGGCCGGTCGCTGGTCAACGGGGCCATCCGGCGGCGCTGGTTATTAAGATTGAGCGCCTGGATTTCGATCATATAGTCAACCAGCCTGTCGCGCATCACTGGATCGTCCAGCACCGGTTTCCCGCCGCGCTTTGCCGTGCGCGCCATGTCGACAACGCTCATCACGTCCATTTCCTTGACGAAATATCCGCCGACCGGATTGACCTTTGCGCCGCGCTCATATTCCAGCGTTTTCATGGCGACCATCCAGCCTTGCCCTTCTTCACCGACAAGACCTGAAGCCGGAATCCGTGCATCGGTAAAGAAGCATTGGGTAAAGCCATATTCACCCGTCAGTTTTTTCAGCCGCCGCGTTTCGACGCCCGGAATCTTCATCGGAGCGAGGAAAAAGCTGAGCCCTGCATATTTGCTGGGGCCATCATTCGACGTCCGCGCCAGCAGGATCATATAGTCCGCGCGATCACCCAGCGAAGTCCAGATTTTCGATCCGTTGATGACATAATCATCGCCATCACGCACCGCCTTGGTCTGCGCCGATCCAAGGTCCGATCCATGCTCTGGTTCTGAAAATCCCTGGCACCAGATTTCCTCGGCACTCAGCATCGGCTTGATATAGCGCCGCTTGTCCTCTTCACGGCCGATGTCAAGCAACAGCGGCCCGGTCCACCCATTCGCAATCGCATTGATCATGATCGGCGCATCATGCGTTTTCATAATCCGCGTGGCGATCCGCTGATATTCCGGGTGCATGCCATAGCCGCCATATTCGGTGGGCCAGCTCATCCCGAAATAGCCAGCCTCATATACCTTGCGCTGCCATTCGCGCAGAAAGTCGAACTGCCGGTCGGTCGACACTTCCATGAATGTCAGCGGCAGCATGAAACCGGGGTCGCGCACCGTATTTGCGGCGAACCAGGCGTCGCACTGCTTTTCGAAATCCGTGAGTTCTTGGGGGCTTGGCTTGCTCATAGCTGATTCCTCTCTCGCTGTTTAATTGCGCGATTAAAGACTGGAATGCAAGAGCGCGAAGCATCAAAATATCATGTAAAAGAGACAGCAGAAGCGGAGATGTTCGTATAATCTCGACGGGACGTCTCTCCCTCTCCCGTCTCTTTTACATTTCAGGCCCGTTTGAACGGCCCCATTTCGCCGAGAAATTCTATCTCACGCTCCATCGCTTGCGTTTCGCGGTCCAGGAAATCAGCAACTGCGTCTCGGAAACCCGGATTGGCGATATAATGCGCGGAGTAAGTAGGCACCGGTTCATAGCCCCGCGCCAGCTTGTGTTCGCCCTGCGCCCCTGCTTCGACCCGCGGCAAACCATGGGCAATCGCATAATCCACTGCCTGATAATAGCAGAGCTCGAAATGGAGGAAAGGGACGTCACGGGTGCACCCCCAATAGCGGCCATAAAGGCAATCCGGACTAACGAAGTTCAACGCTCCGGCTATGGGGTTTCCGCCATCAAAGGCGAGAAAAAGGACAATGCTGTCCTTCATGCTTTCCCCAATGATGTCGAAAAAAGCCCGGGTGAGATAGGGCTGCCCCCATTTTCGGGCGCCGGTGTCCTGATAGAAAACCCAGAAGGCGTCCCACATTTCGGCAGTGATATCCGTTCCCGAAATTTGCTCGATTCGCACGGCAGCCTGCGCGGCGGCGCGTTCTTTGCGGATGGCCTTGCGCTTGCGCGACGATAGCGCCGCCAGAAAACCGTCAAAGTTGCCATAGCCGCGATTTTGCCAATGGAATTGTGTGCCGACGCGAACCAGCCAGCCTGCCGCGCGATAATAGTCCAGCTCGGACTCGTCGACAAAGGTCGCATGGGCTGACGAAAGACCATTTTGATCCACCAAGGTTTCCGCCGCCGCCAACAGGGACGCCGCATAACTTGGATCACGCATCAAAAGCCTCGGGCCAGGCACGGGCGAAAAAGGCGCGGCAATCTGCAGCTTGGGATAATAGCGTCCGCCCGCCCGTTCAAAGGCATCGGCCCAGTGGTGGTCGAACACATATTCGCCCTGACTATGCGTCTTCAGATAAGCAGGAAGCGCCGCTGCGGGAATGTCATTACCATCGCGGATAAGAATGGGGGCCGGTGACCACCCCGTGCCCGAACCAACGCTGCCCGATTCCTCCAGCGCCGACAGGAATGCGTGGCTGACAAAAGGGTTGCCGCGCGGGTTGAGCGCATCCCAAGCGGTAGGCGCGACATCGCCGACCCGGTTCAACAGTTCGGCAGCGACCTCAGGCATAGCCCGCCCAAAACCGTTCGCATCGAGCGCAGTCGAGATGCCATGAGGGAGAGCGCGCCTTCCGGGTGCCTCGACTACGCTCGACACGAACGGAAATGGAGGGCGCCATTAAATCGGGCGCACCTGTACAACACAGTCAATTTCCACCGTCGCGTCCCGGGGAAGTACAGGCACCGACACCGCTGCACGGGCATGTTTTCCTGCATCGCCGAACACCGCCTCCATCAAGTCGGACGCGCCGTTTGCGACCTCCGGTTGATCGGTGAATTCAGGCGTCGACGCAACAAAGACGCCCAGTTTGACGATCCGTTCCACGCGGTCCAGATCCCCACCCAACGCCTTTTTCATCTGCGCGATCAGCATGATGCCACATGCCCGGGCAGCGAGCTGGCCATCGGCCAAACTGCGCGCATCGCCCACTTTGCCGGTAATCACCTTGCCATCGACAAAGGGCAATTGCCCCGACACATACAGCATCCCGTTCGCTTCAACCGTTGGCACATAAGACGCAACCGGGGCCGCAGGTTCGGGCAAGGTGATGCCCAGTTCGGTCAATTTCGCGTCGATCATGATGATACCCTTTCCAATGCGGGCGCTGGCAATTCTGTCACCAGTCGCTCCCTGATCCAATGTTCGGCGTCCGCCCATCGGTCCAACCGTGCATGCGCCGCTTTCGATGATTTAACCCGTTCCCACAATAACGGCTCCCCGACAAAATGCAGCCGCCAGACGTCGGGAAAATGTTCCCCGACCGAGTCATGCTGATGCCCCAGATCATCGACGAAAACCGCCACGCTCGGTTTATATTCTTCCAATATCCGGCCCAGCGCCTCGCCCTTGCCGCCCTGATTGGTATAAACAGGCGCATCGATACCGACGGCCTTTAATTGCGCCGCCCGCGGTTCGGCGCGATGGTCCAGCAAATTGGTCAGAATGACGACATCGGCGACATCGCCCAGCCGGTTAATCGCATCGACCGCACCGTCAATTGCCTGTTGCCGGGACATTTCGGTATCAAAAAAGCCGTTCAGCAAATCCCACACCCGCCCCCGTTCGACAACAGTGCCATCATGTTTATGCCGTAACGCTTCGCCCCAGTCACCATGCACCAGATCAAAATGAATGTGATGCGCCTCGTCCAGCCAATCGCGAAACGGCACGATCATGTGCAACAACACTTCGTCACAATCTGAAATCAACAGGGGTTTACTCATGATTCCAGTTCCTCACGCGCTTTAACCAATAATGCCGGCGATACCCCGATACACGCAGCGCACGCCAGCAGATCGGGTTCATGCGCCTCTAAAAAAGTCAGTATCGCCGCCTGTGTTCCGCGTTCGGCAATGCTGGTCCGCAACCCTTCTGGCGTCAGTCCGGTCAGCGACAAAAGCCGCTCCGCACGCGCTTCATCCATCAAGGCCCAGACCAATGCCTGAAACGCCATTCCCGACGCGTCTAACTTGCCATTTGTTTCATGCATGGCTTTCGCTTAAGCGAAGGCACGGGTGAACGCAAAGCGGGAAAAGGGCTGTAATGTCGAAAAAGGTGATGATTGTTGAGGACAATGAGCTGAACCTCAAGCTGTTCACCGACCTTTTGCGCGCGCACCAGTTCAATGTCGAGGGCGTGCGCGACGGGCGGCTGGCGCTGGAACAGGCCCGGATGTTCGCGCCTGACCTAGTCATCATGGATATCCAGTTACCGCATGTCAGCGGCATCGACCTGATCGAAGCGATGCAAAAGGATGCAATATTGTCCGCCGTCCCGGTGCTCGCCGTAACGGCTTATGCTGGAAAGGGCGACGAAGAACGCATCAGAGCCGCAGGCGCGCGTGGCTATTTATCGAAGCCTGTGTCGGTGATGAAGTTTCTGGAGGCGGTTAGGGTGATTGTGGGCTAGGTCGGCTTACGAGCCTCCATACTTGTCTGTGCCTCCAATTTCTTTTATTAAACTCTGAAGTCGCAAGCTTGGAGGATACGCCTATGGCCGCTGCACCGCTTCCGCAACTTGACCGACTGTTCCTGACAGACGCCGGACTTGAGACCGACATCCTGTTTAACAGGGGTATCGACCTGCCGCATTTTGCGTCGATAACGCTTCTGCAAACCGATAAAGGTCGGCATGCACTTGACGAGTATTATCGCGGCTTTCTGGAGCTTGCTCGTCGGATGGGCACAGGGCTGGTGCTCGAAAGCGCAACCTGGCGTTCAAGCCCCGATTGGGCCGAACCGCTAGGCATGACGCTGGCAGAGCTTGATGCGCTTAACGTAGACGCAATTTCGATGCTGATGACTCTTCGCGAGGAATATCTAAGTTACGCAATCCCCATCATCGTCAGCGGCTGTATAGGCCCGCGCGGGGACGGCTATGACCCTGGACGGATCATGAGCGTGGTTGAGGCGCAGACCTATCACACGCATCAGGCGCGCCTATTCCAGTTTTCACGCGTGGACATGATGACCTCGATTACCATGACCAATATTCCGGAAGCTACCGGCGTGGCGCTGGCGGCAAAGGCTTTGCACGTGCAGGTTGCGATCAGCTTCACCGTCGAAACCGATGGCCGCTTGCCGACTGGTGACACGCTCGCCCACGCGGTTGCTGCGGTCGACGAAGCGACGCAAGGTTATCCGGCTTATTATATGATCAACTGTGCACACCCGGCCCACTTCGCGGAGTCTTTAGAGGAAAATACATCGTGGACGGCCCGCATACGCGGTGTTCGCGCGAATGCCTCGACTTGCAGCCATGCCGAACTCGATGTGATGACCGAACTCGATATCGGGGATCCGGCTGATCTCGCGGCGCAGCACAAAATGCTGGTCGAGCGGTTCCCTCAAATTACGGTACTGGGCGGTTGCTGCGGAACCGATTTGCAGCATGTTACTGCCATCGCGAAAGCCTGCATCGAATCAAAAAGGGCGCCCGAAGCGCCCTGATCGATATCGTATTCAAGCCGTTTAAAGCTTACTTGATTTTGGCTTCCTTGAACTCGACATGCTTGCGCACGACGGGGTCATATTTGCGGAACGTCATCTTTTCGGTGATGTTGCGCGGGTTTTTCTTGGTGACATAGAAAAAGCCTGTGTCAGCGGTGCTGAGCAGCTTGATCTTGATCGTGGCTGGCTTCGCCATGGCCCATTCCTTCGTGTTCGAATTTCGTTAAAAATGATAGCAGCAGCAACGCCGACCATTCACAGACGCGCGCCTTTGCGGATTCGTGCGTGCAAAGTCAAGCATTGAGTCGTTTCTTCACGCTAAATTCGTTCAAACCGCATCGGCTTCGGCGCACCCTTAACGCACGGTGCACCGTGCAGTTTCATCACTTATTAACCATGATGGCGCAAAGTTCCCGAATATATGGGGTTTAGGGGCAAAGTCATGGACATGGATCATGATCGGCAAATGCTGATTCGCGCGGAGTTGAGCGATCTGCTTGAATCCCTGCGGCTGACGTCTTTTGATACCAACCCCTTGCAATTTCTGGTCCGGCTGGAAGCGATCCGCCAAACCGCCGTCGCGCACCATTTCAGCGCTGTTGCCGAAATCGCCGGTGTTTTTGAAGCATCGATGAGCCGCGTTATCGAACATGGCGGAGCCGATTCGGTGGTGAGCAGCTTCACCGGCATATTAGGCGATGCCATCGGGTGTCAGCAGTTAAGCCCATCGGTCACGCAGTCGCTATTGGCTTCTATCGCGGTGCGATTGCCGCGTTAAACTTTTGAATATTGTGGCTATAGCCAGTTTATGGACGCGCTTCTCTCGACATTTTTCTCTGTTTTTTTGGCGGAAATGGGTGATCGCACCCAGATTTTGGCGGCGGTGCTGGCTCTAAGGTATCGAAGGAATGGCGCGATTATCGGCGGGTTGGCGTGTGCGACCCTCCTGAACTGCATATTTTCGGCACTTGGCGGCTCGGTCATCGATCAGTGGATTAGCGAAACCCCCTTGAAGCTTTTTGCAGGGCTCGCCTATATTTTTGCAGGCATCGGCATGTTGATGTGGCGGCGAACGGTGGATCCGTTGGCCACATGGAAAACTCCGGCTTTTCTGACGGCTTTCCTCGGCCTGTTCATTCTCGAATTCGGGGACAAGAGCCAGTTCATCATCGCCGCCCAAAGCGCGCGCACGCCCATTTGGGGAATGGCAATGGCCGGTGGTTTTGTGGGCATCATGGCCGCCACGATTCCTGCAATACTGTTGCGGGCGCGCCTTGCACAGGTCGTCCCGCTCAAACCCATTCGTTGGATATCGGGAGCGCTGCTATTGGGCTGGGGGCTTATATTGGCAACGCAAGCTTTTGGCCTGGCTTGAGTGAACCGTTCGATATGAGTGGACGATAGGCTGCGATAGCAAAGGAAGCCCGGGTCAATTATATCACGGCAATCCCCACCCCGATAAGGAGAATTTGAATGGCAGAAGGCGACAACAGCAAAAAGGCGCTGGCCGATGCACTGAATGGCCTGCTGGCGGACTATTATGCCTTGTATCTGAAAACCAAAAATTTTCATTGGCATGTAACCGGTCCGCACTTTCGGGAGTATCATTTGCTGTTTGATGAACAGGCAGCAGAATTGATCGCCACCACCGACCTTGTGGCCGAACGCGTTCGCAAGCTGGGGCAAGATACGCTGACATCAATCGGTGCGATTGCCGGTAAGCAGCGAATCAAGGATCATGATTCCACGTCAACCGATGCCACGAAAATGCTGAAGGAATTGCGCGCCGACAATGAAAGTCTGGTCAAGTCGCTGAAAGATGCAAAGGATCTGGCCGACGATGCCGGTGACAATGCGACCGATGGTTTGCTTGACGACTGGACAGATCAGGCCGAACAACGCGCCTGGTTCCTGGCGGCGACCATTGGCAAAAACTGAAACGAAAAAGGCGGGCAAAGCCATCTGCTTCACCCGCCCTTTTACCTAATCAAATCGACTTATTCCGACAGGGCGCTTAAATTCGTAGCCGAATATTTGCCGCGGCGGTCGATTTCGATATCGAATGCCAAGCGGTCGCCCTGTGTCACCTGACCCATGCCCGAACGTTCGAGTGCGGAAATGTGCACAAACACGTCTTCGCCGCCGTCATCACGTTGCACGAAACCAAAACCCTTCATGTCGTTGAAGAATTTCACTGTTCCGTTGGCGCGTTCGCCGGTCGATTCGCGCTGCGGTCCGCGTGGGGCCGAATCACGGTCACCACCACGGAACCCACCGCCTTCACGCGGGGGACGGTCACGGTCGAAACTGCGTTCCGGACGCGGTGCGCGTTCGGGAACGGCAATAGGCTCGCCATCAATGACCAGATCGGTCGCAGATACCTTGCCACCACGATCGACGAGTGTGAATTCAAGGGGCTGGCCTTCTGCCAAACCGCTTAGACCGGCCTGTTCAACCGCGCTGATGTGAACAAACACATCGTCGGGACGGTCATCGACTTGAATGAAGCCGAATCCCTTTTGCCCGTTGAAAAATTTGACTATTCCTTTGCCGGAACCAATGACCTGTGCAGGCATTGGGGGTCCACCAGGGCCCCTGCGCGGCGCACCAAAGCCACCGCCGCCGCCAGCACCAGCGCCAAAGCCGCCGCTTGGGCGGCCACCGCCAAAATCATTCTGGAAAGGAGGGGGTGCCCGGTAGCCATCATAGCTGTCATCACCAAAACCGTCTCTTTTGTCCCGGCCCCGGCCGTTACGCTTGCGATCAAAACCCATGTCTTCGTACTTGCCTTCTCACCGCCCACAACAACCTAGTCTATGCAGTCGAGGGCGCCGGTCCTGCACATCACAAGCGCGGCCCTTCCTGATCGCGCAAGCCCGGGCTATATCCCAATAAAAGACTGTGCGATAGCAAATATTACGCGCTGCTGTGCGATGACTATATTTGCACTTTTAATTGCCTTGGCGGACGCAGTCAGGCAAGGGTTCGCGCATGAGCGTATATTTGCATGAAGAAGACTTGCCCCAAGGCGTTCTGGCCGAAGGGCCTGTCGCCGTCGACACCGAAACCATGGGATTGATAACGCCGCGCGACCGGCTTTGCCTGCTTCAGATCTCGGACGGCAATGGCGACGAACATTTGGTGCGTTTCGGACCGGATAGTGACTTTTCTGCGCCCAATTTGCGCGCCGTGCTTGCCGATCCGGCACGCCTCAAGCTGTTTCATTTTGCCCGATTCGATATCGCAGCGATTTCCCATTATCTCAATGTGGTCGCAACGCCGCTATTCTGCACCAAGATCGCGTCGCGTCTGACCCGCACCTATACTGACCGCCATGGGCTGAAGGAACTGGTCAAGGAAATGCTGGCAACCGACATATCCAAGCAGCAGCAGTCCAGCGACTGGGGTGGTCCAACTCTGTCCGAAGCGCAAAAGGACTATGCCGCCAGCGACGTTCGCTATCTGCATCGACTGCATGCCGAATTTGTGGTCCGCCTCGAACGTGAAGGACGCGGTGCGCTGGCGCAGGCCTGTTTCGAATTTCTGCCACATCGCGCCGCACTAGACCTGGCGGGCTGGTCAGAAATCGATATTTTTGGGCATAGTTGAAAACGGCGTTAGAAACTTATGTCGGAACAGGCAGATCTTGAGCGCACACAAAGGCAGCAATGGGCTTTACCCGGTGGGCGACATGACAGGCTCATCGTTTTTTTGCGAATAGGATTGCCCAGCACCATTGGTATTTTGGTCGCTATCCTCGCATTCAGCCCTTTTACAGGCACACAGGAACTGAGTTTCGTTCTGAACAAGGATGAGGTCAACCTGTCGCGGGAACGAATGCGGCTTATCGAAGCGCTGTATCGCGGTGAAGACAGCAAAGGACGGCCATTTTCGCTACGGGCGGGAAGCGCGGTGCAAAAAACATCTGCTGAACCGATCCTCAACATGACGGCATTGTCCGCGCGAATCCTCTTGAATGACGGCCCCGCGTCCATACTTGCCCAACGCGGTTCCTATAATCTCAACAGGGAAACGATGCGTATTACCGGTCCGCTTGCCGTCAATTCGACCGGATATGATATGGTCGCCAGCAATGTCGAACTGTCACTGAAAACCAAAACGATGCAAAGCTTTGGTCCGGTGAGCGGTCGGACCAAAGTTGGAACATTTCGGGCCGACCGGTTGAATGCCAATTTGGAAACGCGGGTTGTAAGACTTGATGGCGGTGTACATTTGCGTATCAACCAGAATGCAGTTAAGTGAGATATTGATGAACCTGCGCGCTATCCCTCCCAGTATTTTCGCCGTCGGCATCGCCGCGATCCTGTTATCGTCCGCATTGCCTGCACAAACGATACGCAACCACAATAGCGATGCGCCCGTCGATTTTACGGCAGACTCCATGGAATTGCAGGATCGCGCCGACCGGGTCGTCCTTGCCGGCGGCGTGACCGTCACGCAGGCCGGGCTGGTGCTGAAAGCAAGCAGACTGACCGCAGCCTATTCAAATGGTGGAGGCGGCACCGATGTACAGCGGCTGGATGCAACCGGCGGTGTTATCATTACAAAAGATGACCTGCGCGCCACCAGCAATGCGGCCATTTATGATTTGGATTCCAGCCTGATTACCCTGATCGGCGATGTCAAATTGGTGCAGGGCAGCAACAAGCTGAGTGGAGGGCGGTTGGTTATCGATCTTAATTCTGGCCGATCCACCATCAACGGCGGCGGCGGCGGGACAGGCGCTTCGGCCGGCCGGGTATCAGGCACATTCACGGTTCCCCAGCGGAAAAACTAGGCCGTCAGCCTATAAATATTTTCACGCATGAATCATGCCAATTGCATGTTGTCCGCAGACTGGGTAGCTGTTGAACGCGTAACGCCCGATAAACGCGGATGATGATTTGAAATGGACAGCATGACTGCAGACCGACCGACTGTCGATGCCATAACCCCCGAAGGCCTGCAATCCGGCCTGGGTGTCGTTTCGATTGCCAAAAGCTATGACAAGCGCGCGGTTCTGACTGATGTTTCGCTGGCGGTGGCAAAGGGCGAGGTTGTTGGCCTTCTTGGACCTAATGGCGCAGGAAAGACGACCTGCTTTTATTCGATTATGGGCCTTGTCAGACCTGACAGCGGCCGCATCACATTGGACGGTGCCGACATTACCGCTATGCCGATGTACCGGCGGGCGATTTTGGGCTTAGGCTATTTGCCGCAGGAAACATCCATTTTTCGCGGGATGACCGTTGAACAAAATATCGGCGCGGTTCTTGAAATGGCCGAACCTGATGTAGATGCGCGCAATGTACGGCTGGAAAAACTGCTTGAGGAATTCGGGCTGGGCCGATTGCGGAGCGCGCCTGCTATGGCGTTATCCGGCGGTGAACGCAGGCGCTGCGAAATTGCCCGCGCCCTTGCCGCCAACCCGTCCATCATGCTTCTCGATGAACCCTTTGCCGGGATTGATCCGATATCGATTTCGGATATTCGCAATTTGGTCAAGGACCTGAAAACCCGCGGAATTGGTGTGCTGATTACCGATCACAATGTCCGCGAAACATTGGAAATCGTTGACCGCGCCTGCATCATCTATGGCGGGCAGGTCCTGTTTTCGGGATCGCCCGAAGCATTGGTCGCCGATCCAAATGTCAGGCGGCTCTATCTGGGCGAAAGTTTTGCGATGTAATGGGATGGGTAGCGGAACAATATCTCACCATCCCGAGCAGAAAAAATAGTCCGTGGCATTAGCCCCTCGCCTCGATCTACGCCAAAGCCAGTCACTGGTGATGACGCCGCAGTTGCAACAGGCGATAAAATTGCTGGCGCTGTCGTCGATGGAGATTGAAGCCTTCATCGCCGAAGAGGTTGAACGCAACCCGGTGTTGGAAACAGCCATTCCGGAAATCCCGTCCGAAACCTTGCCCGATGATTTTGCGGCCCTGCCATCCACCCAAAGCGGCGAGCGAAGCAGCGACGATGTGTTGGGGGGCACCGATATGGCCGCGTCCGAAGCATTGGACGTCGATTTTGGTGCCGAGACTTTTCACCATGATGGTGTCTCCGACAGCGTTGGCGGTGCGGATGGTATGCTTGGCATTTCGGGCCGAAGCATGGCGGGCGGTTTTGACGGAGAAGGGACCGATTTCGACAGTTTCGCCGCCGCCGATATCAGCCTTCGCGAACATCTGATGGCGCAGGCCGGGGCCAGCCTTTCAGGCCGCCTGCTATTTCTGGCGCAGCAGATTATCGAACAGATTGAACCCACAGGCTATCTGGGCGCTGATCTGCTTGGCATGGCACACCGGCTCGGCGTTTCCATGGCGGATATGGAAGAAGCGCTGGCCGAAGTCCACAGGTTCGACCCCACCGGTGTTGGCGCACGCGATCTTGCGGAATGTATCATGCTGCAAGCCCGGGAAGCAGACCGATATGACCCTTGCATGGCAAAGCTGATCAACAATCTTGACCTGGTAGCCAAGGGCGCTTTCGACCAGCTAAAACGCATGTGCCGTGTCGACGACGAAGATTTGCGCGACATGATGATCGAATTGCGAAGCTATGACCCAAAACCTGGCTGTCGTTTTGAAAGCGAGGACAATGTTTCGGTGACGCCCGATATCTTTGTAACCGCGCGCGGGGCGGGATGGGCCATTGAACTGAACAGCGCGAACCTGCCCCGCTTGCTGATAAACCGGACATATGTTGCCGAACTGGGAAAAGACAAGACGACAAAGGCCTGGATCAATGACTGTATGGCGGATGCCAATTGGCTGATTAAAGCTATGGATCAGCGGCAGCGCACCATCGTCAAGGTGGCCACCGAAATAGTGAAGCAGCAAGACGGTTTCTTTCGCGGCGGCGTTGCGTACCTGCGGCCGCTCACCCTGCGCCAGGTCGCCGATGCCATCGAAATGCATGAATCGACCGTCAGCCGGGTAACCAGCAATAAATATCTGCATTGTGGGCGCGGGTTATTTGACCTCAAATATTTTTTCTCATCCGGCGTGCAGTCCGCCGACGGGGACGGTGCCTCGGCCGAAGCTGTCAAAAGCCACATCAAGTCGCTGATAGATGGCGAAGGGGCCAAGATATTGTCAGACGATACTCTGGTCGATTTGCTGAGTGCCAAAGGCTTCGACATCGCGCGGCGGACTGTTGCAAAATATCGCGAAGCCATGGGCATAGGGTCTTCGGTCCAGCGACGGCGCCAGAAGAAAATGGGCCGTTAGCGAAGAATTAGGGGGTTACCAATCCTGGTCATCCAGTTCGATCACGCCCTGCCTTGCCATCGCCCCGGCAAGGATTGTCTCCAACAATTCGGGATAGCTGATACCGGCAATCACAGCCGCCCTGCCAATCACCCGCTGCGACCAGATATTGCACTGGAGATTGACTTCAAGGAAATTGATTTCGCCGGTTGCGGGGTTAAGCCTGAACTCGAACCGGCCATAGTCAAATGGCCACAATTCCGGCAATAATTTGCTGGTCAATTCCTGCACCTTGGCAATGAAGTCAGGGTCTGTTTCCTGCACCAACTTGGCTTCTGATGATTCAAACCCGCGCTTTTCAGCATAAGTTCGCAGCACCTCGGTGTCATGGTCGAAACGCATCAGTGGTAAAAACTGCGCCTTGCGTGCACCAATTACTGGCAGTTCGACATCTATTCCCGAGAGAAACGGTTCAACCAGTGCATCATGCCCATCTGCATGCAATTGTACGATTGCGTTTTTGACGCCTGCCCAGTCATTTTCCGCAGAAACACCCCAACTGGCCGAGGATGCGTTCGGTTTCACAACATAGCGCTCGGCCGACCAATCAGTAATCGGATCAATAGGTGCATTCCTGCGAAAAATGGCAGAATCAGCAGTCGGCACACCCCTTGCCCGCGCTGCCATCTTCATCAGATGTTTGTCATCTGACAGGCCGCGCAAAATCGGCGTTGCCCCCAAATAAGGAACCCCAAGGCGCGTACACAAAGTGGGCATCATCAATTCACTGTTAAGATATCCGCCGCGGTTCAACAACGAGAATACAAAATCAACGTCGGGCTTGTTAAACAATATTTCGGGGCTGTTCGCGGCTGTGACGTTGAGCCCGAGGCTTTCCAGTACGTCGCGCACTTCGCGATGATAGACGGCATGATCGCCATCAACCGTATCACGCGAGCCGTCGCCCAACGCATGCTTTGCGATGAAAAGCAATTTTATCGTGTCACGGTATCGCGCCGGAATGGTCAGCTTGCGCGGCGGGGAAATTATTTCAATTGGCATAGGGGCTTTGGCCTCTGGGCTGTTTTGTGTATGCGCGGTCGGTAGTGCCGCATTATGGCGGATGTGAGGCGGTTTCACCAGCAGGAAGGGATTGAAATGTCGTTGCTTGATCTACCTACGGCAACATTGATGAGTGCAGGCGGCGACGACCGGATCACTCTTGATGAACAAAGCGGTCTGAACAGCTATGGATGCGCGCCTGAGCCGGTTCGGGCGATCAGCTATTCTTCCTCAACCGCCAGTTCGATATCGGCGCCTGCTTATGCCCATGCCCATGCAGTTCACCATCAATTGCGATTGGCGGTCGCCAATGGCGAAAGTGAAGACGCTGCATATACCAGATTTCTGCGTAATGCGCGCGGCAGAATCCGGCGGGTTTACAGCCTTGCCGCGGATGTTGATGTCGCATTTGGTGCATCGGGCACTGATCTTGAATATCTTGCGCTGGCAATAGCGTTGCAAAGCGGGCAGCGGGTAACAAATGTCGTTGTCGAAGTGGATGAAGTCGGAAGCGGATGCCTGTTTTCGCAAGCTGGGCAATATTTCGCTGCGCGCACAGCCCTTGGGTTGGATGTTGTAAAAGGTGCACATCTGCCCGGTTTCGATGCGGACTTGATTTCGGTCGAGACCCTGAAAACCCGAACGGACGATGGCCCTGTCCGACAGGACGATGAATATGCCCAAATGCTTCTTAAAGCCGCAAGTGAAATCATCGCCAAAGGCAAACGTCCGCTGGTCCACATCATCCATCGGTCAAAAACCGGAATTGTAACACCTAGTTTGTCCGCGATAGACAAATTGATTTCGGTGCATGGGGATGCGGTCGATTTGGTCGTGGATGCATGTCAGGGCCGGATTTCGCCCGATACCATTCAGGCTTATCTGGCGCGTGGTGCGTCCATTTTTATGACCGGGTCGAAATTCATTGGCGGCCCCCCCTTTAGCGCATGGGCCCTCATTCCGGCCAGACTATCGGCCCGGATGAAATCGGGCAGTATCGCACCGGCTGGGCTTGCCCATTTCTTTGCCAGAGGAGATATGCCAACCGGTTGGATCGATACCGATCATCTGTTGCCAATGCGGACCAACTTCGGTCTCTTGTTAAGACTCGAAGCAGGATTGTTCGAACTGGAAAGACTGCTCACGATGCCGATGGATAGGGTGGATGCCGTGATCCTCGCTTTTGGCAAAGCCATGCGGACTTTGGCGGATACTATGCCGTTCCGGTTGATTGAGGGTGCGGCGAATGATCCTGCTGCGGGCGACCACCAAAATGGGTCCTCGCCAATCCACCCCCTTGACCGCAAAATGCTCTATGTGATCGAATTAACCGATCCATTAGCTACAACAGGCCAATCATTATCTGTTGAACAGGCCAGAGAAGTGTATCGCGGTCTTTATACCGATATGACAGACCGGTTTTCGCTCCCACGCGAATGCTTGATAGCCTCTGAAATCTGTCATTTAGGTCAGCCGGTCAAATGTTTGAAAGACAATATTGGTGAATGGGCACCGACGTTGCGCCTATCGCTTTCAGCTCCGCAAGTCTTTGAAATGATCGGCCTGGATGCCGACCGGCTGGTCGAGCGGTTTACCGCCGATATTGAGAGGATTGCGGCGAAAATTCGATTGGTTATTGCGACGCTGGGCTAAGCTTAGGCCGCTCTAAGACGGTCGAGGAAATTTCGACTGGCTTCACGCAGGGCAGCTGCGCGGTTTTCCAGACCGGACATCACATGTTGCATTTCGTCTGCAACCTCGCCCACTTGCACTGCTGCGACATTTACTTCTTTACTGAATTCGCGGACATGCTCCGCATCCTGAGCGGCGTGCTGGGCGTGATCACTAATGTCCCGGGTTGCCGCCTGTTGCTGGGTGATCGCCGTGGCAATGTTGTTTGCACCCTGCTGTACTTGCGTCATTTTATGGGCGACCGAGCCCACCATCCGGGCGGCACTGTCCATCTGGTCCTTGATAGTTGTTACCGTCGAGGTTACCGATCCAATGGCGCCGTGGGTCTGGTTGGCGAGGCTCTTTACTTCCTGAGCAACTACGGCAAAGCCACGTCCGGCATCGCCGGCACGGGCGGCTTCAATGGTTGCATTCAACGCCAGAAGATTGGTTTTTCCCGCAACATCCTGGATCATGGCGGCAATTTCGCCGATTTTTTCCGCTTCACCAGCCAGATGCGCCATTACTCCGCTGCCTTGCTTGCTGCTTTTGGTTGCCGCCTCGGATGCGGTGACCTGATCATGCACCTGATGGGATATTGCGTCCGAAGATTCGCTCAATTGCCGCGTCGCCGCCGCTACCATCTGAATAGCGACGCTCATGTTAGAGGCCATATCTGCCATGGCATCTGTTCGCTCTAATGTTTGCGTACCGATGGCGGCCAATTGTTGCGAAGATTCGCCCACCGCGCGTACTGCAGATTCCATGACATCGATAATCGCATGAACCGAATGTTCAAATTCGTTGGCAAGCGCAGCCATCGCCTGACGCTGCACATTTTCAGCATGAATCCGTTCTTCATTTCGGGCAACGCCGGTGTTGCGGCGCTCGGCCTCCAATGCTGCGAGTCTCTCCTGTTCGGCAGCAAAAAAGCTCTCTTGCTGCCGGGCAAAACTTTGCGCTTCATCCAGCGAATGCATGAACGAACGCCATTGCATCATCGCCACGCGATGGAGCGTAAATCCAACCAGAGCTATGCCTGCGTAAAAAAACCAAGGCATAGCGATGCCCGAATATGTCGCCGATATGCCGCTGCCGATGGTCAAAATGCTTAGCCACATCACCATGGCCGCTGGCAGGCACAAATAAATGAGCGTACCAATCGCCAGCAGGCCAAATGTCATGGCGCTGGCAACTACAAGCCCGATGTCCTGATGATAGCTCCAGATATCGGCGAGCAGAAGTACCCAGCTAAATGATACGACAGACACTTGCAGTATAAACAGACGTCGCAGAAAAAGCAGGTAATACCCATCCGGATCAGCATCGATCGAATAGTCCTTTATCCGCACATGGACGCGGTAGCCGACAATCATGGCAATCGTATAGAGCGGCGCGCAATATGGGGCAAAATCGGTCTTGGCGCCGCCAAACCATAATATACCGAGCGCAGGCCACATCGCTGCCATCCCGGAAAGAAAAGCAGCGACGTGCGAGCGCCCCACGGCTTGCAATTGCGCCAGCATCAGTTGGCGATTTTCAATGCGCGCAGACCGACGCAATATCGCCCATTCACCCTGAAGGTCGGTGAAGAATGCGAACATGTCTTTCAAATGGCGCAAATGGCTCATGCAATAGTTCCGAGGGGAATTTCCGTAGTTCAGCATAGAAGCTAATGGTAAATCAGCCGTAAACCACGGCTTAGGTCCCAAATTGCCCGCTGACGAAGCACGGGCGCAAAAAAGGCGGCCCCGAAAGGACCGCCTTTTTTTCTCCAGCAGGCCGGAACTTTGCCCGCCCCGTGCGCTGAAACGCTTAACGCTTCGAGAACTGGAAGCTCTTGCGCGCCTTGGCCTTACCGTATTTCTTACGTTCGACGGTACGGCTATCACGGGTCAGGAAGCCTTCGGCCTTGACTGCGCTGCGGAGCAGAGGTTCATATTTCGACAAAGCCTGGGCGATACCGTGCTTAACGGCACCAGCCTGGCCCGAAAGACCGCCACCTTTAACGGTTGCGATAACATCATACTGACCCGTCCGTTCGGTCACGCCAAATGGCTGATTGATGACAAGACGAAGCGACGGACGTGCAAAATACACTTCCTGGTCGCGGCCATTGACAACAATCTTTCCGGTTCCGGGCTTTAGCCATACGCGTGCTACAGCATCCTTACGACGTCCGGTGGCATAGGCCCGACCTTGCGCGTCGATTTCCTGTTCGCGGATAATCGCGGCAATCTGAACTGGCGCTTCGACGCCCAAGGTTTCGAGATCGGCGAGTGTATTTGCGGTATCGGACATTATGCACCCACCTTGTTCTTGCGGTTCATGGAAGCGACGTCGAGCGTCTTGGGCTGCTGGCCATCATGCGGATGTTCAGTGCCATTGTACAAATGCAGGGCGCGCATCTGGGCGCGGCCCAAAGGACCGCGAGGAACCATGCGTTCGACCGCCTTTTCAAGAACGCGCTCTGGGAATTTGCCTTCAAGCACTTTTCCTGCGGTGATGCCTTTGATTCCGCCGATATAACCGGTGTGGCGATAATAGACCTTGTCGGACAGCTTCTTACCCGTGAACTTCACCTTGTCGGCGTTGATGACGATGACATGGTCACCGCAATCGACGTGCGGGGTATAGCTAGGCTTGGTCTTGCCACGCAGGATATTGGCGATGATGCTGGCAACGCGGCCAACGACCAAGCCTTCTGCATCAATGAGGATCCACGATTTCTCAACGTCCTGTGGACGGATCGATTTCGTAACTCTGGATAGCGTTTTCATCGCTAATCGAACCTTTCGGATTTTGTAAACATGTGCCCAGAATCATATAATCCTGGTCGCGAAGCGGGGCTAATGGCGATGAACTGGGTTATAGTCAAGCAAAAGCAAGGGTTTCGCGACGGGTATAATAATACCATATAGCAATCGCCTTTCCTTGTGGGCGCCATTTACAAGAAACGTTCACATCGTTTCGGATGCGACCCAATCAGCGAAAGCGGAACAGGCCCCTTCGGTTGAAACCCTGACGACGGCGGGCACATCATAACGGTGCAACGCAGCAATCCTTTGCAATGCGACCTCTGCCTTGGCCGGGCTGGTTTTGAAAAGAACGGGATGCTCTTCTTTCGCCTCAATCTCACCGTCCCAGCGAAAGTGGGAAATCACCATCGGAAAACGGTTGGCACTGGCAATAAGCCGTTCCGATAATAATGTTCGACACATGTCATGCCCTTCGCCTGCGGTCGGGAAAACGGCATATATCAAAGCGACATCGCTTTTTCGGTCTTTATGCGCCATTTTTACGACCGATGGCATGCGCGCCCCATACCGTTGCCACCACGAGCAACGCGCCGACGGCCTGATGCAAAACGGCAAGAACAATGTTCACGCCAGTCATTACCGTTGCGATGCCCAGCAAAATCTGCACCCCAAAGGCGCTGTGGATGGCGATGGACGCAGGACGCACCCCGGCCGCTTTGGTTCTGCGTGCAAGCATGATCAAGGCTATTACCACGACCCATGCCCACCAACGGTGCACAAAATGGGTTAAGAAGGGATCGTTCACAAGGGCATAAGACACGCCCTTTGCCGTATCAATTCCAGCCGGTATAAATTGGTCATTCATCAACGGCCAACTATTTGAAACATAACCGGCATTTAGACCTGCCACCCATGCGCCAAATAGCAACTGAACGAACAAAATACCGATGATCGACACGGAAAATCCGGTAAGCTTTGCCGCTGATGCTGCCGAATCCTTTGCATATGCCTTTAAATCCAGCGCCGTCCAGACCAGTCCGCCAAGAATGAACAGCGCCGTCAAAAGATGCGTCGCCAAACGGTAATGGCTGACGTCCGTGCGTGCCGAAAGGCCCGAAGAGACCATCCACCAGCCAATTGTCCCTTGCAATCCACCGAGCGCCAGAAGTGCCAGCAAGCGGGGTTTATACCCCGCAGGAATGGCCTGTTTTAGCCAAAACCAGGCAAGGGGGAGCGCGAATGCAAGGCCGATGATGCGGCCCAATAACCGATGAATCCATTCCCAAAAGTAAATGAACTTGAATTGCGCCAGCGTCATACCGGCTGGACCGCTGATTTCGGTATATTCGGGAATCTTCTTGTATTTCTCAAACTCAGACACCCAAGCCGCTTCATTCAGGGGCGGTAGCGTTCCGGCAATCGGCTTCCATTCGGTAATTGAAAGTCCGGATTCAGTCAGCCGCGTGATGCCGCCAACCACCACCATCGCAAACACCAGCACCGCAACGGCCAAAAGCCATTTGACCAAAGCTTCGGGTCTTGCTGTCGAGTTTAGTTTAATCGGATCTGCGTCAACGGGTATAGGCATGACGGGCGATATGCGCGGACAAGGCATCGCTGGCAAGAGCGGTTATCACCCGCCCTGTTGCTTTCTAAGCCATCCCAGTTGCGAAAATGAAACGGTATAAATTTCGCCGCAACCGGCAAATGATATGTTGTAACGTGCAGCGAATCATGCCATTAGGCCGGGCTATGACACAGGTATGGACAAAATGGCGTTGGGACGGGCTCGGCTTGAGCATCGCGGGGCTTTGTCTGATCCACTGTCTGGCGACGTCCGTTCTGCTCGTATTTCTCGCTTCGGCTGGTGGCCTGCTTCTTGATCCTGTCATCCATGAGGTCGGTCTATTTCTGGCGATCATTTTCGGCATGCTCGCATTGGGCAAGGGTTTGTGGGACCATGGTTTTGTCATGCCCGCTGCAATTGGCGCGTTGGGCATCGGCATGATGGCTGGTGCCCTCACCATTCCCCACGGCACGACCGAGATATTATGGACGGTCATGGGCGTTGCCATTCTGGCACTCGGCCACGACCTTAATCATCGCGCGTCGAATTAAGTTCAACAGCACAGGCCGTGTACTCAGGCCAGGACCTTCAATACCCCATCCTGGGCCTTGAACTCATAAATATAGTCGTCGAGGCGCCAACAAGTGTGGTGAAGGTGGACAGCACCCAATTATGAACTGCCCGAATGCTTGGCTGACGACGCAGATCCCTATGGACAATTAGCCAGGGTGTTCGGGCCGGGGGTACATGCCTTGTCGGAATTTGGATCAATCCGCCTTCGCGTTGTGCAATGGCAATAGGTAACAAGGCGATACCAGCGCCCGAAAGCGCAGCGGACATCAGCGCCCTTGTGCTTCCCGTCCGCATCGCAACGGCAGGGCGCAAACCGAGTTCGTCAATCCATGCAAGTTCCGGCAAACGCCCATAGCTATCATCATAAATCATAAGCCGTTCACGCATCACATCGATCTGCGCGACTGGCCTATTATCAAGATAGTCGCATGAGGCAAATAAACCGAGCTGAAGAGCGGGCAATTTGCGAATGATGAGGCTGGCCCCATCGGGCCGCGACATGCGTATCGCTATGTCCGCATCCCGCGCGGCAAGACTGACAACATCGCTGCGCGATTGCAGATGCACCGGGAAATGTGCACTCTGTGCGAATAACGAAGGCAAGGCGGGTGCTAGAATATCTGAAATGACAAATTCCGTCGCAGATAATGTTACAGGAAGTGTGCCGCTTTCACTCCGCAAATTATCCGCAAGTCGACTGACCCGCGCAAGCTGATCCGAAACAGGCTCTGCCGCCATTGCAATTTGTTCACCAAAGGCGGTCAGCCTTGTACCTTTTGCCTGACGGTCGATCAGCCGAAGTCTCAGGGCGATTTCCAGCGATTCCACCCTTCGCGATACCGTCGAAATCGCAACCCCGCGCCTTTTTGCGGCTGCACTTAATGACCCTGAACGCCAAATGGCGATCAGATCATCCAGATCACGGGGATCAAGCATGCTTTGCGAAAATAGCCATCTGTTTTGCAATATCGCGCATTTGATTATTTACCGCAATGCTGAACATTGGCGCGCAGAAGGGAAGTTTGTCTATGCTGTGTTTTACGCGTTGGCTCCGTACTTGCAGCCTGTCTCCTGCCTTGGCCACCACGAAGGGAGACACTCGATTATGCGCCAATTGACCTTTATCCGGCCAAATTGTTTTGAATGGCATGACGTTCCTGCGCCGAAAATCCAGAGCGAGACCGACGCAATTGTCCGTCCGTTGGCTGTCGCACGGTGCGACCTTGATCTTTACATCGCGACCGGTGCTGTACCCTTCCCGGGTCCGTTCGCCTTTGGCCATGAAATGGTCGGCGAAGTAATCGACGCGGGAAGCCGCGCGAATGTGACGCCGGGACAACATGTTGTTGTCCCATTCCAGATCAGTTGCGGATCCTGCACATCGTGCCGACGCGGCTTTACCGCTTCATGCGAGGCTGTTCCTGCCTATTCTTCCTTTGGACTTGGCGGCGGGCGTGTCGAATATGGCGGTGCACTGTCCGACGCGATCCGCGTGCCTTTTGCAGACTTCATGCTGGTTCCGCTTCCGCACGGGATAGACCCGCTTACAGCGGCGAGCGCTGCCGACAATATTCCTGATGGTTGGCGTGCAGTTGCCCCCCAGCTTGCACAATATCCCGCAGCCACCGTCCTGATCGTCGGCGGACTGGCCCAAAGCGTTGGATTATATGCAGCAGGCGCCGCAGTTGCTTTGGGGGCAGGCCGCGTTCTATATCTGGACGACAACAGGGCCAATTGTGAACTTGCCAAGCAGATGGGGGCCGCCGCCGAACCTTTGAATCTAGGGCAAGGGCGCGAGCCGGATGAGCTTTTTGAAATTGTTGTTGAGGCAGCAGGTTCACCAGATGCGCTTGCCTTTGCGATGCGCTCGTGCCGACCGAATGCCATTTTAACAAGCGTTGCCATGCATTTCGGTTCGACAACCCCGGTGCCGTTGATGCAAGCCTATTATAGGGGGCTGACATTTCATACCAGCCGCGCCAGCGCACGAAACTGGCTTCCGGACGTTCTTGGGTGCATGGCCTGCGGTAAATTGCATCCGGAACATATCACACACAAGATTGTGCCCTTTGCCCAGGCCGCCGATGCCATGACAGATAGTGGACCGAAGCTTGTGTTTACGCCCGATTGACCCACATGTTGTGAACGCACAGATATCGGCGGCAGTGTGGGCGAGCTCGCAGCCCGGCTCTGGCTCAAGCCAGAGCTTGCTTATGGCTCAGTGACCGCCTAAATTCAGTTCATGGCAATACATCATCATCACGAACATGAGGGCGCTTCCCTCGCCGCAGCCGCCCAGAACGCGCTTATCGGCGCGGGCGAGCAATGGACAGACATGCGTGCCGACATTTTTGACGTGCTGGCGACATTCGAAAAGCCGGCCTCGGCCTATGACATTGCCGATCTTGTATCCCAAAAGCGTGGCAAGCGCGTGGCACCGAACAGTGTTTACCGTATTTTGGATTTATTTGTCGCGACCAACCTTGCCCGCCGTGTCGAAAGCGCCAACGCCTATCTTGCAAATTCCCATCCCGGTTGCTTGCACGACTGCATTTTCCTGATCTGCGATAATTGCGGGACAGCAACGCATATTGATGATGATAAGCTGACCAATAATGTCAGGGCCGCGGCCGAAGGTGCGGGTTTTGCACAGGTCCGACCCGTAATCGAGGTGCGCGGGAAATGCGCTGATTGTGACTGACACGGTAAAATTTACCCGCTATCACGATATTCTATGACCCATGTTCCAGACACGCCGTTGCTCGACACGGTAAAGATACCCGCCGATCTTCGCGAGCTTCAGGTATCGCAGCTTCGCCAACTCGCCGACGAACTTCGTGCCGAAACCATCTCTGCCGTTTCAGTGACGGGCGGGCATCTTGGTGCAGGGTTGGGCGTGGTCGAACTGACGACCGCCATCCACTATGTGTTCAACACACCGGATGACAGGCTGATCTGGGATGTCGGCCACCAATGCTATCCGCACAAGATATTGACAGGCCGCCGCGATAGAATTCGCACATTGCGGACGGGCGGCGGGCTATCGGGGTTCACCAAGCGGACCGAAAGCGAATATGACCCGTTCGGCGCCGCGCACAGCTCGACTTCAATTTCTGCCGCGCTCGGCTTTGCGGTAGCCAACAAGATGGCGGGCAAACCCGGCAAGGCAATCGCGGTTATCGGTGACGGAGCGATGAGCGCGGGCATGGCCTATGAAGCGATGAACAACGCGCAGGCCGCGGGCAACCGGTTGGTCGTCATTCTCAACGATAACGACATGTCGATCGCACCGCCGGTTGGTGGCCTGTCCGCATATTTGTCGCGTCTTGTATCCTCCAGCGAATATCTGGGCCTCCGCAGTCTGGCGAGCAAACTTGCCAAAAGGCTATCGCGCCGAATCCACAATGCCGCTGCAAAGGCGGAGGAATATGCGCGCGGCATGGCCATGGGCGGCACCTTGTTTGAAGAGCTGGGCTTCTATTATGTCGGGCCGATTGATGGCCATAATCTTGAACAGTTGATCCCCGTTCTTGAAAATGTTCGTGACAATGCTGAGGGCCCCGTGCTCGTTCATGTGGTAACGCAAAAGGGCAAAGGATATGCCCCGGCCGAAGCTGCTGACGACAAATATCATGGTGTCGTCAAATTTGATGTCATCACCGGTAAACAGGACAAGGGACCGGGTGGCGGCCCGCCGGCATATCAGAATGTTTTTGGCGAAACGCTGGCCAAGCTGGCCGATAGCGACCCCACAATCTGCGCGATTACCGCTGCCATGCCCTCGGGTACGGGAGTTGACAAATTCGCATTAGCCCATCCGGACCGCAGCTTTGACGTAGGGATCGCCGAACAGCACGGCGTTACCTTTGCCGCTGGCCTTGCAGCCCAAGGCATGCGGCCTTTCTGCGCGATTTACTCGACCTTTCTCCAACGCGCCTATGATCAGGTCGTTCATGATGTCGCGATCCAAAATTTGCCCGTGCGCTTTGCAATTGACCGCGCCGGTCTGGTCGGTGCGGACGGCAGTACCCATGCAGGCGCGTTCGATCTCGCCTATCTGGCGACGCTGCCCAATATGGTGGTGATGTCACCGTCCGACGAAGCAGAACTGGTTCATATGACCTATACTGCGGCCTGCCATGACAGCGGGCCTATCGCATTCCGCTATCCACGCGGCAATGGCACGGGCGTTGCGTTACCTGCGGTGCCAGAGCGCCTCGATATCGGCAAAGGCCGGATCGTGCGCGAAGGAAAAAAAGTCGCCATTCTTTCTTTGGGCACACGCCTTGCCGAAGCGTTAAAGGCTGCCGATACGCTCGACGCCAAGGGTCTTAGCACCACGGTTGCCGACCTGCGTTTTGTCAAGCCGCTCGACGAAAATCTGATCCGGCATTTAATCGCGACCCATGACGTTATCATCACGGTCGAAGAAGCCTCGATTGGCGGCCTTGGCGCACATGTGCTGACATTGGCCAGCGATCTGGGCCTCATGGACACGGGATTGAAGATCCGGACGATGCGCCTGCCCGATATTTTTCAGGAACATGATAATCCGCAAAAACAATATGATGAGGCAGGCCTTAACGCGCCCCAAATTGTCGAAACCGTCCTTAAAGCGCTACGCCACAATAGCGCAGGAGTGGAGGAAGCCGGCGTTAGAGCATAAAATCCGCGTAAAAGTCAGCGCGGAATAACGGCCTGTGCATTTTGTCCGTCCCCTTCAGGGGCAGCGATGATATCGCGCGTAATCGTGCCTTTGTTCACCGTCATTGTCTGCGGATCACCGACCGACGAACGGATCCCCATTTCTGCAGCCCCAGATGTGGTCGAAATTGCTCTTTCCGCAGCCGAACGCTGGGCCGAGCCACCAAACATGGCCTCCAAAACCTGTTCCTGACCCGATTCCTGGGGCCGCGCTGCAATCGCCTGAGTTGGTTCAAGTGCAAAATCAGGGGGCACGACCAAGGGTGCCGCCCGACCGGTTTCGGCAACCACAGGCTGATTACCGCGAATGTCCCAATTCCATAACTCAACACCTGCTTTATCCATCGAGGCACAGCCGGACAGGGAAATGATCGCTGAAAAGCAGGTGGCCAGAAGCAGTTTCTTTTTCATTTTCAATATCCTCACTGGCACGGATTACGGCCGTGGCGCAGGTGCAGTGTCACCAAATATGGCATCGATGACCTGTTCCTTGGTATCGCCATCCTGCGGCCGGGGTGCATTGGGCGTGGGCGCTGGCAATGTGAATTTGGCGGGTACTTCGATTGGCTTTGACCGCGTCACTGCGAATTCGTCGGGCCGCTGCCGGTCCAATATTCCAGTGGACCCGCAACCTGCCAAAGTGGCGAAAGCGAAGCTCGCTAAAATCAGGATAGGTTTCCGCTTCATAATCTCTCCACTATTTCCGCGCTGCTTGCCGGTTCCTGAACGGTTTCCCTTTCGCGCATCAGGAAGGCGCGGGCAAGCAATATCAGCACACCGATGGTGATCGCGGCATCGGCCATATTGAATATATAAAAAGGCCGGAAATTACCGAAATGCAAGTCTGCATAATCAACGACATAGCCATAACGCACCCGATCCACAATATTGCCCAGCGCGCCGCCTAAAACAAGCGATAGTGCCAGCATGTCGCCGCGCTGCTTTTCACGCCACATCCACACCGCAACGCCACCTGCTATCGCCAATGTCAAAGCCACCAGCGCCCACCGCTCCGCATCGCTGTCGGCGGTCAGAAAGCTCATCGATACGCCGCGGTTTTCCGCATAGCGCAGGTCGAAAAAGGAAATGATATGGATCACCCCCCTGCTTTGCAGCTGCAACGGGCCTAGCATGATATATTTGACAATCTGGTCAGCGATGAAGACCAGACTGGCAAGCATGATGCCCTGCAGGCGAAATTTGGGGTTTGGATTCATGATCGTCCCTTAACGCGCGAACCTTAAGCCGTCACCCTCAAACCCCGCATCGTCACCCTGAACTTGTTTCAGGGTCTGAATGCTGCTCCGTTGAAAGTAAGATCCTGAAACAAGTTCAGGATGACGGCGAATGGGAAATCTTCGTGTCTTCGCGTCTTTGCGCGAACCAAATATATATTGTTCGCGCGAAGACGCGAAGGCGCGAAGAAGATTGTCAGCCATTGACCACATCCTCGCACCGCCCGCACAGCGCGCCATCCTCGGTAACTTCGGGCAAATGCCGCCAGCAGCGACCGCATTTGTGGTTTGTGGTTTTGGTGACGACAATCAAACCCGGTGTAATTGCATCGTTATTGAAATCGACACGTTCAACCATGGCGAGTTCGGCAAGCAATTCTGCATTCAATGGCTCAATATGATTCAACTCTTGCGCCAGTGCTGCTCCAGAATAGGAAACTACTGCCTCAAGACTTGAACCGACGATTTTTTCCCGGCGCAGTGGCTCAATCGCCTCAAGAATGTCCTGTCTAGCCAAATTGTAAAACTGGAAGAACTGGCTGATCTCGGGATCATGTAAGCCATAAGAAGCCAATGGCAATTCCTGAAGGTGCACACTTTCTTCATCTGGAAAACGAGATTGCCAAGCTTCTTCTGAAGTAAACACAAGCACCGGTGAAGCATAACGCACCAGCGCGTGAAACAATGTATCGAGTACTGTTCGATAGCTGCGGCGTTTCAGGTCCGCAGGGTCGTCGCAATAAAGGCAATCTTTACGGACGTCAAAAAAGTAGCGGCTCAGGTCTTCATTACAAAAATTCGTTAAATCCCGGACATAACCATTAAAATCAAATTGCCCGATCGCAGTTCTAATGTTGCAATCCAAATGGAACAACTGGTTCAAAATGTAGCGCTCCAGTTCCGGCATGTCCGAAACGGCGACCTTTTCAGCATCCGAAAACCCTTCGAGCGCGCCGAGCAGATAGCGGAAGGTGTTACGCAATTTGCGATACTGGTCGGACACGCCCTGCAGGATTTCCTTGCCGATCCGGTGGTCCTCGGTGAAGTCCACGGTCAGCGCCCACAGCCGCAAGATATCCGCGCCGCTGTCGCGCATCAGGTCGAGCGGGTTGATTGTGTTGCCGAGCGACTTGGACATTTTCATGCCCTTTTGGTCCATCGTAAAGCCGTGCGTCAGCACCGCATTATATGGCGCACGCCCGCGCGTGCCGCAGCTTTGCAGCAGTGAGGACTGGAACCAGCCGCGATGCTGGTCGCTTCCCTCCAGATAGAGGTCGGCAGGCCATTGCAGGTCGGGCCAGCGCCCGCTTTCCAGCGTAAACACATGGGTGCAGCCCGAATCGAACCAGACGTCGAGAATGTCGGTCACGCGTTCATAATCCGCGAGAGCATAATCGCTGCCCAGATATTCCTGCGCCCGATCCTCGCTCCAGGCATCCACACCCGATTCCCGCACACCGGCGACAATCCGCGCGTTGACGGCAGGGTCGTTCAGATACTGCCCGGACTTGCGGTCGACAAACAAGGTGATCGGAACGCCCCAGGCGCGCTGGCGGCTCAGCACCCAGTCGGGGCGACCTTCGACCATCGACGACAGCCGGTTGCGGCCTTTTTCGGGGATGAAACGCGTGGCCGCGATGGCCTCGGTGGCGGTGTCGCGCAGGGTGGTTCCCACCCCGCTTGCGGGGACGGAGTGCGGCAGCTCTGCCCCCCGGACAGAGCCAAAGGCCGCACTGGGGGGGTGTGTCGCGGCCAGAGCAGAGTCAGACTCACCCTCCCCCGGCCCCTCCCGCAAGCGGGAGGGGAGTTGCTTGTCCATCGGCACGAACCATTGCGGCGTGCAGCGGTAGATGACCTTGGCCTTTGACCGCCAGCTATGCGGATAGCTGTGCTTGTAATCCGCCGAAGCCGCGAGCAAGCCGCCCGCTTCGCGCAGCGCGGTGCAGATCGGGCCATCGGGTGCGTTGAATTTGGGATTGATGACGCTGCCCTCGCCGCCCAGCCAGAGCCAGTCGGCGCGATATTTGCCGTCGCCCTCGACCGCGAAAACCGGATCGATACCGTTCGCCTTGCAAAGATCGAAGTCGTCTTCACCGTGATCGGGCGACATATGGACAAGCCCGGTGCCACTGTCGGTCGTGACAAAATCGCCGGCGAGCATCGGACGCGGCTTGGCAAAGAAACCGCCGAGATGGTTCATCGGGTGGCGAACGATGGTTCCGGCTAGGTCGGAGCCTTTGAACGTCCTTGATACATGGCCGATCAATGGCTGTAGCGAGCAAGCCCAACGCTGTTCTAGTTGAGCAATTAGTTCAACGGCGACGAGAACGGACTTTCCGGTGTGTTCCGGATGGGGATGGCCCGCCAATCCGCTGATTTGGGTAAGGCGATACTCAACATCCGGTCCATAAGCCAAAGCTTGGTTCACCGGAATCGTCCACGGCGTCGTCGTCCAGATCACCGCATGCGCGCCGACCAATTCGGGGATAGGGCTTTCGACAATCTCGAACGCCACATCAATCTGAGTCGAGACAATATCCTCATATTCCACCTCGGCCTCGGCCAAGGCGGTTTTTTCGACCGGCGACCACATCACTGGTTTCGCACCCCGATAAAGCTGACCGCTTTCGGCGAACTTCAACAGTTCCGAAACGATGGTCGCCTCGGCCTGGAAATCCATGGTCAGATAGGGATTATCCCAATCGCCATTAATGCCCAGCCGTTTCAGCTGCTCGCGCTGCGTATCGACCCAATGTTGCGCATAGGCCCGGCATTCGGCGCGGAACTCGACGGGATCGACATCATCCTTGTTCAGCTTTTTCTTGCGATATTGCTCCTCGACCTTCCATTCGATGGGCAGGCCGTGGCAATCCCAGCCGGGAACATAGGGCGCATCCTTGCCGAGCAATGTCTGCGTCCGAACGACCGTATCTTTCAGGATATGGTTCAGCGCATGGCCGATGTGCATGTCGCCATTCGCATAAGGCGGGCCATCATGCAGGATGAACTTTTCGCGTCCACGACGGCGGTTGCGTAGCTCTTCATAGAGGCGCTGCTCCTGCCAACGGGCAAGGATGACCGGTTCCTTCTGCGGAAGGCCAGCCTTCATGGGGAAATCGGTCTTCGGCAGGAAGACGGTATCGCGATAATCTACTGGTTCAGTCATATTGAAAGCGCCCTTAGCGCAACAAATTGCCTTTCGTCACCCTGAACTTGTTTCAGGGTCCGATTTCACTTCTTTAACGCAGGGCCAATGCCCCAAATATCCTCGATCCAGATATAGCCGTTAAAGGTTCCGGCAATCTTGCCGAGCTGGTGCACATCGGTCAGGCCTGCGTTGGACTTCCCGCTTTCGAACGGCCCCATCACGATGACCCTTGCACCCACCGATTCCATGCGGGCGATCAGGCGGTTGGGCCAGCCCCACATGATCCATTGGTAATTGATCGGAATGACGAGCACCCCATTGTGGCAGCTTTCCGGAATGATGCCCGTCCAGCCATAGGCGACATAATCCTTCGTGCATTTCTGCGCCTCGCCCTTCAGGTCGAACGCCCAGTTTTTCGGCGCCAATTGGCGGATGCGGGTGACGGGGCCGGTTGCACCATAAAAGGCATCGCCCAGCTTTTCATAATCCCGGCCCGAGGCCTTCAAGATGGCGAAAAGCTGGTCGGCTTCGCCTGCATCCTTGGATTTGAAATTGAACAGCAAGGGACGCGACGGCAGCGCGGCAAGCGCTTCCTCGACGGTCGGAATCTGTCCTACACCCTTGCCGCGTAGGGGGAATGTCTTGCCGTCATCGGCCGTGTAGCCATAGCCGATGTCGAGCGCCTTGAGTTCGGCAAGTGTCAGATCGCGCGTCTCGCCCTTGCCATTGGTGCGGCAATCCACGGTCCAGTCATGGAACAGCACCATTTTGCCATCTTTAGTCGGCGCGACGTCAATTTCGACCAGATCGCCGCCCAATCCCGCCGCCATCTGGATCGACGGCACGGTGTTTTCGAACACCTCATGATCGGGCGGGTTGATGAAGCGGGCGGTGCAGGTGTCGCGGCCAAAGGCGGCGCGCTTGTCATAGAGATGATAGACGCCGCGATGGGCGATCAACTTTGGCTTACCGACGGGCGTCGGTGCCAGCCAGCTCGCGTTCAACAAAGACAGCCCGACGAGGATTAGGGCAACAACCCCCAATATACGCTTTTTGGTACGGGATAGTTTCACCTTAAAATCCCTTTATCCTTCTTCTTTGAGTCTTTGTGTCTTTGTGTGAGCAAAAATTATCTCACACGAAGGCACAAAGAACACAAAGATTATCAACTGCCCAATATTGCGCGTGCCTGATCACAATCCGCCTGCATCTGCGCCATCAGCGCGTCCATGCTGTCGAACTTTGCTTCGGGCCGGATAAAGGCGTGAAACTCGACTTCGATGGTTTGCCCGTACAAGTCTTCCGCAAAATCGAAGAAATGCGGTTCCAGCAATTCCTTGGGCGGATCGAAGCTGGGACGGACGCCGAGATTGGCGGCACCGTGCAGCACGCGGCCGTCGGGCAAGCGGCCCTTGACCGCGTAGATGCCGTAACGCGGGCGCAGATAATGCGCCATGTCGATATTGGCGGTCGGAAAACCGAGCAGGCGGCCATTTTTATCGCCATGCTGTACCACGCCTTCGACGGCAAAGGGTCGGGTCAGCAGGCGGGTCGCCGTGGCGCAGTCGCCAGCCCGCAGGGCATCGCGAATGCGGCTGGAGGAAATGATGCCTTCCTCGTCCATCACAGGTCCCATCGCCGTCGCGTGCAAGCCGTGGTCCGCACCCAGTTCGCGCAGTACCTTTATGTTGCCGCCACGCCCTTTGCCAAAGGTGAAATCCTCACCCGTCACCACGCCCGTCAACCCGAGCCGCTTCACGAGCAGTTCGACAATGAAATCCTCTGCGGTGGTCGCGGCGAGGCCCGCGTCAAAATCAAAGACCAGCATCGCGTCCGCGCCAGCCACTTCAAAAAGCCGTTGCCGCTGGTCAAGGGTCGTCAACCGGAACCATGGCGCTTCGGGGGCAAAGAACCGCACGGGGTGCGGATCGAATGTCGCGATAATGGCGGGCTTTCCTGCGGCCTTGGCCTGTGCGATTGCCTCCCCCGCCACAGCCTGATGGCCCAGATGGAAGCCGTCAAAATTGCCCAGCGCCACTATGGCACCGCGCAAGGCATCGGGCATGACATCATGGGCGGACAGGCGCTTTATGGTCATGGTGTGGTGGGTGACTCTGCCAAGGGCTTCAGTCCGGCCTTGATGACGCGCAGTGCATTTTCACCCATTACCGCCCGGATTTCTTCAGGCGTGAAACCTTCATCCAGCAGGGCCTGTGTGACCTGCACCAGCTGAGACGTGTCAAAGCGCACGGTGGTCGCCCCGTCATAGTCCGACCCTAGGGCGACATGGGCGATGCCAACCAGATCGCGCACATGCTTGATGGCCTTGGCGGCGGCGCGCGGGGATGTGTCGCAAATGGCGGCATCCCAATAGCCGATGCCGATGACGCCGCCGGTTTTGGCAACGCCGCGGATTTCATCGTCGGTCAGATTGCGGTTGACCTTGCACGTCGCCTGCACGCCGCCATGGCTCGACACCACGGGGCGCCTGGCCATCGCCAGCACTTCGGCCACGCCGGTGTGGCTCAGATGCGCGATGTCGACGATCATGCCCTTGGCTTCCATACGTCGCACGATGTCACGGCCAAAGGGCGTCAGTCCGCCTTTTTTCAGGCCATGCATCGATCCGGCCAGTTCATTGTCGAAAAAATGGGTCAGCCCCGCCATGCGGAAACCGGCAGCATAAAGGCGGTCGAGATTGGCGGCCTTGCCCTCCAGATTTTGCAGTCCCTCGATCGTCAACATCGCGCCGACGGGCCGGGGGCCTTTGGCGCGTGCCGCCAGCAGACCATCAAGCTGCGCCGATGTGTTCACCGCCATGACTAGGCCATTCGAACCGGCAACCGCCGCATCCCGTTTATGCGCGTGGTATAGCGAACGCTCGACAAGCGAACTCCATGTTTTCATCGGTTGCAACTGCGCGATGGTCAGCAGGGTGATATTATCGCTGTCGGCGCCATTGCCGTCATAATTCTGGTTCTTGGGCGTCTTGCTGACCGACGAAAACAACTGCAGCGCAACATTGCCATCCTGCAGGCGCGGTACGTCCATATGCCCGCGCGATGCGCGGTCATTCAGATCGCGGTTCCACATCAACGTATCGCTGTGCAAATCAACGATGGTGAGTGTCTTGTGGAGCGTCTTGGCCTCGTCGCTCACCTTGATCAGCGGCTTTCCGTCGATCTGGTTCATCGATTTTTCTACAAAACCCGGCGCAAAGCCGAAAAAGCCGATGGCAGCGGCGGCAATTAGAACCGGCGGAATCCAAAACCTTTTACGCATTTCATTCCCCCCGAAAAGTTCAGACCCGGCGTACCAATGTTACAAAATCATGCGCTGGGATATTGCCTTGGGCCGGATGCCGTTCGCGGGCAACCTCTTGCCAATCCATTTCCGCAAAGGCGGGCATCACCGTATCGCCGTCTGGCGCCATCGCAATTTCGGTCAGTTCGATCCGGTGGGCCAGCGGCAGAAACAAGGCATAGATTTGCGCCCCGCCGATGATGCAAACATGCGGCCCGTTGGCGCGCTTTAGCGCTTCTTCAACCGAATGCGCGACTTCGGCCCCTTCTTCTTCCCACGCTTTGTCACGGGTGAGTACAATGTGGCGACGACCTTCCAAAAGCCCGGGCAGACTGTCGAAAGTCTTGCGCCCCATAATCATCGGGCGGCCCTTGGTCGTCTGTTTGAAATGACGCAGGTCGGCCGGGATATGCCAGGGCATCCCGCCATCGCTCCCGATGACTCCATTGGCGGCGCGGGCGAGGACAAGGATGATTTCGGGGTGATTCATATCCCCCGCTTTGCCGACATTTAACTATCTATACAAGCGGGTGACGTGACCAATTTTGCGTCCGGCTCTTGCTTCGGCCTTGCCATAGAGGTGCACATTCGCCGCAGGGTCGCCCAAAAGCTGCAACCAGCGTTCGCCATCCCTGCCGATCAGGTTCTGCATTTCAACCCGCTCGGCAATTGTCGCCGTACTGCCCAAGGGTAAACCGCAAATGGCGCGAATATGGTTTTCGAACTGGCTTGTTTCGGCCCCTTCAATCGTCCAGTGGCCGCTATTGTGCACGCGCGGAGCGATTTCGTTGAATAGCGGACCTTCGCCACTGGCAAAGAATTCTGCCGTAAACACGCCGACATATTCCAACGCATCGGCAACCGCCGCCGCCATTTTGCGGGCCGCGCCCTGCTGGCTCTCGATCAATGGCCCCGCCGGAAGGGTTGAAGTCGCCAATATGCCGTCTTCATGCGCGTTTCTCGGACTATCCCAATATCGAATATCTCCATCAGCCCCACGCACCAATATCACCGAAAACTCTGCGTCAAAATGGACCATAGCTTCGGCAATTAACGGCTGGCCACCGGTGCGCCGCCATGCGCTGGCCAGTTCGCTTTGCGCCGATATCCGCAACTGGCCCTTGCCATCATAGCCCATGCGGATCGTCTTCAATATGGCTGGCGTGCCCACAGTGGCGACAGCATCTTCGACCTCGATTTCGGATCGCGCGACGGCGAAAACGGCGGTCTGTCCGCCCAATTTACGAACAAATTCTTTTTCTTCGACGCGGTCCTGCGCCACCTCAAGCGCCTTGATCGGCGGGTGGATGGGAACATCGCGCATGATCGATTGCAATGGTGCTACTGGAACATTTTCAAATTCGAACGTAACGACATCACAGGCTTTGGCAAAAGTCCTCAGCGCGGCCAGGTCGTCATATTCCGCAATCGTCGCGATCGCCGCAACTTCGCAGGCGACATTGTCCCCCGGCGGCGCAAAGATATGGCAGCGATAGCCCAATTGCGCCGCAGCCATAGCGAGCATACGGCCAAGCTGTCCGCCGCCCAAAATGCCAATGGTTGAACCGGGAGGCAGTGCCGTCATTCGGGCGTCTCGGGCACCGACGCAGTTTGTGCGGCCCGCCATGCGTCCAGCCGGGCCGCAAGTTTCGGGTCATGATTTGCCAGCATGGCGGCGGCCAGCAAAGCTGCATTTATCGCGCCCGCCTTGCCGATTGCCAAGGTGCCGACGGGTATTCCAGCAGGCATTTGTACAATGGAAAGCAGGCTGTCCATCCCGTCCAGCGCCTTGGATTGCACCGGAACACCGAGCACCGGAAGCCGCGTCATCGATGCGGCCATGCCCGGCAAATGCGCGGCCCCTCCGGCACCGGCAATAATACATTTCAACCCACGCCCCGCCGCCGCTTTTGCATAGTCATAAAGCCGTTCGGGTGTGCGGTGCGCCGACACCACCTTACATTCATGCTGTATGGAAAGGGCGTCCAATGTGGCCGATGCTTCACGCATCGTTTCCCAGTCCGAACGGCTACCCATGATGATACCGACTAGAGGTTCCGCTTCATTCACCTGTCGTCCCCCGACTATAAGAAGCAACTGCCCTTAGCGTGGGAGCGGACTGACCGCAATTGCGAAAGGAACCGGCATATTTTGGTTATATGCCCGACTTACGAGTCTGACAGATAATAGCGTTCCCCATGAAGCGCACTGTCCAGGTCATACACAATTGGCTTGCCGGTTGGAATTTCAAGATCTGTGATATCCGCATCCGATATGCCCGAAAGATGCTTGACCAATGCCCGCAAGCTATTGCCATGCGCTGAAATCAGCACCGTCTTATTGGCCAGTAATTCCGGCACAATGGCGCTTTCCCAATAGGGCAGAACGCGGGCAATCGTGTCTTTCAGGCTTTCCGTATCGGGAATCGCGATCCCGGCATAGCGTGGGTCCGAAGATAGATCATAAGGCGACCCTGCCTCTAGTGGAGGCGGCGGAATATCGAAACTGCGACGCCAGATATGCACCTGATCCTCACCATGCTTGGCGGCAGTCTCTGCCTTGTCGAGGCCCGTCAGGCCGCCATAATGCCGCTCATTCAATTGCCAGTTCTTGGTTACCGGAACCCAGAGCCGACCCATGGCTTCCAGCGCCAGATTGAGCGTTTTGATCGCGCGTGACTGTACGCTCGTGAAGGAAACATCCGGCGCAATGCCCTTTTCCTTCATCAACTCGCCAGCAGCCCAAGCTTCCGCTGCACCCTTTTCGGTTATGTCGACATCCCACCAGCCGGTAAAACGATTTTCCAGATTCCATTGCGACTGGCCGTGACGAATGAGGATGAGTTTGGGCATAGATAATCCTTAAATCTTGATTCGGTTCTGCGTCTAGCGTCGGGGGATGCAACGCACAATCATGCCGATCACAGCGTTAAGGTCATAAAATGGCTGTGCGGATCTTCAACATAGTCTCCGAAAGGTGGGCAAAATGCAAAGCCATGCGCCTGATACATGGCGATGGCGGGTGCAAATGCCTCGGCCGAACCTGTTTCCAGACTCAGCCGTTGATACCCACGTTCCCGCGCTTTCGAGATGATGTGCGTCAACATCGCAGCACCGGCCCCCTTGCGTAAATGATCGGAATGCGTCCGCATCGATTTGATTTCGCCATGCACCGGCGTCAGTTCCTTTAGCGCGCCGCAACCCATCAACGCATCTTCATCCCAGATGGACCAAAAGGTCACATCAGGGGCGTTAAGCCCGTCGAAATCGAGGAAATGACAACTGCCTTCAGGCGAATTTGCCAGCATTCCGGCGAAATGGGTTTCAAGAAGGCTGCGAATTTCGGGGCCGGTCAGGTCGTCTTTTATGATCCGCATTGCCATTGGTCACACCATTTCCGCCAGGGTTGCCAGACATTCCCGCGCCAAAAGCTTGCACCGTTCCGGCGACCAGCCCTGTTCAGGATCATTGCCGTGGACGGTATCTTTATAAGGCATCTCCAGCGTCATCGATACACAGCCATGACTTTTGCCGAAACGTTCCGCGAGCTGATTGGTGGACATGGTAAGATTGGCCTTCCCGGGCCCTGCAATAGAATAGCCGAGCTTGGTTTGAAAATCGGGGGTCCGTTCGGCAAGTCTGCGGATATAGTCTTTATACCGGTCACCCTGGTCTTCGGTCCAGGACGGAATGCCCTCAAAACCAGCCATAAAGGCGGCAGGAATCGCCTCGTCGCCATGGACATCCATCGCCCAGTGCACGCCACTTTCATCCATAGTATTGCGGATGCCCAAAACCTCTGGGCTTTTTTCAAGGCTAGGCGTCGCCCATTCGCGGTTGAGGTTCACGCCTGCATAATTGGTCCGCAAATGACCCCGGCAACTGCCGTCGGGGTTGGCATTGGGTACGATGTGGAGCGTGCATTTTTCTAGCAACGCCCGTGTGTGCGGGTTGCTTAAGTCGGTCAGCATATCCAGCGCACCTTCCATCCACCATTCCGCCTGGCTTTCCCCCGGATGCTGGCGGGCGTAAAGCCAGACTTGGGTATATCCTGTGCCCATGATAAGGCAGTCAATCGGCTGCCCTTCCAGACTATGGCCAAGGCAGCGATAGCTTACCCCGTCGCATCCCGCGGTTTCGGAAATGAGATCATGGTGGCGTTCCATGCTGTACGGCGCGAAATAGGCGAACCAGACAATCGCGCTCGCCGGTGTGTAGCGAATGGTCAGCGTGCCGCCATCTTCGCCCTTGTCATAACTGCTGTCCGCGCGGCCCCAATAGTCGCGGTCTTCGGAGACGCAGGCGCGATAGTCGGGCCATCCGCCGGGATAGGCACTACCTTCCAGTCCGGTGATCCGCAACGTCAGCTCTTCACCTGCGGTGCAGGCGACGCGGAAGTGGAACCATTGGGCAAATTCCGATTCCCGGTCCTTGCGGATCGAAAGATTGGCGGCGTTTTCCTGAATAGAATGAACGATGATATTGCCGCTGTCGAACGCGGCGTTGATGTCGGTAATGGGCATAGATGTTCCTTGATTATGGAACGCGGATAGTCTCACCGGACACACCGGGGAAGCCCTTAAACATCGCTTCGGCCAATTTTGCGGCGGCGATGCCCGGCTGGGCTGCAGGCGAACCGGCTTTCGCGATCTGGCTTGCCTTGCCTTCCCAGATGACGAGCTTGTCGCTGCGCCGCAGGAGCCGCACCGCAAGTGTCGTTTCGACCTGTGCGGAGGCTCCCCCGCCCAGATTGATGCCGACGCCGACGCCCAATCCCGAACCGAAGCTGCCGGTCGAACCGCCCACACCGACGGACACAGGCGAGCGGCGTTCGCGTTCGAGCGTGACGACCCCGTAGCGGATTTCAGCCACGATATCGGAATCGGCATTTTTTTCGGAATAACCGACGCGCTGCAATTCCCGCGCGACCGCCGCCAGATAGGGGGACGCCGCAAGGCTTTGGCCCGCATCGGTTTCACCCGCCAAAAACACCGAAACGGATCCAGTGCCATAAACGACGCCTTCGGATGCACGGTTGAAGCGCGTGACCTCGACAGGGCCTGTCGGCACAACGCAGGCAGACAGCAACGACAGCGACAGCAGCGGTAAAATGCGATTTCGTACCTTCATGATGCACTCCTTACGCCGGACATCCTTGATGGCAAGCGATGTATAGCGAATGAATCCGCAAAAATAGCCCAATGACGCTTGACTTTGACCGGTGTCGCCCATAGGAGCGCGCCTTCATTTAAAGCTTTATGCACAGAAAAACGGGTTAATTCCGATGAAGATCGTCAATTCTTTGAAGTCACTCAAGGGCCGCCACCGCGATAACCGCGTGATTCGCCGTCGTGGCCGCGTCTATGTGATCAACAAGACCAACCGTCGCTTCAAGGCGCGTCAGGGCTGAACTGGTCCTGCCTGCCCCGCGCAGGCAGATGGTTCCAGCAAAACGCCGCTCCGAATCCGATTCGTGGGCGGCTTTTTTGTGTCCGAAATCTAGGGAATGGCGAAAATGACGCAGATTTCAACGGTGGTTTTTGATGTTGGCCGGGTCCTGTTCGAATGGGATTTGCGGCATTTGTTCGCAAAACTCATCCCCGATTCGGAGGAACTCGACTGGTTTCTGACGCATGTCGTGACGCCCGAATGGCATTTCCAGCATGATGCCGGCCGTCCTTTGGCAGACATGACGGTCGAACTGACGGCGCAATATCCGCACTATGGCCCATTGATCGAAGCCTATCGCACGCGGTTCAACGAGACGATTCCCGGACCAGTCCCCGGGTCGCTGGACATCGTGCATGACCTGGCCGCGCAGGGTGTGCCACTGTTCGCAATCACCAATTTCGGTGCCGAATTCTGGGACATGTTCCGGCCCACACAGCCTATATTTGACCTGTTCGGCGATATCGTCGTTTCGGGGGTCGAAAAACTCGCGAAACCTGATCCGGCAATTTATTTGCTCGCGCTGGAACGCTTTGGTCTGCAGCACGGTGAAGCGATGTTCATCGATGACAATCATGCCAATGTCGTCAGCGCGCGGGCCAACGGATTTGTCGCTTATCATTTTCAGGACGCCAAATCGCTCCGTGCCGAACTGTCGGCCTACCGCCTGTTGCTATAAATAGGTGGTGAGCCGGGACGATTGTGAACCCGGCAAATCTTGACTTCAAACCCCTTCCATTCACCGCTTGTCTGTGCTTTAGAGCCTTCGACTCTGCCATCTGGAAGGACGCTTTTCTCCCATGAATATCCATGAATATCAGGCCAAGGAACTGTTGGCGAAATTCGGTGTCGCGGTGCCCAAGGGCATTGCCGCCATGTCGGTCGAAGAAGCCGTCGCCGCCGCCAAGCAACTTCCGGGGCCCCTCTATGTCGTCAAATCGCAGATTCATGCGGGCGGACGCGGCAAAGGCAAGTTCAAGGAACTGGGTCCGGATGCCAAGGGCGGTGTCCGTCTGGCGTTCAACCTGGATGAGGTGGAGGCCCATGCCAAGGACATGCTCGGCAATACTCTGGTGACCATCCAGACCGGCGAAGCAGGCAAACAGGTCAACCGTCTGTACATCACCGATGGCGCGGACATTAAACAGGAATTCTATCTGGCGCTGCTCGTCGACCGTGCCACCAGCCGCATCGCGGTGGTCGCTTCGACCGAAGGCGGGATGAACATCGAGGATGTCGCGCATGACACACCAGAAAAGATCCACACCATCACGATCGACCCTGCAACCGGCATCATGCCACATCATGGCCGTTCGGTTGCCGCCGCATTGGGCCTTGCTGGCGATCTCGCAAAGCAGGCGCAGACAGTTCTTGCCGGGCTGTATGCCGCATTTATCGGCACCGATGCCGAGCAGATCGAAATCAATCCACTGGCGGTGTGCAAAGGCACCAATGGCGACGAACTGCTGGTCCTCGACGCGAAGGTAGCGTTCGACGGCAACGCGATGTTTCGCCACAAGGATTTGGCCGAACTGCGCGATCTGACCGAAGAAGACCCCGCCGAGGTCGAAGCTTCCGAATATGACCTCGCCTATATCAAGCTCGACGGAAACATCGGCTGCATGGTCAATGGCGCTGGCCTTGCCATGGCGACGATGGACATCATCAAGCTGAACGGCGAATTCCCCGCCAACTTCCTCGACGTTGGTGGCGGCGCTTCCAAGGAAAAAGTGACCGCGGCGTTCAAGATCATTTTGAAGGATCCTGCTGTAAAGGGCATCCTCGTCAATATCTTCGGCGGCATCATGAAATGCGACATCATTGCCGACGGCATCGTCGCGGCGGCAAAAGAAGTGAACCTCTCGGTTCCGCTGGTCGTCCGCCTCGAAGGCACCAATGTGCAGCAAGGCAAAGACATACTTGCCAATAGCGGCCTTCCCATCGTTTCGGCCAATGATCTGGGCGACGCGGCCGAGAAGATCGTGGCAGAAGTTCGCAAGGCAGCTTGATCAGGGCCAGTACGCGCATTGAATGAAGAAAAAATAGACCACTTGACGTTCACGTAAACGTCAATCATAGGCGCAACAGATTTGACGGGCATTCACTCGTCATGTGAGTCGGTAAGGAAGGATGAGCTATGAAAATCATCGTCCCCGTAAAGCGGGTCATCGATTATAATGTGAAGCCGCGGGTAAAGCCCGATGGCAGCGGCGTCGACTTGGCGAACGTGAAAATGAGCATGAACCCGTTTGACGAAATCGCGGTCGAAGAAGCACTGCGCCTGCGTGAAAAGGGTGTAGCGACCGAGGTTGTTGCCGTTTCGATAGGTCCGGACAAGGCGCAGGAAACGCTGCGTACCGCACTCGCTATGGGTGCAGACCGTGCAATTCTGGTGGTTGCTGAAGATGTCGAGCCTTTGGGCGTTGCGAAGATCCTCGCCAAGATCATGGACGAAGAGCAGCCCGGCCTTGTTATCTTGGGCAAGCAGGCGATTGACGACGACAGCAACCAGACCGGCCAGATGCTGGCTGCGTTGACAGGACGCCCGCAGGGCACCTTTGCAAGCAAGGTCGAAGTCAGCGGCGATACGGTCAGCGTAACCCGCGAAGTCGACGGCGGACTGGAAACCGTCAGCCTGAAGACTCCAGCTATTGTCACCACCGACCTGCGCCTGAACGAGCCACGTTATGCGTCGCTGCCGAATATCATGAAGGCAAAGTCCAAGCCGCTCGCGCAGAAGACCCCTGCCGATTATGGCGTCGACGTCACCCCGCGCCTGAAGACATTGAAAGTGACCGAACCGCCTGTGCGTAGCGCCGGTATCAAGGTCGCCGATGTCGACGCGCTGGTCGCGAAACTCAAGGAAATGGGAGTAGCAGCATGAGCGTCCTCGTTTTTGTAGAGCATGACAATGCGTCGGTAAAGGACGCAACGCTGGCTGCTGTAACTGCAGCGGGCAAGCTAGGCGAAGTCCATGCGCTGGTTGCAGGTTCCGGATGCGGCGCAGTGGCGCAAGAAGCTGCGAAGATTGCAGGCGTCACCAAAGTCCATGTCGCCGACGACGCGGCTTATGCCAACCAGCTTGCGGAAAATGTCGCGCCGCTGATTGCCAGCTTGGCCGATCATCATGACGCCTTCGTCTTTCCCGCAACTTCACATGGCAAGAACATCGCCCCGCGCGTGGCGGCCCTGCTAGACGTGATGCAGATCAGCGACATCCTCTCGGTCGAAAGCGCCGATACCTTTACCCGTCCGATTTATGCCGGTAACGCGATTGCCACCGTGCAGTCGTCCGATGCCAGGAAGGTCATTACCGTGCGCGGTACAGCCTTTGCCAAGGCGGAGACTACCGGCGGTTCGGCCACAATCGAACCCGTAACGGGCAAAGGCGATGCCGGAATTTCTAGCTTTATCGGCAGCGAAATTGCCAAGCAGGAACGTCCTGAACTGACATCTGCCAAGATCATCGTGTCGGGCGGCCGCGCGCTCAAGGACTCGGCTACATTCAGCGAAGTCATCCTGCCGCTGGCCGACAAGCTCGGCGCAGGCGTCGGCGCCAGCCGCGCCGCGGTCGATGCAGGCTATGTTCCCAACGACTATCAGGTCGGTCAAACCGGCAAGATCGTCGCCCCCGAAGTCTATATCGCGGTCGGTATCTCCGGCGCGATCCAGCATCTGGCGGGTATGAAGGACTCCAAGATCATTATCGCGATCAACAAGGACGAAGATGCCCCCATCTTCCAGGTCGCCGACATCGGACTGGTTGCCGACCTGTTTACCGCCGTGCCGGAGTTGGTGGGCAAACTGTAGGTTTTTGTGAAATGATAAGTTAAAAAGGGCGGTCAGTGATGGCCGCCCTTTTTTGTCGCCCAATTACCGATAAATCAGTTCGATATGGACAAAGCGGATTCCAATGATGGTATTGCCGAGTAGTTTTGGGTTTGCTAACTATCTGCCATGACAAAGAAATTTCAGTCGTTACTGGCCATGTCGTTGATGTTATCGCCATCAATGGTTCATTCGGCAAAAGAGCCGTTGCCTCTAAAAGCGACTTCTGCATGGCAAATTGATTATGCCGATGATCGTTGTCGACTTGCTCGTCGATTTGGTGAAGTCGAAACGGCGGTTTACATTTTTCTAGACCGCTATGGCCCGGGTGAAGGCTTCCGGCTAACCACCGCAGGCAAACCGATGAAGACGTCGCTGTTGAAGGACGTCGCCGAAGTCACATTCGGTCCTTCAGAGAGCGAGCAGACTGTCGCATTCAACAACGGGACCAGTGGCGATTTACCAGCACTTCATTTTGTCGGACGAATCCGAATCGCACCGCCCTCGGACGAAGAAAAAGCCGCGATCGCAAAACTTGACAAAAATGACATCTGGATAGACCTCCTTCCGATAAGCGAAGAGCGTCAAAAAGCCTTAAGATATCTGCAGATTGGAAAGCCTCTACGCCAATCGGTGATATTGGAAACGGGATCAATGAAAGCACCGCTTGCTGCGCTCGATGCGTGTGTCGATGATCTCATGGGGCATTGGGGTATTGATGTCGAAAATCACAAAAAACTTACCCGCCCGGCAATTCCGACCAACTCGCCAGGCGAATGGATTAAGTCCTCGGACTATCCTTCAAATATGCTGGTTGCAGGTCAACCCGCCATCATCGAATTCCGTTTAAGCGTAGGTGCCGACGGTATCGCGACCCAATGCCATATTCAGGCGACAACGCGACCCAAGGAATTTGATGATGCCGTCTGCAATTCAGTGATGCGAAGGGCACGATTTTATCCGGCGCTTGATAGTGAGGGCAAACCTCTGGCCTCCTTTTATCGGAACACCGTGCATTTCCAAATTCCGTAAAGTTGTTGCAGCCCTGGGGAGCTTGCATACCAGCATTAAATACCCGAAGGGCGGCATATGACCACCCTCGATATCACCGCCACACTCAACTACCATCTGCCCAAACCCGCTGACGTTCTTCTCGCCGTGGAAGCCATCCCCATGGCAGATCAGCGGTTGTTGACTGATCTGCTGAAGGTCAAAGGCGATTGTTCGCCGCTGACCACAATCGAAGGTATGGACGGGTTGGGGCGGCGGACATGGCTGCATGCCGAAGGGCGGATCGACATTGTCTACACGGCTACAGTCGCCATTGATCGCGCGCCGACGGCCATTGAAGGACTGGATACGGTTCCGCATGCCGAACTGCCGCCAGCCTATATCCAATATCTGATGCCCAGCCGCTATTGCCCTTCGGACCGGCACGAAAATTTCGTCACCACGCGTTTCGACGGCAAAAGCAAAGGCGACCGGATCCTGCAGATGGCGGACTGGATTTATACGAACATCGAATATGCACCGGGCTTTTCCGGTTCGGGTTCGACCGCGACCGACACGTTCATTTCGCATCGCGGTGTCTGCCGCGATTTTGCCCATCTGCTCATCGCCTTTGCCCGCGCGGCAGATGTGCCTGCGCGTATGGTTTCCTGCTATGGTCTAGGCATAGATCCGCCCGATTTTCACGCCGTCGTCGAAGTCTATCTGGAGGGGCGCTGGCATCTGATTGACCCGACGCGCCTCGCGCCGGAAGAGCATCTGGTCCGCATTGCTGTCGGACGTGATGCCACCGATATCAGCTTCATGACCATCTTCGGAACCGCCAACCTGATTTCGCAGTCAGTGTTGGTCGAAGAAGTCGGGTTGTCAGTCGACTGACTTTTTGTTATAACTTCGGTATGAACAAACCGATGAAAATTATAAAATTGGGAAATAGCGCCGGCATGATACTGCCAAAGGAAATATTGGCCAAGCTGCGCGTGTCTTTGGGCGACAGCCTGTTTCTTACTGAAACTGCAAATGGATATTATTTAACGCCGAGCGACCCTGGCTTTGAGGCGAAGATGACGTTAGCTGAAAATATCATGCGCGAAGACCGGGATATATTGCGAATACTCGCGCAGTAAAATAGCATGACGGACAAACAAAGGGCCGAGCCGTTATGGCTGGACGCACGTGATGCGTTGGCGATCCACGATAGGCAAATAGCAGAACATGGCGGAATAAGTGGCGTTCGGGACCTAAATCTGTTGGATTCGGCACTTTCCCGACCAGTGAACCAATGGGTTTATGGGGTTGACGATCCGGCAGCGCTGGCTTCGGCTTATGCATTCGACGTCGCTCGCAATCATCCATTTGCGGACGGAAACAAAAGAACCGCATGGGTTTTGGCCCGTCTGTTTTTAGCACTAAATGGCTATAAACTTAAATTCGAGACTACAGAAGCAATACGGACGGTCATTGCCCTCGCCGCTGGTGAGTTATCCGAAGACGAACTCACCGACGGGTTTCGCCTTCACCTTGCCTAAGGCAGCAAGTCCACAGGTTGCGTCGGTTCGCTCAAGATCTTTTCCATCCGCCGCCAGCGTGTGGCAGAATCCGGATTTCCCCGCTCGACATAGTTACGCACCAGATCCTTACCCCAGCCATAGTTGATAACATAGCTGCGATAATGGTCGGTGAAGCCCACGGACTGTTCGGCCCGGGCGGGCGAGAGCAGCAGATATTTCTGGGTGAAGCCCAAGGCTTGGGTGCGATCAATCTCTCCATCCAGATACATTTTGGCGATGGTTAGCCGCGCGCCGGACAGGGCTTCGGTCATTTGTTGCATCTTCCAAAAGGCTTCGGCCGTTATGGGGTCAAGACCGGCGAGCGGATACAGGACATCGCGTTCAAACGCCAAACGTTCCGGCCCCGGAAAAGCCAGATCGATCCCGTAATTGGCGCTGCCTTCGGACAAAACGCTGGTCGGGCTGTAAAGCGGATTTACCTCATATTCGTGCCAGCCCTTGGCACGGGCCAGACGTTCTTCCACCAGCAAATTGAGCACATGATGGCCGGGATATCCTTCATGGCAGCCAAGGTCGACGGCACGGCTGATCCGGATGGGCAGGTCGGTGTTGATCTGGATCAGGCTCTTATAATTGCCCTTGTAATAATTATAGCCCGACCATGTCTTGCCAGTCACAAACTCCATTGTGAAAGTTTCGCCCGTGGGCAACGCGATACGCTGCGCGGTACGGCGCTTGCATTCGGCAATCGCTGCGTTGAACACGGGCTGTAGCTTGTCCTTCGGGATGATGTAGCGGTCATTGAATACATCGACACGCGACGCCAGAGTTCCTTCCCCCGGGATCAGCTTTTCCAGATTGGCCAAAAGCGCGTCATAATACGCAAGAGGCTTGAGATCGGGAATGGTCGCAAATTGTCCCTTGGCTTCATCATTGAACCGGAACTTCTTTCCTTGCAGCATCTGGAGGCGCGTTTCAGCCGCGACCAGCATTCCACGCAGCGCAACAGCCCGGCGACGTTCGGCGTCGCTCTTGATGGACGGCAAAGCCTGATCGATCTTCACGGTCAACGCACGCGCGTCGGCCAGCAAGACATCGAGACGCCGCGGGTTAGCCTTCGCCGCATCCTGAAGGGCGGCCGGGCCATAATAGGCATCGACATATTCCGCCTCATGCGTGCCGGCTTCCAGCGTCAATTTGATATAGGCATCCGCGATTTCGCCAATGGCAGTGCTGGTCGCTACGCGTGACGCTATCGGCTGGGTGCTTGTGGAGGCACATGCCGGAATGACCAGCATCAGCGGCAGGAAAAGGTGGCGATAGTTCATTCGGATTCTCCGGATTTGCTGAATTTGGGCGCTGCGAAGCGCAACAGGGCGTAGCCGCAGATGGCCGACAACAGCGAGCCCATTAGCACCCCGATTTTAACCGCATCTCCTTGGGCGGGATCAGTAAAAGCGAGGCCGCCGATAAAGAGGCTCATCGTGAAACCGATGCCGCACAGCAAGGCGACACCATAGACCTGCTTCCAGTTTGCATCCTTGGGGCGTATGGCAATCCCAAGCTTTACTGCCACCCACACGCTGCCAAATATGCCCAATTGCTTGCCGACGAATAGGCCAAGGGCGATGCCCAAAGGCAAGGGCGCCATAAGCGAAGCAAGGGTTACATCATTGAGCGAGACACCGGCATTGGCGAAGCCGAATATAGGCACAATCGCAAAAGCCACGGGTTTCGCCAGCGCATGTTCCAGCCGGTGCAAGGCGGAATCCTCTGCATCGGGTGCGGCCAATGTGCGGCGGAACGGTATGGCGAAGGCGGCCAGAACGCCCGCAATGGTGGCGTGCACACCGGACAGCAAGGTTGCGTACCACAGCAAAGCCGCGAGGATCAGATAAGGCCATAGCGCATTGACCTTGAACCGGTTGAACGCCAGCATGGCCAGCCACAAAATGAGGGCGGCCATAAGCGCCGTCATGTTCAGCTCGGCAGTATAAAAAAGGGCTATGATCGCCACTGCGCCCATGTCATCGACAATCGCTACAGTCGTCAAAAACAGTTTGAGCGACGCAGGTGCCCGGCTGCCCAAAAGGGCAAGCACGCCAATGGCGAAGGCGATATCGGTCGCCGCCGGGATTGCCCAACCGCGCACGAGCTGCGGGTCGCTTCCCGCAAAGCCGAGATAGATTGCCGCTGGGACAATCATACCGGCTGCGGCAGAGATAATGGGAAGTCGTCGATCCGCCCAGGTTGCCAGATGCCCGTCGACAAATTCACGTTTGATTTCCAGACCGACCAGCAGGAAGAAAATCGCCATCAGTCCGTCATTGATCCACAGATGGACGGTCATCGGGCCGAGTTTGGGTGTCAGCTCCGGGCCGGTCACGGCATGGATGATGTGAAAATACTGATCGGCGAGTACGGAATTGGCAATAAACATGGCGAGCGCAGACGCCGCCATCAAAATCATCCCGCCAGCCGCCTCACTGGCGAGAAAGCTACGCAATGCCGAACTTACGGCCCTCTGTTGCTCAGGTCTTGCCATCTGGCTTGTCTATGCCGCCCGCCCCCAACCATTGCAAGTCGAGCTACACGCATTCGCGCAATTAACCTGCTTTTGTCTTTTTACATAGCTTGACAATGTTTAGGGGCATAGTTAGCTGCTTAGCAAATGAAAAATATTCATTTATTTTGGAAAAAGTCGCTTGTGTCCACGCAGCGGCGCGCTGCCCGATCGCTACATTAGAAGATAATGGCATCATGACCCCACAGGCAATCGCAATTTTCGAAGCCGCCCGAAACGAGTTGATGTTGTTCGGCGCGTTCTGGTTTCTTGTGGGCGCAATTGATGATGTTTGCATCGACCTGATATGGGCTGGCACTTGCGTATATCGGCGGTTCAGGCCGCCAAGTGCTCTCGCGCGACAAGAATTGCCCGTCCACGATCACAGCGGACGCATGGCCGTTTTTGTACCGGCATGGGCCGAAAGCGCGGTGATCGGGACCATGCTGGAAAACTGTTTGAACAGTTGGAAGGACAGCCCTTGTCGTTACCGCATATATGTTGGTTGCTATCCCAATGATCCAGCATCGCTTTCGACAATAATGCAGGTGGCGAAACACGCCCCGAATATTCGTCCGGTATTGCTGCACCATGATGGACCTACCACAAAAGCAGACTGCCTGAACGAACTGTGGAAGGCTATGATCGAGGAAGAGACCGCTGAGGAGTTTAAAGTTAAAGCGATTGTCCTGCATGATGCCGAAGATGCAGTCCATCCCGAAGAGCTTGCCATCTTCGACCAGCTGATCGGCGCATTTGCTGCGGTCCAACTGCCAGTGATACCTGTCAGAACCCCGGGGTCCGTATGGGTCAGCGGGCATTATTGTGACGAATTTGCTGAATCGCATGGGAAGACCATGATTGTGCGAGAGGTTTTAGGTGCGGCCCTGCCCTTGGCAGGTGTCGGCTGTGCCATCGAAAGATCCGTGCTCGGCCGGATTGCTGCCCAGGCCGGTAATAAACCGTTCGACGAGAGCAGCCTGACCGAAGACTATGAATTGGGCTTGCGGATTGGTGCAGCAGGCGGGCGCACGACCATGGCGCGATGGACCGGTCGTAACGGTCGGCTTGTGGGAACTCGATCTTGCTTTCCCGAAACTCTGCCCGCAGCGATACGCCAAAAAGGACGCTGGTTAACCGGCATTGCTTTTGCAGGTTGGGACCGATTGGGCTGGCAACGCGGCATCGCGCAAAAATGGATGCTCCTGCACGACCGCAGATCCATTTTCGCAGCTTTTGTAATGCTTACAGCCTATATGGGCCTTGCATCTTTGCTGGTCGAACTCTGCTTCACGACGGCAAATATGTTGCCCGTCGCGCCAATGCCTCCGATGCTGGCCAATATATTGCTCGTAAATGCGATGTTTCTGTTTTGGCGTTTGGGGGTCCGAGCGGCTTTTGTGGCCTCAATCTACGGGCCAGCCGAAGCTTTGCTATCGATACCGCGCGTTGTGATTGCAAATCTCATCGCTATTCTGTCGGCACGGCGGGCATTCAAAACCTATTTGCGTCACTGTTTCGGCGCGCCTTTGCAATGGGACAAGACGGACCATAGTATTGTACCGGTCGCACGCGCCGGCCTCGACTGAAATGCGCGGACGACAATTTGGTTTTTTGGCTGTTTTGTCCGCAACCTGGCTTGCTGCCAGGATCACGATGGTCGCCCAGATCGCGCCAGTGGACCAGAGCGGACCCCGCCCGCACATGCATGGGCCAAGAATGATACAAAAGCAGCATCGCCTGATGCCGCCGACCGAGACACATCACAGCACGAATGTGGCTCGAAATGATCGACCATTTTTACCGTCAAGCGCACCGATTCTAACGAAAGACGAATTCCAATTGGTGCAAAGCGAAGGCCGACTTGACAGAGAATTTGTGGATATGTCGATTGCCGAGTTTCCGCCCGGCCCGGCAGACCATTTTCGTGAATTTTTCCTGCCGCCGCCATCGAAAACCCCGCCTTCGCCATTTACCCTTTATGGCTACAGCTTCTTCCGGACGCGATCGCCAAAAAACGGGGTTTCGACCATCGGTCAATATGGCGGCAGCCAGAGCGGATTTGTTGCAGCTTTGTCGATGCATCGACCGCGCTCAGGCGAGTCTGAACCAACAACTGCACTGCAAATAAGGGGCGCCATTGCACATGATACACCCGATGAACGGGAACTGGCGGCTGGGCTGCGTTGGAAGCCCGCCCGCAAGATTCCAGTTTCACTGATCTTTGAACGCCGCTTTAGGAACCACCAAACCGACGCTTTTGCAGCCTATCTGGCGGGTGGGAAATCCTTTGGACTGCCTCGGCAATCCAATTTTGAAAGCTATTTTCAGGCAGGGCTTTTATCAGGAAAACAGGGCGGCCCCTTTTTTGACCTAAGCGCGCGTGTAGATCGAAAATTGGGTGCCACCCCTTTCGTACCCGGCATCGGGATTTGGGGTGGCGGGCAAACCGGTTTGTTCCGTATCGATGCAGGTCCGACCATCAAAAGTGACTTCAAAATTGCCGACGCACAATTTCGTATCAGTGCCGATTGGCGGATCAGGATCGCTGGTGATGCAGCACCCGCAAGCGGCCCTGCCGTCACCTTGTCCACCAGTTTCTAAGGCGCGGTCTTTATCCCGTCCCGAAAACGGGTTAGGGTCCTAAATATCAGCTTATGGATATCTATCTTCCCATCGCCAATTTGTCAGTCAATGCCCTTGTTATCATCCTGTTGGGTGGTGCGGTCGGCATGTTGTCGGGCATGTTTGGTGTCGGTGGAGGATTTCTGACGACGCCCCTGCTCATTTTTTACGGCATTCCGCCAACTGTCGCCGCGGCGTCTGCGTCCACACAGGTTACAGGAGCCAGCGTTTCAGGCGTTTTTGCACATATGAAGCGCGGGGGCGTCGACTTTCAGATGGGTGCGGTACTGGTCGTCGGCGGCATGATGGGCACCGCCGCCGGCGCCGCGATTTTCGAGATTCTGGAAGCCTTGGGTCAGATAGATACCGTCATCAACATATTATACGTCCTGATGCTGGGAAGTATTGGCGGGTTAATGGCGAAAGAAAGCCTGTTGAGCGTTCTGGCAGTGCGGGCGGGCAGGCCACTGCCTGCGGCCAAACGACGGCATCATCCTCTGGTTGCCAGCCTTCCTATGCGATGGCGCTTTTACCGGTCGGGATTATATATTTCGCCCCTCGCACCCCTGATCCTGGGTTTTATCACCGGCATCATGACGATGTTGCTGGGCGTCGGCGGCGGCTTTATCATGGTTCCCGCCATGCTTTACCTCCTTGGAATGGGGGCGCAGGTCGTTGTCGGCACGTCGCTATTTCAGATACTTTTTGTAACGATGGCGTCGACTATGATGCATAGCCTTACGACCAAGGCCGTCGACATTGTGCTCGCAGTCTTTCTTCTCATTGGAAGCGTAACCGGCGCGCAAATTGGCGCGCGGCTGGCGCAAAGGATGCGGCCGGAATATCTAAGGCTGTTGCTTGCCGCGATTGTTCTGCTGGTTGCCATCCGTATGGCGCTGGGTCTGGGATGGCGGCCTGACGAAATCTATACGGTACAGGCCTTATGAGATGGTTGCTGGCTCTGATTTTGGCGATGTTACCGATTGCCGCCGCCGGGCAGGCGGTGCCCAAACTGGTCCCTGATGTATCGCAACGACAGATCAACATCCAATCCGGTTTCACCGGAGCAGAATTGTTGCTTTTTGGAGCCATTATTTATCCGCGCGGCGTCGCGCCTGAAGGACAGGTCGACGTTGCGGTCGTGCTCCGTGGCCCTGCGCGACCGATCACTTTGCGGGAAAAACGGCAAATTGCCGGTATCTGGATAAATGCTGACAGCAGTGATTTCAGGTCAGTCCCTGCTTATTATGCAATCGCTTCGTCGCGTCCCTTAAGCAGCATCGTCGACAGCAAGACTGCTGCGATTTACGAACTTGGTCTCGATAAATTGCAACTTTCCCCCAGCGGCGAAGTTGATGCCAAGGAACAGCGGCGCTTCAGCAATGGCCTTGTCGATCTGAAACAACGAAACGGCCTGTTCCGGCAAGAGGCAGGCTCGGTCGAAATTACCGATCAAGTATTGTACCGGGCCCGCCTGAAAATTCCATCCAGTGTCCCCGTTGGCACCTATGTCGCAGAAACCTTGCTGATCCGTGATGGCCGCGTCATTGTTGCCGATGACAAGGTCGAAGTGCGCGTGCGAAAAACCGGGTTTGAACAATTGGTGACAATTTTGGCCAAGGATTATTCGCTATTTTACGGCACCATGGCGGTTCTTATCTCGCTGCTGCTTGGCTGGTTTGCCGGCTTTATCTTCCAGCGGATATGACGCCAAATCACCGCTTCCGATAGTAAATATATCTTTACTTTCTGACATTAGGGTCGGGCCCATCATAAAGGGCAAATCGGCAATGGATATTAGCGGCACTCACCCATTTTCTTCGGCGCAACCACTGGACGGTGGTGGCATGTCGGTTGCCAGTGCCGGACCCGTCGCAATGGCCCCGGCCGCACGCACCGCCGCGCCGGAGTCAGCCAATGGTCCCATATTGCACCATATTGGTTTCGTTATGGAAATCGCGGGTTCAAGCTCACAGGTCACTTTGGATGCAGGCGTTTTAAGCGACTTGATGGGCCATCACGACCCAAGCATAGCGATGGCTGGTCAGGTCGGTAGCCAGATCAAGATCCGTGTCGGAAGCACATGGCTGCTCGCGAGTATCCGCACGCAAAAGCTGCATGAACGCGAACAGGGTGTCATATTGGCGGCCGTGGACTTTCTGGGCGAAGGCGATGAAGAAAAACTGACAGGAAAAATTTACAATTTCCGTCGCGGTGTGACGCGCTATCCGGTTCCAGGAAGCGAGGTTTATGCGGTTTCTAGCCCAGATATGAAGCAGGTCTATGCCGCCGATGCCCGCGCCCATGTCGAAATCGGCACTGTTTTCCCGACCAAGGACATCAGGGGCGCGCTCTATGTCGATGCCATGCTGGGCAAGCACTTTGCCCTATTAGGGTCGACCGGTACCGGTAAGTCGACGAGCGCCGCGCTCATTCTGCACAAGATTTGCGATATCGCGCCCGAAGGCCATATCGTCATGATCGATCCGCACGGCGAATATTCCGCGGCATTCAAGACCAATGGCGCTTTGTTCGATGTGAACAACCTTGCGATGCCCTATTGGATGATGAATTTTGCCGAACATTGCGAAGTCTTCGTAACATCCACCGGCGATGACAAGCAAATCGACAGCGATATTTTAGCGCGATGCCTGCTGCAGGCCCGGTCCAAGAACCGGATTGCCGAAAGCATCGGCAAGCTGACCGTCGACGCACCAATCCCTTATCTGTTATCTGACCTGACCAACATCATCCAGACCGAAATGGGCAAATTGGACAAGGCCACCAACAGCGCACCGTTCATGCGGTTAAAGGGCAAGATTGAAGAGCTAAAGGCCGATCCGCGCTATAATTTCATGTTCTCCGGTATGTTGGTGGGTGACACGATGGCCGATTTTGTCGGCAAGATTTTCCGCCTGCCATCGGGCGGCAAGCCGATTTCGATTATCGATGTGTCGGGCGTTCCATCCGACATTACCTCGACCGTGGTTGCCGTTTTGTCGCGGCTTGTCTTTGACTATGCCATCTGGTCGCGCAACGAACCGCAACGCCCGATATTGCTGGTTTGCGAAGAAGCCCACAGATACATTCCGTCCGACCGCGTATCCAAATCCAGCGCCGTGCGCTCGATCTTGGAACGGATCGCCAAGGAAGGCCGTAAATATGGCGTGTCGCTGGGCCTCATCACGCAGCGTCCGTCCGATCTGGCCGAAGGTGTGTTGTCGCAATGCGGCACGATCATCTCGATGCGCCTGAACAATGACCGCGACCAGGCCTTTGTCCGCGCCGCCATGCCCGAAGGTGCCCGCGGCTTTCTCGATTCCATCCCGGCACTGCGTAACCGCGAATGCATCATCTGCGGTGAAGGTGTCAGCATTCCCATCCGCGTGGCGCTCGACAATCTCGAGGAAGAAAAGCGCCCGGCATCCGAAGACCCGCTGTTCAGCGTACTTTGGCAGGAAACCGGTGGCGAAAGCGAGATATTGGAGCGCGTGGTAAGAAGGTGGCGGGCACAGGGGCGGTGAGTTACATGTCACTACGGCTGATGCACTCCGAAGATCGAAGCCGGACGATGTTTTCGTGTTTGAAGTTTAGCCTCTAAGGGAGCTTTTGCAAGGAGATTGGAATTGCTTTACCTTGGAATTTTTATAGTAGCAGTGATAATTCTACCAGTAACAGTAGCGCTTATCGTACCTAAGAGAATACTGGGACTGTTTGTTTTCTCGATTCTCATTTCATCACCAATTCTGACAGGTTTGACGTGGCAACATTTCGCTAGCCAACCGGATTATGGAGGGGGAGGTAACGGACTGGCCGCATTCATTTTTTCGTTTTTTGTAATAGCTGCCTTGAGCGTTTCATTTACTGTCGGCGTAATCAGATATGTGATCAATAGAGATAAAGTCGCTACAGAAGCTCAGGAATTACAGGAATACAATGCTGATTGACAGCCTTGACATCCGATTTAATCGTTACTACAAAATAATATGATCATCGTCTGGGACGAACCAAAGCGGCTGGCGAATATCGACAAGCATGGAATCGATTTTGCCGATATCGACGAAGATTTCTTCCTTTCAGCGATTGTGCGTCCAGCCAAGGACGGGCGTTATGCCGCTATCGGCGAAATGGACGGTATGATCGTAGTCATTTTTGTGGTGCTGGGCAGAGAGGGCATCTCGATTGTATCTGTCCGCCCCGCCAACCGCCGGGAAAGGAGTTTACTGGCATGAGCAAAAAGAAATACTCAGCGGATGACCTCGCCGCCGTCAGCGACAATCCCGAATGGACCGCCGACGATTTTGCAAAGGCCGTTCCATTCGATCAAGCCTTTCCGGACCTTGCGGCAACAATACGCGGTCGGGGAGAACAGAAAGCGCCCACCAAGGTGAGCACAACGATTCGTCTTTCGCGCGATGTTATCGACCATTTCCGCACCACTGGAACCGGCTGGCAAGCGCGCATCGACAAGGCATTGAAGGAATGGATCGCGGCGCATTAAAGACGGCCTCCTCCCCTTGCAATGTAGGATTTGATTTGAGAGCGTAGATTGGCCGGTCCGCATGGACTGGCGCGGCTCTTTCTCAGTGTCGAGATGGCTCGAAATTCGATCGTGCCTGCATGCCCGGTTAGTTCGCAAAGGTTCCATTATGGAGTGCGGCGCAGCCCCTTGAACTCATCTATCCATTTGTCGAGGATAGAGATTATGACACGAGCTGCGCTCTTCAAAATCGTCGCGTTCTTCGCGTGAAACAAACCGCATGACGCCGGAGCAGCGGCACAGTGTTCCAAGAAAAAGCAGGGAGAGCAGCGGCGTTCAGGTGTCAATTTAGTGTCAACTTGCGCCGGAACTACCGCCGCTCGAATGGCTTCAGCCCGCGCCCGAGCCGGTTCCCGCCTAGCGCGATCCGGTCGCCTGACCAGTCGGCCAAAAACACGGTCTGACGGTCGACGCCGGGGGCTATGCTCGCTTCATTGGCGCTGATCGAGAGGCCAACGCTTGATTGCTGGCGGCCTTCGGGGGCCACCGTGATAAAGGCGCTGTAATTTTCCTTGCTCGCCCCTTGCACAAATATGTTGCGCGCTATGTTGCCAACCGCGCCATTGGGCAGGTCGATCATATAATTTGTTTCCCGCCCCCGCGTGTCATCAAAGGCATTGTCGGTAACAGCGATCCGTGCTGCGCGGCTTTTGACATAATGCCCGCCATTGCCGCGTTCGAAACGGCTGTTGGTGATGGTCAGCGACCCATAACCGCCAATATAGATGCTGTGCGCGCAGCTTAACCCTCGGTCACAGCGGCCAAGGCCAGTGAAGGTGGAGCGGTCTATGCGAATAGACCCTGACCGGTCGTCGGCGGTCAATATGCCCTGTTCGCTGTTCCGGAAAATGGAACGGGTGACCGTCAGATTACCTTTTTCCAGCCGGATGCCTGCCCCATTGGCATCGGGCACGCGCATGTTCTGGAAAATGATGCCGTCGATGCTGGCGGCTTGACCGCGCAGGACGAGTGCTGCTTTGCCCTCGCATGTCACCGCATCGAATATCACTTGCCCGGGTACCGATGCGCGAAATGCGACCACGCCGGCGGTCTGGATCGCGCATTGCCTATACGTTCCCGGCGCGATGATGATGCTGCCTTCCCCGTCGGATATCGAATCTACAGCCTGTTGCAGGCTGCGATAATTCCGGCCGGTGTCGGCATTTTGGAAAGGCGCCGCATTCTCGGCAGTCGCCGGTGTCGCAAACAGCAGTGTTGTCAAAAGGAGCGCGGTTTTTTGCATTACCTCCGCCCTATAACCGACAGTCTGCTGTTGAACCAGCCGATTAACTGCTATTCGGGGCCGCCGTCCCTTTGAGAGACAGCGGCGGGTTTACTGGTTAAGGTTGGGCCGCAACCAGCGGGTCGCAGTTTCCATATCGACACCGCGCCGCGCTGCATATTCAGACACCTGGTCTTCGCCGATCCGCGCCACACCGAAATATTCCGATTGTGGATGGCCGAAATAAAATCCGCTTACCGCAGCGGTCGGCAACATCGCAAAACTCTCGGTCAGCGTGATGCCAGTCTTATGCGTGGCATCAAGCAGGTCGAACAAAATCGGCTTCAGACTGTGGTCCGGACAGGCGGGATAGCCCGGCGCCGGACGAATGCCGCGATATTCCTCACGGTTGAGGGCTTCCATCGTGAACTGTTCATCCGGGGCATATCCCCACAGATCTTTACGCACATGCTCATGCATCCGTTCGGCAAAGGCTTCGGCCAGCCGGTCGGCCAGCGCCTTCAGCATGATGTCGGAATAGTCGTCGATATGCGCCTTGAACTCAGCCAGATGCGTACCGATGCCGTGCCCGGAGGTAACGGCAAAGCCGCCGATCCAGTCACCATTCGGGCTGATGAAATCGGCAAGGCACATATTGGCCCGGCCTTCGCGCTTGGCCACCTGCTGCCGCAGAAATGGCAATTTCACATGGCTTTCGTCATCAAGGTGGATGATGATATCATCCCCCTTCCTCGTGCATGGCCACAGGCCCGCCACCCCTTTGGCCCGCAGCCATTTTTCATTTACAATCTTGTCGAGCATTGCCTGCGCGTCAGCGAACAGGTTGGTCGCACTTTCTCCGACGATCGGGTCAGTCAAGATATCGGGATAATTGCCATGCAATTCCCACGCGCGGAAAAAGGGGGTCCAGTCGATATATTTGCGAAGATCGGCCAAATCCCAGTCATCATAGGCATGAACGCCCGGATGACGCGGCGCAGATGGCTTCAGCGTCTCGTCCAATTCAAACGCGTTGGCGCGGGCTTCTTCCAATGTGGCGAGCGGTTTGGCCGTTTTACCGGCGCGGGCAACCCGGATATGTTCATATTCTTCGCGTGTATCAGCGACAAATTTTTCCGCCATCGTATCGCTGACCAATGTGCCTGCTACCCCTACTGCACGCGATGCATCAAGGACATGGATGACTGGCCCGGAATACACCGGCTCGATCCGCAGCGCCGTATGGGTCTTCGATGTGGTTGCACCACCAATCATCAACGGCATGGTCATCCCGGCCTTCTGCATTTCTTCGGCAACGGTGACCATTTCGTCCAATGACGGGGTGATAAGGCCCGAAAGGCCGATCATGTCGGCATCATTCTCGTTTGCGGCTTTCAGGATTTCGGACCAAGGAACCATGACGCCCAAATCGACAATTTCAAACCCGTTGCATTGCAAAACGACGCCGACGATATTCTTGCCAATATCATGCACGTCACCCTTGACCGTCGCCATGATGATCTTGCCCTTACCCTTGGCACCCACTTCCTTTTCCGCTTCGATATAGGGGAAAAGATGGGCAACGGCCTTTTTCATGACCCGGGCAGATTTCACCACTTGGGGCAGGAACATCTTGCCTGATCCGAACAGGTCGCCGACGACATTCATGCCGTCCATCAACGGCCCTTCGATAACCTCGATCGGTCGTCCGCCCGCGCTTTTTATTGCGAGCCGCGCTTCTTCCGTGTCGTCGACAATATGGGCGTCGATACCTTTGACCAGCGCATGTTCGAGCCGCTTCTTGACCTCCCAGCCGCGCCATTCAGCCTCTGCCTTTTCCTGTGCCACGTCGGTTCCGCGATATTTTTCGGCCAAAGTGATGAGCCGCTCGGTCGCATCAGGATCGCTATTCAGAATGACATCTTCACATGCCACACGCAGTTCCGGGTCAATATCGTCGTAGATATCAAGCTGCCCGGCGTTCACGATAGCCATGTCCAAACCGGCTGGAATAGCGTGGTATAAAAATATCGAGTGCATTGCCCGTCGGACCGGTTCATTACCCCGGAACGAAAATGACAGGTTGGACAGTCCGCCCGAATAATGGGCGTGGGGGCAAAGGATCCGCAGTTCCTTCAGCGCCTCGATAAAATCGACGCCGTAATTATTATGTTCTTCAATGCCGGTGGCGACAGCAAAGATGTTGGGGTCAAAAATGATATCTTCGGGCGGAAAGCCGATGCCGGTCAACAGGTCATAGGCACGCTTGCAGATTTCGACCTTACGCTCTTTGGTGTCGGCCTGACCCGTTTCATCAAAGGCCATCACGACGACTGCTGCGCCATAAGCCATGCACAGCCGGGCATGATACAAAAACTGCTCTTCGCCCTCTTTCATAGATATGGAATTGACGATGGGCTTACCCGAAACACATTTCAGCCCTGCTTCGATAACACTCCATTTCGAACTGTCGATCATCAATGGCACACGCGCAATATCGGGTTCGGCCGCGATCCGTTTGATAAAGGTCGTCATTGCCTCATGCGCGTCAAGCAGACCTTCATCCATGTTGATGTCGATAATCTGCGCGCCATTTTCGACCTGATCACGCGCCACCTCGACGGCGGCTTCATAATCACCGGCAAGGATGAGCTTTTTGAACTTGGCGCTACCGGTAACGTTGGTGCGTTCGCCAATATTGACGAAGCGGGCAGAGGATGAAGTCATAATATCTTTTCTTGCTCAGGCGGACATGATGAAGGGTTCAAGACCGGCCAGTCGGGTCACAATAGCGGCTTGGGGAATTCGACGTGGTGCGCGATCTTCGACAGCTTTGGCAATCGCTGCGATATGCGCCGGCGTCGTGCCGCAGCATCCACCCACGATATTGACCAATCCGTCGTCGAGCCATTGCCCGATCAGTTGGGCGGTAGTTTCGGGCAATTCGTCATATTCCGCCAGGTCGTTTGGCAACCCGGCATTCGGATAGGCCATGACAAGCGTGTCAGCCTGTTTAGACAAGGCAGCCAGATGCGGCCGCAATAGATCGGCACCGAACGAACAGTTCAGCCCCACGGTCAACGGCTTGACATGCCGGATAGCGCCCCAGAATGCCTCTACCGTGTGCCCTGAAAGATTGCGGCCTGCCATGTCGGTGATTGTCATAGAAATCATCAAAGGCACGTCGCGCCCCGAAGCCGCAGCGGCCTCTTGCGCCGCCATCGCCGCACATTTGGCGTTCAAGGTATCGAATATCGTTTCGATCAACAAAAAGTCCACACCGCCTTCGATCAGCGCGTCACATTGTTCACGATAGACATCCTTAAGATAGTCAAAATCAATCTCGCGATAGCCAGGATCATTGACATCGGGAGAGAGCGAAAGGGTTTTGTTTGTCGGACCGATCGAGCCTGCAACGAAACGCCTGATTCCATTTTTCGCTTCAGCCGCAACGCAACAGGCCCGCGCGAGTTTCGCTGATTCAAGATTTAATTCCCGGACCAGATGTTCGCAGCCATAATCTGCCATGCTGATTTTTGTGCCGCTGAACGTATTGGTTTCGATCATATCGGCGCCGGCGTCCAGATAGGCCATGTGAATAGCCTCCACGACATCGGGCCGGGTAATTGAAAGCAGGTCATTATTACCTTTTTGGTCGTGGGTCAGTTCCAGCGCGCCACGATAATCTGCTTCCGACAGTTTATAAGCCTGAATCGCGGTACCATAGCCACCGTCAAAAACCATGATCTGCCTTGACGCGCGGGCGGAAAATTCTGCGCGTGCGCTCATGCCGCTTTCTCCTGAACTGCGGGAACCGGGCGTTTGCCCAGGAGATGACAAATCGCGTAAGACAATTCCGCGCGGTTAAGTGTGTAAAAGTGGAAATCACGCACCCCGCCTGCATAAAGACGGCGGCACATTTCAGCAGCAATGGTCGCCGCCACCAGTTGCCGCGCCGGGGGATGGTCATCCAGCCCTTCAAATAAATGCGCCATCCACGCAGGAATCGCGGTGCCCGTCATATTGGACATGCGGGTAATTGCCGAAAAGTTAGAAACAGGCATGATCCCCGGGACAATCTCGGCATTGATCCCCGCCGCCGCAACGGCATCACGGAAACGGAAAAAGGTTTCTGGTTCAAAAAAGAATTGGGTGATCGCCCGGCTGGCTCCTGCGTCCAGCTTGCGTTTCAAAAAATCAATGTCGGTTGCTGGGGATGCCGCCTCTGGGTGGGTTTCGGGATACGCGCTCACTGAAATTTCAAACGGATGCAGCTTATGCAAACCTTCGACCAATTCCGCGGCACTGGCATAGCCGTCGGGATGAGGTATGAACTTGCCATCGGCATTGGGTGCATCGCCCCGCAATGCAACGATATGGCGCACGCCTGCCTGCCAATAGGCGTTGGCGACGTCGGCAATTTCGGCCTTGGAGGCGTCCACACATGTCAGATGCGCTGCAGCCGGTATACGCGTTTCCTTCGCAATGCGTGCAACTGTATTGTGTGTCCTTTCGCGGGTTGTTCCGCCAGCACCATAAGTGACTGACACAAAACGCGGGGCCAGCGGCGCCAATGTAACCACCGATTCCCACAATTGTTCTTCCATCTTTTCCGTTTTGGGCGGGAAAAATTCGAAACTGATTTCACAATCACCGGACAGTCCCGCAAATAAGGGGTCCGCCAATGCCCGGCTAGCTTCCTGCATTTGAGCAAAGGGGAAAATCATGCAACGATCCTTAAATTTGAATGTTCGATTCTAGGTGCTATGTCTTGTTTTTGGCCGAGCCATAATTTGACCGCCAACGCGCCACCATCCAGCGCAAGATGTTGCGTCAGCCGAATACCGTTATCGCGAAAGGCGTCTGCGATCAGCTCATCGGCAAAACCAAGTCGCGCATGGGCATGCACAGTCCGCAATTCTTCGCGGTCATGTGCGGCAAAATCAACAATCACGATCCGGCCCGAAGGTGCAAGTACCCGCGCCGCCTCGGCCAAGACGCCTTCGGGATGCTGGGCATAATGCAAAACCTGATGGAATAAAATGGTGTCAAACATACCATCATCAAAGGCCAAATGGTTGAAATCCCCTAATAGAACATCAACTTTTGCGGCAATATCGCCGTCCATAGTGCCCAGTTTGGCGCGGGCAAGCCGCAGCATGTCAGAGCTGTTGTCAAGCGCGACAAAATGGCGGGCTTCGGCGGCAAACAATTCCATCATCCGTCCGGTACCTGTTCCTACATCCAGAACAGACCCCAGGGGGGCGGATCGCAAAATCCTGCTTATAGCCTGCTCGACTTCTGACTCCGCAACATGAAGCGAACGCAGAGAATCCCATTCTTTGGCATGAACAGCAAAATATTCTGCCGCCATCTGGGTGCGCGCCGCCCTGACTTCATCCAGTTTCTGCAGGTCGCGCTGAAAAGCCCTTGCGTGGCTGATGTCGACATCTGCGAACAACGGGGCCAATTTGCCGTCACTCAACACTGGCCCTGGCCGCATGAAAACCCAACTTCCTTCCTTGCGGCGCTTTAAAATCCCTGCTTCATCCAATATTCTGATATGACGGGAAACGCGGGGCTGGCTTTGCCCCAGAATCTGCACCAATTCACCGACAGAAAGCTCCAGTCGCAGCGCCAAAAACACGATTCGCAATCGCGTCGGGTCTGCTAAAGCACGCATTATGTCGAGCAAATCAATCATAACCGGGGCATATAAAGAAATCTTTATATGCTGTCAATTGGCTCAAATTGGCCATGTTTTCTACCATTAAGGTAGAGTTTAACCCAAATATAGCGACACTGGCCGCATTAGCTGCAAAAACCCGATTGCCATGAAAAATTGAAGCGTCTAGAGGAACAAACCGCAGTCGCATTTGCATTCGTGCATTGCGCCTGTCAGGTTTTCAATAAGTTTTGCTAGGGGGTTTTCCCAAATGAAGAAAATTGCTGTATCTCTCGTTCTCGCCGCTTCGCTCGGCCTGGCTGCATGCTCGGGCGCTGAAGAAGCTACCACTGAAGCTGCTGACGCAACTGCAGAAGCTACCACCGAAACTGCTGACACTGCTGTAGAAGGCGCTGACGCCACTGCTGCAACCGGCGAAATGGCCGATAAGGCTGGTGAAATGGCCGACAAGACTGGCGAAATGGCCGATAAGGCCGGCGAAATGGCCGACAAGGCCGGTGACGCTGCTTCTAAGGCTGGCGAAATGGCTGACGCTGCTAAGGAAGCTGCGAAGTAATTTCGCACTTTCAGCGCAAGCTGATAAAAAGGGCCGTCCTGTTTTCAGGGCGGCCTTTTTGTTGCCAAAATACCCTGGAGGGCACCAGCATGGCCCCACGCTGCTTTCTGATATTGATGTGTCTTGTCTTTACGGCTGCCTGCAGTCCGGATGCATCCGAGCCCGAAACGAACGGCTTAACGTCCGAAGACTCGCAAATGCTGGACAAGGCAGCCACAGAGCTGGATGATGAAACCGATCCCAACCAAACCGTAAATTCGGAACGGTAATCTGAAGTCGGAAACAGTCCTTATCGCTGGTGATATGTAGCCACGGTTCGCGACACAAATTGCATGAATGCCATTCGTTCCGGGATGGATGCGGTTGTACTTCCTATCATGACCGCCATGGCATAGCGCGTTCCGTCGGGCGCCGTCATAATGCCTATATCATTATAGCCCGTGGATATGGGCGACAGAATCTGTCCGGTTCCTGTCTTATGTACAAATTTCCAACCCACAGGAACACCCGCCTTCAAGCGATTGGGGCCGCTGCTCGTCCGAGACATGATATCAAGAAGTAGCCGGGTAGATGTCGGCGAGAGAAGTTCACCACGCGCCAATTTGCCGAGAGCACGCACGATGGCTACGGGCGACGCGCCATCGACAGGATCCGCCAAATAGCGATCAAGCGCGGCCTTTCGTTGCGCCAATGGCAATTCTTCCCGGGCAGAATAGAAGCGCCGCCCAACCGAATATTCCTGCTTCCATTGAAGTCCGGCAATTTCACTTTGCATCACGCGTTCACCGGGGCCAAATCGGATCGCGCCTAGTTTTTTCCGTGCAATAAAGGACCTCACCACTTGCGGACCACCGGCGGTACGCAACAAAGAGTCGTTGGCAGTATTGTCACTCGCGGTAATCGATTGCTCCAAAAGGCTCTGGACACTTTCATCTATGGGGCCCTTTGCCAACACACGTTCGCGAATTGGCTGGTGGAAAACCGCAATATCATCAGCGGTGATCCTGACTTTCTGATCGAGACGAAGCTTGCCCTGATCGACAAGGTCCAAAATGGTCAATGCAACCCATGTTTTGGAAACGCTTTGCTGTGGAAACAGTTCATCCAGACGCCGACCGATGACCCATTCACCGCCATCGATACGCAAGATCGCAACGCCGGTCTTTCCGGGAAATTGTTTCCACTGTTCCTGAATCAGATTTTCCAGACCTATGGGCGGGACTGCTGCTGGCTTTGGTGAGACAGGCGGTGGCGGCTTTGGAATTGACGCAAGTGATGGCTTTGCGGCCGGTTTGGAAATGGGGGCATTTGTCTTCGGTTTGGGAAGTGGCAGTGGATCGGCAGCCACACATGCTGTCAGCATGGACACGATCGCCAACCAGGCAATGGCCGCGCCCCCTGTTGATCGGAAAAACCTGAGATATTTTGCATTTTGATAGAACATATTCACCCGATAATTGGCTAAGTTGCTGTGCGATATGACTTTCGTAATATTTTGCGACGAACGATTCTCTATTCCCGACGAAAGGCTTCCAAAGACTTCGGGTTTCGACCCACGCACTGAGTTTACAAAGCATCGCAGGATTTACTTGACCTTCGAGGCTGTCCGTAGTTGTCCTGAATAGACATTGAAAATGACGGGAAGGTGATATGGACGGTATTTTTATCGGCAAGAGTGCAAATGGTCCAGAATTGCTCAACCTCAAACGAGCCAATCGTCACGGCTTGATCGCAGGTGCGACGGGCACCGGCAAAACTGTCACTTTGCAAGGATTGGTTGAAGGCTTTTCCATTGCCGGTGTCCCTACTTTTGTCGCCGACGTAAAAGGCGACCTGGCGGGCATGGCGATGGCCGGATCACCCCAAAGCAAAACGCACGAAATTTTCGCAGGCAGAGCGGCCGAAATCGGTCAGGAAGGCTGGGCCTATAAAGACAATCCGACGCAATTTTGGGATTTGTTTGGCGAACAAGGCCATCCCATCCGGACGACTGTTTCCGAAATGGGACCCCTGCTTTTGTCACGCCTGATGGACTTGAACGAAGTGCAGGAAGGCGTGCTGACGATCGCCTTTCATGTCGCAGACAAGGATGGGCTGTTGATGCTCGACCTGGATGATTTGCAGGCAATGCTGGTCCATTGCGGCGAACGCGCCGACCAGCTGACACTGGAATATGGCAATATTTCCAAACAGTCTGTCGGAAGCATCCAGAGGTCGCTGCTCCAGCTTCGCAGCCAAGGTGGAGAACATTTCTTTGGCGAACCTTCGCTGGAACTGATCGATTTTGTTAAAATTGATGATGCTGGCCGGGGCATCGTAAACATACTGGCCGCAGACAAACTCATGGCCAGTCCAAAGCTATATTCGACATTCCTCCTTTGGCTTTTATCGGAATTGTTCGAAAATTTCCCCGAAGTTGGCGACCCCGAAAAGCCGAAGTTAGTGTTCTTTTTTGACGAGGCGCACTTATTGTTTAACGACGCGCCCAAGGCGTTGCTTGAAAAAATCGAGCAGGTCGTGCGGCTGATCCGGTCGAAAGGCATCGGTGTTTACTTCATCACCCAGAACCCGGTCGACATTCCGGACACAGTCGCGGCCCAACTTAACAATCGCATTCAGCACAAGCTGAACGCCTTTACACCCCGTGACCAACAGGCGGTGAAATCAGCCGCCGAAACATTCAGGCCCAATCCTGATATCGACGTCGCCCAAATTATTACCGAACTGAAAATTGGTGAGGCGCTGGTATCATTGCTTCAACCAGATGGTTCTCCCTCAATCGTTCAGCGCACATTGATAAAAGCGCCAGCCAGCCGCGTAGGGCCGCTCACGCCGCAAGAGCGCGGCATCATGATCCAGACCGATGCGATTGGCGATAAGTATGACATGCTGATTGATCGGGAATCCGCCGAGGAAATTCTCGCCGCCAAGGGCGCCCAAGCAGCCGCGGCGGCGGATGAAGCAAAGGCGCAGGCAGCAGCGGATAAACAAGCCGCAGCCGCAGCCAAGGAACAGGCCAAATCAGATGCGGCGGCGGCGAAAGAGTTGGCCCGGCAGCAGGCTATCGCCGCGCGAGAGGCGGCCAAGCCCGGAATGGCCGAGAAAATGGTGCAATCGGCCGCGCGATCGGCAGCAACTTCGGTCGGCCGTCAGTTGGCAGGTTCGCTCGGCAAATCGCTCATCCGGGGTATTTTGGGCAGCTTGTTCAAATAATCAACCGCGCCCGCGATAAGGCGCGACCCCCTGATCGGGCAACCAAAGCGTCTTTGGAGGTGCATCTGACTGCCAGAATATATCAATTGGTATGCCGCCACGCGGATACCAATATCCCCCGATTCTGAGCCAGTGGGGCTTCATTTCGTCGAACAGTCGCTGCCCTATTCCGACCGTGCAATCTTCATGAAAAGCGGCATGATTGCGAAATGAGCCAAGAAAAAGCTTCAGCGATTTTGACTCCACAATCGTCGCATTGGGGGCATAATCGATCACAAGATGGGCAAAATCCGGTTGCCCTGTCACGGGGCAAAGCGATGTAAATTCCGGCACGGCAAAGCGCGTCAGATAAAGCGTGCCGGGCCGGGGGTTAGGAACATAGTCGAGCCGCGCCTGTGCAGGTGAGGCCGGCAAATCACTTTGCTGACCTAAAAAAGCGGTTTTAGGTTGGTCGTTCATCAAAGCGCATTTATCTGCTTCGCGGCCTGATGCAAACAGCTCATATCACAAAAATCCACTTTTCAACGCTATGCTATCAAGCCAGTTGGTGCGCGGCCATGTGCATGACGCAAGCCGCAAAGCTGGCCGCTACGCCGGAAAACCCGTATCGCCTTATTTGAAATGCTGCGGTTAAGGGCGGAGGGTGAAAATCCTCATCCCTATTTTGGGCGATCAACTCAGCCTGCAAATGTCCTCGCTCCAGGGAATTTCAAAATCCAACAGCATTTTGTTGATGGTCGAGGTTGATGAGGAAGCCAATTATGTCCCGCATCACAAATCGAAAATCGCCTATATATTTTCCGCCATGCGGCATCATGCAGCCTATTTGCGCGCACAAGGGTGGCAGGTCGATTATATCACATATGAACAGCCGGATAATAGCGGAAGCTTTACTGGCGAGCTGGCGCGCGCCATCGAACGACATGCCCCCGACCAAATCCGCGTGTCAGAAGCAGGGGAATGGCGCGTAAAAGCCATGATCGACAGCTGGGGTGACCGCTTTGACATGGCGGTACATATTTTACCTGACACGCGATTTCTTGCATCCCATGCCGAATTTGAATCTTGGGCCACAGGGCGGAAACAATTGCGGATGGAATATTTCTATCGCGATATGCGGCGCAAATCCGGGCTATTGATGGATGGGGACAAGCCCGTGGGCGGTCAATGGAATTTCGATGCTGAAAACCGTAAACCTGCCACGCGCGATGCCGCGATGCCACAACCGCTATCATTTCCGCCCGATGCAATAACGCGCGACGTTATCGATATCGTCGAAAGATGTTTCGGTCATCATATAGGACGAATGGAACGGTTCGGTTTTGCCGTCACACGCGCCGAGGCTCTTCGACAGCAAGCGCATTTTCTTGACCATGCCCTTGCACATTTCGGCGATTATCAAGACGCAATGCTTAGTGGAGAGCCGTTTCTGTGGCATTCGATTCTATCCCCTTATATCAATTCAGGCCTGCTCGACCCCTTGGAACTTTGCCACGAAGTCGAAGAACGATACCGGCAAGGACGGGCGCCCCTGAATGCAGCTGAAGGATTTATCCGACAGATTATCGGCTGGCGGGAATATATACGCGGGATTTATTGGCTGGCTGGGCCAGACTATGTCACACGCAACGAACTGGGGGCGAAACGACCGCTACCCGATTTTTACTGGACCGGCCAAACCGATATGCATTGCCTGTCAGAAACCATCGGCCAGACAATCGAATTTGCCTATGCCCACCATATCCAACGGCTCATGATTACCGGTAATTTTGCGCTTTTGGCCGGCATCGACCCGGCGGAAGTTCATAAATGGTATCTGGCGGTATATGCCGATGCTTATGAATGGGTCGAATTGCCGAATAGCTTGGGAATGAGCCAATATGCCGATGGCGGTATGGTAGCGTCCAAACCTTATGCATCCAGTGGGGCGTATATTAACCGGATGTCCGACTATTGCCGTTCCTGCCGCTTTGATGTGAAGCAACGGATCGGTCCCGATGCCTGCCCGTTTAATGCCCTTTATTGGGATTTCATCGCACGCAATGATGCCCGGTTGCGCGATAATCCCCGAATGGCCATGCCATATAAAAATTGGGATCGAATGCCACAGGCCGACAAGGCAGCCATGAATGTGCAGGCCAGGAAGTTTCTGGAAACACTTGGCTAGATTGCAAATTCGCTTTATCTTGCACCGCACAAGAATCAAAAACAGCGGGCTAGGACATTGAAGATGGAAGTATTGGTAAGCACCGATTGGTTGGCAAATGAAATCGGTGCCTCCGATTTACGTGTAGTTGATGCCACCTGGTTTATGCCCGATGCCGGTCGTAACGCACAGGCAGAATATGAAGGCGGGCATATTCCAACCGCTGTATTCATGGATTTGGAAGAGCTGGCGGATTCCAATAGCGCCTTGCCAAATACCCTTCCACCCCCGGAAAAATTCGCCAGCCGTATGCAATCTCTCGGGTTAGGCGATGGCAGCCGGATCGTGGTTTATGATGACAGCCCATTCAAATCTGCAACACGGGCCTGGTGGATGCTGACCCTTTTTGGTGCCCATGACGTTGCGATACTTGACGGTGGCATTGCAAAATGGAAGGCCGAGGGCCGCGCTCTCGAAACCGGCAAGCCTTCGCTGCGTCACCGGCATTTCACGGTCTGGAAAGACGATTCAGCGGTGAAATCGAAAGCCGATATGCTGGCCAATTTACACAGCAAAAATGCGGTTATAGTGGACGCGCGCGGCGCAGGCCGCTTTACCGGCGAAGAAGCGGAACCCCGTTCCGATATGGCATCTGGCCATATTCCGGGCAGTCGCAATCTTCCCTTTGGCGACCTGTTCAACAGTGACGGCACCTGGAAAAAGGGTGACGACCTGATTGCCGCCTATGACAAGGCAGGCGTCGATCTGGAGAAGCCGATGATTACAACGTGCGGATCAGGTATGACCGCAGCGGTGATATTGTTTGGCGCCCGGTTGACCGGCAAGAAAGACGTTGCCCTATATGATGGTAGCTGGTCCGAATGGGGCCTGGACAAGGACACGCCGAAGGAAACGGGTGCGGCTTGAATCCGGAAAAGCCACGCAAAAAAGCGACCCAGATCATCACGGGCGGGCGTAAAAAGACCTTTACCGGTCCTGTCGTCAACGTGCCGGTTTGGCGTGCCAGTACGCATCTTTACGACGATGTCGCTGCCCTCGAAGCGGGGAAAAGCGGCAATGAAGATGGTCGTTTTTTTTATGGTCGCCGGGGCTCGCCGACCCAATGGTCGCTGGCCGATGCATTGACGCAGATGGAGCCGGGCGCAGCCGGAACAATGCTATACCCATCGGGCGTAGCCGCGATTTCATGTGCGCTGCTTACCATATTGCGGCCAGGCGATGTCCTTTTAATGACCGACAATGCGTATGACCCCAGCCGCGCATTCGCCGACGGGTTTTTGAAAAAAATGGGCGTTCAAACCCGCTATTTCAATCCGCTAACCGCTGATATCGCCGGACTGTTCTGCGAAAAGACGAAGGCCATATTGCTTGAAACACCGGGCAGCCTGACATTTGAAGTACAAGATGTACCAGCGATTTGTGCGGAGGCAAAAAAGCGTGGCGTGATTACATTGCTCGACAATACATGGGCCACACCTTTCTTCTATACCGCGCTCGACAAGGGTGTGGATATGACAATCATCGCAGCTACCAAATATATTGTTGGCCACAGCGATGTCATGATCGGCAGCGTGACGACGCATGAACGGCTCTGGTCGAGGCTGCGTCAAACGGCCCAGCAATTGGGCCAGATCGTTTCCCCGGACGACGCCTACCTGGCGAGCCGCGGGCTTCGGACTTTGGCGGTGCGAATGAAAGCGCATGAAAAATCGGCCGTTAAAATCGCACATTGGCTGCGCGACCGGCCTGAAGTGGAAATTGTTCTGCACCCAGCCTTGCCCGAATGCCCGGGTCATGAAATATGGAAACGAGATTTTAGCGGCTCATCGGGGCTATTCTCATTCGTTCTTAACGGGACAAAAGAGAAAGCTGCCGCCTTTGTCGACGCTCTGGAACTGTTCGGTATCGGTTACAGCTGGGGAGGGTTTGAAAGCCTTGCGTTACCGGTGCACCCGGAACAATGTCGTACCGAAGTTCCTTGGGATAAGGATCGCGCATTGATTCGATTGCAAATCGGATTGGAAGACAGCGACGACCTGATCGCTGATCTTGATTCCGCCTTTAAAACATTGACCTGACCCTAGCGGGTCGGAACCGGGATGGTCTCTGAATAATCGTAAAAGCCCCGCTTCGCCTTGCGGCCATACCATCCGGCTTCCACATATTTTTGCAACAAGGGGGCTGGACGGAATTTTGGATCGCCGGTTGTCCTGAAAAGGACGTTGGTGATTTCGAGGCACGTATCAAGCCCGATGAAATCGGCCAATGTCAAAGGACCCATCGGATGATTCAGGCCGAGCTGGCAGGCGGTATCGATATCAGCGACCGTCGCCACACCTTCACCCAGTGCGAAGCAGGCTTCATTTATCATCGGCATCAAAATGCGGTTGACGATAAAACCGGGCGCATCATTGGCAAACACAAGCTGCTTGCCCAAAGTTTCGCCATATCGACGCACGACGCCGACGGTTTCGTCGCTTGTCGCAAGGCCGCGAATGATTTCGATCAGACCCATTACCGGAACGGGATTAAAAAAATGAACGCCGATAAATCGGGCCGGATCCGGCGACGATTGGGCGAGCCGGGTGATCGGGATCGACGATGTGTTCGACGCCAAAACAGCGTTCTCGTCAAGAATTGCGCCAATTGATTCGAAAATCTTGCGCTTGACCTCCTCGCGCTCGGTGGCCGCCTCGATTATCAATTGGGCCTCGGCCATCGGGGCATAGCTTGCCACTGGTTCGATCCGGGAAAGGCAGGCATCAGCCAGATCCTGAGTCATTTTCCCCTTGGAGACCAGTCTTTCCAATGCCTTCGCAATACCGGCCTTGCCTGCCTCTGCCCGCGCAAGGTCAACGTCGGACAGATAGACATGATAACCTGCGCCTGCGCTAACCTGGGCAATACCTGCCCCCATCTGACCAGCTCCGACAACACCCACTGCGCGCATGATTTTCTCCATTTCAACCGAGACCGAAAGCCCCTAGCCTAGGCATCGCAAAAGAGCTAGCCTGCCCCCATGTTCAGGGCAATTATCACGTCAATATTGCTAGTCACAGCCGTCGCTGCCCAAGCAACGGGCCTTTCCCCGACGCCCGGAAAAACCGCAACCTTCAAAGATTGGACGGTGGGTTGTGATAATGGTTTTGCCTGTCAGGCCGTTGCCTTGATGCCCGACGGCCCATGGGATGACGGGCTATCGGTGGTTGTCACACGGGCCGCAGGGACGCAGGCCCCTTTGACCATTGAGGTCGCCGGTTTTACGGCAAAGACCAATCGCTATCGCATTCTCATCGACGGTAAGGTCATCCACAATGGTTCAATAACGATTGGCGGCGAATCCATCAGATTCGTGGGCGCAGAGGGGCTGAAAATTGCGCGTGCAATGGCGAAAGGTACCCTGATCCAGCTTGCAGATGGCAGCGGCAACAAATTAGGTGTTGCGTCATTATCGGGCGTCGCAGCGGCGCTACGTTATCTGGACGCTGAGCAGGGGCGTGCGGGTTCGCGAAGTGCAGTTATCGCCCTGGGCTCCAAGAAGGTAGCAGCGAAAATGGCCAACTATCCTGTTTTACAAATCAGAAAAATGGTCCCCACCGATGTTTTGCCCGATGCAACCTCGCTAGTCGCCCTGTCTGAGGCCAGCCCCTGTGCAGAAGAGCGCTTTGGTTCAACGCAGGATACTGCGTATAGCTTAGGGGAAAGCGGGCAGGGACCATTAGCCATGGTCATGCTGAATTGCGGCGCAGGTGCCTATAATTTTTCGTCCGGCATTTATGTGGGCCGGCGCGATCAGACGGGCAACTGGAAATTTGAACCGGCAAAATTTGATTTTGGCGCGACCGGTTTCAGTGCAGATAGCAAAATTCCGCTGCTCGTAAATGCAGATTGGGATGCCGCCAAGCAAACCATCAGCAGCTATGCCAAAGGCCGTGGTCTTGGCGATTGCGGGTCTTCGGAAAGCTGGGTTTGGGACGGAAGTAGTTTCCGTTTAACAAGCGCTTCCGTCATGGGCGAATGCCGGGGTTCGCGGGCATGGATTCCAGTCTGGCGGGCAGACGTGAAGATCGTCAATTAAGGGGATTGTCGTTAAGGACATTCAAGTGGTCCTTACGCTATAGTTTGCGCTCTTTCAAAAGAATCTCTGCAATTGCGTAAGTACGTGGGTTATCGACATCCACCGCGTAAGCGCCATCGGTTGTCATATAGGGGACGACACGCGCGCCGAGCGCCCTCGATATCGCCTTGAACGCTGTATCCAGATTCCACCATCCCAGCCGAAACCGGATCAGGTTGATGATTCCGAACGATTTTGCAATGCGCCCTTTGGTTTTAATAAACTGCCCTCCCTGCCGAAATGCTTCAGCCGCTTTCAGTGCCGTCGCATTACGAAGCCAGAAAAGGTTGCAGTTGGAAATAGCGGCATCAGAAAATTCATAAAACCTGCGTTGCCCCTCAGGATGCGCTGCCTGAATAGCTTCGCGTGTTGCCAGTACAACAACCGCATCCCCGTCACCTGCCAAGGCGTCAGAATGGACGTCGCGCATCAATTCTGAGGTTACCAGCACATTATCCGCAGTCGTAATCACCATCGGCCATGCACTATCCCCGGCCTGTTTGGCGGCATATTCGACGCTTTCCACAATCCCTGCCTGTGCCTGACAGATTATCAGGCGACCTGTCTTTTCGAGTTCGATAACGGCCGGAAGATCTGTGATCACCGAGGGATCATGGATCGAAACAAGTATTTTGGTGTCAGGGAAAGCCGGTATCGCTGCTTCCAATACCCATTGCAGCAATGCCTTGCCACAAATTGGAACACGGCACTTATGACTGACCCCGGCATCAGCGGCCATGGGATCAAGCTTACCATCGCGTTTACCGGCCAGCACCAGCAAGATAGGGGAAGTATTCATGGGCCGCCTATAAGGCGCTGCTAACTTTGCGGCAAGCTTGGGCTGGTATTTCCTGCTCGAAACGCCTAAGCGCACGCGCAATGCTCGCATTTTAGCAGAAAGCCTGATTACCATTATGTCCTCCCCTCTTCGTATTGCGCTCGCTGGACTTGGCACTGTAGGCACCGGCGTTATCCAGTTGATTGAGGAGAACAGCGCGCTCATTGCAAGGCGTTCGGGGCGGGCGATTGAAATTGTCGCGGTGACAGCCCGCGACCGTTCAAAAAACCGGGGGGTAGATCTGTCTCCCTATCGCTGGGTGGACGATATGGGGGAGCTGGCGACCGCAAGCGACATTGATGTCGTCGTCGAACTGGTTGGCGGCTCGGACGGCCCGGCACTTACCCTGGCGCGCGAAACTCTCTCTAACGGGCGGGCATTGGTCACTGCAAACAAGGCGATGATCGCGCATCACGGCGCCGAACTTGCAGCACTCGCCGAGAGCAAAAGCGCCGCGCTGAAATTCGAAGCAGCGGTGGCAGGCGGTATTCCCGTGATACAAGGGTTGCGCGATGGGGCCGCAGCAAACCGGATCGACCGGGTCTACGGAATATTGAACGGCACTTGCAACTTCATCCTATCAACAATGGAAAAAGAAGGCCTGGATTTTACCGACGTGCTGTCGGATGCCCAAGCCAAAGGATTTGCCGAGGCTGACCCCGGTTTCGACATTGATGGTATTGATGCGGCCCATAAATTGTCGATCCTGGCATCTTTGAGTTTTGGGTCGCAAATTGATTTTGGCGGCGTGGAAGCCCGCGGTATCCGGAAAATCCTTGCCGCCGACATCGCACAGGCCAAAGCGCTGGGCTATCGCATACGCCTTATCGGGCTTGCCGAAATTGATGGCGAAAATGGCTCTGCGGAAATTTTCCAGCGTGTCCAGCCCTGCCTTGTTCCGCTTACACATCCGCTCGCCCATGTTATAGGCGCGACCAATGCCGTCGTGGCCGAAGGCAATTTTTCCGGCCGCCTGCTGTTCCAAGGGGCAGGCGCAGGCGACCGGCCTACGGCATCGGCTGTGGTCGCCGATCTTGTGGACATTGCCCGCAAGGAAACTGGCCCCGCTTTCTCAATGCCCTCGTCCAAACTGGAAAAACTGCCGCGTGCGGCCTCCGCCCATCGTGTCGGAAAAACCTATGTTCGTATGATTGTTGCTGACCGTGTCGGCGTGCTAGCTGAAATCACAGCCGCCATGCGGGATGCAGGCTTATCCATTGAAAGCCTGATCCAGACAGAAACCAGCGATGATGGATCCGCTCTGATCGCCATGGTAACGCATGCCGGCCCAGAACTCGCAATAGATGATACACTCGAAACGCTCTCAACGTCGGACAGCCTGATGGGCGAACCGATGGTCATGCACATATTGGAAGAATGAACCAATATGCAGTTAATTTACCAGCGCGCCGACAAGCAAGCTCGACATTTGTTGGGGCCGTGCTTAACGAAAATGCAATCCCGACCTGCCAATGCCCGACGCTGGACATGCATTCAACACGAACCGTGAACTTAAAATAGCTAGGAACACCCAATGACGGCAGCAAGCCAAATCCTCGACCGAGTGCTCGTCCTCGAAATGGTCCGCGTAACAGAAGCAGCGGCGATAGCGGCTGCAAAGCTTATCGGACGGGGCGATGAAAAGGCCGCCGACGCTGCAGCCGTCGAGGCGATGCGCGCTGCCCTGAACGGGCTATATATGGACGGTACTGTCGTCATCGGCGAAGGCGAACGGGACGAGGCGCCGATGCTTTTCATCGGCGAAAAGGTTGGATCGGCCATTGGCAAAGGCCCGCGCATCGATATTGCGCTGGACCCGCTTGAGGGGACGACGATTACTGCAAAGGCCGGTCCAAATGCGCTTGCCGTGCTGGCGGTTGCCGAAGAGGGCAATCTTTTGAATGCACCCGATGTCTATATGGACAAAATTGCGGTTGGCCCCGGCTATTCCAAGGATATTGTCAACCTGGACCGGACAGTCACGCAAAATGTAACGGCCGTTGCGAATGAAAAAGGCGTTCAACCCAGCGAACTGATCGTCTGCGTCCTTGACCGCCCACGACATGAAAAACTGATCGCCGAACTGCGTGCGCTGGGTTGCGGTGTCATGTTGATCCCTGATGGCGATGTCGCGGGCGTTATCGCAACCGCAAATCCTGATACCACGGTCGATATTTATATGGGTACCGGCGGCGCCCCGGAAGGTGTGCTGGCTGCGGCTGCGCTGCGCTGCGTCGGTGGTCAGTTCAAGGGTCGCTTGCTGTTCCGAAATGATGATGAACGCAAACGTGCCCGCAAATGGGGTATCGAAGATCTGGACAAGATATATGATCTTGAAGAATTGGCCAAAGGCGATTGCATATTTGCAGCGACCGGCGTGACTGACGGATCGTTGCTTGACGGCGTGAAAACACTCAGAGATGGTCGTGTTACGACCGAAACCATCGTGATGCGGGCCTCAAGCGGTACGGTCCGCCGGGTGAAGAGCGAACATGGCCGGGGGAATATCCCAGGTTAGAAAATTCCCAAGGCGACTCCGGCCGCAATATGTGCGCCGGTATCAACGGCTTTGCGTAACTCATCCGGGGAAATCGTCTTGGAGCCTAATATCGCGGCTTCGGTTTGCGCGTTGGTGCAAACTATCAACGGGTCCGCGACTTTCTTGAGCCGCCATCCGGTTGCGATCCGCTCGGCTTGCCTCGCGGCATTGCTACCGTCGGAACCGGCGCACACAATTATAGCATAAGGCCGCCCCTCAATCTTGCCGAGGCACGGATAATAACACCGGTCGAAAAACGCCTTCATCACACCGCTGATGGCCGCCAGATTTTCTGGAAAAACAAATAGATATGCATCTGATTGAAGCATTTGTGCAGGTTGTGCTGCGTCAGCAAACAGCAATTTTGCCTCTATCGCGTCAAAAGCAGCCGCACCTTCAGCAGCCGCCTGCGCCAAAGCTTTCGATCCGCCGGTTTGGCTATGCCAGATGATGAGCAGCCTTTTCATGTCGTCTTGCTAGCATTGGCAACCCCGCATAGGGAAGGTCCATGTCAACTGTTCTCAACATCACGCATTCGATACTCGGGCAACGCTGGCAATGGCGCAGCGGTGATGTCGATGCCCGCGACCCCGGTTTTCAACCCGATGACCTTGTCACGCAATTGTTAATGGCGCGCGGCGTCCCGCGCGACGATATCGAGCGTCACCGCGAACCGACTATTCGCGGCTTCATGCCCGATCCTTCAATTTTCAGTGATATGGATATCGCGGCGGAACGGCTGGCAGATGCCGTCGAGGCACAGGAACAGGTCACTATATATGGCGATTATGACGTCGATGGCGCAACCAGCGCCGCCCTGTTAATCCGCCTGCTTCGTGATTTGGGGTTGGCGGCCGGCCACTATATTCCTGATCGCCTGATGGAAGGTTATGGACCCTCTGGCGAAGCCCTGGTGCGGATCGGCGCAGACGGTAGCCGCCTCATTGTTACCGTTGATTGCGGTGCGATGGCATATGATGCCTTGGCCCAAGCCAAAGCGGCCGGACTTGAAGTAATCGTGGTCGATCATCACAAATGTGCCGTGCAGCTTCCTGCCGCTTTCGCATTGGTCAATCCCAATCGACTGGACGAATGCGATGAAGCCGCATCCCACGGGCACCTCGCCGCGGTCGGGGTTGCCTTTCTTTTGGCCGCCGCCGTCGTTCGCGTTTTGCGCCTTCGCGGATTTTTTGAAAGGCGGGCGGAACCCAAGTTGATCGAGCTATTGGATATTGTAGCGCTTGGGACAGTGGCCGATGTCGCGCAACTGCGCGGGCTGAACCGGGCCTTTGTCGCCCAAGGGTTAAAGGTCATGGCTGGTCGGCGCAATATCGGCCTTGCCGCCCTGATCGAGGCCAGCCGCCTCAATCGTGCTCCGGTCTGCTCCGACCTTGGCTTTGCTTTGGGGCCCCGGATTAACGCTGGTGGCAGGGTCGGCAAGTCTGATCTTGGCGTCCGTTTGCTGACGACAGAGGACCGTGATGAGGCGCGCACCATCGCGTCGGAACTGAACCGATTGAACGAAGAACGGCGGGCCATTGAATCGGCTGTCCAGGACGAAGCAGAGTCCATGATACAGGGACAGCATAACAAGGCAGTTGTTTTGCTGGCGGGTCAAGGGTGGCACCCGGGAGTCATTGGTATTGTTGCAGGGCGGATCAAGGAGAAAACAGGCAAGCCATCGATCATCATTGCTTTGGACGAAAATGGAACTGGCAAAGGGTCCGGGCGCTCCATAGGCGGGGTCGATTTGGGCGCGGCAATCATATCCGCGCGGGAGGCAGGATTACTGGAGGCTGGCGGCGGACACGCGATGGCGGCAGGATTGACTGTGAAGGCGGAAAATATCGAAGCGCTTTCCGATTGGCTCGATCAGCGTCTGGAGGCAGATGTCGCACGTGCATCTTCTAGCAACGCCGTCCTGATCGATGCCCTATTGTCCCCGCACGGACTGAACCCGGCCTTCATCGACGCCATGGAAGCTGCTGGTCCATATGGCATGGGCTGGCCCGGACCCCGGATTGTGACGGGTCCTGTTCGCATCATAAAATGTGATATCGTCGGCAAAGACCATGTGCGCGCGATCGTTTCGGGGGACGATGGGGCATCGTTCAAGGCGATGGCATTCCGGCAAGGTGAAAGCCTGCTGGGGCAACAATTGCTGCACGGTAAACGCGGACAAAAATACTGGATTACTGGCCGCGCGAAAGTCGATGATTGGGGATCGACACCCAAGGCCGAGCTCCATATCGACGATATCGCCTTTGCAGACTGAATTTGCGTCATGTTGGGCTTGACCTAGGCAAATCGAATCCGTAAAGGCGCGGCTCGCCAAGCGATTGGCCCCTTCGTCTAGCGGTTAGGACGCGGCCCTTTCACGGCTGAAACACGGGTTCGATTCCCGTAGGGGTCACCAAGTCTATAATATCAACGACTTACGGTGGTAGCTTGCACCATTGTATCACAGCAATGTATCACAGCAATGTATCACAGATTGCTGGCAATTGTTTCACAGCGAACCGACAGTCATAGGTGGCCGGGTTAATTTGTGCCCTCGGTTGGAGACATGTCTCACTGACCACTTTTTCAAATCGACGTTTTCCTGCATGTTACATCGGATAAGTCTCTACACTTTTCATTGTAATTTGCTCGGCCCAGAGCTCCATCAAGCCAATCCACCCCAGCTTCCCATACGCACTTGCAAGATTTATTGTTTTCTCATAATGCAACTTTGCTGCTAAAGTTTACACTAACTTTACACTAGCGAATTAGGACAGACTTATGGTAGACATCCCACTACACGATGACCCGTCGCGTCCGGCGTTTAAAGGACGGACACTGCTTGAGCGTGCGATTGCGGTTATATCGTTCACCCCTGTCTCGCAGTTAAGCGTAAAAGGAGGCGAGCTTGCAGCTGCATTTCAGGAAGCCATCCGGCGGGATTATCCCTTACTCGAGGATACCATTGATACCTTTTTGAATGTGCATGTAAGTGAGGCTGGTGTTCGATCTGACCAGGAGGACCGTCGCAAATGGTTGTACCGAGACATTGACCGAAATTGGACTGTGGCACTTACACAAGATTCTCTCTCTTTAGAAGGTAATCGTGCAGGTTATTCCAGTTGGCCAAAATTTGTAGAGCGCTTGAGTATGTTAGTCCACGCCCTGCAATCAACAATAGGCCCATCACATGTGCAGCGACTGGGCGTCCGTTACCTGAATACGGCAGAAGTTGAAGGCGACGAGGATCCTCGGAGAGTGTGCGCGCCTCAGCTTACCAGTATTACTGGGAATTCAGCGCTAACGCTATCTGATCTACTTTGGGCATTTGAAGCCAGTGAAGGTCAGTTAATTATGCGGAGCGGCGTGATGCCGCCTAATGCGTCATACGATCCATCAATGTTCGGTCCTCGAGATAAGAAAGTTTGGTATCTCGACATTGATGTAGCGAATAGCCATATGATTGAGTTCGACCCTAAGACAATCGAAGAGCAATTGCGCAAACTGGCAAGCAGACTGCATGCAGTTTACTATTGGGCAATGCCGAATGGAGAAGGTGAATGATTCAACAGCTGCTGCGCTACCATCAGAGCCAGCCACATTTTGTGCGGGTGAAAGCGCCACTTCAAAGCGAAAGAATTCCAGTCGCCGGCCTTTTGGGCGGTATCGCACTGACTCTTGGTACCCCTGCTAATGCAGAAGTTCGACCAATTGGCAGCGCGTACCAACTATTAATGCCCTCAACGCAAATGGTCCCAAGGCAAAAAGATGGCATCAACGCGAAGGATGCACTCATTGAGCTCAAGATGACTTCGGACCTTACGTGGTCTCAGATCGCTCGTCTTCTAGGGGTGAGCCGTACTCGGGTCCACAGCTGGACAGAAGGCGGGAAAATTCGCGGCAATAATCAAGCGAAAATTCAGGACTTACTCGAACAGGTGCGCTCGATGGCTGATCTTCCTAAGTTTAAGATTCGGAATGCGTTGATAGGACGTACATCAACAATAGACCGTGGCGTAGGCCCGCTTCTAATTTCAGATAATACACCTCCTCGGCATCGGCAGAATAGACTCATTGGGTCGTTGACCACGGAGTAAGCATTGAACGGGGAATCGAAGCAGCCGCTACTTATCGACTGGCGTCAGGGTGACATCATCCTGACGCCTTTCCATTTGCCGGTCGTAGTTGCTCGCGAAAACGGGCACACTAAAGCAGAATTTTTGCTGGCAGAATACGGCGTCGCTATTGTTTCCCAAACATGTGACATTGTTAAAAGTATCGCCAATTGCCCTTATGTTCAGGTCGCTCCCTTGGTTCCGGTTGACCCAGATGAAGTTGAACAAATTCTAAGAAATAAAAAGCCGCGTCTAATTATAGTTCCAGGCCTAATGGAAAAAGGTTTAGCCATTGATCTCGATAGCTGCGCAACGGTAAAAAAGGAAGTTATCGCGGGCAATGAACGGCTTTGTGGTTGTACAAACGACGCGTCGCAATTGATGCTTAGCCGCGCGCTTGGGCGTCACCGAGGCCGATTTGCATTTCCCGACGAATTTAACGAGTCTGTGGCCAGGCCAGTTGCCGAATGGATATCGGAGAAATACAAAAAGCAGAGTGCTCAAGGTGAACTGGCAAAATCTATCGTTGAAGTACGCGTCTCGACAGATAATTGGGATGCACCAAGCTTCCTAACATTTTACATATTGTGCGATGGGCCGTTACCTAAAGAGTGGCCCAAGGAATGGAGCGACGCCATCGACCGCGTCACTAAAAAAGCATCGATTTCGGGTGCCTATCCCGATCCTGAGTTTGTTGTTACTACTTTTGCTGACATTTCTGCGGCTGAATATCGTGCCTCAGTTCAGCTTGACTGGGACGGGCTAAGTCCGACTAACGATTAGAAAGTTTTATTGTTACACGGTAGCATGTGTGCCGGAAGGCTCCGTTTGGAGGCTCAACGCTTCTCCCTCTGAAATCATTTGCCAACTCGAAGCCACCCGCGTTCCAAACTTCGTCAAGCTATCTCTGTTTCTTCAGAAACGAGAAGTGAGATTGAAAAATGAAAATGTTCTACGTGAAGTCAACAAAGCTTCCAGAATTGTATGTGTTCGCACGAGACCCAGATGATGCGGTAATCGTATATGCGTCTTTCAAAAAGTTGATCGATCAAAAGGACGACCCATTCGATATTAAGCGTGTAGATGACGGTCCGGGCTGGAAACCAAACCGTGCGGTACGAGCATTTCTAAAAGCTCGCACAAGAGGCGTAGGTATGCCCTTCCCGGAAGAAGGTCACTGGCTCACCGAAGCTTTGGAATGGGTTGTCTGGACGGCACCGTAGAGCTTTAGCGCCCACATTAGAATTCTACCTACCAGTCGCTGAATGCACATTCTGCGAGCCAATAAATCGAGATTATCATGAGCGTATATTATTTTGACATTGAAAACCAAAGCATGGCGCCAACTAAGATCGCAATCTTTGCGAAAACTGCCGGCCGGGCATCGATCATTTCAGGACGACTGATGCACAGCATCCATAATTACGAACCCTCATATAGCGGGGCAGGGCTGGCTCTGTTCGAGCAATCAGGTGACCCGCAGCAACTTCTCGATGCGGTTGCTCATGCAACCATCGAAGGACTTGGTGGTTATACCCTGAAAGGTGGCTGGACCATCTTAGACGTGCCTCATCCCGCATGAGGTGCTTGTTTAAGTTCACCCAATCAATTTGAGTTTCTACGGCTGGTACATGGCAACAGGCGACACTGCCGGTATCAGTCGTAGGATAGAAAACACTTTAGGTAAGGCAAAAACGACAAGTCGAAAAAAGAAAGTCAAAAACAGTTAAGGTAAAAACGGAAAGGTAAAAACACTTAAGGTGCAGATGGTAAGGTCGTGCTTGTAGCGATATTATACAAGCAACGTTGCAACCTGTTGAGGGCATTCCTTTCGTCAAGCACCCAATGCCCTGTATACGCTCGCCCTGCCTATCCCCAAGCGCTTTGCGATGCTGCTGGCCCCGATACCCTCGGAATGCAGTGCACGTACCGTAGCGGTGTCTACAGAAGGCTTTCGGCCCTTATAAACTCCGTTAGCTTTAGCCTTATCAATTCCTTCACGCTGACGCTCTTTTCGGATGTCGGTTTCGAACTCTGCGATTGATGCTAACACGCCAAGCAACAGCTTGCCGGTTGAGGTGGAAGTATCCATCCCGCCTTGTTGCAGACACTTGAACCCAACACCTTTGTGCGAGAGTTTAGCAACGATAGCGTGGAGGTCACCTGCTGACCGAGCTAAGCGATCTAACCGAGTAACAACCAGCGTGTCAGAACTGTCTCTGACGAAATCGAGCGCTTCAGCAAGAGCGTCGCGACCTGATGTGCTCGTTCCACTTTTCTTCTCAGCGAAAACCTTCTCACAACCAGCTTCGCGAAGAGCATCAAGCTGCACCTCCAAAGACTGACCAACCGAGCTAACTCGTGCATAACCTATCAGCATACCATCCCCTGTCTCATATGAGTTTAGACCATTGAGCTATGGTGTCCCAAAATTGCGGAGTCAAGTCTATTGAGACAGTTTGGGTGTCTCATGTCACTGCGCCGGGAGGGTATACTGAATTGAGACAAGTAAGAGACATGTCGCTGATGCGCCCCGGTGCTACTAAATGAGCCATGCTTGGTTCGTTCCGCGTGAGTTTGGCGGAATACAAAAGAAGTCTTAGCTTTCGGACGTATATGCTGATCCTAATCGTGCCTATTAGGCGGACTCAAACTCGACTAACCCATCCACCGGCGACGTTCGCGCTGCCAGTCAAACGTCAGCTAATCGGAAAGATACACCGAAACCGGACTATCAGGACACGACAACAAAGCGGACATAGCTTCTTGTTCCGGCCCCGCTAACTTTCCGGACTTTCCATCAATTGAAACTTGTCTCTAATATTTGCCTTTTGTTCAGCTAACTCTCACCCGATCCGGCTTTTACGCCCTCCACACAGGCCGCGTGTCGTTGCAACAGGGGAAACTCCCACCTGGCTCGCAAGCGCGCGGCACTGCACAGCCTGCTACTTGGAGGCGTCGAAGGTTCCAGCCTTCTCCGCTAAAGGCTTTGCCGTTGGATAGAATTGTACGAAAGTTGTGTCGACAGCGCCATTTGCTTTATGGCACGAGTAGCACTCGGCATCCGCAGGGATCGCTTCGGCTGGTTCCTGCCCACTATGAACGAAGAACGCCCATCCGTCCTTGAAGCGCTTGGAATCCTTTACATGGACTTCAAGGCCGAACAATTCCTCGGTTTGAAACGTGCCACCCTTGCTAATCGAACCTTCTCGCGCTCCCATACGAGGCTCTTTGATCATCACGGTGCCGTCGCGCCACCGGCCCGTCTTCTTGAATTCCTGCCAAGATTGCGGGTCCACGAAGACATTATCGACCATATCATGATCCATGCCGCTGGGCTGATCGCTGTAAGTCATATTCACGCCCGAAGTAAGGAACACCCATTCCCGGTAGTTTGCGGGAAAAATCAACTCTCCTGATGCTGTGTATTGCGCCGCAGCGTCTGGCTTGGCACTGGTCGCCGCGAAAGCCCCGATCCCTGTGATGATTAGAGCGACGGCGCCTATAACAGTCGAATAATGTTTCAAGATGTTTTTCCTATTTTCAAATTCAGCAATGAACAGCGACGAGCCGCTCGTTTCCAATTGAGTTGGTCCAGAGGCGCACAGATTAATAGTTGTAATATTTGCTGTTAATCATTTTAATCAGAAATGATGTATTCCGATTAATGGAATAATCTTAAACCCCTAAGTGGAGGTTGATTAGCCCATGGGAATAGGAGTCTGTTCTCTTGAAATTGGGATTGAGTTACGTCAGCGATCAAACCTGAGCTGTCTTATACCACGCAAGGGTTGGGCTAGGAATCCGCATCCGTTGCCGTATTTCGTCCGCAAATTCGGCTGTCGTCAGAATCTCCAGCAACTTCAAAGCCAGCTCGATGCCAGTTCCGGGCCCGGTTGAACTCATTACATGGCCATCTATCACGAGAGGTTTGTCGACAAAGACAGCTCCATAGCTCTCCAACTCTGCTTTGCGTTTACCGCCCGGTTGGTGGTAAACGGTTGCTTCTTTCCCCGTGAGAATGCCGGCGGCCGCCAGCGCAATCGAAGCTACGCAAACTGCGGCTATCGGTGCCTGCCGGTTATCGAAGTTGCGAATGATATCGAGAAATGGTTCGGACAGCGCCTCTTTATAAAAGCCTGCATCCTCGAAGCCACCTGGTATCACTAAGGCATCAAAATCATCGGGATTGATTTCGGCCAACAGCTTTTCGGGAAGAACATCAAATCCGAAGGTCGTTTTAATGGGACTTACTAAGCCAACAGACAGTTGGTCAAATGGGGAGTCACCATAGATATTTGCCCAACCAAAGACTTCCGTAAAACAACCAGCCTCCATGACCTCAAAGCCATTGGCCAATAAAATCAGCACCCGTTTTCGCATTGACCTACCCCCGTTCGGTCAGACCCGTTCAGGTCTCTGAGCGCGGTAGCACGATTAGGAAGTCATTGCGATGACGGGCGATCATTTTTGGACGAAACGCGGCAGTCTATTGTTGCTGGTGCGGGGCTAAATTTCTAAGCAATTCCGGATTTATTTCCAGGTCCTTTGGCTTCGCCATACCTAAATCCCGGGCATAGGCGAGTTTGGCGACTTCCTTAAGTTCAAGCATATTGTAGCCAACCATCAGCGCGCGGACGACGGCTGCGTGAATGCGCACTGGTTCATCTGAACCAAGAGCGCAGGCAAAATCTATTGCGGCGGCAATGCGTATGTCGAAACTGTGCAAGTCCCGAGCGGCATCCACTTCAGCGCCGGTCAGGCCAAGCCGGTCGGCGCGCCTGTCCAGTCGTGCGAGCGTTTTCTTGCAGGTGCAGTCCCGATCCAGCGCAAGTTCAATGTGCAGCTTCAGGCGTTCAGTTAGAAATCTTTTTGGCATGACGTTTCAGTTAAGATTTCAGGTCTGGCATCGTTCGATCCGGCTACCCATGTCTTTAAGTGGCTGTAGTGGGGAAGAGTTAGGCTGGCGTAGCTTGCCGACCTGAGCCATGCAAAATGGACAATTTCGGCAATCGAATTATTTTCGCCATTCAACCATTCTGCCGTGGCAAGCTTGTCGACAATGGCGGGAATTTTGGCATTCAGATTGATCGCACGCAGTTCCGGTACTGACGCCCCACCCCGGCTAAGGTCGACCCGGTGGAAGCGATAAGCGATCCCCAGTTCTTCCATAGCGATCGGCACTTTAATGCCATTGGGGGTGGGGCTGGTAAATACGTCCATCATGGGTTGCGACCCTCTTTAGGGTTCCCATAACGGTCGCATTGAACCTGAAACGAGGCGCAGAGCGGCCACAGGATGACCGAGAAAGCGGCAAGGAAAAAGAGGCCTTGGGCGGTAATGGCAAGCGCGCCGGTCTCGCCCAGAGAAAATGCCGCGCAGCCATAAAAGACAAGGGCAATCCAGGAAAAGAAGTAGCGTCGTTGCCAACGCAGATCCTTGCTTAGGCAATGGGCATTCATTCGCATAGTTGGTTTCCTGTCTTTTCCAAGGGCAGAGATCGCTCTGGCCGGGATGCGTAAATCGCAGTCAAGCCGATGAAAGCTGCCGCTATTTCTGAACTCATTCAGAACCATTTCGCTCTACGACCAAAATTCGGGCCTCGCCGCGAGGTCGCGCGACATGCCGGTCGCCAATGTCTGCAATGAAGATGTCGGATGCCCCAAGCGTCACAACGCGCTCTAACCCGTCGACCATATAATGCATGTCAACTTCGCCGTTCAGTACAACAAAAGCTTCAGCACCGTCATTTTCGTGCCACTTATATGGCTTGTCGGTCCAATGCAGTTTGACGCTGACTCCGTCAATTTCTACAAGATCCATCGCGCCCCAGGCACTTTCAGCCCTGTAGTTTCCGACATTTTGAACAAATTTGGCCATTTTCGAAACGATCCTTTTTTCTAAAATCCTAATTCCGAGAGACCGGGATGGTCATCGGGGCGACGGCCAAGCAGCCAGTGGAATTTGCGCTCGCCTTCCGAAATCGGATGCTCGTTGATGCTGGCAATGCGCCGACGCATCAGGCCATCGGCATCAAACTCCCAATTCTCGTTGCCATAGGCCCGAAACCAGCTGCCGCTGTCGTCACGATACTCATAGGCAAAGCGGACCGCGATGCGGTTGCCGTCATGGGCCCATAATTCTTTGACCAGCCGGTAATCCAGTTCGCGCGACCATTTGCGGGTCAGGAAAGCTTCAATCGCTTCGCGACCATTCAGAAAATCCGCGCGGTTTCTCCACGCGCTGTCTGCGGTGTACGCCAATGCAACGCGAGCGGGATCCCGACTGTTCCAGCCGTCTTCGGCAAGACGCACTTTTTCGGCTGCAGTTTGTTGGGTGAAAGGGGGAAGCGGGGGACGTGACATGGATAATTCCTTTGGTTGGAAAAGGTAGCGGACGGCGCACAGGAGGGGGTGGGGAGGGGCGCGCCGTCCGCTCATCGGATCAAGCCAAGCAGGCGATGGTCCGAATGTAATCAAAGTCGGTGATGAGCAAAATCATTGGGTTTCTCCATTTGAAGCGGCAGTATATTCACTGTCTGAAGCCCTTATGGTGCAAATCGGTAAATGAAAGAACCGTTGAAATATTGAACTCACTATTCCGATATATGCAATTATTGAGTGCCGTAATTTTCACCCAACAGAGATGGTGATTTTCCCAAAATGTCCAGCAGAACGCAGCATTTCGTAAGCCGTGCCTGCGTTGTCGAAAGGAATATCGGCATCGATAACCGGATGGATCCTGCGCTTCCTGAGAAACCGATTCAAATTCGCATAATGTGCGACCGAGCCAACACAGATTCCGTTCACCGCGGCGTTCTTGAACTGGAGCGGTGTCATGTCCGGACGCGAACCAAAACCGGATAGAACACCGATTTGCGCTATTTGCCCTCCAGGTGCGATTGCGGCGATAGACCGGTCATAGGTCGAAGGCCCGCCAAGTTCGAGAATATGGTCAACTCCGCGATCGTCGGTTAGCTCAAGGGCGACCTGATCCCAATCGGGTTGGCTCTTGTAGTTGATTGTCTGCCACGCACCAAGGGCCTTTGCTCTCGCCAGTTTTTCGTCGGAAGAGGAAATGACAATAACCCGTGCCCCGATTGCCGTGGCCAGTTGCAAACCCAGCAGGGCAACGCCGCCGGTGCCTTGAACCAAAAGGGTCTGTTCTGGCTGGATTTTGCCTCGCTCGAACAAGGCATGCCATGCTGTTACACCTGCACAAGGGAGCGCGGCTGCTTCGTGGAATCCCAAATGGTCTGGAATAGCAACGACTGCCGCTTCGTCGGCCGTTATAAATTCACTCAGCACGCCGTCCGTCTGCCCTCCGCCAAGCGCGTTGGATAGGTGGCTTTGTGAGAATGCCCCGTCGGTCCAAGCCGGGAAAAAGCCCGGGCTTACGCGGTCACCGATTTTCCATTTGCGGACCTTTGAGCCAATTTCAACAACCTCCCCAGCCGCATCTGAAAGAGGTACAAGTCCGTCTTTGCTCCCGGCTGGGTCATTGAAGGTGAGCAAATCCCGATAGTTCAGGCTGGCAGCCTTAACCTTTATTCGTAGTTGGCGAGGGTGCAGCGCACCCAATTCCTGACTTTGCTGTTCAAGATTAAACCCCGCTTCGCTGCGCACAAGCGCGTATTGCTGATGTAGTGCCATGTTAAATATCCTTTGAATTCGGGGGTTTCAGATTTCGAGTATTAGTCGTGCCGGCCCATCGCCATTTTCGGCGGCAGGAACGGCGCAACAGATTAACGCCTCATCGCTTTCCGTCTGGAATGCAGGTTGTTCGGCATAGGTCACCGCGCCTGCGAGGATCTTGGTCCGGCAGGTACCGCAACTTCCACCCCGACAGCTGAATTCCGGCGTCAGTCCGCGTGATTCCGCGAGGTCCAGCAAGCTCCCGCTCTCCGGTGCCCAACGTGCTTCCTTGCCAGAGGCCGCAAAGGCCACTGCGACCGGCTTTATTGCCGCTGGGGCCAATTGGACGCCGGGCGTGGTTTCGACCTGGCGTTTCAGTGACGCGGGTGCGAACGCTTCGGCATGGATCCGATGGTCGGTGACGTTCAGTCCGCGCAACCCATTGTAAATCGCTTGCATGAAGGGCGGAGGACCGCACATCAGAAAGTCGTAATCGTCGAAACCAAGCGCTGCACGCAGCAAGTCCATGTCGACCCGGCCGAGGACCTCAAAATCCATTCCCTGCTCTGCGCCTTCTCCATCTTCCAGCAAACGGATGACGCGCACCGCACCGCCAGCGGCTGTTATGAGCGAACCGAGTTCATCGTCAAAGGCACGCTCCGCTTTATTGCGTGCGGCATAGAAAAAGATTGTGGGCCGGATATGGCGCGTGCGTAAACCTTCATAAACAATATGGCGGAGCATCGCCAACATCGGTGTGATGCCGACGCCTGCGGCCATGAGAACCGCGGGACGGCGCTCACCAGCATCGATGGTGAAATTGCCGGCGGGGGGACGCGCATCGATGATGCTTCCGACCGTCACCTGGTCGTGCAGATAGCTGGAAACCAGGCCTTCCTTCTTCACGCTGATCCGATAGGTTCCATCAGAAGGCGCCGAAGAAAGAGTGTAGGTGCGGATGACTGCCGGTGCATCGGGATCGGGTTGGACGCGGATGGGTAAATGTTGACCGGCCAGATTGGCTATCAACCCGGCATCGTCGACGGGTTCCAGATAGAAGGAACGGATCACGCTGCTCTCATCGACGATCTTGCTCACCTTCAGCGGACGCCATGTCGATCCCTGCTCGGCCGCCTTCCGGCGTTGCCCGGCTTGATCCCAGTCGCCGGTCATCAGCGAATTTGGCGACCAATCCAGAAAGTCGAAACGCAAGGGGAATGCAGCTTTCCGTCGGACGATCTTTTGCGGCGTAAAAGTCCACAGCCGCTCCGCACCCTGAAAGGCCGAGATGTCGGGAGACTCCAAAATGACTTCTGCGCTGCCCGTCATATGCAACATATCGCCATTGCTGAAGTCGATAAAGACCAGTCCAGCGCGCGGGTTGCGGAGAAAATTGCCCAATGTGTTGAAATGCAGATTCCCGGCAAAGTCGGGAATTGTGAGCACATCACCGTCGCCGATGCGGACAAAGCCTGGCTTACCTCCGCGGTGGGAAGCATCAACCTGACGGCGGCCATCTTCCAGATCAATATAGGATGCGACGAAAAAAGTGTCGGCTGCTGAAATCGCGGCACGGGCATCATCATCGAAAGCGGTTAGCTGTTCAGTCGCTGGCGTTGCTTGGTCTTCCGGCGAAAGCGCGTGCCAGTTACGGGTCTGGATATATTGCGGGCAATTGCCGAAGCTATGTTCCACTTCGACGGTAAATCCACTTTCCGAAACCGCACCGATATTCCCGTTCATCCGGTTGCGGCGGCGCGAGTGTAGTTCAATCCCCAGCAAGCCGATGGCATCGCCTTCTTTCCGACCCGTGATCGCGGGATCGCTTGGATCATATGGCACATTTATGGTGAGCTGCCGGGGGGCGGGGGATTGCATGAAGCCGGGCGCGCCTGCCAACACTGTCGCCCAGACATCGCCTTGGCTATCAACTGTGCCAGCGACCACAAACGGCAATTGTTCGAAAAAGTCGCGATGCTGTTCGGGCATATGATCGCGAATGACACGGCGGCCAAATTGCTCCATCCGTTCAGCGACACCCAGCTTGCGCTGCAGTTCGACTTCGCCGCTGTGAAAGGGCGAACCGGTCGGGATTTCGTCATTGCTGTCCATGGCATCTCTCGTTTCAAATGAAGGGGCGGGTTCCGTCAAACTTGTGGTTGGTGCAACCAATTCTGGTCGAGTTCGGGCACCCGCATTTTGGCGCGGATGTGGGCGGCGTTTTCTGGCGAAGTAAGGTTGGCGAGCAGGCGCAGCGCCACTTCGATTGCGGTTCCTGGTCCAGTGGAACTTATAATTCCGCCATCGTCAACAACCGCCTGATCGACAAACAGCGCCCCATATTGTTCGAGCTGGCCTTTCCGTTTGCCGCCAATCTGGTGGTAAATGGTGGCCCGGCGTCCGTTGATGATACCGGCAGCACCCAAAGCGATTGATGCGACACATACCGAGGCGATAGGCTGATCTTGCACATCGAAGTGCCTGATAACGTCGAGAAAGGGCTCGGACAGGGCTTCGTCGTAAAATCCTGCACCGGCAAATCCGCCAGGGACCGCAAGTGCATCAAAGTCATTCAGGTCAAGCTCTGAAATCTGGGCGTGCGGCATTACCGAGAAACCGAAGGTCGCACGCAAAACCGGCTTGAAACCGGCGGAGATCAGTTCGACCGGTTCGTAACCGTCCAGGGCGGCCCATCCGAATACGTCGGTGAATCCTGCCGCTTCGAGCGGTTCAAAGCCATCGGCGAGCAACAGCAGAACTTTCTTGGTCATTTGTGCATTCCTTATCCTTCTTGCCTAGCCACCCCACCGATTCCGGCACGATGGCTAGGTCAAGCCAGTCAGGCGACTACGTCCCAAGCACGGGCAGCAAAGCCGGAATCGAGCTCAGTGTGAAAGATGTGATTGGTGTAGTTCGAAATGACTTTAACGCTGATCGCGAGAATAATCCCGAGTATGTGTTCCTCTGTGTATCCTGCCGCTAGGAAGGCTTTCGCCTGATCTAATGAGGGAGTACCTCGACTTTCGGTCATCTGGTGCGCAAATGCGCGCAACGCCTCAAGTTTGGTATCGGGTACTGTATGGCCATTGCGAATTGCGTCGGTCACCTCGGTCGGCACCTTCGACATCATGTCGCCAACGAAGCTGTGCGCCGCAACACAATAGTGACAGCCGTTAAACCGGCTGATCGCGAGAAACACGACTTCTTGCTCGACAGGTGTGAAACCTGCTTCGGCGCGAAATTTGGCATAACCGTGATTGTAAGTGTCGAGAAGTGCTGGCAGATTGACCATGGCAGCGTACATGTTAGGCACCATGCCCATCCCTGCCTGTGCTGCTTTAAGGGGGTCGCTCACCGTCGGATTGGGATCCTCCATGGTGCGGAGTGACAGGCTCGACTTGAAGACTTCGGACATACAGAATTTCTTTCTCTACAAAATGATTCAAACCGCTTTGGGCCGAGGATCATAGCTCAATGATGATCGGCAATAACGGCGTGGCCACCTCACCGAGATTGGTAAGATGGCCGTGCAGTATTTGTCAGGCCGCAGCAGCCAACCCGACCGGGGTTTGCACAAATGGGACAAAATTTGGCAAAGCTTCGATGCTCTTGAGCCAGGCATCAACATTGGCATAGGCCGTCAAGTCGACATTGCCTTCGGGCGCGCGGGCGATGTAGCTGTACAGCGCAACATCGGCGATCGTGGGGTGGTCGCCACCGATGATCCATTTTTTCGTCGCAAGTTCATCGTCGATATTTTTCAGAACGGCGTGTGCGCGACCGATGACTTCTTCGGCATTAAAGCCTGCACCAAATACGGTGATCAAACGGGCGGCGGCAGGGCCGAAGGCGATCTGGCCGGCAGCGACCGATAGCCAGCGCTGTACAGCAGCTGCACCGTCAGGATCGCTTGGCAACCATTCGGTCAAGCCACGCTTTTTAGCGATATAGATCAGGATCGATGCGGAGTCGGCGATGATTGTGCCGTTGTCGTCGAGCACAGGAACCTGGCCAAAGCGATTGAGCGCTAGAAATTCAGGAGCCTTATGTGCGCCTTTTGCAAGGTCGACTTCGACCAGTTCGAACAGGGTTTGTGTCAGCGAAAGAAACAGCCGTGCACGGTGGGCATGGCCAGACAAAGGATGATAATAAAGTTTCATGTGATAAGCTCCATAATGCATCTGCCACAGTGGATTAGGGGGACTGGGCCTCTTGCACTGCCTTTATGGGCCTGCACATTCGCGAACAGAACGGAGATAAAAGTCAAAGGACTATTCCATTTTTCGGAATATTCTTGCTCCTGTAACGAAGCAGCCCCATAATTCCGGCGCGACAGTCAAAGGAATCAGAAAATGGCAAAGCTTGAGGCGATGCACACATTCGTCAAGGTGGCCGAGACCAGCAGCTTTGCTGAAGCCGCGCGGCAATTGCATATGAGCCCGCCTGCGGTGACACGCGCGGTATCCGCGCTTGAGGAACAGATCGGCACGAGATTGTTTACCCGCACCACACGGGTGGTGCGTTTGACCGAAGCCGGGAACCGCTATTTTGAAGATTGCCGCAAGATATTGGCCGATGTGGAAGAAGCCGAGGCTGCGGCGTCGGGGTCCTATGCGCGTCCGACCGGTGTGCTGCATGTGACGGCATCGGTGCTGTTCGGACAGCAGTTTCTTCTGCCCATTTTGACCGAATTTCTTGGTGAGAATCCGGACGTCACGGTCCGCTCCCTATTCGTTGATCGGGTCGTGAACCTGGTTGATGAAGGCATCGACGTGGCCATCCGCATCGGCCATTTGCCCGATTCCAGCCAGAGCGCGGTGCGGGTCGGTAAGGTGCGGCAAGTCGTCTGCGGCGCACCTGCCTATTTTGCGGACCATGGCATTCCCCAGCAACCAGCAGATCTCGCCCGGCATCGCATGATCGCAGGAACCAGCTCCTTCTCCTCGCTCGACTGGTTCTTTGGGCAGGACCAGAGACATAAGGTGCACATCACCCCAAGACTGTTCTGCAACACTTATGACGGTGTGATCCGCGCCACGCTCGAAGGTTGGGGCCTATCGCGGGTGCTGTCCTACCAGATAGGCGAGCATCTTGTGGAGGGTCGCTTGCAGACCGTGCTCTCCGACTTTGAACAGGACCCGCTGCCAATCCATATTGTGCACCCTGAGGGACGGCGTGCATCGGCCAAGGTGCGCGCGTTCATAGATCTCGCCGTGGAACGCCTGCGCGCCAACCGGTTGATTAACTAAGAAGGCGTCAGGGTTGGTTTGAAGACTCCAATTTTGTTTGCCGGTCGAGGAGCGCATCCAGAGACAGCTTGCCCGGACCATAGGCCATGATGCCCAAGGCAAGGGCGAACCAGCCGAAATGGGTTGAAAGAAACGCGTCGGGATAGACAAATATCTGGATGGTGAGTGTCATAACAAACAATCCAAAAGCCGATAGCCGTGTAGCCAAACCCAAGACCAGCATGACGGGCAGCAGATGTTCGGCGTAGGTAGCGAGATAGGCCGCAATTTCGGGGTCGACGAGCGGCAAGCGATATTCTTCTTCAAAAAGGAAGAAGGTGTTTTCGGACACGGTCAGCAGCCCTTCGACTTTGGTCCGTGCAGAGCTCCAGAAGATTCCGGCAAGCCCACCACGCATGGCAAGCTGCACAAAGGCCTGGGGGATTTGGGACATGATTTTTGCAGGTGCAGAAAGTGCACCGGATAGGGTCGAGTTCGTCACTTCATTTCTCCTTCAATAGTCGTGTGTGTGGGGATAATTATTTCGGCAATGGCCAGGTTGATAAAACGGGCAATCAAGCTTTCGGCGGACGGATCGTCCGGATATTCCGAAATCAAGGCAGCAAAAGTTTGCGATTGGGCGAAGTGCCGCAACAACAGTGTGTCATCGGCATGCGCCAACATCTCTGTCACCAGATCGTCCTGTCGCCAGATAATCGCCATTTCCGTTGCGTCGGGTATCGGCGGCGCTGCATCGGGTTCCAGTTGGGCGCGCCAGATCGACAGTGCGGGATTTTCGGAAACGACAACGGTCACCGATGGATGAAGCATTGCCGGAATATCCAATGCCGCAATGGCCGAAACTTCGCTGTCGATCCGGAAGTTATCCGTATCAGCGGCATGGTAGGCCTGAACGCGGGCAAACTCGATCCGCGCTACGTCGGCCAGATAGGGATAATCGCTTAGTGGGCTGAACGTGCTCAAGAAGGCGGCAAAATCATACCCATATTCGATCATGATCGGCGAGCGGGGAGGATGGCGCTCGACGTAAAGGAGAGTGAGTGCGGAAAAATAGTCTTCCCCAACCAGTTTCTCGACGGCGGGAAAGGTTGTGCACAATGCATTGCGCAGCGTAATCCGAAGATTGTTTCGATAGACATTGAAGCGCCCATGCTCGTCCACCGCAGGTAATTCCGGATCGAGCAACGCGTGAGCAAATGACGCCTGCATCACAACACCGCCGCGTACGCCGCACGCTCTATAATCTGCCGGACCTGACCGGTTTCCCGCAAAAGCTCTGACAAGGGGGGTATGTCATTATCCCGTTCGACGAGGACGGGACATATGCCGCCGCGGGTAATGACATGTTCGAGAAGTTCGAAAACCGGTTCGCCGACGGGATCACCATGGCTGTCGATCAGCAATGTCTGCCCTTCGGCGTCCTGAATGGCCTCATGCCCTGCCACATGAATTTCGCCGACCAGGTCCAGCGCAATGTGCGAGAGCCAGTCCTGCGCAGACCAATGATGATTATGGCATGAAACAAAAAGATTGTTCACATCCAGTAGCAGTCCGCAACCTGTGCTTTGGGCGATTTGCTGCAGGAATTCGGCCTCGTGCCAACTGCTTGCCGAAAACGCGACATAAGTTGACGGATTTTCGATGAGCATTCGGACACCCAGATAATCATGCGCTTCGTTGATGTTATCAATGACGCGATTGAGCGTGGGTGTGTCGTAAACGACGGGCAAAAGATCGTTGAAATAAACGCCGTCATGGGACGACCATGCCAAATGCTCCGAAAAGCTGGCGGGACTACTGCGGTCGATTAACCTGCGAAGTCGTTGTAGGTGCTCGCGATCAAGCCGCTCTTGGCCGCCGATCGAGAGCCCGACGCCATGGATGGATAGCGGCCATGCCTCGGCAATCCTGTCCAACAGGATCAGGTTTGGTCCGCCGGCGCTCATAAAATTTTCGGCATGGATCTCGACGAAATCCACAAGCGATGGATCGGCCAAAAGCGCTTCGCAATGCGCGCGCTTAAGGCCGACCCCCACACCCGGGGGCAAACCGCCGGGCCCCGTTGGGGGGATGGGCGCAGACAAGGTAGGATGCACCCCGGACATGGATTAGCGCCGCACTTCTTTGAATTCACTTAGCTGGCCGCGACCAGTAGGCGAGGTCTTGGAAGGCATGGTTAGGCATGTGCCCTTCGGCACCAATGTCCAGGCATTGCCCTGATAGTCGCGCTTCGATGTGCCTGCACAGGAGGTGCCTGGGCCAGCAGCACAATCATTGTGACCAGCGAGCGAGATGCCAAAGCATTTTTCCTGCGGCGGACGTTTTGCAGCTGCCGGACTGGGTGAAAGGCTGACGAGGGCAGTGGCTACAGCGCCCGCGATAAATGCGGAACGGGAGAGGTTCATTTTGAAAATTCCTTCTTCTGGGGTGGACGATCCCGACCGGCGGCGAACAAGCATCCGCCGCCGTTGGAGGGATCAGTTCAGCGATTCAGGGGTCTTGCCCTTGATCGCAGGCCAATATTCCTTGGCCTTCTCGAGATTGCCGGGAATGTCGCGCTGCCAGGCAACCGCGACGTCTGCATTGACGTTCAGGTAGAGTTTGCCATCAACGATTTTCCAGACAGCAGGGTCACCGTCGAGCTTCTTTTCAAGCGCGACGCCCATGGCGCAGAAGCCACCAAATTGGGGCGCGAAGGCGGCGGGATTGGCCTTGAACTTCTTCAAGTTTTCAGCGCTGGCGAAAAAGTAGCTCGCGCCCTTATATTTGAAGGTCAGCGTCGGGTTGCCTTTGGTAGGTGCGCCAACCGTGAAATAGGCGACTGGGTCGTAGCCGTGCATCGCGATGCCCTGTTCATCGGTGTTTACGGCCGACGTGGAAGTAGGGACCACTGCAAATGCAGGGCTGGACGGGATAGAAGTCGATGCGACGAGCAGGCCAAGAGCGACAAGCACAGCGCGAGTGGTACGATTAGTCATGATAGTGTCTCCAACTTTGGCCGTCGCCGGGTGGGACGGTCATGATGTTTCCCCGGTCTTTCCGGGTGAGCCACTATCTAGGGCGAAACGTCAGGCGCATGAATATGCGTAATTGGCAATGGATTGATGCGTTATGCGGAATAATATTGGCTCAATCAATCGGCACCAGCAGACGCTTACCCCCTAAAGGATCAACGGGACTTTGCCCAAATCTGCCTGGCATTTCCGCGAATGAATGTCGGATTGTTACCGCTACAAATTACAACCCTTTAGCCGGTGCCAAGAATCGTCAGCATTGTAACCGTGACGTCCATCACTCCGGCTTTTTGTATGCGGATATAGGCCGCGAGTAATTGACACTCAGCGCACCTCTTGCTGGCCAAGCAATCGCGAAACACTCGTTCTGAACGAATGTCTGCTTACGGCCATCCCGCCTTTAAAAGCGGACTGTCCAGATCGTCCAACTGAGCGGTCGCCGATCGAGTTCGGTGAACGTCCGCTAACCACAACAAAGCAGTCATTCGGACGACTATTTTCCGTAATCGTTAGCTGCCGTTTGTTCATCTGCTTATGAAAGGCAGCTATCCGAAAACTTCAACCGAAGCGGACCTTCGCGATACTACGACGTTGCAGACATCATGGCGACGTCCCCGTTTTCACCAACAAAAGCCATGATTACCTGTGGACAGCCCATTCTTTCGAGTTAAGCAGCGGTCCGACGGCTTTCGATTGGAAACATGGTCCTTTTGAGATTGAGTAGGCCGAACGAAAGTGACACGCAAAGTTGGTTTGAGATAGCCAAAAAAATCAGAAGAGTTGGGGGCGAGTATGGGTGATTCAAATAAGATTGGCCGGTATTGCTCGCCGCTCAAAATGATGCCGATATCTGCTGCAGAATATCTTGCTCGAACTGGCCAAAAACGTGGCGTCCGGGAGCATAACCAGCGGATGCGTGCAGTGACTCAAGCCCAGCATGCTTATATTGAACATATCATACATGCTGCGGCTGATAGGGTCGCTGGACGGATCGCACTTGGTCTGCCTGTAGACCCGCTTACAGTATGGAATGATTTTGACGCTCCAACTGGAATAACTTTTCAGACAGCACAAAGAGAACTTCCCAAATGGAGGGAGCTATCTGAGTATATGAAACTTCAAATAGGAGCTGTGTGTACATTAGGTGCTGAAGGGCACTCCTTCACAGCAAGGCTCAATCCAAAGCTCGAAAGCTCATGGGAAGCACACGGGTATGACTTCTATGAGTTAATCAAACGGAACATCGCTAAGCAGTTCCGGGAATCTGGCATAAATGACGTGGGAATAGCTTACGTTGTTGAAGGCAAAACTAAGAAGGGAACACGCAGTGCAATTCACCTTCATGGGTTTTTCTTTCTTGACCACGCTCCCCAGACTCTTAGTTCAGTCCAATCCGCTATTGAGGCTGCACTACAAGTGGGTCTTTGCCGTGTGGGACCCCGCCGGGGTCGAGATGTAAAGATTGGACCAATGTATGACACCGGTTTAGTTTATAGGAAGTCGCCAGGACGATGGGCTGCCTATAGCGTTAAGAATGCCGCTAAACCCGATAACCGATTACCAAATCGAAGAATCTATATGAACCGACGAGTGGTTCAAACGGCAAAGGCCATGTGGGGGCTGATCACTGAGGCTCCTTTCGGTCAAGAGTAAGTGCGTGAAGTCTCGAGAGAGCGGTGATGGCCATGCAAGATGTCCAAAATCCTAAGGGGTCAGAGAGCGAGCAACTCCGCGTATGACAATAAGACGATGCCAGACAACCGAGTAGCAATGTCGTTGGGACTAAACCGAGAAGCTCAACGGTTATGGCGACTGGTATCCGAGGGGGAGGCGGTGATATCACAGTGGAAAATTTCAAACATAGGTCAGTTCCAAACGTAACGCCTTATTGTCATTATATGGCTCCAAATCCCAAGCCCTACACCGGCAAATGAAGATATACCACAATATCAGTAACTTGTACGATTTGAAAAAATCTGCCATGGTTGCATGTGACAACCAGCGGTTCATTTGCGAATATCACCAACACTTGCGTAGAATCGACACTTTCATGTTAGGCATTTCTCGTGGAAAGCACCAATCCTTCATAAGACGCATTGCGAAATTCGCGGTGCAGGTCCTCAGGCGTAACCGAAATCAAGTAGGCTTTATCGAGGGCCGTCTCTGTATGGCCAATGATGGCATTTGCCATCTTCTCGGTACCCGATCGGATTAATAGGGACTTAAATGACCCCCGAAAGCTATGGAACGTCACCGCACTTCGTTGCGCTTGAGCGTTCTGGGGGGGCACCACTTGCGGAATAACGGTTCGATTGAACGAGCGGATCCATTTGCTATTCGACCAACGGGTTTGTTCTTCCTCTGTAGTTCCACCCCGTTCAGCAGGACACTTCCAATCTGGAAAAAGCCTATCACTGCCTGAGGCTTTGATCCGATCCAGATAAGTAAGAAAACCAAGCTCAATAAGTGCGTCAAGCATTGGCACAATGCGTGACTTGCCAGATTTTGTTCGTCGGAATTCGTTAGGCTGGATGAGAAAATGTGGAGCCGCACCTAAAATAATCTCGTTCAGCTTGAGCCCTCCCAGTTCGGCAGCGCGCGCTCCAGTATATAGTGCCAGCACTGGTGCCCAATAACGCATATCATTTAGTAGCTCGGAACCAGGTGCGTGCGACTGGCTTGCGGACTTGCACCCTGTGAACCAGAAATACGAAAATACCTTGTTAAGCTCCGCAGCAGTGAACGGCTTTTTGGGCGGCGTTGCAACGGGGTCAGAAGGTGCCACGAAATGTTTAATGTTATGACCTGCGGCGGGATTATGCACCAACCACCTGCGTTGAACAGCATACAGCAGCGGAGACGATATCTGAGTCACGTAGCTTTGGACAGTCGCCCGCGTGACACGTTTACCCGTCTTGCCGACCTCCTGCATAGCTAATGCATCGATGAACCTGTGTATGTCCTCCGCAATTATCAGATCAACAGGCTTGTCGCCAATGAGTTGAATAAATAGGCGTTGCGCGCGATCCGCTTTTTGCAACGTTTTTTTTGAAAAGTTGGAGACTCGTCGCTGCTCCGAAACTACTTCCGAGAACTTATACTGTGGTGCACTTGAGGCGGCCTTGCGGCCGAAGCTACTTATGAGAGTAGAACTGACCGCATCAGGTAACGACTTTCCGCCTATAAGATCGTTGGCGTCTCGCCTGCCCTGAGTTCGTCCGTCTCTGACCGCCAATATAAGCTCTCCAAAATCGTCGGAGCCTTCGTCTACATTGAAGCCCCATTCCCGATTATATTGGCGCGCGTACTCAATCTCATGCTCGCTTGGGCCGGCTCCCGGGTCGACAGGGCGATATTCTTCGATCTCGTTCTCGATTTTGATGTGGAGCGCGGCCGCTGCTACCGCATTAACACCAGCCGATTTGATGCTATTCCTCCAGCTCTTCACGATGCTATCGCGTATTTCTTGCGCAACTGCTCCTAAATCCGTTGCCGTGGGCGCTTGAGCAACCCGGATCTGAACTAATGGCTGATGTCGCGTTGCAAGACTCACCATCTCCTCAAATAAGCGTTGCGTCTCAGCCCCCTGTTCGAGCGCACACGCATAATCACCAGTCTTGAGCGAAACTCTGTAGAAGCGTTTACCACCGAAATACCGTTGCCACGCTTCCGCTTGATCAATAACGGCTTGCGGAACTCGGCGCCTGTATTGAAACATGTTTCCGCGGGGCACGATATATGTAGCCGATTTTTTTGCCATGAAACTCCAATTTGTATCACACGTTTGTTACACAGTTCGTGAGGATGGTTAGATACAATTCAGTAAGTTACTACAAGAAAATAATAAAATTCTTAATGGTGACGCTTCCCGTAGGGGTCACCAGTTTTGCGCGGTTTAGGCGCCCCAAAAACATCCCCAATACTTCCCTAACGAGCGACCAGCCCGTTCTTTTGTTATAACTGGGAATATGCGGCGCATCACGGCTACCAAATGAAGTGCGATGAGCGTCGGTAGAGACAATTCACATTTAGAAGTTGCGGCACAACGTCACTTAAGGCGCTCTGCAGCGAAATTCCCAGCTAGCGGGGAATTTACCGGCATTATGTATCAGTTACAGGAACTCGCTGACTGCCTATAGCACGGACATTTGCTAATGGGAATCCATGGCAGAAACACACGTATTAAGCGCCCTTCGCAGCAAGTATGCCGAATTGATGGGGCAGCTTCGGTTGCTGGATCGGGACGTGGAATAATTGCGCGTCGATCTAGCCCAAGTTGAGTGTGCAATGCGCCTAGTTCTTCCATCTTCATGTTAGCTCTCCCATCTTCATGTGGATTCTGTTCAGGTCGGTGATTTCAAGCTCCCGACCGGCAGAGGGTTGGATATACGTCGCTCGGCTTCATCGGATTAGCCGAAATCAGCCATCCTATGGAATATGCCAGCACGGGAAAACCCGATCACCAGTTGCGGGGCGAAGAATTTCTCAAACAATTCAATGGTAGCGCACGATCCGTCGCTCCTGTGAAGAAAATATAGCTGGAATGATCTACTTCGCGGGTCATTTTCCCCTTCAGAATTCTTATGGCGGCTCGCCGGCCTTGGCGTAATGAAGCAGGCGAGGGTTATTTAGGACCGAAACCATTCGCGACATTTTCTATACGCAATCCTTTAATCGTGCCTTTCGCGCCAGAGGTGAGGGCTGCAAAGCCAGTCCCCATATCGCGCACCAACACGTTGTCGATATGGAGGTTAGGCAAATTGCGTGCCAATATACCATACTTCATTGACTTCCTTCCGCTATCGTAAATGACTACGTTTGTAATAGTTAGTCCGCCCGTTCCGGTGGCCGCAGGGCTATCGGCGGCTATGCCAATACTCGACGCACCGATGGTCATATTCTCAATGCGGTAATTTGAGAGCGTGAACTGGTCAGCGGTGTGAAGCTCGAATGCGGTCGAGCCTGTCGAAACCCAATACCCGCCGCTGAAAGTCACATTTTTGAAGTTTCGGACAACTGTGTTTGCAATCTGCAAAGCTCTACCGGTTGCCTTAATGTCACAATCGACGAAACTGACGCCATCGGGCGAACCTGAACCCGTGGCGGGATGTAGTAGAATGGAGGCAAGAGAGGCGGAGCGAGTTTTCAGTCCTGTTACCAATAAGTTGAATTTCGTGCTTCTGGTATCAGCGACGAAAGACAAGTCATAGACATTGCGGTTCAAGGTGCCCCCATTGATCTTTATGTCGCGCGAGCCGTTCCCGACGATTGCACCCTTTGGCAACGTCCCGGTCACGGTATCGGATTGGCCTGTTATCCTTGGATTGTTGATGACAACATTGGTGACGCCGCGAATATATATGCCCGCAGACCTTGGGGAAGTCAGGACGGCATCATTGATGGTTATGTCTGACAACTCGCCAACATCGCCATAAGCATTGATGGCGTAAGACCCCTTATCGTTTGCCGTGCCGCTTTGGCCTGCGCTCAATATAATAGGTGAGTTAATCCGAACATTCTTGACCTTGTGGAATATCGTTATTCCGGTCTTGATGTAACGGGCTTCTGCATAAAGACGGTCTATCTCAACATCGGTGATCGATGCTGTGACGCCATATACCATTACCAGAGCCGAACTTATCCCGATGCTTGCGGTGCCGAGATTGTTGCCGGGGCGGCTGATGCCGGAAAGATTGCGGATTATCACACCGCGCAACTCCGACGATGCATGGCTGTTCAAAATCGAAACCCAACGCTCCGCCTTGAAGTTTTGCAGACGCACATTTTCGATCTGGATGTTTTCTGCGCCAGTGCCGCTTGCGGTATGGACGTAATTGAAAAATGCACCGCTGGTAGCGTCAGCAACCGCCTGACCGTTGCCAATCACACGCAGGTTGCGGATCGTCACGTTTGATGTGTTTTCTGATCGGAAAACCGACCCGATTACGCCTTTCCCGGCTATGGTAAGGGTTGAGCCTTCGCCTTCGACAATGATATTTGCTGGCAATGAAACGGGCGTTGCCAGTTCAAAGCTGTCCAGACTGTAGCTTCCGCGCGGAATCAGCAGAGTCCCGCCGCCCCTGCTGCGGATGGTGGCCGCTGCCGCATTCAAGCGCGCAACCGTTGTGCCGTTAAATTCGTTGAGAGACACGGCCTGTTCGGAGGCCTTTGCCTTATTCGAGCGCAGGCCCGCATTGTTACCTTCTTGGATAGAACCGGCCAGAGATGCACTCACTGGGCTAACAAGGCCTCCCTGAAAGGCAGTAACAATGTTGCATAGGGCAAAAGCCAGCGCAATTTTTTGATAGCTTACTCCGGCTATCCGAGCCGCATAGTTTAACGGGCCGATCAAATTGAGTGTGAGCATCAACAGACAAATGTTGACTAGCGGCGAGTCCATATTCGCTCCCTCGAAAACGCTCCAAAATGGAATCCAAGACTTTGCGGTACCAAGTTATCAATATCAGTTCGAAAGTGTATACTCTGTCACATGAACAGACGGCCATTGCTGTCGCGACCTAAGTAATGATGGACCTAATGCTGACGGCTTATTTACTTTTTAACTGATCATCCCTCTAGAAACCATCAATGTTGCCGCAGGAACAAACGAAACAAGCCAGTATACCAATAGTCCAGTGGGCCACCCGAACCTATCCTGAAGATGGTGGTGGAAATGGTCACGGTCTGCAGACATTGGCGACCGTCCCTGCCGAAGCCTGGTAAATGTCAGTCTAAAAGAGTCGCAGACCGGCACAATAAACAAAAGAACCAGTTCATCAGCTGAAATCGCACGAAGCGTGTCTGAACCCGGGCTATTATAGACCATTATCGACAGTAAGCCGAGTGCAGTCGCAATCGCATATGCGCCTCCATCGCCCAGAAAAAGGCGGCCGCGCATATTGAAGACAAATAAGATCGCTAAGCAACAGGCTAGGATTCCTATCAGCGGTAACAAAGCATCGCCTGCCCTAAGCGACAATATGCCCAGCCACCCGAGTGCAAGCCCGAGCACCAGCCCGTTTTTACCATCGGCCATGTTGACGGCGTTGATCAGGCCTACGCAACATATGACGGTGAAAATAATAGCGAGCCACCAGGTCCCGAGACCAAGCGAAAATTTAGGCGTCACGAAATCCAGCACCCTAACGTTAAAGGTTGGGTCGACTGCCGCCGCGGTCGCAAAAACCAGAAACGAGATGAGCAAACGCAACCGGGGCGAAAGGGTGTGGCGATCGTCTGCAAGGCCCACAAATGCCATGATCGTCACACACGCTATCCAGATGAGCAAAGAACCAAACCAACGATCGGATACACCCGAGAAAACATAAACAAGCGCAACGGGAGTAAGAACGGCTATCATGACGACGCCGCCCATGAGTGGTGTAGGTGTTTTATGCTGCTTGCGACCGACAGGAACGTCCACAAGATTTAGGTAAGCGCAAAGTCGCACCGCATTAAAGCACAGGAAAAAAGTCATCGATGCGCAAGCAACCAGCAACGCAAAGTAATTGACGTCAATCATTAGGTGTTTGTCTATCTATTCCCGATGCGCCAAGTGCAAAATTTGGAGCCGCATATTAGGTTATCGCTCGCAGGTCTACATTTTATTCATGGCTGCTTCAATTCGCGATTTACGAAGTCTCTTCGACTTCTGGTGAGTTTAAGCCACGAAAATCGGCATGGTAAATTTTACGTTGGCTAATTGGCATCAGGGAAAATTAACCCGCCTAAGCCATTCTTCTCTAACTGCGGATGGTCTGATTTTATTGTCCATTCAGCAGAAGTTTGAAAGATATCGGAGGAAATATGACGCCGGATTCAGCGCTCGTCGTTTTTACATCTTTGGGGTTCGCATCGATATTTCTAGCGTTGGTGATCGGCATTACGGGACATGAGCCCGCCGATCTCGTCACTGGCATTGCGAACATGACTCCATCGGCGCGACGTCAGGCGCAGTTCGAACAGCTCGACTATATGACGCGTGTTGCCGACGAAGCTATCGAGGCGCGGCGTCTGGGCAAGCGCGCGCCCTTTAGTCAGGACAGCTTCTAAAACCCCTATTCGCGCGGACAATCCCTGGTTGCGCGCGTCTCGCGGCCGTGCCATGCCCCCGGCACGGCCGCTTTTTCACAAAACAATCCTTCTCCCTGTAAATAGCCTTGCCCGTATCTTGTTGGAAATCCCGCTTGCGCCCTACTGACATAGGTGGCAATAAGTTTTAATCACGCGATTAAGATAAGGACTGTCCGGAATGGCACTGGCCCATAGCGAAGCTGCTAACCCGCATTGGGTTCCTCGTAAAAAGATTGGAGATCTGTCGCATATACCGGGCGAGAATGGTCCCCCTATTATCGGAACAACGTTCCGGGTTTTGCGTGATCCGCCGGGATACGGGGCGCATATGGTCAAAACCTACGGCAAGGTGTTCCGCACCAACGCCTTTGGCAATCCTACAATCTCGATGGTAGGCGCCGAAGCAAACGAACTGATGCTGTTCGACCGCGACAAGCTTTTTTCTTCGGAACAAGGCTGGGGTCCAGTCTTGAACCTGCTCTTTCCACGCGGACTGATGCTGATGGATTTTGACCATCACCGTATGGACCGGCGTGCCCTCGGCATAGCATTCAAACCCGAACCGATGCGCGCTTATACGCAGGACATGAACCGCATATTTTCGGAGCAATTGAAAAACTGGCGCGGTGATATGCTGTTTTATCCCGCCATCAAGCAACTCACGCTTGATGTTGCCGCAAGCAGTTTTCTCGGCATTCCCCTTGGCCCGGAAGCGGACAAGATCAACACGGCCTTTGTCGACATGGTCCAAGCGTCGGTTGCACCTATCCGTGCGCCCATTCCTTTCACGTCCATGGGCAAAGGCGTTGCGGGGAGGAAATATCTCATCGACTATTTCGGGCCGCAAATTGCCGAGCGCCGTCGCAACGAAAACCGGCAGGACATGTTCAGCCAATTCTGCCGTTCACGGCGTGAAGACGGCGAATATATGTCCGATGGCGAGCTGATCGATCATATGAACTTCCTGATGATGGCGGCGCACGATACGATAACGTCCTCGGTAACTTCAATGATCTGGTATCTGGCGAAGTACCCTGAATGGCAGGAAAAACTCCGTCAGGAATGCCTTTCCATTGCACCGGCCGGAAGTGACATCGCGTTTGCTGACCTCGATAAGTTCGAATTGACCGAATATGCCTTCAAAGAGGCATTGCGGATGATCTCACCTGTACCGTCAATACCGCGAAGGGCGCTGCGTGACTTTGAATTTATGGGCTTTCACATTCCAAAAGGCACAGCCGTCAGCATCAGCCCAGCCTATGTCCATATGATGGAAGAATATTGGCCCGAACCGGCGACATTTGATCCGATGCGCTTCACCCCGGACAAGGTCAAGGCGCGTCACAAATATGCCTGGGTTCCGTTTGGTGGCGGTGCCCATATGTGCCTTGGCCTGCACTTTGCGTATATGCAGATGAAACTGTTCACACACCATTTGCTGACCAGCGCTAAAGTTGAAATCGCCGACGGCTATGCGCCGGCATGGCAGCCCTGGCCGATCCCTAAGCCAAAAGATGGGTTGAAGATAAGCATCACCGCCATTTAGGTTCCTATGATGCGCATTACATCCATCGCGCCTTGGATTTCAATTTAGAGGGCCGAAGGTTTCGCTAGAATTATCGTTTTCGGATGAAAATATATGGGCCGGTTTGAAGCGCCTCGGGTAAAGATTTGTGAAGCAGATTGAAGGCAGCATACAGAAAATATGATCCAAAGTTATATGCGGGTTCGGATGATGACCGGAAGCAATATACATCCGCTGCATTTCCGAAATGCTGCTTCAAGGCCAACTTGCTATCCAGTCGGTAACGCGTCGGAAAAACATCTTCTGCCTTGCGGCCGGGCTGTATCAATTTCAGCGCCGCAGCGTGCAGGCGATTGGGCACTGCTCGTGCGTCAAGAGCAACAAATATTGCGTAAAGGCTGCTTAGATTCTAAATGTCTTTGCATCTCTTTTTAAGAGTTGCTCTCGCTAAAGGCGCCTTTAGCACTTTTGGGCAGCACACGGGATGCAAAATTCCATTATTCCCAAGTTTATCAACGGAAAAACTCCATCTAACGGGGCTGAGGATTCCCAAGAAGCTCAAAAAATGTACGTAGCCGCTGAACTTCCTCCACTTTAAGCAATGATCCCAACATCGCAGGTCCAATATCAGTTCGTTCCAAACGGAAAACTGAATTTGAAATAATTCGCTTTTAAATTTTTTAACCTTTGTTAAGTAGGCCCGTGTTCATGTTTGAACACGGGCCTACTTTACTTTTGGGGAAAAGTTGTTGGCAGATATAAACGCAGAAGACAGCCTTACCAAATCTGAAGAGGTGCATTTCAGGGTTATGAGGATTGTAGAAGAAAGCCCCTCGATCACTCAGAGGGAGATATCGGCTAAGCTCGGCATAAGTTTAGGCCGGGTCAATTATTGCATCAATGCCTTGGCTGAAAAAGGATTGGTCAAAATTGAGAATTTCAAAACATCCGAAACCAAATGGAGATATGTTTACGTCCTGACCCCATCAGGCATAGCTGAGAAAGCTGCCCTGACGGGACGATTTCTCGCAAGAAAAGTTCGCGAATATGAGGCACTGAGCGCAGAAATTGAAGCATTGCGGCTGACTTCAAAAAGCGATGGCTCTCCGCCAGAAGCCTATTAAACAATCAAAATCAATCAAACCAAAAGGAAACGCGGGAATGTCAGTATTCAGATTCGGTATTGTCGGTTGCGGACGTATCGCAAAGAGGCATTCTGAAATATTGGGTAACGGCCTGATAGATGGCGCACGGCTGAATGCCGTATGCGACATTCAGGCAGAACGTGCGGACGAGATGTCCCAAAAATTTGGGATTAAGGCATATCACAGCCTGGAAGAAATGTTGCATTCTGACGATATTGATGTCGTTTCAATTCTGACCCCGAGTGGCATGCATGCAGAGCACGCCATTGCTGCCGCAAATGCTGGCAAACATGTAGTCGTCGAAAAACCGATGGCATTGAGACTGGAAGATGCAGACGCTATGATCGCCGCGTGCGACAAGGCGCGAGTTAAGCTCTTCATTGTAAAACAAAACCGGCTGAATGTCCCGGTAGTTAAAGCACGCGAAGCACTGGACTTAGGTCGATTTGGCAAACTGGTACTGGGAACGGTTCGTGTCCGTTGGCGTCGCGACCAGAGCTACTATAATCAGGACAGCTGGCGCGGAACTTGGGCTCAAGATGGTGGCGTCCTAGCCAATCAGGCGAGCCATCATGTTGATTTACTCGAATATTTTATGGGTGATGTCGTGTCCGTCCATGCGCGGGCAACCCGCACCTTGGTCGATATCGAAGCTGAAGATACAGCAATAGCGACGCTGGAATTTGCTAACGGTGCCCTAGGGATTGTAGAAGCCACCAATGCTGCTCGCCCCAAGGATCTGGAAGGCTCGCTATCGATACTTGGCGAAGGTGGTACAGTCGTAATTGGCGGTTTTGCCGTTAACAAAATTCAGACATGGGAATTTGTCGAACCCCTGCCGGGAGACGATGAGGTTTTGGAAAAGTACTCTGTAAATCCGCCAAACGTTTATGGGTACGGACATCAGGCCTATTACGAGCATGTTATCGATTGCCTCAAAACAGACTCCGCGGCGCTTGTCGATGGGCTAGAGGGTCGGCGTAGCCTTGAATTGATAACCGCACTCTATGAGTCGATCGAGACGGGCAAGAACACGACATTGCGGTTTCGATCCCAGCATTCTCGGCTTGGTGCCTCGAGATGAGTCAGATAACATTATTTGCAGCCATGATACGAGACGTTGAGTCCGGTCCAGGTGTCAAAATTGTCGAACCTGCAAACGTCTACGAATGCTCACTGGGCGAAGATGTATTTGTCGGGCCTTTTTGTGAAATACAGAAAGGCGTTTCAATCGGTACCCGGACGCGCGTTCAAAGTCACAGTTTCGTGTGCGAACTTGTCAAAATCGGGGACGATTGCTTTGTGGGCCACGGCGTAGTGTTTGTTAATGACCGATTTGCCAGCGGCGGCCCAGCCCGTGGTGACGTAACAAAGTGGGAAAACACTGTCATTGGCGACCGCGTTTCGATTGGATCGAATGCGACGATAATGCCCGTCGAAATTTGTGATGACGTCGTTATCGGCGCAGGATCCGTTGTTACAAAATCCATCACAAAACCTGGTATTTATGCCGGCAACCCGGCTCGATATTTGCGATCAGTAATTTAAAAACCAACGGAGATCTGATGACCATTCCTTTTGTTGATCTGCATGCCCAATACTTGTCGTTAAAGGACCAAATTGATGAGGCAATCGCACGCACTATCGCGAACAGTAGCTTTGTGCGCGGACCTGATGTAGAGGCATTCGAAGCAGAGTATTCGCAGCTGATGGAAGCCGAGCATACGGTCTCCTGTGCGAACGGTACCGATGCCCTGTATATTGCGATGAGAGCTTTGGGCATAAAGGCCGGTGACGAAGTCATTACGACCGCGCAAAGCTGGATTTCAACATCGGAAACAATCGGGCAACATGGAGCGAAACCGATTTTCGTCGATATCGACCCTGTCACATCGACAATCGACGTTTCCAAAATTTCCGAAAAAATTACAGGCCGTACGGTCGGGATAATTCCGGTGCACCTTTATGGTCAGATGGCAGATATGCCAGCGCTAATGTCTGTTGCCCATAAGCATAATCTCTGGGTTATCGAAGACTGCGCGCAAGCTCATCTTGCCACGGTTGGAGGAAAAATGGCCGGACGCTTCGGTGATATTGCTACCTGGTCCTTCTATCCTGGCAAAAATTTGGGTGCGATGGGAGATGCTGGCGCAATTACAACCGATGATCCTGCACTCGCCCGTCTTATGGCGTGTTTTGCCCGGCATGGCGGCTTGATCAAAGGTGAGCATGAGATTGAAGGCATAAATTCGAGACTCGATGGACTGCAGGCCGCCATATTACGGGTTAAATTGCCACATCTGGCCGAATGGACGACCCGTCGTCGCTCGGTAGCCAAACGATATGACAAGATGTTGGCGGACATTCCGGAGATTGTGACGCCGCGCGAGGTCGAAGGACGCGAACATGTCTATCACCTCTACGTCATTGAGAGCGAAGATCGTGATGCGCTTGCTGAAACACTGAAATCAAAGGGAGTGCCAACTGTCGTAAACTACAAGCGAGCGCTGCCATTTCTTCCCGCCTACGCTCATTTGGGTCATAGAGATGAAGATTTTCCGGAAGCATCCCGGCTGCAAAACCGTATCCTGTCTTTACCAATCTACTCCGAATTGACAGAGCATCAGCAGGACATTGTCGTTGCGGCCGTACGGGATGCTGTTGCTTAGTTTTTCTTTATGATCACGCCGGCACACCAAAGGTCCGTTGTCCGTGACTTACTTACGGTAATGTCCGGGACAGCAGGCGCACAGGCATTAGGATTGCTAATCCTGCCTGTCTTGGCGCGTGCCTTCGCGCCTGAGGCATTCGGCGTATTCCAGCTATATTTGTCACTCCTGGTATTTTGTACCGTCGGTATTGCATTAAGAATAGAACTGACGTTGGTGTCTTCCTCAGAAGAAGATCTCCCTCACCTCATCGCGTCTCTTGCGATACTTGTGATCGTTGTAGGCATAGCAGTTTCTGGTTTCTTGATGTTGCTTACAGGTCTTGGGTTCGGACCTGAAATACCGATATGGTTGTTCGGATTAGGTTTGATCGGAAACGGCTTCATGCTGATCGCATCCTACATGTTGATCCGGGAACAGGACTTCAACCGGCTTGCGTTTCTAAAATTTGGGCAGGTAGGAATCTATGCGGTAGTCGCCTTGGCTATGGCAGCAATAAACCCATCAATAATAGGGATAATCCTTGCAGATGTGGCAGGTCGTATCGCAGCGGCGGCTTACGGAATTATTACACTGCGTTCAAAGGCTGCCATGGGTGACACCGCAGCCACTATTCGGGGTCTCATTCCCTTTGTGAGGCGGCACCGCGATTTAGTTACAGTTTCGTTGCCGGGGGCTTTGGCGAATTCCGCTGGCGCCATGCTGACGCCCTTTATGATTTTTCATGTTTTTGGTGCGGCGGCGGCGGGGCAGTTCAGTCTGGTTGATCGCGCTATCGGTGTCCCCGTCGCTATGATTGTGGGCGCGGGAAGCCAGGTCTTTCTGGGCCGCATCACGGTGCATCTCCGCGCGCAAGATTATCATGCCGCGTTGGCTATACTGCTCCGTATCGTGATTATGAGCGCCGTCGTTGCGGGAGCGGGGGCCGTCATACTCCAGCTGTTCCTGCCTTATTCGTTTCATCTGATATTCGGCCCGGGTTGGGAGCCGGCGATCCTGATCGCGGGGGTCATGATTTTTGGATATGCGGCAGCGTTTGTGACGGGCATTGTCAATCAGACGCTGGTTGCGATGCGTGAATTCAGGTTGCAGTCGATTTGGGATGTGGGTTGGTCAGTCGCCATGGGCGGCGCCTGGATTGCTGTTGTTGCGTTTGGACTGGATCTCTATACAGCCGTCGCGATGCATGCTTCGATCGTTGCCATTCTAGGATTTGTATTTGTTTTCATGTGTATAGCAAAGCTGCGGAGTGCGACGACCTTGGCAGAGAGATCGGGTACCTGAACATGTGTGGCATAGCGGGTATCCTGGGAGGCAGCGAGCCGATCAACGAAAAGCTGCTGGCACATTTGGGGCGGCGGCTGGCGCATCGTGGTCCGGACGGACAACAGACATGGGTTTCGCATGACCGTAGCTGCGGCTTTGTTCATACCCGTCTGGCGATCATCGACGCCGATGCACGATCCGATCAGCCTTTCGTCAGCGACGACGGCCGCTACACGATCATATTCAACGGCGAGATCTTCAACTTTCTGGAATTGCGCGCCGAGCTTGCCGCAAAGGGCTATGTGTTCAGAACCGAGGGCGACACCGAAGTTCTGCTTAATGGATACATCGCCTGGGGTCCGGCGATGCTGAACCGACTTAACGGGATGTGGGCACTTGCGATCCGGGATAACGCGGATGGCTCGATCTTTTTCGCAAGGGACCGCTTCGGCATCAAACCGCTGCTTTATGCGCATTCCGGCACAAAGCTCGCTTTTGCGTCCGAGATCAGGGCCCTGCTGGAAATCCCCTGGGTCGACACCTCCCCGGCGATGGAGGTGGCCCAGCGTCTGCTGTTCGATCCCTTCGGTGTTGAGGGTTCAGAACATACCCTGCATCAGGGCATTCGTCGCCTGCCCGGTGGCCATTCCGCGAAATGGGCGCAAGGTCAGCTTGAACTGACGCGATGGTGGGTTGCAGCGGATCATCTCGAGACTGAAACACCTGCAAATATGCACGAAGCGGCGGACCGTTTCCGTGAGCTTTTCTTTGATTCCACCCGGCTCCGCATGCGCAGCGACGTTGCCATCGGCAGCTGTCTTTCCGGCGGCTTTGATTCCACCGCAGTCGTGTCGGCGATGGCCCATATAGCGGGTCTGGGCGGAGGGCATGAACGGGAAAGCAGAGACTGGCGCCACGCCTTCGTCGCTACATTTACCGGCCAGCCGCATGATGAAACGCCCGAGGCAACGCAAGCGGCCCAGCATGCAGGGATCACCCCGCACTTCTTCGATCTGGGTGGCGACGACGGCGAGGATTTCGTCGATCCTGTGCTGGATGCGCTCGATGATGTATATATCAGCCTGCCCACCTCGCCCTGGCGCATTTATCAGGAAGTGAGACGAAGCGGCGTCCGGGTCACCCTTGATGGCCATGGCGCAGACGAATTGATGGGCGGTTATCGCCAAGGTGGCCAGAATATAGCATTTGCCTTGCGCAATCTGATCGGTGACCGTGCTGGAAACGGTGGCGTCGGCCCGTTGGCGAGCGATGTTGCAAAGCTAGCCGCATTGCGTTTTGGCCAAAGCTATTATTTGCGCCAGCACCGTCTGACACCTCCACCGCGTTTACCGATCGCGGCTTATGGTGACGCCCTGCCGGAATATTATTCTGGGCTTGACCGGCGACTATACGCCATGTTCAATGGCAGCATACTGCCCACTATCCTGCGTAACTTTGATCGTCTATCAATGGCGCATGGAGTAGAAGTTCGAATGCCGTTCATGGACTGGCGGCTTGCAACCTATGTGATGGCCTTACCCCAGAAGATGAAAACAGATGATACCCATTCCAAACTTGTCGCACGCACCGCGCTGGCAGGAATTATGCCGGAGACAATCCGCACATCAACCCGGAAAGTCGGGTTCAATTCGCAAATGCCGGCGTGGATGAAAGGGTCGCTCGGACACTGGGCGCAACGATTGCTGTCCACACCCCATGACGCATTTGACCAGATCGTTGACAGGCATGCCCTGAAATCCCGTATAACGCAGCTGACAGCGCAAGGGGCCTGGGACTGGACATCGGTCGGTCGTCTGTGGCCTTATATAAATATGAAATGGTATCTGGATCACAGGTGCCCATGATGTCTGGCGCGAAAAACATCAACCGGGACATGACCAAACTGAACAGCTCCGCATTCAGCGAAGCCGCTTTCCGTTTTGGCGCTTCTCTTATCTATGCAATTGTCCTTTGCTATGCTTACGAAGTGCTCTCGCTTTCCTGGGCCTATTTCGGGTTTACATACCGGTTAACCGATAACAGGTTGCTTTACGGAGCTTGTGTGATTGCCGCATTCCCCTCCGTCCTACTCAGCACACGACCCAAGACGTTTGCAGAATGCACGGCCTGGTTTCTCTATATTCTAGTTTATTTGCCGTGCCTGATTGTTCCGGTCATGCAGTTTTCATCCGATCTCGACCGCCTGTTGCAGATATTCGGAACGACATTTGTCGGATGCGTTCTGTTTCTGGTGCTTTCCCGAGGAGAAGTAAGGCGTATTAATATAAAGCCCATTCCGCCGCAGATTTTTTGGGGAGGATTGGCGGCAATCTGGACCATTTCGATGGTCTTCATCATTTACAGCTTTGGACAGGCAATCCAGTTCGTGAGTCTCGATGACATCTATACTCAACGCTTTGCTGGTGCAGAGTCTGCCTTTACGGCAGTGAGATATGCTCTGGCGTTACTTGCAAGTGCTATTGATCCCTTCTTGATCGCTGCAGGCCTTTACACACGGCGATACTGGTTGGCCGGGATTGGCATCTTTTCTCAAGTTTTCCTCTTTGGGACATTGGCGGCACGTGCCGTTCTACTTTCGCCGATATTTGTCATTGGGGCCTACTTCTTGGCCGACAAGCTAGGTCATATGCGAGCAAATTTGTTCTTGATTGGACTGCTAATAATCATTGCCGTGACCGCTCCTTTTCTTGCAAACTATGATCCGATTGGTGGAGGGGTTAACAATATTGTGACTCTGGTGTACCTGCGCACATTGCTGATTTCAGGGGCTATTTTCGGAGTGTATGAGCAGTTTTTTGCCCTTTATCCGCTGACATATTATTCCAATAACAACATCATTTCATTATTCGTTCAATACCCATATGGCGATTTAAGCGTGGGTCAGGCTGTTATGCTAACGCTCATTCCGTCGGCGGCGCGCGACATCGGCGAATTGAATGCCAATTTTCTGGCTACTGACGGCGTAGCGGCGCTCGGCGTTGCAGGTGTCCCAGTTGTAAGTGCGGCCAGCGCTCTGATTCTACGTTTATTATCTCGCTTTATTCAGCCCGAGCGCACCATGCTTATGGTGGCCGCTGGTACCGGGTTCATTCTTTCAATGGCTAATACAAGTATCCTTACTTCATTGATCACCGGGGGCGGAATTTTGTTAATTGCCTTGGTGAGTTTTGCGCCTTTGCGGCGAGATTAAATCAATATGCGCGTTTTCCAAAACAGCGGTATTTACCCCGCCTATCAGCCCTTTCTGAAGGATCTCACAAAAAATGCAGCGACTTTTGACGACGCCGTCCTTGCATTTTTAAGTGACAGATATGGCGCTGCACATATCCTCAAACCAGTTCTGGAACATGATCCAATCTGCTTTTTCACAAACGGCAACGATGAACATACCCAACGGCTCTGGGCGCGTGATCAGGGTCTGAAATCCGACACGCCGCTAGATGAGATCCTGTTAGCGCAGATCGAGCACCATAACACAGAAATATTCTATAATTCCGATCCTATGCGTTACGGCGACCTGTTTTTGAAAAGACTGCCGGGCTGTGTACGCAGGACGGTGGCTTGGCGGGCCGCTCCTTCAGATGGCGGACAATTCCTTACGCATGACATTATTGTCAACAACTTCCCGACAATACTTGAAGGCTATAGAGCACGAGGCGTCAGAGCAGAATACTTCGCACCCGCACATGATCCAGAAATGAATTTTTACGCTGCACAAACCGATCGGCCAATCGATGTGCTGTTCGTGGGAGGCTATTCGCGGCACCATAAAAACCGTGCGAAAATGTTGGAACTCGTCGCTGCTATGCGGAACGAATGGAACATAGTTATGCATTTGGACCGGGGGCGTCTTACAAAACTGGCTGAAACTCCACTCGGATGGATTGGTCCCCTCGCCAAACATCGTCGAAGCGTCAATATAAGAGCGGTAGCGACCGATGCGATTTTTGGCAGAGAACTACTCACCGCAATCGGCAATTCAAAAATTGTTGTAAACGGGGCAGTAGATATGGCGGGTCCTGATCGGGGTAATATGCGAGTGTGGGAAGCATTGGGCTGTGGCGCAGCACTTGTGACCGATGCAGGCAGATATCCGGATGAAATGATTGAAAATCTGCATTTCCGGACCTATGCCACACCCACCGATGCGGTAAATTGTATTCGCAACATGATCGATAACCCGGCAGAGCGCCTGAAAGTTGCCGAGACAGGCCATAAATTGATTGCCGAACGCTATTCAAAGGCTTTTCAGTGGAATCGGTTTCAAGAGATCGTGGCATGAGTACAATCTTATCTGAAGCTTTCAATCTCATAGGCCGTTTCCGGTTACGGAACCGCGTTGCCTTGGTTGTTGGCAACCGATCAACAGTACGTTTGGATAGGGTTAGTCCCGTTCGTGATTGTACATTGGTGCTCGGATCCGACTGTATCATAAATACGAGAATTTCCTTTGATCGACAGAATGCAAAATTCAAATGTGGAGATCGGTGTTATGTTGGTCTCAGCAACATCGTGATAGCAGACAGCGTTTCTTTGGGTGACGACGTGGTGATTTCTTGGGGTGTGACGATAGTCGATCATAACTCTCATGCTATCGCGTGGGCAGATCGCGCAAAGGACATTCTCGACTGGGGTAAGGGCACGAAGGATTGGCAAAACGTAACTATTGCTCCGGTGACCATTAACGACAAGGCATGGATAGGGTTTAACGCAATCATTCTTAAAGGCATCACCATCGGCGAAGGCGCGATTGTCGCTGCTGGCGCCGTCGTTACCAAGAATGTTCCCGCCTATACGATCGTGGCAGGAAACCCTGCCCAAGTTATCCGCACACTGCCGGAGGCTATGGCATGAGCGCAGTGAAACAGGAAAGCTGGGAAGATGCCGTTCGCTGGTTTCGTGAGCAGCCGGGCAACGATGAAATCGTTCGAGACGCCTATTATGATGATCCGCTCAATGCCGCTGCAGAACGCTATTGGAAAAGCAATGAATGGCTCGCCGTGCGTGACATTATTGGAACTGGCCCCGGTGACGCGCTTGATGCCGGTGCTGGCCGTGGCATTGCGAGCTACGCATTAGCCAAGGACGGATTTACGGTAACAGCGCTTGAACCCGACCCCAGCATGCTTGTCGGAGCCGGTGCAATCCGTCAGCTCTCACAAGAAACTGACTTGGTAATTCATGTTGAAGAAAATCTGTCAGAGCGGCTGCCATTCGCCGACTGCAGCTTTGATGTAATTTTCGCTCGTGCGGTATTACACCATATCGCCGATTTGCCTGCAGCAATGCGTGAATTTCACCGTGTTCTTCGTCCTGGCGGTGCGTTCGTGGCAGCACGTGAGCATGTTATTACCGATCCGTCTGACCTACCGGCGTTTTTCGACAATCACGCACTTCACCATCGTTATGGGGGTGAAAACGCCCATCCGTTAAGTTTTTACCAGACCGCGATTCGCGACTCTGGCCTCCTACTCGAGAGAACTATCGGCTCACTTGAGAGCCCAATCAATTATGGTCCGCAGTCGACGAACGAGATCTATCATAGGATTGCGGCGCAGCTAATGCCAATTGCTGCGTTCAGGAAGCCCATTTCTGGTGTTTTTAGCTTACCTGGCATTGGAGCACTCATCCGGAGGCTCGCATCGCAATTTGATCGACGGCCAGGACGTCATGCATCTTTCATAGCACGGAAGCTAGCATGACAACCGCTTGGGTCACGGGCGCCGCTGGATTTATCGGACGGCATCTCGTTCGTCATCTTGCCGCGACGGGGTATCATGTCGGTGGCATAGACCTTGCGGCGCTGGACCAATGTGGCCTGAAAGAATGTGTCTCGGGGTGGGTACAGGGACCCCTTACGCAAGCGGGGCTTTCCGCCCTGGCGGATCAGACTGGCGCGCCCGCCACGGTATATCATCTGGCGGGCGGGTCCTCTGTCGGCACTAGTCTGGCCAACCCCTATGGCGATTTTTCCGCAACTGTGGGTGGTACGGCGATGTTGCTTGACTGGTTGCGCGAACAATCTTCGCCGCCACGGCTCGTAGTCGTGTCCTCGGCCGCCGTTTATGGCAACCTTCACAGCGGAGTCATTGCCGAAGACGCGGCAACGGCACCTTTCTCGCCTTATGGCGCACATAAATTTGCTATGGAAAATATCTGCCGCGGCTGGGCCGGTAGCTTCGATCTACCGGTGGTCGTGGTGCGGCTGTTCTCGGTTTACGGTCCCGGTTTGACCAAACAGCTTTTGTGGGACCTTTGCGGAGAGCTTACCGCGGACAAGCAACACATAACACTTGGCGGCACAGGACAGGAGCTTCGCGACTGGACCCATATCGACGATGTCGTAAGGGCCCTTGCGGCTGCCCGCAAATTTGCCGCGGCCGACATGCCCGTCATAAACGCCGGCACGGGCAATGCAGGTAACGTGCGTCGCATCGCCGAAACTGCTGCAAATGCCTGTGGCCGAGACGTCTCGTGTATCGGTTTTTCCGGGCAAAGCAGGCCGGGTGATCCGTTCAGCCTGGTCGCTGCGCCCGGTAAGCTTGAAGCAGCCGGTTTCGAATGGAAGGTCGACCTTGATGCAGGCGTCAGGGACTATGTCGCCTGGTTTTTGAAAAAGTCGGCCGGATGATAACATTTGCGGTACCTCCCATCGGTGGCAAAGGCTGGTTCGGTGGCTGGATGTATATGCAAAACCTTGTCCGCGCATTGGCGGGGGGGGATGCGACGGACATCGAAACGGTACTTTTTATTGGACCGGACCGGTTTGAAAATCCCGAAATCCGTCTGCTCGCTGATCTGCCCCGGACGCGGGTGGTCTCCGATCCGGCGTTTGACGAGACAGGACTGCGCTGTAATGTCGGGTGGACATTGGCGACAGGCCGGAATGCTGCGGTGCTGGGTGCCTACAATCGCGAGAAGGTGGATGTCGCGCTCGACCCGGCGCTCTATCTTGGCTGGCGCAGCGAAATTCCCTCGATCGCCTGGATTCCAGACTTTCAGCATCGGCATATGCCGCACATGTTCAGTCGCGGAGCATATTGGAAACGCGATCTCGGCTTTCGTGCGCAAATCGGATCGGCAGCGGCCGTTATGCTGAGCAGTGAAGACGCCGAACGCGACTGTCTGGAATTTTACCCTGCGGCAAAAGGGCGGACGGAAGTGGCGCGTTTTGCCGTTCCTGTCAGTGACTGGCCTGATGCCGATGCGGCGTGGGCGCGTTTGCGGCAAGAAGGGATTCCTGAGGATTTCATATTTCTTCCCAACCAGTTGTGGCAACACAAGAACCACGGCCTTGCCATTGCGGCGGCTGCGTTGCTTGCACGGCGGGGGTCGCGGCGTATCATTCTCGCCACAGGGCACGGGCATGATCCACGCTTTCCCGATTATCCCGACGCGCTCAAGGCGCAGATACGGGCATCGGGGGCAGAGGCAAATTTCAGGTTGATGGGTAGTGTCGATCATGCGCTGGTTCAGGCCATGATGATCGGCGCCAATGCGTTGCTGAACTCCTCACGCTTTGAAGGGTGGAGCACCACGGTTGAAGAGGGAAAGAGCGTGGCAACACCGTTGCTGCTGTCTGATCTTCGCGTCCATCGCGAGCAGGCTCCTGACGCTGTTTTTTTTGGAACAGATGATGCAGAGGCGCTGGCGAATGCGATCGATGTAGCCGCGCCGCGGTCACTCGCAAGCATCAGGGCGAGCTTGAAAAGTGCAGCTTCTGCGGGGGTTACGCGGCAGTCGGAGTTTGCTGCGAAGGTGGCTCAAATAATCCGCAAGGCGGCGCATGGCGCGCTTGAAAGAAGGGCATTATGAAAATCTCGATCATCACGGCCGTCTACAATCGAGTCGACACCATCGAACACGCTATCCGGAGCGTCCAGTCCCAATCCCACCCCAACCTCGAACATATAATCCAAGATGGCGGCTCCACCGATGGTACCTTGGACGTAATCAGGAGTTTCAGCAATGACAGTACATCCTTAATATCCGAACCAGACAGCGGAATTTATGACGCCATAAATCGCGGCATTATGCGCGCATCCGGCGATGTAATTGGACTTATGCATTCCGACGATTTTTTTGCACATAGCAAGGTGCTAGAACGTGTTGCTTCGGTGATGCAGCATCCAAACGTGGGCGGCGTTTACGGTGATCTGGAATATGTCTCGGCAAATGATCCGACGCGAGTGATCCGTCATTGGCGGGCGGGCGAAGTGAGTATGGCAAAACTTCGCTACGGTTGGATGCCGCCACACCCAACCCTTTATTTACGCCGCGAAGTTTTCGATAAATGGGGCCTATATGATGTCAATATGCGAATAGCTGCCGATTATGACGCTATTTTAAGATATCTGAAAGTGGGCAATTTAAACATAGAATATATCTCTGAAGTACTTGTTAAAATGCGAGTTGGTGGAGAAAGTAACAAGTCAATTGGGCGGATTGTAAAGAAAAGTCGCGAAGACCTTATTGCAATTCGGCGCAACAAGGTTGGTGGCGTTGGGACGTTAATTCTAAAAAACCTTTCCAAAGTGCCGCAGTTTATTATAAAGAAGGACGAAAGATGACGAAAAGTGCACTGATAACCGGAATTACGGGTCAGGATGGCTCTTATCTAGCAGAATTTCTGTTGGAAAAAGGATATGAAGTTCACGGAATAAAGCGCCGGGCCTCTTCGTTTAATACGCAACGTATTGACCATATTTATCAAGATCCACATGCTCCCAATCCTAAGCTTAAGTTACATTATGGTGACTTATCTGACACCTCCAACCTTACCCGTATATTACGTGAAGTTGAACCCGACGAGGTGTATAATCTAGGGGCACAAAGCCACGTAGCGGTCAGTTTTGAAGCTCCGGAATATACCGCTGATGTTGATGCTATCGGTACTTTACGATTACTTGAGGCCATTCGTTTTCTTGGACTGGAACGCAAGACACGCTTTTATCAAGCATCAACTTCAGAACTATATGGTCTCGTTCAGGAAATCCCTCAACGTGAAACAACTCCCTTCTATCCCCGGTCGCCTTACGCTGTTGCTAAGCTTTATGCTTATTGGATCACGGTGAACTACCGCGAGGCATATGGAATGTATGCGTGCAATGGCATTCTCTTTAATCACGAAAGCCCTAGGCGCGGTGAGACATTCGTAACTCGAAAAATAACCCGAGGTTTGGCCAATATTAGTCAGGGACTAGAACAATGCTTGTTCCTGGGCAATTTGGATGCATTGCGAGACTGGGGACACGCGAAAGACTATATTCGTATGCAATGGATGATGTTGCAACAGGAGGTTGCTGATGATTTTGTTATAGCAACTGGCCAACAATATTCGGTGCGACAGTTTGTTCAATGGACAGCTGAGGAGTTAGGAATTAGCTTGAGATTCGAGGGAACTGGCGTTGGAGAGCTTGGCATTGTAGAGGTGGTTAACGGAAATACCTCCACCTCGGTAAAGCCGGGGGATGTTATTGTGCGGGTTGATCCTCGCTATTTCCGACCCGCAGAAGTGGAGACACTTCTAGGCGATCCGTCAAAAGCAAAAGTAAAATTAGGTTGGGTTCCCGAAATATCAGCACGGGATATGTGCTCAGAAATGGTTGCCGCTGACTTGGAATCTGCCCGCAAACACTCACTTTTGAAATCGCATGGGTTTCACACTTCTATTGTTACCGAGAATTGAGATATTCTAATGGCTATATACGTTGCTGGACATCGAGGAATGGTAGGTTCGGCGATCGTCCGCCTTTTGCAGGAAAGAGGACGCGAAATAATAATGCGAAGCCACAGCGAACTGGATCTAACCGATCAGTATGCCGTCAAATCATTTATGCAAGAATATCGGCCTGAAGCTGTCATTCTTGCGGCCGCCAAAGTGGGGGGCATTCAAGCCAACAACAGTTTTCCTGCTGATTTCATATATGAAAATCTCCAGATCCAATGCAACGTTATTCATCAGGCATTTAAAGCGGGAGTTAGACGCTTACTATTTCTCGGTAGTTCTTGCATTTACCCGCAGAAAGCAGCGCAGCCCATGTCGGAGAACGCACTATTGACCGGAACGCTCGAGCCCACAAACGAACCATATGCTATTGCGAAGATCGCCGGCATTAAACTATGCGAGAGTTACAATCGACAGTTCGGGACGGACTATAGAAGTGTGATGCCCACGAACCTGTATGGCCCGAACGATAATTTTCATCCCGAAAATTCGCATGTATTACCCGCGTTAATTCGCAGATTTCATGAGTCTGTGGAGCGCCAAAGTGATGAAGTGGTTATCTGGGGAACCGGTAAACCCAGACGCGAGTTTCTTCATGTAGATGATATGGCTGACGCTTCGCTATTTGTCATGGGCCTGGAACCCCGCACATATCAGGCCCATACGCAGCAAATGCTTAGCCACATCAATGTCGGCACGGGTGCTGACGTTAGCATTGCCGAATTAGCTCATCTCGTAGCAAAAATCACCGGTTATAAGGGCCGAATTGTTTACGATCCGTCGAGACCAGACGGGACGGGACGTAAACTCATGGATGTTAGCCGTCTCACAAATATGGGCTGGGCAGCCAAAATTGATTTGGAAAGCGGAATTCGCGATACATATCAATGGTTTTTGGAAAACCGATTTGAAGTTCGATCCAAGTGATCAAGAGTCAAAGTTAAAAGAACAGTTTAAATCAATATTCGGCAATTCGGTACTGGTATTTTCGAAACAATTACAGCCGTTGATTTAGCCATGCTTCTAACGATGACGCAAAATCTCTCTCATGTATGAGCCAGAAAATAAACTGAAGGCCGGCGTTCGGCACTTGGTTTAAATGCCCTCACGAGAGCTATTTATCACTCTCCCCATAGCCATAGCCATAACCATAACCATAACCATAACCCGCCTGCCTGTGCCTTAGTTTGGTCAAAACAACTCCAAAAACATGCGCGTGGACATCATGCAGGCGGCCAAGTGAAGCTTTAATACCGCGCACGGCAACCCCTTCTGCTTCTGCCACAAACACACAGCCCTCGACTGCCCGCGCGAGCAACGGCGCGTCCGCAAGACCGAGGATGGGAGGAGAGTCAACTACGATATGGTCAAAATGTTCAGTCAATTGCTGGATAAGCAGAAGCATACGATCACTACTGAGCAATTCGCCTGCACTCGGGGGAGTTGGCCCCGCCGGCAATAGGCTCAAGCCCTTTATATCGGTTACCTGCACCAATTGCTGCCAATTGTTTTCGCCCGCGAGAAAATTGCTGAGGCCCATCTGGTTCGACTGACTGGTAAACACGTGCATTGAAGGAGAGCGCATGTCGGCGTCTAAAAGTAATACATTTTTACCGGTTCTTCCTAGAACTGTCGCCAACGCAAGACTGGTAGTACTTTTACCCTCCGCCGGGCGAGTACTAGTCACCATCAGGGCTCGTGGTACACCATGATCTGTTGAGAAAGCCAGGTTTGAGCGAATACTCAGATAAGACTCGGATAAGGCAGACTTGGCGTCTTGCAACAGCAAGAGTGCATCACCTTCTTCTATATCTGGCACGCTACCAAGCAGCGGTACCTGTAGAACACGATTGACCTGACCTGGGTCCCGCAGTCCTTCATCGATTTGATCTAACGCGAAAGTTGCCACAGCTGCTAATCCGACACCAATCAACAACGCCAATGCCATATTAAGCGGTAAATTGGGTGATGACGGCTTTTCTGGAACTTTAGCTGTATCCACGATTGATATATTGTTTGCACCAACTCCCGTCACACCTATTTCTTTATAGCGCTGCAGCAGCCCGTCATAAAGCTCCCTGTTCGTATCTGCTTCACGCTGGAAAATATTGTATTGGATGCTATCGCGCTGTTGACGGTTCATCCGTTCCTTGAGGGCTTCGACTTGCGCCCTAAGGTCGCGTTCCCTAAGAACGGCTTCAGCGTATTCAGAATTTCGACTACTTGAAACTCTGGTTTCTTCGCGAGCGATACTCGCGTCGAGAGCCTTTAATTGTTGCGCCAGAGCCTGAGCAGCCGGGTAACCCGGCTCGAATTGAACCATCAACTTGGCATATTCTGAAGCAACTTCCGCTCTCCTTTGACGGAGTTGACCGATTGCAATATTATTCAAAGACGCACTATTTGCGCCACCATTACGCTGACCCGATTTGCTTTCCGCCGTTACGCGGTCAGCAGTAGCTTCTGCTAATGCGCTATTCAAAGCTTCAAGATCGCTCGAAACCAAGGTGCGCTCCAGTTCGGTTCGACCGTCCAAACTTTTGCTTTTGCCAAGCGCAACAATTCCTTTGGATTCCGCGTAACTTACAAGTTCACGCTCAGATGTCTCCAGGCGCGCACGTAAGTCGGCCAGCCTCCCCTCCAGAAAACGACGCGCATCTGCAGTAGATGCAAATCTGCGATCCATGCTTTGCACGATGAACTGCTCGGTCCATGTATTAGAAATTTGGGCCGAGAGCTGGGGCGATCCGCTGGTATAGCCTATATCGATAAGAGCCGATCCACGAATAGGCGAAATTGATGCATTTTTGAGAAGCAAATCGACTGCGATTTTTTCCCGTTTCTGTCGTTCGCCTGCATTCAAGGGTAAACCTGATTTTGATGTAAATAGAGAGGATTCCGACGGGTTAACGTCGTGCGCTTTAAAAAAGTTATCGTCTGTACTTAATCTCAACTGCCGCACCACTCGTTCGGCTAGTGAACGCGCCTGCAAGAGTGAGTATTGCGTCTGATAAAACTCAAGGTCGCGTCCGGCATTCTGAGATTCCAAGCCTTCGACGTTTGTTACATTCTTTTGCTCTCTGCTAATTTCGATTCGGGTTGAGGCTGTGTATTGAGGAGTAGCAAGCAAAGTGGCAACAAGGCCAAACACAATTGCAGCCAAAATAATGCCGGCAATCACCCATTTCCACCGCAGCGCCACTTGCCAATACTGTAGCAAAATAGGAGGGGTTAGATTAGACCCAATGTTATCTTTGTCGTCACCAAGGACAGCGCCGGTTTGCGCCGCGCCAAATGCAGGGGAAATTGATTGCAACATGTTATCCTTGTCAGATAATACCGAAATATTTTTAGCGATACCACCGGTATGCGAAGAAGCCGCCGCTAGGATCGATTTTTGTTTACTTTTGCCAAGGCAGCTAGCTTATTGCCAAAGCAAGTTCCACTCTTTTTCGACGTAAATTAGATGCCAATGCCCTGAATTCACGTCCAAACGCCTTGACGATGATCAACGATTGCCAAAATTGGTCGGTTAAAAGTAAGAGGGTGCTTTGTATCTTCCTATATCAGCTTTAGATCATTTAACATAAATTCGGGATTGCATCGGCTGAGCCGGATAGAGAAAGGAATCAACTTGTCACGCTTTAGTCAATGGTTTTCCAAGCTTTCTATTCAATTTTTGGCGCTTTCGCTCTTCATCTTTTTGACGTTTTCGATGGGCGGATCATCGCGGATGGATGTTCAATCATTGGCATTGCTCAGGCCGATTTCTGTCCTGTTTTGTGGGTTCGCATTGCTTACAATCCGGCAAGATCACTTCCAAAAAAGTCGGGGCATCTTAATAGGCTTTGGCCTGATATTCTTGCTTCTCCTCATCTTCGCACTCCCAATTCCACAAGATTTGGCACAGGCAATGCCAGGTCAGCAGTTGATCGTCGAAATTAGAAAATCTGCTGGCGTGTCAAATGCCTGGACTTCAATAAATCTTGTTCCAGTTAATGGAACAAACGCTATTGCATCAATGACAATTCCGCTTGCCGTTATTTTATTTGGGATTCAGTTGGAAAAAGAGGACATGCTTCGCTTATTGCCATTACTGATCGGTTTAGGCGCGGCATCCGGGCTCTTTGGCTTTTTTCAGGTAATTAGTAGTTCTGATAGTCCTTTCTTTTTGTATCGGCTAACAAATGAAGGGAGCGCTGTCGGTCTATTTGCAAATAGAAATCACGCAGCGGTTTTGTTGGCGATGTTGATTCCTATGTTGGCAGTATATGCCTCCTTTGACGTTGGCAGACCGGATCAATCCAAAACTCGAGTGATCAGAGCGGCGGCGTTGCTAGCAGTATTGGTACCTTTAATTTTGATAACGGGTTCCAGATCTGGATTTCTAATTGCGGTAATGGGGTTGGCGGGAGCAGTACTCCTTTACAAAAAACCACGTTCAAAAAAAAACCACAGACATCGAAGTTCTTTTATCTCAAAAAGATTTATCGGTATGTCTTTTGGGATTGGAGTGATTGGACTGGTATTTGTTACCATTTTCTTCTCTCGTGCAACAGCCATAGAAAGATTATTCGCTAAATCGGCCAACAGTGACCTGAGGCAAGATTTCTGGATATCATCGCTCTCACTTGTGGATAAGTACCTGCCTTTGGGTTCCGGCCCAGGTTCCTTTGCTGAAGCATTTCGTATTGGCGAAGCAACCAATCTGCTGGATGCAACTTATCTGAACCGCGCGCATAATGATTGGGTCGAGACCGCAGTGGTACTCGGTGTACCGGGAATTCTGCTTATGGGTGCAGGCGTTTTATGGTACGTAAACAGAGTAATCGCTCTTTCGTTTGGTATAGACGGTAACCGAAGATCAGTTGTCGTTTCGCGTCTGGCGGCAGTGCTGTTGGCGATGTTTGCTGTTGCCAGTTTCGTTGATTATCCTCTGCGCACCCCAACAATGATGACTGTTTTTGTATTAACCATCTTTTGGTTTAAATTGGCTTCCACAGAAGCTAGGAGCCATTTAACCCCCAATACCTAATCCCCTTTTCAATGGGGAAACTGGGCATGTGTAAATTCAATATTGCATGCCGCGCATGTGGTACTAAGGGTCGGGACTCCCCGCATGGCCTATTCAGAACAGACAGATTGGGACCGTGAGGGTCTTCGACGGCGAGGCACTGGCCTTATCATTGCCTTGTTGCTTGAGGCACTCGTTATCATTGCGATATTGAGCCTCAGCATGCGCTCAGGTGGGCCAGAGGCGGGTAAGCGCGGCCTCAGCACCTTTGCTCTCGAAGCGGAAGCGGAGTCCGCATCAGCGGAGAAGAGCGAAACAGAAAAACCAGTCGCAAAGGCGCCACAACAGACTTTTGTCCCTCCTATCCCCAAACCGCTTCTGCCCCCGGTAAAACCGGTGAACACACCGCCACCTACCCCGGATTTTATCAAAGTCAGCAAGACGGATTTTGACGCGATGGACCTGTCGAAATTGCCAAGCGGCAGCACTGGTGCGGGAAACGGCACTGGCGCCGGGCAGGGATCAAAAGGAATGATGGGGCCGGGCCTTGGTCCCGGTGGAGCGCAGCTCTACCCTGTGGCCTGGCTACGCGAACCCTATGATGCCGAGCTGGCCCCCTATCTTGCCGCCGTTAAACGCATTTCGCCCGGGGCGTCTGCAGATATTGCCTGCCGCATGGCCGAACGCAACCGGGTAGAAAACTGCCAGATTATCGGCGAAAATCCACGAGGAACCGGGCTAGCCAAAGCGTTACGCCTTGCGGCATGGCAATTTCTGGTCAAGCCACCACGGATCGACAACAAGCCCCAGCTGGGCGTGTGGGTGCGGATTCATTTTGATTTTGGTACAGTAGCGCAAGAAGCGACCGATTAGCAGCTGGTTCGGGGACCCCGTTCAAGCTGTGTACTGTCATTTACAAACCCGCAAGCAATGGCCAAACCAGTAAGAAAAATTGACAAGGGATAAAAAAGTGCACCATCGATCATGCTGACCGAAGCGATCGTGCATAGGGTAGATATTGATGCATAGGCTGCGGCATCGTTGTGCTGGCGACCAACTTTCACGCACGCAAGAAACAATATAAGAAGTAAAAATCCGGCTGCTGTTCCGCCAAAAATACCCCAGTCATAAAAATATTGTAGTATGAATTGATGTGGATGATTGAAGTCAAATCCATAAATTTCGTGCATATTTTTGTTAAAAGTACCGGAACCATGACCAATCCAGAGCGACTTTGAAATCTCTGTTACGGTGCTCTTCCAAACTATACTACGTCCTGAACCAATGTCATCCTGTTCGAGGCTTGATACCATTCTGATCAGGCCGAATTCAGGAGCGGGGTTCGGTACGATGATCGAAGCTGCCACTCCTGCGAAAAAGCTCAGGACTGCCAGGCCAACTCTTAGTTTGGATAATGCATTACCCATAACCGCCGCACCCACTACCGTGCCAAGCAACAAGCCGATTAACGCTCCGCGGCTTCCCGACCACGCAATGAATGTTACGAGAGCGGCAAAGGTGAGGCAAAATAAGGCGGTTTTTGTCCGCCCAAGCAAGATGAGCGACAGGGGGGCGACAGACGCTATCGCAACAAAATAGCCCAGCTGCCGGATATTTGTGCCGCTGGGCAAACGAAGCGACCACGGAAATGTAGCCTTGTCTGGAATTAGCAACGCAAATAGGATGATAAGACCCGCGTAAACCAAACCTCCAATTACCAGGACTGAAATTGACCATGCACGGCGATCAACCGCCGCGCTGGACGAACGGGCGAGATGAACAACAGCGGCAAGAAAAATCCCGTGCAAAGCATATTGAAGTGTCGCAAATGCAGATGCGAGTATCTGTTCACGCGCCAAAACAACTGAGATGAAAGCAAAAATGGCCCATATCGTAACAAGCATCCTTGGCAATCGCCCGAGTTTTCTGAACGCACTACCTACTTCGAATTTTGTGCGTACTGCCCACAGAATAACGCTAAGCTGGCAAAATGTCACGGGAAGCGAAAGATAGCGCACGGCGAATGCGCGGGGAGATTGCAATCCATCATTATCCCACGTTACCAAAACGAAAATGGCAGGTAGCGCTGCCATGATGCAGATCGCCAATTGCCAAGTATCAAACTTTTTGATGACAGATCGTGCGTCCACTAACTTATTCCCCCAATGAACGTAGACATCCAAAAACCATTATCACAACGGTTTCTTTGGTACGCCGGTACGTTTTGAGATCGAAAGCATAAATTATGGTTAACAAATACGGGATAGTCGCCTGACTTTTAAGCTCCCATTTATTAGATTATGCGGTGAAGCTAGCCACTATTACGTAAAGCGGTCGCAATAGCATTGATGGTGAGCTGGATGCCCTCACCAATCCGTTCATCGGCCTCGCCCGCACGATAACGCTTCAGCAATTCTATCTGCAATAAATTGAGCGGTTCTATATAGGGCAATCTAAGCCGGATCGAATTGTGCAGCGCCGGGTTCGCCTCAAGGAGATGGCTTTGGCCTGTGGCGTCGAGCAGACTGTCTCGCGATGCGTTCCAGCCGTCTTTTATGCGACCGAATAGCGCACCGGATAGCTGTGAATCTTCAACAAGACCGGCATAGTGTGCGGCAATTCCCATGTCGGATTTAGCCAGAACCATTTCCATATTGGCAAGAATGGTTTGGAAATAAGACCATTCACCCGCCATGGCACGCAACAGCCCTTTGTCGGCGAAGTCGTTCAAAGCCTGACCGGTGCCATACCAGCCGGGAAGCATCACACGCGCCTGCGCCCAGCTAAAAACCCACGGAATTGCGCGAAGATCTTCTATTCTATCCGAGGCCGTCCGGCTCGACGGGCGCGACCCTATTTTCAATGTCGCGATTTCTCCAATTGGTGTCATCTGACGGAAAAAGCGACGAAAATCAGGTGTTTCGTAGACCAGATCACGATAACAGACAAATGCGGCGGTAGACAATTGGGCCATCGCTGCTTCATACCGCCGGGCATCTGCCTGTGGAATTGAATCGCTCGACAGAGTCGCGAGCATGGCAGCCGATGCCATCGTTTCTAGGCTGGTTACCGCATTGTCGACCGTCCCATATTTCGCTGCAATCACCTCTCCCTGTTCGGTGATGCGGATTCGACCCTGCACTGTACCTTGTGGTTGCGCCAAGATCGCGCCAAAGGCCGAGCCACCGCCGCGGCCCACTGCACCGCCACGGCCGTGAAACAGCTGCATAGCGACACCCGCTTCGGCAAAAACCGGGGCCAGCGCACTGGACGCTTCGTGCAGTTCCCAGGTCGATGTCAAGTAACCGCCATCCTTGTTTGAATCGGAATAGCCGATCATCACTTCCTGATGTCCGCGCGCCTTTGCCAGCGCGCGCATGTTGGGAATCACAAAAAACGCGCGCATCGTTTCAGGAGCGGCCTGCAAATCTGCAATTGTTTCGAACAAGGGAACTGACATGATCGTTGCGCTCGGCGTGCCGTCTTCGGCAACGCGGTATAACCCGGCCTGTTTCAACAGCACATAGACCTCCAGCATATCCGATACGCTTTCGGTCTTACTTATATTGTAAGTTGTGATTGCTTGAGGCCCAAAATCCGCCTGCGCCCGCGCCGCGGCACGAATAATCGCGAGCTCCTTGGTCGTTTCGTCACTATAAACCGTCCATTCTCCCGCCAATGGTCGATTGTGCGACAGTTCCGATATCAACAACTGAACCCGTGACTGTTCGTCAAGCGCGGCATAATCTGGTACCACACCAGCCGTTTTGAAAAGCTCTGCAACGACACGTTCGTGTACATCGCTATTCTGGCGCAGATCCAGTGTTGCCAGATGGAAACCGAATATTTCAACCGCGCGGATCAAACGTCCCAAAGCACCACCACTGGACAGCGCGCCATCGCCATCTTGTGCCAACCCCGATGCCACAATAATCAGGTCTGCGCGCAATTCGTCCGGTCCACTATAGGGCTGCCCCTTCAGGCCAGATGGCCGCGGCGGCGCATCACCGATCAAAGTGACATGGGTTGCGGCCAAGCGTGCATAAATACCCGAAAGGGCACGGCGGTAGGGCTCGTCCGCACGACTGGGTGCGGAATCTCCGCTGCGCTCGGCGAGCGCCAGGACCTCTTCGGGCGTGTCGCTCATGCCGCTGGATATTGAAATTTCGGCGCCGAGTTTGTGAATCGCCTCCAAATAATGGCGAATTGCTGTACCGCCATCCCGCAATATCGCAAACCGCAGCGTTTCGGCATCAACAAAAGGATTGCCATCACGGTCACCGCCGATCCAAGTGCCGAGCCTCACAAACCCCGGTGGCCGCACCCCGAGCGCTTTCTCCCAACCCATATAAAGTTTGGGCAGTGCCGTCAGAAACACCTCTTGCATATAAGATCTGGCATTTTCGATTTCGTCGGTAACGAACAATTTTTCCCTTCGCAGAGGCCGCGTTTGCCATAACAAAGCGATCTGGCGGTAGATGGCCGACTCAATGTTGTCACCATCTTGCGTGATTTTGTGCCCTTCATCGCGTAGGGCCATGAGCGTCGCTATACGGTTTTTATGATCGATAATGCTTTTGCGGCGAACTTCTGTGGGATGCGCGGTCAACACCGGAACAACAAGGCTGTTGGAGAGCATCTTGATAATCGAATCAAGACCAACACCTTCGGCTTTTAACCGGGCGAAAGCTTCGGCAACCGTCGCACCTTCTTCATGCGCCAGACCTTGGCGGTCTTCCGCCAAATTAGCCAGCAACGAAAACAGCATGAAGCCGCGTACAAAATTTAGCGTATCGTCTAGGCTAAGCGCGCCTAGCCCCCGGTCACTCGTGCCGGCTCCCTCAATTCTTCGAAATCGGTCAACACTGGTCGATCGGATATATTCAGTTTGCCGGTACAGCTTTTCGCCGCCATAGGCGCGAATAACATCGCCCAGCATTTTTCCCAAAAGGCGGACATCGGGATTTTGTGAAATAGGTTGGGTTTTTGAGCCGTTCATCGTGAGCATTTGTGCACCGCAATAGAACATGAGGCAAGAAAATGCACTGGAGTGCTCATAGGAATAGCTATTCCCCGATCAACCTCGAAAGACGGGTAATTTCGGCATTCTGTGCCGTCAAATCTTCGGAAACCACCATTTGCGCGGCGTTCAACAGTGGGACAAGGGTCGTATCGGTCTTACCCCGTTCCGAAATAAGCGAATCAAATTCACGCATCACGGCGACCGAATCACTTCGCAGTTTATCCAGACGAGAAAGCTGAAGATGGGCCGCGACCCAGCTTTCCGACCCGGGCGAAGAACCTACGGCGTTGATAGCCTGGGCCTGAACCGCCGGTAACGCTTTTGCGAATGCTGTTTGGGCAATGCGGTGGCGCATATGCAAGGCATCAACTTTTGCGGCGTCAGCGACCGGTAGCGAGGAAGTTTCCATAACCGGGCTTTTGGGCGCGGTAATCGGGCCATTGCCTTCATAACTGCGCCGCGAAAGCGACGGGAAATCCCCCTCGGTCGCACTGCACGCGGCAAGCAAAGCAAAGGATGCAAAACAGGTGATGAACTTGGCGCAAGACATGTAGAGTGTCTAAGCTGCCGCCCGTTGGAGCGCAAGGCCTGTGCAACCGCGCCCAAAAGGCCGGAAAAGGCGTTGACAGAGGTGTTTTCCTATACTAGCTGCGCCCCTTCTTGCGTGGCCTGTCGGGATTCGCCGTCTGGTACCACGCGTGAGCAACCGCGCTCCTTAAAAAGCGCTAAGCTGTAGAAACGGATGAGTTAGAGCCATGTTCGCTATCGTGCGCACAGGCGGCAAGCAGTATCGCGTCGCCGCCGGAGATAAAATCGCAGTTGAAAAACTGTCGGGTGAAGCGGGTGACAAGATCTCGCTGGGTGATATATTGTTGGCCGGTGACGGCGACAAGGCGCAGGATGTAAACGGCCTGACGGTTTCTGCCGAAATCATCGCGCAGGAGCGCGGCGAAAAGGTGATCGTTTTCAAGAAGCGTCGTCGCCACAATTACCGCCGCAAGCAGGGTCATCGCCAATCGCTGACGCTTCTTCGTATCCTCGCCGTTGGCAAGGAAGAGAAGAAGGCTGCTGCACCGAAGGCTGAAAAGGCCGACGCTGCACCTGCGGCTGAAGCTGCACCCAAGAAAGCCGCTGCGCCAAAAAAGGCCGCAGCCAAGAAAGAAGCCTGAGCCCCGGCTCGGACAGCGCAAGGAGTTTAGACCATGGCACATAAAAAAGCAGGTGGTTCGTCACGCAACGGTCGCGATTCAGCAGGCCGCCGCCTCGGCGTAAAGAAGTTCGGTGGCGAAAGCGTCATCGGCGGTAACATTATCATCCGTCAGCGCGGCACGAAGGTATATCCGGGTGCCGGGGTTGGCCTTGGCAAGGATCACACCCTGTTTGCGCTCGTCGCAGGCCGCGTGCGATTCCACGCTGGCAAACTCGGCCGCAAATATGTGTCGGTCGACATGATGGCAGCCGCCGCAGAATAATCGGACAATCGATACCGGGTTGTCCAGACGGATGACCCGGAAATCGCAGAAGGTGGTTTCCACCTTTGAACAGGGAGACGGGTCATCCGGTCTCCCTTTCTTTTTACCTCTTCTCCCTGTTCTAACCCGTCCAATTGGGCAGATGTAACAGGATTGACGCTTTGTTCTGCAAAAGGCGGCGCCAAGAGCCGGAGAGAAATAATGTTCGCCAGAACCGAAAGATTATTGTTGAGGCCAAGCTGGCCCGAAGATGCAGCAAAGCTCCATCACGCCATTGCTGATGAGGGCATTGTCCGCAATCTCGTGCGCGCACCCTGGCCATATACCCATGAAGAAGCGGTGCAATTTGCAACCATGGATCATGACGAGATATTTCCGTCTTTCTTGCTCATGCTCCGCACCGATAATGCGCCCCGGTTGATCGGGGCATGTGGCCTTGGCCAGCATAATGGCGAAGCCGAGCTGGGCTATTGGATCGCACGGCCTTATTGGGGCTTGGGCTTTGCAACCGAAGCCGGGCGCGCCGTCATGGGTATTGCCAAAGCCATAGGCCATAAAAAACTGGTTGCAGGTCATTTTATCGACAACCCGGCCTCCGGCGGGGTTTTGCGAAAATTGGGGTTCCGCAGCACTGGAAAAAGCGAGCAACGCCACAGCAAGGGCCGCGACGAATCGATGACCTGCGCCTTGTACGAACGGTCGTTGGAGGACGCAGGCGTCGACGCCATGCCATCGTTTTCATCGCAGGCATTCAGCATCAGGGATTATTTTGAGAGGCTTCAGGCCGCCTGACGTGCAGGCGCGGCCACAGGTGCCGTGCTGCGCTTGCGGTATCCTGCGCGATTGGCCTTGATGGTGGCCAGATCAGCCTCGCCCTTTGCCAACAAATGGCGATCATCATGATCCCAAGGGTGGTAACCCGGGCGGAAAAACTCCGCCCATGGCCGCAAGACATTGCGCCCGATGCCGCCTTTGCCAAAGCCCGCCTTCATCACGTTTTTCAGCGCCTTCAAAAAGCCCACCCCATCCTGACGCAGCAGTTCAATTTGTCCCAACGTCCGGTTAATGAAAAAACTTGTGGTCACCGCGAGCATGAAAAAACTGCGTAGCATATAGCGACGTGGCGAACTCCATTGTGCGGTGGCGTGGTTCCATACGTCGAATGCCACGCCCTTATGTTCGACCTCTTCAACCGCGTGCCACAACCATAATTCAAGCATTTCATCGTCAACGCCGGATAGATGGGCAGGGTTTTTAAGCAATTCTGCTGCTATGATCGCGGTGAAATGTTCAATGCACATTGTTGCCGTCAGCTTGATGGTGTCGCTAGCGCCCTCAAAAACAGACACAAATGCCCTGATTTTACGGTCAAGGGGTGCGATGTCATAGCCTGCACCAATCAAGGCCTTGTTCATGGCGACATGTTCACGGCTATGCCCCGCTTCTTGTTCTATGAAGGCTTCGACTTCGCCGCGTAGAGGCTGGGGAACCCGTTCAACCCATGGAACCAGACTGCGGATCATGAACGTCTCTCCATGAGGGAACACCGCAGACAAGGCGTTGAAAAAGGCTGTTGCATAAGGGTCTTGCCGAACCCAGTGACGACCGCCCGAGACCGACGGTGCAGCGCGGAAATTGCGTGCAGTTATCATCGGCCGGTCATCGCGGGAAACAGCCTTGCGGATTGTGTTTTGGGTCGCATCCATACCCACTGACTACAGCGCGCGCATGAAATTCCGTTTAACGGCGGTGGTTAATGCAGCGTCAAGAAAGAGAAAATCACTTGTTTTTTATGGATTTGCTCAAAAATTTGGGTAAATTTAAATATCCGATGTTCACCAAAGCAATAATAGACAAAACGGGTTCTAGGTCGCAAGATATAGCGCGATAGACCCGCTCGTGCCAAGACACCTCTCTATAGCTGGGCTGCGTCAATGCAGGGCTGAATTCTATGGGTCAGATTGAAGGTAAACGTAATTAATGTCCGCAGAATCATCAAAAGTTGTACATATGAAAGACGTTGCCATGCCACGTCGCTTAACTCCCGAGGCTAGCCGGTCTGCGGCTTTGGAGGCGGCTCGCGAGCTTTTGCTCGAAGCCGGACCGCAAGCAGTGACTTTGAAAGCCGTAGCAGGACGAATCGGCCGGACGCATGCCAATTTGCTCCATCATTTCGGGTCGGCATCGGGTCTGCAGCGTGATTTGGCCGCCTATATGGGCAACAGTATCTGCGCTAAAATTGGCGAAGCCGTTTTCCAGATGCGGGGTGGCGCCATCACGCCGCTTGAGCTGGCTGATCTTATTTTCGACCATTTCGACCGGGAAGGCGCAGGCGCTCTTGCGTCCTGGATGCTGTTATCTGGCAATGAAGATGCGCTGGACCCTATTGTCGAGGCCATTCACAATCTGGTCGACCAAATTGCCGAAGATGGCCATGCAGATACCTCACTTCACGAACTGACACTCGAAATGGTCCTGATGGCGCTGGGTGATGCCTTGCTCGGCGGACCCCTGTCTGCATCCCTCGGCCTGCCACGCGAATCCGGACGTCAAATAGCCAGTCGAAAACTTGCCGCTTCATTTGATGAATGGCAGGCGCGCAGTCAGGCAGGCACCGATTAGGTCCCGACCCTAGAGGGCTTTATAATGGTTTAGATACCAGTCGGCAAATCGCTGGAGCCCCTCGGCCAGCATGACCTTTGGCTTATATCCAGTAAGCGCGTGCAGTTTGGAAACATCAGCATAGGTCGCGGTAACATCGCCTAATTGCATCGGACGCATGATCTTCACTGCTTCTTTTCCGATGGCTTTTTCTAATGTTTCGATCATGTCCATTAGACCCACCGGATGACTGTCACCAATGTTCAGCACCCGATGGTCGCCGCGCTGTGGGGGATTGTCCAAAGCCCCGATAATTCCATCAACAATATCATCAATATAGGTGAAATCTCGCGCCATCTGGCCATTGCCAAACACTTCAATAGATTCGCCTTTCAGAATTTTTTGCGTGAAGCTGAAATAGGCCATGTCCGGTCGGCCCCATGGGCCGTAAACCGTAAAAAACCGCAACCCTGTTTGCGGGAAACCATATAGCTTTGCATAGGATTGACTCATCAGTTCGCAGGCCCGTTTGGTTGCCGCATATAGCGAAACTGGATCCATCGCAGGCTCGTCTTCGGTAAAGCCGGCGCCGCCCATGGGCTTGTCCCCATAGACCGAGCTGGACGATGCGTAGACGAGATGTTCAAAACCTTCCGCATGGCGGCAAGCTTCCATCACCGACAAGTGACCTGCAAGGTTTGACCGTTCATAGGCGAAGGGATTTTCGATACTATAGCGCACCCCAGCTTGCGCTGCGAGATGGACAACCCTTACAACGCCATTTTCCCGAAGCAACTTTGCCATCGCCACGGAATCGGCAATGTCCAGGCGCACGAAGGTAAAGTCTTCTTGACCCGCAAATGTGGCTAATCGGGCTTCTTTCAACGCCGGATCGTAATAATCATTTACGATATCTACGCCGATCACTTTATCTCCGCGTGCCAACAGGCGGTGTGCCACGGCATGGCCTATAAATCCGGCCGCGCCGGTGACGATAATAGCTTGTTTCATGACATATCCTTATTGTCGTCAGCGGTGCGATTTCAGGTCCTAGCGTCCAGCCGGTAAAAATCCTGTTAGCGGCGCTAATCCGTTCGGGAAACAATCGATTTTAGATGTCGCAACTTTGGGGTGACCAGCGGTATGGTCAACATCGTGCTCCCGACTGCCATCAGCAAAAGGGCGGTGAAGGTTTCATTTGTTATAATTCCCTTATCCAGCAAGATGTTGGCAAATATGATCATAATGAGGGCTTTGGTCTGTAACAACCATCCGATCAGCGAAGCTTCACCCTTTTCCCATTTCAAAATTCGTCCGGCGATATGAATGCCGGCAAGTTTTCCTGCTACGGAAGCGAACAAAAGCAAAGCAGCGGCGCCGAACACTACGGTACCTCCTACATCCCAATTGGTTCGAAGGCCGGTGCTGAGAAAAAAGACGGGCATGATGGCCAGCAATATCGTGCCGCGAAAATCATCCATTCTTTTCTGGTCAAATAGCTTGGCGTCGAGCACCGCGCCTGACAAGAACGCGCCGACCATATAATGCAAGCCGGCCCAATCCGCCGCGAAACCGCACAGCGCCAACCAGATGAGTCCTACATACCAACGGTCATTTTCCCTGATTTTCAGCATCAACTGCCGCACCAGATAGGCCGCCACCGCAAATATCACGAGGAAGGCGCCCTGCCTGCCAATCCTCTCCCAATCGAGCAGTATGAGCGCAAGTACACCCCAGATCGCCACATCGTCGAGACTGGCATAGCGCAATATCCTCTGGCCTAACGGCTCGCGCAGGATTTCAAGTTTTTCCATTAATAATATCAGGATAGGCAGCGCGGTGACAGCGCATGCCATGCCGATTCCTATCACAACCTGCCAATATTCTCCCTTTGGTCCGGCCCATCCCTGTCCCGTTTGCAACAATATGATAGCTGCAATGCCGCCGGAAATAAGCGGTACGAACAATGCAAGTCCCGCGGTAACCCCGGTTTCCTTTCGCTTTTTCCACGCCTCGGACAAGTCCAGTTCAATGCCTGCCACCCAAACGAAAATCATCACGGCCCACCATGCAACGCCGTTCAGCGCGCCGATGACCTCGGGTCGAAATACAAAGGAATAATATTCAGGGAAAATGGCACCCATGATGCCGGGTCCCAACAAGATACCGCAGATGATCTGAACAACAACCAGAGGGGCATAATATTCGGTGCGGCACAGGCGCCAAATCAAAAAGGGCACCGCGAATATTAAAATCATCGCAATCAGATAGACTTCGGTCAACGTCATCTGAACCATTTAAACCTCCCCATGTTATCTGGGGCTGGGTCTAGCGAAACATGCTCGGGTTGAAAATGCCAATAGATATTTGTGGTGCAATTATATCAGGCTGCGCGGCGTTGATCGGTATGTTGCAGCCAGGCGCGGGCCTGACGCTGTGCCTCGGCAATTTCGCGCGCCGTCATATCGTCGGAGATATCGGCCCGACACATCATCGCTGCTTCACTACCGTTCAGTGCGGCAAGGTTAAACCATTTATGCGCCTCGATCAGGTCTATTTCAACACCGCCACCGGTGGAGTAAGCCATGCCGAGATCATAAAGAGCTTCAGCGCAACCTCGTGCCGCATCTGCTAAACGGCTTTCCATAAGAAAGGCCGAACTTTCGTAACTGTTTCCCATTTTCTGTCCCCATTTTTCCTCATGGAGACAACTTCGCGGATCATGGCTAACAAATGGTTAACAAAAACCGCGAAAATTACATCCGTTCCGGAGTGGGTCCATGAAATTCATAGGGCAATATTGTCGATCAGGCGGGTTTTACCAATTTTCGCCGCCGCTAGCAGTCGCGCGGGACGGCCATCATAGCCAGTCATCGCCTCTAATGTCACAGCATCCGCCAGTGTGAAATAATCCACATCTGAAAAACCTGCCGCCTTGATATCGGACATTGCCCGCGCGGTCGATTCACCTACCGCCTCGCCGTCCCGGATTGCCTGTGAGGCACCGATTAGCGCACGGGGCAAGGCAAGCGCCGATTGGCGTTCCGCAGGCGTAAGATATGCATTGCGCGAAGAAAGCGCCAAACCATCGGCATCGCGCACTATGGGTACACCGATGATGTTCAGGTTAAAATCCAGATCACGGGCCATGCGCCGAATAACCGCCAATTGCTGAAAATCTTTTTCGCCGAATAAGGCGACATCAGGTTCTATCTGATGGAATAATTTAGCGACGACCAGCGCAACGCCGTCGAAATGCCCCGGGCGCGAACCGCCGCAATATCCGGTGCTGGGGCCCGCGACATGAACTTGCGTTGCAAAGCCTTGCGGATACATGGTCGATGCATCCGGTGCCCAAAGCATGTCAACGCCGCAGGCGCGCAACACATCACAATCACGTTCCATAGTCCTTGGATAGGATTCCAGATCCTCATTCGGTCCGAATTGCGCCGGGTTTACGAAAATCGATACAATAACCGCATCGGCTTGCGCTTTGGCGGCTTCGACCAAAGCAAGATGACCGGCGTGGAGCGCACCCATGGTGGGCACCAAAGCAATCCTTCGCTTTATTATACGTAGTTCTGAAATGTAAATTCGCAGTGAGTCAAGCTGATTGATGATTTGCACGTACTGGTCGCCTTGGTTATTGGCTGTGTTCGCATGTCTATGAAAGATGCGGTTATCGCATATCAAGGCAAATATCGAACAGGGGTAATAATAGGCACATGGCCGGGGTACATCATATCGTTTTCGCGAATGAAAAAGGCGGAACAGGCAAGTCAACGACAGCGGTGCATGTGGCAATTGCACTCGCTTCGCGGGGCGCGCGGGTCGCATGTGTCGATCTGGATTCGCGTCAACGCACATTATATCGTTATCTCGAAAATCGGCGCGATACGATCAAGCGTCGTGGGATCAACCTGGCGATGCCCATGTTTGAAGTTTTCGAAAATGATTCGCAGGCCACCTTGGAAAGGCAGGTAGACCGGTTAAGTCAAGACAATGACTTTATGATTTACGATACCCCGGGCCGCGATGACAAATATGCACGTTTTGTTGCCACTAGAGCCAATACATTGGTGACGCCCATCAATGACAGTTTTGTCGATTTCGACTTGATCGGTCAGGTTGACGCAGAAAATTTCAAGGTCCGTCGCTTAAGCTTTTATGCCGAACTGATCTGGGAAGCCCGAAAGGAACGGGCAAAAGCGGATGGTGTCACGATCGACTGGGTTGTCGTTCGTAACCGACTACACAATATGGAGGCGCGCAACCAGCAGCGCATGACGGACGCCATCGCCGAACTGTCCAAGCGGGTGGGTTTCCGTTCGGTCCCCGGACTGAATGAACGCGTTATCTATCGTGAACTTTTTCCATCGGGCCTGACGCTGATAGACAAGGGCCATCTGGGCCAATTGGCCACCGCGCATATCGTGGCCCGACAGGAACTGCGTGAATTGGTCACCGGCCTTGCACTGCCCGAACTGAAAAGCGCCGTGCTGGCTTGATGCCTTTCCTTATCGCCCTTGTGATAGCGATGCTCGGCTGGGCGATCTGGAAGGGAAAATTGAAAATCGACCATTTTCTTCCCGTTATCATGGGGTTAGCGGGTGGATTTCTCGTATTGCGCGGAAATCTTGTGTTTGGACTGGGTGCCATAGCTGTCGCCGTGGCATGGTATCGCGGGTTAAATGGCCGGTTGCTCGGTTCTAAAAACAAGCAGAATGACCAAATAGTGACAGACAAGGCGCGATTGTTATTGGGGGTTTCCCGTTTCGACAATGCCGTGCGTATTCGAGAGCGGCATCGCGCGCTCATCACGCAAAATCATCCTGATATCGGGGGATCGGAAGACCGCGCCCGAGAATTAAATGAGGCACGCGACCATTTACTACGCGAACTTGAAAAATATACCCGTTAACCGGCCTTCGAACATATGACAGGAGTTACGACATTGACCCATGTTTTTCACCCTACCTCACTTCGCGAATATGATATTCGCGGGATCATTGACGAAACGCTGGGCGAAGACGACGCCTATGCCATCGGGCGCGGCTTTGGCACCTGCCTGGTCCGCGCGGGCGGCAAAAAGGCCGCAGTTGGCTATGATGGCCGGGTCAGCTCCCCCATGCTGGAAGAGGCATTGGTGCGCGGCCTGAATGACTGCGGCGTCGAAGTTGTCCGCATCGGCATGGGTCCGACACCGATGCTATATTATGCCGAAGCCATATTGGATGATGTAGATGGCGGCATTGAAATAACCGGCAGCCACAATCCCGCCAATTATAACGGCTTCAAGATGGTCCTTCAGGGCCGCCCGTTTTTTGGCGCGGATATCCAGAAACTGGGTGCCATGGCCGCGGCGGGCGACTGGGTTTCGGGTACAGCTACTTCGGAACATCTCGATATCCTTGACCAATATGTCGCCCGTGTTGCCCAGGCCGCGCCGGACAAGCCCTTTCGCATCGGTTGGGACGCAGGCAATGGTGCGGCAGGACCGGCGATTGAAAAGCTGGTGAAGATGCTGCCAGGTGAGCATTACCTTCTGTTTGTGGATGTGGATGGCCAGTTTCCCAATCACCACCCCGATCCTACCGACCCTAAAAATCTGGTCGATTTGCAGCGGCTTGTCGCTGAAAAGAAACTCGATTTCGGAGTGGCTTTTGACGGCGATGGCGACCGGATCGGTGCGATCGACGGCGAAGGCCGCATCATCTGGGGCGACCAGCTAATGCAAATCTATGCCGAAGATGTCCTTGGCGACGTGCCCGGCGCAACGATCATTGCTGACGTCAAGGCGTCGCAGGCGCTGTATGACCGGATCGCGGAATTGGGCGGGAAGCCATTGATGTGGAAAACCGGCCACAGCCTCATTAAATCCAAAATGAAGGAAACAGGGTCCCCGCTGGCGGGCGAGATGAGCGGGCATATCTTCTTCAAGCATGAATATTATGGCTTTGACGATGCCATTTACGCTGCGGTCCGCCTGATGGCGGCTTCAGCAAAGCTCGGCCAGAGCGTTACCGAGCTGCGCGGCGCGATGCCCGATATGATCAACACCCCCGAAATGCGGTTCCAGGTCGATGAAAGCCGCAAATTCGCCGTTATTGACGAGGTTCTGGCTCGGCTGTCGGCAGAGGGCGCAGACGTCAACAACACCGACGGCGCCCGTGTAAACACACCCGACGGCTGGTGGCTGCTGCGGGCATCGAATACGCAAGATGTGCTGGTCGCACGCGCCGAAGCGTCCAGCGAAGCGGGTCTTGACCGCCTGATGGCACAAATAGACGCACAATTGGCAGCATCAGGTCTGGAACGCGGAGAAACTGTGGGGCATTAAGCCCTTGTGACGCTCTCCCCTATCATCCGTAACTGGTTTGCCGCCCGGGGCTGGTCACCGCGGCGGCATCAGCTGGATATGCTCGACGCGGCGACACGAAACCGGCATGCCTTGCTGGTTGCCGCGACTGGAGCGGGAAAGACGTTGGCTGGATTTCTACCGACCCTGAATGCGTTGGTGACTGACCCTGCTGAAGGCCTCCACACGCTATACATCTCCCCGCTAAAGGCACTTGCCGTCGATGTCCGGCGCAATTTGTTGATACCGATCGAAGAAATGGGACTGGCCATCCGGGTGGAAACACGAACCGGCGACACACCGTCGGACCGCAAGCAACGGCAGCGGGTAAAGCCGCCGCATATTCTGCTGACGACACCGGAATCGCTGTCGCTGTTGCTCAGCCATGAAGACAGCGTGTTTCTGTTTTCAACACTGCAGCGTGTGATCATTGACGAGGTGCATGCCTTTGCCAATGGCAAGCGGGGCGACTTGCTCAGCCTGTCGCTCGCGCGGCTGCAAGCACTGGCACCGCAGATGGAGCGGGTTGCCTTGTCGGCAACGGTTGCGGATCCCGATGACTATCGCGCCTGGCTAGCGCCCGATGGTGACATCGATCTGGTACAGCTTGTGACCGGCGAGGCAGCGGCGGAACCGGACCTTGAAATCCTGCTGCCCCAGGGGCGGGTACCGTGGGCGGGGCATAGCGGCCAACATGCCATTCCCCAATTGATCGAGGAGATTGGCCATAACAATATCACGCTGATTTTCTGCAACACCCGCTTTCTGGCCGAATATATCTTCCAGAAGTTATGGGACGCGAATGATCCCAAATATGCGATTGGCATCCACCACGGATCGCTGTCGATTGAGGCCCGGCGCAAGGTCGAGGGCGCGATGGCCGAGGGAAGATTGCGTGCGCTGGTCTGCACGGCATCGCTGGATCTGGGCGTCGACTGGGGCGACGTCGACTGCGTCATCCAGATGGGCGCGCCCAAAGGCAGTTCCCGCTTGCTGCAACGTATCGGCCGGTCCAACCACCGCATGGACGAGGCGAGCAAGGCGATATTGGTGCCCGGCAACCGCTTCGAATATCTGGAGGCACAGGCCGCATATGATGCCGTCCGCGAAGGTGTGCGCGATGGCGAAATCTTTCAGCCCGGCAGCTACGATGTGCTGGCCCAACATGTCATGGGCCTTGCCTGTGCCGGTCCATTTGACGAAGCAGAACTGCTCGCCGAAGTGCAATCAGCCCTCCCCTATTCCGCGCTGGATGCAGGCACATTCCACCGCGTCATCGAATTTGTCGCAACGGGTGGCTACGCGCTCAAGGCCTATGACAAATTCCGCAAACTTGTTTTGCGAACCGACGGGAAATGGCATTTGGCGCATCCCAAATTCGCCACGCAGCACCGGTTCAACGCCGGAATCATCGTCGATTCCCCGATGCTTGATGTGCGTTTCCGCAACGGGCGCAAACTCGGCAAAGTGGAGGAGGGATTTGCCGCCACGCTGTCCCCCGGCAACCGTTTCACCTTTGCGGGCATGGCTTTGGAAGTTGAATCGATCAAGGATCTCGACCTGATCGTCCGCGCCTCGACCAAGCCTGCCAACACAATCCCCAGCTATATGGGCGCGCGGATGCCGCTGACGACCCATCTTGCCGACCGAGTCCGGCAGATGCTGACCGACCGGGCGGGTTGGGCCCGCTTCCCCGACGATGTGCGCGAATGGCTGGAGATGCAGGACTATCGCAGCCAGATGCCCGAAGCCGGACAGTTGCTGGTCGAAACATTTCCGCACGACAAGCGGCATTATATGGTGGCCTATCCGTTCGAAGGATGGAACGCACACCAGTCGCTCGGCATGTTGCTGACCCGCCGGATGGAAAGCCGGGGCCTGATGCCCATGGGCTTTGTCGCCAGCGACTATGCGCTGGGCGTCTGGAGCCTGAAGCCGATTACCGACCCGGCGCCGCTATTTTCCGCCGACATATTGGCCGATGAATTTATAGAATGGGTCGAAGGAAGCTATCTGCTCAAACGTGCATTTCGCGAGGTTGCTGTTATCAGCGGGTTGGTGGAACGGCAGCATCCGGGCAAGCGCAAAACGGGCAAGCAGGTCACCTTTTCTACAGACCTGATATATGACGTGCTCCGCAAATATGAACCCGACCATCTGTTGCTGGAGGCCGCTTGGGCGGACGCACGGGCGCGGCTGACCGATGTCGGGCGTCTTGGAAATCTGCTCGACCGCGCCGCCGACACGATGCTGCATGTTGATCTGGAACGGGTCAGCCCGCTGGCGGTGCCGCTGCTCGTGATGATCGGGCGCGAGAGCGTGGCGCAGGGGTCAGTCGATGACGAACTATTGCTGGAGGCAGAAAGTCTGGCCGAACTTGCGATGACCCCCTGACCCACTGGCCGCGACTTGTCGCTAGTCACAAACAGGCGTAGCATCGTGGCGGGAGAAGATGACATGAAACATCTGGTTTTAGGATTCCTCGTCATAGCGCTTGCCCCTGATGGTGCGGTGGCGCAAGATGTGTCGGTGCCCGCGACCGAAATGGCGCAAATCGAATTATTTGCAATGGACAAGACAGACCGGATGACGGTCCAGGTTCAGGTGAATGGCAGCGAAGCGGTGCCTTTCATTGTTGACACGGGTGCCGAACGGACAGTGATTGCCAATGATCTGGCCAAAAAGCTGGCTCTTGAATCGGGCCCGACGCTGACGCTTGCTACGATATCAGGGCAAATCCAGGTGAATTCCTTTTACATCGATAAATTGACCACCGCGACCGTTAATGTTGAAGGAATAGAGGCACCGGGGCTCGAACGGTCAAATCTTGGAGCCTATGGCTTGTTGGGAATTGACAGCCTCGAAGAAAATCGGGTGTTACTGGATTTCCTGAACCAAAAGATGGATGTTCTTATTTCGCAGAAAACACGCGGTAAGACAAAGCTTGAAAACGGAATGATCGTGGTCACCGCGAAAAAAAAGGCGGGCCGTATGATTATTTCCAGCGCCAATATCGACGGTATAAAGGTGGACATCATTTTGGACACAGGTGCCCAAAACAGCATGGCCAATCTTGCATTACGTGACAAGCTGCGCCGCAGGCACCGGAAGGATGATTTTGTCCCGGTGAAAATGTTAAGCGTAACCGGTGCCATCTTAAACGGGCAATTCACCCAATTAAGGCAAATTGAAATCGGCGGACTGGCGATCAATGACCTACCGATCACCTTTGCCGAAAACTACGCCTTTACCGCGCTCAAAATGAATGACAGGCCCGCAATCCTGCTGGGCATGGACGCGATGAAACTCTTTGACCGGGTGCTGATCGATTTTGGCAATCGCAGGGTGGGGTTTGATCTGCCGAAAAATGTCTGGCGCAATAGGCCGAAAGGGATGTCGATTAGGTACTGACCCCTACATTCCAGTGACGGCTTGCAACACACACTGATGCGCCGCATAGGCTGGCGCGATGAAGCGCATATTTGAATTTGGCGGTGATGCGTTCGAATTGGCAGGTGATGCGGCGCTTTATTGGCCCCGTCATGACGCATTGCTGGTATCCGACCTGCATCTGGAAAAGGCCAGCGCCTATGCGGCGGGCGGCCAGATGTTACCACCTTATGACAGCCTTGCCACCATTCAGGCCCTCGCTTCTCTCTCCCAAATATTCCGGCCGGCCCGGATCATATGTCTGGGCGATAATTTTCACGATATTGGAGGGGAGAAGCGTCTTGGCAGCGATGCCGCCGATATTCTGTCGGATCTAATCGGGTCGACCAAATGGGTCTGGATCACGGGCAATCATGACCCTGTAGTTGAGGGCCGTTGGGGCGGGGTGTCGGTTGCAGAAATGAAACTCGGTGACATCCTGTTACGCCACGAAGCCACAGCCGGTGAAGCCTTGCCTGAAATATCCGGTCATTTTCACCCGAAGTTCCGGCAAGTGCTGCGCGGGCGAATGATATCGCGCCGCTGCTTCGTCAAAAGCTCCCGCAAGCTGATCATGCCCGCATTCGGGACGCTTACCGGCGGAATGGATGTGCATGAAGCCGCGATTTTAAAGGCCTGTGATCTCGCCGATGGTGAAAATGCCGATGCGATGATTCCTGTTCACAATGGTTTCACCCGGTTCGTGCTGAAGCCTGATCCAAATTTGTCGATGGTCCGCCGCTAACCGCGGCGGGCCGCAGCGCGGGCTATACGGATTAGTTCCTCTTCCAATATGGTCATTGCCAAATTTTCGCGCACACTCATCAGTTTCGATTCCACATCAAGCAAATGGGCATTCAAGCCGGCCAGTCGCATGGATGGCCAACGGGACAGCTGCTTGACGAAATCATCTGCCTCTTTCCAGAAAATGGATCGCGTTGCTTTCACAACCGCGCCGGGATTGGACCCGCTGTCCACTTTGGCCCTGAGTGATGCCAACAAAGTCACCCGTCTTTGTAAAGCCCGCACGATGCGTATGGCATCCACGCCCATTTCGCGGGCGGCAACCAATTCTCGGCCGGTGGCGCGTAATTCCCCGCCCATCACCTGATTGACCAGTCCGCCCACATTCTCTTCCCCGGTTTCCGCTGACAAAGCTTCAAAATCGGCAATTTCAACGGTGGCCGGCCTTTGCGGTGATGCGTCATAGAACAGCGACAGCTTCACGATCTCGGCGTGCGCCAGTTTACGGTCCTGACCGGTATAACGGGCAATCCGTGCCGCAAGGCTGCGGTCAATCTTCAACCCAAGTGTAGATGCATAAGCCATGGCCGCAGTCGCTGCATCACCTTCTTCGGGAAGATAACAGATATGGGACAGTGCCCTGGGGCTGCCTTCAACCAATTTGCGTAATTTGCTGCTTTTGGCGAGATTCCCGGCCACGGCGATCACCGGATTTGCCACACCGTCAAGCGCCAGCAGATTTTCGACCGCCGCCACCCCCTCTTCGCGCCGAAAATTCACACGGAGGTAGCGTTTGTCGCCGAAGAGCGACAGCGACGTGGCTTCATCGGCCAGAAGAGCAGGGTCATTCCTGATCCGGTCGCTGTCTATGTCGATCCGTTCTGCGCTATCCAGTTGTGCAGCCATCTGGCTGGCAATATCGGCAATGGCAGATTCGTCCTGTCCGAATATGAAGAAAAGCCGGATATCGTCCCGTGTTGTGATTGCTCCAATGAAACTGCGTTCTTTGGCGTTGCTCATTCGCCGCCTGCGTAAAGTGACAGGCGGGTGACAATCTGGTCAGCAACACGTTGCGTCAAATTTTCGAGCGCGGTGTTTTCGCTGGCGATTGTGGCATATTCGGAACTGACAACATCGATCCCGGCATCCGCGCCCGCCGTTGCATCCAGAACAGTTTCACCGGTTGAACGGATGATTAGCTGATATCGGGCACGTAATGTGCGCCGTTCGCGGGTAACGGTATCATCGGCGCGGACGCCAAATCCTTCGATCTGGTCATCAAGTGTTACCACCAGCCGGAACCGGCTATCATCGCCTTGCGCCAATCCCAGCCGGTCATTTAGCGCATTGCTCATAAGCCAGCCATTTTTGCCCTGAATGGGTTCAACGGCGATGCTTCCCAATGTCGAGGCGACCGCGCCTTTCGATCCGCCACTATAGAGCGGCCGCAAACCGCATGCCGATAGTATCAGACTAAAAATAACCAGGGCAATTAAGCGTTTCATAGGACGATGTTGACCAGCCTGTCGGGCACCACAATGACCTTGCGGATTTCCGCGCCGTCAATGGCATGCTGAACCTTTTGGCTGGCGAGTGCAAGCGCCTGCATTTCGTCCTGACCCAATCCTTTGGGTACAGTCAATGTTTCGCGCAATTTGCCCCGCACCTGAATCGCAATCGTCACTTCGTCTTCGACCAAAAGTGCAGGGTCGACTTGGGGCCAGGGCGCGTCTGCGATCAGCCCCTGTCCCAATTTCGTCCACGCTTCTTCGGCCAGATGCGGAACCATCGGGGCGGACAACAGGATGATCGTCCTGATGGCGGCATCGCGTGATCCCGAAGGGGCTGCCTTTTCAATGGCGTTGGCCAGATCATAGATTTTGGCTACCGCCTTGTTGAACGACAGAGCCTCAATATCAGCGCCTATACCGGCAATCGCCTGATTCATTTTGCGTAACAGTGCCTTGTCTTCGCCCTGCGCGCCGCTGACTTGCCCGGTCAAGCGCCAAAGACGCTGGACAAAGCGCCAGCAGCCTTCGATCCCGGATTCCGACCATTCCAGGTCGCGTTCGGGCGGGCTATCGGACAGCATGAACCAGCGCACGGCGTCGGCCCCATATTGGTCGACAATATCATCTGGATCGACGACATTTTTCTTGGACTTCGACATTTTCTCAATCCGGCCGGCCGTCGCTGGTGCGCCGGTGTCAACGACCGTCCAATTGTCGGCAGAGCGTTTCACCTGCTCCGGACTTAGCCATTTTCCGTCCGCATCCTGAAAAGTCTGATGCGTTACCATGCCTTGCGTGAACAGTGAGGCAAAAGGCTCCTTCACATCAATCAACCCGATATGATTGAGCGCCCGCGTCCAGAACCGGGCATAAAGCAAATGCAAAATCGCATGTTCAACGCCGCCAATATATTGCTGAACCGGCAACCATTTTTCGGCAACGGCGCGGTCAAATGGCTTGGAACCCGGCTGGCTGGCGAAACGGATGAAATACCAGCTCGAATCCACAAAAGTGTCGAGCGTATCGGTCTCGCGCCGCGCGGCTTTTCCGCATAGCGGGCAATCGACCTTGCTCCATGTCGGGTGGCGGTCCAGCGGGTTGCCGGGGATATCGAATGTCACATCATCGGGCAGCTTCACCGGCAACTGCGCTTCGGGAACCGGGACCGCGCCGCAGCTTTCACAATGGATGATCGGGATCGGCGTGCCCCAGTAACGCTGGCGGCTGACGCCCCAATCGCGCAGGCGATATTGTGTTTGGCCCTTGCCCCACCCTTCGGATTCCGCCTTGGCGATCACATCGGCCTTGGCCTGTTCGACCGACAGTCCGTTCATCCAGTGCGAATTCACAATGGTACCCGGACCGGTATAGGCGACATCGCCGGTAAAGTGACTGTCGCTCATGTCACCGTCCGACACGACGCGGATGACGGGCAGGTCATATTTACGCGCAAAATCAAGATCACGCTGGTCATGCGCGGGGCAACCGAAGACCGCACCCGTGCCATATTCCATCAGCACGAAATTGGCGACGTAAACGGGCAAATGCCAACTGGGGTCGAGCGGATGTTCGACCGTCAGACCGGTATTAAATCCCTTTTTCTCCGCCGTTTCGATATCTGCCGCTGTGGTGCCCCCCTTGCGGCACTCTTCGATAAAGGCGCGCAATTCCGGTGCATGGGCCGATAATTTTTGCGCGACCGGATGATCGGCGGCGATGGCGACGAAGCTGGCGCCAAACATCGTGTCGGGCCGCGTTGTGAAAACGTCGATGCCATCCCCGTTCGATGCGGGAAAGGCAAAACGGAGCGTCAGCCCCTTGCTGCGCCCGATCCAGTTTTCCTGCATCAAACGCACTTTGTCAGGCCATTGATCCAACGACGAGAGGCCTTCCAGCAATTCGTCGGCAAAATCGGTGATTTTCAAAAACCATTGGCTTAGCTTGCGGCGCTCAACCGGCGCACCGGATCGCCAGCCTTTGCCATCAATGACCTGTTCATTGGCCAGCACCGTCATGTCGACCGGATCCCAATTTACCGCAGATTCCTTGCGATACACCAGACCTGCTGCATAGAGCTTCAGGAAAAGGGCCTGTTCATGGCCATAATATTCCGGCTCGCACGTTGCCAGCTCGCGGGTCCAGTCAATCGCAAAGCCCAGCCGTTTCAATTGCGCTTTCATATTGGCGATATTGTCGCGGGTCCAGCCGCCGGGATGGACGCCCTTTTCCATCGCAGCATTTTCTGCCGGCATCCCGAACGCATCCCAGCCCATGGGATGCAAAACTTCATAGCCGGTCATGCGCTTATAGCGCGCCAGCACATCGCCCATCGTGTAATTGCGGACATGGCCGATGTGAATCCGCCCGGATGGATAGGGAAACATCTCGAGCACATAGCTGCGCGGCTTGGGAGAAGCGTCGTCGGCGACGAAACTCGCCTGATCTTCCCAAATCTTCTGCCACCGCGCGTCGGCGACGTGCGGGTTGAAACGATCAGGCTGGTTCATAATTATCCGCTAATGGCAGTACGGCGCAAATCGCGGGCCTTGGTGAGAATAATCGCTTCCATTTTCTGAACCGTAGCGGCGCGTAGTGGCGCGGCGACCCACTGGCCATTTTGCGATATCTCACGGCTGCCCGCCACCCGCAGCGCATCAGCGCGCAGATCCTGATCCAATATTGAAATCGTCAATTTGATTCGTTCGCCCGGGCTTTGCGGGTTTACATACCAGTCGGTCACAATCACGCCGCCCGCCGAATCGGTTTGCACCAGGGGCATAAACGATAATGCATCCAGCGACGCCCGCCACAGATAGCTGTTCACCCCGATGGTAGTCACCTGACTTGCGGCAAGATCGGCTTTCGGACGCATGACGCCGCCACAGGCAGACAGCAGCAATGAGCCGGAGGCGAGAATGATTGCCGAGCGAGAGATACGCATAATAAGTCCTTGAACGATGGAAAAGTAAGAAACCTCTATAGCGCCTTGCTGGCTTGAGCAAGCTTTCTGGCTGCTGAACCGGAGGTGATGAATGACCGGGTCGGGCCGGTCAGGATTTCGGTTTGTGGACAACGGGCAACATATTGGGAAAAATTGCATTGTTAGAAAGAAACTTTGGTAACTGGCCTTTCGAAATTTGTGAATCATGTCTATACGTAGTGCGAATAGGAGTCGTTTTCGCGCGATCATGTCCGCAACTAAGCCTTTCTGGCGAAAAAACGCCGTTTTTGCAGCTGCATTGCTTGCGTCGGGGTCGCTTGCCCTATCGCCTTTGGTTGTGCCGGCTTTTGCGGCCGACGCAATGGTGAAGTCCAGCCTTCCATCAAATGACTGGCTGAATACATTCACGCCCGCCGGCGTCGACAGTCGGCTGGCAGGGAAATTTGCCGAGCCAACAGCTGCCGATAATAGCCGTTTTCCCTTCACGCTTGCCGGCAGGGACGCAAATCGCAATCGCACGATCATCGTTGCCGCGCGCGCAAATTCACGTTTGACAGCTGGAGCCGTTTCGGTTCGTAGCGCCATTGCCGCAACTGAGCCAGGCGCTGGCAAGGCTTTGCGCCTCTCTACCATCGACTATCGTTTGACTGCCGCCAAAGGATGGCAGGGCTTCACTTTGACGACTGCACCTAAATTATCTGCAGTAACACCGCTGGGCGAACTTGGCCGGGGTAATTTCCGGCTTGAGGATAGCGCAAAGAAAACGGGCAAGTTTAGCGCCAATATCAAGCTTGATCAGCATAAGGAAGCTGCTCCACCTGCGCGCGGTAGTGCGTCAACTGGCGACTATAAGTTGGATGTTGGCGGCAGCTTCTCAATCAGTCGGAAGATCGACCTGACCGCAGGTGTTCGCTATACCAGTGAAAATGACCGTGCGATGCCGATCACTGATAACCGCAAAGACAATGAAGCAGTGTATGTTGGCACCAAAATCCGCTTCTAGTCGGTAAATTCAAAAAATTTTACAGCAAACTTTGGGTGTTTACGGCTTTAGCCCGTCTATTGCAGCCCATCCGTGGACAAGGCGTGGATTTAACATACCTGCTTTTTGACGGGTAACACCGCCCAATGCGATGACTTTTGCGCCACCGGCGCGCGCTGCTATTCTGTTCAACATTGGCAATCCCATCGGGCGCGCGTCAGGGTGGCTTTTCGTAGAAAATATCGGTGAAACCAAAATCATTTCGCAGTTATAGCGCCGGGCGCGCGCCAATTCGCGCCAGTCATGAACGGCGGCGCTTTGCAACATAGCGGAACGGTTGACGCTTCTCTGGTGAAAACCATCCGCATGCCAGCGCATGGCGTCTCGCTGATTGCCCGCAAGCAGGACAAGATGACCGCGTTGACGGCAAATATGTGTGATCTGCCGAAACAAGGCGCGCCTTTGCTTTACTTCCAGCGCATAATGGCGAAAAATCACACCCGAGCCAAAGGGCAGTTTACGAACCGCCGCCAGCAATTTGCCGCCAAAACGCGGGTCAGTCATCAACCAGATTTTTGGAAGGGGGTGGCGGCGGCGCATCCATTTGCCTATAGCGCTGCGTCATGCAAGCAACAGCTGAAAATCCAAATCAACGTCTGGTCGAAATCAAATCGCAAATGGCGGCGGCCGCAAAAGTTGCAAATCGTGATGCGCGACATGTGACGCTTATCGCGGTTTCAAAAACGCGCACGATTGAGGAAATTGAGCCGCTTATTGCATCAGGGCAACACGTTTTCGGAGAAAACCGGATACAAGAGGCTGCGGGCAAATGGCCGGAGATGAAGGCGCGCCACGCCGACATTCAACTCCATCTTATTGGACAGTTGCAATCGAATAAGGCGCAAGAGGCTGTGTTGCTTTTTGATGTCATTCATTCGCTTGACCGGCCTTCATTGGTAACCGCGTTGGGTAAAGCCATGCGCGATCAAGGGCGACACATCCCTTGTTTTATTCAAGTTAACATTGGTGCAGAAGATCAAAAGGGTGGTTGCGACATTGATGCGCTGCCTGAAATGCTTGAATTGGCCAAAAATGAAAATATCAAAATAGCAGGCCTGATGTGCCTGCCGCCAGCAGAGGTTGAACCTGCCCCCTTTTTCGCGCTGCTGGAAAATTTGGCCGCCCGCCACGGCCTTACCGGTTTAAGCATGGGCATGTCGGGCGACTTCGAAACAGCCATCATGCTTGGCGCGACCCATATTCGGATTGGTACAGCTTTGTTTGGAGAGCGTGTTTAAAGCATGATTTTACCGGCGCTTATTCATATTGGGCGGTGATCGGTATTCGCGCACGAAAGGTTCCTGAGGCGTTACCTCGGATTATCAATTTGCCGCCGAACGAGAAATCGAGACGGCCTTGCTGATCAAGACGGGAATTACCGATCAGACTTGTTCGCAAGTCGGCTATTTCAACCAACCCGCCCGTTGATGACGTCATGCGGGCAGTTGTAGGCATATCTATTCGGACCAAACGCCCTGGTTCGCCGCGAACTATTGCGGTTCCTGCAAGCGCCGAGCCGCCCAGGTCGACAATTCCTCCATTCATCCGCCGACTGCCATTGCTGGGATCAACCTCAATCTGGCCGCCACCTGAATGCGAAAGGGCGGCACGGCTGAAATCCAGCTTGGTTGTGATTTCGATAGAGAGCGGAATGTCATGTCCGGTACTTTTATCAGTTGCACCATCTGTCGCTTTGCACAGCAGGCAAGGCCCCTCCCCCGCCGCCAAAAGCAACGGTAAAAGCCCCAACGCCGCCAAAGCGCGTAACTTATGACCTGGTCCTGTCATAGCTTGTTCACCATAACGGCTTCATGGTAAAGGACAGGTTAAATCGGCCCCTTGATCGCGCGTCATGACCCACCATATCCTGTATCTGAAAGGCCCTGAAAGATGAAAAAAATTGACAAAACCGATGCCGAATGGCGAGCGGAGCTTGACCCTGTGCAATATCATGTCCTGCGGGAAGCAGGCACAGAACGTGCATTTGCGGGCAAATTGACCGACGAGAAGCGCGAAGGCGAATTTCGGTGCGCCGGATGCGGGACCGCATTGTTCATATCCGATACCAAATTTGACAGCGGGTCAGGCTGGCCAAGCTTTACAGCACCTGCCGATCCTCTTGTCGTTGAGGAACATCGCGACGTATCGCACGGCATGATCCGTACCGAAGTCCGCTGCGCCGCGTGCGAAGGGCATTTGGGCCATGTTTTCCCCGACGGCCCCGGCCCGACTGGTCTACGCTATTGTATCAACAGCGCGGCACTTGAATTCGATCCGGAATAACTTGGTCCTTGTCGGCGAATCGCATTGGCATTAACACGCTGGCCAATGGCACGTGCATATACACCCAATAGCGGACGCGGATCGTTCATGACATGGATCGCCCGCCTTTTCAAAATCGGCATAGGCGGCTTTCTTCTTGGTTTGATGGTCGTTGGTATATTTGTCGCCATTGCACGCGGGGAAATCGACAGTTTTGAAGACTTGAAGGCGTCCCCCAATGGCCAGATGATCCGCATCCGCGCCGCAGACGGGACAGTCATACAATCGCTTGGACCAAGTTTTGGCCGATGGCTGACATTCAAGCAGTTGCCTAAAGAAATGAAAGAGGCGATGGTCGCGGTCGAGGATCGCCGTTATTATATGCATCCCGGCGTCGATCCCATCGGCATCACCAGATCCTTCTATGTCCGGGCCATTGAAGGTCGCTGGACACAAGGTGGATCGACCATCACCCAGCAATTGGCGCGCAACATATATTTGAACAGCAACAAGGAATTCGGACGAAAAATCCGCGAGATCATCCTTGCTTTGGCGATGGAAACCAAATTTTCCAAAGAGCAGATACTCGAACTCTATTTGAACAAGGTGTATTTCGGCGGCGGGGCTTATGGCGTGGACGCCGCGAGCCGTAAATTCTTTGATCATGGCGCAGAGGACCTCTCTCTGGCCGAGGCAGCCATTATCGCCGGACTGGTAAAAGCCCCTTCACGCTATTCGCCTACGGCCGATGCAAGGGCCGCACTGGATCGCGCCGAAGTCGTGGTCGAGGTCATGCAGGACGCAGGGATGATTACCGCGGCACAGGCGGCGGCGGTCAAACCGGCACAGGTCAAGATCGCATCGGAACCACCACAGGATAGTGTTCGCTATTTCACAGACTGGGTGCTGCCCCAGCTTGATGGTCTGATTGACGAAACCGAAAAACCGATTGATGTCTGGACGACATTGGACCTGAAAATGCAGCGGGCGGCAACGGCGGCAATTGTCGCCAATGCACCAAAGGGGACGCAAGGCGCGCTCGTCGCGATTGATCGTGATGGCGCGGTCAAGGCGATGGTTGGCGGGACCGATTATGTCACCAGCAATTATAACCGCGCCGTGACTGCCGTGCGGCAACCAGGGTCAGCATGGAAGTTATTTGTGTATCTTACCGCTTTGGAATCGGGCTATCGGCCTGAGGATAAGGTTGTGGATGAACCTGTGGAGATCGAGGGATGGCAACCCAGGAATAGCGGTGGCAGCTATGCCGGCGAGATCACGCTCCGAACCGCGTTCGCCTATTCAAAAAACACTGTTGCTGCAAAAATTGGTGAAGAAGTGGGCACCAGCAGTATCGCCAACATGGCCAAGCGTTTCGGTATCACGACGCCAATCAATACGCAGCCTTCAATGGTATTGGGAACATCCGAAGCGAGGGTGATTGACATGACCCGCGCCTTTGCCGCAGTCGCGGCCAAAGGGCGCAGCATTACGCCATATGGCATTTCCAAGGTCACAACGATTGACGGTGATGTCATCTACTCCGCCAAGCCGCAGAAATCGATCCAGCTGGTCGAAGAATGGGTCGCAGCAGGTATGACTGACCTGATGCAAACTGCGGTAGCAACCGGCACCGGCAGGGCGGCCAATATCGGACGACCGGCAGCTGGCAAAACCGGCACCACCAGCAGCAACAAGGATGGCTGGTTTCTCGGTTTTTCGAGCGGGCTGACAACCGGCGTTTGGATGGGCAGGGATAATGCCCGCGCCGTCGGCGGATTGGAAGGCGGGCGGGCGCCAGCTCAGGCCTGGGCTGCCTTTATGCGCGTTGCGGTCGCCAATCGGCCTGTCGAACAATTCGCCACCGAAGTGACCTTCCCCGAAAGGCTGGAGGAAGAAGAATTATTGTTGGGCGAAGATGGCGAGCCTTTGATACTCGATGAAAATGGCAACCCGATAGAGGGCGTCCCTTCGGTCGACGACCCCGGCCTTCCCGATGGCATTCGATCCGAACAATTGGATGAAGAGTTCATCGACAAAGCGATCGGCCGCCGACCCGTTGACGCCCAACCCGAACCGGATGAACCTACCGGTCTTTAGGCCGTGAATAGCTAAAGTGCGTGCCCCGTCCGGTCACGTTTGGTAGCGAGATATTGGGCATTATGCGGGTTAGAGGCGATTTGCAGCGGGAGCCGTTCGCAAACCTCCACACCCTCGGCTTGCAGCCCGGCCACTTTTTCCGGATTATTGGTGAGCAGGCGCACCGAATGTACGCCCAACAGGTCAAGCATTCGGGCAGCCACCGAAAAATCGCGCGCATCTATGGCAAAACCCAGCCGGGTATTGGCGTCAACGGTATCAAACCCTTGGTCTTGCAAGGCATAGGCGCGCAATTTGTTGATCAAGCCGATGCCCCGCCCTTCCTGACGCAAATAGAGCAATATGCCCCATTGGGCGTCGGATATCTGGTGCAGTGCCTCATGCAGTTGCGGGCCGCAATCGCATTTCAGGCTGCCAAGAACGTCACCTGTCAGACATTCGCTGTGCAAACGGACAACAGGCGGCGAACTGTCTCGTTTGCCTATCACCAGCGCAACATGATCCGTTGAATCGGCCGGCGAACGGAATGCGACTATTTCGGTGTCGGCATTGGCCGCAACCGGTAAATTAGCCCGCGCGGCAATCTGCAGGTTATCGCTGTCGTCAAAGGCGCAAACATCGGCCGGTACCACTATGTCATCGGTCGATAGATCGACATCCAAAACCAGAAATGCCGGCAGCAGACCAGCCAACCGCGCCAATTCCATCGCGGCAACACATGCAGGCGCGCCGGTCGCCGGTTGCGCCAAAAAAGGACCCTTTAAAGGATAGCGCAGATCAAGCGTCGGGTCGGCAATCGCCAACGCCATGCCAATGTCAAAATCCGCAGGAATCGCGATGCGGACGGGTAATTCAGTGTTAGCTGCGGCGCGCTGATTCACAAGCTTGAGCGTCGCTGCCCGGCTTGCCGATAAAAGCAGGCTCGAGGCACCTAGGACCGAAACAGCGGTTTCGACCGCGGCAATGCGAATGATTTCACCTTCATGCTCGATTCGAATGGACCAGCCGCGCCTTAACGCATCGATGGCGCGCGCTGCGCGCTTCGGGTCGCCACCGGAAGAAAGGTCGCTATTCAAAAAGCAAATTCCGTTACGATCGGCGCATGGTCCGATGGCTTGCCCCAGCCCCGGACATGTTTGTGCACAATATGGGCTTTCGCCTTGGCGGTCAGGTCGGGCGTGACCCACATATGGTCAAGACGGCGGCCACGGTCCGACGTTTCCCAATCCTGCGCGCGGTAGCTCCACCATGTGTAGAGTTTTTGCGACGGATCCACAAAATGTCGGGCAATATCGACCCAATTGCCCGCATCCCTGATTGCTGCAAGATGTTCGCATTCGATTCGGGTATGGCTGACCACATTGACCAGTTGCCTGTGGCTCCAGACATCATTTTCAAGCGGGGCCACATTGAAATCTCCGGTCAGGATGGTCGGCGTTTTCACGCTTTGCGACCAGTCTTTCATCCGGGTCAGAAAATCGAGTTTCTGGCCGAATTTCGGGTTGGCCTCCCGATCTGGAATATCGCCGCCTGCCGGGATATACACATTGTCCAGACGGATACCCTTGGCTGATTCCAGATTCAATTCGGCGCTAATATGCCGCGCTTCGCCATTGGCCTGCCAATCCTCCACCTTTCGATGGATCAATGGAACCTTGCTGACGATGGCGACACCATGGTGCATCGGTTGCCCGTTAATCATCATGTGGCGATAGCCCAATTGCCGGAACAGCCCTTCCGGAAAAAGACCGTCGATGACTTTGGTTTCCTGCAGGCACAAAACGTCCGGCGCTTCTTCTTTCAAATAGCGTTCGACTATGTCGATCCGGGCCCGGACCGAATTGATGTTCCACGAAGCGATGCGGATTGTCTGTGACATAGCTTTAAGGCCCTAGAAGGAGGAACGGTCCGGGGCAAGGGACGGATGAAAATTGAGACGGAAAAAGCAAAGCCCTCATCCCGGGGGCATTTGGGATGAGGGCTAAGCTTGCGTTCGTCACGCGGATATCAACGCCAGCTTTATCGTCGTGGGCAACAGGGGGAAAACCACACGAACTACCGGCTGTTGATAGGAAATTTATACAATGACATTCCTGTCAGCCAGATGAACAAGGCTGTTCAGTTTGGCAATTGGTCGGGGCCCAGCATCGCTTCGTCGCCCATGTCATGATTTACGCCGCACAGGGCGGGGATCCTTCCATGTAAAAGCTGAACTTGGGATATTATCGTTATATTTCACATCAGCGAGTCGGATTGTCGAGCGGTTGTTTTTCGAATCAAGCGCGACCCACCCATTCAGGGTCAATCCCCCCGGTGCGTCTGCTTTGCGAACAAAAACCATCGTGATGACGCCAAATTCCGGGCGTTTGGGGTCTCGCACTGCAACGCTGATGACATCATTGGTGGATGTTTCGACAATTTTCCCAAAGCGCCGTAAATCCTGACCAGGATCAAGCAAAGCGGCGAGCGGACTGTTGCGGATAGGCCAACGTTGAACCTGACGCACTTCATAATCAACCATGGTCAGTGCCTTGCCATCGCCGACAATCAGCAATGGCACATCCTTTTGATATTCGAATCGAACATGGCCCGGGCGCTTGAGCAGCAATTTACCCGAAAGCGTCCCGCCGCGCCGGTCGGTTTGTGTGAATGTGGACGTCATCGTGCTGACGGCTTTCATATGCGCGACAACCTGATCCATTCTGGCCGGGCTGTTTTGGGCCGACCCGGGTACAGTCAGTACCAGTGCGACCGGCGCAAGCATCAGGGCATATTTTCCAAAAGTCATAATTTTTATCCAATGGGGAAGTGCGGCTCGGATTCGCGTATTGGCGTTGAACCTCGTCTTAACACTTATAATGGTTCACCGTTCCGGTCGCGCAATACTTCACGACGACCGATATGGTTTGGCCCACTGATAAAGCCATCCTCTTCCATCCGGTCAATCAGCCGCGCCGCGCTGTTATAACCGATCCGCAATTGCCGTTGAATCCAGCTGGTCGATGCCTTTTGACTTTCAAAGACGATCTGGCATGCCTTTCGGTATTGCGAATCCTCCTCACTGTCGTCGCCCGCCATGCCACCAAAATCGAAGCTGCCATCTTCGGGCTCCTCTGTGACGGCCTGGATATATTCGGGTTGCCCTTGACCGCGCCAGTGATCGGCAACGCGCCGCACTTCATCGTCGGAGACAAAGGGCCCATGAATACGCGTCAAGCCGCGCCCGCCTGCCATATAGAGCATGTCACCCTTGCCCAATAGCTGTTCAGCGCCCTGTTCCCCCAAAATCGTGCGGCTGTCGATTTTCGAAGTCACATGGAAAGAAATGCGCGTGGGCAAATTCGCTTTGATAACGCCGGTGATAACATCCACCGATGGCCGCTGCGTCGCCATGATCAAATGGATCCCCGCCGCCCGCGCCTTTTGCGCCAGCCGCTGGATCAGGAATTCGACTTCCTTACCCGCCGTCATCATCAGATCGGCCAGCTCGTCGACGATGATGACAATTTGCGGCATGGGTTCATAGGCCAATTGCTCTTCTTCATATTGGGGCTGGCCGGTCATCGGATCATAGCCGATCTGGACCTTGCGTCCCAAAGGCGCGCCCTTTGCCGAGGCTGCGCGCACTTTTTCATTGAAATTGGCAAGGTTGCGGACACCCAATGACGACATCATTCGGTACCGCTCTTCCATCTGTTCCACCGCCCATTTCAGCGCGCGGATGGCTTTTGCCGGCTCCGTCACTACCGGCGAAAGCAAGTGGGGGATATCGTCATAGCTGCTGAGTTCGAGCATTTTCGGATCGATCATGATCATCCGGCACTGGTCTGGTGTCAGCCGGTATAACAGCGAAAGGATCATACAGTTCAGGCCCACCGACTTACCCGACCCGGTGGTACCAGCGACCAGCAAATGGGGCATGGGCGCGAGATCGGCGATGACCGGGTCGCCGGAAATATTCTTGCCCAAAACGATCGGCAGAGCGCCTTTCTGGTCGGCAAAGGCACTTGAACCGACCATTTCCTGAAACACAACGGCTTCGCGATTGGCGTTGGGCAATTCGATGCCCATCACGGTGCGCCCGGGAATCGTTGAAACACGTGCGGATAATGCCGACATATTGCGGGCAATGTCCTCGGCAAGTTGCACCACCCGGCTGGATTTGATGCCAGCCGCAGGTTCCAGTTCGTACATAGTCACCACCGGCCCGGGTCGTACCGCGACGATCTGGCCCTTCACATGAAAATCGTCGAGCACCGATTCCAGCAATCTCGCATTGGCTTCGAGCGCAGCCTTATCGAGCTTGGGTGCCGATATCGCCGGTGGCGGATCCAGCAGATCGAGCGAGGGAAGGGCATAGCTGCCGAAAAAATCGCCCTGCCGCGCGCCGGTCGAAAAGGCCGCCTTTTTCGGTGCGGCATTGCGGTCGTCAATCACAGGCGGTTTGCGATTCTCCGGCTCCACCGCTTTGCGCGGGGGTTTCGGTTCCAAGATCGGCGCAGGGGCGTCTTCTTCCCGTTCGGCTATCATGCCGATGCCATTTCCGAATTTCGGGATTGAAAGTGCAGGAATACGAAACAAGGGCCGTTCAAGCTGGAGCGAGCGGATAACCAGCATAACTCCGCCGATCATTGTGCCAATGATGGTCAGAAGCCGAGTCAGATTTCCTAACGCCCCAGGAATTTGCCCGATCAGCGGCGTTATTCCATGATCCAGCAACAAGGCAATGGCGCCGCCCCATCCCGCAGGCAGGCCGATATCGCTGCCATGTTGCCAATAGGCCATGCCGAAACCCATGAACAACATGCCCGCAATACACAAAATCAACTGGCGCTTCCATTGCGGTTGCGGAACGTTCCTCCACATGCGGCGGGCAAATATCAGCATTAAGGGGCACAGGAAAATCGCCGGTAAGCCGAACAGGAACAGCGCCGCATCGCCTAAATACGCCCCTGTCTGCCCCATCCAATTATGCTGAACATTGGCCGCTGCGCTGTTAAATGCCGCGTCGGCGGGGGAATAGCTTAAAACTGAAAATCCATAGAAAAAGGCAAAGAGGGCCAGCGCACCTGCGCCCATCAGCGCCCCACTGCGAATAAGCGAGGCGCGCATCATCTGGCGCCAATTGGCCATATTATTTTTGGACGTGATTTTGGAAATGCGCGACGCCATCGAATACTGCTCTATTGGGTTAATACGCCCCCTTTTCGCCTTCGCCGGACTCCCCGTCAAGCGTTACGGGCAAAATCCTCCTTTGAGTCCCGCCGCCAAATGGGCCATAAGCGCGATATGACGCAAAATGCAGATATCATCATCATTGGTGGCGGTCTTGTCGGATTGACACAGGCGCTGGCCCTCGCGAGGCATGGAATCACCAGCCATGTTGTCGATCACGCAGATCAGGCCGCCATGCTCGCGCCGGGCTTTGATGGCCGCACCTCGGCCATCTCCAGTTCAAGCATGAAGATGCTTGAGGCAATCGGACTTGCTGACGCATTGGCCGGCAAAGGCTGCCCGATCGAACAGATTTGGGTCAGCGACGGCCTTAAACTCGGCTCGCTCGACTTTGTCCCCGGTGCCGAAGATGGCTATTTGGGGCAGATGTTCGAAAACCGTTTTTTACGGCGGACCTTATATGAGGCGGCACGGGCCAGCGACGCGATTCAATTGCACATGCCAGCCCGAATCATTACAAAAACGCGTAATAGCTCTGGCGTGCGGGTCGACCTTGACGATGGAACCACGCTTTGTGCTCAGGTGATGATCGTGGCCGAAGGGCGGCAAAGCAAAACCCGCGAAGAGGCGGGCATTAAAATTGTGCATTGGCAATATCAGCACAGCGCCATGGTCGGCGCCGTGTTCCATGAAAAACCGCACAACAATATCGCCTATGAAATTTTCTATCCGTCGGGTCCTTTTGCGGTTTTACCCATGCTGAACAGTCCAGAAGGGCGGCACCGTTCGGCCATCGTCTGGTCGGTCGATGCGGCTGATGCTCCGGGATATATGAAGTTGTCAGGTCGCGGTTATGCCGCCGAACTGGAAAAGGCGATGGGCGGCCTTTTGGGGACGGTTGAACTGGCCGCGCCGCTTTCGAGTTACAAGCTGGGTTTTCACCATGCCGGATCGATCACGGCGGAACGGCTGGTGCTGATCGGGGACAGCGCCCATGGTATCCACCCGATCGCCGGACAGGGCCTGAATCTGGGCTTACGCGACGTTGCCGCGCTGGCCGAGGTGTTGGTGGACGGTATGCGCCTCGGGCTTGATCTGGGTGACGCGCAGCTGCTGGACCGGTATAGCCGTTGGCGCAGCGTCGATACACTGTTGGTCGCGATGTCGACGGACGGGTTGAACCGGCTGTTTTCCGTCCCCGGCAAAACCGCCTCGGCAATCCGCCGTCTGGGCATGGGCATGATCCAGCGGACCCGCCCCGCCAAGGCGTTTTTCATGGCAGAAGCAAGGGGCGAAAGCGGCGCATTACCCAAGTTATTGCAGGGCGTCACGATATAAGGGTCAGGTCACTGGTTGCCAGAGGCGGTCATTTACCGCTAAGGGCAAAGTCTTTCTATGGAACCCCTTAGTCCCTTTCCCTGGTTCGATGCCGCGACAATCTTGGTGCTCATCGCCATCAACGGGATATTTGCGATGTCGGAACTCGCCATCGTTTCGGCCCGCGCGGCCAAGTTAAAGGCGATGGCAGATAGCGGCACGCGCGGGGCCAATACAGCTTTGCGCCTTGCCCGCGACCCCGGGAAATTTCTATCGACGGTCCAGATAGGCATCACCTTGATCGGGATTATTGCCGGCGCCTATTCGGGGTCGACCCTGGGCGAACCTGTGGCACAGCGGCTGGCCTTTGTCGGTGTTCCGGCGGACTGGGCCGATACCATCGGATTCGGTATCGTTATTTCGATTACGACTTACGCCTCGCTTGTCGTGGGGGAACTGGTGCCCAAGCAATTCGCCCTGATCGCGCCTGAAAGAATCGCTGTGATTGTTGCCGGACCGATGGAAATATTGTCCCGTATTACAGCGCCGATCGTGTGGCTTCTTGATCGTTCAAGCGCACTGATTTTTCGCCTGCTCGGGCTGCGCCGCGACAGCCGGGAGGCATTGACCACCGAAGAGCTTCGCATGGTTTTTGCCGAAGCCACCCATGCGGGCATCATTGAAGAGCATGAACATAAGGTCATCGCAGGCGTCGTTCGATTGGCCGACCGGCCCGTGCGCGAAGTGATGACGCCGCGCACCGATGTCGACCGCATATCCGCCGACGCGTCCGAAGACGAAGTGCGCGATGTCCTTGTAAATTCCCCGCACACGCGCATTCCAGTGACTGGCGAAAATGGTGATGACATTATTGGCGTGGTCCAATCGCGCGACATTGTCGCCGCACAGATTAGCGGCAAACGCCTCGATTTGCGTGACCTGATGCGAAAGGCGGAGATTGTACCGGATCAGCTCGATGCAATGGATGCGCTGGAAATCCTCCGTTCGTCCGATGTTCCCATGCTGTTGGTGCATGATGAATATGGGCATTTTGAGGGGATCGTGACGCCCAATGATCTGCTGGCAGCAATTGCAGGTGAGTTCGCGTCCGATCAGGCGCAGGGAAGCGCGCCCAATATCGTAACCCTCGAGGACGGTTCCATGCTGGTATCAGGTGCAATGGCCGCCGATGCCATGGCAGAGATTTTGGACATCGACCTGCCCGATGACCGCGATTATGCGACCGCCGCCGGACATGTCCTGCATATCTTGCGGCATTTGCCCGAAGAAGGCGAAGCGTTCGTCGATCAGGGCTGGCGATTTGAAGTGGTCGATATGGACGGGCGTAAAATCGACAAATTGCGCGTGGCGCTTGCAAAAAAGGCAAGCATAAACGACGAAGTTGAGGGCTTGTGATTAACCGAATGGCTCTATAACGAACCAGAAGACATAAAGATGGAGGGTCTCTCGTCAGATCCCTTCGATTCCACAGGATATAGATATGGCCGATTTCTTCCTTCCCAAGAACAGCAAAGTCCAAAAGGGCACAGTTCACGAAGCAAAAACAACCGGCAGGGTGAAGAAATTCAAGGTCTATCGCTATGACCCCGACAGCGGACAGAATCCGCGGTACGACACATTTGAAATCGACACCGAACAATGCGGCCCGATGGTGCTGGACGCGCTGATCAAGATGAAGGGCGAGCAAGACAGTTCGCTGACGTTCCGCCGCTCCTGCCGCGAGGGCATTTGCGGGTCCTGCTCGATGAATATCGACGGCAAGAATGGCCTTGCCTGCACCACAGCGATAGAGGACTGCAAAAGCGAAGTGACCATCACGCCGCTGCCCCATATGGAGGTGATCAAGGACCTCGTTCCCGATTTCACGCATTTTTACGCGCAATATGCGTCGATCAAGCCCTGGCTGCAAACCGTAACGCCCGAGCCTTCGGGCAAGGAACGGCTGCAGTCGCCCGAAGACCGGGCCAAGCTGGATGGTCTGTATGAGTGCATTTTGTGCGCCTGCTGCTCGACCAGCTGCCCATCCTATTGGTGGAACAGCGACAAGTTTCTGGGACCTGCCATATTGTTGCAGGCGTATCGCTGGTTGGCCGACAGCCGCGATGAAATGACTGGTGAGCGGTTGGACGAGCTGGAAGATCCGTTCCGCCTCTATCGCTGCCACACCATCATGAATTGCGCCAACGCCTGCCCCAAGGGACTGAATCCGGCCAAGGCCATCGCGGAAACCAAGAAAATGGTTGCCGAGCGGCACATCTAAACTCGGGTCATCTTTTGGAAACTCCGGCATTTGATAGCAGCCCCGACCCCGATCATCCGGGCTGGCTAAATTGGCAGATGACCGACGCCTCGCGCTATAATGGCACAGTGTTGGGCAAGATGCTGGTGCGGAGCGAAGGCGAAGGCAAGGCCCGCCTTCGCATGTTTCCCGAACATCGCCACAGCAATTTACGCAATGCGGTGCATGGGGGTGTCACCCTGGGCTTTATCGATGTCGCCATGTTTGGCGCATCGCGCATGTTTGGTCTTATCGAGGCCGGGGCCGCCGTAACGATAGATCTTTCGGTGCAGTTCATCGGCGCCGGGGTCATCGGCGAACCCTTGGATGCCGACGTTGAACTGCTGAAAGAAACCGGCCGCTTGCTGTTTATGCGGGGCATTGTGACCCAAGGCAGCGAACGGGTCGCCGCTTTTTCTGGGACAATCCGGAAACCCACGCAACGATGATTGTTCGCGGTGAAATGCATGGATAAGGTCGATAGCCGCTATGCCGCTCTGGTAGCGGCCAATGAACTTAGGACGGATCCCGATCAGGCAGCCGCGATATCCGCCTTGACCCGGGTCCAGACCGAGCTCGAAGCCGTACCCCCGCGTGGAAGCACGATTTGGCGCTATCTCGGCAAAAAGCCCGAGCCTGTGCGCGGATTGTATATGTGGGGCGGTGTAGGGCGCGGCAAATCGATGCTCATGGATCTATTTTTTGAATCGGTAAAAATCCGGCGCAAAAGACGTGTTCACTTTCATGCGTTCATGCTCGACATCCACGCCCGCCTGAAGGTCGAGCGCGCCAAAGAAGAGGGTGATCCCATACCGCCTTTGGTCGCCGCTTTGGCGGATGAGGCGCGCCTGCTGTGTTTTGACGAAATGGTGGTCAACAATATGGCGGACGCGGCGATTATGTCGCGGCTGTTCACCGGCTTGATTGCGGCGGGCGTCACGGTTGTCGCGACGTCAAACCGCCATCCGGACGATCTGTACAAGGACGGCCTGAACCGGCAGCTTTTTCTGCCCTTTATCGAACTGGTGAAGGACAAGCTCGACATTATCGCGCTGAACGGCGCGGTCGATTACCGTCGCGACCGGCTGGGGGATGCCAAAACATGGCTTGTTCCCAACGGGGCGGAGGCAACGGCCGCCTTGTCCCAAAGCTTTTTCCGTTTGACCGACTATCCGCCCGAAGACCGCGCCCATGTTCCGGCATTGGAACTGGATGTCGGGGGCGGCCGGACGCTTCATGTGCCCAAGGCGTTGAAAGGCGTCGCCGTCTTCTCCTTCAAGCGGTTATGCGCCGAAGCCAGGGGCGCTGCGGATTATCTGGCGATTGCACGGCGGTTTCACTCGGTCATCATGGTCGGCATTCCGGTGCTTGGCCCTGAAAACCGGAATGAGGCAGCCCGTTTTGTAACGCTGATCGATGCGCTTTACGAATATCGGGTCAAGTTTTTGGCAAGCGCGGATGCAATCCCCGACAAACTGTATCCGCAGGGCGATGGTCGGTTCGAATTTGATCGCACCGTGTCCCGCCTGCTCGAAATGCAGTCTGAGGATTATCTGGCCGAAGGCCATGGTCCGCGTTAGGAAATGGCAAGGGCGATTTCGGGAGGAATCGGACGGAGCCTTGAGGGAGAGTAAAATGTTTCGCTATATATCCATCGCAGCCGCGTTGCTTGTCGCAACCACAGCGCAAGCCCAGCCGCAGGACGCGAAATTGAGGGCCGAACGTGATTTGTTCGCCAAAATTGTCGAAATCCCCACGGTTGAAGGACAGACGGCCGAATTCAAAAAGCTGACGGCGTTATTGACGGCGGAATTCCGCAAGGCAGGGATCAACAATGTCGTCGTCAAGGATCATGACGGCACCCAAACGCTGATCGCACGCTGGCCTGCGGAAAAGCCGAGCGGTAAGAAGCCGATATTGTTGATGGCGCATATGGACGTTGTTGCGGCCAAGGAAAGTGACTGGAAATATCCGCCCTTCAAATTCCGTGAAGAGGGCGGCTATTATCTGGGCCGCGGGTCTAATGACAATAAGGCCGGATTGACGGGTATATTGATCGCCCTGCAATATTTACGGGCGGAAAAGTTCCAAACCACCCGCGACATCATCGTCTTGTTTACAGGGGACGAAGAAACCAGCGGCAATGGCAGCAGGCGCGCCGGAACCGAATGGCGGGCATTGATTGACGCCGAATATGCGCTGAACAGCGATGCCGGCGGCGGCTCTGTTTTTCCCGATGGGCGGGTGGAGGCATTCGGCATGCAAATCGCCGAGAAAACCTATGCTGATTATAAATTAACCGCCACCAACCGGGGCGGCCACAGCAGCGTTCCGCGGCCCGACAACGCCATTTATGCACTTGCAAATGCGCTGACTTCGCTGGAACACCACCGTTTCGAACCGATGATAAACGATGCCACCCGCGCCACATTTGCTGCATTGGCAAAAGGCGATAATGGTCAATATGGCGAGCTTTTGAAGCGCTTTCTAGCCGACCCCAAAGACCGCGAGACCGCCGATTTGCTGGAAGCGATGGACAGCGGCAGCACGCGAACGCGCTGCGTTGCAACCATGCTGTCGGGCGGACATGCCCCCAATGCCCTGCCGCAAAAGGCCGAAGCCACCGTCAATTGCCGGATTTTCCCCGGCGTCAAGATCGAAGACGTGCGCCAGATATTGCAAAAACTGTCCGGCCCGGATGTGACAGTCACAGCCGTTGAAGGGTCCCAAACGCCCGAAACATCGCCCACGCCTTTGCGCGACGACATTATAGATGCTTATCGCGCGGCGGTCGCGACGCGTTTTAAAGATGCGCCGGTCATCCCGTTTCAATCGGCTGGCGCGACCGACGGGGCATTTCTGCGCGCGCAGGGCATCCCGGTCTACGGCTTTGGCGGCCTGTGGGGCATTGTCGGGCAAAGCGAAGGTACCCATGGTCTCAATGAACGGGTTTGGACCGAAGGGTTTCACGGCCAGATTCCGATCTGGATGGAGATGTTGAAACGCGTGGCGGGCTGATAATCCCCCTTTAACGCTATTGCGAACTATTATCGGAAAAAGCCTTAACTTGTCGCCTTTATTGGGTTGTTATCCACAGCGATTCGGCGTAACGCGACGTCAATTCCGCTATAGGCCTTAAGGGAAGGATTTCGTTTCATGGCTCGCAAAAAAATTGCGCTTATCGGTGCCGGTAATATCGGCGGCACACTCGCCCACCTCGCAGCTTATAAAGGCCTTGGCGATGTCGTCCTTTTCGACGTCGTCGAAGGTATCCCGCAAGGCAAGGCGCTTGACCTGTCGCAATGCGGCCCTGTCGAAGGTTTTGATGCAAAAATTACTGGCACCAATGATTATGCCGATATCGCTGGCGCTGACGTCATCATCGTCACCGCCGGTGTCGCGCGCAAGCCGGGCATGAGCCGCGATGACCTTCTCGGTATCAATTTGAAGGTGATGAAAGCGGTCGGCGAAGGCATTGCCGCCAACGCGCCGAACGCATTCGTCATCTGCATCACCAACCCATTGGACGCAATGGTCTGGGCCTTGCGCGAGTTTTCGCAGCTGCCGCACCATATGGTCGTCGGCATGGCGGGCGTTCTAGATTCCAGCCGTTTTAGCCATTTCCTCGCTGAGGAATTCAAGGTTTCGGTCAAGGACGTGACGTCCTTTGTTTTGGGCGGCCATGGCGACACAATGGTTCCGGTCATCCAATATTCGACCGTATCGGGCATTCCGGTCCCCGATCTGATCGCGATGGGCCTATCGACGCAGGAACGCATTGATGCAATTGTCCAGCGCACCCGCAGCGGCGGCGGCGAAATTGTCGCGCTCCTTAAAACCGGTTCTGCTTATTATGCGCCTGCCACAAGCGGCATCGCAATGGCCGAAGCCTATCTTTATGATCAAAAGCGCGTCCTGCCCGCCGCGGTCCACCTGACCGGCCAATATGGCGTCGACAATCTTTATGTCGGTGTTCCGGTGGTGATCGGTGCAGGCGGTGTCGAGAAAGTCGTCGAGATCGCTCTCGACGACGAAGCCAAGGCAAATCTCGCTGTCAGCGTCGATGCGGTGAAGGAATTGCTGGTGGCGTGTAAGGCGATTGACGAGAGTCTTAAATGATCATCGCGCGGTATTTTTGGGCACCCATATTGCTGGTGTCGCACGCACCACTTTTTTCCCAGTCAGCGACTCTGACGGTTAAAGACGGTCGCGCGCTGGTCATAGGTGGGGAAACCGAGATTGCCCAGGGCATTGAAACAATCAAACTCACGCCCGCTCAGGTCGTCGATGAGTTTACCAAGATTTGCATGCCGGACCCGCAAAATGCTGGTTCGAGAGTGGCAGCGTCGCAGATTTCGTTGAAACGCGATGACGTTGTTTTTCCGGCTCTGGGTAAAGCCGGTGAAGCGAAAATCGAGCGATGGATCGGTGATCAAGCCTCTCTCTTTATCTGGTCGGGGGACGAGGCAGGTCTCAAAGGTAGGTTTATCGCCATGCCAAGCCGTGGTGCAGTTACCACTGGACCTTATGGGCCCTTCAAAGCGTTTGGCTCGCAATGCAATTTGGTCATTAACTTACCCGACTTCGCCGCCGCAACCACCGTTGCCGAGCTTTTGACAGCTAAACTGGGAGCGCCCGGTAAGCTCGTCGTTAAAAATACTTTTGCGGATGGCTACTGGGTGACGGGCGATCTTCGCGTCAACATTAATGTTCCTAGCGAGAGGCAGTATCCACAACCCATTCACCTTTCGGTTCAATCGATCCCAACGGGAGCACAAAGTAAATGAGCATCCTCGTCAACAAACATACCAAGGTCATCACGCAGGGCATGACCGGTGCAACCGGCACCTTTCATACCGAACAAGCACTGGCTTATGGCACGCAAATGGTTGGCGGAGTGACCCCCGGCAAAGGCGGATCGACCCATATCGGCCTGCCCATGTTCGATACCGTGCTGGAAGCCAAGCAGGCGACCGGCGCAGATGCGTCAGTTGTCTATGTTCCGCCCCCCTTTGCTGCCGACTCGATCCTTGAAGCGATTGACGCCGAAATTCCGCTGATCGTGTGCATCACCGAAGGCATTCCGGTGCTCGACATGGTCAAGGTGAAGCGCGCGCTTTCGGGTTCGAAATCGCGGCTGATCGGGCCGAACTGCCCCGGCGTGCTGACTCCCAATGAATGCAAGATCGGCATCATGCCCGGCAGCATTTTCTCGGCTGGTTCGGTTGGCGTTGTCTCACGTTCGGGCACGCTCACCTATGAAGCCGTGTTCCAGACCACGGCCGAAGGGCTTGGCCAGACTACAGCCGTCGGCATCGGTGGCGATCCTGTCAACGGCACCAACTTTATCGACTGCCTCGAACTCTTCCTTGCCGACGATGCCACCAAGTCGATCATCATGATCGGTGAAATCGGCGGCAGCGCGGAAGAAGAAGCCGCACAATTCCTGATCGACGAAGCCAAAAAGGGCCGCAAAAAGCCGATGGCCGGCTTTATCGCCGGACGCTCGGCACCTCCCGGACGGCGCATGGGCCATGCCGGTGCAATCGTTTCGGGCGGCAAGGGCGATGCGGAAAGCAAGATCGCGGCGATGGAAGCTGCGGGCATCCGCATGTCGGCATCCCCTTCACTGCTCGGCAAAACATTGGTCGAAGTATTGAAGGGATAAGCATCCCTGCCGTTTCCCTCCCCACGGAAGGCATAATTATGGGTCTTGAGAATCAGGATTTTGAAATGGAACGCGGTCCCAGCTGGGAACGCGCCAACTGGCCTTTATCGGCCACCGACGAATTGACGGCATCGCTCGACCCCACACAAATGGCGGTCGAGGTGAAGGCGGCTGCAAAAGCAGCAGGTAAGCCGATGGCGGAGGCCGACGCGGTTGCGGCGGCGAACGATTCAATCCGCGCGATGATGCTGGTGCGTACCTATAGGGTACGGGGACATCTGGCCGCAAATCTCGACCCGCTGGGCCTTTCGAAGCAGGAAATACCGGCGGATTTAACCCCCGAATATCACGGCTTTTCGGGCGCGGACCTCGACCGGAAAGTCTATGTTGGCGGCACATTGGGCCTTGAATGGACCACCGTGCGCGAGCTGGTGGACATTTTGCGGGCGAACTATTGTGGGCCCGTTGGTCTGGAATATATGCATATTTCAGACGTCGAGGAACGCCGGTTCCTGCAGGATCGGATGGAGGGCAGAGACGCCGCGATCCATTTCACGCCCGAAGGCAAGAAAGCGATTCTGGCCAAGGTCATCGAGGCCGAGCAGTACGAAAAATTCCTGGGCCGCAAATATGTAGGCACGAAGCGCTTCGGTCTGGACGGTGGTGAGTCCATGATTCCGGCGCTTGAGGCGGTCATCAAATATGGCGGTCAACTGGGCGTCCGCGAAATCGTTTACGGCATGCCGCATCGCGGCCGCCTGAACGTTTTGGCCAATGTTATGGGCAAACCCTATCGCATCATCTTTCATGAATTTTCGGGCGGAAGCGCCAACCCCGATGACGTCGGCGGTTCGGGCGATGTGAAATACCATCTGGGCACCAGCACCGACCGCGAATTTGACGGCATCAAAGTGCATATGAGCCTTGTTCCCAACCCGTCCCATTTGGAGGCCGTTAATCCGGTCGTTCTCGGAAAGGTTCGTGCAAACCAGACCGCGCGCGGCGACCTTGGCAAGCATGAGCAGGTTCTGCCGGTTCTGTTGCATGGCGACGCGGCCTTTGCGGGACAGGGCATCGTTTGGGAGTGCCTCGGCTTTTCGGGTATTCGAGGTTATAATACCGGCGGCTGCCTGCACTTCATCGTGAACAACCAGGTCGGCTTTACCACCAGCCCGCAATATGCGCGCTCGTCGCCTTATCCGTCGGATGTCGCAAAGGGCGTTCAGGCCCCGATTTTCCATGTGAACGGCGACGACCCGGAAGCGGTGACCTTTGCGTGCAAGATCGCGATCGAATTCCGCCAGACATTCCACCGCGATATCGTGATCGACATGTGGTGCTACCGCCGCTTCGGCCATAATGAAGGCGATGAGCCCAGCTTCACGCAACCTTTGATGTACAAGGTCATCAAGGGCCACCCGGGCGTCAGCGAAATCTACGCCAAGAGGCTGCAAGCCGAAGGCGTGATCGATGCCAACTGGGTCAATGAACATGCCATGCGCTTTGTCGCCTTGCTGGAACAGGAATTTGCAGGGGCCGCCGATTACAAGCCCAATGCGGCGGACTGGTTCGGCGGACGCTGGTCGGGGCTTTCCAAGCCGGCGGACCCCGAAACGGCACGCCGCAATGTGGAAACGGGCATCTCCAAAAAGCTGTTCGACAGCTTGGGCCGCACATTGACCGCCGTTCCGGAAACGCTGAATATCCATCCAACCCTTGGCCGCGTTCTCGATGCCAAGAAAACGATGTTCACCGCCGGTGAAAATTTCGACTGGGCAACGGGCGAAGCGCTGGCCTTTGGCGCGCTGCTGTCCGAAGGTTTTGGCGTGCGTCTTTCGGGGCAGGATTCAGGCCGCGGTACCTTCAGCCAGCGGCACGCCGTCTGGGTCGATCAAGGCACTGAAGAGAAATATGTGCCCCTGTCGACATTGCCGCATGGCCGGTTCGAGGTTCTGGACAGTCCGCTGTCGGAATTTGGCGTGCTCGGCTATGAATATGGCTATTCCGGTGCCGAACCCAAAACGCTGGTCTTGTGGGAAGCACAATTTGGCGACTTCGCCAACGGCGCGCAGACCATGATCGATCAGTTCATTGCGGCGGGCGAGGCCAAATGGCTGCGCGCCAACGGTTTGGTGATGCTGTTGCCTCATGGCTATGAAGGTCAGGGTCCCGAACATAGCTCGGCCCGGCTTGAGCGGTTCCTGCAACTTTGTGCCGAAGACAATATCCAGGTCGCCAACTGCACGACGCCTGCAAATTACTTCCACTTGCTGCGCCGTCAAATGGCGCGGTCGTTCCGCAAGCCTCTGGTTGTCATGACACCCAAATCCCTGCTGCGGCACAAAATGGCGGTTTCCAAGTCAGAGGATTTCCAGGGCGACAGCCATTTCATGCGGATATTGTCCGATCCCGACGCGCCCGCAGACAAGGATGTGAAACGTCTGGTGCTCTGCTCCGGCAAGCTCGCCTATGACCTGATGGAGGCCCGCAATGCAGCGGGCGATACCGACACCGCGATTGTGCGGATCGAGCAGCTCTACCCTTTCCCGGGCGAACCCTTGATCGTTCGCCTGAAGCGCATGACCGCGTTGGAAGAAGTTGTCTGGGCCCAGGAAGAACCCAAAAACGCGGGGAGCTGGTCCTTCGTCGATCCCTTCATTGAAGAATGTCTGTTGAACGCAAAGGTCAAACCGACCCGCGCGCGCTATGCCGGACGTAAAGCCGCCGCAGCGACCGCAACCGGCCTTGCCAAGCGCCATCAGGCCGAGCAGGCCGCATTGGTTGCCGACGCCCTTGGTCATAATGTCCGCGCAGAAATCCGCCGTCAGAGAAAAGGCTGATCCCTATGAGCACCGAAGTCAAAGTTCCCGTACTGGGCGAATCCATCACCGAGGCCACCCTTGGCCAATGGCTGAAAAAGCCGGGTGAAGCCGTGGCCGCCGACGAGCCGATTGCCAGCCTTGAAACCGACAAGGTTGCTATCGAGGTGCCCGCACCCGTCGCCGGAATCATGGGCGCATACAGCGTCGAAGAAGGCGCGACGGTCAATGTGGGTGCCGTGATTGCATCCATCGAAGAAGGCAGCGCCGGTACCGCAGCGCCAGCTCCTGCCGCATCCGCAGCTCCGCAACCGGTCGCAACGACACCTGCGCCCGTACCGGCAGCAGCAGCGCCTGCTGCAGAAGCCAGCGACCTTCCGCTTTCGCCAGCAGTCCGCCGACTCGTTCTCGAACTCGGTATCGATCCTAGCAAGATCAAGGGCACCGGCAAGGACGGACGCCTGACGAAGGAAGACGTGGTTGCCGCCGCAAAGGTTGCACCTGCCGAATCGTCCCCCTCGGCTGAGGCGGCTCCGGCAAAGGCCGTCCCCGCAGGCGCGCGTCAGGAAGAGCGGGTCAAGATGACCCGTCTGCGCCAGACGATCGCCAAGCGGCTGAAGAGCGCGCAGGAAACCGCGGCGCTTTTGACGACCTTCAATGATTGTGACATGAGCGAAGTCATCGCGACGCGCGACAAATATAAGGAATTGTTCGAAAAGAAGCATGGCGTCCGCCTGGGCTTCATGGGCTTTTTCACAAAGGCCGTTGCCCTTGCCGCGCGCGATGTGCCATCGGTGAATGCCCAGATTGAAGGCGACGAAATCGTCTACCACAATTATCTCGATGTTTCAGTTGCGGTCAGCGCCCCCAATGGTCTGGTCGTCCCTGTGGTTCGCAATGCCGATGCCATGAGCTTTGCCGAAATCGAAAAAGCAATCGCCGATTTCGGTGCCAAGGCGAAGACCGGCTCGTTGACGATGGACGACATGACCGGTGGTACTTTCACCATCTCCAATGGCGGCGTCTTTGGCAGCCTGATGTCGACACCCATCATCAACCCGCCGCAGAGCGCTGTTCTGGGGCTGCATCGTATCGAAGACCGGCCTGTGGTCCGCAATGGGGCCGTTGTCGTGCGCCCGATGATGTATCTCGCCCTCAGCTACGACCACCGCCTGATCGACGGGCGCGAGGCGGTGACTTTCCTCAAGATCGTCAAAGAGGCGATTGAAGACCCCGCCCGTTTGTTGATCGACCTTTAAGGAGCCAACACCATGGCAGAACAAGATTATGACCTGATCGTCATTGGCGCAGGTCCCGGTGGATATGTCGCCGCGATCCGTGCCGCACAGCTCGGCCTGAAAACCGCATGCGTAGAAAGCCGCGAAACGCTGGGCGGAACCTGCCTCAACGTCGGCTGCATCCCGTCCAAGGCGATGCTCCACGCGTCGGAACTTTACCATGAGGCACAGTCGGGCGCGCTTGCCAAATTCGGTATAGACTTCAAGAGCGTCGGCTTGAACCTCGACCAGATGCAGGCAGAAAAGACCAAGGCCGTGAACGAGTTGACCGGCGGTATCGAGTTTCTGTTCAAGAAGAACAAGGTCGACTGGCTGAAGGGCCATGCGGCCTTCACCTCGCCTAACAGCATCGATGTGGCGGGCAAAAGCTATACTGCCCCGAAAATCATGATCGCGACGGGGTCGTCCGTCACCCCGCTGCCGGGCGTCACCATCGACCATAAGGTGATTGTCGATTCCACCGGTGCGCTCGCCTTGCCCAAGGTGCCCAAGCATCTTGTCGTCATTGGCGGCGGTGTGATCGGGCTGGAGCTGGGCAGCGTGTGGCTGCGTCTTGGCGCGCAAGTCACCGTGGTTGAATATCTCGACCAGATCCTGCCCGGCATGGACGGCGAAGTCCGCAAGGAAGCCGCCAAAATCTTCAAGAAGCAGGGCTTCACCATCCGCACCGGCACCAAGGTCACTGGCGCCACCGTCAAGGGCAGCACCGCGACACTGACCGTCGAACCGGCCGCAGGCGGCGCTGCGGAGAGCATCGAGGCCGATTGCGTCCTCGTCGCCATCGGCCGCAAGCCCAATACCGACGGCCTTGCCCTCGGCAAGGCGGGCCTGACCGTCAACGGCCGTGGCCAGATCGACATCGGCCATGATTTCCAGACCAGCGTGCCCGGCATCTATGCCATTGGCGACGTCGTCCCCGGCCCAATGCTGGCGCACAAGGCGGAAGACGAGGGCATTGCCGCCGCCGAATTCGTCGCGGGCCTGACCGGCATTGTGAACCATGACGTCATTCCCGGCGTCGTCTACACCTATCCCGAAATCGCCAGCGTTGGCCTGACCGAGGAAGAGGCAAAGGCACAGGGCGAGATCAAGGTCGGCAAGTTCCCGATGATGGCCAACAGCCGCGCCAAGACGAACCGCGACACCGACGGCTTTGTAAAAGTCATCGCCGATGCCAAAACCGACCGTGTGCTGGGCGTCCATATCATCGCCTCGATCGCGGGCAGCATGATCGCCGAAGCCGCGCTCTCAATGGAATTCGGTGCGACATCCGAAGATATTGCCTACACCTGCCACGCCCACCCCACCCAAGCCGAGGCGTTGAAAGAGGCGGCGATGGCGGTCACGGGCAAGCCGATCCATATGTGACAATGGTTGAAGAGGCCGTCCAGCTTGCGCCCGCACTCATCGTCTGGCTCGATCTGTTCGGCATTGCCGTTTTTGCAGCGTCTGGCGCGTTGGCAGCGGCGCATCGCGGCCAGACACTCGTAACCTTTACATTTTTTGCACTGGTCACCGGCGTTGGTGGCGGTACCGTGCGCGATCTTCTGATCGGGGCACCGGTGTTCTGGGTGCATGACTGGCGCTTTGCCGCCACTTGTCTGGTGACGGCGGGTTTGGTGTGGGTGACGCCCAAATCCTTCTGGAATGCGCGCGCGCTCGACTGGTTCGATGCTATCGGCATTGCCATTTACGCCGTATTTGGCGCATGGAAGTCGCTGACATTTGGCGTGCCCCTGCTGCCCGCGATGATGATGGGCGTCATTACCGCGTGCGTCGGCGGTATCATCCGCGATGTATTGGCTGGCGAGCCGTCGATCCTGCTCAAGCCCGAAATCTATGTCACCGCCGCGGCGCTTGCCTCCGGTCTGTTCGTGCTACTGCTGTGGATCGGCCTGCCCGTGCTTCTGGCCGCAATCCTGAGCGCAATGGCCGGTTTCATTCTGCGGGCAATGGCCATCCTGAAAGGCTGGGCTATTCCCGCCTATCGCGGATAGTAACCAAATAGGTTATTTTTCTTGACAGCGTGACGCTGCATCTTTTAGACAATGATATTGTCGCAAAGCCGCGTTTTCCGCCTTTGCGGCTGTTTCCCCAAATCTTGAAAGGACCTGTAATGCGAAACTGCAAACCCCGTCCGCCGCGCTGGCGGGCGCGCTTTCTGCGCGCGCTGGCGGAAACCGGCAATGTCAGACTGGCCAGCGACAGGGCAAAGGTCAACAATGCCTCTGTTTACCGCAAACGGCAAAGTGACCCAGAATTTGCCGCAGACATGGACGCTGCCCGGACGCAAGCCGAATTGCGCCTCGCCAACGAAGAGCGTCCGACACCCTCTGGCGCGCGGTGGGACAGCGATGGCTCGGCGCTGATCATCACGCAAAGCCCGTATGGCGCACCGAGCCGGACCCAGCGCGCGGGACCAAATGGCTGGACTCGCGCCGACGAAAAACGGTTCCTCGATACACTTGCCACAACATGCAATGTGACGTTGGCCTGCGCTGCGGCGGGGCATGACCGCTCTTCTGCTTATACGCGCAGAAATAAATGGACCCCTTTTGCCAAGGAGTGGGAGGAAGCACTGAAAATCGGGCTACAGGCCATGGAAATCCGGTTGCTTTATGACGCGCTTGACCAGACCGATGATTATTATGTCGGCATACCCCGCGAAATCCGTCTCGACCGCTATGGCGATGCAATCCAATTACTGGCCTATCACCACAAATATCGCGGCGAACGCCGAACCGCATGGAACACCGGCCCGGTAGATGTCGAAGCCGTAAAGATGTCCATCATCCGTCAGGCCGACGCACTCGAGGCCGAAAGAGCCCGCCAGACAGACGGAAAACCATTATGGGTGTAACTCTCCCCTTTTGGAGGGAGAGGATATGGAGCATTGGCCGCACGGTCCAGGCACGGTTGGAGAGGGGCATCAACGGTGCGGAAAGTGCTTTTTGGTTCGCGCAAAGTCGCAAAGAAGGGGCAACAGATTCCCTCAAATCTCCGGGTCAACGACGCTGTTTCTTTGGTGGCACCATAGGGCGTGTCAACGACCCTCGCCTTATTCACTCTGTACCTCCGCGAACTCCGCGCCCTCCGCGTGAACCAAACAAGTTGAGCATATCGGGTTCACGCCGAGTTCGCGGAGAAGGTAGGCATCACCTTCACTTCCTCCCCTTTGGCGGGAGAGAGTAACGAGGGGTCTTGTAACTTTATCGCTGTTCGGCGCGAACCTTCTCTGGCAGGATAGGATGCAAAAGGGGAGTGAAGGATGGCGCAGGCAGAATTGAAACCGGGGGATGTCGTGAAGCGGCATCGTTTGTCGACACGATTATGGCATTGGACCAATGCGATAACATTATTTGTCATGTTGATGAGCGGGTTGATGATTTTCAACGCGCATGCGCGGCTTTATTGGGGCGATTATGGCGCCAATGATGACAAGGCCTGGCTGGTTATCGATGATGCAGGCGACACTGGCTTTGTCGAGATTGCGGGCGTTCGTGTTGAAACCACCGGCGTCCTTGGTATCTGGAAAAATTCGGAAGGTGAGGTCAAGCGCCGGGCTTTTCCGCATTGGATTACAATACCATCGGCTTATGACTTACAAGCCGCGCGGCGTTGGCATTTCACCTTTGCCTGGATATTGGCGGTTGGGCTGACCCTCTATATGCTCCGTTCGCTTTGGAACGGGCATGTCCGCAATGATTTGCATATCCGCAAATGGGAATGGTCGATCGGCCATATCTGGCATGATATCAAAGACCATGCCCGGTTGCGCTTTCCGACTGGGGCCGCTGCAAAAGACTATAATATCCTGCAAAAATTCGCATATATTTCCGTACTCTTCATTCTTTTACCGCTTATCATATTTACCGGACTGACCATGTCCCCTGCGATGAATGCGGCTTGGCCGTGGTTGCTCGACCTGTTTGGCGGGCGGCAATCTGCGCGATCGATCCACTTTATCGCTGCGTTTTCACTGGTCGCCTTTTTCTTTGTGCATATGGCGATGGTATTGCTGGCCGGACCAATCAACGAGGTGCGTTCGATGATTACCGGCAAATATACATTACCGGGTAAGGCCGATCCACTTCCCCAACCCGAAGTTGTACAGGGAGAACCCGCATGAGCGATTCCAAAATGATTGTGCCGCGCCGGAAATTTCTGAGCGCGGCGGCGTTGGGCGGCGGTGGCCTGTTGCTCGCCGGTTGCGATGCGTTGACCGAGGATGCCCGTTTTCGTTCATTCCTGCGGACGGGCGAAGCGCTGAACAACGGCGCACACCGGTTGATCATGGACCGTGGCGCGCTCGCCCCCGAATTTGGCGAGGCGGATATGTCGCCGATTTTCAAGGCCAATGGATCGATCAGCGGCGGAACCCCTGAATATGCAGCCCATGTCGCGGACAAATTTGCAAGCTGGCAATTGCGGATCGACGGCATGGTCAAAAATCCGCTCAATCTTGATCTGAAAAAGCTGATGGCGATGCCGTCACGCGAACAGATTACCCGCCATGATTGCGTTGAAGGATGGAGTGCGATTGGAAAATGGCGCGGTACACCGCTCAGGCTGTTGTTGCAGGCGGCCGGACTGTCGTCGCGCGCACGCTATGTCGTGTTTCACTGCGCCGACCAATGGGGGCCGGGCACGCCCTATTATGAATCAATCGACCTGATCGATGCATTCCACCCGCAAACCATTTTGGCATGGAGCATGAATGACGGTATATTACCCGTCAAACATGGCGCGCCCTTGCGCCTTCGGGTCGAACGGCAATTGGGCTATAAGCAGGCCAAATATGTCATGCGCGTCGAGGCGACCGATGATTTGAAAAAATTCTTTGGTGGCAAGGGCGGCTATTGGGAAGATGCCCATGATTATGACTGGTATGCAGGGATATAGCTTTTCCCCAAAATCTCCGCTTTTTCCGTTCGGACAAAAACAGACTCGACCTGCTTGAAAATACCCGGCAAGCGCCACGCTGGCGCGCGCCTGCCAGAAAAATTGGGCTTGCGCCTCTTGGGGGTTGATGGTCAAAGCGGGCGGAGCGTTCAGCGCAAGACCGGTTTAAAGGAGATGGAAAATGTACAGTCATATGATGGTGGGCAGCAACGATATCGCCCGGTCCAAGAAATTTTACGATGCTACATTCATCGCAATGGGCGGCAAAGAGGGCGTTCTGGACCCCAAGGGTCGCCTGATCTATATGCACAATGGCGCGCTGTTTCTGGTCACGCCGCCAATTGATGGTCAGCCTGCGACTCCGGGTAATGGACAGACCATCGGCTTTGCGATGACTCCTGAAATTGCCAATGCCTGGCATGACGCAGGCGTTGCCAATGGCGGCAAGGCGATTGAGGATCCCCCCGGTGTGCGCGAAGGCAATGGCATGAAGCTGTATCTCGCCTATCTGCGCGATCCCGATGGCAACAAGCTGTGCGCGCTGCACCGCGTCACCGACTGACCGAAGGACATCTTGCATGACATTTGAAACGGTTTCGACGAACACCGCTTTTGGTGGGGTGCAGGGTGTTTATAAACATCACTCGACCGCGACGGGGACGGATATGACTTTTTCGGTCTATGTCCCGCCCCATGCGCCGGGTGCCAAATTGCCGGTGGTCTGGTATCTGTCGGGTCTGACCTGCACCCATGCCAATGTCACCGAAAAGGGCGAATTTCGCCGGGCCTGTTCGGAACTGGGTCTGATCTTTGTCGCCCCCGATACCAGCCCACGGGGTGAGGGCGTGCCCGATGATTCCGACGGGGCCTATGATTTCGGCCTTGGCGCGGGCTTTTATGTCAATGCGCTGGTCGAACCCTTTGCCGAACATTACCGGATGCGCGGCTATATCGAGAGCGAATTGCCGCAACTGGTTGCCGCACATTTCCCCGTCGATATGGAACGGCAGGGTATCATGGGGCATTCGATGGGCGGGCATGGCGCGCTCACCTTGTCATTGCGCGATCCGGGAAAATATAAGGCGACGTCGGCCTTTGCGCCCATCGTATCACCGCTGAATTGCCCCTGGGGGGAAAAGGCGCTGGGCGGTTATCTGGGGCCGGACCGCGAGATATGGGCCGAATATGATGCCTGCGCGCTGATCGCTACCGGTGCCCGTCTGCCCGACCTGCTGGTCGACCAGGGCGAGGCGGACAATTTTCTGGCGGAACAGCTCAAGACGCATTTGCTGGTGGAGGCGTGTGCGGCGGCGGGGCAAAAGGCGACGATCCGGATGCAGCCCGGCTATGACCATAGCTATTATTTCATCTCCACCTTCATGGCCGACCATCTTGCATGGCATGCCGCGCGGTTAAAGGCATAGCCATTTTGGCCCCTGCGCGATAATGGCACGCGGACAAGCGGGTGTAGCTCAATGGTAGAGCAGCAGCTTCCCAAGCTGAATACGGGGGTTCGATTCCCCTCACCCGCTCCAGCTTTCCGGAAATCTCCTTTTGTGCTGCTCGACGACGCCCGCACGACGGGTGCGTCGCCGGCGCGGCTCTATGCCGATCCGGTTGCAGTTCTGACGGCACAGAGCGGGGAAGAGGTTGACCCGCTGCTCGAACAGCTTCGCGCGGCGCAGGCCGACGGGCTGCAAACCGCCGGATTTTTAAGCTTTGACGCGGGCGCCGCGCTCTTGCCGCAACTGGGCCAGCCGCCGTCGGGAACGCTGGCTTGGTTTGGATTATTCACCGAATATCAACAGCTTGACTCAGGCGCCATGGCGTCATGCCTGCCCGATCCGGCGGGTGCATGGCTGTCGCCGCTGCGCCCGCAGATCACGCGGGGCGACTATGCACGGGCCTTTACCGCGGTGCAGGACTATATCAAGGCGGGCGATATCTATCAGGCGAACCTGACCTTTCCCCTGCTTGCCGACTATGCCGGGGATCCGCTCGCGCTCTATGCCGCGCTGCGCCCGCGGGCGGCGGCGGGCTATGGCGGCGTGGTCTGGACAGGCGAACGCTATTATCTGTCCTTCTCGCCCGAACTGTTTTTTGCAGCAAAAGACCGCCGCGTGACGACCAGGCCGATGAAAGGCACAGCCGAACGCCGCGCCGATCCTGTGGCCGATGTGGCGGAGGCCGAACATCTGCGGACCGACCCCAAGCAGCGGGCGGAAAATCTGATGATCGTGGACCTGTTGCGTAACGATCTGTCGCGGGTGTGCGAGGCCGGGTCAGTACGCGTGCCGGACCTGTTCCATATAGAAAGCTATCCCACCGTCCACCAGATGACCTCGACCGTCACGGGCGAACTGGCACACGGGCGCGATGCGGTGGACGTGATCGCGGCGCTGTACCCGTGCGGCTCCATTACCGGTGCCCCCAAGATCCGCGCCATGCAGATCATCGCCGAGACCGAAGCCGCACCGCGCGGCCTTTATTGCGGGTCCATCGGGCGGATCGATGCCGGGGGCGATGCGGCGTTTAATGTCGCGATCCGCACTTTTACCTTGTGCGAAACGACGAAGACGGTTTCATTGGGGCTGGGGTCCGGCATCGTCGCGGATTCCGACGTGGACGCTGAATGGGCGGAATGTCTTGCAAAGGGGGATTTTGCGAAGGTGGGTGGGATCGGTTTTGACCTGATTGAAACAATGCGCTTTGAACCGGCGCAGGGCATCTTGCGGCTGGAACTGCATCTGGAACGGATGAAGGAAAGCGCGCGGGTGTTCGGATTCGAGTTCGACCGACACGAGGCACGCAACCGGCTGCACGCCGCGACCTTCCATCTCGACAGGCTGTCGAAAATCCGGCTGCTTGCGTCCAAGGGCGGGGCCTTGTCGATCGAGGTCCGGCCGCTGGACGAGACAACAGGCTGGCGTGTTGCGGTGGTACCGCTTCCGGTGGACAGCGCCGATTTCCGCCTGCGCCACAAGACCAGCGACCGCGCCTTTTACGACGAGGCGCGCCGATCGCGGCCCGATTGCGACGAGGTTCTGTTCACCACGCCCGACGGCCGCCTGACCGAAGGAAGCATTACCGCGCTTTTTGTCGAGCGCGACGGCACGCTGCAGACCCCGCGGCTGGCGACAGGTCTTTTGCCCTCCGTGCTGCGGCGCGAACTGGTCGATAATGGGCAAGCGGTCGAGGCAGACCTGTTCGCCGCCGATCTGGACGCGCCTTTTTATGTCGGCAACTCTTTGCGAGGATTAATCCCGGCCACAAGGGTTGCGTAATTTTCGGTGAGGCATTAGGGGCAGCCTGAAGTGATTTCGAGGGAAATGGAACATTTCACGGCCCGGAAATCACGAAAACAGTCACCCATTTGCGTTCAATTCAGCCCGTGAAAGCCAGTCCCATGATCGACCGCCTGTCCGCCGCCCTCGGCAGGATCGCCCCTTCCGCCACCCTTGCCATGTCGGGCCGGGTGATTGACCTGAAGGCACAGGGCATTGACGTGATTGGCCTGTCCGCCGGTGAGCCTGATTTCGACACCCCCGACTTTGTGAAAGAGGCCGCTATTCAGGCCATTCGCGACGGGATGACCAAATACACCGCCGTCGACGGCATCGCCCCGCTGAAGCAGGCGATCATCGCCAAGTTCAAGCGCGACAATGGCATTGATTATACGCCCAAGCAGATTACGGTGAACTCGGGCGGCAAACACACGCTGTTCAACGCGCTGGTCGCAACGCTCGACAAGGGTGATGAGGTCATCATCCCCGCGCCTTATTGGGTCAGCTATCCCGATATCGTGCAGTTTGCGGGCGGCACGCCGGTCGTCATCATGGCGACCGTCGCGCAAAATTACAAGATCACCCCCGAACAGCTGGACGCCGCGATCACGCCCCGGACCCGCTGGCTGATCCTCAACTCGCCCTCCAACCCCACCGGCGCTGCCTATAATGCGGTCGAGCTTGAGGCGTTGGGACAGGTGTTGATGAAACACCCGCATGTCATGTTGCTGACCGATGATATGTACGAACATATCTGGTATGCACAGTCGCCCTTTACGACCATGTTGCAGGTCTGCCCCGATCTCTATGATCGCACGTTGACCATGAACGGCGCGTCCAAGGCCTATGCCATGACCGGCTGGCGTATCGGCTATGCCGGTGGACCTGCATGGCTGATCAAGGCGATGGCCGATCTTCAGTCGCAATCGACCAGCAACCCCTGCTCGATCAGCCAATATGCCGTTCTTGCCGCGCTCAACGGCCCGCAGGATTTTCTGCGTGATCGCAATGCCGCATTCAAGGAACGGCGCGATCTGGTGGTGGCGATGCTGAACGATGCCCCCGGGCTCAGCTGCCCCACACCCGAAGGCGCCTTCTACGTCTATCCTGACGCCAGCGGCGTCATGGGCAAAACGACGCCGAAGGGAAAGAAGATCGAGACTGATGCCGATCTGATCGACTATTTCCTCGACGATTACCGCGTCGCCGCCGTGCATGGCGCAGCCTTTGGCCTGTCGCCCGGCTTCCGCATTTCCTACGCCACATCGGCGGAAATCCTGAAAGAAGCCTGCACCCGCATCCAATCAGCCTGCGCTGCGCTCGTCTGAACGCAAAACTATGCGGGGTAACCGGCTGTTAAGCGCGGTTTAACGTGCACTCTGCATGAAACCTTTTGTGGCCGGGTAACGTATCTGCTCGTGCTGCCGAATAGGCGATAACAAGAGAAACATCATGGACCATATTTTCGACTTTGTACGATCAGATCTTTTCCTCAGCCTTCTGGGCGGCTTTGCCCTGGGTGTTGCAGGATTGACGCTGGTCGATCCGGCCAAAGCCAATCATGGCGAGGTCGAAGCCACAGGGTCGATATTGGTTGGAGCGTCTATTCATGAAGAAATTTCGTTACCTCGATAAACTTACCATCCTTGCCGCCGCACTGGCTTTCACCGCCGCCTGCGGACCGGCCCCTATCGGTCTGGCCCATGCCGCCGAAGGCGTCAGCATCGCCGCGCCAAAGGCCCCGATAGTTGAACCCGAAACCACGCAAACGGCTGTTTTTGCCGGCGGTTGTTTCTGGGGCATTGAAGGCGTGTTTGAACGCGTCAAGGGCGTCACCAGTGCCGAATCAGGTTATTCGGGCGGTACCAAGGCCAAGGCCGATTATGATCTGGTCAGCACCGGGACGACAGGTCATGCCGAATCGGTCCGCATCCGGTATAATCCTGCAGTCGTCAGCTATAATGACTTGCTGCATATCTTCTTTTCGGTAACCCATGATCCAACCCAGTTGAACCGTCAGGGTCCAGACAGCGGCAGTCAATATCGCACCGCCATCTTCCCCGCCAACGCCGTCCAGCGCAAGGCTGCTACCGCCTATATCGCGCAACTGGGCAAGGCGGGCTATTGGAAAAGGCCGATTGTTACGCGCATTGAAGCCTTCAGTTTTTATCCGGCGGAAAACTATCATCAGGACTTTATGACGAAAAACCCGTCGCACCCCTATATTCTGGCCTGGGACAAGCCCAAAGTAGCCAACCTCAAACGCCTCTTCCCCACCCGCGTCCGGTCTTAAGGCGCCGATCCCCTCGCATCGGGGATAGCCTCCGCGAACTCCGCGTGAACCCGATATGCTCAAGTTATTTGGTTCACATGGAGGGCGCGGAGTTCGCGGAGTTCGCGTGTGAATGAGGCGAAGGTTATTAACACTCCCTATGGTGCCACCAAAGAAACAGCGTCTTTGATGTGGAGATTTGAGGGAATATGTTGCCGCTTCCTTGCGACTTTGCGCGAACCCAAATCAGAGCCGACCTTAAGGCCCCTGCGCCGCCTGGGCTAGCCCTGCCACTCGCTGTGCCGGTCGTGCCGTTACGATACCCAAGTCGATACTGCCGCCATTCCTGCCAAGTTCCGCAACCGTGGGCAACGCCATTTCGACGCCGACCACATTGGCCGACAACGCCGCTATTCGCAGGCTGTAACGACCATATGGGACAAATTCGAACAGAAAGAACCCATCATATTCGCTGCGCGTCGTCTTGATCACGCGGCCGTTCCGGTCGAGCAGTTCGATGTCGACACCGCTCAAAATCCTGCCGCCTTCGCGTTGCAAATTCCCCGAAATTTCGCCTGCTGAAACCAGCGGCAGTTCGATAATGACCGGAATGCCCGGGCGTGGCGTTACAACCACCCCGCTTGTTGCCGGTTGGACAAAGGGATCAGGCAAAGTGGATGCGTCGATTCCAATCAACACCGGTTCATAGGGTTGCAACCCGTCAATCACCGTCCGGCCCTGTGCGTCGGTCGGCGGGCCGCGGGCAGACAGGCCGGCGGTCAATTCCACTTCCTTTTGCACCGCTTCACCCGGTTGCCGGATGCCGTCGGCATTTTCGTCCTGAAATACAATCGCAAATGCCTGACCTGACGAAGCGAGCTTTTCCGAGGTGAAACGCATTCCGCCCTTGTGCGGATCTGGACCGATGCTGACCGCAAGGTTCAATCCGGCGGCAGCCGACCCGTCGCTTGCGACCTCTACCTGACCTGTAAGGGCGAAATGCCGGAATCGGCGGGTGTGTCCAAGCGCGAGGCGACCGCGCGAGTCACCGCTGGAATATCCGGCCTCGACTTTCCAGTCTGACGTGTCGCCTGCGCGCCACTCTCCGGTTATTTTTGATTCGCGAAAGCCGCGATCACCTGTCAGGGCCAGCGTTGCCTCACCACGCAAACGCAGGCCGCCGATCCGCCCGGACAAGCGTAACGATGTGTCAAGGCGCGCATCGGGGTCGCTGCCCGAAGGGCTATGATCCTTTACCCATATCAGCTCCGTGCTTGCATTTATCTTGTTGATATTAAATGATAGTCTTGACTCTGCTTCGATCCGGTGGCCACCATCTATGCGGTCAATATAGCGCAATTCGGCGCGCACCGGAAGGGCGTGGCGGCCAAAGCGCAGGCTGTGGTCGACCGACAGGCTGTTGAATCGGCGGACGTCGCGGTCATAGCGCTCGCTTTCATAACCGCCGAGCAGCCATGCACTTTCGCCACTGACCAATGTTTCTCCGACCTGCGCCAAAAGCTGGCCGCGCACGGCATAGCCGCCAGCCAGATTGGCGGCGCTGGCCAGTTCCACCAGTGTTGGTCCGATGGCACGACGCACCGAACCTTCGAGATAGGTCGTGCGATTGCCCCGTAAAACCGACGTAAATAGCGACGCGGCGACAGACGTCCTGGCGTCAAGACCCCTTTCAAGCCCGAATCCACCACGCAGACCGAGATAGTCTCCGGGTTCCACGCCGCCCAGATTGATGAGGTCGCGTCCGGAATCCTGTACGGCCGACCAATAATAGGTTTCGCGTGGCGGTATCGAGCCGAGTCCGACAGGGATCATTTTGACATCACGCCGAATCTGGCCTTGCGGCCCGTAAAGAACAACCTCGAAACGGTTCTGCCCGTACAGCAACTGGACATCGAGAAATTCATACCGGCCATCGCCACGGCTTTGCACATAGCCGATCAATTGTTCGTTGCGATACAGTTCGGCGTCCCAGCCATTAGGCAATTCCCCGCGAAACGCCGTGCGGTCAAAACTGTCGGGCCGGTTCAGCGGGCGATTGGTAATGAATGCACCGCGTCCGGCAGTTGTCTGCACCCCCAAAGGTGTCGCATTGGTGGCGACATCGCCCAATGCCCAATGCGTCGCCTTCAGCGGACCAAGCAGCCCGCCATCAGGATCGGTCTTATAGGTCCGGATTCGAAGATTTTCCGGAATTCCCCGGTCATCCGATGACAGACGTGCATCAAAGGACGCGCCAGCAATTTCGGAACTGAGATAAATTTCATAACGGGCATCAAGACGGCCGCCGCTGCGCTTGTCATGCGCGGCACCGACAGACGCCACGACGTCAACCGATGGTGTACGGAACATTTTATAGGGATCGCGGGCCTGCGGCAGGCTGGCAAGGTCAAATGCCTTGGCTGGACGTACTTTGCCCGCCCGCGCCTTACGTTCTTCGGCCAGTTCGAATGGCAGTTTGCGATCGGCACTGACAATCAACAGCGCGTTGGACAGATCGGCCTTTATCTCGACATTCAGCCAGCTTGCCAGCATTTTGGTATCGACGCACCAGCCTTCCGGAACGTCGCGAATGGCGGTCGGTGCCACCGGCGCGCTTTTGTTCACGATTTGTACTATATTGGAGTCACGGTCAAGTGTGAAGGTCCGGCTTTCTTCGAACAGCCAGCCAGTTGCGCGGCGCGACTTTTTGTCGAGCCGGACAGGAAGGTCAAAGGCGATAACGATATCGGCAAAATCAACGCATACGCCGCTATCGGTCTGATAGCCGCGCACCCCGTCACCGACCCGCCATTGTCCGACGCGGACATCGAACAGGAGCGCATCATCTTCATTGGCCTGCCAGGTCGACGCGCGCGCCGATGCGACCGGGATGGTGAGCATCCCTGTCGCTACGGCCATCGCCGTCAATGCCTGTGCGGCCTTATGAAAATATCTGTGCATATATAGCGGGTTCTGGCCAGCCCACGGGGGCGCTATGGCAGGACGGTGCGGACCTGTGCGATCAATCCGCCACCGGCTTCGGGGGCTTCATAATAGGAAATGACCACTTCGCCGCGCATCTTCGCCGCCACATCAGGGGTAAGGGGGAGGGATACGATACGGCTGGTGATTTCGGGATAGATGGCAATGCCCTTGGCCACCGAAATCGGTTCGGATTGACCGGGTTTGGTGACATGAATTTCACCAAATATTGATTTGTTCCCCTGACGTGCCATGTCGAATTCCAGCGTAGGGCCTTCATTGTCCTTACCGATGCGGACATTGGTCAACGCTGCGGTTCCCTGCAAATTGCCTTTGCGGACGATGACCGGAATGCTGATTCCGTAAATGGGAATAAGCTGGATTCGCAAACTGTTGCCGGCATCTGTGGTGCCGTCTGCGGCCGGGGTCTTGGGAATGGCGCGAAACAGCATATGTGCGCGATATTCGCCATCGGGCAGCGCATCGATCGCCTGCAGGCCGATGCGGATCGACTGCGGTTGATTGGGGGGCAGGGTTACGCGGCGCGGGGCGTAGCGGATGACATCAAGCGCGGATTTTTCCTTGTCATTGGCCGCGACCGCATCAACATCGTCCAGCCGCCCCTGATCGTTCATCCGCCGCAGTTCAAGCGTGATGCGATAGGTCGCCTCTTCATCGCCAATATTGTTCAGGATCACTTCCGTCCCGCGCCTGCCATCCAATATAACGCGCGTCGGCGCGATCAGCAGATCGCCTGCTGCATAAGCAGGCGGCGCGAAAGCTGGTATAGCTAACCCTATCAGGGCACCGCCCAAAACGGCCCGGGCGGCCAATATAGGGCGCGCTAAAGTCAGCCAGGTCCACATCATAATTCCCCATCCACTCAGTGTGCGCGGAATTCGGTCTGGTCACCTGTCCGCGCAGGTCCATATGCGGGCATGGCAGAATATGGTTACCATCAAGCTAACGCCTGTGGAATCAGGGCGAAGAAAAACCCCCGGCAGGGGTGCTGCCGGGGGTTCTCTCTCCTTATCGCGCAATTGGATGCGCGAAGGTTTTACTGGTAATCAGCCGAAACATTATAGGTTCCGGTATAGGTACCTGCGGCCTGGTTTGCACCAATCGCCAGCGAACCACCAACGAAGAATACTTCGGCGGCACCGGTCGACGTGAACGAGGTGATCGAAGGAGCAAGCGTCAGCGCAATGCTGTTCGCGCCCGAGGTCAGCGTTGTCGACGCAGGAACGGTAACGCCTACAACATAACCCGATGTTGCACCGCTAACGGTAAAGCGGCCGCGCAATGCTGTACCAACGCAAGTAACGCCTGCCGAGCAGGTGCGTGTGTTCGATGTGTTCGGCAATGTAACCGTACCGGCTGCAGCGCTTGATGCCACAACGCCAAAATCAAGCCCATCATTCTGTGCAAGCTGCACAGCGGCAAGAATATCAACTTCGGCAGTTGCGGTCTGGGTAGCGGCACTGGCACCGGTCGAAACCAAAGCGGCAGCTGCGATTGCGCCAGCAATGGCGATTTTCGACTTGTTCAACATATACTGGTCCTTCGTGACAAAATCAAGTTAGAATGCCCCACTGCATTCACCATCGCTTATGCACGCCAAATCATAAGGCTTTGCTGCCTGTCATGGTTAACGAAAACATAACATGCAGCGGCCATATTCGAATCAGAATGAACGTAAAAAGCCGCGATGCGACCCTTCGCTTAATTAGGGCTGTTGGGGGTACTGCCCTGACCGCCGCCAGCACCAACAGAGCCGATATTGCCGAATATTTCTTCAAAAAAGCTTTTGTTGCGGCCCAGCGTTGGCGTTTTGTCGCCTTCAGGGCTGATATTGGCGATCAACTCTTTACCGGTTTTCGAAACCGATGCGACATTGCCGGCGGGATCGAAACGTATTTTCAGAACAAATTGCTCAGTGGCCGTCGGCTGGGCAAAGGCGAGCTGGCGTGTGTCTCGGGCGTAATAATACCAGTCATTAGCATCGAACTGCCCCACAAAAGTCGGACGTCCAAGTGACGCCTGCACCGATTCCTTGTTATCCACACCCGGTTGTACAGACCCTAATAAGGTCTGGTCACCAATATACCCCTGATGCGCGCGCAAGCGTGTACAGCCCGGGGTGATTGCCAATATGGCAGCCAAGGCGCCCAGAACCATGATTTGCGACTTGCGCATAAACTTCTCCGCTATTGTACGAAACTCAGGCTGTGCCATTGCATCCTTGGCCCGCAATATCAATATGCAATGGCAGATGAATATCGGATGAGTAGAACGGAAACGGGGCACATGGCTTTTTGGAAAACTATCTTCGGTCCCGCGCAGGCCGACCCGAAACTGCAACTCGTGCCGCTTTATACCCAGATTGTCGCCAAAGCACGCCAGCCGCACTGGTATGAAACAGGGCAGGTCCCGGACAGCATTGATGGGCGTTTCGACATGATCGCCGCCTTGTTTTCCTTGGTTCTGCTGCGGCTGGAACAGGATGAAGCCCAAGGCGGCAATATGGCGCATCTAACCGAAGTCCTGGTTGACGATATGGACGGGCAATTGCGCGAGGTTGGTATTGGCGACATGATCGTGGGCAAGCATATCGGCAAGATCATGGGCGCTGTCGGCGGTCGAATCACTGCATTTCGGGAGGCGTTTGCAGATAAAGACCGGCTGGATACAGCGATAATACGCAATATCTATCGCGGCGGCGACGTGGACGCGGCGGCAATAGCGCATGTCCGTGACGGTCTTGTCGCCATAGAACAAACTCTGTTTCGAGTAACACCTGATGATTTAGCGACGGGCAATGCGTCATGGTAACAGGCAGCGAATTCAGTCACGAACTCAAGATTTCGGAACTGGGCGGTAAAAAGCGCAGCATCCATCTGTCCGCCAATGAAGCGCAGCGCGCAGCTCTGGCAAAAAGGTTCGATCTGGCCGCGCTGGGCAAGCTGGAGGCCGATTTAACGATGACCACCGAAGGGTCAGACATTTTTGCATCAGGTCAACTGGTCGCCCAACTGGCGCAAATCTGCGTTGCGACCGGCGAGCCCGTTCCGGCGGACATTTCCGAACCGATGGTCATCCGCTTCATTCCCGAACCCCGGATCGAAGAAGAAGCGGAGTTTGAGCTGGCTTCCGAAGATTGCGATGTCATGTTCCACGATGGCCAAATAATCGACCTCGGCGAGGCTGTGGCGCAGTCGCTGGGCCTTGCACTCGATCCCTATCCCCGCAGCCCCCACGCCGACGAACTGCTCAAAGCGGCGGGCGTCAAGGGAGAGGATGAATCCGGTCCTTTTGGCGCGCTCGCCGGGCTTAAGGAAAAGCTGGCGAAGAAATGACCCACGATGTTTGATACGCAACTGCGTAAACTGGTCGACCGACCCTTGCAATATGTGGCTATTCGCGTGGCGCGCGCCGGGCTTTCGGCCAATAGCCTGACCTATTCAGGTGCGCTGGTGGCATTGGCCGCGGCTTTGGCGATTTTGGGAAACCACATGCCGTTGGCGCTTGGCCTGATCGCCGCAAGCCGGACGCTTGATGGTCTGGATGGCGCAGTTGCCCGCATCAACGGACCCACGGCATGGGGTGGTTATCTCGATAGTCTGGCAGATTATGTATTCTACATTTCGATTCCCGTTGCCTTTGGCTTGGCCAATGGCGCAAATCTCGTGCCAGCACTGCTTTTAGTAGCAAGTTTCACGATCACCGCCGTCAGTTTCCTCGCCTTTGCCGCGATCGCCGCGTTACAGGCGCAAAGCGAGACTGGTCTCGATCGCAAAGCCTTTCTTTATTCCACCGGCCTGATGGAGGGCGGAGAAACAATTGCCTTTTTCGCGCTCTTTTGCCTGTTTCCGACATATTTCCCGATGCTGGCAAATGCCTTTGCACTTCTTTGCCTTCTGACAGTAGCGCAACGACTGGTAATGGCAGCCCAACGATTCAAGTGAAAAAGAAGGTGCATGATTTTGGGTGAAGAAATCTTCCCTTCCCGCCTGCGGGAAAGGAGTGAGACTTGCGAACTTGTTCGCTAGCTACAGCGGTGCGGCTTAATTCCAATCTCGGCGCTTTTTGCGAAACCCGAAAACATCACGCGGGCCTTTGCGGAAAATATCCATCGTCTCCTTGACTCCCAAGCAAACCAATCCCCATCGCCTTTGAATCGTCAGAATTTTTCCCCGGTCAGCCGCTGGCACAGCATGTCCAGTTGATCGAGGCTGCCATATTCAAAGGTGACTGACCCGGCGCCGGTTGAATTGCGCTGGTTGATTTTCACCTTTAGTCCCAAAAGGTCACCCAAATGGGTTTCTACCGCATGGATATCGGCACTGTCGGACCCTGCCGACCGGGCCGACCCTCCACCAGCGCCGGGCTTGGCCGGACGCCATTTTTTTACCAGCGCCTCTGTCGCACGAACCGACAGACCCTGTTTGATGACAATCATCGCCAGCCGGACAGGGTCTTCACTGCCCAAAAGCGAACGGGCATGACCCATCGACAATTTCTCTTCGACCACCAGTTCCCGAATCGTGACAGGTAAATCCAGCAGTCGCATCATATTAGCCACATGGCTGCGTGATTTGTGCACCAGATCCGCCAGCGCTGCAGCGCTATGCCCGAATAATTCGGTCAGCTTGCGATAGGCCTCCGCCTCTTCAATCGGGTTCAGATCCTGCCGCTGGATATTTTCCAGAAGCGCGATTTCTAATGTTTCGGCATCATCAAAATCGCGGACAATCGCCGGCAATTCATGAATCTGTGCACGCTGCGCTGCGCGCCAACGGCGTTCGCCGGCAACAATCTGATAGCCTTCACCGAAAGGTCGGACAACAATCGGCTGAATTATACCATGGCGGCCAATACTTGCCGCCAGTTCGTCCAGTTTTTCATCCGAAAAATATCGACGCGGTTGATCGGGGTTTGGCCGGATGTCGCCCACCGCAACTATTGCTACCCCCTTTATGACCGAATTTGCCACAGGCTTTGGTGCTGCATCCGGCGCTACATCGCGAATAGCTTCCCCCAACAAGGCGTCCAAGCCGCGACCCAACCCCATTTTCTTGCGTAAGGGTGCTTTTTCCAATGCGTCTTCCGGACTCATGCCGCCATTTCCCGTGCAGGCAAGCGTCCGATCAATTCGCGCGCCAGATTGATATATGCTTCTGACCCCGAACAGCGATGGTCATAAACCAGTGCAGGTAGTCCGTGACTCGGCGCCTCTGACAAGCGGACATTACGGGGAATGACAGTATCGAACACCAGACCGCCCAGGCAGCTACGTACGTCATCGGCGACCTGATCGGTAAGCCGGTTACGTCGGTCAAACATCGTCAATGCCACGCCTAATATGGCCAAATTGGGATTAAATCGTTTTTGAATGCGTTCAACCGTCTGTAATAATTGACTTAAACCTTCCAGCGCAAAAAATTCGCATTGCAAAGGCACGAGGATTGAATCCACCGCAACGAGCGAATTGATCGTCAACAACCCCAGCGACGGCGGACAATCGATCAGACAGATATCCCAATTTGCATCCGATTTATCAAACGCGGATTTCAGGCGACCGGTCCGGTCTTCATATTCCACCAACTCTATTTCGGCACCGGACAGATCGACAGTTGCAGGCACAATATCGAGATTGGGAATCATCGTAGGTATGGCAGCATCTTTCAAAGATGCATCCCCCAGAAGAAGATCATAGCTGCTATGCACGCGTTCGGCTTGTTTCAACCCCAGCCCTGTTGATGCATTGCCCTGCGGGTCTAGATCCACCAAAACACAGCGCCAACCGCTTGCGGCTAAAGCTGTCGCAAGATTGATAGCGGTTGTGGTCTTCCCCACACCACCTTTCTGGTTCGCTATTGCAATTCGAATCATCGTATCTGATGCCTCATGACCGCCGCAGCGGTGTGTTTTTCGCCTTTTCCGGTCAAATGCCCGACCAATATGCCCGCCTCGGCATCAGTCACACTCGACTCGATCCGGAATTCCCCTTTCCAGACCGATTGAACCCCTTCCCATTCCTTAGCCGCATTCCGGCCCTTTGGTAACAGCCATAACGTCTTATTTGTGGAAAATCTTTCGGCAAGATCGAACAACTTGTCCAAAGGGGCAAATGCCCGTGCACTGATGACCGAATATGAAGCAGTTTCAAAACGCTCCAACGGCATGCCTGCAACAGTGACCTGCAATTCCAGATCAAGCAAGGCAATGGCGCGCTGGAGATATTCGATCCGCCTTCCACGCGATTCCACCAAGGTTACCCGATGCGGGCTAAGCAAGGCAACGACCAACCCCGGAAAGCCAGCTCCGGAACCAAGGTCTATCCATGTCAGTGGACCGTCGGGGCAGAAGCGCAAAAGCTGTGCACTGTCGACAATATGGCGATCCCAGATATGATCCAGAGTCGATGCGGAGATCAGATTCTGACTCTCCGCCTCGCGTTTCAAAAAGGCGATAAAGGCTTCAAGCTTTTCCTCTGTTTCACGTGAAACAGTGAAATGCTCTTCCAGCCAGTGGCGGGCTTCGGCTTCGATCATGCGGCCACATCTCTGATCTGCTGTGCCCGTTTGGCATGGACCATGATTGCAACCAACGCCGCCGGAGTGACACCGCGGACCCGTGCGGCCGCCGCCAGATTTTCCGGACGTGCTGCATCCAGTCGCTCCACCATCTCGTTCGACAGACCCGCAATAGAACGATAGTCGATCCATTCAGGCAGCAGGACCTTTTCATTTGCGGCAATATCGCGAATTTCATTCTCTTGCCGCTCGATATAAGGGGCATAACGCCCGTCCTGCTCCAGCTCATCCAGCAAGGTCTCATCCCCGTCCCATGTTGTTTCACGTGAAACAGCCAGAAGGTCCCGGACGGTCACCGAAGGAAAGCGGAGCCACTCATAGAGCGACATCCGGCCTGCATCGCGCTTCACATCTAGGCCGTGACGTAGCAATTGGTCGGCTGAAAAATCCCGGGCGAAATCGGCTTCCAGGGCCTGCTTCTCCCACAAGCGCTGGTTAAACCAAAGCGTACGTTCTTCGCCTACACATCGCGATTGCAAGGCCAAAGGCGTCAACCGGGTGGACGCATTGTCAGCGCGAAGCCGCAAGCGATATTCGGCACGTGCGGTGAGCATCCGGTATGGCTCTGTGACGCCCTGCAGGATCAGGTCATCCACCATGACAGCGAGATAGCTGTTCGACCGGTCCAGTGCAGGCATTTCACGACCCAAAAAGCGCGATGCTGCACCGATACCAGCGATCAGACCTTGTGAAGCCGCCTCTTCATAACCCGTTGTGCCGTTGATTTGTCCGGCACAGTAAAGACCTTCAATGCCCCGGACTGCGAGACTGCTATCCAGCGCGCGTGGGTCTATATGATCATATTCCACGGCATAGCCGGGGACAACAATCTCGCACTGCTCAAGACCGGCCATGGACCGCACCATGGCCATCTGGATATCGGTCGGCAACGATGTGGAAATGCCGTTGGGGTAGATCAGGAAGCTGTCCAGAGCTTCAGGCTCCAGAAATACCTGATGTCCGTCGCGATCCCCAAAGCGGAAGATCTTATCTTCGATAGAGGGACAGTAACGCGGCCCCTGCCCCGCAATGTCCCCACCAAAAAGCGGCGACCGGTCCAAACCGCTGCGGATGATATCATGGGTTTCGCTATTGGTACGGCTGACGGCGCAGAAAAGCTGCGGGATATGGCGGCGCCCTGTGAACGGCGACATGGTCCAGGACCCATCGTCGGACGGCTGCACATCCAATTGGGCCCAATTTATGGTCCGGCCATCCAGACGTGGAGGTGTGCCGGTTTTCAGGCGGGCCATAGGTAAACCTGAGCCGCGAATCTGGTCTGCCAGCTTGAGGGCCGAGGATTCGCCTATCCGGCCTCCTTCCAGACGCTCTTCCCCTCGAAACAATTTTCCACCCAGAAACGTGCCCGTCGCCAATATGACGGCGGAGCAGCCAATGCTGCTGCCATCCGCTAGGTCGACACCGACAACGCGCTGGACATTGTCCGGTGCAAAACGAAGCGCCGCTGCCTCGCCTTCGACGATCGTCAAATTCGGTAAAGCTGCCAACTGGCGTTGGATGGACGCCTTGAACAGGGCACGATCGGCCTGAATACGTGGCCCCTGCACTGCCGCCCCTTTGGAGGCGTTGAGCATCCGGTAATGGATCGCCGCATCGTCGGCAGCGCGCGCGATCAGTCCATCAAAGGCGTCCACTTCACGGACCAGATGCCCCTTGCCCAGGCCACCTATGGCCGGGTTGCAGGACATGGCGCCAATGGTTGCCTTGTCGAAATTGACCAGAGCAACACGCACACCCATCCGCGCCGCAACCGCTGCGGCTTCGGTGCCCGCATGGCCTCCGCCAATAACCAATATGTCGACATCACTACGCATGGCGCGCGCATAGCGCAGCGCGACGGCGCGGTCAAAGTGGTTGGGGGTGTTTCACGTGAAACAGATTATTTTCCGACGCAGAATCGGCCAAAGAGCGTATCAAGCAGGTCTTCGGTGTGCGCCCGCCCTGTCAACGCATCCAAAACGAGGCGTGACTGACGCAGATGTTCGGCAGTGATCAGCCAGTCTTCCGCTGATGCGGCTTGGGCCAGTGCGGTGACACATTGGGCTAACAGGTCGCGTTGACGGGCATTGGTCGCATACTGATCCGGCGGGGGCAATAGCTCCTTGGCCGTGTCGGTCAGGGTGGCGACAAGTTCCGCTAGTCCTTCTTCGGTCTTCGCGGAAACCTTCACGGCTCGTGAACCCTTACGCTGATGGGCGGGATCATCTGCCTTGGCCTCGATCTCCACCAGATGCGGACGGTCGGGTCCTGTACCCTCTTCCCCCAGCCATAACAGGATGTCGGCGCTCTCCATCGCGGCCCGGGTGCGTTCGATACCGATCGCTTCGATCCGGTCGTCGCTTGCGTCACGAAGGCCCGCTGTGTCGAGAAACAGGAAGGCCATGCCACCGATCGACACCGGCACCTCAATCACATCGCGCGTAGTGCCGGCAATATCGGATACAATAGCCGCGTCACGGGCGACCAGCGCGTTGAGAAGTGTCGACTTGCCGCTATTGGGCGGGCCGCCCAGCACAACACGCAAGCCATCGCGCAATTTCTCGACTCCTGGGGCCTCGACCAAGGTGCGGATGGCGTCATGAAGCTTCTTGCAACCTTCTGATATTTTGTGATTATTTTGCGTCTCGACATCCCCTTCGTCGGAAAAGTCAAGCTCCGCTTCAGTCAGTGCCGATAGGACAAGCACCTCCTGCCGCCATTGCTCGATCCGTCGGGAAAAGGCCCCTCCCATCATCGCGCCCGCGGCCCGGCGCTGCCATTCGGTTTCAGCAGACAAAAGGTCGGCCAGCCCCTCGGCTTCATTCAGATCCATCCGGCCGTTCAAAAAAGCCCGCCGGGTAAACTCCCCTGCCTCTGCAGGCCTCAGGCCTGGAAACGCCGCAAGCGCGGCAGACACGGCACGCACCACCGCCCGTCCGCCGTGCAGATGCAGCTCCACCAGATCCTCCCCCGTCGCGCTGTTTGGGCCGGGAAAGACCAAAACAAGGGCGCGATCCAGCTCCATCCCTGCTGCATCGCGCAGCAAAGCCAAAGATGCCCGTCTCGATTCCGGAACACGTCCCGCCAAGGCCTCGGCTGCACAAAAGGCATTAGATCCGCTTATCCGCATCACCGCAATAGCCGCAGGCGGAGCGCCACTCGACAGCGCGAAAATCGTGTCCGTGGCGCGCATTTTTTCGGGTTATTTCTTGTCCTTTGGCGATACACCAGAAAAGGCAGCTTTCGCCCCTGTTTCTATCAGCTGCTGAAACAGTTGAAGACCCATCTGCCCCATCGGCGCGATTTGCTTGCCCAATTCCTGCAATTGCTCAATCCCGCCTGCGCCTTTCATCAACTTGGTGATATTCTGCACATAGGCTTCATTTGCCTCGGTCACATCGGGCAAGCCCAGCAGGGCGCGTGCTTCTTCGGGTGAGCAATCAATCTCTATATTCATCTTCATGGGCGCTGGCCCTCCTTCCTCTTCCCTCGAACCGGCATCACTATAGAGCCTATGCCGTATCAAGCAATTGCAGAGAAAAAGGGCAGCATGGATGCCATTTCCATCACATGGGGCTGTACTTCATGCCAGCCCTCCCAGATCATCTTGCCGGCGACATAGACAATCACGACCAGACCGACCCATGCAATCCAGCGGTACCGTTCGATATATTGGGCAATGATGTTCGCGGCAACGCCCATAAGCGCAACTGCAAAGATCAGGCCGACGATCAGGATACCCGGATGCTCCCGCGCAGCGCCCGCTACTGCGAGCACATTGTCGAGGCTCATTGAAACATCGGCTACGGCAACGCCCCAGGCGGCCCCCGCAAAGGTCTTGGTGGATTTAACGCCTGAATGTTCATCACCGGCAATTTCCGGCGACCCGGCGGATTCTCCCGCATGGCCAGCAATATCGCGGTACATCCGCCACGCCACCCACAACAGCAACAAGCCGCCCGCAAGTACCAAACCGACAATTCCCAACAGCCATGTAACCATCAGCGCAAAGATGATTCGCAGCACCAGGGCGGCAAGCACCCCGATCAGGATGACTTTCTTGCGTTGGTCCGCAGGCAACCCCGCCGCCAAAGCGCCGACGACAATCGCATTGTCGCCGGCCAGCACGAGATCGATCAACAACACCTGCACAAAGGCTGTAAAGGCCGCCGGTTGGCCGATGTTGGAGAAATCCTTGACGATGGCAGCCCAGATTTCGGTTGGCCCACCCAAAGACGAAGCGGCACTCGCGGTCGCAGTCAGAAATTCAAACATAATATCCAGCCTTATGTTTTACTGGTTCATCGAATCGAAGAAATCCTCATTGGTCTTCGAATCCTTCATCTTGTCGAGCAAGAATTCCATCGCGTCGACGGTACCCATCTGCATGAGAATACGGCGCAGCACCCACATTTTCTTGAGCTTACCTTCCTCAACCAGCAATTCTTCCTTGCGGGTGCCGGATTTGCCGACATCAAGCGAAGGGAAGATACGCTTGTCGGAAACCTTGCGGTCAAGCACGATTTCCGAGTTCCCGGTGCCCTTGAACTCTTCGAAGATAACCTCATCCATGCGGCTGCCGGTGTCGATTAGCGCAGTGGCGATGATTGACAACGACCCGCCTTCCTCAATGTTCCGCGCCGCACCAAAGAAACGCTTTGGCCTTTGCAGCGCGTTGGCGTCGACACCACCGGTCAACACCTTACCCGAGCTGGGGACGACGGTATTATAGGCGCGGCCCAGACGGGTGATCGAGTCGAGCAGGATGACGACATCATGCTTATGCTCGACCAGACGCTTTGCCTTTTCAATCACCATTTCAGCAACTTGAACATGGCGCGTTGCCGGTTCATCAAAGGTGGAGGAGACAACCTCCCCCTTTACCGAACGCTGCATGTCGGTCACTTCCTCAGGCCGTTCGTCAATCAGCAACACGATCAGAAACACCTCGGGATGGTTATCGGTAATGGCGCGGGCAATATTTTGCAGCAGGACAGTTTTACCGGTGCGCGGCGGCGCCACGATCAGCGCGCGCTGGCCCTTGCCTTGCGGGCTAACGATGTCGATGACCCGGGCCGACTTGTCCTTGACGGTGGGATCTAGCGAATCAAGCGTCAGCTTTTCATCGGGGTATAACGGTGTGAGATTGTCAAAATTGACACGGTGCCGCACGGCATCGGGGTCGTCAAAGTTGATCTTCATGACCTTGGTCAGGGCAAAATAGCGCTCGCCATCCTTGGGCGCGCGGATTTCGCCTTCGACCGTATCACCGGTCCGCAGGCCGAATTGGCGCACCATATTTGGCGACACGTAGATATCGTCCGGTCCGGCCAGATAGTTGGCCTCGGGCGAACGCAGGAAACCAAAGCTGTCGGGCAGTACTTCGATCGTGCCCAGACCCATGATTTGCTCGCCATCTTCGGCCAATTCCTTGAGAATGGCGAACATTAGGTCCTGCTTTCGCAGTGTCGAGGCACCCTCGACCCCCAATTCTTCGGCCATCGACACGAGATCAGCAGGGTTTTTGCTTTTCAGCTCTTTCAAATGCATAGATAATTCCGTTGACGGACCCTAAAGTCCTGATGATGGATGAGCCAGCGGCTCGGTCGGTGAACCGGTTTCAAAAAGCAACCGGTAGAAGAGGAAAATCGGTAGCGCGGTTGTTAAACGGATCGCGCCTCACGCCCAGGACGGGCTTAGCCGATTAAATAGTCTCGAAGGCAGCTCACGTCAACTCTCTAGGCCGTGAACGGTTAAATACACTATTTGCGAACCCCCCATTCCCACGGGTTCGTTAACGGTTGGCCGCACCTTGCGGGCAGATTAACCGCACAGACCATCATCCAGCCATCGGCATTCATGTGTCAGAAAGGTTCAACAGGGAAGGCTTGGAACCGGATAAAAATATAAACGACCATGTTAGAATGAAGGAGTATTTATGCACATCAATACGAAAAGGGTGGAGTTAACCGCCCTGTTTGGCATGTTATGTGCCACATCATCCACCATTGTGGTGGCACAGCAACCTGCCGACCCCACAATTATTGTCGAAGGCACACCGATCGAAGATTTTGCCACCTTGGCTAAAGGCCCAGAAATAAAAGGGATTATTTCGGCTAGAAACGGTGACAAGATCAAAATCACATCCACAAACGGTGCCAGCACGATCATCATCGTCACCGACGCCACTCAAATCAAAACAGGCGGCGGCCTTTTTGCCGGAAATCGCAACAAACTTGCACCCAATGCGTTACTCAATGGGTTGCCGGTGACGGTAAAGACATTGCAATCCGGATCCGGATTAGTTGCCAGCCAGATCACATTCCGCAACAATGATTTCAAGACAGCCACGATGATCCGCAATGGAACAGCGCAGCAATTTGACGAACAAACCGCTGCCACTGAAGCACTGCGCGGTCGTATGGGTGATATCGACAAGTATAACATCAAAGGTACGACCAACGTCTATTTTGACACTGGAAAACACATGTTGTCGCCACAAGCCAAACAAGAACTTTGCGCCACCGCAAATACGGCAGAAGCAACAGATAATGCCCTGATGCTTGTCGTTGGCTACACCGATTCTGTCGGCAGCGAAGAATATAACCAGACCCTTAGCGAAAAACGCGCCAGCAGCGTTATCAACTATCTGCAACAGGCATGTCGCTGGAAACCCTACCGGATGCTGACCCCGACCGGAATGGCCGAATCCGATCCACTTGCCAGCAATGACACCGAAGAAGGCAAGGCACAAAACCGCCGCGTTTCGGTGAATATATTGGTAAGTAAAGGTCTGGACGGACTTTAGGAAAAAACCGGGGTGGGTTTACGCCCGCCCCTTCAAAATGGCTTTGCCACCACTAGGATGACAATGATCGCCGTCGCTACACCCGGCACTTCATTGAACAGGCGTAATTGTTTTCCCGTCAGGGTTCGTTCGCCCCGCGCAAGCTTTTTGGCATAGCTGACCGCCCAGCCATGATAAGCCGACAAACCAAGAACGAAGAGCAGCTTGGCGTGGAACCATCCATCGGCCATCGCGCCGATATGCCAGGCGAGCAACAGGCCAACGATCCATACCACAACGATCGATGGATTCAGAATGATTCTGATCAGCTTGGATTCCCGGTCCACCCATTTGGCGGCTTCTTCAGAATCCTCAGCGCTTTCCTGATGATAGACGAAAAAGCGCGGAATCATAAACAGGCCGGCCATCCAGAAAATGACAAATATGATGTGCGCGGATTTGAGCCAGATATAAAGCATAGAGATAATTTCCGTCATAGGAGCGGCTTTCCCGGTTTATCCTTTGCGGACCAGATTAAGCAGCTTTTCGACATGTTCAATGGGGGTATCGGGCAAAATACCATGCCCTAAATTGAAAATATGGGGCCTATTGGCAAAAGCCGACAATATATTGTCAACCGCATTGGTCAGATCAGCACCACCAGAAACCAACGCCAGCGGATCAAGATTGCCCTGAACAGGTAGTCCCTTGGGTAATTCGCGGTTCGCCCAGTGCGGATCGACCGTTTCATCAAGACCAATCGCATCAACGCCGGTTCCTTTGGCATAAGCCGCAAGCTTTCCGCCTGCACCTTTGGGAAAACCGATAATTGGCGCATCGGGATGGCGCGCCTTTAACCGGCGGACGATTTCGGCATTGGGGGCAATCACCCATTTTTCAAATTGGGCAGGTGATAAGGAACCCGCCCAGCTATCGAACAATTGGACGGCATCAACGCCTGCCTCAATCTGTCCGGCCAGATAATCAACGGTGGCGGTAATGATCGCCTCAATCAATGCGCCGAAGCGTTCGGGTTCGGCATAGGCCATGCGTCGTGCTTCGGACTGGTCCTTGCTGCCCTGTCCATGCGCCATATAGGTCGCCACGGTCCAGGGGCTGCCCGCAAAGCCCAGAAACGTCGTTTCGGGGGCCAGGGTAGCAGAAACCTTACGCACCGTGTCCAGCACCGGCGCAAGACGTTCTGGCGCAGGGGTGAAATCCTCCAACGCGGTCTGTGCCAGCCGAGGCGCCAAGCGTGGACCTTCGCCGGTTTCAAACCATAGATCCTGACCCATGGCGTGTGGGATGACAAGGATGTCGGAAAACAGGATAGCCGCGTCGAAACCAAAGCGGCGGATAGGCTGGATTGTAATCTCGCTTGCCGCATCGCTGTCATAAGCGAGTTCCAGAAAACCGCCTTTTTCTGCACGCAATGTACGATATTCCGGCAGGTAACGCCCCGCTTGACGCATGAGCCAGATCGGCGGAATATCTTCCTGTTGGCCCTGCAGGACTTGAAGCAATTTCTTGGAAGCCGGAACGGACATCGGGAAAGGGAATCCAATCAAATATATATTTATATTAGGATGATGAAAGATGATGGGCTGTTGATAGACATGCCCTTAAAAGCTTTTGCGGATATTGCCAACAGCTTGACCTCATACAAACCAAGCAGACACTTGGATTCGCATTTTTCATCCCCGTTATTCACAGGCTGTGGAAGCTGCAAAGCCCTTGTGGATAGCCTGTGACAGAATCGGGAGGCAAAAACCGGCTAGTGGGGAAGTTTGAGCGCCGCAAACTTTGTCCCTTGATTTATCCCCAGCCTGCCAACAAGACTGTGCCCATGGAACGTTTTCATCTCCACTTATTGTCGGATTCCACGGGTGAAACGCTGGAAAATATTGCCAAAGCCGCACTCGCGCAGTTTGACGGTGTCGAAAATGTTGTCAAACATTTCTGGCCGATGGTGCGTTCGGAAAGCCATTTGGACCGGATTATGATCGATGTCGCTGCAAATCCGGGGCTGGTGCTGTTTACATTGGTCAACCGGGATACGCGGCGCAAGCTTGAAAATAGGTGCAGAGCCCTGGGCCTGCCTGCGGTGGCCGCGCTTGATGCCGTCAGCGACGCTTTATCCAATATGTTGGGACAAGAAGCAAAGGCCCGACCCGGCCGGCAACATGCGATGGACGCCGCGTATTTTGCGCGTGTGGATGCCATCCAGTTCACAATTGCCCATGATGACGGGATCAACGCGCAAAATTGGGAAGAGGCCGATATTGTGCTGGCGGGTGTGTCACGGACGTCCAAAACACCGACCAGTATCTATCTTGCGAACCGCGGTTACAAGACGGCGAATATTCCCATCGTGCCGGAATCGCCCCCGCCCCCTATCCTTTTTACACTGAAACATCCGATGGTGATCGGGCTGGTGACCAGCGCTGAACGGCTGGTGCAGGTCCGGCGCAACCGGTTGTTATCGCTGAACCAGTCGCCCGACACAGATTATGTGGACGAAGAAAAGGTCAAGGCGGAGGTTGCCCATGCCCGGCGGATGTTTGCCGATAATGGCTGGCCGGTGCTTGATGTGACGCGGCGCTCGATTGAAGAGACGGCGGCGGCGATTATCAACCTGTTCAACGAACGCGAATTACAACAGGCCCAAACATCGTGACGCTGATATTGGCGTCGCAAAGTACCGGACGGGTCGCGATGTTGCGTGCTGCCGGTGTCCCGTTGGAGGCAATGCCCGCGTTGGTAGACGAGGCGAGCATCAAGGAATCGCTTGCTGCGACCGGAGCCAAGCCCCGCGATATTGCCGATGCGCTCGCCGAAGCCAAGGCGCGCAAGATATCCGGAAAATTTTCTGCGGCGCTGGTGCTAGGCTGTGACCAGATTGCGGTCACTGCCGAGGGCAAGATATTAGACAAGCCGGAAAGCCCCGCCGACGCCCGCGCTCATCTCGCCCAGCTATCGGACAAGACGCATCGGCTGATAACTGCTGCCGTCATCTGCGAAGCGGGCGAACCGGTATGGCGGATTGTTGACAGCGCGCAGATGGCGATGCGCCCGTTGAGTCCATCGTTCATCGATAAATATGTGACGGATTATTGGGACCAAATCCGCCATTGCGTGGGCTGTTACCGGATCGAGGCCGAAGGCGCGCAATTGTTTAAAAGCGTCAGCGGTAACCAGTTTACGATCATCGGCCTGCCCCTGCTGCCCGTGCTTGACTATTTGCGGATACGGGGTCTTTTGCCGACATGAACAAATATGCCGAAGTCATCGGACACCCGATATCCCATTCCAAATCCCCGCTGATCCACCGGTTCTGGCTGAACCAGCTGGGGCTGGTGGCGGACTATCGCGCGCAAGATATCCAGCCTGACAATCTGGAGGGTTATTTCCGCGACCGGGCGGCGGACCCCGCGTGGCGCGGCTGCAACATCACAATTCCTCACAAGATCGCTGCGCTCGAATATGTCACCGACCCCGGCGATGTGCGCGGCTCTATTGGCGCAATCAATACGGTTTTCCGGGGTGATGGCGGAGCGCTGGTCGGGACCAATACCGATGCGGGCGGTTTTTACGGGCCGATTGCCGATATGCCGTTGGCCGGGGAAACTGCGGTGGTTATCGGTGCAGGCGGCGCGGCGCGGGCGGTGCTGTTTGCCCTGGCGCAGGCCGATATCGGCGATGTAATCCTGCTCGCCCGAAACGGTCTGAAGGCCGCAGGGTTGCTGGCGCATTTCGGGCTGAAAGGGCGTGTGTTGTCTTTGGATGCGCGTCTGCCCGAGGCGGCGTTGCTGGTTAATGCCAGCCCCCTCGGCATGAAAGGGCAGGAACCGTTGGAAATTGATCTTGCGCCACTTCCCGATCATGCGCTGGTCTATGATCTGGTCTATGCACCTATCGAAACCGCCTTGCTGAAACAGGCGTGGGCGCGGGATTTGGAGGTGGTCGACGGTCTCGAAATGCTGGTCGGTCAGGCCGCGATTGCGTTCGAACTATTCTTCGGCGTCACCCCGCCTGATGACGAAGAAAAAGCCTTGCGGGCGCTACTGCTGAAATGACCGCGCCGCACATCATCGGGCTGACCGGATCGATTGGCATGGGCAAGTCCACGGTGGCCGCCATGTTTGCCGATGAAGGCGTACCGGTGTTCGATGCAGATGCGGCGGTGCATGAACTGCAAAAAGCAGGTGGAGCGCTGGTGCCCGCAATCGAGTCGGCCTTTCCCGGCACCACCGATACGCACGGCGTCGACCGCAAGGCGCTGGGTGCGGCGGTCTTTGGGGACAGGGACAGGCTGGCAAAGCTGGAATCGATTATCCATCCCGCCGTGGCGGAACAGCGCACCGCTTTTCTACGCGATCATGCGGATGCGGATATGGTGGTGTTTGACATTCCGCTTCTGTTAGAAAAGGGCGGACATAAGGGCGTCGACAGCATTGTCGTAGTATCTTCGCCCTATTTAGTTCAACGCGAAAGGGTGCTGGCGCGACAGGGGATGACGACGGAAAAGTTCGACCAGATTGTCGCGCTGCAAATGAATGATGCCGATAAGCGGGCGCTGGCTGACCATATTATAGAAACTGGGGATTCGCTGGAGCAAACGCGCGACAATGTGCGCGAACTTGTCAAAAAGCTGCGCGCGGGTCTTGCATAACATTGAAAACAGGCTCACATTCACCGGTAGAATGCGTGAGATTATTTTCGATACCGAAACGACTGGCTTTGACCCCCTGACCGGGGATCGGATGGTGGAGATAGGGTGCATCGAAATGGTTGGCCGGGTCATGACCGGCGAAAATTACCATGCCTATTTCAACCCGCAACGTCCGATGCCTGCTGCTGCTGAACAGGTGCATGGGCTGTCGGACAGATTTCTGTCGGACAAACCCCTGTTCGCGCACAAGGCGGAGGAATTGCTGGCCTTTCTGGGCGACAGCCCGCTTGTCGCGCATAATGCCAGTTTTGATTTCGGCTTTCTCAATGCCGAACTAATATTGTGCGGTCTGGCCCCTGTGGCATTGGGGCGGATGGTCGATACGGTGGCGCTGGCACGGGTCAAGCATCCGGGGGCAAAGCTCTCCCTTGATGCCTTGTGCACCCGCTATGGCATTGATCGTAGTCACCGGGTCAAACATGGGGCCCTGCTTGATGCCGAACTATTGGCTCATCTCTATATTGAACTGACCGGCGGAAGGCAAATCGGCCTTGGTCTGGTCGATAATGGCAGCACGGATCAGATGACGACCGGTGTCCAGGTCCCCCTGTTGGAAATTTCAAAACCTTATCGCGAACCACGCCCGCACAGCGCCTCTGCACAGGAACTGGCGCGGCACAGCGAATTTATCAGTAAAATCAAGGATGCGCTTTGGCTCGATACTGGGTCGGCGCTTAAATGAAGGAGTTAGGCGATGGATATCAGGGTTTCAGGACATCAGGTCGAAACCGGTGAAGCGTTACAGAGCCATGTTGAAAAGCGGCTGAATGCAATTGCCGGTAAGTATTTTTCCAAGGCATTGTCATCGCACGCGACATTTGGCCGTGGCCCACATGAACGCTTTACCAGCGATATCGTCATGCATGTGATGCAAGGACTGGTGCTGAAAGGTCGTGGCGAGGCACAGGACGCGCATGTCGCACTTGATCAGGCAGCTGACCGGATTGAAAAGCAGTTGCGCCGTTATATGCGCCGCCTTCAGGACCGTCATGCCCAATCCGCCCATGCCCTGCGCGAAGAAGAAGCGGCCTATACGGTATTTGATGGCGGTGATTTTACAGAAGATGCACCGCCACCCGACGCACCTGTCATTGTTGCGGAAATGAGCGTGGACATCCCCGAATCTACCGTTTCGGATGCGGTCATGCTGATGGATTTACGCAACACACCTGCCTTGCTGTTTAAAAACACTGGCACTGGCCGCCATAATATGGTTTACCGCCGGGAAGACGGCACGATCGGGTGGGTTGAACCAAAATCCGTACCTTAGAACTCGGCCGAAATCTTAACAGATATGTAAACTTATTCAGATAATTGGGGTTTGCCACGCGGCCCCGGGTCGATTGCAATTGAACAAGATATGATTCGAATTTCCACTAGGCTCGTCGAAGGGGCTGTCGTCGCGAATCTGGTTTGCACCAGCAAAACCGACGTACTGGCACGCCTTTCGATTATAGCTGCAGAAAATTATGTGTTGGACGCCGACGCTGTGCTCGACGGTTTGGTTGAACGCGAACGGCTGGGCCCGACGGGTTTTGGCGGAGGCACCGCCATTCCGCATTGCAAGGTGACGGGCATTGACATGCCGGTTGCCGTTTTTGCGCGCCTTGCCAAGCCTGTTGACTATGATGCGGTTGACGACGAACCTGTCGATCTTGTCTGTGCGCTGGTATCACCGGCGCAGGATGGGGCATCGCATTTGCGTGCATTGGCGGAGGTTTCGCGCCTGTTTCGGGATGAGAAATTCCGGACCCAATTGCGCGGTGCTGCCGATTCCGGTGCCATGTTTGCCTTGCTGACCTTGTCTGAAGAGCGCGACGCGGCTTGACTGAACCGCGGCTGACCAGCCAGTTTCGGATTTCGGCATTACAAAGGCTGACAGAGGCTGATGGCGGATTTGCTACATTGTTACACAAGGGCGACCCGACATCGGGCGTCATCCTGCTTGTTGGCCATATAAGGGGCGGAAACCCCGTTCTTTTTGAACGCTATCCCGCGCTCGACGGATCCTTGACGTGGCACCGCATAACACAATCACTTGTGGGTGATGAAACGGAAATCACAAAATATTGGAAAACACGTACCCAGCGTGATCCAGATTTATGGGTTTTGGAACTGGACGTCGCGTCGATAGAACGGTTGGACGGACTTTTGGCTACCGACGCTTGACTGTGCTGCGCCGCACAATAAGTGGGCCGACATCGAGTAGCGAAGGTTGTCATGCGGGGCACAAATGGGGTGGCCGGGCAAACACGCGAGTCGGATGCAACAAACGAAGAGCTAAAGCAAAATATTAGAGGCTCATCCGCTGCTGCCGCCGCAATATAGTATGTTACATGTTGAATATTATCCGGGCTGCCTCTGTCGTGGCCATTTCTTGTACCCTTGCATCTGCCGCGTTGACCGCAGATGCCGGTTTTGCCTTTGGTAACCACCAAAGCACAGCGCTTGGCGCTACGTCCATCGTCATTGATGCCGCCCAAATTGCGGCAGACCAGCAAAATTCCGACCGCCTGAAAAATGGTGAGATCACGACAAAGCTGGGTGAAAATGGCGATATCATCTTCATTCCTGGAAATGGTGGCGCAGACACTCCCGAAATCGGTTCCAGCTTGGCAGACGATGCGCGCGAAGAGAGCGTTTCGGCTTCCTCGCTGACCGAACTGGTTCGTATGCAGGATACCTCTGAACCGCTGGACAGCGAAGAACGCTGTCTCGCCGGGGCCATTTATTTTGAATCCAAGGGCGAATCACTTGCCGGTCAATTGGCCGTCGCGCGCGTCGTCATCGCCCGTGCCCAGTCGGGAAGATTCCCGAGTACGCTTTGTGGCGTAGTGTATCAGAAAAGCCAGTTTTCTTTTATCCGAGGCGGCGGCATGCCCCGCATTTCCACATCTAGTACGCATTGGCGCAACGCCGTTGCGATAAGTCGTATTGCGCTGGAAAATAGCTGGAAAAGCCCGGTCGAAGGCGCGCTATTCTTCCATGCCCGCCATGTGTCGCCAGGCTGGCGGCTGACCCGGATCGGGTCGATCGACAACCACATTTTCTATCGCTGATCGCAGCCGAAACAGTATGAAAAGATAAGGGCCCCGAAATGGGGCCTTTATTTTGTTCCTTATACGTTCTATCCCATTGTCATGGAAGACCTTGAAACCTTCATCCATTTGCAACCATCCGCAAAGGTGAGTCTGGATGGTGCTGCTGCGGTTGCACGCGGTGTGTCACGCCTTTTCCTGCGGAACCAGATCATGGTTCAACCGGAGGTGTCGTTACGCAACAACCGGCGTGCCGACCTGATGGGTATCAATGCCAAGGGCGAGATTATCATTGTCGAAATCAAATGCGCCCGCGCAGACCTGTTAGGGGACCAGAAATGGCCCGAATATCTCGACTTTTGCGACCGCTTTTTCTGGGCTGTTCCCGCCGGTTTTGACATCGGCCCCTTGCATGGGGATGCGTTCATGCCCGAACGGGCAGGCCTTATTATTGCCGACGCTTATGATGGCGAAATTGCCCGCCCCGCCGCGCTGGTCCCTTTGGCCGCAGCCAGGCGCAAGACTGAAACCCAACGCCTCGCCCGTTTGGCGATGCGCCGCCTGATGGGCATCGCTGACCCCGACCCGCGATTTTCGGATATTGAGGCGGAATGAGTTTAAGATAGAGGGGTCGGGAATTTTTCCGTCAAAAGGAAAAACAGCCTTGGTAATGACCCCAAAATCTCAGCCGGTCTTTGCCGGATTATACCAAATCGGTGACGTATAGGCCCGTTCTTGCGATTTTAATTCAGTGCCGGGTAACAATTTTGCACCATAACGGATGGCGTCGAACAGGACCCAGCGTGGGGTGGGAATTTCGAGCACGCGCAGATAGTAAAAAGCTTTCTGCTTTGCGTTGAACTCGGGGTCGCGCCACACTGTCTGCAGCTCGGGATCGCCGATGCTGTTGGTATAGCTTGCCCTGGCGATATCGACTGTGTCGCCCACCGCCGGAACCTTGCCATTTGCATTGCGCGGGCGCGAATCGGAATCCCCCCAGACCACGTCGAATATCTTTTCCCGCATTTGGCCGGTTTCATCCACCCAGCCCTTGACCATCTGTACCCGGTCGAGATTGGCCCCCATCGGGTCTTTCAGTGCGGAGATCAGGAAGCTTGGCGCCCCCTGTCCGGGTTTGAGATCCGCGCCCATAGGAACGCCTCGATTATAGCCTGCGGTCACCCAGTTTCCGGCAAAATCTTCAGGTTTGAAATCCCATCCGCCAAAGAAGCGCACCGTCATGCGTGGGCCGGTTGTGGCGTAAATTTCCTTACGCATCATCGCATCAAAAATGGCCGCACGGCTGTTGGCCGTTGCCCACACGGCGGCATAGCCACCGGCGAGATAGTGCCAGCCAAAGCGTCCCTCACGGGTGCCCAGATTCTGCGCCTCGGACGCGCGTTTGCTATTGGGCTCGCCTCCCGAATGCTTGCCGAAAAAATTGTTTTCATCGGCGGTGGCAAGTGCTGTGTGGCTGTCGGTTGACCCGATGACGCCAAATTTATATGGGTTCACGCCAGTCTTTGCCTCAATGGCGAGTCCGCGCTTCAATGCTTCCCGGATATATTCGCCTGCGAAATCCTGAGGCTTTTTCACCGCCTGCATCGTCAGATTGCCCAATTCCCATCCGGCGGTGCCATAGCCTGCAAATTCGTCATTAGGGGACAAAAAGGGATGCGCTTCGCTGTCGCCCTTGATCTGGGTGATTTCCACTACCGGTTCGTGTGCGGCGCGGCGTCGGGCATATTCGGCGGTCATCGGTCCGCCCCCCGGGCCGACCAATTCGAACATCAGGCCGTTGGACAGGTTGCTGTTATGCGGAATGGCGAGCACCTTGCCACCGGTGCGCTTTTCATAATCGTCCATATAGTCCCACAACTGGCTGACCGGTGTGTCACCCTGTCCGGGATCATAGGGGAGCACCTGATCGGTGCGGCTTTTGCCGTCGCGGAACATGACCACACGGTGGAGATTGTTGCCGCCAGGCATCAACGTATATTCAAAACCCATGAAGGCGGTAAATTTGCCGGGTTCATTATAGCGTTCGACCAAAGTGCTATGGCCGGTCCATATGCTTGTGGACGTCTTGCGCTGTCGCTCTGGATCGGTCAGCGCCTTTGGCAAATCATTGCGGCCGACCCGGTCGATGAGCTCTGCTGTGACCCGCTGCATACCTTCGGGGCCCTTGTGCATTTCATCATGCCAGCGGCGTAGCGTCGGGTCGCGGATCAGGAATCCGGGTGCGTCATACAAAGCTTTTGTCGCACCCAGCCCACCAGAGTGATCGGCGATGACCAGAAAATCGAGCGGTCGTTCGAGTTTCGCTTTCAAACCCCAGGTTGAGACGACTTCTTCACCCCGTGCAAAGCGCAACGCCTCTTCCGGCCCCAATTTTACGCCGAAGCCAAATGCGTCGATAGAATTCGACGTATGCAAATGGGTGTCGCCCCAAAGCAATTTCGTCGCAGGTCCGGACGTAACCTCTTTGTCAGACGTGACTTGAGCTGTGCGCGCATTCGCGAGAATGCTTTTTTCCTGCCATTGCCGCCATCCGTAGGTCAGCCCGATCCCGACGGTGATAACGGCTACGGTCCCCAAAATGATTACGCGCTTTTTGGCCATATCTTTTTCTCCCCGACGGAAAATTGCGCCGGAAAACGGCAGGCGTCAATAGCGTCGCAATGAGTCCCCGTTGACGTTACGTCACAGGTAATTTCATGCTCCACAAAAATGTTGAAGGTCGGCCGTCGTCGATTTCGGACAACCCGATTGCCTGATGTTCGCGACCCATAGCAGATTCATCTGCATATGTGCCAAACAGACGGTCCCACCATGTCAGGGCAAAGCCATAATTTCGATTCTGCTCGGCAACATCGATGCTGTGGTGCACCAAATGCATGTCGGGCGTTACAAGAATATAGCGAATAATCCGGTCCGTTTGGCGGGGCAGACGGATATTGCTATGGTTGAACAGCGCGTTGCAATTCAGCCAAAGTTCAAAGGCCAGCGCGACCAGCAGGGGCACCCCCAGCGCGGCGACACAGGCTGATTTGAACAATGTCGAAACAATCAGTTCAAAGGGGTGGAATCGCAAGGCCGTTGTTGCATCCAGATCGCGGTCGCTATGATGTACCTTGTGCATCCGCCACAAGAATCCAACCCGGTGCATCGTCCAATGCTGCACCCAAACGGCCAGATCGAGCAGGATGAAGGCCAGCAAAGCCTCCACCCACCAAGGCCAGACTGTCTGGTTAAAAAGACCAAAATGGTGCGTATCGGCCCAGACAGCAGCGCTGCCGACCACCACGACCATCGACAATATTCGGCCGATAACGGCATTGGTCAGGAAAAACAGCGCATGGGTTAGCCATCGCGGGTAGCGGCCAAGGACCAGTTCGCGCCGGGGCCAAAACCATTCTGCCACAGCCATCAGCGCCAGCATTGCGGCGGGGATGGCTATCGCATATAGGCCTAGCCCCGCCTCAATCATTAGCTTTAGGCGTCCGCGCTTTCAAGTAAAGGGTAGTCGGTATAGCCTTCTGCGCCCGGCGAGTACCACGTCTTGAAATTGTCAGGCGTCAATTCTGCCCCGACGCGCAGCCGTTCGACAAGATCCGGGTTGCCAATATAGGGCCGTCCAAAACTGATCGCGTCGGCAAGGCCCGAGCTAAGATCAGCGTCGGCAAGTTCCCGTGTGTATTCCTGGTTCAGGACCAGCGGCCCTTTGAACACTTCACGAATATGCGGGGAAATGCGGGGCACATCAGTCCGGCCAAAATTGCCATAGGGCTTTATTTCACGCAGTTCGAGGAAGGCGATGCCGATATCCTGAAGCGCGGCAGCTGCGGCAGTGAACAGGGCGACAGGGTTGCTGTCATCCGCGCCCTGGGTTTCACCATTGGGCGACAGACGCACTGATGTCCGGTCGGACCCGACGGCATTGACGACGGCCTGCGTCACTTCGCGGAGCAGGCGAATACGGTTCTCGATTGGGCCGCCATATTGATCTGTCCGGAAATTGGAATTGTCGCGGAGGAATTGGTCGATCAAATAGCCATTGGCGGCGTGGATCTGGACGCCATCAAATCCGGCGGCCATCGCGTTTTTGGCGGCGTGGACATAATCTTCAACAATGCGCGGAATCTCGGCTGTTTCAAGGGCGCGGGCCTCAGTATAAGGCTTTTTACCCTCAGCAGTGTGCGCGTCGCCCGGCGCTGTAGTCGCCGATGCCGATACTGGCTGCGCCCCGCCCAGAAAATCGGGATGGACCAGACGGCCCATATGCCACAATTGCAGGATGATTCGTCCGCCAGCTTCGTGTACCGCCTCGGTCACCGGTTTCCACGCCGCGACCTGCGCGTCGCTCCACACGCCCGGTGCGGATGGCCAGCCCAGTCCTTCCTGCGAAATGCCGGTGGCTTCTGCGATGATCAAACCCGCGCTGGCGCGCTGGCTATAATATACGGCTTTCAATTCGGACACAGGGACATGGCCGGCGCTGCTGCGTCCGCGGGTCAACGGAGACATAAATACTCTATTAGGCGCGGAAATTGCGCCAAGCTGGATAGGATCGAACAAAGTTGCTGTCATAAATCTTCCTGTCATTAAGGCTTTGGTTTGCAGCCAAGATGCGGATAAGCGTTGCAAATTGCAACGGGGGTTTATGCCGACAAAGATTTTCCATCAGCAAAGCCCGAAGGCTTTGGCCTTTTTGGCGCTGATTGCCGGGAATATTGCCATCGCCTTTGGCCCCCTGCTCGTGCGCTATGCCGATAGCGGCCCGATAGCGACGGGATTCTGGCGGTTGGCACTGGCGACGCCTTTTCTGTTTCTGGTCAGCCATCGATTCGGGTTTCGCCTGTCGACCGTGCGTCCGCAGACCTTTCTTTTGGTCCTTATTGCGGGCGTGTTTTTCGGGATCGACATCATCGCCTGGCATATCGGTATCTTCCAGACCAAGCTGGGCAACGCGACGCTTTTCGCCAATTGTGCCAGCCTGCTGCTGGTCATTTACGGGGTGGTGGTAGCCCGGAAACTGCCGGGCAAATGGCAGATCATGTCGGTGATGCTGGCCTTTGTCGGTGCGGCGTTGCTCATGGGGCAAAGCCTTGAACTGTCGCCGGTGCATTTCGCAGGCGATCTTTTATGTCTTGGCGCGGGACTGACTTACACCATCTACTTGCTGATGATGATGCGGGTGCGGGAAAATACCGAAAGCTGGGGCGCGCTGGCGATGGCGAGCACCGTTGCGGCGCTCGTGTTGCTTCCTGCTGCATTATTTGCAGGTGAGCAGATTCTTCCTGCTGTCTGGTGGCCGGTATTACTGCTGGCTTTTACCTCGCAATTTCTGGGGCAGGGATGCCTCACTTATGCCCTACCGCATTTCAGCCCGCTGGTCATCGGGCTGGCGCTGCTGTTGCAACCGGCATTGTCGGCGACAGCGGGTTGGTTTGCCTTTGGCGAGGCGCTGACCTTGCTCGATTTCACCGGCAGCCTGCTGGTAATGACCGCTTTGGTGCTGGTGCGAAGGCAATAGGGCTTTTCTTCATCCCCGTGAACGCCTACATTTCCTGTATGACCAAATCTACCCTTGCTGATGACCCGACGCTTGATGAAATCCGCGTTGCACTTGCCCCGCTTATCGCCCGTAATGCGGCCTTTGACGGGTGGAGCACCGCGGCGGTTGAAACGTCTGCGGCAAAGCTGGGGCTAGACCCGGATGTTGCTGCGCTGGCGTTCAAGGGCGACGCGATGGCGATGGTCGACGGATGGATCGAGTCGGTAGACCTCGAACTGGCGCGTCGCTTGCCCGCGGAAAAACTGAACGCGATGAAAATACGGGACCGCATCACTGCACTGTTGGCGACGCGGCTGGAAATCATGCACCCTGAACGTGAGGCGCTGCGCCGTGCGATGGCGATTATGGCCATGCCGCAAAATTTCGTTCGCGCGACCAAAATCGGCTGGCGTTCGGCCGACCGTATGTGGCGGTTGGCCGGGGACACAGCCACCGATTTCAACCATTATACCAAAAGAGCAACTCTATCCGCAGTCTATGGCAGCACGCTCAGCGTGTTCGTCAATGACGAAAGCGCTGATTTTGCCGATACCCGCGCCTTTCTCGACCGGCGGATCGACAATGTGATGCAGTTTGAAAAGGTGAAAGCCCAGGCGCGCGCGCGACGGGAATATGTTCCCAGCCTGTCGCGTTTCATCGGACGGCTGCGCTATCCCGCCTAAAAACGAATAGCACTTGATGTTATTGCGAATCGGTTGCAAATGTGACCCGTGCAATTAGACGATCTCCCGCTTAACAGCCATGCAAGGGTGCAAACCATCAATTGGGCTGCGATTCCCGAAAGTGAAGGCCATCGCCTGCGATCACTCGGGCTGGAAGAAGGCGTTGAGATCGAGGCACTGCACAAGGGCATATTATTGTGGCGTGACCCGATTGCTGTGCGCGTCGGGCGAATGCGGATCGCACTGCGGCGCAAAGTTGCCTCGGCCATTTCCTGTGAGCTAGTCGCATGACTGGAACACCGCCGCTGGTAGCTTTGGTCGGTAATCCGAACAGTGGCAAAAGCTCGCTGTTCAACGCGCTGACAGGCGCGCGCCAGAAAATTGCCAACTATCCCGGCGTGACGGTGGAGCGTAAATCGGGGCGCACGGCGCTGCCCGATGGCCGTCCGGTCGAACTGCTCGATCTCCCCGGCGCCTACAGCCTGCAACCCGACAGCCTTGACGAGGCGGTGACCCGCGATGTCATCCTCGGCAAACTGGCCGGACAGCGCCGCCCTGACGCGCTAGTCATCGTGGTCGATGCGGGCAATCTTGACAATCATCTGCGCTTTGCCATTGAACTGATCGGCCAGGGGCTGCCCGTCGTGATCGCCCTCAATATGATCGACCTTGCCGAACGTGACGGGTTGGAAATCGACCCGACAGTGTTGGCCGATGAATTGGGCGTTCCGGTGGTCTCGACCGTCGCGGTACGTAAGCGCGGTCTGGATCGGCTGCTCATCATGCTTGCAGAATCGCTGTCGAAACCCAGACTGCAAGAGGACGAAGCGACGGAAAGCCGCAAACAGATTACTGAACGCGCCCACCGCATTGCCAAACGCGCGATCATCCATGAAACGCAAGGGCGGCAATGGACAAGGCGGCTGGATGCGATTCTGTTGCACCCTGTGGGCGGCGTGGCGATATTGCTGGCGTTGCTGTTTGTTATGTTTCAGGCGGTATATGGCTGGTCAGAAGCCCCCATTAGCTGGATCGAAGCGGCATTTGCGGCGCTTACGAATGTTATCAACGCGCAGATGCCCGACGGTCTATTGCGGTCTTTCCTGACCGACGGGGTCATTGCAGGCGTCGGTGCGGTCGTGGTGTTCCTGCCGCAGATCCTGATATTGTTCCTCTTCATCCTCATATTGGAAGCGACGGGTTACATGACGCGCGCCGCATTTGTGATGGACCGTATGATGGCGGCGGTCGGTCTGTCGGGGCACAGCTTCATCCCGCTTCTGTCCTCTTTTGCCTGCGCCATTCCAGGCATTATGGCGACGCGCAGTATCATGGACCAGAAGGAACGGCTGGCGACGATATTGATCGCGCCGTTAATGACCTGTTCGGCGCGCCTGCCGGTATACACCTTGATTATCGGGGCGTTTATTCCGGCGCAAAATATTGGCCCCGGCATCGGTTTGCAGGGGCTGGTGCTTTTGGCGCTCTATTTGTTCGGTATTTTGGGCGCGATGCTGGCTGCGGCGGTTATCCAGCGTTTCGTCACTCAAAGCCGCAGCAGCAGTTTCCTGATCGAAATGCCGCGTTACCAATTGCCGCGCCTCAGCGACATTGCGCTTGGTTTGTGGCAGCGCGCCTGGGTATTTCTGCGCCGTGCGGGCACCATCATATTTGTGGCGTCCATGATATTGTGGGCCTTGCTCAGCTTTCCAAAAGTGCCGGCGGGCAGCACACAGAGCCAGGTGGAATATTCGATTGCAGGCAATATTGCCGATGTCATCGAACCCGTTGTCCGCCCCATCGGCTTTAATCACGATATTGCCTTGGCTCTGATCCCCGCCATGGCCGCGCGTGAAGTTGCGGTTTCCGCGCTTGGCACCGCTTATGCCATTGATGCCACCGATGAAGAGCAGGCCGCGATGAGCCTGGGCCCCAAATTGGCGGCCAAATGGTCGTTGGCCACTGCTTTGGCCTTTTTGGCGTGGTTCATCTTTGCCCCGCAATGTATTTCTACCATCGCAGTGACGCGGCGCGAAACCAATGGCTGGAAATGGCCGATTTTCATGGTCACCTATCTGTTTGCGCTTGCCTATATTGCGGCAGGGGCTACCTATTGGACAGCAATTGCGCTTGGCCTTTAAACGCCGGCGTTTCCAAAAAGACTAAGGGGTAGGACATGGCGGGTAGCGTCAATAAAGTAATAATCGTCGGTAATCTGGGCGCGGACCCTGAGGTGAAATCTTTCCAAAATGGGGGACGCATCTGCAATTTACGCATTGCGACATCAGAAGACTGGAAAGACCGCACTACCGGCGAAAAGAAAGAACGCACCGAATGGCACAGCGTCGTCCTGCAAAGTGACGGGCTGGTCGGTGTTGCCGAGCGCTTCCTCAAAAAAGGCAGCAAGGTATATATCGAAGGCCAGTTGCGGACCCGCAAATGGCAGGACCAATCAGGTAACGACCGCTATACCACGGAAGTATCTGTCGCAGGGTTCGACGGCAAGCTGGTGATGCTCGATGGTGCACGCGGCGGTTCTGGTGGCGGCAGCAATGACGGCTGGTCGGGCGGTGCGCCATCAGGTGGTGGTCAAGGTGGCGGCGGTCAGTCCGGTCAGGGCGGCGGCAACTGGAGCGGCGGTTCATCAGGCTTTGGCGGTGGCGATTTTGACAATGACCTCGACGATGACGTGCCGTTTTGAAAACAGGCGGATCTGACGCAGGCGGCGCTCCAACCGGACGGGGACGATGATGAAAAAGGCTTTGATCCTATTGCTGGCGGCCGCGGCGCTGCTTGCCTATTTTGTGTTTGATCTCGGCCAATATCTCAGTCTCGAAAATTTCAAGACACAACAGGCCGAGATTCTTGCGGCGAAAAATGCACAACCGGTGCTCTATATGGCCGGTTTCTTCCTGATCTATGTCGCGGTTACCGGGCTTTCCATTCCCGGCGCGGCGATCATGACGCTGATTGCAGGGGCGCTTTTCGGGCTTGTACTTGGAACGATCCTTGTCTCATTCGCCTCGACGATTGGCGCGACGCTGGCCTTTCTGGGGTCGCGCTATGTTTTACGGGATTGGGTGCAGTCGAAATTTGGCGAACGGTTGAAGGCGATTGATGACGGCTTGGCCAAGGACGGCGCTTTTTATCTGTTCACCTTGCGGCTGATTCCAGTATTCCCCTTTTTCGTCATCAACCTGCTGATGGGTCTTACCCGCATTCGCACATGGACCTTTTTCTGGGTTAGCCAATTGGGGATGCTGGCGGGCACGATTGTCTATGTGAACGCCGGAACCCAGATCAGCCAGATAGAATCGACTGCCGGTCTATTGTCACCGGTGCTGATCGGTTCTTTCGTGCTGCTCGCGTTTTTCCCCTGGGCTGCCAAAGGCTTGATTGCATATGTGAACCGACGTCGTGGCTAATTCAGGAACCAAGCCAAAGCGGTTTGACCGCAATTTGATCGTCATCGGCGCAGGCTCTGCCGGTCTGGTGTCGGCCTATATTGCCGCGATCGCGCAGGCCAAGGTCACTTTGATCGAGGCGCATGCCATGGGTGGCGATTGCCTCAATACCGGATGCGTCCCTTCCAAAGCCCTCATCAAAAGCGCGCGGGTGGCGCATATGGTTTCGGATGCGGCGCGCTTTGGCATTAAAACATCGACCCCTACGATAGATTTCCCTGTGGTCATGCAGCGAATTCGCGAGGTCATAACGGCAATCGAACCGCATGACAGTGTCGAACGCTTCACCGGTCTTGGTGTGGATTGTATGAAGGGGTATGCCCGCTTCATCGACCCTTGGACTGTCGAAATTGACGGGAAAACCCGGCTGACCGCGCAATCCTTTGTGATCGCGACCGGAGCCGCACCACTTATTCCGCCTCTACCGGGCGTCGAAGCCAGCGGCTATTTGACCAGTGAAACCTTGTGGGACGAATTTGCCAAACGTCCAGCTGCACCGAAGCGGCTGGTGATATTGGGCGGCGGGCCCATTGGTTGTGAACTGGCGCAATCCTTCCAACGGCTGGGGTCGCAGGTGACATTGGTGGAAATGGCAGAACGGCTGCTGCTCAAGGAAGAGGCTGACGCTGCGGCACTGGTGACCGAGCACCTGCATGCCGACGGCGTGGAGATTTTAACCGGACATAAAGCGGTTCGCTTTGAAACTAACAAATGCCTAATCGTCGAAGGGTCACAGGGCGAACGGACCCTAGCCTATGACGATGTGCTTATCGCCGTGGGCCGCAAACCCCGCATTGCAGGCTTTGGCCTTGAAGAATTGGGGTTGGTCATTGATGGCAAATTGCCGGTCGACGGATTCCTGCGGACCAACATGCCACATATATTATGCGCGGGCGATGTCGCGGGAAAGCAGCAACTGACCCATGGAGGCTCGCATGAGGCCTGGTATGCCAGCGTCAATGCGCTCGCCCGGCCGTTCAAGAAATACCGCGCCGATTATCGTGTTCTACCGCGGGTAACCTACACCGAACCCGAACTTGCGGCGGTCGGGCTGACCGAGGTGGAGGCGACCAGACAGGGGGTCGCTTTTGATGTGACACGCTATGATCTCGATGATCTCGACCGCGCTATAGCCGAAGGAGAACAGGCAGGTTTCGTCAAAATCCTGACTGCCACTGGCAGTGACCGGATATTGGGGGCGACCATTATCGGCGAACATGCTGGGGAGATATTGGCCGAAATCACCTTTGCGATGAAACACCAACTTGGCCTTCGCAAGATTTTGGCGACCATCCACCCTTACCCCACCTGGTCCGAAGCGACCAAATATGCGGCGGGGCAATATGGCCTTGCACGCAAGCCGCTGGCTTTGCTCAAATGGGCTGAACGCTGGTTCCGCTGGCGGCGGGGGTAACAGGGCATTTGTCTTCGGTAATCTACTCCGTCACGGCTGCCGCTGCCAATACTGCCAGCGTGACCAGATCGCTGGTGCTCGACGCCATCGTTGCAACCTGAACCTGCCGCTCCATCCCGATCAGCATCGGCCCGATTACGCGATCACCCCCCAGTTCGCGCAGTAATTTGGCGGACAGATTGGCAGATTGCAGGCCGGGCATGATTAACACATTGGCGGGGCCGGCAAGGCGGCAAAAGGGGTAATTTTTCATCAACGCGGGATTTAGCGCGACATCGGGTGGCATGTCGCCTTCATATTCAAAGTCTGGTTTTCGGGCATCGAGCAACGCCACCGCATCGCGTATATTGTCAAGCCAGGTGCCATGCGGATTACCGAATGTCGAAAAGGATAAAAATGCGACGCGCGGCACATGTCCCATACGACGGGCAACTGCGGCAGTTTTTTCGGCGATATGTGCGAGCTCTTCGGCGCTCGGGCGTTCATTTACCGTGGTGTCGGCGATAAACACCGTATGTGTTTTCCCGACCATGACATGGATGCCAAAGGGTATTTCACCTTTCTTGGAATCGAGCACCCGACGCAATTCGCGCAAGGTTTGCCCAAAGGTGCGGGTGACGCCGGTAATCATGGCATCGGCCTGATCCATTTGTAGCAGCAACGCGCCAAAAATATTACGGTCACGGTTTACCATGCGCTGTATATCGCGCCTTAAAAATCCGCGTCGTTGCAGTCGGCTATACAGACGGTCGACCATTTTTTCGACAAGCGGGCTTTGGGCGCTGTTGTGGATTTCATATTCGTCGGGGTCTGCGCCCAGTTCCCGTAACTTTTCCGTCACGCGGACGTCGCGACCGACCAGTACCGGTATGCCATAGCCATCCTGTTTAAATTGAACCGCCGCGCGCAGGACGACATCTTCTTCCGCCTCGGCAAAAATGACGCGCTTTGGTTTGGCACGCGCCGCTTCATAAACCTGGGTCAACACCGACGTTGTCGGGTTCAGGCGCGCCCGCAGTTCGGCGCGATAAGCCACCATGTCTGCAATAGGCTTCTGCGCTACGCCCGAATCCATCGCGGCCTTGGCCACGGCAGAGGCAACTATTTCCATCAATCGCGGATCGAAAGGTGATGGAATGATATAGTCACGGCCGAATTTATGCGACATCCCGCCATAGGCTGCGGCAACCTCTTCGGGTACGGTTTCACGCGCGAGCTGCGCCAGTGCATTGGCCGCCGCAATCTTCATCGGCTCATTGATCGTCGTCGCCCGGACATCGAGCGCGCCGCGAAAAAGGAAGGGGAAGCACAGGACATTGTTGACCTGATTGGGAAAGTCCGACCGGCCAGTGGCGATGATCGCGTCGGGCCGCGCCGCGCGTGCAACCGGTGGGGAAATTTCCGGATCAGGGTTTGCCATGGCAAAAATAATGGGCTGGTTGGCCATGGCCTTGACCATTTCGGGGCTGAGCGCATTGGCCGCCGACAGGCCGAGAAACACATCGGCACCAACGATCGCTTCGGCCAGAGTGCGGGTGCTGGTCTTGGCGGCATGCGCTGATTTCCACTGATCCATACCCTCGGTGCGACCCTGATATATGACACCGGTACGGTCGCACATGATCACATTGTCGTGCGGAACGCCCATGGCCTTGATCAGTTCGGTGCAGGCAATGGCCGCCGCGCCTGCGCCATTGCACACGACCGTGACGTCTTTCAGCGACCGTCCGGTCAGCTCGCATGCGTTGATAAGCCCCGCTGCTGCAATGATAGCGGTGCCGTGCTGGTCATCATGGAACACCGGAATATTCATGCGTTCGCGCAAGGTCTGTTCGATGATGAAGCAGGACGGCGCAGCAATGTCTTCTAGGTTGATGCCGCCAAAGGTCGGCTCCAACAGTTCGACCGCGTCGATGAAACGGTCCACATCTTCGGTCTTCACTTCAATGTCGATTGAATCCACATCGGCAAATCGTTTGAACAGGACTGCCTTGCCTTCCATGACGGGCTTTGAGGCGAGCGCCCCCAAATTGCCCATGCCCAGAATCGCGGTGCCGTTGGAAATGACCGCGACCAGATTTCCCTTGGCAGTATAATCATAAGCGGTAGCCGGATCGTCGTAAATTGCCTGAACCGGAACCGCGACACCGGGCGAATAAGCAAGGCTTAGGTCGCGCTGCGTCGCCATGGGCTTGGTTGCGACAATTTCGATTTTACCGGGCCGCCCCTGGGAATGAAAATCGAGGGCTTCCTGCGCGGTAAACTGGACGTCGCTGTCGTTCATACTTTGCACTCGCCCTTTTTTATCAACTCATTCACCCCTAACGTGCTGAAGTCGCAAGGGCAAGCATTGCCCCGCCGTCCCGCCTTCGCTAACGCAATCCGGATATGGCAGGGGATAGCAAACCGACACCGATGATGGTGCAATATCTGGGTCTGAAGGCCAAGGCAGGTGACTGCCTGCTTTTTTACCGGATGGGCGATTTTTTCGAGCTGTTCTTTGACGACGCTCGCGTGGCGGCGGCAACGCTGGATATCGCGCTTACCTCGCGCGGCGAACATGATGGCAGGCCCATTCCCATGTGTGGCGTTCCGGTGCATGCGGCAGAGGGCTATCTGGCGCGGCTGATCAAGGCAGGGCACCGTGTGGCCATCGCCGAACAGACGGAAAGCCCGGACGAGGCGAGGGCGCGTGGCGGGTCCAAAACATTGGTGGCGCGCGACATCATTCGATTCGTGACGGCTGGCACATTGACCGAAGACAGCCTGCTCGATAGCTGGGCGTCGAACATGCTGGTCGCGTTGGTATCGGTCGGCGATGCCATTGGTATTGCAGCAGCGGATATATCGACGGGCCATTTTGAACTGGTGACGGTGCCCCAAGGCGCATTTGAGGCCGAATTGGCACGGTTGGCGGCCAGCGAGATTGTGGTAGCGGAGGGCTTTGAAAGTGCGCCGTTCGGGTCGATCCCGCGTCCGCGCACCGAATTTGACAGCCAGGCCGGTGAGGAAAGTCTGAAACGGCATTTCATGCTGCCGACACTTGAACCTATCGGTGCCGTTTCGCGTGCTGAACTGGCGGCAGCGGGTGGATTGCTGGCCTATCTGGCGCATGTCGGACAAGGCAAAATGCCTTTCCTGAAGATACCGCAGCGCCGTGAGGTACATGATCATTTGCTGATCGATCAGGCGACCCGCGACAGTCTGGAAATCAACAGTGGGACCAAGGGTGGACGGGCCGGTTCGTTACTGGCCGAGATGGACCGCACCATCACCGGCGCGGGCGCGCGGCAATTGGCAGCGGATCTGGCTGCCCCCTTGATGGACAGGGCGAAAATCGAGGCGCGCCTCGCGCTCGTGCAATGGTTCCACGATGCTCCGCTGCTTCGCGACGCCATCCGCACGGCGCTGCGCCAATTGCCTGATATTGCACGCGCACTTGGCCGCGTGGTTGCCGGACGCGGCAGCCCGCGTGATGTGGGGCAAATACGTGATGGGCTGAACGGGGCCCGCACCTTGCGCGAACGGCTGGGCGTGATGGACGACCGGCCCTTTTTGCTCGACCAGTTGCTACCGACGCTCGACGGGCACGGGGCGATGGTTGATCTGTTCACCCGCGCGCTGGTTGCAGCGCCACCGACCGACGCCGGACAAGGGGGCTATATCGCCGAAGGCTATGATGCCGCGCTCGATGCCCTGCGGCTGGCGGGGCGCGATGGGCGACAAGCCATTGCCCAGTTAGAGGCCCGCTATCGCGATTCGACAGGGATTGCAGCGCTGAAAATCCGGCACAACGCGGTGCTGGGCTATTTTGTCGAGGTACCCGCCAAGCATGGCGATTCACTGATGGCCCCCGGCACCGGATTCACCCACCGCCAGACTATGGCAGGGGCAGTGCGGTTCAATTCGCCCGAACTGCATGAAGAGGCCATTCGCATCACGCAGGCTGGCGGCCATGCGCTGGCAGCAGAAGCAGCGCATTTGGAAGAATTGATCGCTTTTGTGCTGGATCGGCGTGATGCGATTTCTGCAAGCGCTGACACGCTGGCACGGATCGATGTGGCCGCCGGCCTTGCCGAACGAGCAGCCGAAGGCGGCTGGTGCCGTCCGGGCTTTGTCGAAGGTGCAGAACTCCATATCGAGGGCGGCCGACATCCCGTGGTCGAAAGCGCGCTCGCCAAATCGGGTGACCGATTTATTGCCAATGATTGCACGCTTGCCCCAGACCGCCGCCTGTGGCTGGTCAGCGGACCCAATATGGGGGGTAAATCAACATTTCTGCGGCAAAATGCGTTGATCGTCCTCCTCGCTCAGGCGGGCAGCTATGTGCCTGCGACCTCGGCCCGGCTGGGGTTGGTAGACCGGCTGTTCAGCCGCGTCGGGGCGTCTGACAATCTGGCGCGGGGCCGCTCGACTTTCATGGTCGAAATGGTCGAAACCGCGGCGATCCTGGCGCAGGCAACCGCGCGGAGCTTTGTGATTTTGGACGAGGTCGGGCGCGGGACCTCCACCTATGACGGACTTGCCATTGCCTGGGCCGTGGTGGAGGGTATTCACGAAACCAACCGCTGCCGTTGTCTTTTTGCCACCCATTATCACGAATTGACCCGGCTCGCCGATAGCCTCGACGCGCTTTCGCTCCACCATGTCCGGGCGAAGGAATATAAAGGCGACCTCGTTCTTCTGCACGAATTGGCACATGGTCCAGCCGATCGTAGCTACGGGATTGCTGTTGCGAAACTCGCTGGGCTACCGCCGCCTGTCATTGCGCGCGCGCAAACCGTGCTCGGCAAGCTTGAAAAAGGACGTGCCGAAACCGGTGGGCTGGCCGCAGGTCTGGGTGACCTGCCCTTGTTTAGCGCAGCGTTGGATGCCGCCGAGGCAAAGGTCGATGCATTGCGCGAAAAACTGACCGGCCTCGACATCGATTCCCTCACCCCCCGAGCCGCGCTTGACCTGCTTTACGAGCTAAAGCGTGCGGCGGGCGAGGGGTGATTTAGAATTATGCCAGACTGAGGAACAGCCCGGCCAGTGCCGCGCTCATCAGGTTGGAGAGGGAGCCTGCTGCCAGGGCTTTCAGGCCCAGTTTTGCAATGACCGGTCGTTGGTTGGGCGCCAATCCGCCGGTTATCGCGATCTGGATGGCGACGGAGAGGATGTTGGCAAAACCGCATAGCGCGAAGGTCACGATGGCAACGGTGGAGGCCGACAGCGTGTTGGCAGCACCGAGTTCGATGAACGCAACAAATTCGTTCAGAACGATTTTAGTCCCGAAAAGTCCGCCTGCCTGGATGGCTTCGTGCCATGGAACACCCAAAAGAAACATAAGCGGTGCAAAGACATAGCCTACAATTTGTTGGAAGCTCAGTTCGGGTTGGCCGAACCAGCCGCCGATTCCACCCAATATACCGTTTGCCAGAGCAACAAGCGCGACAAAGGCCAACACCATGGCACCCACGGCGACGGCGAGCTTGACGCCGGTTTGCGCGCCTTGAGTCGCGGCCATGATGATATTGGCTGGCTTTTCTTCGTCGTCGTGGACTAGGACAGGCTCGTCATCGGGGTGCGGGTTAGCGAGCGCCGGATCACCTTCACCGACCGGCATAGGCGGGACATCGGGCATCATCAGCTTGGCCATCAATATGCCGCCCGGCGCCGACATGAAGGCGGCAGCGAGCAGATAGTCGATGCGGATGCCCATCGATGCATAGGCCGCAAGGATCGTGCCTGCGACGCCTGCCATACCAACTGTCATCACGCAGAAAAGCTGTTCGGGTTTTAATCCTGCCAGATAGGGGCGGATCACCAACGGCGATTCGGACTGGCCAACAAAAATATTGGCCGCCGCGCACAGGCTTTCAACTTTGGAAATGCCGGTGATTTTTTGCAAACCACCACCGATCCAGCGGATCACATATTGCATGATGCCCAGATAATAGAGGATCGAAATCAGCGACGCGAAGAAGATGATCACCGGCAATGCAGCTATGGCAAAACTATTCCCGCCAATATCGGGCGAAGCCAATGGACCAAAGATGAACTTCGTGCCTTCGCCGGCATATCCGAGCAAATTGGAAACGCCATTGGACATGAATCCGAGGACGGTTTTGCCCCAGGGCACATAGAGAACAAGCGCGGCAAGACTGGCTTGTAGGGCGAAGGCGGCGCCCACCACCCGAAATTTGATGGCACGGCGGTTTGTCGATAGCAAAACCGCGATGGCCAAGATTACAACCATGCCCGCAAGGCTCATCAAAATCTGCATAATATCCCCGACCCTGAGTTATTTAGACTTCACCTAGCGTCAAGCGCAGTCTTGCGCCAATAAAAATAGACGCTAGTCAGTGTCCATGACTGAACAGACCAAATCGGGCACTTCTTTGGGTGTCATTCCGCGCTCGCTCTTTGTTTTTGCCATTTTTTATGGTGGTATGGTTCCTCTGGGCGGCTTTCTGGGTGCGAAACAAGTGGCGATTGGACCCTTGGCCGTCGAAGCCGGGATTTTTCCTTTTCTGACCCTGATTGCGGTATCGAGCGCCATTGCCGAATTGCACGGGCGCGAAATTGCCGACAGGTTGGTTCGCTTCGGTTTCGTTCCGCTGTTTATCGCGATTGGCCTGTCCTATTTCGTGCTGCAGCTGCCGACCGATGCGGGCATGTACGAACCCGCAAAGGAAGCATTTCCGATCATCGTCGGCCAAAGCGGGCGGATGATGGCGGCAGGTATTTTGGCCTATGGCGTATCGGTATCCCTGAATGTCTGGCTGTTTGCGCGGCTGAAAGGGACATCGGGCCGGTTTCTGGCGATACGCGGATTCATTGCGGCGGCGTTGTCGCAGATTGTCGATACGCTGATCTTTATCACTGTCTCCTTCTATGGCGTCCGCCCGATTGCCGACCTGATGATGGGTCAGATGATCGCCAAGATTGTCCTTTCGGCCGTGATGGTTCCTTTGGTCATCGCACTGGTTGTGCGTATCGGCCGCAAGCTGGACGCAGTGGCCTGACGATGGGCATCGACCCGATCAACCTTGCCAAGGCGGAAACGCTTACCGAGGCCCTTCCCTATTTGCAGCGCTATGCGGGTAAGACCTTTGTCGTGAAATATGGCGGCCATGCGATGGGTGATGCGGCTTTGGCGCGGGACTTTGCGGCGGATATTGTGTTGCTGAAGGCTGTCGGCATCAATCCGGTTGTCGTGCATGGCGGCGGCCCCCAAATCGGCGCGATGCTCAAAAAGCTTGGCGTCGAAAGCGAATTTGTCGATGGACTGCGCGTTACTGATGCCGAAACAGCCAAGGTCGCCGAAATGGTGTTGTCAGGGGCGATCAACAAAGAATTGGTCGGCTGGATCAACGCCGCTGGTGGCCGGGCGCTGGGTATTTCGGGCAAGGATGGCGGCTTTGTGACAGCGACCAAGGTGCAACGGACCCAGAAGGACCCGGACAGTAATATCGAACGTAATATCGATCTGGGTTTTGTCGGCGAACCGCAAAAGGTTGATCGCAGCGTTATCGATACAATCAGCGGTGCCGGAATGATCCCCGTCATCGCCCCGATCGGCGTAGGCGAAGATGGCCACACCTATAATATCAATGCAGATACCATGGCGGGCGCGGTGGCAAGTGCGCTCGGTGCGTCGCGTTTGTTTTTGCTGACCGATGTGGCAGGCGTTCTCGACAAAGCAGGGGATTTGCTAACCGATCTCGACCCCGAAGCCATTGTCGCACTGCAGACCGATGGTACGATCAGCGGCGGCATGATCCCCAAGATCGAAACTTGCGTGAATGCGGTGGAAGCAGGGGTAGACGCCGCCGTTATTTTGGACGGCCGTGCCAGCCATGCGATGCTGATCGAAATGTTCACCGACAAGGGCGCAGGCACGCTTATCCATAAATAGTGTTTTAGGGTGTTGATACAGCGCGCCGCCTCAGCTAATCGCACTTAACTGCCCCCTATCGGAGAAACCCATGCTTCTCGCGCTTATTTCGATCATTGGTTATTTGATGACGATCTTGTCGACCGTGGTCATTGTGCAATTCATCCTCAGCCTGTTGATCGCCTTCAATGTGGTCAGCCTGTCGAACAATTTCGTGTCCTCCATCTGGCATGCGCTCAATATGATCTTGGACCCGTTTCTCAAGCCGATCCGCAAGATAATGCCGGATACGGGCATGATCGATTTTTCGCCGATGGTGTTGCTGATCGGCCTTCGTATTCTGCAAATGCTGTTGATGGGACTTGCCAATGACATTGCTTCGGCAGGCATATGAGCAGCGCCGCGATCATTGACGGCAAGTCATTTGCCGCCGCCTTGCGTGGACGCATCGCTGCATCCGTGCCGGAATTTATCGCGCAAAGTGGGCGCAAGCCCGGGCTTGCCGTCGTTCTGGTGGGCGATGATCCCGCCAGTCAAGTCTATGTCGGGTCCAAGAAAAAAGCGACAGTCGAAGCCGGAATGGATAGTTTCGAATATCGCCTGCCCGAAGATACGGCACAGGCGGACCTCATATCGCTTGTTGAACGGTTGAACGCCGATGACCATGTCGACGGCATCCTCGTTCAATTGCCGTTGCCCCCGCATATGGATGATAAGGCGGTTATTGCTGCATTGGATCCAGCTAAGGATGTGGACGGTTTCCACGTGGTCAACGCCGGACGGCTTGCCGTGGGCGAAGATGCCTTTGTTCCTTGTACACCGCTGGGCTGCCTGATGCTGCTCAAGGATCGGATCGGCGATTTGTCTGGCAAAAATGCGGTGGTGATTGGCCGTTCGAACATTGTCGGTAAGCCAATGGCGCAGCTTTTGCTGGCCGAAAATTGCACGGTCACGATCGCGCACAGCCGGACGCAAGATCTGGCCGAGGTGGTCCGCCGCGCCGATATCATTGTCGCGGCGGTGGGCCGTGCGGAAATGGTCAGGGGCGACTGGATCAAGCAGGGCGCGGTCGTCATTGATGTCGGCATCAACCGGCTGGCACCAGCGCCCGGTGAAACCAAGGGCCGTTTGGTCGGCGATGTTGCCTTTGCCGAAGCAGTGGCGCATTCTGCCGCAATCACACCGGTACCAGGAGGGGTTGGCCCCATGACGATCGCCTGTTTGTTACGCAACACGCTTGTCGCGGCGCACCGCCGTGCGGGCCTTGCCCACCCCGAAGGATTTTAGCGCAATGAAACGGCTAGGTCTATTGGGCGGCGTCATGTTGACCGTTTCAGCCTGTGCCGGCGGACCACAGGCGCCTTCGGGGTTCGAACCGCGTATCGCCAATCCGAGCGCCATCATCTCTGCCGAAATAGCCTTTGCCCGTCTGGCGCAAGAAAAGGGCCAGTGGACGGCCTTTCGCGAAACGGCGGCGAAGGATGCCATAATGTTCGACCCGCAGCCAAATCTGGCGCAGGCCTGGCTCAAAGGTCGTGCTGACCCGCCTGCTGCGGTCAAATGGCAAGCGCATAAGGCGTTCATGTCGTGCGATGGCAAAACCGGCGCGACAACCGGCGCATGGCAACGGGCCAATGGCACATTCGGTTATTTCACAACAATATGGCAGTTCATTCAAAAGAATGAGCGCGGCGATGGTGAATGGAAATGGGTGGTTGACCATGGCGATGCACTTGCGACAGCCCGAGCGCCCAAGGAAATGATCGAAACCAAGGTAGCAAGTTGCAAAGGCAGAGCGCCTGCCTTGCTCACCGCCCCGGCCGAAGGCGCGCAGATGAAAAGCGGCTATTCGCGCGACCAGTCACTCAACTATACATGGGTAGTCCAGCCCGATGGCAGCCGCTCGGTCGAGGTGAAGCTTTGGAACGGGCAGGCTTTGGAAACCGTTATATCGGATCAGGTTGCAGCGCCCACATGATCGATCTTTTCCTTTCGGCATTCATCACCTTTTTTGTCGTTATCGACCCGCCAGGTTGCGCGCCGATATACGCAAGTCTGACCAAGGGGGCCAGCACGGCCCAGCGTCGCAACATGGCGTTTCGCGCGATATTTGTGGCGTCATTGATATTGCTCGTGTTCGCATTATTTGGCGAAGAATTGCTGGCGGCGCTGCATATCGAACTGAACAGCTTCCGGATCGCAGGCGGCATCATGCTGTTCCTGATCGCCATCGACATGGTGTTTGAAAAACGTACCGAACGCCGCGAAGAACGGGCGCAAAAAATCATCGACACACCGGAAATCGAGGATGTTTCGGTCTTTCCGATGGCCATGCCGATGATTGCAGGGCCAGGGTCGATTGCGTCGGTCATGCTTTTAATGTCGCAAAATGAAGGGCTCGACAGGGCCGGAATCATCTTGTCTGCATTGTTCGCGGTACTCGCGCTGACCTTGCTGGCATTGCTGGCCGCCGGGCCATTGATGCGGGTTTTGGGCGCGCAGACAGAGGCGGTAATTACCCGGTTGCTCGGTGTTTTGTTGGCTGCATTAGCAGCACAATTTGTGATCGACGGTTTGCGCGAAAGCTTTTTGTAGCCGCGCTTATCCGTCCGTTACTGCAAAGTAACCCGATCGTCCGATCCATCATGCCGCCCGAAAAACTGCATCAACTGCACGATCAAATCGGCGCGCATTGACAGACCCCGTGCCTCCAGCAAGGCCTGTTTTGCGGCAAAGTCAAAAGGCGCGATTTGTGCGATGGCGTTGACCAGGGAATAATCGTCCAACTGGCCTACGGCCGCCCAATCGACGGCATAGCCCTGAATATCGGCAAAACGGCGTGACTCTATTTCGAGGGACGCCCGCTCGGCAATGGACAGCGCATCTGACGCTTCATCCTCTTCCCAAAGATCTGCTTCAACCTGACGAAAACTGGTTGTGACATCGAGCTCCTTGCGGATCGAAAAACGCTGAAGCCCTTCCAATATGATGTTGTAGCGGCCGTCTTCCATCGCCTCGACATCGCCGATCCGGCCTAAACAGCCGACTTGGAATAGGGCGGGGCTGTTGCCTTGTCCTTTGGGCTGGACCATCCCGACCATCCGGTCACGCGCCAGCGAATCACCGACCAGATCGCGGTAGCGCGGCTCGAATATATGCAAAGGCAGTTGCATGCCGGGAAACAAGATCGCCCCGGTCAATGGAAAGATTGAGATGCGACGGACGGTCATCCGAACAAAATGGCCGATAATTTGCGACGTGTGGCGGAAACCCAAGGGTCTTCCAGACCGATCATCGCAAAAATTTCCAGCAGTCGCGCCTTGGCAGCACCGTCATTCCATGTGCGGTCGGCGGCGATGCTGTGTAGCAACTCGTCAGCGGCTTCGTCGCGAAATCCTGCCGCCATTAACGCGTTGGCGAGTTCGATCCGCTTGGCATGATCGTCGGGCTGCGTGGCGACGGCTGTTTTCAATGCCTCCAGCTCATCGGGCGCCACGGCGGCTGCTGCGATACTCAAAACTGAATTTGCCCGCACCAGAGCGGCATCGCTTTTCTGTTCGTCGGTCAGGCTGTCAAATATGGCCTGCGCCTCTTCTGCACGGCCCATTGCAGCCAGTGCGCGAATCAGGCCCGATAAAGCAGCCGGATGCTCTGGCGCGATACCGAGGGCATCGATAAACAAACCATAAGCCTGCTCTTCGCCACCATGATCCAGCAACTCTTCGCCCGCGTCGAGCAATGGCGCGATTTGCGCGGCAGGGTCGGGCGTCGTGTCACCCCGCGTGACCGGCAGCTTTTCCAAAATCTGGTCCAGCATCTGGGTTAATTGCGGTTCTGTACGAGCCGGGGTCAGATCGGCCACAGGCTGGCCCTGAAAAATGGCGTAAACGGTGGGGATTGACCGGACCTGGAATTGCGCGGCGATGAATTTATTTTCATCGACATTCACCTTGGCCAGTACGACGCCACGGTCGGCATAATCGGCAGCGACTTTTTCCAGCACGGGCGTCAATTGCTTGCACGGTCCGCACCATTCCGCCCAGAAGTCCAATATGACCAGCTTGTCCATCGAAGGTGTCACCACCTGTTCGCGGAATTGCTCGACTGCTTTTTGCTCTTCGGTGGTCAGGCCCATCGTTGCCAATGCTATTCTCCATGCTTTCTGCAGCAGATTCGACTATGCCCTATGTGCGCAAAGCCATGCCATATACAAGATAGGCAATCACTCCTTTGCATAAAAAGCATGTAATTGGGGGTTGCGGGACCAAAACCCCCATGCTAACGGCGCGCCTCACCTGTCGGGGAATCAGCGATGGCCATGAGGTCAATCACTTGTACCGACCGCCAGAGCGGGCGTAGCTCAGGGGTAGAGCACAACCTTGCCAAGGTTGGGGTCGAGGGTTCGAATCCCTTCGCCCGCTCCAATGTTAACACGCAAGTGATGCTTGACGGCGCATCGACCGTGAAACACGGTGCTATTGGCAATAGCACCGCCAAGTGCTATTTGTTCCCTTTATGTTCGAATCGTCTATTGGGGCAATGTTAATGTCAGATCTGGAACCTGTGCATCTGCAAGAGGATCAAGCGACGGGTGACCGATTTCTTTTTTATGGGACGGATACCGGACCCAAGGTAGAAATTTACTATCAGGGTGACGAACTCTGGATGACACAGGCTCAAATCGCCGATCTGTATGGTCGGGACGTTTCGACAATATCTCGACACATAGGCAGCATTCTCGAAGAGGGCGAACTCGACGAGAGCAATTTGCATAAAACGCAAATTGCTTCATCAACCAAACCGATCACGCTCTACAGCTTAGATATGGTGATCTCTGTTGGCTATCGTGTCTCCTCAAAGCAAGCCACAATGTTCCGCAGATGGGCCACAAACAAACTGGTCCAATTCGCCACGAAGGGTTTTGTAGTCGATGCAACTCGGCTTAAGAGTCCCGATTATCGTGACCGCGTCACGGAACTCCGCGATATCATTAGGGACATCAGGTCGGACGAAGCCAATGTATATCGCGAACTACGTTCGATCTGTGCAATGTGCCAAGATTATGATGGCACTTCAGACGAGTGGCACGAATTCTATAAAAACACGCAAGCCAAGCTAATTTATGCGGTTGCGTCAAATACCCCCGCTGAAGTGCTTAACAATAGGGCTGATTCCAACGCGCCAAATATGGGACTTCAAACATGGCCGAATGACAACATCCGAAAAGCGGATGTGACTACGTCGAAGAACTATCTGGCCGAGCGAGAGATCAAGGAACTTAATCGCCTTACCACGATCCTGCTCGACATATTTGAAGACCAGCTGGATATCGGGCGCTTGAAGACAATGGTTGAAGCTGGCAATTTACTTGACAAGCAGCTGAAGGATTTAGGTCGGTCGGTGTTGCGTTCCGGCGGTCGCGTATCCATGAAGGATGCTAAAAAACATGCCGAGCGCGAATATGATAAGTTTAAGGCAAAAGTTAAGGCGTTGCGTCATGAAGCGGCTGACAAGGTCATTTCAGAAATTAAAACCGCGCAAAAAGGTCTTCCAAGAACCACGAAGAAATAGTCAGTGGGTCCGTTGTAGACGTCTATCTTTTGTCTAAGCAGGCGTAGTTTGGGCATCATAGTTTGGCCGACAACAGTGATGCTAACGCTCGAATCCCTTCGCCCGCTCCAGTTTTTCAATGACTTCCGAATAATAAGGCCGTTTAGGCCCCGCGTACCATTGTGCTTTTCGCCAAGCGATAGGCGAGGCCGGGCAAGCCTTTGTAACTGGCGTTGTGGTAGGCGGAATCCGGTGCGAGTTCGGCGCTGAGGCGGCGATGTGCTTCGCCCAGCGCGTGATAGGGCACGCTTGGCAGCAAATGGTGCAAGGCATGGTAGCGCAGGCCGACTGGGGCCCACAATGCGGGCAACAGCCCTGGCGGCGGGACATTGACGCTGTCGAGGAATTGCGCCGTGACGCTCAACGGTTCTCCGTCATTCTCCCACAAATGCGCGACCAGCGTGCGAATTTGGTTCAACACGGCGACTGCCGATACGATGGCCAAAAAGATCAGGAACGCATTCAGCGGGATGATTCCGGTGAAAACACCGGTCAGCAGCGCAATAGACCAGATGCTGGCGACGGTTTCCTGCCAGATCCAGTTGCGGCGCGCTTCGCCCTCGGCCGGACGGCGGCGGAAGGCAGGGTTGATGACAAGCCCGGAATAGCGTTCCACCACAAGCCTGCGCAGCGGCGGGATGAAAAGAGACAAGGGCGCCAAAACGGCATTGCGGAACAGCAGCGCCAAAGGCGCGAGGATCGATACGAGGATGAAGACCGGAAGGGTCCACGGCTTCATCAGCGCAAGTGGCAGATATTCGGGATCCTGATCTGTTCCGTAACGGGTGCGCGAGTGGTGCAGGTTGTGAATGCCCTCATACATATAGGACGGCACCAGCAGCGGCACGCCGATGACCGCGTTAAAGCCGAAGCGGAAACCCGGCACGGAAGAATGCTTCATATGGGTGACTTCATGGATAAAGCCACCCGCCCGGTAGAGCGCGAGTATCGAAACGGCGGCGGCCACAAGCTGCAACCAAAGTGGCGCGGCCACGATCGCAACGGCGAGTGCAGCATAGCCCAGAAACGCCGAAAACAGGAAATCCGACCAGAAGATACGCGGGTTCGCGGTCCCCAGATCGCGCGTCAGTTCAGCGACCGCGCGCAGCATTGCCTTGTCGTCGGGCACGCGCTTCAGGCGCTCGGCACGGGCGGCAACGCCGATGTCGGGCGTTGTTTCACGCGCCGTTTCGGCTGGGGAGAAGGTCATGTCAGTCATTTCAGCAGTTTCGGAAAAAGGGGGTCATCTAACCCCAGATAGGCATTAGTCGTGGCGATATCATGGCAAAAAAGGCCAATTGTGGCCCGGAAATTTCGCTAATGCATATTTATGCAAACGATTGTTGTATTTTTTTCGGCGGCGCGATAGGGACGGCTCAGAAGAGAGGGGGCCAAGACGCCAGATGCCGATTTCAGCACAAACTGCCCATTTTGATTCAAAGCGGCCGCTGTCACGCTGGACCAGGGCGCATGTGGCCGGCATTTTGCAGCGTCCGCTTCCCGAAGCGCCCGTCATTATGGCGGCTGATGCAAAACCTCTTTTGCCCGGCGAAGATCTGTGGGATCTGTGGCCGCTGCAAAATCCGGATGGCAGTGTTGCCGACATTGCGGGCGGTGAACTTTGGATGGTGCTGTCGGCCCCCCGTCTGGCTGACCCTGCTATGCGCCATGATATTGCGCGCACCCGCCTGTTGCACCGCGTCGGCCAACAATGGCGCGATTGTGGATTGCTATTTCCGGACGACCTTAATCCGGGAACGCGCGAATGGTCGGGTTCGGCGCGTTACAATTCGTCCGATGGACAGGTCACCGCCTATTTCACCGCCACCGGACGTCGGGGTGAGCCCGGTCAAAGCTTTGAACAACGTCTGTTCCAGACCAACGGCCACCTTGATCTATCGGGACCGCTACCCGCCATATCCAATTGGTCCGTCGCCAGCCCGATTGCCGTGAATGACGGTGGCTTTTATGTGGATTTACGGGTGGAACAAGGGGTTCCGGGCAATATCAAAGGGTTTCGTGACCCCTATTGGTTTTGCGACCCCGCTGATGGCCATGCCTATATCCTGTTCACCGGATCGCAGGCCGGGTCAGGGTCCAGCCATAATGGCGTCGTCGGGCTTGCGGTAGCACATTCGGCTATGGGCGAAGATGGTTTCCGTCTGTTACCGCCGATCATCACCGCTGACGGCGTCTGCAACGAGATGGAACGGCCTCATCTGGTTTTGAAGGACGGGCTTTACTATCTGTTTTGGTCCTCGCAAAATTCGGTATTCGCTCCGGATGGACCAAAGGGGCCAAGCGGGCTGTACGGCATGGTTGCTCCGGCGTTGCCCGGTCCTTACGAACCGCTGAATGGCAGCGGCCTCGTCATAGCCAACCCCGCCGCCGAGCCCCGGCAAGCCTATTGCTGGCAAGTGCTGGACACGCTTGAGGTTGTGAGCTTTGTCGACCATTGGGGCTTGCAGGGCCGGGATATGTTTGCTGAACCCCGGTTGCAACGTGACCAGTTCGGGGGCACAATTGCGCCTGTGCTGAAAATTGCCATCGACGGGACCACAACTTGCCTGCTGGGCCTCGCATGACCCGGCCGCTATTTGGATGTATCGAGGCGGGCGGTACAAAATTTGTCGCTGCGATTGTGGCGGGACCCGACGATATTCGGGAAACCGTGCGGTTCGATACCACCACACCTGCAGAAACCATTGGCGCAACGCTCGACTGGTTGCGGGCGGCACAGGGTCGCCATGGCGCATTGTCTGCCATAGGCATTGCAAGCTTTGGTCCATTGGAACTGGATCGTGCGGCACCCGATTGGGGATATATTACCGCGACGACCAAAAAAGGGTGGAGCAATTGCGACTTTGCCGGCCTGATCGGCCGATCTTTGAGCTTGCCGGTCGGCTTCGACACTGATGTAAACGGTGCCGCGCTCGCTGAATCGCGGTGGGGCGCGGGGCGAGGAAAGCCGGTCTGCGTTTATGTCACCATAGGTACTGGTATCGGCGGCGGGGCGATCATCGATGGCAAGCCGCTACAGGGTCTTTCACACCCTGAAATGGGGCATATAAGATTACCGCGCCATGCCGATGATACCGGATTTTCAGGCGTCTGCCCGTTCCATGGCGATTGCCTCGAAGGTCTTGCCAGCGGCCCTGCAATCATGGCGCGCTGGGGGGCATCGCTTTCGGATTTGCCGCAAGGTCATGTGGCACATGATATCATCGCCTGGTACCTGGCGCATATGGTCGTCACGCTACAGTCAATCATGGAGCCTGCATGCGTTATCTTGGGCGGCGGAGTAACCGGCACCCCCGGCCTGATCGACCGTATCCGCACACAGGCTGATATCTTGGGCGGCGGCTATTTTCGCGGGCGAGCAAAAGACATTATCATACCGCCGGGCCTTGGTGATAAGGCAGGGCTGCTCGGTGGTCTTGCATTGGCGCAGGACATACTGCCGCACGCGGTTTAGGCCAGATCAGCTTGATTGGCGGATGACCAATTCCGGCTCGAGCACCACAGATCCTGTTTCTTCGCCCGCAATTCGCCGGAACAGCAGGTCAACCAAATGGGCTGCCCCTGCGGCAAGATCCTGCTTCACGGTCGATAAGGTAGGCACTGTCTGGTTGGAAAAAGGCAGGTCATCATATCCGATTACATGCACTTGACCGGGCACAGTTACACCATGTTCAGCGAGCGCGCGCAGGGCGCTCATGGCGATCACATCAGATGCGGCGATAATCCCATTGGGGATGGACCGCGTGTCATCCAACCATTTGCTGATCGCCGGATGCGCGGTTTCCGCGGTCAAATGGGCAGGCAGGATGCTCAGATTACTGGACATATTTACCGCGGATAGCGCGGCGCGGCATCCTTCAAGCCGTTCCGATATTTCAGGGGCGACCGGATCACCGAAAAACGCAAAATTCCGGCACCCGCGTTCAATCAGATGGCGTGTTGCGATTTCGCCACCCTTCCGGTTGTCCGAGCCAACCGAACAATGGATTTTCCCCGGAAGGTTGGCACCCCAAGCGACCAGCGGTAGATACCGGCTGGCCATTTTCTCGATCACGTCAATTTGGTCCGACTGGCCGATTAAAATGACCCCGTCGACCCGTCCTGAATCAACAACGCGGTTTAACCAGTCGGGATCTTTCGGAATAACCCGTGACAATAGCAGATCATGCCCCCGTTCAGTCAACGCATCGGCCAGATGACCAAGCATAGTCATGAAAAACGGGTCGGAAATATGCTGTCCGGTTTCATGACCCAGTGGAATAAGAACGCCAATGGCACCGGCGCGCTTGATCCGCAGGTTACGCGCCATCACATTGGGCCGAAAATCATGTTCGCGGGCCAATTGCTGGATTTTCTCGCGCGTTTTCTTTGCTATCAGCTGCGAATCGGCAAGCGCGCGCGACACTGTTCCTGGGGAAACGCCGGCCAGTCTGGCTAAATCTGTGATATTCCGAACCCGCCCCTGATCGCTCATTTCCACTCCTCAATCCGGGTCCACATAAGGCCAGTATTGAGAGTGATTTGCCCGCAAGGCAAGAGGGAAAGAAAAGAACAGTGCCGTGTAATGCAATCGATTGTTGCATTCTCGCGTCCACGCGTTAGCATCTTGTCCGAGAAGAAACGGATTGTTCCGTTCGGGGGAGAGGAAAATGTCCAAGCGAGGCGAAAAGCCGCATCTGTCACTTTCGAAAATATTGCAGATGAATCTGGGTTTTCTGGGTCTGCAATTCAGCTTCGGGCTGCAACAGGGGAATATGGCCCCGATCTATTCTTATCTGGGTGCCGACGAAGCGTCTTTACCTATCCTGCAACTGGCAGGCCCGATCACCGGTCTTGTGGTGCAACCGATTATCGGCGCGATGAGTGACCGGACCAATTCCAAATGGGGGCGGCGTACCCCTTATTTCATCATCGGTGCGATATTATGTTCGATCGGCCTTTTGTTCATGCCGCTTTCGCAAAGCATTTTGATGGCGGCGAGCCTGTTGTGGATATTGGATGCCGGTAACAATATCACGATGGAACCCTATCGCGCCTATGTGAGCGACCGGTTGAACGAAAACCAGCACAATGTGGGATTTCTAACGCAAAGCGCGTTTACCGGCCTTGCCCAATGTCTCGCTCTCGGCACGCCTGCGTTGCTGGTCGGCCTGTTTGGAATGAACAAGGATGCGATCGGCGCTAATAATATTCCAGATACGGTATATATTGTTTTCACCGTCGGCGCGGTTTTATCGCTGTCGACAATATTATGGTCGGTCATTCGCGTACCCGAATTGCCACTGACCGAGATCCAGAAAGCCGAAATCGCCGCGCAACCCAAGACAGCATCGGCAACCTTCAGGGAAATCGGATCGGCCATTCGTGAAATGCCGACGCCGATGCGAAAGTTGGGCGTGATGATGCTTTTCCAATGGTATGCCATGGGGATTTACTGGACCTATGTGACCTATTCGATAGCCCGTTCGGTCTATAATACCACCGAACCGGTCAGCGACGGTTTCCGCAGCGCGGTGTTGACCAACGGAACGATGGCCGCATTTTATAATGCAGTGGCTTTTGTTTCCGCCCTGTTGATGATGCCTTTGATCCGAAAAATAGGTGCACGCAAGGTCCATGCCTTTGCCCTCGTGTCGGGCGGCCTCGGTATGATGGCGATCCCATATATGACAGAGACGGCGATGCTGTTCCCGGCCGCAATTGGTGTCGGTATTTGCTGGGGCAGCATCATGGGTACGCCTTATGTCATGCTGGCAAGCTGTATCCCGCCGCGCCGGACCGGCGTATATATGGGAATCTTCAACATGATGATTGTCATACCGATGTTACTGAACGCGGCGACTTTCCCATTTTACTATGGACCCTGGTTAGGCGGGGATGCGCGCAATGCGCTTGTGCTGGCTGGCATTCTGCTAATCTGCGCGGCCATGGCCGTTCTAAGGGTGAAGGATTCAGAACTGGGTGCGGCATAATCCCTGTTATCGCGTCGTTGATGTGACGTTAATGCAACAAAAAAGGGGCTTCAGGCTTTTTATGCAAAGGTTTGCGGAAAATTCTTGCAAACGATTTCCAAATCTCTATCAAGCGCAGTGGAGGCGCGCAAAACTGTGCCCGGATTTAGGACTCATTGGGGAGGATGACATGAAGATATCCCGTTTACATTGTTATGCATCGGCTGTCGCGCTGTGCACCGCACTGGTTGCCGCGCCCGCATTTGCACAGGACGAAGCTGCATCGCCGGACGAAGAAGTTTCCGGTCTTGACGAAATTGTGGTGACCGCTTCCGGCCGTGACCAGACCAAGATTGAAACCTCGGTTTCAGTCACCAGCATCGATGCCCAGCTTATTCAGGATTTCCAGCCGAGTTCCGAAGCCGAAGTATTCAAGCTGATACCGGGCATTCAGGTTCCCGGTACATCCGGCCCTGGCGGCAACTCCAATATTGCAGTGCGTGGCCTGCCTGTTGCAACCGGTGGTGCGCCTTTTGTCCAGTTGCAGGAAGACGGCCTGCCTGTCGTGTTGTTTGGTGATATCCAGTTCGGCAACAATGATTATTGGACGCGGTTCGACCCTTCGGTTGCGAGGATCGAAGCTGTCCGTGGCGGTTCGGCAACAACCTTTGCTTCGCAGGCACCCGGTGCGGTTATCAACTATATCAGTAATTATGGCCGCGAAGAGGGTGGCTATATCGAGCTCAAAAAGGGCATTGATTACAGCGAAACCCAGTTGAATTTCCGCTATGGTGGTTCGCTGACCGACAGCATGAATTTCCATGTTGGTGGCGCGTTTAAGCGCGGTCGTGGGCCGCTAAATGCAGGCTATAACCTCAGCGACAGCATTCAGGTTAAGGCCAATGTCACCAAGGAATTTGGCGATGGAAAGGGCTATTTCCGCCTATTGTTCAAATATGCCGATACCGCAGAGCCAAACTATACCGGCGCGCCTGCATTGGCGACGATCAATGGCGGCAAGGTTAGCAATGTGAAGCCTTTCCCCGGTTTTGACGGACGCAAGGACACCAATTATTCGCTCTTTAACCAGAGCTTTCTGATCTTTAACCGCGAAGGCGCGCTGGAACGCGTAAAGATGGACGGGATCACGACCAAACAAAAGACCATCGGCGCTCAATTTCATTATGAGTTGAGCGATAATATCACGGTCGACAATAATGCCCGCTATGCGGATTTGAGCGGGGGATTCGCATCGCCATTTCTGGGTATTGCAACGACCGCCAGCATATTGGGTTCAACAGTCAATGGCCGCACCGTTCAGGCCATTCGCATCGCCAGCGGGCCCAATGCAGGGCAGCTCTACACCAACACATTTCTTGATAATAATGTGAATGTGAAAACGAATATTCGCGACCTGGGAAGTTTTGTAAACGACCTTACGGTTGCCGGAAAGTTCGACACTGGTTTTGCCGAATTGACTGCGCGCCTGGGCTATTTTTATATGGACCAGACAATCGCTATGGACTGGCATGTGAACAAGTCCTTGCGTGAACTCAGCGGTAACAATCCGTCCCAGCTTGATCTGTTCGACAGCCCGACGGCGACGGCGGCCGCGAACAAGATTACGCAAGAAGGTATCTCAGGCTATAACAATAATTGGGGTAGCTGCTGTGCGCGTGACTATGATTTATCCTACACCAACACGGCTCCTTATGCACAATTGGTGCTCGACAATGACAGCTTCAATCTGGACGGCAGCGTCCGTTTTGAAAAGGTAAAGGCTTCGGGCTACACAATTGCAGGGGGCGCGGAATTCAATGTAAATTCCAATGGTGTCCTGATCCCGACCACTACCGCAAATGGCGCGCGTGAAGTTCTGGATTACAGCCGCAGCTATACCAGCTGGACCGCAGGTGCGCTTTGGAAGGCAACGCCCGACTTGTCGATTTTCACCCGTGCATCGCGCGGTGGCCGCTTCAACAGCGACCGTCAGACCGTCAGCGGCAAGTTCAATCCCGATGGCAGCCTGTGCACAAGGGCGCAGGCAACTGCGCTTGCCTGTACTGACGGCGTGACCCCATCGGTCGACTTCGTCAACCAGTATGAAATCGGTTTGAAGAACCGGGGAAATCTGGGTGATGGTCGGTACACCGTGGAATTCACCCTGTTAAAGGGCGATTTCAAGCGTAGCGATTTTGAACCAACCACCACCGGCATTTGCCCGGGTGGCGGTTGCGTCATCGACAACAGTTTCAAGACACAAGGCGCAGAATTCTTTGCTACCTTGCGTCTGGGTGGTCTCAACTTCATCGCCAACGCCACATATACGAAGGCAAAACAGAAGTTCACTTCAACGCGCAATGGGACGCAGGTCGCAGGGTCCTCCAGCTTTGGCCGAGCATTGAACATCCCGGACCTCAGCTATTCGTTGTCGGCCAATTATGACATTGCCGAAATCGCAACGGTGGGCGTTACGGCGGTCGGTCAGTCCAGCACTTTCGATGGCGCGCTGACCTATCCCGGAAAGACAGTTTTCAACACCAATTTGAAAATCATGCCGTTGGAAAATATCGAGGTCGGATTGAATGTCTATAATCTGTTCAACACCTATGACTCGCGCGGTAACGGCAATGGAACCTTTGGCGGCGGCATTACCGGAACGCCGGTTATCGGCCGGACGCTAACGGGTTCGGTGCGCTTCAGCTTCTAAGTCTAGCCCGAAGGGTCGCACCTTCGACAGGATAAGAGGCGGGTCCGGGGGCGAAAGCTACCGGACCCGTTTTCGTTGCAAAAACAAGCGGTGGGCGTAACGGGAAATGATGATGGGCAAGCGTATCAAATCGATTGTAATAGTCGGCGGCGGTTCGGCTGGATGGATGACGGCGGCGGCGTTGTCGAACAGCCTACGGCAGGGGTGCAAGATCACCCTTATCGAGTCCGACGATATCGGTACCGTCGGTGTAGGTGAGGCCACGATCCCGCCCATCCGCACGTTCAATGAAATGCTCGGCATTGATGAACGCGAGTTCGTCAAATCGACCCAGGGCTCGTTCAAGCTGGGGATCGAGTTTGTCGACTGGGGACATCTCGGCAACCGCTATTTCCACCCCTTTGGACCGCATGGCCGGGCATTCGATATCGTCGGCCTCCACCATTATTGGCTAAAGGCGCGTGAGGCAGGAGAGACAGCCGCGTTCGACGAACATAGCATGGCGTGGGCGCTGGCAAAGGCCGGACGGTTTACGCGGCCCGGGCAAGATCCGCGCAATGTCCTGTCGACCTTTGACTATGCCTATCATTTTGATGCCGGGCTCTATGCCCGTTATCTGCGGCGCTATTCCGAGGCGCGAGGCGTTGTGCGGGTCGAAGGCAAAATCGCCTCGGTCGCACAGCATGGTGAAAGTGGATGTGTCGAGACGGTTCAACTGGAGGATGGTCAGGTCTTTGCTGCCGATCTGTTTATCGACTGTTCGGGCTTCCGCGGGCTTTTGATCGAGGGCAGTTTGCAAACGGGCTATGAAGACTGGTCGCATTGGTTGCCGTGCGACCGTGCCGTCGCCATGCCCTGCGCGAAGGCGGGCGACTTTACGCCCTACACCCGTTCCACAGCCCGCGCCGCCGGGTGGCAGTGGCGTATTCCGCTGCAGCACCGCACGGGCAATGGTTATGTCTATTGCAGCCAGTTTCTGTCGGACGATGATGCCGAGGTAATGTTACGCGCCAATCTGGATGGAGAGGAATTGGCCGGACCCAACCGCTTGCGTTTTGTCACCGGGCGGCGCCGGAAATTCTGGAACAAGAATGTCGTCGCTATCGGGCTTTCGAGCGGTTTTATGGAGCCGCTGGAATCGACCAGCCTGCACTTGATTCAAGCGGGCATTTCGAAACTTTTGGCGCTGTTTCCTGACAAGGATTTTAATCCGCTGCTCGCCGACGAATATAATCATATTGCCGTGACCGAATTTGAACGCATCCGCGACTTTCTGGTGCTTCATTACAAACTCACGACCCGCGACGATAGCGAATTGTGGCGCTATTGCGCGCATATGGACATCCCCGATACGCTGCAATTCAAGATAGACCATTTCAAAAGCTATGGCCGGCACATTGCCCGCGACATGGATTTGTTCGGCCCGCCCAGTTGGCTCGCCGTGCATATCGGACAGGGCAATATCCCGGAAGCGGTCGATCCGCTGTTCGACTATCGCGGCATTGATGGACGCGAATGGCTGGGCAAGTTGCGCGGCGCGATGCAGTTTGAAGCCGAGCGTCAGCCGAGCCATCAGCAGTTTATCGACCAGCATTGCAAGGCAGGCAGCTAAACCGTGGACGCCGCCGCGCTGTTCCGGACAGCCTGTCAGGCGCGGCAGACCCAGGATATCGAAAGCGCGATCGAGGCGATTGACGAGGCGCAATGTGCAGCGCCGAACCATCCACAGATAGCCGCCGTTCGCGCACTTCTGCATTATGAAAGCTGGCGTCCGGCATCCGCCTTGTTTGCCCGCGCGGCCGCGCTGGATCCGCAGGATTTGGAGCTAAGCCGTAATCAGGCGCTGGCACTGCAATCCGAAGGAGACGGGCTGGGCGCGCAGGCGCTGCTGGAAAATGAATTGCATCGGCGACCAGATTGGATCAGCGGGCATGCCACCCTATCGCGCATCCGCCAAACCAGCGGTGAACCCGGGCTATATGACAGGAGCTTTGCCGAAGCCTGCGCGGGGCCTGGAGCACCGCTCGCTCTACACCTTGCATGGTTTCACAATGCAGCGATTGCGAAGGAATGGGCGAAAGTCCGGTCAATACTTGAGTCTGCGGAGCGTATATTTCCGGATCAGCCCGCCTTGCGCGCAGCCCGCTTTTATAATGCGGCCGAAACCGGAGATGACACAAGCGCGGAGGCGGCGCTTGCCGAAATTACGTTCATGACCGATCCCGGCTTTGATCTGTGCCGGGTGCGCTTCCATCTGCGTCGGGGTCAATGGGCCGAGGCCGAAAGGTGCGCGCGTCGCCATATCGGGACCCCTGCAGGTGCGATGTTCTGGCCCTATCTCTCGCTCATTTGGCGGCTGACGGGCAATGCGCTGGCACAATGGCTGGATGGCACGCCGGCTTATCTATCGGTCATTGATCTGGACGTTTCGTCGAGGCAAATTTCTGATCTCGCGGATGTGCTGCGCCGATTGCATATCCTGCAGGCGCCCTATCCCGAACAATCGGTGCGCGGCGGCACGCAAACCGACCGGCCGCTGTTCTTTCATCCCGACCCTGTTATACAGACCGCGAGGCGCACGATCATGGATGCGGTGCGCGGCTATGTCGATGCGCTTCCACCGCAGGACCCGCACCATCCATTATTGTCCCCGGACCGCGCGGCTTTGCTGCTGGACGGAAGTTGGTCGGTACGACTGAACGGCAAGGGCTTTCATGCCAGCCATACGCATGTGAACGGCTGGATCAGCTCGGCCTTTTATGTCGCCTTACCCGGCCAACCGGGACCACCGCCGTCTGGCCATTTTGCGCTTGGAACACCGCCGCCAGAACTGGGCCTGAACCTTCCGGCATATTGCACAGTCGAGCCGAAACCCGGTCGCTTGGTCCTGTTCCCCTCGACCATGTGGCACAGCACCATTCCCTTTGAAGCGGGGGAACGGCTGACCATCGCTTTTGATATAAAGCGCCCATGAAGCCCTTGCTCTTCACGGATTGTCGAGTAACAAGACGATCATGCTAGGCGTTTGCTATTATCCCGAACATTGGTCCGATCACATGTGGGTCCGCGATGCGCGGCGGATGCGCGATCTGGGCCTCACCTATGTCCGCATAGGCGAGTTCGCTTGGGGTCGGATCGAAAAGAGCGAGGGACAGTTCACATGGGAATGGATGGACCGCGCCATTGACACATTGGGTGAGGCCGGGCTGAAGGTCGTTCTGGGCACGCCCACGGCAACCCCGCCCAAATGGCTGTGCGAGAAGTATCCCGACATTTTGCCAGTCGACATCCACACCGGTCTGCGTCGGGGTTTCGGTTCGCGCCGCCATTATGATTTTTCGAGCGAAACCTATCTGGCACAGGCAGAACGGATCAGCGCGGCCATGGCGCAGCGGTACGGCTCCCATCCTCATGTTGCGGGTTGGCAGACCGACAATGAACTCTGCTGCCACGACACCTCACTCAGCGCCTCACCGGCGGCATGCGATGCATTCCGGATATGGTGCGCCCAACGCTACGGGACAATCGAGGCGCTGAATGCCGCATGGGGCAATGTGTTCTGGTCCATGGAATATGACAGCTTCGACCAGATCGAACTGCCTTTTTTCACGGTATGCGAAACCAATCCCGCACATCGGCTTGCCTTTCGCCGCTTTGCATCGGATCAGGTGGTGCGCTTTCATGACGTCATGATTGCCGCTATCCGCGCGCACGCGGGCGAGGGGCAATGGATCACCCATAATATCATTCCGCCTGCAACAACCGGCGTCGACAATGCCGCGCTGACCCGTGGTCTCGATTTTGTCAGCTATGATAATTATCCGCTCGGCTTTTCCGACCAGTTGATGGCCAAGGCACCGGCTTCGGAATGGCAGCCCTTCATGCGGACCGGCCACCCCGATCTGGCGGCGCTGAATTTCGATTCGGTGCGCGGTTTATCCAAGGACGCCTGGTGGGTGATGGAACAACAGCCCGGCCCGGTAAACTGGGCCCCGCACAATCCTCGCCCGGCACCCGGCATGATCCGGCACTGGACGCTGCAAGCCTTTGCCCATGGCGCGGCGTGCGTTGCCTATTTCCGTTGGCGACAGGTACCCTTTGCCCAAGAGCAGATGCACGCAGGGCTATTGCGTCCCGACGATCAGCACGCACCTGCATGGCCAGAAGTTGAACAGGTTGTGCGTGAAATGGCACTGCTGGGCGATCTGTCGGCAGTGCCTGAAAGAGCACTGGTAGCGTTGCTGGTTGATCCCGCCTCGGCGTGGGTTGACGATATCGAACGGCAGGGCGCGGGTTATCGCTATTCGGCGGTGGTCTTTCAATATTATGGCGCGCTGCGGGCGTTGGGACTGGATGTCGATATCCTGTCGGCGGGCGATGGACCGCTGGACGGATATAAGCTTATCGTTGCTCCGACGCTTGCCATGCCCGACGAAAAAACCGTTGAAACATTGCGGGCGAGTGATGGCTTGCTCCTCTTCGGACCGCGTTCGGGCGCAAAGACACAGGAGTTTTCCATTAGCGACGGTTTGCCTCCGGGCCCGTTACGGGAATTTGTGCCTGTAAAAGTCATTGCAGTGGAGACATTGCGCCCCGACTGCACCGGGGAGCTTCATTATCAGGGCGAGCATTTCGAAAGCGGTCGCTGGCGTGAAACAATTGAAGCAGGCGACACGGAAATCGTGGCAACCTACGAAGATGGTGCTCCTGCCGCCATCCGTTCGGGCCGCAGCACCTATATCGCGACTTTGACGGATGACGCTTTTCTGAAAAGCGTGTTAGTGCGGTTGTGCGCCGAAGCAGACATTCCGGTCACGCCGTTGCCGCCGACCTTGCGCTTACGCCGCCGGGGCGGAATGACATTTGCGTTCAATCTGGCTGATGAACCTGCCCAAGTACCTGCACCCGAGGGCGCGGATTTTGTGCTAGGTGGCGCTCAAATCGAGCCATTTGGGGTTGCCGTCTGGCGGTAATCTTAAGCCAAGGGATATCGAAAAACCCCTCTCCTTTTTAATCTCAATACTCGGCGCACTCTGCGTGAATTCATATCAAGGGGCCACATGGCTCACGCAAAGTTCGCACAGTCCGCCGAGTTTTAATAGATGAGAACAAGGGTATTGGCCCGAAAGGCTGCAATCAGCGCTCTTTAGTTGCGCTGAATTTCAAATCAGGGTGTTTTTCCTGTTGATAGCCGACATCCCATGCTGATCGCGCCATAAATACCGGGTGACCGTCACGGTCTTTCGCCATGTTGCCGCCGTTGAACGATGCAAACTGGGTCAGGTCGGCATCGGTCCCGATCAGCCAGCGCGCTGTGTCATAAGGGGCGGCTTCCAGAAAGGCATCGACCTTATATTCCGCCTCCAGACGGGAAATAAGCACATCAAGCTGCAACTGGCCCACGACACCAATTACCCAGTTCGAACCGATTTCCGGATAGAAAACCTGAATGACACCCTCCTCGCTCAAATCGTCGAGGGCCTTGCGTAACTGCTTGGTCTTGGTGGGGTCGCGCAGGACAACGCGGCGCAGGATTTCCGGCGCGAAATTGGGCAGGCCGGTGAAGCGCACCTCATTGCGTTCCGACAAAGTGTCGCCGACCCGCAACGTACCATGGTTCGGAATACCGATAATGTCACCCGGCTCCGCGCTATCGGCGATTTCCCGGTCCTGAGCGAAAAACAGGATAGGCGAATGGATCGCCACCGGCTTGCCAAGGCCCGACGGGGTCAATTTCATGCCGCGTTTGAATGTCCCTGAACACAGCCGCATGAACGCAATACGGTCGCGGTGCTGCGGATCCATATTGGCCTGCACCTTGAAGATAAATCCGGTTACTTCCTTGCCCGACGGGTCGATTACGCCTTTGGAACTGGGTTGGGGGCGGGGCGGCGGGGCAAACGCCGCAATGGCGGTGATCAATTCGATCACCCCGAATTCCTTCAGCGCGGACCCGAAATAGACCGGAGTCAAATCACCGTTCCGAAATGCGGTAAGATCAAATTCGGAATAGCCTGCCTGTGCAAGCTCTGCCTCTTCACGCAAACGCGCAGCACCCGCAGCGGACAGCATATCGTCGAGGCTGGCGGCGCCAAGGCCTTCATGGTCGCTGACTTTTCCTTCAAAGGCTTTGCTGTCGCCGGATGGCTGGCTCAAACGGCCGCTGGTGAAATCGTAAAGCCCTTCAAACTCGCCACCCATCCCAACCGGCCAGTTCATCGGACATACGTCGAGCGCGAGCGCATCGGCGACCTCGTCAATGGTTTCAAATGCGGCGCGGCCTTCGCGGTCCACCTTGTTGACAAAGGTGATGATCGGCACCGAGCGCAAGCGACACACCTCGAACAATTTGCGGGTCTGCGGCTCGATCCCCTTGGCTGCGTCGATCACCATGATGGCGGAATCGACAGCGGTCAGGGTGCGATAGGTGTCTTCGGAAAAATCTTCGTGCCCCGGCGTGTCGAGCAGGTTGAAGACAATGCCGTCTTTTTGGAAAGTCATCACCGAAGAGGTTACCGAAATGCCGCGCTGCTGTTCGATCTTCATCCAGTCTGATCGCGCGCGCCGCGCCTGACCGCGTGCCTTGACCTCTCCGGCCAAATGGATCGCCCCGCCTTGCAGCAACAGCTTTTCGGTCAATGTCGTTTTACCCGCATCGGGGTGGGAAATAATGGCAAAGGTGCGGCGGTTCAGCGTCATGCGCGCCGCTTAGATGGATTTGCGTGTAATTGGAACCGGTAACCGCTGGAAAAGCGCAGTTTTACTTTACCGCTTCAGCCCGTTGGCCAGGAAATCAGCTGCGATATCGGCCACTTCATTGGCGTCGCGGTCTTCCCCCATGACGCCATAACGCAGACCCAAGAACACGTTCATGCCGACAATTGCCCAAGCGTGCACTTCCTCGACATCGGCGCGTATCTGACCCGTTTCAGCAGCATCTTTCAAGCTTGCGATATAGCCTGACACGGTATTTTCATAATGGGCGCGATAGCTAGGCGGATCGACGAATTCGGCTTCGTCGATAATCCGGTATAATTCCTTGTGCCGCCGCACAAAGCGCAGGAATTCGGCAAGTCCTTTGCGCTCGCCATCGAGACGATCCGATTCTGCGGCGATGATCGGGCCGACCGTATTACGGACCTGTGCCGACATGTCTCGGACAAGAGCTTGAAACAGCGAGTCTTTCGAATCAAAATAGGTATAAAAACTGCCCAGCGCGACGCCAGCGCGTTGCGTGATGCTCACCACTGAACTCTCGTGAAACCCCTTTTCACCGAACTCAGCCGCCGCCGCATCGAGCAAATGGCGCAAGGTTTTGCGTCCGCGTTCGGTACGTGGAGTTTTGCCGGCAGGTGTCATTGTTGCTGATATGCCACGATTGGTGGGCATTCTCCAGCCTTCCTCTCACTTAAAGTTGAAACATGGTTCAACTTTCACTATAACCGATTTCTGGAACGGGTAAAGACCCGCTTTTTCTGCTGGAGAGTGACCTATGAAATCCCCTAAAATCGCTTATGTTCGCGCCGCCTTATTTGCCGGTATTGCCGCACCAGGCATTTTCTGTGCCACCCCCATTTTGGCGCAGAATGCGGATGAAGCCGCGTCCAACGGTGATGAAATCATTGTAACCGCCCGCCGCCGCGAAGAAAGCCTGCAAGATGTTCCGGTAGCGGTGACTGCCTATTCTGGCGCGCAGCTGGAAGCGGCCGGTGCGCTGGATATCACTGATATCAGCGACACGACACCGAACGTCACGCTTGAAAATTCGCGGGGAACCAACTCAACTCTGACTGCCTTCATCCGTGGTGTTGGACAGCAAGACCCGGTATCGGGTTTTGAAGCCGGTGTGGGCATCTATCTTGATGATGTTTATCTCAATCGGCCGCAGGGCGCCGTGCTGGATATTTATGATGTTGAGCGTATCGAGGTGCTGCGTGGGCCACAGGGGACGCTTTATGGGCGCAACACCATCGGCGGCGCGGTGAAATATGTAACGCGGCGTCTTTCGCAGGATTTTGCGCTCAAGGCACGTGCGACATATGGCACATTCGATCAGGCTGATGGCGTACTGACTGCTTCGACGCCGATCAGCGACCTTGTTCGTGTTGGTGGTTCTGTTGCGCGTCTGTCACGGGGTGGTTTTGGCGATAATCTTAACCTTGCCGGCGTTGAAAATTACAACAAGGACGTCTGGGCTGCGCGAGGCAGCGCAGAACTGGGGGGCTATGGCGAACCCGTATTCATCCGCATCTCGGGTGACTATACCCGCGACAAATCGGATGCGCGCAATGGCCACCGCCTCATTACCAGTCTGTTATCCGCTGCGCCTGTATTGAATGATGTTTTTGACACCCGCTCGGGGTTGAATACGCCGAAACAGGACGTGAAGGCCTATGGCCTGGCAATAAATGCGGAAGTTAATCTTGCAGAAAATCTGACGCTCAAGTCGATCAGCGCATGGCGTAAGGACCGCAGTTTTACACCTATTGATTTTGACTCTTTGCCATCGGTCGACGTCGACGTACCTGCGGTTTATCGCAACGAACAGGTAAGCCAGGAATTCCAGCTCCTCTATGAAGGCGACAGACTCAATGGTCTGGTAGGCTTTTACTATCTGGATGCAGACAGCTCGACCCAGTTTGACGTAATCCTTGGAACGACCGGTCCGCTTTTGGGCCTGCCCGGCCTCAATGCCTTTACTGAAGGTGAAGTGAAAACCAAAACATGGTCGGTCTTCGGTGACTTCACATTTGATTTTAGCGACCAGTTCGCAGTTTCGCTGGGCGGGCGGTACACCAGCGACGAACGGCGTTCGCGCATATTGCGCCAGACAAAGATTGGCGGCAGTTCCCCGATCTTTGGCGGAACAGCTGTTCCGATCGCAACCGTAACTAATTTCAGTGGTTCGGCAAAGTTCACCGATTTCAATCCACGCGCCTCACTCAGCTTTAAACCGAATAGCGACCATCTATTCTACGCCAGCTACGCGCAAGGGTTCAAGGGCGGTGGTTTTGACCCCCGCGGCGACTCCCGCATTGCGCCAGATACGGACCGCAACGGTGTGCGGAGCTATCAGGAAATCTATGATTTCTTTCTGTTCGATCCTGAAACCGTCGACAGCTATGAATTGGGTTGGAAGGGAAGCTTTGATGGCGCCCGCATTGCCATTACCGGTTTTTATGGCGACTATAAAAATGTACAAATCCCGGGATCGGTCGGTGTAGATGCCAATGGCGACGGGATATTCGAAAGCTTTGCCGGGGTAACCACCAATGCGGCAAAGGCGACATTCAAGGGTGTCGAATTTGAATCCTTCTCACGCTTTGGCGAGGGTTTCGCAGGCGACGGATCCGCTATCACTTTTGCAGGTACAATTGGCTATATTGACGGCCAATATGACCGCTTCATTGTGAACAATGTCGATGTGTCGAACTTGCGGCGAATTCAAAACACCCCGAAGTGGACAATTTCGGGGACTCTGGGTGTAGAGCTGGGGGCATTCAACGCGTCGACCACCTACAGCTATCGCAGCAAGACCAACCAGTTTGAAGTACCCAGCCCGTTTCTTGACCAGAAAAGCTATGGCTTGCTGGACGCAAGCCTGACCTGGTCGAGCGACGACGACCGTTTCAGCGTCGGCTTGCATGGCAAGAATATTTTGGACAAGGAATATATCACCTCGGGCTACCAGTTCCTGCAAGTGGCACCGGACGGTACGCCATTGCGTAATGCGACCACGGGAAATGTCATTCCATCGCTGGGGCGTGAGGGCATTGTAACCGCATTTTACGGGAATCCACGCCAAGTGTTTATCACCGCAGGCTTCAAGTTCTGACCCCGAATTTGGGAATAAAAAAGAGGGCCGGGCGTCATGCTCCGGCCCTCTTTATCCGCGTAAAACCCCGCCCAGCTTGGCGGCAGCGGTAATGACACGGTCCGATATGGCTTTCAGCTCTTCATCACCATAGCTTTTGTCTAACGGCTGCAAGGTCACTTCTACGGCCAGTGATTTCTGGCCCTCTGCAACACCCTGCCCTGCGAATAGATCGAATAGCCGGACGGCAACGATATTGACCTTGTCACATCCTTTGATGGCGCGAACCAGATCTCCGCTTGCAACATCCGCCGCCACCAAAAATGCAAAGTCGCGTGTTACCGCTTGCAATGCCGGTGGTGTGAAGGCGGCGCGCATGAACCCGGTCGATTTTCTGACCGGTATCGCATCAAGAAAAATTTCCGCTGCCATCACCGGTCCGTCCAGATCAAAGGCCTTGGCCGTTACAGGATGCAATGCACCAAAAGCGGCCAGAATATTTTTCGGCCCCATACGCAATGTTGCCGACTGGCCGGGGTGATAATGCGCCCCTGCTTCACCCATGACCATTAGTGTTTCAACAGCGACACCCGTCGCCGACAACAGCGCCTCAATTTCGGCCTTGGCATCAAAGGCGTTAAACTTTGTCGCCCTGCCATTGGCCCAGTCGCGCGTAGCCTTGTCACCTGATAAAACGAAAGCGGCGGTCAGTTTTTCGCTATCCGGCAGATACCGCCGACCGATTTCGAATAGACGGACCGATGATGCACCACGATTCATATTGCGTTGCGCCGCCGACAACAGACCCGGCAGCAAGGACGGTCGCATGACTTTCATATCTTCGCTGATCGGATTGGCCAGCGACCAATGGCCACCACCAAAGGCCGCTGCCTCTTTCTCGGGGAGGAACGACCAGTTGATCGCTTCATTCAAGCCGCGCGCAGCAGCAGTTCTGCGGACCTTTCGCTCGATTTTCTGCATTGCCGTTGCGGTGGGTTTGGCTACGCCATCGGTGCGGGGCAACGGAGTTGACGGAATATTGTCCAGCCCGACCATGCGGACCACTTCTTCGACCAGATCAGCGCTGCCTTCGACGTCACGCCGCCAGCTAGGTGGCGTCACTCGCCAGTCTGACGTCACTGAAAACCCCAGTCTTTCCAATATGTTTCGTTGATCTTCGGCAGAAACGGCAATGCCGCCGAGCCGTTGACAATGATCAGGATCGTAAGAGATGTTGCGCGGCGCAACTGGGGGCGATCCGGCGCGGGCAATTGCGCTCGCCTGCCCGCCACATATGTCGAGCACCAATTTGGTCGCAATAGCAAGGCCATCATCCAAAAATGCCGGATCGACCCCACGTTCAAACCGCTGACGGGCATCGCTGGTCAGGGTGAGCTTCTGCCCGGTACGGGCGATATGTTCGGGCGTGAAATAGGCGCACTCGATCAGAACATCTTTGGTGCTTTCGGACACGCCCGAATGCTCGCCACCCATGATGCCGCCGATGTCGTGAACCATTATATCGTCGGCAATGACCGTCATGCTGTTGTCGAGCGTGTAGGTCTTACCATTCAATGCCAACACATTCTCACCCTGCGTCGCTTTGCGTGCGACAAGTGGGCCGGACAGTTTCGCACGGTCATATACGTGCAACGGGCGGCCCAGATCAATCGAGATGAAATTGGTAATGTCGACCAGCGCCGAAATCGGTTTTTGGCCAATGGCGCGTAGTCGGTCACGCATCCATGGCGGGGATGCTCCGTTGACAACGCCCGATACAGCTTGGGCGAAGAAGGCCGGGCAACCATCTGGATCGTGCGTTGCAACCACAGGGGCAGGTCCGTCGCCTGCAATTGGCTGGAGCGTGTCCATATGGTACACTTCGTGAAGCGGTCGCAGCGTGCCTAGTCCAGCGGCAGCAAGATCGCGGGCAATACCGCGCACGCCCATGCAATCCTGACGATTGGGGGTAATGCTGACATCGATCACCGGGTCGTCCAGCCCTGCCCATTGGGCATAGACTTCACCTACCGGCGCGTCGTCGGGCAGTTCGATAATTCCATCATGGTCGTCGCCCAGTTCCAGTTCTGCAACCGAACACATCATGCCATTGGATTCGACACCGCGAATGGCTGCGACTTTCAGTACCATGCCATTGGCAGGTACAACCGCGCCTGCCGGGCCAAAGACACCGAGCATCGCTGCCCGTGCATTGGGCGCGCCACAGACCACTTGCAATAGCTCGCCCCCGGCATCGACCGTTAGTATTTGCAGCTTGTCTGCTTGCGGATGCGGCGCCGCGGTCAGGATCTTTGCGATGCGGAATGCAGATAGTTTTTCTGCCGGATTGTCGATTTCTTCGACTTCCAATCCTATGCGGTTCAACTTGTCTGCAACGGTGTCGGCGTCAGCATCAGTGTGCAGATGCGCCTTGAGCCAGCTCAGCGGGAATTTCATGCCGATACTCCTCCGCTCAACGTTGGGACATCAAGCGCACCAAATCCATAATGTTTCAGCCAGCGTAAATCACCATCGAAAAAGGCGCGCAGGTCATCCATGCCATATTTCAGCATCGCCAGCCGGTCGACGCCGACACCAAAAGCAAATCCCTGATAGACATCAGGGTCGAGCCCACAGGCCGAGATCACTTTGGGGTGGACCATGCCGGAACCCAGAAGCTCCATCCATCCTCCGGTCCCTCCTAAAATGCGTTTGCCATTTTCCATCGAAAAGCTGACATCGACCTCGGCCGAAGGTTCGGTGAAGGGAAAATAGCTCGGCCGCAAACGGATCGTCAGTTCATCGCGTTCGAAAAAGGCCTTGAGAAAGGTTTCAAGCGTCCATTTGAGATGACCCAAATGGATGCCCCTGTCGATGACCAGCCCTTCGATCTGGTGGAACATCGGTGTGTGCGTTGCATCGCTGTCGCTGCGATAGACCCGGCCTGGCGCGATAATGCGGATCGGCGGTTCCTGCGATGTCATCGTGCGGATTTGAACCGGCGACGTATGCGTGCGTAAAAGCCTCGCCTCCTCTTCGCCAGCCGCCTGCATATAGAATGTATCATGCATCGCCCGTGCCGGATGGGTTTCGGGCATGTTGAGAGCGGTAAAATTATGCCACTGGTCCTCAATTTCCGGTCCTTCGGCGACCGCGAATCCCATATCGGCGAAAATTTCAGCCAGTTCATCCATGACCTGGCTGACCGGGTGCACCGACCCATTAAGCGCGGCTGTCGGGGGCAACGTCATGTCCAGCTGTTCGGTTGCAAGGCGCGCATTCAGGGCGTCATTTTCAAGCTCGGATTTTTTGGCGGCCAAGGCATTGGATACTGTTTCGCGAAGACCGTTGATGACGGGGCCTTGAATCTGCCGTTCGTCGGGCGACATCGCGCCCATTGTTTTAAGCAGCGCTGAAACACTACCCTGTTTGCCAAGCGCGGATATGCGGACCGCTTCCAAAGCTTCGGTTGTGTCAGCAGCACCGATTGCGGCGAGCAGTTCGTCTTGTAAATTTGCTATGTCTGTCATCTCGGTTCGCCTGCATAAGCAAAAGGGCGCGAACGGCAAGTGCCGCCCACGCCCTTTCGCGCATTATTCAAAGCTGGTTTAAGCTGCTTTCGCCAACGCCGCCTTTGATTGCGCGATGATGGTGCTAAACATGGCAGCTTCATTCATCGCGAGGTCGGCCATTACTTTGCGGTCTAGTTCGATACCGGCCAGCTTTACGCCATGCATGAACACGCCATAAGTCATACCTTCGGCGCGGACAGCAGCGTTGATGCGCTGAATCCAGAGTGCGCGGAAATTGCGCTTGTTTACCTTGCGGTCGCGATATGCGTATTGGCCAGCCTTTTCGACGGCCTGCCGCGCGACGCGGATGGTATTTTTGCGACGGCCATAATAGCCCTTCGCCTGTTCCAAAATTCTCTTATGTTTGGCTTTGGTGGTCACACCACGTTTGACGCGTGCCATAATCTATATCCTTTCGTGCAAATGATCGCCGGTCTTAGAGACCGTAGGGCGCCCATTTCTTGATTGTCTTGGCATCGGGATCGGAGATCACGCTGGTGCCGCGGTTTTGGCGGATATATTTCGCATTATGGCTGCTCAAACGGTGCCGCTTTCCAACGACGCCATGTTTGATCTTGCCTGTTGCGGTGAGTTTGAAGCGTTTCTTCACACCGCTCTTGGTCTTGAGCTTGGGCATTTTGGTCTCCTTTGTTGAGTCCGTATCAAGCCGACATGGCAGCCCTATTGGCCAGCCTGCTTATTCGGAAGGCGCGCGCCTAGCGGGATTCGGGCGCGAATGCAACAAGCTATTGCTTGTCGGACAATCCCGGGCCTTGCAGCGCTTGGAGGGGGTGGCCGACATGTTTTGCACGCGCGAGCGTTGCAGCGATACTGATCGGGCGCGGCATGGCCAGATACTGGCCCGGGGCCATGCCCATAAATTCCTGAAAATCGCGGTTAAAATGGGCTTGGTCGAAATATTGATCGTCCAACGCCACCGACCATTTCAATTCAGGGTCCATCATGACGCTGCCCAATGTGCGTAAAAATCGTTGTCGACGCAGGAGCCGCTTTGGCGGAAATCCGAAAATCCGGCGTGACAGGCGCTCCAGGCGTTGTTGCCCGATACCCGTAAGATCGGCCAAGTCCGCTACGCTGCTGATATCTGGATTGGCCAGTGCTTCATGAATATTTTCAATCTCGATTTCCAGCGGATCGGCAATCATGATGGCTTGTGTCAATATCCGGTCAAACATCTGAGCCATGTCGTTGGGATCTTCCACACCTTGCATTTCCCGCCAGATTTTTTCGAATAACCGAAATTCCGCAACACCTTCGATTTCGCTGACCTTGTTGGCCCAGCGCTCAGCCGGGCAGCCGACAAGACGGTACCAGCCCAGCGGTAACAGGCCGATTCCGACCAGTTTCAACTGTTCAAAAAAGATGCGGGCGGCTTTTCCGGTCGGCCCTGTCATGTTCACATCGGGCGTCGGCAACGGTGGATCACCGACAATGCTGCCGCGTGATGCCCCAGACAGCGTATAATGCGCGCTCGCCCATTCGGGGTGCAGCAAATCTTCTAGTTCGCCGGACTCGCTCGTAAAATCGAAGAAATAATAGGTCGACACATAACGGCGCAGGGCTAATGCAGGCAGGATGAAATGGACGGGATTGATGCGCTTTAATGATCGCATTGGAGGGCCCCCAGCACGTCTTCCAGCCGTGCAGGATCGCCCACCGCGATGATATGTCCATCCGAGGCCGCGTGCAGCGGCTCCCCTGTCCAATCGCTTATCATGCCACCCGATCCTATTATTACAGGTACTAGAGCAGCAAAATCATGAAGCTTCAAGCCAGCTTCGACAATGATGTCGATATGCCCGCTGGCCAGAAGCGCGTAATTATAGCAATCGCCGCCAAATAGCATGTGCTTGTGTGCCGTCTTGGCCGCAAGCGCCATGAAATGATCGCCGTCATGCTGCGTGAAATATTGGGGACCGCTGGTCGCCAGCGTGGCTTTTGCAAGTGAGGCACAATTACGGCTGGTTGCTACCTTATCGTTCAGCATAGTCGGGTAGCCGGTCGCCCCGATCCAGCGTTCCTGATTGATACATTGGTCAATCACGCCCAGCACGGGCCAGTCTTCTTCCAGCAAAGCTATCAATGTGCCGAAAATCGGGCGGCCCGCCATGAAGCTGACGGTGCCATCGATCGGGTCGATGACCCATGTTCGACCTGAACTGCCTTGTTTTATGCCATATTCTTCGCCGATGATGCCGTCACGGGGGCATTCTGCATCCAGTATCCGCCTGATCGCGGCCTCTGCGGCGCGGTCGGCTTCGGTCACCGGAGACGCATCCTGCTTTGCTTCGGATACGAATCCGGATCGAAAAAATGGCCGGATTGCGGCGCCCGCCGCATCCGCCAACCGGTTTGCCAGCAAGATATCCGCCGACGTCATCAATCGAACAGCGAGCTGACCGAGCTTTCGTCGGCGATCCGTTTGATCGCCTCGCCCAAAAGCGGGGCGATAGGAAGCTGACGGATTTTTTCACTGTTTTGCGCTGCGTCGGACGCAATGATCGAATCGGTAATGACCAGTTTGCGTAAGGAAGATGCATTTACGCGGTTGACTGCTTCGCCCGACAGAACCCCATGGGTGATGTAAGCCACGACATCGGATGCACCGGCGGCCTTTAAGGCATCGGCGGCATTGCATAATGTTCCAGCGCTGTCGGCAATATCGTCGATCAGGATGCAGAACCGGTCCTTTACGTCGCCGATGATGTTCATCACTTCGGACACACCGGCTTTTTCCCGGCGCTTGTCGACGATGGCAAGTGGTGCGTCTTCCAACCGCTTGGCCAACGCGCGGGCACGGACCACACCGCCCACGTCGGGCGAAACGACGGTGATATTCTTGTCGGCATGGCGCGACAAAATGTCCGCGCTCATGACCGGCGCACCATAGAGATTGTCTGTCGGAATATCGAAAAAGCCTTGGATCTGCCCGGCATGAAGGTCAACGGTGAGCACGCGATCAGCGCCTGCCTCGGTAATCAGATTGGCGACCAGTTTGGCAGAAATTGGCGTGCGCGGGCCGGGTTTGCGGTCCTGCCGGGCGTAGCCGAAATAAGGTAACACAGCGGTGATCCGCTTGGCCGAGGCGCGCCGCAGCGCATCGATCATGATCAGCAATTCCATCAGATTGTCGTTGGCGGGATGGCTTGTGGACTGGATCACGAACATATCTTCGCCGCGCACATTTTCATGGATTTCCACAAAGATTTCATTGTCGGCAAAACGGCGGACGCTGGCATCGGTAAGGGGCAAGCCCATATATTCGGCAATACCCTTGGCCAAGGGCAGGTTGCTGTTACCTGTCATCAATTTCATGCGCGCGTTCCCCGAAAAAACAACCCAGCAGGTTCGGTGGTCGCTCTAGCGAGAGAGACTCATTCTGACAATCGGCTTGCTCCCTTACATTGTGGACAATAAGCAGGGGGGATGACAGATCAGCTTACAATCGCGATGGCGCAAATCACCCAGCGAGTCGGAGACCTGGCAGGTAATGCAGCGGCAATGCTGGAATGGCGTGCCAAAGTGCCGGGGGCCGATTTGATTGTATTTCCTGAACAGCAACTCATCGGTTATCCGGCAGAAGACCTTGTTTTAAAACCTGTCTTTGCAGCCAAAGCCGCTGCACAACTGGCCGAACTCGCCAGAGCAACGGCCGATGGCGGACCCGCGATGCTTGTCGGATCGATTTTTTCCGAGGACGGGGCGCTCTACAATGGAATCGCGTTGCTCGACGGCGGTCGGATTGTGGCTGTGCGTTACAAGCATGAATTGCCAAATTATGGCACCTTTGATGAAAAGCGTATTTTTACCCCGGGTCCGTTACCTGAACCTGTGGAGTTCAAGGGCATCAGGCTCGGATTGCCGATATGCGAAGATGGTTGGTTGCAACCGGTATCGACGTATCTCGCCAAAAGGGGTGCTGAAATTCTGATTTCGGTAAATGGCAGCCCTTATGAAATCGACAAGGATGATCGCCGGCTGGAACAGGTATTTGCAGCGCGCGTCGCCGAGACCGGTTTACCACTATTGTTTCTGAACCGTGTCGGCGGGCAGGATGAACTCGTCTTCGACGGCAGCTCATTCATCCTCAACGCCGATGGAATCGCCGCGCACCGTTTGCCCGACTGGACGGAAGCGCTGCGCGTGACCCACTGGACCCGTAAGGGCGCAGGCTGGGTATGTGAAGCAGGTGAGTTGGCGGTTTGGGAAGACCATCCTGCCGACATTTACAGCGCGATGGTGACGGGCCTGCGCGATTATGTCGACACCAACCGTTTCCCCGGGGTGGTATTGGGCCTGTCGGGCGGCATCGATAGCGCCATTTGCGCGGCTATTGCGGCCGATGCATTGGGGCCCGACCGGGTCTGGTGCGTGATGCTGCCAAGCCGGTACACCAGCCAGTCGAGTCTTGATGATGCTGAACAATGCGCGCGCATGATCGGCTGCAGGCTGGATACCATCGCTATTTCACCCGCTGTCGATGCCTTTGACGTCATGCTTTCAGACAGTTTTGCCGATGCCCAGGTCGATATCACCGAAGAGAATGTGCAATCGCGCATCCGAGGCGTGACGTTGATGGCCCTGTCCAACAAATTTGGCCACATGCTGATGACCACCGGGAACAAGAGCGAGATGAGCGTCGGCTACGCCACCATTTATGGCGATATGGCCGGTGGCTATAATCCGATTAAAGACGCCTATAAAATGACGGTCTTTGCCATTTCCAAATGGCGCAACAGCCATAAGCCGCGCATCGGGCTAGGTCCCGATGGACCCGTCATGCCAGAGTCGATCATCACCAAGCCCCCCAGTGCGGAGCTGCGGCCTGATCAGAAAGACAGCGATTCCCTGCCCGAATATCCGGTGCTCGACAAAATGCTGCACGCGTTGGTCGAGGAAGAACTGTCGGTCGACGAGGTTGTTGCACTGGGTTTTGATCGCGATGTCGTCACGCGGATTGAACGGCTACTTTATATAGCGGAATATAAGCGCCGTCAGGCCCCGCCGGGTGTTAAACTTGGCGCACGAAATTTTGGCCGTGACCGCCGCTATCCGATTACTAATGCCTTCCGCAGCGGCTGAAGCACCTGTTCAATATTGAAAAGGTAGCCGTTCGTCGTAGCTGTAAATTGGTGTTGATTTGTTTAAGATACAATATATCATAACTAAAGCGAGTCGGATTCGGGGTGATTCGCCTGTTCGTGTTGCTCCGGCCTTCTCGTCGTAACTGGGAGAGAGGAAACCCGATATGAGTTATGCACAAGAAAACAGCCACGCCAATAAGGTCAGTATGGGCGCGGCAATCATGGTAAATGGGTCGATTATATTGGCCGTGGCACTGTCGCCAATCATCGCTAAATTTGAACCGGGGCCGAAAACATTTTTCGGGCATAATATTCCCGCATGGACACCGCCGCCCAAAACCGAACAAAAGGTACAACCAAAAAACAAGGCGGTGAAGACAGTCGTCAGGTCAGATCCAGTAATCAAGACCAATGCACCTGTAGAAACTGGAGTCATAACGACGGGCCCAGAAACGGCGACCGGCCTTATAACAGCCGGTGCTGGCAGCGGCGACGATTTTGCCGATTTCACTTCGATAATTCCGAAAACACCGACACCAATTTTCAAATCTGCGACACGCGATCCGCGCTACATACGCAATTTCCAACCCGACTACCCCGTCGCCATGCTGCGTCAGGAAATTGAAGGCAGTGTCACTGTCCGCATTTTGGTCGGTATCGATGGCCGGGTTAGGCAGGTTCAGACAATTAGCGCAACCGACAGCAGCTTTGCGCGGGTAACCGAAAAGCAGGCGCTCTCGGCATGGCGATTCAAACCCGCAACGCGCGACGGCATCGCGGTCGAAGACTGGCAAACACTCACCGTTCGATTCGACATAAATTAGGCCGCGAGCTCATAGCTATCGACGACAATAGTTATGAGCTTTCGACCCAGAGTGATTCCAGCACTGGAAATCGCGCTATACCCCGCCTATTGACGAAATATGTCCTTCTTCAAAGACGTATCACTTAAAAGCGGAGGTTCCGACCTGATCGGGTTTTTCCGCACTTCGGGTCATCACAGTCCGTTGCTGTTTCTGGCCGCATGTGTGCCGACAGCGATCATCATATATACATTTTATCTCGACATATTGGAGAAATCAAAACCGCCGCCGCGTGAAATCATCTATGTCGAAAGCTGGCCGGCCACGCGCACAATTGAAGAATCCAGGGCTGCGATTGCCGAGCGTCAGAAGATGAAGGACAAGATGATAGCGCGTGAGAAAGAGGCCTATAAAGCCTTCGGCAGGGCCGTCGGCATGGATGTTGACCGGATAGAGCGAGAAGCACGGGCCGAACAAGCCGCAGCAAAGGGAGCTGAGAAATAACCTCTCACGCTGACGAACATTATATGGCTGCCGCGCTGGCGCTGGCGGAACGTGGTGTTGGCTGCACGCTTAACAGCCCGTCTGTCGGCTGCATCATTGTCAAAGATCATATCGTGTTGGGCAGGGGATGGACGGGGCAGGGCGGAAGGCCGCATGCAGAAGCCATGGCGCTTTCCCAGGCAGGCAGCAGCGCGACAGGCGCAACCATCTATGTTACCTTGGAACCCTGCGCGCATGTGTCTGAGCGCGGCCCTGCCTGCACACAGCTTTTAATCGAAGCGCGTCCGGCACGGGTGGTTGGTGCGATTGTCGACCCCGATCCACGCACCAGTACAAAAGGTTTTAACCAACTGAAAGAGGCTGGAATCACGGTCGAAACCGGCGTCATGGCGTCAGTTGCGAGGAGACAGTTAGCAGGCTTTTTCAGCCGATTGGAACGACAGCGACCGTTTGTGACGTTAAAACTCGCCACTTCGCTTGATGGGAAAATTGCGTTGGCCAATGGTGAAAGCCGATGGATTACAGGTGGATCCGCCCGGGCCCACGCCCATGTCGAGCGGGCACGGAGCGATGCCATTTTGGTCGGCGCTGCAACGGTCAGGATCGACGTCCCGGCACTTGATGTCCGTTTGCCCGGACTGGAAAATCGAAGTCCGCGCAAGGTCATGTTGGGCAGTGGTACCGCACCTGACGGTTGGGATGTTTTGAGGTCGGTTGACGAAATTTCATCACTGGACTGCAACATGTTGCTGGTGGAAGGCGGCGCAAAGACTGCATCTGCGTTTTTACGTGCCGGCTTGGTTGATCGCCTGCTTTTATACCGAGCACCTATATTGATCGGCGCCGGAACGGCGTGTTTGGGCGATATCGGTTTGGAAGATTTAAAAGACGCGCATGGGCGGTGGCATAATTCTCTTGCACGCCGTCTTGGCAATGATCACGTCGAAGTCTACGATAGAGCGCTATAGACCAAAGGCTTCTCACTTATGTTTACCGGCATTATTACCGATATCGGCACGATCTCTTCTGTTGACCAACGCGGGGATCTTCGCCTCGTCATTGGGTGCCATTATACCATGGACGAAATTGCCATCGGGTCATCCATCGCGTGCTCGGGCGTATGCCTCACAGTGGTGGAGAAGGGTAATGGCTGTTTTGCCGTTGATGCGTCAGCCGAAACCATATCGCGCACCGCACAGGGATTATGGCAAGCAGGGTCGCGACTCAATTTGGAACGGGCATTGAAAGTTGGCGACGAGCTGGGGGGGCATATCGTCACCGGCCATGTTGATGGCGTCGGCGAGATTGTTGGAAGCGATCCGGTCGGCGATAGCTGGAAAGTTACGGTTCAGGCCCCTGCTTCACTGGCGCCCTATATTGCGGCCAAAGGATCGATAACTGTTGATGGCATCTCGTTGACCGTCAATGAAATTGCCGATCAATCCAACGGCTTGGTGCGGTTCACGCTGAACATCATTCCGCATACGGCGCAGATGACGACGCTTGATACCCTTGCCGTCGGGCGTCAGGTGAACCTCGAAATCGATGTCCTTGCCCGCTATCTCAAACGGATGGAAGATCTACGCGCCGCCGCTTAATGCCCCTGTCTAAAACGGCAACCAACGCTGCTTTTTCGAAAATTTCATATAACCGACATTGGCACCCAGCCGAAGACCGGCACCTACACGAATCGGGATCAGGACCACATTCCCGCGACGCAGGTAGCTGGCGTTGAAACCGCCTACCAGATAGGCAACGCCTTCACCGGACGGATACCGCCGATAAATATCTTCGGTGTCATAGAGATTGTAAACAAGTACAAAAGTGCTGCCTGCATTAGCGCCAGCATCGAAACCGATTGATGGACCTGTCCAATAAACGGGCATCTGACCCTCAACCTTGTGATTCAAGGTACCGGATCCGTAACGCAGCCCGACGACAAATGCCCCGCCGCCTTCCCGGCCAACAATATAGCCATTGGGCCGACCTTGCTTTTTCAGAATATCTTCGATCAATTTGCCAAGGCCCTTCGCGCCCTTGCCAAAAACGCCCTCAGCCGCCCCGATCAGATCATCTTCTTGAAACGTATTTTGATCCGACGGGGCAACATTTGTGCTAGGTGAACCGGCTTGTGCGGGTAATGCGCCTTCGGTCGGAATTCCGTCCTGCACAGTCACATTTTCTTCAGATGGGGCGGGCGCAGGCGGTGTACCAAGATCCGCATCAATCGCGACATTGGGATCTACAGTCGTGATTTGCGCGCTCGTCGGTGCGGCGATAGCGGCGGTTAAAGCCACCATCAGCATCGCATGTTTCACCATCGATCCGAAACCCTGCTTGTTCGCTACTTGGTGCATTCCGCACGCCTCCTGTCATTCTGGCTCAATCATATGAATCATGTGGATGAGCGCACAATGAACGGGCGACCATCCGAGTCCTATTTGCGCCAGAGTGAATCTAAAGCATCTAATTTTAGTGGTAGACAGCACAGGCATCAATAACCATTGCAGGCCCTGGGTTGCAACGCTATAGGCCCCCGATGCCAAGCGCGCAGGAGACGTGGGTGAGTGGCTGAAACCAACGGTTTGCTAAACCGTCGTACTGGTAAATCCGGTACCGAGGGTTCGAATCCCTCCGTCTCCGCCAGTTTGTGGCATCTTGATAGGGTCAATGCGCGCGAAAGCTATGTCCAGAAAAAGAAAAGCCTTGCCGCGTTTTACTGCCCTCAAGGCAAAGCCGCCTCTCTTTTGGGTAAAAATTGTCGGTTTCATATCGGTTACGGGTTATATCGCCTGGCTGTCGTTCATTCATGCCGTTGCGAATATAACATGGCAGCAGAATCCGGACATGGCGCTGCGGTTTGTACCCGATCATCCGCTCGCGCTTTCGCGCAAAGCCGATGAATTATTTGCAGAAAAGCAGGATCCGGCGACTTTGGCCAAGGTCGAAGCGATGGCGAAACAGTCTCTCCGCGGTGGCGCATTAAACCCTGTGGCCATCCGCTTGCTTGGCTATGTTGCAGATGTTCGTGGCGATCGGAAAAGGGCGCGTGAATTGATGCTTCTGTCGCAAAAGGTGTCGCGACGTGATTTTGGCACGCAACTATGGTTGATCGAAGATGCGGTGGCGCGCAATGACAAGAAACAGGCGCTCTATCATTATGATATCGCGATGCGAACTACGCCGAGCAGCTTTCCGGTTCTTTTTCCTACATTGACTGGAGCGCTTGACGATCCCGAAGTACGGGCGGGCTTGACCCCTTTTGTTAAGGCCGCGCCGGATTGGCTGCTGTCGTTTTTGCCTTACGCGATTGGATCGATGGAAGATCCTTCCTATTTGGTGGATGTGCTATTGCAGGCGGGACCATTGCCAGATCGTAAGGAATATCGCGACCAGTCCAATTATCTCCTATCTACTTTGGCTGCCAAGGGAGAGTTTTCCGCCTTTGAACGCTATTATACGAGCCTTCCGTCCGCACGACTGAAGGCTTTGCAGACGGCAGCGCTGACTAAAGACACAGTCAACTTGCGCTATCCCGCGGTAGGCTGGCAGATTTCAGAAAATCCGGCAATTGGTGGTGCCTTTTCTGAACCGGACAAGGCGGGCAATTACACGCTGTCCGCATTTGCCGGATCAGGTGAACGCGGAGAATTGATCCGCAAATATCTTTTTCTAAAACCGGGCAATTATCGCTTCACTGCACAATATGAGGCACAGGAAACTGCTTCTGATTCCGACATCAGATGGGAATTGTCATGCCTGTCCGGCAAGGGTCCGGTCAGCAAATGGTTCACGAACGCCGCCGTCAAATCGGGACGCAGCGGTGACTCGCAGAAATTTTCCCTGAACGCAGATTGCCCCCATCAGCTGTTGCAGTTGCAAATTGCCGGCGGCAGCGGGCAATTGGGTGCCGAATTTGTCCTGCGATCAGTGGCGATAACACGCACTCCCTGAAAATCATCACGCAATAACATACCCATTATTGCGTGATTCCCCGGCCGCAAAATAATCCGTTTCGCCCGAAATAACTTCATCGCCCAAAGGGTGCATTTCCCAGCTGTCCCAGCTTTCGATAAAGCGGAACAGTGAAACTAGCCGCCCTTCAGGACCATCATTGCTATGGTGGGCCGAATATTCGTCATACCATTGCAGTCCTGTAATGGGCGGTAACGGGATTGCCTTTGCGCCCAATCCCAGATGTAATGGATACATCTCCAGATCTCGCACCACATTGCCCGTGCCCGTGCCCGTGCCCGTTACCTTCGCCCAAGGAACAGATTCATATCCTGCTTATGTCATGATAAAGGCGTTGAGTTTGTTGCCGTCGGGGTCACGGAAATAGCCTGCAAAAAAGGAATCACCGCGTGGTCCAGGAGGCCCCTCGCACGTTCCGCCATTGGCCAGCGCGATATCATAGAGACGCTGCACCTGATCCTTGTCCTTGGCCGCCAGCGCAACCATTACACCGTTGCCAACGCTAGCCGCATTTCCATCAAACGGCTTGGTAAGTCCAATACCAGCGGCATCGCCCGGCTTGCCCCAGGCAATAAAACCATCAAATTCCATCATCCGCGGGGTGTCAAGTTCCGCAGCAATGGCGTCGTAAAATATCGCCGCACGCGCCAGGTCATTGGTGCCTAATGTTACATATCCGATCATCATTTCTCTCCTCATAAGTGACAGAACAATACAAGAACAAAATGGCTGTGTCAATCAGGTGGCGGGCGCTATTCTATCCTGCGTTTTCATGTCAAAATCGCTGGAATCATGCCGTTCGTGCAATTGGCTCGCCGGATCGCCCATGACACGATTGACCATCCGCCCACGTTTTACCGCCTGTCGTTCGGCGATCTGGTTGGTCCAGCGAATCACATTTGTGTATTCATGGACCGAGAGAAACTCGCCTGCTTCATAAATAAGACCTTTGACCAGTGCGCCATACCATGGCCAGATTGCGATATCCGCAATGCTATATTCGTCGCCGGCCATATATTCGCGATCCGCTAAGTTCCGGTCGAGAACATCAAGCTGCCGCTTCACCTCCATTGCAAAACGGTCGATGGCATATTCGAACTTGAAAGGTGCATAGGCGTAAAAATGGCCGAACCCACCGCCCAGATAGGGCGCGCTGCCCATTTGCCACATCAGCCAGTTTATGGTTTCGGTGCGTTTATGGTGTTCGGTCGGTAGAAAGGCCCCGAACTTCTCCGCCAGATAGAGCAGGATTGATCCCGATTCGAACACGCGGGTAGGTTCAGGCGTAGTTTGGTCAAACAGCGCTGGAATTTTCGAATTGGGATTGGCGTCGACGAATCCGCTTGAAAACTGATTGCCGTCGCGAATGTTCACCAGCCACGCATCATATTCGGCGCCTTCATGGCCCAGTGCGAGCAATTCTTCGAGCATGACGGTTACTTTCACGCCATTGGGTGTGGCGAGCGAGTAAAGTTGAAGTGGGTGTTTCCCGATCGGGCGGTCTTTATCATGCGTTGCACCGGCTATAGGCCTGTTAATGCTAGCGAATTGGCCCCCATTTTCCTTATTCCATTCCCAGATTTTGGTCGGTGTATAGTCCGAAAATGTCTGGCTCATCATGCTCTCCTGATTCTGTGTTGCTATCCAGCATAGAAGCGCGCGTCGGCTTAGCCACCCGAAATAGGAGTTGACGTTTACGTAAAGCGCCGCTTTAATCATATGATTAAAGCTTTAGGGAGAACCAAGATGGCCGCCACCGTTGAAATCACAAACGATATTGCCCTGATCCGTATGGACGATGGAAAAGCCAATGCCATCAACTTCGAGATGATTGCTGCACTGAACGCCGCGCTCGACACAGCCGAGGCCGAAGCGATGGCGATTGTGCTTGCAGGACGTGAAGGTCGGTTTTCAGGCGGGTTTGATTTGAACGCCTTTGCAAACTTGGGGGCGGATGGCGTCTATAAGTTACTCGATGCGGGTGCGGAATTGTTGCTGCGGCTTTATGGCGGCCCTCTTCCTGTTGTCGCGGCGTGCACCGGCCACGCAATTGCAATGGGGGTGTTCATCCTGAACGCATGCGACACGCGCATCGGTGCGGCGGGGGACTATAAGATCGGTGCAAATGAGGCGATTACGGGCATGCAGTTGCCGATCTTCGCGATGGAGATATCCCGCGACCGGCTAAGCTCGCGGCACCTGACTCGCGCGTTGATGCAGGGCTTTATATATAATCCCGAAGGCGCAGTTGAGGCCGGCTATCTCGATACTCTTGCCGATCCGGACAGGGTGGAGGCAAAGGCACTGGTAGTTGCAGAACAGTTGGCGCAACTCCCCGGTAAAGCCTATTCATGGAACAAGAAGGCGATCCGAAAAGCTACACTTGACCGGATCAGGTCGAGCATAGGTGCTCATCATAAGTTGTAAGGTATATTCCGCTAGAAGGGTTCGAAAGCTCAGATTCGCTCAATCGGCGCACAAGCATCCGTCACCCATGCAAGCGCATCGCCATCCAACTGTGGCGCGACGATGTCCAGCACCTTGGCGTGATAATCATCCCACCACCGCAATTCGTCGCGGGTCAGCAGGCTGGTGTCGACCAAGGCCTTGTCGATTGGTGCGAAGGTGAGGGTTTCGAAACCGAAATAGCGCCCTTCAGCGCCGCCGAATTTGCGTTCTTCCACCAGAATTAGATTTTCGATGCGGATGCCATATTCGCCTTGCTTATAATAACCGGGTTCATTCGACAAAATCATGCCCGCCTGCAACGGTTCGTCCGTTCCGGCCTGTCCGCCGGAGAATTTGCCGATACGTTGCGGCCCTTCGTGCACGGCAAGAAAGCTGCCTACACCATGACCGGTGCCATGCGCGTAATCAACGCCTGCCTGCCAGAGCGCGGCGCGCGCCAATGTGTCGAGCTGTGCCCCGCGGGTACCTTCGGGAAAGACCGCGAGCGCGAGTGCGATGTGGCCCTTGAGAACGCGGGTGTAGCGGTCCTTCATTTCTGCTGTCGGCTCGCCGGGGCCGACCCAGATGGTGCGGGTGACGTCGGTGGTCCCGTCCAGATACTGGCCGCCGCTGTCGACCAGATAAATGCTGTTGGGGTCAATGCGACGGTTCGATTTCTCATCGACTTTATAATGCGGGCTGGCCCCATTGGGCCCGGCGGCCGAGATGGTATCGAAGCTCAGGTCCTTCAACAAGCCGGTCGCCTCGCGGAAGGCTCGGAGCTGGGCCGCAGCCGACAATTCTGTCAGTTCGCCCTTATGTGCCTCTTGGGCAAGCCAGTGCAGATAACGGCTCAATGCCGCGCCATCGCGTGCTTGTGCTGCACGATGGCCATCCTGCTCGACAGGGTTTTTGATGGCCTTGGGCAAGATGGTGGGATCACGCGCCTCCACGATCGTGGCGCCGCCATCTGTCAGTGCGCCGAAGATGGCGGCGACGGCGCGATCGGGATCGACGGCAATACGCTTGCCGCTCATGGCCTTGAGTGCGGGAACAAATTCCTCCGGTGTCCGCAACCGGACCGCGTTGCCCAGATGGGCCTGCACAGCCTCGTCCACTTTTTCCGGCGCGACAAACAGGTCCGCTGTGCCGTCGGCATGCGCGAGCACAAAGCTCAGCGCGACAGGTGTGTTCGACACGTCTGACCCGCGCACGTTCAGCAGCCATGCGACCGAATCCAGCGCCGAGATCACCGTGCTGTCCACGCCATTGTCGGCCAGCCACTCCGCCACCGCCGCGCGTTTTTCGGCGCTGTTTTGGCCGGCATAGCGGTCCTCATGCACCATCAGCTTGGCGTCGCTTTTTTCCGGTTGGTCGGCCCATACCGCATCAATAGGATTGCTTTTGACGGCAACCAGTTCGGCTCCCTTGGCCTTAAGTGCACTGCTGGCGCTTTCGACCCAGCCTTTGGTATGGACCCACGGATCATAGCCAATACGAGCGCCCGCAGGTGCATATTCCTTCAGCCAGTCGGCGATGCTGGTTTGCGGCACCCCGACATATTGCCAATTTTGTCCGTCGACCTGTTCGCGCACCTGCAACGTATACCGACCGTCGGTGAAGATGGCTGCTTCCTCGCTCAGCACAACTGCGGACCCTGCCGACCCGCCAAAGCCCGTCAACCAGCCCAGACGCTGTGCATAGTCACCGACATATTCGGACATATGTTCATCGCAGATCGGCACAACAAAGCCGTCGAGCTGGTCTTGCTTCAATTGCGCGCGCAGGGCGCCTAGGCGGGCTTCATAGGTGGACATATCGGACTTCCGTTCATATGGTTACACCACCCCTATAAGCGAGGAAGCCTTCTCATGAAAGCGTTGCTGCCCCTGTTTGTCATGATTGGTACACTCTCGTCGCCACTATTTGCCCAGAAAGAAAATATGACCGAAAAATCCGCCGTTGAAATCAAGCCGCCCGTCGCGGCCAAGCGCCCGCATAGCGCGACCTATCATGGCGTGACGCTGACCGACGATTATCATTGGCTCAAGGATCAAAGCTATCCGACGATCGATGACGCGGAAATATTGGAGCATCTAAAGGCCGAAAACGCCTATTTCGAAGCGCAGATGGCCCCTCAGGCCGCGCTCACTGAAACCATTTTTCAGGAAATGAAGGGCCGCGTCAAAGAAGATGACAGTTCCGTACCTCAGAAGGATGGCGACTATATCTACTGGTCCGAATTTGAAAAAGGCGCGCAATATCGCAAGCATTACCGCAAGCCTGTGGCGGGTGGACCCAGCCAGCTGATTCTGGACGAAAACGAGCTGGCCAAGGGCAAGGATTATTTCCGCCTCGGTGCGGCCGAGGTCAGCAGAGATGGCGGTATCCTTGCCTATTCCTACGACGATAACGGTTCGGAACGGTATCGCATAAAGTTCAAATGCCTCGCCACCGGAACGGATCTGGATGACCAGATATGTAACGCACGCGCGCCTTGGGGAGACGATGCCATAGAGGGCACGTTAGGCAACATCGTCTTCACGACCGACGGGAAAAGCCTGCTCTACGGCCAGGTCAATGAAAACTGGCGGACGGACAAGATCATGATTCATAGGCTCGGTACGCCGCAAAGCGAAGACATATTGCTGTTCCATGAAAAAGATGACGGCTTTACCGTGGGCATTGGTTTGACAGCACAGGACGACTGGATTGTCATCGCCACTGGCGACAATGTCACCAGCGAAGTGCGGCTGGTGCCCGCCGATAATCCGTCCGCCGACCCGATCCTGGTTTCGCCGCGCAAGACCGGACGGGAATATTCGGTCGATGTTCGCGACGGGATGCTCTACATTCTGACCAACGATGACCATGTCAATTTCCGCGTTGCGACCGCCAGCTTGAAGGCGCCGGGCGAATGGAAAACAATGATTGGCGGTGCAGATGACTATTACATCACGGGCGTAAGCCTTTTCAAAAACTTCTTTGTGGTCGAAGCCCGCGAACAGGGTCTGGATCAGGTTGATATCCACTATTATGACGACTCCGAACGCACGACCCCAATCAGCTTTCCAGAAGCAAGCTATAGCGCAGGTTTGGGCGACAATCCCGAATATGATGTAACAAAGCTGCGGCTGGATTATGAAAGCATGGTCACGCCAGACACGGTGTTTGATTATACGGTCGGCACCGGCAAGTTCGAAACTCTCAAGGTCGCTGAAATCCCGAGCGGTTATGATGCCAGCCAATATCAAACCGAGCGCGTTATGATCACGGCACGCGATGGGGCGAAAGTGCCGGTGTCCATCGTCTACAAAAAAGGCTTCAAGAAAGATGGCAGCCAACCACTCCATCTCTATGCCTATGGGGCCTATGGCTATGCCATGCCACCGGGCTTTTCTTCCACACGGCTTAGCTATCTTGATCGCGGCTTTGCTTATGCCATCGCGCATATTCGTGGCGGCGATGATCTGGGATACCAATGGTATCTCGACGGAAAGCTGACCAAGCGGACCAACACCTTTAACGATTTTGTCGACGTGGCACGCGGCCTCATCCAGTTGGGATTCACCGGCAAGGGCAAGGTGACCGCAAGCGGTGGCTCAGCGGGCGGCGAATTGATGGGCGCGGTGGTCAATCAGGCACCCGAACTGTTCGGCGCAGTGGTCAGCCATGTGGCCTTTGTCGATGTACTCAACACCATGCTCGACAAAGACCTGCCGCTGACACCCGGCGAATGGCCCGAATGGGGCAATCCCATAACTGACAATGCAGCGTTCGATTATATCCGCAGCTATTCGCCTTACGACAATGTCGCGGCCAAGGCCTACCCGCCCATGTTGTGGACCGCAGGCCTGAATGACCCGCGTGTGACCTATTGGGAACCTGCCAAAATGGTCGCCAAACTGCGCGCAATGAAGACCGACGACAATGTCCTTTTGCTCAAGACCAATATGGGCGCAGGCCATGGCGGCAAGTCGGGCCGCTTCGAACGACTGCGTGAAAATGCCGAGGAAGCGGCGTTCCTCCTGTGGCAGATGGGGATGGTCAAAAGCGGATCATGACACCCTTCACCCAAAGCTTTACTGCTTCGCCCGCCGACATCGACGAACTTGGTCATGTCAACAATGCGGTGTGGGTGCGATGGATACAGGATATGGCGACATCACACTGGCAGGCGGTCGCCGCGCCCGAGCATATCGCCGCCTATATTTGGGTCGTGACACGGCATGAGATTGACTATCGCGGTAACATTGCCGCGGGGGAAAGCGTGACGGGGCGGACATGGATCGAGAGTGTACCCAAGGGGGCACAATTTGACCGGCGGGTCGATTTTGTCGATGCGGCGGGAAAGGTTATCGTGCGGGCGAATACCACTTGGGCGATGATCGACAGGGAAAGCGGAAGGTTGGCGCGCGTGCGGCCGGAAATTTCCGGACCGTTTCTGACTTAGCCGTAACTAATCCCGGCAATTGTTCGAATATCTTTTGAATTAAACAAAATAACATGCAGAGCGGTATGGCACGTCGGTTGAGATTAACTTTGATAATGGCATTTTTCCTTGCCCATTTAGGAATTGTGAACGGAACATCTGCTTCTTTCGCGCACATGGACATGATGAAAAATTGCAGTGTAGTCGCCGATGGCTGCTGTGATGCAATTGGACTGCATGATTGCACCAGTTGTGCACCCTGTGCTGGGTATATCAGTGGGCCAAGTCGCTCGCTGGAGCGAAACGATGTTCAAATCCATGAAGTGATTGCGCCAGAGATTCTGTATCCGATTGTTTCGAGCATCGATCCGCCACCGCCAAGAAATTAAATGCGAATTCCACAAAAAACCAATAATTTAATTAAATAATTACATGGAGTTATAATATGATTCGTTTTGCAAAAATGGCCCTTTTAGGCCTGACTTTTACTGCAACATCCGCTTACGCTGCCGCTCCCGCTACGTTTGCAGCCGCGTGCTGCGCTGTCGGTGCGTGCTGTGGCATGGGCATGGACTGCTGCCCTTAACAAGACATGAGTGAAGAAAGGCGCGCGCTTGCTTTTGCTTGAGCGCGCCTTTTTTATAAGTTAAGCGGATAGTCCGGCAGTGAATGAAAGGCGTTCCGCAACGCTTCGCTCCAGCTGTCTGAGATCTTTTTAAAATAGGGATCGTCGGCGGTGATGCGCCGTTCGTGGAAAGGCGTGAAATCGTCGTTGCGGTAAAGCATCAGATCCAGCGGCAAACCCACTGATAGGTTCGCCTTCAAAGTGGAATCGAATGAGACCATCAACAGCTTGGTAATATCGGCAAAGGACATGTGCGATTCAAAACCGCGCACCAATATGGGCCGCCCATATTTGGTTTCACCGATCTGGAAAAAAGGTGTTTCGGGGCTTGCCTCGATGAAATTGCCTTCAGGATAAATCAGATAAAGCCTTGGTTCCATGCCTTTAATCTGACCACCCAATATGACGCTTGCATTGAAATTGGGGGCGGGGCTGGCCGCAACCGGCCCTGTAAGCGCCCGTGCCGCTATCGTGTCGCGTAAGGTGGTGCCGATGATATTGGCCACCTGAAACATGGTCGGTGCTTCCAATATCGACGGCTTGCGTTCGCAAGGTGCTTTGCTGCGCTCTTCCAACTGGCTAATCAATGCCTGTGTGGTGGCGAGGTTGCCCGCGGTCATCATGGTGATGAAACGCTCACCGGGCACGGACCAGCTGAACATCTTGCGGAAGGTCGAAATGTTGTCGACGCCCGAATTGGTGCGCGTGTCGGACATGAACGCCATGCCCTTTTCCAGCAACATTCCCACGCAATATGTCATGACTTGAAAAGTCCCCCGACCCTTGATCCTGTTTCGCTTACTGTTCCACCCGCAAGCTGACAACCATGCTTTTATCTCGCGCGCCAAAGGACATGCCCGAAATGGGCGCGGCGTCGCGATAGTCGAAGCCGGTGGCGACGCGGACATAGCGGCCATCGGGGCTGATGCCGTTCGAAATATCGAACCCGACCCAGCCAATCGCATCGACATGCGCTTCGGCCCAAGCATGGCTTGCGGACTGCTCCACTTTGCCATCCATCATTAGATATCCCGACACATAACGGGCAGGAATGCCCATGGACCGGCAGGCGGCGATGAAGATATGGGCATGGTCCTGGCACACGCCGGCGCCTGCAGCGATGGTGTTCTCCGCGCTGCTGTCCACACCGGTCGCACCGCTCTGGTAGGCGACCGAGCCCAGAATATGCGCGGATAGTTGATGCAGCAAAGCGAGCTTGTCGGACTGTTCGCGATCGACACCTGTAACCAGCTTTTGCACGCCCCGCCCCGCAGTCGTCAATCTTGTGGGCCGGCAATAGGCCCAAAGCGGCACATGGCTTCGGTGGCGGCCCAATATGCCGTGGTTGTCGGTGGTCTCGACCTGACCATGGCAGCTGATGGTGATGGAGGTGCGGCCTTCTTCCACCGAAATCAGCGTCACATGATTGTTGTGCGGATCGTCATGCTCGGCCTCGACCTTGCCGCCGTCGACGGTCAGGGTCCAGTCGATGATCTGCTGCCCCGCCCCGTCTTTGGGACGCAGCTTCAGCCGTTGCAGCGCGTAATGGACCGGCTGGTCGAACTGATATTCGGTAAGGTGGTGGATGGACAAAAGCATCAGGAGTTGAACCTATATTCCTGCTCCACCATCGCCGCCAGCCTTCGGTTCTGCGTCAGAAAATCGACCAGAAATTCGTGCAACCCGTCTTCCAGTATCGATGCCGCCGTCATCGACGCGAACCCGGCGTAGATGCGTTCTGCTTCGGTCAGGCTGTCCGACTGGACACCATAGGACATGGCAAGGTGGCGCAGATTGTCCGTCAGCTTTCCATAGCAAAAGGCAAGACTGCGCGGGAAACGGCGGTCGAGAATGAGAAAGTCGGCAATGCCGAGTGCACTGGCCCGGCCGGGATAGAGCCAACGATAGGCGCTATAGGCCGACGTCGACCGCAGGATCGTTTCCCACTGGATATTGTCGAGTGAGGAACCGACAAAGGATACCGACGGCAAAAGAACATAATATTTGACGTCAAGCAGCCGCGCCATGCTGTCCGCACGCTCGATAAAGTTGCCGACGCGGCTGAAATTATACCCGTCGTTGCGCAGCATCGTATTTTCCAGCGCACCGCGCACCTGCGCCGTCTGCCGTTCGATCAGGTCGATGGTCGCGGGCAGTTCGGCCTCACGCACTTGCCGTTTCAGGGCATCATTGACGCAGATCCAGCATTCGTTGACGGCTTCCCACAATTCACGGGTTATCGCGGTGCGGGTGGTCCGCGCATTCTGCCGCGCGCTGTCGATCAGGTTGCGCAAATTGCCGGGGTTGGCCTTGTCGCGTAGCAGATAGTCGACGACTTGCGCCGCGTTATACTCCTCATGATTGGCGCGATAGGTGGCATCCATGCCCAGTGCTGAGAGGATGGAGCGCCATTCGTCCTGCCGCCCACGGTTGCGGGTCAGGGTGAAACGGTGCCCGGTCTCGATCAGCCGTGCAATATTCTCCGCCCGCTCCAGATAACGGAACATCCAGAATATACCGGAAGCGGTCTTGCCTAGCATGGCTCAATCATCCTCGATCACCCAGCTATCCTTGGTGCCGCCGCCCTGGCTTGAATTGACCACCAGCGATCCCTTGCGCAAGGCCACACGGGTCAGACCGCCGGGCGTGATGTCGATCTTGTCTGGCGACACCAGCACGAAAGGCCGCAGGTCGACATGGCGTGGGGCAAGGCCGCTATTGGCGAAAATGGGGATGGTTGAAAGGGCAAGCGTCGGTTGCGCGATATAGTTGGCCGGTTTGGCTTTCAGTTTTGCCGTAAAGGCAGCCAGCTCCTTCTTGCTGGCCGCAGGCCCGATCAGCATGCCGTAGCCACCCGATCCATGCACTTCTTTTACGACCAGTTCGGAAAGATGGTCGAGCACATAGGCAAGGGAATCGGGTTCCGAACACCGCCAGGTATCGACATTTTTCAAAATGGGTTTTTCGCCGGTATAAAATTCGACGATGTCGGGCATGTAGCTGTAAATAGCCTTGTCATCGGCAATCCCTGTGCCCGGAGCATTGGCGATGGTTATCTTGCCGGCCCGATAAAGGTCGAAAACGCCCGGAATGCCGAGCACCGAATCCGGTTTGAAAATTAGCGGATCGAGATAATCATCATCGAGCCGCCGATAGAGCACATCAATCGGCTGGTAACCCCGGGTCGTCCGCATGGCGACCCGGCCATTGACGATACGGATGTCATGGCCTTCGACCAGCTCAGCGCCCATCTGGTCGGCCAGAAAGGCATGTTCGAAATAGGCGCTGTTATGTATTCCCGGTGTCAGAACGGCGACAACAGGGTCGCCTGTGCAGGCAGGCGGCGCGACGCGGCTAAGCGACGCACGCAGGTTTTTGGGGTAATCGCTGACGTTACGGACGCGGATGGTGCTGAACAGTTCGGGAAACATGTTCATCATCGTTTCGCGGTTTTCGAGCATGTAGGACACGCCCGACGGGGTGCGTGCGTTATCTTCCAGCACCATGAATTCATCAGGTCCGGTGCGTACTAGGTCGATGCCGACGATATGGGTGTATACCCCGCCCGGCGGAGTAAAGCCAATCATCTGCGACACAAAGGCTTCGTTCTTGACCAGCAAGTCAATCGGCAAGCGACCGGCGCGGACGATTTCCTGCCGGTGGTAGATATCCTGCAAAAAGGCATTGATGGCGCGGACACGCTGTTCGATTCCGCGAGATAATTTGGTCCATTGCCGAGCCGCCACGATGCGGGGGATGATGTCGAACGGGATCAACCGTTCTTCGGCCTCGTCATCCCCATAGACTGCAAAGGTGATGCCGGTGCGACGGAAAAACTCCTCCGCATCTCGGGCCTTTTGTTTCAAATGGGTGCTGTCCTGCTCGGCGAACCATTTGTGATAGGCTGCATAAGCCGCGCGCGGCGTGCCGTCCTCATTTAGCATTTCATCAAAGCAGGGCGGTCTAGATACCATTATCTAATGTCTGCACAAAAATAATGCAGAGAACAAGTAACTTCGCACATGCACAAATTTTGGGCAGTTTCCGACCTAATGGCCGGCTTCAGAAGTCGATGGCGACGCCTTTAAGTTCCCAATCGCCGTAGCGCACAGGGTCCGGCCGTTCCGAATCCGGCTCCGGTTCGCGTGCGACGGCTTTGGGTTCGGGCACCGGCGGGCTTTTCGACAGATAAGCGGGCGCTTTCACATGGGGTGGGCGCTGGCCCATGGTGGATGCTCCTCAAATAAAAATAGCTTACCTTATATCGGAGGTGTAGGGCGCATTTGCAAGATGGGTGACTTTGTTCACGGATTTGCTTAAGCGATCTAGCGATGTCCAATGAAGAAGAAGTTTCCGGCCTCCCCACCCGCCGCGCTGCCTTGCGCCTGCTTGATGCGGTCATGCGCATGGGCACGCCCATGGATCAGGCGACGGCGAATGCGACCAAGGGCCTGTCGCCGCCAGACCGCGCCCTTGCGATTGCCATTGCACAGGAAAGCCTGCGTTGGTCGGTCGACCTTGATGTCCTGATCGACAGCAAGACGAAGCAGGCGCTGCCCGATGATAGCAAGGCGCGGATGGTGTTACGGCTGGCGCTGGCACAGATTTTGCGGCTAGGCACACCGCCCCATGCGGTGATTGCAACGGCCCTGCCACTGGTAGACAAAGGCCCGCGCCGTTTGGTGCACGGTGTTCTGGGTTCCTTGTTGCGGGCCAATGCGGCCCTTCCCGAACTGCCGTCCTTGCCCGAAGCCGTCATGATGCGGTGGCATCCGGCATGGGGCGACGACATGGTTGCAGGCGCGCAAGCCGCTCTATCGGAACCACCACCGCTGGATCTCGCGTTGCGCGATCCCGCTTCGACCGCGCATTGGGCCGAGATATTGGGCGGGGAAAGCCTGATGCCGGGCCATATCCGTCTGCCGCGTGGCACGGCGGTCGAAGAATTACAGGGTTATGATGAAGGCGCGTGGTGGGTGCAGGATCTGGCCGCCAGCTTACCTGGACGGCTTCTGGGCGATGGTTTGGACAAGCGGGCGCTTGATCTGTGTGCCGCACCGGGTGGCAAGACGATGCAGCTTTCGGCCGCCGGATACACGGTCACCGCGCTGGACAACAGCGCGCGTCGTATGGACCGGTTGATGGCCAATTTGGAACGGACACAGCTCAATGCCGATCGGGTCACGGCCGACGTGATGGAGTGGGAGCCTTCGGGCCTGTATGATGCTATTCTGCTCGACGCGCCGTGCAGCGCGACCGGCACCATGCGGCGGCATCCCGACGTGTTGCAGCGTATCGATATCAAGCAGATCAACAATCTGGCCGCGCTCCAATGCGCTATGCTGGACCGTGCAGCGGCCTGGGTGAAGCCTGGCGGCTTGCTGGTCTATGCCACCTGCTCACTGGAACCGCAGGAAGGCGAGGCTCAGGCGGAGTTGTTTTTATCCAAACATCCCGATTTTTCGCCCTTGCCCGCGACCGAAGGTGAATTGCCCCAAGGGGTGACGGCTAACGCGCAGGGTGATGTCCGCACTATGCCACACAATCTGGCGGACAAGGGCGGCATGGACGGATTTTTCATCGCACGGTTTATTCGGAAGGGTGCCTGAAATTTATGATTGCACCAACGCTGACAACCGAACGGCTCCGGATCGAACCCATGACGCTGTCGCATTGGGAGGCATATGCCGCCGCATGGGCTGATCCGCGCATGACAGAATTTATCGGCGGCGAGCCGCGAAGCCGCAACACCAGTTGGGGGAAATTTTTGGGCGGGATCGGGCTATGGTCCCTTCTGGGCTATGGCTTTTGGTCTTTTGTCGAAAGCGAGACCGGTGTCCTTGTGGGTAATGGCGGTTTGGCGCGGTTTGAACGTGGCCTGCCCGAGCTGGCGGACTTCCCCGAAGCGGGATGGGCATTTGTACCCGACGCCTGGGGAAAGGGATATGCGACCGAAGCGCTCACGGCCATATTGCAATGGGCGGATGAAGAGGCGCGATTGGGCGAAATCCGGTGCATCATTGATCGGGGCAACACCGCGTCGCACAATGTGGCGGCCAAATTGGGCTTTAAGAAAATTGCGGAATCGCACGATGTCATCGGTGACCTGTTCATTTACCGCCGCGAACCGAGTCCGGTGTTACGATAAGCTGTGCATAACGCAACGGCTCGCCTTGCCGCTGGCGGCTCAGGCCGCTAAGCGCCATTCATGACCCGCGCCATCCGCATTGCGCCTTCCATCCTCTCCGCCGATTTCGCTCGGCTGGGTGACGAAGTGCGTGCGATCGATGAAGCAGGCTGCGACTGGATCCATGTCGACGTGATGGATGGTCATTTCGTGCCGAACATCACCATAGGCCCCGCCGTGGTCAAGGCGCTTCGGCCGCACAGCAGCAAGCCTTTTGATGTGCATCTGATGATTTCGCCGGTCGATCAATATGTGAAAGATTTTGCCGACGCAGGCGCGGACATTATTTCTTTCCACCCCGAAGCCGGCCCGCATCCGCACCGGACGGTGCAGCTGATCAAGTCCCTCGGCAGGCAGGCCGGGGTCGTGTTGAACCCGGCAACACCGGCCAAGATGCTCGACTATCTGATCGACGAAGTCGACCTTGTGCTTGTGATGAGCGTCAATCCCGGCTTTGGCGGGCAAAGCTTCATCTCCAGCCAATTGCGTAAGATTGAGGCGATCCGCAAAATGATCGACAAAACAGGCCGCGATATCCGGCTGGAGGTTGATGGGGGGATAACCATCGAGACTGCGCCGCTGGCGATTGCAGCCGGGGCCGACACGCTCGTCGCCGGGACGGCCACTTTCAAGGGCGGCCCCGACCAATATGCCGCCAACATCCATGCATTGAGGGGTGGATGACGGACCATGAGGCACGCGGTGAAGGGGGTAGGCAGGCGGCATTGATCGTCCGGCCGACGGGTGTGGGCCAGAATATTTTCGAACGTCTGTCCCTACAATTCTATAAATTGACATGGAGAACGCCGCTGCATAGCGGACGGTTGAGGGGCAAGGTGCCCTTGCGCCTGATCACCATTCCTCAAGATGTGCTAAAAGGTGATGTCGGTCGTGGACAAGCCCTGCGGATGGGCAAATTCTATTATCAGGGCGCAGAACAACCATTTCGCGGAGTTGATTATCAAAAGCTAACGCTACCTCCGACAATGACCGATTATATCCATCGATTTGGATGGTTGCGCGATCTTGCGGCGGCGACGAACAGGGGCGAAGGCGCGCCGATTGCGGCATCGATTGCCGATGACTGGTTGATCGCCAATGGTATGAAAACACGCGAACCCGCTTGGCGGGTCGACAATTGTGCATGGCGATTACTCAACATGGCGGCGGGCTCGCCTTTGCTTTTGAGCAGCGCAGACCCCGTTTACCGTTCACGCGTCATCAACCACTTCGCCCGGGTCGCCCGCCATCTCGACCAGTCTGCACCGCGCGCGCAAAGCCATTTCGCCAAAAGTCTTGGCTGGGCAGGAGTTGTTGCTGCATCCTTGCTGTTGCCTGAGGGAAAGGCAAGGCGCGCGGTTGGTGAAGATGGCCTGGCCGCCGCACTACAGGCCGCGATTTTTCCCGACGGCGGTGTAGTGTCCCGGTCGCCAGTGCAACTGATCGAATTGATCGGACTGCTCAGCTTGCTTAAGCAGTGCTACAATGCGCGTAACGAAATGGTGCCAGCATTTTTGTCTGATGCAATTGGCCGTGCCGTGCCGGCCTTATTGGGCCTTACCCACTCGGACGGTGGTCTGGGGGCCTGGCAGGGTTCGGCTCATATGAGCGCAGAAAGCATCGAGGCTCTTGTTTTGGCAAGTGAGGTCCGTGCCCGACCGCATCGTCAGGCGCTTGATTGGGGTTATCAAAGGGTTTCTGCTGGTAAAACGGTGTTGCTGCTGGATGCAGGACCGCCGCCTTTGGCTCGGCAATCCGCATCTGGTTGCGCGTCAACATTGGCGGTTGAATTGTCCCACGGCAGTCAGCGGTTGTTTGTAAATTGTGGCGGTGCGGCGTTGGTTGGTTCGACCATTCCCGTGACATTGGCGCGGGGCTTACGGACAACCGCTGCACATTCGACCCTGTGTATCAACGACACCAATTCAACCGCAATTCTGCAAGGCGGTCAATTGGGCAAGGGCGTAGCTGAAGTCGGCCTCGAACGGCGGGATGCCGATCAGGCTACGCGGATTGAAGCAAGTCATGATGGCTATGTGCGTGGCTTTGGCTATGTTCATTCACGCCTGCTGATCCTGCGTTCGGACGGGCTTGAACTGCGGGGCGAAGATACTCTGTTGCCTAAAGGAAAACCAAAAGACGGTACGCCGGTTCATGTTCGTTTTCATCTTGGTCCCGATATCGAGATCGTGCCGACTGACAATGCCCAAACCGCATTACTCCGCATGGCAGATGGAAGCAGCTGGGCTTTTGCTGCGGCTGGGGGCACATTATCGGTTGATGATAGCTTATGGGTTGATGAGGAAGGTCGTCCACATCCCACCCACCAATTGGTAATCGAGGCGGCGACTGGTAAAGGCGGCCTCACCTTCAGCTGGCAATTGCGCCATTTAGGATAAGTACATGGAAGACGTCGTAATCAAACGGGCCCTTTTGTCGGTTTCGGATAAAACCGGCCTTGTCGAATTGGGCCATGCCCTGGCGGCGCGGCATGTCGAATTGGTGTCGACAGGCGGGACGGCAAAGACCCTGCGCGACGCTGGTCTGGCGGTGAAGGATATCAGCGAATTGACCGGCTTTCCCGAAATGATGGACGGGCGGGTCAAGACGTTGCACCCCAAGGTACATGGTGGTCTCCTCGCGGTGCGAGACAATGCGGAACATGTCGCGGCGATGAAAGTGCATGATATTGGTGCAATAGATCTGGTGGTGGTCAATCTATACCCCTTTGCCCAAACCGTCGCAAAAGGCGCAACGCGCGATGAAATTATCGAAAATATAGATATTGGCGGCCCATCAATGGTCCGCAGCGCAGCCAAGAACCACGCTTTTGTAACGATCGTTACTGACCCGGCTGACTATGACAATCTGGTGGCCGAGATGGAAGAAAGTGGCGGCAAGACCAGCTATGAATTCCGACGGAAATGCGCGGCCAAGGCCTATTCGGCGACTGCTGCCTATGACAGCATGATCAGCCAGTGGTTCGCCTTTGCCGACCAGCAACAGCTGTTTCCCGATATGCTGGCGGTTAACGGGAACCGCATCGAAGAATTGCGCTATGGCGAAAATCCGCATCAACGTGCCGCGCTTTATGTGCCGGTCGGCCCGCATGGTTCCGGCATTGCGCAGGCCGAGCAGGTGCAGGGTAAAGAACTGTCCTATAATAATTACAACGATGCCGATGCCGCGCTCGAACTTGTCAGCGAATTTCGCGATGGTCCGCCGACGGTGGTAATCGTCAAGCATGCCAACCCCTGCGGTGTCGCCAGCGGCGACAGCTTGATCGACGCCTATCGTGCCGCACTGGAATGCGACAGCGTTTCGGCCTTTGGCGGGATTGTGGCGGTCAACCGTGCGCTGGACGGCGCGACAGCCGAGGCTATAACCGAGATTTTCACCGAAGTGGTTGCCGCCCCGTCTGCCGACGATGCGGCCAAGGCGGTGTTTGCGAAGAAAAAGAACCTGCGCCTTCTGCTGACAGGTGATTTGCCCGATCCCAAGCGTGGGGGCCTTGCGATCAAGCCGATAACCGGTGGGTTGCTGGTCCAGTCGCGGGACAATGGCCATGTCGCGGATGGCGAATTCAAGGTGGTGACCAAACGCACCCCGACGGCGCAGGAATTGGCCGATTGCCGCTTTGCCTGGACCGTTGCCAAGCATGTCAAATCCAATGCGATTGTCTATGCCAAGGATGGTGCGACCGCGGGCATTGGCGCAGGCCAGATGAACCGGCGCGACAGTGCGCGGATTGCGGCCATAAAGGCGCGTGAAGCCGCCGAAACCTATGGGTGGGAAAGCCCGCGGACCGTTGGTTCTGCCGTTGCGTCGGACGCCTTTTTCCCCTTTGCAGACGGCTTGCTTGCCGCTGCTGAAGCAGGGGCCACAGCCGTGATCCAGCCGGGCGGTTCGATGCGCGACGATGAAGTGATTGCGGCCGCAGACGAAGCTGGCCTGGCGATGGTCTTTACGGGCATGCGCCACTTCCGCCACTAAACAGGCGGCGCCAATCTCTGGACAGATGTTCTCCGCCGTCCCGAAACCGGTTCGGGACGGCGGGGTAACAGAAGATTATCCGGCGCGCTTTACCGCACCGCGGAATTTACTTGGACCGGATTTTTTCGGGCCATAGTTGCGTGCCGGTGCACCGGGATCGCGACGGCTTTCCTTGCGGGCAGCAAATGCGCGGTCGGCGGTTGGACGGCGGTCACCCGATCCGGCATTTTCGTTGCGCGGACGGGCATCTGCACTGCCTTCGCGACTGCCGTCCTTGGGACCGATGGCGGGTTGCCAGCCGCCTTGCGGGGCATGTGTGCGCTGACGGGTTTCGCCATTGCGTCCGATGCCGCCATTATTTCCACCCAGCTTTTTGCCGGCATAGTTGGTGCGACCACCACCGGGTTGTCCGCCACCACGGCCACCACGTGACTGCTGTGGTTTCTTGTCGGCGACGGGCGGCGGCAATGCCGCAACCGCAGCGCGGAAGCCCTCGGGCAGGCCCAAGGTCATGGCACGTACTCCGGTCAGACGTTCAATATCCTTCATATAGCCGCGCTCATCGCCGGCAACGAAGCTCATCGCGACGCCTTCACGACCCGCACGTGCGGTCCGGCCGATGCGGTGGACATATTGTTCCGGCACATTAGGCAGTTCGAAGTTGAACACATGGCTGACACCGGGAACATCGATACCGCGTGCGGCGATGTCGGTGGCAACCAGAATCTTGATCTTGCCGTCACGAAACGCCTGAAGCGCTGCGGTACGTTGGCCCTGGCTCTTGTTGCCATGAATGGCAGCCGCCTGAATGCCAGCACCGGCAAGGCCGCGGACCACACGGTCGGCCCCATGTTTGGTACGCGTAAAGACCAGCGCGCGGTCAATTTCTTCGCTTTGCAGCTTGAGCGTCAGCAGAGTCTGCTTTTCGCGTTGTTCGACAAAGGTCACAAATTGTTCAACGCGTTCCGCCGTGGTAGCCGCTGGGGCAACCGACACACGGACAGGGTTGTTCAGGAAACGGTTGCCAAGTTCGGCAATAGCCTTGGGCATTGTGGCCGAGAAAAACAGCGTCTGGCGCTGTTTTGGCAACAGTTGATCGATACGCTTCAAGGCATGGATAAAGCCAAGGTCCATCATCTGGTCGGCTTCGTCGAGAACAAAGATTTCGACATCTTTCAGAGTGATCGCGCGTTGTTCGATCAGATCGATCAAACGACCCGGCGTAGCAACGAGGATATCGACGCCGCCCGCAAGACGCTTTTTCTGGCTGAAAATCGGCATTCCGCCAAAGACACAATCGATCTTGAGGCCCAGGAATTTGCCATAGGTGCGGAAGCTTTCCGCGATTTGCGCGGCCAATTCGCGTGTCGGCGAAAGCACAAGCATGCGGCAGCTATATTGCTGGCGCGCCTTGGGCTTGGTTGCAAAATGGTGGAGCGAAGGCAGTGCAAATGCCGCCGTCTTACCGGTCCCGGTCTGCGCTATACCGCACAAATCGCGGCCTTGAAGCAAAGGCGGGATCGATTGCTGCTGGATTGGAGTGGGGGTGTCATATCCCGCCGCTTCGAGCGCTTTCAGGATAGGTTGGGCAAGGCCCAGGTCTTGGAAAAAAGACATAAAATTACTTTCAATTGGTCGTTGCCGCCCAAAGCACGCACCCTTAAGACAGGGGAATGCAGGCGCAACAGCAGGTGTTCGGGAACAGCTTGTGCCGACCCGTTGGAAACAACCCTGCGTGAAATGGGAAGCCTCTAAGCTTTACGCATCTTGTTCGATTGGCGGAGCCAGTTCATCCGGGCCCTCACGCTGCCAATACTGCGGCGGGATTGTCCGCTTGCCTCATGCGTTCGACGCCGCATATGCGCGTTTAAGCGAAAAGAAGCAAGATAATATTGTGCGGCCGCAATTTTCGAAAATCGATGCGTCGGAAATAACCTCTCGTTAACTATCTATTAGGGCATTTCCTTCACAGATTTCAGAGATAGATTTCTATGGGGGTATACAAGTGATTGCTCAGGGCCAAAACTCAGTTGACGTTGCAATTATCGGCGCCGGTCCAGCAGGTCTAACCGCTGCCTATCTGCTTACCCAGAAGGGATTTAGCGTCACGGTCATAGAAAAGGACGAACGCTATGTTGGTGGCATCAGCCGAACGGTGGAGGTTGATGGCTATAGGTTCGATATTGGCGGCCATCGTTTCTTTTCAAAATCTAAAGAGGTAGTCGATCTGTGGAATGAAATACTTCCCAATGATTTCATCCAGCGCCCCAGGATGAGCCGAATTTACTATGAGGGTAAATTCTATAGCTATCCCTTACGCGCCTTTGAGGCTTTGTTCAATCTGGGGATCATCCGGTCCACCCAATGTATGATCAGCTATGCAAAGGCAAAATTTCAGCCGATCACCAATGTACGCAGTTTTCAGGATTGGACGATAAACCAATTTGGTGAAAAGCTGTTCTCGATCTTTTTCAAAACCTACACCGAAAAAGTATGGGGAATGCCCTGCGACGAAATGTCTGCAGATTGGGCAGCGCAGCGGATCAAAGGGTTGAGTCTAGGCGCAGCGGTGGTTGACGGGCTGAAACGCTCATTCGGCTTAAATAAAAAGCCGAATGACGGCATGGAAACCAAAACTCTGCTCGAAACATTCCGCTATCCGCGGCTTGGACCGGGCATGATGTGGGATGCCGCGCGCGATTATGTTGTCGCCAATGGCAATCATGTCTTGATGGGCCATCGTTTCAAACAATTGGCACAGGACAGCGCTGGCAATTGGCGTCTGTCCGCCACGGCGTCGGACGGCAACGAAACAGTAATCTCCGCAAAGCATGTCATCAGCAGCGCACCGATGCGCGAGTTGTCGGCGCGTATCCATCCTCTTCCGCAATCATCTATGCCCGCCATGAATTTGCGTTACCGCGATTTTCTGACTGTCGCATTGATGATAAGGTCGGACGATCTGTTCCCCGACAACTGGATCTATATCCACGACAGCAAGGTACAGGTTGGCCGCGTGCAGAATTTCCGCAGCTGGTCGCCCGAGATGGTGCCCGATCCGTCGATTGCGTGCGTTGGCCTTGAATATTTCTGCTTTGAAAATGATGGCCTCTGGTCGTCGAGCGATGCGGACCTGATCGAGCTGGCCAAAAAGGAAATGGCGATTCTCGGGCTGTGCAAGGCCGAGGATGTTGTGGGCGGTGCCGTTGTCCGTCAGGAAAAAGCCTATCCGGTATATGACGATGATTATGCCGATAATGTCGAAGTCATGCGTGCGGAACTCGAAACGCTCTACCCGACACTGCACATGGTAGGCCGCAATGGGATGCACCGGTATAATAACCAGGATCATGCCATGATGACGGCCATGCTGACGGTCGAAAACATCGTCGCAGGGTCGCGCGTCTACAATATCTGGAACGTTAACGAAGACGCCGAATATCACGAAGCCGGCGACGAAGGTGACCAGCAGGTCATCGTTGCGAAAGTGACCGAGGATCAAGCCGCCGCGCTCGAGTCCGAACGGGAAGTTCCGCGCCGTATCGTCAAGGACACGGACGATGATGGCCAAGGTCGCAAGATCGGCCAGGCCGCTTAAACGACATGGATCGGGCTTTCGCCTCGGCACTGGTGCTCTGGCACCGGTTTACGATCACGCGCTATCTGGCCGCCAGCATCATTGCGCTGCTGTTTGACGTTGCGCTGTTCTCCGGCCTTGTGGCCGTGGCGGTCGATCCGACCATTGCATCGGCGGCGGGCTATTGCGTGGGCATTATCATCCACTGGCTGGTGAGCGCCAATATCGTGTTCACCGGCAAGACCCGCGACGGAGCGTCGCTTCACGTGCAACGGGCGCTGTTTGCGGGGTCTGCATTGGTGGGCTTAGGGATCACCGTAACTACGGTCGAACTACTCAGTCGTTTCGGTATTGAGCCTATTGCATCGAAAGCAGTGGCGATCGGCATCAGCTTTGTCGCCGTCTATGCCATGCGTAAATGGGGGGTATTCCGGTGACCGCACTGACAGCCGAGATGGAAAGACCTGCCCTATGGCAGGTCGACGACGAAGTCCGGAAATTCGGAAACTGGATATTAGTGTGGGTCGTGCTGGCCAATATCGGCTTTGCCGCGATGTGGTTTTCCGGCGCACCCCCACGGCACATGGAAATAGTCTATGCAGGGCTGGCCGGGCTGGTCGTCAAACGAATGCCTTTTGCGATCCGCTATCTCGCCTTTGTGGGCATCCTTACCTTTTCGACCCTGAAATTTGTCGGCGGGCTGTTTAACCTCGACATGTCGTCGCTTTTTTACTCGCTGCAGTTTTTTGCCGAGATCAAGCCGTCAAATTCGTTCGACTATATTGCGGGTGCAGTGACAATTTTCGGTGTGATGATTCTGGCATTCAAGCTTTTACGTCGCGATACTGATTTTGCGCGCCCGTGGCTGATTATCGCAGCAGCCGGAGCCTTTGTCTCACTTGCAGGGGTTGATCTCTGGATGGGGAGAGACATGCGGGGTCATTATTTCCGCGCGGCACCCGAAGGCGCGCTCTTTGGTTCCGCGACTGGAGACAGCGGCTTTGCCGCGCGGGCGGATGGAAAGCGTCATCTGGTCTTGATCGTGGTGGAGGCCATGGGTCTTCCCAAAGACAATCCCGAAATGGCCAAGCTGCTGTTCGCTCCGCTGGTGGACAATGCAGCGGTTCAAGCCCGCTACGATTTCAAGCGAGGAACCGCGCCTTATTACAACAGCACCACAGCTGGTGAAATCCGGGAACTATGTGGCCGGTGGGGCGATTATTATGACCTTCTCGACCGGAAGGATTCGGGATGTCTGCCCAATGTCCTGGCGAAGAAAGGCTATGACACTTTGGCCATGCACAGCTTTACCGGTTCCTTTTTCAAGCGCGAGCAATGGTATCCCAACATCGGCTTTGCCAAGCGCGAATTCGGCATGGACATGATGAAAGCAGGCGCCGAAAAATGTGGTGGTGTCTTTCCGGGCGCCTGTGACCGGCAGATACCGAAGCAAATCGCGGCCAAGCTGAAGGCAGCACAAAAACCGACATTTCTGTACTGGCTGACGTTGAATTCACATTTGCCGGTGCCTTCGGGACTCAATCTGAACGTCGACAATTGTGAGCGTGTATCGGCCTTTCTGAAGGCAGAATTCCCACAGATTTGTCGCCAGTTTGCCATATATCATGACATTCAAACCGCATTGGCGGATGAAATAACCGCGACTGATTTTCCCGATGCGGACATTTTGCTCGTGGGTGACCATATGCCCCCTTATTTTGATCGGCATCACCGCACCCAATTCGATCCCGGCCATGTGCCATGGCTCTATCTTCGCCGAAAAGATGAAGCAGACAAAGGCGCTGCGATGCGTTAGACCGACGGCGGGGGAATTCGATGAACTTTGGGACGCAAATAGGTCGCGAAAGGTTGCCGGTGCGGCTGCTGGCGATGTTATGGCTTTTGGTAAGCGCCGCTTTGATCTGGTCAAGCTGGCCTCAGGTCGGCACTTTGGCCGGATGGGATCCCGATGATGAATTGCGGCTGGTGCAATTGCGGGATTTTCTGAACGGGCAAAGCTGGTTTGACACTACCCAATATCGCATGAACCGTCCTAACGGGGCGCCGATTCATTGGTCGCGGCTGGTCGAAGTTCCGCTCGCCTTACTCATCCTGCTCCTTCGCCCGCTGATGGGGCAAATGTGGGCAGAGATTGCCGCCGGAATTGCGGTTCCTTTGCTGCTGCTCGGCTGGATCAGCTACATGCTCGCGCGCATCGCCACGCAGATTTCGTCGCGCGAAGCCGGTGTGGCGGCGGCGCTGATTACTCTGTCGTCGGGTGCGCTGCTTTTGCAGCTGCGGCCGATGCGGATTGACCATCATGGCTGGCAGATTGCCATGGCCGTTCTGGCGCTTTCGACGCTGTTCCGTGCCGACGTGCGAAAGGCGGGCATCGTGCTGGGTCTCGCTATGGCGGTGTGGTTGCATATCTCGCTTGAGGGTGCGCCAATGACGGCGGCCTTCTTCCTGTTTCTCGGCTTCGGCTGGGTGCGGGGATCCGCAGTGCAGGGGCGGCTTTTCTGGACGATCACCAGCTTTACCGTCTGCACCGTGCTGCTCTTCTTTGGCACGCAGGCACAGGGACTTTACGCCGACACCTATTGCGACACGATTTCGCCACCGCATATGTTTGGCATAGCCAGTGCCGCGTTCATCATGATCCCTGCCACCTATCTACAGCCAGACCGTTGGGAAATACGGCTGGCGGCGGCGGCTTTGGCCGGGGGTTTGGCGCTTGTCCTGTTACTGTCGATGGCGCCGCAATGTGTCGGCGGTGCGTTCGGGGGGATGGATCCGCTGGTTCGCACCTATTGGTATAGCAACGTAACCGAAGGCTTGCCCATCTGGCACCAGCCATGGCGTGTTGCGCTGAACCTGTCGGCAGGTCTGGTGGCGGGTACAATCAGCTGGTTCCTTTTGAGCGCCCGTTTACGGGGGGAACCCCGGCGTCAGCTTGCGACCATGGGCTTTTTCGTCTTCTTCGGCGTGCTGTTATCCTTGCTTGTTGTCCGCACCATTTCGGTTGCCACTGCCTTTGCCATTCCGGTAACCGCGAGCTTCATCGCCTTGCTGTTCCGCCAATACCGCCAAGCCAAAGTTCCGGCCCGCAGAATTGGCCTGATCGCCGCGATCCTTGTCCTGCTGGTTCCGGGAGCCGCCATCTCCTCGCTGATCCGTATCCTGCCGGATGGCGCGAATGACAGCACAGCCGAGGCCAAAAACAAGGCTGCTGATGCGCTATGCCAGTCGGCGCTCTCCATCCGGGCGCTTGGCTCGCTTCCCAAAGGGAATTTTCTTTCGACCTTCGACATGGGTCCGACCATTTTGGCGCAAACACCGCATAGCGTCCTTGCCAGCAGCCATCATCGTAATGAGCAGGCGATGCACGACCATATCCAGATATTCCGGTCATCCCCCGATACTTCCCATCAATTGCTGAAAGCCCGCGGTATCGATTATCTTGCCCTTTGCCCTGCGGAAACCGAGCTGGCCATTTATGCCCGCAAAGATCCGGGCGGATTATGGGCGCAATTGGCCAAGGGTAAAATTCCGCAATGGCTCGAGCCGCTTGGGTCGCGGGGTAAAGGTATCAAGGTCTGGCGCGTTCGCTGACCTTGCGCCTTTCAAAGGTGCATGAAATCGCGATCAAAGCTTTTCAGATGGGCACCGCCGTCGACAAAAATAGTCTGCCCGGTGACATCCACTGCCCGTGCAAGATACAGCACGGCTTCGGCCACCGCCTGGGGCGAAGGCAGGGCCCCTAAGGGCATCCTGTGGGCGAGGCGATCCTCAAGAGCTTCGTCATATTCATCCGTTGAAATGACAAGACCGGGGGCAACGCCATTCACCCGTGCCGCAGACCCGAAGGACGCGGCCATGGACCTGACCGAAGCGGCGAGTGCCTGTTTGGATAATGTGTAGCTGAGCTGGTCGCCGTGCGGATTGGTGATGCGCTGGTCGAGAATGTGGACAATGGCCGGTCGCTGGTGGTCCTGTGTAGCCCGCACAACTTCCTTTGCCAAAAGCAGCGGCGTGAACAGGTTCAGCCGGAAATGCGCTTCCAGCGTATCGACGTCCATGCCGTGCCAGTCATCCTGCCCGAACATGGCAGCGTTGTTGACCAGCAAATCCACGGGTCGGCCGAAATGTGCCGTCACTTCGGAAATGAGCTTTCCCGCATTTTCAGGGTTTCCAAGGTCGCACGTGAACGCATGCCAATCACTGTTCTGCTCGGCCATTATCTGGAGCAGGTCGGCATCGGGTGCCTTGTCGACATGGCTGACAAGCGCAAGGGCATAGCCTGCCTTCGCCAATGTTTTTGCAATTTCCGCGCCCAAGCGGCGCTTGCCGCCCGTGACCAGTGCAAGCGGCGCCTGCGGTGTCACTTGCGGCTCCGCGCCATGGTGATCCCGATGGCCTCACCGTCTTCGGCGATCGCCAGCTTCACGATCTTGACGCTGATATGGCTGATGCGGACGTCGTCGACGAACAGCTTTTCGATGATGTGATCGGCCACGGCCTCGATCAAAGTGAAATGCACCCCCTCAGGAAGGTGGGTTGCCGCCTCTTTTAACGTCATATAGTTTTTGGACGCATCAAGTGGTGTATCCGCTGTGTAGCGATCGGCAATATCCAACGTCGCGCTGATCGAGATTTTCAGCGGCTGCGGCAGATGCGTTTCCTGACTGTAAATGCCCGTCAGGACATTGACGACAAGATCATGCACTTCAAGTATGAGGGAGTCGGCCATAATGCTCCTTATTGCGACCAGCGCGCGAATATTGCAGTGGGCAGCAACAGGCCGCGTGCCTGTTCCCGGACGGCGAGTTCCCCGAATTCGACCTTGCCGCCCAAATCCGCGAAATGGGAATTCAACAAACCGCCCAGTGCCAGTGCCGACATGCGTACCGCGTAGACTGTCAGGAACAGGAACCGCGAATCCCGGTCGAGCAATTTGCGGCAATCGGCGATCAGGCTGGGCAAATCTTCCTCAAGCCGCCAGACTTCTCCTTCAGGCCCACGTCCATATTTGGGCGGGTCCAGCAATATGCCATCATAACGCTTTTCCCGTCGGACCTCGCGCGCCACAAATTTTGCCGCGTCATCGACGATCCAGCGGATCGGACGATCACGCATGCCCGACATTTCCGCATTGGCGCGGGCCTGGGCGACGGACTTCTTCGATGCATCGACATGCACCATTTGGGCACCGGCGGCGGATAACGCCAAGGTTCCGACGCCGGTATAGCCGAACAGGTTCATCGCCAAAGGATCCGCAACGCCCGCAATCTCGCCCCGCATCCAGCGCCACACAGGGTCCATATCGGGGAAGAACCCAAGGTGCCGAAAGGGCGTGCATTGCGCGGTGAAGGTGACTTCGTCATTCCAGACGAGCGGCCAGCCGTCCATCGGAACGGGACGGTTATTATACCACCGCCCGCCGCCATCTTCGTCTGAGCCGGGTACAAATTCGGCGTCCGCATCCCAGTCCTCCATCGCCGGGGCCCACATGGCCTGTGGTTCGGGACGGATGAAGCGGCGGTCGCCATAGCTTTCATATTTCCGGCCGTTGCCGCTGTCGATCAGGGTATAATCCGGACGCGGTTGGCTGGTCAGGGTGACGAAATGAGGCTCCATAATCGGCGCTAAAGTGCGTTCAGACCACAGGTCATCGCACGGCCTTTGCAAGGACATAGTCCCGCACCGCGTCATAATCACCCGGCAAAATGTCAAACCGTTCTTCACGCTCAAACAGATTGGCTAGGCGCTGGGGTAGGGTGGGGCGGATCCCGGTGGCCCGTTCGACCGCATTGCGGAACTTTGCAGGATGCGCGGTGGCCAAAGTCACCACGGGAATGTGCGGCGCGATCATCTCGGCACGCGCCGCATATAATGCGATACCGGTGTGCGGATCGAGCACTTCCCCACAATGTTCATAGGCCCAGCGCATGGCCAGCGCCATATCATCTGCATCGGCCCGTGCGCTGACGAAAATATCCGCCTTGGCCCGCATTTCGGGGCCGATCTGCATATGGCCGCTGGCTTCAAACGCCTTCATCCGCGCCAATGTGGCCGCACCATCGCGGCCTTCGAGATCGAACAGCAGACGTTCGAAATTGCTCGACACCTGAATGTCCATGGAAGGAGCGGCGGTCGGCGTGACGCCCGAAACCGAATAATCGCCATTGGCCAAGGCGCGGTGCAATATGTCGTTCACATTGGTGGCAACGATCAGGCGCTCAATAGGCAGCCCCATTTGTGCGGCGACATAGCCTGCGAACACGTCGCCGAAATTTCCGGTCGGGACTGAAAAGGCAACCGTCCGATCTGGCGAACCGAGGCGCAGGGCGGCGGCGAAATAATAGACCACTTGCGCCATCAATCGCGCCCAGTTTATCGAATTGACCGCTGACAGCGTCAGTGGTCCGTTGACGTCGCGGTCACCGAACATGCGTTTCACCATGGCCTGTGCATCGTCAAAGCTGCCTTCAATGGCGATATTATGCACATTGGGGGCAAGGATCGTCGTCATCTGTCGCCGCTGCACATCCGATACCCTGTCGTGCGGGTGCAACATGAAAATCTCGATCTGGTCGCGTCCGGCAACGGCATCAATGGCTGCGGAACCGGTATCGCCCGACGTCGCACCAACAATTGTCAGCTTCTTGTCGTTTCCAGACAGGAACCGCGCAAATAATTGCCCAAGTAATTGCAGCGCGACATCTTTGAACGCCAATGTGGGGCCGTGAAAAAGTTCGAGCAGGAAATGCTGGCTATCAAGCTGCTTCAGCGGGACAATCGCGCTATGGGCGAAACTGCCATAAGCGGCTTTACACAGATCCTGCAGTTCATCTTCGCTCAGAACGCCTTGGGTGAACGGCGCCATGACACGCGCGGCCAGCGCCACATAATCCAGCCCGCGCATGGCTTTAATCTGCTCCGGCGTGAAACGCGGCCAGTGCGTTGGCACATAGAGCCCGCCGTCACCTGCAAGTCCGGTGAGAGTGACGCCTGCGAAATCCAGGATGTCCGCATTTCCGCGTGTGCTGAAATATTCTGTGCTGTTGTTGCCCATAACGCGCCCGCCGTTAGCGGTGTAGGCGGCTTTCCGCAAGATTATTGCAAATCGGCCCGGATAAATTCGGCGGCGCGTTCGCCGATCATGATACTTGGGGCATTGGTATTGCCCGACACCAGCCGCGGCATGATGCTGGCGTCGGCAACATAGAGACCATCGAGTCCCCGATATTTCAGCCGGGGATCAACCACGGCATCGGCATCGGGACCCATGCGGCAGGTGCCGACGGGGTGGTAAACGGTATCGGCGCGGCTGCGGATCAGGGCATCCAGCTCGGCATCATTATCGATGTTCACAGGGTGCCTGTCTTTTCCGCCATAGACTGCAAGCGACGGAGCACTGAAAATGCGGTGCATCTCGCGCACGCCGCGGCGCAAGGTGGTCATATCGCGCGCGTCGGTCAGGAACGCCGGGTCGATCAGCGGTGCTTTGCGGGCATCGGGCGAGGCAAGACGAACAGTTCCACGGCTTTCGGGGCGAAGGACACAGGCGTGGCAGCTAAAGCCATGCCCCTTTACCTTGGTGCGGCCATGGTCTTCGAGCATGGCGGGTACAAAATGATATTGAATGTCGGGTGCAGGCGCTTCGGGCGTGGAACGCCAGAAACCTCCAGCTTCGGCAAAACAGGTGGTCAGGATGCCGGTCCGTTTGCGCCGGTGTTCGAAAAAGGCCTTCGCCATGCGGATGGTGCCGCTTACGGAATCGCCGAAGAAATCCTCTTTCGATCCAGTTTCGAAACTGGATACATAATCGATATGGTCCTGCAAATCGGCACCGACCGCTGCCTTGTCATGGACAACATCAATGCCGACGCTTTGCAGATGCGCCGCCGGGCCGATGCCCGAAAGCTGCAATATCTGCGGACTGCCAAAGGCACCCGCCGAAAGAACCACGGCACCGCGCGCACGGACCGTGCGTTTCCGGCCCCAGCCTTGCGCGATGACCACGCCGGTGGCGCGACCATTTTCGACCAAGATCTTCTCGGTAAGGGCGCCGGTGATGATTTCCATCCGGTCGCGCGCCGGTTCGACATATGCGCGGGCTGCGGTCCAGCGCTCGCCACCTTTCTGCGTCACCTGATACAGGCCGAAGCCGTCCTGGCTCGCCCCATTGAAGTCGGCATTGCGCGGCAGCTGTAACTCTGCCGCCGCCTCTACAAAGGCAAGGCTTCCCGCCTGTGGCCAATGCTGGTCCATAACGGAGAGGGGTCCGCCTGCGCCATGATAGGGGTTGGCGCCACGGGCATTGTCTTCGCACCTTTTGAAGACCGGCAGAACATCATCATAGGACCAACCGTCGCAACCCAGTTCGGCCCAATTGTCGTAATCCCACTTATGTCCGCGAATATAGACCATCGCGTTGATGGCGCTGGACCCGCCAAGGCCCCGGCCACGCGGTTGGTAACCTGTGCGTCCGTTCAACCCCTTTTGCGGGACGGTTTCATATTTCCAGTTGGACGCACCGCGTATGAAGGGCATGAAGCCAGGCGTTTTGACCAGCATATTGTTGTTGGTCCCGCCGGCTTCGATCAGGCAGACGGAATAGCGGCCGCCTTCGGACAGACGTCCGGCCACCGCGCTGCCAGCCGAGCCACCGCCAACCACGATGATGTCAAATTCGTCCATGCCATCTCCTCTTCGAAAACGAGTTTAATCGGACGATTAACTACTGGCAAGAGTGTAAATAACGTTATTCCGCAGGCTGCTCTGTTTGCCGGTCCAGCCAGCGTTGGCGGATCGTGTCCGACGTGTCGCGGCTGTTGTCGTGGCTCCAACCCGGTGGCCGCCATGCATAGGATAATTTATGTTTCCACGGTGCAGACCAGATGTCGCGGGCGATGCCCACCCATTCATGGAATACCGACCACAGCAGGTTGAATGTGCCGAGCTGCTTGACGATGCCGTAGCGTATTTTCTCGCCCTCGACCTCTTCGGTGAAGGTGCCAAACATCCGGTCCCAGATGATGAAAACCCCGGCATAGTTGCGGTCGAGATAGCGCGGATTGGTGGCGTGGTGCACGCGGTGGTGGCTCGGCGTGTTCATGATGAATTCGAACCAGCGCGGAAATTTGGTGATGGCTTCGGTGTGAATCCAGAATTGGTAGATCAGGTTGATCGCCCCGACAAACAGGATCATCGCCGGATCGAATCCAATAAAGACCAGGGGCAGGCGAAACAGGAATGTGAAGGCGAAAAAGCCGGTCCATGTCTGCCTCAGCGCGGTCGACAGATTATAATGCTGGCTGCTATGATGGTTGACATGGGCTGCCCAGAACCAGCGGACGCGATGCGCGGACCTGTGGAAGACATAATAGAAAAAGTCATCCAGGACAAAGCAGGCAATCCATGCCCACCAGGTCCAGGGGATGGTCGTGATCCGATAGTCATAGCCCCACATGGCAATGGCAAACATCGTCCCGCCGAACAGCGCGCCTGCAACCGTGCTTCCGGTCCCCAGCGCCAGCGATGTCAGCGTGTCGCGCGGCTCATATTTCTCAGGCGCATTCCTGCGAACCCACAGCATTTCCAGAATGACGAGCAGGATGAAGAACGGAACGGCATAATCGACGGGGCTGAACAGTTTTTCGGTCATGTGCGTAAGTGCCTGAGGCCCGAGGCCCAATATTGCGCTTCTTTGCCAAGGTTGAGCGTGACCCGGCCAAATGTCGGTTCGCCGGTGCCGACGGTCAGAAAATTCTGGTCCAGCCGTGTCTCGCTATGGTTGTCGAGCAGGCGTCCTGCAAAATGTGCACCATGGCGACGGACCAGCAAATGGCGGCCTTGGGCATCGCGCATCAATGCGCCGATTCCTGCCCTGTCGATGGCGATATCGACCGGATCAAATCCGCAAATGATTTCATCGGCGATGGCGCGGGCCTGCTCTTCGCTGCTTATGCGGACATCGCCGCCGAGTCCCAATTTTCGCGCGAACCACGCCAGAAACAGGATGGCTGCGACCGACCCTGCCAATTTCAATATCTCGACAATCGCCGGTGTCATGACGCGCGACCGCGGACCATATCCATCATCGCCGTCACCGGCGACAGATCATATCCCGCATCCGCCGCCTGCTCGCTCAAGACCGCAGGATGGTCGCCGCGGGACGCCCGGGCGAGGGCCCACAGCAAAGTCGAACGCGTGCCCGACCGGCAATAGGCAAGCACCTTGCCTTCGGCCTTGTCCAGCGCATCGGCCATGGCGGTCACCTGCCACTCGGCAAAACCGGCATGTGTCACCGGGATCGCCACATAGGCAAGCCCCGCCGCTTTGGCAGCCGCTTCGACGTCGCCGCCGGGTGTCTGGTCCGCAGACTCATCCTCCGGCCGGTTGTTGATGATAAGGGTGACGCCCAACGCCGCCGCATCGCCAACGTCGGCGACACCGATTTGCGGGGCAACATAGATTTTATCGCTCAATTTTCTGAACATGGTTCGATCCATATTTTAATCGCGCATTTAGCACAAGCGGCCTGCATCATGCGATCGTCTGGAACTGGCGCACCACGTCCAGAAACGCGTCGCCATAGGCATCCAGCTTGCGCGCGCCGACCCCGTTGACCAGCGCCATATCCGACCGGTTTCGCGGTTTCAGCATCGCCATGTCGCGTAATGTGCTATCGTGGAATATGACATAGGGCGGCACACCCGCCTCCTCAGCCAGTTCACGCCGCTTTGCGCGCAGGGCGTCGAACAGCGGATCGCCGAGCGGGTTGCCGCCGCCACGTTCGCGCCGCTTGCGACCCGTTGGCACCAGCGCAATCTCAATCTTTTTCTCGCCGCGCATGATCTGGCGCGCATCACCCGCCAGTTTGAGTCCGCCATGTTCATTGGCAACAAGGCTGCCTCGCGCCTGCAACGCCCGTGCCAGCGGCTTGAGCGATGCTGCTTCCTGGTCATCGACAATGCCGAATACGGACAAATGGTCATGCCTGAATTTCAGCACCCGCTCATCGCTTTTGCCGGTCAGCACCTTTTCCAGATGGCCAACGCCGAACAATTGCCCTGTGCGAAAGACAGCAGAAAGCAGCTTTTGCGCCAGCTCGGTTGCATCTTTAACAGCGGGAGCCTCAAGACAATTGTCGCAATTGCCGCAAGTTTCCGGCGGATCTTCGCCAAAATGCCGCAGCAAGATCGCGCGTCGACAGCCATGGGTTTCGACGAGGCGCGATAGTGTATCGATACGCACCCGCTCGGCATCGCGCCGCTCTTCGGGTAGCTCGGCCAAGCGTTCGCGCGCGCGGGTAAAATCGCCCGCCGACCATAGCATATGTGCAACCGCCGGGTCGCCATCCCGCCCGGCACGTCCGCTTTCCTGATAATAGGATTCGATCGATTTCGGTAGCCCGGCATGAACGACAAAGCGCACGTCAGGCTTGTCGATGCCCATGCCAAATGCGACCGTGGCGACCATGACCATATCTTCGGAAGCCACGAAATCAGCCTGCGCCTTGGCCCGCACCCGCGGCTCCATTCCCGCATGGTAGAAACGCGCGGTTCGTCCGGTCGCGGCGATCTGTGCCGCGATCTTTTCAGTACGGTCCCGCGTCTGCGCGTAGACAATGCCCGCACCGTGCAGCGAACGCACCAGCGACGCGACTCCGCCCTTGCCGCCGCCGTTCATGGCATAGCGAATATTGGGTCGGTCAAAGCCGGAAATGATGATCCCGTCCGGCGCAATGCCCAGCTGTTCGGCAATGTCCGCGCGCGTATGGGCATCGGCTGTCGCGGTCAGGGCAAGTCGCGGAACGTGGGGAAAGTCATCCATCAAGGGCCGCAACAACCGATAGTCGGGACGGAAATCATGCCCCCATTCGGACACGCAATGCGCCTCATCAATGGCGAAAAGCGCGATTTTGCTTTCACGGAGCAGACCACGGAATTCGAAGCTGTTCGCCCGTTCCGGTGCGACATAGAGCAGGTCTAACTGACCATTTCGAAAGCGCTCCATTGTCTCGGCACGGTTGTCATCGACCGACGTCAGCGTCGCTGCCCTTATACCAACTGCGTCCGCTGCCCGCATCTGGTCATGCATCAAGGCGATAAGAGGCGAAATGACAACCGTCGTGCCGTTCATCATCACAGCAGGCAACTGGTAGCAAAGCGACTTTCCCGCGCCCGTCGGCATCACGGCCAGACTGTTCCGACCGGCAAGTACCCGATTGACGACATCTTCCTGCACCCCGCGAAATGCAGGGAAGCCGAATACACGGTGCAATATATCAGCAGCTTTGATTGGTTCAGGGGCAGTGGCCATTGCGCCAGGCTCTAACCCCGATATCTCGTCCAGGATAGACCGTGCTTCAACCATGCGCGACTCCGCTGTGGATAGTTAGGTCGCGGAGAGAACATTTATAGAACATGTATCTGGCTGTAAAGGGAACAAAAAAGGCTGGAGTTGCCGCCCGTTTACTCCACCGCCACAACCTCTTCTTCGCCCTCATTTTGCTGCCGTGCCCACATCTCGGCATAGAGTCCATCTTTGGCCAATAGCTCGGCATGGGTGCCCTGTTCGGCGACCTGACCCGCCTCCAGTACCAGAATACGGTCTGCATCCACGATGGTCGAAAGCCTGTGGGCAATGATGATGGTTGTGCGGCGTACCGATATGCGGTCGAGCGTCGACTGTATTTCAGCTTCGGTCCGGCTGTCCAAGGCACTGGTTGCTTCGTCTAGGATCAGGATCGGCGGATTTTTCAGCAGCGTTCGGGCAATGGCCACCCGTTGCTTTTCGCCGCCTGATAGTTTCAGCCCGCGCTCGCCAACCTTGGCGTCATAACCTTCGGGCAGGGAGGTGATGAAGTTGTGGATCGCGGCGCCGCGGGCGGCTTCCTCGATTGCGATCTGATCGGCACCTTCGCGGCCATAGCCGATATTATAGCCGATGGTGTCGTTGAACAGCACGGTGTCCTGTGGCACGATTCCGATTTGAGATCGCAACGAGCTTTGCGCGATTTGCCTTATGTCCTGTCCATCAATCGTGATGCGCCCGCCGGTGACATCGTAAAAGCGATAAATCAGCCGCGCGATTGTTGATTTTCCTGCGCCTGATGGCCCCACAACCGCGAGCCTTCCGCCTGGCGGAATTTCGAAGCTGACGCCCTTCAGGATCGGGCGGTTTGATTCATAGCCGAATTGCACATTTTCAAAGGAAAGTGCGCCGCCCTTGATGATAAGCGACGGCGCACCGGGCACATCAACAATTTCAGGAGCGGTGTCGATCAAGTCGAACATCGCCGCCATATCGGTCAGGCCCTGGCGGATCGTGCGATAGACCATGCCGAGCATGTCGAGCGGGCGGAACAGCTGCGCTAACAAGGTATTGACGGTCACGACATGACCGGTTGTAAATTGTCCCTGCGACCATCCCCAGACGACATAGCCCATGGCACCTGCCATCATGAGGTTGGTAATCAACGATTGCCCGACATTGAGAATCGCCAGTGAATTTTCAGATTTAACAGCTGCGTCGGACCATTGGCTGACGACTTGGTTGTAACGGGCGGCTTCGCGCTTTTCGGCGTTGAAATATTTGACCGTTTCATAATTGAGCAGGCTGTCGACCGACTTGGCTACCGTTTGGGTATCCAGTTCGTTCATCTCCTCGCGCAATTTGTTGCGCCAATTGGTGATGATGGTGGTAAATCCGATATAGGCAACGACCATGATCCAAGTTGCGATCACAATGCCCCAGCCGAATTCGATCTGAAAATAGGCCGAAACCAGCACCAGTTCGAGGAGCGTCGGTGCGATGTTGAATAGCAGGAAATAGAGCATGATATCAATGCTCTTGGTGCCACGCTCAATGACTTTGGTCACAGCACCGGTACGCCTGTTCATATGGAACCGCATGGACAGATTGTGCAGATGGCCAAAGACATTTTCCGCAAGACGGCGCGTGGCATCCTGCCCCACCCGTTCGAACACGACATTACGCAAATTGTCGAACAACACCCCGCCAAAACGCGCACCGGCATAAGCGGCGACCAGTGCAATGGCGATTACGACGCCGTCTTCCATGCCTGGAACCATCCGGTCCACCGCTTGTCCATAGAGCCACGCCATGCTGAGCTGGATCAACTTTGACAGAATGACGAGCAGCAGCGCGCAGACGATGCGAACGCGAAGGCCAAGTTCGTCCTTTGGCCACAGATAAGGTAAAAAGCGCCGCATGACGGCGAAATCAGGCTTGCTATCGGCTGGGGTTTCTAACGGCGGCACCCGCGCCATATAGGCAGGTGGCGCTTAATAACAAAGGGTGATTAGGTCCCCATCTTAGGATGGGGATCACTTAAATGCACTTGCGAGGCGTCAAAATGGCGAAGATATCGGAGCAAAATGCGCGCCGTCAGGCAGTTATTCTGCCTGCAAGCGTATTTTGGTTCGATATCAAAGCCATTTTGACGTACGAAGGATTTGACCCATTTTTCCCAGGGCTGCGTCAGAAAGACTTGAGATATATTTATATCCCTGCGGCTTCCTTCCTTGCCCTGTGCAAAATGGCCTCAAACCTCGCAAGTGTATTTAAGTGGTCCCCATCCTAAGTTTTGCCCGTCAGCAACATCCAGGTGGCGACAGCATTCATGCCCGTATAGGCGAGATAAAAGAGACCAACCAAAACCGAACCTTCATTTGCCAGCCACAGCGCGCCGATCAACAGTGCCAGTTCAATGGCATAGCTCCCATAAGGACCCAAATATGTGCCGAAATAACGCTTGGTATCTTCGACAAAAGGATGCCCGCATTCCACCACGGCTTTGTGCATCGCGAAATTCGCGACACCCATAAGAAAGGCGAATATCAGCAACATGGGTGCCGCATCACGGTCCTTGATGGACCGCGCGCGCTTCGTTCCGTTCCGACTGCCGTTCCAGCGCGACCTTGATCATCGCAATGATGGGGTCGGCAAGCGCGAGGCCGAGAATACCAAATAGCGCCCCGAACAATATCTGCGCGCCCAATACCAGCGCCGGGGCCAGGTCGACGGCCCGTTTGGCAACCATGGGAACAATGAGGTAACCGTCGACCATCTGTACGACAAAATAAACGAAGACGGCATAAAGCCCGACATCGACCCCGGCCGAAAAGCCGACAAGGATGATGAGTGCCCCTGAAACAATCGCGCCGATATTGGGCAGGAATGCGAGTAAGCCGGTAAGAATGCCGAGCAGCGCCGCCATTGGCACGCCGCCAAGGCTAAGAAGGATCCATGTGCCAAAGCCTTCTACCGCCATGCCCAGCAGGCGCCCCGCCATCAGGCGGCGCAACACACGGCCGATTTTCTCCGCTGTGCCATAGAAATGCTCGCGTTCGGCCAAGGGTAACATCCACGCAACGCCGCGTTCGTACATGCGTGGTTCGGCCGCGATGAAAATGGCCAGAACGAGCATCATTGCCATATTGGTCACCGTGCCCACCACCGAAGAAACCGCCGCAGTCACACGCCCGACCGAATTCAGGATTTGTGTGCCGAATCCTTTGACATCATCGGCAGAAATGTTGAAACCAGACGCTGCGATCCGGTTGCCGAGTGTTTCAACCTGTGCTTCGATAATCGCCTGCAAACTGGCGGCCTGTGCGGCGAGCTCCGACCCTGTGAAGACAAATGTCCAGTAAATGAAGCCAAACACTGCCAGCACGACAATCGTCAACCGAAAGCCACGTGGAATGGGGAGTATTCTTCCCAAAAGGCGGGCACCGCCGTCGAACATGGCGGCCAGTACAAGTCCCCCGATAATCAGCAAAATCGGCTGCGCCAGCCAGATCAGTGCGACCACAAATGTTGCCATACCAATCCAGACCGCCGCTTTTTTCAGTTCGCTGCGAACGAGGGGATCGTAAAACTCGGTTGGCCCTACCTCTTCGCGGAATACATCCGCTACTGGCTCGGCCTGTTTCCTTGGAACACGCGCTTTACGGGGCCTCGCGGTTGCGGCATCATTCATTCGGCCTTACCTTTTGGTACTTTTATCTTTTTGGGCCGAAGGCTTGATCCGGCGCGATCACCGCGTAGCGAACTGAACCATGTTGCAGGGTTTAATCCAGTGCTACCATCGACCGAGAAGGTAATAATCTCTGCCCTGCCGCCCAACCTGTCCCATGATACCGGACCACCCAACCCGCCCAGTTCGGAAGCGACCCGACTGTCCGAGCTATTGTCCCGATTGTCGCCCATCAGAAACACATGGCCTGCCGGAACTTTGACCGGGTCCATATCGTCCGTTTCACGGCGGCGTGCGTCGATCGTGTCATATTGCACCCCATTGGGCAGGGTTTCGCGGATGATCGGCAAGTGACATGTCATTTTCCCCGTGGCATCGCGATTCAGTGCACCGGGAAAATCATAGTCATTGCAAGGACTATTGGCATCGACCGGAAGTATCAAATTAGGCTGCGTTTCCTGCTTGACCGGTTTGCCGTTCAAGAAGATCTGTCCTTCCCGCAATGCAATTGTGTCGCCCGGAAGACCGATCACACGCTTGATCCAGTCCTGATATTTACCCTTGGGTGTCAGGATGACGATGTCGCCGCGCTCGGGCATCTTGCCCCAGACTCTTGTCTGGCTTTCGGGCAGTGGGACGGCGAGTGCCTCGACCTCTTCGCGCAAGACCAGCCAACGAAAAATGGCTACCGGGTTTGGGATCGTCGGTGAAACATGGCTCCATCCATAAGGGTATTTCGATACGAACAGCCTGTCGCCCACGAGCAATGTCGGCATCATCGAGATCGAGGGAATGTAAAAAGGCTTGGCGATGAAGCTGTGAAAAGCCAGAACGGCAATAAGCAGCCAGAACATCCCCTTGATTTCAGACCATAAAGATGCGGCCCAACCTCGCTTTTCAGGTGTCGATGCGGGCGGGGTGGCGGGAGTGCTATTTTCGGTGGTCAAACTGCTCATACCTTTTGTGCTGGAAGCGCCTCTATGATTACAAATGCCTGCGCCCATGGATGGTCATCGGTGAGCGTCAGATGAATATGCGCCTCATAGCCGTTTGGAATCATCGCGTCGAGCCGCGCTTTTGCGCCGCCCGTCAATGCCAATGTCGGCGCACCTGATGCCGCGTTGACGACTCCGATGTCCTTCATGAAAACGCCCCGCTTGAATCCGGTCCCAACGGCTTTCGAAAAAGCTTCTTTGGCGGCGAAGCGTTTGGCATAGGTGCCGGCCCGGGTAAATGGGCGCCTGGCGGCCTTGGCGCGTTCGATTTCGGTAAAGACCCGCCTTTCGAATCGTTCGCCGAACCTGTCGAGCGAATGGGCAATACGCTCGATATTGCACAGATCAGATCCCAGGCCGACGATCAACGCGCCATGTCCATCAGCATCCGCATTTTCCGGACGCTCTCTTCCAGACCAATGAATATCGCCTCGCCAATCAGATAATGGCCGATGTTCAACTCGGCGATTTGCGGGATAGCGGCAATAGGTTGGACATTGTCGAAGGTCAGCCCGTGCCCGGCGTGTGATTCGATCCCATTTTTGGATGCAAGCGCCGCAGCATCGGCGATTTTTCGAAGCTCGGCTTCGGCACCGTTGTGATCATTATCCAGCAACAGATGGGCATATTTTCCTGTATGGAATTCTACCACAGGGGATTTGAGGCGGATTGCCGCTTCGATCTGGCGGGCGTCAGGTTCGATAAACAGACTGACCCGGATATCAGCTTCGCGTAATTGCGTGACTATGGGGGCCAGCTGGTTATGCAAGCCGGCAGCGTCCAGACCCCCTTCGGTCGTTCGCTCTTCCCGCTTTTCAGGAACAATACAGGCCGCATGAGGTCGGTGGCGCAGGGCGATGGATAGCATTTCTTCGGTGGCGGCCATTTCCAGATTCAGGGGCAGGTTGGTGGCCGCCATGATCCGCTCTATATCTGCATCGCGAATGTGCCGCCTGTCTTCGCGCAGATGGGCGGTAATGCCATCACCGCCGACATGGGCGATGATTTCGGCGGCGCGGACAGGGTCGGGATGATCGCCGCCGCGCGCATTGCGTATGGTGGCAACATGGTCAATATTTACCCCGAGGCGCAAGGGTGCTGTCATGAGTCAGCCCTGCTGCCGGGCTTCACCGCCGGAATTTTGGCCAGTTCGTCGGGCAGGTCCGCCGCCGCATAGGTCGGAAAGTTCAATTCGATCAGCGGGAAAAAGGGTACGCCCAGATCGGCAGTTCCTGCCGAGCGATCCACCACCGCGCCTGCGGCAATGACAGAGCCACCAGCATCTTCAATCGCTTTGATCGCTTCGCGAGATGACAGGCCGGTTGTAACGACATCCTCCATCATCAAAATTTTGGCGCCTTTGTTGACGGAAAAGCCCCGGCGCAGGCCAAAGACGCCTTCGGGACGCTCGACAAACATGGCATCGACTCCCAGAGCGCGGCCCATTTCATGTCCGATGATGATGCCGCCCATAGCGGGAGAAATGACCGCCTCTATTTCGCCGCGAATCTCACGCGGGATTTTTTGCGTGATGGACAGCGCAATGCGCGCCGCCCTGTCGGGGTTCATCAACAGCCTGGCGCATTGCAGATAATGGGCGCTATGGCGACCTGATGACAGCAGAAAATGCCCTTCGAGCAAAGCGTCGACGCTACGGAATTCAGACAGGATTTCATCTTCGGTCATGACAGTCAAAATTTTCCTCGCGGGCGGATGTTGTAAATTGCATGTTCTGCTTTGTGGTTTGCAACGCAAATAGGTGGAAAAGCGCGGCAAATAAATGCTAAAAATCTTTAATCGACCGCTTGAGGCTTCTGACAAGCGCGCCTATAGGTCGCGCGAGTCCGGCAGCCCATGGCTATGTCGGATCCGCGCAATGTTCCTGCGCCGCACCAAGAATACGGGGCCAAGTTGATGAATATGTTGAAGAAAATCCTGATTGTCCTTGCTGTAATGACGGTGCCGTCATTGGCAATGGCGCAGACGGCGAATCCCGCACCTGCGCCGGTCACTAAAGAAATTGCCGCACCTGTTGTGGCCACACCGGCTGCTGCGGGTGCTGTAGCGGCTGCTCCAGCCGAGGCGACTGCTCCCAAATCGATGGACGGTTCGTTGCCGGGATACACCCCGATGAAGCCGACCGAAGGGATCGGAATGCCGAAACCAAAGGAAATCGATTTTCAGGAACAATTCAGCGACAATGGCCAATATGCCAAATGGATCAACAACGCCATTTTGTTGCCCATCATTACAATCATCTCGCTTTTCGTTCTCGGACTGCTGCTTTGGGTTATTGTAAGATTTAACCGCCGGGCCAATCCGGTGCCGTCGAAAACGACCCACAACACGTTCATCGAGATTGTCTGGACACTTGTTCCAGTGCTCATCTTGCTGGGAATTGCCTATCCTTCGCTTGACCTGTTGGCCAAACAGTTCAAACCTGCGCCAGCCGATGCGGTAACCGTTAAAGTAACGGGATATCAGTGGTATTGGGGATATAGCTACCCTGACCATGGCGGATTTGAAGTGGTGTCCAATATGCTCAAGGACAAAGGTGATGTCGCCACGGGAGAACGTTTCCGTACCGATAATGATGGTCCAAAGCAGCTTGCGGTTGATAATCGCATGGTGGTGCCTGCAGGCGTTCCGCTCCGCATTCAAACGACGGCTGCCGACGTAATCCACGCTTTTGCCGTGCCTTCGCTTTGGTTCAAACTCGATGCGGTTCCCGGTCGCCTGAATGAAAAATCTCTGACGATTACGAAGCCGGGCGTCTATTTCGGCCAATGTTCGGAACTTTGCGGTGCGCGTCATGGTTTCATGCCGATCGCCGTCGAGGCTCTACCGCCTGAAAAATTCGCAGCATGGGTAAAGGCACAAGGCGGGCAAATGCCCGGTGAAGCCGCGGCTGCTGCCGCTCCTGCACCTGCTGCTGCCACAACTCCTTCCAGCGCTGCGCCTGCCGCAGCCGTAACCGTAACCAAGTAAAAGGCCAGACTGATGACAAGCATTGCTGCTACGGGCGCCGACCTTCACGCACATGACCATCATGATGCGGATCATAAGCCGGGCTTTTTCGCCCGTTGGTTTATGTCAACCAATCACAAAGATATCGGGACGCTTTATCTGATCTTCGCGATTTTCGCAGGGATCATAGGGGGCGCGATTTCAGGCTTGATGCGTCTGGAACTTGCTGAGCCCGGTATTCAATATCTGCAAAGCTGGGCTTCTATGATGGCCGGCAAAGACGCCTCGATGGATGAGGCTTATCATATGTGGAACGTCCTGATAACCGCGCACGGACTCATCATGGTGTTCTTCATGGTTATGCCCGCGATCATCGGCGGTTTCGGCAACTGGTTTGTACCGTTGATGATCGGTGCGCCTGACATGGCGTTCCCGCGCATGAACAACATCAGCTTCTGGCTTACGGTCGTTGCGTTCATCATGCTTTTGGGATCAAGTTTCGTGCCCGGCGGTACGGGTCTGGGTGCCGGAACGGGTTGGACCGTTTACGCGCCGCTCTCGACATCGGGGTCGGTCGGTCCGGCTGTCGACATGGCGATTTTCTCGCTCCACCTTGCGGGCGCAGCGTCGATTTTGGGCGCAATCAACTTCATCACCACCATTTTCAACATGCGCGCGCCGGGCATGACGTTGCACAAAATGCCGCTGTTCGTATGGTCGGTGCTTGTCACCGCGTTCCTGCTTCTTCTGGCATTGCCGGTATTGGCTGCGGCGATCACCATGTTGCTCGTCGACCGTAACTTTGGCGGTGCATTCTTCGATGCAGCGGCCGGTGGCGATCCGGTTCTGTATCAGCATCTGTTCTGGTTCTTCGGCCACCCCGAAGTGTATATCATGATCTTGCCTGGCTTCGGCATTATCAGCCAGATCGTAGCAACCTTCAGCCGCAAGCCAGTCTTTGGTTACCTCGGAATGGCCTATGCTATGGTCGCCATCGGCGTTGTTGGCTTTGTGGTATGGGCGCACCACATGTTCACCACGGGCATGAGCGTTGATATGAAGATGTACTTTACCGCCGCGACGATGGTGATCGCGGTCCCGACCGGGATCAAGATCTTTAGCTGGATTGCTACCATGTGGGGCGGCTCGGTTAGCTTCAAGACGCCGATGGTCTGGGCCATGGGCTTCATCTTCATGTTCACTGTCGGCGGCGTAACTGGCGTTGTGCTCGCAAATGGTGGCTTGGACGATAACCTGCACGACACATATTATGTCGTCGCCCACTTCCACTATGTGCTATCGCTCGGCGCAGTGTTTTCGCTATTTGCCGGTTTCTATTACTGGTTTGGCAAGATGTTTGGCCGCCAACTCAATGAATTTCTGGGGCATCTGCACTTCTGGGTTTTCTTCATTGGCGTGAATGTTCTGTTCTTCCCGATGCATTTCCTCGGAAATTCGGGCATGCCGCGTCGTTACCCTGATTACCCGGAAGCGTTTGCCTATTGGAATGGTGTGGCGTCGACCGGCTATGCCATCATGGCCGTTGGCGTGTTGATCTTCTTCATCAACGTCTTCTGGTCTTTGGCTGCAGGACGTCGTGCAGAAGGAAATTATTGGGGTGAAGGTGCAACTACGCTTGAATGGACGCTTTCGAGCCCTCCACCCTATCACCAGTTCGAAACACTTCCGGTCATCAAGTAACCGGAATACATCCTCCACTCCTGCCCTGTTTGAATATAAACGGGGCAGGACAGGAATTAGATTATGACAACGGCTACGCATAATATTTCCTTGCCAGCGGAATGGCGCGATTTCTGGGCATTGACCAAGCCCCGGGTGATGTCGCTCGTTGTTTTCACCGCTCTTTGCGGGCTTTTGGCTGCGCCCGGGCACATCCATCCCGTCATTGGTTTTACCGCGATATTATGTATTGCCTTGGGCGCCGGCGCATGTGGGGCGCTAAATCAGTGGTATGAAGTCGAGGTCGATGCAAAAATGGCGCGGACGTCCAAACGTCCTTTGCCCGCCGGTCGCATGGACCGAGAGGCAGCTTTGCATTTCGGCATAGCTCTTGCGGCGTTTTCAGTCGGCATCATGGGTGTCGCGGTGAACTGGATTTCGGCAGCATTGCTTGCTTTTTCCATATTTTTCTACGCGGTAGTCTATACGATTTGGCTCAAACCGAACACGCCACAAAATATTGTAATCGGCGGTGCGGCCGGTGCCTTTCCTCCGGTGATTGGCTGGGCCGCGGTAACGGGCGATGTCACCTTGCTGCCCGTGCTGCTATTTTCTATCATCTTTCTTTGGACGCCGCCACATTTCTGGGCTTTGGCACTGTTCATGAAAACGGATTACGGTGCAGCCGGCATTCCGATGCTGCCTAATGTTTCAGGTCAGCGGGTTACCCGGAATCAGATTTTTGCATATAGTTTTCCGATGGCGATCACGGCCGTCACGCCTTTCATTCTGGGCGAAAGTGGATGGCTTTATGGCATTGCGTCGATGGTCTTGAACGTCATTTTTCTGGGGCTTGCCTTTCTTGTGTGGCGAAACGAAGCCAATGAAGCTTCGGGAATGAAACCCGAAAAACGGTTATTTGCATTTTCGATTCTGTATCTTTTCCTCCTGTTCGCTGTTTTCGCTTTTGATCGGATGATGTTTGCATGACGCAGCCTGAAGAATTCGGATTTTCTGTCGAAGAAACGCGTATAATTCGTCAACGGCAGGCTGCGCGCTCGCGAATAATGGGTGTCATTCTTGTTGCGCTTTGCGTGCTGTTTTTCCTCATCACCGTTGCCAAAATCGGGATATGGGGCTGATGGCTCAATCAAACCTGCGCGTCGCCATGATGGCCGGTACATTAGCTATATCCATGGTTGGTGTAGGATTTGCCGCTGTACCTTTGTACCGGATCTTTTGTCAGGTCACAGGCTTTGGTGGAACGACGATGCGCGTCGATGCGGCGCAGGCCGCGACGGTTGTTGCAACCGACAAAACAATGATTATCCGCTTCGATGCAAATCAGCGTAACGGACTCCCGTGGGAATTCAAGCCGGAACACCCGACAGATACGGTCTCGATCGGTGCCAAAGACATGTCGATATTTATTGCTAAAAATCTATCGGACGCTCCTGTCACCGGAACAGCAACTTTTAACGTAACTCCGGAACTTGCTGGGAAATATTTCAATAAGATCCAGTGTTTCTGCTTTACAGAGCAGACTCTTCAGGCAGGTCAACAGGTTCGCATGCCGGTCCTTTATTATGTGGACCCAAAGATCATGACCGATCCGGAAACAAAAGATATCGAAGAAATTACGCTTAGCTACACTTTCTACCCCGTTGAGGACCCGAAGACGGTGGACCCGGCGGGTGAGGGAAGCTAAGACCAATCGCAACGCGTTAGACTACAGGGAATTGACCATGGCCGGTGCCAAGAATCACGACTATCACATTTTACCGCCGAGCATCACGCCGATCCTCGGCTCGTTTTCTGCACTCACTATGTTTTTCGGCTTGGTGATGTGGCTGCATCCTGAACAGTTTGGGTATGGCAGTTTGGTATTTGGGCTCGGTTTCCTTGGTGTTTTATACACCTTTTTCACCTGGTGGTCGGATGTGATCAATGAAGCGCATGCTGGCGATCATACACCGGTGGTGCAGCTGCATTTGCGTTATGGCATGATCATGTTCATCGCTTCAGAAGTGATGTTCTTTGTCGCTTGGTTTTGGGCCTGGTTTGATTACGCGCTTTTCCCGGTGCCGCTTGAGCTTGTGAAAGACGCAGAAACCCACGCCTTTACCGTAACGAATTTGATCGGGCAGGAAGGCGCAGCCGCTCTGCTTCAATGGCCGCCAAAAGGTCTTGAAGTACTCGATGCCATGAAATTGCCATTGCTGAACACGCTTATTCTACTTTGCTCGGGCACGACAGTCACATGGGCCCACCATTCGTTGATCCATGGTGATCGTGAAGGGCTTAAAAAAGGATTGTGGTTGACCATCATCCTGGGACTGCTGTTCAGCTCCATTCAGGCCTATGAATATTCGGTGGCACCATTTCCATTCGGCGGTTTGAACTACGGAACCGCCTTTTACATGGCGACTGGTTTCCATGGTTTTCACGTCATCGTCGGCACTATCTTCCTGATCGTTTGTCTCGTGCGAACCTATAAGGGGCATTTCACGCCGCAGCAGCATTTCGGTTTTGAAGCTGCCGCTTGGTATTGGCATTTTGTGGACGTTGTATGGCTGTTCCTTTTCATCGCCATCTACATCTGGGGAGGATGGGGCGCACCCGTCCACGCATAAGGCATATTGGTGCCAGACATCCAAAAACCAAAAGGGCAGCCAGGCATCGCCAAGGCTGCCCTTTTTGGTCTCTGTCCGCAATGCGGGGCTAAAACATTGTTTGCAGGGCCAGCGCGCTTTTCCGATCGCTGTGGTAATTGCGGGCTGGACTATGCCGGGTTCAATGTCGGCGATGGGCCAGCTGCGTTGCTGACCTTGGGCATCGGTGCGCTGATTATCATTATGGCGCTGATGCTCGATACCGCTGTCCGTCCGCCATTTTGGGTGCATGTCATTATTTGGGTACCCGTCACTGCGGCAATGACGGTATATGCGTTACGGGTGTCTAAGGGCGCTCTGCTGGCGGCGGAACATTACAACCGCGCTAAGGAAGCCGGGCGGGATGACGTCACATGAAATGGCCATTAATCCCAACGATATTGGTCAGCCTTGCCGTTGCAACGATGGTCGGACTTGGCATCTGGCAATTGCAGCGCAAGGGCATGAACGAGATTTTATTGCGGCAAGTGTCCGCGAATATCTCCAAGCCCGCTATTGCCTACCCCCAATTGGGTCCGGTGGACGCAAGTTCATTGCACCGCAAATCGTTGGTCACCTGTTTGCGCGTGGTGCGCTGGGTCGAAGACTCGGGCAGCGATAATATGGGCAACACTGGTACCCGTTATCTTGCAGAATGTGCCACCGGTGCCGAAGGGCCGGGCGCTTTAATTGTCGCTGGCATATCGAATCGTCCAAATGAAAAAGTGGATTGGAATGGTGGATTGGTCGAGGGGGTGATTACGACCGAACCCGACCGACAATCGATGATTGCAAAGCTATTCGGTTCAAAAGTCATCTTGCGGCCCATGCTGGTATCAAAGACAGGCCTGGGTGGGCTTCGAACGCCCGAACCGCCATCCTTAAGCAAAATTCGTAGCAAGATCGCAAATAATGGTTCTTACGCTGTTCAGTGGTTCCTGTTCGCTGCTGCTGCTGCGATTATTTACGGGCTCGCGCTACGCAAAAAAATGGCCGGGACATAAACCCGGCCATGGTGGTCTTGGTACCTGCCAAACGAACTATTTCGGTGAAAGCACCATCAGCATCTGGCGCCCTTCCATCCGGGGATGGGCCTCAATTTTGGCCGTATCGGCGGTATCGGCCTGAACGCGCTGCAACAACTGCATTCCCAGCTGCTGGTGTGCCAATTCGCGACCGCGGAAACGCAGCGTGATCTTGACCTTGTCACCCTCTTCAATGAACTCGGCCACCTTTTTCATCTTTACCATATAGTCATGGTCATCGATGTTCGGACGCATCTTGATCTCTTTGATCTCCTGCGTCTTCTGGCTTTTACGGGCCAGGTTGGCCTTTTTCTGGGCCTCATATTTGAATTTGCCGATGTCGAGAAATTTGCAAACGGGTGGATCAGCGTTCGGAGATACTTCGACCAGATCAAGGCCCACTTCGGCCGCTTGTGCTATCGCTTCGCGGGTGTAGAGCACCCCCAGATTTTCACCGTCATCATCGATGACCCGGACTTTTTCGGCGGTGATCAAATTGTTGTAGCGCGGTCCACTTTTAACAGGTGGGGTCATAGCGCGCCGGGTAGGCGGGGTTGCGATAGTCGATACTCCTGATGTTATAAGAGGGCGTCAGTACAGCCATTTGCCGCGCAAATAAAGGGCTTAGGCAGCATCTGTGCAGAATTGTCGCATATTGTGTCCCGACCGCCACGCAATGGCCATCATATCCCGGGAAATTTCAAACAAAAATGCATGATTCGCGCCCTATTGTATTGGCATGGCCCGTTTCGGCGATTTTCCTGATCATCAAGTTCATCGTCGAAAATTATTTGAAAATGCTTTCAGCGCCATAGGGCGCTGCGCGTTGAATACCTTCATCGTTCACTTTACGTGCAGGTAAATTGCTATATGCTGCATAATATAGTTTCATAAATTTATACTATTCATTCAAAATATTGACATATAATATCGCTCGATTGGATTAAAAATGAGTTTCTCCACCACTGGCTCGCTTTCGAGTGTGCCAAATGGGCGGATTGTTGACTTCGACATCGCTGAACTGCGTAAATTGCCTTTTCAAGACAGCCTGTATCTCTGGGTAAGGGGGAAACTCCCGGGTATCGGTTTCGAAGCCAGACTGGCCCCCCGCATTTATCAAGAACGACCGGATTATTGGGGTATCGAAGTGGCGATCGTTCACGCGCCCGGTGCCACCAACCATGACGCGCAGAATAGCGGAGATCTTATATTCGAAAGGTCGGTTCCCTTGACCGGCATCGTCGGTGTCAAGGGAATAACCGTCATCGGGGCCAATCAGGTCAAGCGCATCGACATTGCCGGCGAGTCCTGACCGGGTCGCAGCTCGAAGGCAGGGGCAGGGGCAAATTTCAGCGAAATTTGTCCCTGTTTCCACAGAGAAGAGTGTCATTTCGCCAATTCCAGCATCATATCCTCCGTCAGGATCTGTGGCAAAATCTGCGGCTCGCCCTTGGCTGGATAATACAGATATAGCGGAACTCCTGACCTGCCATTCTGGGCAAGAAAACGGGTTATGGCGGGGTCCCGGCGGGTATAATCACCCACCATGGTGACAATAGCCGCCTTTTTAAATGCAGCTTTTGTTTCTTCCCGATCAATCGCCGCCGCTTCATTCACTTTACATGTTACGCACCAGTCTGCCGTAAAATAAAGGAAAACGGGTCGATGGTCGGCCCGAAAAGCGGCGAGTTTTTCGACCGAAAACGGTACATTCCCACTTTTGCTGGCCGTCAGGCTGCCGGTCTTGGGCGGCTCAAGGCGGGTGATGGCAAATATCCCCGTTATGGCAATCAAGCTCGCCAAGCCCAAAATGGCGAAATTGTGTGCCTTCTTGCGCGTCGTAATGAACAAAGCGGCTATCAAAACCGCCACACTGACGCCGCCGATCACCCAGCCTGCACCGCCCACCAGCTGCGCCAAAAGCCAGAGCAAGGCGGCTGCGGTCAAAGCCATTGGCACGGCCATCCACCGGCGGAAATTTTCCATCCAAGGTCCGGCTTTCGGCATGTGGGCGCGCAAGGGCGGAATAAACGCAATGGCAAGAAATGGCAGCGCCAACCCGAAGCCCAGACCTGCAAAAATCAACAGGGCCTGACCCACAGGCAGCAACAACGCCGCGCCCATTGCGGCTGCCATGAAGGGACCGGTACATGGCGTGGCGACGACTGCTGCCAATACACCGGTCCAGAACGACCCCGCCACGCCCTTTTTCCGCGTTAAACTGTCGCCTGCCCCTATGGTGCCAATGTCGAACAATCCCGCAAGATTCGCAGTAATTGCCGTCATCAGCAACAGCAGCAGGAATATGACATTCGGGTCTTGCAGTTGAAATGCCCAGCCAATTTCCTCACCCGCCGCCCGCAAGGTCAGCATTGCACCGCCCAAGGCAAGACAACTCAGGATTATGCCGGTGGTATAGGCCACCGCATCGAGCCTGGCCTCCCGTTCATTTCCTCCCGATTTGGCAATGGCGATCGCTTTCAAACCCAAAATTGGAAAAACACAGGGCATCAAGTTCAACAGCAGACCACCAAGGATGGACAGTCCCAATATCCAGAAAAGGTTCCCAGGCGTTGAGCCCCCCGTTTCTCCGGTCTTTTCACCGAGTACCGACAGGGCGTTGCCACCTTGCGGTACCATACCGGGCGTAGCCCTGACTATCAGGCCTTGTGCGTCACCAAAGCGCAGGACGCCGTCTATCCTGCCAGTAAATTGCGTGTCGATTTCGCCCGACACCACCAACCAGTCCCCACTGCGCCGGGCCGACTGTTTCGCAGCATAGCGAAAAACATTTTCGGTCTGCGGAAAGAACCAGATGCTTTGGGCGTCGGCATTTTCGGGAAAGGGAATGGCCACGGAAATCACTTTTCCATTGATCTTATACTGTGCCTGACGGTCCAGCGGCACAGGCAGTGCGGCGCGCCACATGTCGAACCGGCTGCGTTGATCGGCGTCGATCCGGCCATCGCCGATTTTCAACGGAATGACAAAGCTGCCACCTTCGGGAACACAGACCAAATCGGAACAGGCGGACCATCTGGCATCGACCTTTAAATCGATTTGTTTACTCGGCTGAAGCTTCGGGGGTAGTTTTATGTCAACCAGAAAGGCATGTTTTTGCCGGTAGATATGGTTCATAAACCCGCCTACAACCAACGTTTCAGGCACCGGAGCGCGGATTGGACCGGCGCTGACGCCCTCGGGCAAAGTCCATTCAAGTTCGAGCGGCGTTCCGGCATCGCCGGGGTTCAGCCAATAATCATGCCAGCCCGGTTTTGGGTCCATGATGATGGCGACTGTTACAGTGTCGCCAGGCGCGGGCGACGTCGTTTCCGACTCGATTGTGGCCTGCACATTTTGGGGTGCACCGGGCAATTGCCCATAGGCAGGGGGCAGCAAGAACAGGGCAATGACCCAAAGTGTCAGCAAGCGCAGCATCATCACTGTCGACCTACCCGAGTTGGGGGCCAGTAGGACAGGGAATTCTAGGCAATTCGAAGGTTTTTTCGGATACCGAACTGTGCAATTCAATTTTCCGTTCATAGTCCCAAAACCTTTTTATTTCACGCAAAGGCGCGAAGGTTTTTAAGAGGTTAGATTCGAATCTGGAGTTCGGATACGCAGATGCGCTGGTTACAGAAAGTGGCTACGCCGCGCTCTTGAAAATCTTTGCGTCTTTGCGTGGAATGAATCGCTGAAAGAAAAAGCCAAGGCTTAGCCCAACCGCTTTAGTGCCGCCGTCAGGCGCTCAGCCTCGGCGGTCTTTTCGGCATGGTCAGCGCGCGCCTTTTCCACGGCTTCGGTCTTGGCTTTTTCGACGAAGGCGGCGTTCGATAGGCGGCCGGAAAGGGCCGCAGCTTCTTTGGTAGCCGCCTCGATAGCTTTGCTGATGCGCGCACGCTCGGCGTCAAGGTCGATGACACCGGCCAGAGGCAGGACAAAGGTTGCCTCATCCACCACCAGCTGGACCGATCCACCTTCCGGCGCGTCGCCCGTGGTCACTGAATCGAGCCGCGCCAATCGCGCCAGTGCGGACTGTTGACGGGCAATGCGTTGCTGCGTTGCAGGGGACGCGTCGCGGACAAAGGCATCCATCTTCGCGCCCGGCGCAATGCCCAGTTCGTTCTTCGCGGTCCGCACTTCGCCAACCAGACGGATCAGCCATTCGACCTCCGCCTTGGCTTCGGCATCGACCTCGGCCTTGGGTTCCGGCCATTTGGCGTGGATCAGGTCATAGGCGCGGGGCGCTGCCGGATCGGCCAGCGCATGCCATAATTCCTCGGTCACAAAGGGCATGAAGGGATGCAGCATCACCAATATCTGGTCGAGCACCCAACCCGCCACCATTTGCGATTCTGCGTCCATATCCTGCTTCTCGCCATCAACGAACGCAGGCTTGATAAGCTCCAGATACCAGTCGCAAAACTGGTCCCAGACGAAATGGTAGATGGCATCGGCCATGCCGTCGAAACGGAATTCGGCAAAGGCCTTGTTCAGCTTTTCAAGCGTTTCGACGACTTCGCCGATAATCCAGCGGTTGACGGCAAGCTCCGCCTTGGGCGCGCTGATGCTGTCCGACCCGCCAATGCCGTTGGATTGGGCAAAGCGGGCGGCGTTCCACAGCTTGGTTGCAAAATTGCGGTACCCGGCGACGCGGCTTTCATCCATCTTGATGTCGCGGCCCTGGCTTTCCATTGCCGCCATGAAGAAGCGCAGCGCATCGGCGCCATATTGGTCAATCAGGCCCAGCGGATCGACGGTGTTGCCTTTCGACTTCGACATCTTGCTGCCGTCGGCGGCGCGGACGAGTCCGTGGAGATAAAGCGTCTTCCACGGCACCTCTTTCATGAAATGAATCCCCTGCATCGCCATCCGCGCATCCCAGAAAAACAGGATGTCAAAGCCGGAGACAAGAACGTCATTGGGGTAATGGCGGTCGAGCATATTCCCCTCCCGCCTGCGGGAGGGGTTAGGGGAGGGTGAGTCAGTTGGTTCCACTGACCCTCCCCCGGCCCCTCCCGCAAGCGGGAGGGGGGATTGGTCAGGCCAGCCCAAGGTTCCGAACGGCCAGAGCGCGGAGGAGAACCATGTGTCGAGCACGTCTGGGTCGCGCATCAAAGTGACGCCTTCACCTGCCAAGCCTTGCGCCCCGGCTTCATCTTCGGCGACATAGCATTTGCCGTCGCTGTCAAACCATGCCGGTATCTGGTGCCCCCACCAAAGCTGGCGCGAGACGCACCATGGCTGGATGTTCTCCATCCAGTTGAAATACGTTTTTTCCCACGACTTGGGGACGATTTCGATGGCACCGGAACGCACCGCTTCAATTGCTGGAACCGCGAGTGTTTTAGCATCAACATACCATTGGTCGGTCAACATAGGCTCAATGACCACAGCGGAACGGTCGCCAAATGGTTGCTGAATTATCTTGCTTTCGACGGCAATCATCAAGCCGTCTGCGTCAATATCGGCCACGACTTTTTTGCGCGCTTCATAGCGGTCAAGTCCGCGATAGGCATCAGGGACGAGGTTGAGAGCGTCGATTTCGGCGGCTGTCCATTGTTTTCCGGCAGCCATTGATTTTGCCTGTTCGGCGGCCGCGGCATAAGGGGCACCGTCGCTCCGCATCGCGGCAATTTCGTCCATCAGCCGGTACATCGGGATGCCGTTGCGCTGGGCAACGGCGTAATCATTTTGGTCGTGGGCGCCCGTAATCTTCACGGCACCTGAGCCGAAATCGGGGTCGGGATATTCGTCGGTGATTATTGGGATCAGCCGCCGATGTTCCTTGGGGCCAACGGGAATTTCGCAGAGTTTGCCTATGATCGGTTTGTAACGTTCATCTTCGGGATGAACCGCTACGGCTCCGTCGCCAAGCATCGTTTCGGGCCGAGTTGTGGCAATCGCGATATAGTCGCGTTCCTCTTGAAGCGTGACATTCCCATCTGCATCGCGCTCGACATAGGTATAGGTTTCCCCTCCAGCGAGCGGATATTTGAAGTGCCACATATGGCCATTCACTTCGCGAGTCTCTACCTCGAGATCTGAAATTGCAGTCTTGAAATGTGGGTCCCAGTTCACCAGCCTTTTGTCGCGGTAGAGCAGGCCCTGATTATAGAGGTCGACAAACACCTTGATCACGGCCTTGCTGAAGCCTTCGTCCATGGTGAAGCGTTCATTTTCCCAGTCCATGGAGCAACCGAGGCGGCGCAACTGGCCGGTAATCTCGCCGCCGCTTTCCTCTTTCCATTCCCAGACCTTGGCGACAAATTCGTCGCGGGTAAAATCGGTGCGTTTTTGCTGCTTTTGCGCCATCTGGCGTTCAACCACCATCTGGGTGGCGATGCCGGCATGGTCGGTGCCCACGACCCACAAGGCATCCTTGCCCTGCAGACGGGCATGGCGGATCAGGATATCCTGCAACGTGTTGTCGAGCGCATGGCCGATATGCAGGCTGCCCGTCACATTGGGGGGCGGGTTGACGATCGTATAAGGCTCCGCATTCGGGCGTTCAGGGCGGAACGCGCCGGTCGATTCCCAATGGGCATACCATTTCGCCTCAATCGCGGCGGGATCAAATGTCTTGTCGATAGTCATGCCGCTGCCTTTGCCAGCGCGCGGGCATTTGGGCAAGGTTTTCAGATGCGAAGCAGTAACTCAAGCGCAGCGCTATATTGGTGTCTTTGTGTGAGATAATAAAGCCTGCGGCGCTCGCCTTTACTTGGCAGGTTTCAGGTGCTTATCGACCCATTTGAAAACGGTCTGGTGCCATTGGATCGAGTTTTTGGGTTTCAATATCCAGTGGTTCTCGTCCGGGAAGACGAGCAATTTGGATTCCACACCCTGTTGCTGCAACGCGGTGAACGCGGCCAGGCTTTGCGAATAGGGGATGCGGTAATCCTTTTCACCATGGATCACGAGCGTCGGGGTTTTCCATTTGGCGACATGGTTGACCGGATTCCATTTCTCGGCATCGGTCCGCGTCGTCCACGGTCCGCCATTGTCCCACTGGTCGAACCATAATTCCTCGGTTTCATATGCCATGGCGCGCATGTCGAAAATACCGGCATGGGTCACAAGGCATTTGAACCGGTCGGGCCAGTTGCCCGCGATCCAGTTCATCATGTAGCCGCCATAAGACCCGCCAAGCGCGCAGGCATTGGCGGTATCAAGCTGGCTGTCGATCTTGCCGACCGCAGCCATGCCCTTTTGCAAATCCTCCAGCGGCCAGCCGCCCCAATTCTTGTTGATGCTATCGGTGAATTTCTGGCCATAGCCTGTGGACCCGTGAAAATCGATCGTGACGACGGCATAGCCTTGGGATGCCATGACAGCGGGGTTCCATCGATAAGACCAGTTATTGTTGAAGGTCCCTTGCGGCCCGCCATGGACGAGCAGCAGGACCGGAAGCTTGCCCGTTGCGTTCTGTGGCTTGACGATCTGGCCAAACACCTGATCGCCATTGGCTCCTGCAAAATCGAATTTCTGGTAATTGACCGGGTCGAGCGCGGCGAATGTCTGCGCGTTGACATTGGTCAGCCGTGTCGTCTTGCCCTTGGCGTCCATCAGAACAAGGTCGGACGGCGCAGATATGCTGTTGATCGCATAGACTATGCCACCGTTTTTCAGCGGCACGACCTCGGCGATATTGCCCCGCTCGGTCAGGCGCGTGACCTTGCCCTTCAGGTCGACGCGGTAGAGCGGGGTTTCGAGCGTGTCCTGCGCGGTGACGAGCAGGCTCTTGCTGTCGGCGGCCCAGGCGAGCGAGCCGACGGACCGGTCCCATGCGTCGGTCAGCGCTGTGACCTTGCCGCTTTTTGTGTCCATCAACTTGACGACTAGCCGGTCGGCTTCATAGGTGGCGCGCTCCATTGAGGTCCAGGCGAGCCATTTGCCATCGGGCGATGCGGCGGGGGTCGTATCGGTTCCGGCATTGTCGGCGGTCAGGTTGATCGGTTTTGGCGATTGCAGGCCTGATCGGTAGATATCAAGATTGGTCGACTTGGCTTCGTCGCCGTCCGCCTTGCGTAAGGCAAAGTGGACGGCGCTGCTGTCGGCGGCCCAGCTGACTTCTTCTGCGCCGCCAAAGGGTTTTGACGGGGCGTCGCCGACCAGATCGCCGTCCATCGCCACGCCCAATGTACCCAGCTTGTTATCCGCGCCCAGCACCACGGTGAAGATGCGGCTGTAATTGCCCGGTGTTTCCCATGCGTCCCAGTGGCGGACCATCAGTTGGTCATATTCGCGGCCCGTGCCGGGGCCAGGCTTCGACGTGTCGCCATCCTTTTCGCAGCCAAATTCCATGCAGTCCCGCGCGATATCGCCCCAGACCGCGAATTTCTTGCCATCGGGCGAAATCTTGAAACCGCTGACATCCGTTTTGAAATTGCTCGCCTGTGTGGTGGTGCCGCTGGCCAGGTCATAGCGCCAGATCTGGTCCGACCCGCTTTCATTGCTGATGTAGAAAATGCTCTTGCCGTCGGGGGCAAAGGCGGGGTCATGCTCATTCTTGTCGGGCTTGGAAGCGAATAGCACGGGCTGCGCTTTGGGGGTGCCGAGCTTAAGCAGATACAGATCAGTCCGCCCCTTGTTTGCCTCCAGATCCGTTTCGCGCAGTTGATATGCGATCATCGTGCCATCTGGCGAAGCGGCCGTGCCTGAAAGCCGCTTCATCGTGGCAAGATCCGTTTCCGTCATTGGACGGGCAAAGGCGGGTGCGGACAGGGTGGTGGCGCCGATGAGTGCGGCGATCAATAGGGGTTTTTTCATGGGGCCAAGCTAGTCAACGCGGCGGGGACGCGCAAGAAAATTACCGCCCTCATAGCAATGCTATGTTTACATTACTGCAACTACTTTGTCTACTATATCAATTGAGTTTTAACCTTTGCCCCCTATTTGGGCGGCATAACAAAAATATAAAGGATGCCTTCGAACGGACGACCCGGCCAAAGTGGCTGTGCGGCACAGAAGAAGGAATGAAACATGCAGAAATTGGCTAGCTTTATCTGCGCCATCGCGCTCAGTGGCCTGCTTTTCTCGGTTACCATGGTGTAACGGGAAAACAGCTCTGAAAAAGACAGATGGGCGGGGTTTTCCCCGCCCTTTTGCATTCAGGGCTGCTGTCTATCTCACCAGCGCCCCGTCCTTCATCACATGCGCGACATTTTCTAGCAGGCGGATGTCGGTCAGCGGGTCGCCCTTGACCGCGACCAGGTCGGCATAGCGGCCAACGGCGATGCTGCCCAATATATCCTCTTTACCCAGCAATTCCGCCGCGCGGATGGTGGCGGACTGGATGGCCTGCATCGGGGTCATGCCATAGCGGACCATATAGGCGAACTGCCGCCCGTTCAGGCCGTGGGGATAGACGCCGCTGTCGGTTCCATAGGCAATTTTGACGCCCATCTTTACCGCCTTGGCAAAACCTGCGCGCTGGACATCGGTGGTTTCGCGATTTTTGCGGAGATATTCCTCCGGCCAGCCTTCTTTGGTGCCGATATCGTTGATATAGTCGCCATTGTAGATATCCATGACGAGCCAGGTTCCCGCCTTCTTTGCCATAGCCAGCGCCTCGTCATCGATCAGGCTGGCATGTTCGACGGAGCGCACCCCTGCACGAATCGCGTTCTTGATGCCGATGGCGCCATGGGCATGAGCGGTGACGAAGATGCCCTTGGCTTTGGCGGTTTCGACAACGGCGCGCAATTGCGCCTCGGTCATTTCGGGTTCGCCCGGTTCAGTGCCGATGGCCAGCACCGCGCCGGTGGCGATGGTCTTGATGAAATCCGCGCCGTTTTGAATCAGAAACTCGGTCTTTGTCCTGGCTTCCTCCGGCGTGCTGGCAACGCCGAGCCGCATATCGGCGGGAAGCTGTTCATTGGGGATAACACCGTTCAGCTCACCGCCGCCCTTGGGGATGGTGATATAGGCCCCTGCGACAAACATCCGCGGCCCCGGGACATGCCCGGCGTTAATGGCGTTTTTGAGCGCCACATCTGTCAGGCCGCGATAGGTGCCGACGTCGCGCACGGTCGTAAAGCCTTCCTCCAGCGTCACTTTGGCATGATATGCGCCGATCAGTGCGGTCCCGGCTGGTGATGTCTTCAATGGCAACGCCAGATCCGCGCTTTGCCCGGTGTCGGCTAAATGGGTGTGCAGATCGATCAGGCCCGGCAACACGGTAAAAGCCGACCAGTCCACACGTTGCGCGCCGGTTGGCGTCGGGCCGCAGGGTGCAACCGCGCTGATCCGGTCTGCTTCGATGGTGACGCATTGTCCGCTCAACATCTGGCCGCTGGCGACATCGACGATGCGGCCGGTTTCGACATAGAAGCTTTGGGCAAATACCGGCGTTGACGTGCACGCCAGTGCAATCGCCAAAGCCCGGGCGGCGCGCATCAGCCCTTTTTGGTGATGCGGTTAATTTCGCGCTCGACCATCGCTTCGACGATCGGCGGCAGGTTGGTGTCGAGCCAGTCCTTCAACATCGGGCGCAACAGGTCGCGGGTCAGCCCCTCAAGCGAGGTTTCGCCCGAACGCACGATTTGCGGGGCAACGCCGGGTTCGGACAATGTCTGTAGCGCGGAAAAGCTGTGGCGCAGGCTGCGGGCCTTGCTGTCATCGAGCAGCACTTCGTCCGCCGCGTCCATTTCCGAATCGGTGGCGGCCTCGGTCAGTTCCAGAATCTCGTCCTCCGCATCCAGAGGCGCGTCCTTGGCAGCACGTTTCGCCGATAGGGGGCGTGCGCGGTCATCATCTGCAATAATGCGTTTTATCGACGACAAAATCTCATCCATTGATGGCTCATTCCGGCCCTCGGCCATAGTTAAAGCTCCCCATAGCTTTGTTTATTACTTCCTCATTTGGGTCGGAAGCGGCTCTATTTCTGCTTTTTGTGCTGGCGTGTCAACGGTGCGCGTCGATTTTGTGGTTGGATCGGGCAATGTGGACAGGTCGTTCCACGCATTGTCGACCTTTTCATATTCCGCCACCGGATCATATAAAACCCCGCCTTCAAGGCCCAGATCACGCGCCTCGGCACGGCCCATCGCGGCCAATAGGGTAAAGCCTGCGACATAGGCGTTGCGCCGTGCCGTGACCAATTGCACCTTGCTGTTCAGCAATTCCTGCTCGGCGTTCAAAATGTCCAATATCGTCCGGTTGCCCACGCTGTTTTCCGCGCGCGTTCCTTCCAGCGACAGCTCGTTGGCCGAAACCGCCCGTTCCGACGCGACGATGACGTCATTGGCCGCTTTCCAGCTGGCATAGGATGCGCGGGTCTGGGCAATCGCTTCGCGTTCGGCGGCGATTTCCAGTTCTTGTGCCTGCCCCAAACGGGCCTGTGCCTGCCGGATTTGCGCCGCAGGTTGACCGCCCTGGTACAATGGGATCGTCGCCCGCACCCCGGCCTGCGCCGTGAAGGATTTGTTGTCTGCCTGAAATCCAGGGATTCGCGATGAAATAGAATCCAAGGCATTGCTATAGGAAGGCGTGGTGAAAACGCTGACCGTGGGCAGGCGTGACGCATTGGCGGCCCGCCGGTCAAAACCGGCCGCTTCCCGCGCTTCCCGTGCGGCGATCAGGTCGGGGTTATTTTCCAGCGCGACATTCACGGCATTGTCGGGTGTGTCCGGCAAATTGGGCAAGGGAGGCGGCGCAGATAATTGCCCCGGTTCGCGCCCGACCAGCTGGATATAGATTTCTTTCGACCGGATGAGGTTCGCCCGCGCCGATTCAAGATTGCTGGTGGCCAGCGCCAGCCGTGCTTCGGATTGGGCCACATCGGTCCGGGTCAGGTCACCAATTTCAAATCGGTCACGTGTCGCATCCAGATTGACCGAAAGCACACCGACCTGCGCCCGGTTCAGATCGACAATCGATTCGTCGCGGATAACGTCCATATATGCGCCGACCACCGCCGAAAAAATCGCGCTTTCGGTACCGCGCAGACTGGCAAAGCCTGCCTCAACCCGGTTTTCAGCGGCGCGCACCGCATTGCGGATGCCGCCCCCTGCATAAACAGGCGCAGATATCGTCCCATTCGCGCTTATCCCGCGCGCCTGCGTGACGGAAGAGCCACTGTCCTGCATGATATTTTCGAAATAGGTCGACTGTATGCTGACATCAGGGCGGCCATTGGCCTTGGCCAGCGGCACACCTTCATTAGTCGCCTTCTGCCCTTCACGCGCGGCGGTCAGATTGGGGTTGGTTTCATAAGCCGACACCAGCGCATCGCGCAACGTATCCGCAGCGACAGGCCCGCTGACAAGCGCCGAACAAAGCAGCGCGGCGACACTAAACCGGCGCGGGGTCAAAATGTGAATTCCGGCTTGCGCGCAAATGCGGCCAGTGGCGCGATTTCGCTGTCGATAAATGCTTTCAATGCAACCTGTCCCTGATGGATATAGCCCTTGGCCAATCGTGTAACCGGGCCATCGGCAATGCCCGTCACCAACCGCGCTCCTTCTTCGGCCAGCGCCAGCAATGCGTCAGGCACCAAGTGCGCCGCGCCGTCAATGAAGATCACATCATAAGGCGCAGCGTGGCCCGCATCGGCCCAATTGGCCGTGCTGGCACTGGTCAGGCCGGCAACACGGGCCCGCAACAGCGCAGCAACATAGCCCTGCGCCCCTGCTTCGCTTGCGCCGATTAAAAGAACTTTGTCGGTCGCCTGAATGTCGGCCGCCTGCAACAACAGGGCGGTGGCCAGTGGCGGATTCAGCACCGTCCCGTCATCCAGCGGGATCGCACGGTCTGTATAGCACACATTGTGATGCGATACCGGCACATAATCTTCGCGCGGCACACTGCCCATCGCGGCCAGGACCCATGCCTGCGTCACACCATTGGTCCGCAACTGGGAATCGACCATCGCCCGCCGCATATCTTCAAAACTCACAGATTCCATCAGGATTTTTCCATTACTTTCCGCGCCATGTGGCATAACTGTGTTGCAAATACAATACAGCCTTTTCTTTCGGTTCTAGCCAGCACAAGGCAAATCGCCAAGCGGGATTCAGACAAACGCCCAACCTGCCCATGCAAATGGCATTTTTTCCGCCCTTTGTGGCGGGCAAGGCACAGATTGCCGGTTGATTTGATCCGCCCAAGCCGCTAGACGCCCGCGCTCACCACATACAGCATCGCTGTATAAAGCATATGCTTTCCAGAGGCCCGATGGCGGAGTGGTGACGCAGAGGATTGCAAATCCTTGCACGCCGGTTCGATTCCGGCTCGGGCCTCCAATTTCCCGCCACAACCTCTCCCCTTCAGGGGAGAGGATACGAAGCCTTGGCCGCAAGGCCTAGGCGCAGTTGGAGAGGGGCTACAACGGTTAGGACAGCGCCCAACCTCTCCCTCTCTCCTTCAGGGGAGAGGAGCGAGACTTGCGAATTTATTCGCTAGTCGCAGCGGAGAGGGGAGTGACGGCTAGATTCGCGCAAATCGTCGCCAGTACATTCTCTCTATCCCGCAACACATCCCGGTTCGAAAAACGCAAAACACGGTAACCCATGCCCTCCAGATAGCGCGTCCGTTTCGCGTCATATTCCAATTGCGCGCCGTGCGTGTCGCCATCAAGTTCGACCACGATCATGTTTGGGGAACGACACGCAAAGTCGGCGATATAAGGTCCGATTACAACTTGCCGACGGAATTTTGCTCCATCGAGTTGGTCGGATTTCAAACGCGCCCACAACGCCCGCTCCGGCGGCGTCGACTCTCGCCGCATTTGCTTTGCTCTTTCAATAAGGGTCTGATTTCTCATTGTTTATGGATAACCGTTACGGGGAACAAAGCAATATCGAAAAGGTGGTGCGCCAACTCCCCCTCTCCACTTCGTCTAATGGCTAAAGCCATAAGACTACGTACCTCTCCCCTAAAGGAGAGAGGAAAAAGCGCATGACCTCTCCCCTTCAGGGGAGAGGATACGAAGCCTTGGCCGACAGGCCTAGGCGCAGTTGGAGAGGGGCCTCGGCGGTGAGATCAATCCCCGACCTCTCCCTCTCCCCTTCAAGGGAGAGGGGCGAGACTTGCGAATTTATTCGCTAGTCGCAGCGCAGAGGGGCAACAACGGTGAGGGTATCGCCCGACCTCCCCCTTTCCACCGACACAAACCCGTCACCCTGAACTTGTTTCAGGGTCCATCGCGCCGCACACCCACAGTAAGAAAGCAAGCCCAACCGCACGTCGCCACTCGGCGTGCCACGACAAGGCAGAAACGGGCTGATAGATAGACCCTGGAACGCAGTCACCGAAGGTGAACCAAGTTCGGGGTGACGGTGTTTGAAAAGGATAGTTCTGCGAACCCTGCGGCCTCTGCGTGAACCAAAAGACGTAAGGATTGATGGGTTCACGCAGAGACCGCGGAGGAACGCAGAGAGTAAAAAAGCTTCGCCTAATCACCAAATCGTCGCACAAACCAATCCCCCTCCCGCGTGCGGGAGGGGTTAGGGGAGGGGCGGGCCGTAGGTCCGCCTTGCGACTTCGCCGTGTCACCCTCCCCCAGCCCCTCCCGCAAGCGGGAGGGGAGCAAGAAGGCCGAAATCACGCTCCCGCCGCCCCGAATCCCAAATCTCCGTCACCCTGAACGCAGTCACCGGAGGTGAACCAAGTTCAGGATGACGGGTAAATAGGATTCAACGGGAGGAGAGCCAAGGTTCAGGATGAAATCTACCTTCTCCGCGCTCTCCGCGCACTCCGCGTGAACCTAATTAGCGCTGTGTTTTTGGTTCACGCGGAGTGCGCGGAGTTCGCGGAGAGAGTAGAATTGGTCGAGTCAATGAAGGTGCCAATCCCCCTCCCGCCTGCGGGAGGGGTGACGGGTAATTGGGATTCCATGGGGAGAAGATTTCACACGAAGGCTACGAAGATTATCAAGAGGGCGGCAGCCCTCAAAGCAAACATCTTATTCCTCCTTCCCTTATTCCTTCTGACGAAAAACCCCAACCCCGCCGACACCAGAACCATACACCCCATGTTCAGCCGACATATAAATAGCATCACAATGTATATTGACATAGCACCACAATGTTTGGCAACACCCTGTGGATAAATCAGAATTCCGAATCTGTTTGCGGGGTTTTGATGTCGCAAACCGCCCCGTGGATGGGGGCTTTGGGCAAGACAGGGAGTTATTACCGATGGGCGCCAAAAAACATACGCTGTTGCTACGGGCATCAACAACGGCTTTGGCCTTGGGGGGAATAGCCCTGATCGTGCCGCCGGTTTGGGCGGATGGTACGGTGGAATGTAACATTGGCGAATTTGGTACAGATGCGAGTGGTAACCCGTTTCAGTCGGACACTGCGACCGAATGCGGTGTAGGGGCGCAAGCTGATGGCTTCCGCGCGACGGCATTGGGTGCTAATGCTAAGGCATCTGAGGAGAACACAACTGCCATAGGCAATGAGGCGACCGCGTCAGCATTGGGGGCGACCGCGATCGGTAACCTTACGGACGCGACACAAACGGCGGCCACTGCAATTGGATCTAATGCACAAGCAACCGCATTTGCCGCTACGGCGATAGGCGCAAGCGCAAAAGCCGCCTCAAAAGATACTGTTGCCATTGGTGCAAGTGCCGAAGTTATCTTTGGAGCGGATAATGCGGTGGCGTTAGGTAATGATTCCACTGCCAATCTTGCCAATACGGTATCCATCGGAAATTCCACCGGAGCCGCAAACACCCACTTCACACGCCGCCTTGTCAACCTGTCCGACGGTATCGACCTGTCCGACGCGGCAACGGTGGGTCAGTTGGAAGACGCCGTCAAATATTTCCAATATGGCCCCTCCACCGGGGCATTGCCCTTGGTTGATGATGATGCAGTTGGTGTCGGTGCAGGCACAGTCGCGACGGGAAAAGGCTCTATTGCGATTGGTCTAAATGCCACGGCCGAGGCATTCACGCTTGATGTTAACGGCGATGAGATCCCGTCCCTCGCGGCACAGAACGCAGCAATGGCGATTGGCGTCAATTCCAGTGCGTCCGGCGTTTTTGCGTTGGCCCTGGGTAATGAGGCGAAAGCAAATAGCGAGGGGGGCGTCGCCATCGGTGCGGGAACGGAAGTTTTCGGCGAAAGTGCGGTCGGTATAGGGCGTGCAGCGATCGCTTCGGGCATTCAAACCGTTGCTATTGGTAATGGCGCACAGGCACAAAGCCTGTCGGCTATTTCGATTGGTGCGAACACTTTAATTGGCAATTCGGCGATTCAAGCCATTGTAATGGGCTTCGGGTCAGGTGCGGATTCGGATAACTCTATCGCCATTGGCGCGCGATCCGTTGCGGGTAGGGTGGGCGTTGACCTCGATGGAAAGCAACTGTTCGACCGCGCGACCGCCGTTGGTTTTGAAGCATCGGCGACCGGCAAGAACAGCGTTGCGCTGGGCGCGTCCGCAGAAGCCAGTTCAGATGAATCCATTGCAATTGGTTTGGACGCGTTTGTCGAAGGGCAAAGCGGTGTCGCCATTGGTGCCAACACCGTCGCCGAAGGTTTGGAATCGGTCGCCATCGGTAAATTGGCCAGCGCGGCGGGCTTGTCGGGCACCGCTGTCGGTGAAGGCAGTGACGCAGATTTTGAAGGCGCTTCGGCATTTGGTGCGGATGCCGCGGCTGGTGGTAAAAACGCCACGGCGATTGGCTTTGATGCAAAGGCCAATGCAGAAAATGCGGTTGCGGTCGGGAACGGCGCACAGGCGGCGCAGGATGCCATCGCCCTGCGTGGTAATGCCGCCACCTCCAACTCCGTCGCAATTGGCGCAGGTTCGCAAGTCACCACCGTCGGCACATCGCCTGCCGCCGTGAACGGTGTGGCACTGGGTAATCTGTCCAAGGTGAACGCCGCATCCGGCGTCGCCGTGGGTGACGGCGCGACGGTGGCAAACACTGCCACAAACGGCCTCGCGTTGGGCAAAAACGCCAATGCAGCGGGCGCGGACGCTATCGCCCTGCGCGGCAGTGCGGCGGGGACGAACGCCGTAGCGATGGGGCTTGGCTCTACAGCTGCGGGTACAGATGCTGTCGCCCTGCGCGGCAGTGCGGCGGGGACGAACGCCGTAGCGGTGGGGCTTGGTTCCAGCGCGGGGGCTTTAGATGCCTTGGCGCTTGGTTCAACCGCAACCGCGCTCGGCATTTCCGCAACTGCAGTTGGCAAGGGCAGTCAGGCAAATGTCGATGGCGCATCGGCCTTTGGCGCGAATGCAAATATTGCCAGTGTGAACGGCACCGCTTTGGGGATTAACGCAAAAATCGGTTCCGGTTCCGTCGGTGCCATCGCGATTGGTAATGGCGCTGACGTATCCAAGGGTAAGCTCGCTACGGACGTTGCCACCAACGGCGTTGCCATTGGCACAGGTGCGAAGGTTTTCAAAGAATCCGGCGTTGCTTTGGGCGATGGCGCGAATGTTTCGGAAACCGCGGCCAACGGTCTTGCCTTGGGTAAAGGCGCAACCGTCACGGGTGTGGATTCCATCGCCTTGCGTGGTAACGCGGCCGGGGTGAATAGCGTAGCGGTGGGTCTCGGGTCCAGTTCGGCGGGTAATGACGCTGTAGCCGTTGGCAATGGCGCACGGGCGACCGAACGCAACAGCGTGGCCTTGGGCGCAGGTTCTGTTGCCAATGCACAAAACACCGTGTCAATTGGCGCGCTGGGTACGGAACGCAAGCTGGTGAATGTGGCCGACGGTATCGTCGCCTTGGGCAGCACGGATGCGGTCACCGGCAACCAGTTATTCTCCGAAATCGATACGTTGCGGACCGAACTTGCCAACCCTTTCCTTGCCATCAACAGCCAATTTGTGTTGACAGGTGACGAAGCCGTCGCGGGCGGGGCGGATGCCATCGCACTTGGTAAATCGGCAAGTGCCGAGGCGGACAACAGCGTCGCGCTGGGCGCGGGCTCGGTCGCCACCGAAAGCGGTACCGTTTCTGTGGGTGCAAAGGGCAAAGAACGCAAGATCGTGAATGTCGCCAGAGGCACCGCCGATACCGACGCGGTCAATGTTGGCCAGTTAACTGAGGTGGAAACCTCGCTGGGGGACCGGATCCAAGCCACCGAAATCGAACTGCAATTTCTCGCGGTGAACAGCAACGAAGATCCTGCTTCGGCAAGCGGTGATGATGCCATCGCCTTGGGTGAAGAAACAGCCGCCGATGGTCTTCGTGCGATTGCCATCGGTAAAACCGCGAACGTCTCTGCTGCTGCCGAAGGCGGGGTCGCAATCGGCTCCGACACGCGGGTAACTGCGAAAAATGCGGTTGCCTTGGGCGCGAACTCTGTGGCTGATGCCGCAAACACCGTCTCGGTCGGTACCACATTAGCGGGCGGCCAACGCAAGATCGTGAATGTGGCAGCGGGAACATTGGCCGACGGCAGCACGGATGCTGTGAATGCGGACCAGTTGTTTGACGAGATCGCAAAGGTGAACAACACGATCACGAATATCAGCGGCGGCTCCAGCCCGTTTTTCGCGGCAGAGACCATCGACGTGGCCCGTGCAGCCAGCGCCACTGGCACCGATTCGCTGGCCATGGGGGCCGATGCGGACTCCAAGGGGCTGGCGTCCATATCGATAGGTGAAGGGGCATCGGTCGACGCGCGGGCCAGCAACGGCATCGCACTGGGTAAAGGCGCAAAGATTGTCGATACTGCGGCTGGCGCGCCATTCCAGACAACCGACGCCATCGCCATCGGCCGCGATGCAAAATCCTCCAATTTGCAAGCAATTGCCTTGGGTAATCTTGCCGACGCAAGTGGCGCTGCTTCTCTGGCATTGGGGATCAATACAAAAGCATTGAACACTGCGTCGATCGCGATGGGTAATGGGGCCGTATCATCCGGTTTTGCTGGATTGGCATTTGGCGTCAACGCCGATGCGTTCGGCTCACGCTCAATCGCAATTGGTGCCGACAGCTTTGCGTCAGGCCGCAATTCGATTGCCATTGGTATCGGTCTTTTGGCGGCTGACACAACTGGTCCCAATACCGGCAATGACTTAGGCGCAAGTGGTGATGAGGCTATATCAATCGGGGAAGCCTCCTTCGCCAGCGGCGGATTGTCTATTGCATTAGGTGGATTCTCTGGGGCCTCTGGTTTAGGCTCCACTGCATTTGGTGGAGCGGCACGCGCGGATGTCGAAGGTGGCCTGGCCCTTGGGTTTGGCTCCACAGTAACGTCAAAAGACGGCGTCGCGCTTGGGTCTGGTTCGTTTGCAAACCGCGGTAATGCGGTGTCGTTTGGTAATGATGTCTTTGATATCGACGGTGACGGCGATCCTGCAACCAACCCTGTTTTCCAACGCCAGCTGATCAACGTGGCCGCCGGTACCCAATTGACCGATGCGGTCAATGTGGGACAATTAATCGCTGCTGTAGCTGACGCCAATCCGTTCTTTGTATCGCAGAGCACGAATATTGCGAACAAGCCGGTTGCAACGGGTACGGACTCGCTTGCGATGGGTGCTTTGGCGAGTGCTGTGGGTAACAACAGCGTGGCGTTGGGTGCAGGCTCGATTGCAGGTACGGGCGAGAATAATGTGATATCGGTGGGTTCGTCGACATCGCAGCGCAAGATCATCAATGTTGCTGCAGGCGACCTTGCCGATGGCAGCACCGATGCGGTGAACGCAGACCAGTTGTTTGACCAGATTGCGGGTGTGAACTTGAACATCACCAACCTTGGTGACACGATTGGTGACCAGATCACGGACATCACCACTGACATTGGCGATATCAACACCAGCATCTCCAACATCACGGCGGACACGAAGTTCCTGGCGGTGGGCAGCCTTGATACAGCGCTTGCGGCGAGTGCGGCGGGCGCGGATGCGGTTGCACTGGGTGCAGGCACCAAGGCGGTTGGAGCCAGCAGTGTTGCCCTGGGCCTGAACGCGGAAGTGAATGCGGTTGGCAGCCTTGCGCTTGGGACAGGCGCAAAGATACTCGACACTGATGTGCTGAACAGCATCGCCTTGGGCGCTGGCTCTTCGGTCACGCAATCGAACAGCGTGGCGATAGGCGCAGGCTCGGTTGCAGATCGTGTGCCTTTGGCAGGGACAGCAGGAACGGTGTCGTTCGGGACGACGGCAACAGGTGGTCAGCGTCAGCTGACCAATGTGGCGGCGGGTACTGATCTGACCGATGCGGTGAACAAGGGTCAGTTGGATACAGCGATTGCAGGCGCGGTGGGCGCGGCCAATCCGTTCTTTGTATCGCAGAGCACGAATATTGCGAACAAGCCGGTTGCAACGGGTACGGACTCGCTGGCGATGGGTGCTTTGGCGAGTGCTGTGGGTAACAACAGCGTGGCGTTGGGTGCAGGCTCGATTGCAGGTACGGGCGAGAATAATGTGATATCGGTGGGTTCGTCGACATCGCAGCGCCAGATCATCAATGTGGCAGCAGGCGACCTTGCCGATGGCAGCACCGATGCGGTGAACGCAGACCAGTTGTTTGACCAGATTGCGGGTGTGAACTTGAACATCACCAACCTTGGTGACACGATTGGTGACCAGATCACGGACATCACCACTGACATTGGCGATATCAACACCAGCATCTCCAACATCACGGCGGACACGAAGTTCCTGGCGGTGGGCAGCCTTGATACAGCGCTTGCGGCGAGTGCGGCGGGCGCGGATGCGGTTGCACTGGGTGCAGGCACCAAGGCGGTTGGAGCCAGCAGTGTTGCCCTGGGCCTGAACGCGGAAGTGAATGCGGTTGGCAGCCTTGCGCTTGGGACAGGCGCAAAGATACTCGACACTGATGTGCTGAACAGCATCGCCTTGGGCGCTGGCTCTTCGGTCACGCAATCGAACAGCGTGGCGATAGGCGCAGGCTCGGTTGCAGATCGTGTGCCTTTGGCAGGGACAGCAGGAACGGTGTCGTTCGGGACGACGGCAACAGGTGGTCAGCGTCAGCTGACCAATGTGGCGGCGGGTACTGATCTGACCGATGCGGTCAACAAGGGTCAGTTGGATACAGCGATTGCAGGCGCGGTGGGCGCGGCCAATCCGTTCTTTGTATCGCAGAGCACGAATATTGCGAACAAGCCGGTTGCAACGGGTACGGACTCGCTGGCGATGGGTGCTTCGGCGAGTGCTGTGGGTAACAACAGCGTTGCTCTGGGCGCAGGCTCGATTGCAGGTGTCGCGAACGTGGTGTCTGTGGGTTCGTCGACATTGCAGCGCAAGATCATCAATGTTGCTGCAGGGACATTGGCCGATGGCAGCACGGATGCGGTGAATGCAGACCAGCTGTTTGACCAGATTGCGGGTGTGAACAGCAGCATCACGACCATAGAAGGCGATATCACGACGCTTGAAGGTGATATCACCAACATCACGGCGGACACGAAGTTCTTGGCGGTTGGCAGCCTTGCTAGTGCGACGGCGGCGAGTGCGGCGGGCGCGGATGCGGTTGCACTGGGTGCAGGCACGATTGCTGCGGGACTTAACAGTGTTGCCATTGGTAAAGACGCACGTATCGAGGGGACCGTAAAAAACAGCATCGCGCTGGGCGCAGGCTCGGTTGCTCTGGAAGATGACACCGTATCCTTCGGCACTACATTAAGTACCCGCAAGCTGGTCAATGTGTCCGCCGGTCGTCTGGCACTGGATAGCACCGATGCGGTTAATGGCGCGCAGTTGCAGACACTTGCCAATCAGGTGACAAATATCAATAATTCGTTGAATGAAGACTCGCCCTGGATTTCGGTCAAGAGCCTCGTTGGCCAGGATCTTGTTGCATCGGCTACGGGCGAAGATGCGGTTGCTATTGGCGGAGGCTCAAAGGCGACCGGGCAAGATTCGGTTGCTATCGGGAATGGAGCCATTGCCGAGGGCGGGGCTTCGGTTTCCATCGGCAAGGGCAACCGGGCGACTGGAAAAGGTGCGGTCGCTATAGGTGATCCCAATGTCGCAAACGGCACGGGCGCCTTTGCGGGGGGTGATGAAAATCAGGCCATCGGCGATGGAACGCTGGCGTTGGGCAATTTGAACAAGGCCTTTGGTAAATCGGCCATTGCCTTAGGTGATAGCGCCACGGCGGGTGCTGTTGATGCAGCCGGGGTGCCCTTGGGTGCGGGCAACATCGCCATTGGCGACACCGCGTCGGCGACCAATTTGGACAATATCGCCATCGGTTCCGGCGCAACTGTCAGCGTTGCGAATGCCATGGCCCTTGGTAAAGCGGCAACAGTTGGAGCCGCAGGCGGTAACAGTATCGCGCTTGGCAACGGGTCGGTCGCAAATGAAGCGAATGTCCTGTCGATTGGCGCGGTCGGCGCTGAACGTAAGATTGTAAACGTTGCTAGAGGCTCAGGGGATTTTGAAGCAGTCAATGTCGCCCAACTGACCGAGGCGTTGCAAGGTGTCATTGCGGGTGTCAATCCGTTCTTCATCACCAGCAGCACGTCGGGCAAAGCCACGGTCAATGGCGTCGACTCGATTGCATTGGGTAAAGACGCAACGACCAATGGCGACAATAGTGTCGCGCTTGGAACGGGATCTGTGGCTGACGAGGATGGTGTCGTCTCGGTCGGTGCGGCAGGGGCCGAACGCAAGATCACCAATGTAAAAGCAGGCTTGATTAGCGAAACGAGCACCGACGCGGTCAATGGCGCGCAATTGCTTGCCGAGGTAAACCGGGCGATTACCCAATCGTTCAATCCCTTTGTCACGGTGAACAGCATCGGCGGCAAATCAACCGCAACAGGCGCGGATGCGGTCGCCATTGGCAAGGGTAGCTTTGCCACCGGCGAAAAAGCTGTTGCGTTGGGTCAGGGGGCCACTGTTGATGCGGCGGCACAAAACAGCGTGGCGCTGGGTGCGGGGTCGGTTGTGTCAGCCAATCAGTCCAACGTCGTCTCGGTCGGCGCGGTGGGTGCGGAACGCAAAATCGTCAACGTGGCCGATGGTCTTGTCGCCGCAGGCAGCAAGGAAGCCGTTAATGGCGGACAGCTCGCTGCGGTTCGGGATCTCGTAACCAACGTAACACGGGATACGACTGTCGCCTTGGAACGCACCCAATATTTGGAAGTGAACAGCACGGGCACCAAACCCAAAGCAACGGGTGAAGACGCGATTGCGCTGGGTGAAAATGCCAATGCCAATTCCAAGGACGCACTTGCGGTCGGCGTCAATGCGAACGCAACGGGTGCAGCGGCACTTGCGATTGGCGCAGGGTCGAAATCCAACGGAGCAGGCGCGATTGCCCTGGGTAATGGCGCCAATTCGGAAGGAGCCTTGACGGTTGCGATCGGTAATGGCGCATCTGCGACCAAGGCCGGAAGCGTTGCAATCGGTCAAGGGGCGACCACCACCCGCGAAAATCAGATCGCAGTGGGTAACACGACGACGACTGTCACCATGGCAGGCCTCGGTTCAGCCGCCAGCACGGCGGCGCAAACCGGCACTACAAAGCTGGTCACCGGGGATTCGTTCGGCAACCTTGCTTATTCAACCTTCTCCACCACCGACATCACCAATTTACAGAAATCGGTGGCGGATTTGACCAGCGAATTTAGCAATATCAACACGCAGGTCGAAGGGTTGAACAGAAAGGCACGCCAAGCCGATGGCGGCATCGCTGCGGCCATGGCGCTGGGCGGCACCCTGTTGATACCTGACAAAGCGGTGTCGGTAACGTTCAACCTTGCGACCTACCGCGGCGAACAGGGCTTCTCCGGCGCATTGGTAGCGCAGGTGAAGGAAAATATCTGGATCACCGGTGGTATCGCAGGTTCAACCGTGAAACGTTCAACCGGAGGCCGTGTCGGCGTCAGCTTTGGCTGGTAATATCGAGGCGGGTTAGAATATCGGAAGGTAAAAGGGAGCATGGCGGCATAAACCCTCATGCTCCCGCATTAGGCCGAGAACTCATAAATATCTTCGCCAATTTGACGTCCGAAGGATTTGACCCATTTTGCCCATGGCCGCGCTTTTCGCTCAACGGAATAAGTCACAGAAGAAAAAAGGTTTTGCGCCACAAGGCAAAACATTCCCTACTTTTTCCTATTCCTTTTTCCTTTGACGAAAACCCGCATTCCCAGTCAGGGATTTACGACAGTTTCCTGCAATCCCTGACCTTAGATGGCGATCCCGCAATTGGGTGCGGGGACGCTTCCGTTTCCGGTTCCAACGCGGTTGACCAGATTGCCATAGCTGTCCTGATCGCCCGCCAATTCGTTGAGAAACTCTTCCAAATTGGTATAGCCATCACCATCGGCATCAGCGGTTGCGCTTGATAAATTCTGACGCTGTTCCCAATTGTCGTCCATGCCATCGCGATCATTATCGGTATAAGCGACGCCAGATTGCAGGGTCGGCCAACCGCCCACATCATTCGGGCTGTCGATGATACGTCCAGTGCAGCCCAGGAAGGTTTGAAGCACACGGCGATCCGATGCATCGCGGGGGAAGGCCCCTGCAAATGCGGTGATATCTCTTACCGCTTGATCGGGTGAACTGAACAACTGCACGCTCAATGCACCAATGGGTTGGCTTTTCACATATTTCCAATCCATCGGATCCATGAACAATCTGTCATCAATCGTGTTCGTGCGGCGGCGTCCATCGACATTCTGGTAGAGGAAGAATTCGGCGTTTCCAGGATTTGTCGAATATTGTTCGTCATAATTCCCACCGAAAATAGCCGTACCGCGAAGCGAACTTGGCCCCATCGAAACCCAGTTACCGACGATATTGGCCTGACGCTTGAGGCCGCTGGTGCTTAACGCCTCTTTCTGCTTCATCGAAAAATACTGATGGGCTTTTTCACGCATATTGTAGGAAATCAGGTTCACAAAATCCGCGCGTGAGCCGACGCCAGCATTGGGCATGCGGTCGGTGGCATGGGCCATGAATACATGATGCGCGGTGATATTATTCCCTTCAAGGAACATGCCTTTGGAATGTTCACCTGACTTATGCGTTGAACGGCTCAGGCCTTCATACACCATAGACCATTGGATGGTGATGTTGGACGCGGCCTTGGTCGTGTTAAACGGTTCGTCGGTTGCCCATGACAGGGAAACATGATCCAAAATTGTGTTCTCGGCGCGGCTGTCGACGGTTATGGCGTCGGTGGTATCCTGCTTGACGCCATTTGTCGGCCCGGGCCGAACGCGAATATGTCGGATGATGTTATGCGGCGCGTTGAAGAATAGCGGCGATCCTGTAAGATTATTGGGATGGTTCTTGATGGCGATACCATCGCCAGGCGCTGTTTGTCCTGCAATAGTCAGATAGCCTGATGTCGGCTTGATCTGGCTCAATAATTCGATGGTACCGCCCACCCGGAATACGCAGGTGCGTGGTCCTGTCTCCATCATGCAGGCGCGCAGTGAACCGGCGCCGGAATCCGCGAGCGTCGTGACCTGAATGACACGCCCCCCCCGGCCACCCACCGATGCCGCGCCGAAACCTTCGGCCGTCGGGAAAGACCGTTGTTGCCCGGCAGGCAGTTTCGATGGATTATATGTCGACGAATAATTTGCATGATTGGCCGATGGCAAAGCAATGAGCGACCCAGTTGCCAATACTGCCCCAAAAAATCTCTTCATCAAAACCTCCGCTGCATTTCCAAATCAAAACACAAAAATTGTGTGAAATGCCAAATGAACGGAGCAAGTAAAAATTTTGCGGGGCAAACTCGGTTAAGTCAAAAACCGGGTAACCATTATGATAATGCTATGTTGCTCTACCGAATCAGCAATTTATATAGTTAAAATAGACTTTCCCATATCCGCAAGTTGCAGAAAATACTTTGAACATCGGATAATATTTTCGGCGTCCCGACCCTAAGCACCGCGGATTTTTTGATAGAGCGCAAGGTGACTGGCGCATGTCGCTTCGATGGAAAATGACTTTGATCGCTCAATTGCTGCTGCCGAACAGCGGCTGTACAGAGCATCATCGTCGATTAGTTTTGAAATGGCACCTGCAAGGTCTTGTGCATCATCCAGAGCACAGAGCAGGCCATTTTCCATGTGCCCCACAAGCTCGGTATTGCCTGCGACTTTTGTGGCTATGATAGGAAGGCCGCTCGCCATCGCTTCGAGCAATGCCACCGGCATACCTTCATAGCGCGAGCTATTGAGGTACAGATCGGACGATTGCATCAATTGGGCGATATCGGACCGTTCGCCCAGAAAATGCACATGGTCTGCAACACCGCGTTCCTGCGCCAACATCCGCATATTTTCCAGATCAACGCCGTTACCCGCGATCATGAATTTCGGCATTGCGGCAATGCCAATCCGGTTTTTCAGCGCGACTGCCACTTCGACCAACAGATCATAATGCTTTTGCGCCGAAATTGTCCCGACACTCAAAATTTGCGCGCTAGCGTTTGCGCGCGCGCGTGGGGCGGACGCGGAAAAACTCTTGCTTGCGGCATTGGGTATGTACGCGATGGGCCGTCTTACATTTTGTGCAAAGATTGTCTCGGTCTCTTTACTGATTGCAACATAGGCATCGGCAATCTGGTCGAATATCCTGAACATAGCGACGGGAAAGCTCAGCTTGCTATTATGATGGGTCAACACCACCGGCGCTTTGCCGGGATGCGCCATCACCATAAGCAGCGCCCTTGCGGTGTGCGCGTGAATCACATCAGGGTTCAATTGGCGAACGAGATGACGCATCTTGCGCCACCCCTTTATCGGATTGCGTGATGTGCCAAGGTGCAGCGAGATATGTTCCCCGCCCTCGTCGACGATCCGTTGATGCAGGATAGCCTCCATTTCCGGCGAGTTCCCGACGCTATCGGCATCGGCCAGCGTGACGATGGTGCTGCGATGTCCTGCGGCCACATATTCCTTGTTCAGATTGACGACGAGCATTTCTGCGCCACCCGATGTCAGGCTGGTGAGGATCGAAACGATGTGCATAGCCGCTGTACCTGATTTCAATCGAGTGCAATGCCGCTGCGGTGCATCAGCGTCTTTGCCTCCGGCCCCATGGTGTCGCGACAAATCTCGATGATCCGTTCGGCTTCGGCTTCGCTCAGCGTGTCGGAAAATCCGCCGACCTTGCCCTTTCGCACGCGCAGACTGTCTTCATCTGAACGGTCATAATCATGGCCCGGAATGCCGGTCTTTTTCTCGGTCTTCTGCATCTTGCTGAACCGCGCTTGTTCGATCGCTTTGGCCAGCGCCGCTTCGTCGACAGGTTGACCCAAAAATTCCAGGATTTGGCGAACGGTTGCGTCGGTGTTGCTGCTCATATCTTCATAGCTGATGACCAGCGAGCGGCTGCGTTCGATGCCGGTGGCCCAGCCATTATGATAGCGCACGATGGCGGGAATACCGTAAGTGTCATCCTCGATAAACTCGGCAATGCTGCCTGAAAAACGGTGCTTGTGCTTGGTCTCGTGGAAATAAGCGGACACACAGACGTCGCGCGGGTCGCGGACCAATATGATGACCGGGTGCCCGGCAAATAGCTGGGCGGTAAACTGGCGGTGGCTTACCGCGATCAGCGGGAGGGATATTTTGTCCGAACGGCCCACAAACACCGGCAGGCCACGTTCGGCGTCGCGGTCAAAATTGGGCAGCACGCGGAAGGTTGTGCGTAGATCGGGTTCGAAATCCAGATGCGCCACCTGTGCGAAATAACAGGACAAAAGATATCGCAACCAGGTCCGACCGCTTTTCGGGTAGGACACCAAAAAGGCATCGACCGAAGGGGCGGCCTGTTCCAGAAGCATCAGGTTCCGCATCCGCCGGACTCGGCGATATATGTTTTTCACAAATTCCGGTGCCATCTGCATTTTCCCTGAACCCTTCATTGTCCGCGCGCGGTTGCAAGTGCGCCACGGATTGTGTTTTCCCACAGGTCGCCAATGGCAGCGGGCGCGAACCGCACTGCCGCCGATTCCGCTTGGGTCCCAAGTCGGCTGCGTAAAGCGGCGTCGCCCATTAATTGCGACAGCGCACCTGCCATGCCGTCGATACTGCCTTCTTCGATCAGCAACCCGTCATGATCATGGGTAATCATATCGGCAGGGCCAAATGGACAGTCGAAGGAAATACAAGGTAGCCCGGCCGCCATCGCTTCGCCCAGGACAAGGCCCCAGCCTTCGAAACGGGAACTGAGTACAAAGGCATCGGCTTCCTCGATCCATCGTCCTGGGGCCGAGCTGACGCCGGGCATCTGCACACTGTCGGCAACGCCATGCGCTGCGGCCAATGATTCGAGCATAAAACGGTCGGGGCCTTCCCCCCAGATACGCAGGCACCAGTCTGTGTGCTGGTCGGCGATTTTGGCCCATGCCTGAATGAGCAAATCAAACCCCTTTTGGTCGACCAGCCGGCCAACGGCAGTCATCACCATGCGTTTGTTGGTGAATTTGGGTTTGAAATCCTGATAATCCGCCATGTTGGGTATGACCCAGCTGCGTGGTCGCATCACCGGTGGAAAGCATTCCAGCGCGCCGCGTGTCATCGTAATCAGGCCAAATGCGCGGGCATAGGCGTAGCGGCGCAAAATCTGCCAGACGACGCCGGGCTTTTGACGAAGCGGATTGTTGCGCTCCGAAACGATGACTGGAATGTCGAGACCAGTGGCCGCCAATACAGCGATCACGTTGGACCGTGTGAGCAGGCTGACCACCATATCAGGGCGTTGTTCCTTGAATAGGGCGCGCAGTCGCTTCACACGTCGCACAATATCGGCAAGAACGCCCATTGGCCCGCGTCTGCCGATCGGTACATCAAGATACTCGATCCGGATCCGGTCGTCGGTTTTATAATAAGGGGTGCTGCCGCTCATTTCGAACGACAGGATGCTGACATCAAAACCCGATTGCGCCAGCCGGTTGGCAACGAAACTGACCACATGTTCGGATCCGCCAGCCGACAGGCCGGGCAGGATGAATTTGATCCGCGCCGGACGGGGCGTGACCGTCGTCATTCTTTCGTCGCTTTCACGGTCTGTCCTATCTGGCGCCACATTGCGATATCCATGGCAATGACGGTCAAGGCAGCAAAGGCAATATGGGCAAAGTTGGCACCCAGCGCGCCGTAAGTGGGCATGGTAATCCAGGCCGTGAAAAAGAAGAGCAGGGTGGAGGCGATAGCGACCCACAGGACAAAGCCCGGACGGTTCATCGCCAGCAGTGCAGACCGCGACGGGGCGGCGTGCATGATGAGGACGACGGCCAGCAATTGTGCCAACAGTAACGGATAGGCCTGGGCAAATTCCGGCCCGAATGCGACTTTCATGATCCAGTCACCCAAGAGCCAGAATGCCGCCAGAAAGCTGATCCCGACCAGGCCTAGAACCAGTTGGACACGTTTGATGGTCGAACTGAAGGCCGTGAAATCCTTTTGCGCCCACATGCGCGCCATGTCGGGATAAACGACGGCTTGCATCATTGAACCCACCTGTTGCGCCACTTTCGCAATGCGTTTTGCAATATGGTAGAATCCAGCCCAAGCAGTGCCTGCAAATGCACTGACCAGCAGGGTATCAGCTTCCTGCGTCAAGGTTCGCAATGTGCCAGAAACATTGGTCGACCAAGCGAAAGACAAAAATCCGGGATAGCGCTTTTGCAGCCCGAACGGATTGGCACGAAACGGGCTGGGGATGCCTTGTTTTGCAATGACCCGCATGCCAAGCCAGAAGAACAGCATTGAATCAAGCGCCTGACACACTGTCCAGATGATGACAAATTCAAGCAGGGAAAAACCCAGATATAGCCCGACGCCGGCAAGCGCCAGTCGCAATATTGATGACAGCATTTGTACATAAGCAAGCGTCTTGAATTTTCCGTCAAAGCGCAGCGCGGCGGTCGGGACACCTCGAATATTGACCGCAATTGCGATCGCATAGATCGCAACCAACGGCATATGTTCGGGCTTTAGGCCGATGACGGTCATTAACGCATAGCCAATGACGATGGTCAAAATGGCAGCCAGTAAGGCGGTGCCGATGTCAAGGAACAGGCCGTAAAGATATAGCTCGGACATTTTTTTCTTGTCGTTCGCAACATCGTCAGACGCGGCAAACCGGATCAGCGGCTGCCATGATTCAAAACGCAGCAGTCGTTCGCTCAACCGGCCAACGGTGAGGACCAGTGCCAGAACACCATAAGCGGCAGGCCCGAGCGAGCGCGCGGCAATGGTGGTGCTGACCAACATCAATATGGCGTTGCCCGAACTTCCCGAAACAAGATGGAGGATGTTTTTCAGCCAGCCCTTTTCAAAACCCTTCTTGCGCCATGATGGTGTGGAACCGGAATTCAATTCCTCGGTGGATGGGGTTGCGCGGGTCATAAGGTCTGCCCTTTCAGAGCCAAAGCGGTCGGTGTGCCGTCCACTTCAAATATATTGTCCAATTCGTCATCTTTGCCTTCGGGCATGAAGTAAATTTGGGTGGACTTGGCGAATGCAGCAGCAAGCGCAAGCATCAACGGGGCAATCCAGAGCCGGTTATACATATGTGGAATTGAGGTTGAAAATATGAACAGGATGGCAAGCATCGCCATCGCCATTGCGCCATCTTCGCGATGCAATGACAGGGCGCGCATTCCCATGATTCCGAGAACCCCGAACATCAGGATAAGCCCGGTGAATGACATCAACCCACCCTCGGTCAACAGCAGCATCCAAAAATGATGCACTGGCATCCCATGAATGCTTTCGACACGGAACCGGTCCACGCCGAGTCCTACAAACATGGTATCCTTGCTCATTTCCCACGCCTCGGCGATAAGCGCAGACCGTTGCGTAAAGGTTCCTGCCTGAGACAGATCGCCGGTCAAAACCGCACCCAGCACACGTTCGCTAAAGGCCTCGGGTAGCGGGAAGCCCATTCCGATATAGGTCGCAGACACGATTATCAGCGGAATGCCCACTTTCAGGAACCGGCCAAGATTGGATGACACAAAATATATGCACGTGGCGATGGCCGTTGCGGCAAAGGCCGTAAAGCTGGCGGTCGAAAGCAATGACCAGAATAAAATGGCGCCCACCAAAATGGCAAAAATATTGCGGATCAAGCCGTGATGATGGGCGTTAAAAAGCGCAATGATTGCAAAGGAAATGACCGCACCATTCAGGTTCGCGTCCGAAACAAGTCCACCAATTCGGCCATTACCGGCGACAACACTGGGGCCGAGCAGTTCCTTAGACTGATCAAAGCTAAAGAAATTTGCCATCGAAAGCGCGACGATTTGGGAAGCTGCAACGCCGAGCACGAAATAGAGCAGGCATTTGCGGATCCACATCCTGTCCTCGCTCATCAACACCATCGGCAAAAGCAGGAAACCGAACAGATATTGGCTGGCAATATTCGCCCATCGCAAGGGATCGCCGTTGAAAACCGACCCGATCAGCAAACCGCCCAGCATCAACGACAATGCAGCGCACCAATGGGCGGTCATCACATTCAAAGCCATCATGTTCAGATTATGCCGGACTAAAAATATGATGAAGCAGACAAGAAACAGAAAATCGGCGGCCGTGAAGTTGAAATCGCCAACCCGCAAGATATGCCATGATAGCAAGAAGCAGGCTGCGCCGAGGAACAATTGCCGGAGCCGGTCAATCCGCTCCAGTGGCGCTGCGTAACCGACCATCTGGGCACCATCGGGATAAACTGCATAATCCTGTGTCATATCCGGCTCTCCCAGCTTGAAATGATGCGATGGGATATCATGAATCTATCTGCCGGATCAGCATGAATGCTTCGGCCGCTTTCAGATACATGGACGCACCGCGCATTGTCGCCAGCGCGCGGATGGCTTCGATCGAGCGTTCATCGGGGAAAGCCTTCACCTGGCTTTCAAAGCATCGAAATGCATCGAGCTTTAGTTCGAGCGTTTCGGTTATATCGATGAATATATTGGGCACAAACGCCGGCGTAATGCCAGGCGCGTACCAGTTTGTTTCCGACAATGTTTCATAAGCATAGATGCGCCGCGGGGCATGGATATCGCGCGGTCGGGCCGCGACCATCGCCGCTAGAAAGGTCAGTTGATGATCGGTATGGATGTCGCCGACAAAGGGCACAAACATCGTATCGGGGCGGACATCCTGCACCAGCTTTGCCAATGTGCCGTTCAGTTTCATTGCGGGAACAGTTTCCAGCGCGGCGGCGGGCAGGTCGAGATATAGCGTTTCGCTGACTCCAACCAGCGCGTGTGAAATCTTTGCCTCGGCCCGGATATTTGCCACAAATTCATCCGAAAATTGCGGCGCCATGCCGCGCGTGACAATGGCGACCACGACTTCGGCCCCCGATTTTGCCAGCCGCGCCATCGTTCCGCCGCAACCCAGAATTTCATCGTCGGGATGCGGGGCGATGACCAGCACCTTTCCCATATAATTCAGATCACCCATGACTATTCCCCCATATTCCATGCATCGGGGGACGTCCTTCGACCTCCCAAGACCAATTGGTGATTCGTAATTGTCCGGAACCGGTCTGGACCAGAAGGCTGTGTCCATCATCCGCCAGCAATTGGCCCGGTGACGCATGGTAAGGCAGAGCCGGCTCGACCGGTTCGGCTGACCATATGGTCATCTGCGAACCCCGGACATGGGTATAGGCACCGGGATATGGCTTGCCGGACGCACGTACCAGACGGTCGATGTGCGCCGCCGATTGACTCCAATCGATAAGACCGTCGGCAGGTGTCCGTCGCACGGCGTAGGTCGCGCAGCTTTCGTCCTGTACCTGACATTGTGTATCGCCGCGCGACAGCCGGGACAGGGCGTGTCGGACCATCTTGTCCAAAGCTATCATATGCTTGTCATACAAGGATTGGGCGGTTTCACGCGGCGCAATGTGGAAGTAACTTTGTTCCAGCAACGGCCCGTCATCGACGCCGTCTGCCATTTGAAATAGCGATCCGGCGCTGATTTTTTCATCCAGCATGATCGTCCATGCGATCGCTGCCCGGCCCCGCAAACGCGGCAATGCGGCGGGGTGATAGCCGATGACCTTTCCCGGCGCAATTGCCAGAAAATCCGGCCCGCAAATCTGTGACCAGCCGACAACGAAAATATAGTCGGGCCGGGCATTTCGAATGGCGGCGATGGTGTCGGGGTGGTTTGTTTGCGTGGTGTGAAAAATGGCTGCGCCTGCCTTTTCGGCATCGCCTTGCAAATCCACATAGTCAGAATGGCGGGCCGATTTTTCCGGCGGTAAAGTCACCACCAGCGAAAGATCCCAATCGGACCCTGCAAATGCCCGGATGGCGACGGCTGTGCTTTCAACAGCACCAACGATGACGGCGCGCAACGTCATATTTGCGGCGCAACCTGGCGTTCTTGCGTCAGCGTCGCATTGGTTGGCGCTGACCCGGCCATATGTTGCAGGCCCATATGACCGGTCAAAATGTCATTGACCCTGCCAACATCATATACGGCCTCTGCAATGGCGCGCGATTTTTCGCCCATTTCCTGCGCCTGTTCGGGATGGTCGAGAAAGGACCGCATGGCAGCAACCAGCGCTTCTGCATTTTGGGGCGGAACGATCAGTCCGTTGACCCCGGCTTCGATCGGGTCGCGGCAACCGGGCATATCGGTGGTGATGACGGCACGGCCGGTCGCGAGAGCTTCCAATATCGTGCGGGGCAACCCTTCACGGTAATAGGATGGCAGGACAAATACCGAAGATTGCGCCAGATAGGGGCGAACATCGGTAGTTTCTTCCAAAAAGGTGACCGGATATTCGGATTGCAGACGGGGGATGTCATCCTTGCTGATCCCGGTCGGGTTGAAAACTTCCGCCCGTCCCAGAATGCTGAAGCGCGCATCGGGATATTCCGCCTTTACGGCCCGGGCAGCTTCCAGAAATTCATATACGCCCTTGTCACGCATCAACCGGCCGACCATCAGAAAATGGGGGGCACCTGCGGGTAGAGGCTGCTGGACAAAATATTGTGTGTCAACGCCTGACCCCGGTACTTGGATGACGGTCTGGCTGCGGTCGACAATGCCTGCGCTGACCATATCTTCATGGTCATCGCGATTGAAAACAAATATCTTGATCGCGCGGCGAACGCCTTCGCGGTACAGACGCAGGAATATCGACCTTTTGATGCCGGGCTTTGACCCGTCGGGACTGAAAAGATAGCCTAGGCCGGACATCAATGCGTAAAAAGGAATGTTTCCCGTCAACCGGGCCGCGATGCCACCATAGATGATCGGTTTTTGGGTATAAGCCAAAATTAGTCCGGGCCGTTCCTTCAAAATCAGCATGACATACCCCAAAAGGGTACGAATATCCTCCAGCGGTTTCATGCCGGTCCGGTTCATGGATATGATTCTGAATTCAATATTGCGTTCACGCAGCCATGCAGAAACGGCGGGATCGTCATCTGGCGCAACCGCAACGACATCATGGCCGGCATCTTTCATGCGGCATAGCAACGCGCCGCGAAAATTGACGAGCGAATAGGCAAGACTTGAAAAAACAAGGATTTTCATGCTTGCACTCCCTCCAGAAAATTGCGTTTGCGCCGGGTCGGCATCGTCGGTTTGCGCCTTATGTGTAAAATGTATCAGTCGCGTTAATGCAGGGTCCAGATGGGCCATCGAAAGGCATTAGGCAATTTAGCAATAGGTATTCATCCTTTTGTCCCGCCAAAGGGCCTGCGCGCCCACCCCCCCTATTGCGATTTAGTAGACCCCTATCCCCCATTAGGGCCGATAGCCCTCTCCTAGGCAGATTTTTGACCCTTTCGTCTAATGTCAGCAAGAGAATGCGACGTGTTAAGATTCCTGTCGTACCTTGTCGGTGAAATGACGAATTCAGTTTTCTTCACACACCACGTCAAATGTGGAACGACCGGCAAGCCATCTGCTTGCCGGACAGGTTCCCGGTTTGTGATGCAAGCAAATGGGAGCAAGCAATGATTCAAGGCTTGGCGCAAAAGATTGACCTGTTCATCCACAATCGCGGAAAACAACGGGATTTGAACTCATTATGGCGTTTTCCCTATTGGAAACGGGTGATCCGTACAGCTGCGGTCTGGGCGTTGGATACATTCGCCATCTTTGCTTCATTTGCAGTTCTTTTGGTGCTGACCCGTGGCTGGGCCGAATCGGCTACTTTGCTGTCGCTTTATGACGGCGCGATCATTGCGGGCGTGTCATCGACAATATTGTTCATCACCGGAATGTACAAACGCAGTTGGCGCTTTGTATCCTTTGCTGACAGCATCTCGCTGCTAATAACAAGCTTTATCGGTCTGGCGATTGGCTGGGCGTCCATCGCCTATTTCTCGCCACTTGCCGCCTATCCCTTCAATTTTATCACCTTTGCGTTTTTACATTACAGCTTGGCGAGCATGGCTATGCAGCTCATGCGCGCTTGCCGGCGTGCGGTACGCTCCTATCGCCGCCGGCAACAGAATAAGGCGTCGGTTTATTCCAACGACAATGTTGCCAAAACGGCATTGCTGATCGGTGATCCTGAATGGGCGCTATCGGTTCTTGACATGTTCGGGCCGCGCAATTCGTCGGCCATCAACGTCATCGGCCTGTTGCTGCCGTCGGATGACCGGACAATTTCCCAACTGGCCAATGTGCCAGTGCTGGGCGGCATGGAATCCTTTAACCAGACGGTTTCGTTCCTGACCGAACAGGGCGAGAAGCCTAATCTGGCAATTGTGTGCGATGATGGTTTCAACATCAGTGTGCGCGACCTTTCTGCCCTGAACAAATCGGCAAAGCAGCATAATATCGAAGTGCTGAAATTGAGCGACCCCGCCAGCCAGTTGCTGAACCGTCAGCCCACCCGTGACCCGAGCAACTTTCCATTATCGGAATTGCTGGGCCGCAGTGAACGCACCATCGAACGCAGCATCATCCAGCGTCAGGTATCGCAGCAATGCGTCCTGGTAACGGGCGCAGGTGGCACCATCGGTGGTGAGCTTGTGATGCAGCTTGCAAGCTATGGTCCTTCGCGGATCGTCTTGCTCGATCATGCCGAATTCCAGTTGTACAATATTGAAATGCGGCTGCGTGAAGCCCATCCAGACCTCGAAATCTTTCCAGAGCTGTGCAATATTCGTGACGAGGACGAAGTACGCCGGGTCTTTGCCAAGCATTTGCCATCGGTCGTCTATCACGCCGCAGCCCTGAAACATGTACCCATGGTTGAGGCCAATCCGCTGGGCGGCATTCACACCAATATCATCGGCACCCGTAATGTTGCGAATGCCGTGACCGAATATGCGGTGCGCGCTATGGTTCAGGTATCAACCGACAAGGCGGTTAATCCTGTGGGCATGATGGGCGCCACCAAACGCGTTGGCGAATTATATTGCCAGTCGCTCGATCTGTGCGGCGTTGACGACACATCCGCGCCGCGTTTCATGACCGTCAGGTTCGGCAATGTGCTGGGTTCCAGCGGGTCGATTGTGCCTTTGTTCAAGCGTCAATTGCTCGAAGGCCGTCCGCTGACCGTGACCCATCCCGACATCGAACGGTTTTTCATGACGGTAGGCGAAGCGGTCCAGTTGATTTTGGAGAGCAGCGCCCGCTCGCTTGAGGATAACTCTACCCGTGGCAATATCTTCGTTCTCGATATGGGCGAACCTGTGAAGATCGTCGATCTGGCCAAGCGCATGGCCAAAATGCATGGGCTTGAACCCGATGTCGATGTGCCGATCCAGTTCGTCGGCCTGCGTCCGGGCGAAAAACTTTTTGAAGAATTGTTCGACACCTGTGAACGCCGCGTGGATTCGAAAATCCCAAATCTGTTCGAGGCTTGCTCACGTCCCATTCCGTTGCCGCTGATTGGCCGCGCCATTGACGAACTTGATATGGCAGTGAAGCAAGGCAAGCTGGAAGAAGCGTGCCGGTTGACCCATTCGCTGGTGAAACTTCCTAGCAGCGACATCGATCTTTCGACCATGTTCCTTAATAATTCTCTGCCAAAGCGGGGCCACCATCTGCAGCTGGTGCAGGGATTGTAAACGAAAAGAAAGTTGGCAAATCATGAACAAGCAAACAACGCCGACCTCCGCCGAGATCCGTGATTATCCGGTGCCGATAGCCTCTTCCTGGCCGAGCCATGGACGCGATGAAATCCTGGCCGTCACACAAGTTTTGCAAAGTGGCCGCGTCAATGCGCTGGTACATGGCGAGCAGAACCGCGCCTTTGAAAAAGAGTTCGCGGCCTATATCGGAATGCCCCATGCGATAGCAGTAAGCAACGGGACGGTGTCGATCGAAATGGCTCTGCGTGCCTTTGGGATCGGCGCAGGCGATGAAGTCATCATTCCGGCCCGCAGCTTTTTTGCGACGGCAAGCGCCGTTGTTTCGGTTGGGGCCAGCCCGGTTTTCGCAGACATTCTGGTGGAAACACAGAATATAGACCCCGATTCGGTGGCGCGCATGATTTCGGACAAGACGAAAGCGGTCATATGCGTGCACCTTGCGGGGCTTCCATGTGACATGCGTGCTTTGACGCAGCTATGTGATGACCATGACCTTTTTCTGATCGAAGATTGCGCGCAGGCCCATGGCGCGGTGTATGATGGCAAAATGGTCGGGTCTTTTGGGGACGCATCGTCCTTTTCCTTCTGCACGGACAAGATAATGTCGACCGGCGGCGAAGGGGGCATGATCCTGTTCGCCGATAAATCCGCATGGTCCAAAGCGTGGGCGATAAAAGATCACGGCAAGGTGCCACCAGAAGAAATGCCGCAAAATATCGCGCCTCCCGGCGAATTTCGCTATGTACACCAAAGCTTTGGTACCAATTTCCGGATGACGGAAATGCAGGCCGCCATCGGTAGGGTGCAGCTTAAAAAATTACCGAAATGGCTGGCGCAGCGTCGGGCCAACGCACATTGCCTGAGCGAAGCCGTCGCGGACATTCCGGGCGTTATCGTTGATGCCTATGACGCACATATTTTGTCCGCACGGTACAAATATTTCATCCGGATTGATGAAGACAAATTGCCGGGTAACAAAACACGCGCTGATATCATCGCCGGTCTGCTGGCTTTGGGTATCCAATGCGGCAGCGGTTCCTGCCCGGATATGAGCAAGGAAATCGCGTTTCAGGGCCGCGAGCCGCGTCGTGACGGAAATCTGGAAAATGCCCATCGATTGGGGGCAAGTACGATTATGTTTCCAGTAGACCATCTGTTCAGCGAAGATGACATGCTGGTTATTGCCGGTGCCCTGAAAAAGGTAGTGATGGCATGACCAACACCTACACCGGCCAGGCTGACTGGCACCCGTCTTTCATCATTATCGGCGCGGTAAAGGCGGCGACCACTTGGGCGCTGGAACAGTTACAGGTAAATCCTGCACTCTTTATGCCTGACCCGGAACCGCATTATTTCAGCAGTGAATTTGAACAGGGCGAAGATTATTATCGCGCCTTTTTTGAAGCACAGGCGGGTTCGGAACGTATGTTGGGCGAGAAATCGGCAGACTATCTTGCCCATCCACAAGCCGCGCAACGGATTGCCGCGATGTTGCCCCACGCACGGTTGGTGGTGCAGTTCCGCAACCCGATCGAACGGGCCTATTCCGACTATAAAATGCTGTATCGCCGCGGGACTGTGAAAGAGGGGCCTGAGGCTTATCTTGCATCGCTCGACAATCCGCAGCCGCGATTTTTGAATGACGGCCTATATGCGCTGCACTTGCGCCGCTGGCTTGATCATTTCCCCGCCGAACAGATTCACTCTTTTCTATATGATGACGTGAAAGCCCAGCCGCAGGCGACCATTGAAGCGATTTCCGCACATATCGGTGTCGATCCGGTCTTTGATGTCGGCCAGTCGCGCAAGAAAGCAAACAATGCGTCGGAACGTTTTCTGCCCTTGCCCGTCCGTAAGGTATTGGCACCGCTCAAAAGCACAATAGCGCCATTGCGCGGGACAGCCCTGTTTGAATCAACGCGCAGCATGTTCGCGCGCGAAATAGCTTATCCCCCATTGTCGTCCGAATTAAGGTTGCGGTTGCGTGATTTTTATGCCGATGATGTTGCAGACTTGGGACAAATGCTCGGAAGGGATTTGTCGGATTGGCTGGACGTTACGCAATCCGGTGCCAAACAAGGCAATGATCGGGAAAAACACAAAAAAGTCGCCTGATTGGAAGAACTGATTAACCAGGATGCCCGGAAAATTGGGGCATCACATTAAAATGGGGAGACAGCGAAATGCTGAAAATGCTCAAATGTCTGCTAACCGCCGCTGTTCTTGCCGGATCATCGATGGTCGCTGGCTGCATGCCTGCGACCAGCGGACTGTCGGCGATACCGGCCACTGAAGTCGCGGAATTCCGGCTGGAACCGGGCGACAAGATCAAAGTCCAGATCCCCGATCTGGTGGGCGCCGATGGTGAATATTCCGTCGATCAAAGTGGCATTATCTCTCTGCCTTTGGTCGAGGAAGTGAAAATTTCCGGCCTGACTTTGCGTGAAGCGGAACGGGCCGTCGAAAAAGCCCTGCTCGACAAACGGATATTGGTGCGCCCGAACGTCACCATTCAGGCTGCGTCGCTGCGGCCCATCTATATTCTGGGCGAAGTCGGCAAGCCTGGCCAATATGAATATAGGGAAGGCCTCACGGTTTTTTCGATCATTTCACTGGCCGGTGGGTACACCTATCGCGCTGACACGATGTCGATGGTTATTACGCGCACCGTAAATGGGCGCAAGGTGACCGGCAAGGCATCGGAAAATACCATTGTGATGCCCGGCGACCAAATCCGGATTGTAGAGAAGTGGTTCTGATTACGATGCGACATTCTCTATGCGCGGCCTGCACGGTTGCGGGCTTGCTTCTATCGACGGCCGCACAGGCGGAATCCGTGAGCAAAACCGCACCGCTGGTGTCTGACCAGCTGCCGGATTTTGAACCCAAGGGCTTTGATCTTGGCGGCTTTCGCTTGCTCCCGGATTTTGAATATATTCTGTATGCGGATGACAATGTTTATGCCGCCCGGGACGGAAAATTTCTTTTACCTGACGGAACATTGAGTAACGGAACGCAAGCCGACGCAGCATTCATCATCGTTGGCGGGGTTGAAGCGAAGGGACGCATCGGCAACATTGATCTTACAGCCAATGCAAGAACCCGGATCCGGCGTTATGACAAGCTGACGACCGAAAATTCTGAAGGGGCAGAGGCTTTGGTGAAACTGGGTTGGCAGCCGAGGGAAGGCCAGAAATTTGGTCTTGAAGGCGGATGGCGCAGGGTTGTCGAAGAACGGGGTGATCCCGAAGCCCTGCAATTGACGTCAACGGGCCCAAGGCTGGCCAATATTTTCGAATCCGAAGCGAAATTCAGTCAGGAAGGCGGCAAAATGCTGGTCGCGACAGATGTTGTCGTGCGGAAATTCGATTTTCTAGGTACAGCAAATGCACGGCGCGACTTCTCCTCGCAATTTGTTTCGCTGACATTGGGCCGCAGCATTGGCAGCAGATTATATGGCACTGCCACCGCCTTTGTGACCAACCGTGATTTTCGGTTACCGCTGACCACAGGGGCTATTCAGGATGAAACCACCATTGGTGGCCGTATCGGCGTTGCCACCAAAGATCGTGGTCTGATCGAGGGCCGCGCTTCGATTGGCGTGTTCCGGTTGAACCCGGCGGAACCAGCGCAAAAGGGCCGCAGCGGTATTTCCGCGGACGTCGCGCTGACCTTCCGGCCGCAACAACGCACGGCAATTTCGCTAAATGTATTTTCGGGCGATGTCGCCACATTCCGGCTAGGCGCAGTGGCGCGTTCGGACACAACCGCGTCGATAAATGTCCAGCAGGAAATCAGGCATAATCTCTATGCGACGGCCGGCCTGTCCTATCTGCGCGCGGAATTTTTTGGCTCGGGCGATTTGGAAAAGGCAATCAGCCCCCGGGTTGAAGTGGAATGGCTTGCAACCAAACGCCTCTCGATCGCTGGTTATGTCAGCTATACAGATCGCACCAGTAACATCGCCGAAGAGGTATTTGACCGCACGCGTGGCGGGTTTTCTCTTAGATTGCGGTTTTGATCCCGCAATTTCAGGGGTGCCATTTCAAGCCGATAGATCGCGGTAAATCTCGGAGATTTTTGCGACATGTGTTGCTTCGGAAAAGCGCGCTTTGGCGCTTTGCTTGGCACGCGCTGTCATCGCGGAAGTTGCTTCTTTATCGCTGAGTGTCGCGAGCGCACTGGTAGCCATTGCCAATGCGTCGTCCGGCGCCACAAGCTTGCCCAAACCATCCAGAATGGCCTCTGGATTGCCACCTGAATCGGTTGCAATAACGGGGGTTTCGACGAGCATGGCTTCTACAAGAGTTCGGCCCAATGGTTCGCTGACCGCGGTTACCAGCAGCAGGTCGACCGCAGCGATCCAGTCAACGCCCGGTGATCTATACCCCATGATATGCGCTGAACCCGCAACGTCGGGATCGGTCATCCGGGCGCGCATTGCGGCTTCCAGTTCGGGATAAGTCGTTTCGCCGAACATCAGGCCGACTACGGGCCGATCCTGCAATTTCCGCATTTCGGCGACAGCATTGATGAATTCCAGGGGTCGCTTGCGATCAATGAAGCTGCCAAAATAGCCGCAGACTATGGTATCGGGTCGAGCGTTCAATTCGGTTAGTAATTTTTGGCGCATGGCATGGCGGTCCGCTTGCACATCGACATCAAACGGGCTGAAAACAACCTGTGCGCCGTCGGACACTTTGCCGCGGCGCATACCGGACAGGGAAAATCTGGATACAGCGACCACTTGGTCCGCAACCCAGGGCGCAAGGTAGCGCAAGCCTTTTGCATAAGGATCTGCGCGGTGGTGCCAGAGCAATTTGCAGCCTGCGCGTTTGGCTGCAAATGCCCATGTCGCATGGGTCCGGCCGTCATTGCTATGGACGATTTTCGCGCCGATTTCGCGCAGCAGGGCGGCGCGGCAGCCCATGCCTGCAAAGGTTGATGCAAAGTTTGACAGGCTGAAATCGCGCCCGACGGCAAAGCTTTCTTGCGGTGGCGCCGGGTCGGCACGGTGTTCGAAAGCCGCGAAATGCTCGGCCAGACGGCCCGTGGGATTTTCCAATATGATGACAGGCCTGAACATCGCGGGATCAAGTCCCTCCAGCAAACCCCGAAGCGAATGATGGCTGCCGCCCAGGCTGTCGCCAGCCATGGGATAGGCGATTGTTATAGGTTCGGTGTTCATACAGGAATGACAGGCAGCAATCGGTCAGCGCAACAATTGTTGGTGCAATGCGTCGAGAAAGGCATCGAAATTGGAAACACCATCCTTGTTCGAGTCAATCCACGGGTCCGAAACGCCCACCTTCGCTCCATGTTTTGCCTCCCAACGGTCATCCATGCCATCGCGGTCGCTATCGGGATAGGGTGTTCCTTCCAATATTGCTGGAATAGATCCCGGTAAATGCACGATCCTGCCCGTGCCGTTCGCCACATCGGCCAATACTTCCAGGTCGATAGCATCACGTGGCCAAGCCCCCGATTTTGCCAGAGCAGACACATAGGCATCATTAGCGGACATGGGGCTAATGGTAAGCGGGCAGGGTGGCGTATTCCGCTGCCCAACGGCAACCGACGCATCAATGTGGGTAAAATTGCCAAAAAACTGATTGTCATGCAGATAGATGGCAGATGTTCCGGTGCTGCCGACGGTCTGGCGAATAACGCCCACAGCGCCATCGCTCGTATTTGTTCCGGATTTGAAGCTGTTCCCGACAATCGAAACGGGCGTGCCGCCATAGGTTTCCCAGATTTCGGCAAATTCTGAAACAGCGTTGTAAAAGATGTTATTCACAACTTCGACACAAGATGCCGGTTTGAAGTTAATGTCCGGATTCCGATCGCCATTATGTGCACAGATATTGCCGATAAAGCTGAACTTCTGGGCATTTTTCGGGTCGCTGCCTAATAGGGCACATTTATCGTGACGCGGAATGCCATAAGAAAATATCGAATTACTTATGGTGATGAAATCATTGTTACCATAGCCATTGATAAGTTCATCGCGGGCCCAACTGGCACTGACCTGATCGATGATGACATATTTGCTGTTTTCAATTGTTATTGAATCTTCCGACTCTTTTTCACCGCCAATTCGGTCATTACGGACCCGAACATGCCGGACGATAACATCATGGGTGTTTTTGATCAGCAAAGGTGTTCGGGATTCCGCGCTGCCATCATGCGCGATGGTTACCCCTCCACCCGGCGCGGTTTGTCCGGCGATGGTCAGGTAAGGGTTGCGAATAACCGGCGGCGTGCCGGTGAACCGGAAAATGCCTCCGACCCGGAAAACGCAGGTGCGTGGGCCAAAGGCTTCAACACAGGCCCGCAATGAACCTGCGACTTGGTCGGTTACAGTCGTCACCTGAATAATCTTGCCTTTGGCACCGCCAAGTGTAGCCGCCCCATGGCCGATCGCACCGGGAAAGGCTTTTGCACGAACAACTGGTTCTGGTCCGCCCTCCGTTTGGCCGCCCACCGGTGAACAGGATGAAAAGGCAATACTGGTCGAAAGTAAAAGGCCTAATCCAGCAATAGCACCGTGGCGCAAGAGGGGGGGCATGACAGGATCCTTGTGTAAATCAACCCGTGAACCATGCACCTGTTCGATACCAAAATGAAGTGGCCAAAGGGCTTACCCCTTATGTCCTGAAGCGTCCGGACAATTGTCGCAAAAATGTAATATGATCGATTTTTCGAAGACCAAAGTCGGCACATTACCGGTATGATGCTTGCCAATTTTGTGGAAAGTCTTATGCCGCACACTATGATCTTGCATCATCGCGACCAACCATATCTCCTTAAATTCCTGATGTTTTCGGGCGTTTTCTGGGGTGTGCCTACCAGCCTTTCGGCACAAGTGTATGAAATTGGTACACATAGTGAAACTATGTTAATTCCCGCGTTGACGACACCCAAATCGGACGAGACGCACGCGCGAATCAATGATGCAAATGCGGTTTCGCATTCGCCATTGGTCACGCGAAAAATTATGCCGCCAAATTGGAAAATTATCGTCACATCGATTTCGGAACGATATGCCCTCGATCCGATTTTGTTCGAAGCGCTGATCTGGCAGGAAAGTCGATGGAACCCGGCGGCACGGTCGCCCAGGGGTGCGATTGGCCTGACACAATTGATGCCCGGAACAGCGCAGCAGTTAGGGGTTAATCCTTTTGATACAATTGCCAACCTTGAAGGTGGTGCGCGATATCTGAAATCAATGCTGACAAGGTTTAACGGTGATACCCGTTTGGCATTGGCGGCTTATAATTCCGGGCCTGCCCGTGTTGTTCAATATCAGGGAGTTCCGCCATTTGCGGAAACCCGCGGATATGTAGAAGCAATCGGTCAACGCGTGGCCTGGGGCGGCGCTTTGGAGGAATGAACATGAATAAACTACTGAAACGGATCGTCATCCTGTGGCCAATGGCCATGCTTTCCGCACCTGCATTTGCACAGCAGGACCCCGCTGGAAGTGGCCCGATTGTGCGGGCCGCGCAATGGTTGCAGGGTACGCTATTGGGCAATGTTGCCACAGCTGCTGCGGTTGTCGCGGTGGCGGCGGTCGGCTTTTTGATGCTCACCGGCCGGATGAACTGGCGCTATGGAATGACCGTTGTGCTTGGCTGCTTCATCCTGTTCGGTGCGGTCGCCATTGTATCGGGTATCCAGTCTGCGGCTGGCGCAGGTTAAGTAGTGTCGCTCAACAAGGCCCCTATTTTCACATCGCTGACGCGGCCGCACATGTTTGCGGGCGTGACCTATAGTTTTTTTGTTATCAATGGTGTGATTTCCACCGAAGCCTTTCTGATTACCCGCAGTTTCTGGGCTTTGGGAGTGGCGCTGGTGGTGCATGTTATCGGTTATCTCGCCTGCCTTCGGGAACCCCGTTTTTTCGATTTATGGATCACAAAGGTGTCCCGCACACCGCGCGTGAGAAATTGGAAACGCTGGGGATGCAACAGTTACGCACCGTGAATTGGAATAGATGATGGCATGGCGCGGACCCGCAGCATGGGGAAAATATGAACAACGCGCAGGTGAGCGCTTGCCCTATCGCCGTCATGTCGATGACGTGACGCTACAGCTGCGGGATGGCAGCTTGATGCGGGTGCTGCATTTGAATGGTCTGCCTTTCGAAACCGAAGATGCCGATCATCTGAACCATACCCAGGCGGTACGTGAAACGATTTTACGCAGTTCGCTCGATGCGCGCTTCATTGTCTATCACCATGTCATCCGGCGGCGGGTCTCGGCCGAAATGCCCGCGCAATATACCGGCGCATTTTCAGCGCACCTGCAAGAAAAATGGTCTTATCGGCTGGCCAAGCGCACCTTGTTCGCCAATGAACTTTTCCTGACCGTGCTGCGCCGACCGCCGCGTGGCAAGGTCGGGCTGCTTGAACGCTTGCGCCGTCGGTTCAATCGCAACCATTATGACGCCATTTTCCAGGAAGAATTGCGGGATCTGGACAGTGCGGTGATCGGATTAAGCGCAGCTTTGCAGCAATATGGTGTGCGCGATCTGGGCTGTTATGAAGGCGAAGGCGGCACATGTTCGGAACCGCTGGAGTTTCTCGCCGCGCTCTACAATGGCGAAATGCGGTCGGTTCTCAAGCCAGATGATGAAGTCGATCTGGGGAACCATATTCCTTATAAGCGGGTAAGTTTTGGTCTCGATACGATCGAATATCGCGGCGCTGGCGGCTCGGAATTTGCAGCGATGATCTCGGTCAAGGACTATCCAGGTGAAACCCGGGTCGGGATTCTGGATGATGTTCTGCGATTACCGCATGAATTTGCCCTGACCGAGAGCTTTGCGCCCGTTGACCGGCAGGTGGCCAAGGAACGGATTGATTTGTCGTTGCGGCGGTTGAAAGCAACCGATGAGGATGTTGCCGGTGAACGCAGGGAAATGTTGGCGGCCAAAGATCAGCTGATCGGCGGTCAAATTGGTTTTGGCATGCATCATCTTTCGCTGTCGGTGCGGGCTGATGATATTGTTTCGCTCGACAAAGCTGCCGCCAAAGCGGTTGCTGCGCTGGCCGACTTCGGATCAATCGGTGTGCGTGAAGATGTTAATCTGGAACCCGCTTTCTGGGCACAATTTCCGGGAAATGAAATGTTCATTGCGCGCGGTGCGATGATTTCGACCAGTAACGCTGCGAGCTTTATATCGATGCACGGCTTTCCGATGGGCCAACCCAGAGGCAATCACTGGGGCGATGCGATCACGATCTTCGAAACAACCAGCGCGACGCCCTATTTCTTCAACTTTCATGAAGGGGATTTGGGCCATTTCAGCCTTATTGGACCATCCGGTTCCGGTAAGACGGTCGTCATGAATTTCCTGACTGCACAGGCACAAAAGCTCGAGCCGCGCACAATCCTGTTCGATAAAGACCGCGGTGCTGAAATATTTCTGCGCTCGCTGGGTGGAAATTATGTCGAGCTGCGTCCCGGCGTAGCCACCGGTTTCAACCCTTTGCGGGTGCCCGATAGCCCGTTAAACAGAGCGTTTCTCAGGGACTGGCTAGCATGTCTGTTAATGCCGGAACAAGGCGGCATGTCGCCCGCCGATGAAACGGTGATTGCCGCGGCGGTCGATGCCAATTTTGAACAGGGCCCGCATCTTCGTACTTTGCGGCATTTGGGCGAATTGCTCGGCGGTACCAAGCGGCCCGAGGAGGGCGATCTGCAATCACGCCTGCGGCCATGGCTTGACCATAGTGATCGTGGCTGGGTGTTCGATAATGTCGAAGACGGTCTGGACCTGTCAAACCGCATCATCGGGTTCGACATGACGGCGTTGCTTGACCAACCGGCCATTCGGACCGCAGTCATGATGTATCTCTTCCACCGTGTTGACGAAAGGCTGGATGGCAGCCCGGCGATGATCATGATTGACGAGGGTTGGAAAGTCCTGGACGATCCTGTCTTTGCCGCACGTCTTCGCGATTGGCTTAAAACCTTGCGGAAACGTAATGCCATTGTCGGTTTTGGCACGCAAAGTGCCCGTGACGCGCTTGATAGCAAGGTATCGTCTGCCATCGTGGAACAGACGGCAACGCAAATATTCATGCCCAACAGCCGTGCCAAGGCCGAGGATTACTGCGGCGGATTTGGTTTGAGCGACCATGAGCTGTCGTTAATCCGCACCTTGCCGGCACACAGCCGTTGCTTTTTGATACGCAAGCCCAATCACAGCGTGGTTGTCAGGCTGGATCTTGGGCAGATGCCTGACATTTTGACAATCTTGTCCGGCAGGGAATCGAGTGTGCGTGCCTTGGATAGCCTGCGCCTCAGCTTTGGCGATAGTCCGGAAAACTGGTACGAACATCTGACCAAAACGCCTTGGCCGGGTGATCCGAACATATTGCTCGACCTGACGGAATTTGCCCAATGAGCCAGTTCTGCCAACCAACAGGCCTAAAAGAAAAAGGCATCACTGCCGGGTTGCAATATATTGACTGCAACAGCGAACGGATAATCGAATATGCGTTCAACCGCTTTTTCGGCCCCGGTGGCGCACTAGGCTGGGCGCTGACGATCATATTGACAATATATGTCGCCTTGATCGCATTCCGTCTTTTGAGCGGCCGGGGCCGTTTGTCGGGGCTTCCTCCGCGTATACTTGGCCTCGGGCTGATCCTGACATTCGCGACAAGCTGGATTGGATATCAAAGTTTTGTTTTGAACATCGCATTGGGCGCGCCCGAGGAACTGGCGAAGATCCTGCTGAATACCAAAGGCAGCGCGACCTATATGTTCTCGCACCAGTTAGACGTCATGTTCCAGGCCATTGCCCGGGTCGCGCTGCAGTCGCGTGGCGCAGGGGCCGGGGCCGAAGGGGCGGCGGGCGCCATGTCGGCAGAAGGGAATCTGTTATGGCTCGGCGCCTTGATGTTGCTTTTAGGCACTGTCGGGGTTTTAATTGTCGCGCGAATGGCTTTGGCTTTGATGTTGGCACTGGGACCCATTTTTATAATATTGGCCCTGTTTTCTGGAACCCGTGGCCTGTTTGTTGGATGGATGAAGACGGTTGTAATGCTTGCCGTTACCCCCCTGTTCGCGGTGCTGCTGGGCGGCGGCACGCTCGCGCTGATCAGGCCGCTGGTGGTCGAATTGGCGAAGCTGAATGGTGAAATTGATATGCGGATCGCGGTGAATATCTTTTTGGCCGCCTCGGTGCATGTTGCGCTTATGTTGATGGCGATTAAGCTGTCGACGACCCTTGTTTCGGGCTGGCGTTTGCCATGGGCTGAAACGGACGGCAATGGTTCGTCCGCCGACAGCAATAGTGCCGCAGCCAGCGCCGCGGCATTGAGCGCTTCGGCATCGGCCTTGGCAGCTGCCACAACGCCGCAATCCTCCACTGAATCCGGCCCTGACCAGCGCACCCAGTCCATCCTGCGCGCGGTCGATCAAGGCATGATGGCATCGGCGACTTCGGACCCTGGTGAACGCACCGGTTTTGCCCGCAGCTTTGCGATGAACACCGGCGACAATCCGGGAAATACAGGAACCTCACGGCGTGAAACCAATGATGTTACGCAGGCACTGGGCCGCAAATACCGCCCCGCAACCATCGGCGCAGTGCGATTAAAGCGGGAGGGAGCGGCATGAGCAAGATGCGATGCTTTAACATTATCTGGGCGCTGGCTATCATCTTTGCAGGCCAGCAAACGATCGCACAGCAGGCAAGTGACAACCGCGTCGTGGAGCGGTATTATTCGGCAGCGACGGTGTATCGGATTGCGGGCGTAATGGGCATTCAAACCGCTGTCCTGTTCGGCGAGGAAGAGCGAATTGAAAATATCGCCATTGGCGATGGATCGAATTGGCAAGTTACGCCCAATAAGCGATCGAATATCCTGTTCATCAAGCCTATTGCCACGAAAAAAGTCACTAATCTGACGATCGTCACCGATCGCCGGACCTATTTGTTCGAACTGAATTCTGTCGATCAAAAAGCGGTGCCCATTTATACGTTACGGTTCATCTATCCGCCTGATCCGGTGGACCCTGACCTGCCCGACCTGACCGCGATTCCACCAGAAGCAATCAGCGATAGCCCGGCTGTTCAGCCGTCAAACCTGAAAGTCAGCTGGTCCAAAAGCGGTAAGTCCAACCTATGGCCAAGCGAGATATTTGACGATGGCACATTGACCTATTTGCGATGGCCCAAAACGGTGACACCGCCAGCTATATTTTCCATCGGCGTTGATGGCACAGAGAGCCTTGTGAACCAGCTTGCCCAGAATGATTATTTCGTGATTGATTTCGTACCGAGCGCGATCATGTTACGGCTTGGCAAAGCGAAAGCCAGGCTGGACCGCGTGGCGACACCCGCACCAAATGCCGCGAATCTGGAGACCGGAAATTGAAGACGATCACGAAAGGCATCCATGATGAGCGTGATCCACGGACCATGCTTGATGGCGACAGTCTTGAAGAGGCGTCGACCAACCGTTTTCCGGTCGTTGCCAGCCAGAAACGCGGGAAAGACGGTTTTGCAATTTGGGGCGGCATGTTCGGTGCCGTCGCTTTGGGTGCGTTGACCTTGTATTTGATGTCCGAAGCCCGCCAGACCGCAAGTCCGCTGCCAAGGCAGGAAGAAGAAATGCCTGCCATTGCAGATTTACAGCCACCGCCTGTCCCGCAAAATGCCGTGACACTGGTTGACCCGCTGGGCAATTCTGTGATGGGTGTGCAAGCGGGATCAGCGGCCGCCGGGCAAGGGTTGCCACCGGTGACGCCGCCGCCGGTATCGGTCGTGCAGGCACCGTCGTCGCTCACGTCAAATTTTGAACCCAGAACGACAGACCCACGATCTCCTGCACTTATTCTCGATGAATATGCAGATCGGCTCCAGCGCCGCACCGCGAGCCGTCAGGGGTCATCCGGTGATGTCCCTACGACACCTATCGGCCTGAACAATGACGAACTTTTCGGATTAAGAGCAGGAGAGGAAGGCAGCAGCAGCGCGACACCGATGGCAAATCCAGCGGCCACGATCGTGGCGGGAACGTTGATACCGGCGGTGCTTGAAACCGCTATCAACTCCGACCTTCCGGGCTATACGCGCGCTTTTGTAAGTCAGGACGTTCGCAGTTTCGACAATAAAACGGTTTTGCTTCCACGCGGTTCACGCCTGATCGGCCAGTATAAAAGTGGGGTCGCGGCTGGACAGACACGTGCCTATGTGATCTGGACCCGCGCTATCCGTCCCGATGGCGTTTCGATCGATCTTGGTTCGCCCGGAACCGACGGGGCGGGCGAAACCGGACTTCCGGGTAAAGTGAATAGCCATTTCTTCAAACGCTTCGGCGCGGCCATCCTGCTGTCGGTTGTCGGCGCTTTGGGGTCGCGGACAAATGATGGCGTTGTTATCGCATCGGGCACCAGTGCGGCATCGGTGGCCGCGCAGAGCAACGCCAATATACCGCCGACAATCCGCGTAACCCAAGGGCAGGCGGTCAAGATTTTCGTCGCCCGCGATCTGGATTTTACCGAAGCCATGGGCGCAAGTCTTTGACCGTGAGGCCAGATTTCGCGGCGGCGCGCACCAAGGAAAAGGTAGCCGAATCCTACCTGGAAGCATATTTTGCACCGTTACAGCCCTGGCTGAACCAGGACGATGTTACAGAGGTTCTGATAAACCGCCCCGGCGAGATATGGATAGAGCGCGCCGGCCCCGGCAAAATGGAGCGCTTTTTAGTGCCCCAAATCGATAGCCGCCTGATTGAAAGGCTGGCCACACAAATTGCAAGGGTCAATAATCAAGGCGTCAACAGGGAAAACCCGCTATTATCTGCGGTTCTTGAAGATGGGGCGCGTGTTCAGGTCATTGCGCCGTCCGCCACCCGTGGGGATTGGGTCATTGCCATTCGTCGACACAAGATCAAGGCGATGCCACTTTCGGCTTTTTCCGACAAATTGGCGCCGGCAAGCGAGCCTGCAATCATGCTGGCCAAAAGCGACCCGATCGCATTTTTACAGCAAGCGATACATGCGCGTAAAACCATATTGATCAGCGGCGGTACGTCGACCGGTAAAACAAGTTTTCTGAATGCACTGCTGGCCGAAGTGCCTATGTCCGAACGCATTGTGCTTGTCGAGGATACACCGGAAATTCGGCTGTCGCACCCCAATTCGGTTGGGTTGGTAGCAATGAAGGGAGATATGGGCGTCGCCCGGATCAACACGAATGATCTGTTGCAAGCCGCATTGCGGCTTCGGCCCGACCGTATCGTTTTGGGGGAGCTGCGCGGATCGGAATCGGTTAGTTTCCTGCGGGCTATAAACACCGGGCATCCGGGCAGCTTTTCAACCATTCACGCCAATTCACCCAGAGGCGCCATTGAACAACTTGCCCTGATGGTGATGCAATCGGGCATTGGATTAAGCCGCCAGGATGTGATCGAATATGCACGATTCGTAATCGATATTGTTGTTCAATTGGAACGACAAGAAGGTAAAAGGGGCATCAGTTCAATAGTTGTCACGCGTGACCTTGAACTGTAACAATTAACGGCTCGCGATGCTGAATTCAGTCTAACTAATTGAATGATATTGGCTATGTAATTTATTCGGTAAAAACCGCTTAAACCCCTGTTAATCTGCCATTCATGCGTATTTTCGGCTGGCCGATAAAATACAACGTGTGGCCGAAGCGCAGTTTCTTTAGCAATTTGTTAACCATATTTGCGTACTCCTAATTAGGTAACTTCGAATACTCGATGCTTAGAAATAAATAATGGCACGGGTTTAATTCAACATGGCCAGAGGTCGCAATCCAATGCAAAAACGCGGACGCATTGCCGTCGGTTCCACTACACTTGTCTTTGCCTTAGCCCTGTCGGGCTGTGGAGGCGGCGGCTCGGGTGGCAGCAGCGGCGGGACGCCCCCGTCAAGCTCGCCCCCTCCACCCCCTGTCGTTGTGGTCCCGCCTCCGCCGTCTCCGCCACCGGTTGTAACTCCCCCACCCTCTCCTCCGCCTACGACGACGCCTCCCTCGTCGCCGCCCCCGCCACCTGCGCCACCGCCACCACCGGTGCCGCCCCCTCCGCCTCCGCCCCCTCCTCCGGTGCCGCCACCGCCGTCGCCACCACCGCCACCACCACCGCCTACTGCAGGTATATATAGTCCTTCCAAGCTGCCCGATGGCCGCCAAAGGGCTTTCCCAACTGCCCAGGGTTTCGGGGCAGCTGCGACCGGTGGTAGAGGCGGACGCGTGATTCCCGTGACGACACTGGCCGATTCCGGCGCAGGGTCCTTGCGTGACTGCATGATGGCCACGGGCGCTCGAACCTGCACCTTCCGGGTGGCAGGTACCATCAACCTGCTCTCGCAGATAAAGCCGACTTCGGGTAATTTGACCGTTGCAGGTCAAACCGCTCCAGGTGGCGGAATTGCTATTCGTAATGATCCGTCAAATCTGACGGGTTCGCCGGTTTTTCTGGCAGAACCCAATAATATCATCCGCCATATCCGTATTCGGCCAGGCCCGACAAGCGGGACCAAGCAGGACACGACCGACGGCATTACAATTGATGCAGGCGCGGAAAATACGATATTGGATCATGTGTCACTATCATGGGCAACAGATGAACCGTTCAATTCGACCAAGGCATCGGCCAATATCACCGTCCAATGGTCGCTGGTCTATGAAGGTTTGAGCAATTCCACGCACAAATCCGGCGAACATGCCAAAGGGATGTTTGTCGAAGGCAGCAATATCACTATCCACCACACCTTTATCGCGCATGCCACTGATCGTATGCCCAATGCCGGTGTGGGCAGTCGCGTCGATTTCGTCAATCTTGTGACCTATAACATGCGCGAACGCGGGCATCAGTATTTTTCGATGCTCCAAAAGCAGGGTAGTACCACGAGCGGATTGACCCGTCAGGCCAATGTTGTCAGCAATTGGGTCTCCATGGGTCCGGATTCGTTGCGCGGCACGCCGATCTATGGCGGCAATTATGACGAGCAATATTCGACCAACCCTGGCTTCGCCCAATTCTTCCTATCGGGTAACATCGACGGACGTCGCGTGTCGACTTCGGTCGATGATCGCTTGTTCTTAGACCCTGCCGATTGGCGTTATGTATTAAGCCAACCTATCGGTACTCTCTCGGTAGAACTGTTTTCTTCGGCGACGCAAGGCGTGCGGGACCTGATGTCCTTTGCCGGCGCATTTCCCCGGGACAGTTCAGACCAGCGCGTACTGATCGATTTCCTGAATTGTCGAGGTGCGATCATTGACAGCCCCAGCGAAGTGGGCGGCTGGCCCACGCTGGCGGCCGGAACGCCTTATGCCGACGCGGATGGCGATGGCATGGATGATGTGTGGGAAGCCGCCCGAGGCGTCAGCAGCGGAATTGCCGATGCCGACGGTGACGGCTTCACCAATCTGGAAGAATTCCTGAATGAATTGGCCGGAGATCAGGATGCCTCGGGCAATATGATAAACCGTGTCGGGTCTGGGACTGGTTCTGTACCCGCCGTCAATTGCTCTATCGCTGTTTAGGGCAGTACCGAAATCCCTAGGGGATGTCTGCACTGCCCATCACAGCTTTGGGGGCTAGGGGATAATATTGCAATTGACGGCAGGTACGGTGCCGATGCCGGCACCTACCCGGTTGATGAAATTGCCGGCCGCGTCCTGATCGCCTGCAAGTTCATTCAAAAACTCTTCTAAATTGGTATAGCCATCGCCATCCGCGTCAGCCGAACCGCTGCTGATATTCCGGCTGCGTTCCCAATTGTCATCCATGCCGTCCTTATCGACATCAGGATAGGCAATGCCCGTTGCGAGTACCGGCCATCCACCAACTTGCGAAGGGCTATCGATTATCGCGCCACCGCATGTCAGGAAACCCTGCACGGCTCGGGCGTCGGCTGCATCTCTGGGGAAGGCCCCGGCAAAGGCAGTCACGTCTCTGACCGCCTGTTCGGCAGGGCTGAAGAGTTGAACACTCAAATTGCCGATAGGCTGCGTCGTGATATATTTCCAGTCTGCAGGGTCGAAGAACATTTTTTCATTATTGGCCTGTGTCCGACGGCGGCCATCGATATTCTGGTAGAGATAGAATTTCGCAAAGCCGGGGTTGGTGGAATATTGTTCGTCATAATTTCCGCCAAAGATGGGAATGCCGCGCAATGAATTTGGCCCCATTGAAACCCAATTGCCAATGACATTGGCTTCACGCAGCAGACCGCTGCTGGTGGAGCTTTGCTTTTGCTTCATCGAGAAATATTGATGGGCCTTTTCCCGCATATTATAGGAAATCAGGTTAACGAAATCGACACGGCTGCCAACGCCGGCATTGGGCATGCGATCCGTGGCGTGCGCCATGAACACATGGTGCGCCGTGATATTATTGCCTTCAAGGAACATGCCTTTTGCATGCTCGCCTTGTATATGTGTGGACTTGCTCAGCCCTTCATAGACCATTGACCATTGGATCGTCACATTTGAAGCAGCCTTTGTGGTGTTAAACGGCTCGTCCGTTGCCCATGACAGCGACACATGGTCTAAAATGGTGTTTATCGCCCCGCTATCGACCGTGATACTATCGGTTGTATCTTGCTTGGCACCACTTGTCGGTCCGGGACGGACGCGAATATGCCGGATGATATTATGCGGCTGATTGAAAAATAGCGGCGATCCGGTAAGGTTCGATGGATGGTTTTTGATCGCGATCCCGCCACCAGGTGCGGTTTGACCCGCGATGGTAAGGTTGCCCGATGTCGGTTTGATCTGTGACATCAACTCGATTGTGCCTGCTACGCGAAAGACGCAGGTGCGCGGGCCGGTGGCCATCATGCATTCGCGCAATGAACCAGCGCCTGAATCCGCCAGCGTTGTAACCTGGATGACCCGGCCGCCGCGTCCGCCAACCGAAGCCGCGCCAAATCCTTCAGCAGTGGGAAAGGCGCGCTGTGGACCTGCGGGCAGCTTTGCCGGATTATAGAGGGGCGTTGTTGCCGCGCTCAGCATGAACGGAGCCGCGACACAGGCGCCGGACGCGCACAAAATGCCAAGATATGTCTTCAGCCCGGAAAACATTGGTCTGTGCGCCGATGCGGTAGATTTTTCTTCGGCAGAAAAGGGTGCTGCCGATTGCGACAATTTATGATTATAAAACATCAACTTGCTCCATTTGAGTATCGCCAGATGATATTTATTTGGCCGATACAAAGTTTAATGAATTTCGTTGCTGCTTTTAAGGTAGTAATACTATGTTTGTAAAGATAGTAATACAATGTATTGTTTTAGATCAACTAGAGTGATGATTTCATTAAATTATAATGGATTTATATTTTGAGCGGACTAGCGCATTTACCGAAATCGAGCACATTTTATGTGCAATGGCGTAATTGCTCGTGATCAGTTGCAATAAGATGCACAGAAGCCGAATTCAATTTTCTGTTCTGACGAGATTTCAGCAATATAGTCACAACTCCGTATTGCTTTGTGTTGCCGAAAGTGGAAATCTGAACTTGGTTAACGTGCGAATCACCAAAACGAATCACCCTTTGAAAGTGATCGAGATGGGGTATTTTGGTCCATTTACGTTTGATTTGGCCACTGTCTCATTATGGTACGACACTGATGATTTCGTACAAAGAATTGAAATAATCTTTTAAGAAACAATTACTTAAATGGTTATTTCGCACATGCAAAAAAATGCAAAAATTGACCTAAAATGGGCTTTTGGGAGTCGACAGTCCGGACGAAGTTATATAACTTTAAGGAACTTACCAAAAAGTAAAAGTTTTCGTGGGTCGCAAACGTGATAGCTTCTGGACAGGGTACGTTTGATGATCGATACAGTTTTATCAGCCGTTGTAGTGGGCAAGAATTCTCTTGCTCGTGAAGGCCTCCGCCGCATTTTAGCCGAAGAAAATTTTTCGGTTCAGGCATCGGTAGAAAGTGGGACATCTTTCCTTCTTGCAAACGCCGAAGATGAATCGCCAAATCTTTTCATTCTGGACAATAGCACAACCGACCACCTCGAAAGTGAATTGGAGGCGCTGAACACCAGCTTCCCAAAATCACGTAAAGTCGTGCTTTCGGATCAATTTGACCTTGAAGAAGTGGTCGATGCCTTCAAATTTGGCGTCGACGGATACATCGTCAAAGAGATTAGCTGCGAAGCATTGATGAAATCGCTGCGTTTGGTGGCGATGGGCGAAAAAGTTATGCCAAGCCAGCTAGCAAAGCATCTTTCCGGCATGGAAGAGCGTTCGCAGGCGCCGCAATTGGCCCGAAACCCCGATGTTTCAAGGATTTTGTCGGAACGTGAAATTACAACCTTGCGGTATTTGCTTGTTGGACACGCCAACAAAGTGATCGCCCGCAGGCTTGAAATTAGCGAAGCAACCGTAAAGGTCTATGTGAAAGCCATCTTACGCAAATTGCGTGTTAGCAATCGGACGCAGGCCGCCATCTGGGCGTTTAACAATGGCGTTCAGGTTGTTGCCGATGATGTCAAGGAACTGGACGACGATATGAATTTCGACGACGTTCAAGTCGCCGCTGAATAATCTTGCAAGTTTTTATCCCTGAATCCGGGGGTGCAGACAGAAAAAGACCGGGACATCGAAAAGATGTTCCGGTTTTTTATTTGAATTAGCCGGGCCTCAAACGGCCCATGTGCATTTAATAGGTCCTGACCCTAAGTCATACGGGGCGACGCTTTCGCTTTTCACCGGCGACCATCACGCTGACTGTGGACAGCAGAATGGAAAGGTCGGTTTTCCAATTGCCATTGTCGATATACCAAAGATCAAGATCGATTTTTTCATCCAGCGACAATAATGTGTTGCCGCTGACTTGTGCCCAACCGGTCAGGCCGGGATGCACATATCCTCGGCGCACGCCTCGATCACCAAGGCCCTCAATCGTTTCGGGCAGTAACGGACGCGGGCCGACAATTGCGATGTCTCCGGTCACCACATTCCAGAGACTGGGCAGCTCATCGAGCCGCGTTTTCCTCAGAAAAGTTCCTATTCCGGTAACCCGTTCGGCATCGTCGAGCAAATGTCCGTCGGCATCACGCAGATCGCGCATCGTTCGAAATTTCACGAGAGTAAAAGGTGCTCCGCCATATCCGGCCCGCAATTGCCGGAACAACACACCCTTGCCCTGCATCATCCGCAAGAGCAGTGCGATCGCCAGGTTGACGGGTAACAGCCCGATGAGCGCAACCGCCGCCAAAAAACGGCGGGCGAAATCGATCATGAACCTCATGTCAGGTCCTTTTCGGAACAAGCTTCGTCGGCAATACGGTGGAGGACATCCGCCAATTTTTTCGGCGTAAACCCAAAGCTTTGCAATCTATCACTGTTGATTGCCGGGAAACCAGTGTCGGGCGGCCGATTGGCGTGGACCATCTGGATTGCATCGGGCGCACATCCCATCATCTCGCCGAGCTGCATGATGATATCAATCAGTTCGGTGCGCTTGCCTGATGAAAGATTATAAACACCGGTTAGACGGGTTTCGACCGCCAGTAACAAGCCGTCGCACACATCCTCACAATCAATAAAATCAGCTCCGAATGCCGCGCCATCCTGAATTTTGACCGTCTGCCCTTGCGCGAGATCGCGCGCGAGCTTGTCGACTATACTGCGCCCGTCACCGATGACCGAGGATATCCTCAATATGGCATAGTCGATGTCATTGTCATGGCACATGCTGGCTGCAAGCCATTCCTGCGCGGCTTTGGATGCCAGATAGAGTATGCGTGACTGCGGGCCAAAGGCGGAATCTTCGAAAGCTTCCTTTTGGTCAGTGCGGTATACATTGGCGGTGCCGGTCAGAACCAGTCGCTTGACATCCGCCAGAGCCATTGCATCGATCAGGCGCTGCGTGCCCAGTACATTGGTGGTCCAAAGACTGGCGTCACCTTCAGCTCCGGGTATTTTGCCGGGAATAATCGCGGCCAGATGAACCAGCTGATCAACATCGGCCAATTGCCGGGCCATATCTTCGGTCGTGTCGGTCAATTGAAACGGACGGACCGAAACTTGCCCCGAATGTTGAAAGCTCGGATCCCGTTGCAGGGCCACGACATCGAATCCCCGGTTCTGTAGCAAACCGATCAAACGGCTTCCAATCGCGCCGCTTGCCCCGGTCACGGCAATTTTTTGGGTGCTCACGGCTGCCCTACCGCAGCGATTTGACCTGCGTCCAGAAACTGTTCTTCCAAAAACCGGATGACGGTCCCGTGGCGGATCGACGGCGGCGAAATATCTTCGCCCATGATCAACTTACGCAGGCAAAGCTCAACTTCATTAAAGCCGAATAATGCGCGCATGGGTGTCGTTCCGGAAAAGCGGGCGTTGATTTCGAACAGGCGGGGAACCCCATGGGCATCGACACGAAACTGGAAATTGGTAGGGCCATAGGGTTTCAAGGCATGGGCAAGTTCATGCACATATTTTTCGTAATCGGGAAAATCGCCTGAATAGGCGCGATAGGTATTCCCGTCACGCAGGTCACGCCGAAGGACAATCGATGCCTGCACCTTATCATCAAAATAGAGCACTCCGGCCGTATATTCCTGATCATCGGCACCTGCCATTTGCTGGACAACCAGGCCGTGCCTGCCTTTCATTGTCTCGTCCAATTCTGACTGGCTGTTGACTTTCGAAACGCCGACCGCCCTTGCGCCACGCCGTGGTTTGACAATCAGGGGAAAGCCAATTTCCTCCACAAGCTGGCGAAGGGCCTGTGTATCTTCGCCCCGGACGGATTTCGGGTTGGACAGCCCGTGTTTTTCCAGAAACTGGGCCGTTTGATATTTGTCATCGGCAATTTCGATAACATTTTCGGCGCTGACCAAGATATGGGTATTGTAACGCGCTTCCCACTCAGCCCGCTTCTTTGCAAAAATCGCCAGCTCAACGTCGGTGCCCACCAGAACCGCATCGGGCTGTTCGATTTCCAGTATCGATTCTATCCGGTTTTCATAATCGGCATCTGTGGCCATGGGTATCAGATGGGAGCTGTCGGCCCAATGCAGGCCTGCCGATAGCGGATTGGGGTCCAGCGCCACAATGTGCAGCGGCAAAGTGCTTGAACGTAATGATTTGATGATACCTTGGCCCAAGACAGCGCCCGCGCCTGTTACGATAATTCTCATCATTCAAAAAATCCACATAGTCGGTTTCTGGTGCCCGGAGAAAGATCGGGTTGTCGTTGGATATCTGCACAATGTGCCGTCGCATTGAAGGCGATGTTATGCCGCGATAAAGTCAATTTTTCGTTGCGATATTCGATCATCGCCCATTGCGGACATCGGTCATCGGAAGCTCTGGGTTGGCCGACCGAGCCAATGACGTGGATTTCTGCCTTGTCATCGGCATGATAGCGGCTGCGATGCAAATGACCGAAAACGCCATAGCGATACCCCCGGGCGGCGCATGAGGCAGCAGCCCGGACCAGTTCCGTTTCGCCGGACATATAGGTCCAATCGCCATAGCCAAAGGGATTGGCGTGCGCCATCAATATGGCCCCAGTTTCCCATTCTTCCAAAATTGGCAAGTCATCGGGCCAGTGCATGCCCAATTTGTCCCAAGTCCAGCTCACCGATTCCTTGATCCAATCGGGCAAACGGTCAAAATAGGCGGTGTTACCGTTTTGCAGGTCAACATAAAGTTGGTCGTGATTGCCGCCAATTAACAGCGCGCCATCATGTGCGATGGCTTTTGCTGCGAGTTCGGCGCATCTGGTCGGGTCGACACCATAGGTGAACAAATCGCCCAATAATATCATCTGGTCAAACCCTGCTGCCCGCGCATCGGAATAGGCCTGGGCGAAGGGCGCATAAGCAGAATGAATGTCGCTGATGACAGCTATACGCACGAACCTGACCTTTTTCTATTTGCAACGGGCTGACCGGCGCCTTCTTTACCGGGGTACAGCCTAGTTCACATAAGATTTCTTGCCGAAAAAGCGGTTAAACCATGCGGGCATTTTGGAACGTGTGCGACCCACATCGGTATAATAGCTGGCCGATTCCCAATAATATTGGATAGCATCGCCATAGCGGCCACGCGCATGTTCTTCATAATTGACCTGATCGAAAATTACGCCTGCCACTCGGTTTGTTCCGAGCATTTCCATTGTCGCATTCATCTGGTCGATCGTTGTTTTGCCCCAGCGGGCAACCACGACAGTATGGTCGGCAAAGCTGCACATTGTGCGCGCGTCTTTTACCGCCAGTGTAGCCGGCGCGTTGATGACGATGAAATCGAATTTCTGCCGCAAATCGGTCAGCAGAATTTGCAAGGCGCGTGAACCCAGCAGACGCGCAGGTTCGGCAACCGGCTTGGTCGCGCTGATCAGGGCGATGCGGCTGGTATCGACTTCGGTTTCGGTGTCTATTTGATCCAGATCGCTATCGGCGGGCAACATCGGCGGGGCGATTTTTGAAAAATCGACATGACCCTTCAATATCTCGATCAAATCGGGTGTGTCTGCCCGCTTCATCTGCTGGATCAGGCCCGTCTTCCTCAGGTCAAGATCAATGACGGCGACACGCTTGCCAACTGCCATGGCGGCGGCGGCAAGTGTTACAGATACCACCGATTTGCCGTCGCCGGGCAAAGGCGAGGTGATCAGAACCGTCTGGCACTGATTGGGTGTGCTGAGCGCATTCACATCGAAATAGGCTGCGCGGGCAACTTCGGAAAACAGCGATTGGGGGTCTTGAAGCACAGGGCTGTCTTCGATTTTGCTACCGAAATCTGCGGTAATGAAAGGGAGCATGCCAAAGGTAGGCAGACCAAAAAACTTGCGTATCTGTGCAGAATTCCGAAGTTTATTGTCGAATAAGTCAATGGCAAATGCAATCAGGAACGCCAACACCGCGGACGCCAAAAGGGCCATTGTCGTAATCTTGAATGGCTGCGGTGACACCGGATCGTCATTGACCGATGCAGGTGAAACAACCGTTGTATTGACACCTTCCAGCGGGTTCTTGGCGCGAATTTCAGATACACGCTCTGTAATCTGGTTATATGCCTTGACGGCCTGCTCTGCCTGACGCGAGAGCGTTTCGAGTTCGACGACATTCTTGATATTGCTATATGCCTTGCCTGTCAGTGCATTCAACTGGGCTCGCAATTGACCGGCGCGTGCTGCATCACCTGATGCATCACTGCGGGCGATCTGCGCCATCCGCGCGCCTTCTGCCCCCGCAACGGCGGCTGCGTCGGCAGCAGCTCTGCTCCGTTCCCTGACCAAATCCTGGCGCACGCGACCAAGGGCCGCTGAAAGCGTGATGATTTCAGGATGGCTGTTTCCAAATGTTTCCGACTTGCTCGCCAGTTGCGAGGCGAGATCTGCCTCCTGTCTTTCAAGCGCCTGAGTTGAGGCATTGGTCGCACCTGCGGTGCTACGCATGCCTGCGGCTGCGGCAACACCTGCGCTGCGCGACGAAGATCCTGCGCTCATCGCGGCTGCTGAAATGGCTTCACTCTGTATACGGTTAACTTGGTTCAAATCCTCATTACCAGCGGCACCTGAGAGCATTCCGTTGGCAATCCGGAAATCGGATACCGCCTTGGCGCTTTCTTCCGCCCGTCGGGCAGTTTCTTCCTGCTTTTTAGTCAAAGATGCGAGCAGTTCGTTGCTCCGCTCTTCGGACTTTTTGATGCGGATCGATTGCACTGAAATCGGATATTGGTTGGCAATCAGCGTTGCCATTTCGGCAGACCGGGATTCGACGGTGATTTCAACCAGATCGGACCCTTCCTGAGAGGTTATTTCCGACATTTGCATCAAGGTGCTGGCTGCTTGCCGGATTTTCTGTTTTTTTCCGCCGACGGCCTCTTTGCCCATATCCTTTTTGAAATCTGCGCGTTCATAAAGTTCCAGATCACGGACCACTTTTTCCGCGGCCGCACGCGAACGGTGCAGCTTGACTTCATTGGCAATACGCTGGTTGTTTTTTGCCATGATATCAGCCTGATTCACGCCGACCGAGTCAATCAATTCCACCTGCATGGAAACGGTCGAATTATAGAGGGTAGGGCGCGTAATCTGCCAGATAAACGCACTAAGGGTGATCGCAGCTATGATGCTCAACACCAATTTCTTGTGGCGGAGCAGAACATTGGTGAATTCGCTAAGCCCCGAACTTTCCATCGTCGAAAAATTCTGCGGTGCAGCGTTTAAGGGGCGACCCTGCAAATAACCGACCTGTCCGGTGTGGTTCGAGCTGATGATAGCATTGGACATTGGATTACCCTCTATTTTCTGTACATTGCGTCTTTCCGTTTGCGGAAGCTGGCCAAATTATGCCGAACGCCATATTGGTATGATATAGCGCCCACTCAGCTTGGGGCGCGATTGATATTGGGGGGATAAGCCGTCTTTATTGGACTACCCCCTTTGAGCTACTTTGCCCGGCCTATCATCGTCAGGTTAACATAATGACTTCGGAAAAACCGAAGCTTGCGCGCGGTTATCGCACCATTTGGTGCTCATCCTAAGGTGAGATGTTGCCTACATTGTTAAGAATTCGTAGTAACTGTTCAAATATGGGCCGCTATTTCGACTAATTATATATAGTGTTGCTATGAAGACGAGTAAGTACTTAAAGGCAGATATCGCTCCAGAAGAGCAGATTTTTGTGTTGGGAGGTTTCGTTTATGAGAAGTCTTTATTTTGGAACGGCGATTGCGGCCTGTTCGATTGTTGCTGTCAGTCCGGCGGTTGCTGATCGAACCGGTGATCCGATTGCCAATAGCTATATTTGCGTATTCAAAGGCAATGCAGTTGCCAAAGCTGACATCGGTGCAAAGGCGGACCGCGCCGTGCGCGATAGCGGCGGCAAGCTCAAGCATGTATATCGTGACGCTGTGCGCGGATTTGCTGCTGAAATGACCAAGACCGCAATTGACGGTTTGAAAGCACGCAACAGCGAAATCGCCTATTGTGAAACGGACCGCGTGATTTCAATCGTCCCGCGCGATGCAAACGGCAATGTCGTTTACACGCTGGGTGAAGTGAACGCGAATAAGGGACAGGACGGAGTTAAACCGACGCCGCCGCCCTCGCCGACACCCCCGCCACCCCCGCCCCCACCACCTCCTCCGCCGCCTACAGCAGCGCAGCAAACCCCTTGGGGCATTACCCGCGTTGGTGGAGGAATTAACGGTAACTTCGCGACAGCATGGGTGATCGATTCCGGCATCCAGCTAACCCACCCTGACCTTAATGTTGATAAAGTCCGCAGTCGCAGTTTTATCGTCGGTTTGACCGCTGACGACCAGAATGGACATGGAACCCATGTTGCCGGGACCATTGCCGCGATCAACAATAACATCGGTGTTGTGGGTGTCGCGCCCGGCGCGCAGGTCGTCGCTGTTCGCGTTCTCAACAAAAAGGGCAGTGGTTCCACTTCGGGGGTTATCGCCGGTGTGGATTATGTCGCCCAGAACGGAGCTGCTGGCGATGTCGCGAATATGAGCCTGGGTGGCGGTATAAGTCAGGCGCTGGATGATGCGGTTGTTGCTGCGTCTTCAAAGGGCATTCGCTTTGCACTTGCTGCTGGCAATGAAAGCACCAACGCCACCAGCAGTTCGCCCGGTCGTGCCAATGGCCCCAATATTTATACCGTATCGGCTTTTGCGACGGGCGATGTATTTGCTTCATTTTCCAACTTCGGTAATCCACCGGTGGATTTCTCCGAACCCGGCGTCGGTGTCCTATCGACCTGGCTTGCCAGTGGTTACAACACGATAAGTGGAACATCGATGGCAACTCCGCATCTTGCAGGACTGTTGCTGCTGGGTCCAGTTCGCAGTGGCGGTTCGGTTATTGGTGACAGGGACGGAACCCCCGATATTATCGGCGTCCGTTAATCGCCACATGTGATTTGTAAGGTCTTGCCAAAAACAGCCTTGCGGATTGGATTGAAAAAAGCCCCGCACGCATCTTCATGTGCGGGGCTTTTTTATACCGGCGGAAACCTTATGGATACTCTTTTGGCACAGAATGGTTATCCCTTTTAGCCGCTTGCTGTTTGCTGTTCCGCAAAATAATGAGGCGGCGAACAAAATCTATTGCCAGGAATATGTGTATGAAAATTGCGATGATAGGATCAGGTTATGTCGGGCTCGTCTCTGGCGCTTGCTTTGCCGACTTTGGCCATGATGTTGTCTGCGTCGACAAAGATGCACGCAAGATCGATCAACTCAACGCCAATATCATGCCGATTTTTGAACCGGGCCTCGACACTTTGGTCAAAACAAATGTTGATGCCAAACGGCTATCTTTTTCGACCGACCTCAAGGCATCTTTGAAGGGTTGTGAAGCAGTTTTCATCGCCGTGGGGACGCCATCGCGTCGCGGCGACGGGCATGCTGATCTCAGCTATGTTTATGCCGCCGCCGAAGAACTCGCAGACGCTATCGACCCGAGGACAGTTGTGGTGACTAAATCTACCGTGCCTGTTGGCACCGGTGATGAAGTCGAGCGGATCATTCGTGAAGCCAATCCATCGCTCGATTTTGCGGTTGTATCCAACCCCGAATTCCTCCGCGAAGGTGCAGCCATAGGCGATTTCAAACGGCCCGACCGTATTGTTGTTGGCAGCGATGTCGAATGGGCGCGCGAAACCATGCGCGCGATCTATCGCCCATTGTTCCTGAATGAATCGCCCATCTTGTTTACAAGCCGCCGGTCTTCGGAACTTATCAAATATGCTGCCAATGCGTTTCTGGCGACAAAAATCACTTTCATCAATGAAATGGCCGACCTTTGCGAAAAACTGGGTGCCAATGTTCAGGATGTGTCACGCGGAATTGGGCTTGATAACCGTATCGGGTCGAAATTCCTGCATGCCGGTCCGGGATATGGTGGCAGCTGCTTTCCAAAGGATACGCTTGCTCTGCTCAAAACCGCTCAGGATAATGATAGTCCGGTCCGCATTGTCGAAGCCGTCGTTCAAGCAAACGATCTTCGCAAGCGGGCCATGGGTCGCAAGATTATCGCTGCCCTGGGCGGGGATGCGCGAGGCAAGAAAGTCGCGCTTCTCGGTTTGACGTTCAAGCCGAATACCGACGACATGCGGGATGCGCCGTCGATAGCAATTGTCCAGACGTTGCTCGACGCTGGTGCACAAGTCCACGCACATGATCCCGAAGGGATGGAGGAAGCCGCCAAGATACTTCCCGGCGTGGTGATGACCGAAAGCGCTTATGCCGCAGCGCAAGGGGCCGATGCCGTCGCTCTGGTCACTGAATGGGACGCTTATCGTGCGCTTGATCTGAAAAAGCTGCGCGCGGCCATGGCCGGCAGCGCGATGGTTGATTTACGCAATATCTACCGCGCTGCGGAAATTGAAGAGGCTGGTTTTAGCTATAGCAGCATTGGTCGCTGAATAGCCCCATTGGTTACGGGCTAGATTGCTTGTGAAGCCTGGCCTTTGTCAGGCGTGCGGAACCTGTCAAAGGTTGCGGCTATACATCGCGCATAGGGTCGACCGCTATCTTCAATATATAATATATTGCCCCGCCATTTGGTCAGGCCCCGGTCTTCGAAAGGTTGGAGCGCACGGCGGGTTTCCGCATCGGAACCCAGTTCGACGCTGCCTTCGCATAACAGGCGTTCGATCCAGCGGCTATGTTCGATGTCGTTTGCATCTGGAATAAAGCCACGGACAGTCGGCAGTGTACCGGCGTTGAGGTGGTCGCGATAGGGCCCGACATTTTTCTCATTCTGGACAAGCAAGCCGGGCAACATGCTGATCGAGCTTGCGCCGAAGCCAAGCAGGTTATCATTGCAATCTTCGGTAAAACCCTGAAAATTCCGCCTGACTTTACCCGATTTTGCTGCAATCGCCAACGGATCTTCCGGCAGCGCAAAATGATCGAAGCCGATCGGCATATATCCGGCGGAGGTCAGTAGATCATAGCCCAAGGCTGATTGTTGAAAGCGAAGATTGGCATCTGGGAGTATGCTGCCATCGATACGCCTTTGACGCGGTATCATATTGGGCAAATGGGCATAGCCGAACAGCGCGACCCGCGTCGGACGCAACCGGATCGCTTGTTCGATACTGTCCCCAAGGTCGGCCAAAGATTGATTGGGAAGTCCGTACATCAAATCAAAGTTGATCGCATCGATGCCCCGCATCCGCAAGGCGGACACGCAATTTTCGATCAGCGATAGTGGCTGGATACGGCCAATGGCTTCCTGTACATGGGGTGCGAATGTCTGGACACCCAGGCTGACCCTGCTGACATTTGAAGCCGCCAGAACCAACGCCCATTCAGACGTGAACCCTCGGGGGTCGATCTCGATCGAAATCTCGGGCTGACCTGCGGCGAATACGGTGATGATCCGGTCAAGCAGTCTTACAAATTCAACCGTGGAAAGGGCATTGGGGCTGCCGCCGCCAAAGGCAATCCGTTTGACACTCCCCCTGCCACCAATACGCTTTGCAACCAGCGTAAGTTCCGTCTCGAGTGCGTCCAGATAGGCGGCCAACCGCTGCGCCTTTGATGCGGCACCGGTGTTGCATCCGCAATACCAGCAAATCATCTTGCAAAAGGGGATGTGTACATAGAGCGACAAGGGCGTTCCCGGCGCGATTGCGTCCAAGGCCTGGACATAGGCCTTCGCCCCCACTCCACCGTGAAACTCGGCAGCCGTGGGATAGCTGGTATATCTGGGCACAGGCCGCGACAAGAGTTCGGGATAATAAGGCCACATGGTGCCTGCATAAACAAACACTGATCGCGCACCTTGATCTGCGTCAAAGACTCCCGCTTATCACGATGCAATATCGCCATATTGACACTGTGGTCAGTAAAAGGAATCTCTATGAAAACTCTCGCATTGAAATGCTCCTTGTTGTTGGCGGCAACTGCCATTGGCAGCAGCGCTGCCCAAGCCGAAGCTGGCGACACATTTGTGCGGGTGCGCGCAATCATGGTGGCACCAACCGAAAGTTCCGGCGGTATATTGCCGACCTTTCCGACCGAAGAGGTCAAGGTGAATAACAGCGTGATGCCCGAAGTTGATATCACCCATATGGTAACCGACAATGTCGGGTTCGAACTGATTGCAGCGACAACCAAGCATAATGCGTCGGGGACCACTGGAACGACCGGCGGCATCGGTAAGCTAGCATCGACTTGGGTGTTGCCGCCCACCTTGACGGTACAATATCATTTTTCACCCGAAGCCAAAGTGCGGCCATATGTTGGGGCCGGCGTTAATTATACGATATTCTATTCGGAAAAGGCGTCGTCCGGATTGGAAGCCGCCGTCGGCCAGACTGATGTCAATATGAAAGACAGCTTTGGCTGGGCAGCGCAGGCCGGCATCGATATCGATTTGAACAAGAAGATGTTCTTGAACTTTGATGTCAAATATATCGACATCGATACAACCGCACGGCTGGCAACAACGGCCATCGGAACGCAGAGGGTCAAGATCAGCCTTGATCCGATTGTGGTAGGCGTTGGCTTGGGTTTTCGCTTTTAGACCGCTTAGGTCCTCATCCTACGCCGTGAACTCATAAATATCGTCGTCGAGGTTTGCGGCCATGGGCAAAATGGGTCAAATCCTTCGGACGTCAAAATGGCGAAGATATCGAACCAAAATACGCTTGCAGGCAGAATAACTGCCTGACGGCGCGCATTTTGGCCCGATATCTTCGCCATTTTGACGCCTCGACGACGATATTTATGAGTTCACGGCCTAGAGAGAGTCTGCAGAAAGTCCTCGCCTAGGGCGGCGCTGCCGGGGGGAAGCGCCGCCCAAACCTCGCAAGTGCATTTAACAGGTCCTGACCCTCGTCCTATCGGCAGCAATCGTCTTCGTTGGTGCCATCCGCTTTCTTCTTGCGCTCATTGGCCGCGTGACAGCCTTTTTTGCAGCAGCCGTGACTATCCCCTTCGCCCGGCAACGGCAGTTTGACGGGAATCGACACGCGCATTTCCCCATCGCCGCATACCCCGACCATGATGGATTTTCCCGAAGCAGGTACCGGCGGCAGAGTCAAAATCAGGACTGCGAACAGGCTGAAGATTTGCCTCATAAACTATCCTCTTCGTCGATCAGGATACGCATCGCGGCGCCGTCGGCATCATCAAACTGGCCATTTTTGATCGACCAGAAAAACCCCGCAAGGCCCAGCAGGCCGAGACCTAATGCAACGGGGATAAGGAAGGCGAGCCCTGTCATCGGGCGCTGGCGGCATTTTTCAGGCGAAGGGCATTCGCAACGACCACCAACGAGGAACCCGACATGGCCGCAGCTGCGATCAGGGGTGTGACTGTGCCTGATATCGCAAGCGGAACGGCGAGAATATTATAGCCAATGGCCAACATGAAATTCTGCCGTACAATCTTTTGCGTTTTTCGAGCAGCGCGGATGGCAGTGGCAACGGGACTGAGCGAATCCCCCAAGAACACCAGATCTGCCGCGTTCTGGCCAGCATCACTGGCCGATGCGGGCGCGATGGATGCGTGGCCTGCGGCAAGTGCAGGCCCGTCATTCAGACCATCGCCCACCATCAACACTTTGTGCCCAGCCGCCGTCTGCCGCGCAATTGCATCCAGCTTGTCCTGCGGCTGCATCGACGTTTGTGCGGTCATCTTCAAACTACGCGCTATCGGGGCGACCGATTCAGCGCGGTCACCTGATAGAATTGAAGAGGATATACCAAGCCGGGCCAATGCCGTCACGCAGGCTGCCGCCTCGGGCCTTAGCTGGTCGGATAGGTGCACGACAAAAGCGTCCTGCCCCTCAACCTGCAATTGTGACGCGAGGCCGTCATGGGCAATGTCACGGTCGGGCCGGCCGAGCGATACTGGCTGCCCATCTACAGTCGCATAAATACCGGCGCCTGCCACTTCGCGGACATGCCCTACAGACGCGGCCTTCACGCCCTCTATTTCCAAAGTGCGCCTTATCCCCTCAGACAAGGGATGGCGGCTTGCGCGGGTCAGGGCCAATAATATAGCTTTTTGCGCGTCGGTTGCCTGGTCGAGATTGTCCGGCATTGGCCGCCCCAGGGTCAGAGTTCCTGTCTTGTCAAACATTGCCAGATCTACCTCGGCCAGCCGTTCAAGCGCGCTGCCATCCTTTACCAGAATTCCGGCACGCATCAGTGACCCGGCGACCACGATTTGGGCCGCCGGAACCGCAAGTCCAAGCGCGCAAGGGCAGGTGATGATGAGCACGGCAACACAGATCAACAAGCTTTCATGCCAACTGGCACCGACGGCCATCCAACCAAGAAAGCTGGCCGCAGCAAGGCTATGGACAGCGGGCGCATAATAGCGTGCCGCGCGGTCAGCAATCCTGACATAATGCGATTTGGATTGTGTCGCCTGTTCCATCAACCGCGCGATGTCCGCAATTGCGGTATCCGCGCCGGTCGCTGTAACCTCAATATGTACCGGTGCATCGAGATTTAACGTTCCTGCGTGAACAATGCTTCCGGCAATGACAGACTGAGGTGCCGTCTCGCCGGTGAGCAGTGACAGGTCGAAACTGCTGCATCCTTCGGTTAATATGCCATCTGCCGCAAGGCGTTCGCCCGCCGCAACCAGCATCACCATGCCGGGTTTTAACCCTTTCGCTTCGATCCATGTCGATTGGCCATCGGCGTGCAAAACCATGGCGCCTGACGCGCGTTGTTTCAAAAGTGCGCTAACGCCATCGCGCGCACGGTCCCGCATGACGGCGTCAAGCCAACGACCAGTTAGCAGGAAAAACAGCAGCATCACGACCCCGTCAAAATACGCATGGGGACCATGGGTGAATGTTTCATACAGGCTCAATGCGGTGGTCAGGGTGACGCCGATGGAAATCGGCACGTCCATATTGGTATGCCCCTTTCGAAGCGCACCCCATGCAGACCGGAAAAACACCCGCCCTGCATAGGCGACGGTCGGCAGCGCGATCATCGCCGAAAGCCAGTGGAATAAATCGCGGGTTACCCCGGTTGCACCTGACCAGACAGAGACCGAAAGCAGCATGATGTTCATCATCGCAAAACCGGCAACCGCCAATGCCTTTAACAGGCGCTGTGCATCTCGGTTTTCGTCCTCAACCCCGCTCTCGGACAATGGAATAGCCTCAAAACCGACATTGGCGATCGCCGCCACCAATTGCGGAAGCGTCATTTCGGGCAGGTGCGAAATCGTCACCCGCTTCGCTGTGAAATTGACCCTTGCATTCACGATACCCGATTGCAGGGCCAATCCGCTTTCCAACTTTGCGATACAGCCTGCACAGCGCATCGCGGGAACAGCGAAATCGGCAGTTGGCAATGCGATGGCGGCCTGGTTTCGGGTTGGCGCAGTCATTGGAATTGTTCCACAAATTTGTAGATATCGGCGCTTTGGCGCAGGGAAGCCTGAAGGGTCCAGCGGCCGGCAGGCAGTGCGGTTACCGATTTTAACCTGCCGTCAGACATAGTCCTGAATTCCAGCGGGATGTCCGACGCCCGGCCCAGCGGATGGATCGCGTCTGCAACGGCTGTCACGCCGGGCACCAAGGCGCTGCCTTTTTTAACGTCGATGATGACAAAACGATCCTTGGTCAGGGTCGTATGAACCGTCCAACCCAATCTGTCCTGCCGTTCTGCGGCATCCAGCCAGCGATTGTAATTCTGGCTTGCGACATAGCTGTTATCAACAACCGTACCGCCGAAAGTACCTATTGCCATGCGCGCCATGGTAAAGTTCACGGCCATGACAATGCCGAAAAACACAACTAATATCGCGGTCATGTGCCAACCTGTAAATTGGCCCTTTGTTTGTAAAGTCATTGTCCGGCCTCTGGTCGTTCGAATATAACTGTGTCGCTATCGCCTTTGTTATCACCGGTACGTGCCCGCGTGCTGATCGCGAATTCCGCACTTGTCGGTCCGGTTTCAGGCGCCGCGATGAATAACTGCACCCTGTGCACAGCGTCGGGTGCAACCGCGAAATTTATGCTCTGCTTGGCAAATTCGCGGCTGCCATCGGGGGTCCAAAGAACCGCGCCGGGCAAGCCTTGGATATATACATCCACAATCCGCGGCCGAGTTTCCATATTCCGGATTTTAAGGGTGTAATTGTTGCGTATTGTGCCATCCGAAAGCCGCACATAAACGGGGTTCCGTTCATGCTGGACCGCAAGGTCAAGGCGCGTCCGTTGGCCCAGTGTGAAGAGCATCGCAAGGCCGATACTGGTCCAGATTCCGAAATAAATCATCGTCCTTGGCCGGAATAATGTTTTTAGCACCGGATGACCGGTCCCGCCCTTTTTCTCGACATCTGCATCGTCCAATGTGCAGTAATCGATCAGGCCCCGGGGTTTGCCGATCTGTTCCATCACTGTGTCGCAAGCATCGATACACAGCGCGCAGGTGATGCACCCGATTTGCGGGCCTTCACGGATGTCGATACCCGTCGGGCACACGGCAACGCACTGGTTGCAGTCAATGCAGTCGCCAAATGCCTTGGGATCGGCCTGCGCCGTTTTCAGGCTGCCTCGCTGTTCCCCGCGCCAGTCCTTGTACGTGACCAGCAAGGATTTTTCATCCATCATCGCGGTCTGAATACGCGGCCAGGGGCACATATAGATACACACCTGTTCGCGCAGGAAGCCGCCGAAGACAAAGGTCGTGGCTGTTAAAATGCCGACCGTGGCATAGGCAGCGGGCGCAGCGTCACCCGACCAGAAATCGCGCACCAAGGTCGGCGCGTCGGCAAAATACATGATCCATGCGCCGCCCGTCCAAAAGGCGATAAACAGCCAAATCGACCATTTTCCAAGCCGCTTGGTGATTTTCCCGGGACCCCATTTAGCCTTTGCCAGCCGAATTTGCGCGTTGCGGTCACCATCAATGAAACGCTCCACATGCTGGAACAGATCGGTCCACACGGTTTGCGGGCATGAATATCCGCACCACGCCCGCCCAACCGCACTGGTCAGCAAGAACAGGCCGATCCCGGCCATCACCAACAGACCCACGACATAATAAAATTCATGCGGCCAGATTTCGATCTGGAACATATAAAAACGGCGGTTGGCCAGATCGACCAGCACAGCCTGGTCAGGCGCATAGGGACCGCGATCCCACCGGATCCATGGGGTGATATAATATATGGCCAGCGTTACAGCCATGATAGCCCATTTCAAACGGCGGAAAAACCCGTCGACTGCCTTGGGATATACACCCTTGCGCGCTTCATATAGCGGCTGATGCGGTGCGATCAGATCATCAGGGCCGGACATTGGCGACGACCTTTGCCGGGTCGGGAGCCACAGCTTTGTCCGGCACAGCATTTGCTTCGCCACCGCCAAGAGAGTGCACATAGACCGCCAACATTTTGATGGTAATTGGGTCAAGCCGATTGTTCCAGCGGGGCATTACACCATAGCGCGCCTTGTTGACGGTCGTTTTTAAGCTGGCCTCGTCGCCGCCATAGAGCCATATTTTATCGGTCAGATTTGGTGCGCCAAATTCGCGCATGCCTTTACCTTGAACACCATGACAGGACGCGCAGTTGTTCGCAAAGATCGCCTCGCCGCTCGCTGAAATTGCGTTTGGTCTGGCCTTGCCCGACAAAGTCTGCACATAGCCCACAACGGCATCGACTTCGCGCGCGCTCAATACCCCTTCAAAGGCGGGCATTTGCGAAAAACGTGTCGCGTCATGATCCGGCTGCCTGATCCCATGTGTCAACGTGGTATGGATCGCAGGCAGATCGCCGCCCCAAAGCCAATCGTCATCATTGAGGTTGGGATAGCCTGTGGATCCGGCGGCACCCGACCCGTGGCATTGCACACAATGCACCTTGAATGCAGCCCGCCCCCCTTCGATGGCGGCCTGGTAAAGTTTTTCATTGCCCGCCAATTGTTCGACCGGAATTGCGGCAAGCGCACGGGTGACAGGCGCGCGGCGCAGCGTTTCTGCTTTCAATTCCTGCTCCAGCTGACCCCTGCTCGTCCAGTTCCAAAGTCCGGGCGTGGCGCCGTTGAGCATGGGAATTGCGGGATAAAGCAGAACATAAATGATGCCCCAGACAATTGTGGCCCAAAAAGAAATAACCCACCAGCGTGGCATCGGCGTGTCGAGTTCTTCGATGCCGTCCCATTCATGACCGACCGTTTGCGTGCCAGTTGCCGCATCAATCCGCTTGTTCTCAGTCATTTTCGTCATCCCTGAATATGATATGTGCCGCATCATGGTTGCGCGGTGCGGCGCCCTTGCGAAAAGGCCATGCGACGAGAATGAGGAATAACATCCCCATGGCCAGCAGGCCCCAGCTGTCGGCGAAGTGGCGAAAGTCGTTATAGGTCATCTTGGCTGCTCATAGGCTTTGGCCTTTTGATGATCGACCAGCGTTCCGATCATTTGCAGATAGGCGATAACCGCATCCATTTCAGTGACCTGGGCAGGATTTCCGTCAAAATCACGCACCTGCGCTTTTGGATATCGCTTTTTCAACGCTTCGCCATCGGCATTGGGGTCGGCTTGAGCGACCAGATCGGCATCAGCCTGCTTGATGGCCTCACGGCTATAGGGCACGCCGACGCGTGACAGCGCTGTTAGATGCGCCGACATATCGCCAACCTTGATTTCGCGTTCTGCCAAAAACGCATAAGGTGGCATGATGGATTCGGGCACCACACTGCGCGGGTCTTTCAAATGGGCACGATGCCATTCATCCGAATAGCGGCCACCCACACGGGCCAGATCCGGCCCGGTCCGTTTTGAACCCCATTGGAACGGATGGTCATACATGCTCTCCGCCGCCAAGCTGTAGGGGCCGTAACGTTCGACCTCGTCACGGAACGGGCGGATCATCTGGCTATGGCACAGATAGCAGCCTTCGCGCACATAGATGTTGCGACCGGTCAGTTCGAGCGGGGTGTAGGGGCGCATTCCTTCCACCTTTTCAACGGTCGAGTCGATCCAGAAGAGCGGGGCAATTTCGACAATGCCGCCGATTGCCACGGCACCCAGAGCGCATAGCCCGAGCAAGGTCACATTGCGTTCCAGCTTTTTGTGGCTGAAGGCTCCGGTTTCGGATTTGCTTGTCATTATGGGTGCTCCTTATTCGGCCGGAACGGCGACGTAGGGCCGGTCAGCTTCAGGATTATAGGGCGTTTCGGTCATCGGTTTTTCGTCGCGGAGCTTGCCCGCCACGGTCATCCACACATTGTAGACCATGACCAGCGCACCCGAGAGGTAGAGCAAACCGCCAAAGGCGCGGATCAGATACATGGGGAACATCGCGGCGACGGTTTCGACAAAGGAATAAACCAGATAGCCGTCCGCGCCATATTCACGCCACATCAGGCCTTGCATGATGCCCGATACCCACATGGCCGACGCGTAGAAGACGATACCCAGAGTGGCGAGCCAGAAGTGCCAGTTAATCATCCGCAGCGAATACATACGAGCCCGGCCCCAAAGCCGCGGGAACAGATAATAAAGGCACGCAAAGGTAATCATGCCGTTCCAGCCCAACGCCCCGCTGTGCACATGGCCAATGGTCCAGTCGGTGTAATGCGACAGGCTGTTCACGGCCTTGATCGACAGCATCGGTCCTTCAAAGGTGCTCATGCCATAAAACGCGAGCGCCATGACCATCATGCGGATGATCGGATCGGTGCGGATTTTGTCCCATGCGCCGTTCAGCGTCATCAGGCCGTTAATCATCCCGCCCCAGCTTGGCATCCACAAGATGATGGAGAACACCATGCCCAGCGTTTGCGCCCAGTCGGGCAGTGCGGTGTAATGCAAATGGTGCGGTCCCGCCCAGATGTAGAGGAAGATCAGCGACCAGAAATGGACGATGGAAAGGCGATAGGAATAGACCGGGCGTTCCGCCTGCTTGGGCACAAAATAATACATCATCGCAAGGAAACCGGCGGTCAGGAAAAATCCGACGGCGTTGTGGCCGTACCACCATTGGGTCAGCGCGTCCTGCACGCCTGCAAAGGCGCTATAGCTTTTTGAACCGAAGATGCTGACCGGCATCGACATGTTGTTGACCAGATGCAGCATCGCCACGGTAATGATGAAGCTGAGGTAAAACCAGTTGGCGACATAGATATGCGGCTCTTTGCGCTTCACAATTGTACCGACAAAAACCGCCAGATAGCTGACCCAGACAATCGTCAGCCAGATGTCCACATACCATTCGGGCTCGGCATATTCCTTACCCTCGGTCACGCCCATCAGATAGCCGGTGGCGGCCAGCACGATGAACAGCTGATAGCCCCAGAAAACAAAACGGGCGAGACCGGGGAAGGCGAGTCTCGCCCGGCAGGTGCGCTGGACGACATAGAAACTTGTCGCGATCAGCGCATTGCCTCCAAATGCGAAAATGACGGCCGAGGTGTGCAACGGGCGCAGGCGACCGAAAGTGGTAAATTCAAGATTCAGGTTCAACACCGGAAAAGCAAGTTGCAAGGCGATGATCAACCCGACGGTAAAGCCTGCGATGCCCCAGAATAGGGTCGCAATCACCCCCCAGCGGATGGGGTCGTCATCATAACGGGACTGGAGAGCCGACCCGCCAAGCTTCGGAAAACGTTCGGTGAGAAAATCAAACCCGTTCATTGATGCCAGCATCGCTATCAATGCAGCGATGCAGACAATCCCCATATGGATGGAATAGGCCTGATCGGCACCCATCGCCATCGCAGCAAAAGCAAGAAATGCCACAAACAGCCACGCACCCACGCGCGTTAAAAGAATATCCATTATCGTTCCCCGACCGCCAATTGGTTGGCAGTTCGGCGTAGCGATGGGCTATTTGGACTGGCTGATCATTGACCTAGGTCAATGAATCGTCAGCAAGCTCACAAAGTGCGGGTCCATCTACCCGAAAGGTTGTCCATTCATCCATTGGCTTGGCACCCAGTGCCTTGTAAAAGCGGATTGCCGGTTCATTCCAGTCGAGCACCCACCATTCCAGTCTTGCACAATCACGCTCTATTGCGAGTTGCGCCAGCCTTTGCAAGAAAGCCTTGCCAAGCCCCATGCCGCGCGCCTCTGGCTTTACGAACAGGTCTTCCAGATAAATGCCGGGCTTACCCTCGAAAGTCGAGAAATTGTGAAAGAACAGCGCAAAACCCTGCGCGATACCGTCTACTTCGCCAATCAACACCTCGGCATAGGGACGCCCTCCGGCACCCTGGCCGAACAAACGCTCACCAAGCACAGCCTCGTCAAAGCGCACCTCATGCGCCAGCCGTTCATACTCCGCCAGATCGCGGATGAATTGTCCAATCAGGGGCAGGTCGGCGGGTTTTGCGGGGCGGATCGAGAGGGTCAAAGTGCTGAACCTTTGAGACGCGCAGTCCTTTCGTTTTTTATGCTCAATCCCATAAGCTCACCTTTCCAGAAAATTGTCAGGCGGCCTTCCCATGCAGAGTGTCCATGCTGACGCCTGCTCCTGCGTCAATCTCGGCGGCTTTTGCTTCGACCAGTTTGACGATGTGACTGATCATGTCGGCATCTTCGACATGATGGTCGGTGACTCCAGACAGATAGACCATATGCCTGCCGTTACCGCCGCCAGTGATGCCGATGTCGGTTTCACGTGCTTCGCCCGGGCCGTTGACGACACAGCCCAAGACCGAAAGGCTCATCGGTGTCTTGATATGGCCGAGTGCATCTTCGAGTTTCTGCACCGTGCGGATCACGTCGAAACCTTGCCGCGCGCAGCTGGGGCAGCTCACTACCCGGACACCACGTGTCCGCAGGCCGAGCGATTTTAGAATTTCATAGCCGACGCGGACTTCCTCTTCTGGTTCCGCCGAGAGGCTGACACGAATGGTGTCGCCAATTCCGGCCCATAGCAGATTGCCCAGACCGATGGACGATTTAACCGTCCCGCCTATAAGGCCACCTGCTTCGGTTATACCCAGATGCAACGGACAGTCGACGGCCTCGGCAAGGCCCATATAAGCGGCCACCGCCAGAAATACGTCCGATGCCTTTACCGCGACCTTATATTCGTGAAAGTCCCGGTCCTGCAGCAATTTGATATGGTCGAGTGCGCTTTCGATCAGCGCTTCGGGACAAGGCTCACCATATTTTTCGAGCAGGTCCTTTTCCAGACTGCCTGCGTTCACGCCGATACGGATGGCACAGCCATTAGCCTTGGCTGCGTTCACAACCTCGTTGACGCGTTCCGCTGAACCGATGTTACCGGGGTTGATGCGTAAACAGGCTGCGCCTGCATCTGCGGCCTCCAGCGCACGTTTGTAATGGAAATGGATATCAGCAACGATGGGTACATGCGCGGCACGCACAATCTGTTTGAGTGCGGCGGTGCTTTCCACATCCGGACAAGACACGCGGATGATATCGGCACCTGCATCTTCACATCGGCGGATCTGGTCAATCGTCGCACCGGCATCGCTGGTCAGCGTGTTGGTCATGGTTTGCACCGTAATCGGAGCATCCCCGCCTACAGGGACTTTACCAACCATGATCTGGCGTGAAGAACGGCGCGCAATATCGCGCCAGGGACGGATTGAAGACATGGCATCGTCTATACTAGCGGCAGCACCGCAAGGCAATCAGGCATCTCTGGCTAATACACACATGCACCCCTATAGTGTTTCCCAAGGGCCTTACCAACGGAGCTAGATAATGAAACTAACCTATAATGCCGCACTAATTCTGGCCGCAACAGCGGCGACGCTTCCTTCGGCGGCAAAGGCAAAAGATGAAAAAGCATGGGCGACGGCAAGCGACGTTGGCGCGCACGGTTTGACCTTGATTGCGTTGGGATTACCCATCATCAAAGGTGACAAGCAGGGGGCATTTCAGGCAGCCGGTTCAATCGGTGCCTCGGTATTGATCGCGACGGGGTTGAAAGAAACCTTCCCTGAATTGCGCCCTGACGGAAGCAACCGGAAAAGTTTCCCGTCTGGGCATACCAGCCGCGCGTTCGCCGCAGCTGCAACCATCTATAATCGCGAAGGTCCTGCTGTGGGTATACCCGCAATGGCCGTAGCCAGCTTCGTGGGTGTGGCCCGTGTACAGGCAGACAAGCATTTCTGGTATGATGTGCTCGTTGGCGCTGGCATTGGCATGACGTCGGGATTTCTGATCACCCGGCAGCGTAACGAAAAGCAGGCGATGATCGTCCCGTGGGGCGACACCAAAAGTGCCGGAGTCAGCGTCGCCATGCGCTTTTAGGTCCCCATCCTAACACCAAAGCCAAAGATGAAGGACATAAGATGCGTATTTTTTTCAGTCCAATATGGTTGCTGTTGATACTATCTATTGGCACACCTATCGCTGCACATCCCGATGTGCATACCCATGATATAAAGGACAAAAAAGTGGTCGATAAAAGCTGGACTCTCGTAATCCATGGCGGCGCAGGCAGCATGGCACGCGACAAACTGGCCCCAGAGCAGGATAGTGCCGCGCGTGCTGGTCTCACCAAAGCGTTGGAAGCAGGGTCGACCGTGTTGGAAAAGGGTGGCAGCGCGATGGACGCAGTGAGCGCCGCGATCATGGTGCTGGAAGATGATGAGCATTTCAATGCAGGTCGCGGCGCAGTTTTTACCTATAAGGGCGTAAATGAACTCGACGCGTCCATTATGGACGGCAAGACCCTGGGCGCAGGTGCGGTTACCGGCGCGCGCTATACCAAAAATCCGATCCTGCTGGCGCGCGCAGTGATGGAAAAAAGCCCGCATGTGATGTTGAGCCGCGAAGGAGCCGATGAATTTAGCCGCGAACAAGGCCTGGAACAGGTGAGCCCCGACTATTTCGCAACGCCCGAACGCTGGCGCCAGTTGGAAGAGTTGAAGGCGAAGAAATTGGGCTGGTATGATGTCGATTTGAAATATGGAACGGTCGGGGCTGTTGCGGTCGACAGCGAGGGTAATGTAGCCGCCGGAACCTCGACTGGCGGCCTGACCGGTAAACGCTGGGGACGTATCGGGGATAGTCCGGTAATCGGTGCTGGCAATTATGCCGACAACCGCGCTTGCGGCGTTTCCGCAACCGGTGCCGGAGAGTTTTTCATCCGGCTGGGTGTCGCGCATGAAATCTGCGCGCGGATGCGGATGTTGGGCGAAGATGCGAAGACAGCTTCGGATCATGTCATCAAGGAACTTGGTTTATTGGGTGGCACCGGCGGCGTTATCGTCACCGCACCCGACGGAACGGCAACCTTCGCCTTTAACACCCCGGGCATGTATCGCGGGAAGGCGACTAGCAAAGGTGACAGGATGGTTGCGATTTACGGTGATGAATGAAGGATAGCGCTTTCCTTTTCGGGCAAGCACGGCTTTAGCAACGCATATGAACCGTCTTGTCTCTGCTCTGTTGGTCCTGATCATCCCGTTCGCCCCAGCGCAGGCTTATTGGGAATATGGGCATGAAACAGTGGCCCGAATAGCCGAAACCAATATATCGGTAAAAGCGCGTGGCGCAGTGCAGCGACTGTTGCGCGCCGCGCCTTTATTGGGGACGCCCAAATGCCCTTTACGCAACATAAGTGATGTAAGCGTTTGGGCGGACTGTATTAAGGGTGACCGGGTGCGATGGGGCTATACCAACAGCTGGCACTACCAGAATGTCGATATCTGCAAGCCGTTCGACCTCAAAAGTGCATGCGCGGATGGCAATTGTGTTTCGGCGCAGATTGACCGCCATGTTGCACTTCTCAAAAACCGGACCTTACCTGCCCATGTTCGTCTGGAGGCTCTTGCCTTTCTCGTTCATTTTGTCGGCGACCTGCACCAGCCATTGCATGCCGGTGACCATGAAGACCGGGGCGGCAATGACCTGAAGGCCAATTATGGTGTCATGCCGGGCTATAATCTCCATTCGGTATGGGATGGCCTGCTCGCCGATCGCGCCCTGTCCGCCGCACCTGCCATCGTCCGGCGTTTCCCGGTCGATGAAGCGGCGGCGATGGCTGCGGGCACAACGCGCGACTGGAGCGAAGAAAACTGGATCATATCGCGCGACATTGCCTATCGTCGCGCGATCGATGGCGATCCTTGCGGCCCAAAGCCTTTAACGCCGGTGACAATCGACGAAGCCGATGTCGCCGCATCGCGCGCTGCGTTACGCCGGCAAGTGGAACGGGGCGGATTGCGTTTGGCGCGGTTGCTTGAAAATGCTTTGAATTAAAGGACACAGCATGAGCTGGGAAAAAGACGTCGAAGATATCCGTCGAAGGGAGAGTCTGGCCGAGAATATGGGCGGCGCAGAGAAGGTGGCCCGTCAGCATGGGCAGGGCAAACTCGATGCCCGCGAGCGGATCCGGCGGTTGCTCGATGCCGGCAGTTTTCGCGAGATCGGCAAGATCGCCGGACGAGGCAGCTATGATGAAGCAGGCGAACTGATCGACTTTGCCGCCTCCAACTTCATCTTTGGACGAGGACGGATAGACGGACAGCCTATCGTGGCAACCGCAGACGACTTCACTGTGCGCGGCGGGGCGGCGGATGCGGCTTTGCACCGCAAGTTCGTGCAGGCCGAAAAAATGGCGCACGAAATGCGCTTGCCCCTGATCCGCATGATCGATGGCACGGGAGGTGGAGGGTCGGTCAAAAGCCTTGAGGATATGGGCTTCACCTATGTGCCGGTTACCCCGGGGTGGGAGGATATTGTCACCAATCTGGAAACCGTACCTGTCGTCGCGCTGGCGCTGGGCCCCACGGCCGGCATGGGCGCGGCGCGCACGGTTGCGAGCCATTATTCCATCATGGTCAAAGGCCTGTCCCAATTGTTCGCCGCCGGACCGGTCGTCGCAGCCCAGATCGGCGAAGCGCTGTCCAAGGAGGAGCTGGGCGGCTCTGAAATTCATACCCGCAATGGCGTCGTCGACGAAGAAGTGGCGAGCGAGGAGGAGGCCTTTGCCGTTGCCCGCCGCTTTCTGTCCTACCTGCCGTCGTCAGTCGACCGGTTGGCCGAGCGGACGGTCAGCATCGATCCGGTAGAACGGCGTGACGAGAAACTGCTGTCCATCGTCCCGCGCGACGACAGGCAGGTCTACTCGATGCGCGCGGTGATGAACGCGGTGTTCGACGCGCACAGCGTCTTTGAAATGGGCAAACGCTGGGGCCGCGCAGCGATTACCGCCTTTGCCCGATTGGATGGATGGCCGGTCGCCGTGCTCGCCTCCGACCCGACCTATCTTGGTGGATCTTGGGAGGCGCTGACGAGCCAGAAGGTGAAGCGCTTCGTCGAACTTGCCGAACGGTTTCGCCTGCCGGTGGTCCATCTGGTCGACAATCCCGGCTTCATGATCGGGCTGGAGGCCGAGCGTACCGGCACCATCCGCTATGGCGTGGAGGCCATGAACGCGGTCTACAAGGCGAGGATACCCTGGGCATCGGTCATCATCCGCCGCGCTTATGGTATTGCGGGGAGCGCGATGTCGAACGGGGAGCGTTTCCAGTACCGCTTTGCCTGGCCGTCGGGTGATTGGGGAAGCCTCCCCATTGCGGGCGGATTGGAGGCGGCGTATAAATCCGAAATAGCCGCCTCTGCGGACCCGGCCGCCAGGCTTGCGGAAATCAAGGCGCGGCTCGACGCCGTGACATCTCCGTTCCGCACCGCAGAGAAATTCAATGTCGAGGACATTATAGATCCGCGCGACACACGGCCCTTGCTGTGCGAATTTGCGGACTTGGCGTGGCGACGATTAGGTGCGTGATGACCTAAATGGCGAGGTCAATCTTTGCCATTGCGCCACTTCCATCCACCCTCGGTGCGGGCGGCATATATTGGCATTGGTCCAAGCGCGACCGCGAGAAACAAGGGTAACATGACGAGCGGGCGCTCCGCCAGAAACGCGGCGATACCCAGGATAAACGCCATATGAGAGAGCAAGAGAACCCATCCCTGCCATTTGAATGGCAGCCCAGCGCCATATCCAAAACGCTTTGCCCGGAACCATGGGCCTTTTTCCATGAAATGGTGCATCATTTTCTTCAGCCTTTCATCCAAATCCGTCATTTTCGGTGCAAATTGCCACCTGTTAAACGCGAGCTAGTTTGAACCTGCTTCTTTGGGTGGACGCCCGCGCTTGGGCGCTTGGCTTACCCCAACCTTGATACCGCGCCTGGCGAGCGCCTCGCGTAACAAAACCTCAATCTCGGAATTAGCGCTCCGGAATTCGGCTGTCGCGACCCGCTCGATCGCTGCGAAAAGCGCAGGATCGAGACGGAGCGGAAAGGCCTTTTTGGTTGGAACGCCCAATCTAAGTTCCTCAGCTGTATAACGAGCCGGTGTTTACGACCGGCTGTGTATCGCGTTCACCGCACAGGACGACCATGAGGTTGGATACCATCGCGGCGCGCCGTTCATCATCCAGCTCAACAACATTTTTAGCCGACAGCATTTCGAGCGCCATTTCCACCATTCCTACGGCACCTTCGACCAATGTCTTGCGCGCTGCCACGACGGCTTCGGCTTGTTGGCGGCGCAGCATTGCCCCCGCAATTTCCTGTGCATAGGCAAGATGGGTGAAGCCACATTCATCTACGGTGATTCCAGCTACCGCCAATCTCTCCATCAACTCGGCGCGCAATTCGCCCCCCACTTGATCATGATTACCGCGCAAGGTGACCTCCTGATGGGTGAAATCATCATAAGGGTAACGCGCGCCAATCGTCCGCACCGCAGCTTCGATCTGCGCGAGCACGAAAGCTTTATAATCATCGACATCGAATAGCGCCTGCGCCGTATCGGTCACGCGCCAGACCACTTGCGCCGCCATCTCGATCGGATTGCCGCGCAGATCATTGACCTTGATCTTTTCCGAGATCAGGTTGTTGGCGCGCAGCGAAATCTTCGCCTTGCCCATCCACGGCCAGACCCAGCGAAGCCCTTCGTTGCGGTCAGTGCCTTTATATGCGCCAAATAGCGTAATCGCGACACCCTGATTGGGCTGGATCATATAAAAGCCTGCGGACAGCAGGAAGAAACTGAAAAGCGAGCAGGTCAGTCCTATAAAGTCCGAGGGTGTGGCGTAGTCGCCACGTTCAATCACCCCGACCAAAGCCCAAAGTGCATAAGCCAGAAAAGCCAGCATCAGCAAAAGGGCGAGATAACCGCTAAAACCACCTGCCCGAGCTTCGCGGCTTGCATTCAAACTTGTAATTTCTTCAGACATCAAAACCTCCCATTTAATATGATATCATATTTATATCGTTTTTCGCGAGTCACAAGCAAAATCGTAATTGCGGCAATGAGGGTCCTGACCTAGGGTCAGGACCACTTAAATGCACTTGCGAGGTTTGAGGCCATTTTGCACAGGGCAAGGAAGGAAGCCGCAGGGATATAGATATATCTCAAGGCTTTCTGACGCAGCGATGGGCAAAATGGGTCAAATCCTTCAGACGTCAAAATGGCTTCGATCTCGAACCAAAATACGCTTGCAGGCAGAGTAACTGCCTGACGGCGCGCATTTTGGCCCGATCTCTTCGCCATTTTGACGCCTCGCAAGTGGTTTTAAGTGGTCCTGACCCTAGCTGATCGCCAGAACACTGGTCAGAATGATCCGCACCAATTCCGCATGGCCCCGAGCACCGGTCTTGGCATATATTTTCTTGGAATAGTTGCGTGCGGTCTCCACGGTCAGTCCCAAAGCATCGGCTGCCTCCGATATGCTGGTCGCTTGGGCCAGCATCCACGCCAGCCGCGCTTCGCTGGGTAAAAGTCCGAAAAGGTCGACCAGCTGGTCGCACCGGTCAGCCTGTGAGCGGCGGTCGCCACTGATATAGACAATGGCAACGGGCGTCCGGCTGCCTGCAAAATTCTGGCTTTGATGGGGGGTGACCAGCATTTCGACCCAAGGGTCCTTGCTAAGGTTAAAAGCCTGTGGCCGCGCATCGCTGTTGGCGGCGAAGCTTTTCACCAGCGAGGTCAAAGCGCGGTCTATAGAGGGAGATGCGGGAACCAGCCGATCATAGCGGCCGCGGCGCAGAACGCTGCCCCATTGAAACAGTTGATCCAGATTGTCGGTCGCATCAATGATATGGCATCCGGTATCCAGCGACAACCATCCCATTTTCAGCCGGTCAAAAGCCTGCCCCGTTATTGAAGAGCGGAATCGTTCGCGTTCAAGCGCCGCATGGCTCCGCAAGGCAATCTGCAGATGCGGGGCAAGGGCAGCCAGCAATGCGCTGGTGGCCGAACCAATGTTTTTCCCGCCCGAACATAGGAGCCATAGGTCAAGTCCGCCAGTCTCAGTCACCCGGACCGCGCGCAGCTGTTTGAGAGGTGCTGAACTGCCGGTGAGTGAAGGGATATCGGGACGCTTTGCTTCGGCAAGGTCCAGCAACTCCTCTTGTGCATAGACGCGGTTGGGACGCATGGACCGGAACGCAATTGCGTCCCCGATTCGCCGGCCACCCTCCGGTAGCATTCTTTCTTCAAGCACCACGGCGTTTCCCGCCGACAGTTCGATGATGCGTTCCTCATCGGAAGGCTGAAAGAGCAATTTCACCGCATCGGAGCCGGTTTTGGCAAGTAACTTGTTAAGAAATCCATCCCATAGGGGCGCTTCGAACATCCCCTCGTAAAGTGATTGCAACAGGCTGTCATCGTCGGTTCGCATCCGGTGCTTATATCCTCCCATTTGGGAGGTTCAAGCCCTGCATGTCTACGGTAAGTGATTCGGCAACAGATTAAGGAGCTTGTATAGCGATGGCCCGCATATTGACCCATTTGGAACGACTGGAAGCCGAGAGCATTCACATCATGCGCGAGGTTGTCGCTGAATCCGAAAGGCCGGTGATGCTCTATTCGGTTGGTAAGGACAGCGCGGTGATGCTGCATCTTGCGCGCAAGGCTTTTTATCCTTCGCCTCCGCCTTTTCCGCTGCTGCATGTCGATACGACCTGGAAATTTCAGGAAATGTACAAGATGCGCGACCAAATGGCCAAAGAGAGCGGCATGGAGTTGCTCGTCTATCAAAATCAGGACGCTAAGGATCGGGGCATCAACCCGTTCGACCATGGTCCATTGCACACCGACATGTGGAAGACACAGGGTTTGAAAATGGCGCTAGATCAATTTGGATTTGATGCCGCCTTTGGCGGAGCGCGGCGTGACGAGGAAAAAAGCCGCGCCAAGGAACGCATATTCTCGTTCCGCACAGCGACGCACGGCTGGGACCCCAAGAACCAGCGGCCCGAATTGTGGAATCTTTACAATGCCCGCAAGACCAAGGGCGAAAGTATCCGGATTTTCCCCATCTCCAACTGGACCGAGCTGGACATCTGGCAATATATCCATCTGAACAACATCCCGATTGTCCCGCTCTATTTCAGCGCGAAACGACCGACCTTTGAATATCAGGGCCAATTGTTCATGGCTGACGATATTGAACGGCTGGAACGGGTGATGGGCAAACGCCCTGAAATAACCGAACGCTCGATCCGTTTCCGCACCTTGGGCTGCTTCCCGTTGACCGGCGCGGTTGAGAGCGATGCGAAAACCTTGCCTGAAGTTATTCAGGAAATGCTGTTGACCACCACGTCCGAACGTCAGGGCCGGGTCATCGACAAGGATGGCGGCGACGCCAGTATGGAAAAGAAAAAGCAGGAAGGTTATTTCTGATGTCGGACGCAGATACCATCTACAAGACCGACGCCCTCATCGCAGAGGATATCGACGCCTATCTGGAAACGCACCAGCATAAAAGCCTGCTGCGGTTCATTACCTGCGGCAGTGTCGATGACGGCAAATCAACCCTGATCGGACGGCTGCTTTACGACTCCAAGATGATCTTTGAAGATCAGTTGGAAGCGTTACAGGCCGACAGCAAGCGTGTCGGCACCCAGGGCCAAGAAATCGATTTTGCCCTGCTGGTCGACGGCCTTGCCGCCGAGCGGGAACAGGGCATCACTATCGATGTCGCCTATCGCTTCTTTGCCACCGAAAAGCGCAAGTTCATCGTAGCCGATTGCCCGGGCCACGAACAATATACGCGCAACATGGTGACAGGCGCATCCACCGCCGATCTCGCGATTCTGCTGGTCGATGCACGCAAGGGCATCATCGTGCAGACGCGCCGCCATGCTTATCTCGCGCACCTGATCGGTGTGAAGAACATCGTGCTGGCGGTCAACAAGATGGACCTCATCGGCTATGATCAGGACCGTTATAACGCCATTTGCGAGGATTTCCGCGCCTTTGTGCGCGAAGCGGGCATCGACGAAAATTTCACCTGCATCCCCATTTCGGGCCTGGCCGGCGACAACATAACGTCGCGTTCGGAAAACACGGCATGGTATCATGGTGCGACTTTGATGGAGTATCTGGAAACCGTCGAGTTGAACAACCAGCAAGACCAAAGCAAGGCATTCCGGATGCCGGTGCAATGGGTGAACCGCCCCAATCTCGACTTCCGCGGTTTTTCCGGTTTGATCTCCACCGGCTCGGTCAAGCCGGGCGACGCGGTTCGCGTCCTGCCGTCGGGCAAGACATCCACGGTGACCAGGGTCGTTACTCTCGACGGCGATCTGGACGAAGCCGTTGCGGGGCAATCCGTCACCATCTGCTTTGCCGATGAAGTCGATTGTTCGCGCGGCAATGTCATTTCCGTGGCCGACAATCCGCCTGAAGTATCTGACCAGTTTGAAACCACGATTGTCTGGATGGATGATGACCCCCTGCATGTAGGGCGATCCTATTGGTTGAAACTGGGCACCCAGATTGTATCGGCAACGGTGCAGCAGCCCAAATATACCGTCAATGTGAACACGATGGAGCATCTGGCCGCAAAGACACTTGAACTGAATGCTATCGGGGTTGCCGAGCTTGCCACCGACAAGCCCATCGTTTTTGAACCTTATACCGACAGCCGTGCGCTGGGCGGGTTCATCCTGATCGACAAGATCACCAACCGCACGGTGGGTGCAGGCATGCTGCACTTCAGCTTGCGCCGCGCACAGAATGTGCATTGGCAAGCAACCGACATCGGCCGCGAGGAACATGCCAATCTGAAAAACCAGAAGCCCCGTGTGCTATGGTTCACCGGCCTGTCGGGTTCAGGCAAATCGACCATCGCCAATGAAGTTGAAAAACGTCTGAACCTGATGAACCGCCACACCTTCCTTTTGGATGGCGACAATGTGCGTCATGGTTTGAACAAGGATCTGGGCTTCACAGAAGCTGACCGGATTGAAAATATCCGGCGCGTTGGCGAAGTGGCGAAGTTGATGACCGACGCAGGACTTATCGTCCTGACGGCATTCATCTCACCTTTCCGCGCCGAACGCGACATGGTCCGCGCCATGATGCCCGAAGGCGAGTTTGTCGAAATCTTCGTCGACACGCCGCTTGAGGTTGCCGAAGAACGGGACGTGAAGGGCCTCTACAAAAAGGCGCGGAGCGGCGCACTGAAGAATTTCACTGGTATCGACAGCCCCTATGAGGCACCGTTCAATCCTGAAATTCGCGTCAATACAGTCGAGATGACAGCGGCAGATGCCGCCGAGCATATCATCCGTCTCCTGATGCCCCTGAAGTGAGGTTGGAGATGAATGACAGCGAATTGGCAGCGCATCTGGCAGACGTTGCAGGGCGATTGTTACTCGAAGTGCGGGCCTCTGGCTTGCTCAGCCTGAAAGCGTTGGGCAAAGCAGGCGATCAGACGGCGAACCAGTTCCTGTGCCACGCGTTGCGCGAACAGCGCCCCGATGACGGATTATTGTCCGAAGAAGAAAAGGACAATGCCGATCGCCTGTCCAGATCGCGCGTGTGGATCATTGATCCCGTCGATGGCACGCGTGAATATGGAGAGGAACGGACCGATTGGGCCGTGCATGTAGCGCTTGCGATAGACGGCGTGCCAACCATCGGCGCCGTTGCGCTTCCTGGACTTGCTCTGGTCTTACGTACAGATCAGCCCCGGCCCTTGCCCCCTGCGGCCGTAAAACCCCGGATGTTGGTTAGCCGTACCCGGCCTGCTGCCGAAGCCGTGGCGGTCGCCGAAAAAATCGGGGCCGACCTCGTACCCATGGGCAGCGCAGGCGCGAAGGCAATGGCAGTTGTACGCGGGGAGGCGGAAATTTATCTGCACACCGGCGGCCAATATGAGTGGGACAGCTGCGCGCCCGCAGCCGTCGCAGCGGCTTATGGCCTGCACATCAGCCGGGTCGACGGCAGCCCGCTCGTCTACAATCAGGCCGACGTCTATATGCCCGACCTTCTGATCTGCCGCCCCGAATGGGCCGAACCCGTTTTAGGGCTGGTCCGCGAATTCGGCTAATTCGGTTTGTCACAGATCGGGAAAGTTGCTACCCGCAAGGAATGAGCGATTGTACGCAATGTGTTGTCCGCAACAGGGCCATTTGTTCGGGGTTAAAACCTGACGAGCTGGCTATGCTGGGACAAAAAGGCAGAAAGCAATCGGTGCGCCGTGGGCAAACTCTCGTTTGGGAAGGCGATGATGCGCTGGTCGTTGCCAACGTCATTTCTGGTGTTTTGAAATTAAGCGTGTCTACCGCCGATGGTCGCGAACAGATTGTCGGCGTCGTATTTCAATCCGACTTTATCGGACGACCTTTCGGGAAAGAAAGCCCCTATAGCGTGACCGCTTTAAGCGATGCTGAAGTGTGCGTTTTCCAGCGTTCGGCTTTTGACCAGTTCGCACGAGAACACCCGGACTTGCAGCATAAACTTTTGCAACGCACCCTGATCGAACTGGACGAAGCGCGCCAATGGATGATGTTGCTTGGCAAGAAGACCGCCGAAGAGCGGATTGCAACCCTGCTTATCCGCATATCCGAACGGTTAAGCGCCGACGGATGTTCGGGACCTGTGTTAAATCTGGATGAGTTTGAATTGCCGATGGATCGCCAGCAGATGGCAGATATTTTGGGGCTGACCATCGAGACTGTAAGCCGGCAACTAACCCGCATTAAAGCGAGCGGGGTCATCACATTGCCAGATCGCCGTCGCGTGGTTATCAATGACCGAAGTGCGCTGAAACACCTCGCCGAAGCTGCATAACCGCATCCATTGAGTGTGTTGGTTATTCACCCGCCGGTCTGGTAGCGTCTTGAGCTTTCTTTCATTCTGTCCCAATGCGACTCTATGTCCGGTTTGCACCCTCGTCCTTTCATACCATTTTTGGTAGCTTGTGCTGGCATAGGGACATTCTCCCTGATGGATGCTGCGATGAAAGATCTGGCCTTGGCGCTCGGCTCTTTCAATGCGGTGATGTGGCGCAACAGTCTGGGCGCGCTGTTCATGGGTATCCTATTTGTCGCAATGCGTCAGAAATGGCCGGATAAAGCAGTGCTGAAGCTGCATCTGTGGCGCAGCATGGTGGTGTCCGTCATGGCGGTCAGCTTTTTCTGGTCGCTCACCAAATTACCATTAGCCGAAGCCATCGGGCTTAGTTTTATCGCGCCGGTTGTGGCACTATATCTTGCTGCAGTTCTGCTGGGCGAAAAAATCGGGCGCGCGGCCATCTGGGCGTCGCTAGCCGGGTTGGTTGGCGTCGCCATTATCTTGGTGGGCCGGTTGAGCGGGCACTATACGATGGGCCATCTTTGGGGTGCAGCCGCCGTCTTGTTCTCAGCTGTCATCTTTGCCTATAATCTAATACTTGCGCGCCAACAGGCGCAATTGGCAGGACCAATAGAGATTGCTTTTTTTCAGAACCTGTTTGTCGCAGTAACATTGAGTTTTGCCGCTCCATGGTTTTTAGAACCGATGCCAGCGGACAAAGCGCCAATGCTTGCAGGCGCCGCGGCTCTGGCAACGATTTCGCTTTTGCTTTTAAGTTGGGCCTATGCACGGGCCGAAGCGCAGATTCTGATACCGGTGGAATATACTGCTTTCGTCTGGGCGGCCTTGTTCGGCTGGTTGTTTTTTGCCGAGCCAGTGACATGGCCGGTCTTGTTCGGCACGGCGTTTATTGTATGCGGTAGCCTGATCGCCGCTCGGGCAAAACCGTCCCCTGTTAATCAAGTCGAAATCGCTTCGGTTTAAATAAAGTGACATGACCGTCGCAACATATTGGTCGGCATTTGGCCGCAGAATCGGTGCGTGGCAACATGGCCGTGCGGTGCAATCGATATTGGATACCCCGCCCATTGAGCCGCTCGACGACGGTGTCATTCTGTTTTCGATGATCGGCACGGCCGTCTTGTTACCCTATCTGGTTGCGGTCAAATCGATCCATGCTCAATTGCAGAGGGGCCGGATCATGCTTCTAGATGACGGCACACTAACAACGGCTGACAAGGCGCATCTGGCTTACCATTGTGGCAATCCACCGATATTGACCATTGCCGATATCTCCACCGCCCCTTGCCCCAAAGGCAATTGCTGGGAACGGCTGTTGGCCATATTGGATTTGCGGCGTGGCAATTATGTTATCCAGCTGGACTCCGATACCGTCACGCTGGGCCCGGTGCCCGAAATTGTGGCAGCCATCGATGCGAACCGCAGCTTCACCCTTGGCGGCGGGTTGGAGGACGTTCAACATGGTTTCATGACCATCCCGAAGATGGTCGACACGATCTATCCCGATGGCCCGATCTATCCGCATATCCAATCTGTTATTGAAGCGTCCTTGCGTGATGTGCGGGGTGCCGCCGGCCTAAAATACATTCGCGGCTGCGCGGGCTTTGCCGGATTTGCGCGATCAGCCGACGGTCGTGCCATGGCTGAGCGCTTTGCCCAGGATGCTGGCCGCGCCGTGGGTCCCCGCTTTAGCGAATGGGGCAGCGAGCAAGCCGCGTCCAACTTTGTGATCGCCAACGATCCGGATCCGATCCAGCTACCCTATGACCGCTATACCAACCATTGGGAAGAGGACTTGCCGCCGGACCCGGCCTTCATCCACTATATCGGTACCTACCGATATGACCGCGGCAGTTACGTCGCATCGACCCGGCGGGCTATCGCAATGCTTCAGGCGGCAAGGGCCGAATAGATCATCGTTTTGATTTCGCGCCGTACCGGGTAAGTGGTGGACGGCATCAGTTGAGTCATGAAGATCATGATGATATCTTCAACCGGGTCCACGAAGAAGGCGGTGGAATACATTCCGCCCCAATAAAAGTCACCGTTCGAGCAGGGAACCAATGTTGCCGCATTGTCGATGGTTGTGGCAAAGCCAAGGCCAAAGCCGATGCCCGCCATGTCTGCTTCGCTGAACAGCGACTTTGACATCTGGGTCAAATCCCTGCCGCCGGGAAGGTGATTGGCGGTCATCAATTCCAATGTTTTGGGGCTGATGATTTGGACACCGTCCAGTGCGCCGCCATTTAAGAGCATGCGGCAAAAACGGTGATAGTCCGCAACCGTCGAAGCCAAGCCACCGCCGCCGGAATTGAATGACCAGCCTTTGGCCCAAAGACTGTCGCTGCCCGCTTTGTCGGATAGCTTTAACTTCGTCTCTGCGTCGAAAACATAGGCTTCCGGCAAGCGTCCAGCCTTGTCCGCAGGCACTGTGAAGAACGTATCATTCATTCCTAGTGGCTGAAAAATCTGGTGCTGGAAATACTCCGCCAGCGTGTGGCCGCTAATCCGTTCGACCAATATCCCGAGAATATCGGTCGCAACCGAATAGTTCCACTCGGTTCCCGGGTCGAACTCCAAAGGTATTTGGGCCAGTGTGTCGATAAAGCTTTGCGATGTATTGCGGGTCCAGCTTTCGAGGTCCGTCTTGCGATGGGCCGCGTCAATATTGCTGCGTTCCTGAAAGCTGTAGGTGAATCCAGCTGTGTGGCGCAGGATATCCACGATCCGCATGGGCGATGCGGGCGGGCGTGACACGAACGGCACATTGCCACCGCCGGCTACAAAGACGCCGAGCTTGGCAAATTCCGGTATATATTTGGCCACTGGATCGGTGAGAGCCACCTTGCCCTGTTCGACCAACTGCATAAACGCCACTGAAGTGACCGGTTTGGTCATCGACGCAATGCGGAATATGGCGTCATCGGCGACGCCTGAATTCCAGTTGAGCGCAATATCATCGCCGCGACCGACCAGCAGCGACGCAAAAGGCAGTTTCCCGTTGTCGAGATAATTTGCTTGCACAAATTCCGGTATACGGGCCAGCCGGTCCGGCAGAAATCCGAGTTCGTCCGCGCTCATACTGCTGTTTGTCCTGTCAATTGCCGGGTTACCGGATGGGAGCTTGAAAGGCCGCCGTCAACCGCAATAGCCTGTCCGTTGACATAGCTTGCCTGATCGCTGGCAAGGAACAGTGCTACATTGGCAAGCTCCTCGGGTTGCGCGCCCCGGCGCAGGGGGTTGAGACGACCGATTTTGTCGGTGACGCCCTTTTCCTTCGCATAATCAAATGTCGGTTTGGTCATGCCGGTTTCAGTGAGACCTGGGCAGATTGCGTTGCAGCGGACGTTGGTGCCTGATAATTGCTGCGCCGAAACCTTGGCCAGATTGATAACACCTGCCTTGGAAGCTGAATAAGGTGGTCCGCCCGCACCGGAACGGATACCGGCGACGCTGGCGGTCAGGATGATCGAACCGCCATGTCCGGCGTCAACCATAGCTTTGCCTGCATGCTTGACCATCAGCCAGGGACCGATAAGGTTCACCCGCAAAACGCTGGTGAAATTCTCGACCGTGTTATCGAAGATACCCTCCATACCGCCGGAGATTCCGGCATTGGCAAAGGCGATATCAAGATGTCCATGCAATTCGATTGCCTTGGCGACTAGGGCGGAGACATCGGCTTCATCGCCTGCGTCCATTTGCACAGCGGTTGCCGCTGCGCCGATCATTTCAGCAGTGTCATCCACCGATGCAGCCATATCGCCCAAAACGACTTTGGCGCCTTCAGCAGCAAAACGTAGAGCCGATGCGCGGCCAATACCTGATCCTGCGCCAGTTATGATGGCAATTTTGCCGTCCAAAGCACCCATTAGCCTACTCCTCCACCACTGCTGGTGACGCCACCGTCGATCACCATTGTCTGACCCGTCATAAACGCCCCTGCTGGCGATGCCAGAAAAACCGCCGCGCCTGCAATTTCATGCGGTTCGCCAATTCGTTTGAGCGACGCGGTCGCCGTGGACCGTTTCAGCGTTGCCGGATCGTCCCACAATGCCTTGGCAAAATCGGTCTTGATCAGCCCCGGCGCTATGCAGTTCACCCGCACGCCCTTGGGGCCATATTCGTCTGCCAGATTACGGGCGAGCTGCATATCGGCCGCCTTGGAAATGCAATAGGCACCGATCACCGAAGAGCCTTTCAGGCCGCCGATAGACGAAATAATCGTCACGGAACCTTCCCCGCGCTCCACCATTTCCGGTACGACCATGGAAATCAGCCAGTTGTTGGCGACGATATTATTGGTCAGAATTTTATGGAACGCTTCGTCCGGAATGTCGGCCATCGGGCCATAATAAGGATTTGATGCCGCATTGCAGACTAGGGCCGTGATTTTGCCAAAAGCTTTGCGCGTTTCATCAACCAGATTTTGGAGGCTTTCCTTCGACGAAATATTGGCGGCGATAGCAATGGCGGTGCCTTCGCCATATTTGCCGTTGATATCGGCCGCAACTTCTTCGCAGATATCGAGCTTGCGGCTGGAAATAACGACCTTGGCGCCCTGTTCGGCCATTTCCCATGCAATCGCCTTTCCGATCCCGCGTGATGAACCGGTGATGACGGCCACTTGGCCGGTCATGTCGAATAGCGACATCTTCTTCTCCTTTACTTCGCAAAACTAGGTCCTGACCCTAAGCGCCGGCTTTCTCCGCAAACCTCCACGCAGATTCTGCCAGCGGGAACACACGTTCTGCCATCGTCTGTGCGTGGGACGAGCTGGCGGTGCCGTCGATTACCCGCTTTTTGATGCCTTGGATAATCCCGGCAAGCCGGAAGAAATTATAGGCGAAATACCAGTTCATATCGGGCACACCATCGCGGCCCGTGGCGGCGCAATAGCGTTCGACCATCGCGTCGAGTTCCGGAATGCCGAGCGCGGTGCGATCCAGATCCATAACACCCGACCGCCCTTCGTTCTGCGTGACCCATGCCATGGCGACATAGGTGAAGTCGGCAAGGGGGTCGCCCAAAGTCGACAATTCCCAATCGAGCACAGCCCGGACGACAGGTTCCTTGGCGTCGAAAATCATATTGTCGATACGATAGTCGCCATGCACGACGCTGGTTCGCGTCTGTTCAGGCAGGGTCTTGGGCAGCCATTCGATCAATCGCTCCATTTCCGGCATCACTTCGGTTTCGGCGAGGCGATATTGTTTCGTCCAGCGTTCGACCTGTCGGCCAAAATAATTGCCGGGCTTGCCGAAATCGGACAAGCCTGCGGCCTCGACGTCGACATTATGCAACCCCGCCAACGTGTCGATCATAGCCTCGTAAGTTGCCTTGCGTTCGGCAGGGTTCGACCCGGGCATCGCGCCGTCCCAGATGGTGCGGCCTTCGACCATATCCATGATGTAGAACATGGTACCGATCACGCTTTCATCGGTGCACAAGCCATAAGGCTTTGCCACCGGAAATCCCGTTGGATGCAATCCGGCAATGACCTTAAATTCCCGGTCCACCGCATGCGCGCTGGGTAACAAAACGCCCAAGGGCTTACGCCGGAGCACATAAGAGCCGCTTGTGGCATTCAGCCTGTAAGTCGGATTTGACTGACCGCCGGCAAATTTCAATGCTTCCACCGGTCCTTCAAAACCGGCAACATTGGCCGACATCCATTCGGCAAGTTTAACCTCGTCCAACCTATCCGCGCCGGTCGGGGCTACGGTGCCGGAAAATGCGGTCTGTGCGTCAATGGGGGTAAGTTCAGTCATTGGTCAAATACGATGACCGAACGCGCCGCGTCGCCGCGTTTCATTTTGTCAAAGCCTTCATTTATGCGTTCCAGTGGAATCGTTTCGGAAACGATGCTGTCGAGATCAAGCAACCCGCGCATATAGAAATCGACGAGGCGCGGAATATCGACAGGAAAACGGTTGCCACCCATGATGGCACCTTGCAGCTTCTTGCCGGACAAAAGGTCCATCGCGGACAGACCAACATGATGAGATAGCGGCATCATGCCAAGAATGGTGGCGGTGCCACCGCGTTTTAGCGATTTAACGGCCAATTCGCCCGACGCAGGTCTGCCGACTGCCTCAATGGCGTGATCGACACCGCCTTTGGTCAGCTCCTGAATCTGTGCCGCTGCATTGTCGGCCATGGCATCGACAACATCGGTTGCACCAAGTTTCAGGGCCAGGGCGCGCTTTTCTGGAATAGGGTCTGCCGCGATAATTCGGCCTGCGCCTGCAATTTTCGCTGCATTGATGGTAGCAAGGCCAACACCTCCACAACCGATAACCGCGACAGTTTCGCCGGGTGTCACTTTGCAGGCGTTGAAAATTGTTCCGGCACCTGTGGTCACAGCGCAGCCAATGACCGATGCCTTGTCCAGAGGCATTTCGGGGTTGATTGCAACACAGGCATGTTCGTGGACCAGCATCATTTCGGCATAGGCAGACAGATTGAGCATCTGGTTCATGATGCTCCCATCAGGCCGTGTGAGACGCGGGGCATCCCCTGCTTTGCGACGGGTGTCGCCGCCCAGGCACAACGACATCCGCCCGGTTACGCAATATTCGCAATGGCCGCAAAAGGCGGAAAGGCAGGTGACGACGGCATCGCCGACTTTAACAGTGCGAACTTCGCTGCCCACCGCCTCGACAATACCCGCCGCCTCATGCCCGGGGATGGCGGGCAAGGGGTGTGGATAGGTGCCTTCGATAAAGTGCAGGTCGCTGTGGCAAAGCCCGCAGGCCGCGGTGCGGATCAGCACCTCATGCGGCCCGGGGCTTGATATATTGACCTGCTCAATTTGAAGCGGTTTACCCGCTTCGATCAGAACGGCTGCTTTCACCGGGAAACCCCGATGTCGCCGCTCGACATGCCATCTTTGCCACGTCCGCCATGTTTACCCAGTTCCATACGTGCAATGGCTCTTGCATGTACTTCATCTGGACCATCGGCCAGCCGCAAGGTTCGCTGTCCGGCATAGGCATAAGCAAGGCCATAGTCGTTGGAAACGCCGCCACCGCCATGCGCCTGAATGGCATCATCGATGATTTTCAACGCCATATTGGGCGCCTGAACCTTTATCATCGCTATCTCGGCTGCGGCTGCTTTATTGCCGACCTTGTCCATCATATCGGCGGCCTTCAGGCACAGCAGGCGGGTCATTTCGATGTCGATACGCGCGCGTGCGATGCGTTCTTCCCATAGGCTGTGTTCGGCAATGGTCTTGCCGAACGCGACGCGGCTTTGCAGACGCTTGCACATTTTTTCGAGTGCTTCTTCGGCGGTGCCAATGGTACGCATACAATGGTGGATACGGCCCGGCCCGAGGCGGCCCTGCGCGATCTCGAAACCACGGCCTTCGCCAAGCAGCATATTGGAAGCAGGAATGCGGACATCCTTCAGTTCGATTTCCATATGGCCATGCGGTGCATCGTCATATCCGAACACGGGCAGATGGCGCAGGATATTCACGCCCGGGGCATCCAGTTCCATCAACACCATCGACTGTTGCGCGTGCCGTTTGGCTTCGAAATCAGTCTTGCCCATCACGATTGCGATTTTGCAGCGCGGGTCTCCGGCACCCGAGGACCACCATTTCACACCGTTCAGCACATATTCGTCGCCTTCGCGGCGAATCGAGGTTTCGATATTGGTGGCATCCGACGACGCAACTGCAGGCTCGGTCATCAAAAAGGCCGAGCGGATTTCGCCGTTCATCAACGGGATCATCCATTTCTGCTTCTGCTCCGCGCTGCCGTAACGCAGGAACACCTCCATGTTTCCGGTGTCCGGGGCAGAACAGTTGTAAACTTCGGACGCCATGCCTATCCGGCCCATTTCTTCGGCGCACAAGGCATATTCCATATTTGTAAGGCCGGGGCCTTCAAAATGAACGCTATCGTCGACATGCGGACGGCCCGATCCGGGGGGCATGAACAGGTTCCAAAGGCCTGCTGCCTTGGCGCGCGCCTTTTCCTCTTCCACAACCTGCAGGACTTTCCAACGACCGCCCGTTGCCTGCTCGGCATAATAATCGGCGACGCGTGGGCGGATGAAGCGCTCGTTATGCTCGCGGATACGGTCCCGCCAATAGGTTTGCTTTTCAGTGAGATCGAAATCCATAATCTATCATCCTCTGCTAAATTTTAATTGACCGGTTAACTGGCAGACTCTGCTGCTGTGTTCAAGACACGCAAGCGTTCATTGTGACTTTCGCGCGAAATTGGGAAGTGCCGCAAGATGGATATGCCGATAAACCCGATAACCAGAAGCGCGAGCATATAAAATAATGCGAAGTTATGGAGTATTGCGATATCGATCTGGCCTGCCACGGCCTTTTCTGGAAAGGCGGAAAATGTCAAAATCATCCCGGCGATAAAAGTTCCGATCCCGACCGCGCATTTTTGCGTGAAGAAGTAACCTGCGAAAAACAGCCCTTCTGACCGTCTGCCGGTTTCGGCCTCGGATGCCTCGACCACATCGGCGAACATGGAATTGGTCAGGATCATCATACCAATGGCAGCACTGTTGGCAAAAATCGTAAAACCGAACATGAATATAGGCTGCGGATTAGCCATACCGCCTGGCACCATGTCGAACAGCCAGCAGCAATACAGCGCTGTGTTGGCCGATAAAGTCACAATGGCCAGCAGTATTGCACCATTTTTCTTGCCCATTTTTCGCGAAACCGAAGGAACGATGAAAAATGCAAGAACGACACCTAAAAACAGGACCAGTCCGTAATAGAGAAACTCCATACGCTCCAACTGCCAAACATAGCTCAGCAGGTAATTGCTGAGCGCGAAAGTCATGCCTTGGTTGATCAGGCCAAATAATGCCGCACAGGCCAGAATGACGAATGCACGGTTGGATAATGTTTCGCGCATTTCAAACAATGCCTGCCGTAAACTGTGCGCGGGGCGAGCGGCGGGCGATTGCCGGGCGACATAAGGATGCTGTGCCAAAGCCGAAAAAAGCACTGATCCGGTCATGATCAGCGCGCCGCATAATGAAAATGCATCATAGCCTTCAGGATCGCCAACGCCCTTTGCGTCGGTAAAAAACACGCCATAGGCCAGAATAAGAATGAACAATCCCCCGCCCCAGGCACAGAGCAGACGATAGCGCATCAGCACCGTGCGCTCATCATAGTCGGAGGTGATTTCGGGAACCAGTGCGATTGATGGAATTTCGCACATCGCAATCAGAAATCGGGCAAGAATGGCTGTCGCAAATAACCAAAGGAGCAAGCCGGTTTCACTCAAAGCGGGGGGATGCCATAATAACATCCAAGCCACGCCAACCGGAATGGCTGCTGAATAAAGCCACGGCAACCTTCGCCCCCAACGGCTTTGTGTCCGGTCACTCAGTTCGCCAATCACCGGATCGGCCAATGCATCAAAAATCAGCGCGGCCATGATGACGGTACCCACAAGGCCCGCATCCAGCCCCATAACCTGATTGTAGAAAATCAGCAGGAAGACGGAAAATCCGTTATCTTTGATTCCATAAGCAACCGCGCCCAGGCCATGGAATATCTTCAACGACGATGGAAGGCTTTTGGAGCTTGTCATACGGCGCGCGAAAACGTTCTTCTGGCGACGAATCGCATGTCCTTATACTCCTCTAACAGGCGACTATGCTAGGCTTGCGCCCCGGCCTGTCAATTGGCACGCTTTTGACGTTACGGCATACATCGCTCTTTGATAAGCGCTTGCCTTTCCTCGCGCTAAAGCCCAAAATTTAGCCAAGCAATTAATTGGAGAGCGCCATGTCCGAACTTGAAACTTTCCGCGCGGAAGCGCGCGCCTGGTTGGAAGAAAACTGCCCGCCTGAAATGCGTACCCCGGTCAAAGGGGATGAAGATGTCTGCTGGGGCGGCCGTAATTTCAAGTTCCAGAGTGAAGCCCAGAAACTCTGGATGGAGCGCTGCGCCGCCAAAGGTTACACCGTTCCCGATTGGCCCAAGGCTTATGGCGGAGCCGGTCTCAGCCCTCAGGAGGCCAAGGTTCTGCGTCAGGAAATGGCAAAGCTGGGCTGCCGCAGCCCGCTGAACAGCTTCGGCATCTGGATGCTCGGGCCTGCATTGCTGCAATTCGGTACCGAAGAACAGAAGGTGCATTATCTGAACCAGATCGCGCGCGGCGAAATCCGTTGGTGCCAAGGCTATTCCGAGCCGGGATCGGGCAGCGACCTTGTGTCGATGCAAACCTATGGTGAGGACAAGGGCGACCATTGGGTCGTCAATGGCCAGAAAATCTGGACCTCTTATGCTGATCAGGCCGACTGGATTTTCTGTCTTGTCCGTACCGACAAGACGAACAAATATCAGGGAATCAGCTTCCTGTTGTTCGATATGGAAACGCCGGGCGTTTCAACAAAGCCCATCAAACTGATTTCAGGCAATTCGCCTTTTTGTGAAACCTTCTTCGACAATGTTGTTGTGCCCAAGCACCAGATTGTGGGCGAACTGAATCGCGGATGGGACGTTGCGAAATATCTGCTCGGGCATGAGCGTGAGATGATTTCGGGAATGGGCGGCGATGGCGGCGTAACCTCCATCGGTGCCGCGATGAAAGCAGTGCTGGCCGAGGAGCCTGTACTGCGCGCCCAAATGGCGCTGTTCGACGTCGACAACCTGACCTTCCGCGCCCATGGCGAACGGTTCATGGACGAATGGAAAACCGGCAAGGCGCATCCTGCCTATTCCAATTTGATGAAATATGTCGGCACCGAACTGAATAAGAAACGGAACGAACTGGTGATGTCGATTGGCGGAAGTCAGGCACTGGAATGGGAGAGCGAGCGCTCCAATGGAGGGTCGAAGGCGCGCAATTGGTTGCGGACCAAGGCGAACTCGATCGAAGGCGGTACCAGTGAGGTTATGCTGAATGTCGTATCCAAACGCATTCTTGAAATGCCGGGAGCTTAGCTCCCCTCCCGCCTGCGGGAGGGGCCGGGGGAGGGCCACGACCGACGCAATCTCACCCTCCCCTAACCCCTCCCGCGGGCGGGAGGGGAATTGAAGGATTGAATAATATGGCGATGACATTGAACGATGACCAGACCATGCTCCGCGACAGCGCGCGCGATTTCATGGCCAGCGAAGCGCCTGTCACCCATTTTCGCAAGTTTCGCGACATGGGTTGCAAGGATGGTTTCAGCCATGATTTGTGGAAGCAATTTGCCGAAATGGGTTTTACCGGAATTCTGATTCCCGAAGCCGATGGCGGCATGGGCATGGGACATATCGAAGCCGGTATCGTACTTGAAGAAATCGGGCGCAATCTGTCACCCTCACCATTTCTTTCTACCTCCGTCGCGGCAGTCGAGGCATTGAAGCTGGCGGACAAGGGCATGCGCGAACGCTGGTTTCCCGGCATCCTGGCAGGGGAAACGGTTATCGGCCTCGCCATCGATGAAGGCGTCAAGCACCGGCCTGAAAAAATCGCCTGCAAGGCAGAACGTAGCGGCAATGGCTTCAAGCTGTCGGGCCATAAGCAATTCGTCTTGCAGGGGACGTCGTCCGACATGTTGATCGTGGCAGCCCGCACAGCAGGTGCGGCTGGCGAGACGGACGGGCTGACCCTGTTCGCGGTCGAAAAGGGCGCGGCCGGAATGTCGATGGAGGCCGCACGGCTGGTCGATTCGGCCATGGCCGCGCATGTGACACTGGATGGCATACAGGTGGATGCGGATGCTGTTATCGGGGAAGTCGACGGCGGCTGGTCGGTTTTGGGCAAATTGCTCGACGCGGGCCGTGTGGGGGCCGCCGCCGAAATGGTGGGTGTCGGTTCCGGTGCGATGGATATGACCTTTGAATATCTGAAAACCCGCAAGCAATTTGATCGCGTCATCGGCGAATTTCAGGCTTTGCAGCACCGCGCCGCGCATCTTTATGGCGAGATGGAGGGCGCGCGTTCCATCGTGCTGAAGGCGCAGTCCTTGATGGACGATGGCCATGCCAAAGCGGAGCTTTATGTGGCCGCCGCAAAGGCAAAGGCGGGCCTAGCCTGCAATCTTGCCGTGCGCGAAGGGGTGCAGATGCATGGCGGTATCGGCATGACCGATGAATATGATATCGGCCTCTATATGAAGCGCGACCGGAGCCTGAACGAGTTTTTCGGCGACGCTTATTATCACGCCGACCGCGTGGCGACGATGAACGGTTATTGAGTAAACCCCCTTCCGTAAACGGGAGGGGGACTTGAAGGAGAAATTACATGGATTTACAGACTCTTTTCAGCCTCAATGACCGCGTCGCGGTTGTTACTGGCGGCTCCCGCGGGATCGGCAAGATGATTGTCGAAGGCTATTTGAATGCAGGCTGCGCGCGTATTTACATTAGCGCGCGTAAGGTTGACCAGATCGAAGCGACTGTCGCTGAATATGGCGACAGGGTAATTGGCCTGCCAAGCGATCTTTCGACAGTTGAAGGGTGCAATGCCTTGGCGGCGCAAATTGCCGAGCGCGAAGAAAAAGTTGATATCCTTGTGAATAACGCTGGCGCAGCCTGGGGGGCGGATTTCGGAACCGTCACAGACGCGCAATGGGACCGGGTGATGGATTTGAACGTCAAAGGCCTGTTCTTCCTGACACAGGCGTTGCATCCGTTGATGAAGAAGGCAGCGACCTTTGAACGGCCCGGCAAGGTTATCAATATTGCATCGATTGATGGTATCAAGATCAACCCGTGGCAGACCTATGCTTATCAGGCTTCAAAAGCAGCCGTTATTCACCTGACCCGCCGTTTGGCCGCAGAACTGGTCAAGGATAACATCTTGGTGAGCGGTATCGCGCCCGGCGCTTTCCAGTCGGAAATGAACAAGGCCGCGCGTGATCATGCCGATGCTGTTGCCAAGAATATTCCTTTTCCGCGAATCGGAACGCCCGAAGACATGGCCGGACTCGCGATCTTTTTGGCAGCACGTTCCGGCGACTATATCGTTGGCGACACACTGGCGTGCGATGGCGGGATTGCCTATTCCAGTTTGCCGGGCAATGGCATCGCACCCTGATTACAACCTTCCGTTACGGCATTGGGGCCAGTTGCAAAAGATGCAACTGGCCCTTTTCTTTTCGCAATTGCAGCAAAAGCAACTGGAGATTATCCAACCTGTCGACGGCAAGAAATTGCTGAAACGCACTTTAACCGGCGGGCACTCTCCTCCTCTCTCCCTCGCCCCCGGTTGAAACGAACGGCCTCCATGCACCGCGTGGGGGCCGTATTCGTTGGGGCGTTTGACTTGTTCTCCATTTTGTCCACCATGAATTGGCTCGGCTGTGGATAAGTTACCTTTTTCCCCTTTGTGCGACTCGGAATGTCATGACACCTTAAGGTCATCAGGCAAGACCGCTAAGATGCAAAACCGAACCGGAAACGGGAAAGTGGAGCGGAACAGAGGAAATGCAGGATCGCCAAATCAGCCGGCAGCCTGGTCGCAAGACCAAGGAAATGTGGCAGAGGCGGCGGGCACAAAGAAAACGAACATCAAGTGCGGCATCATGAAAGTGACGCAACGCCGGGTGGGACACCCAAAGTGCCAAGGCGAACCAATAGGGCTTTCGGGTCAGGTTGGGGAACCGGACGTCAGAAAGCGGAAAGAATGGCCCTTGTGGCCAAGGACTTCCAACATCAGACGCAGTGGGCGCTGGTAGCAATACCAGCGCCCATTTATTTTGCGGTGGGAGGGGTATCTGTATGTTTATCGGTCACTGGGCACCCGCCTTGGTCGTAGCAACTTCTAAAAATGCACCGAGCCTGCCCGTCCTTTTCATTGCGGCGCAACTGGTTGACTGGGCCTTTTTCCTGCTTCTGATATTCGGGATAGAGGCGATGCGGGTGACACCGGGCATATCGGCGATGAACCCCATGGATCTTTATTATATGCCCTTTACGCATAGTCTGCTGGGATCGTCGATCTGGGCTGCTGGATTTGGCATGCTTGTCTATGCCTTTAGTCGCAACCAATCTGCGGCGGTCATCGCCGCTTTGGTGGTTCAGTCCCACTGGTTTCTGGATCTGCTTGTCCATGTACCCGATTTGACACTGGCGGGGCGCGAGCCGAAGTTGGGTTTTGGGCTTTGGAACCATCCAGCCATCGAAATGCCGTTGGAACTCGTACTCACATTTGGTGCCTTGTGGTTCTTTGCGCTCAGAGCAAAGCCCAAGCGGCTGCCCCTGCTCGTTCTCGCCGCATTACTGCTCGCCTTTCAGGCGATAAACTGGTTCGGTCCGGTCGAACCCGAGGTCAGCTTGGGAACCAGCCTTTTGGCCTTTGTGGCGTTCGGTCTTGTAACCTTGGCGTCCTGGTGGACGGCCAGCAGCGCTTCTGCCTGAAACGAGCCCCTGAAACGAGCCAAAGCCACTGGCCAAAATCTTGCACCCTCGCTAAGGCGCAACCATGTCCGAGATCACACCCCAAATCGTTGCCGACCATGGTCTGAATGAAGAAGAATATGCGCGCATCCTACATGCGATGGGGCGCGAACCCAATTTGGTGGAATTGGGCATATTCTCAGTGATGTGGTCGGAGCATTGCTCCTACAAATCCTCGCGCATCCATTTGAAAAAACTGCCAACGACTGCGCCATGGGTCATTTGTGGCCCCGGCGAAAATGCCGGCGTTATCGACATTGGCGATGGGCCGAACGGCACCAGGCTTGCCGCGATCTTCAAAATGGAATCGCATAACCATCCCAGTTACATCGAACCCTATCAGGGTGCAGCCACAGGCGTCGGCGGAATCTTGCGCGATGTGTTCACCATGGGCGCGCGTCCTGTGGCCAACCTGAATGCGCTGCGTTTCGGGCGGCCCGACCATCCCAAGATGAAGCATCTGGTGCAGGGTGTGGTTGCAGGGATCGGCGGTTACGGCAATTGCGTTGGTGTGCCCACTGTGGGCGGTGAAACCAATTTTCACCCCGCTTATGACGGCAATATTCTGGTCAACGCCATGACCGTGGGCATCGCTGACCAAGACAAGATTTTCTATTCGGCGGCAACGGGCGTGGGGAACCCCATCGTCTATGTAGGTTCCAAGACGGGCCGCGATGGCATCCATGGTGCGACGATGGCATCAGCCGACTTTGGCGAAGATACCGAAGAAAAGCGGCCCACGGTGCAGGTCGGCGATCCGTTCACCGAAAAACTGCTGATCGAGGCTTGCCTTGAATTGATGGCGTCGGACGCGATTGTCGCGATTCAGGATATGGGTGCGGCAGGACTGACCAGCTCCAGCGTCGAAATGGCGACCAATGGCAAGGCCGGAATCATTCTCGACATGGACAAGGTTCCGTGCCGCGAGGAAGGCATGACGCCTTATGAAATGATGCTGTCCGAAAGTCAGGAACGCATGTTGATGGTCCTCAAGCCGGGCCGCGAGGAATTTGCCAAGGCCATTTTCGACAAATGGGAACTTGATTTTGCAGTGATCGGTGAGGTTACCGACACCGGCCATATGGTGCTGACATGGAAGGGCGAGGTCGTGTGCGATATCCCGCTCGGCCCGCTTGCCGAAGACGCGCCGCTTTATGACCGGCCTGCCGCGTCGAAGGAAGAGTATAAGGCGTGGGCCAAGGTCAAACCGCTCGGCGACATCCCGGAAAGCACCGACATTGGTGCGGATTTGCTCAAATTGATGGCCTGTCCCGATCTCGCTTCGCGCGCTTGGATCTGGCAGCAATATGATAGCCAGGTGGGCGGCGACACGGCGCAGCTTTCTGGCGGCGACGCAGCCGTGGTCCGTATTCACGGCACCAACCGCGCGCTGGCGATGAGCACTGACTGCACGCCGCGTTATTGCTACGCCGACCCGTACGAAGGCGGCAAGCAGGCGGTGGCCGAGACCTATCGCAACATCTGTGCCGTGGGTGCCACGCCGCTGGCCATTACCAACTGCCTCAACTTCGCCAACCCGCAGCGGCCCGAAATCATGGCACAGATTGTCGGGTGTTTGGAGGGCATGGCCGACGCCTGCCGCGCGCTCGATTACCCCATCGTGTCGGGCAATGTGAGCCTCTACAATGAAAGCAAGGCGACCGGTGGTGGCAGCGCGATTTTACCGACACCCGCGATCGGCGGCGTGGGTGTGCTCGAAGATGTGAGCAAGATGGCAACAATCGGGTTCAAAACGGAGGGCGATGTCATATGGCTTTTGGGCCAACAAGGCGCGCATCTTGGTCAGTCGCTATGGCTGCGTGAAATTGCCGGACGCGAAGATGGCGATGCCCCGGCGGTCGACCTGGAGCAGGAGCGGCAGCTGGGCGGGCAGGTGCGGCAGCTTGTAGCGAGCGGCACGGTAAACGCGGTCCACGATGTCAGCGACGGCGGCCTTCTGGTTGCGCTGACGGAGATGGCGCTGGCGGGCAAAAAAGGCTGTACGCTTTCGGCGGTGCACAACACGGTTCAGGCATTTGGTGAGGATCAGGGTCGCTATGTTTTGACCACGCCGCGAGGGGTAACTTTGCCAAATGCTATGCCAATCGGCACTGTGGATGGAAGCAGGGTCGCCGACGTTGAATTGGCCGATCTGCGGGCGGCGCATGACAGCTTCTTCAAAGAGTGGATGGAACAATGAATACCCCCACCGGATTATCCTAGTCATGATCACAGGATATTCCGGCAAACCATTGGTTCAAAAACTGGGCTATAAAGACGGGATGCGCGTGTGGTTTGATTCCATGCCCGATAGCGTCCGCGCGGAAATTGCCGAGGCAGGGCTGAAGTTTTCCGAAGAGCTGGTCCCTACAGCAGGTGTTTTTGCAGCGCACTTATTTGTGACTGACAGAATAGCCTTGGCGGAAAAACTTGAGGCGCTCCGCAAGGTCATTGACCCTGCGGGCTTTATCTGGGTTAGCTGGCCGAAAAAGGCAGCAAAGGTCGCCACCGACATCACCGAAGACACTATCCGCGCAGTCATCTTACCCAGCAGCGATCTGGTCGATGTCAAGGTCTGCGCGGTCGATGCGATTTGGTCGGGCCTGAAGCTGATGATCCGCAAAGACCGACGTTAGGCATTCAACCCCACCGCATCGATGAAGTCATTGGAAAAGGCATCACGCTCTGCCTGGTCCGGCAATAGGGTCCGCCGTGCAACAATCCAGCGGTCGACATTTCCACCAAAGGCTGCGCGCACCCGGGCTTTGGTCAGATGGTTGGTTTTGCCCCAATGCATGGTGAATGGCATACCCGCCGCCTCGAACCGTTGCGCGACCAATTTGATCAATTTCTGCGTTGCCTGAGAATCGATGCCGTCAATGTCGATGACGCACGTTGGGTCATAGCGCGTGAAGGACAGGATGCCGGGCGATTTCTGGACATATCGGCAGGTAAGAACGACACCTGCCTTTTTATGGGCGCGAAAGGCCTCGGCCATGATTGCCAACGCATTGCTGACCTGCGCGAGGGGAACGCCAAAACCGCTGCTGGCGACCCCGCGCCGCGCGTCGGTAAATGTGTAGGTCTGGCCGGGCGTCCTCCACTTATCTGCTTTCCCTATTTCGCTTTGTTCTTTCAGCAGGATTTCCATCAACAGCCAAGTGGCAAGATCGCGAAAATCAGGACTGAGCGATATGATGTCGCCAATCAATTTTGGCAGGTCCGTGCCGTCACTATTTTCCTTTTTGAGATTATATGCGACGGGATGATTTGGCGGGCACACTTCCTTATAACGAACGGTGCAGAACACCTTGGCGCGGTCGCCATCTTCCCACAAATCGTCCGGGTCCATAATCGCCTGAAAGAAATAGGGTCGGCGGGTTTCGTCAGGAATTCCCGATCCTTGGAAATTGAGCGAGTTTAACGCTGCCTTGATGTTGCCATAACGGATTCGACGCAGCGAAGTGTTCAAAAGATATCGGCCCGTCGAACACAGCATGACCGCATGGACGATGCCCAGCGAACCGAGGCTGACAATCGCGGCCTCGAATAAATTGTCGTCCCGGATCAGTTCAGCGCCCAATCGGGCGGCAAATCCATCTTTCATGACTGGCGCGCTGGCGCGTTCGATCCACAAATTGCGGGTGGCCGACAATAGCTGTATGCCCACAACCTGACTTTCCATTCCGCCCACATCAATGGCTGAACCATGTACACCTGTGCCTAGTGCGCCCGCGATCGTCTGGCCATTGCTCGCACCGGATGTCCGCAGCGCTTTGCGGCGCTGGCTGTTCGGAAATACGCTATTGGGCGATTCGAGCGTCTCGTTTATCCGGGCAACCAAAGTCCCGCACTGGCAAAGCAAAAGTTCATCATGTGTTACGTTCGACGAAATATGCATATCGCCCGCAACAAAGGCAAAACGCCAGTCCAATTTGTTTGTTTCGACAATCCACCCATTGGCCGCCGTTGGTATATCGGAAAATGACCAATGCGCGCCCACAGCGCGGATCCGCTTTCCAGCTGCCAAAGCGTCTTGAATAATCTTTTGCAAACGCGCAGCCGTTGCCCGCATTCCAGCAAAAGAAGCAGATGCCGGCGTTTCATTTCGCACGGTCAGAATTTTTGCTACCGGAACACGCACATTTTCATGGTGGTTGATCCAGTCGACGGTATTGCGGACATCGATGAAACTGTCTGGCATAAGTCGCATTCTCCATGACTGACCGCTGCGGTTTTTTAACCTGCACGCTTTTTTCTTCGACCGACCGTGTCCTTATAATTTCAGGCTTCGGTTGCCATCGCAATGATAAAATAGGTTAACTGCTGGACTGTGAACGCACAAATTTAGGAGCCTCAGTTCTCGACGAGGATTATTATGTGATCACGGCCTGGAAGGCTGGCATAAGGCATAAGCTTTGGGTAGGTAGATGTTATGAAGCCGCATGATACCATCGCTTATTCCGCCCTTCCGTCTTATGAGGATGGTGAACGGATACAGCGGGCGCGGGCATTTTATGACGCGATTAAATCCAGACGGACTTGCCGTGAATTTTCCGACAGGCCAGTTTCGCGTGACATAATTGAATCGGCATTACTGGCTGCAGGTACGGCACCAAGTGGAGCCAATCACCAGCCATGGCATTTTGCGGTTATCACATCGACCGACCGGAAACGCGCATTGCGGGAAGCGGCAGAGGCAGAGGAACGCGAATTTTACGCAGGCAAGGCCAGCCAGGAATGGGTTGATGCCTTGGCCCCGCTTGGCACGGATGAGGTGAAGCCCTATCTCGAAACGGCACCTTATTTGATCGTTATTTTCGGGCAACGTCGCGGTGGGTTATATCCCGGCGATAACAAGCAGAATTATTATGTGAATGAAAGCGTCGGGATCGCGACAGGTTTTCTTATTGCGGCTCTGCATGATGCGGGCCTTGCGACCTTGACCCACACGCCTAATCCCATGAAATTTTTAAATGAAATTTGCGAACGGCCAAGCCATGAAAAGCCGGCTATGGTTCTTGTGGTTGGCCACCCGGCGCCGCACGCAACAGTGCCGGTGCATGCGACGATAAAAAAGCCATTGGACCAGATTTCCAGCTGGCTTTAGGTCCTAAGCAGGTGCCGCCAGAAGATTATAAGGATCGACCCCGCCAGAACGCATCGCTTCATGCGCCACGCGATATGCAATCGGATCGCCAATTCCCAGCCGTCTACGTGCGTCGGCCAGAGGCTCCTTCAGCAAAGCGACAATATCTTCGTGCACAATATTTTTGGCGGCATTGCCGATGCGATAACCTTCATGAACGGCTTTCATAATCGGGGCTGATCTTGCCACGCGACGTTTCAATTCGAACCCGCCTGCATAGGCGATAAAGCCAACACCAAGGTTGCGGTTCTGGGCATAGGTAAATGCCAACACGCATTGTTCGCCCAAAGCGTCCCTGCCATAGCCGGTTAGCACATGCAGCATGTCATGCGTGTCACGTAGCCGGTCGCCATAGTGGTCAATCCCGTCTTCAAAGCGAACACCGGCGCCTGTAAACTTTTCATATTCAGCTTCCAGACCTGCTGCACTTAGTCCTTCTCGCTCCATGAAGTCGACATAGGCCCGGCCCACCGTACCACCCGGAAGTTGTTTGAGTGTCGCATGGTCGTCCAGTATATCGATCAGCCGCTGGTTCGATGCTAATATCAGCTGTCCCTTTTCACTATACCAGAAGCGGCTGGCAATATTACGGAATTTGCGTCCGCGAAGCGCGGCGATAATATGGAACACCTGTTCCGTATCTTCTTTGTCAGCGATCAATTTACGGAAATGGTGCAGCGCTTTTAGCGGTCGAAACTCGCTCAACGGCCGTTCGGGATGATGAAATGGGACAGACGTCAACGGAGGCACTCCATTTGATAGATTTATAGTCAGATAATTGTTACCTACATTGATGTCAATAACAAATCCTGAAAGTTCTAGACGACGAAAAAGCAAGTTGTATTACCGCTGCAACATAGGAGGATTCCATGACAGCAGATACAGATCGCTACATCACGCTGGATGCGATGCGGGGATTTGCCGTGATGGGAATTTTGGCGATGAACATCATCGCCTTTGCGATGCCGGAATGGGCCTATGTCACACCCAAGGCCTATGGCGGCCTAACGACTGAGAACCAGTTATCGTGGCTTTTGTCATTCATCTTCATCGATGGCAAAATGCGCGGTCTTTTTTCGCTGCTCTTCGGTGCGAGTTTAACGCTGATCGTCGAAGGTGCACAGGCCAAGGGCGAAAGTGCAAAAAAGATCCATTTTTCAAGAATGTTCTGGCTCGCCCTGTTCGGATTAACCCATTATTTTTTCATATGGTTTGGCGATATATTGTTTTTATACGCGTCGGTAGGCTGCATCGCATTCCTGTTTAAGGAATGGCAACCGCGCCAACTTGTGAAATGGGCGCTCATAATATTTGGTATTGGCTTGCTGTTGTGGGGTTTGCAAATGGGCGGGCTTCAGGTTTTGCAGTTTTTTGCCACAATGCCGAATGCCGACCCGGAAATTGCCCAGCAATTTGGTAAGATCATCAACAGCCCTGATTTCGACCCAAATGTGGAAAAAGATCTTGCGCTGTATCGCGGCGGCTATTGGCCAATAGTAGAACATAAATTGTCCGAATGGTATGCGCCCCTTACACTGGTGCTGCAGTCAATTACCGAGACATTACCGCTCATGATGATCGGCATGGCGATGAAGAAAAATGGCTTCATCACCGGTGCGTGGGCTAGAGAAGATTATATCGTCTGGATCAAAAGGCTTGTTCCGGCCGGACTTGTATTGAGCGCCGGCCTTGCTGGTGGGTTATGTGCGGTTGGCTATGATCCGGTGAATTCAGTTGCTGTGTTTCTTGTCTGGAGCGGGATACCCAGATTGATGCTGACAGTCGGTTATGCTGCGCTTCTCATCCTTGTGATCGAGCGATATTCAGGCAGCGCCCTGATTGCCCGGGTCACAGCTGCGGGGCAGGCTGCCTTTACGAACTATTTGGGCACCAGCATCATCATGACCAGCATATTTTATGGCTATGGCTTCGGGTTATATGGTGATTTAAGCCGCATCGAGCTCTGGCCTTTCGTATTCGGCACTTGGATATGGATGCTGCTTTGGTCAAAGCCCTGGCTCGTCCGCTTTCGCTACGGGCCACTTGAATGGCTTTGGCGGAGCCTAGCCCGCGGCAAACTTCAGAAAATGATACGGTAACATTAATGCTGCTTAGGTCCCGACGCCAAATATTCGACAGTGAAACGGGAAGACCCACGGTCTGAATCAGGCGTAGGAAAAGCAAAACCGACCCTCGGCCGTAAAGCTATTGCAATCAATTCGCATTAACGGTAGTCGGGTTCGACAGGAGCCGAATCGATGGTTGTTTGCGTATGTAATGCTATTCGTGAGAAAGACCTCCGCGCGGCGGTACGAACCGGGTCGGAACGCCCCAACGATGTTTATGCCCGGCTCGGGCGCAAACCCAAATGCGGACAATGTCTATCGTTCGCGCGAAACATTATCAGCTCCGGTCCTGCGACCGCATAGCAATAGCACTGCTTTATCCCTGAAAATCTTTGGAATATTGCCTTCACTTGTTGGGGGTAAAACGCTATTCAAACATGGATATCCAACAGGAGACAGACGATGAAGGGCGACGCCAAAGTCATAGAGTTTTTGAATGAAGCGCTCAAAAACGAGTTGACCGCTGTCAACCAATATTGGCTGCATTACCGTATGCTCGACAATTGGGGCGTGGCGAAGCTGGCGCATTTTGAACGACATGAATCCATAGACGAAATGAAACATGCCGACCGCTTGTCGGAACGGATACTCTTCCTTGATGGATTGCCTAATTTTCAACTCCTCGGCCGGTTACGCATAGGCGAAACCGTGGAAGAAATACTGAAGGCGGATCTGGAGCTTGAATATGAAGCCCTGCCGTTGTTGAAAGATGCCATCGCTTATTCAGAAAGCGTGCGCGACTATGTCAGCCGTGATTTGTTTGCGGATATTCTCGAAAGCGAAGAAGAACATGTCGACATGCTGGAAAAACAGTTCGATATGATCGCGCGGATGGGCATTGAAAACTATGTTCAGCTGCAATCAAAGCCCGCAGAAGACTAGGTACCTATCCTAGATCTCGACTCTCAAGTCTAGCCGTAGCTCATGCCGCCAAGCGCGTTGCGCTGGCCAAAACTGACGGGACGGCGTTCGACCAGCGGACTGGCTTCAGATTCAAGCGCAGATAAAGTTGCTTCGAACACAGGCCGCAAACGGACGATTTTTTCGACCAGTTCCGACGGATCGATCTGAATTTCGACATAATGGCGGGCGGCCATTTCGATTTCTTCGGCTAGCAGCGCCAGCTTATCTGCGCCAAATTGCCAAGATTCGCCTTTCAAAGTGTGGGCGGGAATTACCAGCTTGGCCGAATCTTTCAGGCGCAAGGCTTCTTCAATCGCTGCCACCGATTTGGTGCCATCCTCTCGGAAATAGCCCAATATTCTGACGAAACCGGCACCTAAAAGGTTACGGGTTTCGGTAAAGGTCTTCCAGTCAATTAGATCATCCGGCTTTTCGGTCAACGCGCTGCTCCATGGACAACGAAAATGGTCCTGTCGGTTTCCTTTACAATGGGAGAGGTAAACAGAGCGTTGACACATTCTGTTTGGCAAAATCTACATTAGGATGGGGACCATTCGAGTTTCTCATCCTAGGTCCCCATCCTAGTCATTTTCCGCAAAAGGATTTTTCGACGATCGGAAATTGATCCGCACCGGTACAGCGCCAAAGTCGAGATCGCGTCGGATGCCGTTTAACAAGTACCGCGCATAGCTGGCGGGAAGTTCGTCAGTTCGATTGCCGAAAATGACAAAGGTCGGGGGCCGATTTCGGGCTTGCGTCATATAGCGCAGTTTGATTCGCTTGCCGCCTGGCGCTGGCGGGGGATTTGCAGCGACCGCCGCTTCGAACCAGCGATTCAATATTCCCGTTGGCACGCGTTTGTTCCAAGCTTCGCGCGCGTCAAAAGCGGCGGAGATCATGACATCCAATCCTTTGCCCGTTGCCGCGGAAACAGCGATCAACGGCACGCCCTTTAACTGCGACAGGCCCTCTTCAAGCGCTGCGCGAATACCGTTGAAGAGGCTGCTTCCGTTTTCCGCAATATCCCTTTTGTTAATCGCAATGATCAGCGCCCGGCCTTCTTGAATGACATGATCGGCGATCTTCAAATCCTGGACTTCAAGGCCCTTGGTCGCATCAAGCAACAAGACAACAACCTCGGCAAAATCAATGGCGTGACGGGCGTCGGCGACAGACAGCTTTTCGAGCTTGTCCTGCACTTTGGCGCGTTTACGCATACCGGCGGTATCGATCAGACGCACCCGTCGGTCGGTTAGCAATGGGGGGATATTCCCTTCCTCGTCCGCTTCACCCTGTTTGGGATGAGGATCTGTCCATATCCAGTCTATGGAAATACTGTCGCGTGTGATCCCGGCCTCGGGGCCAGTGATCAGTCGGTTCTCGCCCAATATCTTGTTTATTAGCGTCGATTTACCGGCATTGGGTCGACCGACAATGGCGAGTTTCAATATGGCGTCGGGCGCTTCAGGGTCCTGAACTTCAAATGACCCTCCGTCGATATGGGGCAATAACGCCTGGAACAGATCCGCCATGCCCTCACCATGCTCGCCGCTGATCGCAATAGGATCACCAAAACCAAGGGCATAACTTTCTAAAATGCCGTCATCGCCTTGCTTGCCCTCTGCCTTGTTGACCGCCAACACGACCGGGGTAGCGCTGCTGCGAAGCCATCGCGCAATTTCTTCATCTAGTGGAGTAACGCCAACGCGGCCATCAATTAGAAATAGTGCCACCTGTGCACCGGAAATTGCCGCTTCTGTCTGCATCCGCATCCGTCCAGGCAGCGTATCCGGATCTTCGTCTTCATATCCGGCAGTGTCGACAATCGTAAACTCAAGATCGAACAACCTGCCCTGACCTTCCCGCCGGTCGCGGGTAACGCCGGGGGTGTCATCGACAAGCGCAAGCTTTTTGCCAACCAGCCGGTTGAACAAAGTCGATTTGCCGACATTGGGCCGACCGATAATGGCTACCGTCGGCAACATGCCGTTACTCCTCCTAATGCATTATCCGCGAAAAGCCGAGATTCGGCCCGAGTCATCAAGGATATAAAGTGTTTTATTCGCCACAATCGGGGCAAGCGACACCGGGGATTTCAAATCGAAAACCTCGTTCGCGACCCCTTCTTCGGGTGAAATGGACCAGATATTGCCTTTCGAACTCGCAACGATCAGGCGACCGCCTGCCAGAACAGGGCCATACCAGCTAATTGGTCCTTTCTTCTTTTCTTCATTGCCATAGCGTTGCAATTTCGAAATCCAGCGGATTTTACCGCTCGAACGGGCAACGCAAAGAAGGCGGGCTTCGTCGGTCATAACAAAAACCCACTCACCGGCCGCGACCGGAGTCGAAATTCCGGCAATATTGATTTCCCAAATACGCTGTCCTGTAACCAATTCATAGGACGCCATGCGCCCCCCCTTACCGAGGGCAAAAACGCGTCCACGATCAATCACCGGATCAGCATCAATATCCGTCAATGTCGACACTGATGTCGACATCGCAGTACGCGACAGAGTATCGGTCCACAAACTACGGCCATTTTCATACCGATATGCAGCAAGCTCTCCGCTCGAATAACCAGCAATAACCGTACCTTGTGCCGCAGCCGGTGCGCCTACGCCGAATATGCCTGACGCGGCAACCGGCCCGGCTTCATTCCATTGCGGTTCGCCATCGGTTTGGCGCAACGCATAGATTTGATTGTCCTGCGTCATGACATAGACATTGCCATTCGACAAAGTCGGTGCGCCGCGCAAAGGACCGGCAGGACGCTTTTGCCAGCTCAACGCGCCGGTATCGGCGGCCAGGGCGGCAACATCGCCCACCCCGTTGGTTGCAAACACCATCGTGGCTGTTGCACTGACTCCGCCGCCAAAGCGCGATGGCTTGCCATCATCATCAATTTCAAGTGCATTGGACCAGATTTGTGCGCCGCTGTTGGCATTGAAAGCGGTGACGCGTGCAGTTGTGTCAACGACATAGACCCGCTCATCGCTGACCACCGGACTAGCGGCAAGGCGTGCACGCGGATTCGCGCCGGTAACACTCGCGCTCCAGATACGGGTAAGTCCCAGGCCAAGTTCAACATGACCGGGGGATTTGGACGCATTGCCACCCGGCTGTGCCCAGGCATCGTTGACCAATGGGGGGGGGAGGATTACTGCTACGCTGCTTAGTGCAGGGTCAACTTCTGTGTCGCGTTCGGTGCCCAATATATCGACGCGGTTTCCGATGGTTGGCGTGTTGTTTTTCTTGCCGGCATCCCCCTGCAGACCGTCAAGCGCGGCGCAGCCACCCAGCATCGCCGTTGCGGCAAATGCCAATAGCAATTTTGCGTTGGTTTTCACGAATTCACTCTCCCTTGGCGGCGGATTTATCTGCCGTTTTTGCCGCACTTGTCTTGTCGTCAACCTGAACGGTATCAATGCCGAGCGCGCCCGCCATTTGCTGTGCCCGGCTCCGAAGGCTTTGAGGAATGCCTTCCTGTTTGGCAATCTTGGCAAAAATGGGCCCCGCCAGATTGTCTTTGCCCATTTTCATATAGGCCAGCGCCGTTAGCTCGCCTGCGCTGCCAAACCATGCATGGCCCGGTGTCGCCAGAGGTTTCAGCCGGTCAACAACTGCCTGCGGTGGAAGCGTGTCAAATTCCGCACTGGTCTGACGGATGAGCGCCAAATCACGGAAAGTTTGTGGCAGACTGCTATCCTTGGCCACCTTGGTGTAAATCGCGATTGCTTCTTTGGTCTTACCATCTTCGCCGAGCAAATTTGCCTCTACCATTTGCGCCATCGCCCGGTACCCGGGCTGTTCGGCCTTGGCAAGCCGAGCGAGCTTGTCGCGGCCCTGCTTAGCTTGTCCGGCGCGCAGTTTATCCATGGCATCGACAAATTCTTCGCTCTGTCTGTCTGCTTTTGCCTGTTGCTGGTTATGGTAGATGATCCAGCCGCCAAAGGCCAAAAGTCCAGCGACAATCGTCGCAAGCATCCACCGGCCGTAGCGAGTCCAGAAATTGGTGAGATCGCTTGCGCGTACTGCGTCGTCCACTTCACGCAGGAAAGCTTCATCGCTTCCGGCGCGTTTTTCAGTCGGTGTTAAAGCCAAAAGGGCCTCCGAATTTGCATGATAACCATATTGTTGCGCCGTCCTTAGCGGGACTCGCGGCGATAGGCCAGCCCTGCTTCAAACAGGTTCATACAATTGATCAGGTCCAGGGAAGCTACGGTCGCGCACACCGCTGGCATATTCGCGCACCGCTTCTTCGACGGACATGCCCATATTGCCGAATTTTTTGACGAATTTTGGCACGCGGTCGAACAGGCCCAACATATCTTCTGTCACCAATACCTGACCATCGCATTGTGCCGATGCGCCGATGCCGATGGTCGGGCAGTCGATCTTATTGGTAATTTCGATGGCGATAGGTTCCAAAACCCCTTCGATAACCATCGAAAAAGCACCCGCGTCAGACATGGCGACTGCGTCTTCGACAATGGATTTGGCTTCTTCGGGACTTTTACCGCGCACACCATATCCCCCCAAAATATTGACCGCCTGCGGTGTCAGGCCGACATGTGCCATGACCGGAATGCCACGCGACGTCAGAAATTCCACGGTCGGGGCGAGCACCCGCCCACCCTCGATTTTGACCGCTGCCGCACCTGTTTCTTTCAACAGGCGTGAGGCGTTGACAAAGGCCTGCTCGGGCGATGCTTCATAGGAACCAAAGGGCATATCGACAATCACCGCGGCGTGGTAACTGCCGCGAACCACGGCCGCGCCATGAGCGGCCATCATTTCCATCGTGACCGCCACGGTATGCGGCAATCCATAGATCACTTGGCCAAGCGAATCGCCCACCAGCAACATATCGCAATGCGGATCCAGCAGCTGCGCCATTCGGACTGTATAGGCAGTCAGCATGACCAGGGGTTCACCGCCCTTTCGTTGCCGGATGCGGGGCACCGTCAACCTTTTCATCGGTGAAGGCGTGGGGTTGGCACGGCTGGTTGACGTGTCAAAGGTGAGCGTTTGGGGTCGAGTGGACATGCGCGGCGGCTTAGCGGTTAATCCGGCATTGCAAAAGCACGAAGCGAAAATATGTCATAAAAATTTGACTCGGTGTTAATTATATATAACATTGAGTGCGAATCAATTAACATTGGAGATGGGAAATGTCCTTTCGCGAAAAAATACATTGGGTCGCACTTTTCGGTTTGATTGTGGCTTTTGGCTGGTACTTTTTGGCGTACCCTTGGACTATTGCCAATACACAGCAGGGCGTATGGACGGCCGTGGGAATGCTGATACCGGTAACCATCATATTCCTTGTCCCGATGATCGCCGGGACCGTATTTTTCGCCATCCGCACACCAAAAGAAGCCAATTTGAAAGAGGATGAGCGAGAGAAAACAATCCATCTGCGGGGAACGCACATGGCCTATTACCCGCTGGTACTGGGCGTGTGGGCCAATATATTTTTCCTGATAAATGGCATAGGCTTCGGATATTCGGTCAATATCCTGATCGCCACCCTTGTTGTGTCGGAAGTCATCCGGGTCGGCTCGCAGCTATATTTCTATCGCAAAGGTGCTTGAGCATGGCACATATACCCTTCAGCAACGAAATAAAGACATTGCGTTTTCTGGCCGGTGAAATGACGCAAGGGGACCTTGGGGACAAGGTTGGTGTGACGCGCCAGACCATCGCAGCAATTGAACAAGGCCGATACTCCCCGTCCTTAGAAGTCGCGTTCCGCATTGCCCATGTGTTCGGAAAATCTTTGGAAGATGTGTTCCGATGGCAAGATGATATCCCCTAACCGAAAGTGCCGCGCAGCACCGAAGGCCTGAATAATGCTCCCCGGCTTCCTTGGCCTTCAACTTGACGACTGAAAATCATGGGGTTACCCCACAGATATGGGGGCCTGATGGATAAAACAGCAAATCGCCCGGCGCTAGGCCTTATTGCCTTCATCGTCTTCATCGACATGGCAGGTATCGGTTTGATTGTGCCTGTCATGCCCCGGCTCGTTATGAATTTGAGTCATGAAGGGCTTGACCGTGCCGCTGAAATTGGTGGTTGGCTGCTTTTTGCTTATGCCATCATGCAGTTCTTTTTCTCGCCAGTAATCGGCGGTCTGTCGGATCGTTTCGGGCGTCGGCCGATTTTGCTCGTAACGCTGACCACTTTGGGAATTGATTATGCGGTAATGGCATGGGCACCCACGCTCGCGTGGCTGTTTTTGGGGCGCATGATTTCCGGCATCATGGGGGCGACATGGGCTGCTGCAAATAGCTGCGTTGCTGACATTGTCCCTCCGGATAAACGGGGCGCAGTTTATGGCGTGCTCGGTGGGGCAGGCGCGGCGGGTTTTGTACTCGGTCCGGCGCTTGGCGGTGCATTCGGGCTGCTCGGCGATCGGGTGCCATTCATCGTCGCCAGTGTATTGAGCCTGATGGGCGCAGCCTATGGCGCTTATGCGTTAAAGGAAACTTTACCGGTGGAAAAACGCCGAAGATTCAGCCTTTCAAGAGCAAATCCATTTGGCACTATGGTACAAATGTCAAAGACGCCTCTGGTTCTCGGTTGCCTCATCACAATTTTCTTCATGCAATTTGCCGCGCAGGCAAACTTCGCTGTCTGGAGCTATTATGGCGCTTTGAAATTCGATTGGGGTCCATTGACCATCGGTGCGACGGTTGCCTTGTTCGGCATGCTTCTCGCCGTGATCCAAGGCGTTTTGGTCGGTAAAGTCATTAGCCGTTTCGGCGCGGTGCGGACAGCCGTCTGGAGCTTGATTTTCGCCATCCCAAGCTATCTTGTTATTGGCTTTGCCACTTCATCCGCCATGATGATCACAGGGCTCATAATCGGGGCGATCAGCGGCCTTACATTTCCTTCAATGCAAAGTTTGATGACGGTCAAAATAGCCGAAGATTCGCAAGGGGAGCTGCAAGGCGCGATTGGCAGTGTGGTCAGCTTGACCGCAATCCTCGGTCCGCCGACCATGACCGGAGTGTTCGGGGCATATGCCGATAAAGTCGGGCTATTTTTCCCGGGCGCCCCTTACATGCTTGCGGCGACATTGATGGCAATTGCCGTCCTAACTTTATGGCGAACCTTGAACCGGCATGCCGATTAGCGTTTGGCGGCCGCAACCGCTTCGGCTGGATTGTCGCTGAAAAGTCCATCAATGCCAGTGGCAATAAAGGCCCTGATTTCCGCCGCCAGATCACCCGCAGCCCGCGGGTCGACACCCGATTTTGCACTGAGCGGCAGGAAGTAATTTTCGCGACGGAAAGTCCATGGATGGACAGCAAGGCCTGCCTTATGTGCATCACGGACAAGGTTTGTGGGGGTGCCCAGATTGCCCAGCAGATTACGTGGAATGACCAGCGCCTTATTGGGGCCAATTCCGTCGGCATAGGTCGCAATCGCCTGCAATCCCTCGGCTGTTGCCATTTCCGGATAAGTGAGATCGGGCCTGTCGGCCGGGCTGCCTTTTTCATCCAGTAATTGGATCAGTCGCACCTTTGTTTTGGCGCGCAAAGCCTTGAGGTTTTCCACTTCGAATGACTGGATAAATATTGGCGATGTCTTTTCAACAAGGCCATAGCGTTGCAATAGCGCCAGTAACGGTGCCTCATGCGGAAGGCCAATTGAAGCAAAATAGGACGGATGCTTGGTTTCCGGATATACACCAATGATCCGACCGGACTTTGCCCCATATGTTTTTGCAAGGTCCAAAATTTCTTCAAATGTCGGAATTTCGAATTGCCCGTCATAGGCAGTGTTGGCACCACGCAGTTGCGGTAGCCGTTCCTTCACGCGCAGGGTTTTCAACTCGGCAAGGGTGAAATCTTCGGTAAACCAGCCGGTCATTTTCTGGCCATCGATTATCTTGCTGGTCTTGCGGTTCGCAAATTCCGCTTTTGTGGCAACATCGGTTGTTTCCGAAATTTCATTCTCGTGCCGCGCGACGAGCACGGCGTCCTTGGTCAGCACCAGATCTGGCTCGATAAAATCGGCGCCTTGCTCAATCGCCAATGTGTAGCTGGCGATACTATGCTCAGGGCGTTCTCCGCTGGCCCCACGGTGCGCGATAATGATGACGGGGCCGTCAGTGGTTTTTTGCATGGCTTGGCTCTCCGAAGCAGAACATGAGGACAGAAGGGCGGCACAGAGAAATGGCAACAGCAGTTTCATTGTGGCTTCAAAGCTCCTCTCGATCATAGATTTCAGGATTGAATCCGACCAGCAAATTGGGACCGCCCTCGACGACGGGGCGCTTGATCATCGACGGGTTGGCTTGCATCAGCGCAATCGCCTTATCTGTGTCGATGCCGATCTTATCCGCATCGGCGAGTTTTTTGAAAGTCGTACCGGCCTTGTTGAGTAACTTTTCCCAACCGACCTGTTCGATCCATCGTTCCAGAGTTTCAATTGCGATCCCGTCTTTTTTATAATCATGAAAATGGAATGCGATTCCCCGGTCGCCCAGATATTGCCGTGCCTTTTTGACAGTATCGCAATTGGGTATGCCATATAGGGTTATCGTCATTTATAATGCTCCCTCCGGTCGCCAAATTCGCGCACACGCTTGCGCCAGCTTTGGTAACTTCCCGGTTTCAGATTTTCACGCATGATAGACTTTATCTGGTCTGGTGTAACGCCATGCTGCTGCGTTATCTGGCCAAAGCTGACATGGTCGGATAGCGCCATCTCGATGATCTCGCTCAACTGGCTGGCGGAAAGATCGGGCGTTTGCGGCATCAGTTTGGCCATTGGTCGGTATCATGGTCGGGATGCTGGTGATTGCTGGCGCGGATCTGCGCGACATGCTCCGCCATGGTCTCTTCGGTGCTGCCTTCATCGGCCAGTCCGCCGATATCCGCGAACCACGGCATCCGTCCCTCCGCCCCGAATTGCACCTGTGGCGGGAAGGCGGACGGGTCGTCAAGCGATCCGGTGGTGACATTCAGATGCGCGCTCGTTGTATAGTCATAGAGCAGTGGCGTGCCGCAATCAGCGCAAAATCCGCGGGTGACGGGATCAGAGCTTTGGTAGAGTGCGGGCGTACCCCGCGTCCATGTAAAGGCGTCGCGCGGGATGCCGATCAAGGCGGCGAAGAAATTGCCGACTGCTTTCTGGCACATCCGGCAATGGCAGATGTGCGACGAGTCGAGCACGGCGGTCGCATGATAGCGCACCGCGCCGCATTGGCACCCGCCGGAAATCGCGCCATCGATGCGCTTCATGCCGCCATCATTCCCACTCGATTGTTTTGATGACATCTAACTAATTGAAATAAATAGCGAAAAAATATTTTTTCAAGAGCGCTTCCGTAAATGAGGCCGTCATTATGTTATCATTTTGATTTAGTTTGTTAATTTCGCAATTTTTTGCAGCCTGACCTTTCGGAGACAATCGCTATCATTTGCCCAAATTGGTACCGCGCAATGCGAACGTGCAACGTCGAATCGCTTCTAGCGTTTTACCGTCGAGTCGGGAACCCGTTGCAGTTTGTTGCCTCATCGTAGGGCCGACCAAACAGCCAAGACGTGAAAATCCAATCTGATTGATGAAAGTGTCAAGTGGTATAAGAAGATGCTAGAAAAAGAAGATGACGAATCGAATCCAATCTTCCGCAACGTGCGACCCTAATCATAACCACTGCGGCGAGGTCGAAGCTGATCAGGTCAACGCGCTTGATTGCGGATAGTTTCAAAAAATGGCTGAGCACGAGATGCCCAATTTAGATATCGGCGTAACTTGGCTGCAATGGGACCCGCGCAACGCAAATCTCGTAATCAATACCGATGCGGACCAGATCATCGTCGCGCATGCTGGCACCCATCCAGTCGGCCAGTTGCCACTGATCGGTTATCGCTCCGGTAATCTCGAGGACCCGGCGATCCGCAAGGCAGGTTGCGACATTCTGGAGGGCGGCGAGCACGCCTTCCGCGAGCCGGCCCGGCGCCTTTGCGTTCGGTTGAAACGCTGAAGCGATGCGCGAGATTGACTGGGACAATCTCCCACCCACAACTACGCCTCAGGTACCAGTCATCGTCAAGGGCTTCAGCAACGGTGAGGCCGCGACTGAACTTGGCAAGACCGTTGGCGAGTGTGTGGCCACCATCGGCAGCTTCATCGATCTCTCTACGCTTGATGGTGTAACAATTGCCATCGACTATGACGCAGCACTGGCCGAGATCGATCGAGGAATGGCGGGGCTTAAACCGTTGGATCGGACCAACACCGAGGAACTCCAAGGCGTCGCAAAGACCTGTCAGGTGATGCGAGACGGATTCCGCAAAAGTCACCTGGTTTTCAATGCCAAAATGCTCGTCTCCCTTATCGCTGGAGAGGCTGCGACTGATGACGATCGCAAGAGCGCTATAGGGATCATCGCTCATGAATGCGGTCATGTTCAAGTCAACGCACAGCTTGATGTGGTCGTGCCGGATGCACGCCTCGGGGCAGTGATTGCAGATTTCGAACGCGCGGTGCTATTTCAGATCGCGAACATTTGCTGGGATGAGTATGCGGTCTGCCGGCTGTCGGCGCCGTTCGCTCCGCTCCAGAATGAGCAGCATTCCGCAACTGTCATCGCCGTCGTGCCCGGCGCGCTTGAACGGGCGCACGCGTATATAACGGCCTACCGGATTCACGGCGATAATCAGCGTATTATCAGCGAAGCTGGCGGTGAATTGTGCCAACCTTTGAAAGCCATAGCCTATCTATTTGGCGGGATGGATGCCGACAATTTGGATTGGCATGATTTTCCAGATGCCCAGGCCGCAGTTGAAGAGGCCGGCTATGCCGAGCTTGCCGATGCGCTACGGCGGCACTGCCGCTCATTGTGGGAAAGCCAAGCAGAATGGAGCGTGGATCAGGATGTCTTTGCGCCACTCATCGATGTTGCACGCGAAGCCTTTGAACTCGGCGGCATTCATTTCTATCAGTCGTCGGGTGAGTGGTGCATTTCAATTCCTTTCACACCCGAAACGATGCCGGACTCGTAATGCGTGATATGGCGCCTTGGAACTTAGCAATAGGATGACAATATATCCGCCCTGGCAGGTGCATTCGGCTGAAGGCTATGACGAAGCCATGCAACTTGCGGCAGCAGAAGTTTTTCGAAATCTGCAAAATAATGTCGACTATCGCCGCGCCATCCTAACCGATCCGCGCGACCTACATGCTTCGCTTTTCAGAGATTTCGCGCCCGATTCACATCCAGAATATGCCGGGACCTATCGAGGAACAGTCGCCACGTCGCTCGAAAAACGTGAGATATCGGCGCCAATGCTGTTCAAGCCGGGTGGGCATTTTGCTTTTGAAGCGCCTGAGGGGTTGCCGGACAAGGTCGACTTTCTGCTCCGGCAGATCACGCAAGAAATTCAAGAAGCGCACCATGCGCCAACTTATACCCAACTGCTTATGCTCACCCATCTCTTCTGCTGGTGGGGAAAGCTCCACCCGTTCCTGGACGGAAACGGGCACATCCAGAGAATCCTATTCGCGGCCGCCGCAGTCGAGCTGGGCATTCCCCTTTTGCCGCGCTTCGCGATTCATCCACGGTCCTATGACCGGCTGTTAGCCTTGCCCTTGGAGATGTTCACCCGAGCGGCTGAAAACCAGAGGGAACAATTCATTGCCATGGTTGCCGAGTATCTGAGCACTTGGCTTGCCGGTCCTTTCGATAGACCAGGCTCCGGTATTCCAGACGAATAACGTCACTGAGCGTCTTTGTCCGCCCGCTTTGCCGCATCATCTTGCTTCTTGGTCGCGCGTGTGTGCAACTGCCTTGCCTCGACCAGAAATTCGGGAGGGTTGTTATCAACAAAATCCTGCAGGCTAGCAGGATCGTTGCTCGACCAAAGGAAGTAGGGATCGACGCAGTCAAAGATCGTTAGCAGTCTCGCCCATTTGAGCGGCTTTGGAGAATGCCCCATTGCAGCGAGATGTGCCATAGCCGCAGCCTCGCGAGACCGTTTGCGCAAGCTCGTGCGCGCTGCCGCTCTTATCCTTGCGCTACCTGTTGCGGCGAAAGTATCCAGCCAGCCAAAATCCATGCCAGGCGGCATCCAGCCGGCGAGCTCCGTCGCTATGAGGCGGTCGCATGCTGTTTCGCGAACCGCTAGTGCATCGATAATCCGCTTACAGTCCCCGGCAGGAAGGCGCGTGCGCAACTGTCGAGCAATAGCCGACTTCAACGATGGCTTGGCCAGGCTGTAAGCTTCCACCAACAGCGGAGCTGCGGTCGCGGGGTCGATTTCGAGCATCAACGCAATTGCATCGACCGATTCATGCCTGGCAAAGTAACGTCGCGCTGCGAAGAATGCCTCGTCGCTGTCCTGGGTACGCAGATAGTTGATGGCGGCACCGGTTGCCAGGAAAGAGGCACGTGGTTGGCGGTAGGCTGCCTCTACCAGTTCCTTATGCGCATCGCGATCGTCATTCTCCGCCAGCAACCGGAGATAGTGGGATTCAATCAAAACATGTCCGCCCTGTCTTGATCGCTGCAGGAACTCGATCACGGCGGGACGACTGTCGTCATGCTGCAAAAGTGGAGCGATAAAGGCATCGCGGGACCGCGACCAGGTTCCCATATCGAGATCGGCAAGCCACTGGGAGACGGCCCTGCGGGCATCGCCGTCGCCTTTGGCGGCCAGAAAAGCAGCAAGAAACTGAGCCTCGTCGTCGATCCTGCCAGTGATCAACTGGACCGCTACAGGCAACATCGATGGATCATAAAAGCCGAGCGCGTTGAATGTACCAATGATCACCTGCTTGACGCCTTCGCCGATATCGGGGTCGATAAAAAGCGGGAGCAATATTTCTGCCTGCGACGCTTCAGTCAAAAATCCAGCAAGCCTCGCCGCTATGCGTTGCTCTTCGGGATCGCCACTGGCGATGAGCGTTTCGATGCGTACTCGCAGGTTTTCGGTTGGCCGCCCGTCTGCACTTCGCATTTCAGCAGCGTTCACATAGATCGGAGCACCCGCGCGGACCATTTGCTCGAGCGCGTCATCGCACTGATGAATGGCCAGCGCCTGCATGGCAATAACATTACGGTAGGCATCTGGAACATCGGTCTCACGCGCTGAAATGAACGCAGTTTTGACGGCGTCACTGCCTGTCCAGTGGGCAGCTTTGTAACCGTCTTCCCGGCCAAAGACATTAGGACGCTGCAGCTCGGAAAGTACCAATCGGTCATACCCCTCGCCGGCAATCATTGCCAACAACTGCTCGCATTCGACCCCGTCGGAATCGCGCAGCCGCGATGTGCGGCCTTCCCGTCCGGTAGCAAGATGGACCAACTCTTGCTCAAGCACGCTTCCGGCGCGATTTGCGATGCGGTCAAATTGCCAGGGTTCGGTCAATTTCGTGAGGAAGCGAAGAGGGTGAGCCAGTGGACCCAATTCGCCATCCGCGTCTGTGTCGTTGTAAATTTGTAGCGCATTGGCGAATTGATCAAGGACCCACTCGAGCGTCGAGGGATCGATCAGCTCTGGTGCCCTGCCATAACACAGCACAATATCGGTGAGCGGATCGTTTCCCTTGAGTGCATTGTCCATGACGGCACGCGACAGACCGCCTGGATCGCTTGCCGCAAGTTCGTCAATCCACCATTTAGCGGCACTCCAGATATACTCTTCGCTGCGTTCGCCAATCTGGCGCAACGCGGCTGTCTTATCGATCCGCGCGCGACTGCGAAGGACACGCGCACCCATGCCGTAGTCAAGTCCAAGCGGAACTGCATCGAGCCAGGATTTACACGCTGTATCACCAAAATGGCCGACTGCATTGATCATTGCCTTGCTGTCGCTGGGCAAGTGAGCCAAAAGATGTGATCGGTGACGCAGCCAGATTTGCTCCGAACGCTCGTCGCTCAAACAATCATCATTAGTAACAAGCCAAAGCAGTTGGTTGAGTTCGAACGGATCGAGCGCCCTTCCAATCTGTCTGTCGAGCCAGCTGTCGTCGAAAGCCGCTGCCCGCCTCACCGCTTTCCAGCTCAGATCCCTGCGAAACATCTTCTCGACCCGGTCATTGCCTGCATCCGGACTTAGGTTGCTGACGTCAAATGCACGTTCTCGTTCGAGATGTTCGCGCCAAAGCTGATCGAGGAGTTCAGGTGCAGCCAGACGGCTGGCTATACCGAGCGCAATGTTGATTGCGCTTTCGGAACCCGCCACTAGCAAACGTCTTGTCAAATCCACAACGGGACCACGATCACTTTTGCCAATCGCGGCCAATGCGACCGGAATATTGCCGGGAATGTCCCAGTCGTTTTCATCGTCAAAATCCTGCAGGGCTAAGACTTCCAATACGGGTATCAGCCGTCCGCCCACTGTAGCGAGATGGTCCTTCCACATGCTATCGCCCCGCCATTCGTGCGGAAGGCGCTGTATCTGCGCTCGCAGTGTATCCGCAACCAGCCCCGGATCGTTGCCGCCAGCGAGGAGCCAAATAAGGTCAAGAAAGACGTAACCCAGTCTTCGCCCGATGGGCTCGTCGTGGATGGTTGTAATGCCCTCAATTCGCTCGAGCTCGGCATCAAGCCTGGCAGCTGACCACTGCTCGTCTTCCACCCGCGCAGCCATATATTCGGCGACTGCCCAGTTCAGCATGCGATCTGCCGCAAATTGAAGCGCATCCGCATCGAACCAGCGAACGAGCCCAACGGCCTCAAGACGGGTGATCGCGACATCATCCAGACCAGCCGCCCGCGCGTCGCGCGCCGGCCAGGGATAGCGTGAAGATGAACCCAGCAGCGAGCCTGCAAGCGCCACCAATGCATCGCGATCCGAGCGGTGATCATATTGCTCCCGGGCTTCGCTAGTTGCAAAGTTCCAATATGCTTTGAATAGCTCATATTCCGAGGCGTTCGACCAAGCCGGCCGAACGGGGAGCTGGGCAAATATGCTTGCATGTATTGGCTTCAGCAGAAGCTCGAATATGTCATCAGGCACAGTGTCGAGCGCAGCATCACGCCCGTGATGCGTCAGGAAGCGGCGAAGGTCAGCACCTGTGAAATTGCCGATCGGCTGGACAGCGGCGCCCGGATGCTGGCGCCGGATTGCAAGGGTAATACGTGGTTGCGCGGAGATTACGATCCGTATGCCATATATGTACCAATCCAGCCTCGCGATCTCTTCTGCGAGCCTGCGATTTTGCAGATCATCAATATAAAGCGTAAGCCAGAAACCGTCATTCGGCGACGCGCGCATGAATCGCTGCGCCATGATTTGTGGAGAAACGCTTTCGGAATAGGCTGGACGCCATAAGCGCTCGTTCAGTGCTTCTACAATTTCCTGCAAGCTGTTCGGTGCCCGCATGACGATTGTCCATTCGCCGCGCGCACTTTGTGCCAGCGCGGACTGGCAGAGCGACCATGTCTTCCCCTGGCCGGATTCGCCAGAATAAATGGTGAGCGCCGCATCCGGAACTATGTTGCCGGATCGTGCCTGATGCGCTGCAGAATAGCCAAGCGTCGCGCAATCGCGTTTCACCGCAGCATCCAGCGCGCGCGGCAAGCTCTGGACATGACCGAGACGAATGACGGCCTGTTGATCGATCATCGCCAGCAGGCTTGCCGCGTCGATTGTCTGCCCGGAACCGGCCGCTTCAAGAAGCCTCTGAGTCAGTTCCCGCCGTTTGCCTGCAGCGTCCTGGCCGGGCGCCAATATGCTTCCGATCAAGGCCTCAATCTCGCGCTCCGCCGCTGCCGTATCGATCACTTCAAGCGAAAGATTGTCGAGCAACCAAGCCAATTTTTTGTCGTGAGCTGCTACACCGGCCTCTTTTGCAATTCTTTCTAAAAATTCGGCAGCGGTAAGCCGTTTTGGTCCCCAGCCGAACCTGGTTGCTATACTTGCAGCTGCCTGCCGGTGCTCAAGGAATTCGCGAAGCGGTCCGAGGCCAAGCGGATTGTCGGTAACAAAGGTAAAGCTCTGACAACCGCCAGGCTTTGCTGCCTTGAGTAGATCTGGAAATACCTCGCGGGCTATTGCGCCTGCGGACCAGGGCTGGCTGCCGCGCCGCATCTTGACCTGCTCGATAGTTGAAAAGCGATGCTGATCAACCCGGTGATCGCCCCCATCGCCAGGCTCGAGGACGAGCTGCATCGTTTGTGTTCCGGCATTTGGCCCATTACTGTAGATCTGCGCACTCACCCGCAGCCCGAGCTGAACGCTCCGCAGAATCTGGTATAGAAAGCCGGAAATGGCCCGTTGGCCGCCAGTGCTGGCAGGAGGCTGGAATTCTGACCGCCGGATATCAGGGGTGTGTGACGCCATGGCCGGTCAACCGCGTGCCGCGCTGGCGTCATGAGCGCTATAGCCAGACCATGTGCCGCTTCCATAGGAAGGCGATCCGTCCCGCCATCCCGAGGCTTGCCACATGATATCGAAGGCCTCCTGCAGCGCGGGCGCGATGGGTTCAGAGAGATCGGCGACTTCAAGTGTCGCCAAATGAATTTCAGGCATGACGATCTTCCGTCCGCCGGGACGAGAACGCATAAGGATCACGTCCTCCGTGCCGTGCAAGGATAGCCCGACAATTCCGGGTCCGGCCAGACCCAAAGGCGCCAGTCCCCTACAGAGACGCTCGTACCATCCGACGATATGCCGTTCGAGCCATCCACCGTCGATAATGATATCGCTGTCATCATCGATGCGCGCGCCGATATTCACCTGCGCTTCGAGCAGACCCGGCCGGACGATCCGCGCAAGCCAGGCCGTCTCCGGATTGGGACCGCCTTTGCTCTCGGGAAGCGCACACACCCACCATTGGCGGGCATCAGATCCCTCCTCTATGCGAATATGCGGGTCGGGCGGGAAACGCAGCTGTGCCTCTGTGACCGAAGCAGGCGCGAGCCGCTCTCCCTCGAAGGCGGCGAGGGGCACGACCATCATAACGAAGCATGGCCGGCTGACGATTCTTGGAACCCCGCCGATGGTCCGATCGGTCGCGAGCTTGACGAGCCCCTGGCGCGCAGAATCCCAACGTGGGTCAATCTCGGGCGCACGTCTGCTGCTGGGTTCGAGCGGAAGGCGGATCCGCGCCCGTATCTGCCGTTCAAATGCGTCAATAGCGTCGTTCAGTAACGTCGCCAGTTCATTGAGCCGTTCAATCGCTTTGAACGTGGATTGCTGAATTCCGCGTTGCTGGTCGACCGTTGTTTTCGGGCTTGCCAACGCGGCATTGTTGTCCAGCACGTAGGTGCGTTCGACGAGCTGCCGGCAGAAGGGCGCATTGGCGGCAAGAAATTCCTGGAAAGCCCGCTGCAACTCGGGATCATCAAATTCAAATTTGGCACCACGCCATGTGTCGTTGATCTCGTGGAGCGCATCGACATTCTTGCGAACATAGACATCGCCGAAATTCTGCTCGCGCAGGAAGCGCCGGACCGGCTCCGTGAGCAACGCCTGCCATCGCTTTACCAGTTCCAGATCGTGCGGATGAGGTTCGACCGGTGCGGCCGGCACGCGCGCAGCCTTGAGAACATCATCATCGAATATGGCCCGCAACTTAGGGACAAGCGCCTTTGCAAGGCCGGCGCGGGCGGCCCGGCGTTGTTCAACCGTTGCATCATCGGGGCAATCGAAAAGGATAGGCCCTCGCGAATGCTGCAGGTCGAACGGCAGGGGATGATTTTTCGGGTCGCCATGCGCGATGTTCATCACCGAAATCACCGCTCGCCAACTCAATGATTTCCAGGCCCAGCCATGCTCAAACAGCACGTTCGGGTTGGGCGAGCGGCGTCCGTCCCTGCGCTCTGCGACATAGGTCAGATCCGAAATGAATATAGCGGCCCCGTCTATTTTCCTGAAGATCGTCTCAACGATCGGCGGTGATCCGGGTACGCCTGCGGTATCATGATCGAGAATGGCGGCGCGGGGATCTTCGTGTCGATCCGCCCCTTCGATTTCCGCGTCCGCATTGAGCGTGTCGATCGCGTCCTGCAGCGCGCGACCGATCAGATTCTTGCATGTCGCGCTTGGCGTATCGGCCTGCCAGGAATAGAAGATATGCTGCATCGCAGTTCCCTGATCGCTAAAATCTGCTCGCGAAGGCATGAACCTGCTCGGCGGTCCACGGCGCTTCGTCCGCGTCGGCGATCGCTCGAGCGCGTGCATGGCGCGCCATCCATTTGCGATAGCCCGGCTCGGGATGCTCGTCTGCCAAGGCCTTGATTGCCGCATAGGTTTCCCGGCCCGGAACCGAGGACAGCATATTGAACAGATTGTTGCGCGCGTCCTGGGCATGGTCGCGCAAGGTTGGCGAATAAGCGCCATTTCCAGCGCGTTGGATGTCTTCCTTTGCACGGACGAAGCGGTGCATCAGAAGATAAAGGCTTTTGAGATGTTCTGCAGTCCGATAGGCTCCGGACTTGTTGCCGGTTCCGTGGCGATCACCGAGCAAGGCAACAATGAATTGCTGTGCGAAGTTGGACGCATCGGCTTCGCTCATATTCTCCAGTGATGCCTCCAAAGCGGGGATCGCGGCGGCGGGTTCGTTGTCGACCCACAAAGCGAGCCAGCGCGGCCGCTGCTGTTCGGGCACCGAACCGTGTAGCTTTGCCTCGGCAAGACGCGCAAGATCTGCAGGCGCAAGGCCGCCGCTCGTCAAGATATTCAGGCAGTAGCGAAGGCTATCCTGATTGGGCATTTCATGCATGACAAGCCACTCGAAAATCAGGGGAGCAATTATGGAATGGACCCAAGGCGCATGGTAGAGAAAGTCGTGCAGGACATAATGCATCGGCGCTTCTGTAGCGCTGTGTTCAAGTTCCCAGGTAAGTTCCTTCCTGACAGCGTCCAGCGCGATTCCCGGATGGGCGCGATAGAGCGGCTCGAACCAGCTGGGGAAACCGTTTAGTTCCCAGATGAAGTAGCGCAATGCGTGACGTGCTTCGTCCGGCGTCAACCCCGCCAGAAAATCTTCGGCCTCGCTCGCCTCGATAGCGATGCCCGCCATGCCGAAGATAAGTGCATAGGGTGTCGATCCCGCGTCGATACCTTCGGAGCGAAGCCCCGGGCGATAATGTCGCCAATGGGCAACCGCCGCGTCACGATAGGCACGGGCAACCGCTTCACCGAATTCCGGAATCAAGGTGCGCCAATCTGCACCCCCGCGATCGTTCGCCATGCCTCCGTCAGGCACACTCGTCATAAGATAGTAATGATCGCGGCTAAACTCGCCCGGCTTCAGACCAGCAGGATGCCGGACGCGATCAGGATCAGCTTTCAGCGCCATGATCCAGTCGGCGCGGTGTCGCTGTTCCTTTTCTTCCTTTACCTTCTGTTGCTTTTCCCATTTCCGGTGCTCTGTGTTCATTTTTTTGACCGCAGGCGACAGCTTTGGATTCATCTTGGCATCAAGTGCCGCCTCGAGCTCTCGCTGTCCTGCCACCGCTGCATGCAGTTGCTCCAGCCAGGCGGCGGGCCGGCCGGCTTCCACAAAAAGTGTCAGGCAGCGTGACAGCGCGACGAGACGGTCATCGAGATCAGCTTTGTTTTCGACCCATGCAAGGCAGAGATCGAAATCGCCTTCCGTAAATCGCCAAAAGGGATGCATGAATGCGATCTGCCAGTCATCGACCATCCGCTCGCCTTTCTTCACCAGATGCGCTCGGCGCTCGGCTACACTCGTCCAGTACAGCAGCTCGTTCAGTACGCGCCAACGCGGCACATTCTCGCCAAGGGAGGTTCGATATTCCGTGACATCATCACCTCGCCAGAAGCGCACTGCCGGCAGTTTGTGAAGGATTGCGATGCTGTCGCCTTCCAGTGCTCCCGCCGAGCGAGCGCCCACAAGCCGATCAACGGCATGAACCGCCGGGGCCATGGCCCAGGCGAATTCTTCCGAAACATGGCACTCACCACGTTCCATATAGGGTTGGCGGTCCAGCAACGCGTTCAATCCGGAAACGAGCTTTGGGAGCAGTTGATCCGGCACGCCATCCGCCAGCACGGGCAAGCGATCAATGAACTCGTGCATCGCCTGGTTGAGGCCCGTTACCTCGAAGCGTTCATGCGCTTCAAGCCGGTCAAGCGAGCGCAGCAAAAGGTCCACGCTGCGCAATGTAGGCGAGGCCCACTCCAAAAGCTCCGCAATCAGCCGCCGGTCCAGAAGCCCATCATGACCAATGATTGCCTCCCAAAGCGCGTTCTGCTGCGCCTCATCCCCAACCGCCATCACCGCACGGATCGATGCAATCCGCGCATAATGTCCACGCGCAGGGTCACCCGCAATCGCAGCAAGGGCCGAAAGGCATTCCGCCATTTCACCCTGCCAGACCAGGCGACCGAGGAAAAAGACGACATCGTCATTGTCCCCATATTCTGCAAGCAAGGCCATAGCATCCAAGGAAAGGTCGGGTGCCGCAATGCGTTCGATGGCGGTGTTATCCATGATGTCTATCACTCCTTATCAGCCGCTATGCGTTCGACGATCTCGGTCAGCATTGCCTGACGGACCGGAAGCGGAAGATGCGAGGGATCGCCTCCCTCGGTGGCAATCTCTGGTTCCAGTGCTAGCGCACGGTCCCTGACAGTTTCATCCAGCAGCAGCAGCCATGTAAGGGTCGGTCGCATCCGCGGAACGATTACTTCCTCGCCATATTGGGTTCGGAAGAACAACGCTTCGACGTCTGTGCGTGCTTCGGGCCTGCTCATCAACTCGGCTGCCCATTCGGCGGTGAGCAGTTCGCGAATTTCGCGGTGGCGGAACCGCACACTGGTATAAACGATATCGTCGAATATGCCGGTACGCAGCAACGCCGCCAACTCAGCTTCGGACCAATCGGGCAGCACCTTTGCAGGTTCGATGCGATCGGCGCTCAATAAACCGTCCGGCAGACAGATGATGTTCCGGCCGGTCAAAGTCACCGCAGCCGCCAGCGACCTTGCCCCCGCACGCGCCTTGTCGGTATCGATTTTCGGCAGCGATGATTCCAACGACAATGGCGCAAGCAGCAGTTCGATCATGCGCTGGAGTACTTCCAGTCGTCCGCCAAGCGCCTGGTCTGCCTGCCATTTACGGATAAGGGCCTTGAGATCAAACGGACGCTCGCCCATCGACATGAGATTGCCGCGTTCGATCGCTGCAACAAAGGCGCTGACATTACCAACGCCATAATGTCCGGCGAAAAGCCTGATCTGATCAATTTTCAGCCCGGCAAGCCGGAACACCTGCAAGTCCGGTGGCGCCGAAACGTCGTTTTCGGTCTCGGCGGTCGCTTCATCTGAAGGTGCGCCAAAGGGAAGATATTGTTTGACCAGACTGCGGTCTGACAGCGCTTTCCACGCGTCCTCGCGGCTTGTAATAAAGATATGCGCGCGCTCACGCGCATCATGAATTCGTGCACCGAATAGCCGGATCGCATCTTCAAGTGCGCGCGGTGTTTCCAGCTGGGCCTCATCGACCGAGTCCAGGAAGAACCAGGCCTCCTCGTTCGATATGAGCCATTCGGCAAATTCGGTGGCGGTCCCGACCTCGAATGCTGTCTCGAAAGTTGCGTTGATGGCTTCGATACGAATGAAGAACGATTTTGCGCCTCGATCTCGGATCTTTTTTGCCCGGTCGAGTGCCTCGAATGTCTTGCCAGCACCAGGATCTGCGAGAATCAGAACTCGGCGGAAATCCTCCAGATCATGCCAGCCAACGGGCTTGCCGCTGGCAGCTGAGCTCAGAAACTCCCAATCTCCAAGCTGCGCGGCGGTTGGCACAAACCTGCGGATCAGCTGGACCACGATATCTTTCATGACCTTGTCCCTGCATTGGCTGGATAGAGGTTGGGGAACCAGCGCTCGGCAACGTCGGCAGGAAAGGCGAGGCGTAATGGCGCCCGGTGCGACGAAGCCGTCAACATGCCGCGTTCGACCAGGGCGGCTGTAACATTACGCGCGCCACGTTCCTCATAATTGGTCAGCATGGGGATTTTGGCCCGCTCGACCTCGCCCGCCAACACGGCTTCGCGCAGGACAGGGAAGCTTCCGCGCTGTAGCCGCTTGAAACGGATTTCTTCTTCGATATGGATCTCGATACGCGTGAGCAAAGTGGCAGGTTCGAGCAGGCCGCTCATGAAGCGGATCTGGTCGATCGAGCGATCAAGAAAGAATTTGCAGAACGCGATCAAACCGCGCTGCGTGAGATTCCCCCGACCGTCACGATCCCCTTCGCGCGGTCCATCGGCCTGGGAAAGCAGCTTCTTGTACAGTTCTTCCTCGCGCGCAAGCCCGCGCGCTACCGACCACAGGCTCGTGCCGATCCCAAGACGCTTGAACAGTGCGTGCGCCATCAGTCTTGCAACCCGCCCGTTGCCGTCGAGAAACGGGTGTATCCACAAGAACCGATGATGCACGGCGCCAACAGTCTGGATTTGCCGGAATATATTGAGGGGAGGCGCATCATAAGCACGATCGAAGCGCGCCATAAAGCGCGGCAGATCGTCATGCTCGGGCGGCAAGTGTCGACCCACTTCAACATCGTGGGTCCGCCACTCGCCAGGGATGACGGGCAATTTCTCACCTGTTCCCGGCTGGATAACCCAGAGCATTTCCGGCGGTAGATGCGAGCAGAATTCTTCGTGCAGCCACGCGGCATACGCAGCGGAAGCCGGCCACACATCGGGATCGCGGCCTGAATCAATGAGGCGCTGGACATGGATGTGCGCCACCGCTTCCTGTTGGAGTTCGCGCCGCTTGGGTTCGGTGGAAAAGTCGTTGGCAAGCGCACGATCAATGTCGCGCGGATGCGTGTCGTGGCCTTCGATGAGGTTCGAGTAATAGCAGTTCATCGAACGAACGAGATCGCCAATCGAGTCGCGCATGATTGGATGGATACGGCCGGCAAGCTGGTTTGCCTCGGCAATCAATGTGACGACTTCGTCCTCCAGCGCATTTGACGCTTCTTCCGGGACCATAGGCTCCATGCTGGCGATATCCATATGCCCTCTTACCGGTTTTGATGCCGGTTGTATACGCTGAATTATAGAGATAATATGTACAATATTTGGTATATCTGTGCCGGTTCATATGCCAGTTGACAGATCGACCTCTTGAGCTGGTCGAGACAAGTCAATCCCTTTGCTACAAAAAGCAGCCTTGTGAAGGCAAGTGACGTTAAGGTCTACCAAGTTCAGTGGCTTACAAGTTCTGGGGATGGAGATAATCCGATCTTGGAAGCGAAGATTCACCCGGTTTTCATTAGCACCCCTGCCGAACAGAGGTGCGATCAATGCCAGCAGACAGCGAGAAGAGCTTTGATAATTTCGACTTTCTGGATTTCGCCCAAGAGTTTTTGAGGCGGAATACAGATTATCAAGCTCAATTTGTTAGCTTATGCAAAGGCCCGGTTCCTGATATCGAGTCACCGGATTTCAGGAAAATGGCACGATCATGGGGGTTGGAGTTTCGCCTTTCCGCCGGCATTCAGTTCCTGCGAAAACCCAGCAATCTGGCGCCCTTGTGAAGCACCTTCGGTGATCATTTTTCAGAACAAGCCCGGCGATTCCGGACAGGTCCCAATCCAACCCATGTTGGAACATTACGATCTGCTACAGGACAGATTTACCAGCGAGGGCAGGCATCTGGTGCTGGAAAACCGGAACCGGCGCCATCGCTTGTTGATAACGCCGCCATATTCTGGGGGCAGCGGCTACTTCATCCCACGCGACCCATGGTTTCGTACTCGCCTTGCTGCCGCCGAAGCATTCGAAATGTCATCGGCACCAACCGGCCGTGCAAAATCTCACACTGTATTTTACCCGACCGCTTATCAGACACACCGGCTAACCCTTTTACTGAACATTCTCGACGCCATGCGGCGCCCCGATAAAGATTTTACTACAATGAGGGACATCGCTCAAAAAATTATATACCGCGATGCGGACTTCGGTCGCGCGATAGAATGGAAGTCATCATCGCACAGACGCCAGACGCAACGGCTCATCAACGAGGCGCGCCATCTCGTGAATGGTGGTTACCGGCTGTTGCTCAAAGGAACAATGCAGCACCAAAGGTGCGTCGGTGACGTCCAAACAAAGTAGACAATCGCACTTATGTGCATTTCCCCCTTTCTATTCAAAGCCCATTTTGTGCAAGCCTGGTGACCAGCCTTTCTGATAATAAGCGGTCATCGGCCCTTCGCTGAATCGAAACGCAAGATTTCTGTCGGCAAAGACCGAGCTTTAACTGCAATGGCTCGCAAGATGGATTGGAACCGTTCTTCAGGGCATCAACAAGGCGATCGGAGGACAGCAGATTGGGAAGGGCTGGACCACATCGAACGGTCAATGCATGCGATTATCTTTTGCCGAAGAATTTGCCAGAGAACTGGTCGAGATAGAAACTCCCTCAGGACTCGGAGAAGCTCTTAAACGAACGTCAAGGAGCTTGGGGTTCGATCATTTTGCGCTCTCGCTGGAAGCGCGGATGAGCGTCGAACAACCTCCCGAAGTCCTAATTCATGACTATCCCGATGAATGGGCAAAGGTATACATTAACTTCGACCTGGCCGGCAGGGATCCGGTAAGGCGGGCCTGTGACAAATCCTTTGCAGGCTTCACTTGGGACAATATCGAAAATATGATCCCCATGACCCGCGGCGACAGGCAAATGCTTGCAGTCGGTCGCGAATGCGGAATCGGTGATGGCTACACTGTCCCGCGGCATCTGCCGGGGAGTGCAACTGGAACCTGTTCCTTTGTAGTTCGGCCCGACGGAAATCTACCCAATCAAGGGCTCATCGTGGCAGAGCTTGTCGGTACTCTGGCGCTCACAAGTGCCCTCAAGCTCAGTGGAATGGCAGCAAGCGCGTCGGCAGCGAAACTCAGCGATCGCCAGCGTGAATGTCTTTTGTGGACGGCACGCGGCAAAACGGCATCAGAAACTGCAACCATCCTTGGCATAAGCACCGAGACTGTCATCCAGCACCTCAAAATGGCGCGGGAAAGATATGATGTGCACTGCAAACAATCGCTTATCGTCAGCGCGCTGTTCGATGGACTGATTGGCTTTGGCGATGTTTTCGGATGGCGAAAATACCAATGATTTAGCGGTTTCAGCGCTCCGCCAGACAACGCCAACATTACCTCCTGCTCGCGTGCATCCCCAGTTCTTGGTATATCGCGAGGTCGCTCGCGCTGGTGTGATGATTTCCATCTTCAACAAGACTGGTGATCATCATGCCTCCTATTACATCCTCTTCCGCAGAACTGTATGCCGATACCGCTGTCCGCAATATGTTCGAAGCGCGAAAACGCGTTTTCGTCGATCTCCTGAAGTGGGATGTGCCTGTCTTGAACGACATATACGAGATCGACCAGTTTGATACGCCGAACGCCAATTATCTGATCCTCACAGCTGATGACGGCAGCCACCGTGCATCCGCTCGCCTGCTGCGCACCGACCAGGCACATATACTGGGCAATCTGTTCCCCGCCTTGTGCGACTATGAAATCCCAAATGGTTCGCATATCCGCGAGATAACTCGGTTCTGCATCGAACCGACCCTCGACCGGATTGAGCGCCGCATCGCGAGAAACCAACTCGTGACCGCTCTTGTCCAGTACGCACTGACACATAGTGTCACCGATTACACGGCCGTGGCGAATTTGGCCTGGTACCGGCAGATTGCAGATTTCGGCTGGAAATGCCGCGCATTAGGGCCTGCGCGCCATATCGACGGCGAATGCCTGCTTGCGCTTCACATCGAAGTTGATGTCGATACGCCTGATGACTTGGCAGCAGCGGGAATATTTGCCCCGACCGATTTCCATCTGGCCAATGTTGGGGCAATGCAATGATGGGCGCTGCAATGCCAGCGTCGTGGAGCGAAAGCCTCGAGCGTGACGGATATTGCGTGATACCTGATGTGCTCCCATCATCAGTCCTTGCAGCGCTTGAAGCCGATCTGGAAAGTGACTTCATCCAAACACCATTGGGCGATGGTGACTTTTATGGTTATCGCACCAAGCGCTTCGGGAGCCTGCTTCGCAGATCCGAACATGCCGCCCGGCTGGTGATGGAGCCGACGGTGCTTGGCATCGCGAACAGCATATTGAGCGGGGCATGCGAGCGCATCCAGCTCAACGTAGCGCAAGCCATCGAAATTCATCCTGGCGAAATCGAGCAGTTCCCGCATTGCGATCATGATATGTGGAGCGGCGCCAAGGGGGAGCATGAATATCTGGTCAACGTCATCTGGCCGCTCTCGCGATTTACAAAATTCAATGGCGCGACGAGGATCTATCCAGGTACGCATCGCATTCAAATCACTTCATTGGAACAACTCGGCGAGCCAGTGGTGGCCGAATGTGATCCTGGGTCTGCGATCTGTTTTCTCGGTTCGACGGTCCATGGTGCAGGCGCAAACCTGTCTCACGATGTCAGGCGGGCCATCGTCATCGGTTACAGTCTAGGCTGGCTAAAGCCCTATGAAAATCCGTGGCTGGCCTATCCACCGGAAATCGCCAAGACCTTCGGGCCGGAACTTGCTGGCCTTGCAGGCTACGCGCAGCACCGCCCCAATCTTGGCAATTTTGAAGGCCAGTGCCCTTCGATATTGTTGAAAGACAGCGTACCTGCCTATCCCAGGGCCACCGATGCGCTGCGACCAGATCAGCAGGAAGCAGTCCACGAATTTGCGCGTTCGCGACGAGCCGTTGCGTGAGTCCTGCCCATGTACTCGAGCCAACCTACCAGAATCTGAAACGGGGACTGATGCAGGGCAACTGGCGTCCGGGCGAGAGGCTCGAGGCACTTCGGCTCGCTGACGAGTTCGGGGTCAGCATGACCCCTGTCAGGGACTGCCTGAACCGCCTTGTTGGCGAAGCGTTGGTTGAAATGAAGCCGGGTGAAGGTTACCGCGTGCCGCGCATCAGCGAGAATAAGCTGCGAGATATGCTCGAGTTCAACATACTGCTTCTCGATTTTGCTCTGCTTAATCCAGTCAAGACGGGCGAGGTTCCTCATAGTGCGCATTCGGTTGAGGATTATGCCGGGCGGGTGGCAGCGCTTTTTAGCGTCATCGCGCTACGATCAGCCAATACCGTCCTTACCGAAACTTTGCATTCGCTTGGCGATCGCATGCACACCATCCGCCGATGGGAACCACATTTATTTCCCGACTGCTTTCAGGAGCTGGATGAGTTGGAGCGGGAGCTGGCTGCAAATTCCAGCAACTTGAGTATCATGTTGGGCAAATATCATGACCGTCGTCTTGGCAGCGTCGCAACTCTCGTCCAACTGGCGCAATCCTAACGTACAATAGTCTAACAAAGACGCTGGCCGGGATCGCAGTGCATATCACCATCGCCGGTCGCAATTTTAGGACAAAGGGCTGCAACGACTTCAGAATTATTTGGATTTGACCGCTACCTGTTCAACATTGTTCGAAATCGATGTTGTAGCATGCTCGAACCATTGCTTGCCAATTATTGCCCGCCTCGCCAGAATGTAGCTGCGCAGACCGATAGCTGGCGTAGGTCGCGCGGGATAAATCCGCCAAGCATCAAACACGCCAGTCCGGCAAATGGACGGGCGGCCGTACCGGACAAAGCCTGATAAGGCCGAACGGCGGCACAGCGATGGAGATCGATCGACCCGGCTAGCCAACCGGGCTTCGACGGTTGCGCCAATGCGATCGCTACATGTCACAATTTCAAGGTTCGCCAAAAGGGGCTGCTGACCCGACGGCCAAATATCCTGGCGGCATTTGCCCGCTCGACGCAATGTTCAGGCAAGAACGCGCCGGACTTGTCCGTTATCTCGCAAAAAGAGTTGGGCCTGAATTTGCAAACGATCTCGTACAGGACATATTCCTGCGTGCCGCCACCAGCCGACAGCTTTCGACGCTCGTAAATCCACGCGCATTCCTGCACCGGATAGCGCAAAATTTGCTGGTCGACCAAGCGCGCCGACAGCGGTGCAAGATCGTTACGGTCGCATCTGCAGAACCGGTCGAAAGCCGATGTCCCGCCGATCAGGAACATCAAATCGAAGCTGATGAACTCGAAGCTGCATTAGCGCTGGCGCTGGGCGGACTGCCCGAGCGCACACGCGCCATTTTCGTCATGCACCGCTTCGACGACATGGCTTATCGCGAAATTCAGGGGGAACTGGGGATATCGCTGGCTGGCGTTGAATATCACATGATGAAAGCATTGGCGCATGTCCGGGCCTGCCTGAGCGACCACGCCACAATCCCGGAATCCGGCCGATCACTCAAAATCAGAAATAGTTTCATATGATACTAAGGTAAATCCGCTGGTGTGCGTCATCCCCTGCAAGGCGAGCTCGATAAAGGGCCGCCTGACACCTTCAGGGAGAAGTCGATGCCAAATTACAGCCACATCATGTCCGCCGCGCTCGCAACCATCATAGCCGGAATGCTGCCGCAAACCATTTTCGCCCAAGAGCCGATGCAAACTTCACAAGAAGACGAAGCGCAACTGCCTGCCGACGAGGGCAGCGATATCGTCGTAACCGGCTCGCGCATCAGGGGTGCCGCGATTGCCAGCGACGTGATCACGCTTGACCAGATTTCTATTGTCGCTGCCGGACAGATCGACCTGGGCGAGGCCATTCGCTCGCTGCCACAGAATTTCGGCGGAGGTCAAAATCCGGGGGTCGGCAGCGGCGGCGGCCTCATCAACAACAATATCAATTCGGGTTCTCATGCAAATCTGCGCGGACTTGGGCCGGATGCGACGTTGACTCTGCTGAACGGGCACCGTCTGCCTTATGATTCCGCCTTTGGCGGTGTCGATATCTCGGCTGTTCCGCTAGCTGCGCTTGATCGCATTGAAGTGGTCCCTGACGGGGCATCGGCGCTTTACGGTTCTGATGCAGTTGCCGGTGTCGTCAACGTCATCCTGCGCAGTGACTTCGACGGTGTTGCGACCTCAGCGCAGATCGGTGGAAGCACAGACGGGGGCTATTTCCGGCAGCAAGCTTCCATCGTGGGTGGCAAGACCTGGAATGGTGGCGGCTTTCTCATAGCGTATGACTTCGCACGCAATTCGGAGATTAGAGCTCGCCAACGCTCCTATGCGACGGCGCTCAATCCCAATGCTACGCTCTACCCGTCGTTAAACCGCCATGCAGTGACCTTTTCCGCCCACCAAAGATTGGGCGAAAATGTGGTGGCGAAAGTCGACGCGCTTTATGCGCGACGCAAGTCGCAGACCGAAAGCAGAAGCCCTACTACCCAGTTTCTTATCGAGCCCGAGGCCGAGACCTACACAATCGCGCCATCGATCGAGGTCGACCTGGGTTCTGGCTGGCAGGCAAAATTGCTGGGTGTGTTCGGCCGTGACCAGACATATTATTCGACGACGACAACGCCGGTTACAGGAACGGCGAGGGTAGCCAACGGTTGCTATTGCAATGGCATAACTGCGTTCGAAGCCGGCGCCGAAGGACCGCTTTTTGCGCTTGGCGGAGGAGATGCCCGGCTGGCGATTGGCGGCGGGTTCCGGAGAAACAGTCTTGGCTACACCCAGCTTGTGAACGCAACGCCCTCTGACGCTTTCGATGTGACGCGCCGGAGCCGCTATGCATATGGCGAACTGAACCTTCCGTTCGTGTCGTCCGACCTCAATATTCGCGGCGTCGACAGGCTCAGCGTATCCGCAGCGCTGCGGTATGAAGATTATCCAGGGCTTGACCGTCTTGCGACACCGCGTCTGGGGCTGATTTATGCGCCGATCCCGGAACTCACCTTGCGGGCAAGCTGGGCACGATCGTTCAAAGCTCCCACTCTCTACCAGCAATATATCCCGTATGAAGCCATACTGCTGCCGGGGGCTGCGTTCGGAACTGGGTCCAGCACGAATACTGTTTTCTATACCGCTGGCGGCAACCCGGATGTGAAACCAGAACACGCAACAAGCTGGACGGCAGGGTTTGAACTGCGTCCTCAGTTTCTTGAGGGTTTGACCGTCTCTGCAACTTACTACGATATCCGTTACCGCGACCGCGTCGTTCGGCCAATCGCGGGTTCGATTGCGGCAGCATTCAGGAACCCCGGATTTGCGACGCTCATCGACTTCTCGCCGACTGCCTCCGAGCTTTCTGCGCTGATTGCAGGCGCGCAGATAGGTCTCCAGAATTTCACTGGACGCGCCTATAATCCAGCAAATGTCATAGCTTTTATCGACAACCGAAACATCAATGTTGCTGCCCAGACGATAAGGGGACTTGATGCACGGCTTTCCTGGAATGGCGAACTCGGGCGTGGCAGACTTGGACTTGATGTTGACGCGAGCTGGCTCGAAAGCAGTCAGCTTCTGACGCCAGAGCTTCCGGTCGTTCAGCTATCCGGCACCGTCTTCAATCCTCCAAAATTCCGGCTGCGGGCAGCAGCGAATTACCGGGCCGATGGGCTAATGCTGACATCGGCGCTCAATTTCACCGGAGCCTTGAAGGACCGGAGATTTGCTATTGAGCGCCAACTCAAACCCGGTGCAACCGTAGATGTTGGCGCGAGCTACGATATAATCGGGGGAAGCGACAGGGATGCTGGTCTTTCGGTGTCGGTGACAATCAACAATCTCCTGAACGACAAGCCTGAGATCATCCGGACTACCGGGCCCACCGACACGCCATATGATTCCACCAATTTTTCGCCCATCGGTCGCTTTATTGCCATCGGGATCCGGAGGCACTGGTAATGATTTTGCTGGTTGCAGCGCTTGTCGCCAGGACCATCGTACCGACCGCCGATATCCCGACGACGCTTGCGGACCCATGTGCTATCTTCGACCGACCCGAGATCCGCGCTAGCGCGCCGAGGCTCATAACAGTCAGCGATCTCGTTGGTCTTGCCGATATCGGTCGATCTGACCCTCATGAAACACCTAGCCCGTTCGGCATCTCGCCGGACGGCAAGGACATTGCCTTCGTTGTTCGTCGGGCAAATGCTAAGGAAAATCGATATTGCCAGAAGCTGATGGTCATGCCTGTCGATGCTGCCAACGAGCCGCGGGAACTTGACCGGGGCGGAGTATTGATCAGGAATGATTTCGAACTGCGCAAGTTCGTATCGGTCATGGCGGGGTCGGCAAAGGTGATCACGCCGCGCTGGTCACCTGACGGACGCCGCATCGGGTTTCTGAAGCAGGAGGGAAAAACATCGCAGGTTTGGCTGGTGGATAGTGCAGGCGAAATACCTGCGTCGCGTGCAACCGGAATGCCTGACAATGTTGACGATTTTGCCTGGACCGAAAGCGGCGAGGCGCTGGTCGTTGCGACACGTCCGGGAATCCGCGTACAGGCCGAGGCCATAGCGAAGGAAGCACGAAGCGGCTTTTTGTTCGACGAGCGGTTTGCGCCTGACAAAGCCGATTATCCCATCCCGATCGAACCAGTCAGTTATGAATATAATACAGTTGCGCTTGAAACAGGCACGATAAGACAATCGACGCTCTCCGAAATTGCGAGGCTCAGGCCCGAACGGCCAGAAGGCGTGCCGCAAAATGCCAGGGGCTTTGCGAAAGGCAGCGACGGTGCTGTTGCCTGGCGCCAACCGCTCCGTCCACTCGAACTGCTTAGCCCGACAGGGCTGACCGTACAGCAAGCCGATGGACGAATTCTAAGGTGCGAGGAGCGCTGCAGCGGCACGAAGCAAATATGGTGGTCGGTTGACGGCAGCAGCGTTTATGCGATCCAGAAGACTGGATGGGGAGGAAGCCAGACGGCCCTTTTGCGCTGGAAACGCGGCGCCACGGCGCCGCGCCGGATCATGGTTACAGATGACGCGCTGGTTGGTTGCGAATTGGCCGGAAAGGAGTTGATTTGCGCGCGCGAAGGTGCGCTGCGACCACGACGACTGGTTGCCATCGATCCTGACACGGGTCGCGAGCGGCTGATCCATGATCCCAATCCGGCCTTTGGCCGGATAATTTTGGGCAAAACCCAGCGCTTCAAGTTTCGCAACAGCTACGGCGTCGAAAGCTATGCCGATCTGCTCCGGCCTCCGCTTCACACAAAAGGTGCCATCCATCCGCTGGTGGTCGTGCAATATCACAGCCAGGGTTTTTTGCGCGGCAGCACGGGCAACGAATTTCCTGTCCAGTTACTCGCGGCCAAGGGATTCGCTGTACTGAGCTTTGCCCGACCCGATTTCGTACCGGCAGCAATGGCCGGCGAATCCGAACTCCAGTTAGGTAAGGCGAACCGGGCTGAGTGGATAGACCGGCGCAACGTCCATTCATCGTTAGTGATGGCAGTCGAGCACGCGGTCAATACCGGCATTGTCGACAGCAGCAGAATTGGAATCACGGGTTTCAGTGACGGAACGGCGACGACACAATGGGCCCTGATCAACTCTTCGCTATTCAAAGTAGCGGCTCTGGGAACGTGCTGCGAAGATATGTCGGCATTTCCGCTCGCCGCTGGCCCGACCTTCACGCAATATGGACGCGATATCGGTTACCGATTTTTCGAGCCCGGAGCCGAAGATCATTGGAGACCGTTGTCACTCGTCCTCAACGTCGACCGGATCAATGTTCCCATCCTCATACAATCTCCCGACAGCGAATATGAGGGTGGTTTAGATGTGGTTGAATTGTACAAACATCGCGGCAAGGCAATCGAGCTTTATGTGCTGGAGGGCGAACCACATGTTAAATATCAGCCCGCGCACCGGCAGGCCACATATGAGCGGTACACAGAATGGTTCCAGTTCTGGCTCATGCGGCAGATCAGCTGCGATCCTGCTAAGGCGGGTCAATATGCGCGGTGGATGGCAATGAAAGATGCACCCAAGGCAGTAGAGCTGAGATGCGAGAATGCCGCTTCAATTCTGCCATGATCGCGCCCAGCTTTCGGCCTCAGCCAGATCCAGCAGCCGGTATACGATATCACCGCCAGAGATGACATCCGTTGTTAGCGCATCTTCCACAGCCGCGCGGTCGATGACTTCGTGCTGTGCGAGCAGACCGTCCATTAGAAGATTACGGATCGTGGGCCGGTGTTGATCAAAGCTTCGCCGGATGAAGCTGTCCGGTCCTGCTTTCGATGTCCGCGTGAGGATATTGCGTGGCAATTCGGTATTGAAGGCCGATCGCGCAAGCGCCCGGTTGATGCCGCCTTCGGGCCACACCCAAGTTGGGATATTAAGGCAAAGTTCGATCAATGGCTGGCTCATTAACGGCGAGAAGCGAGGTAGCCCGCAGGCTGTGAGGCCATGCACAAAATGTTGCGCCTTCATGATAAGTGCCAGATGATCGCGCTTTCCGCTGTGTCGGCCAACGTCTGTCCGGAGCCAGGGTGTGAGCGGTTTGATTTCCTCTAAATCTTCAGTTGTGCCTGCCAGCAAACTTAAATCGGCAGGCCAGCCTGGCAATTCTTTGAACCGGCCCAGTCGCCGCAACATCGCTTGCGCCATTGTCGGCATATCGCATCCGGTCACGCGGCACATATCGATGAAGGTTGAAAAAAAGCCCCGACCTACGCCCTGGCACCGAAGCCGGTCGACAACAGGCGCAGAGGAGTGCAGGAAGCAGAACAGATTGTCGCCGCCATTGCCGTCAAAAATCACCTCTGCCCCAACACTTTGACCGGCCTGGAACAGCGCGGTATCGAGTGCTGCCATGAAGGCTTTACGGGTCGGACGCGCCAGCCCGGCTGATACTCCGCGCAGCGGATCGATCGCCTGCGGATCGTAAATCGCTGATATCGTCTCAACGCCAAGATGATCGCCAAGCATGTGGACAAAAGCGCGTTCGTCGCCGCTTGCATCGGCGGTCGAAATTGTAACGCATGTGAATTGTTCGCCATTGGCTTTAAGCGCCGCGCATATGAACGAGGAATCCACGCCACCCGATGCCGCTATCGCGACCGGCCCCATCATCTTCGCCCACGCGCCGATCGTCTGAATGGCGATGGCTCGGAGTTCTTCGGCTGCTTCGTCAAACGTCATTGTCGTTTTCCCGGGCATGAAATCGTCCGGACGCCAGATTCTTTTGCCTGCCAAAATTCGGGCTTCAATCCGGACCAATTCGCCCGGCGGAAGTTCAGTGATACCGACAAGACAGGTGGAACGCTGCCGAAGTTCGGGCCGGGACAAATGGGAATGGAGAGCATGCCAGGACACGGCCAGAGGCGCATCGACCGCTGTTCTGAGAAGGTCTGGATGGGATGCGATAATGATATGGGTGGAACTATAGCCGCGATATACCGGACACAGGCCCGACGGATCGACAATAGCCTCTATTGCGCCGGTCGTGCGATCGGCCAGAAATGCTACATATCCACCCCAGCATGTGCGCATCAGCCAAGCCGCCAACGTGACCGGGCTATCGTTCACCGGAGCATCAGGCGGAAGGCGATGAACCTGTGTGTTCGACGTCTTTGAAAATACGACGCCTACTATTTGTCCCGCATCCCCCAAATCCATAATGGGGACGCCATCGTCAGTCCAAAGTCGCGGGCCTCCGGCGCAGACTTGATCGAGCTGGATGGCAGCTTCGATCTTCTGTAAAAACTGAGGCTGCTGAAATGGCACAGCCAGAACAAAGCGAAGCGCTTTCATATGAACAGGATGGGTTTGTAGCGGAGCACCTCCTCGACACTGTCGTTCAAAACCTCGTCACCTGCCTGCGCCCAACAATGAGCGCTAAATGGCGCAAGCCTGACCCCGAGAACGACATGGGCGCGAACGCCGCGCGATGCCAGACATAGCGACAATGCTAGCGAACGGGCCAGGCAGCGCTCGGCCGCTGTACGCAAGAGACGGGCATGTTCAAAGCCACAGATGGTGCCCGAAGCGATGTTGCTGGCAACAGCCGCATTATCAGCGCGTGTGTCCCTCACCCGGCGAAAATCGCCAATGACCAAGCCAAATGGCTGCCTTGCAAGCCGCCGTTCGACGCGACGCTGGACCCAAAGGGCGCGCGCCACTTCAGCCAGCTGGAAAGAGCCGACGCCGATGGCGGCGCACGATCGGGCTGGCGGCGTCCAATTTGACAGTGCAGTCAAACTCACAGGCTGGTGCCAGCGCCCAAATGCAGAACCGTCGATTGCTTCAAGCGCCTCACGATTTTGATCGTCGGCCAAGCGGAAATACCGGTCTTTCGAGATGTCGAGGAAGACGAGCGTTTCGTTGATCTCGCACCAAGCAAGATCGGGATTTTCCAAAAAGGGCATTGTAATGCCATTCGGCAACGGGGTACGAACCACCGGTCCGCACCCCGTCTGGTTCAGTCGTTGGCGATGCCGGTTGCATAAACCAGCTTGCCGCCGCTGCCATCGCTTTCGAAGATGGCGTCACCCTTGGTTTCGACCGAGGCCTGGCCAAGGTCGATCACGGTGTCTTCACGAAGTTCCACGTCTTTCATGTCATCACTCCTTCACGTTGAAATGCGACTCGATCTGTCGCAATGACAGAATGACCGACCGGTAATCGGCGATCCATCTTATAAACCGATTATAATTTCCGGTCGGTCAAATACCGAAATAACCGGGCGTTGGAAGCACATGTTGGGATGTGCACTGGTACCTTTAGCGCGAGCCTGGACATGCGTACCAGTACCCGGTCATTTGCGACAAAGACTTGATCTTTGCTGATTTCGGGATGTCTCATAACTTGACCTTTCAGGCAATCATTACGCACCTGTCAGTATCGTGGTAGTTTATACGCTCGCAGATGATGGGATGGACTTAGTTTGATCATCTCGCATCATTCTGACTGAGCGGGGCCATCGGACCGTAATGATCGGCGTGACTTGGCAAAGCTGCGATCATTCAGGACGAAACGCTCGATCATCGGTGAGATCAGTCGCTCCGGCGCTGGCGCGTTTTTGGGATCGCCGCCATTAAGTGCGACGGCATAGGCGAGCAACGTGCGATGCAGCCGGGCAGACACCTCGATTGTCAGCCGGACCGGCTTTTCGTCTTCGAGGTCGGCAAGTGTCAGGCGGGTCAACGTGCATCTCCCAAAACCAGATCACGAGTCACAAGCACGCGCACCGGAAAACCCGGGCGGATGGTCAGTGTTGGCCTGACGTTCAATTCACGCGAGACGATCTGTTCGCCGGTTCGGTTGACGCTGTCCTGCATCCCACGGCGAACGGCACGCGCAAGATCGCCGTCATTGCCAGATCCAAGCTCCGAGCCAACGCCAAGCAACGTCGATATGAGAGCTGCCTTCAATACACCGCCCCAATGGTAATTTGTTCGGTCTGCTAAACCGGCAAACCCATTTGGATCGGACGCCGGCTGGCGTTCGAGCACAATCGACCGGCCATCTGTCAGGATCAGCCGGTTCCAGACGAGCTGGATACGGTTCTGGCCGAACGCGATGTCAGCGTCGTAATCGCCGATCAACCGGGAGCCTTGCGGAATCAGCACGGTTCGTCCCGTCGGGCTGTCATAGACATTCTGGGTGACCTGCGCGGTCACCAGCCCTGGCAGATCCGAGCGGATGCCTGAGATCAAAGCGGCCGGGATGACCGAACCTGCTTGCAGGATCGAAGGCGACCCAAGTCCGGTTAACCGCTCCGCCGAGACGGTCTGCTGGTCACTTGCGCGGTCGAGAAATGCCTGTCGCTTAACGGCATCGGTCTGCGGTGCAGCCGCAGACGTTGCAGGTGGCGCTTCACCAGGCAGCAGAGGCACGGCAGGTCCGGCGCTACCTTCACTTTGCGACCCGCCTCCGAAGAATAAGCGGCTGGCGCGCGCGGCCTCGCGCTCCTGCTCGGCGCGTTGACGCGCCGACTCGGCGGCATTGGCGGCAGGATTGACTGAAGCTGTCGGTTGGGCACCGATGGGCGGCAATTCGGCGATGTCGCCGCGGCGCCGGGCATCGAGAATCGGTTTTCCGAGATCGCCGGGCAAAGGGGGCCCGAGTTTTGGTATTTGGCTATAGTCCTTAGGCGCGCCTGCGAGATTGTCGGCAACCGACACACCATCGGTATTGAACAGTTCCTCTGCTTCTTTGCCGTCCCGGGGCTGCAAAGCGTAGATCAGTGCGCCGCCTACAATCGCAAACGCGCACGCTGATACAGTACCGATGGCTTTACGCGACAGACGCATCACGCGCGGCGGCTCGCCCCGCAGCCTGACTGCTGCCTCAGGATCGGCGGCTGGCGCTTCTGCCCGACCTGTCTGGTCGTCGCCGTTCATTTCTGCCCCCGCCGGTTGGATATGATGCGGACCTTTTGTTGGCCCTTGCGCCCGCCAAGCCTGAGCTCGGCTTGCGCAAACAAACGGTCGACGATCATATAGCGGCCCGATACCCGGTAGTTGACTAGCTCGGCTTCATCCTTGGCACCGATGACAAAAAGTGGCGGTAGCTCGCCTTGTGCGATGCTTTCAGGAAACTCGATAAATACCCGCACACCGTCATCGAAGGCACGGAGCGGCCGCCATTGGGGCTTGTCGCCGCCGATCGCATAGCGGAAGTCGAGACTGGAGAGATCCATTCCAGCAGCGACGGGTGCGGAACGCGCGGCTTCAGCGCGTGTCTGGCGAAGCGCAATCAGTTCGTCCTGCGGATAGCTCCAGGACACCGAGGCCATATAAACGCTCGGATTGGCGCGCAGCTCGAGATGATAGGTACGCCGGTCAGTATTGATCACGAGATTGGTGGTGATGTCCGACCGTATCGGTTTTACAAGGATGTGGACGCGCGCTGCCGCGCCACTGCCGCTTAAGGTGTCGCCGATCATCCAGCGCAATGTATCGCCGGACGCGACCGGTCCGGCACCGACCAGCTGCTCGCCTTCCTGCAACGCAATGTCGGTGACTTGTCCGGGCTTGGCATAGACCTGATACAGCGCGCCCTCGGTAAAGGGGTATAACTGGATCGCATTGACGAAGCCTTGTTCATACGGCTCGATCCGTGCGGCGGTATTTGCCGCTCCCACCCTGTCCCGTGGCGCGGGGGAACGCTGGGACGAACGGGAGCGGCCCGCAGGCCGGGGAGGAGACGCCTGCGGAAGCTGTTTGAGTTGGCCGGGAAGCGGAAGCGGCACGGGGATCGCGATCACTTCGTGCGCCGAATGGGGCACCTGCGATGCGGGTTTGCCCGTTGCCAGCGCAGATGTTGCAGGCGCGGTGCCCGCAGCGAGCAGAGCAATGGCAAAAATATGATTTCGGGGGGCAAGATATCCGATCATGATCCGAGTTCCTTCGACCAGTTGATGGCGTTGACGAAAATGCCGAGCGGATTGCGGCGCAGGGCATCAGGGGTGCGGGGGGTCTGAACAATGATGGTCAGGATCGCCGTCCATCGACTGGTTTCGGCAAGGCTACCGTCGCGGTAGCGTCGCTCGGCCCACGCGACGCGAAAGCTGGTCGGCGAAGCCCGGATGACGCTGGTGACATCGACCGCGACCTGTTCTTTGCCGATGAGCGCAAACGGATCGTTGGTTCGTGCATAGTCATTGAGCGCAAGCGCACCCTTGCCGGTTGCAAAATCATAGGCTCGCAGCCAGTTTTGCCGGACGATGACCGGGTCTTCGGGAATGCTGCGAACCTGCTCGATGAACCGAGCCATATGAAACGCTATCTGCGGATCGGAGGGCATATAGCCGGCATCGGCAGGCGCCACTGCCTGCGCTTCGCCGAACCTGTCGACCTGGACCACCCAGGGCACGACCGAGCCGCGCGCGCCCTGCCAGATGATCCCGGCGGTCAGGCAAGTGGAAAGACCAAGGGCGCCGAAGAAGGCAAAGCGCCAGCTCCTGGCCTGAACGCGCGCCGATCCGATGCGGTCGTCCCAAACTTTAGCGGCGCGCTGATAGGGTGTTTCGGGCTCGGGTGTCTTTCCGTACCGGATGCTCGGGCGTTGGAACATGGCGTCAGTCCTTTTCAGATGTGTCGATGGAAGCGCCACCGCCATGGCTATCGCCGGCCTTCAGCGTGTGGGCAGCAATGGTTGCGCCATGGGTGATGGCCTGCCGGTCCTTCATCGCCTTTGCCCAGGCAGGCTGGCCTGCGTCGGCAGATGCCGGGGAAGCGGGCGGCGTGTCTGGACCGGGCGTAATCGTGCCGCCGGTGTTGGTGATCGCGGCGCGGCTGCCCTCGCGGAACGACTGCTTCATCCCGTCTGCGGATTTGCGTAAGGGTGACATGGCTGAGCCGATAGCGGCATCGCCAACTGCGGCCATCCCAGATCCAACTGCGGCCGCGCCTGATTTGCCAGCAGAACCCAACGCATAAGCCATCGTTGCGCCACCAGAAGCGCGGGCGGTCCCATGTGCGACATTGGAAGCAGCACTGGCAACCGCGCCGCCTGCAAGCTTTGCACCAGCAACCGCTCCCGCCGCTGCGCCGCCTGCAAGCAAAGCGGTCCCAGCCGCGGCACCTGCGCCCAACTGCGGTCCGCCCGATACGATGCTATTGGCAATACCCGGGCCGAAGATCCCGAGGCCAAGCAGCGCCAGGCTGGCCAGCACGATCGACAGCGCGTCTTCGATGGTCGGATCGCCCGTGATCGCGCTGGTAAACTCGGTAAAGATCGTCGAGCCGATTCCAACAATGACTGCAAGCACCAGCACCTTGATGCCCGACGACACGACATTGCCGAGCACGCGTTCGGCCATGAACGCGGTCTTGCCGAACAGACCGAACGGGATGAGCACAAACCCGCAGAGCGTCGTCAGCTTGAACTCGATCAATGTGACGAACAGCTGGATCGACAGGATGAAGAAGGCGATGATGACAATCGCCCAGGCGAGCAGAAGAATGATGATCTGCAGGAAATTTTCAAAAAAGCTCACAAACCCCATCAAGTCGGAGATCGCGACGATAAGCGGCTGCGCAGCATCGAGTCCGACTTGAGCGACCCGGCCTGGTTGCAGCAATTCTGCTGCGGTAAATCCGGTACCGCTGGCTTTCAGACCAAGGCCTGCAAAGCTCTCGAAGACGATGCGGGCGAGATTATTCCAGTTGCCAATGATGTAGGCGAAGATGCCGACGAACAAGGTCTTCTTTACGAGCCGGGCGATGACGTCGTCGGCTTCGCCCCAGGACCAGAACAAAGCAGCGAGCGTCACGTCGATAACGATCAATGTGGTCGCAATGAACGCGACCTCACCCGAGAGCAGCCCGAAACCGCTATCGATGTAGCGCGAAAAGATATCGAGAAAACGGTCGACGACGCCGGTGCCACCCATGTCAGAAACCCTTATCACTCTGCGGAGCGCCAGCTTTGTCCGACCTCCCGAGGAACCGCCGCCGCTTTTCGGCCCAGGCCGCGCGGCATTCGGGAGCGGACAGCGCCAGTTCGCCCATCGCCGAACAGGCGCGCAATTGGCCGGGCAGCGGATCACCATCCGGTTCCCAGATGGTGACGATTTCAGGCAACGGCTCAGCAGGCTCTTCGCGCAGCTGAAGCAGCGACATGGTAAGAGCGACGGCGACGAACGCGCCCGCTCCGATCCGTGCGAAGAGCTTATTGTCCACTGCTTCAGTTCCGGAACAGCTGAGCGTTGGCAGGCGTGTAACCGCGTCCGGGTGCGAGGAACCGCCGCAACTGTTCGCGTGCCTGCGCTTTTGCCGCTGCGGCGGAGGCGGCATCAAGCGACTGCGCGCGACCGAGGCTGGCGACGGTTGCGGTGAGGTCCGCGAGTTGCTGCGACTGGAGCGCGAGCAGCTGGTTTCCGGCCTGTGCTGCCTGCAACGCACCGGTTGCCGACTGGCTCGCGGTGACCAGGTTCTGCACCGCGGACCGCGCACCTTCGATATTGCTGACGGCGCCTGCCTGAACCTTAAGCGCGTCTTCGAAGGCGGCGACACTGCCGCGCCAGCGGTCCTGAGCCCGCTGGACCAGCTCACGCTGCGAACCTGTAAGGTCGATGTCCTTATATTGACGCCCGAACTCGCGTTCGACCTTCTGGACATCATAAGCAATACCCTGTGCCTGGTTCAGCAACTGCTGGGTTTGGCGGATCTGTTGCTGGAGTGGATCGAGCATTGTCATCGGCAGGCTTTGCAGATTGCGTGCTTCGTTGATCAGCGAGGTTGCCTGGTTCTGCAGCTGGCGGATCTGGTTGTTGATCTGCTCGAGCGTCCGCGCAGCGGTCAGGATGTTCTGCGAGTAATTGGTCGGATCGTAAACGATCCCGCCGAACTGGGCACAAGCGGGTAGGGGCGCGAGCGTGGTCACGGTTACCGACAGCACAAATGCACCGGCGGCGAGCAATTGACTCAAATTGGGGGATTTCATGGCGGCTACTCCTTGGTTTGGCCCATATGGGCGGGTGGAACAGGGATTGAGGGCTCGAGAATGTCAGCAGCCCAGGCGAGGCCGCGATGACGCAGCCAGGCGGCTGCGAATGCCTCTTCACCGCGCGTTTGCGTCAATTCGGCAATCGCCAGCTGATCGGCTTTCGAGGAGGTTGCGGTGTAGGCGAGCGCCACGTCGCCGAGGCCAAGCTCGAACAAACGGTTGCCGCGCGCCGACTGACAGTAATAATCGCGTTTGGGGGTGGCGCGCGCGATGATCTCGATCTGCCGGTCATTCAGACCGAAGCGGCGATAGATGTTCAATATCTGCGGTTCGGCAGCGCGCTCGTTGGGCAGGAAGATACGGGTCGGGCAGCTTTCGATGATGGCCGGCGCTATTGCGCTGGCTTCGATGTCGGCAAGGCTCTGGGTGGCGAACACCACGCTCGCATTCTTCTTGCGCAGCGTCTTCAGCCATTCGCGCAGCTGTGCCGCGAATGCGGGGCTGTCGAGCACGAGCCAGCCCTCGTCGATGATGATCATTGTCGGTGAGCCATCGAGCCGGCCTTCGATGCGGTGGAACAAATAGGAAAGCACAGCGGGCGCTGCCGCCGAGCCTGTCAGTCCCTCGGTCTCGAACGCCTGGAATGTGCCTTCCCCCAGATGTTCGCTCTCGGCATCGAGCAGCCGTCCGAACGGCCCGCCGATGCAATAGGATGCAAGCGCTTGCTTCAAAGCTTGCGACTGGAGAAGGACAGCAAGCCCGGTCAGTGTCCGCTCAGCGATCGGCGCGGTGGCAAGCGAGGTCAGTGCCGACCAGAGATGCTCCTTAGTAGCCGGATCGACCAGCACGCCCTCGGACCCAAGGATCGCCTGAAGCCATTCTGCCGCCCAGTTTCGTTCGGCAGGCTCGTCGATCCGCGCCAGCGGCTGTAACAGTACGGCGCCTGTGCTGTCTTCGGATAGACTGTTTCCCAGATCCTGCCAGTCACCGCCACAGGCAAGGGCTGCAGCGCGGATCGAGCCGCCAAAGTCGAATGCGAACACTTGAGCGCCCGCGTAGCGCCGGAACTGAAGCGCCATCAGCGCAAGCAGCACCGATTTGCCGGCACCCGTCGGTCCAACGACCAGGTTATGGCCGACATCGCCGACATGGAGGGAGAACCGGAACGGGGTCGAGCCTTCTGTCCGTGCATAAAAGAGCGGAGCAGCACCCAGATGCTCGTCTTGTTCCGGTCCGGCCCACATGGCCGACAGCGGGATCATGTGAGCCAGATTGAGCGTAGAAATCGGTGGTGTCCGGACATTTGCGTAAACATGGCCGGGAAGCGATCCGAGCCACGCCTCGACCGCGTTCATGCCTTCGGCTATGCAGGTGAAATCACGGCCCTGGATGACCTTCTCTACCAGGCGCAGCTTCTCGGCAGCAAGTGCAGCATCCTCGTCCCACACCGTGACGGTGGTGGTAACATAAGCCTGGCCAACATGGTCAGCGCCGAGCTCCTGCAGAGCCGCGTCAGCATCGGCGGCCTTGTTCGAGGCATCATTATCGACCAGAACCGATGCCTCATTGGTCATCACTTCCTTGAGGATCGCGGCAACAGATTTGCGCTTGGCAAACCATTGCCGCCTTATCTTGCCCAAGAGCTTTGTCGCATCGGTCTTGTCGAGCATGATCGCGCGGGTCGACCAGCGATACGCGAACGCAAGCCGGTTGAGTTCGTCGAGAAGGCCGGGAAAGGTCGAACTCGGAAAACCGACGATGGTGAGCGTGCGCAGATGCGCCGCGCCCAGACGCGGCTCCAGCCCGCCGGTCAGCGGCTCGTCGGCAAGCACCGCATCGATATGCATCGGTGTTTCGGGCACGCGCACGTGCTGGACTCTCGTCGATATGCAGCTGTGCAGGTAGGTCAGCGTTTCAGCATCATTCAACCAGGCGACCTCGGGGAAAAATCCCTCGACCAATCGTAACAGCCGGTCTGTGCGATCGATATAGCCATCAAGCAATTCGTAGGCATTTATGCCTTTCTCGGCCTTGCCTTCGTAAAGCCAGCTTTCAGCGCGTGCGGCATCTTCAGCAGGCGGCATCCAAAGGAGCGTCAGGAAATAGCGGCTTTCAAAATGGGCGCCTTCCGCAGCGAATTGCGCATAACGCTCACTTTCAACCAGCGCCGACGCTTCATCTGGAAACACGTCATCAGGATAGTCCTGTGCAGGCCGCCGTACGGCTTCGACAAAGATCGCCCAGCCAGAACCCAAACGCCGCAAAGCGCTGTTGAGCCGCGCGGTGGTCGCAATCAGTTCCGACGGTGTTGCACTGTCAAGATCGGGACCGCGGAAGCGGGCAGACCGCTGGAAACTGCCGTCCTTGTTGAGCACCACGCCGGGGGCGACCAGAGCTGCCCAGGGAAGGAAATCGGCGAGCCGGTCGGCCTTATTCCGATATTCGCGAAGCGAGAGCATCAGCTCAAACCCTCAGATAGGAGGGCAAGCGCAGATGCCGCCGCGCAACATCGACAAACTGCGGATCGCGCCGCGCTGCCCAGACCGCGATCATGTGGCCGATCGCGAAAAAGACGATCCCGGCCAGCCAGAGCCTGAGACCAAGTCCGACCGCACCTGCAAGCGTCGCATTGGCAATGGCGAGCCCGCGCGGTGCGCCGCCAAGCAGGATATACTCGGTCAGCGCGCGGTGGACCGGCACGATAAATCCCGGAACGGCTTCGGCTGGCAAGCTGTCCATCAGACCAAAGCTCCGCCGCCGAACGAGAAGAACGACAGGAAGAAGGACGAGGCGGCAAAGGCAATCGACAGGCCGAAGACAATCTGGATCAGACGGCGAAAGCCGCCCGACGTGTCGCCGAATGCCAATGTCAGACCGGTTGCAATGATGATGATCACCGCCATGATTTTGGCAACCGGACCCTGAATGGATTCAAGGATTGACTGGAGCGGTGCTTCCCATGGCATCGAGGAACCAGCGGCGTGCGCGGGACTGGCTACCGAAAGTGCAATGAAGCCGCCCAGTAACGCAGTGGACAGGCGCGCACGCACGCGCGAAATGGTCTGGATCACGAACAATCTCCTTGGGGCTGAGGGGTGATGGGAATAATTTGATAGTCGCCAGAGGCATCAAGCCCGCGCAGTTCTGCAAGTTCGGACAAGCGCCGCCCGGTGCCGTCGCGGACGAGGACGGCGATGACATCGATGGTTTCGGCAATGAGCGCGCGTGGTACGGTAACCACGCTTTCCTGGATCAGCTGCTCCATACGTCGCAGGACGCCAAGCGCCGTTCCGGCATGAATCGTACCGACCCCGCCTGGATGACCGGTTCCCCAAGCCTTGAGCAGGTCAAGGGCTTCGGCCCCGCGCACCTCGCCAATAGGGATTCGGTCAGGCCGCAGGCGCAGCGCTGAGCGGACGAGATCTGAAAGGCTCGCAACCCCGTCCTTGGTGCGCAGCGACACAAGGTTGGGCGCTGCACATTGCAGTTCGCGCGTGTCTTCGATCAGCACGACACGGTCAGAGGTCTTGGCGACCTCGGCCAGCAAAGCATTGGTAAGCGTTGTCTTGCCGGTCGATGTCCCACCGGCAACCAATATGTTTTTGCGTGCAGCAACCGCACCCGCCAGCGCATCGGCCTGCCACTGCGTCATGATCCCCGCTGCAACATAATCGGCCAGAGTAAACACTGCGACGGCAGGCTTGCGGATCGCAAAGCTTGGCGCTGCCACAACAGGCGGCAACAGACCTTCAAACCGCTCGCCGCACCCGGGAAGTTCTGCCGAGACGCGCGGAGCCCCGCCATGTACCTCGGCGCCGACATGATGGGCAACCAGCCGGATGATCCGCTCGCCATCGGCGGCGGCCATCCTTACACCTGTATCGGCAATCCCGGCACCCAGCCGGTCGGTCCACAGCCGCCCGTCAGGATTGAGCATGATTTCGATAACCGAAGCATCTTCGAGCCACGCACCGATCTCAACGCCCAGCGCCGTGCGCAACATACGCGCGCCGCGCGCTGATGCTTGCGATTGGATCGGAATGACACTCATGGGCTGCCTCTTGTCCTGGAGGCGACCGACACCGGGTACCTCGTGAGGCGGATCAAAAGGACATCAAAATGCCCAAGCGCAACAGCTTCCTGCAACCAGAGTAGTCTGGCGACGATTTGCAAACAGTCGGCGGATCAGCTGTCCGGCAATCACAGGACGGAGCTAATGCGTAGTATAACGGTTGCATTGGACTGCCGCGCCCGAATCATCAGATTCACGGTGCGCATTGCATTGGCGGCGAACCAAAGGCTATGACTGCCCGGTGGAATCAGGAGAGCGACGGTGAGTCTCAAGCAGCCGGAAAATGTTCATGTCGAGTTTGTGTTCATCGCACTATTGCTCCTGATATCGGTAGCATATTTAGGTCGGGATTTGCTGATCGGCGATTAACCCGCGGCCTGTTTCGACCGATCACTTAGACAACAGGCTGCTCAATCTTGAGACCGCTTGTATAGCTTCCTCGAAGGACGGCGTTTCGTCTGAACCGGCAAAGGCCATGCCCACAACAAATTTTTCATATTCAGCTTTGTACGCATCATCCGAGCCTAGCAGCTCGTTCATCTTCGCCAGGCGCTCCGTTGGCGGCATGTCTGCGATCTGGCCCTGGCCGCGGTCATTATCGGCAGTCATAACCTCTGCCAGGAGCTTGGGGAAGATGGCGCTATGCTCGATAACGGGCGCCAGCTTTGCTAGGTCGTGGACATGCCTGATGATGGCAGGATCATCATTGGGATGGGTGCGATCACGAACAATGGAGCGCCATGCAAATGCACTCAGCTTATCGGCTGCCGTTTCAACCGGGTCGATACATTGGATATCAGGCACTTCGGCATCGCCGCCGCGCTCGGCCAAGACAAATGATTGTACCGATTTTGAAAGCGTCGGAAGCTTGGGCGGTTTAGCCGATATTTCTGCCAGAATATGAGGACGAAGTGCCGGGTGCATATCACCGGTTTCAAGCACTGAAGGATATTGCATCGAGATGGCAATGAAACCATTTCCATCGAGTGCCTTAACATCGACAATCGTAAATCCGGCTGCAACCCACGCATTCACAATGTCGTTTTTGAATGCACTGAGGATGTTTCTGCGTTGGTTACCCGATTTTGCCGTAAACGCCTCGGAGAGATGAAGCTTGAAATCCATATCTTCGGAGAAGCGCTCGACCAGCTTATGGGCCTTTAATAATGCAGTTCCGCCTGAAAATACCGGGTTCAAATCTTCAGTAGCGCACCCCAGCAAGATCCGGATCGCCGCAACGACATAAAAATCCTTCTCCACAAAGGATTCATCGACACCGATCGCGCCTGCAACGCGGCCCAGAAGCTTCTTAACGGGCGCGTTCAAAAACGACATATTTGCCATCATATCCTATCCGGCGTCGCGGTGCCTTGTTGACGGCAAGCGTTCTGCCCGTTGGAACCTGCGTTGAGCGGCCCTGATTGTAATTTTTTTCGGGACTGGATGCAGACACTTTGTAACCGAGAAGCCCAAGAGCTTCCGAAGCAAGTGTCTTTATCCCCACAAGCGGCGCCGGTTTTCCCGTAATTCTGGAATATTCTGCCTTTGCATAAATACCCTTACTGATCTGGATGAGCCGACCGCTCTCTGTCTTCTTTTTCAGCGCCCTACCGACGGCGTCATAGCTTCCAAAATCCTTGAAATTCTCACGCATGAATACATTGCGCCTGGACTTAGATATCTTACGTTCGATCCGTTCTTCAATCGTACCCGTTGAAACCGAGTTCCGGCTAACTGCCTTTTTGTAGAAGCCCCGACCAACGCGAACGAGCTTGCGCTGCTTGACCAACGTGCTCAGCACCCGGCCAACAGAATCATAATTGGCATCAACAGCAAGGCTGGCCCGATCAACGGCTATTCCTTCAGGAATGCGCTCTAAAATCTGTGTAGCTAGATCAGGCATGGTTGACTCAATATACGACGCTTACGACATAGATATCCCATGTACCCGATATATTCAAGGCATTTACAATATACGACGTTTCCGGCAAATATTTTTCAGCAGAATGCGCGATATATCTTGCCAATTCAGCAGCAAGACTCCACGATATGAACCGAAATGCGCACCGATCTTGATCATCTCCCGGCCGCCAAGCAACGCGAACTCGAACGGGTTCGCGCGATTATCTTCGAAGAGTTCGAAGACGCGCTGGCGCTCGCACAGCATGAATGGAAGAAAAAGGGCAAGATCGAGAAGATTGTTCTTTACGGCAGCTACGCACGCGGCGGCTGGGTGGATGAACCCCACACCGCCAAAGGCTACCGCTCAGACTTCGATATCCTCATCATCGTCAATGACAAGCGCCTGACCGACAAAGTCGATTACTGGCTAAAGCTCGACAACCGTCTCACCCGTGAACTCGCCATCGACAAGACGCTCAAAACGCCGGTCAACTTCATTGTCCACACGCTACAGGAAGTGAATGACGGCCTAGCTCATGGCCGTTACTTCTTCATGGACGTCGCCAAAGACGGCATCGCGCTCTACGAAGCTGACGAGCGCCAACTCCATGTACCGAAACCCAAGACGCCCGAGCAGGCACTCGCCATGGCGAAGGAATATTTTGAGGAGTGGTTTCCTGCAGGTGCCGGGATGCTTGAAACCGCCAAGTTTAGTAAAAGCCAAGGGCGCTTGAAAGATGCTGCGTTTCTCACCCATCAAGCTGCTGAGCGTCTTTATCATTGTGTGTTGCTAGTCTGCACATTCTACACACCGCATGTCCATAATCTCGGCTTTCTTCGCACCCAAGCTGAGCGTATTGACATGAGACTAGTTGACGCTTGGCCTCGTGAATCCCGGACAGAACGCGCACGATTTGAAAAGCTCAAAGAAGCATACGTAAAAGCGCGCTATTCGAAGCATTACCAGATTACCGAAGACGAACTTGAGTGGCTCGGTGATCGGATCGAAGAGCTTGGTGGCGCCGTTCATGCCATCTGCTCGGAACGGATTTCTGAACTCAAAAACAGAGTTAGCAAAGCATAACTTTGTTCGCGATGTCCGAAAGGTTGGACGCTGCCGACAGTCCGGTTTCATAAGCAGAATCATGCTAAGGAGCCTTAGGTTCAGAAAGCTTGTTTCCGCAGGCTGCGTTGCTAACAATACTTATCCCGGTCATCGATAAATTGTAAAAATGATGCCATACATTTGGCCGCGGCACTGCAGCTTATAACCAGAGATGAAACAAGCTTATTGGTCCGGGATCATTGCCATCCACAGAGGCCAGGTAACTGAAACTCCGCTCATGCACTGTTTGCTGAACCGTTGGATGAAGATCAATTCTCGATTGCGGATGCGAAGCGGTTTGCAATGGATCAGACTTTAACTTCCCATTTTTTGCCAGGTGCGGAATGAGCCTCGACGAAAGAGATGAGTCATCGCGCACATAGGCCAACATAATGGCCTCTCGATTAGCCCAAGCATAATCTCCACAAACGAAGCGTGCGATTCCGTTGGTGCAATAAAGCCCGACGGTTTTACTGTTCGGGTGGTCGATTATCTTGCATTCGACAGCGATCGGAAAATTGCGATTTCCATGCAAAAGAATGAACGACAAGTCGGGGCGCAGTTCGAGTTTGCTGCCGTCATAACTTATCGATTCTCGACCGCGATGAACCGAATGCACCAAGTCTTTCCAAAGTGGCTGCGATTGGCAGTAATGGTTCAACCGCGGATCTAGGAGCGCGTTCACTTCGGCTTCGTCATTGTATTGCATAGTCGAGGTGCCGTTGCCGCGCAATTCATGCCAAGCGCATGAGATCGTTTCGAAGATAACGCTCAAATGCTCTTCTCTAACGGGATCAAGCGGTAGTCGCGTCCCTCTCGTCAGTTCGGCAATATGATCCGGCCTAGGTACCCCCTTTGTCGTTGTCATGCGGCGAGCTTACCCGACAGAAAATCGACATGTTCCCAGATGAGTCGACGAGCGACCAGTCGGGCGTGACTGATTGACCAATAGCGCGCCTGATTTAGGCGTCCAACGAACAGGCAATCGCTTTGTTCATCGCGGTAGATGATTTCGCTTGAAGATAAGGTATCAGCAGCCTGCTGCATAGATTGCAAAAGGGCAGCGTCAATTTGTCCAACCTCATTAACTCTGGCGGAGATTGCCACGAACTGCCAAGGCGAAAGGGTCGGCGACGCAATGGGTTGAACTGCAAGCTTTCGACCGAAGCGTTCTGCCCAAGGCTTCAGTTCGTTATCAAGGCGATCAGCAAATAGCTTTCGTGACTCGGCGGAGGTTGGCGCTCGGGCTGCATCCTTGTGGTCGCTAAAAGGCAAGCCATAGGCCAAAGTGTCCGAAATTGTTTGAACGTCATCGGGTGTCAGGTCGAACAACGAGCCAACCCACTCGTCCGTGCTTTTCCATCGCTCGGGCGTTTCACCTTCAGCGAGCTCAGCAAAAAGCGAAGCGGCTTTTTCGCGGTTCGCAGCGCTCAAATTGTCAAATCTTGGAAGGGGGGTCTCTTGGATATTAAACTTCTCCACTACCTCCCGTTCAACGCCGAAACCGCCGCTGGTAATCAAGGCATGCCAAAGTGCAATTTTACTGCTGATTACTAGGCACAGATATTTGGTCAATTCAGCAGCTGAACTTTGCAGGTGAGCGCTATAGCCATAATAAGTTTCATTAAATGCAAGGTCTGTCAAAGAAACGGCGGCTCCAATGCGTCCGTGCAACGCATTAGGCGATTTTTTCACCAAGAGCATTGGCCCTTTGTACAAATTCGCTTGGCCCCGCCGATGTACACGTGGCTTGTATAGCTGGCGGAACGGCCTAAATTTAGAAGTTTCAAGAAGAACACCTTTAAAATTACAGTGCTCCAGAACGGGTAGATCAAGCAGCATATCTGCCGAGTAACCTGGGAGACCGCCTTCTTTGGGATTGAGGCGGCTTTTCTCTAAGAGTTTCCCAAAACCCTTACCTGAGCAATTAGGTTGTTTTGAAGTCCCTCCGTGTAGGCTTTGCCAATACTCGCCGAAAGAAGGATATTCCTTAGATGACAAGCGTTCAAAAACTTCCAGATCAAGTCTCGTTCCTCGGAATAGAGCTTTCAGTAGCTCGGGTCGCTCTTCAAGACGGTCAATTGACACGATCTCGGTTTTAGCGGGATCAATTCTCCAGCTGCCACTCTCAGAAAGTGGGCCTTCTAGATGTGGGCTGATAAATTTAAATCCCGCGCCGGGCGGGCTTGCAATATTGCGCGCAAACAGCAGGCAGAAGGGTGCAGCGACGTTTGGCCACACTTTAGATTGACGGACCTCAGCCCCGTTGATGATGCCCGTCACATCAATGGATCGGCATATTGCCATGAGCGCCTTGTCCATGCCCTCGCCGCGTTGAAACAAAAGGCGACCGTGCAGGGCAAAAGCGATTTGGCTATTCGGTTTTGCCCATTCCATCGCTCGCCAGACAAAGGGCAGGTCAAGCACTTCATTGGGCAGCAGTGCAACTGCCATATCATTTTTCAATCGAGTACGAGCGATCCTTGAAACGCGCTCAATCACCGTCGGCCATTGATCCAGATTTGTTATCGATGACCAAGGAGGGTTACCGATCACGAGGTCGTATTGACCATTGTGTTCCTGCCCAACTTGGTCGCCTAAGCTGCCGAGACCTTCAGATCCCTCTGAGTCACTGTCGTTGCCAAGCTCAAAAATGACTGTTTTGCGAAGGTCCCGCTCAAATTTTAGCTTTTCGACTGGTTTTGGCGCAGCGTCTAATTCGATGGACATAAGATAAAGCCCAAGCGCAGCAAAGCGCAGAGCGGAATCGTTTATGTCGAAGCCGCGGATTTGTCCGTAAAGTATTTCGCGCAGCACCTTGGTGCCGGGTCGCTTGCCATCATGCTGCCAACGCTCTTTGACCAGCTGCCTGAACGCTGTAATCAGGAAAACGCCTGCACCCGCTGCGGGGTCGAGTACCTTGGCAGTGTGTGCTTTGCCGTCGCGTTTCAAAGCGGCAAATGACGCATGCACCATAAGGTCGGCGATGTGCCGAGGCGTGTAGAAACTGCCTTCTTTCTTTTGCTTGTCCTTTTGATGGGTGCCGAGATACTGCTCATACGCTTGGCTCAGTACACCAACCGGAATGTGTGCAAAATCTAGCTTCGCCCAGTCCTCGCTCCAATCGAGCTGAAGCTGGCCGCTCTCTGCTCGGCGCAATATGTTACCGACCGTTTGAAATGCTTCTGCTGGAAAGGTTCTGATTGTTGTCTCCGACAACGGCAGGAAATCGCCGTTGAAAGTGTCGTCCAGCCAATTGGATATTTTTACTACACTGTCGTGCGTATCAAACAGCGAGCCAGCACCGGATGGCCCGATTGCAATGACCTCGTCGTTCAACAAATGGCGATCAGCGAGAAAACGTGTGAATAAGGCGCGGCCAGCCAGCGAAATCGCGTTGCCATTGTCAATCCCAAGCGCGACCAAGGCATCAAGCGCCTCGGTCAGAAGTTTCAGGATCACATCGCTTATCCATCGCTGTTTCGAAGCGAACCCTGGACGTCTATTAACAATATGCGGGATGAGGAGTTGGACATGGTCCAATTCGCCATCGATAGCCATCGGCGAATTATCATCAAGGCCAACGCCGTAAAAAGTGAGCCTACTTGCCTCAGCGACCGCCAGATAAGGAGCATCGCCGCGCATCGCAACCAAGCGACGCAGGCGGCTCAGCTTAACGCTATCACTGCCGAGCGCATCGCCGTTTACAAGCATGAAAAGCGGCCCGCCCTGCCACTCATAAACGCCGATCAATGCCGAAAGTTCGTCGGAGCCCCGCGCGGCTGTCAACGTCGCGTATGGGAGGAGATGGAGTTGATCATCCTCATTATCAAAGCTTAAAAAGCTTGCGCGGTCACCACCGTGCTCTGCAATGATTTCCTTGTAATGGATCATTTCGGCAACTCGCGCCCAAAACTGGATCGGAATCGGGATGAAACGACGGTGATCCCGCTCCCGATTTTCATGGCGCCCCCTGTTTCATTACGTTGCGACGAATAGCGCATCCAAGTTTTTTGGATAACTATAGCGAGTTGGCTTTCCACGCAACAGCATTGCTTCACCAGGTTGCAGCGACTCTCGCTAGCTCATTTTCCTCGTGGAATAATTGCATGGTTCACTAGCGCGACACAGAATGAGACTCCAAATCGGCGGGATTGAGCGAACGTAGGACAACAAACTGGTGCTGCAATCCGATGACCTGCCCTCTTTAGCTTCATTGTTACTGACGCAGTTTTAGCGGTTAAGTTTGTGACCTAGCTTCGTCGCGTACCCAATAGGTTTGCGAAGAATGCTGCAGAAGATCAAGTGCAGCTTGGAAAGGCCCACGTCGACGCCTATCGCCTTGTTGCAATGAAACGTAGCGGTGATGGATTCGGATGACAACAATATGGTCGGACAGACGTGCGGGCGACCCCGCAAATGAGGCGGAGAAGCTGGATGATGTGCGGTCTAGGTTCCAACAGGACTATGATCGACTGCTGTTCTCAACACCTGTGAGGCGATTGTCCGACAAGACACAGGTGTGGCCGATGGACGAAAACGACGGAGTGCGAACTAGGCTCACGCATTCCCACGAGGTGGCCAATCTCGCTCGCTCAATCGGGACGCGCATCTACGCCGCGAATCCCGATCTATTCATAGGCGCTGATTTACACCAAGTCGTGCAACCCATGCTTTCGGCGATCGGGTTGGCCCATGACCTGGGCAACCCGGCATTTGGCCATCAAGGCGAAACGGCAATCGGGCGTTGGTTCCAACAGAGGCAATGGATATTCACAAACCATAGCGATAAGGGTGAGGGATTGCCCGTCGCCATCCCGAAAGAGCTCCACAAAGAATTTTTGGAGTTCGACGGGAATCCCCAGACTTTGCGGTTGGTTTCCAAGCTCCAGACGAACATTGCCCACCTCGGCCTAGATTTGACCTACGCTACACTGATCGCCGCGATAAAGTATCCCGTTGGAGCTCCCAATCGCGTTAAGGGCAATCCAATAACAAAGAAGTATGGGTATTTTGAATCGGAGCGAACCTTAGTCGAGATGCTCCGCGCAGTGACGGGTCTCAAGGAGCGCCAGCGCCATCCGCTGACTTGGATTATGGAAGCCTGCGATGACATTGCCTACTCCGTGCTCGACGTCGATGATGCAATGAAGAAGGGCGTTATTTCCCCGGATGACGTTATCGCTAGCCTTATAGCGGATGTCGGCACAGCCGGTCACGCAGTCGTAGCAAAGACGCGTGCGAAGTTCGATGAAGTTGACGCCGCCAGTCGGCGACCAGAGCTCGCGAGAGACATCAAAATTGGCTATTTGCGGGCCTATTTCATTGACGCACTTATTGACCATGCCAGCGACAACTTTGTTGCAGCTGGTCAGGCGGTAAACGACTTTACACACGTTGCGCCGCTCATGGATGACAGTCCTCTTTGCGAAAAGCTGAAGGCGCTTGCCGTCCAACATGCCTTCAGCAATCCGGGTGTGTTGCGCATGGAGGCGCGAGGGGCGGAGGCCATCGATGGGCTGATGACGACGTTCTGGGAGGCAATTCACGACAGACCGCATGAAAAGTTCGACGACATCCTAGCTCGGCGCTCAGGCGCTAAGAACAAATACGTGTTTGCCCTCATAAGTCAAAACTACCTCGAAGACGCGTCGCGTTCTGCAAGCTCAGAAGGCATCGCAGCTTCGGTTCGCTACCGCGAACTGCGCCTACTTACGGATATGATCTCGGGCATGACAGACACTTTCACGATGAAGCTCTGGGAAGATTTGAAGGACATGACCTAGGTGCAGCCTGCGGCGACCCTTCCCACGCTTAAGCGACGCATCGACGATTATCTCCGCGAAGATGCGTTGCCAATTCGACGCCTTCGGGAGATTATTTCAACGCAGTTCGAGCCCTTGGGTCCCATAGCCATTATTGGCGGCCTAGTCCGCGACATCGCGCGCCGCGGCAAGGTTGGCTTTAGATCCGACATTGACCTTGTTGTTGACGCGACACCGGAAGATGTAGCTGCGCTTGCATTGAAGATAGGCGCGACACCAAACAGATTTGGCGGTTTCTCGTCGATCCACCCGCACTGGAAGGTTGATTTTTGGTCGCTACCCAACACTTGGGCTGCGGCCGTCGGCCTGGTTCAAGTGAAATCGCTGGCAGATCTTGTTCACACCACATTTTTCGACTGCGACGCAATTTGCTACGAAATCGGGAAGAAGCGATTGCATGCTCTCCCAGGATATTTAGAGCGGATCAACAAACGATCCATCGACGTCAACCTGCTTCCAAATCCCTCAATTGACGGGAATTTGCTGCGCGCCTCGCGGCGCATTCTGCTTTGGGGTTTTCGGCCTGGTCCTAGCCTTCAGAGCTTTATAGAGCGAGAGCTTAACGAACATTCCTTCGCACGTATCGTTGACATAGAGCGATCGCTTTACCCGAATAATGTTCTTGACCACTTTGCTAGCGCACCGGGACTTTGCGAAGCATTGCTCAACGATAAGGCGTCGAAGTTATTCCCCACTTTCGGAGAGCAGCTGGATTTTCCAGGCTTCGGCGCCGAATAACGGATATCGACAATCAACCAAATTAAATTGTGATCGAGCAACCGGTTTAGCTGCGAGTGGCGAAACGAGAGTTTACCCGTTGCTTAATACCCGAAAGTTACTGGGCACTTCTGCTAGTTCGGGCCATCGAATTTGTTTAGTCCAGCACGTGAACTTACGGCAGCTGTTTTGGAGGCAGTTTGACCCCCTTCGTCCGCATTGTTAGCGATATCTGACTTAGCGAACAAGCCGCTCAGCGGTGCCTAGCCTGCGCATTAGCGCTTCCAAAAAACTATCATATCTCTCTTTGCCCTGTGCCTGCGCAGCCGCGACTGCACTGTCGGGCAAAGGTGGGTTGGCCGTCAGCCAAAAACGAACGAACAACGCCAAAGCCTCATTCCCAATTTCGACGCTCCGGTCCAGATTTTCTATCTGGCGCATCACCCGATCGATGCGCCTGCTGAATGCCGCCTCCATTCGCTCCGATCCATCGGGCGACAGGAATGAGACCAGAGCCGCTTCAACAAGCTCAGCCTGAGACACGCGCTTTCGCGCCGCATAATCGGATAGGTATCGGGCTACTTCTGGTGAGAGCCGGAAAGTATGTTTCGATTTCACAGCTCGATCCCATCGCCAGGATCAAGGGCAGCCTGACGAGCATTAGCGGTCATTCGGCTGCGAAGTCGTTCTGACCGCGCGGCGTCATCGGCCGCGCCATTGGTGCCCCCAAAGTCAAACTCGTTGATCCGCGATTTCGTCTGAGGCGCGATCTCGACATGCACTGGCAATTCGGGTTCGCGGCGCAACCCGCCATTTGCTTCATCTGGCGCCACAGTATCTTTGGAGGCCAACCTCCGGGGTGCTTTAATTACAGCTAACGCGCTCCAGTCATCCGAGGGCAGCCCTACGCGCATATGAACAGTCGGCTTCGGCGGCTTTATGATCCGACTTTGTAAGCGAGGGTCGGCGTAATAGCGCGCCTTCTTTGCCCGGACCGGGGGCGCTCCCGATACCATCACAATCTCGTCCGTATCCGGCAGCTGGAGCATCTCGCCCTGGGTGAGGAGCGGCCGCGAGGTTTCGGAGCGAGAGATCATGAGGTGGCCGAGCCATGGCGACAGCCTATGGCCGGCATAATTCTTCATTGCCCGTTGCTCAGTTGCAGTCCCCAAAGATTCCGATACCCGTTTCGCAGTACGTTCATCGTTGGTCGCAAACGCCACCCTGACATGACAGTTGTCCAGGATCGCGTTATTGGCGCCATAAGCTCGCTCGATCTGGTTGAGCGACTGGGCGATCAGAAATGCTTTGATGCGGTAGCCTGCCATGAACGCAAGCGCGCTTTCGAAAAAGTCCAGACGCCCAAGCGCCGGAAATTCATCGAGCATAAGCAGCAGCCGGTGCCGGTCGCGTCCGGCTTCCAATTCCTCGGTCAACCGCCGCCCGATCTGGTTGAGGATCAGACGGATCAAGGGCTTTGTTCGGCTGATGTCCGACGGCGGCACGACCAGATAGAGCGTCGCTGGGCACTTCGCGTCAACGAGATCGGCGATGCGCCAAGCCGAACGGCTGGTTACTTCTGCGATCACTGGATCGCGGTAAAGCCCAAGGAATGACATGGCGGTCGAGAGCACACCTGATCGCTCGTTCTCCGACTTGTTCAGCAATTCGCGCGCAGCACTTGCGACAACCGGATGTGGACCTGCCTCGCCCAGATGCGGCGTGCTCATCATTGCCTTGAGCGTCGTTTCGATACTGCGGCCGGGATCGGACAGGAATGCGGCAACACCGGGCAGTGTTTTATCAGACTCTGCGTAGAGTACATGGAGAATTGCACCGACCAGCAAAGCATGGCTGGTCTTTTCCCAATGGTTGCGCTTTTCGAGACTGCCTTCGGGGTCGACGAGTATGTCGGCAACATTCTGGACGTCGCGGACCTCCCGGATACCGCGGCGCACTTCAAGCAGTGGATTATAGGCAGCGGACTGTAAATTGGTCGGATCGAACAGGATAACGCGGCTGAAGCCTGCGCGAAATCCGGCAGTCAGGCTCCAGTTCTCGCCCTTGATGTCGTGGACTATTGCCGAGCCCGCCCAGGTAAGCAGGGTCGGTATGACCAGCCCGACACCTTTGCCAGAACGGGTCGGCGCAAAACAGAGCACATGCTCTGGCCCATCATGCCGCAGGTAGCTGTTGTTGAACTTGCCAAGCACCACGCCCTGTTCGGCAAAAAGTCCGGCACGGATGATGTCGCGGCGTGTCGCCCAATGCGCTGAACCATAAGTGCTGGAACTGTTTGTCTCTCGGCCGCGCCAGACCGACATAAAAATCGCGACCATGATTGCGACGAACCCGCCTGAAGTCGCGATAAGTCCTCCGGTATCGAACACATGTGGCGCATAAGCGTCATAGGAAAACCACCACCAGAACAGGTCGTATGGCCGGTAGACCGGATGACCCCATAAATTGAACCATGGTTGCCCGAGTTCAGTCTGGAACCCGAGTGCAGATGCCGTCCACTGCGTCGCTGCCCAGACGCCTGTCAGGATGATGAATGTGACAGCCAGTATCTGGCCCCAGAGAATTTTTGCGGCTGTCACGGCGTTGGCTCCTGCAGTTTGGGAGATCAGTCAAGGCAGCGTGCGTGTAGTTGCAAGGGCAATTGATTTTCGTGGAAAGGCTGGCGCAGGATCAGCAAGCGCGGGCGTATCAACCTATAAGGTTTCGGTTCGGTATTCCGGAGATCCGCTCCATGTCAGGCGTACCATAGCGCCCTGAACGACCGACTGGACGACATTCGGCCATAAAGCGGCAATGCAGGTGCCACCTTCATGCCTGACCGATGGATAGATGATACCATTATGACCTTCGGCCCGAGCCCCGGCAGCTACAGCATTGCCCGCAGCATAGCCTTTGGTGGGATCGGGATCGAGCGCCGGGTGCTCTGGCGCCCCACGCAAATCGATGAAGACCCCCGACATGCTGGCAAGCATCTCGCCATATTCGACGACCGCGTTGTAATCGCCGGCATCTTCGAGCGCTTTGGTCAAATGATAACCGACTTCGGCAATGCAGGTCTCAATAACCAGAGCAGCGTACCATGCGCCCCGATCAGCTGGATTGAAGCGCATGGGTTCTCGGGGCTTGGCATAAGCAAAACTCGCATTGATGAACTTGGCATGAGGTACGCCGTGAACCAGTTCATCGTCGCTTATACCGCCCAGGCCGCGTTCTTCAGCAACCAGTCTTCCGCTGGTCGCCCCTTCGATCTCTGCAAGAAGGTCCATATCCTCGGCCGCGTCCACCAGCGGGGCAAGCACAGGATCGCGCAGCCGCGCGCTTGCCACGAGCCTGATGGTGCGCGGAAAGGCTTCGCGCACCAGTGGCAGTGCTGGGCCAGCTTCAGAGCCCGCCACGCAGCGCGTCTACATATTGCCGGGTCTCGAGCATACGCGGGATGCCACCTTCGATCATCGCTTCAATCGGCGACTTGCGGTCAAAGACCGGCGCACGATTGGCAAGACGCGGCCAGCGGTCCGCCATGCCGTCGGCAAACAGCAGATGCAACCCTTTGAACACACCGATCAACGCTGAGGCGCGGGTCAACTGGTCCTGGCTCAACGTGCCATCCCACTTGCCAGCTTTCATCCGGTCCCAGGTGCTTTCGGAAACGCCCAGAAGCGCTGCACCTTCGGCATTGCTTCCGCCCCAACTGTCGATCAGGCGCAAAACGGCCTTGATCGCGGCACCGGTCAGGCGTTTACGGTCGCTATCGCTCGCGAAGTTCTGCAAGGCCATGGCGGCGGGACCTGCGCGATCTGTGATTGCTACACTTGCCATTTCCGTGTCTCCTGATGCGTTTATACGCATCATCTGGTGCGAATGTCAAGACTGTTCGGATTCGGCGCGGACTCACCGGTCCAGCGAATGCCCAATCGAAGGAATGCCCTAGCCAGATAATAGCTATGATTGCTCCACGACCGTTTGTTGGTAAAGCTATCGTGGGGTCAGAATGTCATCAACGCAAAGCACTACTGCCTGGAAACAACTCGCTGGCGAAATTCTCGCAGTGAAGGGCCACGATTTCGAGACCTTGCTGCTCCCTGTCCTTCGGTCGATCTGGCCAGGTCTTGTTCGCCCTCGCAGCCTTGGAAGCTATGACGCAGCCGGTTGTGACCTCATTGCGCAAACTGACGATGACCAGCTGGAGGTCGTCATACAAGCCAAAGGCTTTTTCGCATCTGAAGGGCTATCGGATTCGCATGTCAGCCAGATCCTCGCTTCGATTGAAAAGTTCGCGAATTCTGAACTCAAGACCGATCACTATGTGTTGGTCCATAGTCGTGATGGTCGCAATCGGGACGCTGCTCGCACAATCGATGCTGCGTTGGAAACACTGAAGGTTCGGAACAAGGCTAAAACCGTAGCGCAATGGGATCGTATACAATGCTTGAGCGCTATCGAGAAGCGCTTGCGCGAGATGATCGATGAGCGCCTGAGCGAACAGACAGTGAGATTCCTAGCGGAGTTTGACGCACTGTTCGAAAGTGGCAGCGAATATGTCGACGTGATTCCGCTGCAAGTTGGAGAACTGAAGCTCAATCGCGGCCAATCAGCCGATATCAAACGTGACCAGACTGCCAAGCCGACACGACTGGCGCAGATGTTGGGTAAGGCCAAATCGCACCAATGGACGCTGCTTACCGGTCTGTTTGGAAGCGGCAAGACAAGTGCAGCACTTCATGCCGCACGTGAATGGCCCAATGGGGTCATTTATGTGCCCGCAGCCAACGTCGAACCGCGCCGCGGCGAATTTGGCACCAATGTCCTCATGTCGCGGATTATCGAAGCTCTGCACCTGTTCGACGATTATGATGTTGATGAGAGGGCGCAGTACCAGCGCCTGGGAGGTCCAGTTCTGCGTGCAATGCTATCGTCGGAAAATTCCGAACGAACGCTCATCATCGACGCACTTGATGAAAATCGCGCGCTTGCGACACCAGACGAGATTACGCGATTTGCCAGCATGCTGACTGAATTGCGCTGCAAGATTGTACTGACCACGCGCGAAGAGCATTTTCGAGCGACCTTCGGAAACATCGATCATCTTTTCAAGGAGCTGAGTCAACGAGGCGGCGGTGTGCGCAATATGAAGTTGTTGGAAGTATTACCGTGGACTCGAAAGGAAGTTGGCGCGCTGGTTGTTAAGATCCAGAGGCAGAAACCAGACAACCCCGGACTCAAGCATCTGTATGATGTCATTGCGTCAGACCAACCAACGGGCTGGCCTGAAGAGCTTCTTACCCATCCCTTCTTCCTTCGCATGATACTCGACTTGGTAGCCTCTGGCGCGAATCCTGCCGACACGCGTGTTGCGATTCTAAACCAATGGAGCTTCGCCAAGCTGGCGAGGGATCTGCGGTCAGCACGCAACACTATTTGCCCCGTAACGGATCGCGATGCCTATATCGATGACATGGAAGCGTTGATGGAGCGAGCTGCGGGCGAAATGATTGAACTGCAAAATAGCGAGATCAGGCTGCTTGAAACATTGGACTCTGACCGCCTCCTCGAACTCGCGTCCGATATTTTTCGGATAAGATGTCGAGATTTATCTGCAGCAATCGCCGTCACTTTCTTCAATCCAGTAACGCAGAAATTTCGCGGCTCGGTGCCGCTGCGATTTACCCACCGTGCGTTCCAAGAATATTATCTGGCGCGCCACATAGTAAAACAGCAACTTGAAATCGACCCTTATCCTGCCATCGTGCAAATGCTCGCCTCCGAGTTACGAGACGAGCCAGCGAAGATCTGACTTTCAGACACCTAATGTCCGTGACCTACCAAGCGTCCAGTCAATCCCGCCACCAGCTTTCACTATTCCCGATATATGTTGTCCCAGTTGCCTATCGAGTTGCGGTCGCCAGGGAACAAGCTCAAAGCACAGACCATCGTCGATCATGGCGAACCGCCCCGTGGCCAATTGTAAGCGCTCACGGTAGATGCCAGACACCACATCGCCTTCGGCGCTTGGACGATGCGGCAGTCCGGTTTGGGCAGTGATCGCGCCGCAGGCCTCTGCCAGTTCGCGCGAACGCAATGTGCTTAATAGTCCCCGGTCCATGACGACCCGGCCGCCGCGACGCGCAGCGAGGCCTTGCGATATAAGATATTCTGTCCGGTCTGCCTTGGCTTGTTCGATTGCGCTGCCAAAGCCACCCAGTGACTGCACCGGATCAGACGACACCAACTGCCGGTCGAGCCATGTACACCCTCGCGCGATAATCTGCTCGTCCAGTGGCAGATCGGACTGGACCCAAAGCGATTGTCCCGGCCGTCCGCGCCGGTCGGTCCAACTCTTGAGTTCAACGATCGCTCCGGGAGTAGCATCGCTGCTGAGGTCAAGGTCACCGAAACGCAAATGATGCACCTGCCCATCAGCGCCATCGATCACTGCATAGGCCTCCCCCGTTAGTTCGTCGTGCAGCCCACGTTCTACAAGGCGGCCGATGACCGGCTCTTCGACCGCATTCAGGTGGATAAAGAAGCGTCCGGGATCTGCGTTGATGCCGACACCATTCATGGCATGATGCATGGCTTTGATGATGTCGCCGCGAACGCCGAGTTGGCGCAACGTCGGTTCGAGGTTATGCTTGAGCGTCCAGCAAGCAGCCGCGATTCTGGTCGCAAGCCCCAGACGTTCGAGCTTGGCCGCGCGGCCGATCAGATGGCGGTCCATCGAAGATTGAGGGCGCGGCGGGGCAGGGCGCAGATCGATGACGCCGCCAAGATTATCAGCCATGCGCTGTAGCCGCCGGTCGAGACTGGTCAGACGATCCGCAGTAACTTCGCGCGCCAATGCCTGATCGATTTGATGTTCGCTGCGAAGGCCAAGTTCGACAGTGACGCGTGCCTCGGCGCGGCCGCGCATCCCTTCGCGGATATAATCCTTGTCGATGACGAGATCCTGGCCGTTTTCGGTCTTTCCGCGTAGCAGGATATGGATGTGGGGGTTGTCGGTGTTCCAGTGATCGACAGCGACCCAGTCGAGACGCGTACCGAGATCGGCCTCCATGTCGCTTAGCAACTCGCGGGTGAACGCCCGGACATCAGCTAGCTCGCCTGCATCTTCCGGAGAGACGATGAATCGAAAGTGATGCCGGTCATCGGCGCAGCGTTCGGCAAAGCTGGTGCCATCCGCTCGCTCATCATGATTGCCAAACATCGCGGCATCGGCTCCGTCCCGGCTGACGCCCTCACGTTTCAGATAGGCGATGTGCCGCAAAAGCGGCGCGGCCGAGAAACGCGAACCATGATGCCGGACCACGCGCGCCTTGACGAGTACCCGGCGCTGTCCGCGATGAGCTCGTATCGCGAGCGCGGCACTTCGGCCACGGGCATGACGCCCGGTAGCGCGTCCCCGGTGACCGGTGATGCCAACATAACCCGATTTGTTTGACAGTGCGCGGATCTGGGAGGCGAGCGACTTTGGCTTTGCCGACCGGCTGCTGCGATCCCGAACGCGCCCGGGCCTGATTTCGAAATCGTCATCGCTCACAGGAATTGTCTGATGTGTCGGCGCGACGGCGCTGAAAAGGCCAGAATTGAGCCATTTTCACGGTCAGCTGCCAGCACGGCCGGCAAAGGGCTGGCGCAGTTTTTCGTGTAATTCCAATATCCTGCACCCCAACCGACGGCGGTGCTTTTATCTTGCCATCGAAAATCTGCCTTCCTCTCCATGACCTTCAAATACGACAAGCCTGCGCCGATCCACTCCATGATCCGCCAAGGATGTAATGCAGCGATCATTGTGGACGTTTCTTCGAAACGGCAACGAACAGCCCGTTTTGACGATCAGGTGGAGCAGGCAAATGCGGCAGGGAAGGCGCTGGCGCGGCGGGAGCACCGTCGCTGGACCAGTCCGGGACTGCATCGCTACGACCGGCAAACAGCTGGCTTTGTGTCCAGGATATGCGATCAGCCTGCAATATTTGCGCGCTGGCAACGACAGTTGGTCCGCTGCCGGATTGAAGCATTGGAGCGATTTTGGCGACATAAGAACGGGTTTCGGCAGGCAATGGTCGGCCACGATCCCGCCAGTCCTGATAACGGCCAGGGCCCGCATTATAGGCTGCAAGAAAGCCCGGCGTGCCATAGCTGTCATACATTTCGCGAAGATAGCTGGTACCTGCCATGATGTTGTCGCGCGGATCGAACGGGTCGGTTCCAAGCCCGAAACGGGTGCGCTGGCGCTCCCAGGTTCCGGGCATGAGTTGCATCAGACCCATTGCTCCAGCTGAAGAGACAGCGCCGATCCGGCCCGCGCTTTCGGTGCGCATCACGGCGTAGATCCAATGTTCGGGAATGCCGAAACGCTGTGCGGCTTCGGCGACGTGCGCCGCAATGTCGATTACGCGCCGCGAGGCGTGCTCTGCTACGTCCTGCCCGAACGCTGGCTGGGTTTCACCCAGGGCAAAAGCAGCGAGAATGACGGCATATCGAACAAATCTGCGCATCGCTCAACTCGCAGCGTCGCGCCGGGACGGGCGCGACCAAACAAGCGCATGATCGTTGTTGTCGCTCCTGAACAGGTTTGCGCGCAGCGGCTGGATGAACATCGGATCGTCCAGCAAGACGGTGACATAATCACCGGCTTTCTCGCCAATATGCTTCCAGCCCGCTCCGATTTCACGTGCCTCGTCATCCGGTCCGGCAATCACGCGGAAGTCCGGTGCGTGCTCGCTGTCGGACTGTTCTGCCGGAACTAGGCTGATATCGATGTCGATCATGAGCATGTGCAGACGTCCGACAAAGCCGCCATCTGTGGCCGTGAATTTACCAATATGCATGTGTCAGTCTCCTTGGGTATTGGGGGCAGAATATGAAGCGCCTGGGCTGGCGAACCAGATGTGGCGGCCATTACCCACCTCATCGGTCAACACCGGGGTGGCGCGACCGATCACATCGGTCATGCGAAGCACACCAAAATAGCGACCGTCGAAACTGTCAGGCACTGCCGGGTTCATGAGAAACAGTTCGTCGGCGCCAAGCATATGGCAGCCCGACCAGGCGGGCAGTGTGCGACCGAGACGGTCGCGGGCACGCGCGACACCTGCAAACTTTCCGTCGATGGTGACGCCGTGTGCAAACCGGCAGACGCGCTGGCCCCGGACGGCAGCAATGCGTTTAATCAGCGGAATACCGATCGGAAGATAGCGGCGCTGTGCCAGCAGGTTCCGCAGTTTAGCCGGAGGTTCGACGGCAACGCGCTCGCCCACGTGCAGGCTCGCTGTGCCGCGAACAGCATAAAGCCCGGTTGGAACGCTTGGCGTGGTATTCCACACGGCAAAACGCGCGACCGGCAGGGCAAGCGTACCGAGAGTTGCGGCAGCGACAACAGCGGCGATCAGGAAGCGCCGCTGCGTCACCGTGTCAGCGCTTTGCGTTGGAGCCACGCGCGGTGGCGCGCAGGTGAATAGCTTCGCGGTGTTTCACGCGCTGCAAGCCGGTTGTGAATATGTCGCCAGTGATCGGGTGCTACGTCGCACGGGTCGATGCCCGACGCTTCGATCGCGTCGATTAGGCGGAAGACGCGCGCAACTTTGGGCCAGCCAAAAGCGGAAAGCAAAAGGTCCCCGCCTGGATCAACCTGCGGAACGGGGATCACGGCCTCGCCCGCGCAAACGGCACGAACAATGTGTAACGATGAACGCACCGTACCAAAATCATTGGCTGCCCAGCAGACCAGACCGAACACCTGGCCTGCCGAATAGAACTCCTTGCGCTGCCTGCGGTCGACGATCAGGCTGGCCACAGGCTTGCCGAATTTGAGCCAGTCCTCGCGCCAGCCTTTTTGCCAGACAAGCGTCACCTGCGTCAGTTGAGAGCTATCGCCGGGCAGTTCGCAGGACGGTGCCAGAAATGGCTGTCCTTTGTCGTTCGCCAAGCGCGTTGGCGTTAGCAAGAATCCGAAGGATTCTGTGTTAGCTAAGTTAAGGGCGCCGTGAAGCTCCGGTCTCTGCGCCTTTTTCGCGCAATTCGGTTCCCGATGGTCCGAAGATCGGGTTCCTGATCGTCCGGATGTGGTGGTTCCTGATAGTCCGTGTAGCATCATGACTTGTCCACAAGGCGAAGGCCGACGCGCCGCATCGCTTCATCGAACGGATCGACGGGAATGGCGACGAAGTTCAGCCGCTCACGGCCATGGGCATATTCGATCCTCAGAGTATATCCCGGGAGCGCCTGGCGTCTGACGATGTCGCGCAGTTCGAAGGCGAAGCGCTTCATCGGCGAAAGCACAGCTGATTTGAGATAAAGATGCTGGAAGTCAAAGCTCCAGCCACCTTTCTGTCTGCCACCATGCTTGCGCACGAGGCGGTATAGCCAGCGTTCGAGCCCGCCCGTCAGCGAAAAATAGGCAGAATTGATGGTAAGGATGAGTGCCTGATCGATCACAGCTTCGTAAAACCAGTCTGGAATGATCATCTCGATGCCGCGCGCGCGACCAGAACCATCGAGGCATTCCTTCCATTCATTGATCCAGGAGAAGCGGTGCCGCCGTCGTGCGTCACGCTGGCGGATCGAGGTCGCGATCGTCGTCGACTGCAAGCGGTCCAGCCCGGCCTTGAGCCGGTCATAGCTTGCTTTACCCGTGCCGCGCCGGGTGAAAGCGAGGATCTCATGCGGTGTGGCGGCTATTAGCCGCGAAGTCGGGCGGCCAGCATCGCGCGCTTCGACGATCTGGCTCGCAACCCAGATCAGGACATCGGCATCCCAGATTGTTGCCATACCATGTTCGGCGGTCGCCTCGACGAGAATCGAGATATCTCCCATCCGGAAATCGATCGGTCGAACCCGCTTCGATTTGGCAAGGCTGAAGAAGGGCCATGCCATGAGATCCTGTGAGTCTCGCACGGCGATGCCGCTGCCTGCCCCGACGAAAAAATCGGGTTGCGCGTCAATAGCCGGGAATGTCGTTGTGCGCTGCATCGAACGGATCAGCGTCGGACCGGGCCGGTATAGCCGTCGATCCGCTTGGCGGGATGGACAACACCCCTGCCGGGATCGCTGGTCGAGCAGCGTAGACCGAGCTCGGCCCAGGCATCAAGATCGGCGATCAGATAGACAATGCGTCCGCCGAGCTTGCGGTAAACCGGTCCTGTTCCAAAGCAGCGATGCTTTTCGAGGGTACGGGCAGACAGCCCGAGATGGACGGCCGCATCGGGCGTGCGAAGATAGCGGGCAATGATAGGAGTGGGTCGTGCGTCCATAAGCTTGATTCCGCGATTGTTCGAGGACAACGGCGGGCTGCCGCTGGCTGCCGAGATCAATGGCGCAGTGGCAGCTGCAGGGGGGAGCGACAATTTTGCCTATGCCAATATTGTCGCACTCGTCAGCCGCTAGCGCGATCAGTGCTTTCCCGTTCGCCTCGGATACCGGGTGAGAGCAGATTCTATCCTAAAGGCAGTTTTGGGCTGATTGCAGACCGCTACATCTTAAAACAGGCTCGCAGCCGGCAGCCTCTGCTCGTTGGCAAATTGCAGTTTCGGCGTTTCAGTCGGTATCAGGCATCCAAGTCATGAATGTTGGTGTTCGCTGTTGCGAAGACTATCTGCCTTCGCCTGCGGCAAGCAGCTAGATTTAGGGCGCATCCAGTTTTCGTTCGGCTGCATTGAGACGTTCTTCGGACGCAGCCTCAAGGTTAAATTGCTCACGGATATGCTGGATCTTAATGCGTGCATATTCGGCCATGCCGTTGATTGCGACGACGATCTCGACCAGACGCAGTGGATATTCGACATTGCCTGGTTCGCGCTTGCAGAGACTCTCGAGCACGCCAAGCGATGCCTCTCTTGCATCAAGCGCCAGCAGCAATTCTGCGACTGCGGGGCCTTCTGCGGCCGAACGTCCAGTCTCAATCAGCCCATGACCGAATGCATGGAGCAGAAGATTCTTGCTAGCCGCGGCATGGCCCTTTGGACCGGTAGTAATAATGCACTGCACTGCCTGCGCGAATTGGCCACTAATGAGCAAATGACACAGGTTCGCGTCACGAGACGGGTCGAGCGTACCTGCAAGCCGTTCCCGTGCGGTGTCGAGCACTGCGTCCACAAGTTCTTGATATTCAGATTTGAACTTTTGCACAAAACTGCCCGTGTCCTTGCCGATAAATGCGCTGGCCAGCACGATTAATGCCGCAAGGTCATCTGGAGCAGAGATGTCATTTAGAATAAGTGCTTTCACTTCCGGCCATTCAGGGTGGCTCGGTTGTCGATTCATTCGTTTTGGGCCTTCTTGGCGCAAATAGATTCGCAGCAGCACGGCGCGTGCGAGAAGGCTCTGGGCGCCGGTTTGCGCGCCGATGACGTCCTTTACTATCGTGCGTGCAGCTTCATGCCACCATGGCGCGAGCCTCCCTAACGATTCCAGCAGCGCAGGAGAAGCGGGCCTTCCGCTCGTCAGATGATAATCGGTCATTACTTCGGTGAGTTCAGCAGGAAAGCCAGGGCAGTAGGAAATGAGGGTAAGCAGGCCTTCCTCTTCCTCGACACCGCAACTTGTCAGCGCATCGCGGATGAACATATGCGATGTTCTGATTTCCAAATGATGGAAATGTTTGCTCGACCCCAAGTGCTCTGTGCAAATGCGCGTTTCCGCCAAAGGGGCGTGCGAAAAGGCGTCGCGAAAATAGTCGAGCGCTTTTGCCGCAAAGAGACCGGTTCCATCTTCCCAGCGCTCCAGCTCGCCCTGCATCTCCGTGGCCGAATAAGTCGGTCGCGGCGACGGACCGGCGATGATGTCGGGGCGCGACGGATCGAATGGTGACACAGTTCCTCTTTTCAAGAGCGTGCCTCTGACTTCCTGACCGTCCATCAGATGGGTGGTTAAGAAATGGACCTGTTGGCAAGTCTCGATAAAGGTCGCTTCAAGTCGCGCATAATGGCGAATTGCCTGAGCCAATTCGAACCCGTCCAATTCGGCGATAAGCGTGCAGAGCGAAACTGCAGCGTCAATTTCGAGATGTCCGCCAATGCGATTACGTAAGTGCCGGATAGGATCGATCGTCGTGTCATCGCGATTAGAAGTGGCAAATAGCTGAATGGCCACAGGGTTCGTGCCTGCAGCGGCAATCAAGGCATCGAGACCATCCATTTCCTGCGGCGCGCCGGCTTGTACTGGCCGGGTGATCAGACAATCGTGAAAGCTTACGATATCGGTAAGCAACCGTGCCTTCAATATGCGCCCAATTGGCGCATATTGCTTAAACAATGAGAGGAGTTTGCGCTCCGAGCGTACCCAGCGACGCAGTAGCGCTAATTGACCGGCGCGTTGATGAACCAGCGTGTCGTTGAACAGCACGGAGGAATTCGTCCGCGCAAACGCCAAGGCGTCCGTTCCAAATGTAACGGGTATGGCTACCTCTTTCGCAAGTACGTTGAGGGCCGAGGCGACGCTTGGATCGGCCAGCGCTGCGGGACTCGCGAAAGGTTGATGACCGGGTGCATTTAATGTGCCCAAGCTATCCCAAAGCTCATAGGCGCCGTCGACGAAATAATCGACCATTGAAGCATCGATTGAAGCCCATAATTCAGTGCGTGCAACAAGGTCGATATCCTGAACATGAGCGGCCAACTTATTTCGTACGATGGCGATATGCGCATCGAACTCGTCTGCGAACGTGTTCAAAGTGTCTTTTAGTTTCAAGCTGGCCGGGGAAAGGGGCAAACAGTTGCGCAGCTGTCGCAGGTGGCAGATGAATTCTGGAATGCGAATGGCTACATGGCGAGCGAGCATCCGCGCCATGTCGGAATCTGTAGCATAGCTTGTTAACTGGGCTGAGAGCGCGAGTTCCTCAACCAGAAAGTGCAGCTTTTCGGTTCGGTTAGCGATCAGAATGGTAGGAGCAATATTTTGGGTCACTATCCGGTTTGTTATAGAAGGATGTATAGCTACTCAAGGCAGCCGCGGTGCAAAAATAAAAACTGGACTCAACCGGCTACCTTATCCTTTCGGTACCGGCGTTGCGGCTGACAATTTTCAACGTACATCGACCGACGGCTGCAGACGAACCCCGTCCGGCAAAGCCGGACGGGGTGAAATGGTTGGCGATCAGTCGCCGTTCGCGACGCGGGCGCGAGACCAGATGAGGTTGAAGGTCTTGCCGTCTTCGTCGTCGAACAGGTTGGCGTAGATTGGAGCCGTGAAGCTCGGATCGTCCAGCTTGACCGAGAGATAGTCGCGTCCTTCATTCGAGCGCTTGGGCCAGCCTGCGCCGATTTCCGCACGACCGACGAACACCCGGTGGCTTGGAGCATTTTCATTTGCGCCGTCGGGTTCGGCAACGATGCGGACATTCTTCTGCTGAACGCTCATCGTAACGATTTCGCCTTTATAACCGTCGCTGGTCTTTGTGAATGTACCGATATTAGCCATGATAACTTCCTTTCAATGTTTCGAGCGCTGCGCCAATCGCGGCCTCGATGGCTGGTGACAGGCAGCGGCGCGGGACCGGCGCACCCCCCGGGGTCCCCGCTCGGCTCGCCGAGTGGGGTGGGTCTTAGGGCCGGAGTAAAACGCAGGACCGCAGACGGCGGCTATTTTGTTTCGCGATGCAAAGCGCGTTTACGCGCGGCGGAAAATAGGTGCCCGGCTGCGGTTGCGGCGGGCACGCGAGGGCAAAGCCCGTCTGCTGCCAGCCAGACCGTCGACGAGGCTGTGATTGGCACAGCGCATGGCAGCAGGGATATGGCAGTTTGGCAAAAGTGGAACGTTCATCACGCAAGGGCGACGTAAGATGGCTTTGTCGGGACACGATGTTCGGCAACTTGAAAGTCTGCCTCCAGCTCCCGAGGGCCAATGGTAATTACAGAGCAGTCGGCGATCGCCGGACAGATGGACATTTGCACGCGCCAAAGCCTTGCTTGTCGAATGAAGACCACGGCCATCCCAGGGCCGAACTTGGGGTTTGTGTCACGGACCCTCTTCAAAACCGAACATCGCGGTAAGATAGTATCAATTGGACATGGGCAGCAGCTGCGCCTCATTGGCCAGTTGCCGAAGTTTATCTCCATTCCGGTGCTGCCGCTCGGGGTCGGACGCGTGGATGTAATGTTCCGCGCCATGCAGCAAGCGCGGTATACAAAGACGCGCTCATTGCGATCATGACTTTTGAGCCTTCCCCGATGCCAAACGCGGTCGCGAACCCAAAAGCTGAATGATATCCCGCGATCGCGGCGGGCATCGCGAACGCAAGCCCGACACAGGCGCGCAGCAGCGGCGAACGCAGAAACCCGTTCAGCAATTGGCCGGCGATGATCGTTGCGGTTGCTGCCGCCAACGCTGCCATCAGTGCGGCTAGCAGTCCGCCGCCAGCAGAGCAGACCGACAGCCCAGCAAGGCCGCCGCACCATAACGGCAGGGCATGGACCGCAAGCGACCAGAGCAATGTGCCTGCAATATAGGCGCAGACGACAAGCAGGAATCCAGAAATCAATAACATGGGCGTCCTTTGTGCCAACACTTGGCATGTTGGCATTTTCCGTCGCCGTCACAGCGTTTTCAACTGTTCCCAATGAATCCTGATGCCGTACGGCGCACCCGCACAGGTTTAGGCCGACGCGGACCACGAGCACCGGAATTTCAATCTCGGCTTTGGCGACTTAGCGCCGGACCGCGCCCATCGAACCGAGCCGCCCGATGGTCTCGACATGCAGCCCGAGCCGGTCGTCGTCATCGACCGCGAAATTCAGCGGACCGGTTTTGCCGTCAAAGACGATGCGTTCGGCTCCGAAGCTGCCGGAACAGGCTCCCGACCAGCGCTGATATGCGGTCGGACATATTCTGTCTCCGGCCTGTGTTAAACGAAAGGCAGGCGGCGGTTGTCCGCCGCCTGGACGAACTTGCTCATGCAGCAAGCCGTTCTTCCTCGGCTTCTGCGCTTTGGGCAGCGTCGCTTTCGTCTTTGGTTTCCGCTTCGCCTCGGGCATCGGCTCCGGTCTGCGCTTTGTCCGCCACGTCCGGTATATTCGGGTCGGGTTCGACCGGCGCTTGGCTTTCGACCATCCACGCTGCCCGATGGGCAGCCGACACCGTCGCAACACCGCCGCGTGTCGTATATGCCGCAGGCGGAAAGGCCATCCAGCGCGGCACCCATCCTTCCACCTTCGCGCGGCCATTATCGCCGGTCAGGCAATCAGCGATGACGCCTTTGATTACCTTGCCCTTTTCCTTGGCATTGGCCTCTGCGACTGGGCTTCCGCCGACCTCCGCGAGAACGGCAGTTGCCACCTCCTTGTCGCGCAACAGGTCGTAAAACGCCTGATCGGCCTGCCAGTAGTCGGTCATGGGCACACCGAGCGTGATCCCGAGCGTTTCGATCAATTCGCTGCCGCTGGCGAGAGTTTCGGCCATGACCACAGCCAATATGTCGAGCACAGTGGTTTCGGGCAGGCCGAGCAACCGCGTTACCAACGGTAGCAGGCTGCGGTCGCCATAGCCTTGCGCCGTCACACTCGGCTGTTCGGCGTCGAACCCCAAAACATTCAGCACCGCACGGCGGCGCTCGTCGAAGCGGGTTTCGGCGGTGCAGGTTTCGATGCTTTCGTTAATCGAGTCATTGCGCGTGCGCTGTTCTTGCACGCTTACGCTCCATAGAGGCGAACCGCAGATGGCATGGGCGACCATCACGCAGAGCGCAACATGGGGACGCGCCGCCAGTTCCGTCCGCACCGCTGCGTGGCGATGGAGGTCGACATATTGGTTCAGCGCGGAAGTTAGTTCGGGGCGCGCCGCTTTTGCCGCATCTGCAACGCCACCGCTGTCGTCTTTACCGACTCTCTCGGCCTCCTTGCGCGTGACATAGCCTTCGTGGAAGACCACCTCGCCGTTATCGCGGCACTGGATATATATGCGTCCGCCTCTGCGCTTGGGGGTTTTTTCATATTCCCAAGACGCAAAATGCTCGTGCGGGGGCATGATCTGAACATCGCTCCAGCCTTCGGCAAGGTAGGCGGCTTTGCGGACCTCAATCTCGGCGGTTTGCGCCGCCCAGAAAGCATCGGCATCAGCAAAATAGCCATCTTCCTCGAACAGGTTCTGGACGATCTGGCCACCGAATGCGCCCACATCGAACAAAGCGACGCCGACCGAGATCGACGCGCCGCCGAACAGCCATGCCTTCAACTGGTTGCCACGCGGGGCATAGCTGTCGGCATCCTCGAACAAGGCTAGCCACGCTTTCTGCTGGGCCTTGGTTGCCAGAGTCAGATGCTTCACCGTCGCTGCATCGATTTCCTCGGCGCGGTAAGCCTCGCGGATGCGCGGCAACAGATTGCCGAGCGCCAAGATGCGCTTCACCTGCAATTCGGTAAGCGCGAAGGTTGCGGCGATATCCTCGACGCTTCGGCCTTCCTTCACGAGCCGTGTGTAGCTTTCCCACTGCGTCACCGCATCGGGGTTCTGGCGCAGCATATTCTCGATCATCGAGATTTCGAGCGCCTCGGCATCATCGCCTTCGCCAACAGATATGCAGGGCAGGGTGAGGGCTTCTTTGCCCTGCTTGGCTGCTTCAAGGCTGGCATAAAAACGTCTTTTGCCAGCGACGATCTCGTAGTGGCCGTCCTGACAATTTTTCCGCACGAACAATGGCGCAATCACGCCGCGTTTGATGATGGAAGGCAATATGTCGCTCACATCGGGCAGCTTTTTGCCAGCCCTCATATTGGCTTTGGAAACCGATAGCCGGTCGAGCGGGATTTGGTCTATTTGCATGTCACTTACTCCTTGGCTTGGGTGGCCCCGCCCTCGGGGCATCTTGGGTGGGCATTGAGGGCGGGGCCGGTTGCCCGTTCCGCGATTGTCGCGGCGCGGGGTTGCCGTCCTTCAGGGGAGAAGAAGGAACGGCGAACCTCATCAAAACATCTCGATCTGGAGCCGCGCGTTCGTATCGAACAGCCCGTGATCGGCTGGGCGCTGCGGTCGGCGCGGCTGCAATGGCGCTTCGGCTAGAATGGCCAGCCGCTGTGCTGGCGTGATCGGCGCAACGCCGGTGACCAAGGTCTGGACACCGATGGGCGTGATCTCGGATTCGAGTTCGACGGGAGCTGCTGGCCTGCTCATGCCGCTGCCTCGATCTGGGCGTGCTCGGTGTAGGCCAAGAGAAAGTCAGCCGCTTTGCCGGCTTGGCTTGCGGCCTTGAAAATCGCACGGGCGTCGCCGCGCAAGAGCTCCAGCCAAGACCCCAGATAATCGGCATGACGAACGGTGGGCTGGATGCCAAGCGCCGCGCACAAAAAGGCAGACGCCAGTTCGGCACACAGTTCCTCGCGGGCATAAAGCGCGCTTGCAAACCGCCCCGACTGGTCGCGGCCAAGCCGCGAAGCATGGCCAGTCCAGTGGCCGAGTTCGTGCAATGCGGTGCGGTAATAATCGATCTGTGCCGTGAATGCCGGTTGCGGCGGCACCTGCACATAATCGTTCCGGACGTCATAGAAAGCTTGAGCGCCGCCTATCCTGAAATCTGCGCCCGTCGCCACCATCAAGGCCTCGGCGGCATCATTCAGTTCGCGCTCCGGTAGCGGCGTCGGGTTGGCGGTCAGTCGTGTCGGCAAGCCGTCGCATTGTGCTGCGTTGAACACCGTGAAGCGTTTGAGGAAGGGAACCGAACGCCTCTCGCCTTCGCCCTTTGTGCCGCAACCCTGTGCATTGTTGCCCTGCTCGTGCCCCTCATCGGGCTTAAAGCAGTCGGCATAAAAGATCGTCTGCCCGCGCTCACCTTTGCGAACGCATCCGCCTGCGGCAAGCGCCTGTCTGAAGGTCAGCCAGTCCTGCGATGGATAGGCGCCGTCAATGACTGCACCCCATAAGACAAGCACATTAATACCCGAATAGGCCCGCCCCGAAATCGCGTTGCGCGGTAGACCCGGCACGGCTGCGTTCGAACTCCACGGCTGCGCCCAAGGAAAAATCCCTGTTTCCAGCTGCGCAATGATCTTGGCGGTCACCTCGTCGTAAAGCGAGACACGCGACGCTTCACCGCCGCGAACGGCGCGAAGCGCCGTCCTGCGACGCTTGCCGTCCTCTTGCCGTTTGCTTTTGCCAACTGCCATCACCGCCTCCACACACCCAAAATCCGCCGCAACCGGCCCCGGAGAGGCGGGGTGGGCGGCAAGAAGCGACCAGAGAGGGGCGGACTGTGCCGGGCACACCCGGAGGGCTGCAACGAAGAGGAAGACCCCGGCAGGGGTTGTGAGCCGGGGCAGTTTGACCCTAGACGGGAGCGCCGCTCACCCCGTCTCGCCGGAGCCGGCACAAACAACGCCGGCGCACGGGCGCCGTCCGCAGATCCCCGGTCATGCCGCAATGGGTGCGAGCGACCAGCGAGTTGGCCAAAGCAAAAAACCTGCACCCTGAAAGGAGGCAGATGTCGCTGGTCTGACCAAAGCAGGCGGAAAGGCGGGACTTGTCGGCTTTCAGCGCCTGCACATTGGACAATTTCTGCCGGTTCGGTGTGCCTGCGGGGCCCTTTTCGTCAAAGGCCGCACCCTAAGGAGCACGCCGCAGGCGCGCGGGAACGAGTGCGTCATCAGTCCCGCTCATTTTAGGAGCATCGCGGGGACGAACCCCCGCTCCGAGGGGTAGCCAGAGACTGTGCAGCGGTTCCGACTTAATGGAATGCTTTTCCGAACGCTCGGCCTCTCCGTTGTGCTTGACTGGACGAAAAATGGGGCCGGTCAGTAGTGAAGAGATCGGCGCAACTTTGCGTTGCGCGGCTGCTTCTCTCCGGTGGAGAAGCCGCGGTAGGCCGTGTCGTACTGGTCTGGATTGAAAAGCCGGAACTGTCCCGATTCGCCGCAGTCTTTGGAGTCCAAAAGGTACAAAGTGTTATTGCAAAAATAGTCGCTTGTGGCACACATCTCAAATGTAAAATTTGGAGGGTTTGTGAAAATGACTCAGCATGAACTGGCCGCGTTGAAGGACATACACAAGGAATGCCTCAGACTGACCGGGCGAAACTACAGCTCAAAAGAAATCGCCCGTATGCTTGGCATTTCCAAACACACCGTGGATCAACGGCTGCGAACGGCCACACAACGAATGGGCGCAAGCTCAAGGCATGAAGCAGCGCGACGCTTCTGCGATATGGACGTTTTGCAAACACGGCCAACTCAGACGCCAGATTTGTGCGATCCTGTATTATATGACGCAGCGTATATTCCGGTTAGCGGGATGAGCAGTAGAGACGGAGAGCCGGACAGTGAAAAAGACCCGCTTTACGGTACAGCAAAATCAAAGTTGCAAGATGCTCAAGCGCCTTATTCTTTTGCGGACGCATCAAAAATTGAAACGCTGTTTTCCAATCCGGTCTTGTTTGGGGAAGAGCCACGATCATGGCTTAGTCTGCGGGCGAAGGCTCTGCTAGTTGTCGGTATAGCCGCCATCTCGCTTTTAGCCTTCGGAGCAGCAATAGCCGCGCTAGAGGCCCTTTCTCGCATCTGAATACGGGCAATGTTGCCTGATTTTGGAAGCACCATATGTGCCGAAAGGGATTTTTATGTCTAATCGTCGAGCAGATACATCAACCAAAATTTCAGTTGTTCGCGGAGTTGCCGCTAAGCTGCATGCAGCGGAGGAGGCGATAGATCTCGCCATCATCAAATTGTCAGAATTGAATTGTGAATTGCCTGCCGCAAGGATGGAAGCGAAACTCTCAGCAACGGTTTGCCAGCCTGCGTTTGATTTATCCGTCCAAGCGCTTCAATCACTCGTTCAATGCCGCCGCCAGACCGTAGAAGCCCATGAGGTGCTTGCAGGCACACAGCGCGATATCGGGCTCGGTGCTTATGCTATGGGTGACGGCTGGAAGGTGTTCCAATCAGAGCAGGCAAACCCATTGATTTTGGTTGCCGACAAAGCGGCCTGATGTCGCGTGGTTGCACTTGACCAGTACCGCAGCACATGCTGATGTAAAAGCATGTTATGGGGCATAATCTTCTGGCTGATCTTTCTTTCCGCTGCGGGATATGTGCTGGTCAAGGGCGACATCGTTAAGCGGCAGGCGATTGGCATAATGCTATTCGGTGTAGTCGCTACCTCCCTAATATATGTATCAGGAAGTCATAAATGGCTGCCCCTCAATATCAGCGTTTTGCTGGTCGATGTGATTGCGCTTCTGGCCTTCATCTGGATAGCGACCCGTTCGCGCGAGTCTTGGCTTCTGCTCATTATAGGATGGCAGATAGCGGCGGTAACAATTCACGTGGCGAGCAGTTTTGCCCACAATCTGTTACCGAATGCCTACGGGATCAGTCAGGGAATTTGGGCTTACCTACAGTTCGGGACAATATTCGCAGCTTCACTTCTGGCCCGTCGGAAACAAAAGTAGCCCAGCTCAAAGCGGTTCTAGGGTCTGGTGTCAGCGAGGCAAAAATACGCGCGCTGCTAGTCAGATTTGGAAACTATCCAACCTTGCTTGCAGCAGATTCGGACGAGCTGGCCGTAATTCTAGGCAATAGAAGCCGAGCGGCAAAGCTGAAGTCAATTATGCAGATCGGTGCCGAATTCGCGCAGCCGACCGAAATCGATCACCCTGTCATTAGAAACTGTGCGGATCTGGTCCGTTATTTACAGATCGTGATCGGCGGCTGCCGCATTGAGACGTTTCGTGTCCTGTTTCTTGACACACATAACAGAATTATAGCTGACGAACAGCTCTGGAGCGGGACCGTTTCCGAAGTCCAAATATATCCACGCGAAATTATTCGCCGCGCACTGGAGTTGGATAGTTCGGCGCTCATTGCTGCGCATAACCACCCCAGTAACTTCCTTGCGCCAAGCCAAGCCGACATCGACATGACCAGAAAACTGATCCACGCGGCCGATATGCTCGGGATCGCGCTACACGATCATTTCATCGTATCGGCAAGCAGCTATCACAGCATGCGGTTTCACAAATCGGTGGATCCATGGGGGTCGGTTGGGAGCCACAGCTGAATTAACTTAATCGTGTCATGGCGCCAAAACAGGATGAACGAGATGGGCGATAAGTTTGAGGCGAGAGCGCTGGATTCATTCCAGTCAGACGAGAAAAACCATCGATGCAGTGCTGCCACCCGGATCGAGCTTGGGAGCATATTCGCAAGCGGTCATTTCGGGAAGGCGCCGATACTTGAACGATTGCTTGTGTACCTTGTCGAACAAACACTGGAGGGCAAAGGTGAATTGCTCAAAAGTTACGTGGTTGGTGTCGACGGCCTCGGCAAGGATCCCGATTTCGATCCGAATGTTGATAGCTACCCGCGCGTTCAAGTCCTTCGCCTTCGCAAAATGCTGGAGGCTTATTACGCGCGGCATGAACCGGTTGAAGAACTGTGTTTGTACATTCCTGCTGGAAGCTATGGCGTACGACTTGCGCGGCGGGCCAAAGCTTATCCAGAACTGATAATTGCATCTGATGGCGCGCAACCGTCCGCCGGAACAGCCCAAGTAGAAGAAGCTCCAGGAGCGGCAAGAGCTTTCAGCGATATTCAACACCTTGCCTATACCACCCAAGATGGTCGGACGACATTGGACGGCCCAGCGCGAGAGAGTGTGACCGGCAAGCAACCCGCCAGAATTTGGTTGGTTGTCGCGCTGATAGGGGCGCTTGTTGTTGCCTATTTCTGGTGGCCGAATGAAACGCCTGGCCCAGTGGCTGCTCAAGAAAAGCCCGTGCGATTTGAAAGTCCTGTCATGCTTATTGAACGATCGGGGGTAACGCCGGATGTTGCATCGCAAGCCTTAGCCGAAGAAGCCTATGCTAAAATTGCGGACAGCATAAATCGCTCATGGGTCGTTCAGCTTCGTCTTGAAGAGCGCAGTAATAAGGCATTGGAGTCCAGAAGTGTAGACTACCGGCTGATGCTACAACTCGGCGAACCGCAAGGTAGCCAGCGGCCCCTTTACCTGCGGCTTACTGATAACAGGACTGGCGAGTTGATCTGGACGAGTACCGCGCTGATCGATCCAGCAAAATCGCTCTCGGACAGTTTTGGAAAAAGCATCGCGCAACTGGCCGGGCCTTTCGGGATTATAGCCAGCCGCGAAACGCGGCAAATGGAAGGCGCCTATTCTAAAGGCTATTCATGCTTGTTAGGATATGTCCAACTTCTGAAGACCCAAGATTTGGAATTACGCGGTCCGCTCTCGGAGTGCCTGACGGTTCCCATTGGCATTTCCCGTCTTGATGCCGTCCGCCTCGGCCTATTGTCCTTTTATGTGATTGAGACCGCGCCACCTCCCAGTCGGCCGGCCGCAATTGGCAGAGCACTTTCGCTTGCGCAGAGCGCGATCAGTTTAGACCCGAAGGAAGCCTACGCGCATTTTGCTATGTCTCGAATATATTTTGTATCGGACAATTGCGAGATGGGAATGCTGCACACCGGCCACGCCTTTGATGCAAATCCTTATGATCCGGTGCTACTGGCGGTACTCGGCAACTTTGCGTCGCTTTGCGGCGATCCCGACGGTGACGAGCTGCTGGAGCGCGCATATGAGTTTCGCTCTCCAGGTGAATCCGTTGCTCGACTCTCGTTAATTCTTGCGGCAATCCGTAAGGGGAGAACCGACCAATTGCCTTTTCTTTCGTCGGAAGCCGAAAACGTCCCGCATGTAAATCCAGCCTATCATTTTCTTTGTGAGACTTTGATTGCGGCAGCATCAGGCAATTCGCAAAAAGCCAAAATGCAGTGGCTTCAATTTGCATCCGTGTCGGCGGCGCCGAAGGGAACGCCCGACGACATGTTGCAGCGCGTTGTGTTGTCGCAACAGGTTCGACAGCGCATTATTGCAGTTCTGCAAAGTAGCAAAGTGTTGCCCCTGGAGCCACAATCGGAACGTTTGCGCCGCGTCACAGCAGTTAATGAAAATTAATACAGTTTCAATTAGCATACTGCATATAGTAATGATCGCAAGATACCAATCTACATATAGTTAATCCAAGCCTGCAACGGTGTAAAACTGTTGCCGGACACTCAATATGTCGATCATTCGGCCCATGGAAGCACTAACTGCTCTTGTGCCGCTTGTACTGGTCCTACGCGGCAGCATCATGGGCGCAGTCGCTTCCGCATCTGCGCCGGGGTCCCCACATCCCACGGCCCCGGCGCAGATCATGATCGAAAAAGCGAACGCAACTGTCAAAATAGTGACCCCTGTCGCGATGCGCCTCCAGCTACTCACATCTGACCGCAATGGAGAGGTGAGCATGAATGAATATAGGCTGTTTGTCAGACGCCGATTAAACTCCGGTCATCCGCCTGCGGCGCAATTCATACAATGGCAACTGATCGTTGATTTGCCATGATTAAAGGAGCAAGATCCTTCCCATACCAACAAAAGCGGCATCTGCTGAATCAGGAAAGATTTGTGCGCCGGGTTGCGATCGTAGCGGCGTTGTGTTCGATTTGCGGAAACTTCCCCGGCCCTTTGGTAGCTGCTGGGTCCGATTTGAAAATCTCGATAACCAGTAAGGTTGTTTCCGGTCCAATTGCTCAGAGCAATCCCAAGGCACTGCCAGGTTCAATCATAGAATATAGTGCACAAGTATCTTATGGCGGTGATGAAGCTCTCGGTGAGCACAGCCTCGCAATTACCAACCCTATTCCACAATCACTAAGTCTGGTCGTTTCTGGCTTGGATGGCGGCGTTTCTTCGCCATTTGACTTTGTTGAGGGCCTACCGCCGAGCGATTTAACGTGCCTATTCCGGTCGCTCGCGGATCGCGACGATTGCCTTGAATTTTCTTCAAATGGCGGTGTCAGCTTTGATTACCAACCGACACCTGATCCAGACGGCATAGACCCAGCAATCACACATTTGCGGTTCAGGCTGCGCGGCGCGATGGCGCCGGCCGCAGCGGAACCTTCGTATTTTACCCTCCGTTACCGAATGAAGGTTGATTGAACATGGCTGATAAATATATGCATTTGGCAGGATTTCCCGATCCGTTGGAATCGCACGTCGCGGCCGGAGACCCGCATGTGAATGTGGATGGGAATCCGCCTACAATGAATGCTGAGACGCCGGCTGCAATCGCAAAGCCCGAAGAACGTAGAGGCGGGCAGCGCCACCGCGCAGTAATGCGCGCTGCAAGGCTATCCAGTTGCGTACACAAAGTTGAAGGCATGGGCGTTGTGCGCAATATTTCCGAAGGCGGTATGCTGGTCCACAGCCACCTCAGCTTTGAGACTGGAGAGAGAGTGGCAATTTCATTGCTTGATGGCGACCGGATCGAGGGTGAAGTTGTGTGGCGCAATGGAACTGCATTTGGTATCAGATTTTGCAGCTGGATTTCAGTAGAAAGGGTCTTAGCAAAATCGCTGGTTACGGATACGGCAATGCGCCCTCGGCGTCCCCGGCTCACGATCAACTACCCGATTCTGGTGCGTTCAGGTTCTTATCTAGCTGATGCACGGATATGTGATATCTCCCAGCGAGGTGCCAAAATACAGTTCAACAAATACCTCCTGATCGATTGCCGTGTGCAGATCAGCAAGGGCGATTTGCGTCCAGCAACGGGAAGCGTTAAATGGCAGGTTGGTGACCTTGTTGGTCTTGAATTTCACCGTACGCTGAGTTTGGATGAATTGTCGATGTGGACAAGCCTGCAATTAAATACCCTCTAAAATTCGGCAAATTTGCCGTTCGATCCATCGCGGAATGGCTATCGTGCAATATCGGGCTTATTTGCCTGAGCGACCGGCATATTTGGAAAATCTGTGTATGCGGTCTGCAAAGATCAGACTTCAAAAGAAGATTCAAGTTGATGTTTTGCGGACGCAAATTGAAAGCAGCACTTTAGCAACTTTTGACCTTCAGCGGTGGTGGGCAAAGTATAATATCGCACGATCCCAACCGGTATTGGTTGAGAAAATTGTAACCAAGTTCATTTTTGTACCGCCATTATTGCAGTGAAATGTCAGTTTTGGCAGTGCCATGTGCGATTGAAAGAGAGAACTGGGGACAAGCATCATCGGCGCGCCACGTTTTGGTGTGAAGCGCGGTCCCTCTAGCAGATGGGCGCGCTAAGAACATCAATCGAGGAGGGCTGATCCTAATTGGACGGCCGCCTTGGGTTGCTATCGGCTGGAAATGTTCGGCTGGTTGAGACCGTGTAATTCTGACCGTCGGAGGTAATTACAACGTCATTCTGATAGACCGCCTGTATGTCTCGCACGGGAGACTCATTCTTTCTGACCGTCTCGCACTCCTGCTTGCTTTTGCAAATTGAAAGCTCGGTTGTTCCCCACTTGGTTTGAATAATACGATAGACTTTTGCGGCTTCAAGACGCTTCAATGCCGCGATATTTGGGTGTTTATAACTGCCAACATTGCCATGCGAAATCACGGCGATTGTCGGCTTGATCTGCTCCAGAAACATCGCATCAGACCCGTTGTTTGCGCCGTGATGGTTCACATGAAGCACATCAACAATCTTGCCCTCGGCTTGAAGTTTGCTGCCAACGGCACGTTCGACCTTGGCATCCTCGCTGCCGTGTTTTTGACCTATAAGATCTCCAGATACGAGGAAGTCGAACTTGCCATAGGTCACCAGCATCGAGACGCTATGTTCGTTCTCAGTGTTCACGTCGGCTACTTTTCCACTCCCACCCCGGATGCGGCCAGCACTGGCATAAGGAAGCATCTTGGCACCTTCACCAAGGTCGATGCTAAAGTCATCGAGCTTTGACTGGGTATCAAGCGATAGTCGGTTGCCACTCGACTTTGCCAGGCTAACATATAGTTTATAAGGAGGAGTTCCAAATTGCTGACCACTTGATTCACTTTGTTCGTCGCCGCGATCAACGAACGTGCCGACCGTGATATCGTCACCCTTGCCATATTCCTCAGGATAGGGACTCTGCGGATCATCATCTGCCCAATCGGCTTTTCCGTTTCCGTCATCATCGCCCGGCGCTCCCGGAACGCCATTCGGGCCGAATAACAGACTCGCATTCTTACGATCCTTGTCGATAATGAGGCCACCGATATGATCTTCATCATAATGTGAAATCACAACATAATCGATATGGGAAATCCCGCGCCGCTTCAAAACGGCCGAAACAATTTTGCCTCCTTCATAGTCAGCATCCGTGCTTCGCGCGTCATCACCGGCATCAAATAAAACAACGATGCGTTTACCGCTTGCGTTCTCCGGTCCACGTATCAAGGTGGCATCACCCTGTCCAATCCGGATGTTGACGATTTCAAGCTCATTGCCTTGTGCAAAGGCAGGGTTTCCGGCGATTGCCGGAGCGCCAAATAATATCAGCAAAGCAGATGCGATCTTCATTACCAGCCTCCCTAAAGCTATACCCAGCTTGCCAATATATCGTAATTCGGTCAACCAAGCGTGACATGCATCACGCTCCATATGCGCTGAACTTCCGAAGCAGTTTGTTTGTGACTTCGATATATGCAGGGTGCAGATTGTCGCTCGCCTGTAGAACTTTAAGGTCGCGGGCGGCAGCTGCTTTGAGTCCGGTTCATGATTGCGGTATCAGGAAAGCGTTTCGACCGATCGACCGACCGCAATGTTCGCGGGTTAGGTCATGCCGATCAGTACTTGGCCGGCATGGCGCCAATGGCTTCCAGCAACTCACTCGCTTCGGCAAATAGTCGTAGCTTGCCGGTTCGCGTCAGCGGGCGTGAACTGTCTGCAGCTTTGAGGGCGTTTGAATTCCTCCGAATAATTCCACGCCATTTTTGCCCATCATACTTCATGCCGGGGTATCTTTCGCCCGCGTGCTCCCATAAAGACCGACCTGCTGGCGCAACCACAATAACCGGATCGAGCTGTGACAAAAGTGCTTCCCCACATCCTGCAACTCGGCGCAGTTGACATAATGGATGCCGGGGTGGCGTCGTGACAGCAACGGGCTTTGAAAGTCAGACAGCCGACCTGGCACAACTCTCAGCACGTTCGCGCCGCCGTACGCTCTGTGAGCAGGCAGGTTTTGATTTCAGTTCGAACGACTATTTGGGTCTCGCCCGCTCGCCGATACTGGCGGTCGCTGCACGCGAGGCCTTGGATCGCTTTGTGCCGGTCGGCTCTGGCGGATCGCGATTGCTGCGCGGCAATAATGCAGAGCACGAAGCGCTGGAAGCCGAGGCAGCAACCTTCTTTGGATGCGAACGCGCGCTGTGGTTTGCAAGCGGCTTTGCTGCCAACTCGACATTATTCTCTACCTTGCCCCAAGAGGGTGACCTTGTTCTCCATGATGAACTTATTCATGCCAGCGCACATGAAGGATTGCGCATTGGCAGGGCGGAATTTGTATCTGTCGTCCATAATCGTGCCGAGGCTTTCGACGATTCCATCCAACGGTGGCGAACCGCAGGCGGTACAGGACGCGCCTGGGTCGCTGTCGAGAGCCTGTATTCGATGGATGGCGACGTTGCACCTCTTGATGACCTCATCAATATTTGCGATCGTCACGACGCGGTGCTGGTGATTGATGAAGCACATGCAACAGGTGTGTTCGGTCCCGACGGCCGCGGTCTGGCAGCCCATTTAGAAGGCCGCGACAATGTTATTACTTTGCGCACATGCGGCAAAGCACTCGGCTGTGAGGGTGCACTTGTTTGCGGGCCTGCTGTAATCGCTGACTTCCTCGTCAATCGTGGTCGCGGTTTCATCTTCTCGACCGCGCCTTCACCGCTCATGGCTGCCATTGTCCGTGCAAGCTTGGGGCTGCTTCAAAGCGCACCAGAATTGCGTAATGCGTTGTGGCAACGCATCCGGCTGGCCGAAAAGCTCTTTGCACCTCTTGGGGCAACGGTGAACGGCACGCAGATCCTTCCCCTCATTATCGGAGACGACGCGCGGACTATGGCGCTTGCTGCAAAGATCCAGGATGCGGGATTTGATGTGCGCGGCATTCGTCCACCGACAGTGCCTGCTGGCACGGCGCGGCTCAGAATTACTATGACCAACAATGTAAGCGAGGAACAGATAATCGCGCTTGCCGACCTACTTGCAGAACTGGATTTAACTAATTGACCCAGCGCTATATCATAACCGGAACGGATACCGATGTCGGCAAGACGGTGTTTGCCGCGGGGCTCGCGGGGCATTTCGGCGCGCGCTACTGGAAGCCGGTGCAGGCGGGAACTGAAGGCGGTTCCGATTCCGAACGGGTTCGGCGCCTATCAGGCGGAAAGGCCGATGTCCTCCCCGAAGCCTATATATTGGGCACACCATGTTCGCCCCATGAAGCTGCACATATTGACGGCGTGACGGTTGATTTGGAGCATTTGGCGTTGCCGGCAGGCAACCTCCCCTTGGTGGTTGAAGGTGCAGGTGGGGTGCTCGTTCCCTTTGCCGATAACCTACTCGCGGCCGACCTCTTCGCGTGGTGGGGTCTACCGGTTATCCTCGTCGCCCGCACGTCGCTCGGAACGATCAACCATAGCCTGCTCTCGATTGAGGCACTGAGGTCGCGCCGCATTGTCGTGCAAGGAATTATATTCATGGGTGAAGAGAACCGGGCAAGTGAAGAGGCAGTCATCAGGCTCGGTGGCATTGCTCATCTCGGCCGTCTTCCTCGCCTCGATCCGCTTTCCCCAGACACGCTCGCCGAAGCTTTTGCAGCTTTTATCCGCACAGACCTGCTATGACCTCTTCAATCTGGCATCCCTTCCACCAGCATGGGCTTGATGAGCCGATACCGCTTGTCTCTCACGCCGAAGGTGCCGCGCTTTACACTTCAGATGGTCGCCGGATCATTGACGCCATTTCAAGCTGGTGGGTGACCACACATGGCCACTGCCATCCCCGGATAATGGCCGCGATATGTGAGCAAACCGAACAGCTCGACCAGCTTATTTTCGCTGGCTGGACGCATCAGCCAGCCGAAGATCTGGCTGATGAACTTGTGCGCATTATGCCGAGACCGCTCGACCATGTGTTTTTCTCGGATTCGGGTTCAACCAGTGTCGAGGTGGCGCTCAAAATGGCGCTGGGTTATTTTGCTAATCGGGAAGAGGATCGCCATTGCATCCTAGTGCTGGAACATAGCTATCACGGTGACACGATCGGTGCCATGTCCGTCGGGGCTCGCGGTGTATTCAACCGCGCCTATGCGCCGCTGCTGTTCGATGTTGAGGCCATACCTTTCCCGACACCTGGTGCAGAGCAGGCAACGCTGGATGCGCTTGAGCGTGCCTGTGCGAGAGGAGATACCGCTGCGTTCATTGTCGAGCCGCTGATACTAGGCGCTGGTGGAATGATGATTTACTCTCCTCGGGTGCTTGCCGAGATGCGGGCGATTTGTTCCGCCCACGGCGTTCTGTTTATTGCCGACGAAGTCATGACTGCATGGGGTCGCACCGGAACGCTTCTCGCCTGCGAGCAGGCCAGCATCGTTCCCGATCTCCTCTGCCTATCGAAAGGTCTGACCGGTGGTTCACTCCCGCTTGCAGTTACCATGGCAACACCCGCGGTCTTTGCGGCACATTATTCCACAGACCGCGCCAAGCAATTTTTCCATTCATCAAGTTACACGGCCAATCCCATTGCGTGCGCCGCGGCGAATGCCAACCTTGCGATTTGGCGTGAAGAACCGGTATTCGAGCGTATTTCAAGATTAGCCGAAAGGCAAGCAGCGGGCCTGGAACAACTATCGATCCATCCGGCAATCACCAACCCGCGGCAACTTGGGACTATAATAGCTGTAGATGTGGCAGCCACGGAAAGCGGTTATCTTTCCGAACTGGGACCTCGCCTCAAGGCTGCTTTCACAGCGCTAGGCATATTGCTCCGGCCGCTTGGGAACAGCGTTTATGTGATGCCGCCTTACTGCATTGACGAGATTGATCTTGGGCGAATACACGAAAGTATTATCCACGTTGCGGATGAGCTTTGAAGGATGTTCCCCGTCAGCACCAACAGCACAGATTTGAAGTTGTGGTTTAAGGAGTCATTGGTCTCACCATAGTGACGAAGGAAACTAGGCGCGGCCAAATTATGCTGGCTGGCCAAACCCCGATGCTGAACGTGCCATAATCGTTGTTCTCTGGGCAACCAGGCGGCATTCGACAAACGCATTTCAAACGCTGAACGCCAGCAATGTTGTCTGTCCGAACAGGCCATTTTCAATGTCTCCAGACCATTGTTCCAACGGCTGAATGTTGTGTTTAGCTGCCGCGACAATCAATCTTTGGCGGATTGATGAACTGTCTGTTTCTGGCCATGCAAAACACACTGCGCTTCAGAAAGCGAAAAAATAATACCGCCCAGAAAGCCCCCGATGACGTAAATTGTTGTCGGGACCGTATCGAACCTAATGCCGTTTAACCCGATGCCGAAACCCCTCGACCAGTCTTCGGGGAGGAAGGCCACCACAAGGATTATGCTAATCACGCCGACCAGCGCGTCGACCAACATTCGACTCTTGGCCGCAGCCATTCGCATGCCAACCAGAGAGCCGCCGAAAATAACCGCGAATGCTATCTTCGCAGCAGGCGAAACCTCATCGGCGACTTGAAAAGTATCTACAAAGACGTTTGTGCCGGCCGCAAGCGGCGAGAGTGACAACGCCGCAATTGAGAGACTTGGCAGGTATACCGCCGTCGCCCAGCCAACCACCCAAGCTGCGAACAGACATTTTGGTGCCAAGGGCCGCGCTGATTTCATAACATTATTCTAGCACGCCTCCATGTTAGGTCGAACATTTTCAATGTCCGCAATGTTGTCGTGTCCGGACAGGCAAGTTTTGATCGAACGAGAGCGAAAACGGACGTTCGAGCATAGACGCAACCTGCTGGCAGATTCCGCTAACTTTTCAGACGTTCGTTAAGCCTTTTGCGTTTTGCAAAACCTGCCATTCGTTCAACTCGCATTTTCCTACTGCCTACGACTGCTTCTGTGGACCAGCTTTACAGGTACCAACGGCTGGAAAGTTGTGGAAAGCGGACTTTCAGCTACGGGCTGGAAGCAGCCCTGCTGATGGCATAAGATGACGATGGAGGAGATGTCAGTGCGTTCCTAAAGAAGTTCGTTCCCACAAGTCAGCATAGATGCGCGGACGCCCGTTTCCATACAAAGCGCAATTGTGAAGCGGTACCATAGGTCCGGATTAGGCGGTTCTTAAGATAGTGAACCAAGCCCTCTAGGATGAATAGGCCACCATGGTCGTCCGCTCAATGCCTCGCGTTCTCGACAGCGTGACAGGCCGATGTTAAATAACGAATTCATCTGAGATCGGAGCAAAATTATGTCGGTAGACCGTCGTGCGTTCCTAGCTGTCGCTGGTTCGACCCCAATTTATGCCAAAACCGCGTGGGGATCGACTCCCCCTTTTCGAATTCCTATTAAGCTGACCGACACGCGGGTGCTGGTCGATTGTACGATCGGGCCGCACGGCCCTTTTAGCTTTGTTTTTGATTCCGGAGGTACGATCGGACTGATCGAATTAAAACTGGCCCAGCAACTAAAGCTCAAACGACTTGGCTCCAGTTTTCTCGGGCTCAAACAGGGTCGTAAGGCATATCCGATTTTCATCGTTCCTGATCTGGCATTCGGCAACACAGTGCGGCAGCCCGTATCGACGATCGCAGGAGTTGATGTTGTGAACTTTGGGGAAGGCGCGGTCGGATCAATTGCCGCTGGGGCACTCACAGCTGGCGATTGCGAACTCGATTTTGAAGCTAGCGAATGGCGTATTTATCGTGATGGCTTACCAGACCGGAGCAGCTGGACCCGGTTTCCTGGCGCCATATTCAAATACGGCAATGTTAATGGGTCAGCCTTCATTGCCGCTGACGCAATGCTAGAAGGCCGGATGCTTCGATTCGGACTTGATACCGGCATGCCGTCAGCAATGCGGATCTATCGCAAGGCCGCGGAGCAAGCGGGGCTTTGGGACACACCACGTTGGTCGCCGACGGCGCCAAACGGCAAAGGTCGAATGGTTCGCGCCACATTGACCTTGGCTAGCGTGACAATGCCTGATGTGATCGTCACCGTTATCGATGACCCTGAGTGGGATGTATTTCCCAACGGCGTTATCGGACTACCCATCCTTCGCCGATTTAATATGGCAACGGCATCTAATGAGCAAACCTTATTCCTTAAAAGTAACGCGCTTCCCGGACTGCCTGCCCGATATAATCGTGCGGGCATCTGGATAGATCGCGCCGGCTCTGACGCCAAAATCATGGTGGTAGGTCCCGGAAGCCCTGCGGCGAAAGCTGAACTGAAAGCCGGCGATCGCTTAGTTGGTGTCCAATTTGAGAAACTCATCGACAGAATGTTTGAACCTGCCGGAAATGAGCTAGCGCTAACGGTCGAGCGGGCGGGAACGCGTCGTGAAGTAACTTTGCAGCTGCAGGATTTTCTGTAACGTCTGCCTAAATGCCCTGTTTTATCGAACCTAAATGCTGGTGCACACAGCTGGAATGTTGGGGAAGGCGGACATATTGAAAAACTCGCTGCAAAGATTAGGGCTGCAAAGATTAGGCTTGGCAATCATCTGAGTTTTTTATGCCCGGCAGTAAAACAAGGATCAAATCCCCTACGACGTAAGCGACCAACACAAATGAATTGGGTTCCCACGGGTCTCCCGTCAGGTAATTGAGGAGTGCGCTTCCTGCGAGATAGATAAGAGCAAAGCCGACAAACGCGATAGAACTGCGAAAGAAGCGCGACCGCATGTCGTCATTTATTGATGATTTCCGTTTCATCGCGAAAACTTACCCAATTTTGCTACTGTCCGTAACGTTGTCCCATCCGGACTGTCTGCTGTGGCGACATTGTTGTCGTGTCCGGACACGCCGCTTTCGGGGGAGATTTCCGGTACTGCGATGCAGATGAAGCCTAACGACTGAAGGCCTCTATTTCGCTGGCCTCAAGTGCCGGTTGCGCGACCAATTCATACCATTCGTGTCGAAAGCCGGGAAGCCCTTCAATGTGGCTGACAAGCATATCCCAGCCGACTATTTCCTCTTGGGACGTCCACACTGCATCGCGCACGACCACGTCGCAGCAAATCAGGTCAGTGGTAATCTCGTCACGCTTGTAGAAAGTGACTTTATCAATATCGGTCAGCACCAAACGTGAAAGTAATTCAGTGTCGATTTGAGCGATCCAACACTTCTAATCCCTAGATCGAACGTCAGCAATGCTATTGTGTCGGGTCTATCTGCTTTTGGCAACGTCAACTTGCCGCCGGTATTGCTGGAATGATGTGGAAAGCGGACTGGCAGCTTTCAGGGCACTAATTGGGAAAACTGCCGTTTCTCCAAATCGAAAACCCACGGGACATGTTTGGAGGCGATGGTAGTCAGAACCATCAAATAGAGCTAGCGCGCCCGCACCGTATGATGTCCGGCAAAGAACGAACGCGGATCGTAGCGTCGTTTGACAGCGGCCAGACGCGGGTAATTAGCGCCCCAATACGCGCGTTGCCAATTCGTTTCGAAATAGTCCGCTTCCGAGATGTAGCAGCCAGCAGCAGGATCAAGTGCGACAATGGGTGCCATTGCCCGACGGACGAAGGCTGCTTCCCGGCGACCTTCAGCAACGTCAGGCTCATACCCGGCGATGCCCGGATAGGCAGGCGGGGCATCCGCGGCACAGATCAACAGCGCGAAGGCGTCAAGAACCTCTGGGTTGGTCGCAGTCTCACGCGTGGCCGATAGCGCCTCTGCCGAACCACCTGCCAATCCCTTGTTAGTGTGAAGCCCCACACTCCACTCACGGCTCGCGTCAATCAACGCGTTGACCAGTGTATCGAACCGCGCAGGTTGCAACCAGGAGGCAGCGAGCCAGCGTGATTGATAAGCGTTAAGAACCTGCCCGACTTCGCCAAGGTTCGTGGCCCAGAACAGATTGTCGGGATTGGCTGCTGGCCGGTCATCGGCCAACGTGATCCCCGGCAATTTACGCAAAAAGTCCGGATCCCAAAAACTGCGGCCGGGCAGAGCAAGAATGAGCGGCTCGGCACCCAGTTTTACACGGCCAGCTTGCGCCGCGATCCAATCGAAAAACGGAGCCCAAGTGGATCGCATTTCGCTTTCGCTGCGAGAATGGCACAGCATTGAAACCGATAGGCGGCGTTTTGGCATAAAGCGGATTTGTTCGCCCCAGTTAGGATTGTGAAGCTTCTCGCGGTAGAAAAGAAGCATCTGCTCCACCAGTGCCTTCCAAGCAGCATCGTCTGTAGCACTGGCTTCGAACATAATCGCGCCAAAGGTATCAGGCAGCGGATGCGTGCGGAGCGTCATCCGGGTTACAACCGCGAAAGTGCCGCCTCCGCCCCCGCGAAGGGCAAAATAGAGATCGGGTTCCTGCCACGCATTGACGATGCGCACGACGCCATCGGCCGTAACAACCTCTGCCTCGACCAAGTTGGCAGCACCCGTACCAAACTGCTTAGAGAAGCTACCGAAGCCTCCACCTTGGATAAAGCCTGCGGTACCGACCGTCATGCAACCTCCGCCTTGAACATAGCGGCCATGATCGCGAGCAACTTTGCGGTACAGTTCTCCCCATAGCGTGCCTGCGCCGACTGACACAGCGGGGATAGCCGTTTCGGCTGGCGAACCTTGCGGGCGAAAACTATCGTGAAGCTCAATGCTCCGAAGACGCTTAGTCCAGATAAGCAGAGAATCTGCTCGGTTCGAATTGCCAAAATAGCTATGCCCGCCGCCTTTCACGACGAGAGGAATTTTGTTGGCAGTAGAAAAACCGATCGCGGCGGAGATATCTTCCGCACATTCAGCAGCAACCGCCATCAGGCTCGGTCTGCTCGTCCAGGCGTCGATCCAGCCTAGCGTTTGGGTGAGTCCGGGTTCGTCACCGATCCAGTAAGGATTCTTTAAGCGCCGAAAGACCTCTTCCACTTTGGTTCGACCCTGTTGTGCCAAAACCAATGGTGACTCTATGGGAATCAATCGCGAGCCGACTTTCTGCCGGAGTTGGTTCCAGTCAGGTACTGCCGGAGCAGCAAAAGATTGAGATGGGACAATCGACGCCAACGCTCCTGTTGCGCACGTTGACTTCAAGAAATCGCGTCTATGCATCATCACCCCCCATGCCTGCGCAGCGTGAAGTGCCGCCAAGCGCAGCTAACTGCAAGATACTCAATGCGCGGAATAAAGCGTAAATTGGTGTCAAAGGCGATAATAATCTGCATGCGGATCCAAATGCCGCAATTGAACTAACTCCGCGTATGAATTTACTTCCGCTATGTTGTCGCAAACGGAACGGCAGCTTTTCGGTATTTCAACCCATAAGCGGACAGTCCGTTAACGGCCCAGAAGCTGCCCCCGGGGTAACATCCGTTTGCATGGCAAGTTTTGGGAAACATAATCGTGACCGGGAATGGCCTATTTAGGGTGGGGTCCGGAACGTCCGGTTTTAGATTTAGATCGGAGGAAGCTGCCGTTGCTCTTGGTCACGATTTTCGGTCAATAATATCAGGCTATTTCGTGCGCAAAATCTCCAATACCTCATTTTCAAAATCCTTGCCGAGCTGTTCGGCCCGCCCAACGTCTCCTCGACGAATAAGCTTAGCCTTCACGGCCAGATCGATTGCGGCTTTGGGTCCGCCAATTACGATAAGGGTTTGATCTTCGGTCGGAAGAGGTAGCAAGCCGAATTCTGGCTTTTGGTCTGCAAGAACGGAATCCAGTAATTTCAGAGCGGCATCCACGTCGTACCAGTCGCCCAAATTGTTGGCTTTAATGCTGTATCTCTTTCCATTGAGATAGGCGCGCAACTCGTATGGGCCTACATCATCAGATGGAGCAATCTCTTCGAAGACGGCGGCATCGAGTGCGGGGCTGGTAAGTCTTGCCAAATTCCTCAGAAGTGAGTCATGACCGTTGGGAAACATGCCCGTCTCGACATCGAATCCGTATCCATAACCGGCTTCGAGTAACATAATTTCCACAGAATCAGTCTCAATAGCCTCGACATCAAGGCTTGCGACTCTTGAGAACCCCATTCCCGCAAGTCGATCCTTGCTCGTCTGAATAGCTGCGATTGATGGTTTCGGCGGATCTTTTCCTGGCTCCATTCCAGCCAAAGGGTCAGAATTTGAGCACATTGGATCTGTCGACTTACGCAGACACACTTCCTGTGCGATGCGCTTGCCTTCAGGATTATTGCTCCTCAGGAATGCAAGCGCCACGTCGTCCTTCCGTTTCGTATCTTGGAGGCCCTTGTAGATTGACAAGAGAGCGGCTTCGGCTCTTGCGCTCTTTTGTTCGATTATCGTGAACGCCGCACTGCGCGATTCATGGTCCTTACCATTGAGAATTATGTCAGCCGCCGCAGATGCCAATCGATCATCATATGGAACAGCTATGCCTTTGCTTGCAGGCCCCTGGTAGGAATCGAAATAATCCAGAACGGCGCGATTGGGTGTGTCTTTGCGCAAAACAAGAGCGCGATCTTCTGGCTTGAAACAGTCTCTGACGAATGATCCAGCAACCGCCATTCTCATCGCGGATTCCGGCCCCTGAATTACAGGTCGTGCCAAAGAACAGAATTCTTGAGCTGAGGTTTGAAATTCCAGTAGGTCATACCAGCGGTCAGACCACGCTGATCGTTGTCCGTTCGGCACGGACAGGCTAGCGATCTCTAAGCGGCGGAACATCGCTGGTTGGCCAAATGACAAAATGTCCACGACATGCGATTGCGGAGGAAACTTTACGCTGCCTTCCGCCCAACTATCCATCTCAGCGATTGTCATTGGGAGTGAAGCATTGAAGCGGGCTGGCAAATCCATTTTTTCGGTCTTGACGTGCGAGCTTGAAGCCGTTTGTGCGCCACAGGGAGTGGTTGTGAGAATTGCGATGCCGAGGATAAACGTTCTGAATAGCGGCAAGGCGCCACATGTTAGAGTTTTGCCCACGATACCCCCTCACATCAACAGCCCATCGAAACACAATTCCTATCGGTATGTTTGGCCAAGCGCAAAGCAATCGTTGTAGGGCGCTTGATGTTATCAAGATCAGTTGATTGCCTTAACTATGTCTCGGCAGTGCGACGCCGCTGCCCGCAGCTTGTTCAAATGAACGTCCGGTTTCAGGAACGCGAATCTCGCTTCTAAACGGCTGAAATGTTGTCGGTTGCTGAAAGGCAGCTTTTGGCAAAAACTAACCAAAGCTGCCGGTCCGGTACCAGGTGCCTGCCGCATCACCAGGAATGGCTGATGATGGGTGGAATGCTGATATTCTATACTGGTACAATGCTATCGCAGCGAGTGCAGAAATGTGTCAGTCGGTGGAGATTTTTCCCCACCGACTGACACTGTAAATAGTCCAGACGGTTGAAAGTAAAATAACAACAGGAACACCCGCGCCGTCTTTGCCTTGACCAACCACAAAACCGACCCCAGCGATTGCAAGCGCCATCGTGAAAAACAAAATGAACTTTGGATTGCTATTCATCGGCCAAAATCTCCACGTGCCACATCAATGATAAACCGAATTACACAGAAAGCAAATGTAAGCAAGATTGTCATGTCGCACCAGTCTGGTGTCGGTGAAGTCAGCCTGCTGCCTGCATGGCTGTAATTCGTCGTGTCCAGAAAGTCCGCTTTTGGGTCTGATATGATCAAAAGCGGACGACAATTCAGCCAAGATCGAAGTCGCTACAAACCTCTGCCAATGTCGATCGCGCCATTTCGGTCATCAACGAATTTCTCTCACGATAGTACGCCAAGGCGATGAGCGCGGTTGACACAGCCCAACCTCGCCCCCTGCGGAAGTCGGCTTCATTGGCACCTGTTGCAGACAGGAAAATGCGGCGCGATGCTGCTGTGAAGCAGGTCCATGCGGCCATGAGGTCACAAGCCGGATCGCCCGCTGCCATAAGGCCAAAGTCGATCACGGCAACCAAAAGCCCATCACGCACAATCAAATTTGAGGCCTGCAGATCGCCGTGAAGCCACGCAGGTTCGCCCGACCAGATTGGGGCATTCAGAGCATCATCCCATGCCGTCCGCACCGCTTCTATTCCCGGTTCATCGTGAAGTTGCGCCAGCGCACTGCGAACGCTCGTGTCTCTCTCGATAAGCGGGACACCACGATACCCGTTTTCCTGCCCGCTTGCCGGACCGCCTGAAGTATTTATGACCCTCATCGCAGCGACAAAGCCCGCAAGAAGTTCGGCCGCGTCTGCGTTGTCGAGATCACAACGTGCTGCGCTGGAACCCGTTATCCAGTTGTGCACGGACCATTGCCAAGGATAGCCTGAACCCGGCGACCCTAATGCACGCGACTCCGGAATTTCGAGAGGAAGCTTCGCCGCGAGGTGCGGGAGCCAGTGATGTTCACGTGCTGGCTGTCCCGATGCCCATTCAACTTTGGGCAGTCGAGCCACGAGGGATTCGCCGAGCCGGAAAATCGCATTATCCGTTCCGGTAGAAGTGACGAGCGAGACGGGCAGATTTGCCCAAGTTGGCAGCTGCTCTTTCAATAACTCTCGAACCAATGAAGTCTGCGTCGAAACCATAACTGTGGCAGAGTGTCAGACGAGCGTTTCTATTTCAAGATTAGTGACGACACGCCAATGTCCGCGTCTAGGAAGCAACCATTCCAATTCGAATGTCCACAATGTTGTCGTGTGCCGCTTGGCGGCTATAGCACATTTGTTGTGGAAAACGGACGCTAAGGCACGCTGCCCGTGCCGAACCGAATTACCTTGCCACCGATGACGTAAAGCTGATTTGCTTGTGTCGATCGGCTTACTTTTTAGGGTTCGGAACTTCCAGAAAGCAGGACGACGAGATTCCATGCGGCATGCAAAGCCCAAGGCAGATACACCGAGCCGCTCTTCCATCTAATTAAACCCAGCAGCACACCCGCCACCGCAATGGAGAACATGGCCCAAGCATCGTAGGTTGTGTGTAGGACGGCCCAAAAAACGCTGGGCCCAATCACTGCTACTTTGATCCCCCAAGTATGCAACAAGCTGGAGAATAAAACACTCCGACAGAATAATTCCTCTAGCAAAGGTCCCAACAGCACGGCGAGTATCACGAGTTGAAGAGTCGTGTACTGCTTCATCCACTGAAGCATGTCTTCGTCTATCTCGGTCGGGTGTAACGTGTCCACCGTAAAGACCAGGCCGTCCCAAGTTAGAAGCGCCGCAATCCATGGCCAAGCACCCCTCCATTTCGGTGCCCTAAGACCAAGATCGAGTTTGAAGCATAACGCACAGATCACGATGAGGGCGATTAGCACTCCAGTGCGGATGACCTCTGCTGCAAACACTGCGCGAGGTATACTGGATGGAATAAGCCAAGCAAGCCTACTTTCATCGTGGGAGCGGTGACCGAAATATTGCCGAGATGTTTGAGTAAGGCCCCCATGAAAGGTTGACGCCACTCTTCTATGTCCGCAATGTTGTCTGTCCGGACAGGCAGGTTTCAGGGCAAAAGCCTAGAAAGCCGACATTCAAGACGAGGCAAAGCTTGATCGCAGAGGTCGCTAACTTTATTGTCTTTCGAACGCACTTAATTGATAGCCAAAACCTGCCGTACGTTTAGCAAGCTTTATTGACAGATTGTGTGCCATGCGAGGACGAGACGTGGAAGGTCGAAGTTGAAAAATTGCGGCGCCCATCAAACTTGAAGCTTGTGTCCTCGTCATCCGCGTGTCGGCTTTTGTGCCTCCCAACGTTCAAAATAAGGTCTCAAAGCAGCGGGCAGTTCGTCATAAAAGACATCGTCGAGCGGGTAATGTCGCATTGTCAGCCATACCGCGTCAAGCAAGGCGCTGCCTTGCTTACGATCCTTACCCTTTTTTTGCGGGTCTCGTTGCGGCTTGTCAGCGAGCCAAAGCTTTTGCAACGCGAACCATCGAGGATCGGGCACTACTATGCGGGCTGCTTCGCCGTCGCGCACGCCGACCACGCGATCAACCCGCCTACCGTTCAAAAGCCACTCTTGCTCGGGCAGCGGAATGGGTCGGGGCCTGTCCTGCGCAATCTGGCCGCCGATTCGACTTGGAGCCGAGAGTATCTCTACTTCATAGGCTTTGGCGTTGCGTGCTTGGAATGGCCGCTCGGTGTTCACCGAGTAGGTCATGTCGGCTTCTTTAAGAACCTTCCACAGCGTCGATCGGTCCGCCTTCGTGTCGAGCGCGGTCAGCGCCATGTCGAAGTCAAGAGTGGCATCGGGTGCATCGCGAATGAACCCATTCGCTTCCATTGCATAAGCAACCAAGGCATTGGTGCCAACCACCATCGCCTGCTCTCCGAGAAAATTTAGGCGATCAGCTTCGCGCAGGATTTTACCTGCTTCCGTCGGAAGCATAGGAAGCCGCAGCGCGCGATAGAGGCTAGCTTGTTCCCTGAGCGTCTCCCTGGCTCGTGTGAGCCGATCTTTTAGTTCTGCCTTGTCGGCCTTGTAATTGTCGAACTCGTCTTGTTTTGCAGGATCAAGCGCCCCTTTGCTCTTCATAGCTCCGCGACGATCGGTAACTTCATAGAGATATTCCCGTCCGGAAACCTCTTTGATACGCATGTTGTAGGGCATATCGTTCAAGGTGCGCAGCGCGCTCATCCAAACGTCGTAAGTTTGTTCCAAGTTTACGACAACCCTTGCTTGCTCATCGGTAAATGGCTGGAACATCATATCTTACCCTGCGAAATTCATATTTCGCACTTTGCAGGATAAACATTGAAATTGCAATCATTACCCTGCATTTTACACAAGACTAAAATTGCAGGGTAAAATGTGCCGTATTCTGGTAACCTCGGCTAACAAAGCCGTCGTCTACTCAGCCAATCGGGCGTCACGAAACCTGCCATTCGTTCAACTCGCATTTTCCCACTGCTTATGACCGCTTTTGTGGACAAGATCAGCAGTTCCAATGGCTGTAATGTTGGGGTTAACCGACGGCAGGTTTTAATGAGCCGCTAGACATGCGTGAACGGCTGGAATGTTAGTCAAGCCTGTCCCGGACACTATGTCCGCAATGTTGTCGATTACTGTCCGGCTGCTTTTGGTTGTTGTTGTCTATAGCCGCCCGTCCGCCCACAAACGTCATCCGACCGCTCGCTAAGGTCTGATTAGTTGTGGGAAGAGGACTGTCAGCTTTTAAACCAAATGCGAAGAAACCTGGTTCAACATGAGATAAATCTGGATGGTATCCCGCCAACCGACGCTGAAACTGCGGGTGGACGGTTACTGCAAACACCATTTTGATAAACGGTTGCTTGGTTCAAACTGTCTGGCCTTCGCGGTAAAACGATAAAGTCATTGCAACCGGACCGTCGGGAACCAGATGATGCAGTACAAGCGGCGGCACCGTCAGCTCCATACGGGCCTCTAGCGTTATGGCAGGTTTGGCGCTCTCATCGTCCCACACAAAGTCTATCTTGCCGCTCAGGATTTTGATCACTGCCCAGCTACCGGCTTTGAGTTGATGCTGTCCCTTTAGCCCTGTCGGAATTTCGTCAGTGTTCCATGGGCCAAGCGTGCGGTAGCATGCGGCATTCACGGGTAGCGTGTAACCTTGCACGTGGGACATCAGAAAATCATCGCTCGGAATATGGCCATAGTCACGCCAAACAGCGCAAGACATGCGGGGATGGTCAGAACTTGGCCGACGACAGCCCCTTTATCCATCGAGCCAGTGTAGGTCGCCAATGGCCCAAGTCCGCGCGCAAAAAGTGAAGTCTGTTCAGGCCTATTCTGGTTGAACAGCACCGATGCCACACCGAAATATATGAGTGTGTACAAAATGCTTATGATGATCACAAAGATCGTCCCGTTATCGCGCGCTGTTGCCGCGATGAGGCCAGCAAAAAAGACGATATAGCCCGCAAACATCGTGATCCAGATAGATTTTGGCATTTCCAGATCCGTCTTTTCTGGCTGCACAATATCACCGGTAGAACCTGGCGTTACAAAAATTGTGCTATGGTCTGTGAGCGTGGCACTGGCCTCCGCAGGAAGGTCTTTTTCATAGAACATGATCTATCCTCTCACTTTTGCAGGAAATTTGATGCCATCACGGTGAATGTGGATTCCGAGCAGCAAGCTCTCCGCGATCATTTCGGCACGTCCGTAGACGCGAGTACTCGCCTCTTTAGAGCTCCCTATTTCGTCGAGTGTTTCTGCGAACAGTTTGAGCCAGTGGCTGAATTCTGGATTATCGATTTTGGTAATTGCGACGTGCTTCGTCATCGGATTTCCAGAGAATTCACCGGTTTTGAGCATGATTGAGCGCCAGAATTTCTTCATGTGCGCCAGATGGTGCGGCCAGTCGCTGATCCGTTGGGCAAAAATCGGACCAAGCATCTCGTCTGCCTGAATGCGCGCATAAAATCGCTCAACCAAGCTTGAAATGAAAGCATCATCGATCCCGATATCATGCGCTTCATTGACAGCATTTCGGCGTGCGGCGGCGATAAACGGGTGGGTCATGTTCGCGACTCATTAAGTGGTATATGAAATACACATTTAAGATAATTGCACCCAAAAGCAATATATAATATACTGCTTTAATGAGATTGAGCCTGCACACCGATTATGCGCTGCGATTGTTGATGTTTCTGGCTGTGAAACAACAGCAAGCATCTATCGACGAGATCGCAAAAGCTTATGGCATTTCGCGCAATCACTTGATGAAAGTGGGGCAGCGCCTAACCGAACTTGGCTATGTTACAGCACGACGTGGACGCGGAGGAGGGCTGACCTTGTCGCACTCACCCGAGAGCATAAATGTCGGGGCATTGGTACGGCAGGTTGAAAGCACGCGGGCATTTGTTGAGTGTTTCGATCCTGAAACAAACCAGTGCCGGGTGACGGGGGGGTGTGGTCTTCAAGCTGCACTTTCGCTTGCGCTTGGTGACTTTATGGTTCGGCTGGATAAGTATAGTTTGGCCGATCTAGTGCCAGTTCCCAAAAAATTTCTGGACCGGCTTTCCGCAGTGTCGCTCTATCCTGTTAGCGGGGCTATTAACGACGATGGATGATCTGGCCAACGCGCCGGTGTCTGTCGTCAGCACCCAATGTACTGACGACGGTAAATAGAAGATTTGGAGGCACGAGCGGCGAATTCCGCTTTGCGTAAGGGGTGGGCCAAATGCGGCGCTCGCGCCTCCATCAAGGGTCAGGCTTCCGATGCAAGCGCGGCCTGTACCCCCGATCTTGCTCCCACTCTGCCCATCCAGCTGGAAAGATATGGCCAATGGTCGAGTGTCATTCCCTGGAACGGTCCCCAGCGTGTAACGGCAAAGCCGTAACTGTCTGCTGGCGTGAATGTCGCGCCCGCCAGCCATAACCGTCCGTCGGAAAGCTGAGCGTCCAGCATCGAGAGCTTTGCGGCAACTGTTGCGAATGCTGCGGCCCGGCCTTCATGCGAGGTTGCCGGGTTGAAGAGCGGACTGAATGCCTTGTGCAGTTCGGACGAGATGAAATTGAGCGTTTCCTGGACACGCGCCCGTTCGACGGTGCCGACGGGCGGCATCAATCCCGCGCCCGGAACCTGGTCGGCAAGATATTGAACGATTGCCACGCCTTCGGTCAGGATGGTGCCATCGTCAAGTTCGAGCGCAGGCACTTGCGCTTTTGCCGTAATCTGCTTGAAATCTCGTCCGTCTTCGAGCTTCTTGGTATCGAGATCGACGCGAACCAATGCAAAATCGGCACCGAGCTCTTGCAATATGATATGCGGCGAGAGCGAGCAGGCACTGGGAGAGTAATATAGCTTCACTTTATTTTCCTTTCTTGGGAGGGGGAAACGATATTCAGAGTTCTTCGCGGATTGCAGCAACCAGCGCAGACGCGGTGCGGTGCTTGAGCAGAGGGGCCGCCTGACCCGCATATAGCGAGACAAAATCCTCGATATTGGCTGCCATGGCTGCTGCTTTCAGCTTGCCGACAAACCAGCCGTGAATCGGGAAGGGAGGCAGTTCACCGGCGCGCTTGTCGAATTCCGCAATAACGCGATTGGGGATGCCGCGCGCAAGCCGACCCGTGTAAGAACGCGTCAGGACGGTTCGCTGCGTCCGCCCGGAGAAGAGCACTTCACGGTGGATGTCGGCGGTCCCCGATTCCTTGCACGCAATGAATGCGGTGCCGAGCTGCGCGGCTTGTGCGCCCGCCGCAAGTGCCGACCGAATACCCGTCGCATCTGCGATTCCGCCGGCTGCAATAATTGGCTTTTTTGTTTTCGTAACTGCCAATCGCACAAGGACTGCCGTCCCCATAAGGCTGGCTTCGGCGCTCTCGATGAAGGAAGGGCGATGACCGCCCGCCTCAAACCCCGATGCCACCATAGCATCCACGCCCGCCGTATCCAGCGCCTCAACCTCTGCAGGCGTCGTTGCTGCGCCGATTGTGATTATGCCGGATTTGCGACATTTCTCCAAAATTGCTGCGGAGGGGATGCCGAACACAAAGCTGAAAGCGTGGGGCCTCGCCTCGATCAACGCATCGATCTGGTCCTCGAATCTCGGGTGGTAGTGTTTTGGCGGTTCTGGCTGCTCAAGTCCAAATTCACGGAAATAGGGTTCGTAAATCTGCCAGGCGCGATCAAATGTCTCGACAGACATGTCGTCGCCGCCTTGATCGTGATCTGCGACCCACAGGTTAAGGGCAAACGCGCGATCAGTTTGCGCCTTGATTGAACTGACAACGTCACTGATACCATCACCGTCAAGACTATGCGCGCCGAACGACCCCAATCCACCATTCTGCGCAACGGTTGCTGCTAATTCTACAGTCGATAAGCCACCGCCAAACGGGCCCTGGACAAGCGGGAGGTCAATCCCAAGCACTTGGGAGAACGAGGTTGATGTGTCGAGTTTCATTATGCCCTCTGGTTGGACTTGAGCGGAATAGCCGCGCGAAGCGATTCCGCGGATTATGGTTGGTTCGCGTTTGTCACACAGAGTTCTGATCTGCAGGAGTGGAACGAAAGCGGGGTTCGTTTCTTCGCGAGTGGTCATTTAACTTGGTCATTGGTTAGGCTATGCGCCTGATGTATAACTTCAGCTTCCTGTTGATTACGATTGGTAACCAGATATATTCCGGATACCTATGTGGCAAGTGGGCGCCGGCTTTTTCCGGTTACCCCACAGTAACCGGGGGCTTATATGGCTTTGAAAATGCGTAAAAACCGCGCTGAGGATATCGAGCCATTATGCCCATTGGGCGAATGCATGCAGCTCATTGGCGGACTGTGGACGCCTAATATCATCTGGCATCTAAGCGGTGGAGCTCGGCGGTTTAGCGAGCTCAAACGCGATATTGGGAAAATTTCGGCGAAGATGCTGACAACACGGCTTCGGGAAATGGAGATGGCGGGGGTGGTCGAGCGTTCGGTAGTTCCGACTTCGCCGCCGTCGGTAGAATATCAGTTGACGGATCTGGGTGAGGAGCTGATGCCCGCTATCAAATCAATCGTTTCGGTAGGCAAGCGATTGAAGATCCGCAACGGCGTGGCTTGGGATTATTAAATGTTAGAACGGTCAAATTGTCGCCGCCAGCTTACAGTCTTTTAAATGGCGATCCAGTCACATCTGAAACTCCTTAGCATGATACCGACTTAAAGCCAGGTGAGTCCTGCAATCAGCTTGGCTGAGGTGGAACTTGCTGCGTTGTTATCTTTGCAGGCAATCCAGAGTGACTGTGTAACGGAATTGGTGTGCAAATGATCGAAGGTAGGAGTGAGCGCTTCACGGCCTTGAGTTTATGGCAACCGCCGTCAAGGAATGGCTGGTGTAGATCGGTGTGCAAACGCTTTACATCATGCCCGGAAGTCCTTGGGAGAATGGCTATTGTGGATCGTTCAATCGCAGCCGGCGCGGCGAGCTGTTCATTGGCGAAATCTTTTACAGCCTTGCCGAAGCGCAAATACTAATCGAGGCATGGCGACGACCTACAACACCGCGCGCCCGGATAGCTATCGCCCGCCCGCCTCAGAAGCTGTCCTCTGGCCAGTGCGGCCCTCCGGTTCTTCGGCCAGCACTGGCGAAGACGGTGATCCAGCACTCACAATAAATACGGATCACTCGATGGGAGCCGATCACTTTCCGAAACATAAAAACCTTTCCGACGGCAGGATTTTGTGGCGCAGCCAATTAGGCAATGTTGTGATTATCACTCAGAGCCAATCACCGGGCCGACGTAATTTTGGATTCTGCGGTCTGAAAAGGATTTTGGATTGAGGGCTGGAGAACTCGACGTTTTGGACCTGGCAGTACGCCTGCGCCTGGAAAAGGCCGATTGGGCCGCACAACGATGAATGACACATGCAGATGTCGAACCGGCCGAAGCAGTATTGCAATACGGCCAAAAAAAATCGACGCCTGCATCCAAAATGCCCTGCCACGCAGTAATAGCAATATACCGATGTAAAACTCCCAAGTCGGCGCGCATGAGAGGATAGGCTTACGTGACGTGTGACCAAACTGAATATATGTCACCAGGCCAGACGAATTTGGGTATTATTGTCTAGTTTTCGTTGAATTACCGGAGCAAAATTATGGCTTTACCGACTTCAATAGCAAATTTCGCCAATGCAAAAAATACCATTAAAATCTTCGACGTGCTGCAGAAGAAATAAATAAGGGGTTCAAGCAAAAATAGAAACATTCATGAACATTTCTATTTGTTCCGGGATGATTATCGCCCTGTTGCACTGGCAATATGGGCTGGATGTAATGCAGCTGCGGCTGCGAAGCTAGGGGCGGAGATGATCGAACCCCAAAACAGGTTGAGCTTAGATGAATGGAATTCAGGAGATCCGATATGGCTGGTCGATATGATCGTACCGTTTGCTGACAATATCAATAAGCACGGAGAGCATGTTTTTGCAGATTTAGTGTCGGGGCCTTTGGCAGACGAGGCGCTTCACTTTCATCAAACGGATATGGCGCCAAGCAAGCGGACATCTGCCGCAGTTGCAGCCGATGCCGGCGAAAAGTCTCGTGCTGCGGTAGAAGCTGCTGTGATTAAGGCCGCCTAAAATGGATCAAAAAATTCTTGCATCCGGATCGACCCGTCGGGCTAGGCCTCTCCTGGCTGACGCAGATGCGATACGCACAGAAGCGTGCACTGTCATTTCGACGTGCTTGTCAGTCTGTGCTTCCTCGACGACAACTAATCGTGCAAATAAATTTGGCGACTGGATTTCTGCGTGACCGAGGGTGTTGCAAGCTTAAACTCCACCGCTGCTCTTTATCGGTCAGAATACAAGCGAGTGGGCACGCGCCGGACTCGCGGCGAACTGCGTAACGAGATTCTCGATGCAGTGCGTCGCGCGCTCCGTGCCGGGTCATACGAGACGCTGTCGATGGAGCATGTTGCAGCACATGCTTCGATTAGCAGGCGCACTCTCTATAATCTTTTTGTTGATAAAGATGATTTGTATCGCAGCTCTTGCGAGCGACTGCTGAAGTCCGTCTCCGATATAGTTACCGAAGATGTACCCGATAAAATGTCACCATTAGACGGCATGCGGTTTTTTTTGGCCTGTTGCATCGAAGTCTATGAGAGCGATGCAGCGAGGGACATAATATTGTCGGTCGTCAGAGACGGCGCGCACCAGCAGTGGTTAGTTCAAGCATATCATCGTGACATTCACGACCGGCTCGTGCGCGCATGCGAGAATTTTATCTTGAAGCAGACTCGCCACTCGCCGCTCCCACCAGATGTACCCCGCTATATATCTGAGCAGTTGGTCGGCTCTGTCAAATCACTGACGATCGGGCCACATATTTTCGGCTATGTCCGGCAACCTCTACCGCCGACACATGAGCGGCTTGAAGTCTTGGCAAAGGCGTATGCAGCAATCCTGTTACCGAGATCCAATTCGGCCACAGGATAAATGAATAGATTTTAAAGTTTACAGATGTGTGCAATAAAATTGGCGTTTACAACATTTAATGCTTACAATATATTCGGTAATATATTTGCAACATTATCAAAAAAATCGACATTGACTTGAAATTGCGTTTTTCAAAATTCATCTCATTTATCTATATGTAAGCGATAATCGCAGGCAGCAAATTAAGCTTGCCGGTTGTACCATGATTTATTGGGCTCGCGTGACATATGGAGATGAAAAAATGACGTTACACTATAACAAACTTTTGCTTCGGGGTGCGGCCGGGTTGGCCATTGCGGTGGCTATGATTTCAAGTAGTCAGGCCATGGCGCAGGTAACTGGCGCTGCGGAGGATACAAATGAGGCAGGCGATGCTATAATTGTAACCGGATCGCGCATTGCGCGCCCTGATCTCAAATCCAATTCGCCGATTAGTGTCGTAACCGGTCAAGTCTTGCAAGATCAGGGCACGGTAAACGTCGAAGAGGCGTTGAACCAACTCCCACAGGTTACTCCAGGCTTAAATGCCAACGTCAATAATGGAGGAAATGGAACCGTCTCGGTTGACGTTCGGGGTCTCGGCGCAAGCCGTACGCTGGTTTTGGTCAACGGCCGCCGAATGGTGCCTTCGACCAATACCGGCGTTGTTGATCTCAATGTCATCAATCCGCTTTTGATTGAACGGGTCGAAGTTGTGACCGGCGGAGCGTCGGCCACTTACGGGTCTGACGCATTAGGCGGCGTTGTGAACTTTATCTTGAAAGATAAATTTGAAGGCGTTGAAATGAGCGGCCAATATGGCTTGACTAGCCGCGGCGATAGCGAAACTTGGACGTTAGGTGGAATAATCGGAGGAAACTTTGCCGATGATAGGGGCAATGCCGTCCTGGCTGTGTCCTATACTGATCGTGGCGATTCCTTCCAGTCCGAGCGTGCCTGGTCCCGTATTGACCAATTTGGCGGCTCGGCGACCGGTGTTGCTGGCCGATTTGACAATTTGTTCACCAATCCCTTCGTTCCGGGTGGCAATCGAGCCTTCAATCCGGATGGCTCGGTCAGACCGTTCATCAATGATACAGATCTGACCAATCCGGCTACCGACCGGTACAACTTTGCTCCAGTCAATTATATTCAAACGCCGCAAAAGCGCTTCACAATGACTGCGCTTGCGAATTTTGACGTAACTGAAAATATCAACATATATGCAGAGGGCAGTTATGTATCGAGCGAAGTTAAGCTGCAACTGGCAGAAACGCCCGCAACCAACATTTTTGTAAATGCGAACTCGCCGTTACTATCTGCCTCTGCTCGAGCGCTCGCTGCATCGCGAGCGAACCCGACCGCACCATTGACCTTTCGCCGGCGGCTGACTGAAGTTGGTCCTCGGATCCAGACCTTCAATTTTGATGTAACCCAGTTCAATGTTGGGGCGAAGGGTAAGTTGTTCAACGATTGGAATTTCGATGTCTATTATGGTCGTGGCCGCGTTGACTCATCTCAAGGACTTCAGAATGATGTATCCCGTTCGCGTTTGACTTCGGGTCTCAACGGTTGTCCAGCGGGTTCTCCGGCTGGTTGCGTTTCCGTCGATGCCTTTGGAGCGGGCCGCATTACGCCAGCTGCTGCCAGCTATATCCGTATTGCTTCTGCGGTTGATCAGTTCGGCTTTGACCGGGACAATGTGGTGGCGTCAGCCAATGGCACATTGGGAAGTTTGCCAGCTGGTGATATCGGTGCAGCATTTGGTGTTGAGTACCGCCGTGACGCGTCTCGTTTTACCCCTTCTGATCCAGCCCAGACGGGCGATCTAACCGGCTTCAATGCGGTTAAGCCAGTCAATGGCTCATTCGATACCAAAGAAGTATTCGGTGAGGTCAGTGTGCCAATTATTGATATGCTGACGCTGGCGGCGAAAGGTCGTTATTCCGATTATTCAAGCGTTGGCGGTAATTTTACGTGGAGTGTAGAAGGTGATTTCAGGCCTGTGGACGATGTGCGTATGCGCGCGACCTATTCACGTGCAAACCGTGCGCCATCGGTGTTTGAACTGTTTCAGGCAGGTGACCAAGGTTTTCCGGTCGTGGTGGATCCCTGTTTTCGAGGCCAGCCCGGTGGTGTAAGGGCGGCGCCCGCAGCTAATGTGGCCGCTATCTGCGTACTTCAAGGCTTGCCCGATCCAAGGACAACAGTTCTTACACAGACAAATTCACAGATTGAAGGTACATTTACGGGTAGTACTAATTTGCGTGAGGAAACGTCTAAAACGTTAACTGGCGGGATCCAGTTTACCCCAAGCTTTGCTGACGGCCTGTCGCTTTCGGTGGATTATTTCGACATTAAAGTCGAGGGATATGTCTCGCGTGTTGCCGGGGGCACTTCGGGATTGGTCGGCGAGTGCTTTAAGCAAAATATTACGACTGCAGCACAATTGGCAGCCGATCCATTTTGCAGTCTGTTGTCGCGTCGTCCCAACGGTGAACTATTGGCCACTGTTCCGTTGACGAACGAGTTACTGCCCGGTGTTGATAATGTTCTTAGAACGCGAGGTATCGATTTTGCTGCTTCATATGATTTCGGTCTTGATTTTATCGGCGCTGATAATGGTACGCTGAGTTTGTCGTCAAATGTAACATATTTGATGGACTATAAGTTTAACGGAACCGAATTTGCCGGTTTCGCGTCAGCCGATTTTGGAACATTGCCACATTGGAAAGCCAATACGCGTGTGACCTATTCCGACGAAATTTTTTCACTCAGCCTCAACTGGCAGTATATTGGTAAAAGCACAGATACATTTGGTGACATCGATTTTGATCGAACCGACCCCGATGCTTCAGCACGGCTTAAGGCGCAAAATTATTTCGACCTGAACGCGCGCGTAAAAGCCACGGAAAATTTTGAATTTTTCGGTGGGGTCCAAAACCTGCTGGATAAGCAGCCTCCGTTGGTTCAGGCTGGGTTTACAGCTACTAATACTGATGAAACATTGTACGATACACTCGGCCGCCGTTTCTTCATTGGAGCTAAGATGAGTTTCTAACTGTAACAACTATGCAAAATAAGGGGGTAGGTGGAATAACACCTGCCCCCTTCTTTTTTTAAAAAGAACAAAAACCACTCAATTTTGACAGACTTGTCGTGGCATCCGGACTGGCCGCTTTGGTCGCCTTCAACCTGTTGCGCGCTTGACTTGAATGTTTTGGGAAGCAGACATTAGCTGATCGCCGCTTCATGTTCCGTGGCGGGGCGGACATGGGCCAAGCCCTTTCGGTCAGCGGCGCCAAACCGGTTAAAATTCTCTCGAGCGACAATTAGCGACAAGTCTCTATCCGGACCGCCCCGAACGATGTCTGCATCAAGATCATCCTGACCATCATCTTCCCAGAAGAAGACAGGACAAATCTCATAGGCCGCAGGTTCGCAAATGGTGAGGTTTCGACAGCAGGGGCAAGGGGTATAAGCAAGGGAGAAGGTGTCATGGGATTCGGGCCGGGCTATCGATCCCGATTGGCATTGCAGTTCTATGAAATCGGTTGATGATCTAGAAAAGAGGATCCGTCTCTTGATGCCGGACAGTTTTTGAAACGTTGGTCACTTGGTATCAAACAATCAGATACCGACCTTTGCCGTCAGGCCAATGCGCGCTGACTCAGGGAAGCGATTGCCCGATGATTCGCCAAAAGACGATTTAGAGTCGGTGCATGAGTGGATTTGCGAACGCCAGTCGGTTTATTGTCGGGGGATATTGTCGATTGAGCGATGCCATTAAAGCAATCCTGGACTCAGTCACAACCCGCCTCTTGTCATACCGCCCAAAAGACAAAGGCCAACAGTCCAAGAAGATCGAACGCCGCGTGAAACTCCAGAGCAAGAACGAGGAGGATTGCGATGATAGGGAGCTACACAAATAAGTCCCAATCATGTGCATATATAATGCATAAATCATTCCTATATAATACACATTATCTGCCCTTAACTGGTGGTATCTCGATGCGCGCATCAGAAGCGAAATTGATTGAAATCGGAAATATGAAAAATATCACTCAATCTTACTAAATATATTATAATAATATTTCACAAACTGTATCTACAGAAGTTCTATATTGCCAATAACCAGTATTGGCGTGTTGATTTTGTTGTTGCGAGACGGCAACATATTTCTAAGTTCCGCTGATTTTTGAGGATGTGGCTTGCGCTTATTTTGCCTCCGCGCATAACCGGACGATTAATCGAAGATGAATATTCTGTCGCTCGGGAGCTCACTAATATGAAGAAGTCACGTTTGATGATTGCTGGTTCTGCAATCAGCCTTGCTCTTTTTTCGGCCATGCCGTCATACGCGCAGGATGCCGATGAAGCGGCACCTGCGCCCTCTGCCGAGGAAGATGGCACTGGAGCAGCAGAGTCCGCACCCATTCTGGTTACCGGTTCGCGCATTCGCCGACCGAATCTAGAGTCGAATGTGCCGGTCACATCCATTTCGGGTGAACAGTTCTTTCAGCAAGGTGACACCAATATCGGTGACACGCTGAACGACCTGCCACAGCTTCGCAGCACCTTCGCTCAGCAAAACCCAGGTCTGGGTATTGGTATCGCCGGTCTTAACCTGCTCGACCTTCGCGGTCTGGGTACATCAAGAACACTGGTGCTCGTAAACGGTCGCCGCCATGTTGCAGCCGATATTTTGAACAACGCCGTTTCGCCTGACATCAATACCATCCCGAACGACCTCGTGGAACGCGTCGACATTGTTACCGGAAGCCAGTCTGCAACCTATGGCTCCGACGCAATCGCGGGTGTTGTTAACTTCGTGCTCCGCCGCGATTTCGACGGCGCACAAATTCGCGCGCAGGCTGGCGTTTCGGAAGAGGGCTATGGCGGCAACCAGTATGTGTCGGCGATGTTCGGCAAGAATTTTGCTGACGGCCGTGGAAACGTAACTGTACACGGTGAATATGCCCGCCAAAGCCGCGTGTTTGCGTCAGATGTGCCTTTCGCGCGGCGAAATGACGGACTTCTTGTTGTGGATGTCGATACCGGTGGCCTGCCTAACTCGAGCGACGGCTTCCCCGACCGTGCGTTTTTCCGCGATATTCGCACTGCAAGCATTAATCGGTTTGGCCTCGTGCCAATCACGCAGTCGGGTAACAACAACCCGCTTTGCGGCGTCGGTATTGGAGCAACAAACGGAGCACCCGGCGCAGGTTCCGGCGCGACAGTTGGAACGCCTTATAACTGTACGCTTCTGTTCACCGAAGCAGGCGCACTGACACCGCAAACCGGCACACGTTTGGGTCAGGGCATTATCGGCAGCATCGTCGGTGGAAACGGCCAAACCGGTCGTGAAGGCCAGTTGCTGTCGGTTTTCCCGTTCACCGAGCGCTATAACTTCAACCTGCTCGCTCGGTTCCAGGTAAGCGACGCATTTGAGCCGTTTATCGAAGCAAAATGGAACCGGGTAAATGCACTCGGCAACAACGCAGGTCCGTCGGCTATTCAGGGAACTTTCGGTCAGTTTGACCTTCGCGAGCGTACGCGACTGGACAACCCGTTCCTTACGGCGGCACAGCGCACGACGATTGCTAACGCAATCATCACTTCGGGTTGCAACACCAGCCTAACCGCCGCGTGTAACGTTACTGGTAACACCGCCAGCTTCAACCGAACCGCGCGTACTGATGGAAATGGGTCGCAGGGTATTGGTGGCCCGCTTAATGCTGCAGACATTGCAGCGATCAATGCAGGTACCTATCGTTTCGTTACGGCACGCAGCTTGCTGGACGCAGGGATCCGTGACGAAGAATTCCAGCGCGACACCTATCGAGTGGTCGTTGGTGCACGAGGCACATTCAACGACGACTGGAACTATGAGATCGCTGCGAACTATGGCAAGTTCAAACAAGACGTAACGACTTATGGCTTTATTGACCGTCAGAAGTTCGTCTTGGCATTGGATGCAGGCCGTAACCCAGTAACGGGCGCTATCCAGTGCCGTTCGCAGTTCGATCCAACAGCTGCAGTGGCCTTTGCTGGCGTCGGCGCAGGTGGAGCGGCACGTCTGGCTAGCGATATCGCAGCCTGCGTTCCTTACAATCCGTTCGGCGCAGCAGATAATAGTGCGGCTGTGAACTATTTCAGCATTAACGCGCGTACCAAAGCAAGCCTCGAGCAGGTTGATATCTTGGGTTTCGTTGGCGGCGATCTTAGCCAGCTGTTCGAACTTCCTGGCGGCCCGATAAGCTTCGCATTTGGTGGCGAATATCGCCGCGAGCGTGCCCGCTATCAAGATGACGATTATGTCGAAAGTGGCGCTACTAACGGCGTTATCATCGGCGAATTCGATCCGCCTACGTTTGAAGTAAAGGAAGCTTTTGCTGAAGTCCGCATTCCAATCCTGAAGGACGAGCCTTTCTTCCACGAATTGAGCCTCACCGGAGCAGGGCGTGTTTCGGATTATAAGGGTGCAGTCGGTACAATCTGGACCTACAATGTTGGTGGCGAATATGCGCCATTCCCCGACATCCGGTTCCGCGCTGGCTATGGTAAGGCCGTTCGCGCGCCAAACAGTTCGGAAACCGGTTTCCCTGCCGTACCTAACTTTGCGCCTGGCTTCCTTGATCCATGCGCATCGGGTCAGATTGCAAACAACGCTAACCGTACCGCAAACTGCAACGCAGATTTGGGTCCGTTGCTGGCTTCGATCCCGAACGTTGCATATTCGCTTCCAATCATTAGCGGAAGCAACCCTGACCTTAGCCCGGAAACATCGAAGTCACTGACTATTGGTGGCGTCTTCCAGCCAAGCTTTGTTCCGGGTCTGTCGTTGAGCGTCGATTATTACGACATCGAAGTGACTGGTGTGATCGTTTCATTGACTGCCCAAGCAATTGCAAATGGTTGCTATGATCAGCCTGATCTCAACAACCCGCTTTGCGCAGTGTTCACTCGCTGGCGCGGGCCGGGCAGCAGCCCGGGTGGTTTTGCACCAGGCCAGATCCTGGAAAACTCGTTGGTTTCTGCACCGGTCAACTTCGCGAAGCGTGTTCGCCGGGGTGTCGACGTCAACCTGTCGTATCGCACCCAACTGAGCAGCAATGTGAAGTTCGATACCAGCTTGATCTATGTGCATGGTCTCCAGTCGAGCAACTTCGAAAACCCGTCGCTTCCCGCGTTTGAAAACCGGATTTTGGGCGAACTGGGCGACCCTGTTGACGAACTGCGCTTGGATGCCGACTTGACCGTTGGTGACTTCAACTTCGGATATCGCATGCGCTACATCGGACCGATGTTCGTGAATGCGTTTGAAGATTTCAGCGAGTTGCCATCGGCTTGCACCACTGCAGGTTGCCCGCCGGTCAATCTTGATTATTCGGATATTCGTAAGTTCTCGCGCGTTTTCTATCATGATGTCCGGTTCTCTTGGGACCTGACCAATCTTGGTGGCATCGGTAACTCGTTCCAGTTCTACGCTGGTGTCGACAACCTCCTTGATCGCAAGCCGCCCTTGGGCAGCACGGCGACGGGTGCGGGTAGCGCGATTTATGACGTCCGTGGTCGCAGCGTATACGCAGGTGTTCGGGCTCGCTTCTGAACGCACGCAACATATAAAGTCGAGGGGCCGGGAAAGAGATTTCCCGGTCCTTTTCTTTTGCCGAAATCACCCTAAAGTCTGACCGGTGAATGACGTGAATTTATTATCTGAAGTGCGTGCCCTGCTTGCTGGCGGCAAGGCAAAAGAGGCGGCAACCACTTTGGTCCAAGCGGCGCAGCGTGGCCATAGTGAGGCAATGTATGAGCTCGCCCTGTGGGCCGTTGCCGGCAACGTCATCCCCCGTAATCTTGCTTTGGCATATGATTGGCTTGGTCGGGCTTCGGAGGCAGGTTTCACCGACGCTGCGCTTTTGCGCGCTTATTTTACCGCTGCTGGAACGGGTTGTTTACCTGACTGGCAATCGGCCCTCGAGCTCCTTACTCGCTTGGGCGAGACATCTGAAATTGCCGGAAGGCAGGTTGAAAAACTCGGCCAAATGAAAATGACAACTGATGGAGTTCCATTGGCATCTTACAATTTGGAGCTTTGCAGTAGCCAACCAAGAGTAGCTACCTGCCGGCAGTTTTTGACGGCTGCTGAATGCGATTATATTGCCGATATCGGCACACCATTTTTGGAACCGTCATATGTTGTGGATCCTAATACCCAGCAGCTGATCCCGCATCCGGTCCGCAGGTCGCATGGTGCGATGTTCGGGGTATATACGGAAGATCTCGTCATTAACGCGATAAATCGGAGGATTGCCTCGCTTTCTGGCACATCATATGAACAAGGCGAACCGCTTCAGTTGTTGCAATATGAGCGCGGCGACGAGTACCGTCCACATCTGGATGCGCTTCCCAACGAACCAAATCAGAGGGTGATGACAGTAATCATTTACCTCACCGATGGCTATGATGGCGGAGAAACGAAGTTTTTGCGAACTGGTTTATCGTTCAAGGGCCAAAAGGGAGATGCCTTGCTTTTCGCAAACCTTCTACCTGACGGGCGCCCCGACCCCCTGTCGTTGCATTGTGGGTTGCCGGTATTCAAAGGAACCAAAATGATAGCCACCCGGTGGCTACGCCGATCGCGCTTTACATATCCAGCTCCACCCTCGATTTTAGGGACGCTGCCCGGGCTGGCGGCTTAAGTCCAGCGTCGTTCAAAACGCTGACCCAAAAGTGTCAGTAATTCATATTGCGACAGACCAAAATGATAATCCTGACCGGGCATGATACCCGCGCTGTTGGCAAGGCTGCGGCGTCGGGCGGTGATCTGCAGAGATTGCTCGCCGAACCGTTTGAGCTGGCGCGAGTTCTGGTCGCTATCCTCATCTGCGGATGCGAGATGTGACATCAATATATCGAAGTTGAGTCCCTTGAATAGCTCGGCCGAAAATTGCTCCGGCCCGATACCTAAACGGTTGATGCCGCTGTCCAGCATGACATGACATTTGCCACCACCGGGCGATTTCCACAGTGCAACTTGTCTGGGTGTGTTGAGTACAGCACTCGCTGCCAACTGCTGGATCAGGGGGATACTGCAGCTTCGATGCCATTCAGTACCGATATCCATTCAGCCGGAACGAGATCGGCAACCGCAGCGGCATCGTCCCAATGCGCCACGAAGAAATCACGACAGCCAGCATCGCGCAACCACGTCTCGCGCGCACCTAGGCCATAGGCATTAGCCTTCACCGCCGGACCGCACGCGGCATTCTCCTGCGTTTTGGGAAACAGCCAGTTGGAAACCAGCGCATCGAAATCGCGGGTAGACAGCAGTACAAGAGATAAGATGGAAATCTGCTTCACGCTCACCGCCGCTTCAAAGCCGATTGAGGTTGCAGCGCCTGCGACAGTGGAGGTCGCACCAGCCCGGGCGACGGGCGGATAAATATCTAGGAGAGTGGGGCGCGGCTGTTTGGCTGCATTTGCTGCAACTCTTCGACACGTGCTAAAATCGCTTTGAACATTGCGTAACCATCAAGATCACAAGCCTCCAACAATTCGTCTGCCCGTAACGATGCGTGAAACCAAGCGTCTTCGCTGTACCGCCCAATGAGGGAATTGGCGCAAGCCCAAACATGGCGCTCAGGTGTCATTAGCAACGATGTCCACGCCAGTACCGCTGCCATTTTGCAGCCAAGCCGCCTGCCACCATATTGCATGACACATCTCCCGACTGTGGGGATACACAAAACGCGGCTGTCCTGTCACCACCAGCGCCACCGTCTGACCGGCATGTCATTGTCGGACCGCGAACAAGAACGTGGCCCTCGCGAGATTGTCCCGTTGGTTTTCCGATAAGCTGCACAAGCCCGTCACGTGCAACGATAGGATCAGTATCCGGGCAGGGATGACCTACGCTGCACGATCCGTCCAACTCCCTCGCTGCGACGCCAGACAAGCGAATACGCGGTCCTTCAGCGCACCAGATAGGTCCGTCGCCATCCCAGACCCGCGTTGGTGTACACTGAAATGTTTGTCCGGCTGGAACAACCGCTGCGGCGAATAAAAGTGCAGTAATCATCTATTGCTCGCTAGGCCCGAAGGCTTCGATGTAAAACGACTATATTAGCAGTTGGCTCAACAAACTAACGAATGCACTCATAACGCCGTACAGAAGCAGCGCACCTATTACGATAGCCTCGGCAAAGTCCCAGTCGATCTGCACCGCTAAGATGTAGCAGTCTCACTTTCCAAATCAAGCTGTTCACTGAAAGGTGCGGCAATGGCAAAATCACGTTGCAGTCCGTTCGGATCGCACCAGTCCGGCCAAGGTTCGTCTCGCCCAAATTTGTCCAAACCGCCATGACTAAAATCTGGCATTGTGGCGGTCACGACCATTACTGATTCATTACAAATCTCGCCGTAGACCATGTCACAAAGCTCGTAAATCTGGACTTTGGAGAGGTTGCCACCAATTTGGCGCTATCCAAACGAAAGAGCAGCTGTGAGGCGGTGATAGAGATATGATCGTTCGATTTGTAACATAGCGTTTCCCGGTTCCCGATCAGGCCAAAGGATTGTCATCCCTCTTGTGCCGCTTCGACTCTTTTTCCCTACAAACAGGGATTAATACCGCAGGGCCTGTGCTCTCCATTTGGACCTTCGGCAATAAGGGCGCTCTAGGGTACAGATCAGGCTTGACCGGCTCAGCTTTATGCACGCTCATCATAACGTCCATCGACTTGCAGCCATCCGAGTTATCGCGATCCTGAAACGCGCAAACCGGCACAGCAAATATGCTGACGACAGCCAGAAACCTGATTTTCATAGAGACATCCTCTCCCCGGATTGAATCGTCTTGAAGAACAGAGACTAACGAACATGCATAAATTGCAAAGTAGCTAATTCAACCCAGCAATCAGGCCCCTACTTACATAGTATTAATTGAGATTAAGGGGTCATTTTGCCCGGCCGCATAACCCGGCAAATTCATGGGGTTTACGGCACGACTGACACAGGCAGTCAAATTTGGCTGGGAGAATTTGTGCAGACATCGACCGTCATCACGGTTTTTTCGATGTTGAAGCTTGACCATGTCGGGGCCAGGTACAAGATAATATGCACCCACTTTGGTGTTTAGAGGATCCATCAACCCAAACACAGCAAATGCAGCTTGGTCCAACCTTACCCAATGAAAAAACCATCGCTCTGCGCTGGTCATCCAGTCGATGTACCTGGCCAACAGAACAATGATATTGGCGCCGTCCTGCTCCAACCGGCAAACCGGCCCCATGAACTCGACCTTTGACTGGCCCAGTTCCTTAGCAAAAGCGTCGCTATGCGACCAATTCAGCGTTGTTCATTTCGACCTTGGAACCGTCGTTTTTGCTACTCACGCTATTAATCGAGAGCCGACGAATTCGCATATTCATTTTCGGGAGGTTCAGATGATCGTGCGTAGGGTTCGTTTAGGATGTGCCTTAGCTGTTCAGAATGCCGCAATGTTGTCGTGAGTTGACGGTTAGCTTTTGTTGCATAATGTCTCAAATCTGCTCTTCGTCCAGCCAATCAGCCAACGGCAACTAACGAGGACCGGAAGTTGTTATCTTTATGTCTGGAATATTGTGCTGGCCTCCTTTCGATTAGGGTTTGACCTGCGGCCGTTCAACTCACTTTCTCGCTCATGCGAATGCGTCAGTTCAGTATCGCAGCTGGTGGCTGTTCAGGGCACATCAGCATTACCGTGCCGACTTCGAAATCATATGTAATCGAGGCGCAATGCCCGATCGTCTCCATCCCGATATATAGGCGCTGGTTCGGTATTTTGCGCTTGCTGTCACCTGTTACGACGATCTCGTTGGGATCCTGCTCGGGTGCTGTGCCGTCTGCAATGCGTTGGGCATTACCGGCGTCCGAAACGCGGACGGCAAGATTGCGAATTTCCAGTTCGCCCAGCATCAAGGGGCGTTCCAGCCGTAAGGGGCGGATGGGGCGACGCACGCCATAAAGGATCGGTGTTTCGAGCGTATCCCCGTTGAACCGACCACCATTTGCATCAGCGATCCATTGCCCGCCGGTTGCCGTCACCAGACTTTCTGCCCGGTCAAAGCTGAAGGCAGCATAGACCGGACGCCCATCGATTTCGATTTTCACGCCCGTCTGGCTACGCCCCATATCTTTGTCGAGTGGAAAGGTAATCGCTTTGTCGTCGGCTTGTGGATTGCGCAAAGTGAATATGGTGCGACGGAACGGAAATGTTTCAGGGCCCGCTATGCCGTCGGCACCGTCCACCACTTCCCGGTCACTGAAGGCCGTACGGCGATTAAATGACGCACTCCCGGCGCGGTACTTTACATCATCAGTCCGGAAGGCAATCTTCACCGGTCCGACGCCGAAAACATAGCCGATCATGCTGGGCTTCAACCCGATCTTCTGGGCCGCATCGGCGTTCAATGTGGGCACGGATACTGCATCCGGCGCTATACGGAAATGCATAGGCTTATCCTTGATGTATATCTCGACAGTCTCGCCAATACGGACGCTGAGATCGGTCCACTCCCCGGCTGAAGTACTCGCCACTGCGGGAGCGGTGTGCAGCAAACATGCTGCAATAACAATTGAGGTACGAAGTAACATCAAGAGAATTCTCTGAAAAAGGGAGGTTAGATGGAGGCAGCGGCGCTGAATAATCGCTGAATGCAAGTGCCTGGATCGCAAAACCTTTATTCAGGTGATAGGCTTAGGCAGCCTGTGCGGCGCGCAGTTCCATCCGGTCCCAAATTTCAGCTAGTGCTGCAGTCAACTCACGCATCATGGCTTCATCGTGGAATGGCCCTGGCGTAAACCGCAAACGCTCCGTGCCGCGGGGGACTGTCGGATAATTGATCGGCTGCACATAGACGCCGTATTCGGCGAGCAATATATCGCTGATCTTCTTCGCTTTAATAGGGTCGCCGACCATTAAAGGCACAATATGCGTCTCACTGTGCATCACAGGAAGCCCGGCATCGGCCATCAGCGTCTTCAGCATTGCGGCATGTGCCTGCTGCGCATCACGCTCTTCGCTCGAGGCCTTGAGGTGTTTTACTGACGCAAGCACGCCAGCGACAAGCACAGGCGACAGCGAGGTCGTGAATATGAAGCCGGGCGCATAAGAGCGGATGACATCAACGATGCGCCGGTCGGCAGCGATATAGCCGCCCATCACACCGAATGCCTTGCCCAGCGTGCCCTCGATAATTGTGACCCGGTCAGCAACGCCGTCGCGCTCTGTTATCCCGCCGCCACGTGCGCCGTACATGCCGACAGCATGAACTTCGTCGCAATAGGTCAGCGCATTATATTTGTCGGCAAGGTCGCAGATGGCGGCGATAGGCGCGACGTCACCGTCCATCGAATAGACACTTTCGAACGCGATCAGTTTCGGTGCGTCCTCGTCGTCGGCGGCCAACAGTTCCTCGAGATGCGCCAAATCATTGTGCCGCCATACGCGCTTTTCGCAGCCTGCATTGCGAATGCCCGCGATCATCGAGGCATGGTTCAACTCGTCGGAATAAATGATGCAGCCTGGCAGAACCTTTGCCAGCGTCGAGAGCGTCGCGTCGTTCGAGACATAGCCCGATGTAAAGAGCAAAGCGCCGCCTTTGCCATGCAAATCGGCAAGTTCGGCCTCAAGCTCGATATGGTAATGCGTGTTGCCACCGATATTGCGCGTGCCGCCAGAGCCAGCGCCGACATCATGCAACGCTTCTTCCATCGCGGCGACGACCTTGGGATGCTGACCCATGCCGAGATAATCATTCGAGCACCAAACGGTAATCGGCTTTGGTCCATTATGTCCTGCCAAACAGCGCGCGTTGGGGTACGCGCCCTTGTTCCGCAATATGTCGATAAAAACGCGATAACGGCCTTCGGCATGAAGCCGGTCGATAGCCTTGTCGAATAGATTTTGATAGTTCACTAAATATCATTTCACGAAAAAGACGCGGCTGGCCCGAGAGGTAAGGGGCTGAGGTGGACAAGCCAGCCGCGTCAGTTGCGCACTATTTCGCCGCTGGGGATTTTAGGTAAGCGATAATAGCCGCGCGCTCGGCTGCATTTGGGACCGCGACAAACATCTTGCTGCCTTTCACAACTTTCTGTGGTCCCTGCAGCCATAGGTCGAGAGTTTTGTCATTCCATACAATGCCGGATCCTTTGAGGGGCGCAGAATAGCTGTATCCCGCTGCCAGTCCCGCTTTTCGGCCAAAAACGCCTTTATGCGCAGGTCCAATTTTGTTGGTTGGAATGCTGTGACAGGATCCGCATTTGGCTTTATAGGTGGCGGCCCCGTTAGGCGCCGGAGCCTGCCCGAAGGCAGGAACTCCGACTACGGCAAGGCATACACTAGCGACCCACGCTTTCTTTCCCATAGTGAGCCTCACCGATCTATGATGTCGCGATGCATTGGTGCCAGCGCAGCGATCAGGCGGTTCTGGGCACGAAACGGGACGTTCATCTTGTTTGCTGATCTCTGGAACTCTTCGACCAGGGCGTAAAATGCTCGTTCCGAGACATTCATGCCGCGGTGGATCTCGGCCATTGACCGACCTGAATATGTGCAGGGTCCTTTCATGATCACGCAGAGTTGTTCGACAAGCTGAAGCTTGACCCGCTCCTTGTCAGAATTTTCAAAGAAAGGTTTGGTTGCCGGGTTGACAACTAGCCGTTCCATGAAGTCATCCATAATCTTCACCAGCCCTTCGCGACCGCCAAATGCCTCGAAGAGGTTTTCGTCGTCGGTGATAACTGGCAGCGAAGGTGCACGAACTGTTACGTCCGGGTCGTTGACAGGTGGTTCACTGCCCGGACCAACCTGTGCAAACACCATTGAGGGGGCCGCCAGCAGGCTGAGGGTGATCGTCGATAAAAATGTTCGTTTCATGATTATTCTTTCTGATTATTTTCAAGCGAGGCGTTAGAACCCGATCTGCACCGACGCATAGACACCGCGCTGCTTGCGCATTGTCACTTCACGCGCGATGCTGCCGAGATCGACATAGGCAAGTGTAACGGAGACATTCCGGGTAGGTGCGTAAGCGACGAATGCATCAAAGGCATTGTCCTCCTTCAGTCCCAGATTGTCGGGCTTCATACGATATTCCCCGCCGATCGCTAGTTTTCGGGTTAGCAGTAGCGCGACAGAACCCTCTCCCTGCAGTGAATAGCCTTCTCCCGGACCACCAAATCCAAGGATCCCGAATTGGTTGGCTTTTGTCAGGCGCGCGGTACCGTTGATCAGCAGACTTTGCGACAGGATGATCTTGGTAGCGCTGACATAATAATCGATGCCATCATCATCGCGCGCGCCAAGCGTTGCGATAACCGGGCCCTCGTCATTCTTCTTATATTGGATGCCGGCTGAAATCTGCGGCAGCAGCGAATCTTGTTCAAGCACGGCATCGCCAATCAGGCGGACCTTGGCACCAACCACGGTCTGGTGAACCGAAAATTTTCGGCCGAGGCCAAGCGCAGCACCTACTGCGTTGAGGTTAAAGCTTTGTCGTGCGACCGACAGTTCGATGCGGTTGCCATAGGCAATCTGACCACCAAAGGCCGTCAAGGAATAGTCCTGGGTATTAACGCCCGTGGCAAAGGCGCTCGCGCCAAGTTCATTACGCGTCCCATAACCGCCGATCAACGCCCAGGGCGTCAAACCGCCTCCCCCGGCACCTTCGATCTGACTGACACCTCCTGTGAGCAGCAGCCGCCCTCCACCTTCGTAGAAAGGTGGCGTGTTCTCGGCGGCGTCGCTGTTAGCAGCTAGTGCATCGCTGCTTTCCATGGCCACAGAGTCGGTTTCCTGCAATTCGCCGGCAAAGGCAAATTGAGGAACGGCGCATAACGCTATGGTTGCGACTTGACATAAATACTTTTTGGACATTTTCGCCTTTCTTATAAACTTGTTCGAACCAACAACCATTTTTGCGGTCCGGTCTCGTCAGAAGGCTCTACGGTTGGATGTGTCTATTTGGATGCGCGTTTGTGAAAATAAATTGGGCAACGTTGAGGCCAGTGCAATTTTTGTTCACTCGATAATATCAATATATCAGTGTGTTATCGGCATTCAAAGGATATGATATTTTTGCAATATATGCGATTAACTGCACAGGAGCGGTAAGACGATGTGATCTCCCGCCATTCCGTGCGTGCCAGGTTAGGCCATGGCGTATCGGACCGAACGATTGTTCACCTTTGTGCGAAAGCGCAGGCAACGATGCTTTGTGGAATGTATCAGAGATCGCTTATGTTAACCTGTACAGTCGGACAGTACGATGTATCCCAGAATGGCAGAATATAAAAAATGTCTGAAGCTGATGCATCCGCTTGAGCCGCCTAAGCGTATCAAACTGGACTGTCGTCACGCTCGCTTGCCGAGCTAGGCGACCAATCAATCACGAAATTGCTCATCAAGGACCAGATGAGTGACCATAATGGGCCATTTGTGCTGCCGTCAGACCTTAAATTCCTCAAAATCTATCGAACTAGGAAATTGGCCAAAGGACTCTATCAGAGAGAATTTCGTTCAAAAACCAACTGTGATAACCACGAGACAGCAGCCATTCAATCCTGTCTCCGCGCCAGGCTATTCTGGTCGTCTCGTGCGTATCGGCTGACATGGTTTTAAGAAAGTTACGGGTTCGCCGGGCATCATTTTGAAAAAGTTCTGTTGCCCTCATCTGCTGGAGTAACTCAGCTGTCCGGCCATATCGAGAACAGTCAAGCTGGAATCCTAGAGGTTCGATCGCGGCCAGATGCGGCCATAATGCGAAATCAGCCAGACCGGGCAATTCGCCAAAACTGAATGCTCCTTTCTTGGCGAGGAGCGTTTCAGTTTCCGCAAGAGCGGCATCAAGGTCGAGTTGGCCTGCTTCTTTCAACCCGGATGGCATGTTGTCGCTTCGCGTTGCCCAAGTCCATAATGAACAGTTGACCAAAATCGGATCGACACGCGTATCGAACAAGCGCTCTAATGCCCGTGCGTTGGCACGAGCCGGTGCATCAAAGGGTAGAATGGCGGGTTGAGGATAGGCATCCTCCAGATACGCCAATATATTCGCCGAATTCGATATCACCACCTCGCCATCGATCAGTATTGGCACTTCGCCCCGAGAGTTATGGCGGCGCAAAAGGGCGTGGTTGGCATGAGCCAGTCCGTCAATTGCTTCGTAGGCAATTCCCTTGTGTTCCAAGGCTAGCGCAACCTTTCGCGCAAATGGACTGAACCAGTTTGTAAATAGCCGCATTAGCCGTCCTCAAGGTAGAATGAATAGGATCCCGGTTGGCGTCACTGGCCTTCCTTGTTGTTAGCTTCGTCGGTAGAAGCTTGCCAATAGCTCGCAAAACGATACCGGTTATTAGTGGGTGATCTCAGGCCCTAGAATAGAGAGTCGACTATGTTATCGGCGTAGCCGTAATGATGTTGAAGCGATCTCTAAACTTATCAGATGCCTACTCTCAGAAAGTCAAGCGCTCATCCTGCAATAAAAATGCCGTTTTGCATCCAAAAATAGTTTGTGAGGGGTAACGGTAGTTATCAGGAAAAAAATTGCGGAATCTGTTGGTATAACTGCAAAGCAAAAAGAGTAACAATGAGAGGTGTACCGCAATTATTTAAATTAAATTGTTTCTATATGAATGCTCGACGGATGCAAAGTTCCAAAAAATTAGCATAAACCGAGTATTTGATTGAATTAATACATTCTGGAGATCATGGATAATGAGCAATGTTACACAACCATTTCCCATATTGCGCCGCGAAAACCGAATAACGGCAACCGATATTCTTTTTGCAAAGTCTCCAAAGTTTTTGACCAAACGTACAATTGTACCGTTTAATTTGCAGAATAATCCACTTTTGAACTCCCTTCCAAAAGATGTTTTCAAGGGGCCAATTAATAAAAAATCGCAAGCTGATTTCAAAGTTGTGGATCCTGGGCAGACGGTTACCAATATAAACTCATTTTTGGGTAAGTTTGGTAATCCCCTGGAACTAATACAACTGATTCCTAGTATTTTAAAGCCCAAGGTCGAGGTATTTGATACGTCTAAATTGACAGATGAAAATGGCGTCGGGTTTGATTCAATGCTAGCCTTCGGTCTAGAAGCTCGTGGTGATATAAATAAATTCCCATTAGTAAAGAGTATCGCTAAACCGGGAACAAAATTTGGAGATCTTATAAATACCTTTGTACCAGATTTTAGTGTAGGTGCTACAATAGGAACAAATTTCCGTGATAAAACATCCATAAATATCGCGGCAAGCTCGAAGCTTCCATCCTTTGTGTCAAAAATATTATCGGGCGTATCGGATGGCCTAAAAAATGCAGCGATTGGAGAGCTGCCTATCGATTTATCCTTAGATTTATTCAAGATATCCAATCAATCTACCTTAACAAATGTTGGTACAGACAATGTATTTTCTGCTTCAGCAGGCACCACAATAGAGTTAAATCTTGGAGGAGGTGCAACTTCTAAATTCACTGTTACAATTGAGTATACAAAATCAAATACAAATAAATTTGATATTATAGACAATAGCAGTAAATTATTGCAAATTGAAGAAGATAAAGTTGCAATAAAATTTGAAAATAGTGACCTGCAAGCAGTTAAATCGATAACAGGCCTTCTGGGATTAGAAATTAGTCCGAGTGGAGAATTGATTCTTAGGCAGACAACTAGCATTAAAGATAACTTTGGAAAACAAATTGAATCTATAGAATTGGCTGATGGAAGAATTGTAACTGGTACAAGCTTCGATGCAGCAGCTGACTTTGCAAGAAGTAGAGGGTTACAGATAAAAGATAGCCCCGTAAACCCATTTACAGAAAAAGAAATTGTTGTTGTTTCGGGAGGAGTTGGGTTTCTCTCATTCGAACCAGGTCTGAGGTTTGATCCAGCAGCCGGCGTTTTGATTGACACACGATCAAATGTTGGTGGCTTTACAAAATCGTTTCGTGGTAACCCACATAATGGAAAGCTTTCGTACACAGTATCGCGCGAAACATCAAGTAGCCCACTTGGGCTTGCAATTGGTGGAGTTGATTATGTCGTAAATGGGAGGAATGTGTCTCGTGTTGATGGCGTTGAAATAGAAAAAAATCTTGAAGATTTACTTTCGCGTTTAGCAAATGATGGCTCCAAGTTTGGAGATAATACAGATGTAACTGATGTGTCCGAGGTTTTTTCGACAGTAGATGGTTTACTATTAATCAAGGGTAACGAATCTAGATTACTGACAAATAACTTTGATATTATAATATTTAATCTCAATAATAAATCCAGAATTACGATTGATAGAAATGGGAATAGTAATGTCGATTTAGAAGGAAGTTTGGCGGGGATCGGATTTAGTGAAATAGGTGGTTTAATTGGCAGCCAATTTGGTGCAAGATTAGGGAAAACATCCACAGAACGCGTTGCTGCAGGAGCTCTATTATCAACGTTGTTTGATAATATCGGTGATACAGTTGACGGATTAATTAACGGAGATAAATTAGCAGTTGCACTAAAAAATGCATTCCAAAAAATAGATACGGAACTATTTAATAATTTGCAAGCCGCCGGTGTCGGGTCTATTTCGTCTTTTATAACCGCAAATCTTATTAATGCGCTTGGAGTTGATGGTTTCGCTGGTGAACTAGCAAATGTCTCGACGGGCGCGGTTATCGGACGGATAGTATCAAACATTGCGTCTAGTACTTTAGATGGTCGATCGGTGTTTGCAAATGCATTCGAAGGTGTGAATATAGCAGCAGTTGGCACCGCTGTTGGCGGCTTTCTTGGAACCAAATTGGCTTCTGAACTTGTTTCATTCAAATCGGTTGGTGGTCAAATTGGAAGTTCGGTAGGGGCTTCTTTGGGCGGTATTGCGGCAGCTGCGATACTAGCATCGTTGCCATCAGGTGGCTCATTAACTGTCCTTGGCGCGAATCTAGGTATTGCAGGTGGTCCCTTGACTGCAGCGGCATTCGCTGCCGTTGGATTTATCGTTGGCGGTTTGATTGGTTCGGTATTTGGAGGAACGCCTCGGTCAGGCGCCGATGTTGTGTTCGACAAATCGACTGGACGTTTTGACGTAGACAATGTTTATTCACGCAAGGGTGGGTCAAAAGATACTGCGCAAAGTCTCGCCTCGGCAGTCGCAAGCACATATAATTTCGTAATCGATGTCTCTAATGGTTCATTACTTAATCCGGATAGAATTCAGGCCGGAAATTATGGGCTTAGGGGTTCGACATATGTGTATCGTCCGAATTCCACGCGATCGAAAGATGCAATTACGGCTAGATTTAAAGGTAAGGCAGCATCTCAAGATTTGATAAATTTTGGAATTTTGCAAGGCTTGTCAGACCCCGATTTTCAAATCCTGGGCGGAAATGTGCTTATAAAGCGTGCTATTTACAATACTATTGAAAGTGCGATAACAAAAGGTGAATTTCGATCAGAAGTGTTAGATGGAAACATTTCTACTGCTCAATCGTTCCAAACATATTTGGAAAATTTTAGAACAATAAATACAATTATCGAAAATGATGCAGAGAGTACATTTGCAGTAGAAACAATATTAAATATTATTAGAGCTGATGAGCTGGGGTTGAACAAGCGCCACGAGAGTGATTATTTTGGTGGATTCACATTTATATTAAATCATCTTGATGTTAGTGCATCGAATGTGAAGTTCAATATATTCTTTGATAATGCTTCACAAAAATTTGCTAGATCGCAACGTTTTGGGAGTTTCGAACTTAACGATACAATTGACGTAGCATCAACTGATTTAATTCAAGGAACATCTGCGGACGATGTCATTGAGCTCACCCATTCTGATACCACGCGCGATGCTGATGGCATTGAATTTCAAATTACCGGCGGCGCAGATCGCATCGCTGACGCAGCTGGGTTGATTATCAATGGCACTGCGCGCACCGGCGGGCAGTTTGCGGTGGACATTGCGGCGACCATCGATGCCGGCGACGGCAATGATACCGTTCATGCAGGCGACCTTGGCAACAACGTTTTTGGCGGCCGTGGCAATGATACAATTTTTGGTGGGCGGTTGGATGACTGGTTGATCGGCGGCGAGGGGGATGACAGCCTGAATGCCGGGTCCGATATTGCTGGCACGCTCGGCGGTGACGGTAACTATCTGGATGGTGGCGCCGGCAATGACATGCTTATCGGGCGCGAAGGCTCGGACTGGCTGGAAGGCGGTAAGGGCACCGACATATTGGAAGGCGGCAACGGGGACGACGTCCTCGCGGGCGGCGCGGGTGCACAAGACGTACTGCGCGGCGGATTGGGTGACGATCAATATATCTTCCGCATCGGGGACGCCGATGGTAGCGGCGATGTCGCCAATGCCGATATAGTGCGCGACGAGAGCGGCTTGACCGTTCAGTCGGCAATCAATCTGGCGGTCGCCGGGCAGGTGGGCAAGGTTGGTGCTGACATTAGCAGCTTTGCAGGTAAGTTGCTGTTCCGCAAATTTGGCTTGGGCAAATGGACCGGAACCAATGGCGACACCGTAAGCACGCAGGTCAGCCTATCGAGCGGAGACCAGGTGCAAGCCGGCGGAAATGACACGCTGGTGTTTGGCGCAGGGATTACTCTTGACGGCATTTCCATCATCAAGGCTACGAACAATCTTGATCTGATTATCGAAATAACAAGCACAAAGGAAAAAATCCTTCTTCAAGACTGGTTCAATCCATTCAACAAGATTGAAAACCTGGCCTTTGCCGATGGCCAAGTCCTGCGTATTGCCGATTTTGATACCTTTACGCTTGGTACCGATGGTGCCGACTATATCTATGGTACAAATGGTAACGACTTCGTCCATGGTGGTAAGGGCAATGACTTTATTACCCTGTTGTTTGGCAATGATTTTGGCAATGGCGGCGATGGTAATGACTATGTTTCTGGTGACCAGGGCAACGATATTGTCATTGGCCTTGACGGGAACGATACCGTGCTTGGCGGGCTTGATCAGGACAATGTAACCGGCGGGGCCGGAAATGACGAAGTACGCGGCGGCGACGGCAATGATGTGGTCTCCGGGGACACGGGCAATGACTTTGTCTCGGGTGGATCGGGAAATGACCTGTATAAGTTCGAGCGCGGCGATGGCCAGGATGTCTATGTCGACCAACTCTCGAACGAATGGGAACTTATATATTCTACCGACGGAGGCTTCACTGCAGGATATAGCAGAGGAGATGCAGGCACCCCGGAGGCAAATCACCTTTTTTACACTGCACCCGGATCAACAAACAAAGTCCGGATCTTCGACGGCGCGGTTTGGGGCATTCGTAATGCCGATGGCAGTACCGAAACAGTGCGGATCGAATATAGCGTTAGCAATGGCGGTACCTTGATGCGGCATCGCCCGGCCGATGCCAACAAGATCACGGACACCGTGATCAGGACCGATGCGTTAAACAACAATGACGTGATTGAATTCGGGATTGGTATCGATGTCTCTGAACTTCAATTTTCCGACGCAGGCAGCGCGCAGGTTCCCAAAAGAGATCTCATAATTGGTATCGAGCCATCGGGCGGAGCCACGGGTGGTTTCGCCAGCTTGACGGACAGGATCGTTCTGCGGGAATGGCTAACCAACGAAGCCGTACGCAAATCGTTCGAGGGTTTCTCTTTCTTTTCAAGCGGAACGATAAATGTTTCGGCGCTTGACCTGAAGGGTGGCACCGATGGCGCCGACATACTTACGGGTACTTCAACGGCTTCGACTCGAGGCAACTGGATCACGGCGGGGGCTGGAGACGATATGATCACCGGCGGTCTCCTGAACGACATTCTAAATGGCAATAGTGGTGACGATGTCCTGTTGGGCGGCGACGGTGCCGACATCTTGTTTGGCGGAACCGGGAACGACATCCTGGAAGGACAAAATGGTGGGCAGTTTTTTGAAGGCGATGGTACTGACGCTTTGGGGAACAACCTTGGAACCGGCGCAATAGCAGCGCCCGGCGGTCGCGGTGATACGCTGATCGGCGGAGAAGGTTTTGACCTGGCCAGTTATGCAAGCGCGGCCAATAGCGTGACGGTGAATCTTGGTAATGCGGCTGCAAATGCTGGTTTAACCGCAGGTGGAGACACATTCGCTAGCATCGAAGGGATCATCGGATCCAAGTATGCCGATATCCTTACCGGTGACAATGGTGATAATGAATTGACGGGTAATGGTGCGTTGGTGGGTTCTGACCAGCTTTTCGGTCAGGGCGGCAACGACACCTATGTCTTTGGCCGTAATACCGGTTCGGTAATTGTTTCCGACCAGTTCCAGACCGCGAACGAAACGATAGTCGACGCTATGGGACGTCTGGTTGAGCCCTATGTCGACCGCTTCGATCTGATCAGTAGCGATGGAGGCATCTTCACATATTCCCAGCGGGTGGAGAATATCGATACAGGTGAAATCGTTTATCAGCGGATCATAGAGTCTGGGCAGAGACTGGCATCCGCGCCGGCTCTGACCAGCGATGGCTGGATTCCGGGACTGACTACCAATGGTCAACAAATTTCGCGTCCAGTTATTGACTCGACGACCAGCGCCGGGGACGACGCCATTCTTATCGGCGTATCAGCGCGGCTTCCAACCGCTTTCACAACGGGTACTGCTGTTGGCTGGTCTGAGCTTGATTTCTCCTTTAGCAAGACGGCTGGCCAGACAAATGATTTGTTGATCAAAATCGGGTCATCGAGCTCGGTGCTGCAGCTGAAAAATTTCAAAACCACAGCCGGGCTTTTCAGCACAACCAGCGGGATCGAAACACTGTTGCTGTCTGACGGCGAACAGGCGGCGTTGAAGGGCCTGGTATTTGATATCAATGGCAATCTCGGCGTTATCGGCAACAGCGAAGATAATTTGATAGTCGACATCGCCGGACGTGCATCATCACTGAATGGGGCAGCGGGAAATGATGTGCTCAGTGGACGCGATGGTGCGGACCAACTCATTGGTGGAGACGGCGATGACATTTTGTCAGGGGGTATCGGAAATGACACCTTAAATGGAGGCATAGGTGTTGATACGGCCACCTATTACGGTGCTGCCGCTGCAACAGGCGCCGCACTGGCTGGAACCGGCGTATCTGTAAATCTCACCGGAGCTGCGCCGTTAGCAGGTGCTGGAACCAGTGAGTCAACGGGCGATCAATTCATCAGCATCGAAAATGTAATCGGCTCTGACTTTAACGACACGATCACCGGCGACGCGTTCGATAACGTGTTACGCGGCAATGCGGGCCGGGACACGCTGATCGGCAATGATGGTAATGACGTACTTGTCGGCGGCGATGGCGATGATACGGCGACTGGTGGTGTCGGGGATGATGCACTTGAAGGCGGCGATGGCAACGATAACCTGACAGGTTTGGGCGATAATGATATCATTACGGGCGGTGCGGGTAACGACATCTTAATGGGAGATGCAACCAGCGCAGACGATGGCGGCGCGTTGGAAATCAGCACCTATAACCGGATCGCCAATGGCAGTTTCGAAACCTTAGGGGCGAGCTCATCTGAGCTCCCGGGCTGGACTAGCTTGAGCGGGCAGACATTCACTATAACCGGCGCTGACAAGTCCAGACGTCTTGCGTTGGACGGTGGAACATCCAATCTTGAAGTGACACAAGTCATCAATGGAATTGGTGCAGGGCAAGAATTAATTCTAAGCTTTGACGTCCAAAATACATCCGGAGCCACCGGGACCAATTTCGAGGTTTTCTGGAACGGCGTTAAACTGGTTCCGTCTCTCGTGCCGGGATCAACGACTGCCTATTCAGTAAACGTCAAAGGCGCGCTCACCGGTGACAACATCCTGAAATTTGCAGGTACAGGGGTTGCAGATGGCCAAGGCGCGACCATCGACCTTGTGAAGCTTGTTACAAAAGGAGGTGGCGCCGATACCCTGATTGGTGGTGACGGCGATGATATTTTGCGCGGCAATGACGGTAGCGATACACTTTCGGGCGGAACAGGTATCGACAGTATCTATGGCGGCACCGGCGATGACCGTTTGGACGGCGGACAGGGCAACGACCTACTTTTTGGTGGTGCAGGCAATGACATTTACACCGTCTTCGGGGATGGTGGCTCGGACAGAATCTCCGTTGGTAGCGGCAATGACAGTATAGTTTACGGAGCCACCGCTGAGGGTGGCAAGCAGCCGATCACGGCGGAGCAGGTATTGCTAAGCCGTGCCGGCAACGATCTGGTTATCACCATCATGGGTGCAACATCAGTTGTTACAGTAGTCGACTGGTTTAACGCCGCTCCTGCGACAACGGCGTCGTCGTTAGCAGCTCGCCGGATCATCGTTGGTGATAAGGCGATTGCGCAATCCGATGTGGAGGCGCTGTTCAACGCGCAGGCTGGCAATCTTGATCCAGCTGCATACAAACTTATATTCGACAGGGTCTGGCAACCACTGGCAACCTATAGTGACCGGTTCTCCGTAACGGGCACAGACAATGGCGAAACCGCTAGCGTCGATTCCGCTATTATCGGTGGTGTGACCTTCAACGCATTGGGTGGCAACGACGTCCTGAACGGAACCGGGTCCAATGACATATTCGACGCCGGAACAGGCAACGACACAATCAACGCTGGCGCCGGTGACGACAGACTGACCGGTGGAGCGGATAATGACCAGCTGTTTGGTCAAGACGGTAACGATACCATCGTTTACGGAACCGAGACGGGCTTTGATCAGGTGGATGGTGGTGCTGGCAATGACAGTATTATTGTGTCTTCCGACAATACGGTGATCGGACTCACTAGCCTGACCAATGTCGAGGTTATTGACGGCACGGCGAAGAGCAACGCCCAGATCCGCCTGAACACTGGAGCGAACCTTGATCTGACCAATGTCGCGGTCAGCGGCATTGCAAAAATTGTTGGATCTGTCGGTGCCGATACAATCACGGGCAGCAAGGGTAATGATGTCATTGAAGGTGGCGCGGGTAACGACAGGCTGCTGGGTGGTGCCGGCGATGATACGCTGAACGCAGGCACAGGCTCCGACCAGCTGGATGGAGGTGCTGGCTTTGATATCGCTGATTTCAGCGGGCTTACGACCGGCATTACCATAGATCTCGCCGCACAGACGGTTCAGCACGGCAATACTGCCAACAGCACGACACTAAGCGGCATTGAAGGCGCAACAGGAGGCGAGGGAGCAGATACCCTGCTTGGCTCAGCCAACGCCGATCGTCTTTCTGGCGGTGCGGGAAATGACCGTCTGGAAGGCCGTGATGGCAATGATATCCTGGTCGGCGGTTCCGGAAACGATCTGTTGTTCGGTCAGGCAGGTGACGATACCGCACTGTTATCGACCGTCGGCGAAAATGCTTTTGACGGCGGTGATGGTATCGACACGGCGAACTTTGCCATAAGCACTGCGAACCTGAACATCGACCTGAGCGTTGTGAACGGCAGCCATCGTCTTACAAATGTTGAAAACCTTACCGGCGGTTCTGGCAGCGACACGCTGCGCGGAAACGATGGCAACAACGTTTTGAGCGGCGGCGCGGGGAGTGATTCCCTTTATGGCGGTGCGGGCGATGACGTATTGGAAGGCGGGGCCGGCGATGATCGCTTTTTTGGTGGCTCCGGATTTAATACGCTAAGCTATAAGGGTAAGCTTGCCGGCTACACTGTTGATACTGTTAACAAGACAGTGACCGATATCGACCTATCGGACGGCAATGATGGTGTCGACACCTTTGAAGACATCAACCGTATCCAATTTGCGGATGCTCAGACGATTTTGGGTATCGATACCAACAACGCGCCCACCGTTAACCCGCTTTTGCCGGACGTGACACAAGATGATAATGAGGCGCTAGTTGCGTTTAACGTTCGAAACAACTTCATCGATCTAGATATTCCAAACGGAGACAGCCTCACATTTAGTGCGACGCTTGCTGATGGCTCTCCGCTTCCGGCTTGGCTGATCTTCGATAATAACAATGTCCAATTCTCATACGCCGCCAATGCGGCGCCGGCGGGCACCGTTCTTGACGTCAAAGTGAAGGCGACGGACGCACGTGGTGCAAGCGTTGAGGATATCTTCCGCTTCACCCTTAAAGAAGGGCGGGGTGCCACGATCAACGGAACGCCCGGTGTCGACGTGATCCAAGGTACATTCCGCGGAGAAGACGTCAATCTTGGCGACGGCAACGATATTGTTTCCGGTTCCAATGGCGCTGACAGGATCGACGGCGGTCTTGGCTTCGACCGGATATCGTATCGCAACTCTACCGCTGGGATCACGATCGCGCTTGATGGCGGCCCGGGAACAGGCGGCCAGGCCCAAGGCGATACGCTGATCAATACGGAATCGCTCGAGGGCAGTGAATTCAGGGATAACCTTACTGCTACGAACAACGGAAGCGAACTTATCGGTCATAATGGCGACGATCAGTTGACTGGTGGTGCTGCGCTAGACGTGATCTATGGCGGTCTTGGCAATGATACGATCTTTGGTGGCGGTGGCGATGACTATCTAGAGGGTGGTCAGGGCGCTGACATAATCGATGGTGGCGACGGAGAGGATTGGGCGTTTCTCAGTGGTGCGCAGAGCAGCGTCACGCTCGACTTGGCTGGAATAATTGCCAACGCTGGCGATGCGGCGGGCGATAGCTATGTAAATGTAGAGCGCATCTTTGGTTCGGAGTTTAGTGACACATTCTACGGCGATAGCGGTGGTAACATCATCCGTGGCAATGGTGGCGACGATACCATTTACGGACGGGCCGGCGGCGACGTGTTGGAAGGCGGTGCCGGGAACGACAGCGTTGCCGGCGGTGACGGCAGTGATCTGCTTTATGGTCAGGACGGAGCCGACTTGCTCTATGGTGAGGCCGGCGGCGACACGCTGGAGGGCGGCGCTGGCAATGACGTGCTGAATGGCGGCGCTGGCAATGACGTGCTGAATGGCGGCGCTGGGATAGATAGCGTCAGCTACTTCGATATTTCGGGTACTGATTCCCAAGGTGTAACCGTCGATCTTGCTAATATTGCAAATAACCGCGGGCAGGCCGAAGGCGACAGCTATATCGATATTGAATTGATATATGGTTCCGCTGTTGCAGACATCCTTCGGGGTGACGCCAATGATAACATACTGATTGGTGAATCTGGCAACGATACCATCCATGGCGGCGGCGGTAATGATAGTCTGCATGGCGGCACGGGCAATGACACCATCTATACCGATACGAGCACGGGCTTTGTCTATGGCGATGATGGCGATGACACGATCCATGGCGGCATAAACGGTAATACTCTGGTGGGTGGTGCAGGTAATGATACTATCTACGGTGGTACAGGCGGCGAGCGCCTGATTGGTGGTGCGGGCGATGACCGAATCGAAGGCGGTGGCGGAGAAGACCAGATATTTGGTGAGGATGGCAATGATATCCTGACCGGTGGAGCGCAGAACACCTTGATTTATGGTGGCAATGGTAACGATGTCGCACACCTTACAACCTTCCGTGCGAACGGCTTTGACGGCGGGGATGGCATTGATACCGTTAGCTACGCCACGAACCAGAGCGGCATCGACGTCGATCTGCGCAACATCAATGACAGTCATCGTCTTGTTAACGTCGAAAATGCCATTGGCGGATCGGGCAACGACACGATCCGTGGCAGCGATGTAGACAATGTGTTGGATGGTGGTGCCGGCAATGATCTGCTCATTGGCAGCCTAGGCGCGGATTATCTGATCGGTGGCGCAGGGATCGACACCGTCAGCTATGTCGACAGTTTGGTGGGTATAAGTACGACAAATCCGGCAGCTGTGGGGGCTTTGGACTTCACGCCTCCGGCTTCTGGCACGCCGTTTAAAGTTGCGGGTGTGGTGCTTCCTCTGGATGGTGTACGAGTTAGCCTGGCGGCCACGGGTGAAACGCTCGCTGCTGTCGGTGGACATGCGCAAGGCGACATATTGGTTGGTGTTGAAAACCTGATCGGTTCCAACTTTAGTGACCAGTTGGTCGGAAGCTGGCTGGACAATAAGCTGGAGGGCGGGGCTGGCGACGACCTTATCTATGGCGGTGACGGGGCCGATACGCTCGACGGTGGCGTTGGTGACGACGTCATCTACGGCGAGATGGGCAATGACACGCTGTTAGGCGGCGAAGGTAATGACCGCCTGTTCGGTGGCGGCCAAAGCGACGTTTTGATCGGCGGCAACGGCAACGACATATTGGAAGCCGGCAATCAGGGCGACGCACTGAAGGGCGGAGCGGGCAATGACGTGCTGATCGGTGGCAGCGGTGGTGACACCTATTTCATCGGCATCGGTGGCGGCAGCGACACCATCTTCAATTTTGACGAAGACATTAGCAATGGCGTCGTTGCCAATGATGGTATCGTGTTTGAAGACGACATCGCTAACACCGAGCTCTGGTTCCAGAAATCAGGACGGGACCTGGTCGTCACGGTGATACGTGACGGCACAAAAACCACCATAAAAGACTGGTTTGTTAATGATGTAACAGGAGACTATTCGGCTCTCGATAACTTCGTGGTCGACGTTGTGATCGCAAAGCAACATGTCGCCGGGCACAAGGTAAGCCTGCCGAGGCTGCTTCAGCTGATGGAAGGACAGGCCATTCCGTCGAACTTTGACAGTCTGAGTGCGATGCTGCAAGCGGACATCAACGCCGCCTGGAGGCAGAATCAGGCGCCAACGGTTGCGCTTGCTCCTGGGCAGCCGACGACGGTGAAGGAAGATGGTGTTCTTGTCTTCAATGTTAATATCAGTGATCAAGAGACGTCTCCATCTGGCTTGACATTGGAAGCGCTAGTTGACGGTGTATTGCGCCCAGCGGAGATTAACCCAACAGGTGAAGGCACTTACACGGTTACAATCAGAGGGTTGGCAGATCAGTCTGGCATAGGCCAACTGATGTTGCGCGCCTTTGACGGCGGGATTTACTCCGATCCGTTGTTAGTGCCTATCACAATAACGCCGGAAGCCGATGGGCTTCTCCTCGGTGCTACCCAGACTGCGCTTGCAGTGAATGCGGGTACACCGGTCGTGTTGACCGGGCTGTCAGCTGCGTTGAAGGATGCCGACGGTTCCGAGGTTATCGAGGACCTGTTTGTCGACGGCTTGCCAGCTGGCGCAATTCTTAGCTCTGGCACGCAGAGCTTCGCTGCAACAGCAACGAATGGTTCGGTCAACATCCGTGGCTGGAACGGCGGTAATCTGGCGCTGACATTGTCAAACCTAACGGTCACCCCACCTCCTGGTTCGGGTGCAGATTTCACACTGCGTCTGCGCGGCCGCTCACGCGATGGCAATCCCGGTGCATATGTCTATTCTACAGAATCAGTCAGCGCCAACATCCAGATCGTGGTGAACGCACCGCCGACAGGAGTAAGACTCCAACTCGCGGGGCTAAACGAGAACGTTGTGGGAGGCCTTGTAGGGACGCTGGGCGCTCTCGGCGATCCGGATCGTACCGGCAATTACCGTTATGAAATTATTGGCGGTGCGGATCAGAATAGATTTGTCCTGACCGGTGCCAATAATAGCGAACTGCGGCTAGCTGCAGGACAGGCGTTGAATTTCGAAGCTCCAGCGGCACAACTTCAGATTCGTGTTGTTGATATCTCAAGCGGCACTGAGCTTGTTGGGGGCACTACCGAATTCAGCATCACGCCAAACAATGTGAATGAAGCCCCTGGAACGCCTGCTGAGGTCACCAATGCGTCGATTAATGATGGCGCTGGTGCGGGCACGATAGTTGCGAATTTGAACCTGAGCGCAACCGATGATGATGGCCATGCCGTCAAGTTCGAAATCGTCGGCGAATCCAGCCTATTTGAGGTTGTGGGAACCCAGGTCCGAGTGCGCGATGGGCAAGTCGTTAATTTTGAAGGTGTCAACGGTGCAACTATCCCGTTCCATGATCTCAACATTATTGCGCGGGATCCCGGAAATCTGGCATCGGCAGTCGCGCGCACAATCAGGGTAAATATCAATCCTGTAGACGAAGCGCCTTCACTTGTCCTTGGTCAAACAGCCGTTACGCTGGCTGAAACGGCCACGAACGGTTGGGGTGGGATTTCCCTTAATGGGTTCGACCAAGAAGGGCAGAATGTAACCTATGAAATTCAACCGGGCGGGGCAGCATCGCTGTTCAACGTCAGTGGCCAGGGTGCAGGTGGGATGTTGCGGCTTAATGGCCCGCTTGACTATGATGGCGCTTTGGCCGGCTTTGGTGCGATCAACGCAAGTGGCGTACGCTCGACTACCATATTCGTTCGCTCTAGAACGAGCACCGGCCCTGCCAGCGATTATCAGGCCTTCACTTTCAACCTTTCCAACGTTGACGAGGCCCCGAGCACGCCGGCCGCTGTTGCGCAATTGATCATCGATGAAAACACCCCTTATTCGCAAAATTTCGACCTCGGTTCGATCGATCCGGAGGGCGGGCCAGTAGATTATAGCTTTGCCTTACAAAATAATGTGAGTGGCAATCCGGGCGGCCTGTTTGAAATCGTCAATACCGCTGGAAGCGGGCTAACGATCAAGTTGTTACAGCCATTTGATTTTGAAACGATCAAGAACCAAAGCTATTACACCGCTACTAACGCTACCAGCGGCACCATCACGTTGAAGATTGTTGCTGTGGATGCTGACATCAACGCCGTCGGCATCTCCAACATTGCCGATAGTCGGCGTTCGCTGGCCCGCGATATCACGGTTTTGGTCAGAAACGTTGACGAAGCACCGCTTAACCCGACATCGTCCAATTCAGTGATCAACATCACCGAGGGCGTCACAGGGTTCACCGGAGTTGTATTGGGTGCGACTGATGTGGACAGCTCAACCATCAATTACCGCTTTGCCAACGGCACGGATCGGATGGGCAATTTGTTCCTGTTTGGAAACGGCCTTCATGTTGATGGCAATGGACTTGACTTCGAAGCGACAAACAACGGAGTGCTCGAGTTTGATATTTTTGCATTTGCTGATGGCCAGTTCTCAAAGACTGGAGTGCGTCAAAAGATCAACGTCATCAATGTTAATGACAACCCAACAGTTTTCACCAATGTCCCGGGTACGCTGCGCATTACCGAAAACGCCATTATCACTGGATCGGTAACGTCCCCGGGCCAATTGCAGGCGACGGACGTCGACAATCTTGGTATTACCTATTCAATTGTCGGTGGGAATATAAGCCGCCCCAATGGCCCGGTATTCCAGATTGATCCCAAAACCGGCGTGATCGGCTATGGCAATGGCGGAGTGGATTATGAAGACGGAGGCTGGTCACAAGGTGGCTCCACCGGTAAATTTACGGACCTGATTATCCGCGCATCGGATGGCGGCACCCCGGTTGACCAGGTCGTGCGTGTCGAGGTGGTGAATATCCGTAGGGAAGTTGCTGTCCGTGAGGTTGAGCAGCCGGGCTACACATTTGTGACCGACCGTAGGGCTAATCCCTTTGGAGACAGTCGTACACAACTCGTCAGTATCCGTCTGGTGGATAATCAAGGGCGTGTGGTGCTATACCATTCGGAAATTGTTAATACCGGTGGCCAAACGAGCGGGCGCGCCATAACGCAAGGAATACTTGCGGCAGGGTACGTTCGCGACATTAACGGTAATATTTTTTCAGATGATGAAAGTAATAACAATAATCTTAATCATCTTGTTGGATCTGACTTAGTCACGTTTAATCCTTCCCCGACGCCTACGCCTACACCAATCGGTGATGATCCTCCTCCAGGAGGTGTCCAGCCACCGATCGTGTTCGATCTCAACGGCGACGGGCTTGATCTAATCAGTCTCGAGGACTCGCATGTGCTGTTCGATCAGAATGGCGATGGGATACTTGATCGCACGGGTTTTGTAGGAGCTGATGACGCGTTGCTTGTCTACGACCGCAATCGTAATGGCTTGATAGATAACGGTAGTGAAATATCCTTTGTCGGTGACAAGGAAGGTGCAAAAACCGATCTCGAGGGCCTGGCTGGGTTCGATACAGATGGTGATGCACTGATAACGGCCAAGGATTCGCGTTTTGCTGAATTACAGGTGTGGCAGGACCGTAATCAGGACGGTATCAGCCAAGTCGATGAACTTCGCACTTTAGCCCAGGCTGGTATTGTCTCCATCAAGCTGGGTGGAACCTCTACCGGGCAGACAGCTGAAAACACCGTTGGAAACATCGTTTACAACACAAGCCAGTTCTCACGCAGCGATGGCTCGACAGGATTACTTGGCGACGTAGGACTTGTCTATATTGCTGGATCGAAAACGGTTTCGTTACCCGACAGTGCAATCCTTACTCCACCGTTGGTAAATGTCGTGCCGCCAACCCCGATACGCCCACGCAGCGTTGTCGATAGCGCAATTCCCGAAATCATAGCGGTTTCTCAGCTGTTGGCCGACGCGGGGCCTGCAAAGCCAATAACTTTGTCGAGCGCTGCTAATACTGCAGATGAAATCGGTTCGGTGCAGGTCGAATTGAAGCCGATGGTCGATCTGGATAATATGAATATGGAATCTCCGGCATTGCGGGAAACAACAGCGGCACCGCCACCTCCATCTAATGTCCAAACAGTCGATTTTGATCGCCGGGCCAAGCATTTCATGGTCTCTTTTCAACAAGGTGGCATGTCGATTGCACCGCGAAAGGCGAATGGCACGTTTGATGCCCGGGCCGGGATTCTCGGCAATACTACAATCTTAAAGTTCCGCGACCGGGCGATCGGAATCTATTCACCTGTCGTCCTCGACCTAGACGGCGATGGTCTAGAGTTGCGCAGCCGGAAGAAATCCCATGCGAAGTTCGATGTGGATGGCGACGGTATCAAGGACAATACTGGCTGGGTCGGACGCGGCGATGGCTTGTTGGTGATTGACCGAAACAATGACGGTTTGATTACAAGGTCGTCGGAATTGCTTTTCCAGTCTGACCGCTCGGCCTCCACAAACAGCTTCGATGCACTTGCAGAATTTGACGATAATGCCGATGGCAGAATTACGCTGGTAGATCGCCGTTTCAGTGATCTCAAAATATGGCTCGATGCCAATGATAATGGCGAAACCGATGCGGGAGAACTGCGGTCTTTGGACACTGCGGGCATAACGGCCATCAACCTGTCGGAGCAAGCGACCAATCAGTCCGTCAAAGTTGGCAGAAACTTAGTTTTGGCGACGTCGTCGTTCACCAAGACCAATGGTTCTACTGGAACGATCGGTTCCGTTGGTTTTGCGTTTGCCGCAAGTTCGGCGGTAGAAAGGACATCTGGAGCACAGGCAATATTGGAACATGGTGCCGAATTAAATGAAGATTCTCGGCGCAACCTCCGACTAGCTGACAATAGACTTGCAGCGTTGCGTAACGGTTTTGACGATGGCTTCAGTCCGGAAGATGAGTCAACGTCCCATGTTGCTGAAATGACCGAACTCGGGGATGTGCGGCTGTTACAAATGGTGCAAGCGATGAGCGTCTTCGGAGCAAATGCTGCTAGCGAAAGCAAAATTCACCAAAATGGCAGCTCCACTAACTCGATGGACTGGTTTGCCTGAATATCAACATAGGAGTTTATATGGTACAGAAATCAAAACGTCGCCCAACACAGGCTTCCTCGAAGCGCCAAGCGCAAGACGAAGTCACTCCCACAGTCAGCCATCTCTTTGGTGAAATGACCTGGCTGTTATCGCAATCCCAATTGCACCGGTCCTTGACCATAGGCGACCTGGAATGGCTGGTCATGCCCGCCCTTCTTCACGAACAGTTTTATTTGTTCAGGGATGCCGATCGTCCAGTTGCTCTTGCAACCTGGGCCAAATGTGACGAGCCAACGGTGTCAAAGCTCGAGCGGGGCGTAATCGATCCCGAAAATCGGCTGAACTTAGAAGAATGGAAATCGGGCGATTCAATCTGGCTGGTTGATCTAGTCACACCTTTTGCCAATGATGAAAACAAGCATCGGGAACTGGTTTTCGCGGACTTGATTTCTGGCCCACTTTCGGGTGTCCAATTTCATTTTCACCAATTGGATGTGACGACGGGCAATCGAACATCGGTAACGGTAGCCGCCGATGCGGGCGAAAAGCTAAGAGAGACAATCGAAGCAGAAATCAAGAAAGCTGAGTAAGTTTATCCTCGCTTTGTGCGAGCGGCGTAACGTGCCTTCTTTCCGAAACCAAGTCACATCCTACTTCTGGCCTGTAACAGCCAGAGTAGAGAGGTGACCATTCACATCATAAAGAATTTTTTGCGTACAGAATCCAAATCCGGTTTCATAGACATGAAATCATTAGGATTAACGAACGAATCTGAAAACCAGGGAAATATGCTAGAATCAAAGCATTTCTCCGCCCAATCTATAGCCTCTCGAACCACCCTCGAATTTCTACTCGTCTTGCTGAATGAGAGCCATACATCAAACTTGAATTTGATAGGCAAATCTAAATACACAAGCTTTTTTGAAATAATCTTGGCATAAGATGGAAGAACGGCAATGCCAGCTCCATTTATAACTGACCTGAAAAATGAATGCGAAGTGTTATATTTATTCTTTACAATTTTCTGCAATAAATCCTCGCCAATGTACAACTTTGAAGCTTCATAATTCAATCCGGGCGCTTCAAATAGCACTATTTTATGATTTTCGGCGTCATCTAAAGAATTTGGAATGCCATACTGATCAATGTATTCTTGACTGGCGAATAAAATTTGGTGAACGGTAGCAATTTTTTTTACAATTGCGTCGGGATTTTTAGGCATCTGATAACCGATGCAAATGTCAAAATCACGAGAGTGTATAACATTTTGATTATATTCGTTATGCAACATGATCACATGATCAGGTAACTTGTTATTCAGCTCTGCGATCTGAGGCGATAGCCAGAAAGTGGCCAGGCTTTCACAACAGCAAATGCGTAATTCACCCGGCCGTACAAGCAAATCATTGCTCACGCCGCTGCGCAATTGCGAGCTGGAAGACTGCATTTCCATTGTAATATTTAGGACGGTCTGACCGTCTTCAGACAAATTGATTCCGTCATGCGAACGGCTCAAGAGGGTCGTTCCCAGATTGGTTTCCAGTCGCTCGACACGGCTGCGGACCGTGTTGACAGAAACCGACAACATGATCGCGGCCTGCCTGAGGCTTTTGCATGACGCAACAGTCCTGAATGTGTTCAAGTCATCCCAGCGCATCAGGTCGAGCCTGTCGAGCATGGCATCACGTTCAGAAATTGGAACGCTCCTGTTCAGATTTTTGAATCTCTGCATCGCGCTGGAGTGAAGCTATCAAATCCATCCTCGCGCATTAACGTACTCTACTGGAGCTATCAATGCTGGATAAAAAAAACGGTGGGCCGCAAGAGTTAAAAACATGCTTCATATACGGGAGGCGGTCAGGAGCCGAGCTTTTCTCAAGCCATTTGAGCCCCCATGCAGGGGGCAACACTGAAAGGCCGTTTGGTACGTTCGGTGTGACATGTCGATGAAGGCTCCCAACGGCAGGATTGATGAATCTTCGATTGCGACGCATTACAAGGTGCATGCTGTTCGCAATGATCTAATTCTCACCGGACTCCTGAAAGAAATCGCAAGCGGTGACAGGCGGGCGTATAAAAAATTATACGACCTAATTGGGGGGCAATTGCTGCGGATTGTTTCAAATATATTGCGGAACGATGTCGAGGCGGAAGATGCGCTCCAAGAAGCGTTGTTGCGGATTTGGCGATATGCTGGCCGCTATGAGCCTGTACGCGGTACTCCAATGGCATGGATGGGAACAATTGCACGAAACGCAGCATTTGACTTCGGGAAAACGCCAATCACACATTTTGACGAGACAGCGCTTGACAATCTTGAGTTTTCTACACCGCCCCAGGACCCGCCAGACCAGAAGCTTGCGCAATGCCTGAAGCGTTTGCCCGCCGAACAAGGCAATGCTATTATATTAATGTACACTTATGGTCTGAGCCATGCTGAGCTTGCGTTATATTTGGGCGTCCCGCTTGGCACCGTCAAAAGCTGGGTCACGCGGGGAACCAACCAATTGCGAGGTCAAATTCTCGATGTAGGCATTTTAAGGACCGTCGATGAACAGTAAGAAAATTCGATCGAGACGCATCCAAAACCAAATTCCCGAAGTAACGATTACATGTGTATAGGGCGATGTAATGAATATTAACGAAATGGCTACCCAATATGTCATGGGAATATTGTCGCCTAGGGAGCGTCACGCCGTATCGCTTGAGCGCCTGTACAACCTGGAACTAGATCGCGAAATAATACGACTGGAACAGCTATTGGGAGAAGGCCTGGTTGCGACTAAGCCTGCCTGTAATGCAGGAACGTTGTGGGATCGCATAGACACGGCTTTGACGCGCGAATTGACCGCGCTTGGCGATAAATGTGTCGAAGACTTTTCGGAAGGCGCATGGGAAGCGCATGGCACTGGCATTGATGTAAAGCCTTTATGGTCGGATAAGGCCATTCTTATTCGATGTGTTCCTGGTGGCTATGAGGAAGAGCATGGTCAGCCGCATGATGAAGACGAGCATATCATCGTTATCGCAGGTGACCTGAATATAGGCGGGCGTACTTTTTCAACCGGTGACTATATCTGTGTTCCTGCAGCGTCAATCCATCAACGCATGCATTCAGATGGGGGTTGCATATTATTCACACTCTACAAAAATACGTCAGATGAGCCGGTGCCAGTCGAGTACAAAGTATTCGACGCGCTTTTATGATTCTCGATCTGTTACCTGAATTCCCCAGCATATTCGTCATAAACTCTTCCGGAACATTGAATAATGTTGCCCCAGACACCTAGCTCTGCTGCGGAACCGTTGCCGTCCCGCTCGCTGGCCTGCTTCGTTCTGCTTGCAAAATTTCTGGGTACGCCAGCGGATCCTCAGCAGATTGAGCATGATCGAGGTAAAGGTGATGCGCCCTATAGTTTTGAAGATCTTAGCCGGATTGCCAAGCGCCTTGATCTGATTGCCAGAATCAAAAATACTCCGATAGACGATTTTCGAAAGGCACCTTTGCCTGCCTTGGCGGAAATCTCAGGAAGCGAAGCAGTTATCCTGCTTAAGATAGAGGATGAGAATCTCAATCCACGTTATCTGATACAGCGTGGAGACGCAGAACATCCTGATATATGGTCGGGCGAGGAAGCTGCGCAAAATTTCACCGGTCGTCTTCTGCTTATGACCAGTCGCGCCGCCATCGCAGGTACTAAACGGCCGTTCGATATAAGTTGGTTCATTCCGGCACTGGTCAAATACCGGAACCCACTGCGTGATGTGTTAATCGGTTCCTTTTTTCTACAATTGATGGGGTTGGTATCGCCAATCTTTTTCCAGTTGGTCATCGACAAGGTGCTTGTCCACCAATCGATGACCACTCTTGACGTTCTTGCCTTTGGACTGCTGGTCATACTGATTTTTGAAACGATCATGTCGGGTCTTAGAAACTGGTTGTTTGCTCATACCACCAACAGGGTAGACAGTGAGCTTTCATCGAAGATGTTTCGTCACCTACTTAATCTGCCTATTAGTTATTTCGAAGCACGCCGCGTGGGGGATAGCATAGCACGCGTGCGGGAATTGGAGAGTATCCGGGAGTTTTTAACCTCAAATGCGGTAACTGTGGTGATCGACCTATTTTTCACAATTGTCTTTTTTGCCGTTATGTTCCTTTATTCGCCACTCCTAACTCTAGTCGTGTTGTTGTCCATCCCGTTTTATATTGGTATCTCGCTATTTATTTCTCCATCGCTTCACGCAATGTTGGAAGAAAAATTCCGACGCGGTGCAGAAAACCAATCTTTTCTTGTTGAGAGTGTGACCGGTATCGGCACTTTGAAGGCAATGGCAGTAGAGCCGCAGATGAGAGAGAGATGGGAGAAGTTGTTTTCGAGTTATACAAATATCGGGTTCGATGTTGCCAAACTGGCCAATTGGGGCAGCCACCTAATTCAGATGGTATCAAAATTAACGACCGTCGCGATCCTGTATTTTGGAGCTAAGCTGGTAATCGGGGGTGATCTGTCGGTTGGCTCATTGGTAGCATTTAACATGTTGTCCGGGCGGGTTTCTTCACCAATTCTGAGGCTCTCGCAATTATGGCAGGACTTTCAACAGGTTCGCATCTCAGTAGAGCGCCTGGGCGATGTTCTCAATACGCCCACCGAGCCGGAGTATAATCCGAACCGAGCCAGCCTCCCGCCCATTACCGGTTCGATAAGGCTTGATAAAGTCCGGTTTCGATATCGGCCTGATGCGCCGCAAGCTTTGCGTGGTGTAAGCCTTGATATCAACGCTGGCGAAATGTTGGGGGTCGTCGGGCCTTCAGGCTCGGGCAAATCAACGCTTACAAAGCTTATCCAGCGCCTTTATGTCCCAGAGCAAGGGCGCGTCCTTGTGGATGGAGTTGACTTGGCACTTGTTGATCCGCCTTGGTTGCGCCGCCAAATCGGTGTAGTGTTGCAGGAAAACATATTGTTCAATCGGTCGGTGCGCGAAAATATTGCGCTCGGTGACCCGACTAGGCCGATGGAAGCAGTGATAGCCGCAGCGCAACTGGCTGGAGCGCATGAATTTATATTAGGCCTTACGCACGGCTATGACACGGTCATTGACGAGCGCGGAGGTAATTTATCGGGCGGGCAGCGTCAGCGAATGGCGATCGCCCGCGCATTGATCAATGATCCTCGCATTCTTATTCTGGACGAAGCAACCTCGGCGCTCGATGCCGAAAGCGAAGAGATCATTCAGAATAATCTGGCGAGCATCGCGCAAGGTCGCACTGTCATAATTATTGCGCACCGCCTTTCGGCAGTGAGGCAATGTAATCGGATTATTACAGTGGAAAGCGGAGAAGTTACCGAAATAGGTACGCATGACGAGCTTCTCGTCGCCAACGGCCGTTATGCGATGTTGTATAACAAACAAATGGGTATCGTCCAATGATTGGTCGGCAATTTCAAACACTCGCCAGACACTGGGTTGTTCTAAAAGAGAGTTGGAAGCAGCAAAACGAGGCGCAGGCCAAGATCAGACCGCGAAGCGACCATGAATTTTTGCCGGCTGCGCTGGAAATCATGGAAAAACCACCCAGCCCTGGATTGCGATGGCTCCTGCTCTCCGTTTGCGTGCTCTTCAGTATTGCCCTTGTCTGGTCTTTTGTTGGTACTATTGACGTAGTTGCTACTGCGAGTGGAAGAATAATCCCATCCGGCAACGTCAAGGTTATTCAACCGATCGAAATCGGTTATGTCCGCAAAATTCATGTCGCCAATGGACAGCACGTAGAGGCGGGTCAATTATTAGTGGAACTTGACCCTACATTGACTGGAGCTGATGCAGCTCAAGCCAGTCAAGGCTTGCGCTCCGCCGAAGTTATTGCGGCGCGTAATACGGCTCTTTTAAGCCACGTTCAAGGACGAGGTGGAATTTTCAATGCGCCTTCCGGAACGCCGTCGCAAATCGCAAGCACCCAGAACAACTATGTCCGAATGACCATTGCTGAATATGAAGGAGAGCGCGCAAGTCTTGTTCAGCAGCGCGCTGAAAGGGCTGCTGAGTTGACCGGGGCGCAAGCAGAAGTAGCCAAGCTGAGGCAAACTCTCCCTCTGGTTGATCAACAATTGATTGTACGGCAGGAGCTCGCAGAAAAAGGCTATTTCTCCAAAATTCGGTTGCTTGAATATGAGCAATTGAAGATCGAACATCTGCAGAATATTGCAGTTCAGGAGGCCAATGCGTCTAAAGCGCGCGCAGCGATGGCGAACATCGATGCTCAGTTGGTAAGGTTGGAAGGTAGCTTTGGAAGGGCAGCGGTCACCGAGCTTGCCGAAGCCCAAGAAAAATTGGGTCTTTCCAAAGAGGAGGTCACAAAGTCCGATCGGCGCAAGGAGTTTCAGTTATTGCGTGCTCCAGTGTCCGGTACGGTGCAGCAACTGGCAGTTTCTACAGTTGGCGGTGTCGTACAGCCTGCGCAGGCCATTATGATTATCGTCCCTGATGATGCAGTGGTGGTAGTAGAGGCAAACATCCTGAACAAGGACATCGGGTTTGTGCGCGAGGGTCAGCCCGTGCGCATCAAGTTGGAGGCATTTAACTTCACCGACTATGGGATCATTCCCGGCATCGTGGAAAGCATCAGCCGCGATGCAATCGACTTGAGCCAGCAAGGGCAGGCAACCGCAAGAGATAGTAATGGCCGCCCTCAACCTCCGGGATTGGTTTATGCAACCCGCATTCGCCTCAATAAGCGGTCTATCCGAGTCCGCGGTCGCGACCGCATTATAGGCCCCGGTTTAGCTGCACAGGCTGAAATCAAGACAGGCGAAAGAAGGATTATCGATTACCTTCTTAGTCCAATTGCGCAGACTCTCGATGAAGCCGGCCGCGAACGGTAATATCAACTATGAAGTCAATTTATTGTCGTTTTACAGAGGCGGTCGATTTAATCCATCACAAGTCTCTGTTAGTAGCGTCTGCACGACCTGAAATTCATACAAGGCTTCACAAATGAACAGACCGTGGATTTTCGAAAGATGCTCGATACTGACTTTTCGTTCATTTACACTCGGATGAAAATGCATCTTAACAGAATCTAGTTTGCAGTTGGCATATTTCGTCGCATCTTAAAGTAACATCAGCCCGTCGCTTTTTAATGATGTCCTTACTTGTCAATGGCAGCGTGACAAATGCACTGGAAATTCCGATTGCGGCTACAATCCGATCGGACTTACAGCCACCATCCATTATTCTTCCAAACAGCTATGGGACACGAGATAGTTCCATATGTCGACCGGCGCCTACGGCCAAGTCTGTAACGGGCACAGTGTGATTAATATGTTCCGCGGATGTCTCAACTAATGAACCCCCTCAGTTTACCTGGTTTGATGGACCGAAGACTATGTGGATCGTTTGCACGATCACCGTTAGCAAAGCGATCGGTCATCAGAAAGTATATCGTGACCTTACGCCACTCGGCAGCGGTTTTTTGATGGCAGTTTCTTCTGCTTTTGAAACATTTATCACTAAAACAGATCGCGACATGACAGCTACTGTTAGAGATAGTTTTGCCATTCATCGCACCAGCTGCTCCTTATGATCTCGGGGGCAAGCTGGTATGAGTATTAGAACGAGGCGAAAACGCGATTAATGAATACGTATACAGCTCTAATCAAAGCAAATTCATTATGTTAGCAACAATTCCATTGGGAGTGTTGCTATGATTTTACTCAATAAAATTGACCACCAGGCAGAAAGTGAGCGCGATGGTCGATATTATCGGCCTGAGCTTGATGCTCTGCGGTTTTTTGCGTTTCTACTAACTTTTTTTTGGCATCGGATGGCGCATACCGGTGCAGATCCCACGAACGATATGTGGGCTTGGCGCCTCGGAACAATGGGGGCGTTCGGGCTCCCTATCTTTTTCCTCTTGAGTGCCTTCCTTATCACGGAACTCCTTTTGCGTGAACGCGATATCAGGGGGACGGTCGACGTTAGAGCTTTCTATGTGCGACGTATCCTGCGTATCTGGCCGCTTTATTTCGCAACATTGCTTTTTCTTGTCATACTTGATGTCTTCGTGCCGGGTGTTGGAACGCAAGATGTTTTGGCTTGGATCGCTTTCAGCCTGTTCGCCGGGAACTGGTATGTAACGATAAATGGGTGGATTGCCGCGCCCATTGACCCTCTCTGGAGTATTTCTGTTGAAGAACAATTCTATCTGATCGCGCCAGTCGTAATAGCGATGGGTGGACGTCGAATGCTGATGGTAATGGCCGCCATAATGCTGGTTGGGTCTTATCTAACCATCGGAATATACGCTTGGGACCGGCCTCCCGGTGACCAGGGAGAATGGACCAATAGCTTTTTCCAATTCCAATTCTTTGCCGCGGGCGTAATTCTGGCTGCTCTCTTGCGAGGACGGTTGCCAAAATTTTCTATGGTTGTCCGAATCTGCTTTGTATTTTCGGGTTTTGCAAGTTGGTTGCTTGCGGTTTCAGTTTTTGAAGTTCGTAGTTGGGACCCGCAGCCCAGTTTCTCCGGCGCCTTCATTGGTTGGTTTCTCGTACTGTGCGGCACCGTGATGCTCTTCATCAGCAGTCTTGGAATCCCCGGCACCATTATACCCGAATGGATGCGCCACCTCGGGCGCATATCTTTTGGGTTATATCTTGTGCATTCGCTTCTATTTGTTTTGATCTTCGATAAAGCGATGCCTTTCCTGGAACTCAGTTCAAAGCATGGCGTGGTGAATGCTACTGCAACGGGATTGGTGCTGGTTTTATGCGTTCTTTTCGCTCACTTATCATTTAAATATTTCGAACGACCCATAATCGCATACAAGTCCAAGTTCACATACGTGCGAGCACGCGAAGATCTTTGAATAATTATGATTGGATCTAAATTTCGATCTTTGGCTGACCATTCTGGGTGTTTCGCATCTAAATTATGGTATCAATTTTGATACAGTGAGCCATCGTGAGTCGGCAGCAGTACATCGTGAATAGAGAACGAACACGAACGACCAAAGATATCATCGACATTGGTGAACACCGTTGTCGAGACAGAAATTGTTTATCGTTGGCTTTACTCGATTGATATTCACTCATTTACGCAGAATGGACATATTATCGTTTTTTGATCATGGGTTCAGGGGGTGTGTAGCAACAATTTTACACAAGAAGGCAAAATATGCTGGATAGAAAATTTATAATTCAAAATTTAGAAATGGTCAGAGATAACTGCGCCAAGCGCAGGGCTTTAGTAGACGTTGATAGCTTTGTTCGAACTGAAAAAGCCAGATTGAACCTCGAGCGCAGGTTGCAGCAAATTCAGCAAGAGATGAATAGGTTGGCTAAACAGCGAAGCGTTGAGGCGGAAGTAGACCACGAGCGTGCGAAAGAATTAAAACGAGAAGCGCGCCTTATTAAAGCTGACCTGGTGGAGGTTGCTGAAAAATCGGACATTCTTTTAAAGCAAATTCCCAACTTAACACATCCAGACTCGCCAATCGGTGAGGAAGCCAATAGCCAAGAAATATATAGGTCAAAATATCCAAAGCCGAACTTTGATTATGCAATTTTAGACCATAAGGATCTCGGCGAGGAATTAGGGATGCTCGACATGGATTCCGGTACAAAGGTAGCCAAGCCTGGCTTTTACTTTATCAAAGGTGATCTTGCTCTTTTAGAAATTGCGCTGATGCGCTTTGCTTTGGATAGAGTAATGGAAGCCGGTTACGAGCTTCTTATAACACCCGATGTGGCAAACGATAAAACTATGGAAGGCACAGGATATTTTCCAAGAGGGGACGAGTCGAACACTTTTACTCTCGGCCACGACGGACTGAACCTTATCGCGACGTCGGAAATCGTTCTGTGCGGGATGTATGCCGACACTACTATCAATGAAGAAGATCTCCCGGTTAGGGTTGCCGGATTGAGCCACTGCTTTCGTACAGAACGAGCCGCCGGTAGAGCAACAAGAGGGCTGTACCGAGTTCATCAGTTCCAGAAAGTCGAGATGGTAGCAATATGCAAACCAGAAGATGGCGAGAGGCTTCATAACGAACTTCTTGCGATCGAGAAAAAGATATTTGAGGATCTAGAGCTTCCTTTCCGAATCATAGATATTGCTTCCGGTGACCTTGGGGCGCCCGCTTACCGAAAATACGACCTTGAAGCATGGATGCCTAAACGAGGGGATGGCGGAGAGTTTGGCGAAGTAACTAGTACGAGTAATTGCACTGATTATCAGGCCCGTCGCCTAAATATTAAATACAAAATGAAGGATACAAACAAAAATGCTTTCGTTTATACACTCAATGGCACTGGCCTAGCTATTGGACGTGCTATGATTGCGCTGTTAGAAAATAACCAGCAGCTTGATAGATCAGTTCGAATCCCCAAAAAGCTTCAACCGTATTTTGGTAAAGAAACTATTCGTGCACGTTAGCTATCCTCCCCAAAAAAGCACTGGGCCGTGGCTAAATGTTTGCGTCTAAGTGTCACGTTACGCGAAATAGGCGCGCCGACATTGGTGTTAATCCGCAGCGATTAATTTTGAAATTTATCGCAAATTTTTACGGCGTAAGTTTTAGGCGGGCTTCTGTGAAGCCTTGCCTTGGATCTGTGTCGCAATAATGCACTGAGGACAATTTGTTAGTGCCGTCGGGAGTATTTTCTGGCGCACGGAGGGGCCAAGCCAAACAAAAAGAATCTGCTGCGGATCTAATTTGGATAAGGCTTGCGCGTAAGAAGCCGGAGCGAGAGCAGGTGGGCGCTGGTTTCAGGCGCGCCGATGAACGGTTACATACAAGGACTAATCAACGCTGTACGAAAAGGTAACGCATGGAAAGGCAGGGCACTGCCCAGAACGCCCGCATGGCAAGTTCCGCGACAAGCGCCTGACCGACGGGCCTTTTTCCCCTCACTGGCGCTTGCCCGAACCGAACTGTTGAATGGCAGTTGCAGCGTTCTGAAGCCTATTGCTTGGGTGCAGGTGTCTCTACGACTACTATTGCATCGAGCAGTGTCCCTTCCGCATCTCTCGAAACGCTATGCCTCAGAAGCGCATTTGCATGCTTGCCGTTTGAATACTCGTATTCAATAAGCGAGACACATTCGAAAGTGCGTGGGATTACCTTCCGGCAAATTGCTTGCGGCAAGCCAGCAAGCCGGCTCGGCGTTTCAGTCAGCCTATCCTGTAATTGGAGCCGACGCGAAAAACTAGGCCACCACTGATCTACCAATTTTAGAAGTTCTGCTTCGTCGGGCGAGTTATCTATCTCCGCTTCGGCATGCAAAGCAGGACTACCAGATGCGAGAAATAATAGCGCGCCTGCAAATAAAGTTCTCAAGGTCATAATTCTTCCTCCACGGTCGGTTAGGGCAGGTTTCAAATGCATTTAAAGTGACTTGCCGCCGACAGGACGCAATAGATCGAAGCGATCAACGCGCTACCACATCGATTGTTATCCGACACCAACGAGCAAATTGTCGGGTTTGTAATGGTCGCTGGATATCTTTCACATTGTAAAAACACAGCCTGTTTTAATCGGTTTATTGGGTCAATAATGTTACATGCCGCGATCGATGTTGTCGAAAGCGTTTTGTCGTTACTACCAATCTCAGATAAATAACCACCACTACCACCAGCAAGGCGGGAATGGCGCTAAACGGTTTCGGCTCCAACGAATTGAAGTAGGATAAACTGAAAATCGCGAATAAAATCCAGCCACCCAATGCATGTAAGAGTTTCCAGCGGCGCGGCCCTAACGTTTTTATAGACCAGTCGTTGGAAGTTGCTGCCATAGCCGCCGCAAAAAGATAACCTATGCCGCCGCCAATGATCTTGGTAATTTCACTGCTGTGATCAAATACATAGATAGCTGTGAAAAAGGTCGCGAAGTGAACGCCAAACGCTGTGGCAAAACCTAAGCCAATCGCGCGCCTGCGTTTTAGCAACTGTAATCGCCAGCCTCCCGGCCAAATTGAAGCAATTGAGGACGCTGACCAAGCAGCGATGAACCAATAAAAGGATACGCGCGCAGTGTAGCGCGATGCCAGAACTGCGCCGTTTTCGGACCATCCACCAAGCCAAAATCCGAAACACGCTGCTGCCAGCGCAAGAGTCAATGCAGTGAGAATTGCAGCGCGCAATTTAATTGAATAGTGCCTTGCCATACTCTCGGTATGTATCCATACTGAAAGTATGGAGTCAACCAGTAATTCAATAAAAATCGTTTACGCCGCTCAAAAGTTGTTCGCAGAACGCGGCTATTCGGGCGCCTCGGTCGACGATGTCGCATCGGAAGCTGGTTGTACTAAAGGAGCGGTCTATCATTCTTTCAAGGACAAACGTGAACTGTTCCGTGCCGCTTGCGTTGCAACTCTAGACAAAATTATTGAGCATGTTGAAGACACGACGACGGAAACGGACGAACATACTGTCGATGAAATTGTCACCGGTGGTGATAGATTGTTTGATGCGTACGAAGATCCGCGTGTTCGCCGTTTGCTCTTGATCGACGGTCCTTCAGTTCTTGGAATAAACGAGTGGAATATGATCCAAGAGCGACTCAGGGTTGAGTTAGGCGAACATGCGCTTCATCATGTCGCCGACGAAGGCCTTATCGATCGATCGCTCGTACCAATGATGGCACACTTACTTTTTGGAGCATTCTCTCAAGGGGTCCTGCAGATCATGGCAGCCCACAATCCACAAGACGCAAGTCGTCTAGCGCGAGCTGCATATCGAAAGCTAGCCAAGGGACTTTTAGTAAACGAGTGAATTGTAAAATAAGGTTAGAGGTCGATTCCAATTGCTTGACATAAAATATGTTGACGATCCTTATCTCGGATAATCACCGAAGCAGAAACTGCCGCCAGAGAAGGAAAACTGTAGCGTAGCTAATATACTGATATAAATCGGTGATTCTACACTAGAGGTATCCCTAGATAGGCCTCCAGCGAAAATACCACACGTTATGCACTCCATCGCTGCAGATCATGCCCAATGTTACGCTAACGCCCGTTCCAGCAAAAAACGTGTTTAAAACCGTTAGAGTCATGCGCACTCTGCGAGTCATTACTGGAGAAATGCCGGACACGTTCATGACACAGCCTTCCTTTACGCGGACAATTAGACGGCGACAGCTCAAAGAAATGGTGCCGCTCGCAGACAGCACGATCTTCGGCATGGAACAGCGTGGTGAATTTCCATGTCGCTTTGCTTTGTCACCCCGGTGCGTCGTTTGGGATCTTGCCGAAGTCGAAGAATGGCTGGCGTCGCGACGGACTTGTCCGATCGAGCGCGGACAGCAGGTCGATGTGCGTCATCGTCGTTCTCGCCCCGTCAGAGGCTCGGATCCATTGCCAACATAGGGGCCGAAGGTGGCAGAATGACCGGCGCATATTTCTGTCCAGCGATCCAGGCATCCACTGTATTGGACCATTCTTGCATCATGTGGCGGCGCTGCAGCTCGTATTCGGCCTTGTTATAGACGCCGCGTGATGACCGGCCATCTTCATGCGCCAAGCATTTTTCAATCCAGTCACTGTTGAATCCAAGTTCGTTGAGGAGCGTCGACCCGGTGCGACGGAGATCGTGAACAGTGAACGGTTCGAGAGGAAGACCGTCCTTGCGCGCTTGCTCGACAACTGAATAGGTAACTCGGTTGAAAGTCGCGCGCGACATCGGCGCGTCGGCATCGTAGCGCGAAGGAAGTAGGTATCTCGAATTTCCAGCGCAGGTCTTGAGCGCAATGAGGATGTCGAGCATCTGCTGTGACAGATAGACATTGTGCGCCTTTGAACGCTTCATGCGTTCCTTGGGGATCGACCATACCGCGTTCTCGAAATCGACCTCATCCCAGACCGCATCCTGCAATTCGCTTTTGCGCACCATCGAAAGCAGAAAAAATTTCATGCCGAGACGGATGGTCGGCAGCGTCGCAACCTTCTCGATGCACCGAAACAACACTCTGATCTCGCTCGGTGACAAAGAGCGGTCCTTGGGGACAAAAGTTGCGATTGATGATGGGCCAACCTCGTCAGCCGGGTTGGTGACCTTTTCGCCGTACAAGATTGCGAACCCAAAAATCTGTTTCACGATGTCCCGGACATGGATCGCGGTCGCAGGCGCGCCGCGATCGACGATCGCAAGACAATGCGCGCGCAGATCGCCCGGTGTGATCTCGGTCAGCAGCCGGTTACGCCAATACGGCACCAATTCGCGCTCGAAGATCGAGCGGCGCATGGCGCGCGTACTGTCTGCCATCGGCCCCGCCGTCAGCCACTTCTCGCCAAACTCGCCGAAGCTCTTTGCTTCCTTGATCCGGCGCTTGTCGCGCTGCTTCTCGATCGCAGGCGACAGGCCTTCCTGGATCATGCGCTTGGCATCGATGCACTTTTCACGAGCGCGGGCCAGCGAGAGTCCGGAAGCGCAGTATTTGCCGAAGGTCACTGTCTCGCGCCTACCGTGTATCCGGTAGTCGTAGCGGAATGAGATTGTACCGTTTGTCCCAACCCTAACATACATCCCGTCGCGGTCGGTCACCTTGTAGACTTTGTCTTTTGGTTTCAGATTCTTAAGGGCCGCGTCGGTAAGCATATCCTTATACTCCTTTAATTTTGACCGTCATCCCAGAACGCACCTCTCCAGTTCGAAAAAACACATAAGTTTCCGAATGTTAGCGTAAAAAATTTACCGTCAGGTGCTATTGTACCCCTGACGGTAACGAGCGATTTTGGAAGTAGCAAGAGCAGGCGATACCGTCAGCAAGTCCGCGAACTTTGTACGCCATCAAGCGATTGTTGCTGAATGTCACTGAATAAAAGATATTATAGATCAGAGTGTTACGTCGTAGTTTTTCGCACTCTCGGATATCTCAGAGGGGTGAAAATCATTCCCATTCGATCGTGCCCGGGGGCTTTGATGTATAGTCATAGACGACGCGGTTGATGCCCTTGACCTCGTTAATGATGCGCGTGGACACCCGGCTCAAAAAGGCGCTGTCGAACGGGTAGATGTCGGCGGTCATGCCGTCGGTGCTGGTGACGGCGCGCAAGGCGCAGACATTGTCATAGGTCCGCCCGTCGCCCATCACGCCGACGGTGCGGACGGGCAGCAATACGGCAAAGGCCTGCCAGATGGCATCGTACAGACCGGCGTTACGGATTTCCTCCAGATAGACCGCGTCGGCCTTACGCAGGATATCGCACCGTTCCTTGGTCACTTCGCCCGGGATACGGATCGCAAGGCCGGGTCCGGGGAACGGGTGGCGGCCGACAAACTGGTCGTTGAGTCCCAATTCGCGGCCCAATGCGCGGACTTCATCCTTGAACAATTCGCGCAATGGTTCGACCAGCTGCATGTTCATGCGCGCGGGCAGGCCGCCCACATTGTGGTGGCTCTTGATCGTGACCGATGGCCCGCCGGTGAACGACACGCTTTCGATCACATCGGGGTAGAGCGTGCCTTGGGCGAGGAAATCCGCGCCGCCGATTTTCTTCGCTTCTTCTTCAAAGACATTGATGAATTCTGCGCCGATGAACTTACGCTTCTTTTCAGGGTCAGTGACGCCCGACAGGCCCGCCATGAAGCGCGCCTCGGCATCGACCACGACCAGCGGGATATTATAATGGTCGCGGAACAGCGTTTCGACCTGCTCGCGTTCGTTCATCCGCAGCAAGCCATGGTCGACAAAGACACAGGTCAATTGCGCGCCGATCGCTTCGTGGATCAGGATCGCGGCGACCGAGGAATCGACGCCGCCTGAAAGGCCGCAAATGACGCGGCCGGAGCCAATTTGGGCGCGGATCTCGGCAATTTTGGTGGCGCGGAATTCGGCCATGGTCCAGTCGCCGGCAAGGCCGCAGACCTTATGCACGAAGTTGGAAATCAGTTTTGCGCCATCGGGGGTGTGCACCACCTCGGGGTGGAACTGGATGCCGTAATAGCGCCGCGCCTCGTCCGCGATAAAGGCATAGGGTGCGCCATCGCTGGTGGCGACGACTTCGAAGCCGGGGGCAAGGCTTGTGACCTTGTCGCCATGGCTCATCCACACCTGATGCTTTTCGCCCTCGCCCCAGACGCCGTCGAACAGGGTGCAGGGCTTTTCAACCTCGATAAAGGCACGGCCAAATTCGCCGCCTTCGCCGCCCGTCACATGGCCGCCCAGCTGCATCATCATGGTCTGCTGGCCATAGCAAATGCCCAAAATGGGAAGGCCGCTGTCAAAGACGCATTGGGGTGCGCGGGGGGAGCCGGCCTCGGTGGTGGAGGCAGGGCCGCCCGACAGGATGATGCCCTTGGGCTGCATGCGTTCAAAAGCCGCCTGCGCTGCGTTGAAGGGGGCGATTTCGCTATAGACCCCGGCCTCGCGCACGCGGCGGGCTATGAGCTGGGTTACTTGCGACCCGAAATCGATGATGAGGATGGAATCTGATGGCTGAATCGACATGACCAGCCGATAGGCATAACCGCCGCCGCTGTCCATATCGGCGCAGCGGCGGCGGCAAACTATTTGTTCGTTTCGCCCCTTAGTCGAGCAGGCTATCGCTCCGTGTTCTGGCGACAATGCGCTCGGGTTCAGGGGCTGGATCGGGGGCAGGGGCTTGCTGATGCACCCAATCGGCGACTTTCTTCCCATGCCGCGTGACCGCGCCCATGTTGAAGAAATGCATACCGCCCAGGACGAGCACTGCCAATCCGACATACCAGCCCAGAAAGCGCATCAGTTCGGGCGCATCCTTGACCGTCCCCGCTCCGCTCAAGGCAAGAGCGATAAAGCCCAGATTGACGAGGTAGAAGCCGACCACCAGCAAATGGTTCACAGAGGTCGCCAGTTCCGCATCATGCCCGAAGCATCGGATCAGATAGATTTTCCCGTTGGTGCTAAGCGTCCATGCGACCCAGATCGTCATGCCGATCGCAAGGATGAGGTAGAGGCTATAAGCTAACAAGGTCATGACTGTGTCCTTTCACGTTTGAAAATTACTTTCTTTAATTTCTGTAAAAATCGAAATGATCAGATATGCGAATGTTCAGGTGGCATGCGATTTCTCCTGTTTTGATTAGTCCTTTGATCCGGGGACGAAGCGGGCGACCTTTGCACCCAGCTTCATGAGCGAAACCAACGTCGATTTCTTAAGGCCGCGTACCTGTTCATACCATCCGGTCAGGGTCGCGATAAATTCGTGCATCCGCCCGATCCGCTCACGCACATGGGCGGGAAGATCCTTGTTCGCGGCCATGCGGTCCTTCAGTTCGCCGAGTTTTGCGATGGTCGGATCAATCTCCCGCCTTTTGCGTTCGGCGGTGATCGCCATGAACAGGTCCCAAAGCTCGGTTTCCGCGGTAAAATAGTCGCGCCGATCGCCGGGAATATGGGTCCGGCGGACAATGCCATAACCCTGCAGTTCCTTGAGCGCGGTAGACACGTTGGAGCGGGCCAGATCGAGCGCCTCACAAATCGCCTCGGCATCCAGTGGCTGGTCGCTGAGATAGAGCAGCGCGTGCACCTGCGCGACGGAGCGGTTGGCGCCCCAATGGGTGCCCATTTCACCCCAATGCAGGATGAACTCAAGTGCTTCGGGATACTTCTCAACGCCCATGGCGACTCGTCCTTATCGTTATTTCTGTATTTACAGAAATAACGATAATTGTCAACGATGGCGTTTTCTGAAGCTAATCCGCCAGTTCGATCCATGTTGGCGCATGGTCGCTCGCCTTTTCGCGGCCACGATGGTCTTTATCGACGCCGCAGGCAACCAGCCGATCGGCCAGCAACGGGCTGAGCAACAGATGGTCGATGCGGAAGCCATGGTCGCGCTGCCATGCGCCGGCCTGAAAATCCCAATAGGTCCACACCCCGCCTTGCGGATAATGTGTGGCCAGCGCGTCGGTCCATCCCTCGGCCAGCAAGGTCCGGTAGGCCGCAATGCTCTCGGGCTGGCGCAGGGCATCGTCGAGCATGGCTGAAGCCGACCAGATATCCTTCGGCGTCGGAATGACATTATAGTCGCCCGCCAGCACCGCCGGTATCTCTGCTGCCATCAGTTCGGCTGCGCGCGCCCGCAGGCGCTGCATCCATTTCAGCTTATAGTCGAACTTCGGTCCGGGTTGCGGATTGCCGTTGGGCAAATAGATGCTGGCGACGCGCACCCCAAAAACATCAGCCTCCAGATAGCGGGCATGCTCGTCTTCGGGATCGCCGGGCAAGGTCCGCTGCGCCTCGACAGGCTGTGCATTGCGGGCGAGAATGGCAACGCCGTTAAAGGATTTCTGCCCGTGCCAGATCGCGCCATAGCCCGCGCGTTCAAATTCGCCGACCGGAAAGCCGTCGTCCTGGGACTTCACCTCTTGCAGGCAGGCAATGTCGGGTTTGGTTTCGTCCAGCCACTCCAGCAAACGCGGCAGCCGGGCTTTGACACCATTGATGTTGTAAGTCGCGATACGCATAGCCCGTTTTAGCGCAGTTGGTCCGAAGCGCCAGAGCACATCTGATTAGATGCGAAATTTAGCGAACAGAAAAACGGCCCCGCAAAGCGACGGCGATGCGGCTAAACCGAAAAACTGGAACCACATCCGCATCCGGCCTGGGCTTGCGGATTGGTGACCTGAAAGGATTTGCCGCCGAGCGATTCGACAAAATCGATTGCCGATCCACGCACCAGATCGAGGCTGATGGGGTCCACCACCAGCGACGCGCCGGTTCCGTCGGCCCTGATGTCGTCGGCCTCGACGCTTTCGGCCAGGCCAAAGCGATATTGGAAGCCCGAACAGCCCCCGCCCTCTACAGACAAGCGCAAGATTGGCGGTTTGCCCAGCTTGACGGCGATTTCCGCAACCCGGCGGGCGGCGTTATCGGTCATGGATATGGCGGGAGTTTCAGACATACACCCCATGTAGGCTGTGCAGCAGATAAAGAAAAGGGGCGGCAGAGTTTCCTTTGCCAGCCCCCTAGATTACACCCTCTCCCAAAGGTGATGCGTTTAGCCGGTAAGCTTACTCGTTTTCAGCTGGCCCGCCTATGGCATTGTTATCAGCAGTTTTACTGGCAAGCAAGATATTTGATTCAGCGGTCAAAGGCGACAGAAAGGCGGTGGGATTGATGGCTTCGCCTGCGATACGCACTTCATAGTGCAGATGGCTGCCGGTGGAGCGACCTGTGGAACCCATATAACCGAGAATATCGCCTTTGCGGACAGACTGTCCGGGAGCAACGTTCATAGCGGACAAATGCCCATAACGTGTTTGCACCGCGTTTCCGTGGTTGATTTCAACATATTTGCCATAACCGCCCAGCCATTGCGCGCGGCCAACAACACCATCTGCTGTTGCGTAAATAGGTGTGCCAACCGGGCCAGGAATATCAATTCCCTTATGATTGCGGCTGGCGCCACGCGTCGGTGCGTTGCGATATCCAAAACCGCTCGAAAATTTCATAACTTCTACAGGGTTGATCGACGGAACAGCGACTTCAACTTTTGTTGAAGCGCCGACAATGCGGCCCCAGCTATTGTTGAGGGCGCGGAATTCAGGATCGGAAGTTCCCAATGCGCTCTGATTGGCTTTCAAATCTTCTGCTTTGATCCGGAAGCTGTCCGAAGCCGCTGCGGAATTTGCATGGGCGGGCGACATTGTGAAAGCGGCGACCATGAAGGCAAGCGCAGATACAAGTTTGAAAGTCAGTGATTGGCCATTAGCCAAAGCGCTGCGTATCATAGCGTTAACGTACCTTTTGTTGCGACCCACGCCGACGCGCAGCCCCGAAGTTTTACAAAGGCAGTTATTCTGCCCACCCCTTATGTGAAGAGGTGGTGACGGAGAGTTTGAAGCATTGCAACCTATGCGTAATAATCGCGGGACAAACCGGCGCTCAAACGCGCTGAGTCGTTGAACGGGGGCTTAACGGACCCACGAAAGTGACGGTTTACCAGCACTTTCCAGTAATCTTTTGGTAAGATTCTGTGCTCGGAACAACCCGTCTCAAACCATTTTGTTCCGGCAAAAACGTGGGAAATCTCGTCATTATAGATGCGATTGAGGATTTTTGCGGAGACCGAATCACCCGCCGATTCCAAACGCGCGATGGTCGCAGGCGTCACATCGAGGCCGCGCGCTTCCAATACCATCGGCACAACGGCCAACCGTGCGAGGGCATCATGGCGTGTCTCATAGGCCGATTCCCAAAGGCCATCATGCGCCGGATGCGCGCCATAGAAACTGCCCAATTGCCGCAACCGCCGGTCGAGCAAGACAAAGTGCATGGCCTCATCCGCACCGACCTTCATCCAGTCGTCGGCAAAGGCCGCGGGAAATTGGCCGCCAAATCGGCCAACCAGATCGAAGGCCAGATCAATAGCCACAAATTCGATATGGGCCAGGGCGTGCAACAGGGCGATGCGGTTGGCCTCGGTCCCGCCCTTGCGCCTTTTGGGCATCCGGCCGGGTGCCAAAAGCTGCGGACGTTCGGGACGCGCAGGGGCATCGGGCATCGGCACATCGAAACTGTGCGCCAATCGCCCCAATCGCCAGTGCCGCGCCGCCGCCCGCGCCGCCATCACCTTGGCATAAGGATCCGCGGTCAGGAGGACGGATTGGCAGGCTTGGCCGAGTGTAGCCGGATGGGCGAACGGTGCGTTCACCCAAGCGCCTTTGCCGCGGCGAAAACTTCGGCGGCGTGATCCTTCACCTTCACCTTGCGCCAGACCTGCTTCACCTTGCCGTCCTTGCCCACCAGAAAGGTCGACCGGTCAATGCCCATATAGCTTTTGCCATACATCGACTTTTCGACCCAAGCGCCCATCTTTTCGGTGGCGTCGCTGGCTTCGTCCGACAGCAGCGCGACATTCAGGTCATATTTGGCGGCAAATTTGGCGAGCTTTGCGGGCTTGTCTTTCGACATGCCATAAACCGGGCAGCCAAGTGCAGCGAATTCAGCGGCCAGCGCGGTAAAGTCTTTCGCTTCGTTGGTGCATCCCGGCGTATCGGCCTTGGGATAGAAATAGAGCACCAACGGCCCCTTGAGCGCCGCAAGGTTGACGGCAGTTCCGGCGCTGTCGAGCACCGTTACATCGGGAAGCGTATCGTTCACATCGGTCATTATCGGCATCCTTTAAAAATCGCGTGGGCCAAATAGGCGCTCCCATTCCACCGTGACAACCCCGCGATAATCCCTAATCGCGGCGGTCAGGGCATTCCAGTCGGCATAGCCCAGACCCTGGGCGATCAGGCTTTGCGCTGCTACGGGCGGGACGGCACAGTCGGGCGCCACCAGCCGGACCATCACCAGCAAGCGTCCCAAAAGCGCATAGGCCTGTGCAAAATCGGCGGGCAAATGTCCGGCGCGCGCCAACATGTCGATCGCGGACCCCAGTTGCGGAACAAGTCCTTCATGCCGGGTGAGTTGCAGCATATGAATGATGAACTCCATATCAACCAGCCCGCCGGGCAGCAGCTTAACATCCAGCTCGCCTTTGGGCGGCTTATGGGCGGCCATGTCCTTACGCATATCGGCGATTTCAGCCCGGGTCTTGTCGACATCGCGTCTGGCGTTCAGGACATCGGCGATAATTCCCCGCACTTCGCCGCACGCGGTATCCGAACCGAAGAGCAGCCGGGCACGGGTCAGCGCCATATGTTCCCATGTCCACGCATTTTCCCGCTGATATTGGCCGAAGCTTTTGACCGAAGCACAGAGCAAACCGTCGGCGCCCGAGGGCCGCAGGCGCGTGTCGACTTCATACAGCGCCCCCGAAGCGGTCGGCACGCTGAGCGATGCGATGACGCGCTGCGCCAGCCGGTTATAATATTGGGTGGCGCCCAGCGGCCGCGCGCCGTCGGATTCCGCAAGATGATCGCCGGTGAAGAGCAGAATGAGATCAAGGTCCGACGCATGGGTCAACGCCTCGCCGCCCAGCCGTCCGAGCGCGAGGATGACAAGCTCGCTGTCCGGCACCTTGCCATGGGACTTTTCAAACTCGGCCACGGTGGCGGCGGTCAGGGTTTGCAACGCCGCCTCCGCCAAATGGGCGTAGCTGCGCGCGATATCGAGCGCGTCGTTGCGCCCTTCGATCAGCTGGACGCCCAGCGCGAAGCGCTTTTCGCCCACATAGTCGCGGACGATATCAAGCGTCGACTGGTAGTCCGCTTGGCCGATACGGCGCTGCATCGCCGTCAGCAATTCTGGTACATCGCCCGGTAAATCCATCGCACTGGCGTCGATCAAGGCATCCAGATATCGGCTCTGGCGTCCCAGATCTTCGGCGAGGGTCGGGGTGTAGCTCAAAATATCCGCAACCAGTTGCATCAAACCGGGCCGTGCCTCCAACAAACGGAACACGTTGATGGCGCTCGGCATCGCCTCGATCATATTGTCGAAACGGGCAATCGCGCGGTCGGAATCAGGTGCGTCGGCAATTGCCTTCAGCAAGGCGGGAAGCACGGCCTCGAACGCGTCGCGGGCCGACGGGCTGCGGATGGCGCGGATGTTGCCGCTGCGCCATCGGGTCATGCGCTGCATCACTGCAGCCGGGTCGGCATAGCCCAGATCGGCGAGCTGTTCTTCAAGCGGCAGGCCGTCTTCGGCCATGCGCGGCCCCTCGCTGCCGCTGGCGTCCACCATCCGGTCATAGATCGCGGCGACCGATGTCGAGATGGGCCGGATGATCTCGATCAGCGCGTCGGCATCGGCCAGCCCGTGCAGCCGCGCGACCGCATCGGCGGTGTCGCGATTGTCGGGGATGCTGTGCGTTTGCCGGTCGCTGTGCATTTGCAGGCGATGTTCTGCGATCCGCAATTGTTCATAGGCCGCGCCCAGTATGTCCGATTCCTCCGGCTTGATCCAGCCAGCAGTCGCCAGCGCGGCCAAGGCTTCGCGCGTATCGGGATTGCGGAGGGCGACGTCGCGGCCGCCATGGATCAACTGATGCGCCTGGGCGAAAAATTCGCATTCCCTTATCCCGCCATGCCCGCGCTTCAGATCATAGCCGAGGCCGATTTTCTGCCCCTTGGCATAATGGTCGCGGATCTGCGCGGTCATCGCGGTGATGTTCTTGAGCTGCCCGAAATCGAGCGACTTGCGCCAGATGAAAGGCTGAATAGCATTGAGGAAATAATCGCCGAGCGGCCGGTCGCCCGCGCAGACGCGTGATCGGATAAAGGCGGCCTGCTCCCATGCCAGCGCGCTCGATTCATAATAGCTGATCGCGGCCTCGACCGGCAGGACGATGGGGCTGACCTCGGGCGAGGGGCGCAGGCGCATGTCGACGCGAAAGACATAGCCATCGGCATCCAGCGCCGACAGCAATTCGATCACGCGCCGTCCGTAGCGGACCGCAGCCTCGGCCACATCATCGCGTTCGCGGTGGGGAAGCGTCTGCGGGTCAAAGAGGAAAATCGGGTCGATGTCGGACGAATAGTTAAGCTCCCGCCCGCCATGCTTACCCAGCGCGATGACCGCAAAACCCTGATTGGGGGCGCCGGGCACGCGTTCCTCGATGGCGGCGGCGATGGCCTGGTCGAGCGCATGGTCGGCGAAATCCGAAAGGATGCGGGTGACGCGGGTCAGGTTCCATAGTCCGGCAAGGTCGGCAAGCGCCGTCACCAGCGCCACACCCTGCCGCTGCCGCCGGAGGGCCGAACCGACCGTATCCGACTGGCGCGCCAAGGCGCTGTGCAACGCGGCGTCGAGGTCGCCTGCTTCGACTAATGCCATCAGATCGGGATTGCGCTCCATCAGGCTGCCAAGGAACGGGCTGTTGGTGGACGCGCAGGTTATGGCGTTGCGGATGGCGTTCATGTCTTAAGATAGTCTCGCCGGAAACCGGAGGCAAAGGCCGCGAAACGGTCCTCGGCAATGGCGGCGCGCATATCGGCCATCAGCATCTGGTAATAGTGCAGATTATGCTGCGTCATCAGCATCGCGCCCAATATCTCGCCCGACCGGATCAGATGGTGCACATAGGCCCGGGTCCATGTGGCGCAGACGGGGCAAGTGCAGCGGTCGTCAATCGGGCCCTGATCCTCCGCAAATTTGGCGTTGCGGATGTTGATAGGGCCGGAATGGGTAAAGGCCTGGCCATTGCGTCCGCTGCGGGTCGGCAGGACGCAGTCGAACATGTCGATCCCGCGTTCGACCGCGCCGACCAGATCGTCGGGCTTTCCCACGCCCATCAAATAACGCGGCCGGTCGGCGGGCAGTTGGTCGGGGGCATAGTCGAGGCAACCGAACATCGCCTCCTGCCCCTCGCCCACGGCAAGGCCGCCCACGGCATAGCCGTCAAAGCCGATATCGATCAGCGCATCAGCAGACCGCTTGCGTAATTCTTCGTCGAGTGAGCCTTGCTGGATGCCGAACAAGGCAGCCTGTTCGGCATGGGCGCCGCCCGCATCAAAGGCATCGCGCGACCGCTTGGCCCAGCGCATCGACAATTCCATGGACTTGATCGCCTCGTCGCGGCTGACCCCGTTGGCGGGGCATTCGTCAAAGGCCATGACGATGTCGGAGCCCAGAAGGCGCTGGATTTCCATCGACCGTTCGGGCGACAGCATATGCTTCGACCCGTCGAGATGGCTCGAAAAGGAAACGCCCTCTTCGCTGATCTTTCGCAATGCCGACAGGCTCATCACCTGATAGCCGCCGCTGTCGGTCAGGATCGGCCGGTCCCAGCCGGAAAATTGATGCAGCCCACCCAGCCGCGCGACGCGTTCAGCGCCCGGGCGCAGCATCAGATGATAGGTGTTGCCCAAAATGATGTCGGCCCCCGTCGCGCGGACTTCGGCGGGGCGCATGGCCTTGACCGTCGCGGCGGTGCCCACGGGCATGAAGGCAGGCGTGCGGATGTCGCCGCGCATCATCTGGATGGTCCCGGTGCGGGCCTTGCCGCTGGTGGCGGAAATCGAAAACTGGAATCGGCTTTTCATCGCCGTCGCTTTAGCAGGGTTGATTGCAGAGGGAAGGGCATGCGCGTCCCGCGGTCCGCCGCATTGTTTTATATTGGAGTTTTATATTAGACCTTTTCGCGCCTGCATTGCTTCTCCATATAGGGGGTATGACATATACCGATCCCCGTTCCTATCTGTATCAACCCGGCCTGCTCGACCCTGATGCGGCCCAGCGTTTGACGCGCGAGGCGCTCAAGGCCTGCGATGATGGCGAGCTCTATCTGCAATATAGCGCCACCGAGAGTTTCGGTTTTGACGATGGCCGTCTGAAGATGGCGGATTATTCCACCGGTTCGGGTTTCGGCCTGCGCGGTGTGTCTGGCGAGATGACGGGGTTCAGCCACGCCAATGATATGAGCGAGGCCGCCATCCGGCGTGCGGGCGAAACATTGAAGCTGCTCGACCCCGCCAAGGATCAGCCCGCCGCCCCGCCGCGCAAGAATAACCGGCACCTTTATACCGACGGCAATCCGCTGGAACTGGTGCCCTTCGCGCAGAAGGTCGCGCTTTGCCAGAAAATCGATGCCGCCGCCCGCGCCCGCGATCCCCGTGTCGCACAGGTCAGCGTCAGCCTGTCGGGCAGCTGGACCGTCGTGGAGATCGTCCGCGCCGACGGGTTCATCGCCACCGATGTCCGCCCGCTTGTGCGGCTGAACGTGTCCATCGTCGCGCAAGATGGCGACCGGCGCGAGAGCGGCAATTACGGTTTTGGTGGTCGCTATCTGTACGACAAGCTGTTTGAAGACCATGAATGGGAACATGCCATTGATGAGGCGCTGGCACAGGCGCTCACCAATTTGCGGTCGGTCGCGGCCCCTGCGGGCGAGATGACCGTCCTGCTCGGACCGGGCTGGCCCGGCGTCTTGCTGCATGAGGCGGTGGGCCATGGTCTGGAAGGCGATTTCAACCGCAAGGGCTCTTCGGTGTTCTCGGGCAAGATCGGCCAGCGCGTCGCTGCGCCGGGCGTGACGGTGGTCGACGATGGCACGATGCTGAACCGGCGCGGGTCGCTCTCGATTGATGATGAAGGCACGCCGACGCAGGAAAATGTCCTGATCGAAGACGGCATCTTGCGCGCCTATATGCAGGACCGCATGAACGCGCGGCTGATGGGTGTGGAGCCGACGGGCAATGGCCGCCGCGAAAGCTACGCGCATGCGCCGATGCCGCGCATGACCAACACCTTCATGCGGGGCGGTAACGATGATCCTGCCGAACTTTTGAGTCGCGTCAAAAACGGCATCTTCGCCAAGAGCTTTGGCGGCGGTCAGGTCGATATCGTGTCGGGCAAGTTCGTGTTCAGCTGCACCGAGGCTTATCTGGTCAAGGACGGAAAGCTGGGCGATCCCATCAAGGGCGCGACCCTGATTGGCGACGGCTTCACCGCGCTCAACAATGTAACCGGCATCGGCAACGACATGGCGCTCGACGAAGGCGTCGGCATTTGCGGCAAAGCGGGTCAAAGCGTCCCTGCCGGCGTCGGGCAGCCGACGACCCTGGTCAGCGCGCTGACGGTTGGAGGCACCGCTGGGTAAGGACTTGCTTCGTTTTCCGACATGCATATAGTTAGCAGGTAACGAGAATCGGGTCGCATGTTTGACCGGGCTGACAGGTCCGGAAACCCAGGAGTGGAAACATGCGTTCAATATCACGATATGCCTCATTGGCGGCGGTTGCCGCTGTTCTGGCGACGGTGCCCGGCTCCGCCCAGAAAACAACAGGTCCCAAGGCGCAATATAGCATGGATGTGTCGACTATGTCCGGCATGGGCATGGGGGCCATGATGGGCGGCGGTCTCGGCGGACTGCTCGGCGGTGGCGGCGATAATTATATGCTGGACCTCAAATTGACTTCCGCAACGCCTTCGCCGCAGCAGCCGGAAAAGGCCGATCATTTCTTCCTGCCTGCTGCCAAGATGGGCAAGTCGGTGCCGCTGGTCGGCGATGCGCCGGGCAAGCCGTCCAAGACCGACCGTGATTATGATCCGCGCGGCATGGAAAAGCCGAAGGGCCGTCTACTGATGTTCTGGGGCTGCTATACCAAGGCACCCAAGGGGCAACCCTTCATCATCGATTTTGCAAAATTGCCGACGGCGCAGATGCCCGCAAATATGCCCGCCCAGATGCGGGGTATGCAGGTCGCAGCCGCGGCGCGCGATGCAAATGCCGCCTGGTGGCCCAATGGGCAAAATGGCAAGCAACCCAAGTCCGGCTCCTCCTTGCGCGGCGAACATCGGGTGGCCAGCGCCTACACGCCTGAAATCAAATTCGCGCTGATGAACGACTATATGGCTTCGCTAAAGGTCAATCCGTCGGAACAATTGGGGGCGATCCTGCTCAAATGGAACAGCGTTCCCACCGCAACCGGATATGTCGCCTGGGCGATGGGCGGCATGGAACGTGCGGGGCAGGGCGGCGATCTGGTCATGTGGACATCGGCCAACAGCAAGGATGGGGGCACCGGCATGGACTGGCTATCCCCGGCCGAAGTGCAGCGGCAGATTGCCGCAAAGAACATCCTGCCGCCGACACAGACAACCTGTTCAATCCCTGCCGAAGCCAAGGCGGCGGCGGGCGGCATGATGTTCGGCAGTATGAATGCCTTCGGTCCGGAGGAGAATTTTGCCTTTCCGCCCAAACCGGCCGATCCCAAGGCGGTGTGGAATATCGACTGGACGGCGAAGGTTCGTTTTCGTGCCTTTACCAGCTTCATGACCGGAATGGGATCGATGGGAGCGGGCGGGGGAGAGGAAGGCGCGCCCGCGCGTAAGCCCAAATCTTGCAAGGGACCTTTGGGTATTCCGATACCCGGTTCGTCCTGTTAGGTTGTGAGTTCACGGCCTAGGTTGCGCTCCATCGGTAATTGCGTCAAAACGGGTGAATGGCAGACTTTACCGAAACGTTGACAGACAAACATGTCGAGATGATCGGCAAACAACCGATTTTCTTTACGGCGACCGCTGCGGCCGATGGCCGGATCAATCTGTCCCCGAAGGGATATGACTGCTTCCGCGTGCTTTCACCGACGCGCGTGGCCTATCTGGATTTGGGCGGGTCCGGGAATGAGACCCATGCCCATTTGCTGGCGGATGGGCGGATAACCGTCATGTTCTGCGATTTCGACCGTCCGGCGCTGATTGTGCGAATCTACGGTCGTGGTCGGCCTGTGTTGCCCCAGGATGACGAATGGGAAGCACTTGCCGCATATTTCACGATTTTGCCTGGCACACGACAGATTTTCGTTATTGATGTCGAAAGCGTACAAAGCAGCTGCGGCTGGGGCGTACCCTTTATGACGCTCGACCGCGAGCGGGAAACGCTGACCAAATATCATGCCCAGGCCGATGCCGACGCATGGCTGAATAAAACCAAAGGGCGTATAAAGAGCATTGACGGATTACCGACCCGACCCACCGACCGTTATTTTGGACCGGCAAATTAAGGGTCAGGATTAGCCGATGGCGCTTGTCGAGCTTGCCCGCTACCCCAATGCCATAGAGGCTGAGATTGCACGAACGCTGCTGGAATCTCACGGTTTGATGGCGGTCACTTTTGACACAGGAATGAACATAGCAGATAGCGCAGCTTTCGCCATTCCCGTCCGGCTGATGGTGCTTGATGACGAATGTGAAGAAGCGATAGAGATTTTAAGGGAAGCCGGCAGCATATGAGCCATCAGGTCAAGGTGGCGACGTACAATATCCGTAAAGCTGTTGGCCTTGATCAGCGTCGCAATCCTGCGCGGATCATCAATGTCCTTAACGAAATTGATGCCGACATTATCACTCTGCAAGAGGTTGACCGCCGATTTGGCGCGCGGGTGAGTGCGCTGCCACTGGCGATGCTGGAGGCGGAAACGCCCTGGATGCCGGTTCCCTTGCATTTCCGCCCGGCCGCTATTGGGTGGCACGGAAATGCGATATTGGTGCGAAAAGGCATCGAAGTGCGAAATGTCGCGCCGATCGAAATGCCGACCCTCGAACCCCGCGGGGCGGTGATGGCGGAGCTGTCGGTTGCGGGCCATTCCTTGCGCGTCATTGGCGTCCATCTCGACCTTTCGGGGCTTTGGCGGCGCAAGCAGGTGCGGGCCTTGTTGGCGGCGATTGATGCCTGCCCCCGGCTGATGCCAACCGTTATGATGGGGGATTTCAATCAATGGTCCGATAGCGGGGCCTTGAGCGAGCTGGCATTTCACCATCACAGGATCGTTCAGACACCCAAAAGCTTTCACACATCCCGTCCGGTGGCGCGGCTGGACCGGATCGTGGTGAGCCATGATATTCAGGTGTCTGCGGCGGATTGCCATGTCTCGCTGCTCTCCAAACAGGCATCAGACCATCTGCCCGTTTGGGCGGCACTGCACATAGGATAGAACTGCCCAATAATTAGGCAGTCACTTTTTACTGCTCAATATTTAAGCAATTGTTAACATACTCCCGGTTTGATTCCGGGCGAGTCCACACGCAAAACCAACCGATTCCGGGACTCCGCGATTCTGGCACGGCGATTGCATATTGCACTGCACAACCAACGGGGGTGTGCATGAAATATATTATAGCAGTGATAAAGCCGCACAAGCTTGACCCGGTCCGCGAAGCGCTGACCGCGCTTGGTGTGTCGGGCATGACAGTGACCGAGGTCAAAGGCTTCGGCCGTCAAAAGGGTCAGACCGAAATCTACCGCGGCGCGGAATATGAAACCAACATGGTGCCCAAGGTGAAGATCGAGATTGCCTGTGCAAGCGATCAGGCACCTGCGGTGATCGAAGCTATCCAGCATGCTGCCGAAACCGGCGCAATTGGCGATGGCAAGATTTTCGAATTCGAGCTTGCCGGTGCGTTACGCATCCGGACCGGCGACACCAACGAAACCGCGCTCTGACGCGATAATATTTAGCTAGGGGAACCATAAAATGTCCAAAACACTCAAATTCATAGGCGCGACGGGGGCGACATTGTTCGCTGCTCTGCCCGCCTTTGCACAGGAGGCGGCCGAAGCAGTTGCTGATGGTGCCGCGGCAGCGACTGCCGCAGTTGCCGAAGGTCCCATCAAGGCCCCGACGGTCGAGCAGATGGCGACGATGGTCGACAAGGGCGACACCACATGGATGCTGATCAGCTCGGCGCTGGTCCTGCTGATGTCGATCCCTGCACTTGCACTCTTCTATGGCGGCCTTGTCCGCACGAAGAATATGCTAAGCCTGTTGATGCAGGTGTTCATGATCGTTTCGGTCGCGGCGCTTGTCTGGGTAACCTATGGCTATAGCCTTGCCTTCACCAGCGGCGGTCCGTTCATCGGCGGCCTCTCCAAGGCGTTTCTCGCAGGTGTCAGCACGACGACCTATGCGGCGACGTTCAGCAACAATGTGTATATTCCGGAATATGCCTTCGTCATTTTCCAGATGACCTTTGCCTGCATCACGCCCGCCCTGATCGTCGGCGCCTTTGCCGAACGTATCAAATTCACGCCGTTGATGATCTTCACGGTGCTGTGGCTGACCTTCGCCTATTTCCCGATCGCGCACATGGTGTGGTACTGGGCTGGACCCGACTTCCTCGTCGACGCGCCAACGGATGTAGGTTTCCTCTGGGGTAAAGCTGCGCTCGATTTCGCGGGCGGCACGGTTGTCCATATCAACGCCGGTATCGCTGGTCTGGTCGGCTGCCTCATCATCGGCAAGCGTGTGGGCTTTGGCAGGGAAGCCACGCCTCCGCACAGCCTGACCATGACCATGATCGGCGCTTCGCTTCTGTGGGTTGGCTGGTTCGGTTTCAACGCCGGTTCGAACCTTGAATCGAACGGCATCGCAGCCCTCGCCTTTATGAACACCTTTGTCGCCACCGCCGCAGCGGCTGTCGCCTGGTGCATCATCGAACAAGTGCACCACGGCAAGCCTTCGCTTCTTGGCGCGGTAACAGGGGCCGTTGCAGGTCTGGTCGCGATTACACCGGCCAGCGGATTTGCAGCGCCTATGACGTCGATCCTTCTCGGCTTCGTCGCGTCGGCTGTCTGCTACCTCTTCGTCGCCGTCGTGAAGAACAAGCTGAAATATGACGACACGCTCGACGTCTTCGGCGTGCACGGCGTTGGTGGCATCGTGGGTGCCCTCGGAACCGCTATCGTTGCCGATCCGGCGCTCGGCGGTCAGGGATGGATCGACTACACCGTCTTCCCGGCTGTTCCTGGTGAATATGTGATGGTTGACCAGCTGATCTCGCAACTATGGGCTGTTGGCACCACGGTTCTGTGGACCGGCGTCGTCTCGGCTGTTCTTTTCTACGGTCTCAAATTCACGCTGGGCCTGCGTCCGACCGAAGAAGCGGAACGCGAAGGTCTCGACCTCTCCAGCCATGGAGAACGCGCCTATAATTATTGAGTTTCACAGCTTGGCGGCGGGGCGTTCTCTCCTCTCCTTTGACGCTCCGCCTCCTCCCGATGTTCCTCCCGCGAACATCCAACTTACGGCCCGGACCCAATGGTTCGGGCCATTTTTCGGCTGTTGCAAAAATGCTACTATTCATGGAAAATGCTGTGCGCGAGATTAAAGGGTGTAACAAATTCCAATTAATCGGCGCATTATGAAAGAATAGAACAGAGGTTTTAGCCATCTGTCAAACTAGGGAGAGAGCCATGATTAACTTTACGTGCCGTAAAGCAGCCCGCGTGAGCGCGTCTGTATCAGCGCTGGCCGCGCTGATCGTTAGCAACGCAGTGTTTGCACAAGACGCCGATAGCGAGGCTGATAAAAACATTATCATCGTGACCGCCACGAAACGCGATGCAAATCTGCAGGACGTACCGTTTTCGATCAATGCCCAGACTGCAGATGACATACAAAAAACCGGCGCGACCACGCTCGAAGACCTTTCGCGTAATGTCGCTGGTCTGACTATCCAAAATCTAGGACCTGGGCAGAGTCAGGTTTCCATTCGTGGCGTTTCGGCGGGTCAGATTGTCCGCGACCAGCCTGGTGTTAAAGAACAGGTCGGCGTTTATCTCGATGAATCTGTTATTTCACTCTCCTTGTTCACGCCCGACCTTGACCTTTTTGACCTCAATCGCGTCGAGACGTTAAGGGGGCCGCAAGGCACCCTATTTGGCTCAGGATCGGTTGGCGGCACCGTGCGCTACATTACCAATCAACCCAAATTAGGCGCGACCGAAGGGTCCGTTGAGGGAAATGTTAATCTTGTCGATGGGGATGATTTTGGCGGACACCTGAAAGGCGCGATAAATGTTCCAATCGGTGAAAAGGCGGCCTTTCGTGCGGTGGGATATTATACGCAATATGGCGGCTTTATCGATGCCCGGCGTGAAGGCGGCGGCGTCGATCAGGATGTCAATGACGGCGAACGCTATGGTGGCCGAATTGCACTGACTGTTGAGCCGAGTGACAATTTTTCCATTACACCGAGGGTTGTATATCAAAAGATTTCAACCGACGGATTTAACCGTCAGGAAGTATTCAATCTCTATGCAAACCCCTTTACCACTACACGACCTGCCGTAACCTTTAATGAGCGGGAACAGCATCTGTTGCTGCGCGAGGGCTTTGAAGACGAAACACTTATTGCGGATAGCACAATCAAGATCGGTCTTGGTGGCGTCGATGTGACCTCGGTTAGCAGTTACACGGACCGTGACATTTTGGTAAGCCGCGACGCAAGTGCATTAACTGGCAGTGTTTCGGTCGACTTGGGCTTTCCCACCGCGGGTGTTTTGTTACCGTCAAACCTTCGCGACACGACAAAAGTCCAGTCCTTCACACAGGAACTGAGATTGAGTTCGAGCGGTGATGGGCCATTTCAATGGGTCTTGGGTGGTTTCTATTCCAACACTGACCGTGATTATGCACAACGCTTGCCTACACCAGGATATGACGCGTTTACCGATGCACGATTTGGCGCTGGCACGTCGGCCGCAGTTGCGAACGGCTTTCCGCTTAACTCGCCTTACAATGCGGATATCGTTTATGACATTGAACAAAAGGCCATATTTGGCGAAGCAAGCTACGCTTTTGGGGATAAATTCACATTGACGGCAGGTGGTCGTTATTATGATTTTTCTGAAGACCGGATATTCAAATCGGGTGGTCTGTTTTCGAATGGCGACAACCAACCTGCAAGCACAAAGTCGGACGGTTTTACGCCTCGCCTGCTGGCAAGTTTCAAGGCAACAGATGGCATAACGATCAATGCTCAAGCGTCGAAAGGTTTCCGGCTCGGGGGTGTTAATGACCCGCTCAATATTCCACTTTGTTCCGGTGGTGCGGGCGGGGTCGACGCTTTAACGTTCGGCAATCGGCCACGTTATGATGATGAAACGCTCTGGAACTATGAACTGGGCGTAAAAACACAAAGCCGTGGCATTACGTTTAATGCAGCCGCATTTTATACAGACATAAATAATTTGCAGGTGACGGCGGATGCCGGAAGCTGTTCGTCGCGAGTGGTGTTTAATGTACCCAAAGCGCATACGCAGGGTCTCGAATTTGAATTAAGCGCTAGCCCCGCCGATGGTTTTGACTTCGGCATTTCGGGAAGCCTACTTAGCGCCAAGTTCGACTCTTCGGTTACATCGACGGCGGGGGCCGTAATTGCGGGTATCCGCGATGGAAATCGTCTGCCAACAGTACCCAAGTTTCAAATTTCAGCAAATGCGAGCTATAAATTTCCGGTAAGCTCGTCGGCTGAAGCTTATATCGCCACTTCAATCCAGCATGTTGGAAACCGCATTACACAACCCAGTGACCAAGAGGGTAATCCGCGTAGTTTTGTTTCCGGCCTTGCCTTTGCAGGGGCTCCGGGGACCGATGCGACGACCCTAAACCTTGTTCTGCCGAGCTATCAACTGGTCAATTTAAGTGCGGGTGTTGATTTTGAAAATGGCTTGTCGGTAATCGCATATGTCAACAATCTGTTCGATGAAAACGCCCTATTGTCATTCGACAGGGAACGCGGCGGTAGAGCGCGCCTCGGTTTTACGACGAATAGTCCGCGTACATTCGGGGTCACGGTGCGAAAAACATTCTAATGTGCCATTGAACGAAAAATCGAAAAGGCGGCCCACCCATCGGGCCGCCTTTTTATTGGGCCGCGACCGCATATATATCCTCGTCGACGCTTCAAAATGGATTCAAACCTCGACGATGATATATGGGCGTTCACGGCCCAGATATAGAGCCGCGATATTGATTGAAGATCAAGCCACTTTGGAAGCGTTTCCAAGAATAAGCGGGTCAGCCACCTTGCTGATATCGACTGTTGTGCGGCCGATGCTGGGTGCACCGCCTGAGGACTTGTGGCGGAACTTTCCTTCGATCTGGCCACCGGGTGCGATGGTCAGGTTGGTGTAGACGACATCGCCTGTAATCCGTGCGGTCGATTCAATGACCAGATCATTGGCCTCGATCGACCCTTCCACGCTGCCCGACAGCCGCGCGGATTCGGCGATGACCTTCCCTGAAATGACGCTGCCTTCACCCTGGACGAGGTTGCCGCAGGTCACGTCGCCCTGAATCTTGCCGTCGATATGCAGGTCGACGCGGGCATTTAGATTTCCGACGATTTCGACGTCGGACGCGATGATGGAAAAGGTGTGACCAGAATTGTTACGCACGTTACCATTATTCCTTTGTGCTGGTGTCTGCACGGATTCCGGCGACGCTTTGGACTTCGAGAACATCAGGGTTAGCCTCCAAAAACTTCCGTGGGTTAATAGCCTGACCGTTCAGGCGGACCTCGAAATGCAGATGGCTGCCGGTCGAACGACCTGTGCTGCCCATCCGCGCGATTTGTGCGCCACGCGCGACCTTTTGGCCGAGCTTGACGTTAAAACCAGACAAGTGGGCATAACGGGTTACCAAACCATTAGCGTGTGTGATTTCGATCGTATTTCCATAGCCACCTTGCGATCCCGCATGGGTAATGCGGCCATCGGCGGCGGCCAAGATGGGGGTCCCGATGGGGCCTTTGAAATCAAGACCATTGTGCATTGCGCCAGCGCCGGTGAACGGATCGCTGCGATAGCCAAAACCGCTCGACATCAGCATGACAGCGGCGGGCATGGAGGTGGGGATAGCGGCCAAGGCACGCTCCATGGCGTCCATCCGACCGAGCGACATGGCGAGTTTGGTAAAGCGCGGATCGCGGACATCTTTTTTGGAACTGCCAAAAAAGGATTCAAACGGACCACCCTGCGCGCTGATTGCTTGACGGGCCAAGATGTCGGGGTTGAGGCCGAACTGGCGGATCGCTGCTTCTGCCTTTTGGGTCCGAGCCTGTGCCACCTTTGTCATCAACTCGGCAAAACGGATCTGCCGTGCTTCGATGCGGGCCAAGCCGGCGGCTTCGGGAACCAATGCGCTTATTGTCTTGACGGTTTTATCGTCTTGCGCTGCGGCATCGGATCCGGTTGCGGCCGCTGCGGGAATTTCGTCGAGATACTGGTCGCTCAGGCTTTCCAGCATTTTCTGGCGACGCTCAAGGTCCTTGGTCACCTCGTCAATTGAGCCGCGGTAATTGGCAACGCGCTCTTCGGCGGATTCGACCTTGGCTTCTTTTTCGTTCAGCGCCATCCGCTCGACGGACACGCTGACCTGGTTCACGGCCATGCCCAGCGTGACGATCAGCCACGCGCCCACAATAAAAGCGGTCACCCCTGCAACGCGGCGTTGCAGTTGTGCGGAAATCTTCAAAAACCGGACTTGGCCATTGGCCCGCATGAAAAATTCGCGGTCAATAAACCATCCAGCGATCTGGCTTTTCCAGCCAGTCAATCTGGTCTGTAGCGACACGACCCACCCCATTTTTTTATTTGTGCAGCGCCGGTAGCAGGTCTGCGGGGTGCGGGCGAATCGGATGAGGGCGAGTCGTGACGAATCGGGCGAGTCACACGGTGAGTTGTGGAAATCGTTACCAATTTGACCAATTGTGACCGGATGAAACTGTTTGTAAAAATTCGGAAATTCAGAATAGTTAATGAAATCAGCTATTTACAGGCGGACCGATTCGCAGCCTTTTGGTAAAAGCGTTTTTGGCAAGGCTGCTTTCTATTTTTCCGCAGATTCTCTACGGGTTTCCCCATGACTGCCGATTACCATATTCCGGACCAGCTGATTGCCGAGATGACGGCGAAGGCACGCGCTGCGGTCAAGGTGCTTGCGCTGGCGTCCGACGCGACCAAGACTGCCGCGCTGAAGGCAGCGGCGGCGGCGCTGCGGCAGGACAGCCAAGGCATCATTGCGGCGAACGCGCTCGATATGGAGGCGGGGACAAAGGCGGGTCTCTCGCCTGCGATGCTGGACCGGCTGAAACTGGACGAAGGCCGTCTTGCTGCGGTTGCGGATGCGATCGATCAGGTAGCCGTTCTTGATGATCCCGTGGGCGAAGTCATCGACAGCCGCACGCAACCCAATGGCCTTGTCATGCGCCGGGTGCGCATCCCCATCGGTGTCTTGGGTATTATCTACGAAAGCCGCCCCAATGTCACCGCGGATGCTGCTGCACTCGGGCTGCGGGCCGGGAACGCGGTTATCCTGCGCGGCGGAAGCGAAGCGGTGCACAGCAACCGGGCAATCCACAAGGCCATGGTATCCGGCATCGTCGAAGCAGGCTTGCCCGCCGATGCTGTGCAACTGGTGCCGACGCAGGATCGTGCGGCGGTCGGCTCGATGCTGCGCGCACAAGGGGCCATCGACATGATCATTCCGCGCGGCGGCAAGTCGCTCGTGGCGCGGGTGCAGGACGAGGCGCGGGTTCCCGTGCTGGCGCATCTCGACGGTATCAACCACATTTATGTGTACAAGGATGCCGACCCTGCGATGGCCAACGCCATCATCGTCAACGCCAAGATGCGGCGCACGGGCATTTGCGGCGCAGCGGAGACGTTGCTGATTGATCAGGATTATCCCGCGCCCGCCGACCTGATCGCGGCGTTGCTTGAAACAGGCTGCGAAGTCCGGGCCGACGACGCGCTGATGGAGCTCGATCCGCGCACGGTGTCTGCCGACGATGCCGATTGGGATACCGAATATCTCGATTCGGTCATATCCGTGCGGATGGTGAGCGGCCTTGATGAGGCGATGGACCATATTGCCCGCCATGGGTCGCACCACACCGACGCGATCATCACCAACGATGACGCGGTGGCCGCGCAGTTCCTGGCCGAAGTCGACAGCGCCATCGTCATGCACAATGCCTCGACCCAATATGCCGATGGCGGCGAATTCGGGCTGGGCGCGGAAATAGGCATTGCCACCGGACGGCTGCATGCGCGTGGTCCCGTGGCACTTGAGGGTTTGACCACCTATAAATGGCTGGTGCACGGCCAAGGGCAAATACGGCCTTGAAAACCATCGGCCTGATGGGCGGCTCGTTCAATCCGGCGCATGGCGGGCATCGGGATATCAGCCTGTTTGCCCTCCATGCGCTGGACCTCGACGAATACTGGTGGCTGGTTTCGCCCGGCAATCCCTTGAAGCCCAAAAAGGGAATGGCACCGCTTGTGGCTCGGCTCGGCTCTGCAAAGGCGCAAACGCGGCGCAGTCCGATCAAGGCGACCGCGATCGAGCGCGATTTGGGAACCGCTTTTACCATCGACACCCTGCAAAAGATCGTCGCCAAATACCCCAAAGTCCGGTTTATCTGGATCATGGGCGCAGATAATCTGTTGCAATTTCATCACTGGCGACAGTGGAGAGATATCGCGCGATTGATGCCGATTGCAGTTATCGCAAGACCCGGCTATGATGCGAAGGCTGTTGCGGGTCCCGCAATGGCCTGGTTCAGGCGGTTTGTCCGGCGTCCGGACCAGCGTCATCACTGGACAAGATGGAGTACGCCAGCGCTTGTCTTTTTGCGCTTTCGTCCAGATCCCCGTTCGGCAACCGCAATTCGCCGTGCCGACCCCCATTGGTATCAGCGATTTTCAGGAACTGGCGCACGCGATGGCGTCACCCACAAAATTGTTCTGTAAGGAGCACACTTGATAGATTCCGCCTCCGTCCCCCCCGCCGCCAAGGCCAAGGGACCCGTATTGAGCCCTGAAAAGCTCCATGAACTCATTTTAAAATCGCTCGACGACGATCAAGCGCAGGACATTGTCTCGATTCCTCTCGAAGGTAAAAGCAACATCGCCGACCATATGGTCGTCGCCTCCGGTCGTTCGTCCCGGCAGGTGGCATCCATGGCGCAGAAGCTGTCCGAGCGGATCAAGCAGGCCGGTCGCCATGCGCGAATCGAAGGATTGCCCTCGGCAGATTGGGTCCTGATCGATGCGGAAGATGTGATTGTGCATCTGTTTCGGCCCGAAGTTCGTAGTTTTTACAATCTCGAACGTATGTGGGCATTCGGCGACGCGCCGGAATCTGCATCGGCCTAGGGTCAGCACTCAGGCTATGGCAATGCGTTTGCATATCATTGCGCGCGGAAAAATTGGCCGTTCGCCTGAGGCAGAGCTTGTAAACCGCTATCTGAAACGCATTCAGTGGCCGATAAAGCACAGCGAACTTCCTGACCGTGGTGGGGAACTTCCCGTAAGCGATTCTCCTTGCAAGACGGTCATATTGGACGAAAAAGGCGAGCAGATGGGGTCGATGGAGCTCGCGCGCCTTTTGGAAAAATGGCAGGATGAAGGGGCGCGCGAAACCCGTTTTCTGATTGGTGCGGCCGACGGCTTCAATGATGTAGATCGCGATTCAGCCGATAAGTTAATAGCATTTGGTAAAGTGACCTGGCCGCATCTTATGGCCCGGGCAATGCTGGCGGAGCAATTGTTTCGCGCAACATCCATTATAGCCAACCACCCCTATCATCGGGAAGGCTAGTCATTTGCGACGCAGTTTGATCCTTGCTCTTTTGGCTTTTGCTTCATCCAGTTTTGCCGCCGCTCTTATCGCGCAACCGGTACTTTCTATGACGGTGCAGGAAAAGACCCTGTTAGAAGCGAAAGAGAAGGCAAAAACTGCCGAGAGACGCAGTGAACTTCTACGGCAAGAGGCAAGCAATTCTGAAAATGCGGCGGACCGGCTGGTGGCGCAACGTGCCCTCTTGTCCGCAGAAATTGCCGCGGCCGAGGCACAGATAGAGGCCGCCAATGCCCGGATATCTATCATCAGCCGACGGCAGCGCGCGCAACGCACCCATTTGGGCCAACAAAGCGAGCCGATATTGCGCCTTAACGCGGCTTTACAGCAAATGACCGGGCGACCAACCGCATTGATGATGGCCCAGCCTGGTCACCGTGAAGATTATATCCATCTGCGGGCGGTGATGGCGACGGTACAACCACAAATTGTTCGACGCACAAGCAGGCTGCGGCAACAGATTGCCGTGCAAAATGAATTGCGGTCGCAGGAATTATTGGCGCTTAAAACGCTTGATGATGCGCGTGCCAGGTTGAGTGGCAGGCGAACTGCGCTCGCAAAACTGGAAGGTAATGCCCGGGGCAAGGCCAATGCATTGGCCGCCGACGCCGCCATTGAATTTGAACGGGCCATAGCACAGGGTGAACGCGCGCGCGACATTGTCGGCAGCATCGATACGCAGCGGGTGAGCAGCGCAAAGGCGGCGGAACTTGCACTGCTTGACGGACCAATGATGCGTCAGGACCAACGGCGGAATATTCAGGGAGGCAAAAATGCCTATATCCTGCCGGTACGTGGCAATGTGGCGTCGGGGTTTCTCGAACTTAACATAACCGGGTATCGGGAACGTGGAATGCGTATTTTTGCGCCGCCTTCTGCACCGATATTGGCGCCCGCCGACGGCACGATTTCTTTCGCGGGCCGATATCGTAGTTATGGCAATATCATCATTATCGAACATGGAAATGGCTGGAGCAGCCTGATCACCAATATTGGCGTAGTGCAGGCGGAGAAGGGGCAGCCGGTCCGGCAAGGAAGCATGATTGGCGTAGCCGGCAAAGACCCAACCGAAATCGGTATTGAGTTGCGAAAAAATGGGCGCGTAATGGATGTTGCTGCCATGTTGAAATTCACGGCCTAGGTCCTGACCCTAGATCCTGCCCCGCGGCACCTCTACCTTTTTTGGTAAACGCGCTTTCACCATAGGTTAAGGCGCGATATACGAATCATCCTGATTTAAGGACTGGATAACAAGATGAAAATTCGCCTGCTGCCCTCGACCCTTGCATTAGCATTGGCCTTTACTGTGCCAGCCTCTGTCTTGGTGGCGCAAAGCGCCCAGCAAAAATCACCGGCACAGGCACAAGCGGATCAGATTCGCGAACTTGAGCAATTCCTGGCTGTCTATAAGAAGGTCAAATCCAGCTACGTCGACAAAGTTGACGACAAACAACTGATGGAAGGCGCTATTCAGGGCATGCTCTCCAGCCTTGATCCGCACAGCGGGTTTCTCAATAAATCTGATTTCAGCGCGCTGCAGACACAGATTGATGGCGAATATGGTGGCCTTGGTCTCTCGGTCACTCTCGAAGATAAGGCGGTTAAAATTATCGCTCCGACAAAAGATACCCCTGCCGACAAGGCTGGATTAAAGTCCGGCGATTATATTACCCACCTGGATGGCAGGCTGATTTTCGGCGGTACGCTGGATGAAGCGGTCGAGGCGATGCGCGGCGAACCCGGTACGTCCATCCGGCTAACGATTGTGCGTCCCGGTCGCGATGCGCCATTTGACGTGACGATCACCCGGGCAATCATTGATCTCAAACCCGTCCGCTGGGAAGTGAAGGACCGCATCGGTCTTATCACGATTACCGGCTTTTCCGAAGAAACTGGCGCTGATGTCGTCTCGGCGGTCTCGAGTATCAAAAAGGCGATGGGCGGCAAACCATTGGGCTATATCGTTGATCTGAGATCAAACCCTGGCGGCATATTGGACGAAGCGGTTGCTGTTTCGGATGCCTTTCTGGAGAGCGGTGAAATTGTCTCCGAACGCGGGCGCGAAAAACGCGACATTGAACGCTGGTGGGCTGAACGGGCGGTTCCTGGTGATGTAACCGGCGGTGCCCCTATTATCGTTCTGGTCGATGCGGGCTCCGCCTCCGCCTCTGAAATTGTTGCAGGCGCCTTGCAAGACCACCATCGCGGGCTGGTTATGGGTGAGCGCAGTTTTGGTAAGGGGTCGGTGCAAAATGTCCTTCCCCTGACGCGTGAAACCGGATTGCGCCTAACCGTTGCGCGCTATCATTTGCCATCCGGTCGCTCGGTGCAGGAAGGTGGGATCAAGCCCGATATTCAAGTGCCCCAGCTTTCGGACCCGGATTACAAAAAACGTGTCGCCATTCGGGAATCAGACTTGCGGCGGCATCTCATCAACGAAATGCAGGACGATGCTAAGGAACTTGAAGAAGACATCGGCGACGATCCCCGCTTTGCCCTGACGGCTGAACAGTTGAAGGCAAAGGGTATCGACGATTTCCAACTGCATTATGCGATGGAAACGCTGAACCGTTTGGGCGCAAAGACGATGAAGCTGGCGGAAAAGCCCGTAAAAGGTAAGGCGCAAAACTAGCCCATGACCGGAAAGATTGGGTTTGCACATTGGCTCGCTTTTCTATTGCCCACAGGCTTGCTGGCGGGGGCATATGGATCGCAATATATTGGGGGGTTGTACCCTTGCGAAATGTGCTGGTGGCAGCGGTATCCGCATTTTGAGGCCGCTGCGCTGGCAACCCTCGCCTTTTTTGTCGCTAACCCTGTCTATCGAAGGGCTTTGGTGGCTCTTGCCGCATTGGGTATATTGTCGAGCGGACTGATCGGTGGCTTTCACGCGGGCGTGGAATATCAATGGTGGGAAGGGTTGACCGCATGTACCTCCACCATTTCCGGTTCGGGCGACGCCTTGCTGAAATCGATAATGAACGCCCCGCTGATACGCTGCGATACCGCACCTTGGACTTTATTTGGCATTTCGCTTGCCGGATATAATTTCCTCTTGTCGACTGGCGGCGCAATCGCCATCTTGTTGTCAATATGGCGCAGCAAAACACCCTAAAAACCAAGGCACAGCGCTCTGACGCGATTGCCAGCATGATTCGTGTCAACCAGGCGGGCGAATATGGTGCGAAACGCATCTATGCCGGACAGCTTGCGATCATGGGCGACCGCACCCCCGCTGCACGTAGCATCGCGCATATGGCGGAACAGGAAGATCGGCATTTGACCGCTTTTGATGCATTGATGGCCGAACGGGGCGTCAGGCCGACGTTGCTGCATCCCATTTGGGACGTTGCAGGTTTTGCCCTGGGGGCAGTGACCGCGGCTATCGGACCGGAGGCGGCGATGGCGTGCACAGTCGCGGTAGAAACCGAAATTGATCGCCACTATTCCGAACAATTGGAACAATTGGGGGATACCGATCCTGAATTGGCGGCAATGGTTGCCGATTTTCAGGCGGACGAGCTTGAACATAAGGCCACCGCACTGGCGCAAGGTGCAGAACGCGCCCCTGCCTATCCGATCATGAGCGCGGCCATCCGTCTGGGCTGCCGCACGGCCATTGCAGTATCGAAACGAATATGAACTTCATCCTTCGTTCAGCGTCGAAGTCCCAAGCCAAGCCCAGATTAACCGGAGATTTCACCGTGAACCCCATGGCCAAGACATTATTGATGACCACAGCGATTTTGATGTCGACTGCATCAATAGCGCAAGACGCCGACGAAAGTCAGCCCGGGGATGAAAAAATCAATCAGTTGATCGTCTATGGCAGCGATGAATGTCCGCAAAGCAAGAGCGACGAAATCGTCGTCTGCGCGCGGATGAATGAGGCAGATCGCTACCGGATTCCGCCGTCATTGCGAGATGACCCGAACAGCCCACAGAATCAGGCGTGGTTAAACCGGGTTCAGGCCTATGAGTATGTCGGAGCAAGTGGCACTTTAAGCTGTTCTCCCTCCGGCGCAGGCGGGTTTACCGGGTGCGGACTTAAGGAAATTGACCGGGCCTATGCCGAAAAGGCTCAGGATCCCGGCGTGACATTTGGCCGCCTGATCGCAGCCGAACGCATAAAGCGGATGGCAGGAATTGATGCCGAAGCCGCTGCCGTCGAGGAACGGGTCAAGGAATTTGAAAAAGGCCGGGCTGAGCGGGAGGCACGGTTACAGGCCGAAATGGATGCCAAAGAAAATGCCGAACGAAGCAATGCAGGTTCGGACCCTTTGCCAGAACCCCAATAAACAGAATTAGCGCCTCGCTTTTTCCGCTTCTATCCAATCCTTAATCTGGTTTTCCAGGACATTGAGCGGCACGGCGCCTTGACCAAGCACCGCGTCGTGAAAGGCCGCGAGTTCAAATTTCGGCCCCAACTCTTTTGCCGCCAGCGCCCGTAATTCGCGAATTTTCAGTTCACCCAGCTTATAGGCCAATGCCTGACCCGGCCAACTGATATAGCGGTTGATTTCGGCCTCGATATTGGCGGCCGACAAGGCGCTATTGTCGGTCATAAAGGCTATTGCCTGCTGTTTACTCCACCCTTTTGCATGAATGCCGGTGTCAACGACCAGCCGACAGGCCCGCCACATTTCATAGGACAGCCGGCCCATATCCTTTTCAGGGGTGTCGTACAGGCCGATTTCAAGACCGAGACGTTCAGAGTAGAGGCCCCACCCTTCGACAAAAGCTGTAAAAAAGGCACCATTTTTCCGGAAGTCGGACAGCGGCAGTTCCTGCTGCAAGGCGATCTGGTGGTGGTGGCCGGGCACTGCCTCATGCATGGTAAGCGCAGGAATTTCCCAGAAAGGTCGCTGATCCAGCTTGGAGGTATTGACATAATAGGTCCCGGAAATGCCCACCTCTGGCGAACCGGGATTGTAATAAGCGGTGGTGGTTCCCTCTGCCGTTTCCTTGGGGATTTCGCGCAGGCCGTAGGGCAGGCGGGCCATCTTGTGGAAAAGCAGAGGCATTTTGCCATCGATGAATTTGGCAATCCGGGCTGATTTCTCCATCAGTTCTTCCGGCGTTCTGGCATAATATTGCGGGTCGGTTCGCAAATGCAGGATGAACGCTTCCCGGCTGGCAAAGCCTGCCTTTTTGGCGACCTCGACCATTTCCGAACGGATGCGGGCTACCTCGGCCAAGCCGATTTTATGGATTTCTTCCGCTGTCAGTGCCGTGGTTGTCTCTTCGCGGATACGGAAATCATAATATTGGGCGCCGCCCGGCTGCGCCGAAATACCCGGTTCCTTCGCACAGGCTGGTTTGTAGCTTGTGACATACCAGTCCAGTTGTTTGCGGAGCGCTGGATAGATTATTGTTTCGATAATCCTTGATGCGTCGCTGGCCAAAGCATCAAATTCGGCGGCATCAATGCTTTCGGGCCGGGCTTGGGAATAAGGGCTAAAGTGACGCGACGCGCGGGGATCAGTGGTGATCAACCCCGTAATAGTCGCCTCAAACCCGTTCAATGTTTCACAAGGCTGAGTAAATCTGCCCTTTATGGCAGTATTGGCGACCTCGATATTCTGATCATTTACCTTGGCATATTGCGCCAAACGGGCATTGTAGCTTTCAAAATCTGCCTTGGTTTTGAAAGGCAGGTTATTTGACAATCCAGCGAAATTCTGGTGCCAGCTCGAATAGGTTGTGAAATTGATGGCACGTTGGCCGAAGCGATTGCCCTCTATCGTGCTGTTCAGGCTACGCTCCAATATGCCTGCCTCAACCCTGCTGGCGGTATCAAGATGATCGCGGGGGATGGCTTGAAGTTTTTCTAAAAATAGGGCGGCATTTGCGGCTCTCCGGTCGGATGCCGCCAGACTAAAGTCGCCGACTTCGTTTGCGTAAAGGTCGATACCCAGAGAGCTCGCCATGATCGGCGATTCCTTCAAAACATCTGACCAATAGCTGTCGACAAGAGTTTTGAGATCCGCATTCGCATCGGCCCATGCAGGCGTCGTCCATGCCAACGCAGCCGCAGTCACGAACAAAAGGCGCTTATGCATTTATATCCTCCTCACAAAAGTCGATGGCGACATGGCATAATGAGGAGAATGATTTTGGCCAGCATGTTCAATTATTTTTTTGATTAAGGCCGGGCGCGATACGATAAATCTCTGCCTCCGGAAACAGCATTTGCATGGCCGGCCGCCATCATTCTGCTGCTTCCAAGGCAGATGTATCGGATAGAGGTTGTGCCAGACGCGTCAGCATTTCCTTCGGGCAGATCTGCCAGAATTCGCCGCGCCGACGGTCCCAATCATCAATGATTGATCGCGACCATGCACTGTCGGTGGCGTGGGCATGCGCCATGATGAGCGACTTTAGCTGTTCTTCCCAATAGGCGCTGTCGAGGCGTTGCCACACGATGTTTTCGGGGTTGGCGTTTGACGCAAAATTTTCGGCGGTATCCAGAACGAAAGCCATGCCGCCCGTCATTCCGGCCCCGAAATTGCTGCCAACTGCACCCAATATGACGGCAATGCCTCCCGTCATATATTCCAGCCCGTTTGAGCCGCAGCCTTCGACCACGACATGCGCGCCGGAATTGCGGACCGCGAAGCGTTCGCCCGCCTGTCCTGCGGCAAATAATTTGCCCGAGGTCGCGCCGTAGAGGACGGTGTTGCCAATGATGCTGTTATGCTGGCTTTCCAAAGGACTGCTGACCGTCGGACGGACGATTATCGTCCCGCCGGACAGGCCCTTGCCGACATAGTCATTGGCATCGCCGAACACTTCCAGCGTAATGCCCTGACACAGAAACGCGCCGAGTGACTGGCCTGCCGAGCCGCGAAGCCGGACATGGACATGGTCTTCAGCCAGATCCTTCATGCCATAAAGGCGCGTAATCTCGGACGAGAAACGGGTGCCGACGGCGCGATGCGTGTTGCGGACATTATAGGTCAGCTGCATCTTTTCCCGCCGCTCGAACACGGGCTTTGCATCCCGGATCATCTGGGCATCGAGGCTGTCCGGCACTTCATTGCGGAAGGTCGGAATGGAGAAGCGACGTGCGCTGTCCGGCGCGTCGACCTTCGCCAGGATGGGGTTGAGGTCGAGATCATCGAGATGCTCCGCACCACGGCTGACCTGCCGCAGCAATTCTGTGCGGCCGATCACCTCGTCAAGGCTGCGGAAGCCGAGCTTGGCGAGGATTTCGCGCACTTCCTCGGCAATGAAGGTCATCAGGTTGATGACCTTTTCCGGTGTACCGGTGAATTTCTTGCGGAGTTCTTCATCTTGCACGCAGACACCGACCGGGCAGGTATTCGAATGGCACTGCCGCACCATGATACAGCCCATGGCGACAAGGCTGAGCGTTCCGATGCCGAATTCCTCGGCGCCCAAAATGGCGGCGATCACGATGTCGCGGCCGGTCTTGAGGCCGCCGTCGGTACGCAACTTGATCCGGTGGCGCAATCCATTGAGGGTCAGCACCTGATTGGCCTCGGACAGGCCCATTTCCCATGGCGTGCCGGCATATTTGATGCTGGTCTGGGGCGACGCGCCGGTGCCGCCGACATTGCCGGAAACCAGAATGACGTCGGCATGCGCCTTGGCAACTCCCGCCGCAATCGTGCCGATACCGGCGGCGCTCACCAGTTTGACGCAGACACGTGCGCGCGGATTGATCTGCTTCAGATCGTAGATCAGCTGCGCCAGATCTTCGATGGAGTAGATGTCATGATGCGGCGGTGGCGAGATCAGCATCACGCCGGGGGTCGAGTGCCGCAGCCGGGCGATCATCTCGGTCACCTTGAAACCGGGCAATTGCCCACCTTCGCCGGGCTTTGCACCTTGGGCGACCTTGATTTCGATTTCTTCGCACGCGCCCAGATATTCGGCGGTTACGCCAAAGCGGCCCGATGCGATCTGCTTGATGACGCTGTTGGCATTGTCACCATTTTCATAAGGCTTGAACCGCTTGCTGTCTTCGCCGCCCTCGCCGGACACCGCTTTCGCGCCGATCCGGTTCATCGCAATCGCAAGCGTCTCATGCGCCTCTGGCGACAGCGCGCCCAGGGACATGCCCGGCGTCACAAATCGTTTGCGGATTTCGGTGATCGCCTCGACCTCGTCAATCGCCACAGGCTCTTTGGCAAAGTTGAATTCAAGCAAGTCGCGCAAATAGATCGGCGGCAATTCCTTCACGCCTTGTGCAAATTGCGTGTAAGTCGAATAGCTGTCATTGGCGACGGCGCTTTGCAGCAGATGCATGAGACCCGCCGAATAGGCATGTTCTTCGCCGCCATTGCGTTGCTTGTAGAAGCCACCGACCGGAAGCCGCGCAACTGCGCTGTCGAAGGCATCGGCATGACGGTCGCGCGCGTTGACGTACAGCGAGTGATAGCCTTCGCCCGAAATCTTGTTCGGCATGCCGGGGAAGAAGTCGTTGACGAGCGCGCGGCTGAGGCCAACGGCCTCGAAATTATAACCGCCACGATAGCTGGAGATAACCGCGATGCCCATTTTGGACATGATCTTGAGCAAGCCTTCATTGACCGCCGTGCGGTAGTTACCCACCGCTGTCTCAAGGCTTATATCGCCCAGAAGCCCGCGCGCGTGCCGGTCGGCAATGGCGGCTTCGGACAGATAGGCGTTGACTGTGGTCGCGCCGACGCCAACGAGCACGGCGAAATAATGCGTGTCCAGACATTCGGCGGAACGGACATTGATCGACGAATAGCTACGCAGGCCATTGCGGACGAGATGCGTGTGGACCGCCGCCGACGCCAGAATCATGGCGATGGCGACGCGGTCGGGGCCGATATTCTCGTCGGTCAGGAACAGCTCCGACTTGCCCATGCGGACAGCTTCGACGGCCTCTTCGCGAATGCGGGAAATGGCCGCGCGCAAGCCTTCTTGTCCGGCGGCGATGTCATAGGTGCAGTCAATCTCGGCGGCGACGGGGCCAAAGGCGGCCTTCAACCGGTGCCATTCGGTCGCGGTCAGAACGGGGCTTTCCAGTACCAGAACATCGGCATTCTGGCTCTTTTCGTCCAATATGTTGGCAAGGTTTGAAAAGCGCGTCTTCAGGCTCATCACATGCCGCTCGCGCAAGGAATCGATCGGCGGGTTGGTGACCTGGCTGAAATTCTGGCGGAAGAACTGGCTGATCAGGCGTGGCTTGTCGCTGATCACGGCGAGCGGGGTGTCGTCGCCCATCGACCCGATGGCTTCCTTGCCATCCTCGATCATCGGCGCGAGGATCATTTCCACATCCTCAAGCGTCATGCCTGCGGCAATCTGCCGCTTGGTCAGTTCGGCGCGGCTCCATGTGGGCAGCGCGTCGCCCGACGCTTCGGGCAAATCGGCGATCCGGCGGAACCCTTTGACGAGCGCGCCATAATCCTGCTCGGCAGAGATCCGGTCCTTAAGTTCACCATCGCGGTAGAGTTTGCCTTCATCAAGATTGACGGCGATCATCTGTCCGGGGCCCAAACGACCCTTTTCCAATATGGTTGATTCCGGCAACACAACCATCCCGGTTTCCGAACCGATGACGAGCAGATTGTCCGATGTCCGGCTATAGCGCAGCGGACGCAAGGCATTGCGGTCAACGCCGGCCACGGCCCAATGCCCGTCGGTCATGGCGAGGGCGGCCGGGCCATCCCAAGGCTCCATCACCGAGGCCATATATTCATACATGGCGCGGTGGGTGGCGGGGATATTGGGGTTGGACTGCCATGCTTCAGGGATCAGCATCAACTTGGCGGTCGGTGCTTCCTTGCCCGAACGGACGAGCGTTTCGAACACGGCATCCAGCGCGGCGGTGTCCGATGAGCCTGCGGGAATGACCGGCTTGATATCGTCGGATTGCGCGCCAAAGGCGATGGAGGCCATCTTGATCTCGTGGCTCTTCATCCAGTTCTGGTTGCCGCGAATGGTGTTGATCTCGCCATTGTGGGCAAGGCCGCGGAACGGTTGTGCCAGCCACCATTGGGGGAAAGTGTTGGTCGAATAACGCTGGTGGAAAATCGCGACCCGGCTTTCAAAGCGGTCGTCCTGAAGGTCGGGGTAAAAGACCGACAGGCTTTCGGCAAGGAACAGGCCCTTGTAGACGATCGACCGGCACGACAGTGAACAGATGTAGAAATCGCGGATCTGCGCGGCGATGATCTTCTTTTCGATCCGGCGGCGGATGAGGTAGAGGTTTTTCTCGAACTCGGTCGCGTCCACTTCGTCGGGAAGCGGACCGGCGATCATGATCTGCTCGATCTCCGGACGTGTGGCCTGCGCCTTGGTGCCGATCACCGACACATCGACCGGCACCTGACGCCAGCCGTAGATGGTGTAACCGGCATCGATAATCTCTGCCTCGACAATGGTCCGGCAGTTTTCCTGCGCGCCCAGATCGGTGCGGGGCAGGAAAACCATACCCACCGCCAGCCGGTTGGGCATCGGCCGGTGGCCGCTGTCCGAAATCGCATCGTCGAAAAAGCGCGCGGGCAGGTCGATATGCAGACCCGCGCCATCACCCGTCTTGCCATCGGCGTCGACCGCCCCGCGATGCCACACCGCCTTCAACGCCTCGATCCCCGCCGCAACGACGCGCCGCGACGGCTTGCCATCGGTGGCCGCAACGAGGCCGACGCCGCAGGCATCACCTTCGGATTCGGGATGATACATGCCCTCGCGGGCGAGGCGTTCATGTTCGGTGGTGGGGAAGTTCATGGTCACGCTGCTTTCCTTGTCACTCTTGCCTTGGCCTGCAACCAGTTGTGGATATGCTGCGTCACATCGCGTCCGTCGCGGATGGCCCATACGACAAGGCTCGCGCCGCGGACGATATCGCCAATGGCGAAGACGCCGTCCAGATTGGTCATCTGGGTCGTGTGGTCGACACGGATGGTGCCCCAGCGGGTGACGTTCAGATCCTGCGCGCCGAACAGGACGGGCAGGTCTTCGGCTTCAAAGCCGAGCGCGGTGATGACCAGATCGGCATTCAGCGTGAAGTCGCCGGCGGGGTCATTTTCCGGCGCGCGGCGGCCCGATGCGTCAGGTGCGCCCAGCCGCATCTTGGCGACATGGACCCGCTCGACCTTGTCGGTGCCGTCAAAGCCTTTGGGACCTGACAGCCAGACAAATTCGACGCCTTCCTCTTCGGCGTTCGCGACTTCGCGCTGCGAGCCCGGCATATTTTCGCGGTCACGGCGGTAGAGGCATTTGACCGACTTTGCGCCCTGACGGATGGCGGTGCGGACGCAATCCATCGCGGTATCGCCGCCGCCGATGACGACAACGTCCTTGCCTTCGGCATTTAGCGCGCCGCTCTCAAACGCTTCTACGGTATCGCCAAAGCCCTTGCGGTTGGAGGCGGTCAGATAGTCGAGGGCAGGCACAATGCCATCAAGGCCAATGCCCGGCGTTTTGATATCGCGCGCTTTATAGACGCCCGTCGCGATGAGCACGGCGTCATGTTTCGCGCGCAGATCATCCAGCGATGCGTCGCGCCCTACTTCGAAATTGGCGTGGAAGATGATGCCGCTGTCTTCAAGCCGCTTGATGCGGCGCATCACGACATCCTTTTCCAGCTTGAAGCCGGGGATGCCATAGGTCAGCAATCCACCCATACGGTCATACCGGTCGTAGACATGGACATCATAGCCTGCGACCCGGAGATATTCCGCGGTCGTCAGCCCGCCGGGACCTCCGCCGATGATGCCGACCGATTGTCCGCGTGGCGCGCCGACTTCAATGGGTTCGACCCAACCCTGTTCCCATGCGGTATCGGTGATATATTTTTCGACCGAGCCGATGGTCACGGCATCATGGCCCGAAAACTCAATAACGCAATTGCCTTCGCACAGCCGGTCCTGCGGGCAGATGCGGCCGCAGATTTCGGGCATCGTGCTGGTCAGGTTGGACAGTTCATAGGCCTCGCGCAAACGCCCTTCGGCGGTCAGGCGCAGCCAGTCGGGGATGTGGTTGTGCAACGGGCAATGGACCGAGCAATACGGCACCCCGCATTGCGAACAGCGCGAAGCCTGATCGGCGGCGGCCTCCGGAGCGTAGCGCTTGGCGATTTCGTCAAAATCCTCGGCGCGCAACTCGGGCGCGCGTTTTTCCGGATAGGCCTGCGCCCTGGACACGAATTTCAGCATGGGGTCTTTGGCCACGACGCACTCCTTTACAACGCGTCGCGCATAGACCGCTCCACCCGCGCTGTCACGTGTAAAGCGTCAAAATAGGTCAGCTATACTGCCTTAAATTGGCATTTCTTTTTGCTAGTTTCACGCCAACGAAATTTTATTACAATAAACTAATTCCGTTTCGGTCCTATCTTTGCGCCAGCCATATAAGCGCCGCGGTACCTGCAATGATTCGGTACCAGGCAAAGGGTCCAAATCCGTAGCGCGTCACGACGGCCAGAAATGCCTTGATGACAATCCAGGCAACCACGAAGGATATGAAGAAACCGATACCGATCAGGCCCATATCGTCCATGCTTACCTGATCCCGATGCTTGAACAGCTGCAATATCGTTGCCCCTGTCAGCGTCGGCATGGCCAGGAAAAAGCTGAATTCAGCCGCGGTCTTGCGGTCAATGCCCAGCGACATTGCCCCCAATATGGTGGCGCCCGAACGGCTGACGCCCGGAATCATGGCAAGGCATTGCACCAGCCCGATCATCGCGGATTGTTTTACCGACAGCGCGGCAACACCGCCGCTCTCTTCGGGCTTGGCGTATTTTTCGACAACCAATATGGCAAAGCCCCCGATAATCAACGCCCATGCCACGATGACGGCATTTTCCAGCATCACTTCGATAAGATCGCCAAAGGCAAGGCCTAGAATGACGGCCGGAAAGAACGCGAGGAGCAGATTACGCACAAACGCAATGGCCCCCGATTCCAGCGTAAACAGGCCTTTGAGGACATCCAGAAAGGTCCGCCAATACAGAACGACCACGGCCAATATCGCTCCGGGTTGGATCGCGATGTTGAAGATCGCCCATCGTCCCGCGTCATAGCCCAATAATTCTGTCGCCAGAATGAGGTGGCCAGTGGAGGATACGGGGAGAAATTCAGTTAAACCTTCGACAATGCCAAGGATGATCGCAACTAGCCAATCGGTCATGCTTTTGCGTCCGGATGTTTTTCATCAGAAGTCGATGCACCAAAACGGCCATGCTTGCGATAGAGGCTGAGCCAGTCATGTGCGACAATGTCTATGGGTGTCGGGACGATGCCATATGTCGCCAAACCGTCCACTCCGGTCACGATATTGTCGCTGCCCAACATGCGAAATTGATCCATTGTTATGGGGGCGCCGGGAAGCCAGCCGGTGCTTCGGGCAAGCGCTTCTGCTGCAAAATCGGGTATTTCCAGAAAGACTGGATTGCGCCCGATGGCCTTGGCAATCCAGCGATTCAGTTCGATCATCGACAAGATTTGCGGGCCGCCCAACTCCAGAATTTCGCCAGGCTTACCGGACAATGCGGCGGCGATTGCTTTGGCGACATCGCCGACAAAAACCGGCTGGAAACGCGTGGAAGCGCCGATAACCGGAACAACGGGCAACATCCGGATCAGTCCGGCAAAGCGATTTATGAACTGATCTTCGCGACCAAAAATAATGGAAGGCCGCACTATGATGGCGGTCGGTAACGCGGCATGGACGGCAGCCTCTCCGCCGGCTTTGCTGCGCCCATATTCGGCCGGACTGGACGGATCTGCGCCAATTGCAGAAATATGGACAAATGTCCCGATACCCAGATCAGCTGCCGCTTGGGCAATTATGCCCGCCCCGATATTCTGGACGGCATCCATGTCAGCAAAGCTGCCCACGAGATTGACGACAGCATCCGCACCGGCCAAGGCGCGATTGACGGGTGCGGGTTTACGGATATCAGCCGCAACAAGCTGAACGTCACCCAAGTTACCGAGCGGTTTGATGAAAATGGCAGTGGACGGGTTACGGCAAGCCACCCTGATCCGGGCACCACGGGCCAGCAATTCTTCTGCAACATAGCGGCCTAAAAAACCGCTGCCCCCGAAAATGGTTACCAATTTTCCTTGCATAAATACTCCGTCACGCAGCGCGCTGTCATCGGTGCGCTTTGCACCAGCGCTCCGTTGCTTTCAAGGATGATATGCGAATCAACCAGCTCGAACGCCGCCGGTTCCCGGTATTATCAGCCTCGACAAGTTTTTCTGGCGTTCCTGACCTGTAAAACCGCATCATATAATAGCAGAATAACAACATCATAATATTTAATCGGAGAAGCTGATCAGAACGATATTGACAATCATAGTGATGCTATCTATCCACATATTCAGGTTGTGACGGTCTGATTCAATTATCGGCAGTTACAGAATTAGAATGTGGAATCGAATATGTCGGCAGGTCCCTCTTTCAGGGTCTCCAGCTGTCGACATAGATGATGGAGGCGCTAGCTCAAGCTCGGGTCGCAACTGAGCCGGTGCCATTAATCCATTGTCACCCGACGAGGGGGAAGGCTTTAGCTTGTTAGCTTTCCCCCTCCATCGGCGGTCATCGCTCCATGTTCAAAAAGCAGCCTGAAAGATGAAAACAACATTGCGCTGAAAATAATTGGAAATGGGCCTTTATGTCTTACTATAGCGGAATAAGTGGACGCAAAAATCCCCCGGTTGCAAGCGACGTTAAAATCGAAAATGTCGACTTTGTCTATCAGCCAATAATTTGCAAACGTACAAAAGAAATTTTGTATTATGAGCAGCTTTCCCGTTTCCGAAATACGATTGGCAGGTTGCGTAATACGCAAACGATCATTGCTTGGTTTGAGGTTACGGGTGAAATTCTCGACTTGGATGTCCGCAGTTTTGAAGCGGCTATCGCAACGCTTTCGAGGTGTGACGATTTCAATGTCGGTGTAAATATTTCCGGCGCGACGCTAAGCAGTAAAGACGCGTGCGACAAAATCGTCAATTTACTGATGAACGCCCCTCATATCTGTCCGCGCCTTTACGTCGAAGTTACCGAGACGCATTCAATCTCCAATATGCTTTTTGCGGCTGAATTTGCGGCTGCATTGGATGGCATGGGTGTGCAAATGGTTGTTGACGATTTTGGTGAAGGTAATTCCACCGCCCTTTATCTGTCGGTCCTGATCCCCGCAGTGGTGAAACTTCGGATGACCAGTGGAAAGCGGCCCGATACGGATTTATTGGAAAAAGCCAGCTTAGCTAGAACCTATGGTGCCGCACTTGTTGTTGAGGGCATCGAATCAGCTGAAGATATTCTGGCTTTTCCAAAGGCGTTGGTGGATTTTTACCAAGGTTATTATTACGGCGAACCTGAGCCGTTGGACCATTGGATAAAGCGCGCGCGTCGCCCTGAATTGCGATTGGTAAGTTCCGCGAACACCGTTTGAGAAGCGTTGGCGCGTAAGCAGATCATCCAATTGGATAAGGCATTGGCCGAGGTCAGCACAGCGAATTCGAGTGATATTGAACGTGTCGTCGCTCTGAGACCTTGGTGAAAAATGAAAACCCTAGATTTTGGATTTATCGAAATCATTTTGGGTCAAAAGTTCTGGTTCTGTTTGAATGGCAGGGTTTATCCTTTTCATAAACGCAGTGCCGGAAAATCTGCCGTTAAGCTTTTTACGGCGGAAAGTCATCGGGCAGTACGCATCCTACCCGAAAATGGTATCACCTTTTAAGGAGGAATGGCTGCGTCTTTTGTAACCATTCCTCCCTTTTTTCGCTTACCTAACAAGATAGCGAAATTACCCATCCTAAGTCCTGACCCTAAATGCCGCTAAACTGCCCGCATTAACGCAGTAACACTGTCTTCACTAACCACCTCGGCATATTTCGCCTGTAGATCAAACAGGTTTGCCTCATGCGGTGCGGGATGCCGGTCACCGCACGCCTCCCGGACGACAAAGGGCGCAAAGCCATATTGCAGCGCATCCAGCGCAGTCGCCCGAACACAACCTGATGTTGATAAACCCGTTATGACAAGCGTATCAATCCCCATGCGCTGCAAGGTCACGGCAAGACCGGTCCCAAAAAAGGCGGAGGCATATTGCTTGCTGATTACGAGTTCATTGTCCGCCGGTTGTAAAGAAGGCGGGAATGCTCCCAGCGGTGAACCCGCATCGAACGCGCGCAATGCCGGAATCTTTTGGTAAAATAGCCCGCCATCGGCCCCACCCGGCATATACACCACATTTGTAAAAATGACGGGAATCCGAAGTTCACGCGCAAGTGCGACCAGACGCTCATTGCTCGCCAATGCATTTTCGACACCAGCGTAGAGCGGCGATGATGGTTCCAGATACGCCATCACAAAATCGACGATGAGCAATGCAGGTCGCTTGCCAAAAGCCAGATGCCCATCAAAGGCAGTGGCATAATTGATCGCTACATCATCCATCAAATGGCATTCGCAGCCTTCAGCGCGGCGATCTCGCTTTCATCCAGAGCCAAGAGTCCGCCATAAATTTCCGCGTTATGCTGGCCCACTTGAGATGGCGCTGGGCTGCGAACATGGCTTGGGGTTCCGGACAGTTTCGGGAATGCGTTTTGCATCTTCAATGTTCCCCACCGTTCGGTTTCAACGTCGATAATTGAACTTCGGGCTGAAAAATGCGGATCTGAAAGCATTTCCGGCGCGCGGTACATTTTTCCTGCGGGTATTGAATGGGCAATCATCAGCGCTTCCAACTTCTCAACTGTTTGTGTCTTGGTCCATTCGTTGATGCGGTTGTCGAGTTCAATCTGGTTTTTGCCGCGCGAAACATGGTCGATATAGCGAGGATCATTGGCAAGTTCAGGCTGGCCCATAGCTTCGGCAAGGCGCGCCCAAACGGCATCCTGATTGGCACCGATGAGATATTCGCCATCTGAACACTGATAGACATTCGAAGGCGCAATGCCTGGCAGAAATGATCCGGACCGTTCGCGAATATAGCCCGACCAGTGATATTCCGGGACAACACTTTCCATGACCTGCAGCACGGATTCATAAAGCGAGCTGTCGACTATCTGCCCTTTGCCGGTGGTTTCCCGGGCATGCAGTGCGGCAAGCGCCCCCATGCAGCCATAGGTCGCAGCCAGCGTGTCGCCTATAGATATGCCCATGCGGCTGGGTGCGCGGTCGGGATCACCCACTATATATCGCCATCCACCCATCGCTTCGCCAATACCGCCAAATCCGGCCCGCTTCGAATAAGGGCCCGTCTGGCCATAGCCTGACACACGCACTATAATGAGACGCGGGTTGATCGCTTGGAGGACATCGGGTCCCAGCCCCCATTTTTCGATCGTTCCGGGCTTGAAATTCTCGATGAGAATATCGGCGGTGGCAACCAGTTTGCGTACCAGCTCCTGCCCTTCAGGGACGCGCAGATTTGCCGATACGGCTTTCTTGTTACGGGAAACCACTTCCCACCATAGCTTGTCGTCGCCTCGCCCCCAATTTCGCATCGGGTCGCCCTGGCCGGGCGGCTCGACCTTGATGACCTCCGCCCCCATGTCGCCCAGCAATTGGCCGCAAAAGGGTCCGGCAATCAGCTGGCCCAATTCGATAACGCGGATATCCTTTAATGCGCCGGTGTTTTCCACGTTACTCCGCAGCCTCCAAAGTTGCCCATCTCGGTTGGATAGGGGCGGGCAATCCGGTTTCGGCCACGCAATCGGCGCGCAACTGTTCGACCGCCGGGCCATAGTTGAACAGCTCCAGGGCAGGGCGCTCTGCCCGCACTTTCGCGCGAAGCGCTTCGGTCGCGGCTTGGTCAACCGCGCCGTCCGGTCCGGCTATCACGCCATATGCCCTGGCACCTTCGACGGTTACCAGCCCTTGGGTGATTTCCTTCCCGACCAAAGCCGGATCACGGTCCAGCGGATCGCCCCAGCCACCACCACCCCAGGTGATGAAGTGCAGTTGATCGCCCTCGTCGACATGAACATCCTCGACCTTGTTGCCGATGATCTGGGCCGTGCCATCGGCCTTTTCCAGGACCTTGCGCGCGCGTTTGCCGGGTTCCCCGCCATTCACGCCCCATGGGGGCACGAACCAGCGGTCGTCATGGATCGAGATGGTACCGCTCGCAAGGAAACGATAGGTCATGTGGATGCCGTTGCCACCCCGATGCAATCCCGCTCCGCCGCTGTCGGGTTCGGTTTCGTACCGTTCGATCAGCAGCGGGAAATAACGCTCCAGAAATTCATTCGGTACATTGGTAAAGCCGGGCCACAGCGAATGGCCGTCTGGTCCATCGCCCATCGGTCGGCCGGGAATGCCGCCAAAGCCGATCTGGAAAAGCTGGAACCAGTCGCCTTTCTTGTCATTGCCCGAATAGAAAAGATGCGGCGACGATGAAAAGCCTGCGGCGTTGAGAAATTCGGGCGTTTTCTGCCCCAACAGTCCGCCCAAAATGTCGAATATCCGCCCCAACGCATGGGTGCGTCCCGACAGTGCCGCCGGGAATTTCGGCTTGAGCAGGGAGCCGTCGGGAATACGCACGTCGATCAAATCATAGAAACCGTCGTTGAACAATATCTGCGGGTCGAAGACCATGATCATGTAAATGCCGAAGAACATCTTGAACATATTCTCGTTCAGATAGAAGTTGATCGACGCCTGGCTTTGCGGGTCGGTCCCGGCGAAATCGAGAACGACCTTTTCGCCTTCGCGCCACATGGTGCATTTGATCTTGTAGGGGCCGGACCCCATGCCATCGTCGCAGATATAATCTTCAAAGCTGACGGGCTCTTCGCCGATGGCCATAGCAATCAGGGACTTCATCGCGCGATGGTTGCGGGCAAGCAGTTCCTGCGTGGCCGAAATATAGACATCGTCACCAAAGCGCGCCGCCATCTCGATCACCCGGCGAGCAGCCACGCGGCAGGAGGCGATCAGGGCGTTGAGGTCGGCCTGACACCAATCGGGCTTGCGCGTCTGGTGCATGACGAGCTTCATCAGGTCTTCATTATACTCGCCCTTCTTCCAGATTTTCACGGGCGGGATACGCACGCCTTCTTCGAAAATGGAACGCGCGTTGATGGGCATAGAGCCGACGACCTTGCCGCCGATATCCGACTGGTGCCCGAACATGGAGGTATAGGCGATCAGCCGCCCGTCCTTGAACACCGGCAACAGGACCAGCCAGTCGTTGCTATGGCTGACGGCACCAGCGCAGGAATAAGGGTCGGACAGGAAGATCATGTCGCCGTCCTCCAGCGTGCCGTCCCAATTATCGAGAAAGCCGCCGATGAAGCTGCCGAATTGGCCGACGATCATCTTGCCGGTGTGGTCCGCGATCAGCGGAAAGGCATCACCCTGTTCGCGAATGCCGGGCGACATGGCGGTGCGGACCAGCGTGGCGTCCATTTCGATGCGGGCGTTGCGTAACGCATTTTCGATGATGTCGAGGGTGACCGGATCAATGACCTTCTTTTCGAAGGGGGTGTGGTTGGTTTGAACGATGGTGGCGGGCATGGGCTGTTTCTCCTCAAGCCAGATTGATCAGGATGTTGCCGACCTTGTCGACAGTCGCGACGCAGCCGGTTTCGATGAGCGTGGTGGAGTCCATCTCGATAACGATGGCTGGCCCCGGGATGACATCCCCCTGTTTCAGCTTCGCCCGGTCATAGATGATCGCCGCCTGTTCCTTGCCGTCCATCCACAAGACATGGTCGCGCATCTTGGCCGCGGCCGGATTACCATCGCCCTTCGGCAATTCCGCCGCAGGCAGGTCGAGAGCTTGGCCAAGGGCAACCGCCCGCAGGTTCACGATTTCGTGCGGGGTATCCATGTTGAAGGTGAACAGCCGCAGATGTTCCTCGTCGAAGCGGCGCAGGATGCCGTCGATGCCGTCGCGTTCCAATATTTCGGGCGTGATCGTGAGGGGCACTTCAAAGGCTTGTCCGGAATAGCGCACGTCAATCTCAAACTCGCTGGTGATATCCGCCTCGGCAATGCCATCAGAACGCAATTCGGCGCGTGTCTGGTCGGACATTTCTTTCAAAATGGCGATCAGCTCCGCCGCATCGGTCGTGGTGGCCAGACGCGAGAAAGAACGTGCCGTCTCGGTCCGCATCCGCGTCGTGGCATCGCCCAAGGCACACAGCACACCGGGCGAGACCGGCGAAATGGCGGGCCAGCTTCCCATCAAGCGGGCCACCGCATTGACGTGCAGGGGACCTGCGCCGCCAAAGCCCATCAGCGCAAAATGGCGCGGGTCATAGCCCTGCTGCACCGAAATCATCCGCAGCGCGCCGAACATATTTTCGTTCACAATATCGATGATGCCGCGCGCTGCCGCCATCAGGTCAATGCCCAGCGCGTCGGCAATGGTCTGAACCGCCTTTTTTGCGCCTTCGCGGTCCAGTTTGAAACTGCCGCCCAACAGATTTTCGGGCAGATAGCCCAGCACGACGTTGGCGTCGGTGACGGTCGGTGCTTCGCCACCCTTGCCATAAGCGACAGGCCCCGGGACGGCTCCGGCGGATTGCGGGCCGACGCGCAAAGCGCGAGTGAGTTCGGGGACATAAGCGATAGAACCCCCGCCAGCCCCCACGGTTTTGACATCAAGCGACGACGCGCGCACGGCGAGATGCCCGACTTCGGTAGTCCGCACCCGGCGCGGCTCGAGATTCTCGATCAACGCCACATCGGTGGAGGTGCCGCCGACGTCGAGCGTCAGGATATTTCTGATACCTGCATTTTTACCGACCCAAAGCGCGCCGGTCACGCCGCCTGCCGGACCGGACATCAGGATATTGACCGGATGCTCCTGCGCCTTTTGTGCAGACATCAGGCCGCCATCGGACCGCAGCAAGGACAGCTTTCCCGAAAAGCCCGACACCGCAAGCTTGTCGCGCAGGTTGGAGACATATTTGCTGACCACCGGCCGGACGGCAGCATTGGCCACCGTGGTCAATGTCCGCTCATATTCCTGCATTTCGGGCAGCACTTCGTGGCTTAGCGATATCGGCGCATCGGGAAAAATCTCGCGCGCCAATTCACCAACGCGCGCCTCGTGTGCGCCATTGGTGTAGGCGTTCATGAAGCTGACGGTAATGGCTTCGACGCCCTTGTCTTTCAACTGCATCAGCGCGGCGCGGGCACCTGCCTCGTCCAGCGGGCGTACTTCGCCGCCTTGGGCATTCATGCGGCCACCCACGGTCACCGTATCTTCCAGCGCGGCAAGCGGCGTAGGCTTGGGCCAGATGATCCATGCGGCAAGGCCGCCGGGGACATAGGACCGGGCGATTTGCATGATATCGCGATAGCCTTCGGTCACGATCAGGCCGACGCGTGCACCTTTACCTTCCAGGACCGCATTGGTGGCGACGGTTGTTCCATGCAGGAAATAGTCAATCTCGGCGGTCGCGACCCCGGCCTGCCCGCATATTGCGGTTACGCCAGTCAAAATGCCTTCGCTGCTGTCGTGCGGCGTCGAAGGGGTCTTGTGGCGCCAAAAGGCTCCGGTGTCGGAATTGAACAGCAACAGGTCCGTAAATGTCCCGCCTACGTCAACTCCCAAACGATAACCCATATTCTTCTCCCTTAAGCTGCCACAGGAAAGGCGGGCGATTGCGCCACCATGCCGGGCAGTTTTCTTCCCATTATGTCCGAAAGCCAGCGGCTGGTTTCGATCAACCGATCCAGATCCATGCCGGTATCAATGCCCGCGCGTTCCAGCATGTAGACGACATCTTCGCTCGGCACATTTCCTGCCGCGCCCGGGGCGAAGGGGCATCCGCCCAAGCCGCCGATCGAGGCGTCGATGATGCTGGCACCCGCAGTCACCGCGGCCCAGACATTGGCAAGGCCGGTGTTGCGGGTATTGTGGAAATGGACGCGGACCGGCAGGGGCGCAATGGCATCCCGCACGCGCGCGACCAGTTCGGCCACATGGGCAGGGTTGCCGACGCCGATCGTATCGGCAAGGGCAATCTCGACCGGCCCGGCCTCTGCAAGCGCAGCCGCCATCGCGACAACACGGTCCTGCGCGACTTCGCCTTCAAACGGGCAGCCGAACGAGGCCGCGATCGTGCATTGGGCGGTGCGGCCTTCGGCATTTGCAAGGGCGATAATGCTTTTGGCCGCCTGAACCGATTCGTCGCTGGTCTGGCCCTGGTTCGCCATGGCAAAGCGATCTGTTGCCACGGCGACGGCCCCAAGCTGGTCGATGCGGCCCGTGGCCAGCGCACGTTCCGCGCCGCGCATATTCATAACCAGACCGATGAAGGTCGTATCATCCCGCACCGGCAATCCCGCGCATACCGACTCGGCGTCGGCCATTTGCGGGACGCGGGTCGGGTTCACGAAACTGGTCACTTCGATCCGCCGCGCTCCTGCGTCTATCGCACGGTTGATCAGCGCCAGCTTGTCCTGGGTGGACACAAGCAGCTTTTCATTTTGCAGGCCATCACGCGGCCCGACTTCGACAAATTCAATACGACCGGAAATGCTCATCACACATAAATGATGCCATAATTGTATACAAAATCAAACAGGATTATGCGGCCTCATCTGTTCGGTGGATTTCGGTGTCGCCCGAATGCGCCGCAGCATAGGCGTGGAAGGCGCGGCGGATATGACCTGTCATCACGGCGGCCGCCCATTCTCCATCGCGATTGTCGAATGCAATGAGCAGTTCGTCATGCTCATGGTGCGAACGCTTCAGATTTTCCATGTCATATTGCCGCGCTGTCCGCAGAACGACAGGCTGTTCAATCACTTGTGCCAGCATGCCCGATAGTCGTTCGGACCCCGCGGCCTCCAGGACGATGGCGTGGAATTGCCGGTTATGGTCCAGAAATTTCGGGATATCAGGTGTGGAGGCCGTGATTGCCTGGCGAATTGCATCATTGTGGGACCGCAGACGAGCGAGTTGGTCCCAGGAAATCCGCTTGGCGGCGCGCCTTGCGCCATAAGCTTCCAACATGGCGCGCAACTGGAAAGCTTCTTCTAGATCATCGAGCGACCAGTCAGCGACAAAGCTGCGCTGTGATTCGTTCCGGCGAATGAAAAGCTCGGCTTCCAGCCGTCGCAGGGCGTCGCGCACCGGCGTCCGCGAAACGCCGCATAACTCGGCCAAAGCCTCCTCACGGATCTGTTCCCCCGGTGACAATTCACCGGACAGGATCAGGTTGCGGATATGATCATAAGCGCGATCCGATGCCCGTGACATAGGTGCAATGCTCCTCTTGACGAATGGTATTTGTATACAATAAGCTGTCGCCAAAGCAATAAAAGCGAAAACTAGGGAGTTTTGTCAAATGCGTATCACCAAAAGTGCACTCCTCACGTCCATTGCGGCCGCCGCAATGTTGCCCAGCATGGCGTTCGCGCAAGATGCTGAAGACGGTGCCGAGTCGGAAGAAATCATCGTCACCGCCCGCCGGCAGAATGAACGGCTCGTGGATGTGCCGGCATCAGTGTCGGTGATCGACGCGGATTCACTCGCCAAGACCGGGGCGGATAATGCACAGGGTTTCGCACAATTGACGCCCGGCGTGACAATCGTCACAGGCACGGCAGAGGCCGGTGATACGCAGATTAACATTCGTGGCATCAACGGTGCACGTGATGCCGAAAGCTCTGTCGCGCTTGTCGTCGACGGCATATTGAAAACCAACACTGCCCAGTTGAACCAGACACAAGGAACGCTGCGCCAGATCGAAATATTGAAGGGGCCGCAAGGCGCGATCTACGGTCGTAATGCTGCCGCGGGCGCGATTGTTATTTCGACGGTCAAGCCTGGCGACACATTCGAAGGAGCGGTGAAATTTAGCTATGCCAATGAACAAACTATCGAAGGCTCTGCCTATATATCAGCTCCGATTGGCGATAATGCCGGCCTTGTGCTCTCGGGTAACTACCGGACGACCGATGGTTTCTATCGAAATACGTTTCTCGACCGCAAAGTTGTAGACGATCAGGAGGTGTATTCAATCGATGCACGATTTGTGGCCGATATTGGCGATTCAACGAACATCGATGTAAAGACGCGCTATTCCAAACTTTCGGGCGCATCGATCAACTTCAACTCGGTATTCCATATCGAAGCCTTTGGCGGCGCCTTCTTTGAAGATGTCGACGACCATGAACTGGGCTATTATGGCAACATCCGCCCAACCAATGACCAGCGATCCATCGATGTTTCTGCCAAGCTGGAACATGACTTCGGATCGACAAAGCTAACCGCTTGGGCACTGTTTTCGGATGTTGACCAAAGCCTGACCGCAGACGGCACATCTGCGGACTTTGCGCGGTATATCTCGCCCGCTTTGGGTGCCCCTGCGAATGCAACCAATTTAGCGGTGCAGAACCAATGTTTTGCTACCACAGCAGCGCTTACCGGTTTTCCGGTAAACGCGCCCGGGTTCATAGGGCAAGTGCCGGTGCCTTTCATCTTTGCGCCGACAACCGGTTCAACTTTCGGAGCATATAGCCCGACCACCTGCGATGGCACGCAATTGCAAATCCGTAACCAAAAGGATTTTAGCGGAGAAATCCGTCTGGCCTCCAATGGCGATGGACCGCTGGATTGGCAATTGGGTGTATATGGTCTGCATATTGACCGTTCGGTCGGCGTCAGCTTGGGTGCCGATCTGGGATTGGGTGTAAGCCGCTTGCTTTACAATGCACCGGGCAGCAATAACCCTACGTCGCAGTTGTTTTCGGACAAATTCAAAACCGATGTCTATGCTGCGTTCGGCTCGGTTGATTATGCTGCGTCTGACAAGTTCAAGGCCGGCGTGGCTTTACGATATGATATAGAGGATCGTAGCACATCCAATCTGGTGCCTAATGTTTTTGACCCGATAACAGGCGCAAAAATCAATCCCGGTCTGCCTGCAACGGGTGGCATTGCGGACAAGTCGGCTAGTTTCAAGCAGCTTCAGCCGAAGCTTACGCTCAGCTTCACACCGAATAGTTCCACCAATATCTATGCCAATTGGGGCATCGGGTTCAAATCGGGTGGTTTCAACAATACTGGGTCTTCGGCGTTGGTGAACACCAACTTCAATATCCCGGAAATCGCAGCTGGCGTGACAATCAACGACCAGTTCCGCAAAGAACGGTCCAGCGCGTTTGAAGCTGGTATCAAGGGCTCGTTGTTTGACAATCGCGTAACTTTTGACCTTGCAGGCTATTATACGCGCATCACCGACATGCAGTTTTTTGAATTTTTCGTCGGCTCTTTCGGTTTGTTGCGCGTTGTTTCCAATATCGACAAGGTCGATGTGAAGGGCGTCGAGTTTAACACGACCGTAAAAATCATCGATGGCTGGAAGATGTTCGGCTCGGTCAACCTTACCGACAGCGAGATCAAGGCCAATGCCTCGCGGCCTTATACGGTCGGAAATAAATCGCCATATACCGCCGACTATACCATAAACCTCGGTAGCCAGATCGATACGCCGCTCAATGACAGCCTCGATTTGGTGATGCGCGCTGATTACCGCATCACCGGACCTACATGGTTCCACACAGTGCAGGACCAGACACGCGCCACCATTTTCAGCCAGCTTTTGCCTATTTCAGCTTTGGCGCTTCCGGGTTTTGTCGGGAATGCCAATTATAGCGTCGCAAAGCGTGATGCTTTCGGCGTGCTGAACCTGCGCTTTGGGTTGGAAGGTGAAAACTGGAACCTCACCGCTTTTGCCGACAATATGCTAGATCGCAAATATATCAACGAAGCGATCCCTGCTATTGAATTTGGCGGATCGTTCATTTCGCCGGGTGCGCGCCGCCTGATCGGGGTCGAAGTCGGATATAAGTTTTAGTTCCTTACCCAAGGGGGCAAGGAAGCCCGGCACTTTAACCCAGATTTGACGACAGCTGATGTGTGCTTCTGAGGCTAATCGCAAATCATCGGTTGGGGTGTCGGGCAATCCCATTTGATCCAGTAAAGCGTCCAATTTTCCGGACGGGCGACACGACCCTGTATCGGGTCAGCAATGAACACCGGATATGGCGCGACCATCACGCGCTTGAGGGCGCGCCACAATTCAGTTTACCGGAACGGCCTTTTTCGAACGTAGATCTTCGCGGTTGACGATAAGTTCGGCGCGTGAAGATAAGCTCAATTTCCGGAAAATACTGTTAAGGTGAATTTTGACAGTGCCTTCGGTCAGGCTGCATTGATCGGCAATCTGTCGGTTTCGCAAGCCAAGGCAGACGAGATCTACAATCTGATGCTCTCTTTTGGTAAGCAGTTCGTCAGAACGCGTAACACGATTTGGTCGATCGGCGGAATATTGCAAAGCGGGTTTCGTTACATTTTCGTCAAACCAAAATCCGCCTGCCAAAACGGTTTTGATACCCCGAACAATCGTGTCGGGAATGCTGTCTTTTAAGGCTATTCCCTTTACCCCCATTTGCATCGCCTCAATTGTCCGTTCGGGGTCAATATGTGCGGTGAGAAGAATAACCGGCAGATCCGGGGAATGCAGGCGCAGATATTTCAAGACGTCGCTGCCCGCGCCACCATCCATATGCGGGTCGAGAACGACCAGATCCGCCAATGCCATATCGATCTTCGAAATTGCCGTTTCGGTCGTGCCAATAGTGTCGACCTCAAAACTATCCAGGCCGCCGACATAGTGGCTGAATCCATGGGCAAAAAATGAAGCGTCGACGATCAACAGGATTTTATACATCGCCCCTACAACCTCCGTCCCCGGATGCTTATTGCTTTAGCGCGATGTGATTTCAAGTGAAATGGAACTTTTTGCGACGAGTGCATGGCCATTGCGTTGTTAAGTGGTCCTCACCCTTAGCCATTCACTTAATTCTTCGACCGTCAACAGCCGATGAAATTCTACTCCGAGCATATTCGCCGCGCGCCATTTTACCGTGGCTCGAACGGCATGCAGGATATTCAGGCGTACCAGAATATTCTGGTGCAATTTGACTTTGGCATCGCAGCTCAATTTTGCACCGCGTTGCGACAAATCAAGCAATTTTGCGTCGGTCAAATGGTCGTCGACCTTCAGGGTAACTTCACGTTCGGTCTTGAATCGGGGTAATCTGACCTGTCGCGCACCGTGCTTGTTCGATGGCCGTGTCAGTATCTGTTCAACAGATATTGGCCGGGAAAAGCTGATCCCGACAGTTTTCCCGTCCAGCCATACCACGTCGCCTATAAGTTCTTGATCGTCCAACAACGCGATTTCGACAGACTGGCCAATTTCGAGCGGAAAGTCGGCATCTATTTTCATGCCGCCCGATGACACGTCGCGGACCAGACCCAGACATTCTGCATGGAGTTCCACATTTTTCAGTCGTGCCACACGCATAACCTTGACCGCGCGCGCATGCTGTCGCCGGTCACTGTCATTGGCGGCATCGGGTGCCATTTCCGGCGCCGGATTCCGATCTGAATATTGGACTGAGGACGCGTCGACCATAAGGGCTGTATCCATCAAAGATTCTAATTTTGTACATGACGAACAAGGTTAATGGCAGGGCGGTGCGCCACGGGAACAGGTCCGCTTGCATTGACCCGATAAATCCAGCACATCGGTAAAATTCATTTTTGCCAACATTGCAGGAGCCGCAGATGTCGTCTGTTACCACCCAAGCCATCGATGATATTTTGGTCGTTCTGGTCAACAATCCTCCGGTGAACGCGCTGTCCTGGCATGTGCGACAAGGGATAGCAGATGCGATCGAGCAAGGATTGGCAGACCCTGTCGTGCATGCGATTGTGCTGCGCTGTGAAGGTACGACCTTTATTGCAGGCGCAGATATTACAGAATTCGGCAAGCCTGCCCAAGGGCCGGATTTCAACAAGGTGCTAGGCTTGATCGAGGGTGCAGCAAAGCCCGTGGTCGGCGCAATTCACGGCACAGCGCTTGGCGGCGGTCTCGAAACTGCGCTTGTTTGTCATTATCGGATTGCGGTCCCTTCGGCAAAATTGGGCGTTCCGGAAGTAAAGCTTGGCCTTTTGCCGGGCGCAGGCGGCACCCAACGCCTGCCCAGAATCGTGGGGGTTGAATCGGCGGCAACAATGTGTGCGCTGGGGGAGCCTGTGTCAGCGTCAAAGGCTTTGCAAATGGGTCTGATTGATCGGCTGGCGAACGAAAACAACCTTGCCGACGACGCACTTGCCTTTGCCCGGGAAGTGATTGCAACCGGACCACGGGCGACGCGCGATTTGCCCGTCAAGGGCGATGTTGGTGTGATCGACCAGTTGAAGCAAATGAACGCCCGTAAATGGAAGGGTTTTGAAGCCCCCTATGCGAATCTTGCCTGCGTTGAAGCTGCGACGAAGCTGTCGTTTGAAGACGGCATGAAGTTTGAGCGCACCGAATTCCTCAAATTGATGGGCGGGTCACAATCCGCGGCACAGCGGCATATGTTTTTTGCCGAACGTCAGGCGGCCAAAATTGACGGCTTGCCCAAGGATTTGCCGCTGCGCCCCGTGAACACAGTCGGCGTGATCGGCGCAGGCACCATGGGTGGCGGAATTTCGATGAATTTTCTCGCCAAGGGCATACCGGTCACGATCGTTGAAATGGTGCAGGAAAATCTGGACCGCGGCGTTGCCGTCATCCGCAAAAATTACGAAGCCAGCGCCGCCAAAGGGCGCTTTACGACCGAACAGGTCGAAGGAATGATGGCGCTGTTGACCCCGTCGCTCAGTCTTGACGCGCTGGCCGGTTGCGATCTGGTCATTGAGGCGGTGTATGAAAATATGGACGTCAAGAAAGAGGTGTTCAGCAAGCTCGACCAGATTTGCAAACCCGGCGCGATATTGGCGTCGAACACGTCCTATCTGAATGTCGATGAAATTGCCGCTGCGACCAGCCGCCCGCAAGATGTGGTGGGCATGCACTTTTTCTCCCCCGCCAATGTCATGAAGCTGCTTGAAGTGGTGCGCGGCGAAAAAACTGCGCCCGACGTGCTGGCAACCGCGATGGCAACCGGCAAGAAAATCGGCAAGGTCGCCGTCGTTGCCGGTGTATGCGACGGATTTATCGGCAACCGTATGCTCTCCAAAAGACAGCAGCCGGCGATGCAGCTTTTGCTCGAAGGCGCAACCCCGGCCCAGATTGACAAGGTGCATACTGATTTCGGTATGCCAATGGGCCCGTTCCAGATGAGCGATCTGGCTGGGCTGGATATTGGCTGGCACCGTGATCCGGCCCGGATTGAAAGCATCCGCGACGGCCTGTGTGCCGCTGGTCGGTTTGGCCAGAAAAACGGCAAGGGCTTTTACGATTATGACGAAAAGCGTGTCGGCACACCCAGCGCCGAAGCCTTGGCCATTATCGAAGAATTCCGGGCGACGTCAAATCTTCCCAAACGCGACATATCCGATCAGGAAATTGTCGAGCGCACTTTATATCCGATGGTCAATGAGGGATATCATATCCTCGAAGAAGGCAAGGCGCAGCGGGCGTCCGACATCGATGTGGTGTGGATATACGGCTATGGCTGGCCCATCTATCGCGGCGGCCCGATGTTCTGGGGCGATCTGGAAGGCGCTGGCAAAATCGTTGAAGCCTTGGAGCGCCACGGCGTTCCAGTGGCAGACAGTTTGAAAGCCAAGGCGTGACGGGGGTGAGGCGGGACTGACATTGTCAAAGCGTCACTAGTGCGGGCGCTCAAGTAGCAAAACCGCGCCAGGAACACTGTCGTTTCTGTATGACGGTCATGAGCTGTTTGCAGATGATAGCAGCAGCATGCCGCTGATCGCTTCATTCCGGCATGCCATCGGTTCTTGATCTAGCGCAATGCAACTTAAGCGGCGTTCAGCCATTTACATCATATGCCTTTTTACCAAGGAGAATAATGATGTCCCACACGCCACATGAACTGCACGACGAATTCCCGGATGCGGCCGAACACATTCACGCGTTAAAAACGCAGGATAAGCGCTTTGCCGCGCTGGCCGAACGTTATCATGTGCTCAACCGTGAAATCCACCGGATCGACAGTGGTATCGAAGCGGCCTCGGAAGACAGGACCGAGGAGCTTAAAAAAGAACGCCTTTCGCTGTTGGACGCCGTTCAGCTGGCACTGAAAGCAGACGAGGTGTCGAAATGACTGTCGACGCGGAAGTTCGATCCAAACTTATAGCCCGTCTGGCGGAACTGGAATTGCGTGGAGGGCGAATTGAAGCCCAGTTGACCGAACCGATGAGTGCCGATTCAGAAGAGCAAGCCATCGAAATTGAAGATGATGACATGCTCGCTGCACAAGATGCTCTGGTCATGCAGGAAATGGCGGCGATCCGCGCCGCACTAGGGCGTCTGGATCAGGGCCAATATGGCAAATGCTTTTCCTGTGGGGAGCCTATTTCTGCGGCGCGGCTGGAATCGATGCCTACGGCCACCTTGTGCGCCGATTGTATGTAGATAGATGTTCGTTCAACTCTTGGTATCGACTCTGAGCGTTTTGCTGACCGTGGTCATTCATGGTGTAGGACTGGCGCTGTTGGGACGAAGTCTGCGTAACGAAATACAGATGGAGCGGGCGCATCACTTGGCCGCTATGTCCCCCCGAACGATGCTGTTCACGCTTGCCTTGGTTGTCGGGCTCTTCACGCTTCATGGCGTGGAAATCTGGCTCTATGCCTTTCTCTTCGAAGCGCTCGGTGCGGTTAGCGATATTGAGACCGCCGTCTATTTTTCAACGATCAGCTATGCCGGCATCGGCTTTGACGACCGCTATATAAATCCCGATTGGCGTTTGGTCGCCGCAATTGAGGGCATCAACGGCCTGCTATTGCTGGGATGGTCGACTGCGTTCTTCGTGACCATTGTCGCGCGGCTGGGGCGAACTTGATCGGCTCAGACTTTGCGGATCAAAACGACTGTCTGGTGCGCGGTGCAGTCCTGAGCGGACCCGTATCATTGAAATTTCCCGATTTAACGGGAAAATATCGGGAATTTTCGCAAATTTCGAACTAATCAAACTCGCCAATGCTCGGCAAGGTAGAACTTACCGCAACGCCCCCTGACGCGAAGGCAATCAAGCACAACACAGCAATCGGAGCCAGCTTGAACACGGTCCCGACCACGAGACTGTTCATCGCATAGCGCATTCCCGCCAGCGTCAGACCGCACAGCGCAGCAATCAGCAGCAGCACCGACAGCTGTTTTGCCAACGGATCGGCCAGCGCCGGCAAGAACACCGCAAAATAGTCAACCAGCACCGAAAGCGCCGCTCCGCGCCCCGCTGCTCCCGCAAGAACCATCAACCAGCCAACCAGAAACCCGGCAATTGGCCCGAATGCAGACTGGGCATAAAGCTGAACACCGCCTGAGGCTACGAACATCGTCGCAAGGCGCGCGAGCACGAGCACATTAAAGCTTTGAAGCAGTCCAAAGATCAGGAACATCCATGGGGAAAAATTGCCAGTTGCGGCATAGAGCACGGCTGGCAGGGCAAAGATGCCCGCGCCGATCACCGAGTTGAGGCTGAGCATCACCGTGCCAAACGTGCCGACCACGCGGGGCGGACTTGCGGCTTCAGTCATAGAAAAATCGTTCCTCGATGATGCGCCCGTCGCGGACGGTAAAAATGGCGATTTCGGCGAAAGGTTGCGTCTTGCCCGTCGCCGGGTCGGTGATCAGCATATCGAGGAACAGCGCGAACTGGTCGCCGGTGACAAAGGGGCCATCGATGCGTAGGTCGTCGATGTCAGCCTCGGCAAACCGTGCTCTGGTCTTTCGGAGCGCCGCTTCCCTGCCGGATACAAGCGCGGGAATGTCTTGGGACAAGGCCGCAGGTTCCGCGCTTTTCACGTCTATTGCCCAGAATTTCTCGCCTGCTGCCTCGAACTGGTCGAGCCGGAGCATCGCAGTGAAATCACGGGCAACATCGTCGATGACAGCCACAGGTGCCTCCGCATCGATTGAGGAAATAGGGATTGGCGGGGGCACACTGGGGAGGATGCCGCCCGCCATGGTCGTGCAACGGGTCGCTTATCTCACAATCCATTCCTGATATTCGGTCGAGCCCATCGACGTGCGGATTTTTTCCCGCTCAAGGTTTGCGGCAGCAGTCTTCAATCTGTCGGTGTTCATGGCTTCATTGAAGCGTTTGCTGATGGCGTCCCGCTCAGCCGCACTTGCATAATCCTTATATTCGATCAGCAGGATAATATCGGGCTCGCCGGTACGTGCGTGGTTGGTGCTCATTATCCGATAGCTGAGGATATGGCCCTGGGACTTGCCCCACTCCATTTCCTTTTTCCATTGGGTCGCCAGATAATCGGTATAGGCAGGGTTCTGTCCGGGCAGAACGTCGATCCGGCTGGCAACCCAGACACTGCCGCGCTTGAGCGGCGATTCTTGCGCGGCGGCAGGAACAGCCATGGTGGCGGCAACCAACAACGCTGCCCCTACGTAAAGGCTTTTCATCATTTTCATCATCATTCTCCCAAATTGGCCAGGTCAAAATGACGAGGCTCGTTCAAACTCACGGTGCCGCGACGCGTGCGCCGAAGGCACAGCTCGCCTCTTCGCAAAACAGGCTTGTCCAGTTCGCCCTGAAGTTCAAAATCTGTCTAAAGTCGCCAATCGCCATGCAGCGAAGTTATGGCGACCATGGTCAATTCGCCCGGCACGGCATTTTTGCAGGCCGAGCGAATTGACCCGATCGCGCCTTAGCGGACCTTATATTCGCGTAAGAGCATGCTACTCTTTATCGTGCGATATTCAGCCCGATTTCCTGATGCCGCGTCGCGTTGTGCATTGGTCGTCTTGACCCAGGCTTCATAAACCTTGCCACGCCGTTCGGTTTCGGCGGCATCGGGTAGGCTGGCGAATGTTGTTACCAGATAGACATTGGGCTCACCATCGCGGGGGTTTTCATTGACGTAGATCTTGTAGTCGGTGATCCAGCCCTGCGATTTCGCAAATTCCTGATTCTTCTTCCAGTCGCCCGCCAGATGCATCGCATATTTCAGCGTCCCGCCGTCTTTGACAAAGATGCCGCCAACATCGGAATAGTCACCGGCTACCAGCGGAAATTCCTGCGCTATTGCGGCCGTTGGCAATGCCATCGGTGCCGAAATCAGCATAGCCGTTGCGATCATCACATTTTTCATCAATTTCATTTTCATACTCCCCATATTGCGTCCCGCCGCATTGACGGGGCTCGTTCAAACCCACAGTGCCGCGCGGTCGAGGCCAAAGGCACGGCTCTCCTCTTGGCAAAACCGACTGTGCCGGTTCACCCAAAATCCATTAAATTGTCTGCGATCCCTTAACGCTATCTTGCGATGACGTAGCGTCATCGGTCAATCCACCGGATCGTCAATAAAGCGTCAATAAAGCGTCAAAACGGCTCTAAACGCGGTTGCTGGGCTGCGGCAACAAATCAGGCCAGCCATATTTGTCCCATGCGGCTGCCAGGCCGATACGCTGGGCAAAGGGGATGAATTCGGGATGCTGCCAGATCTGGCGGACGGGATCGATGTCCATCCACAGCATAACCAGCCACACCATATTGGCCGGTGTCAGGCGAAGCCCAAGGCCATTGAACACCAATTCTACATGGCCCGTCATAATGGCAGGTGCGATGATCGCCATATCCGCTTTGTCATGCAGCGTGGCGAACATCATATTCAAAAGCTGATGATAGATCAGGCGATCGGCTTCCTGCCCGCTGCACACGCCCTTTGCCGCAACCAGCCAATACGCATCCATCGCTTCGTCCGTCATTGGGCCGCTGCCGACCGGAGGTAGGATGATGGTGTTGACTAATTTTTTGGTCAGCTGATATTGTTCTACCGCCAAGTCATGTCGGCCCGTTGCTGCCATCGCCAGCCCTAACTGAACCGACGGCCAGCCTAGATCAACCGAGCGCTGCCCGACCTGCACAGCCGCTTTAAACTCGCCGCGATGCATATGCACCGCGATCAGCAGGGCAAATTTGCGCGTGTCGACCGGATCTTGTTCAATCGCGGCCATAACATAGGGAGCCGCATCGCGGGTGCGCCCGATGTAAAGCAGAAAGGAGCCGACGCGCATGGCGACCCCGGGATGGGTCGGTTCGCGGCGATAGGCTTCGAACACCAGATCCATTGCCACGACTATGTTGTTTCGCGTCCATTCATAGATGGCAAGAAGCGCCCGCGGATAGCCAAGCTGGGGAGCAAGGGCGATTGCCTTGTGGGCGCACTCCGCCATGCGGAGCGCCTCTGCATTGCGGTCCAGACATTGGGTCCAGACCGAAATATTGTGATGCACCTCGGCCAGTTCGACCCAAGCTTCGGCAAATTGCGGATCAATCGCGACGGCCTGCTCCAGCAGCTCGACGGCATTGTCGAGAACGCCATCGCCGAACAATCGGGCATTGAGGGCCCGACCCTGCAAATAGAGATCAAAGGCCTTTTTGCTGCCGGTCATGGTGCGCACCAGCGGTGCAGCCATATCGAGGTCTAGCGCTTCGGCCAGCGCCCGCGTCACGGCTTGCGCGACATCCTCCTGCAATCGGAAAATCGAATCGAGGCTCCCATCAAAGCGCTGCCCCCAAAGTTCAAAGCCTGTGTCACCCGCAATCAGATGCACATGGATGCGCACCTGCTCGCCCTGCCGCTGCACCGATCCCTCGATCAGATGGGTGACCCCCAATTCCCCGGCGATCTGTGTGGGCGTGAAGGGGCTATCGCGGAAATGAAAGGACGATATCCTGCCCGCGACCAGCAATTGGGGTACCTGACCCAACGTCGTGATCAACTCATCGACCATCCCGTCGGTGAAATAATCCGGCCCATCGGCACTGCCCAAAGATTTGAAAGGCAAAACGGCAATCCGAGTCTTTATGTCGGTCGGTATCGGCATGGCAGCGGGCGCAACAGACGGCTGCTGCACCGCCCAGGCGCCGAGCAGGCGTTTGCGCAGCGCCGTATCGCCAATGTCATCCAGCGCCCGCTCGACCAAAGCCTGCAGCCGCAGCGAAACTTGTTTCCGCCGCGCCTCCAGCCAATCGGCAAAAGCATCGCCGACATTCAGATCGTCGAGCAGACGCCTTGTCCCGATCATATCAAAGAGCGCGATCGCCTCCTGATCGCGCCCCGCCATCAGCGCCGCTTCAAGATCCGACAGATCGGTCCGCAAACGCATATTGGTAAGCATAACCCGCTCGCGCGTTACGACAAGCAGCGGCTGCTCTAAAGGCTCAAGCGCTTTGCCCAGTTCGAGCAGGCATTGCCGCAAGCTCCCCTTTGCCTGAGCCTCAAACCGTCCGGGCCATAGCAGCCGGGTAAGCTGTTCGCGCGCGACAGGCTGGTCGGGCTCCAAGCACAGCATAGCCAACACCGCACGGGCCCGGCGATTGGAAAGGGTGATAGGTGCTCCGCCCTGATCGGTAAGCGCAAATGGGCCAAAAAGCGAAGCGCGCGCAACCAGCGCCCCCCGCTCTTCCACCTGAATGCCCGCACTCGTTGCCATCTATGCTCCCCGGTCGCCGGATTAGCGCAAATTGGCCTGTTATGCCACGGAATTTTACATAATATTGCATTTTGTGCAGCCCGCAATGGCTGGCATTATCGCTGTCTTAAGCCGGGTCGACAGGTGAGCGCCCGCTACTCCCCACGACTACTGTGACCGAAACGACCTACGCAAGGTACTCTCCCGCGTTCATGAAAGATGCCGCGGACGCTCTGGACTGGTAGTTACGGTGGGTAACACCGACTGCTTAAAATTGCCGTTTCATACTAAGCAACTAGGGATTGATAGTCTCGACCAATCAGCACACGAATTGAGAGGCAAAATCTGTTGTCTGTGCGCTGAAAATGTTGACCAATGAACCACCGAGCGCGTCATATCAAATATGACTAAATGTGGTTCGACCGAACCACGGAGCGCATCACTTATTTGATGCTAAGTCCCAAACCGTGGTGCTGACGGGGAACAGACCTTGCGTTCCAGCCGGTTGAGCCGTTTTTCGCGCGCTGGGTCTATACCGTCCATAACTTGTTTCCGGCGTGCATCGCGTTGGTCTCTTGCATCCTGCAAAGTCGTTTCGGGATAGGCCCCAAGCGCCAAGCGCTTTTCCTTGCCATCTATCCGGTATTTGAAGCGCCATAGCTTCGAGCCGTTCGGGAAGACTTCGAGATAAAGCCCCTTTTCGTCTGCCTTGCGGTAAGACTTGTCGAGCGGGTTGATTGCGGCAATCTGCAAAACTGTTAGTGGCATAAATCCCCCAAAGTTCGATTTCGCGATATGCCCCCAAATATACCCCCAAAAGAGACAGGCTAGGGAAGAACAAAAGGGAATGCCTAACGCTGGATAGGCACAATAACTGGCAGAAAACCAATGGTTTTGCAAGATGTTTGGGAATTACAGAAAACAGCCAAAAACGGCTGTCTGGTGCGGCCAAGAAGACTCGAACTTCCACGGGCTTTCGCCCACAACGACCTCAACGTTGCGCGTCTACCAATTCCGCCATGGCCGCACGCGCCTCGACAGGTAGGACGCCGCCCCTAGCAAAGCGGTCCGGTGCGCGCAACAGGCTTTGTGATGCCGCGATCATTGGGGCCGATGTCGCATAACGGTACAGTTTTTAATATTGAAGACAATTGGTCGTTTGACGACGTGTATGTTGTGGATCTTTGCCTCCTATATCGCTTGCGTACCATGGTTAAAACGGCGTTATCATTTGGCCGTGATAGCGCTTTTGCCCTTGTTATTGGCCGCGACGCCAGCGACCGCACCGACGGTGCCATCCCGCGTCAGCCGGGGTGGAACGGCGACGGTGCAGATAATCAGGGCAGAATCTGCCTTTCCAAAGTCGCCGGAACAGGATCATAAACAACGTGACCGACAATATCGGCAACGAGAAAAATTGACCCTGGTCGATTTTTATTAGGCGGCGATTTTTTCGAGACGGTATTTCCGCATTTTCTCGATCAGGGTCGTGCGTTTCAACGTGAGAAGGCGTGCTGCCTCGGAAATGACCCCTTCGGCATGGATCAGGGCCATCTGTATACGCTCCAGTTCCATCCGTTCAATCTGTGCCTTCAGATCAATGGGCGCGCCGAATGAGACGGGGCGAGCTTCGGTCGCTTGCGGAACAAAGTCCGGCACATCGGTGGCGATAGGAAGGACAGGCACAGCGGCCAGTTTCGGTAGGCTGCGGCCCAGCAATTGATCGACCCCAAAGGCGTCAATTGTTTCGCCATTGAACAGGATATTCGCGCGTTCGATCACATTGCGTAATTCGCGGACATTGCCCGGCCAATCATGCATCGACAGGCGCTGGATTGCGCTGGCATCAAATTGGCAAAGCTGGCCAGTGCGATTTTTCTGGAAATGGGCGATCAACTGGGGAATATCTTCAACCCGCGAAGCGAGATCCGGCACTTGCAACACCACTACGCCCAGGCGGAAAAACAGGTCTTCGCGAAAACGGCCGTCAAGAATGGCCTTGTCGATTTTCTGATGCGTTGCCGAAATGATGCGGACATCGACAGGAATATTGCTGTTGCCGCCGATGCGGGAAATCAGGCCATCTTCCAGAACACGCAGAAGCTTGACCTGCATGTCGAACCGCATATCGCCAATTTCGTCGAGAAACAGCGTGCCCTTGTCGGCATTTTCAAAATGGCCGGTACGGCGAGCTTGCGCGCCGGTAAAAGCGCCACGCTCATGTCCGAACAATTCGGATTCAATCAACTCGGCAGGGATGGCCCCACAGTTCAGGGCAACATAGGGCTTTGTGCTGCGCGGGCTGGCGTTGTGAATGGCGCGGGCGACGACTTCCTTACCTGAACCAGATGGGCCGCAAATCATCACTGAAGCGGACGAATTGGCAACCCGGCGGACCATGTCGCGCAACGTCCCCATGATCGGGCTTTTACCGATCAGCATTTCTTCTATAGAGGCCGGCTTTTCATATTTGGCGGGTGCTTGAACCGTTGACGTTACCATGCTTGTTTCCTGTCGGATGACTGCCTTGGGACCGGTTTTTGCCAATCATGGTAAACGAAATACTAACAAAACTGGGCCCAAGCGTTAACCAATCCGAAACGGATTAAAGTTGGGGTAAATTGTCAAATTTCGTAAACAGATATATCCATTTTGGACATCATTTACAGCCTAATCCGAAACCGTGCGCCATCCAAGCGTGATCGACATGCGCCGGTTACGAGGGTCATAGGGGTTATCGCGAATATAGGCTTCGCGATCAGCCACGCCTTCGATACGGACAAACCGGTTGGGTGAAACCCCAGCGCGCGCCAATGTTGCGCGTGTCGCTTCGGCGCGGGCGGATGACAATTGCCAGTTATTTACGCCCAACCGGCTTGAGGTCGGTTGGGCATCGGTATGTCCACGAATGATCAGGCCGTTGGGCAGGTCAGAAATGCTTTCGCCAACATCACTTAAAAGTCGGATGGCATCCGGTGTCAAAATATCGGTGCCTGATATGAACATCGCAAAATTCGCTTCATCGACCATATCGATCCGCAGACCGTCGCGGGTTTCGGTAAAGCGCAGGCTTTTGGCGAGCCTTCGGACTTCCTTGCGCTCGATCAACTTGGTCATCAGCGCCTTGCGGACTTCCTGGAATTTTGCGCGGTCCTTGCCAATTCCTGACGCTTCTTTGGGGCCGCCGGTTGCATCGCGCGGGATCGTCATGCTGCGGGTGCCGGTTTGCCCTGCGCGATGTGGATATTTATCCACTGAGGTAATCGAATCCCCGCCAAAGAAGCTGGTCGATCCGGCACTATCCTGTTTGCTCGATACCAATGTCGGCGAGAAATAGTCTGCCAAGGCCTTGCGTTGCTTTTCGGTGGTCGCGCCCAGCAACCACATCAAAAGGAAAAACGCCATCATTGCGGTCACAAAGTCGGCATAAGCCACTTTCCAGGCACCGCCATGATGGCCGCCATGCGGTGCCTCGTAGATTTTCTTGACGATTACCGGGCGAACGGGTTCGTTAGCTCTGGCCATTACCGCCCCCGCATACCGTCAAAGACTTCGGCAAAGCTCGGCTGGTTGCTATGTTCGATACCCGAACGCGCGGCTTCAATGACCAATGGTTGTGGGTGGCCATGGAGTGATGCGATAATCATCTGCTTGACGACATGATAAATGGCGGCGTCGGCTTCGATGACTTGCTTGGCGCGGTTGGCAAAGGGACCGACCAGACCATAAGCCAGCAACACGCCCAAAAAGGTTCCGACCAATGCAGAACCGATCATACCCCCCAATATGGCCGGTGGTTTGTCAATAGAACCCATGGTTTTAACCACGCCCAAAACCGCAGCCACAATTCCGAGAGCGGGCAGTGCGTCGGCAAGCCCTTGCAGACCTTCGGCTGGTTTCACGACATGATGGTGATGGTTCTTGATGCTGTTATCCATGACTTCTTCGACGGCGTGAGGGTCAAGCGTTCCAGAAGAAACCACCACCAGCCGCAACGTGTCGCAGATCAGGTGGACCAGCACCTGATCTTTCAATAACTTCGGATATTCGCTGAACAATGTGGAATTGGCCGGGTCTTCAATATGCGGTTCGACCGCGACCGGGCCTTCGGTTTTCAGCATCTTCATCAGCTTTGAAACAAGGAATATGCAATCAAGATAATCCTGCTTGCCATATTGCGGGCCTTTGAAAACCTTCGCCAGTCCGCCGCCCAATGCTTTTAATTCTTTGGCAGAGTTTCCGATGATGAGCGCGCCAATGCACGCTCCGCCGATAATCAGCATCTCATGCGGCAAAGCGTGCATGACAGGTCCAAGATTGCCGCCAGTGAGGGCGAAACCGCCAAACACCATGACAAGGAGGACGATGATACCGACAACTGCAAACATGAAATGGCTGGCCCCTATACGCGTTCTTCAATCATGGTAAACGGCAGCAGCTACCAGATATTAAGCAGTTTTTTCAGGATGGTGAGCAGAAAGGGCCGGAGCGAGGTGTTGGCGTCACAAGGGTTCCGCGGCGTTGCCGGATAGTGATCATATTTCGTCAGCCTGACGAAAAATAAGCACAATCATTCAGTTCGCCGGATGACCCTAAGTCCTGGCCCTAGTTCAGAAAATCCATCAAGGTACGGCGGTTAATGCGTGCAAATGCAGCTTGCGCGGCCTCTAATGTCAATGTCATGCCATTCAACTCGGCAATCGCGGCACTGAAGTCTGTATCTTCAAGTGCGGACCGTTCTTCTTTGATACTGATCGACCGAAGCGCACTGTTATCGTCGATCCGTTCGAGCCGTGCGGCATTAATCCCCACGGCTGCCGTGACATCGGCAACATGATTGATAGCGCTGTCAACGGCGGTGTTGGATGTCCCTATCTGCGCCGCATTGCCGGCCGTGATGGCTGACGCTGTGTCGCGGATTATCTGTCCGATCGAGATGCCAGCAATATCGAAAACCTCGGCTTGGGAGGGGACGGGTGCGAAAATGGCATTGTCGTCGAACCGAATCGCCATGTTAGAGCCTGAAGCGAAAAGGGGCTGTCCGGTGGCAGATTTTGTCAGTGCCATCGCATCTATTTCGTCGGCGATGGTGGTCAGTTCGATGGCAATCGACCCACGATCGGCAGGCGATGCAGACGAGCTGGCTCCTGCCAATGTCAATTCTTTTGCACGCGCCAGTAATCCGGACATCTGGCGCAGACTGCCGTCTGCCTGCGCGGTCATGGTGATGCCCAGATTGATATTCGCTGCACGTGCGGCGTCATTGGCCTGCGATCGGGCAAGGTCGGCAATCCTCGCCGTCGCGACCGGATTGTCCGAGGCGCGTTGCAGGCGTTTACCTGTCGAAATCTGCGTTTGTTTTTCAGCAATCTGTTGCGCCATGCGCGATTGCCGCTGGATTTCCTGGGTCATCCGGTTGCCGGTTGCGTTAATCATTGCGACCTCACCTTAAAAAATGTTCAAAAGCGATTGCATGGTTTCGCGTGCAACCTGAATGGTACGGGCGGCGGCCTCATAGGCTTGCTGAAAGCGCAACAATTCGGCCGCTTCACGATCAAGATCGACCGCGCCTATAGCATCGCGCGCGGCAAATGAGCCATCCCGCCTGCTGCTGGCGGCGGCTTCTTGCGCGCGCGCGGCTGCGGTGGTTTGGGCCTGCGCCGCTATCATGGCGGAGATATTCTGCTCCACACCGCTTGCACCGCGCAGATTGTTGAATGACAACATATTGCCATTCAGGCTCGATCCATTGGCAGCGGCAACATCGTCCGGGGCAAGCGCAACTGCGGCAATCGCCGCTGCGCCACCATTCAGGTTCAGCAATGCCGCGCCGGGGTTTCCATTGGCGTCAGTACCGGCCTGATGCGCTGCGTTCAATTCGGTTGCAAATTGTGTGGCGAGTGTATCCAGATCGCTTCGCTGGTCTGCGATATGGTCGGCGGCATCGCGAAGTCCGGCAAATAAGCCTGATCCCGGAGAAAGCACGCCTGTTGCGCCAGGGTTGATACCAAAGCCAATCGTGCCATTTGCCGCAACTGTTACCGATATGGTCGCTGTTGTAGGGCCATCTACCAATGCATCACCCGAAGGTGTTCGGACTATTGCTGCACCTCTGGCATCGTAAGAAACCGTGATGTCGGTGGCATTGGATATGTTGCCGACAAGACGGTCACGTTCGTCGAGCAACGTCGCTTCGTTACTTGATCCGGCCCGCGCGCGGCGTAACCCGTCATTTATACGCGACAAAGCCGATAAGTCGGAATTCAACTGCGTTGCCGCGCCTCGCGCTTCGGTTGCAACGCCATTCGCTGCGGAACCGAGTGCAGCAGCGGTGCGCCGAAAATTTGCCGCGCTTTCGTCAACGGATGAGAGAAATTGGCGGCGTAAAGTGTCGCTGCCGGGGTTGCCGCTCAATTGCTCGGCCGCGGTGAAAACGGAGGTTACACTTTTGCCGATACCAGCACCGCCGTCGGCAAGAACGCTTTCGGTAGCGGTCACCCAGTCGAGTTTCGCACTTTGCCGCGACGCTTCACCTCCGGCAACGCGAGCGTCGTCGACAAGCCATTGGTCGATTGAGCGCGTGACACCGGCGGCAATAACGCCGCCCGGCCGGATGCTATTGCGTGAAAGGACGATGTCCCCACCCGACGGTGCCTCGGCCAGCCGCACACTGCGGCGCACATAGCCTTCGGTCTGCGCGTTGGCGATGTTGTCACCCACAACCGACAGTGCCTGACCATAAGCTTTGATGCCTGATGCACCGATGGCGAGAAGATCGCTCATCTACCATTTCCTTTATGTTCAGCCTGCGCGCGGGCAGGGCTTGCAGAGGTTTGCGTCAATTGCCGCTCCACCATGTCGGCGATGCCGAACTGGCGAAGGCTAGCCATATTGTCGGCTAGCTTTGCGTCTGACATCTCGCGAAAATTGTCGGTTGCGCTAGACCCGAAAACATCCTTGCCAAGTTTTGCCTGCCGCATACTGGCCATCATCTGGCGCAGCATCACCGCTTCGAAAGCCTCGGCCGCCTTGCGAAGCGCCGGGTCAGTTTTCATCGCGGTTGCACCTGTTTTTGAAAGGCCGCCGATAGGAGTCATATAACCACCAGTTCCGCACTAAGGGCACCTGCCTGAGACAGGGCTTCCAAAATGGCCACAAGATCGCCGGGTGAAACATTGAGCTTGTTTATCGCCTTCACAATATCGGAGAGCGAAGCGCCCTTGTCCCAAAGATAGGCAGGATTGGTTTTTTCCTGAATGGCGATATCGCTGGATGGCTCAAGCGCAGTCTGGCCCCTGCTAAACGGCGCAGGCTGAACGACGGTCGGATTTTCATCGACTTTAACCGTCAGCTTACCGTGGCTTACCGCCGCAGGCCCGACACGAACCGCGCCGTTGATGACAACCGTCCCGGTTCGGGCGTTGACGATGACACGGGCGGGGGGCTGTGCCTTTTTGATCTCGATATTTTCGATGACGCCCATCATGCGAATGCGGGTTTCACCGCCGGTTGGTGCATTGATACGAATCGACGCGCCATCGACGGCCTGCGCGATATCGCTACCCAATTGGCGGTTGATTGCATCTGCAACAAGGCCCGCGTTGCTGATATCCTGCTGGGCAAGATTGAACGTCAAATGCGGGCTTTGGGCAAATCCTGTGTCCACGCTGCGTTCGACGGTTGCCCCGCTGCCAATACGGCCAGCGGATGGTATGTTGACCGACAATTTGGATCCGTCAGCAGCATCTACGCCCAAACCGCCGACGACCAGGTTGCCCTGCGCCATCGCGTATATTTGGCCATCTGCACCATAAAGCGGTGCCATCACAAGCGTGCCGCCACGTAACGACTTGGCCTTGCCAAGGGCGGAAACGGTGACGTCAAGACGTTGGCCAGGTTTTGCAAAGGGCGGCAGTTCGGCTGTAATCACAACAGCGGCGGCATTTTTCAGTGCAGGATTGATGCCGGCAGGCAGGTTGACGCCAAAACGCGAGATCGCGCCTTTGACGCCTTGGGTTGCATAATCGAGGCTGTCGTCACCCGTTCCGGCAAGGCCAACGACCACACCGTAACCGGTGAGCTGGTTGGCCCGAAGACCTTCGAACTGGCCCATATCCTTGATCCGTTCGGCATGAGCCGACGCGGAAAAGAACAGGGCGATAAAGAGGAGCAGCGCGCGCATCAAAATGGACTTATTCTGGAGAAGAAACGTTGCAGCCAGCCTTGTGAGCTGCCGCGTGCGATTTCGCCCTTGCCAGTGTACCGGATGCGGGCATCGGCGACGCGGGTAGACGGAACGCGATTATCGACGCTGATGTCCGCCAAGCGGACAATGCCGGAAAACTGAACTTTTTCATCGCCCCGGTTCAATGTGACGAACTTTTCGCCTTTCACCAGCATCGTTCCATTGGGATAGATAGCGGCAACGGTCACACTTACTTCTCCGGACAGCGCATTGGATTGCGAGGCTTCACCTTTGCCTTTAAACGACTGATCGCCGCTGATGTTTACATCACTTGGACTAAACAGGTTCAAAGGGCCGGTCGTGGGCGGTGTCAGACCGACGCTGCCGGTGCGGCCGGTTGTGGCGCTGTTGCTTTTGCTGGCGCTCATCCGCTCGACGAGAATGATGGTCAGCAAGTCACCAATACGGCTCGCGCGCGCACCGGATGTCAGCGGGCTGTAATTATCGGACAGGAAGATCGCGCCATTTGTCGGCAGGTTGACCGGAACGGTCGGTGCCGTTGGTGTGAAATTTTCGGCTATCTTGCCATCTTTGGCAAATGCTGGCGCAGGCATAGCCGTCACCAACATCGCAAGAACGATCCTGCCAATAGGGCCCACCCTAGATTTCACGGCTCGCACGGGCCTAGAGATTTTGTGTGGCATTACGCATCATTTCATCGGTGGACTGGATCATCTTGCTGTTGACCTCGTAAGCGCGTTGGGTTTCGATCATATCGACCAATTCTTCGACGACATTGACATTGCTTGCCTCCAGCGCGCCGGAACGCAATGAACCACGCCCTTCTTCACCTGCGGCGCCCACTTGGGGTGCGCCTGATGCCGGGGTTTCGACCAAAAGATTATTGCCGATGGATTGCAGACCGGCCGAATTGGCAAAGCGGGCGATTTCGATGCGACCGACTTCAGTGACGGCCGCTTGACCGGCGATCTGCGCGGATACGGTTCCGTCCGCACCAATTGACACAGAGGTTGTGCCGTCGGGTATCTGGATCTGCGGCTGAACCGGCATACCGTCCGGGGTCACCAATGTCCCTTCGGCTGACAGGCTGAAGTCGCCAGCGCGGGTGTAACCGATGCGGCCATCAGGCATTTGCACCTGAAAATAGCCTGCACCTTCAATGGCGACATCCATGCCGTTGCCGGTGGTGGTCAACGTGCCTTGGGTATCGATACGGGCGGTTCCGTTTACCTGCACGCCGGTGCCCAGGTTCAGGCCGATAGCGTATTTGTTTTCCGCCGAAGATGCTGATCCTGCGACCGTCATCGCCTGATAGGCGAGCGTTTCAAAACTCGCCCGATCCTTTTTAAAGCCGACGGTGTTTACGTTGGCCAGATTGTTGGCGATGACTTGCATTCGCATATTCTGGGCATCTAACCCGGTGCGGGCGACATGAAGGGCTCCGTTTGACATGGTCTCTATTCCTTATTGCGGCATTGACATAAGATCGGCGGTCGCTGCGTCCATATCGCGCGCGTCGCCCAGTAATTTGAGTTGCGTGTCCCAAGACCGGCTCGCCTCGATCATTTTTACCAAGGCTTCGGTCGCGCTGACGTTGGAACTTTCCAGGCTGCGCGTCGTAACACGGGCGTCGGGGTCGTCGGGCAATACGCCGCCGCCTTTGACGCGGAACAGGCCATCCAGACCTTTGACGACGTTGGAACCCGTCGGGCTGACGATTTGCAATTTGTCGACCTGTTGCGGCTGGCTGGCATCGCCGCCTTGCGGTACGATCCAGACATTGCCCTGCTCATCGATATTGACACTATCTGCAGGGGGCAGAGTGAGGGGGCCTTGCGTACCTTGTACCGGACGACCATCACCGGTCGTCAACAGCCCGCTGGATGACAACATAAGGTCACCGCGTTTGGTATAGCCAATTTCGCCATTTTCGGCCTGAACGGCCAGCATGGAATCGCCCGACATTGCAATATCAAGATCGCGGCCAGTGGACACGACCGTTCCTGCGTGCATGTCGGCCGCCAGCACTTCTTCCGAAGCAAAGGCGCGGGTGTCGAGCCTTTGACCATCAAGCCAAAGCGATTGGGCCTCCGCCAGATCAGCCTTGAAACCCGGTGTGTTGGCATTGGCCAGGTTGTTGGCAATCGCCGTCTGGCGTGCCATCGATCCGCGCATCGCTGTCAGGCTGGTATAGATCAGACGGTCCATGCTTATCCTCCTTGGCGGGCGGTAAACTTTACCCAGCCGCCTGCATCCCGTCGGAATGTCGGGATGCAGACAGGCAGGGCATTAGTGCCGATCATCAGTTGATCTGGACAATCGTCTGCGTCATGTTCGACGCGGTTTCGATTGCTTTGGCATTGGCCTGAAAATTGCGCTGGGCCGAAATCAATGCGACCAGTTCTTCGGTCACATCCACATTGGCGCGTTCCAGTGCACCTGAGCGGATAGTTCCCAAAGGTCCATTGGTTGCAGCATCAATCGAGGGTGGACCGCTGTCGCCGGTTGATTGCCAATGGGCATCACCCACCGGACGCAAACCTTCTTGCGCGGTAAAGCTGGCCATCGCGACCTTGCCCAGCAATTCACTAGAGCCATCGGCATAAGTGGCTGTCACCAGTCCGTCGATGCCAACAGACACGTTGACAAGGGCAACCGTCGGATCAGCGGGTGAGTTGGCTGGCAAAACAAAATCAAATGCAGAACCCAATGTCGCGGACGTCACATTTCCGGCCGCATCGACAGGCAAAAGCTGCAAGGTGGAACCCAGAGTATCGACAACCTGACGGTTCGCATTGACCTGAAACGCGCCATTGCGGGTATAGGTTACCGCTGCACGGGGTGGATCACCGCGCGACACGAAAAAGCCTTCACCGGCAATGGCCAGATCTAGCGTTTTGTCAGATGCTTCCAACGTGCCTTGCGTAAATTGCTGCACGACCGAATTCAGGCGCGTGCCCTGTCCGGCGATCATTTTGGTGGTCTGCGTCGGCGCGCTGGCGAACAGGTCGCCAAATTGCGCGCGGCTTTTTTTGAAGCCTGTCGAGCCGACGTTGGCGAGGTTGTTCGAGATCACCGAAAGATCGGTTTGCGCGCCTTTCAGGCCCGACAATGACGTGTAAAAGGACATGGTTTATACTCCTGTTGCAGATGCGGTGGTTGCGGTTGCGTTTGACGATTTGATGTCCGCCAAAAGTGCGGTTTGCGCCGAAATCTGCTCTGCAATAGATTTCAGCGATGTGTTCATTTCGGAAATACCGGCAACGCTTGAAAACTGCGCCATTTGCGCGACCATTGCCTGGTTATCGACCGGGTTGAACGGATCCTGTTCCTTCAACTGCGTCGTCATCAGGCGCAGGAAATCATTCTGGCCCAGTTTTTTCTCGGCCATGTCCTTCGATAGGACCGGCAAGTTGCGGGAATTTACAGCTGATACGCTAGTCATGATTATTGTCCTAACCGCAGGGTTTCGCTGATCAGGCCCTTGGCGGTTGCAAGCACCTGAACGTTGTTTTGATATTGGCGTGATGTTTCGAGCATCTCGACCATCTCTGCCGCACTATCGACGGCGGCTTCCCAGACATTGCCATCCTTGTCGGCAAGCGGGTGGTCGGGTTGATAGCGTTTGACAGGGGCGGTTGTGCCATTGTCGATACGGTCGACCTGTACGGTGGCCTTGCCAGCTTCGCCCATGATGGTGCGAAACACGGGCTTCATCGAACGGAAGGCCGTGCTTTCGCTGCCCGATACTGTTCCGGCATTGGCAAGATTGGATGCAGTCGTGTTCAACCGCACAAGCTGCGCTGCCATAGCCCGCCCGCTTATATCGAATATGGATAGATTTTCGGCCACCCTCATTCTCCCTTAAGCGCACGGGTCAGCGTGCCGATACGGCCTTGCAGAAACGACAAGCTCGACCGGTAGGCGAGGGCATTTTCAGCAAAGGCAGTCTGTTCAGTGGCAAGCTCGACGGTATTTCCATCCAATGATGGCTGGACCGGAATGCGATATTGGATCGCGGTTTCGGGCGATTGGCCCTGCTCTGCCAGTTTCAAGGCAGATGAAAATTCAATGTCGCGGGCCTTATAGCCGGGCGTCGCGGCGTTTGCGATGTTGGACGCAAGCATCCCCATACGCTGTTCCCGCAACTTGAGCGCGGTGGCATGAATGCCGAACATATTGTCCAGTGACGGCATGGCCGACTCCTTTCGTTACCGCACCGGTTCAGGTGCTTACGAATGAAATACAGCAATTGCCGTGCCAAATTATAATATATGATGTTTTATCAGATGTTTAAAGGATACATTTTCGGTGTCAAAAGTCCGACTGTCAAAATCCCGACGCCCCGCCTGTTACCCTGAACCAAGTTCAGGGTGACGGTGTTGCTACCTTTAGCGGTCGGTAATTCGGTGCCAGCAGCCCTAGCCCTGCCGCAGCAGGAATACCGCATGTTCCGCCATCAAATTGGCCAGTGCCTTTTTGCGCGGCCGGTTCCCCGACAGGAACCACTGCCCTTCGACCACTACGCCGCGATCTTTGAGGAAACTGCGAAAATCGTCGATCGTGACATGGTGGATATTGGGCGTGTCATACCATCTGTGCGGCAATTGTTCGGTCACCGGCATCTGGCCGCCAAACATATGCGCGATGCGAATGCGCCATTGCGCGAAATTGGGAAAGGATACAAAGGCCTGCCGCCCGATCCGCAACATATGGTCCAGCACCAGATCGGGACGCCGTGTTGTCTGCAATGTCTGGCTCAGGATCACATAGTCAAAACAGCCGTCGGGATAATCGACCAGGTCGCTATCGGCATCGCCCTGCACCACGGACAGCCCGCGCGCAACCGCGGTCGCCACATTGACCGGGTCAATTTCCAGCCCGCGGGCATCGACCTGCTTGTGATCGCGCAGGGCCGCCATCAACTGGCCGTCGCCGCAGCCAACGTCCAGGATGCGTGATCCGCTGCGGACATTGCGGGCGATTATTGCAAGATCTGACCGCAGCATCGTCACAGATTTTCCCCGGCGCGCAGGAATCCGTCGACAATCCGGTTCATTTCAGGTGCATCGAGCAGAAAGCTGTCATGGCCAAAGGGGCTGGATAATTCGACAAAGCTCGCCGCCGCCCCCGCGGCATTCAAGGCATGGACAATCCGGCGTGACTCCGACGTCGGATATAACCAGTCGCTGTCAAAACTGATCAGGCAAAACCGCGCTTTTGTGGCGGCAAAAGCCTTGGCCAGTACCCCGTCATGGGGTTCAGCCAGATCGAAATAATCCATCGCGCGGGTGATATAGAGATAGGAATTGGCATCGAAGCGGTCGACAAAGCTTAGCCCCTGATAACGCAAATAGCTTTCCACCTGAAAATCTGCATCAAAGCCAAAACTCTTCGCGCCCATGCTGCCGTCTGGGCGGTTTTGCAGGCGACGGCCGAATTTTTCGGTCAATCCAGCTTCGGACAGATAGGTGATATGCGCCGCCATCCGCGCCACCGCCAAGCCCGAGGCCGGGGCCTCCCGCCCATAATAGGCACCATTATTCCAGCGTGGATCAGCCATGATCGCCTGTCGGCCAACCTCGTGAAAGGCGATATTCTGCGCCGAATGACGCGCCGTAGATGCAATGACCACGGCACAGCGCACCCGTTCTGGGAACAGCGTAGCCCAGCTTAACGCCTGCATTCCGCCCATCGACCCGCCCACCACCGCCGACAATATCGGGATATCCAGATGGTCGAGCAATATCGCCTGCGCCCGCACCATGTCACCAATGGTAATCACGGGAAAGGCCATGCCATAAGGACCGCCTGTTGACGGATCGAGGCTGGCCGGGCCGGACGATCCCATGCAACTGCCCATGACATTGATGCTGATGATGCAATGGCGCGCCGGATCAATCGGCTTGCCGGGCCCCACCATGCGCGTCCACCAGCCATCCTTGCCGGTTACCGGATGCGTTGATGCGACATATTGGTCGCCGGTCAGCGCGTGGCAGATCAGGATCGCGTTGGTTTTATCGGCGTTTAACGAACCATAGGTTTCATAGGCAAAATCAACCGGCGCAAACTCCGCCCCGCTTTCAAGCCTGACCGGCCCCAGCAGGCGCACCCTTTTATCCAACCCGAAACGCTCATCCCCTTGCATGCTTTTCGCCATATCAGCCACACGACGCTAAACAATAGAATATTTCACGCGCAGGCGACCAATCCCCCTCCCGCAAGCGGGAGGGGTTAGGGGAGGGGGCGGGCCGAAGGTCCGCCTTGCGACGTCAACGACACACCCTCCCCCAGCCCCTCCCGCAAGCGGGAGGGGGGAAAGAGGGCTAACTCGGCCTCTCCATGAACACAAACCCGTCGCCCTCAATACCACCCCCGCCACCCTGAACCCCCAACCACCGTCACCCTGAACTCGTTTCAGGGTCCATTTAACAGCCCATACCGCCATCCCAGTGACAAGCCACGCCTCGCCGCACCGTTGCTCTCTCGATTACACTTTAGTTGCCGTTTCACGATGGACCCTGAACCAAGTTCAGGGTGACGGAGAGCGTATCGTCAGTCACCCGCCTTCGCTTGCAGGTGAGGGCGATTCCTCTCCGCGCACTCTGCGTGAACCAAAAAAACGGCGTTAATGGTTCCACTCAGAGTACGCCGAGGGCGCGGAGGGAGCAGAATAAAGGCCTCGCCCGCTCCCCAAATCTTCGCGTCTTCGCGCGAACCAAAAAAGAAGCGGCCCACCCCCGCCACCCATATAAAACGTAGAACTATGTTTACATACAAAGCTACACTATGTATCGGTCGATCGATTCCCATTAGCACGCAAAAAGCCGCGCGCCGGATCAGTACGAAAAATAAAGGAGTATTCAGATGTTAAACCGTAAGAATTTACTGGCCGCCGCGCTCACCAGCGCGAGCCTTGCCGCGCTTACCATGCCGACGTCCGCTTGGGCGCAGGCGACTCCCAATAGCGTTGCTGATTGTGCTGTAGCGGTTGAATCTACAGGTACCAATCCTGCTGCTACACAGTTTGACCCTGTTACCGGCGATCCAATTCTTGATCCGGTGACGGGCGATCCTGTTCTTGTAGCAGCGGGCGACCCAATTCCTTTCAGCACGCAATGTGGCATTGGTTCTACGGCATCGGGCAGTGGCGCGACCGCTTTAGGCAATGTTTCCATTGCCGATGGCGCATTTTCAACTGCAGTTGGCGCCGGTTCATTTGCTATTGCGGATCGCAGCATTGCCCTTGGTGCTGGCGCTTTTGTGGCGGCAGTTGCCTCCGACTCGGTGGCCATTGGTAACGGTTCAGAAGCGGTTGATGCCTTAACCGTTTCGTTTGGCCGCAAGGCAGACCTGTCCGATCCGCTCAACCCAATTGATGCAATTACACGTCGTTTGACCAACATTACGGCTGGTATTGATGCAAATGATGCCGCTAATGTGGGCCAATTGAACGTCGCGATTAACAATGCTGTCTTTAACGGCGTTAACCCCTTTGTCGGTATCAGTACTCTGGTGTCTCAGGATTCTGCCACTTTTGGTGAAGACTCCATTGCTATCGGTGCGGGAACCAATGTTGTCGGAATATCATCGGTCGGCATAGGAACATTTGCGACCGCCAATGGAGAGCAGTCGGCGGCATTCGGTTTTGGCGCATTTGCCGGTTCGAATGAATCGGTGGCGATTGGCGGCGATGCTAGTGTCGGATCGGCAAACTTGCGGGGTATCGCGATTGGTATCCGGTCGTTTGTTTTTGGCTTAGGCGTCAACGATTCGGTTGCTATTGGATCGGATTCGTTGGCGGATGCTGCTGATACCGTGTCGTTCGGTGCGGGCGCGAACACCTTGGGGATAGCCGAAAAAACTCGTCGTTTGGTGAACATCAAGGCAGGCACGGCGGACAATGACGCGGTTAACTTAGGTCAGGTAAATACACTGATTTCGCAGGCTGCATTAGGTGGTGGTGGTGTACCCGACAAATTTGTAAAAGTGAGTGCTGGTGGCACGGTTGGCGGAGTAATCTTCACGCCTGTGGATGCAGTAGCATCAGGAACGCGTAGCGTCGCCATTGGGGGCAATGCAAAGGCATCCGCAGACAACTCAGTTGCACTTGGTGAAGGATCGGATGCCGTAGCGGCGAACACTGTTTCAGTTGGCGGGAAGAATTTGAAACGCAAGATTACCAATGTTGACCAAGGCTTGGTCGCCGCGGGCAGCAGTGATGCCGTTACCGGGGCACAGCTATTCGCAGCTACTGTCCAGAACGCATTTATTGGCGTCGACACATCCAATTTCGGAACAGCTGCATTGGTCGGAACTGATGCCGTTGCATTGGGGGGTAACACCAATGCAGCGGGCCTGCGCTCGGTCGCCATCGGCAGTGGATCGGTTACGGCTTCGGGCGATGCGGACATAGTTTCTTTTGGTAGCAGCACAATCAAGCGTCGTTTGATCAATCTTAAAGACGGCAGTTTGGATACAGATGCCACGACACTGGGGCAGGTGAAGCTTCTGATTGGCGAAGCCAAACTGGGCGGCGGTGCTAGCGGCGGGGTGGTTGTTCCCGCCAGCCTGTTTGTCGCGGTCAAGGAAGTTGCCGGTGCGGCGCCTGCGAATGCGGCGGTGGCGGGTACGGTTGCTCTTGGTGGTGCGTCCAACGCAACGCTGGCGGGCGCGGTTGCCATTGGTGAAGGTTCGAACGCTTTGGCAACCAACGCTACCGCGTTGGGTGCGGGTGCGAAAGTGGAGGCGAATGCAAATAACAGCGTTGCGTTGGGTTCGGGTTCGATTGCAACTGCGGCCAACACCGTCTCCATCGGTTCGGGTGTGACGGGCGACGCCTTTGCCACACGCAGGCTGGTGAATGTCACTGCGGGCACTGACGCCACCGATGCGGTCAATGTTGGCCAGTTAAATCTTGTCAAAGATGACGTGGCGCTCATCAAGGGTGATATTACACTCCTCAAAAATGCTGCCAGTGCTGGCGGCGCGGGTGGTGGTTTCCTTGCGGTAAATGTAGACGCAGCCGCGGTTGCATCAGCCGCGACTGGTATCGGTTCCATAGCCGCAGGTAGCAAAGCGGTGGCGTCCGGCAACGACTCGGTGGCCATTGGCACCGGTGCGATTGCCAAGAACGGCGCGGCAGTTTCCATCGGTCTGGGCAACACTGCATCTGGCAATGGTGCGGTTGCCATTGGTGATCCAAACACCGCCACCGGCCAAGGTGCGGTTGCATTGGGCTTCACCAACACCGCCACCGGCCTTGCGGCGGTTGCTTTGGGTTCGGAAAGCAACGCGCTTGGCGTTTCGGCGGTCGCGATTGGTGATGGCGCACGGGCCGCGCTGGATAAGAAGACTGCTGGATCTTTGGAAGCATTTGCCGATTCGAATATCGCCATTGGACGTAAAGCCCAGGCAACAGCGCAAACCACCATTGCCATAGGTAATGGGGCCGTTGCCAATGACGAAGACGCAACGGTTATTGGTGACAAGTCGCAAGCGGGTTTCCATGCCACTGCCGTCGGCGGTGAAGTCATTGCGAGTGCCGCTGGTGCACAAGCCTTTGGTTGGCAAACCAATGCGACCGGTGTGCGATCGACTGCGGTCGGTTTCCGCGCCAATGCCCTTGCCGAAGGTGCCATGGCTATTGGTGCCAACGCTACGGTCCGCGCTTCCGACACCAACAGTACAGCTATCGGTATTGGTGCGACAACGTCGCGGGCAGACCAGCTCGTCCTGGGTCGCGCCGCTGGTGTGGCGCAAAACGGAACACCGTTTAAGGGTACTTCGGTCACCATCGCCGACATCGCAGCCAGCACGGCGGCGCAGGTCGGGCCAACCGATGTCATGACCGTCGATGCCACCGGCACTGTTGGGCGTGACGCCTCCATCCGTCCGGCAATTGCATCCTTGCAAGCCGGGCAGCAGGAATTGTTTGATCTGGCCAACCTGAACCGTCGTGAAGCACGTCGCGGTATTGCCGCTGCATCGGCACTGGTTTCCGCCCCTATGCCTTCGGAACCCGGTAAGACCTCGGTCGTTGCCGGTACCGCATTCTACCGTGGTGAAGGCGCATTCAGCGTGTCGTTCAACCACCGTCTGAACCTGGAGGCTCCTGTCTCCTTCGGTGGTGGCATCGCGCATTCGGGTGGCAAAGACACCGTCGTCCGCGCCCATGTTGCAACTGAATTCTAAGCGGCACATAGCCTAAAAAATGGGGCGCTGGATTCATTCCGGCGCCCTTTTTTTTGCAAATTGACCCGTCGAAATTCCTCCACGAACATTTTTGGTCCATTGGAACTGATGACGAATACTGAGGGGCATTAGGTCCTGACGCTAATCCTCTCGACAATCTCTGTCTGATATCCGGTGCATGCGAAGCTCATGCAGATTTTTAAGGGGGTATTTTACACCTTCCTTGCGACTTGCGACCAAGTTCGCAGGCCTCACACCTCTTCCCGCAGGCAGGAGAGGGGCTATTAGTCAAATTCTGTCGATACATTCTTTAGGTCCTGACCCTAATGAATAGCTCCTGCCCTATTGGGGCCTTGCGGTGCAGGAACGGTTATTCGGCCAGGCTGAACAGACCCTCCACCGGGACGGCCAGGGCACGGGCCAATTTGAGCGCAAGGATTGTGGATGGTATGAACACGCCATTTTCGACCGTATTGATGGTCTTGCGACTTACACCGATATGCTCGGCCAATTCCGCTTGTGTCCAGCCGACTGCGACACGGGCTTCGCGGAGGCGGTTCTTCAATGTGTCAGCCATGACCGAGAGATCGTTGCTCCAATATACCGAAGCGGATAATCGAAGCGCCGACAGCTGCCGAGAGCAAAAGCCGTATCGCTTCGCGGCCCGATATCGGTTCATAAAAGGTGATGGCGTAGAGCGCGAATGCCGACACCACCGTCGCCCAAAACCCCGCGGTCATGGCGCGTCGCCGATTGTCGATCGTCGTTTCATCATTCATCAGCGCACGGACGGATTTGCCGCGAAACAAGCCGCCACCAACGGCCAATAGGAAAAGCAAGGCCGCCGCCCAAACCAGCCATGCCGCGAGTTTGAACGCCTGCGGTCTGTCCGAAGGAAAATCCACATCAAGGCTGGTCGCCAAGGTGCCCAAAAAAAATATGCCCAATAGGATCGATCCCCTCGCCCGTCGCCTCGTCAGCTTTTCGGCCAAAGCCATATCATTCAGCGCCATATCCATATCCTTTCTGTAACCCCAGGGTGACATATGTAACCTTAAGGTTACCTTAAGTCAATGATCTCGGTTTTGGCCAAAGGGGCAGTGTGATTCTGCGGTGCGACGAATTGAGCGGTCAATTGTCAAACCCCCTTCCCGCATCGGTTTTCTGGGATTAAGCACATGCCCAATGTCCCCGCCCCAACCCTATCACGGCCATTTTGAAGGCATGCGGCATATTTTTGCCGTGCGCGTTTATTTTGAGGACACTGATTTTTCCGGCATTGTCTATCATGCCCGGTATCTGCATTTCATGGAACGGGCGCGGTCGGACATGTTGGCCTGTGTCGGTATTGACCAACGGCGCGTGCATGAAGATGGGACCGGGGCCTATGCCGTCACTGAAATGCAGATCAAATACCGCCGCCCGGCGCAATTTGATGATGCCCTTTATGTCATCAGCACTGTAGAAGCCGTGCGTGGCGCCAGTTGCGATATTCATCAAACAGTCATGCGTGGCAGTGAAATATTGGTGACAGCGACCGTGACGGCTGCGTTCCTATCCCCCGACGGCAAACCGCGTCGCCAACCCGCCCATTGGGTGGCCGCGTTCCAGCCTTTTTTGAACCGCACAGAAGAATAAGGAATCCCATGAATCTGGTTTTAGCAGCACAAGCGGTGAATTTTTCTCCGATTACACTCTTCATGGATGCCGACTGGGTGGTCAAGGCGGTGATCATCGGATTGGCGCTGGCGAGCATCTGGGCATGGACGATCATCATCAGCTTCACATTGAAGATGGCGCGGATCAACAGCCAGACGGACAAATTTGAACGCGACTTCGGCACGAACACCGATATAGACGGCTTTTACACCGGTCATGGCAAAAGCGAATTGCCCATGGCGCAGGTATTTGCCGCCGGTGTCGCTGAATGGCGGCGTTCGACCAATGGCCGCACCATTGATCGGGCCGGAACCCGGGAACGGCTGGCCACCGCCATGGATGCGACGATTGCCGCCGAAACCGACAGGCTGGCCAATCGCCTGAATTTTCTTGCAACCACCGGATCGGTCGCGCCCTTTGTCGGCCTGTTCGGCACGGTGTGGGGCATAATGCGGAGCTTTGCCGCCATTGCCGCCGAACAGAATAGCTCGCTTGCCGTCGTTGCACCGGGCATTGCCGAGGCGTTGTTTGCCACCGCAATCGGCCTGTTTGCCGCCATTCCCGCCGTTATCGCCTATAACCGTTTTTCTCACCGGCTGAACCAGTATGAAGCGCGTATGGGCCGCTTTGCCGATAGTTTCCACGGCACATTAAGCCGCGAGCTGGAGCGGGAAGGATGACGGCGCTACGATCTTATTCCCCTTCCGCTTGCGGGAGGGGCCGGGTGAGGCTCAGTGGCATCACCGGCTCAGATTCACCCTCCCCTAACCCCTCCCGCAAGCGGGAGGGGAACTGATGGCGATGAATCTATCCTCGGGCGGTGGACGCAGGCGGGGTCGGGGCGGACGGCGCGCGCCGATGGCGGAGATCAACGTCACGCCGCTGGTCGATGTCATGCTGGTGCTGCTCATCATCTTCATGGTGACCGCCCCCTTGCTGGTCACCGGCGTACCGGTCGAGCTACCCGAAAGCCGCGCCAATGCCCTGGACCAGAAGGACGAACCGATTGAAATTGCCATCGACAAGGATGGCGCGACCTTCATCGACGGCACCGAAGTCGGCCCGGGCGACCTGCCCACACGACTGGAGGAGATTGCAGCGGCGCAAGACGCCAAAACGCCGCGCCAGATCATGCTGCGCGGCGACACGGCGATCAGTTACGGCCAGATGATGCGGGTGATGGGCGAGTTGAACCGGGCGGGGCTGAACAGTGTCAGCCTGGTCACGACAGGTTCATCTGGTGAAAATTAGGCAATAGCGTGATGGACCGGGCGGAGAAACTGGGATTGGGTACTGCCGTTGGTGGCCATGTCGTGCTGCTGGGAGCGATGGCGCTTGGCCTGATGATGTCCGCAGAACCTGTTACCAAGCCCGAAGCCATCTCGGTCTCGCTGGTCGGTGAGATTGCCGACGTCTCGACCGCGCCGGACGCCATACAGGAAGAATCCGCACCCCCCGCGCCGGGCGAAATCGAACCTACCGAGCCGCCGCCAAGTCCGGCGATGCAGATCGAGCGGCCGGTTGAAAAGCCGCAGGCCAAGCCTGTGCCCAAACCATTGGCGCGCGACACGCCGCCGCCTGCAAAGACCGCCACCAAAAAAGTCGCCGTCAAGCAGCCACCTGCCAAAAGCAACACTGCCGCGGCGAAGAGCGGGAAAGCGACGACCCCTGCAAAGCCGGGCGGGTTTAGTAAGAGCTCTTTAGACAGCATTGAGGCAATTGGCAAAGCCCCGGGCGCGGGCAAGGCTATCGGAACCTCAGCAGCAAAAATTTCAGCAGAAGTTCGGCGTGCTATTTCGGTGAGTATAAACAGTGAAGTCAGAGGTCCTTGGAATGCCTGTAAGTTTTCTGGCGTCGATGCCAACTTGCTAGTTACAATAGTAAAATTCGAGCTGAACCGAGATGGAAGCCTCAAAGGTTATAAATCGGTTGCGACGACAGGTCAGAACGACAGCAATAAATTTCAGGTCGGTCGGCATCAAGAATGTGCAAAGCTTGCGATCAAGCAAGCGTCACCTTTCAATCTTCCAGATGAAAATTTTGACTTTTGGAAAGACTACGAATTGGAGTTGTTTAAGAAATGACAAAAAGTATTTTCGTAGCAACTGTTTGGTTGATATCCGTATCGATTACCGGTCCTGCTTCAGCTCAGGCGCTCGCCTCTCCTCAAGAGTCAGCACCAAGAGAAGTTGTTGAAGGCACGCTTAGCAGTGAGCAATCGACTATTGCCGTCCCTGCCCTCGTTGCGCCCTCGCCTGCCGACACGCCTGCGGGCAACAGCACCGCGCTGGGTCGCCAGATTGCGGAAGTAATTTCATCGGACTTGCGCGCATCCGGGTTGTTTGAAACGCAAGGGCCCAATGGGCTGCGCGCCATCGGCTTGCCCGAAGTCACTGCACCGCAATTCGATTATTGGAAAGCACGTCCGGTCGAACAGCTGGTGCAGGGCTTTGTCCGCGTGGGCGGCGATGGTAATCTGACCGTGGGCTGCTATCTTTATGATGTCGGCTTTGGCAATGAAACAACCCGCCTCGGCTTTAACGTGCCGCCGCGTGAATGGCGCCGCGCCGCGCATAAATGCGCCGATGCGATCTATTCGAAACTGACCGGCGAGCTGCCCTTTTTCGACAGCCGCATCGCCTATATTGCCGAGACCGGTCCCAAGGGCAAACGGGTCAAGCGCCTTGCCATCATGGATTCGGACGGTGCCAACCACCGCTTCATCACCAATGGCCAGTCGACCGCGCTGACCCCGCGTTTCTCCCCCAATTACAAATCGATCCTCTATCTGTCCTATGTCGACGGCAATCCGCGTATCTATGTGTATGATATCGACGCCGGACGGCAGCGGTTGATTACGCAATCGCGCAACCCGACCTTCGCGCCGCGTTGGTCCCCCGACGGGCAGACAATCCTTTATTCGATGGCGGTATCGGGCAACACCGATATCTATAAAATCTCGGCATCGGGCACCGGCACGCCGGTCAAGCTGACCACAGCACCGGGCATTGATGTCGGCGGCAGCTTTTCGCCCGACGGCCGCCAGATCGTGTTTGAAAGCGACCGTTCGGGCAGCCAGCAGATCTACGTCATGAACGCCGACGGTACGAACCAGCGCCGGATCAGCTTTGGCCAAGGACGCTATGCAACACCTGAATGGAGCCCGCGCGCCGACCTGATTGCCTATACCCGCATCGCCGGGGATTTCCGCGTCGGTACGATGCGCCCCGATGGTTCGGGCGAACGCCTGCTGACCGATAGCTGGCAGGATGAGGCGCCCACATGGGCGCCCAATGGCCGCGTCATCCAGTTTTTCCGCACGGCAAAAGTGAGTGGTAAAACAAGCATATGGCAGGTAGACTTGACCGGTTCGAACGAACGCAAGCTGCCCACGCCGGTCGATGGATCCGATCCGGCTTGGGGTCCGGTCTTGCCATAATGGCTTTACAAGATGAATTTTAGCGGGGCCGAAAGAAAAGGAGTAAGCTGATGAAAAGCAACACAGTCAAAGGGATGGCATTATTGCTGGCGAGCACGGCATTGGTCGCAGGATGCGGCAAGAAAGATGTCGAGGCGCTGCCGCCTGTTGCCGAACAGACCAATTACGGAGAGACGGCCACCGAAACACCCCCCGTCACCAATGCCATCCGGCCAGGAAGCCAGGAAGATTTTCTGCAAACCGTGGGGCAATATGGCGACCGCATCCTGTTCGACACGGACCGCTTTAACGTCGACACCGAAGACCAGTCCGTGCTGCAGGTTCAGGCGCAATGGCTCGCCCGTTACCCCAATACGCGGATCACCGTCGAAGGCCATGCCGATGAACGCGGCACGCGCGACTATAATCTTGCATTGGGGGAACGCCGGGCGAATTCTGCCAAAAATTACCTGATCTCGGTCGGCGTTGATGCCAGCCGTATCCAGACGGTCAGCTATGGCAAGGAACGACCACAGGCGCTGGGTTCGGACGAACAAAGCTGGGCACAAAACCGCCGCGCGGTGACGGTTACTATTCAATAAACTAGGCCGTGAACTCATACATATCGTCGTCGAGGCGTCAAAATGGCGAAGATATCGGGCCAAAATGCGCGCTGTCAGGCAGTTATTCTGCCTGCAAGCGTATTTTGGTTCGAGATCAAAGCCATTTTGACGTCCGAAGGATTTGACCCATTTTGCCCAGGGCTGCGTCAGAAAGCCTTGAGATATATCTATATCCCTGCGGCTTCCTTCCTTGCCCTGTGCAAAATGGCCTCAAACCTCGACGACGATATGTATGAGTTCACGGCCTAAGCGAGCGACGCGCTTTTGTCCAAGCGCGTCGCCCTTTGACGTGGCTGTTCTTGACAAGTCCAAGTCCTTCCGCGCATGTTTTGCCAAGCATGAGGGGGTAGAAGATGAACGACGATCCGGCACAGCGGCATAGCGCCTTCCGTTTTCACGGAAACTGGCAGGAATTTGCCAGAATCGCCTTTCCCAATCTGTTGCTGACCATTGTCACGCTGGGCATTTACCGTTTCTGGGCGACCACGCGGGAACGGGAATATCTGTGGAGCAAGACCGATTTCATCGACGAACGGCTCGAATGGACCGGCCGGGGAATCGAACTTTTCATCGGCTTCATCATGGTATTCCTGCTGATCGGCCTGCCGATCATTGTCATCCAATTTATATCTCAGGGCCTTATTTTCCGCGGTCAGACCGCCGTCGCGGGCATTGTTACCATCGCGATGTTTGTCCTGCTATTCTACCTCAGCGGCGTCGCCTATTTCCGCGCGCTTCGCTATCGGCTTAGCCGCACCTATTGGCGCGGAATTCGGGGCGGTAGCAACAATCCCGGCTTTGGCTATGGTCTTTCCTATATGTGGAAAAACTTTGTCGGCGTGCTGCCGATATTCCTGCTCGTGCCATGGTCGATGATATCGCTGTGGAATGAACGCTGGAATTCGATGAGCTTTGGCCCGCACAGCTTCGAATCCACTGCCCGGTGGCAGCCATTGATGAAGCGCTATCTGCTTTTCTATCTGGTCCCGTTTCTACTGTTCTTCGGCGCGATCACATTGGCGGTCGCCGCGGCAACCTCTGGCGCCGACATCGGCGCGCTGGGTGGTGCAGGGATGGCGGTTGGCGGCATATTGGTCGTCATTGCGATCTTGGGCCTTTACATCATCCTGCCGCTCGCCGCGCTTGCTTATTACAGCAAATATTTCCGTATCGCGGTGGGCGGCCTTCGCCTGCACAATCTCGAATTCGAATTCCGCGCGCGCGCGCCGAACTGGATCCTCTTTTTTCTGGCGAATATGGCCATTGTGATCTGCACGCTCGGAATCGGCTATATCTTCATGCCGTACCGAAACTGGAAATTCTTCATCGACCATCTGGAAGCTTATGGCGAAATCAACATTGACGAATTGACCCAGTCCGAAACGGTCGTGTCGAAACATGGCGAAGGCCTGCTTGACGCCTTTGATGTCGGCGCGATCTGATCGATGGAGACATTTTTCAACGTCTGGCATTATGATGGCCGAAGCGCCGTGCGCCGGAAGGTCGAGATCCAGACCATCGGACGCCAGTTCTTTCTGCTGGAAAATGAACGGCGGCACGGCCCCTTTGCGTTTTCCGACGTCGAATATGTCACACGCAAAGAGGATGTCGACGTATATGGCCTAACCGATGTTGATGGCTGGCGGCTCATGCTGTCGGGGCCTGTCCCCGACGAATTGTCGGAACTTCTGCCGGTGCAGCGCAAATATGGCGGGTGGGTTGATCGGCTGGGCCTTGGCAAGGCCACCATCGCCTTCACGCTGGCCAGCGCCGCCGCTGTCGCGATTGTCCTGCTCAGCCCCCAATGGCTCGCCCCGCTTATTCCCGACAGCATTGACAGGCAGCTGGGCGATGCGCTGGTCGGTGATTTCGGCGGACGTTTCTGTAGCACGCCCGCCGGCGACGCCGCCTTGAAAAAGCTGGTCAATTCGCTTGATCGCAACCCGCAAGATCTTCAGGTCGAGGTCGCCAAGATCGATATGATTAACGCCGTCGCCCTGCCCGGCGGCAAGGTCATTTTGTTCGACGGCCTGGTAAAGCAGGCCCGGTCGCCCGACGAAGTGGCCGGTGTCCTCGCCCACGAAATCGGCCATGTGCGCGAAAAGCATGTGATGCAGGCGCTGCTGCGGCAAATGGGTCTTGCCGTCGTGCTCGGCGGGGTGGACGGAAATAGCGGCGCGCTCGTCAACAATATGCTCGCCATGAGCTACAGCCGCGAATCCGAGGCGGAGGCCGACGCGCATTCGATGAAAGCGCTCGGCACCGCCAATATTTCGCCCGTTGGCACCGCGTCATTCTTTGACCGATTGTCCGAATTGGATGGCAGCGCCCGCGACGGGGACAACGGCCAGGGAATTGCAGGCTATATGTCGAGCCACCCGCTTTCCCGCGCGCGTAAGCAGGCATTTGAAAAGAGCATCGTGAAGGGCAGGAATTACAAGCCCGCGCTAACCCCGACCGAATGGACCGAGTTGAAAACCATGTGCACCCAAGACCGCAAGGCGAAATCAGGCTTTGGTTTTGAATTTGAATGATGCCGCGCTATTGCGTGCAAAAAGGAGACCGCCCCCAATATGTTCCGCCGCCTGTTCATCGATCACCCCAAAAGCGTTGACGAAAATTATCTGCAGCATTTCGGTGTGGCCAGCCGCTTCGGTTTGACGATGATCTGGGGCGGCATGAAGGCGCTGGTGCATGCGCTGATTCCCGGCCTGTGCATCACATCGGGGAGCGACACCGTCAGGCGGCTCAACACAATCATGGTCGAACAGCGCCGGGCCAAAGGGCAGGATGTCGCCCAGACCTTGACGGTTGACTGGATCATTTGACGCTGGTCGAACCGCCTGTCCAATATGTGCGCCGTCGGGACGGCACCCGTCTTGCCTATCGCCATTTGCACGGCGAAGGCCCGACGCTCCTGTTCCTGCCCGGCTATATGTCCGACATGCAAGGGGGCAAAGCACAGGCGCTCGCCGCATGGGCCGAATGCCACAACCGCGCCATGTTGCGGCTCGATTATTCGGGCTGCGGGGAAAGCGACGGGAAATTTGAATCGGGAACCCTTGATATCTGGCGCGACGATGTTTGCGCGGTCATCGCTGCGGTCGTCACGGGGCCTATCATTATCATCGGGTCGTCCATGGGCGGTTGGTTGATGCTGCTGGTGGCGCAAGCGCTTGGTGACCAAGTCCGGGCGCTGGTCGGTATCGCGGCAGCGCCTGATTTTACAGACTGGGATTTTGACGCAGCCGATAAGGCCACCTTGCTGGAAAAGGGCAGGATCGAACGGCCAAGCGATTATGGCTATGACCCCATGGTGGTGACGCACGCCTTTTGGCAATCGGGGCAGGACAATCTGCAATTGACCGGCGCCATCGCCATCAACTGCCCGGTACGACTGATCCATGGGCAACAGGACCCCGACGTTCCTTGGGACATTTCGGTACAGCTGGCCGCGCAGCTTCGTTCAGCAGAGGTGCAGACGATCTTGATAAAAGATGGCGACCACCGTCTTTCGCGCGACCAGGACATTGCATTATTGATCGATGTGGTGGCAAAACTCTGACGCGGATGGCCGCCGCGTCCACATTTTGGATAATTTATGCTTCTGCTTTCTCTCCTTCTCCAGTCGGCGGTTCCTGCATCAGCGCAGCCTTTGCCGACGCTTGACGAAATCCAGTTCAGTGAATGCCTGAAACTGGCGCGAACCGACGCGCCGTCGGCCATGGCGCAGGCAGGTGAATGGACGCAGAAAAGCGGGCACTATCTCGCCCGCGCCTGTCAGGGATTTGCATTGGCAACCGATTTCGAATTCGAACTGGCGGCGACAATATTCGCCGAAGCCGCCAGGGGCGCAGAAGCAAAAGCCGACAGCCGGTCGGCGCGTTTCTGGGCACAGGCGGGAAATGCCGCCATCGCCGCGGGCCAAATGGAAAGTGCATTGGCATCGCTGGACAGGGCGCTGGCCACGCCCATGCTGGACAAGGGCGAGCGCGCCGACGGTGAAATCGACCGCGCCCGCGCGCTGGTCGCGCTCAACCGGAATGCGGAAGCCGAAAAGGCATTGGCATCGGCGCGCACGCTGGCCCCTGAAAATGCGGCCGCATGGCTGCTATCGGCCACGCTTGCGCGGCGCGGAGATAAACTTTCCGAAGCCTTGGCCTTTATCCAGACATCGGCGGCGCTCGCGCCAAAAGATCCTGCGGTTGCGCTGGAGGCCGGCAATATCGCCATTGCCGCCGGTGACGACAGCACCGCGCGCAAACAATGGGAACAGGTCCTGTCCCTTGCCCCGAACAGCCGTCAGGCAACCAGTGCAAAGGCGCAGCTGGCAACATTGGGCATCGCACCCGCGCCATTGGAATCGCGCTAGAATCAGGCGGCAGCTTTGCTTTTTGACGGAAGCTTACCGGCAGCCGCGTCGATCAGACGGGCTTCAAGTGATTTTAGCCGGGACCGACTTTCGATTTTGCCGCCCAACAAATCGGTTACATAAAAAGTATCGACCGCCCGTTCGCCATAAGTTGCAATATGGGCGCTATGCAAGGTCACCTTTGATTCAAACAATGCCTGTGCGAGATTGTTCAGCAATGCCGGGCGATCCAGTGCATTGACTTCGATTACAGTGAAACGGTTCGATGCCTGATTTTCGATAAATACCGAAGGTGCGATCTTGAAAGCATCTGCACGGCGAAGTGCTTTTGGTTTTGCGTCAAGCTGCGCCATCAACCTGGCGCGGTTGGTTAGCGCATCCTGAATATTGCGGGAAAGCCGGGTCAATTGGCCTTGTTCTCTGAATGGCCGCCCAATCGGATCCTGTATCAGGAAATTGTCGATTGCCATGCCGTCGCTGCTGGTGTGAATGCGGGCATCGATAATATTTCCGCCCGCCAAATGGATCGCACCGGCGATCCGGTAAAATAGTCCGGGATGGTCGGCGGCAAAAACGGTGACCAATGTCGCCCCCCGCTCCGGATAAAAACAGGCGTCAATTGCAAGATCGGTATCTTTGTTCGCAAGCAGATGCTTGGCATTGCGTGCGATGATGTCCGAAGGTTCGGCTATCCAATAGGCATCGGGCAAGCGCTTTGCCAATTTGGCAAATTCCGGCGCGGGTAAGCGCAGCTCATTTTCCAGCAATTCCTTTTTCGTGGCAATACGCTCTTCACGACCGCGTTGCTTATGGCCCAGCCGCAACACTTCCTCGGTTGCTTCATAAAGGTCAGATAGCAATTGCCGTTTCCAACTGTTCCAGACGCCGGGCCCCACGGCACGGATATCGACCACAGTCAGAACGAGTAATAGCCGCAATCTTTCTGGCGATTGGACCGCCTGGGCAAAATCCAATATGGTTTTGAAGTCCGCCAGATCGCGTTTGAACGCGGTTGCCGACATGAGCAGGTGGAAACGGACCAGCCATGCCACAGTTTCGGTTTCCGCCGGATTAAGCCCAAGTCTTGGACATAGATATTCGGCAACCTCTGCGCCCAAGACGCTGTGGTCACCGCCCCGGCCTTTGGCAATATCGTGCAACAGCGTTGCGACAAACAAGACACGGCGGCTGACAATTTGGCGCATGATTGCGGTCGACAAGGGATGGTCGTCCTTCAAAGCGCCCGATTCAATTTCCGCCAACAGGCCGATGGCGCGGATCGAATGTTCATCGACGGTATAATGGTGATACATATCGAATTGCATTTGGGCCACGACCCGCCGGAAATCGGGAACGAAACGACCAAATACGGTCGATTCATTCATCCAGCGCAATACAGTTTCCGGGTCCCGGGGTGACGAAAGCACATCGAGAAACAAGGCATTTGCGCGACTATCGCGCTGCACATTGCGGTCGATCAGCCTTGCATCACGCTGCGCTGCGCGCATGGCGAGCGGGTGTATTTCCAGACGGTGCAAATCTGCGAGCTGGAATATTTCCAGCAACCGAACAGGGTCTTCTTCAAAAAATCGGTCATGCGGCAGGGCAAGTCGTCCACGGTCCAGTTGAAACCCATTCAATTTCCGGGGATTGCGGTTGAACGACGGCAAAAAGCGCCGCCCCTTTTTCGCCATGGCTTCATCAAGATGGGCAAGAAACAGGCCGGTCACATCGCCGACGGTTTTGGCGTTCAGGAAATAATATTGCATGAACCGTTCGACGGTCGACCGTCCCGGTCGATCCGCAAAATGCATCCTCTCGGCAACTTCGCGTTGCAGGTCAAAAGTCAGCCGGTCCTCGGCCCGGTTGGTGATGGCGTGCATGTGGCAGCGCACGGCCCACAGGAAATTCTCTGCCTTGCGGAACCGCCGATATTCATCCGCGGTCAGCAGACCCACGCCGACCAGATCGGATGCGGACGAAACCTGGTGGATATATTTCCCGATCCAGTAGAGCGTATGCAGGTCGCGTAAACCGCCTTTGCCGTCCTTGATATTGGGCTCCACCACATAGCGGCTGTCGCCCATGCGCTTGTGCCGCTCGTCGCGTTCGATCATTTTCAGCCGGACAAATTCCGACGCTGTCTTGCCGACGACCTCGCTCCAGAACCGGCGGCCTGCCTGCTCATAAATGTCGCGGTCACCCCAGACAAAGCGACTTTCGAGCAGCGCGGTGCGGATGGTCAGATCCTCTTGCGCCATTTTTACTGTCTCATCCAGCGACCGGCTGGATTGTCCAACCTTCAGCCCCAAATCCCACAGCAGATAGAGGATCGCCTCGACCACCTGTTCGGTCCAGGAGCTGCGCTTATAGGGCGTGACAAAGGCGATATCGACGTCGCTATGCGGTGCCATCTCGCCGCGTCCATAGCCGCCGACGGCCAGAACCGCGATCCGTTCGGACGCAGACCGGTTGGCGGCAGGATAGACATGGACGGTCACATAATCGTAGATCAGCCGGACAATCTGGTCGATCAGAAAGGCCTGTTCGGTCGCCGCGCGATAGCCTTGCGAAGGATGGAGTTGCAATCGTCGGTCAATCTCGCCCCGGCCGCGCGCCAATGCGGTTTGCAGCTGCTCCAGCACGCGACCGCGCTGGGTCAGTGTTTCGCGTTCCGACGCAATATCGTCCAGCGTTTCCGCCAGCGATTTCCGGTCGATAATATCGCGCTGCTTTACAATATGATCCGCCGTCGAAGCCATAAGGCCTCCTATACCCCTATTTCATCGGGGTCGAACCAAAATGCAGGCCGGTGCCCAAAGTTAGACAGGCGCACCGACCTTTGCATTATATTCGCGGCGCAACGTGACCCGGTCGATCTTCTGCGTGCCAAGACGCGGAAGTGGTTCGGGTGCCTGCCAGTAATGCACCGGAATCTTGAACGGTGCAAGGCGGGGGGCCAAAAAGGCTTTCAGATCGTCTTCCGGCAGGGGCACGCCGTCTTTGGTGTGATAGACGATGCCCGGCACTTCGCCATATTTGTCATCGGCAATGCCGAACACTGAAAGTTCGACGATCGAGTCATGCTCATAGGCGGCGGCCTCCACCTCGGGGCAGCTGATATTTTCGCCGCCGCGAATGATGATGTCCTTTTTGCGGTCAACGATATACAGATAGCCGTCTTCATCCAGATAGCCGATGTCGCCGGTACGGAAAAAGCCGTCGTCGGTGAAGGCGTCGCGGGTTGCCTGCTCATTATCCCAATAGCCGTTGAAATTGGCGATGGTCCGGATGCAGACCTCGCCGCGTTCGCCCTGCGGCATCGGGTTACCGTCGTCGTCCAGCATTTCGACCTCGACCAAGGGCTTGGTGGCCGGGCCGGTGCTGGTGGGCTTGAGCAGATAGTTTTCGGTGAAATTGCCGCAGCCCACGCCATTTGTTTCGGTCAGGCCATAGCCGAGCAACGGGTAACCCCAGCTCATTTCCTTGCGGATTTTCTTCACATGGTCGACCGGACGCGGCGCGCCACCTGCGGCAAAGGCGGTGCAGCTGGTCAAGTCATATTTGTGGCGGTTCGGGTGGGTCGCAAGCTCGATGCTCATCAACGGTACGCCGACAAAATAGCTGATCCGTTCCTTTTCGATGATCCGCATCGCCTCTTCGGCATCCCATTTGGGCATCATGACCAATTTGCGGCCAATGGCGAAGCTTTGCAATACCAGAGGCACTGAAGCGGTGACATGGAATAAGGGTACGTTGACCAAAGCCGAAGGTTGCGCGGGCATATTCTGGCCGGTTGCGCTCAATAATTCGAAAAAGACGAGTGTCTGCCCGACATAGCTCATCGCGCCTTGAACAACGCCGCGATGGTCGGAAACCGCGCCCTTGGACTGGCCGGTCGATCCCGATGTGTACAGAATGGTTGCATTATCCAGCGCATCAATGGCGGGCAGGGCTGTTTGTGCGCCCCCTCCCTGTGAGGTCAATACCGACAGGCCGTCAAGCGGCGAACAGTCATGGCTGAAAATCAGCAATTGGCAGTCGCCTATGTCCTGTCCTTCCAAACGCGCCGCGCGCTGGGCATCGGCGAGCACATAGCGGCAGCCGACCATGCGGATACCTTCAGCCAGTTCGCCGCCCTGCCACCATCCGTTGAGCAAAGTTGCAACACCACCTGCCATGATGATCGCCATATAAGCGACGATCCAGTTGGCCGAATTTCGTGCCGCAATTCCGACGCGCTCACCTTTTTGTAGTCCGCGGCCCTCAACCAAGCCACCGGCCAGGGCGCGTGCCGCGGCATAGGTTTCACGGAAGGACAGGCGGCAATCGCCGTCGACCAGAAATTCCTTGTCCGCATGGGTCGCACAGAAAAAGGCGAAATAATCCGACAGATTTGCCGGGGCTTTTGCCAACATGGGCATTTGCACCCCGTATTTTTCCACATGGGTAATGGTAAGGGGACCATCATTTTCCATCAGGCGCGTAATCGTCGCAGTGATCGCAAGGTCCAGATCGGTCGGCATTTTGATTCTCTCCTAAACTCTTTGTGCACCTTCTATTTCGCTCTATAGGAATGTCAAAATTTACCGAGGATTTCCTGTGTCATTTGAAATTATTGCGACCGCCGCCAATTATATCCAATATACCGACCTTGGGATTGGGCCGGTGGCGCTGGATTTGGGTTTTTTCCAGATTCGCTGGTATTCCCTGAGTTATCTGGTCACGATATTACTCGGTTACTGGTATCTCACCAAATTGCTGAACCGGCCCGGTGCACCAATGTCACGGGCGCATGCCGACGACCTAATTCTTTATATGACGCTGGGAATCATTTTGGGCGGCCGAATCGGCTACATCTTGTTTTACGATCATGATTTGCTCGCGCTCGACCGATTTTACAGGCTTTGGGAAGGGGGAATGTCGCTGCATGGCGGCACTTTGGGCGTCCTGTTCGCCCTTTGGCTCTTCACCCGCACCCACAAATTATCCTATCTTCGCGTGTGCGATTATATCGCAGTATGTGTACCATTTGGCACATTCCTGATCCGTCTTGCCAATTTTGTGAATGGCGAACTTTGGGGCAAGGTGACCGATGTGCCCTGGGCTATGGTCTTTCCTGCGGCCGACGAATTTCCCCGCCACCCGAGCCAGCTTTATGAAGCCGGACTTGAAGGCCTGTTGATGGCCGCGATTATCTGGCCGCTGTTCTGGAAAACGGATGCCCGGTACAAACCCGGCCTGTTAACCGGCGTGGCTGCGTTGATTTACGGCGTGGCGCGTTTCAGCGTCGAATTCGTCCGCGAACCCGACAGCCAGTTGAAATGGCTTCCCGAAATGACCGGGCTCAGCATGGGGCAATGGCTGACCATCCCGTTTTTGGTGTTGGGTATCTGGCTGATTGCGACCGCTGCAGGCCGCAGGCAGCGGGTCGAACCGACATCAGGCAGCGGCAGTGTCGCCTGACACCGGCCATCTGGCGCTTCGCCTGGCGAAGCAGATTGAGGGGTCCGGCCCGATCAGCGTCGCGGAATATATGCGGGCGTCGAACAGTGAATATTATGGTGCTGGCGACCCGTTCGGGGTCGAAGGCGATTTCATAACTGCGCCGGAAATCAGCCAGATGTTCGGCGAACTGATCGGCATGTGGCTGACCGACCTCTATTTGCGCCAGAATAGCCCGGCCAACTGCCATTATGTCGAACTGGGCCCGGGGCGCGGCACCTTGGCCGCTGATGCATTGCGCGCCATGGCGAAATTCGAATTTGCGCCTCCTGTACATTTTGTCGAAACCAGCGAGGCGTTGCGCGCACAGCAGCTCCAGAATGTCCCGCGCGCTGCCTTTCACGACCGGATCGAAAGTCTACCGACCGACGGGCCTCTGCTTGTCGTCGCGAACGAGTTTTTCGATGCCCTCCCCATCCGCCAGCTTATCCTGACCCATGCCGGCTGGCGCGAACGTGTTGTCGTGCGGGATCGCGGCACGAAATTTGCCGCCATGCCCGGTTCCTATCCGATGGATGGATCAGTCCCCGCCGCGTTCCAGAATTCCCCGGTCGGCAGCATCTTTGAATCTTCGCCCGATGCGGCGGCTATCATGTATGAACTGGCCACCCGGATCGCCACGCAAGGCGGCGCGATATTGGTCATCGATTATGGCTACACTCAACCCGCGCTGGGAAGCACGTTGCAGGCGGTAAAAACGCATGATTATGCGGACCCCTTTCTCGACCCCGGCACCTGCGATCTGACCGCGCATGTTAATTTTCTGGAATTAGGCAATCTGGCGCGGATGCGCGAACTGGTGGTGTCTGGACCCACCACACAGGGTGTCTGGCTCTCCGCGCTCGGCATCGGACAACGCGCCCTTGCCCTTGCGGAAGCGTCGCCTGACAAACGCGACGACATCTTCATCGCCCGTGACCGCCTTGTCAAAACCGGTGAAATGGGGACGCTCTTCAAAGTCCTCGCCGCGCATTCCGCTGACTGGCCTGTGCCAGAAGGTTTTGGTGGACCAGTGGTTTAACGCCTGTGCCCTGGGCTGATCGGGCGGGGCTTTGCGGCCCATGCAAGGAAACTATTGGCCTTCGCCGCGCAACGCACTAGGCATTGGGCGACAGATTCTTGCGAGATAGGGATTGAAAAAATGCGTAAAGCACTTTGGTTGGGGGTTGCGTTGATGGTGATGACAGGGCCGCAGGGCGCTTTTGCCCATGATGCGGGGGCGGATGATGCGGCGACAGCGGATATGGCGGCTGATGTGGCGACCGGTCTGACCTATCCGCAGACGAAGACCGTCGATGTCGTCGACACCGCCTTTGGCATCAAGATCCCCGATCCCTATCGCTGGCTGGAGGATGATGTCCGCGTCAACCCTGCCGTCGCCGATTGGGTCAAGGCGCAGAACAAGGTTACCGACGCCTATCTCGATACGCTGCCCGGCAAGGATGTGCTCGCCGCGCGCATGAAGAAGCTGTTCGACTATGAACGCTTCGGCCTGCCTGAAAAGGCCGGCGGGCATTATTTCTTCACAAAGAATGACGGGCTGCAAAACCAGTCGGTGCTGTATGTCCGCAAGGGGCTGACCGGCAAGGACCGTATCCTGATCGATCCCAACACATGGGCAAAGGACGGCGCGACCGCGCTCGACGCTTGGGTGCCGTCGAAAAATGGCAAGCTGCTGGCCTATTCGATCCAGGATGGCGGTTCGGACTGGCGGACGATCAAGGTGCTCGACACCGCGACCGGCAAGATCCTGACCGACGAGATCAAATGGGCGAAGTTCACCAACATCAGTTGGGTCGGCAATGATGGCTTCCTCTATTCGCGCTTTGCCGAACCGAAGGAAGGCGCCGCTTTCCAGCAGCTCAATTACAACCAGACCGTCTATTACCACAAGATCGGCACCCCCCAGTCGGAAGACCAGGCGATTTATGCGACCCCCGACAAGCCCGAATATGGCCACAGCGCGCAGGTCACGCATGACGGCAAATGGGCGCTGATTACCACGTCGCAGGGTACGGACGAGAAGTACGAACTCCACATCATGCCGCTCGGCAAAAAACCGTCGTGGAAAGCGCAGCCGCTGGTCAAGGGGCTGGAGCATGAATGGCAATTGGTCGAAGGCATGGGCAAAACGCTCTGGTTCGTGACCAACAAGGACGCGCCGCGCCTGAAGGTTGTGTCGGTCGATGTTGCTGGCAAGGCGCCGGTCTTTACCGACATCGTGCCTGAACGCGCCGAAACGCTGACCCGCGCCCAGATTGTGGGCGAGCGCCTGATCCTGTCCTATATCAAGGACGCGAAATCTATGGCGATGATGACCGATTTGGCCGGCGGTCCGGCCAAGGAAATCTCGCTGAACGCCATCGGCACGGCGAGCGGTTTTTCCGGCACGCCGGGTGACCCCGAAACCTTCTACGGCTTTTCGAGCTTCAACCAGCCGGGCGCGGTCTATCGTTTCGACAGCCGCACAGGCCAGTCGACGTCCTTTGCCGAGCCGAAGCTGAGCTTCAATCCCGCGGATTTCGAAATCGAACAGCTGTTCTACCCGTCAAAGGACGGAACGAAGATCCCCATGTTCATCGTCCACAAAAAGGGCCTCGACCTTAGCAAGGGCGCGCCGACATTGCTCTATGGCTATGGCGGGTTCAACATTTCGCAGACGCCGACCTATTCGGCGACGCGCATGGCGTGGATCCAGTCGGGTGGTGTCTTTGCGCTTGCCAATCTGCGCGGGGGCGGCGAATATGGAAAGCCGTGGCACGATGCGGGCCGCCTGATGAACAAGCAGAATGTGTTCGACGACTTTGCCGCGGCGGGTGAATATCTGGTGGCCAAGGGCTACACCGCCAAGGGCAAGCTCGCCATAGAGGGCCGCTCCAACGGCGGTTTGCTGGTCGGTGCGTCGCTGAACCAACGGCCGGACCTGTTCGCCGCGGGCCATGCCGCCGTCGGCGTGATGGACATGACCCGTTTCGACCGCTTCACCGCGGGCCGCTATTGGGTCGACGATTATGGCAGCCCGGCGAAAGAAGCCGATCTGAAGATGCAGCTGACCTATTCGCCCTATCACAACATCAAATCGGGCGTCGATTATCCGGCGGTGATTGTCTCCACCGCCGACACCGACGACCGCGTGGTGCCGGGGCACAGCTTCAAATATACTGCGGCGTTGCAGGCGGCAAAGACCGGATCGCGGCCCAAGATCATCCGCATCGAAAGCCGCGCGGGCCATGGCTCGGGCAAGCCGACCGACAAGCTGATCGAGGAATATTCCGACATCTACGCCTTCCTCGCCAAATGGACGGGGCTGGAGCTGAAGTAAATTTGCAGTCTGGAAAGTATGGCACGCAGGAGCCAAATGCGTGAAAAGCACATCTTTTCCCTCCGTCACCCTGAAACAAGTTCAGGGTGACGGGGGTTGGGGGTTGGGGGTCAGGGTGACGGGGGTTGGGGGTTGGGGATCAGGGTGACGGTTCTGGAGACACTTCGGAAAATCCCGCCTCCCTAATCCCCCGCATTATCCAGCTTACGCACCTCAACTGTCGCCTCGTCGAAATCGTCGAGCAACCGCGCGTTGATGCCCATTTTGCCGAAGTCCTCGCCCAGCGTAGCCCAGTGCGTCCCGCAGCCGCAGGTCGGGCAATGGTGGATGCCGATCATCCTGTCGCCCCAGATATAGGCCTTGGTCTCGCCCGAAATGCTCACCTGTTCCGGTGGGTAATAGGCGGTGCGCCAGGCGGTGCGGCGGCAGAGCGAGCAGTTACAATCCGCCACCCATATTGGCGTGTGCGGCACCGCGATTTGTATGTTGCCGCAATGGCAGCTTCCGTGAACTCTCATAGCGATAGTCTATCGGCAGTTGGCGGTGTTCGCAAGAACGACCGAAAGTGGGTCCGGGCAGGCCGTTCATAAAAAACCTCACTTTCCTGAACAAAAGCTGACAAGTCAATTCAGGAAACCGTCAAGACGAATCACCTATTCAGTACCTGTCCGCACGGGAAACAACTCGTCGCGGCACAGGAGACTGAAGATGAATTTTGTAACCAAAAGCTTGCTAAGCGCCGGAGCTGTTGCTGCAGCTTTGGTGAGTGTATCCGCCCCGGCCATTGCCCGTGACCGGCATGACCGTGACCATATCAGTGCCGGTGAAGTCATTGCTGGTGCGGTTGTTTTGGGCGGTTTGGCCGCTGTTATTGCGGCATCGGATAATGACCGCGATTATGACCGTGGCGACCGTTATGATTATAACCGTGCAGGCTTTGGCTATGACAATCGCTTTGGCGGTGGCCGGTCTGCGGTCAATCTGTGCGTGAATGGCGTTGAACGCTGGGCCAATAGGTACAGCCGTTCCGATGTCACCCAGATCCGCGACATAGAACGCACCCGTTATGGCTATCGCGTCAAAGGCAATGTTGTCGTTAAAGATGGCTGGCGCGGGAACAACCGGGGGTATTATGGTTATGACCGGTACGACCGGGATGATCGTTACGGCTATGGGAACGGCTATGGCCGTGGCTATGACAAGGGCAGGTTTACCTGCTATGTCGAACGCGGGCGGGTTGTCGATATCGACTATAGCGGGCTTGATCGCTGGCGGTAATTTGGGGCGACAGCCACCTCCGGTTCGGAAAGTGGCTGTTCCCTTTTTTATTCAATCAAAATAACAGGAGGCAAAAATGGGGTATTTTCACAAGAGCGCGCTGACCATCGGTACGGCTGCACTATTGGCAACATCGTTCACCCCCGCCATGGCGGCGGTTTCGCTGGATCGGGGGCAATCCATATTGAAATCGGCCGGCGAATATAATGGCTGGGGCCGACGTCACCACTATCGGCACCGCGACCGTGTCGATGGTGGTGACATTCTTGCTGGCATCGCCATATTGGCCGGGATTGCCATTGTCGCCGATGCAGCAAGCAAGGGCAGTAAGAACGACCGTGATGCGGAACGTTATCCCGACACCCGTCGCTATGACGACCAATCCGAAAGCACCCGCGACACCGCACGCAATAATGATGTCGCCAGCGCGGTCGAGGCCTGCACAGGTGCCGTGCAAAGGGACGGTGCGCGCGTTGACGAAATCCGCAATGTAACCCGCGACGGCGCAGGCTGGCGCGTGGAAGGACGCATATCAAGTGGCAATAATGATGAATTCACCTGCGGCGCAACCAATGGCGAGGTCGACTTCATCCAATTTGGCGACCGCGATATTTAGGAAATAACGGGAGCGGCAGTGCCAATCCCCCTCCCGCAAGCGGGAGGGGAGAGAGAGCCATAATCCCCCCCCCGCCTGCGGGAGGGGAGTAATGGGCGCGAAGGTTTGGTCAGACCCCGGATTTTAACAGCCAGTCGTGGAAAATCTTGACCGCCCGTTGCTTGAGCGCGCGCGGACGGCACACAAACCAATAGCTATAAGGGCTTTCGACCTCGATATCGAACAACCGCGTCAGGCGCGGGTCGCGGGCGTCGGAAAAATGGCTGCCGTGCATGATGGCAACGCCCAGCCCGTTTGCCGCCGCCTCCAGCATCAACGGGCCGCTGTCGATATGGTCAATGGCCATCGGTTTCAACCTTGGCTGGCCTACCGCTTCGCGCCAAGCGTCAAAGATCATCGGCATATCGCTATGTACCATAACGGTATGTTTGCCGAGGTCTGCCGGGGTTTTGATATCTTGTTCCCTGGCCCATTCTTCGGACGCGATGGCGAAAACGACATTCCGGTCGAGCCGCACGCTGTATAATTTGGGGTCCACCTCGGCCGCGATGATGATCGCGGCATCGACGACATCGCCCAACAGATTTTCCGCATGGCCGGATGTATCGACATCGATATGCAGTTTCGGAAACGCCTTGCGTAGTGCAGGCAGCTTTGGAACCAGCCGCTGTGTTCCGAACAAGGGCAACACGCCAAGGCGCAGCCGATATTCGCCGCCGCGCCCTGCCAGTTCCTCGACCGCTTCGGCCATCGCATCCATCGCAGGCTCAACCGCTGCCAACAGCGCTTCGCCATCTGCATTGATGACCATCGCTTGCGCCCGCCGGTCAAATAACGGTTTTCCGATGAAATCCTCAAGGCCTTTGATGCGCCGGCTTAGCGCGGGCGGGGATAGCGAAAGCTCACTGGCGGCGGCTTTGGCCGAACCGAGTTTTGCGACGCGCAAAAAGGCTTCCAACGAGCGCAAGGGGGGTAAACGACGCATCACTACCTCCTAGAGAATTGTCGCGGTGCAACAAATACAGGTTTTTCATCGCATCTGCCCAAACAGTACGATTTTTCATTGTGAAATGCCTAATATGTAGTTGCACTTTGTGCAACCCAAATTGCATTGTTCGCACTTGCACAATAAGTGTTATGATGGCATATGGACCATGCCTTATAGGCATCCTCTCCTAAAAACTTATTCAGGGTCGGCCTCGGTCGACCCTTTTTTTTAGGCTTTTTCAATGGTTGGAACGACCAGGGCTCGTCGGCCCCACAGTATCAGGAACAGCAATGCTGCCCCGGTCAGGATGAACGTTGCCGGTTCCCAAAGATCAAGCAGTGCCACCCCTATCGCAGGTGCAACAATATAGGCGGCACCGTTGATCGAGGCAATTTTTCCCGCAATGTCACCCTGTTCATGTCGCCGAACTGCCAGCGAAGCGCCTGCGGTGAACCCTGGCCGGAACAGCCCGAAACCCAGTGACGCAATCGCAAATCCCGTGCTGATGCCATAAAAATCCTGACTGACGGCGGTCAGGCTCACGCCGATCAAGGCCAGCGCTGACCCCAGCAAAACCGAACTGCGCGCGGCCAGTGACAATATGGGGATCAAGCCCCACTGCGCCAATAATGTCGCCATCGCGCCGATCAGCATCACCGATCCACTGGCTTGCACTGCCTCCCAAGGGCGATCCTGAAGGCCAAGCCTGTCGCGCACCAAAAAACCCACAACGCCGAGCAAAATCGCCTGAGCATGCCCGCCAATCAGTCCGGCAATCAACCAGGGCAACAATCGTTCATCGCGCCATGGCAGGCGAATTTCGGTATCAGGCAACACGGAATCGAGCGCTTGGCCATCCGCCTGTTCAGGTTCCGGCGCATTCATCGAGGCCGAATTGGGATAGGCCGCGACGGCGCCGCGCGCGGCAAATCTTGGTGTGTCATTGGGTAACTGCAAATGCAATGCGATCAGCACCGCCACCCCGAACGCGGCAAACATGATGAGCGGACCGGCAAGCCCAAAGGGTGGAAACAACAGATAATGGGCCACAGCCGGACCAATAACGGTGCCAACGCCGAAGGAAGATGCCAGCATTGACAAAGCCTTGGTCCGTTCTTCCCGTTCCGTCCGGGCGGCGACATAGGCTTGGACTGCGGGTGGTGCTGCGGAACCAAAACCGCCGTAAAGGCTGCGGAATATAGCAAAAAAGATGAACGTCGCCACAGGGCCTATCCATCCGGCAAGCCCCATCCATAATGTCACTCCGCATAATCCCATGGAAGCGACAAAGCCGATGATGCCCACGCTCATCAGCTGCTTGCGGCCCCGGCGATCGGACATTCGCGCCCATTTTGGCGCGGTAATGACCCACAATAGCGCTGACCAGCTAAATGCCAGGCTGACCCAGACATCGGGCATTTCCAACTCGCTCGCAATGGCGGGCAGGGCCGATTGCATGGCTGTATTGCCGGCAGCAGCGACCAGCATTACAAGAAACAGCACGACAACGCGGCTGTTGGGAATGGCCGGAACCGCGCTCATGTCTTTTGCCAGTCATAGCTGCGCGTGATCATGGCGACATGCAGGCTATAGCTTGTGTACCAGCGGTCGCGTCCTGCCTCTCTTATCGCGATATGTTCCGGATGGTCGCGCCATGCTTTGGCGTCCGCTTCACTCGCCCAATAACTTATGGTTATGCCCAGCCCGTCATGCCCGCGCACCGAGTCTATCCCGATATAGCCCGGTTGACATGCCGACAGATCGCCCATTGCGGCCGCTGCGCGGGCATAACCGTCATCATCTTTCTCGCTACGTTGTGCGATGAACATCACCGATATCGTGCCGGAAGGAAGCGTACCCATGTGCAAGGCATAGAACTGTTTTATCGGGCGTTGCAACCCGTCGGCCGTACAATCTTTCGGATTGCGGTTGCATTCACCGCGCCGATTTGCAAGGTCACTGGCTTGTAATAAAATTGTCACGGAAACCCGTTCATGTCTTCAACCGCGCTCGCCAAACCGCCTCTTCTTGACCGCATCAAAGCGCGCGCCCGACGATTTTTGGGGCCTTGGGGGGTGTTCATCAAGGGTTTTTTGAAGCACCCTGTGATGGTGGGGGCGATCCTACCGTCATCTGGCGGCACCGTCGTCAAAATGCTGGCGCCTGTTGATTGGGCCCAAACCAAATTGTTCGTCGAATATGGACCTGGCGTCGGAACATTTTGCCAGCCGGTGCTTGATCATTTACGGCCCGACGCGACTTTGCTGGTCATCGATCTGAACGCGGATTTTATCGATTATTTGCGTAAAACCATCCGCGACAGCCGCTTTATCGCGGTGCATGGGTCTGCCGCTTGCGTGAATGAAATCATCGCGGAATTCGGTTTTCAACACGCAGATTATATCCTCTCGGGTCTACCGTTTTCAACGCTTCCCGACAATCTGGGACCGGTCATTGCGGAAAGTACCGCCCGTGCATTGCGTCCGGGCGGGGCCTTTCTGGTTTACCAATATCGCGCCCGCGCCCGCGATTTCATGGCACCCTTTTTCCGTAAAATCGACACTGGTATTTCGCTCACAAACATTCCTCCTTGCCATCTTTTCTGGGGATGGAAGGAATAGACCCGACGAACCCATGCCGCGCGGACATATTCACGGGGAAGGCAATTTCCCGGCCGCCAAATCGCGCAGGTCGGTTTTCAGCAGCTTGCCGATATGGCTGCGCGGCATTTCGGCAATTTCATGTAGCACGGACAGGCGCTGGGTCTTGCCAAGCTGCGCGTTGGTCGCGGCCAGCACGGCGGCGGTGTTCAAGGTCGCCCCCTTTGCCGGGGTGACAAAGCCGACCGGCGTTTCGCCCCATTGCTCGCTCGGCATGCCGATCACGGCGGCTTCCTCGACATCCGGATGCTGCATCAGCACCGTCTCCAGATCGACGGGGTAGATGTTGAACCCGCCCGAAATGATCATGTCCTTGGCGCGGCCGACCAGTTCGACAAAGCCGTCCTCATCGACCCGGCCGATATCGCCCATCCGCTGCCACCGGCCGCCCTCTTCGTCGTACCAGCTTGCTTCCTGCGTCTTTTCGGGCTGGTTCTGGTATCCCGACATCATCGTCGGCGACCGCCCGACCAGCTCGCCAATACTGCCCGGCGGCAGGCGGTTGCCATCCTCGTCGATCGTAAACACCTCGCTGCCGGGTGCCGGCTGGCCGACGGTGTGCAGCTTGTCGGGATATTTATGCGCGTGCAAAAGGCAGACGACGCCGCCCTCGGTCATCGAATAAATCTCGATCAGCGCCCCTGGCCAGCGGCGGACCACCTCGGCCTTCAATGCGGCGGAAAAAGGCGCGCTAGTGCAATATTTGATCTGGAAAGACGACAGGTCGAAGCGGTCGAACGCATCATATTCCATCAGGCGCTTATACTGCACCGGCACCAGCATGGTGTGCGTAATCCGCTCCCCCGCCGCGATCTTCAGATAGCGGGCCGCGTCGAATTTGGGCATCATGTAAAGGCTACCGCCATAGGCGAGCGTCGGCATTACCAGCGCGAGCGTCGTGTTCGAATAAAGCGGGGTAGAGATGAGCGATTTCTGCCCAGGCTCGCCATAGCCCGCATTGGTGCCGACGGCGGCATGCTTCCAGCGCATCCCGCGCGAATGGACAATGCCCTTGGGCGTACCGGTCGTGCCGCTGGAATAGATGATGTTGAACGGGTCGCTGGCGGTGCAGCCCATATCCGCGGGCGTCGCGCCTTCCTCCGCCATCCAGCCATATATGTCCGGTGCGTCGGGCAGGGGGGCATCCAGCATGATGGTTGTGAGCGGCGGCAGATCTTCCCCCGCCAGATCGGCGCGCTTGGATGCGTCAATGAACAGATGCATCGCGCCGCTGTCGCGCAGCATCGCGTTGAGCTGCGCGGGCGCGGCGGAGGTCGTGAGCGGCGCCGCGCAGCCGCCCGCCCGCACGGCGGCCAGATAGGCGAGCGCATAGCGGACCGAGGTCGCACCGAGGATTGCGACGGCCTGACCTTTCTGCAACCCGTCCCGCTGCAACTGCGCCGCCATCCGGTCGACCAGCGCCGCCACCTGACCCCAGGTTAAACTCTCCCGCCCGTCATCAAGCGCAACCCGCCCCGGCCGGTCCCGCCCCCAATGTGCAATCAAGTCGGGATAGGAACCAAAGGGTTTTTCAAGTTCGGCCTGTGGGTCAAGGGTCATTGGGTGCCTTGCTGTGTTTTGGAAATTTGGTTGTGCCAGTTTTTTCGTCAGAAGGAAGAAAGAAAAGAAGGAAAAAGGGGGTGGGTTCGAAAGGCTTTACGCGAAGTGGCGGAACTTACGCCGCGGTGGGGTAAATGAGGTGGGGACTAAGACCCTGAAACAAGTTCAGGGTGACGGGATGGGGGACTTGCGTACTTATATTGAGTTCAAAGCAGGTCACCAAAATTCTAATCGCTACCCACCGTCACCCTGAACTTGTTTCAGGGTCTTAGTTCTCTCGCCTCTTGGGACAGCCTGCACGCAATGTCTCCAATTCCACCCCTTTTTCCTTCTTTTTCTTCTTCCTTTTGACGAAATAATCCACGCAACATCGAAAAACCACCAACCACCTGATTTTAAAGATCAAATAGATGTGGAAAACGGTCGCATTAGCTTGGGTTTTGGCGCTCGTTCCCTTATAGTGTCACGATGAATGATATTCCCGAAGAGCGTACCGGCGATAGCGCCGCTTCCCCCAACCAGAATGAATATGGCGCCGACAGCATCAAGGTGCTGAAGGGGCTCGATGCCGTGCGTAAGCGGCCGGGCATGTATATTGGCGACACTGACGACGGGTCGGGTCTGCACCATATGGTGTTCGAGGTATCGGACAACGCGATTGACGAGGCGCTGGCCGGGCATTGCGATCTGGTGTTGATCGAACTCAACCCCGATGGATCGGTCAGTGTCGAGGACAATGGCCGTGGTATTCCCACCGGAATGCACAGCGAAGAAGGCGTGTCGGCAGCCGAGGTTATCATGACCCAGTTGCACGCGGGCGGTAAGTTTGAAAACACCTCCGACGACAATGCCTATAAGGTATCGGGCGGTCTGCACGGCGTGGGTGTGTCGGTTGTGAATGCCCTGTCCGAATTTCTCGAACTCACCATCTGGCGTGAAGGGAAAGAGCATTGGATGCGCTTCGAACATGGCGACGCTGTCGGCCCGTTGAAGGTGGTGGGCGATGCGCCATCCAACGGCTCTGGCGGCGTCAAGAAGGGCACGCGCGTGACCTTCATGGCCTCGACCGAGACGTTCAAAAATGTCCTCGAATTCGACTTTGACAAGCTGGAGCATCGCTATCGCGAACTGGCCTTCCTCAACTCGGGTGTCCGTATCCTGCTACGCGACAAGCGGCATGAGGAAATCAAGGAACATGACCTATATTATGAAGGCGGCATTGGCGCGTTCGTCAAATATCTCGACCGGAACAAGGCGGCTTTGCTGGCCGAACCTATCGCCATTTCGTCGCAGCGTGACGGTATAGGCATCGACGTCGCGCTGGAATGGAACGACAGCTATTATGAAAATGTGCTGTGCTTCACCAACAATATTCCGCAGCGCGACGGCGGCACGCACTTGGCGGCCTTCCGCTCCGCGCTGACCCGCACGCTGAACAATTATGCCGAAAAATCGGGCGTTCTGAAGAAAGAGAAAGTCACCCTGACCGGCGACGATATGCGCGAAGGTTTGACCGCCATTGTCTCGGTCAAATTGCCCGATCCCAAATTTTCGAGCCAGACCAAGGACAAGCTGGTCTCGTCCGAAGTGCGGCAGCCGCTGGAAAGCCTGATGGCCGACCGGATGAGCGAATGGCTGGAGGAAAATCCCGGCCATGCGCGCACGGTGATCCAGAAGGTGATCGACGCCGCCGCTGCCCGCGAAGCCGCGCGCAAGGCGCGTGAAGCCAGCCGCAAATCGGTGATGAGCGTTGCGTCGCTGCCCGGAAAGCTGGCCGATTGCCAGGAAAAAGATCCAGCGAAATCCGAACTCTTCCTGGTCGAAGGTGACTCCGCAGGCGGCTCGGCCAAGCAGGGCCGTGACCGCCATTATCAGGCGATCCTGCCGTTGAAGGGTAAGATCCTGAACGTCGAACGCGCGCGTTTTGACCGGATGCTGTCCTCCAAGGAAGTTGGCACGCTGATCCAGGCGATGGGCACCGGCATCGGGCGTGAGGATTTCAACATTGAAAAACTGCGCTACCACAAGATCGTCATCATGACCGACGCTGACGTCGACGGCAGCCATATCCGCACGCTGTTGCTCACCTTTTTCTACCGGCAAATGCCGGAGATTATCGAGAACGGCCATCTCTTCATCGCGCAGCCGCCTTTGTACAAGGTCGCCAAGGGACGCAGCGAAATTTATGTGAAGGATGACCGCGCGCTCGACGACCATCTGGTCGAAGTCGGCCTGAACGGTATCGTTCTGGAAGGCGCAGGCGGACAGCGCGCCGGTGCGGATCTGGGCGCTTTGGTCGACCATGCGCGCCGGATGCGTAGCCTGATGGCGTTCGTCCCGCGGCGCTATGACCCGACAATTGTCGAGGCGATGGCACTGACCGGCGCGCTCGACCCAGAGGCAAGCGACCGCAGCACCGCCGTCGCCAAGGCCGCCGCCTGGATGGGCGCGCAGGATGTTGAAGGCAAATGGACCGGCCGTGTTTCTGCTGATGGCGGTTATCATTTCGAACGGTTGTGGCGCGGCGTGACCGACCATCACATCATCGAAGCTGCCTTCCTGCTCTCCGCCGAAGCCCGTAAGCTGCACAGACTGGCGAGTGAGGAAAGCGCGAGCTACGAGACACCGGCGCGGCTGGTCAAAGCGGGCGGAGCCGCAGCGGTTGTCGAGGCAGAGCCCGAAACCGACAGCGAAGGCGAAGACATCACCGCCGTCGGCGATCAGGTGCAACGCGCCGTTACGCCAGCGGGCATTGGTAACAAGGGCGCGATCACCCGCCCATCCGAACTGCTCGACGCTGTGCTGGCTGCGGGTCGCAAGGGCCTGTCCATCTCGCGCTACAAAGGCTTGGGCGAAATGAACGCCGAACAGCTTTGGGAAACCACGCTCGACCCCAACCACCGCAGCCTGCTGCGCGTGGAGATTGACCAGGCGGATGTGGCCGACGACATCTTCACCAAATTGATGGGCGAAGTCGTCGAACCCCGGCGCGATTTCATCGTGGAAAATGCGCTGAACGTCGCCAATCTGGACGTTTGATTGGTCCCATCGCCTCGCCCCAATAATGGCCCGCCATATCGATAGGCGGATTGGCGGGTTTTGGACTTAGGCGTAAGCTGGGCGAATCGATGGAGGGGTCCATGAAAACTCGATTTCGCACGCTGCTTCTGGCGTTCGCCCTGCTGCCTGTTCTGGCGCAGGCGGGGGACATACGGCGTCATGTCGGCGACGGCATGGCCAGCTATTACAGCAATGAATTTGCAGGCAGCCGCACCGCCAGTGGGGAGCGTTTTGACCCCGCCGCATTCACCGCCGCACACCGCTCACTCGCCTTTGACAGCCGGGTTGCGGTCACCAATCTGGCCAATGGCAAGGAAGTCATCGTCCGTGTCAATGACCGCGGGCCGTGGGGCAAAGGGCGGATCATCGACATCAGCTATGCCGCAGCCCGCGAAATCGGGATGCACCGCAGCGGCACTGCCCGGGTGAAGCTGGAATTGCTGGATTAGGGTCAGGACCCTAGCCGATCCATGCGCTGATCTGGCTGGCCACGTCATTGGCGGCGGCGTTGAGGGCGCGGCCAGCTTCGCGGGCGTCAATGGCGCTGACAGGTTTGCGCGATTCAAAGCGTTTCTTTTCGACAGACTGGCCACGGTTGATCTTGACGGCGTCATAGACCACCACCGCTTCTGACTTGGATTCGTCAAGGCCGAACTCCAGCAGGCTACCTGACAGATACAGCTGCGCCTTGCCGCCGGCATCGGTTTCGTTGAGCACCAGCCGGTTGTTCTTCGCCGCGATATTTTCCATCAGCAGCATCTGCATCAGGCGTGACGGCTTGTCGGCCCAGACCGCGTCCTTGATATAGGCAATGTTGCTGTCGTCGACCTGCACCGGCACGCGGTTGGTGTCGAGCTTGCGCGGGGTTTCGGGCAGCAGGACGATCAGGGCCTCACCCGACGCACCGCTTTTGCTGGTTCCGCCCGCAACGCTGCTGTCGGATGTCAGCACCAGCATCGATGGCGGGGCCTTGCCGCCAAAGCTGACGCAGGCGGACAGGGCCAGAGCGGCGGTGGCGACACACAGGGCGTTTCGCAAAATCTTGGTCATGGTCATCTCAATTCCGTTTCCGGCCATCGGGCTTGTAATCGGGTAGCGCAGGCGCGCTGACGACACCGCCAAGGCCATTCTGGTCCACCCGCTCGGTCACCGATTTCAGCGACACCGACAATTCACGCAAGTCGCGGGCCAGTTGCGTGACCTCCGGCAAGGTTTGCGTGTTCAGCGTTTCGATCGCGGGATTGGCGTTGTTAAGCGTGGTTTCCAGCGCGGCAAGGCTGCCATTGGCGGAGCGCAATGTCTTGCGTAACTCTGCCATTAACGGCTTTCCATCGTTGTCGAGCAACTGGTTGGCGGAACCTGCCATCTTGGCCAGTTCATCCGCCGCCAGCCCTGCCTTTTGCAGGGTCAGGCGTGATTCCTGCACCGCGGCGCGCAGGTCGGGGGCTTGCGTCGCCAGTGATCCCGACAGGCTTTCGACATTGTCGAGAATCTGTTCAATCGACTGCTGATTCTTGTCCGAAAGGATGTTGGTCAGCCGCTCGGTCAGGGTCGACAGACGTTCGAGCAACAGGGGCGCATTGTTCAGCAATTCGCCCAATGCACCGGGCTTGGTGGGAATGACCGGAACGCCAGTGGGGCAGGCGGATTTAGGATTATCCTTGGGGCATTGCAGCGGCGGCGCGTCCTTGACGGCGCCATCAAGCTGGATTTCAGACACGCCGGTGAAGCCGACGCCATTGATCGTGGCCACGGTGCCGAGCAGAATGGGTACTTCGTCTTTGATCGTGATGCGGACACGGACGAAATCGGGGTCCGGTTCCCATAATTCGATGCTTTTGATTTCACCGACCGGCACGCCGGAAAAGGACACGCCTGACCCCTTGGCCAGGCCGTTCACCGACTGCTGGAAGAAGATGTCATATTCTTTCTTGCTGCCTTCACCTGCACGCGAAAGCCACACGGTGAATCCGGCGAGCAGCGCCAGCAGCAGCAAAGTGACCGCACCGACCACTACATAATTGGATTTCGTTTCCATCGCCCCGTCTTATGGCCTTCCTAGCAAGTGATTGTCCACGACCTATTTGTCGACGCGCTTTGCATGTCCTCTGCGTGCTGCGCGCCCGCGCGGGCCGCTGAAATATTCCTTGATCCATGGATGATCGGTCGCCAGCAAGTCCTCAATCGGACCGATGGCAATCACCTTATGGTCGGCGAGCACCGCGACCCGGTCACAAATGGCATATAATGTGTCGAGGTCGTGGGTAATCAGGAACACCGTTAACCCCAAGGTTTCCTTGAGGTTCCGGGTCAGATTGTCGAAATTCGCCGCGCCGATGGGGTCAAGACCTGCCGTCGGCTCGTCCAGAAACAACAGTTCGGGGTCCATCGCAAGTGCCCGTGCGAGCCCTGCACGTTTACGCATTCCGCCCGATAACTCCGACGGATATTTATGCGCTGCCTCAGGCGGCAGGCCGCTTAAGTGGATTTTGTACCGGGCGATTTCCTCCAGCAAATCGGTGCTGAAATCGGGGTAGAATTCGCGCAAGGGTACCTGCACATTTTCGGCGACGGTCAGGGTCGAGAACAGCGCGCCGCCCTGAAACAGGACGCCCCAGCGGCGGCGGACGTCGGTCGCCTCATCCTCTTCCTTGCCGATCATTGCTTCGCCAAAGACATGGATATCGCCCGCGGTCGGCTCCTGAAGCCCGATGATCGAGCGCATCAGCACGGACTTGCCGGTGCCCGATCCGCCCACGACGCCGAGTATCTCTCCCTGCCGGACATCGAGGTCAAGGTCTTTATGGATGATCTGGTCGCCAAAGCTGTTGCACAGACCTTGCACCGAGATGATGTCATCGCCCGCCATCGCTTAGTCCCAGCCGATTTCGCTGAAGAAGACCGCGAAAAAGGCGTCGAGGACGATGACGAGGAAGATCGCCTGCACCACCGCGGCGGTGGTTTTCAGGCCGACCTGTTCGCTATTGCCTTCGACCTGCATCCCCTGAAAGCAACCGGCCATGGCGATGATCGCGCCGAACACCGGCGCCTTGATCATGCCGATCCAGAAATCGGTCATCGGCGTCACTTCACGCAGGCGGATGACAAAGGTCGCAGGCGGGATTTCGAGGATGATCCAGCACAGCAGCCCGCCGCCGATAATCGCCATCAGTGACGCATAAATGCCCAGCAGCGGCATCATGATCACCGCCGCGATGACACGCGGTACGACCAGCGCTTCTGCCGGGACGACGCCGATGGTCCGCATTGCGTCGATTTCTTCGGTGATTTTCATGGTCCCGATCTGCGCCGCGAAGGCCGAGCCCGAGCGGCCCGCGACCATGATGGCGGTCATCAAAATGCCGAGCTCGCGGAAAGTGAGACGGCCGACGAGGTTGATCGTGAACACCTCGGCCCCGAACTGCCGCAACTGTACCGCGCCCTGTTGCGCGATGACGATGCCGATCAGGAAGCTCATCAGACCGATAATCCCGAGTGCGCGCACGCCGACCATGTCGAAATGCTGCACGACGGAGTGCCAGCGGAACCGGCCGGGATGGAGTATCAGAATCGCAGAGGCTTTGACGACCTGGCCCACAAAGCCGAGAAAATGCAAAAGAGTTGTAAAGGCAACGACAACGCCTTCGCCGATTTCGCCGAGAAAATGCGCGAGCGTTGACCTGCGGACTGGCGCTATAGATTCTGTCTGGTCGACGCCACTGACGGCCTCGATCAGGCGGGCCGCATCCATATGTGCGTTTACTATTTGTGCCCCGCTTTGTTTCGCGGTCCGATATATCAGCCATGCGCCAACGGTATCTATGTGGGTGACATCGCCCAAATCGATCTGCATGACAGAATCGGAAAGGGCGTGCAGTCGGCTGTCCAGATCGCCGATCGTTGCAATGGCCAGGTTCCCCGAAAAACGGAGAATGTTGCCTCCATCGGGAAGTGATTCCTGAATAAAGTCTGCCGAGTGAACCATGTCGGTATAACTGGCGCATAATCAACACTATCACAAGCCTGTAGACATTTGCTCGCGGATTGTGCCTGTAGACGCAGCATGACGACTCCTGCCAAAACCCTGCTTGCCATTTACGACATGGACAAAACGGTCACCCGCCGGGCGACCTATAATGGATTTCTGCTGCACATGGCATTGAACAAGTCGCCGTGGAGATTGGTCCTATTGCCGCTGCTACCTGTCGGTCTGGCGCTTTACGCGCTGAAGATATGGGATCGCGCCCGGTTGAAGCAATTCGCGCAGATGCTGCTGATCGGCCACCGCGTGCCGCCCGAAAAATTCGCCCGCTATCTCGAAAGCCATGCCGATCTGGTGGTGGGCAAGAATGTCTATCCGCAATTGCGCGAGCGGGTGGCGGCGGAGAAGGCGGCGGGATACCGCCATGTCATGGCAACCGCATCCTATCGCCTCTATGTCGAGGCGATTGCCCACCGGCTCGGCTTCGACGATGTCATCGCCACCAACCTTGCCAAGAACAGCAGCGGCCATGTGCTGGCGCGGATCGACGGGCATAATTGCTACGACGCGGCGAAACTCGACCTCGTCAAGGCGTGGATGCAGGCGCAGGGCATCAAGCGCGAAGACTGCTACATCCGCGCCTATTCCGACCATGTCTCTGACGCGCCGTTGCTCGGCTTTGCCGACGAACCCTTCGCCACCAACCCCCACGGCCCGCTCACCCAGATGGCCAAGGCCAACGGATGGACGATATTGGACTGGCGTTAGAGTTGGGGGCGTCGGCTTAGTCCGCCACCCGGCATTCTCCCATTACTCCCCGTCACTCCACGTCACCCTGAACTTGTTTCAGGGTCTATTCGTCAGCCCTTTTCCGAACCGGTAGTGACAAGCCAACCGAAGCCGCACTGTGGCGCTGCCGATCAGGCCGCAGGGCATATCTGCACAATGGACCCTGAAACAAGTTCAGGGTGACGGAGGTTGAGAAGTGGCCACTCAGCGCTTAAGCCACGCCTTTTTAAACCAACGCCAACGCCTGGTCGAAATCGGCGATCAGGTCATCGGGGTCTTCAATCCCGATCGAAATCCGCACCAGATTGTCGGTAATCCCCAGCGCGTCCTTGCGCTCCTGCGGGACGGACAGGTGCGTCATCGCCGCGGGATGGCTGGCGAGTGTTTCGGTGCCGCCGAGGCTGACCGCGAGCTTCGCGATTTTCAGCGCGTCGAGGAAGCGGAAGCTTTCCGCCTCGCCGCCGCGGATGAACAGCGAGAAGGTCGACCCTGCGCCGCTGCAATGGCGGTTGTAGATATCCTGCTGCCGCGGATCGTCGATCATGCCGAGATAGCCCAGCCCCTCGACCTTTGGATGCGCCTTCAGAAAGGCGCAGACCTTCGCCGCATTCTCGCCCGCCCGCGTCATGCGCAGTTCGAGCGTTTCCAGACTGCGCAGCAACATCCACGCGGTATTGGGGTCGCAGATCGTGCCGATGACATTGCGCATCGGCCGGATGATGTTGATCAGCGTCTGATTGCCCGAAACGCCGCCTGCGACCAGATCGGAATGCCCGCCCGCATATTTGGTAAGGCTGTAGACGACCAGCTCGGCGCCCTGCTTGATCGGCTGCTGCCACAGCGGGCCCAAAAAGGTGTTGTCGATGGCAATGGCGGGTTTTTGGTCGCCCGGGAACGCTGCATCGCGCGAGGCGCGCACCGCCTCCACATCGACCAGCGCGTTGGTCGGGTTGGCAGGGCTTTCCAGATAGACTAGCGCCACCTTGCCGCCCTTTTCGGCGGCCAGAGCCTTGGCCTGATCCATCATGCTGTCAATCTCTTCACGCGTCGCACCCGCCGGAAAGTCGAGGAAGGACACGCCAAAGCGCGACAGGATGCGCGCGATCAGCGTCTCGGTCGCCGCATAGAGCGGACCCGAATGGACGATCACGTCATTCTGACCGACCAGCGCCAGCAACATGGTCGCAATCGCGGACATGCCGCTGGAGAAAACTAGACTGTCGTCCGCCTCGTCCCAGACCGCGAGACGGTCTTCCAATATTTCCTGATTGGGTCCGTTGAAGCGCGAATAGACAAGGCCATCGGCCGGGCCTTCACGCTTGCCGGTGATATGTTCAAAAAACTTCTTCCCCGCCGCCGCGCTTTCAAAGGCGAAGGTGGAGGTCAGGAAAATCGGCGGCTTCAGCGAGCCTTCGGACAGGGTGGGGTCATAACCATGCCCCATCATCAACGTCGACGGCTTCAGCCTGCGGCCGCCAATGGTTTCAATATCCGCCTTGGGTTTACGGCGCGAGGCAGGGGCGGCGATGGGGGGTGTTTTGCTATCAGTCACGGGGTTCTCCTATTTCCCCATGTCATAACATTATTTGTTACAATTGAAACTAAATTACGTGAGGGGGCTAGAAGGAAGAAGGGGAAAAAGGAAGAAGGCGTGGTGCGGGGCTGCGCCGTTGGAGGAGGGAGGCGAGGGGGTTTTGGTTCTTTTGCGTGGCGAGTCGAACCCAAAACCCGTCACCCTGAACTTGTTTCAGGGTCCATTTTTCAGTCCTATTCTGCGCGCTGTGTGGCAAACCAAACTGGGACGCACGGTTGTTTGATAATGCACCGGTCGTGGCCGCTTCACGATGGACCCTGAACCAAGTTCAGGGTGACGTTGTTTTCGAGGGATTGTTCGACCGCAAAAGAATTTCCCGCCGCAATGCCGCGCCCGATTAGTCTCACACAAAGACGCGAAGACACAAAGATAAGGGGTAAGGAGAGGAGTTTCTGAACAAACGGCCGGTTTCAGTGTGGCTAAACGCTGACGGGAATGGCTGGAATGTTGTGGATAGCGGACAGAGTTGATGGTTTATGTGGAGTACCCCAAATTATGAGAAGTCAGGAAGTATTCCTGAAAAGCACAGTGTTACAGCCAACGAGTGCAGCACTACCAAACTGAGTGCGATAATAAGATTGGATCGTGCAAAGGCCCAGCCAATAATCGCTCCGTAGAGTGGAAACTGGAAAAACGCCAATCCAAACCCGAATGCTCCGATTTGCCCTGCAATGAGTGTTAACATAGGCAGCGGAAATAAAGCTCGCGCAGCAACATAATCTCCGTGTCCTGCTCCGGCCGAAACGAGAGCCAGCCATAGGCTCGGCAGTTCGACCAAAAACCCGACAGCAGTGCCGATTGCGATAGGTTTGTTCTCAGGTTTCATGGGTACTGGTTAGTGGGTGAACCGACGGTCCGCAACGTGAACTAAAGTGCGGGCCCCACCAACACAACGTCAACGTCAACGACAACGCAGTCTTTGTTTTGCTCAGTTACGACGTGCCACGCGTCTGCTGTGTGCAACAAAAATACCGACTTTGGATAGGCGCTGCAGTCGGAAATGGGAAAGTCAACTTCATGTGAGTAAAGCAGAGTGAACCCTGACCTTTCCATTGTGTCGATAGCTACATCGATTTGTTTGTTTTCTATATCTGGAACATCTGGACCAAAAATCTCAAAAAACGCGATATACGCCAAGCAAGCCGAAATTAGCGCAACGAGTAGAGAGATAAAAAACCTATTCAAAGCGTCCCCCTGTTGCTGCAGCCGTTTTCGATCCACATGGCTCCAACCTAACTGCTTCCGCTATGTCCGCAATGTTGTCGTGTCCGGACAGTCCGCTTCTATTTCATAGTCTCAATTAGCTGCCCTACGTTCAACCAAAGCGCCCCGCCCAAAGCGAAAACCTCCGCCTTCTTCTTTTTAGCGAACCAAAAACACACCCTAAGCCATCAAGCCCCCACCTACCGTGGCACCCCGCAACCAACCAAATCCTAAATCAACCCAACCACCCAAATCACCCCGACAATCAACGGTATCCCCGCAATATCCAGCAGGAATCCGGCCTTCACCATCTTGGGCAGGGCGATGTGGCCGGTGGACCAGGCGATGGCGTTGGGGCCGGTGCCCGATGGCATCATGAAGCCCCAGCTTGCGGCCATCGAGGCGGCCATGGCCATCAGCCAGGGGTCCGCGCCGGTGGCGGTGACGAGGCCGGCGACGACGGGCAGGATGCCGCTTGCCGTGGCGACGTTGCTTGCAAATTCGGTGATCAGGATGACCAGCGCGGTCAGTGCGAGGGCGATGATGACCGGGTGGACCGTGGACAGGGGTTCAAGCGCCTCGCCCAGCCATGCGGCCAGACCGGATTCGGTTATCCCCGCCGCTAGTGCAAGTCCGCCGCCGAACATCATGATGACGCCCCACGGCGCGCGGTCGGCCTCTTGCCAGACCAGCAGCGGACGGCCCGTGCCATCGGGGACGAGGAACAGCAGCAATGATCCCGCAATGGCGATGCTGCCATCGGTTATCCCGCCCTTGGGCAGATAGGGTTCGATCAGCGGCTGGCCAATCCATGCGCTGATGACGAGCAGGAAAATCGGCACCAGCCGCCGTTCGGCGACCGACATGGGCTGCGGCTTGCCAATGGCGGCACGGGCGGCGTCGACGTCGAAGCTGCCTGCGCTGACCTTTTGCACGCGCATCAGGATGAAGGCGCAGAGCGGAATGCCGAGCAATACGATGGGCAGGCCATATTGCATCCACGTCACGAAGCTGATCTGGATGCCCAATTGCTTTTCGACCAGCCCCGCCGCGATGGCGTTGGTGGGCGATCCGACCAGCGTGCCCAGACCGCCAATGCTCGCGGCAAAGGCAACCCCCATGATCAGCGCGCCGGGCAGGCCGTCGGTCTCGCCTTCTTTCACGCCGCCTGCCGCCAGAACGGCAATGGCAATCGGCACCATGATCAGCGCGATGGAGGTGTTGGACATCACCATGCTGAGCAAGGCGGTCGAGCCCATGAAGGCAATCATCAGCCCCTGCACGCTATGGCCCGAACGGCCCAAGATCGCGAGCGCCACGCGCCGGTGCATGCCCGTCCGTTCAATCGTCAGCGCCAGAAACGCGCCGCCCAAAATCAGGAACAGGGTCGGCGAATAATATTCCTTCGCCACGTCCCCCGCGGTCAGCACGCCCATCAGCGGCAAAGCAAGAAAGGGTAGCAGCGCCGTCACTGTCAGGGGCAGGGCCTGCGTCATCCACCATGTAGCCATCAGCAAAGTGAGCGCCGCGACATTCCACGCCGACGTTTCCATCCCCGACGGTGCGGGGACCAGCAGCATGGCAACAAAGACCAGCAGGCCGCCCCAGAAACCCACACGATTCGCGGTCATGCAGGCAGGCCGATCAGCGAAATCTGGCGGCCATAGCCGGGCTCGTCCTTGTGGCAACTGCGGCGATAGCTGAAGAAGCGGTCGGGCTGGCTATAGGTATCCTCGCCCAGACATTCGATCTGCGTGACCCCCGCCTGCGCCAGCCGCGCGGCGACATAGCCTTCGATATCGAACTGGTAATGGCCGGGCTTGCCATCGGAAAAGAACCGCTCATTCTCCGGATTTTCATCCACAAAACGCTGGTAGAAAGCGGCATCCACCTCATAGCTTTTTTGCGCAATGCACGGGCCGATGGCGCAGCGGATGCGGGCGCGGTCGGCGCCGAGGGCCTCCATCGCGGCCAGGGTGTTGTCGGTGACGCCGAAGATCGCGCCTTTCCATCCGGCATGGGCCGCACCGATCACGCCTGCTTGCGCATCGGCGAACAGCACCGGCACGCAATCGGCGGTGACAATGCCGAGCAACAGGCCGGGACGGTTCGTAACCATGGCATCGCCCTTGGGCGGGTCTTCGGGGTCGATGGCCCCTGTGATCGTCACGACATCGGGGGAATGGATCTGGTAAACGCGGGCAATGTCGGCACCCGCAAGCACGGCGTCCCCTGCACGGCGGCGGTTTTCGAGGACAGCCTCGCGCTCATCCTCTGACCCCAGCCCGACATTCAGGCCCGCATAGATTCCGGTGGACACGCCACCCACGCGCCCGAGAAAACCGTGCGGGACATCGCCCAGCATCCGTGCCCTGATAACTTCGACGCTCATCGCTTCTGCTTCTCCCTTTGGGCTTCATTGCAAGTGCGGCGCTTGACGGCAAGCCATTAGATTGCGAACCATGGGCTATGAACAGGCATATGCTGATTTTCGGAATGGGATACACCGCGTCGCGGCTGGCCGAACGGCTTCGCGCGGACGGGTGGCGGGTCACGGGCACAAGGCGGATGAGCGGGGAGGGCGCTGTCGCCTTTGATGACCGCTATGCCGTGCTCGACGCGCTGGCAAGTGCCACGCATATCCTGTCGAGCGTGCCGCCGCTGGTCGAGGGCGTTGATCCCGTACTGGCGGCCTATGGTGGGGAAATTGTGCGTAGCGGGGCGGCGTGGACAGGCTATCTGTCGTCGACCGGCGTTTATGGCGACACCGGTGGCGCTTGGGTGGATGAAAGCGCACCCATTGGCCAGGGTCGGCGGACCGCACGGGCCGAGGCGGATCTGGCATGGCAGGCATTGCGGCCGGATATGCACGTCTTTCGCCTGCCGGGCATTTACGGACCGGGCCGCTCCGCGCTTGACCGGGTGCGCGAGGGCAAGGCGCACCGGATCGACCTGCCGCACCAGATTTTCAGCCGCATCCATGCCGATGATATTGGTGGCGCGGTGATCGCCTCCTTTGCAGGCGCACCCGGCGTCTATAATATTGCCGACGATCTGCCGGCGTCACAAAATGCGGTGATCGAATATGCCTGTGACCTGTTGTGCCTGCCCTGGCCGCCGCTCCGGACATTGGAGGAGGCGCAGCTATCGCCGATGGCGCGGGGCTTTTATGCCGAAAACCGGCGTATATCGAACGGAAAGGCCAAGCGCGTGCTCGGCTGGGTGCCCACTTATAGCGATTATAAACAGGGGCTTAGTGCCTTGCGGGCCGAGGGCCTGTAAAAAAGCGGATTGACCGTTGCGGAACTATCGGCCTAGCCTTGCGTTAATTCGGTAGCAGACCGGACGTTACTGTTGTTAACGGGAGAATTATTTTGGCAACTATCGCCGCTGATTCCAACATGGGTGCCATCAAAGCCCCTTCACTTTTACTGATATTGAGCGAGCTTCCGCGGGCCTTGCTGGAAACGGGATCGCTGCCTTGGGCCGCTCCGTTTTTGTTGCAGGCACCCAAGGGTGACGGACATCCGGTGATGCTGCTGCCGGGCTTTATGGCTTCGGAATTTTCGATGCGCGCCTTGCACAGTTACCTCAAAAAACTGGGCTATGATCCCTATCACTGGGAATTGGGCCGCAATCTGGGGCATAAGGCGGTCGGGCAGGAAGGCGAAAAAATGATTGCCCGCCTTGATGAAATCTATGCCAAAACTGGCAAGAAAGTGAGCCTTGTCGGCTGGTCATTGGGTGGATCGTTCGCCCGGATGCTGTCGCGCCGCCGCCCCGACCATATCCGTCAGGTCATTTCGCTCGGCTCACCGATTACTGGCACGCCCAAATCGACCAATGCATGGCGCGCCTATCAATATGTGACAGGGCAAAAGCTGGATGATCCCAAGATGCAGGAACAGGTCAGCGAAGGCCATGCCGTCCCGCCGGTGCCTTCAACGGCGATTTTCTCCCGTACCGACGGCGTCGTCGCCTGGCAGAATTCGCGCGAGCCCAAGTCAGCGACCACCGACAATATCGAAGTGCGCGGCAGCCATTGCGGATTGGGCGCAAACCCCGCCGTGCTCTGGGCAATCGCCGACCGTTTGGCCCAGCCAGAAGACGGCTGGAAACCCTTCGAACGCACCGGCGCACGGGCGTTGGTGTATCCGTCTTCGGGGCATTGAAGCTTAAGGTGGGGGTTTAATTCGCGCAAAGGCGCGAAGGAATACCCACCCCTTTCAAACGCACACCGAACCGCTACCTTGAACATACAAAACCGTCACCCTGAACTTGTTTCAGGGTCCATCGTGCAGATGCACCCTTTGTGTGAAATAGCACCCAACCGTGCGTCACAGTTTGGCTTGTCACGACGGACGCAGGAATAGGCTGTTACATGGACCCTGGAACGCAGTCACCGAAGGTGAAACAAGTTCAGGGTGACGGGAGTGGGAGTTAGTGCGCCTTTCTCCCCTCCCGCTTGCGGGAGGGGCCGGGGGAGGGTGACTCGGCGAGGTCGCAAGGCGGACCTACGGCCCGCCCCCTCCCCTAACCCCTCCCGCAAGCGGGAGAGGGATTGGTTCACGCAGAGTTAGCGCAGTTCAGGGTGACGGGGCGGGATAGGTTTTTGCTCTCTACTTTGCCTTAACCTTCGCCTTCGCCTTCTTTGCAGGCTTCGCCGCCTTCTCCGCCTTCACCTCGCTGAAATCCGCGTCGCGCAGCGCTTCGAACGAGTGCTGCAGCGCGGCGGCGTAGGTCGACGGGTCGGGCATGATGGCGCGGTCGCTGGTGAAGGAAATGGCGATTTCCGGGCCATAGCTGTAGATCGTGTTGATCAGGCCCATGCCGTCGAACACTGGCCCCAGACCCATCATCCGCACCAGCTTTGCGCCTGCAAAATAAAGCGGGACGCGCGGGCCGGGGACGTTGGTCGCGACGCAGTTGAACGCGGGCGAGTGCAGGTTCGATATACCGAGCCTTGTATACAGCCGCGCGCCTAATCCGGCGAGCGCGGCAGGCATGAATTGGCTATAATCGGTCAGCGTCCGCGCGCCGACGGCGTTGGTCATCGCCTTGCTGTTCTTCACTTCCTTATGGATATAGCGCAGCCGCTCCGCCGGGTCGGCGATATGCGTGCCGAGCTGCACCATCATGGCCGAGACGAGGTTGCCGAGCGATTCCTTCTCGCCCTCGGCCCGCACCGAAATGGGGGCCATCGCGGTCAGGCTCGGTTTCGGCAGGGCATCTCGGCCCATCAGATATTCACGCAAGGCCCCGCCGATAATGGCGAGGATGACATCGTTGACCGTCGCGCCTTCGACCCGGTCCTTGATCGCGCGTATGTCGGCAAGGGCATAGACCACCCCGTCAAACGCTCTGTGGGGGCCAACTTTTCCGTTGAAAATCGTCTGCGGCGCCATCCGTGTGGATTTTAGCGACACGTCCCCGCCCGCGATTTCCTTGGTGAGGCGTGCAATGCCGGGTACGGTGTTGGCCAGCGTCTTGGCAAATTTGAACGGTTGTGTGACCGAGGTCATCCAGGTTCGAACCAGCATCTCGCCCAGTTTCGGATCGCTCTCGGGCTTCCAGCTTGACGGCGGCGCTTCGGGCACTTCCTTGGGTTCCAGATCATGCACCGCCGCGCTCAGCTCCACGCCCGACATGCCGTCAATTGCCGCATGGTGGACCTTGGATACGAGTGCGAAACTGCCCTTGGGAATGCCGGGGATATTGTCGAGTCCTTCGACAATGTTGAATTCCCATAACGGCTTGGTCAGGTCCATCCCCCGCGCATGCAGACGCGCGACCTGGATGCACAATTGCCGCCAGTCCCCCGGTTGCGGCAGGGCGATGTGCCGGACATGATATTCGAGATCGAAATTCGCATCCTCCACCCAATAAGGATGGTCAAGGTCGAACGGCACGCGCACCAGTTTCTGGCGAAAACTGCGCGCCTTGTCCAAGCGCCCTTCGATATGCCGCAATATATCCTTGAAGCGGACGAACCCGCCCGGCGCCGTCGAAGGGTCATAAATCGCGACCGACCCGATGTGCATCGGCGTGTTTGGCGTATCCAGATAGACGAAACTCGCGTCTTGTCCGCTTAGTTGCTCCATAGCCCTCTCCTGCTTTATTTTGCAGAGAAGCTATCGCGATTTTAACGGGAAGGCGAGTCCTAGGCGATGAACTCGTAAATTTCGTCATCGAGGCGTCAAAATGGCGTCGATCTCGGACCAAAATGCGCGCCGCCGATAGTCATTCTACCGGCAAGCGCATTTTGGTTCGAGATCGACGCCATTTTGGCGTCCCGAAGGGATTTGGCCCATTTTGCCCAAGGCTGCGTCAGAAAGCCTTGAGATATGTCGATATCCCGGAGGCTTCCTTCCTTGCCCTGTGCAAAATGGCCTCAAACCTCGATGACGAAATTTACGAGTTCATCGCCTAGGCTTTGCGGGTCTGCATCGCGACGACGAGCCCGATCATCGCCAGCCCCGCGCCTGCAATAGCGAGCAGTGACCATCTATAGCCTTCAAAGGCGGTGGACAAAAGCATGGCGATAAGCGGAATCAATACACCGGTATAGGCCGCCTTGCCGGGGCCAATGTCACGGATCAGGCGGAAATAAAGCGGGAAGGTCAGCACCGTGCCCACAATACCGAGATACAGCACGCCGCCAAAATAGGCAGGTCGCGGGTCAAACACCGGTGGTCCGAAAAAGAATAAAGCGATCAGCGCGTTACAAACGCTGCCCCAAAGCATCGACCAGGCCAATATCGTCACGGTCGGGAATCGGGCGATGCGGGGTATCACCTGCAACACGTTGGATATCGACGCGCTGACCACGGCGGCTAGCGTCAGCGACAGCCCGATGAGCACATCCATGCCCCCCACCGGCGCCACGCGATATTCGCGCAGCATCAGCAAGCCGACGCCGGTCGTCGCAATGGCGGACCCGATGATGAACGCCGTGCCGATCGGGCGTCCCAGCCACCATTTGCCGAGCAAGGCATTGGGGATGATCAGCAGCGCGAAAATCACGGCGACCAGACCCGAGGTAATATGATGCTCCGCCAGATAGACGAAGTTGAAATTCAGCGAAAACTGGATGAGACCCAGAAACATCGACCAGCCAAGAAATTCCCGGTCAATCCGCAATGGTTGCCGCATGATCAGTGCAAGAAGGAACATACCTATTGCTGCCACCGTAAAGCGGTAGGTCACGGACCAGCTTGACGGTACAACGCTCAACTGGTCCCGGATCACGAACCAGGTCGATCCCCAGATCAGCGACACCACCAGAAAAGGGATGAGCACGCGTGGTGCGAGCAGCCCGGGTTCGATTGCGGGTTCAGGGTCGGACCTGCTCACAAGGCGGCAATCGCGCGGGCGAGCGGTGCGACATCGTCCTTGGTGTGGTGCCAGCTGGTAACCAGGCGCGCCGCGCCTTCGCCCCAGTCGTAAAAGTCAAAGCCCTGCGCGCGCAAGCTGGCGGCTTCTGTTGCGGTCAGCCGGACGAAAATCTCATTGGCTTCGACCGGATAGAGCAAACGGTCTTGTGCCGCCCCGGCGATAATCGCCGCCGCCGCATTGGCCGCACGGGCATTGGCAAGCCACAGGTCATCGTCCAGCATCGCCAGCAATTGCACCGCCAGAAACCGGCCCTTGGATTGCAGATGTCCGGCGCGTTTACGGCGATAGCGCGCGGCGTCGGCATGGGCGGGGTCGAAATAGACCAACGCCTCGGCCCCCATGCCGCCATTTTTGGCAAAGCCGAAGCTCAGCACATCGACGCCTGCGCGGACGGTGACGTCGGCGGGGTGGCAGCCAAGCGATGCCACCGCGTTCCCAAAACGCGCACCGTCCATGTGAAAGCCGATATGGCGTGTCCGGCACACATCGCCCAGCGCCGCCACTTCGGCAGGGCGGTAGGTCAGGCCATATTCGGTGGCGTTGGTGATCGACAGCGCAGCGGCCTGTACCTGATGCACATCGTTGCGGATCGTCCCCAGCAAATCGCTGACCGCCTGCGGCGTAACCTTCGCGCCATCGCCATCGACCAGCATCAGCTTTGCGCCGCCCGTGTAAAATCCGGGCGCGCCGCATTCATCGACCTCAATATGCGCCTCGCGGTGGCAGATTATGCCCTGATGCGGTTGGCACAGGGAGGTGAGCGCAAGGCAGTTGGCGGCGGTGCCGGTGGCCACCCACAGCACCGCCACGTCGCAGCCGAAGGCTTCGGAAAAACGGGCATCCAACTGCGCGCTCCAGCGGTCGCCATCATAGGCGGTATCAATCTGGTTCGCATCCGCGATGGCCTGCATCACCTTGGGGTGAACGGGGGCCGCATTGTCAGAGAAAAAACGCATAATTGGCGCAAGAAAGGAAATGCACACCGGCGTCAAGCGGATAGCGTGATGGCGGAAGATAGGTCCTGACCCTAAATCATTTATAAATGGCCTGCGGGTTTATCCTTAAATCCCCAATTTCAGATAAAGCACCAAACCGTCGGGGGCGGGTGTTGGGGGAGCGCCTTCATGGCGGACCGCGTCGGCGCGGGCGCGGTTTAATATGGCAAAGGGGATGTTGGCGTCGTGAAATATATGATCGGCCTCGCCCAATAAACGCGCTGTCAGCAGGGTGAGGTCATCGGCATTGCCCGATAACAGAGATATTTCCACCAGGCGGGAGCGCTGCGCCGTACCGCCTTGATCCAGCCATGTGTCGATGGACGATGCACCGTGGTTTTGGAACGGGTCGAGACGTCCACCTGCGGCAAAAGCCTGATCGAGCGCACGGCGGCGGTCTGCTGCCTGGGGCCACTGGGCGCGAATGGCGTCGCGTGCATTCGATATGGATGTCGCTAGCGCGCCCAGATTTTCCGGCAGCAACGTCTCAATCCGTTGCCGGATGGCCTTGGCCATTCCCGCCGATGCGCCGCCTGTTCCCACTGCCACCAGCACGGGCGCACGATCAACCAGCGCTGGCGTCGTAAAATCACAATGTTCCGGCCGGTCGACGACATTGACCAGCAAGCCACGTGCTTTCAGTTCGGCGGCAATAGCCAACGCCTCGGCTTCGTCTTCCACCGCCACGAAAGCCAGCACCGCCTCGTCGCTATTTGCATCAACGCAGATTCCCCCAGCGCGTTCGATCAGCCGCCTTTTGGCATCCGCCGCGTCGCCTTCGCCAACCAATATGACTTTCCGGCCCCGCACATTTACGAAAATGGGTAGCTGGTCCACCAATCGTTCCTTTTATTTCAGCCAATCCGGCACATGTTCGGCGGCTAAAATCGTTTCAGGCGAAATGCGTTCTGCGACGATCGCGAATTTGTCGCCGTCAACCAGCACTTCGGGCACAAGCCCGCGGCTGTTATAGGTGCTGGCCATTGTCGCGCCATAGGCCCCTGCGGTGCGGAAAATGGCCAGATCATTGGCGGCGACGACATCAATTTCGCGCCCCATGGCAAATGTGTCACCGGTTTCGCAGACAGGACCGACGATATTGGCCGCCATTTTCTGTCCATTGGGTTCCACCGCCTCAAAATCATGCCAGGCATCGTACAGCGCCGGGCGTGCCAGATCGTTCATCGCCGCGTCGACAATGGCAAAGGGCAGATTGCCTGACCCCGGTTTTACCCGAATGACGCGGGTTAACAATATTCCGGCATTTCCGGCAATAACGCGGCCCGGCTCAAACATCAGCCGCACATCCCAATCACGGGTGACGCGTTCGACCATCGCGCCATAGTCGGCAGGGTCAGGGGGGCAATCCTCCGCCTTATATTGAACGCCCAGACCGCCGCCCAGATCGACATGGGTAATGCGGTGTCCACTGCCCCGCAATCCCCTTACGAGCGCACCGATTTTGCCAAAGGCTGTCTCCAGCGGTTCCAGACTGGTCAACTGGCTGCCGATGTGCAGGGCAACGCCGCGCATATTGAGGCTGGGCAGTGCGTCAAGCCGTGCGTAAATGTCTGGCGCACGGTGGATGCCGACGCCAAATTTATTGTCGGCCTTGCCGGTCGAAATCTTGCCATGCGTGCCTGCATCAACATCGGGGTTGATCCGCAAAACCGCGTTCGCAGGCAGGTTTAGCGTATCGGCGAGCGTCGCCAGCTCGCGGCCTTCCTCTTCGGATTCTATGTTGAACTGGCCGATCCCAGCCTTGAGCGCGCGGACGATTTCGCCGGCGGTCTTGCCGACGCCGGAAAACACAATATCTTCCGCCGCCATGCCCGCCGCCAGCGCACGGTCCATTTCCCCGCCGGACACCACATCGGCGCCATAGCCTTGCCGGGCAAGAACTTTGAGCACCGCCAGATTGGGATTGGCCTTCACCGCAAAGGCAAGATGCGGGTTATCAAGGCCTGACAGCGCGTCGCGAAAGACCTGGGCATGACGTTCCAATGTTGCGCGGGAATAGACATAGACGGGCGTTCCGACGCTATCGGCAATGGCGGGCAACGGCACATCTTCGGCGTGCAACACGCCATTTATAAGGTCAAAATGATTCATGCGAGAGTGGACTTAATCTAGGTTCGATTTGGGATCAGTGGTGGGGTCATCGGGATTGAACGGTTTGGGTTCCTGTCCCGGTGGAACGTCAAAAGGATCATCCTCGCGCCGTTCGGACCGCTTCAGCAATTCATCAGAGCGCCCTGGCCGGGCCTGCACATTGGGCGTGGACAGGGCTTGTGCGGACTGTTCGCCGCGTTGGCCATAGGCTTTGACCGGCAATGTAGTGCCGGTGCGTGGCTCCAAATCGCCGACTTTGCCGCACCCTACCAGACAGAGGCCAAGGACGATAATGAACAGCTTGCCTTTTGACGTCATGCCTCAAGCTCCTTTTGTGCGGCGGCGACGGCTTCCCTTACCCGAAGCGGTGCGGTACCGCCAGCGCTCGTCCGGCTGGCGACGGAGCCTTCGACCGATAAATCGGGCAGGATGCATCCCGCCAAGGGCGGATGAACAGCCGCAAGGTCATCTGCGGTTATCGATTCCAGACCCATATTGCGGGCTTCGCATGCCTTGACGATGCTGCCAGTGACATGGTGGGCATCGCGGAAGGCCAGACCATGTTCGCGCACCAGCCAGTCGGCCAGATCGGTCGCGGTCGAAAAACCCGAAGCGGCGACGGCGCGCATCCGCCCGGTCTGGAATGCGACATTGCCGACCATGCCCGTCATCGCGGCGATCGACAGCGCAAGCAGGTCATAGGCCTCGAACACCGGCGGCTTATCGTCCTGCATATCCTTGGAATAAGCGAGCGGCAGGCCCTTCATTATGACCATCAGGCTGGTCATGCAGCCCATGATGCGTCCGGCATGGCCGCGCACCAGTTCGGCGGCGTCCGGATTGCGCTTTTGCGGCATAATCGAGCTACCCGTCGACCATGCATCGGGCAAGGCGATAAAGCCGAAAGGCTGTGATGCCCACAGGATCATTTCTTCGGCAAGGCGCGACAGGTGCAGCGCCGTTTGCGTGGCACAGGTCAGAAATTCGAGTGCAAAGTCACGGTCCGAAACGGCATCGAGGCTGTTGCCCATCGGCCCGTCAAAACCCAGCGCCTGCGCCGTGGCGCTCCGGTCGATGGGGAAGGATGTTCCGGCCAGCGCCGCAGCGCCCAAGGGGGACTGGTTCAAACGCCGGGCGCAGTCGGCAAAGCGGCAGCGGTCGCGCTTGGCCATTTCATAATAGGCCATCAGATGGTGCCCCAGCGTCACCGGCTGCGCGACCTGCAAATGGGTGAAGCCGGGCATGATGCTGTCGGCATGTTCGTCGGCGCGGGTGACCAGCGCCAACTGGAAAGCTTTCAGTCCGCCATCAATCTGGCCGATCGCGGTGCGGATCCAGAGGCGGAAATCGGTTGCCACCTGATCGTTGCGCGACCTGGCGGTGTGCAACCGCGCGGCCGGTTCGCCGACCAGTTCACGCAGGCGGGTCTCGGTCACCATATGGATATCTTCAAGCGTCCAGTCTTCAGGCACGCCATGCGCTTCATATTCGGTATGGATGGCGGACAGTCCTTGCTGGATTGCGGCCTCGTCTGCGCCCGAAATAATGCCTTGCGCGGCGAGCATTTGTGCGTGGGCCTTGCTTCCGGCGATATCTTCCTGCCAAAGGCGCTTGTCGAATGGAATCGAGGCATTAATCTCGCGCATGACATCCCCCGGGCCTTCGCCAAAACGGCCGCCCCACATGCTATTGGAATCTGACATGCGTTTGGTAATCGCCCCAACCCTTTTCGCGCTAGTCTCTCTCGGTCTGGCCGGGTGCGATACGGGAAGTCCGCCAAAGGGGCAAGGGCAAGCCGGTTCGGGGACCGAAAATGCCGCAATATCCGCGAAAGCCGATGTCGGCCTTGAAAGCGCCAACGGGATGCGTGCGGCCTTGAGCTATGGATTTGCAGGGCAACAAGCACCATCGGCCGTATTCAAAGGGGCGGACGGCGGCGATGTGACGCTTGCTGACTTTGCAGGAAAACCGATTTTGGTCAATTTGTGGGCAACATGGTGCGCGCCGTGCAAGGCGGAAATGCCGACATTGGATGCGCTGGCCGCGTTAGAGCAGGACCGCATGGCCGTGATCGTCCTATCGCAGGATCTTGCAGGGCGACCGCCGGTGGACGCCTTTTTTGCCAAAGCGGGCATCAAAAATCTGGAACCCTATACCGACGTCGACAATGCCATGCTTGCAGCGTTCAATAACCAGATTGCCCTGCCCACCACCATATTATATGATTCCGAAGGCCATGAAGTCTGGCGCGTTACCGGCGGTGTGGAATGGGATGACGCCGAAATGGCAAAGCTTCTACGTGAAGCAACCTGATTACATCAGGATGCGGCGGACGCGGGCTTTTTCCTTTTTGCGAATCGGCAGCGATTCGGTCAGCGACCGGACGATGGAGTGCCGGTGTTTGGGGTCTGTGCAGTTGAGCGTTTCATTTTGCTCGCCCTGCTCATTTTCCCGCGCATAGGCAGCATCGGGCACCAGCATAGCCGCGCACAGCACTAAGGCTGTTCCCAATGTCGGAATATGACCCCTCATGCGCCGAAAATGCATCTCCAAAGCTTTCTGCACGATGAACGACACAGGCGTTCTCTTTATTTTTCAGGTAAAGTCTGAAAAATGGTGGGCGCTAACGGGCTCGAACCGCTGACCCTCTCGGTGTAAAACCTGTTAGCGGGGTATCCAAGGGTATACAAGGGTATCCAACAAAGCCTTGATAAATAACGAAATATATTGTAGAACGGCCTTCTGGGTGTTTTTGTAAATCCATGCACAATCACCGAAATACTCGGTCTGTGTGTACACAGATGGATACACGAGAAAGGGCAACCGATGGGTTCTTCCAGATTAAGGCCGCTAACGGTAAAAGAAATTGAAAGCATCACCAGTTCTGCTCCTACTACCATCCGGCATATCGGATTGGGTGGCGTACCTGGCTTTGTTTTAGTCCACACTCCCTCCGGATATACGAGCTATGCTTTGAGATATCGTAAGGGCAAGCAGCTTGTTAAACTTACAATCGGAAGCACTAAGGCGTTCACTCTTGCAGATGCCCGCAAACTTGCTGCCAAATTTCGTGCGGAAGTCGAAAGCGGTAAAGACCCCCACGGAGCAAAACTCGCAGAACGCACCGCCAGTAATGCACGCATTTTACTCGACCCAGAGCATCTTTGGCTGAAATATATGCAGCTAGCCGCTAGTCGGTTACGGTCTCGGCATGAAAAGGACCGGCTTTTCCGCCGCCACATTCTGCCAATAATAGGTGGGCGCTGCATAACAGAAATAAAACGATCTCATGCTCTCGAAGTGGTTGATAAAATCGTAGCAGACGGAAAGCTCCCGTTGGCCGATAAAGTTAGGCAGGAAGGTACAGCTTTCTTCAATTGGCTTTGGGAACGGGAACATGTGGACGGAAATCCTTTCGCGAGAATTCGCAAAGCAACTATAGGGAAGTCGATACGGACCCGCGTACTCAACGATAAGGAGTTGCGGGAAATCTGGATCGCGAGTGAACCCGAGGGGCGTTGGGGACATTGGATAAAGTTGCTGATCCTTACCGGCACAAGAAATGCGGAAGTTCGCAACGCAAGTTGGATGGAGTTCGACCTTGAAGCGCAGGTTTGGACCATCCCTGCGCACAGGGCGAAGAATAACGTCCCGCAGCAAATTCATCTCGCCGAAGCCGCACTTGCCGTGTTGAATAACATTGCTCGCTTTCCGAATACAGACCTGCTTTTTCCGGCTAATGGCAATCCTACGCGATGCATGTCCGGTGATCAAAAAGTGAAAGACCGTATCGATGAGCGTATGCGCAAAGCACTTGCCGCCATTGGCGAGCGGGATCCAGAGAACTGGCGAATTCACGATTTTCGTCGAACCATCGCCACGGGACTGCAACGCCTTGGCTTTCGGCCGGACATTGCAGATCAAGTTATTGGGCATGTTAGCAGTACGCGGTCCGGCGCTGCAGCGCACTACCTTCATCATCGATACGAGGAGGAGAAGAAACAAGCATTGGAAGTTTGGAGCAGCTATGTATTAAAAATTATCGGAACCCCTTAATTTCAAGAAAATCGGCAGGGCTATCTATGTCTAAGAACTATTCCTTTGACGATGACAAATCCGGTCAGGCTAGTACCCTACTCGCTGAGCCGGCAGACGCCGTGGAGCGCGCACGGTATATCGGTTCGTTTCCGCACCAATCACCCCACGGTATCAGAAAAAAAGGTGCAAAATGGACGACCTACTCCGATCGGCAGTATGAAGTTGAAGACCGAGCTCGGACATACATGCTGGTTCACGCACGAAATGTTCGCGACTCAGAGCGCATGGAGGACTGGTTGGAATATACCTCTGCATACCCGAAAATCGCTTTGACGGAGGAAGAAATGAGGCAAAAAGGTAATCCCGACGTATTAGTAAGGGCGCACTATGTTTTCGAGGCGGTTTCACGGCTGTTAGAGCTAGCAAATGCCCCCGAAAGTTTAAAAGTCGATTTCGAACTCTTAGTAAAGAAACGCCGGCCGAAATCTGTACCAAAACGGGCTAAGGCTCAGGAATTAATCCTCAAAATCCTACAGCAAGCCTCCGTAAAATCGCTGAACTTGCTGAATATGACCCAGGTGATCTGAGTAGAGATCTGAAAAAACGATACGTCTTCTGGCCCGGGAAAAACGTAACGTAACGACCCTTGAAGTGTTGGGATAGGAGTTATTGACCCCAACATATTTGACGTTGTTTAATGGGTGCTCCTGATAGGGAGGGCCTATAAACAGAAACTGAAAGTTTCGAAGTTTGATGCCTCCCGTCGGTTAAACGATCGGAGAATTAAAATGTTAGAACATCAAAATCCTCGCTTCTTGAGACTTCCAGAAGTTCTCGCGCGAGTTGGAGTATCCTACAATACAATATCGCGCTGGGAGGAGCAGGGCATTTTCCCCAAACGCCGTCACCTTGGGCCGAACAGCGTCGGGTGGCTCGAACACGAGGTCAACGAATGGTGCGCGTCCCGCAAGACTCGTGAAGACGCGGAGGCGTTATGACGCAAATCCTTTGCGAAGATGCACTGCATTATCACTCTCTAGGCTATGAGCCAGTATATGTGCCACGCGGCGAAAAGGGCGCTAAATCGATGGGCTGGCAGGTAAAGAAGGCAACCGAAGACAGCATAAATCGGGAATTCTCTAAGCCATCCAACCTTGGTATCCGTACCGGTGATCCCCATGCTGATGGCAGTTGCCTGTTTGGCATCGACATCGACGTAGATGATGCAAATCTCGTACGATGTGTCGAGCGAGCGATTGGATGTTCCGTGCCGGTAAAAAGGGGCAAAAAAGGTGTTACCTATTTAGCTCGACTGACCGAGCAAATAGCCAGTCAAAAGATCCATATGTATCGTGACGGTAATAAGCGACCCGTGATCGATATATTATGTCGGAGCGCGCAAACGGTAATTCCTCCATCAATTCATCCAGAAACAAAGGAACCGTACAAGTGGGTTGCGGGGTCTCCACTTCGCGAAATGCCATACGATAAGCTCCCGATGTTCACGCCTTGGGTCATCGACGAGGTCGTTGGATTTTGCAAAAATCCCGATGATCCGATTTACGCGCTCAACGACATGGTCTGGCGTGGAATTGGGGCGGGCGGAGACACCCATGAGACTTGTCTTCGCGCTGTGTCGTCCATGGTTACGCGCGGATGGCCAGATGAAGATATTCATATACGTGTTGGGCGCGCAAAACGTGAAGCCTGCGAGGCGGCGGGAATGCCTTACGACTGGCCGCAAGCCGAAAAGGTAATCCAGGAATGGATCGATAGCGCGCGAGCCAAATTTGGAGGATCGCAAAAAGGTCGGCAAAAGATCAGCCACGGAGCCCTGGCCGACGCATTTCTGTTAAATTCGGGTCACTATTTGCGATTTGATCGCGATGCAAACTGTTGGTATTTCTTTGATGGGCGCTGCTGGCAGGGAAATCACAATTTCCTGGTTCTTCACGCAATAGAAAACTCCCTGCCGATAGAACTGCGCAACAGCCACGTGGTTGCCGGCGTCGAGAAATCTCTGCGTAACCGTCCCAAATTATCGATTAGGCAGAGAGACTGGGATCCCGATCCTCATTTGCTAAACACACCTGCCGGGGTGGTTGACCTGCGGGCTGGGAACATCATGCCTTCAGCGCCTGACTTTTTGATGACCCGGATTACCAGTGCTGCGCCCGCGGACGACTGGTCTGGGTCGCTCTGGGCCGTGAAGCTCTTGGAATGGTTTGGTGATGATCCCGCGGAGCAAACCTACATCCAGGTACTTCTCGGTTATTTTCTCACAGGTGAGACACGCCATGCCTGCCTTCCCGTGTGGATAGGTCCTGGTGGCGATGGGAAATCGGTGATCGCGAATACGCTCCGCAATATGCTAGGAGATTATGCGAAGACTTCGACAGATACGGCGTTCGTCGACACCCGCCACTCACAACATTCCGAGGAACTCGCTTGGCTTAATGGCGCACGGTTGGTGCTGGTGAACGAGATTAACGGCAGTCTTCCATGGAATGACAGTCGGATAAAAGCCGTCACTGGCGGAGAGCATATCGCCGCATCGTATAAAGGCGGTCATGTTTTTGAATATAGGCCAAGTTTCAAGCTTTTGATTACCGGTAACGAGGCCCCACGTCTCCGGTCGGCTGGTCCCGAGTTCAGAAGACGGTTTCATGTTTATAACTTCACCCGGGGCGTCGCTTCACCTGACGCCGAATTATCAGAAAAGTTGCGCGCTGAAAGCGGGGCAATACTGCGGTATGCGATAGAGGGAGCCATAAAATATTATAGTGAGGGTCTAAGCCGCTCTCCTGCAGTCGAGGCCGCAAATGCCGAGTATTTTGAGGCCAATGATCTTATACAACAGTGGTTGAATGAATGTTGCGAAGTTGATCCAGATCGCCGGGTGGAAGGGATTGTCGCTTATCAGAACTATGTCAGTTGGTGCGCCGACCAGGGTGTTAAATTTCCCATCCAGCGACAGTCGTTCACGTCTAGACTCAAATCGAAAAGTATTGATAGCCGAACTGCCACCATCAAAGGCCGCAGCAATTCAGTACGCTGCTATATGGGTATCGATCTCCGCGGCGAATATCCTGACGGAATGCGAGACTTTTAGTCTCACTTCCATGCGGAGATTATTATCGCAAAAATACATATGACGTCCGCTGACGGGGCCGCGGCTACACTGTCAGAGTAATGCTGGTTGTCTCTGGGCGTCGATGTGTACGGCTGAAACAATCACGAAAACGTTTTTAGCCAAACTGACAACCTGACAAGTATGAAACTAGTTAAACGATAAGAGGCAGGAACCCTGGAAAATATGGCTCGTGTTAAAAGCCCACGCATTTTCCGTATGGCTGCGTGGGCGTCATAGCTGTCATAGCCGTCAGGCGACTCGAATGCCCTGCCAACTCTCCCGAACTATTTGGAGCCAAATTGGAACTGATACGACCCAACGCGGAGTCATCCTGCGTCATGTGTTCATGTAAGTTTTTGGACGTTCTTGTAAAAACTAGCTAGTCTAGTCGGGCATGCTGCCCCGAGCAGGGGCTAAGGACGGGGTAGATGCAAAATACCCGTGCGACAGCTGTGTTCAGACGACCCCCTCTCCTGAGAGTATGGGGCCCCTATTTGAGAACGCCGTCCCGCCGCGTCTGTTGGTACAATTGGGGTCTCGTGTATATTCGCATGTACACGAAGGTATTCGTGAAGAACTATCGCAGTGTGTTGTTGTGGCAATCGCCGGGTTTTGCATGTGCGAATGATCAGACGAATTTCGCAATGAGAGTGTAAATTGAACGGAGATCCGAATCTTCGATCGCTTGGATACATTAGGAGCTACACGAGATATGGCCCTCGTGATTTTGCTGGTAATCTGCGGTCGACCCTCTCGCTGTGGACCATATCTACTTTGTTTCGAAAGGCAGCATTGTTGGATAATCTTGACGATCCGCTTACGAGGCGGCGAGGTCGGCAGCAGACGTTCGTTCATCGAGCGCCCTACTGTTGGCTATGTGCCTGATCTGCGCACCGAGACGACCGATCAAGAGCTGCCATTCGCTGGATGCGGAACGCTTCGACGGCCGCGTCGATATCGGCCTGAAAAGCAGGGCCCACATGGTTGCTGAGCGCATCGATATTTGACCTGCGACATGCAAATAGAGGCCATCGGTGATTGGATAAGGACTTCAAGGAAACCATAGCTTTCGCAACTGCGTGGCCAGTTTCGCTTCCGTTCGGCTATACGCACAACGCATCGCAAGGGATTGAAATCGAGGGAGTTAGTTTTGAATCAGGTTATTTTCGTGTGGTACGACGTTAGTGGCAGTTCTGCTGGACGATGCTAAGTAGAACGCATCTTTGGTGGCAAGATAAACCGTAAACAAGCAATAGTCCGCCAAATCCACGCGGGTACTTCGTAGATATATATTGACTGGACTTTCTCTGCATTTTGGTTTCAAGTTCTGGTAGGTTCGCAGTAAGATGTTGGAGGGGAAATGATCGAAGCGCGATCTTACCAAGCGGCTGGCTTGACGGCAGCATGCGGCTCCGCGCGCAGAGGTAGCGGCGTGTGAGCGATCTAAATGCCAGCCTCTCGATCGCCGGCGCGGCGTTGAGCGGCGGGGCAATGGGTTGCATTGCGGGGTTGCGCGCCGGACCGGCCAACCTCTCCAACCTCATTCAGGTACCGTGGCCATCGGTGAGCTTGGCTGGGCTTGGCTTGATCACACTTTGGCAAGCCGGGGGCACAGCGACCGGCGTCTATGCTTTTTCCGCGCTAACGACATTGTTGCTGCAACGTGCGGCGTTTGCGCCGCCGTCGTGGCTAGGCGGCGACTGAGTGGAAAGGGATTGAAGATGCAATGGGATTGGCAGATGGCAGGAGCCTTTGCGTTTGGACTGGTGCTGGGATGGAACCTGTATTTCGTCAATCGCTACCGCAAGGGTGAGATCGGCTTTGGCGACCTCACAACCTTGATCGGGGCGGTTGGCGGGGCTGCAGTGCTAACCTTGTTCGAGGCCGGAACCAATTTGTTCGGAGCCTACGGTGTCGGGCTCGGAGTGGGCTTCTTCCTGTATTTCGCGTTCCTGATCGGGACGGTGAACAAATCTGATAATTTCAACGCGGACTGGTTCCTCGACGGGCGCCGCAAGAATCCGGCTGAGGATGAAGGCTACGGCGCGGACGCGCGGGGCACCGTGACTCCGGCAGCGCTGCAACCGTCCGGGTCCGTGGCTAGCGGAACGGTCAATCACTTCTACGGAGTCAATCCGGGGGATATGCACAGTTTGGCACCGTCGGACGAAGCGGGAAAGGCTCCGGCCAAGGCTGCGAAGCCGTGACGGCTCAGGATCACGAAGCAAATACCGGCGGCGATGTGCCGCCGCCGACAGCGCATTTCTGTTCGGCGATTGAGATTGCCGAAGATCTCGACAATCCGCCGTCGAATACAACTGGCGTCTCGGCCCGTGCAGTATTGCTCAATGCGGCCTTCTGGGGTCGCGGCGTCCGGTTGCGGGTCGCTTTCATGGAAGGCGAGCCTGCGCTCCACCGGCGGGTGGAAGCGCTTGCGCAGCTCTGGCCCGAGCAAACAGAGGCGGATTTTTCCTTCGAGTTCTGGATCGATAACGGGTTAGATCCTTCGGAGGCCGACATTCGCGTCACCTTCACTCCGGGTCTGGGCAGCTTTTCGAAGCTTGGCCGCTATGCGACCAGTGTCGCCAAGTCTAAGCGGACGATGAACTTAGGCTGGATGACGCTCGATCTCGACGAGGAGCGCGCGCGCGCGGTGGTGCTCCACGAATTCGGTCATGCGCTTGGGCTCGTGCACGAACATATGAATCCGGCCAAACCGATTTCCTGGAATCGCGAGCGCGTTATTGCCGATCTCAAAAAATCCCAAGGCTGGGACGAGACCAAAATCGAGGCAAATATGTTTGCCCGCTATCGCCCCGACCAGATATTCGGAACCGATGTCGATCAGCTTTCGATAATGATGTATCCGATCGATCCGGTCTGGACCACCAACGGCTACAGTGCGCCGTTCAATTCCGTACTGACTGATGCGGACAAAGCCTTGGTGCGCGAAGCATATGGACCGCGCCCCAGCTTAGGCGGCTGATTTCATGCCCGACCACGCCATTGTTGTTGGGATTGGACACTATCCCACCCTCGGGGCGGGGGGGAAACAGCCAAATGACTTGCCCGGTGCCGTCGAGGATGCGAACGAGATGGCGGCGTGGCTGGCCGAGCAAGGCGGAGCAACGGTGACCAAGATAACCTCCACAGGGCTTAACGATGGGCCCTGGGAGGTGGCCTCGATTCGGCCGAACGGGCAGGACGTGGAAGATGCCTTCAAACCGTTTGTGACCGCCGACAACCGTGTCGGTAGTCGGCTGACGGTTTTCATGGCGGGCCATGGAATTGCCCCGGCGGCGCGTTCCCGCAGCCTGATCTTGGCCGATGCCCAGAATTCCAAGCAACCGTGGGTGCCCGCCTGCGAAGCATCGGCATGGATCGACTGGTTTGCCTTGCAGACGCAGTTTGACGAATTCGTACTTTGGATGGATTGCTGCGGAAACACAGGGCTCGAATACGAGCGCAGGGGTCCCCCGGTACGACGTGGCGTGAGCAGGGCGGGGAATGCCGCACCCGTATTCATGGCTTTCGCGTCCGGCAACGGACGCGAAGCCTATGAGGGGCCGACCAAGGATGGCGTCATTCGCGGGTATTTCACTGATCGTCTGCTAGCCGGGCTTGGCGGTGCCGCTGTAGGGTTGGATGGCGAGGTGAGGTCAGCTTCGCTAGCCAGCTTCTTGCGCAACGAGAGCGCCGTTGTTGTGGACGGCAACACGCCGAGTGCGCCAGCGCGACCGCCTGCCGACGTTGTTCAGCAAGATGATTTGCTCTTCGCCAAACATCCCTTTCCGAACTACGAGTTCCGTATTCGTGACACACAAGGTAATATTTTGCCCGACGGAACGACTGTGACGGCATACCGGCCGAACAGTGAGTTTAACCTCAAGGGAGATGTCCAAGGCGGATGGGTTAGCTTCAACTTGCCAGTCGGATTGGTCAAACTGACCGCACCCGGTATCGAGAAGTACATGGAAATCGCTGCCGCAGCCGAGAAAAGGATCGAGGCATGAGCGACGCACTGCTAACTGTGGACTCAAATCGCGATGCTGAAATTGCGGTGCTTGATGCAACGCTCTCGCGGGTCGCGGCAGTGGTCGGCCGGTTTGAACAAAGGCTGCCTACGGGGCTCTACAAGATCAAGGTCAATCGCGGTGGGGCTATGAAGGAACAGCTGATCGAATTGACTCCCCAAGGTCGGCGAGTCTCGCTCTACATAATCGATTTTCCTGCGATCGCGCCCATCGGTTCTATGGTCGCTGACCAGCAAGGGCTTGAAACCTTGGCGCAAAAGGCCTTGGGGCGGGTCCGCGGCCCAGCGTTGCTGCTCCTTGAACATTACCCCACTACCGTCTCGCGATCTCCTTTCTCAGGAGTGCGCGTGATGCCGTGGCGCAAAGTAAGTGAGGGGATCGCACTCGGCTCAGTTTGTCGTGACACTGGGATTTTTGGTAACGAACGATGGTCTGCCGTCGCCTTGGAAGTCGAGCACCGCGGCGACACCTGGGTTCTGGAAATCGGCGGGACTAGTTTTTCCGCACGTCACGCGATTCCTCTCACCCCGAACTGGCAGACGAGGGTATTCATGCGCGGCCTGTCGGCGCGCGAGGGGGCCGGAGCGCTTTGCGAGACGTCAGTCCAGATGGCCCCAAGTAATCAATCTGTGGTCTATTGGGATCATTGGGAGACTGTCGAAGTAGCACGCCGCTCGCTCGAGACAGGGCGCAACATCTTCTCCTCGGATGGTCTGGTTGAGGATCTGCTTCATAATAAGTTCGATAATCCTATTGCAGGAATGACGGGCCTGCACTTGATGCTCGACGGTCTTGCGTCAACGCCACAAAGGGATTGGCCCACAGCCAAGGTCAAGCAGATCGATGACGTTCTCCAAAACCTTACTGGTCTTTTGCAGCCTGGCCGACGCAACCGCTTGTATAATGATCCGGCTTGGACCGAACTCCCTGACATGACGGCGCTTCGACTCAAGGCCGGTCGGCTGCTTGGCCAAGTCGAAGTGCGCGAGCCACCGCTGTTCAAGGCGAGTTGGGACGCACTCAAAGGCAGCGCAAGCAAGGACGGTTTGATCTGGATCGGACGCAGCCTATGGCGTGCAACGGGTGATGGCAACCGGATGGGCCCCTATATGTCCTGGGCACCCCGCCACCATTCCTGGCGGGATACAGAGGCACATATGGAACGCCAGACCGACCAGTCACGGGAATTTGGGCTGACCTTCGACACCTCCGAATTGACGTCGATCGGACAGGCAAAATTCATCCGGTTGGACATCGCTGCCGCAGCCCAGGCCAACAATGTGCCGCTATCGATTTTCGAGAAGCCGCTGCGCGGGAAGGCGGATACTATCCTGAGCGACGATATTGTTCCTCTTGTCGATCGCACAACGATGGCCTGATCCCGGCGGAATTCGTCCGCCTTCGAACCCTTGCCCGTGTTGATTATGTCGAAGGATGAGCTTCCGGCCAAACCCTTTCCCCCAGCACTTACAATGACTCTCTTTCGGCGAAGCGCTTGAATTCGGCGCAGATGGTCCGGATACCTTCTATCCACCCATCCTCTGCGTCGCCGGTCAACAGGGCTGGCACCTCCTCAAGTTCGGAGATGAAACTCTCGCGGACGGTCGCCGGGAGCGTACGCAGCAGCTTGTTCTGCCGTTGCACGTCCCATCCGAGGAATTCATATGCCAGATCTTAGGAGAAGTACTTGGCGAGATCCGGCAGCAAGTCCCTAGGCAAGGCCATTAATGTACTCGGCTGAAACCAAACGGCTTTGACGGCGTCGTGCCGGGTTGCTTGAGCTCCTCAAGATTTCCGGCGGCGTCTTTCGTAGCGATCAGCCCACTCCACTCACCTTCGATGCGCCCGTCGATGCGGCGCAAGACCAGATAAGACGGTCTCGGTCCCGCTGCCGTAATTTGGTCGGCAACATTGGGCTGAAAGCCGATATGCGCGAGGACGTCGAGCGTGTTGTCACGCTCGATCTTAATTTGGTCGTCGGTCGGCGCGAATTGAGCGGGCACCAAAAGCATCTGGCCTGCGGCGTTGCGCTCCGTCCAATCGACATTTGGCGCGACGATCTCGAGTTGAAAGCGTGTCTGGACGTCTTCGGATTGCCAGCCGCCATTCCAATAAAGCGAGCGAAGACCGGAGACAACTTCCCGGGGCAAAGTGATGTTTGTACGAGGAGGTAACTTCAAGCCTGCCGCCCCTGCGATCGCCGATACAAAATCAATGCAGTTGATCGTCGCGAGCCGGTAGTTCGCATCCGTGTAGCCGGGAAGCAGCGCGTAGATAGCACGCCGGCCGCTCGATGAGATTCGGTGCCGGAAGGAATGCTCGACCACTCCGATCGCCGGTTTGTTGAATTCGTTGGTGATTACACCCGGGCCATCGAGCGGATTGGCGCCATCTTCCGGGTAGAAGCCGAAACAATCTTCCTTAATACCGCTAGCCAGATGCATCTCGATGCAGAAAAACACATGGCCTGGCGACATCGGCGGCACAAGGCTCGCGTTCCGCGCAAGGAAAGAAATGAAAATGTCCCCATCAGCCATGGCTGCCCCCGTCTAAAAAAGTCGCGCCGCGGATCAATCGATTCATCATGCAGTAAATCTGCGCGCGATGCGAGTGTGTTTCTTGGGTCAAAAGACGGCCCGCGCAACAACTTCACTAAATTGGCAGGCGTGTAGGTCGGTTGCAAGTATTGCTATTGCTATGCATTGATGTTCTGCTTAGTCTCCAGTCTCTCGTACTAGCGAGCAGGGGACGCCATTGACTCAACTCGACGACCTTGAACGAGAGCTTCGCGCGGCGATCGTTGACGAGCGACTGAGGCTGACCGAAGCTCTTGCGCAAGCCCTTCATCTGCCCACGCCTCCGGCCTGGTTGGGGGCCCTAACGGACGTCGATATTGCCGCTCCTGTCATCTCCCGTCCGGCGGAGATGCTGGTCTTGTCGGGGAGCATCACTCACCCCTTGCTAGGCACTGCAGCCTTCATCTGCGAATTATCGGCTGCGGCTAAGGGATTGACCCCGCGCGTGCGCTGGTCGATGTCGGAACCGCTGCGCCTTGCAGAACTTTTGGAACGCGCCGGCCTCGGTTTCGCGGCGGCCGCTGGGCGCCTCATCGATGGTGTCGTAGCGCGCGGCATTCGACTTCACGACTTGGCGGATGGCGAACCCTCGATAACAGTGGAAGTCGCTGGGGCATTCGTCACTCGGCTGGTCGGTATTGAAATCTCATTCGCGTTCAGCAGTGTCGCCTTCGCTGCCCAGGGGATGAGAGCGGCGCAAGTGCGCGGGACAGCATCGCTCGGCGGTCTGGCACTACCGCTAGCTTTGACATTGGACGATCCGGTCCGTGTTTCCGCGACACTGCCTAACGTCACCCTCGTGGATCTTGCGCGGGCGCTCGGCCTGGAGCTTCCCACGCTTCCTCCCTTGCCGTTGTTGGCAACGCCGTTAGAGGCGATCAGAATCATCTTGGAGCCCGCAATTCGCTTGTCGGGCAGGGTGCCCGTCAGCGGGATCGGCGCCCTTGTCTTTGTCGCCGCTGAAGTGGACGGTCGCTTGGTAATGGCGGCCGGCCTCGAAACGTCTCCGGGTTTCCGCTTTGGGAATCTCCTGCCGCCCCTGGCACCGCTCGATCAACTGCAGTCGGTCTTGCGGCTAGGCATACCGGCTCTCTTGTTGGCGACCGAAGATACCGCGCAACTTCCTTATCCCACGGCGGAGGGCGATTGGCGCACCTTACCTGCAAAGGCTGGGGCGTCGTTTCAAGGCGAGTTGTTGCTTGACGGCTTCGGCTTGGAAGCGGTGGCAGCCTTGCTCAACATGGACGCTTTGCCTTTCCATATCCCGCTAGCGCCTGAACTCGCCGATCTCAAAATTGCCGCGTCGTTGCCGATGCGGATCCAGGCGGTGCCTGGCGTGCTTACCGTCGAGGGCGTTGAGGTGGCGCTTTCGGTGCAACCGATCAGAGTAGCTGCTGTTGGTCACGCCGAACTCAATCTATTCGGAATGAGCCTGCCATCCCTCGCTCTCGGCGTCGAAGTCAGCGGGACGCAAGAGTCGCTGTTCCTGCGGACCGACGAGCCGTGGAGCCATCCGCTGGGTTTACCCATTGATGTCGTCGAACTCGGCCTTCAACTTTCCACGCCGCCCCCAGCTTACGGCTTCTTCGGCAAGATCCTCATGAGGTCGCAAGAGCTCGCCGTCGCGGCGAAGTTCGTCGGCCAAGCGCCGAGCATGCTAGTTGTGGAAGCGCCGGGCGATCTCACCTTGAGCGACCTAGTCGCTGAGTTCATCGGCGTGGACTTAATACCCGATTTCTTCGAGCCCAGTTTCAAAGACTTGGCGATCTACATCGTTCTCAACCCCTTGGGCGAGACGATAGCCGGCCGGGCCTATCCGTCGGGCATCGCGATTTCCGGTGCGATCGAATATCTCGGTTTGTCAGCGGGATTGCGTTTGAGCGCAAAAGTCGACCGCGTGGTTGCCGAGGTCGGCCTTATCGCGCCGGTTCGGTTCGGCTCGTTGCTCGAGCTTACGGGACCAGGCGGCGTTGGAACGCCGAGCCTGGCGCTTGACACTGGCGCCAATCCCCAACTGATCTTGGGGGCTAGGCTCTCGTTGATGGGCTTGGTCCAGGATATCAAAGGCGTTGCGGGCTCAAATGGTATCACGATAAGCCTCAAGCAAGAGGTTGGACCTGTCGCCATCATGCTGGATAGCGAGCTCGGCGAGAACCGGTTCAGAGCCGACGGCACCGCGAGCTTCCAGTTGCGAGCTTCGATTGGGCCCATCAGGCTGTTTGACGGTGGGCCCAGCCTCGGTGAAATACATCTGGACACCGGGTTCGACGCGGTGACGGCGATCTTGGCAACCAGCGATGGCGTCAAAGTGACGGTCGAGGGTACCTTCGTAGTCATCGGACTGCATATCGCCCTGCCGAAGATCGCCGTGGACTCCGACGCCTTCGCGCGTATTCCGGAACAGGTCATCAGGTATATCCTCGACCACGCGGACGATCTATTCGCGGAATTGCTGCAATCGGCCGAGAAATGGCTGCAAGCGATAGCGGACGGCGTGGTGAGAGCGGTCGAAAACGTCGCTCAAGTCCTGAAGGAGCACTTCGAGCAGCAAGCCCAGGCCATCGCGCGGGGTTTGACCGATGCCCTGCACTATACCACCGAGCAGGCCGCGGCCGCACTGAAGTCGATCGGCGAGACTGCAGAAAACGTCGCCAAGGCACTCACCGATATTGGCAAGTCACCGGAAGACGTCGCCAAGAGCCTGATCACGGTCGGCTATCCGGTGCAGGCCGTCGTGGACGGTCTGAAAGCGATAGGCATCTCCGGCGACGTGGCCGAGGGGCTGCTGAGGGTCGCCAATGTGCCGGCGGAGATCGCGAAGAAGGTCATCGACGAAGTGTTTAAAATTATCCCCGACGTAGGCGTGCCATTCATCAATATCCCCCACGTAGGCGTGCCATTCATCAGAATCCCCCACACTCGCCTGCCGCAGCATATCCGCGTGCCGCACATTCGGTTTTGATATAATGTCGATCGAGCTCAGACCATTGGGCGTCGCCTGCAACATCGCCTGCCAATATTGTTATCAGAATTCGTTGCGCGACGTGGCCGCGACCACGCCCAAGTTCGATTTCGATGCTGTAACTTCTGCGGCCGATGCCATGGACGAACCGCTCAACTTGTTCGGAGGCGAGCCACTGCTGCTTCCGCTTGCCGATATCGAACGGCTCATCCGATTCAACTGCGAGCGGTTTGGCCGAGCGCCGCTCATCCAGTCGAATGGCGCGCTTTTGACGCCCGACCACGTCGCCGTCTTTGGCCGCTACGGCGCGAAGGTGGGCATCAGTGTCGACGGGCCGGGCGCGCTGAACGATGCGCGCTGGGCGGGCTCGCTGAAACGGACCCGCGTGAGTACGGCGGCGACCCTGCTGGCAATCGATCTGCTGCTCGATGCCGGCCTGTGCAACGGCATCATGGTCCAGATTGGTCGCGCGAACGGCGTCGGCGAGCGGCTCGACGAGCTCTGCACTTGGCTCGCCGAACTCGATCGCAAGGGCGTGCCCTCGGCCAGGATCCACGTGCTTGAGCTCGACGGCACAGCGGCCCGAGCGGCGCACGGCCTGTCCGTGGCGGAAAACGTGATCGCGGTGACCCGGCTCGTCGAGCTCGCCAAGGGGTTCCAAACTTTACGTTTCGACATCTCGTCCGATCGGCGCGACATGCTGATGATGGACGACGAAGCGGTCGCTTGCACTTTTCGCGCCTGCGATCCCCTCGTAACCGAGGCCGTGGTCGGACTCGGCGGCGACGGCGAACCGCACAAATGCGGCCTGACCGACAAGGAAGGCATCGACTTTTTGAAAGCCGACGAACCGCGGCACGAGCGCTATTTGGCGCTCTACCACACTCCGCAAGCTTATGGCGGATGCCACGATTGCCGATTTTTTCTGGTCTGCAAGGGGCAGTGTCCGGGCTCGGCGATCGAAGGAGACTGGCGCAACCGGTCGGACAACTGCGAAGCTTGGCGGCAGCTGTTTGCGCACGCCGAAGCGGAACTAGTGGCCGAGGGCAGCATGCCAATCTCCATCCATCCGCGCCGGCCAGAGGTCGAGGCTGTCCTAGTTGACGCCTGGTCGAGAGGAGAAAATCCGACGCTTGCGAGCCTGCGCGGCACTCTCGGGTTGGATCTGGCCGGCTCGCAGCCTTGAGCTCGCCCAATCTTGAAGCAGCGGTGTTGGCAGCACCTGTGCTTGGGTTTCGATTGCCTCGCTTCCATCGCGTGGCATGGACGAGCCGCAAGGCGCGTGCGGTCTGGGAACCGCGCCTTCAGGAGGCCGCTGCTCAGGGTGCCACCCGCTGGATCGCGGAGGCCCAGCGCGGCTTCATCGACCTTGCGCTCGTTCGCCTCGCGCCCTTCGAGGCACCATTGCTTCGACGCCGCTTTCAGGAAGCCGGGATGCGCCTAGCCATTTTGGGTCCGAACGCCCCGGTGGGCATGGCGGACCTACTTGCCAGTGCTCGTGCCTCGGGTTTGTGGTGCTTAGGCGGAGCGGCTGACGCCGTGAAGGCGGGCGAGGCTGCGTGGACGACCGGAGATGTCGTCGGCTTAGGAAATTTGCTCGGTATGCCCGGCTGTTGCCTGCAGGCGCTCTTCGCCCACAATCTATTCGCCCGGCCCGAGTGGTCATCGTCGCAGGGGGTCAGTCTCCAGACCTGGCAGACGAACCACACTCTCCATCGGCTGGGTCTGTCGCCCGCGCCCTGGCTGCCCTGCACTCCCGACTGCAGGTCCACCCTCGAGTGGATTGCGGGCAGCGAGGCGCCCGCCGATTTGCCCGAGATCCTATCCTGGCCGCTCGAATGGTCGGCGCTGCACGGGATCGCCCAAGTTCTCACGCCGGTGTTTCGCCTGGTCCACGACACGATCGCAACGGGCCGAAAGGCGCGGCATGAGCGGGGCGCTATCGACGCTGCACCGGCTGAAGCTGCGACAGGCCTCGTATTCCCATTTCGTACGCCGCGGCGGCGCCCTCTCGAGGGCCGGCGTACCTTTCAGGACGGTATTGCCAACATCACGCAGGATGCGCCGACGGTGCAGGTGGGTGGCGTTACCTCCCTGTCCTCGTTTGAGGTCCCAAAAATCTTGTCGGAGCCGGTTATTTTGGTTGGCGCGGGAGCGGACTTGCCTGAGTTCGCCTCGCGGACTGACAGTAACGAGGAGAGCCAGGAAGCGCTGTTCGCCCCCGCGCCGTCGCCCGCGTTCGCACTCTCTGATTTTGAGCGAGCAAGCCAGCTCGAGACCCAGCCTCATGCCGGAGCCGAACCCGTGGTCACAGGTGGCATGCTGCTGGAGCCGGTTGCGAAGGACACCTGGTCGATACTGCTTTCAGGCTGCCGGCGTTGGGTCTTTTGCGCGCCCGGCTCGCCGGCCGATCTCCTTGCGGGTGGACCTGACCTATTCGATCCTGAGCTGCGCTATCGCCTCAGTCGCAGTGGGCTCGATATTCGCGAATGCGAACAGGTGGCCGGGGACATCATCGGCATCGCCGCCGGATGGTGGTGTCAGTTCCGCGATCTAGAGCCGGTTCAGGCGGTGATCGCAGAACGCTCGGACAGGCTTGCCTGAGGCGGTGATATGGACAGCAACCCAATGGTCGATTACGCTGGCCCGTCGGCGGGAAGCGAATGGCTCTCAGGATCTCGTTCCGGGTGATGCGTCGCAACGCGGCCGAGGCCCTCCGCCGCCATCCGCGAACCTTGTTGATGCTGCGCTCGTTCGCCGATGCTGAAGGACACTATTACCCTTTGGTCCACGCATCTGTCCGCAGACCGGTTGCGGGTACGACTGGCAGCAAGCGAGGCGACTTCCGCCGCTGTCCTACCGCCACCGCGCGAGGGGTCATACGAAGCCGGTGCCCTCGTCCCCTCGACGGCATGGCGGGCTCTTTCGGATGCGGAGTTCGCCGGCCTTACGAGCCGGAGACCGGAGGAAGTACCGAGCTACGCAAGCTTGGTGCTGATGGCGCCGAGCACGGACTTCATAGCGGAACTCGCCGCAATCGCTGCCGAGCAGGAGGCGATTGCGGCCCAAGATTCGCTGCACATCGCACCGCCCGCCATTCAGACGCAACTTAGCGCGCTGCTCGACCGTGATGACAGCTTGGCGTTGTTCGGACCTGCGCTCAGTGCCTGCGTTTCGCAAAGTCCCGCAGGGCTCAACACGGTTACTCCGAATCCTGACCGTAGTTTGGCCGGCCTTCATGTCGATAGTTGGGACGGCTTTGTGCTCGCCGAGCGTCGACGTGGCAGCAATCGCCTCGTCGTCAATGTCGGCGCTTATCCCCGTTATCTTTTGTTCGTCCCCTACGAGGTCGCAGGGATGGACGAGACTTTGGGATGGTCTGACGAAACGGGCCGTGACATCGCTCGGCAATTTCTTCTGCAGAGTGATCGGCGCGTCTTTCGGTTAGAGATACGCCCGGGAGAAGCCTACCTCGCGCCGACCGAGAATATGATCCACGATGCCTCCAGCCTCGGCGCAGAGAGCCCCGATCGCGCTCTCATGCTGCGTGGGTTTCTGCAGGCTAACCTGAAGCCGCATATCCCACAAAAGGCGGCCGACTGGTATGTGCCGGAACTGGCGCGGCGCGTCGTGCTCGAGACCGTCCTCAAAACGCTAGGCGGAGCGGGTCAGGTTCGGATCGACGAGTACCGTCAAGGAGCCGTAAACGACATCTATCGCCTTCGGACGAGCGGAGGGGACGATCTCGCACTGCGCATTCGACGACGTGTATCGGCGCAGGAGGAGGACGGCTGGCTCGTCAAATCGGCATTGTGCGCAGACCTTGTCGAGCATAACACCGGCCGCACGCACGACGCTGCCCGGACGGCAGCGACTAACTCCGCTCGGAGCGAGCGGATTGCGTTTCCCGGCAGCGCCATGATCCATGCTTATCGTGATGGCTGCGCAGTTGTGGAGCGCCCGCCATGGGAGCTCGTTTCTTGGATTACCGGGTCAAGCGCGGGCGAATGCGCGGCGCCGCCAGACTTCGTGGATCTCGGCAGGCGCCTAGCGACGTTGCACCGCGTGGGCTTTTCCAGTTTCCGAACCGGGCTCGGGCCGTCGAGCGTCAAAGCCGACGGCGAGGCATGGCTGAAAGAGCGACTATATGGCCTTTGTACGCCGGCGCTGGAGCGGCGGATCGGAGATAGGCACGCGGACCTACTGCGACGCGGTCACTTCGAGATGGCGGCCGTGCGTTGGGCGCTGCTGCACGGGGACCTTCACGCCGGCAATGCAATCGTGAGCGACGAAGGTGTGCGGATCATCGACTGGGATGAGGCGACGATCGGGCCTCCAGAATTCGACTTCGCACCTTTGCGCTACGCAACACGGCAGACGCGCAGCGGGACGTGGGTCTCGGATGCGTCGCTCCATTGCGCGGCTTTGACAGGTTATTGGGCAGAGGGCGGCGTAACGGACCGCGCTCTGCTCACATTGGGCGAGTTGTTGCTGATGCTCAAGCGCTTCCACACAAATCATTTCGAGGGCCGTCATCGCGCTGCTGAGGCTGCCGTCCAAGATATCCTTCGCCTGACGGACCAAGTCCTTGGATGATCGAACAGTGACGGCGCAGTTCGGTCGGGACGTTTTGCGAACAACCAACGATGGCCTGCACTTGCTTGTCTAGCGGAGGGATAACGAGTATCGATCGAAATTATCGGAGTCGGAATAACGTCTTCACAAAACAAGGGAGCGCAGCATGGCGTGGTCGGGTGCGATATTAGGTTGCCAGGAAGCGACACAGCCTGAGCGCAAATTCGACATTACGCTAAGACGCGCTGCCAACACTTGGCAGACCACTGATCCGAAAGGCGTGCTCTCGTGTGACGCCGGCACGTTTGATTTACTCGCTGGCATCGCCGCCTGCCATGCCGGGTCGGGCGAGCTGATCTTAAAGATATTAGGCCTTGACGGCTTGGCGATTGGTACCGCCGGGGCGGGTACGCTTGCCGATGGCGCACCCATTACCTGGGAATGCGTCGAGCTTCAGTGAGTGCGCGCAAGCGCGATTGGATTGCACGCTTTCCTCCGTTGAGTTGTACGCAGGGTCACCAACGAAGAGTCTATTGGGTCTGGCCAAAACCCACTGGACGAACTGCCGCTATCAAGGATATCGTTTGAGCGCTCGAACGACAGCTTTGTTAGCGGAAGCGGCCATTCAATATCTCCGTACAAAAATCTCCGAGGTCACATTGCCATAAGGAGAACGGTCGGCTTCCGGCTCAAGTACAGTCGACCGCTCAAATAACTACACATATAAGCGGTTGAGATACACAGAAGGATACACACGGATTGTATCATATCTTGTGGCCCTGTTTCCGCGCCTGACCCTCTGCTTCAAAGGAATGTAATATGGTTCGAATCGGGTCGACTTAATATTGGCTCAAAGTGGCTACATACGGAAAATATATTTTTGAATGTAAGCTCTTGGGAGCTTATGACACCTTATTAACATATTGAATTATATAGAGTAAATTGCACTTTGCTGCTAAAAGATGATCTCCACATTGTACAGGAGTAATCTTTATGCCCCGAAAAATTTCAAAAGGAATGCGGTCCGGGAATGCAAGTAGAAAAGGTGCGCTACTCTATAATCATAGCTTTGCGGGTCAGCAGTTCCGGCCGAATGGTAAGATGCCAATTGATGCCCATCAACGCAGCGCCCTGATCATCAAATCGGTGCTCAAAGCGACCGAAGGACGTTTACATGTCGAAAATTGTCTCAATCAAGTTCGCGGCAATTTGGATGAATATGTCATGCGCGAATATAAGGTCGATGAATTGGATCAGGAAACATTTCTCAATCTGTATTACGATGGTCTAGATTACACCCGTCCCGACAAATTAGATCGCGATCAGCTGGTTCCGTATCTGGAAGAACTTAAGTCGACGCTTCGTAGGCACTATCCAGACGGTTCGCCTTTACGAGAGCTGCTTATGTGGGTCGATCGCGCGATTGTATGGATCGAAAGATGGCTCGGCCAAACCCAACCATATTTGGCAAAACACCTTGCGAATGACCTTGAACCTCAGCCCCGACTATAACGGGCTTCTGAGCCTTTGCTGCTGACACCCTGACACTCATGACGCCGCCTCTCTGCTGATCCGCTTTTACGAATGGTAAGGTAAATGCTTTCCTTCGTACTTTTCCCAAAATATCTCCCATTTGTAATGTCAGGATGTCAGGGATTTTTGGTTAAACAAAGCGGAACATTTCAGAGGCTATCACGGAAATACACCAGATATATTGGGGAGCTGACATTAGTGAAGTGAGCGAATGCCAAACGATGTCTGGGCAATCGCAAGTTACTGGTCAACGAAAGATGACACTGCAAATTGGTCCTATGCTTCTGCTGCTTGGCACAACAGCTTAGATGCAATCGCGAGGTCGAGGCTTTCCCCGTGTCCGTCCGTACCAGCGAGGACCAAAAGCCATGCTGCTGCCAGTATCGAACCGCTCAATGGGTCGCTTGGAAGGCAGCAATGTTGGCAGCAGTTTCCACTCGAAAAATACATGATTTTGCCCCTGCAGCCCTCATGGGCCTGATCTTTCTGGGGCATGAGGCTACCGATTTCAGTGGTCTTCATCGATAACAATGTCGAGTTCGATCAGAGCTGGTTTGAGCATCGGGTGTTTGATAAGCGGCATGTCGGCTGCGACATCGAACGGCGGCGTAGAGCCTGGTTTTATATATGTCGCCAAGCAGATATCGTTGTTGCGAAAGCGGCTCGGGTATAGGATCCCTTCGGCCGAGGTGATTTGATCGAATAAGGTTTGGCTAAGTTGTCGGGATTTATCTTGGTGCGATGACATAATCACATCGGTATCGATTCCAGCTCGCGAACACAGATTTTTATCTAGCCTGAGCAAGGTCATTTCTGCCGGCGGCTTGAGCGAGGCGATCCGGTGCTTTTCCAATTCAGATATCGGTATGGCGCGGTTTTTCGTCCAATTGAGTGTATCGCGGATTACAACCTCCAGGAGTGCCGCAATCAGGTCATTGGCGGTATAGATTACCGCAAAGTCCTTGCTCGGCGATGAGAAGCGTGTGTTCGCATAGCCGAAACCCAGCGGCGTGTAGCCTTTGGTTTCATCGTAAATTCGTAGGACATGAGAAGGCATCGTTTCGACACGGGTTGCGCGTCGAAAATGTTTGATGATCGGGTCCATTATTGGCCGAATTGCAGTTCGGCTGCTTCGATGACCGCTTCGCGCTCACCGGTCCACAAAAGATCGATTGGTCTTTTGTGCCCAAGTGTGGGCGCCATGTGAACCAACCAATGCCATGCGCTGATAGGTGAGCCAGCGAGCCTTAGAACTGGTTCGGTATCGGGGAGAATGGCTCGTTCGCGGAACTGTTCTTCGGGATACCGGAACTTCGTGCGACCATTTGGAAAGGCTATAACATGGCCTTTTTTGCGGTACTGACTCAGCATCTGGGGACTAATATTGAAGCGATCCTTGATCGCAATGGCTCCCAATAATTCACCGGCCCACGCATCCAGTTGCCGACCCGCTTTGCGCGCATACGCGCGCACATTTGCTTCCGGATCTCCATTCTCTTGCGCCGCAGCGATAGCTTCGGGTTTCGACAGGGTGGGCATCGAACTTTCCCAAGGGCCGGCCTCGTGCGATTTTTGTTGTGGCTGGTCCACGCCGGTTATTACGACCTCCACGCGACCAAGCGTTTGGTTGGTAGCGGCGGCCGGGAGGATATCCTTCAGCTGCTCCTCGGCCAGCGTCCGCGTGATCGGTTGGCCGGTCAGTTGCGCATAGGCGACCAGCTTGTTGAGCCCGCCTTCGAGTTCGCGGACGTTGCGGCTGATGGTGCGCGCGAGGAATTTGATCACATCCTCACCTACCTGCGTGTCGGGCATCGATGCGAGCCGCTGGTTAAGGATCGCACGGCGAAGCTCAAGATCGGGGGGCTGGATATCCGCTACCAAGCCCATCGACAGCCGCGACAGTATCCGCTGATCGACGCCATCCAAAGCCTGCGGCGCACGGTCGGCGGCAACGACGAGGCGCTTGCCCGCGCCGATGATTGCGTCGATCGTGTGCAGGAACTCTTCCTGCGTCGAAACCTTGCCGATCATGAACTGGATATCGTCGATCAAAAGCACATCGACCGCACGCAGCCGTGCCTTGAACTCCATGACTTCCTTGCGCCGCATCGCGGTCACAAATTCCATCATGAACTTTTCGGCCGACATATAGATGATCTGCGCGTCGGGATTGACCTGCGCATAGGCATGGCCGATCGCGTGCATCAGGTGCGTCTTGCCCTGCCCCGTTGCCGCCTGCAAGTAGAGCGGGTTGAACAAGGGCTTGTCTTTCGTCGCGACGCGCTCGGCGGCGGTGACTGCGAGCACATTGGTCGGGCCACAAACGAAATTGGCAAAGGTGAGCCGCGGATCGAGCGCCGAGCGGACGGGCAAGGCTTCAACGGCCGATTGGGCGGCGACAATGTTGTGGATCATTTCTGTCATCGCCACCACTTTCTGGGTTTCTTTGGCGACCATCAGGTGGCTGCCTGCAATGCCACGAATGATCAGATCCACGAGTTTAGATCGTAGCGACGTCGGGGCCTCGGCGATGGACTCGATGTCTCGAACGAATTGCCGAGCACGCCTCTCATTCCACCCGATTTGCGAAAGCACGACCGGTGTATAGATATTTTTTTTTTCGAGTAGGGACATGTTTTGAGGGAGTTTAACGTCCACAAGCCTCCCGCGCTTGGCCGTGTTCAAAACGACCCTGTGATTGCTGACGATATTGCCCTCTCGCAATGTCGCCGATTGCTCGTCGGGAATGCCCAAATTTGTTTGTGCATAGATCACGACGGTTTCGTCACCTGTGGGTGCATTGGCTTTCCGAATGTCGGCGTGGGTTTTGGTCTTTTCCATAGTGCTGGGATACCTTTTGACTCGATTTGCCTACTATATCGTCAACATCATCAACTTCGTCAATGGCGACAACGCCAGCATGCGATCAGGCGCAAGTCTGAGATGTTGATAAGAGTCCGGCGAAAATCTGTACGATATCGCCTTGCCTGCCTTTTTAAGCTAAGCAAAACATACCCCCAATGTTGAGCTTCCTGCCAACTCGCATCATACCGATGGTCAACGAAAACGACGATAAGTAGGCGACTCAATTTTGCCTACGCGGGACACCACCTGTTGTGGTCGTTTCGGTCAAATACACCAGATATATTTTGGAGCTGACATTAGTGAGGCGAGCGAATGTCAGACGATGTCTGGGCAATCGCAAGTTACTGGTCAACGACAGCTGACACTGCAAATTGTTCCTATGCTTCTGCCGCTTGGCATAACAGCTTAGATGCTATCGCGAGATCGAGGCTTTCCCCGTGTTCGTCCGTACCAGCGAGGACCAAAAGCCATGCTGCTGCCAGTAACCGTCCACGTCGCGTCTCAGGAAGTTGGTCAATCATAGATTCGCCCGTCTCTTCTGCTTCCAAGCGAATGACGCTATGAGTAATGTCGAGCGCGTCGGCTGCAGTTTCGCTGACTTCTTCGGGCATCCCGGTGCATTCCCATTTTTTGCACGCGACACTTGCGAGCTTCACTAATCGGGCAGCTTCTAGAGTAACTTGGTCCGTATCTACTTCCATTGTAGCACTAAGCATGGGCTTTCTCCTTCAATTCATTAAAGAAAAAACACAGCAGAGTTTACGGCACAATATATTGCGTTTTCACCAACGCGAACCTCTCTCATGCGAAAAGGGGGTCAAACCCTGCAGGGCGGCTTTCTGAGCGGGCTTGGATAGGGACAAACCCGTTATGTATTTCGACGTGTATACGAACGGCAGTCACGATACTGCTTTCACCAGTCAAAAATGTCTTCGCCTGCTTACGGTTATGTCAAAGCGCGGTTAGCCGCCGGGCCGCTACACAACGTTCTCAAAACCTTTCGCTTATGAGCTTTCCGACGCCTCTAGTGAGGGGCCAGAGAGGTTGGAAAGGCCGCGTCAGTATGTTAAGAACCGACCGTGTGTATCCGAGCGTGTATCCGAAGGTGCCGCTTTCTCCTCAGCCATTCACTAATTCCCGACCTCGCCGGTAAGCTATCTTTCGGCATTAACTGTAATCAACTCATTTCACTTCGTTGAGGAACGTTCGCATAGCTTTAATTCGGGGAGAAGCGCGCTCGAGTCGCGGTATACAAATAGTACAAAATTTCCCGTGCAAAGGCTGATCCTCGGAGCGTCCGGCTGCTACCCCGGCATGCAATCTGTCATCAGAAAGCGCTGCAACGCTAATGCTTTGAAATGCGTCCGAAAACGGCCTAGGTATTTCTAGTGAATCACATTGTCATTCACGGCAGCAACAACGGGAGAGCGCAATGGTTGCAAATGCACTGGTTCAGACCCGCATTGACGCAACGGTAAAGGAGGAGGCCGCCACTGTTCTAGCGGCGATGGGCCTTACTGTTTCCGATGCCGTGCGTCTGATGTTGACGCGTGTTGCGCATGACAAAGCTTTACCCTTCGAGCTTTTAGCGCCCGACGAACAAACCCTGGCAGCAGTCAAGGAGGCACGCGAGACTGCCAGCATCTCCAAAGGAAAGCGCGCGCTGCAATGAACGCCGTCGAAATCGAAGAAGCCGTATCCAAACTGGCTGAGCAGCCATTTGAGCCCCAAGAGTTTCCGTTCGCGTTTCTCGAAGCCTTTGGCAACAAGGCGACCACGATCAAACGGCTGCGCAGCGGCGCATCGAACAAGTCCGATGTTGGCGGCGTTTTGCAGGCGAACAACATTCATCTTGCGGTCGCTAAGCTCGGTGCTGTCACGCAGACACTTGGGGCGCTGAAAGCTAGCCCGCAAACTGCCAAGGCAAAGGTGAAATTCATACTCGCCACGGATGGCGACCTGTTTGAGGCCGAGCACCTCGATTCCGGCGAAACACTGGCTTGTGAATTCGACAACTTCGCCGAGCACTTCGACTTTTTTCTGCCTTTAGCAGGGATCTCCTACGTCAACGAGCTTCGAGAAACGGCAATCGACAGAGGCGCAGCTCGTCGCCTCAATAGGTTGTACGTGGAATTGCTGAAGGACAATCCGGATTGGGGGAGCGAAGCGCGCCGCAGAGACATGAACCATTTTATGGCCCGGCTGATCTTTTGTTTCTATGCAGAGGACACCGGCATTTTCCATCCGAACCATCCTTTCACTAGCACCATCGAGAAGATGAGCGACCGGGACAGCAGCAACACTGATGAGGTGATCGGCGAGCTTTTCCGAGCTATGAACACGCGCAAGATCGATCATGAGGCCGCGGGAATCCGCAACTGGGCACGAGCCTTTCCCTATGTGAATGGCGGGCTATTCGGCGGCAATCTAGACGTGCCACGCTTCAGCAGGATCGCGCGGTCATACCTACTACATATTGGCAGCCTTGATTGGACGAAGATTAATCCGGATATATTCGGATCGATGATCCAGGCAGTCGCGGATGATGAGGAGCGAGGTGCGCTTGGCATGCACTACACCAGCGTACCCAACATCCTGAAGGTGCTCAACCCGTTGTTCCTGGATGACCTGCGTGAGAAGCTGGGGGACGCAGGCGACAATCCCCGCAAGCTGGCCATTCTGCGGAGCCGCATGGCGAAAATCCGGGTATTCGATCCGGCCTGCGGCAGCGGCAATTTCCTTGTCATTGCTTACAAGCAAATGCGCGATATCGAAGCCGAGATCAACCGGCGGCGTAGTGAGGCCGAGCGGGCGACCGACATTCCGCTCACCAATTTTCGCGGCATCGAGTTGCGCGACTTTCCTGCAGAAATCGCGAGGCTTGCGCTGATTATTGCAGAGTTTCAATGCGACCAAATCTATCGTGGGCAGCAACTTGCGTTGGCGGAGTTCCTGCCGCTGAACGCTGAGAATTGGATCACGTGCGGCAATGCGTTACGGCTAGATTGGCTAAGCGTTTGTGAACCTACAGGAAAAGGCGGCGGGAAGATTTACGCTGACGACTTGTTTGGCGCGCCACTCGATCAAACGAAGATCCACTTCGAAAATGAAGGTGGTGAAACCTATATCTGCGGTAATCCGCCGTATTCAGGCTACAACAAACAAACAGCTGAACAAAAAGCTGACCTTGAGTCGGTGTTCGCCCCGGTGATGAAACGATGGGGGAACCTAGATTATGTTGCAGGATGGTTCATCAAGGCTGCGCAATTTATTCAACAATCTGATGGAGCAGCGGCATTCGTTGCGACAAATACCATATGTCAGGGCGGGCAAGTGCCAATCTTATGGCCTTGGATATTTGCTGCGAGACAAAAGATCGCGTTTGCGCACACTTCGTTCAAGTGGGCCAATCTTGCAGCGAAAAATGCAGGCATCACCGTAGTAATAGTTGGGATTGCTCGCGGATCAAATGATCCTGCAACATTGTATGAAGAGGCCATCGAAGGGATAGAAGTTCGACAGGTTACCAATATCAATGGTTATCTTGCACCCTCAGCCAATATTTTCATTCAAGCTGCAACGCAACCGATTTCATCGATCTCAAAAATGAACTTCGGTAACCATCCCTACTATGGTGCAGCTTTGATTATCTCTAGGTATGATGCAAGTGAAATGGTTGCAAATGACAACCGTATAGCCGAGTTTGTTAGGCCATATTATGGGTCAGCGGAGGTGATTAATGCGAATCCCCGAATGTGTATATGGGTAAGGGATGATCAGGCCGATCAAGCAGCGGCAATTCCCGATCTAAAACGAAGATTTTTATCAGTACAAGCGGATCGCAGATCAAAGCCATCCGATTCAACTGCCACGACGCTGGTTAAGTCGCCTTACCGGTTTCGCGATCAGGTTGAATCTTCAAGTTATTTTATTGCTGTTCCACAAACAAGTTCAGAAAATCGACCTTATCTGCCTTGTAATGTCATTAGGGCGCCCGCTGTAGCGAGCTTCAAATGCTTCGCGATCCATGACGCCCCTCTCTGGAATATGGCGCTTATTGCATCGCGACTTCACTGGGTTTGGATCGGCACCGTTTGCGCGCGATTGGAGATGCGGTTTTCCTATTCCAACACTCTCGGCTGGAACACCTTCCCCGTTCCTACGCTGACCGAGAAAAACAAGATCGACCTTACCCGATGCGCAGAAGACATTCTGTTAGCGCGCGAGGCGCATTACCCAGCCACCATCGCCGACCTTTACGACCCAGAAACGATACCTGACAACCTGCGCGAAGCCCATGAACGCAACGACGAGGTGCTGGAACGCATCTATATCGGCCGTCGTTTTAAAAACGACACTGAGCGCTTGGAAAAACTGTTTGAGCTATACACTAAGATGACCACGGAAAGGCCCCATAGTGGTTGACCGTGTCTTCGTCCAAATGTGGGGCCCATTTCGCGATCGTCTTATCGCCACCCACGAATTCTATGTGGCGGAAGCGAAAAGCAGGTTACTGGCCCAGTTCAACGATGAGGCGATGAAGGCGGATGCCGACTGCCATGCGGAAGCGTGGCTGGCTGGCCGGGCGCAGCATTTCGATCCCGAACGCGATGATCCGGCAGCCGCCTACGAGCAGTCTTGGGATGAGGCGGTGGCATTTTACCAGAGCCTGGTCGATCTTCAGAAGACGACCAGGCTCAGTATCGTCGCTGGCATGTATCATGAATGGGAAAAGCACCTACGTGATTGGCTGGGCCAGGAGATGGGCCATCACCGCCTCGGCGAGCATACGCATGCTGCCATATGGAAGGCGGTCATCGGCGATTTATTGGAATTTCTCGAGTGCTTGCAGTGGCCCGTCAGGGATCGGCCATACTATGTCGACCTCAATCTCTGCCATCTCGTGGTCAACGTGTATAAACACGGCAGCGGCAACTCGTTCAACGAGCTAAAGGAGAAGGCTCCCGAACTTGTAGGTGCCAAGGCTGATTTGCCGGGATTTTTTCTGTCTGCCCTCGATTACACCAATCTAGAGGTTGACGATGCTGACCTTGACCGGTTCTCGAACGCTATAATCGCGTTTTGGAAAGATGTGCCAGAGAACGTCTTTTTTTCACAGATCTCCGGTGAACCGAAATGGCTGAAAAAAGCCGTCGAGAAGGATCTGGGATAATGGCGGCATTCGAGAAAATTGAATATCGGTTGCTCAACAGCAGACAGAAGGAAAATTACAATTTCCAACAGATTGCTGCCCGGCTCGCTGACTATGGCTTCAACAGCATTCGTCTGACAGACGACTGGCAGGGCGCTGATTTTATCGCCGTTCATATTGATGGCGAAACTTTCCTGAAGGTTCAACTCAAGGGCAGGCTGGTCATAGATCGGAAATATTCCGGCAAAGGCATCCACATCGCGTTTTTGCATGGAAATGAATTATACCTCTATGACCACGACAAATTTGTTCAACATCTTGAAGACAGTGAATTGATTGGAGCAGATAGCGTTACATGGCACCAGCAAGGATTCCGCAGCTGGCCATCCCCGCCGTCATGGGCGATAATCTATCTATCCGAATATAGGATTGCACAATGACCAAATCCGTTCCCTGCGTTTCCGTTACTTATTCTCGCAATGGTGCTTCGACCAAGGCTAACGCCTATGGCATGCGCGAGATGCAGGAAGGGGCCTATGAAAAGCGCGGTGAGCAGTATCTGCTAATCAAATCGCCCCCCGCGTCGGGGAAAAGCCGCGCGCTGATGTTTATAGCGCTTGATAAGCTGGCCAATCAGGGGTTGAAGCAGGCTATTGTTGTCGTTCCGGAAAAGAGCATCGGCTCGAGTTTTAACGACGAGCCGCTAACGAAATATGGCTTCTGGTCAGACTGGACCGTCGCTCCGCGCTGGAACCTGTGCAATGCGCCCGGCGAGGATGGCGGTAAAGTCAATTCGGTCGGTGCCTTCCTCCAAAGCGACGACAAGGTTCTGGTCTGCACCCATGCCACTTTCCGCTTTGCCGTGGATCGGTTTGGCGTGGAGGCGTTTGATGACCGCCTGATCGCGGTAGATGAATTCCACCATGTTTCTGCCAGCGCTGACAACAAACTGGGCGCGCATCTGGCGGAGTTCATCGCGCGGGACCGCATTCATATCGTGGCGATGACGGGCTCTTATTTCCGGGGCGATGCCGAGGCAGTGCTTTCCCCGCATGATGAAGCCCGCTTCGACAGCTATACCTACACATACTATCAGCAGCTCAATGGCTATGAGCATCTGAAGCAGCTCGACATCGGCTATTTCTTCTATTCTGGTGCCTATGCCGACGATATCCTCGCTGTGCTAAACCCAGCCGAAAAAACCATCGTCCACATCCCCAACGTGAATTCGCGCGAAAGCACGAAAGACAAGATCAGGGAGGTGGAACACATAATCGAAGAGCTGGGCGACTGGCAGGGCACCGACCCTGTCACCGGCTTCCAGCTGGTCACCACAGCGGATGGCCGCACTCTTCGGATTGCCGATCTCGTGGATGATGACCTAGCTAAGCGCGATCGCGTGTCCTCTGCGCTGAAAGATCCCGCGCAGAAAAACAATCGCGACCATGTGGATATCATAATTGCGCTAGGTATGGCGAAGGAAGGGTTCGATTGGATTTGGTGCGAACATGCCCTGACCGTGGGGTACCGCGCCAGCCTGACCGAAATCGTGCAGATCATCGGACGCGCTACCCGCGATGCACCAGGTAAGATCCGTGCGCGCTTTACCAATCTAATCGCAGAGCCGGATGCTGCTGAAGCCGCCGTGACGGAAGCGGTGAACGACACCTTGAAGGCGATCGCCGCCAGCTTACTGATGGAGCAGGTGTTGGCCCCGCGCTTCGAGTTCAAGCCTAAAAACCCGACAAATCAGGCCACACCTGACTTTGACTACGGCCCGGACGGTTACGATCCTGACAAATGTAACGTTGGTTTCCACGAGGAACGCGGTGTATTTCAGATCGAGATCAAGGGGCTAACCGAGCCCAAGAGCCCGGAAGCCGTGCGCATCTGCCGTGAGGACTTGAACGAGGTGATTGCGAGTTTCGTGCAGGATAAGCCCTCGATTGAGCGCGGCTTGTTCGACGAGGAGCTGGTTCCGGAGGAGCTGACCCAGCTGCGCCTAGGCAAGATCATTAAGGCCAAATATCCTGAGCTGGACGACGAGGATCAGGAGGCGTTGCGTCAGCATGCCATTGCCGCCTTAAATTTGACTCAGCAGGCAGCCCGCATCGCCATCGGGGACGACGACCAGCCCAGCGCCAACACCGCCCTTATCGACGGTGTGCGCAAGTTTGCGATGGATGTGCGCGAATTGGACATCGACCTGATCGATCGCATTAATCCATTCGGGGAAGCCTATTCCATCCTTGCCAAGACGATGAGCGAGGATAGCCTGAAGCAAGTCGCGGCAGCAATTGCCGCCAAGCGCACGACCCTATCGCCAGAAGAGGCGAAGGAGCTAGCCGTTCGCGCTGTGCGCTTCAAAAAAGAGCGCGGACGTTTGCCGTCGATCAGTTCGACTGACGCATGGGAAAAGCGGATGGCCGAGGGCGCCGCCGCATTTGTGCGCTTCAAGGACGAGGGTCGCTATGAGTGACTTCGACCTCGACGACCTGCGTAACGAACTGTCTGAGTTCGCGCTGCCCGAAAAGAAGGTAGGGCGTTCTCCACGCGAGGAACGCATCGTTGCTGGATTTGAGGAGATCCAGCGATTTGTAGAGGACCATGGCCGGACACCAAAGCATGGCGAGGACTGCGACATCTTTGAACGCCTGTACGCTGTGCGGCTCGACCGGCTTCGTTCCCAGGATGATTGCCGCGAGCTGCTGGTAGCGCTCGACCATCAGGGGTTATTATCTGGAGCAGATGCCTTTGCAGCGGCGCCCGTCGAGACGATGGATGAGGACGAGCTTCTAGCCGAGTTGGAAGGACTGGCAGGCGATGCTGACATTACCCAGCTTCGGCATGTCCGGCCCAGTGCCGAAAAGCGCGCCGCCGAAGAAATTGCTAACCGCGAACCTTGTGACGATTTCGACCAATTCAAGCCGTTATTTGACCGGGTGAGGCAAGATCTTAAAGTAGGCGTGCGCGAAACCCGCAAAATCGACAACTCAGAAAACAGCTTGGCAGACATTAAGCCTGGTGCGCTATTCATTGTAGGCGGACAGATTGCAGTTGTCGTTGAGGAAGAGAAGTCATTCGTGACGGAATACAACAGAACCGACAGGCGGCTGCGTGTAATCTACGATAACAAGACGCAAAGCAATGTACTGGCTCGTTCTCTTCAAAAAGCACTTTACCGCGATGGTGCCGCCCGGCGTATCACCGAATTGTCAGCAGGGCCTCTTTTTGCAGAAGTGATCAATGAGGAAGATTTGGCAAGCGGGACGATCTACGTACTCCGTAGCAAGTCGGTGCACCCACTCGTTGCAGCCAATCGGGAGGTTCTGCACAAGATCGGCGTGACTGGCGGGGACGTAGTTCGCCGCGTCGCCAACGCCAAACTTGATCCGACCTTCCTTATGGCGGAGGTAGAAATCGTAGCCACTTACACGCTGTTCAATATCAACCGGACTAAGCTGGAAAACCTTATCCATCGGATATTTGACCCCGCACGGCTTGATATCGAGATCAAGGACCGTTTCGGCAACCCGGTGGTCCCGCGTGAATGGTTTCTTGTGCCGCTGTTCGTCATAGATGATGCGGTGGAGCGGATTAGAAGCGGAGATATCACAGGCTGCATCTACGATCCCAAAGAGGCAAAGCTTGTTGATTTTACAAGGAAATAGGCGAGTTTTTATGTTTAATACGGCCTAACGTCTATAATACGGTCACCCAGAATTCCTTTCGAGCCACATCAACCTAACAATTCTCGAGCGTGTCCTAATGTCCCAGACCAATGCCAAGCCTAATCTAGCCGGCAAGATTCGACTTATCCGAACGAATGGCCATAATTTCCAATGCATGAACCGGATCAACTCCCGCTTTTATGGAAATCGTCCAAAGCGGCTTTTAGAACCGTGCGTCCCGGTTCCGGATAACTCCTGACACCGCTTTCTATGCGACGGAGGTATGCCATTCCTCCAGGACGGCCGATTAGGTATCCGAGAATTTTTCGGGGTATATGCGCATCAACACCCGCCCTGAGCAATTCAACTGGCTCCCACTTTGAGCGAAGGAACTCGTCCACTACCCCGTGCCGAGCGGACTTGGCCTTGTCCCAGTCGGTTATAAGTGACAGCGGGAGCATAATCATCGCTGTAATCAAGTTGTTCGGTACATCAGGCACGCTATCTTTTTTGAGCCGAGCATAAACCAGGGGGAAAGCAGCCGCCACCACTGCGCCGGCTGGTTCATTGACTCGCGTGAGGGCGTAATTGAGGGCTGCATCGACGCTTCGCAACAAAGCCTCAGGGTGAGACTTTCTGGCTAGTCGAAGAATACGTGCCCAGCCGTCGTAACCCGCTTGGCCGTATCCACCCGTTCTGCGATCAGTCAGACGACGATTTATCTGATCAACAATTGGTATGAATCGCGCAACTGATTTGGATTGTGCAATCGCTGCGACATTGCGTCCGACCTGCGCGCCATCGAAAGCAGTAGACAGAGCTACCGATACAAGCCGTGCTGGCTCAGCGTTAGCAAGTAGAGGGTCAAGGAGGTCGGCATGAGGAACAGGATCGAGGGACAATAGTTGATCGAGAAGCTGCATACTTGCGTCGTGATACTCACTTTCCGACAACGTCACCCGAGCTTGCCGCAGCAACGAAGCGGCCGACGGAGCGGCGACGGGAAGTAAACGCAAAAGTCTGACAAAAGCTTTTCCACTTCCTGGCAGCCCTGAAAGCGATGCCTCTATAAGAGCATCTTTTATACGTCCTTCGCGCAGTAATTCGCGCAGGTCAGCATCGGATTCGGTTGAGATAATCGTCAGCAAAAGTGATGAAAGTCGGTCGGCGTGAACAAAGCGTGCATCCACGAGCCATTTGATCGATGTCCGATCGCGGGAGAGTTCGAGAATAATCTGGTCGCCTTCGCTCACGCTTGGCGCAACTAGCGCCTCTCTCAGCAGCACGTCCTTCTGAAGCATCTCGCGTGAAGCTTCGATAAGCGTATCAATGATTGCTGATCGCGATCTAGCGTTTGCCGCGAGCACGTTTCTGGCAAGAAGTCCGAAGTTTGATGCTGGGGCACCCTGAATTGCAGCACGTAGCAGTGGAGCCACGATGGAGGAGCGGGCGCCTTTCGCTAATCCGCCAATCGATCTCTTTGCCGCCAATGGGTCGCCTGCGACGAGATCTGCGATTTGCTTCACCAAGACCGCGTCCGCGTCGTCATTTAAACTGGTAGCGACCGCAGTGGAGAACGAGGGGCTCTCCTTCATAAGTGAAACGATCACGTCAGGAAGGCAGCCTCGGAGGGTAATGACGAATTTGTCCTCGTCCAAGTCTGCCAGTCCTTGGGCGACTGGCGGTCGGAGAAGATGCGGAAGCGTAGTCGTTGAGACATCATCATTCGCCCTAATAACCAACGCAGGGAGCGATCGCGCGATTAGTCTGCCTGCCTTAAATACTGATCGTATGACACTGAGCGGTATCCCGTCACCCAGCTTGCGTACTAGTAAGACGACGAAGCGCCAGTTGTCCGGCGTCGGAGACGAAGATGACTCGGAAAGAAATCGGATGATAAGCCCCTGGACCTCGGGCACGCTCCAAGGCTGTCTGCCGAGCGAGCTAAGGATGTCTAACATCCCTAGCAGCGCGGTTGGCGAAGAATGAGCCTTGCTTCGCAGGTCCGACCACAGCAGCGAGAGGCGTAGGGCTGAACCATCGTTGCGGTCACCTGCGTCAAGTGCACCAATTTCATCCAATGCTCGTAAACTCGGGTTTGGATCAATAAATATATGGGCTTGCAGCTGAGCAGTCCACTCGTGGCGGGTGAAACCGCCTTCAAGAGATGCGTTCACTTTTCGGCCAGCCCACCTCGTAAATCTAGAACGTGCGCTGTCTGGAGCGAAGACAACGTCGAAGTCGCGTTCCGGCAGTAATCGAGGACTGAGGGCAAATGTACAGATCGCCATCGACGCACGACGCGATGGCCACAGGCTCTGTAGCAGGCGACCGGTAATCTCCTCTACAGAGCCATAACCGAATGCGGCGAGCGTGGCTGCCCGCTCAAGGAAAAGGGCCTCCACGAGTTGCCCCAAGCCCGGTTCATTGAGCGGTTCCCACGAAGAGGCTGTGGTCACGATCTGAGCACGCTCTTTTGTAATGTCTTGGGTGCTCAACGTCTCGAAAAACGGCCGAACAGAGGGCGCTGTCGCCCACAACTCGGTTGGCACGAGGAGGCTTCGGGTAAAGACGGTGCCAGATCTAGTAGCATTCAGATCCTGCCACGTTCGGGCGATGACGCTGAAGCGTCCACTGGGGAGCGGGTAAACAGTGAGATAGGGCGCGAACATCTCACCCGGGCGCGGCGAACCACTCGCGTCCGAAAGCTTGTCTATGAGATCTTGGTCGCGTGGTTCGAGTTCAATGGTCGAGGAAATGAGCTGATGACCTCGCCTGTAACCGTGCCACTGTTGATCGACTTGCATCAGGTGGAATTCTGGAATTGCAGCACCCACGATACCGGACGCGAAATATCGCCAACTTGTTCCATTGGTATCAAGGTGTCGTCTACGACGTAGCCACTCTCAACAATATCGCCTTCAAGATAAACGTTTTGAAAAGCCACGTCAGCAAGCTCACCGCCTACGACGCTAGCGCCGAACACGCCGATCTCGACGTCGTCGACATTGTCGATCATGCCGGCGAACAATGGATAAGTGTCTCGCAAGAAGGAAAGCGGTCCTTTGCTTCGTGTCTCCGTATCTAGCAGGTCGTAGGCGGTCACGACGATACCTACGCGTGGTCTTGTATCCAAGCCTGTGCCTAGGTTTTCTTGAAGGAGGCGAAGGAGTTGGCAGAGTAGAACTTGGCTCGGAATCGCATATGCCGGATTGGGCCCAGCCAGCTCGAGCAGAGGAGCAGTATTTACCCAGTCCAGCGGAGTGACGTTCAGCTCGGAAAGTACCCGGACGAAAAGAAGCGCGCCGTCTGCATGTTGGACTCTGTCAAGCCACTGGCGGGATATCTCAGCCGTGCGAGCGACCTCGTCCCATGTCTCGCCCGAAACATCCGGGACACTGATGGTTGCAGTCGCTCCCGTGTCGACCTCCCTGACATCGAGCGTGATATCGCCACTGAGTTCATCGGTGGTATTGTGTGACCGGGGAGCAAACTCTCCTTTCATCAGGTAAGCAAGCGCCTCCTCCACGTACTGAATGTCATCTGGCAGGTCCGGCGCACGCAGCTTTCCATCGCCGTCACGCAAATGTGCGACAAGTCTCGCAAGGAAGTTGGTCTTTCCACTGTCTGGGCCGCCGACCATAATGAGCGTCCGATTTTTCACTTTTTCTCTCCGACGTAGCGGTTCATAAACCTTCCGGCCAAGCCACCGGTGTCGTCGGGCCACTCTATTCCAGCGGGCTGAGGCGTTGGAATTGACTTCAGAATGAGGTCGGAGATGCCGGCGCCTGCCTGAACCTGCTCGTTGGCGGAGAACGATGCGATTTCTATGATCTCGGCTGACAAGTTAAGTTCGTCTGCAATCTGATTTAAGCGACCCGAAGTAGCTTGGAGCAATGGCCCAGAATCCGAATGCGTGACGACGATTTTAACCGGTGGACACCCCTGCTCTAGCATGGCTGCAACTCTGCGGAGCAGCTGCTTCGTACGACTCATTGTGTGCATCCTCGTGGCGTTGTCCCGTAACTCAGCGCCGTTCACGAACACCCAAATCACCTGGGCTGAAGCGAGAAAGCCGAGGCCTTCGGTCCTGTTCGAATCTATCAGAGTGTCGCTCCATTCGCCAGGCATGTCGGGGATCAGCAGGTCGAGCAAGGTGTTGTTGTCTAGCTTCTTTAGCCGCAAATGTAAAAAACCGGCAACACGACGACCGCCTGCTGTTGTACGGGCAGTCATTGCGTCTGGCGGCGGAGTACTCCAGACGCGTGCTCCTTGGCTTATCTCCTCGAATGCGAGCAGACGCGTACTTTTGGCGAACTGAAAACCCTCTAAACTGCCGTGACCAAGGCGCAGATACATACTGACGAGCGCAGCAGTCTTGCCAGCTGCAGGTGTTCCGACGACACCGACGAGGAGACATTTACGGGACCCAAGATAGTCACTAAGCTCTCCGACCTCGAGTGGCAGGTTGTCCCATAGAACCGGCTTGTCCTCCCATGTTTCTAACACGGGTGATACGGTCAGCTCCGTTTCTAAGCTGTCATCGCTCTCGAGCGTAGTCGTGTCGTGAGTGACCCTGAATTCACATACTTCAGGGTCGTTGTTGAGCAGGCAGACTCCAGTCTCCCCGACCGTGCAGCCGACTGTTTGGCAGGCGTCGGTCATATTACAGCTTTGGGTCCGGGGTTTCGCAAAGTCTCGCCAGCGCTGTCTCCAGCAGGGCTCGACTGACCCACTCGTCACCCTTCTTAGTGATAGCCGGCGTCTTCGTGGTTTCGTCTAATACTGCGGTCAGCAGCGGGAAGGCGATGGGGTTGGACCGGATCGTATCATGCGCAGGGACCGCTTCTACGATACGATCACGAATTTTTTCTACCGATGTTAGTATATCGCCGAAAGAGATGTCGCCGAGTGCTGGGACACCTGAGAGCACAATGCGGCGCATGGCTTGTGAGGGGAGGCGGCGCATAAGTATACCGAGCTCGAAAGCCCGAAGTAAACCGCGCGCTTCTGGATCGATCTCATCGTACGCACCGCCAGTAATGGGACTCCGGCCACTTACCGACCACCAGAGAACGTCGATCTCCTCGCGGTCAAGTACCGCGTTATTGGTTAGCGCCGTTATGCTGGTCCTGGCAATATTGACACTCTTTTCAACTGAAGCGATTTCCCCTTCCGCAAACTCAGGCACCTCGCGCGGGACCATCCGCTTGCGACTAACCTCTCCGCGGTTTAGTGTGCGGTCGCGAGCCGACACCATAACTTCCTGCCTGAGCTGCTCGTGCTTCACGTTTGTGATCGGTGTTTGGAACGAGAGTGCGGACCAAAGCGTGGCGGCCACGATATCCTTAATGGTCACCACACTGGCCGTTTCGGGAATATCAAGCATTCCAGCAACTGCTAATGCCGAGATCACTGACACCTCCATCTCGCGCTCCTCGCGGACGAACGATGGAGCCTTCGCTTTTATTGCCGTCGCCACGATCGCACCGAGTGGATCAGGCGTGGTATCCTCAGAAAACGATCTAGCCGCAGCCGACGCCATCTCGACCAGGTTAGGTGCGGTGGTCGTCTTCCTAAGTGCGGAAATCGCATCTTTGATCGCGGCTTCCCTCTTTCCGACCAAATCGTCGTCGGGGTCAGCGTCGTAGATCCGAATATAGGTCGCAAGATCAGCCATTTGGTAGTTATCCCTCCTTGTTCTTTTCTGCAATAAGCTCGTCAAGCTTTGCTCTTATGTCGGCTGCACGTCCGGACTGGACGGCTCGGTCAATGAGCGCCTTCTCGATACCGTGCGACAGTTTGTCGTTCCAGTTTTCCGGCACCGCGCCCACCTCGACAAGTAATCTCAGCCTTTCACTCGGCACAAGGTCTTTGAAAAAACGCAGGATTATGTCGGGATACTCGGCGGGCATAAGATCTGATCCGTTTTCTCCGTTTGACGACTCTTGCTGGATTACAGGAGGTTCGTTTGTCTCGCTAGCCGTGGCAGTTTGTTTAACCTGAACTTGTGGTGCCTCCTTGTACCTTGGCGACGCGAGCACATAGTAACCAGTTTCCGATTCGGCCCTAGCTACATCCTCGACAAACTCTTTGCGCGTCTCAGACCAGCACCGCGAGTGAACTGTTACCGCCAGAGCGTCCTCTTTCTCTTCCCAAGCAAATTCCAGCAAATTGTAGGCGTAAGTAAACTCGTCGTCTGATCCTGGCGGTGTCGTTGCACCAGCCTCAATGGTAAGTAGGTCGGCATCATCTAATACGTGCTCAACCCGTGCAGATGGCTTATGCTCGTGACCGGTCACTAATACGCGGGCGCGCGCTCTGATGTAGCCATTTGCGTCCTCCCCATCGATCATCCAACTCATCGGATGGTGCGAAAGCACTACCAGTTCCTCGCCGGAGTTGCGCTGGAGAACCCTTTGACGTTCCCCTAGCACAAGCTTTCCTTGGGTGTCGACCTTTGCACAGGTCAGGGCACTGTTTAAGCCCGTGAATCTCAGTCGACGGCCCGGTGCCAATTCAACGACGCGGTCTCCAGCGCCGCCGCCCCCCTTATCGAGCGGGCAGTTGTACGCATCGGCGAACCTCTCGTAAGAATTAAATCGGCGATAAAGAATCTCTCGGTCGTTTGTCGTATTCAAGAATTCGTCTAATTTATCCTCGCCGTGAATTTCGATTTCCTTAAGCAAATAGGCGACGCTCGCCGATATTTCATCCCAGTCTATATCATGGTTGCCAGGCACAACTTGCACATCGGATCGAGAGCACCCAATTATCTGCGTCAACCGGTCTAACCATTGCCCTGCGTCTTCGTACTCATTCGGCTTCCCACCGTAGGCAATGTCGCCAGTGACTAACACACCGGAAATTCGTTTCGGGGCGATGTCCGCGCCGAATTTACGGACATCATCCAGGAGGCGCTCCCGTGCATCCTTATGCACTTCAACTAACTTGTTCGCCCGCTCTTGGCCGAAATGGATGTCAGAGAGATGCACAAGAATTAGGGACATTTGGCAGATTTCCGTAGAAGATTGAAATTGAGCGCCGCAGTAGTTGGAAAGGCCACCAGAAATCACCAATGTCAACGCAAGAATAAGGTCTTGAAATCAACGAGCACCTTCTGACCGCCAGCATTTGTTTAGGTGATACGAGTTTATGCTACCGGTAAACCAAACGGCGTTGTCCAAAGTACGCATCACGTCGCCCCAAACGCTTGTCGCTGGCAAGTTTGGAAATCGCATAGGGATCACGAATGTGGCGTAGCGACGGGCTCTTGTTGTATGCATTGATCAAGTGTCGAACAGTTTCGATGCGATCATCGTTGGGCAACTTTCAGCCTTTCGCAATCGAATCGGCTATGATTGAGAGTTTCCTCCGACACACTAGTTTAAAGACTGGAATATCGCACAAGACCGCTTCAGCGCCCAACACTTTGTAAATCAAATCGAGCTACACTTTGGACAAAATATAGCAAGTTATGGCTGCCAGACGCCGAAAAACTTCAATGTCCATCCAAAGAGTGTAGCCGGATTGATGCGCTAGCAATGAATTCTAAGTTCGCAACATTGCTCAGGTCAGCCGATTAGCTCTTCCATCGCTCGTAACGGCCATGAGGGTCGTGCATTGCACCCAAACTCGGTTTGTTTTTTAACTTGCCGATCTTCGCGGCGACCATACTTAGCTCTTCAGCTGCCCCGGGTTTCCACCCCGTGCGAATTGCCCAAGACTTTATCGAGACCGGGTCGAGCGCATGGCCCTTAGCACGCAATATGCGGAATACGTCTTCAGCGAATTCTTTGTCGCGTGGATGCATCACGTCATATGCGGTGTTGCTCATTTGAGTAATAGATTTCAGCGCGTTTTCAATAACCGGATCGTCGATAAGCGGCTTTGTGGCTTTGCGCTCCGCGCCATGCACGACCGGGTTCCAGCGCTTGATCCACTGATAGATGTCGCCATCGAATTCGGGCACGGCGACGATCCCGGCAACACCCTTCTGTCCATCGAGCATCTCTAACATGCCCTCGTCCGCGTAAAAGGCGACTACGATGCTATTTCGGGTCGAATAACCCAGTGTACGTAGCGTTGCATGACGGAGCGTGACGCCATCATCGAGATTGAACGATTTTCCCTTGGATAATGCCTTGGAAGCACCCGGCCCGAGGTGACTGGCTAGCGAGGTGTGGTCGAGTTGGTGCTTGGTGTGTGTCAGTAGCACAATATCGATGGCGCGCGGTGAGGCCTCGGACGCCATCTTAAAAGCATAGGCTGCGGCGAGCTGCCAAGAGGTGACGTCCATCGAGTCAACCGGAATCACTACCCGGAACATATCGGCCATTTTCTTCTCCAGACGTACTAGCGGGCAGCTATCGATTTCCGCAAGAGTTTTCAAGCTGGTTTGGGTGACTCTGCCAATGCTCGCACTCTGTGCACCATCGAGTAAAAGGAGGCTCGCTTCCACGATTTTTGAGGCATCATTAAACTTGCGAATCAGAATCCTCAAAACCTTTTGAGGTTGAATGGACAACCAATCACCAATTCTTTCGCGAGAACATCACTCCCTTGTGACGAAAAATTCTCGCTGCGAAATGAAGAAATGTACTTAAAAATCGATGCTGTACGTATCAGCCAAAATGGCCGGGAATGCGGCAAAGCGGCATTTCCGTCGATGTCATTCCAAGCTTGGACAAATGTCACTGTCAGGTTGGGACAGTGCTTAGCGTCGCTCAGGACCGGAGCGAGAGGTTTTCGGCACTTTCGTGCTGTGAATTTTCGCTAGTCATGCTCGCAAAACCGGACGAATCGGGATTTCACGGGAATTTCTTGGGATACACGGTGGATACACAGAATTACTTCAGTATCCCGGCCAAAGTACAGCGAATATCAAAAATGGCGGTTTTCCGCGGGTTTTAATGGTGGGCGCTAACGGGCTCGAACCGCTGACCCTCTCGGTGTAAACGAGATGCTCTACCAACTGAGCTAAGCGCCCCCGTGGGGAAGCGCGCCTTTGCCAAAGCGGCGCGGCTTTGGCAAGAGCATTCAGACAATTTGTACCAGGCGATCGGCTATTGAGGCAAAATATTCGTCCAATTGGGCGCTTGCCCCGCTTGAAAGTTCGATAAAAACCCGCCGCGCGTCATCGGGATCCTGCCGCCGGACCAGCATGCCGCTTTCGGTCATCACGGTAACCCAGCGCAATGCCGTCGTCGATGGAACCGCCGCCGCGATGCACAAGCTGGACACGGATACATTCTGGTTTTCCAGCTGCGCCGCCTTGAGATCGAGCAGAATATCCCAGGCAGGGTCGGCAAATAATTCCGAATCAAAAAACCGTTCCCGATGACGGCGCAACCTTATGATCTCGCGAATCTGGGCTGAGGTCAGGCGGCGGTTTGAAGGCGCGGCCAAGTCTGCAAAGGGTTGAAAGCCGCCAATAGGCGCAGGTCTGAACGACACCGGCTTGTCCGATAGTCCCTTGGGACGGTCAGTATCGGCAATTCTGGCCAATGTCCGTGCAAATTGCGCCAGTTCATCGCTGATCCGGTGCAGCGAACCGAATTCCACTGGATGATCCCTGTCGTGCAATCGGTCCATTCTGCCTGTTCCTAATGCCCCTGCCAATATCGGCATCGCTTCGACATCATTGGCATCGATAAGAAAGTGGCATTGCCCCTGCGGCAACACAGCAAGGGCGTCTTCTAGGCCATCGAGATTTATCCACACCACCGCTGTACTGCGATGTTGTTCGAGATATCGCACTATTGCCGTAAGGGAATCTGCCAGTGGCTCCGTTTCGGAGGAAATATCGACCAGAATATAGTCGGCTGCAAAGCTGGGATCCCTTGCCAGTGTCACATAGCCCGATGCATGCGCCAACTGCTCCAACTCGCCATGGCGCCGGATGCTGTCTGCAAAGATCATAGCCGTCTTGCGGCCGATTACTTTGCCATAATTTTCCATCACCCGATTTACTCCTGCCATCAAATTCGGGCGTCTTAGGGACTGAAAATATCAATATTTCAAGGCGTAAAGGGGAAAATATTTTCCTCCAATCTGGAGGAATAAATTGCGGTCAATCTGCCATTTGCATGACGCCGGTACAGTCGCTACTCCTTCCATGTTCTGCAGGCCTGCCCTTTTGTCACCGCCTGCATCTGCGTTGTTAAGGAGTATTATGCGTGAAAATAGGGAAAATGCTGGCCAGCGTCGCGGCGCTTGCACTGTCGGGAACGGCGATGACTGTGGTTGCTGATGCCAAGGAAATGAAAGCCGCGCCGACCGCCGAACCTGCCTTGTTGCAGGAATGGACCGGACCTTATGGCGGCGTCCCGCCATGGGATCAGGTAAAGACGGCCCAATTTCCTGCCGCTTTTGAAGCCGCGATGGCTGCATCCAAGGCCGAGTTTGAGGCAATGTTGGAAACGCCAGGTCCAATCAGTTTTGATAACACCATCACCGCCAGCGAATTGTCCGGCGAAAAAATGGGACGGCTATTTTCGATCTGGGGTGTCTACTCATCCAACCTGTCCACACCCGAGATCCGCAAAATCCAGGGCGAATGGGAACCAAAGGTCAGCGCCTTTTTCTCGGAACTGACGCTGGATGCGCGATATTTCCAGCGGGTGAAATATCTTTATGACCAGCGTGCTTCCCTGAATCTGGATGCCAAGCAAATGCGCTTGCTCGAACGGACCTATGACGGCCTGGTGCGTAATGGCGCACTGCTTGATGCAGCACAAAAGGCGAAGGTCATCGCTATTGAGACCAATTTGTCGAAGAAATTCTCGGCATTTTCGGAAAAGGTTCTGGCCGATGAAGAGAGCTTCATCCTGATCGATAAGGATGCCGATCTGGCAGGGCTGCCGGACACTTTTGTTGCTGCGCTCAGCGCGGCAGCCAAGGCGAAAGGCAAAACCGGATGGGCCGTTGTCAACACACGGTCGGCGGTGCAGCCTTTCCTCGAAAATTCGACGCGGCGCGACTTGCGCGAAAAAGTGTGGCGCGCCTTTACCAAGCGCGGTGACAATGGTGATGCCAATGACACCAATGCAACCATTGCCGAGATATTGAAACTGCGTCAGGACCGGGCTGAAATCCTCGGCTTTCCGACCCATGCCCATTACCGGATGGCCGATACCATGGCGAAAGATCCGGACAAGGCGATGGATCTGATGATGAAAGTATGGCCAGCCGCCGTTGCGCGCGTCAAGGAAGAGGTGGCCGATATGCAGGCTATCGCCAATGCCGATGGCATTACAATCGCGCCATGGGACTATCGCTTCTATGCCGAAAAGGTCCGCAAGGCGAAATATGACCTCGATCAGGAAGCCATCAAGCCTTATTTCCAGCTCGATAATATGGTGGCTGCCATGTTCGATGCGGCGGGCAAGCTTTACGGTATGAGCTTTACCGAAAATACCGGCACCGTGCCCGTGTTTGAACCCAAGGTGCGGACGTTCGAGGTCAAGCGCGACGGCAAGCTGATCGGATTATTCTATCTCGACAATTTCGCCCGTGCGGGCAAACGGTCAGGGGCGTGGATGACGACCTATCGCAGCCAGCATAAGCTGGGCGGCAAAAATGATATTGTGCTTGCGTCGAACAATAACAATTTCGTTCCCGGGGCCGACGGCGTACCCACGCTCATCAGTATCGACGATGCGTCGACCCTATTTCACGAATTTGGCCATGCGATCCATTATCTCAATTCAGACATTACATGGCCGGGTCTTGGCGGAACGCCTCGCGATTTCGTGGAATATCCAAGTCAGGTGAACGAAAATTGGTTGCTGACGCCCTATATCCTCAACACCTATGCCAAGCATTACAAGACCGGAGAGCCGATACCGGCGGCGCTGGTGGACAAGATCAAGGCCAGCGATACCTTCAACCAGGGCTTTGCCACGGTGGAATATCTGTCCAGCGCCATTCTCGACATGAAACTGCACAACCGGGCAACGCCAGTGACCGACCCCGCCGCCTTTGAACGCGACACCTTGGCGCAAATCGGTATGCCGAAAGAAATGGTCATGCGCCACCGCCTGCCGCAGTTTAATCATCTGTTTGCGGACGACGGCTATTCGGCGGGCTATTACAGCTATCTCTGGTCCGAAACGATGGACGCAGACACTTGGGCGGCCTTTACCGAAAAGGGGGATGTCTGGGATAAGACAACGGCAGAGCGTTTCCGGTCGATGTTGCTGGCCACAGGCAATGAAACCGACCGGATCGAAGCCTACCGCGCCTTTCGCGGGCGTGATCCGGACGTGAAATACATCATGAAAAAGCGCGGTTTCCCGACCGGGGAATAAGAATGGGGTGCGGTGTTCGGGTATCAACCGGAACACCGCATCACCAAGCCCGCCCCGCAGGGACACGCCAGATAGCAGCGCGCGGGTTGGGGTTTCTTGCACACATCAAACCTCGCACGTGTATTTAAGTGGTCCTGACCCTAGGCCGCGTTCCCAAAATACAGGCTTTTGCGTCTTTGCGTGAACCAAATAGCGGTTCACGCGTTCTTTAACAGAAGAAATGCCGTTGGCGGTTGCATCTGCCGATGTCCAGGCTATCGGGGGCGGCGGGGCTGTGTGTGTGCGTTCGGGTGGCTGGAGTTGCGTTTTTGATTCGGACAATGGCCCTGTTAACTCTCGTTTTTATATGTGCACCCTTGCTTGCCCAAAATCCTTCTGGAACGGCGGCGGGCGTCGATATCATCAGCGACGAAGAATTTGACACCGCGATCCCCAGCCTCGACGATGCACCGCTGGAATCGGTCGAAGAATGGCAGCGTGAGCAAGACGTCAGGGATGAAACGACCTCCAGCGAAGAGGTGCGGCAGCAGACGGAGCAGGCCGGGCAAGAGCGGTCAAACCCTGCCTTGCGCGATGGGGATCTGGTCGAAATTCTGGCCGACGCGCCGGTTGTGGACCCGTTGCTAGACCAGCCATTGCCGCCGATTGACAGTTTCGATGCCGAGCCCCCGCCGCAACCGACCCAGGCCGCAGAAAATGAAGATAGCCAGTCGGTGCGCTATCTGGCCAAGATCAACGGGCTTGATCCGGAAGCCAGCGCCGACATTGCGGTGGACGCCGACGGAAACATCTACCGCACCAGCCTGCGCCGCTTTTACGATCTGTCGGTGCTGGGCAAAAATGGCGGAAAGGCAGATACACGCGCCGTGGTCAGCCAGCGCGCGCGGGCCGACCGTCAGTTGCTGCTCGATATCCTGACCAGCGAAGGTTTTTACGATGCCACCGTGCGTGTGGCGACCGAGCGGACCAATGCGGCGGCCACCGAGGGCACCCCTGCGACCGCCGAGCCTTTGAGCGTCGTGCTGAATGTCGTTCCCGGACGACGTTATTATCTGGGCGAAATCCGCTTCGAAACCAAGCCGGTTGAACCTGCTGACCTGATCACCAGCAACTTCGTTCCGAAAAGCGGCGATCCGATTGTTGCCGACACGATATTGGCCGCCGAAGCCAATATCTCGATCAAGCTGCCGGAAAATGGCTATCCCTTCGCAACCGTGGGACAGCGCGACATATTGCTCGATAGCGAAAAGGGGTTGGGGGATTATACCCTGCCGGTCGATCCCGGTGCGCGCAGCGTTTTCGGGCAGATCAAGAGCGAGGGGAAAGAAGCCTTTGATGCCGAACATGTCGCGATATTGCGGCGGTTCAGGACAGGTGATCTGTACGACAGCCGCAAGGTCGATGATCTGCGCGCCGCATTGGTCGCCACCGGATTGCTCTCGACCGTGTCGGTCGAACCTGTACCCGGCGAGGGCACCGCACCCGATGGCACGCCCTATGCCGATTTGCTTGTCCGGCAAGAGGCAGGGCCTGCGCGCACCCTTGCCATCAGCGCTGGTTATGGCACCGGCCAGGGTCCGCGGGTCGAGGGTAGCTGGACCCATCGCAACCTGTTCCCGCCCGAAGGGGCGTTGACCGCAGCGGGTGTGCTCGGCACGCAGGAACAGGCCGCGAGCGTCAGTTTTTCCCGTGCCAATGCCGGAAAGCGCGACCGCACCTTTGAAATGTCGTTGTCGGCACTGCACAGCAATTATGACGCGTTCGAGGCCTATACCGGACGGGTCGCGGCCTTTTACAGCTATGCCTCGACGCCGATCTGGCAAAAGAAATTCACATGGTCGGCGGGCCTCGAAATATTGGCCACATCGGAAGACCAGTTTGACGTGGCGCGCGGCCTTCGCAACCGCCAAACCTTTTATGTCGCCGCCGTTCCGGGCCAATTGGGCTTTGACCGGTCCGACGATTTGCTGAACCCGACCAAGGGGTATCGCCTGAATGTGCGCCTGTCACCCGAAGCATCGCTGGGCGGAGGGACGCGGGTTTATGCGCGCGCCATAGTCGACGGGTCGTTTTACTATGCGCCTACCGACAATATGGTACTCGCGGCCCGCGGGCGCGTCGGCACGATCAGTGGAACCGGACGCGATGATCTAGCCCCGTCGCGGCGATTCTATGGCGGCGGCGGCGGGTCGGTGCGCGGCTTTGGTTTCCAGCAATTGGGGCCAAAGGACATTAACGGCGACCCCATTGGCGGGCGCAGCATGAACGAAGCCGCGCTGGAGGCACGATACCGTTTCGGCAATTTCGGCGTCGCGGGTTTTGTCGACGCCGGGCAGGTTTATGAAAGCAGCATCCCCAAATTTGACGACTGGCGCTTCGGCCTTGGCATTGGTGGGCGTTTCTACACCAATTTCGGGCCGGTCCGGCTGGACCTGGCGACGCCGCTGAACCGCAAACAGGGCGAATCCAAGATCAGCGTCTATGTCTCGATCGGGCAGGCGTTTTGACGCTCGGCCGTCGCCTGGCCATAGGCGGAGTGGCTCTGTTGGGCGTGCTGCTGGCCGTGCTCTTGGGCGCCTATGTCTGGCTGGATACGCAGTCGGGCCGTGCTTTTGTGGCACGGCAAGTCGCAGCGGTGGCGCTGGAGAATGGTCTGAACATCCGGATCGGGAAGATCGACGGATCGATCTATGGCGGCGCGGTGCTGCGCGATGTGCAGTTTCGCGACCCCAAGGGTGCTTTTGCTCGGTCGCCCGAAATCCGGCTCGATTGGCATCCCTTCGCCTATCTGACGGGCGTCGTTGATGTCGATGCGCTGACCGCGCGCGACCTGAATGTGGCGCGGATGCCGGCGTTCAATGTCGTGCCGGACCGGGGCGATCCGTTGCTGCCCGATCTCGATATCCGGATCGACCGGTTGCGGGTGGACCGCATCGTCTTTGCCAAGGCCATTACCGGCGAAGAACAGGTCGCGACCTTTGACGGCAAGGCGCGAATCGCCGACCGGCGTGCGGTGGTCGAGGCGACCGCAGGGTCGGAGCAGGGCGACCGGTTGGCGCTCAAGCTCGATGCCGTGCCGGACGATAACCGCTTTGATGTCGATCTGAAAATTGATGCCCCGGCCAAGGGTCTGGTTGCCGGACTGATGGGGCGCCAGGTGCCTGTGCAGGCCGCGCTGCAAGGGCGCGGAAGCTGGCAGAAATGGGATGGACGCCTGACCGCCAGCATGGGTGCAGCACAGGTGGCCGATGTGGCGTTGACTGCGCGGGACGGGACCTTCACGGCCAAGGGCAAAACCGCCCCGGCCAAGGTAATGGCGGACAGCCTGATCGTGCGCGGGTTGTCGCCCGTTGCCCTGGTCGACCTGTCGGCGTCCTTCGACCAGCGCGTTGCGAATATCAAAGGCAGCGTGCGCTCGGCCTCCGCCGTGCTCGGTGCCAGCGGGCTGGTGGATTTGGGGCAGGGGGCGTTTGACGATCTGGCGCTGGATATCCAGTTGCTGCGTCCCGCAATTATCGGCCGCAATGTCAGCGGCACCAAATTGCGGGGGAAAGCCCTGCTGAACGGGGCCTTTGCCGCGCCGACGGTGGCCTATTCGGCGACGGCGACACGGCTCGCCTTTGACCGGACGACCTTTGAAGATGTGCGCGTCACCGGCGAGGCGCAGGGCAGCGAAGACCGCTTCCTTATTCCGGTCAATGCCGTTGCGCGGCGCGTGACGGGCATCAACCAGATTGCGGGCGGGCTGCTGACCAATGTCAAAATGAACGGCGATCTGGCCATCGCTAATGGACGCCTGCTGTCCGACAATATGAAAATCCGGTCCGACCGGATCAATGCGACGGCGCTGATCGTCGGGGACATAGGCAAGGGTTTTTACACCGGCGCGCTGAACGGCAAGGTGGACGGGTTCGAAGTGAGCTCTGTCGGGCTGTTCAACGTGGTCGCCGATGTTGACCTCGAAACCACCTTGGGGCGCGGCTATGCGCTGGTCGGGACGGTCAAGGCGCGGTCGACCAAATTGTTCAGCCCCGGTGTGCAGAAATTCCTTGGCGGGCAGATGTTCGTCAATGCGGGCATCCGCTACGGCACCGACGGCGTGCTGCGTATCACACGGGCAAGCGTGGTCGCGCCGCAATTCCGGCTGAACAGCGGCAACGGAACCTATGTGACCGAGGGTGGCCGCGTTGTGTTCAACGGCGCGGGCTATTCCAACCAATATGGTCCGGTGGCGGTGCAGCTGACCGGCACGTTCGATCGCCCCGTCGCCCGCGTCACCGCGTCGCGGCCGGGCTTTGGCGTCGGCCTGTCCAATGTGGTCGGGCTGGTGACACGCAGCGCGAAAGGCTATGCGATCACGTTGACCGGCGCGACCGACTATGGGCCGATCAGCGGGGATATCGATATGCTGTCGGGCAACGGGCCGCTCACCATCGACATTTTGCGCGGTGACTTTGCCGGGATCGGCCTGACCGGACGGGTGCAGCAGGCGGCGTCGGGTCCGTTCCTGGGAACGCTGAACGGCGTGGGCGCAGGCTTTGACGGCACCATCGCGCTGTCGGCTGAGGGCAAATATCAGCGCGCGGTCGTCGATGCGGTCGCGAACAATGCCAAGCTGACCGGCGGGGAGCAGACGCTCGCCATCGGGCGGGGTATCGTGAAGGCGGACGTCATACTCTATAACAGCCCGCAAATTGTCGCCGATGTGCAGGTGGAAAATGCGTTGCTCAACGATATCGAACTGGCCGCAGCGCGGGCGAAGGTCGACTATCGCGGCGGCACCGGTACCGCCAAGATCCTTGCCGAGGGGCGCAGCCAGGTGCCCTTCCGCATCGCCGCCAACGCGGACCTTACGCCCGAACTATGGCGCATCGCGGCGAAGGGCCGGGCCAACAGCATCGACTTTTCGACCGAAAGCCCCTTACGCATCGTGCCCAAGGGCGACGAATATGAGATCAAGCTGTCCACCATCCGTGTCGCCAATGGCACGGTGAAGCTTGCGGGCAGCTATGGCGACGGGCTGGAACTGCAATCGCGGCTCGACAATGTGAACATCGCGGTCATCAATCCCTTCCTGCCGGGGCTCGGCATCCGGGGCCGCGCGACGGGCAGCATCGACTGGTCGCAAGCCTCCTTCGCCGCCTTCCCCCGCGCCGATGCGCGGCTGGAAATCCGGCGCTTTGTCCGCAGCAATCTGGGGTCGCGGTCGCAGCCGGTGGACATCAGCCTTGTTGGCCGCCTGCTGCCCGATGGCGGCAACGCCCGCGCGATCATCCGCCGTCTGGGTGCCGCCGTGGGCCGGTTGCAGATCGACCTCACCCCCTTGCCGCCTGGCAATGCAAGCTGGACCGAGCGCCTGCTCGCCGCGCCGCTGTCAGGCGGCATCCGCTATAACGGCCCGGCCGACACGCTATTTTCCCTCGCCGCGCTGGCGGACCAGAGCCTTGAGGGCAATATCGGCGTCGCGGCGGATTTCTCCGGCCGCGTGCAGACCCCGCGCCTGACCGGCGTCGTGCGCGCCAACGACCTGATTTACGAAAATGACGTCTACGGCACGCGCCTGACCAAGCTGCGCGTGCGGGGCGTGTTCACCAACGACCAGCTGGAGGTGACCGAACTGTCCGCTGTGGCGGGCAAGGGGACCGTCACCGGCAAGGGCTTTGTCAATCTCAGCTCTGAAAAGGGCTTCCCGCTGCAGCTCGACCTCGACCTCAATCAGGCCCGCGTCGCGCGCAGCGAGCTGATCTCCACCACCGCCACGGGGCAGATCAGCGTCACCAACACCCCCGACGGCGACGCGCTGATCAGCGGGACATTGCGCCTGCCCGAAACCCGTTTCAAGATCATCCGCCAGGGCGCAGCCTCGGTCGCCACCCTGACCGGCGTGCGGCGCAAGGCGGTGTCGGGCCGTCCGCGTGTGTCGGGCGATGCCGACCCGATCAGCACGCTGCCGAGCAACTGGAAACTCGACATCAAACTGACCGCGCCGGACGAACTGTATGTGAGCGGCATGGGTCTGGAATCCGAATGGGGCGCTGACCTGCGCGTCACGGGCACCAGCAACGCGCCGCGTATCGCAGGCGAAATGGAACTGGTGCGCGGCACACTCGGCTTTGCCGGACGCTCGTTCGAACTGGAAAATGGCCGGATCAGCTTCAACGGCGGCCCCGCCACCAACCCATCCATCCGCATCGCGGCGGCGAGCGAAGTCGACGGCACAACGGTGCGCGTCAATATTCGCGGCACCGGTCAGAACCCCGATATCAGCTTCAGCTCCACCCCTGCTTTGCCGCAGGACGAGATCATGGCGCGCATCCTGTTCGGAAACTCGATTGGCGAATTGAGCGCGATACAGGCGGTGCAGCTTGCCGCATCGCTCAACAATTTGCGCGGCGGGTCGGGCGGGCTCAACCCGCTTGGCGTACTGCAATCGGCCACCGGCCTCAACCGCCTGCGGATTTTGGGCGCGGATCAGGCGACGGGCCGCGAAATGGCCGTGGCGTTCGGCCAATATATCACCAACGATGTCTATGTCGAAATCGTCACCGATGCGCGCGGCTATACCGCAACGCAGCTGGAGATCAGCCTGACGCCCGCGCTTTCGGTGTTGAGCCAGATCGGCACCACCGGTACATCCAACGTCAACGTCCGTTACAAAAAGGATTATTGATGCGCGCGCTCTGCCTTCTCCTGCTGCTCGGCGCCTGCCAGCAGGATTTCGACAGCCAATATGCCGAGACCGAGAAAAAGGTGAAGGCGGCAGAGGCAAAGATCGACGCCGCCCGGGCGAAGCAGGAAAAGCAGGAGGCGGGGGAGGAGCGTTGAGGGGTTGTGTTTTTTTGGTCTCACACAAAGACACAAAGGCACAAAGGAAAGATGACAAGGCGAAGCCTTTATGTATTCCTGTATGATATAAGATGCGCTGCTGACGAAATTAGGAGCTTCGCTCTTTAGACCTTCTTTGTGCCTTTGCGTCTTTGTGTGAGATTTCTCTCGGCTTAAAGAAAATACCGCCTCGCCCCCTTCCCATTCGCGGCAATCAACCCTAACAGGACCTTTATGTGGCACCTTCATCAATATCCGCTTTGTCCGTTCTCGCGCAAAGTGCGTTTGCTGTTGGGGGAAAAGGGCGTGCCCTATAGTTTGGTGCGGGAAAATCCGTGGGAGCAGCGCGACGATTTTCTGCAGATGAACCCCGCGGGCCGTACACCTGTCATGCGCGATGCGGAACGGAACATCACGCTGGTCGATTCCGTGGCCATTTCCGAATATATTGACGAGACCGTGTCCGCCAATCCGATGGTCAGCGGCAGCGCGCAATATCGCGCCGAAATCCGCCGTCTGGTCGCCTGGTTTGACGAACAATTTTACGGCGACGTAACCCAGCCGCTGCTGCATGAGCGCATGAAAAAGCGCCTGATCGACCGCCAGCCCCCCGACAGCCGCGTGCTGCGCGAGGCGATGAAGCTTGCCAATGGCCATCTGGAATATGTCGACTATCTGATCGACCACCGCGCGTGGATGGCGGGATCGGTGATGAGCATGGCTGACCTTGCCGCCGCGGCGCAGATTTCGGTCGCCGACTATCTGGGCGGTATTGACTGGACCGGACATGAGCAGACCAAGGCCTGGTACGCAATGTTCAAATCCCGCCCCAGCTTCCGCCCGCTATTGTCCGAACGCATGGAAGTCATCACGCCGCCCAAGCATTATGAGCAGGTGGATTTTTAGGCCTGCAACGTTGTGTCTATTTTTATCACGCAAAGACACAAAGACGCGAAGAAGAAGGCACGAAGGCGTAGCCTTTAAATTCGGCCGCTATTTGGTTGGCAGGCAAGAGATTTTATAAGCGCTTCGCTCTTGTACACTTCCCTTTGTGCCTTTGCGTCTTCGCGTGAGATTACCCTCTCCCCTTTAGGGGAGAGGATACGAAGCCTTGGCCGACAGGCCTAGGCGCAGTTGGTGAGGGGCTTCGACGGTGAGGTTAGCGCGCCAACTCCCCCTCTCCACTTCGTCTAACGGCTAAAGCCGTAAGACTGCGTACCTCTCCCCTAAAGGGGAGAGGTGGAGAAGCTAGGTGTTGAGGGCTGTCCCCAACACCCCCTCAACCCTCCGCCATTTTCTCGCGTTGCGGTCATATTCCAAATTCCTTTTCAGTCCTTGTCGGGTGCCCCCAAGGGAAACAGGTGACGATAGGGCCGCGCGCCATCGACCGCGCGGGCGATGGACGGGCGGGCGAGCAAGCGGGCGCGGTAGGCGGCAAGGCGTGGATATTCCGCCGCTATCGGGTGCACCCAATCCGCATAGAAGAGCGACGGCGCCGCAGCGCAATCGGCCAAGGTGAAGCGGTCACCCGCGGCCCAGCCCTGTTCAGGCAAATGCGATTCCAGCCATGCGTATATTTTATCCAGAGCCGCTTTTTCGCGGGCAATGCGGGCTTCGTCGGGAACGGGCGTCAGGAAAGGAATATGCTGCCCGACAATTTCCTGCGTCGGACCCATCACATAATTATCAAATAACCGGTCCAGAAAGCGGATGTAGAGCGTGGCATCGGATGCGTCCCCGACCAGAGGGGGTTTGTCCGGCGTGGCGCGGTCCAGATACTCGATGATGATGGAGGCTTCGGTGTAGATATTTCCCCCGTCGTCCAGCATCGGAAATTTGCCGACAGGCGACAATGCCGTCAACCGCTCGCCATATTCGGGATGTTCGCCATCCAGCATTGCAAAGGTGAAGGGCAGGTCCTTTTCATAGAGCGCAATCAACGCTTTCCATGTGTAGGAAGAAAAGGGATGACCATAGAGCGTCAGGGTCATGTCGCTATCCCTTCACCGCGGCTTCAATGACGGCGACATCCAGTTTCTGCATGTCAATCATGGCCTCAAAAGCACGGCGTGCGACATCGCCGCCTTGCTTCATTGCGTCGATCAGAACGCGCGGGGTGATTTGCCAGTTGATGCCCCATTTGTCCTTGCACCACCCACATTCGCTTTCCGCCCCGCCATTGCCGACAATGGCGTTCCAGTAACGGTCGGTTTCTTCCTGATCCTCGGTGGCGATCTGGAAGGAAAAGGCTTCGCTGTGCGGGAATTTCGGTCCTCCGTTCAACCCGATGCAGGGGATGCCGCACACGGTGAATTCGACCATCAGCACATCGCCCGCCTTGTTGCCCGGATTGTCGAGTGGCGAATGGTGGACCATGCCCACATGGCTGTCGGGGAATGTAGCCGCATAGAAATGCGCGGCTTCCACGGCTTGCGTGTCGTACCAGATACAGATTGTGTTCTTGTTCATATCGCGCTCCTATCTATCCAAAGCCTGTGTGGTATCGACGATCGGTACGAAGCCGCCCATGATCATCCTTTTGCCATCGAACGGCATCACGCCCAGTTCGGCCATACGGGGGTCACTCATCATTTTCTGAAAGGCTTCGTCGCGCGTTTGCTTGTCCGGATATTCGCACCAGCTGAACACGACCGTCTCGTCCTCCTTGGCGTTTACGGCGCGCTTGAAATCGGTGACTGTGCCATCGGGGATATCGTCGCCCCAACATTCGACCATGCGGGTCATGCCGAATTCCTTGAACAACTCCACGGCACTTTCGGCATGCTGCCGGTATTTCTCCTTATTTGCGGTGGGAACCGCCAACACAAATCCTTCAATATACATGTCGTCTCTCCTTCGGTTTTGCCCCCGAAATTGTCAGGCTGCGCTATTCCCCGTTCAGCGGATGGCCGATGGACCAGCGGTAACCAAACGGGTCCTTGATCTGCCCGTAACGGTCGCCCCAGAACATATCGGCGGGCGGCATGGTGGCCGTGGCCCCTGCCGCAACAGCGCGGGCGAACCATGCGTCGGCGTCGTCGACCTGAAGATGCAGGGTCAGGCCGCTGCCGCCGGCGACATCGGCTTCGGACGGGTCGACATATTCGGGAAATTCATCGTGCAGCATCAGCGATGCGCCGTTGATGTGCACATGCGCGTGCATCAGACGCTTGCCATCTTCGGCGGGCATCCGGCGAATCTCGATCGCGCCAAAGGCCTTGATGTAGAAATCGATCGCTTCGGCGGCACGGTTGTCGCCGATCTGGATGTGCGGGGTCAGCCCGCCTGTTGGTGCGTGTTCTTCTGCCATTTTTCTTCTCCTCTTCTCTGTCACTCTTTTTTGAACAGCATGGCGACGTAGCGTTTCAGGTGGATGACGCTGTCGCGGGCAATTACCGGATGGCCATTGGCCTTGGCCAAAATGAACGCGCCCTGCAGGACGGCCTGAATATGGTAGGCAAGGCTGAATGCGGAGACGCCTTCCGCAATCCCGTGGGTGTCGATGGCCCGTTGGATATCCTCGGCCAGCCGCACGGCATAGGCGCGCAGGCTGGCGTCGCAGGCGGCACGGATGGGGTCGCTGCTATTATAGCTTTCCTGCACCATCGTGCCGACGAAGCAGGTGAAATCCTCCGCCGGACCGTCGAGCATGGAAAGCCGGAAGTCGATATGGCCCAGTAGGCGGTCGAGCGGGTCGGCAAGGCGGGTCCAGTCGGGCAAGGTGAAGATGCGCTGCTCGGCAATATCGGTCCACGCCCCTGCCGCCGCGACGGCAAGCGCTTCTTTCGAGGCGAAATGGTGGAAAAAGGCGCCCTTGGTGACGCCCGCGGCCTGACAGATTTCATCGACCGAGGTGGCGGAAAAGCCCTTGTAGCGCACGGTCGCAATGGCCGCGGCGATCAGCTTTTCGCGCGCAGAAACCGTGCCTGTGGCGGGCGACGGGGTGGCGACTTTTGAAGGGCGACTCGGGGGCATAGAGGTAACATACCAACCAGTTGGTATGTGTCAACAATAGCTGCCCCAAGCTTAAGCCGAGTTAACAAACGGCACTGGATATTGCCGAATTTAGCTTGCAAATTCAGTTGGTTTGAGCTATATCGAAAGATATATTTTGGTGAAGTGGCGGTAAATGCGGCATGACGCCAAAAATCGGTAAAAACATACCTGCCCATTGGAGAAAGGGTGAAATCGCCAAGGGCAGGCATGCATGATGCGACGGCTTGCTTCGCGCCCCAATCATGCCTTGCAAGGAATTTCCAAAGAATGTGTGGGCAGGGTTAAGGGGATATTAGCCCTGATGTAACAGCCCCGCGTAACAATCTTTCAATGATCGGGGGAAAAGAAATGGTGTCGACAGTCTCGACCGTCGCCTATCTGGGGCTGGAAGCACGCAGTGTCGAAGTGCAGTGCCAGATTGCCCCGGGAATGGTGGGCTTTGCCGTCGTCGGTCTGCCCGACAAGGCGGTTGCCGAAAGCCGGGAACGGGTGCGCGCCGCCATATCGGCGCTGGGCCTCGCGCTGCCACCCAAGCGGATCACGATCAATTTGTCGCCAGCAGATCTGCCCAAGGAAGGGTCGCATTATGACCTTCCCATTGCGCTGGCCCTGCTTTCGGCAATGGGGCTGGTCGATACCGAAGCCTTGGCGCATTATGTCGTGGTCGGGGAGCTGGGACTGGATGGCAAAGTTGCCGGTTCGCCGGGGGTATTGCTTGCCGCGCTGCATGCATCATCCCGCAATATGGGCCTTATTTGCCCGGCGGTGCAGGGGCCAGAGGCGGCGTGGGCCGGACAAATAGAGGTTGTCGCAGCGCCCGATTTACTGGCCTTGCTCAACCATCTGAAAGGCCAGGCCCTGCTGCGCGCACCAGAGCCGGGCGTCGCCGATCCTCCCAAAGGGGGGCCGGATATGAAAATGGTGAAGGGGCAGGAAACGGCAAAGCGGGCGTTGGAAATAGCCGCAGCGGGCGGACATAATCTGTGCATGGTCGGACCACCGGGTGCGGGCAAGTCGTTGCTGGCATCCTGTATGCCCGGAATTCTGCCCGAGCTCACCCCGGCAGAGGCGCTTGAGGTTTCGATGATCATGTCGGTCGCAGGCGGTCTGGATGGGGGACGTCTGGTCCGAACAAGGCCATTCCGAAGCCCGCATCACAGTGCGTCAATGCCCGCTTTGGTGGGTGGCGGTGCGCGCGTGCGGCCGGGGGAGGTCAGCTTGGCGCATCTGGGCATCCTGTTCCTGGACGAGCTGCCCGAATTTCAGCGTGTCGTTCTGGACAGTTTGCGTCAACCCTTGGAAACGGGCGAAGTCAGCGTTGCGCGCGCAAATAATCACGTCACTTTCCCGGCGAATTTTCAACTGGTTGCGGCGATGAACCCGTGCCGGTGCGGCCATTTGGGCGACGCCGCTTTGGCCTGCAGCCGGGCACCGCGGTGCGCCGCAGATTATCAGGCCAAGATTTCGGGACCGTTGCTGGATCGCATCGACTTGCATGTTGAAGTGCAGGCGGTCAGCGCCGCCGATCTGGTCTTGCCCCCACCCGCCGAAGGGTCGGCAGAGGTTGCAGCCCGCATTTGCGGCGCGCGCAATATCCAGACGCAACGGTTGGCCGGCACCGGGCTGCGGACCAATGCGGAACTGGATGGCGATGCCTTGGCGGCCTTTGCTACGCCTGATGAGGCGGGGCGAAAGCTACTGGCACAGGCGGCCGAGGCGATGCGCCTGTCGGCAAGGGGCTATACGCGGATTTTACGCGTTGCCCGAACCATTGCCGACCTGGCCCATGCCGAACAAACCGGACGCATTCATATTGCCGAAGCGCTGAGCTATCGCCGACAGGCGCCCCGGAACTGACCGATGGGCAATAGCCGGAACCTTGACGCAAACGCGGCGTATAACGACAATGGTGCGGATGGCGGGACTCGAACCCGCACGCCCAAAAGGACAACAGATTTTAAGTCTGTAGCGTCTACCATTCCGCCACATCCGCGTGCCGATAGCGCAGACAACATAATTACATTGCGGTCAAGTCGCTTTGGTAAAACAGCTTATTTGTTAAGCTGTTCGCGCACTTCCTTACCGGGCTTGAAATATGGAACGCGTTTTGACGGCACTTCCACCGACGCGCCGGTCCGTGGATTGCGGCCTTTGCGAGGGCTGCGTTCGCGCGTCGAAAATGCTCCAAAACCGCGCAGCTCTACACGACCGCCATCGGCCAAACGCTGGATAATCTGGTTAAAGAATACATCGACAATTTTTTCGATTTCTTCGGTTTTGAGCTCGGGATTCTCGCTCTCCAGTTTTTTAATCAACTCGGACCGGATCATGGGCAAAGTCCTTCATTTATTTTCAAGTCGATACCCGAGTTTATAGAAGCCATGCGACCAAAGGGATCCGGCTCGGGAGCGTCGCAAAGCTGCCAGATTATATTTTATTTTACAACGCTTTTGCTGCAGGAACGCCCGTTCAAAAGCATAAAAAACCCGCTCTCGTTTCCAAGAGCGGGCTTTTCTGTCCCAAAAATAGAACTTTTGTTAGAAAGCCGTGGCTTACTTCTTCACACCCTTCAGCGCTTCGCCGAGAATGTCGCCAAGCGATGCGCCCGAGTCGGACGAACCATATTGCTCGACAGCCTGCTTTTCTTCGGCCAGCTGAAGTGCCTTGACGGAGAAGTTCGGCTTTTTCGAGCGGTCAAAACCGGTGATCATGGCATCGAACTTCTGCCCGACCTGGAAGCGGTCAGGACGTTGTTCGTCGCGGTCACGGCCAAGGTCCGCGCGCTTGATAAAGCCTGTCGCACCGTCTTCACCCGCCTGCACTTCAAGGCCGCCATCGCGAACTTCAAGTACAGTGACCGTGGTGGTCGCACCCTTTTTCAGACCGCCAGCCGACGTGGCTCCGGCTGCCGATGGCGCACCCTTTTCGATCTGCTTGATGCCGAGCGAAATACGCTCCTTCTCTGCATCAATGTCGAGCACGATGGCTTTGACGGTTTCGCCCTTGCGATGAAGATGGAGTGCTTCTTCGCCCGAAATGCCCCAAGCGATATCCGACATATGCACCATGCCATCGACGTCGCCGTCGAGGCCGATAAACAGACCAAATTCGGTCGCATTCTTGACTTCGCCTTCGACGGTCGAACCAACAGGGAATTTCTCGGCAAAGCTGGCCCAAGGATTGTCCTGGGCTTGCTTGAGGCCAAGCGAGATGCGGCGCTTTTCCATGTCGATGTCGAGCACGATGACGTCGACTTCCTGGCTTGTCGAAACGATCTTGCCAGGATGGACATTCTTCTTGGTCCAGCTCATTTCAGAAACGTGCACCAGACCTTCGATGCCGGGTTCAAGTTCGATGAATGCGCCATACTCAGTAATATTCGTGACAGCACCCTTAAGCTTGGTCCCAACCGGATAGTTCTTTACGGCGGCATCCCAAGGATCGCTTTCAAGCTGCTTCATGCCAAGGCTGATGCGTTGTGTATCCTTGTTGATACGGACGATCTGGACTTTGACGGTATCACCGATGTTGATGACTTCGCTCGGGTGGTTGATGCGCTTGTAGCTGATGTCGGTGACATGGAGCAGGCCGTCAATGCCGCCCAGATCAACGAATGCACCATAGTCGGTGATGTTCTTGACGACGCCGTCAATGATCTGGCCTTCAGCAAGATTCTGAATGAGACCGGTGCGCTGTTCGGCACGGGTTTCTTCCAAAATGGCGCGACGCGAAACAACGATGTTGCCACGCTTGCGGTCCATTTTCAGGATGACGAAAGGCTGGGCGATATCCATCAGCGGTGCAACGTCGCGTACCGGACGGACGTCTACCTGGCTGCCGGGCAAGAATGCAACGGCGCCGCCAAGATCGACGGTGAAACCGCCCTTGACGCGGCCAAAGATGACGCCGTCAACGCGGTTGCCAGCTTCGAATTCGCCTTCCAGAACGTCCCATGCAGCTTCGCGGCGGGCACGGTCCCGGCTCAGCATCGCTTCGCCGTTCATATTTTCTACGCGGTCGACATAAACTTCGACTTCGTCACCGACTTTCAGGTCGGCTTTCTGGCCGGGCATTGCGAATTCACGCAGAGCCACACGGCCTTCGGATTTCAGACCGACATCGATGACGGCATGGTCATTGTCGATTGCGGTTACGGTGCCTTTTACGACGCGGCCTTCAAAGCCACCATCGGCGCCACCAAGCGATTCGTCGAGAAGTGCCGCGAAATCGTCGCGGGTCGGGTTTGGCGAAGTTGCCATAGGTTAGAGTTTCCTTGCTTACTTTTTATCCGGCCAATCGGTTGGTTCCGATGGTCTTTGACCAGAGTTGCCCCTGCGGCCCCATGCCGAAAAGGCGTTCGTTTTAAGAGGGTTGCAACATCAAAAGCCGTCCCCCCGACCTTGAGTCAGGGTCCATTTCTCCGTCTCGACCATCGGTCTGTTAGGCGGAATGGATGCTGAAACAGGTTCAGCATGACGTGTGTCTGAAATTGCAACACACCCGCCGGTCAGCCCTTGTGGAGTTTACGCTCCACCAGCGCAATCGCGGCTTGAACGGCGTCGCCTATAGTCAAATCGCCCGTATCAAGCAAGAGCGCGTCTTTGGCAGGTTTCAACGGCGAATCAGTGCGGCTCATGTCACGAACATCGCGCGCCTCGATATCTGCCAGAATTTCGGACAAGGTGGCATCTATTCCATATTTCCGCATCTCTTCATGACGCCGCGCCGCCCGGATCGGTGCAGGCGCAGTCACGAAGATTTTAACATCGGCATCCGGCGCAATCACCGTTCCAATATCTCGTCCATCAAGCAGCGCGCCACCGATCTGGTGCGCGAAATCGACCTGACGCCGGTTCAATGCAGCCCGCACTTGAGGATGAACCGAGACACGGCTGGCCAATCCTCCGATTTCTTCGCTTCGCAAAATGGGGTCGTCCAGTATCGAATCGGCAAATTCGCAAGCCTTCGCAGCATCCGGCGCGTGATCCGGGTCGCCTCCATTTTGGAGGATCTGATATCCCACCGCCCGGTACAAAAGGCCGGTATCCAGAAACGGCAAATCATAATGCAAGGCCAGCGCCTTTGCGATGGTGCCTTTGCCAGAAGCAGTGGGGCCGTCGACTGCGATTATCATAGGTCAACAACGGCCTTCGCTGGGGCAGATAACGGGGTGGTCATCGCCGAGAGCATCGCTTCAAAGTTCGGGAAACTTGTCGCTATCGGTGACACATCATCGATGGTTACGTTATGAGTGCAGCGTTGGCCTGCGACGGCAAAACTCATGGCGATGCGGTGGTCCAGCGCGCTTTTGATGGTCACGCCGCCAGCCAGATTTTCGCCGCCGGTCCCGTTGATAATCAGGCCATCGGCGCGTTCTTCCACCTGTGCACCAACGGCCGTCAAACCCGCCGCCATCAACGCCAGCCGGTCGCTCTCCTTGACGCGCAATTCTTCAAGTCCGCTGGTTATCGTCCGCCCTTGGGCGACACTGGCGGCAACGAAGAAGATTGGAAATTCGTCGATCATGCTCGGTGCGATATCGGGCGGTACTTCAATTCCGCGCAGAATCGAATGCCGTGCGGTGATATCAGCCACAGGCTCCCCACCCACTTCGCGCTGATTTGCATAGGTCAGGTCTGCACCCATTGCTTCGAGCATCCGGTATATGCCGGTGCGGGTCGGATTCATTCCGACATGGGTTATCGTCACTTCACTACCCGGTGTGATCAGTGCAGCGACGATCGGGAAGGCCGCAGACGATGGGTCGCCGGGTACGTCAATTATCTGGGGCTTCAATTCAGCCTCACCAATAAGGCGGATGGTGCGTGTGCCGTTGCCGTCCACTTCAACGGTCAGATCCGCCCCAAAACCGTGCAGCATCCGTTCGCTATGGTCGCGGGTGGGAACCGGTTCAATGATCTCGGTTATGCCCGGAGTATTGAGCCCGGCGAGCAGAATGGCGCTTTTTACTTGCGCCGACGCGACAGGAAGGCGGTACTGGATTGGTATTGCAGGGACAAGGCCATGAACCATCAAAGGCAGTGTTCCGCCGGGGCTTGCATTGAATTCCGCGCCCATAAGACTAAGCGGGTCGATCACCCGACCCATAGGCCGCTTCGACAGGCTTGCATCACCAATGAAAGTGGCGGTCAGCCGGTGGCTTGCCACCAGACCCATCAGCAACCGTGTGGATGTGCCACTATTCCCCATGTCGAGCGCGCCCGCAGGCTGCATGAGCCCGCCAACACCGACACCATAAACGGTCCAGCATCCCTCACCGGTTTGATGGATCGTGGCCCCCATGGCCCGCATTGCGGCCGCAGTCGACAGGACGTCTTCGCCTTCCAGCAGGCCGGTTATGCGGCTTTCGCCAACCGCAAGCGCGCTCAGCATCAGGGCGCGGTGCGAAATCGACTTGTCACCGGGAACCCTGAAGGTTCCGCACAACGGGCCGGAATGGCAAAATGTGGCGGGGCGTGGATGGGCTTCGTGCATAGGGCGCTGCTTTGCTTTCCCGGGTTCAGGAAGTCAACGCACCTTGTCCCCTCAGCCGCTATCAAGAGGGGAGAAGTTTTTGACAGCATCGCCATGCTGTGGCAAAGGCCGCGCCAACTGACGGCGATTCACCGACGTGCATCGCCCGTTTCAAGCTATTTTATAAAGGATTTGAGCCTGCCATGATTAAGGCTGAATGGGGAACCAAGCGCACTTGCCCGAAATGCGGTACTCGCTTTTACGATCTCACCAAGGACGAACCGGTTGAGTGCATTGAGTGTGGCAACCAGTGGACGCCGGAACCTGTCCTGAAATCTAAACAACCGCTTCCCTTTGAAGAAGTTGAAAAGAAAAAGGATGACGCGGATTTGGCCGACGACGATCTCGACATTGATGTCGATGCGGTTGATGGTGACGTGTCGCCTGACAATGACGTCGATCTTGGCGGTGATGATGATCTTGGCGTGGCCAGCGGCGAAGACGAACCCGACGATATTTAAGTCGAACTTCGTGCTTGATATATGATGGAGCGCCCGCTAGTGGCGCTCCTCACCAAATAGCCGCCTTGATTGCGGCATGATGGGGCCTTAGCTCAGCTGGTAGAGCGCTACACTGGCAGTGTAGAGGTCAGGGGTTCGACTCCCCTAGGCTCCACCAATGTCATACAAACCGCAGATTTGCGGGGAGTTACTGAAATATAATGGGTTTTTGTCGGTTGACTGTTACAGCCGTAGCAGCGAGGACAGCCCATGTGTACCCACCTAACCAAGCGCCAATCCGTCTATTATTTCCGGCGCGTCATCCCTGTAAATCTGCAATCCTATTTCGATAACAAGAAACAATGGATGCACAGTCTCGGGACCAAAGACCTCGCCGAAGGTAAGCGGCTCGCTCGACTGGCTGGGACGCACACAGACGGCCTCATTGAGCAAGCACTACACCTAGCCAAAGGGTCCGGGCAGGCCGCTGGCGGGGCTAGTAACTCGCTTGCTGGGCGTCCCGTTACCCCGGCTGAAATAGAACAAACAGATTACGAGGAGCGCCAGCGTTTCGAGCAAGAGGAGCGGTACGAGGGCCGGGAAGACTACCGCCGTACATTAGAAAAACGGATGGCCCTTACCACGCAGGAACTATCGCCAGAGGAAGCCGCGATCAAAGACCTATTTGCTGCCAAGGATTATGACCACGTGGTAGCAATGGAACGGCTGCGGATTTACCGGCATGATATTCGGGCAGCATCAAGGCAGGATGACCCGGATTTACTAGCCCAGCCAGCGGCGATAGTGCCAGCCAGTCTAGCGGCGTTTGCCCCCGGCATTATGCTAGACGGTGATATAATTCACCGATGGGCTGTCGAACGGGCGGTTAAACTAAGGGGCGTTGAAGCCCATAGGGCTGTGGCGCGCTGGTTTTACGAGCGGGTCGGTAAGAAGGCCGTTGCCGATATAACTCGTGCAGATGTACTGGCGTTCAAGAATGCTCTTGTCAGTGAGGGGCAGACCCTAGGCAATATCAAGGTAAAGCTAAGCCGTCTGCGAACTTTGCTGCAATGGGCGGCTGATAATGATTACGCTGCCACGAATGCGGCGGCTGGTATCAAGGTGATTGATAGGAACGCGGCTAAGAACAAGCGGACTGAATTTAGCCTAGAAGCCCTAAAGGCCATCTTTGAAAGTCCTGTTTATGCCACCGGGTCTAGGCCGACACAGGGCAGAGGAGAGGCGGCATATTGGTTGCCGCTACTAGCCTTGTTTACCGGAGCCAGATTAGAGGAACTAGGCCAGCTTCACCTTACAGATATAATGGCATTGACCTATTCCGATCTTGACGGTGAAGACCGGACGGCTGATTTCATTTCAATTAAAGAAGATGATGAAACCGGGCAATCCGTTAAGAACGAACATAGCATACGCAAGGTTCCGGTCCATCCCGAACTAAAGCGGCTAGGCTTTCTGGCATACTGCGATGAAATGCGGCGGCAAGGTCACTTGCGGTTGTTCCCGGAACTTAAACCAAACAAGTTCGGCACGCTCACCTCTAAATGGGGCGAGTGGTTCGGCAAATACAAACGGGAGATATGCGGCGTCACTGATAGCCGTATGACGTTCCATTCCTTCCGTCACACATTCAAACAATATGCCCGGCAAGTCGGCGTGGTCGAAGGTATCCAAACACAAATCATGGGTCATAGCGGTGATAGCGTCGCAGATGACTATGGGTCGGGTTTCTATATGCATCCGGTTGTTGAAGGTATGGCCATGTACAAGATACCCGGCCTCAAGTTGCCGAAGGCTTGGCGTTAAGTGAGGGTCCGAGATTATGCGTTTGCAGCTTCTGCTGCCCACCAACAACCTTACAGGCCGACTATAGCGAGGATTTTAGTACCAACCCGCCCAAACAAGTGCCTCGGTGAGTTCGGGCACATTATCCAATGCATGTTGCATGAAGGTTGGATGAAGTAGGCTAAGGTCGGCTTCATGGGCACCATTTGGAAAGTAAATCTCTAGCCGCCCGGTTGGCCAACGTATCGCGGTAAGTTCCCCAAACTTCCGGACCAGACACTCCCCATCTTTCTCGCGCTTCTTACGTTCAAGGATGTCTAGGTGCCCAGCCTTGCTCCTATTGACCATGGGAGCTATCCCAGCCTTCATCCGTTCGAAGTTAGAGCCGCCTCTGTTGAGATGGCATACGTAACAAGATCGATCACGGGTCCGGCGCTTAAATGCACCGCACTTGGGGCATGGAGCCTCCAGATCGATATAATAGGCTGCCCGGTCCATGAACGCCGAAAATCTGCCAGCGTGCCTCACACGCGCCCTGAGCGCCTCTGAGTAGGCATTGTCGATCTGGCAAATGGCCCGTTGCTTTGTGTCTAGTTTGTTGGCGCGTGGTTGGCGCTGGTGGAGGGCAAATCGTGGGTCGGATTGAGGTCCAACTACAAGAGCTTTGCGAGAGATGATATGTTCCTAAATGAAAAACTTCGCCCCATGGTGCATGGTTGGGGGAGGCCGTCGACGACAACAATGGAAGCCGCTGAGTGATATAAAAGGCAACGCGCTACTGCAAAGCTGTGTTGCATAGACGATACACGGAGGTACGTTGTGCTTATGTATATACATATACAATAAAACACTCACATATCTAAGTTCCCAAACAAATTGATTTAAGAACGTCTAGCGGGAGCCACTCGCCGCGATGTCTTATCCGACGCTTGCCAGATTTTCCTAGCTGGATTTTGTACTCAACACCATTGAGGGTAATAGCATTACCACGGATTACGAAGCGACCTGCAAACTCCTCGATAGGCACTCCAGCCGAAGTCTCCCGCCGCTCTATCAGTGCCTTACGCACGGATCGGATCGTCACTGGACCGCGCAATTGTAGAGTTACCCCCAACAACTTCAAAAGCCTCTCAAGGTCTTTTTTCGCATAACGATTGAGCTTGTCATAGAACATGTCGCGGGTGACCACATATCCGTTGTCCCTCTGGTTTAGCTTTAGGGCCATAGCCGTCGACCCAATGTCCAAAGTGTCGGGCTGATCTATGTACATCGTTACAACTGTCTTCCACAATTTATAGGCTGCCTTGGGTTTTGGCTCGTATGCCCACGGTTCGAGGTAGCCAATCGACATCCCGGTTTGTTCCTTCACGCTGTCAGCAGCTGTCTTGAACAAGTCCTTGGCAAGCGTTTGTGCAGCTTGAACTTTCGCACTCGATTGCGCCTTCTGTTCTGAAATAGCCCCGTCTGCTGCTGCCAACGCAATTTCAGCGGAAAAGTCACGCGATTTTATCGTGGGCGCTTCCACAAGGGCCTTCAAATCATCTAACTCAAGTTCGGGAATAATGATAGGTTTTCTGATTGTTTCGGGGCGCTCGTCATTTGTAACAATATTTAAAATGTGCATAATGTCCCGCATTCTCCAAAGGTTTGATGACAGCTAGTAGAATGCATGTAACTCGCAACCTTTAAACAATGGCAATCCGATCAAGCCTCGGTGCGCTCTCACATTGGGCCTAGTTAGCAGTCGTTGAGTGCGCGGGTAGGAGGGGTTGGGGTACGTCGCCTGAAATCCTATCCAACAAGTTCTTAACACTTGTCGGGTGCCATTTGCCTCCGCGTAGGGTTTGAGTGTGACGGTCGTTGAGTGCGGCTGCTATGACAGCTACGGGTGCATATACCGACAAAAGCCGACAGTCAGCAAACGACAACATTGCGGACGTTGGGAACATCGCTTACGACGACGTTAATGCGCGTCCTTTTCTTCCTGTCGGTCCTAGCTTGCTCGGGTTGTTCAATCGAAAAGGTTGATCCCGCGAACAGTGCTGAGTTCCGCTTCGTGGCGCGCGACATTTATACTGACCTGCTCAGTCCTTCGTGCGACGCTCCATCTGGCTTTAGCAGACACGAACTGCTTGGTTCGGAACTTGAAGCGGTGAGCAAATTTGAGCGGCAAGTGAAAGGAACAGAGCCGGGTAACCAACTAGCGATTGCCTTGCAGGATTTTCAATACAGTCAGCGGACCGGTAAGGGATGCTGGAATGACGACGATCTTACATTCGCCAAATTGCATGTTGATATGACGAAAAAAACTGTGCGGAATGGGTTGGGCACATTGCGGAGCCTCCGCCCTGATTTAGGCAACGGGTCAGATAGTCCATTGACTGGATCGGACGACCAGTCAGCGTTTCGCTATCATGTAAGCCTTTTAGTGCAGATGGTGAGTCCTATGTGTGACTTACATATTGAACAGAAGAATGACGAACTCCTCACACCCGCAAAAAGGGAGGTCGATCGTTTTGAGCAGACTTTGGCGGGCACGTCTTACGCCGCGCATTATGCGATTGCGAAGGAGGATGTGGCGTATAAGCAGTCGATAACTAGCGTGGAATGCGCAGAACGGACCAATCAGCCGCCAAACTTAATAAGCGCTGCTGCTTTGGCAGACGCTAAAAAGCAAATAGCTGCCGTCGCTCGCACGATGAAGAACTAATGTCAGCTTTCCACAACATTCCGGTCATACAGGCGGCAGGCTGAAGCAATCGTTATCTGCCATTTGTTCATCGGCACAAAATAGGGCACCTTGCACCGCACTCGGTGACCAACCTTGCAGTCGTAAGTGTATTAAAGGTCGGTTGCTGGCGCGATTTTCAGCGATAATATAGTTGTTTGGACCAACTTATGTCATTGAAACTGACGCCCATCCAATAAGCGCAAGAATTACGACGGCCATCAGCGTGGGCAATAAATACATCTTAGGTTGGTTCCTCTTATCTTTCGGGATAAAAAAAGCTGAGCCTGTCGCAGCAACTGTCGCAAGGACGACCGCTGGCAGTGTCATATAAAATTCCATAAGCCTGTCGCCGTTTTCAGGAAGCATCACCAACGGTGTGAGCAATGACAAAACCACAAGCAAGCCGAGCGCGTAACGCAAAATCATTTCATTATTTCCTTCTTTTTTCCCTTGGCCTTTAACTTTGTGGCGTCCGGATCGGGTATTGCAAGCAACCCCTTCAAGGCCGCAGAAACTCCTAGCGGCGAAAGTGACACGGGCTTTTCGGCATTTTTAGGGCAGCTTTCCGACAATATACAACAAAAGCTGCCGTTCCGGACACGACAACATTGCGGACATTATGCTCACGGACCTGTGAAAGACACAGTCGCTTTAGTCCAAAGTATTTTCCCCGCGTCATCCTGCTCCCACACGATCTGGGCGAAGATTGGATAAGGGCCGTTAAAGCCGCCGCCATTCTGACTAAATTCGCCAAGGTGGATGGCTGATAGACCGTCGCAAGGAAGGCTAAAACTAAAGCCCTGTTCTTTAAGATTGCGCTCCAGTCGGCTTGCGTCGCTACCCACCGGAAACTCGCGCGACAGCCGCTCCATGAGCTCGGGCGACAACGCTTCTTGCGATGGTTCGAAAAATTCTGCTTCTGTCGCGTCTCGTGGTGGACAGCCGGCGTTCCACCATCCTCCCGCCGCACTGACGTTCTGAAGCAATGGAGGTGTTGGCGGTGTGACCTTGTCCGCGCAGCCGTATAACGCCAGCAAACCCACGATAAGGTATGAAAGTTGCTGCTCGGCCACCTTGCGGTGATACATCACTCGATGTCCGTTTTCCACAACATTCCAGACATTACCGATAGATTTCTGGTTCGATAAAAGCGGACGTTCGTTCAGTGTGCAGTCCGCCTAGTTCACCCTAATGCCCCGGCACAATACCTCTTAACGCTGGCTGGTGAGATGCCGAAGTGCTGGGCTGTTGCCGATATGCTGGCACCCTGCGCCTTACGCCACGCAGCTATGTCATCCTTACCTTTAACCTTGCTGTCTTTCTGAAGATAGAGCGGCTGCCTCCCAAGCCCATGCTTGCCCTTGTGTGTCTTGCCCGTTGCCGCCAATGCCTCTCGGGCTGCCTTCCTGCCATTGTTGCACCGTTCCGTTATCCTGTTGCGTTCCATTTCAGCAACCTGTGCCAGCACGGCTAGGATTAGCTTGCCTATGTCCCCTGTGATCTGGCCTAGGCCGTGAATGTCCACAATCACCCCGCCATCAATTAGGCGCTTCACTGTGCTTTGTACGTCAAGTGCATCACGTCCTAAGCGGTCAACGGCATAGACGCATACTGTATCCCCTTTGCGGACACTGGCTATTAGCTTGGCAAAGCCCGGTCGTTCCGCAGCCAGCGTTGCCCCGCTTATCCCCTCGTCACTGTATTCAGTATCGAAGCCTCCGCCCATAGCTGCTCGTTGGGCGTCAATTGATTGGTCCCCGGTGGATACGCGGTAGTACGCTATGCGGTGCTTTGTCATGGGATGGCTCACAAGTTAGGGTTACTGATAAGCTGGCTCATAAGCTAGCTCTTTGAAGCTGTCAAGATATGTTGTGAGCCTAGCCCGTAGCTTATAAGTTATGAGCCTATGTAATCCGGTGCGGGGCAGGGCATCCCCTATGGGGGAGATATGGCCTTACGTTTGATCGGAGTTGCCCCCTCGCATTTCTATGGCGATTTTTGCTTTTGAGAGTTTATTGAACTCCTTGCCCTCGGGGCCTTTCAGTTTCATGGTAGCCGTTGTTGACCTGATCTTGTTTGGCAGGACAGACGCTATCAGTTTAAGAATTTCCGGGGATGATGGGAGAAAAATATGGCGGGCGAAAAGCTATATATGGGAATGCAGCTTTATGAGCTTATAACCATCGCCGCCATCTTAATTGGTCCGCTTGCGGCGGTAGCTATTCAGCTAACCAGTGAAACAAGGCGTAGGACAAAAGAGCAGCAAACTCAGACGATGAGAATGCTAGTCAGCACCCGTCACATGCCCAGCGACCCGGCGTATTCAACAGCAATCAATATGATACCGATAGATTTCAATCGCAATCGCAAGGTCATGGCGGCTTGGAAAACCTATATCGAAACGATTATGTTTCAGCCGTCGGCTGAGAATGCCGCTTCACATGAGACAAAGATATATACCAATCAGACCAAACTGATTTTTGAGATAATGAAGTGCCTTGGGTATGATTTGTCCGAAACAGACATTCAAACCAGCGCGTATGCTGCTGGTGGCTTTGTAGCACGAGACAACTTGATGATGGACGCTTGGCGCGCATGGCCTCGGATTGCAAATGCTTTGGAAGCACAGACCGATATAATTACGCCAGTTCAAGTTGCTGAACAAAAATCGCGCCCAAACGCAATGACCGCTAAGCAACCTCGTAAACCATAACCGCAATACAATTGCTCGACTAAAACTGGCGTAGAAAAATGTGGGAGCTAATCAAAGACTGGCCGTGGTATGAACGCGCCTTATTCGGGATGGCAGTTGGTTTAGTGGTTGTTGGGCCGTGGGTTGTGGTTTCCAAGCGCGACATTATCATTAAGCCGGTGGAGAAGACGGCGTGAGCCAAATCTGGGCGCTAATCATCTTAGCTACATTTATCATCGTGGTTGTCCGAGCCATCTACCATTGGAAGCAAGGCAGAAGATGGTGGGCTGTTACCTTGGTATTATGTGCCATCGCCCTTGGCACCATTCCTGTAACCTACAAGGTGACAATCACTTTACCTGCCAGCCAGTAGGTTTGCAAAAGACATATATGCCCAAAAATAACCAAGTAGGTGACGAGTGAACTCAATGAACTTGCTTTCCTGTTACATCCGTCTATTACGTGCGCTACAGTCACTAATAAAATAGCAATATATTACAGTAATTTAATCTCCCATTGGCCCACTCCCCTAGGCTCCACCAGTTTTCCGCGGTAACCGGTCGGGACTGGTGAATTGGATACCGCCACCGCCCCATTTCGCGGTCCCCATTTCGCGGCTATGTGCGACCAAATCGCGCGCCACTGGCCAAAGCCGCCATCCTCCCCTAAAGGCGACCCCATGCATTTTCTCGATCAAGCCAAAATTTTTATTCGCTCGGGCGCAGGCGGGCCTGGGGCTGTCAGTTTCCGCCGCGAAAAATATGTCCAATATGGCGGTCCCGATGGCGGTAATGGCGGCAAGGGCGGGGATATCATCTTTGAAGCGGTTGCTGGTCTGAACACCTTGATCGATTTTCGCTATGCCCAGCATTTCAAGGCCATGCGCGGCATTCAGGGTATGGGTCGTGACCGGCATGGCGCCTATGGCGATGATCTGGTCATTCAGCTACCCGTGGGGACACAGGTTTTGGCGGATGACGAGGAACGTAGCCTTCTTCTTGATCTAACCGAAGTTGGGCAGCGCGTTGTCTTCTTGCGCGGTGGTGACGGCGGGCGCGGCAACGCATCGTATAAAAGCTCGACAAACCGCGCCCCGCGGCAACATGGTCCGGGTTGGCCGGGCGAAGAAATGTATGTCTGGTTGCGGCTTAAACTGCTGGCCGATGCGGGATTGGTCGGAATGCCCAATGCGGGCAAATCGACCTTCATCAATCAGGTGTCGAATACCAAAGCAAAGGTCGGCGCCTATCCATTTACCACGACGCGTCCCCAATTGGGTGTTGTCGAGCATAAAAGCCGTGAATTTGTGCTGGCTGACATTCCAGGTCTGATCGCCGGTGCTGCGGATGGCGTGGGCATTGGCGACCGTTTTCTGGGGCATATTGAACGCTGTCAGATATTGATTCACTTGATCGACGCGACGCAGGATGATCCTGTCGAAGCATGGCATATTGTGTGCGAAGAATTGGGCGAATATGGCGCAGGCCTGAATGAAAAGCCGCAGATCGTGGCGCTCAACAAGGGTGATTTGCTCGATCCTGAATTGATGGCCGATATTTCGGCCCAATTGCAGGAAGCAGGGGCAATTGATGTTGTCGCAATTTCCGGTGCCACGGGACAGGGTGTCGATCTCGTGCTGGATCGCATTCTTGAGGCTTTGCCCGCGAAAAGCGGCCTTGAAGGCGCAAAAGCCGACGGCATAGCCGAGGATGGGACATGGTCGCCGATTTGAACCCCGTCGCCTTTTCGAAAAGCGCGTGCCCGCTGCTGGTGGTCAAGGTCGGGTCGTCCCTGTTGGTGAAACCTGATGGCGGTGTGCGCCGTGAATGGCTGGAAACATTGGTTGCCGATATCAGCGTTCGCCATCGGTCAGGGCAAAAGATCATCATCGTGACGTCCGGTGCCATTGCGCTGGGTGCGCGCCGGTTGGGATTTGACAAAGGCGGAAGGGCAAGCCTTGCCGACGCACAGGCTTCGGCGTCGGTTGGACAAATTCTGTTGTCCGGAATCTGGGCCGATCTGCTCGGCGCGCGCAATCTTGTTGCGGCGCAAATGCTGGTGACGTTGGACGATCTTGAGGAGCGGCGGCGCTATTTGAATATCGCGGCGACTTTGGACCGGTTGATTGGCGCTGATGCCATTCCCGTCATCAACGAAAATGACAGTGTCGCCACAGAGGAAATCCGTTTTGGCGACAATGACCGGCTCGCTGCGCGCGTGGCGCAGGCCGCCGGGGCCTCTGGTGTTATTCTTCTGTCCGACGTCGATGGTCTTTATGACCGCGCACCGCATTTGCCCGGCGCCGTTCTGTTACCTCAGGTTGATAAGATCGATGGTCGCATCCGCATCATGGTAGCGCAGGGTTCGTCGTCAGGCATGGGGTCGGGCGGGATGGCCTCCAAATTGGATGCCGCTGATATTGCCACGCGTGCGGGCATAGGTCTTGCGATCACATCGGGTTTGACCGACCATCCGCTTGCGGCGCTCGCAAATGGTGGGCGCGCGACATATTTTGCGCCCCGGATGGGCGGATCGGCACGCAAGACGTGGCTGGGCGGACGGCTTACCGTAAAAGGGCGCATTTATGTGGATGAGGGCGCAATCCGGGCGCTGCACACGGGAAACAGCCTGCTTCCGGCCGGCGCAACCCGCGTGGAAGGGGAGTTCAAACGCGGTGATGTCATTGACATCACCGCGGATGACGGGATTGCCTTTGCGCGCGGCCTTTCCGAATATGATGCCTCAGATGCCGCCCGCATTTGCGGCCATCGTTCGGCGGAACTTGAGGCGATTTTAGGCACCGTCCCCCGTTCGGTCCTGGTCCATCGCGATCAACTGGTGCTGCTTTGAAACATGGTGCGGGAAACATCGTTGCGGTTACCGGAGCGACGGGATTTGTCGGGCGCGTGACGCTGGACCGACTGGTCGAAGCCGGATGGAAAGTGCGCGCTCTTACCCGGCGTGACCAACCTAAAAAGTCCGGCGTGATATGGGTTCCAGGCGCTTTGGATGATGCACAAAGCCTTCAAAAATTATGTGCGGGCGCTGATGCTGTGCTGCATATTGCCGGGGTCGTAAACGCACCTGATGCCGCAGGTTTTGAAGCTGGAAATGTCACGGGTACGGCATCGATAATTGCTGCGGCCAAAGACTGCGGAATAAAGCGTTTTGTGCATGTGTCGTCGTTGGCGGCCAAGCAGCCACAATTGTCACTATATGGGGCAAGTAAATATCGCGCAGAGAAAATTGTCGGCACCAGTATGCTGGATTGGACCATTGTCCGCCCACCGGGCATATTTGGACCGGGCGATACCGAAATGTTCGACATGTTCCGCCTCGCGAAAAAGGGATGGGCTCTTTTGCCACCGCGCGGGCGTGTGTCGATCATCCATGTTGATGATCTGGCGCGTCTGCTGGTCGCGTTGCTGCCTTCCCTCGATGACGCCACGACCCAGATATTCGAGGTGGATGACGGGTTCGAGCGGGGCTGGAGTCATGAAGCCTTTGCGCGGGCGATTGGCTGGGCCGTCGGACGGCGGGTAACGACGCTGCATGCACCGCGGCTGTTGCTCAAACTCGCTGCGTACGCCGACCGCTTTTTTCGCGGGAATAAAGCCAAGTTGACACCGGACAGAGTGAGCTATCTGTCGCATCCGGACTGGACGATCGACAGACGCGCCATCCCTCCCACTGCTTTATGGGCACCACAGATTGCAACGCGACAAGGATTGAAAGAGACGGTGCGCTGGTACAAGGCGCATGGCTGGCTATAAATTGCCCTCTTGCCGCCTTAATCGCTTGCCATAGCCCGGCAAAACAAAAGGATGTGATATGACCGACCGTAGCGAAATGTTTGATCGGCTGAAGGGCCTGATCGCGCCCTTCAATAAAAAGGGTGTTGAAATATCCGAAGTAACGACTTTTGCGGGTGATCTTGAATGGGACAGCCTGACCGTGATGGATTTTGTTGCCGAAGTCGAGGATGATTTCGATATCGTCATAAGCATGAATTTGCAGGCAGAAATTGAAAATGTCGGCCATCTTGTCGACGCGGTGAAGAAGCTGACGGATTGACCCCATGAACGACCTGTTTTCCAAATTCGACGCCCTGATCGCCCAACGTGAAGGCTTGCTCGCCACGGGCGTGAAAGACCCGTTCAGCCTTGTGATGGAAGAAGTGAAATCACCAACCGTTGCGGTCTGCAATGGCAAAGAAACCATCTTGCTTGGCACCTATAATTATATGGGCATGACATTTGATGATGATGTCATTGCGGCGGGTAAACAGGCACTAGACGAATTTGGCGCTGGTACGACGGGCAGCCGCGTTCTGAACGGCACGTTTCAAGGCCATAAAGAATGCGAAGACGCGCTTCGTGAATTTTACGACATGAAACATGCGATGGTATTCTCTACCGGCTATCAGGCCAATTTGGGGATTATCAGCACGATTGCGGGCAAGGGTGATTATATTATCCTCGATATCGACAGCCACGCCTCCATCTATGATGGGTGCAAAATGGGTGATGCCGAGATTGTGGCATTTCGCCATAATGACGTGGAGGCATTGGAGAAACGTCTGAAACGATTGCCTGCTGACGCCGGTAAACTGGTCGTGCTTGAAGGTGTTTATTCGATGCTTGGCGATGTTGCGCCGCTGAAGGAGATGATCCGCATTTCCAAAGAAGCGGGCGCCATGGTGCTGGTGGATGAGGCGCATTCGATGGGCTTTATCGGCGAAAACGGCCGCGGGGTTGCCGAGGAACAGGGCGTACTCGATGATGTCGATTTTGTCATCGGAACCTTCAGTAAAAGCGTCGGCACCGTGGGCGGTTTCTGCGTTTCCAACCATCCCAAATTTGAAATCATGCGGCTGGTGTGCCGTCCTTATGTATTTACGGCGTCGCTGCCCCCCGCCGTGGTCGCTTGCTCGGCCACGAGTATTCGCAAATTGATGCACAACAGCAACAAGCGGGCGCATCTTTGGGAGAATTCGAAGACATTGCACAAAGGCTTGCGCGATCTGGGATTCCAGCTGGGTACGCCCGAGGCACAAAGCGCGATTATCGCTGTTATCATGCCAGATCTCGAAAGAGGCGCGGCGATGTGGCAGGCATTGCTGGAAAATGGCCTTTACGTGAACCTGGCGCGCCCACCTGCAACTCCTGCGGGCATGACCCTATTGCGGTGTTCACTCTGTGCCGAGCATACGAGCGATCAGGTTGCGGATATTCTTGACCGTTTCGAACGGGCAGGAAAAGCCGTGGGGATCATCTGATCGTCCGGTTGTGACCAGGCTCGACCGGAACGCGCGCCTGCTGGCGATTGGTTTTGCCGCGATGGCCGGAATGGTAGATGCAATCGGATTTCTGTCCAGCGGCGGGTTTTTCCTCTCTTTCATGAGCGGTAATTCGACCCGATTAAGTGTTGGCATCGCTTCCGGCGCGCCTTATGTGGGCATGGTTGCTTCCTTACTGATAAGCTTTGTGCTGGGTGTCACCGGCGGTTCGTTGATCGGCCGAAAAGGAATAATCTCGGCCGCAAAGCGTCAGGCGCTCATTCTGGCGGTCATGTCCGCATTGCTATTCCTTGCCCCATTATTAGTTGCCCGTGATGTGCCGCTGCTGGGCCTGTGTCTGGCGGCATTTTGCATGGGCGCGGAAAACACACTCTTTGAACGCGACGGTTCGGTGTCATTTGGGCTGACCTATATGACCGGTGCGCTGGTGAAGATTGGCCAGGGTATGGCGACGCTTATCAGCGGTGGGGAGCGTCTGGTGTGGGTGCCTTATCTGATTTTATGGCTTGGTCTCGTTAGCGGCGCGGCAATCGGAGCTGCATTGTTCAACGCATTCGGAATTGCAAGTCTGTGGCTGCCGTCCGCGCTGGCGGCAAGTTTTGCTTTGGCGCTACTTTTTGCAGACAGGACTGCAAAGCCTTAACGGACTGCGCCCTTCGCCCATAATTTGGGTACCAGAAACAGCGCCGCGACAAGGGGCCAGCGTCGCTGCCACGGCTTGATTTCAATCTTGGTTCCGGCGTGGCGGTTAATTTTCCATGCCAGATAATCAATGCCGTCCGCGTAGGTAAAGGCTGCCTTGGCGAGGCGGGCAATAGTCAATAGCTTGCCGTTTCGGCGTAAGGCGGGCCAACGTTCTCTCTCCTGCACGATCCTGCCTTGTGGGTCAGGCAAAATATGGATCTTGTCGCCGCGATACGCATTGGCAATAGGGGTATGCCGAAGCGCAGCCAGACCCAAACGCACATAGCGGTTGGGATCGAATTCAATCACTGACGAAGGCCGGTCCTTCCGCTCTGCGCGCAATTCTGCGTCATAGGTCATTTGAAACCCGGTCTGCCAAAGATCGAGCACGTCGACCTCGCGTTCGGTAAATGCCAATGCAGCGTTGAGCAAGGTCGGCGCAGCGCCTGAAACTGCCGTGCAAATCAGGGCCCGGCTATGATCATCGGCCACCCATAAAAGCCGTGATGGCTGGGCAAAGCGCGCCCAGACCGAAACAGCCGACGCCGAAGGGCGGTTCAAATCGTGAAAATCTTCCAAGCTCAATATCGCAACCTTGGCCATCAGACCTTCATGCTGGAACGGAAAGACATTGGGTGGCAACCGCCGGTTCCACGTGGCCATCCATTTCCGGCTGTACGCGGCGTCATAGTCCGACACGATCACGTAAAAATCAAGCATCTGGCCTTCCAGCCGTTCGGACCGAAGGCAGGATCCGTAAAAGAGCACGCCGCGCGCCGCATCCGGATATTGGCCTGCAATATAGCGCGCAAAAGCCTGCACCTGCGGCAGGGCGGGAACCGCCAGTTCCTCAGCGACAAGTTGTAACAGCGAAGGCACAGATACCACCTTAGCGACTTTCACCTATGCTTGTTAAGCGGGAAGATCAGGCTGCGAGTTTCAAGAATGGCACAGGCGGCGTAGACCTTAGCACAATCGGGCTTCCCCGGCTGGCTTCGAATACTTCGCCGTCCAGAACAACGCTGCTGTCGTCGCTATCGATACGGATGGTATCACCTTCTTGAAAATGGACGCCCGTCATTTTACGCTGCCCCAATTTCCCGCCCAGTGATGCGACAATCATTTTCAGCATTGACCAAGGCCTTTGATCGACCGCGAGAAACTTCATCAAGCCTTTGCGCGCCCCGCCGGCTTGCGCGCCGAGTAGCAATTTGTCGAGAGTCGTAACAATCAGGACTGAAAATATGCCCTGCAATTCGCCCTGCCGGATGAAAGATACACTGATTGGATTGGCCCGGGCTGGAAGAAAATCGGCCTTCAGCCTGAAAATAGTCGAGAGAAAAACCGCTATGGCCGCAAGAAAGTGGCTCAAGCCATTTGGCAAGCCGAGAGGATAAATTTTATTCCGGCAATAGAGAATGGTTTCGGCCAGACCGGCACCACCAAGGAACATGCCGAGCACAGGTCGCGCACCTTCGCTGCCATCGCTTAAGGCAATAAGTTCACGCACGACTATATGGTCGGTCAAGTCCCCTTTGGCGACTTCGACAATACGGCTTAACGCAATTAGCGGATCCCCCTCTGTACCAAGATCCAGCGCGATGAGGTTAGTTTTGCCATTGGGCAGGACTGCGACCGGCGGAGGCGTGCCTTCGAAATGGCCGCCATGGTATAATTCGGTTAAAGCGGACTGGACCGTGCCATCCCCGCCATTGACCACCAATACTTTGGGTTTCACCCGTGCGATCATCTCTAACGCTTTGGCAATTTGCCCAATTTCTTCGACTTCATAATGGAATATATCGGGATTCCGGGCGCAATAGCTTCGGATTGCCGGCAACAGCGATTTGTTGCCGGTGGAATTGGGATTCGAAAGAAGTGCGACAAGTGCCAAATAATTTCCGTTACAAATATTTCAGGTTGATAGTGATCTTGGTTACGCCCGGCCCGGCTTGGAAGGCGACCTTGCTGAACGAAGGCTTGCCAAGGTTCAAAATGCTGATGCTGGGGTTGTTTGAAAAACCGCCGCCATCTTTGCTGATATCGGTTTGCCCATTGCCGTTTCGATCATGGCGCACGGCTATACCGTAACGACCCTCTGCCGGAACCGGCACGCAGAAGGTCATGTTACCCGCATTTGCTCGGCTTTCGATACGATGCAGCCAACGACCTTTAGCCAACCATGCACTGTTGGTTGCCGGGTAGGACTGGACACGCACTTTGCCCGCAGATTCTTTCACCCCGCGTACATTTATCAAAATAGCGGGGCCATTGCCGGCCGTGCACCGTGACATGTCGTTGTTGATTTCTTGACCGGCAACCGCGGTTCCCGCCCCAAAAATGAAGGTAGAGATTGTAAAAATAGCAACAAACTTATTCATCATAGAACTCCTGGAACAGTATTCCCGGCGTTTTTGTTGACAAAACGCCATCTATATTGCCCCTGAACCTGTTACGGTCTATCGGGTGAGTTTGCGGCCAAATTAGGGTAATAGGGCGACCATAAGTTGAAATTTATCACCGCCACTGACCGCTATGTCTTCCGGCTTGTAATGTTGCCTCTGCTTGCCACACTGGCGATTGCGGCGTCATTATTGCTTCTCGAAAAAATGCTGAGCCTGTTTGACTTCGTCGCGGCAGAAGGTGGTCCGGTCAGTGTTGTATGGCGCATGCTGGCCAATCTCATTCCCGAATATCTCTCTTTGGGAATTCCAATCGGGCTTTTGCTGGGCATTTTGCTGGCGTTCCGAAAGCTTGCAACCTCTTCTGAACTCGACATATTTCGTGCCGTGGGGATGAGCTATTTCCGCCTTTTGCGTGTCCCTTTCATGCTCGCCATTGCCCTGGCAGCATTGAATTTTGCCATTGTCGGTTTCATCCAGCCAAGCGCGCGCTACTTGTATGAAGAGTTGCGCTTTGAATTAAGGTCCGGTGCTTTTGGCGCGAAGGTCAGGGTCGGCGAATTTAACAATGTTGGCGAAAATTTGACCATGCGGATCGAAGAAAGCCGCGATAATGGCAACCGGCTAACCGGAATGTTTGTGTACGCCAAAAGCAAAAATGGGCAGTCAATTGCGGTTTCTGCGGAAAAAGGCCAGTTTCTCAGGACTGATGATCCGGACACAATTTTGTTGCGTTTGGAAAAAGGTACGCTTGTCCATGATGCTCCCAATTATAAAACGCCCCGCGTATTGAGTTTCAGTAGTCACGATGTGCCGATACCATTGCCAAAGATCGAGAGTTTCCGTGCGCGCGGCGGCAAGGATCGTGAATACATCATCACCGAATTGATGAATATCGGTGGGGATGCGAGCAAGCCTGTCGGTGAACGCAACAAGGCTTGGGCAAATTTCCATTTCCGCTTGGTTGAAGTGGCGATGATGCTGTTGCTGCCTTTTCTAGCGGTAGCTTTGGCGATTCCACCCAAGCGGTCGACATCGGCACTTGGCGTTTTTCTGTCGATCATCATGGTTGTGACCTACCACAAAATTAACGAATATGCAGAAGGCGTGGGCGGCATGGGTGTCGTGGATCCGTTCATTGCCCTATGGGTGCCATTTGCATTTTTTGCTGCGCTGATCTTGTGGATGTATCATGTGATTGCCCATGTCCCCGGCGGTCAACCGATCGGTGCGCTGGAGGTTTTTGCAGACCGGATCGGCAAATCCATTCGCAAAGCATTCGATTTCGGTCGAAAATCACGCCTGGCAACCATCGGCATGCCAGAATCCGGGGACTAAATAATGCATTTCTTTCCGTCCCGTAACATCACAATCTATATGGCGAAGCTGTTCGTGGTCCGAACCTTTGCGGTTCTGGCCATGCTGGTCCTCATCTTGATGACGCTCGATCTTTTGGGGGAGAGTGGCAAGATACTCTCTGTTCCGGGCAATGATCAAGGCGATGTCATGCGCTATGTCATGATGCGCGCACCGCAGATTATTGCACGTTTTTTACCATTTTCCGTTCTGCTCGGGACGCTTATCGCATTTGCAGCCCTTAGCCAGAATAGCGAAGTAGTCGCCATGAAAGCGGCGGGATTGTCGGCCCACCAGATACTCGCCCCCATGTTTGTCGCCAGTCTTGCGGTGGCCGGGATATCATTTGCTTTCAATGATATTGTGGTGGCACCCAATACCGCCCGCCTGAAAATATGGCAGGCCGAAGATTATGGTCCTGTGCCATTGGATACCGGTATCAAAACCAATGTCTGGGTCCGCGAAGGTCCGGATTTGATAAATGCCGGAACCGTTACCGGCGCAGGCGATCAGACGGTGCTGGGGGATGTCAGCCTTTATCTTCGCACCAATGGGAGCCTTCGTCAGGTCGTCCGCGCGCGCGAAGCCCGTTTCACGGGCAAGGCTTGGAAACTTGAAGATGTAACAAGTTTTAATGTTGCCACAACCGAAGAAGAAAAGTTCGATACGCTCGACGTTGGCAGCGATATCAAACCGGATCGATTCAATTATGTAAAAGTGGACGGCGATAGTCTCGGTTTTTTCCCTTTGATGAATGCGATCAGTGATCTGAAGGCTGCAGGTCGGCGCACGGACAGTCTTGAAGGCATTTTATGGCACAAATTATCAGGGCCGCTGTCAACGCTGCTGATGCCTTTGCTTGCGGCGGTTGCCGCCTTCGGATTGGCGCGTTCAGGTGCGCTTTTCCTGCGTGTGGTTATCGGCATGGCGCTGGGTTTTGCGTATTTTGTGGCAGATAATTTTGCACTCGCAATGGGCAATTTGGGTGCCTACCCGCCGATAATTGCCGCTTGGGGTCCGTTTTTGCTTTTCTTTCTGATTGGTGAAACCGTGCTGGTCCGAACCGAAGAATGAGCATTTCGAAGTGAGCGGGCCTATCGAAGACGCGCTGGTTCCGCCAGCGCCCGCCGTGAGTAATACAGAGGTCGCCAAGGGCGCCGGGCTGGCCGCCCTGTCGCGGCTGGGGGCACTTATCGAGGTTGTCGCGCAGCCTGCCTATACCTGGATGTTCGGCTTGTCCGGCTATGGCATTTATGTGGTCCTGTGGGCTGCGATCAATATATTGGCGAATATCCTGGATCTGGCGATGGGACAGGCGCTGCAACGTGTTGTTCCAGCAGAAGCGGATCGGCCTAGCCAACATGCGGCAGTCAAATTCGCACTGGTAACGGGCACCGGCCTTGGCGTTTTGGCAGCATTGGCGATGTCCTTGTCGGCAGAGTGGCTGGCCGGGTTTTTGGCGACCGCACCGGAAGATGTGGCGCAGATGCCGCGTGCCATCGCGCTCTTCGCATGGAGTCTTCCGTTATGGATTTTCGTCGAAATTGCGACAGCGGCGGCCCGCGCAAAGCGTGCATTTGGTCCGGAAATTCGGCTACGTATTTTCTGGGAACAGGTTGCGCGCCTGTTATTCGCGGGAGGTTTCTTCTTTGCCGGATTTGATTTGTTGGGTTTGCTGCTGGGGCATATGCTGTCACTGGCGGTTACCGCAATAATGTCGGCCCAATTGCTGGGTCGCTATTATAACATGCGAATGCTGATCCGGGCGCCGATGACATTAACGGTCCGTGCTGCGGTGTTGAAAGGCGGCGCCGCAATGCTGCCCCCTGCAATTGCACGGCGGGCATATAATGACCTGCCGCCGATTTTGCTTAATCTGATGGTTCCAGGTACGGCGGGCGCTGCAGCAGCCGGATTATATGGCATAGCGCGAAAAATCGCATCGATTCCCCTGATCGTCCGGCAATCATTCCTCTATGTCCTGTCGCCCCTTGCATCGGCTCAGGCGTCGGTTGATCGTGGTGCGTTGCTACCAATGTATCGATTTTCGACGCATATGTCGCTGCTACTTGCGGTGCCATTGACGGGTTTCATGATACTGATCGCATCGGATATGTTGACCGCTTTTGCGCCCGGGACTGCGGCTGCGCTTCCGGTGTTGGTTATCCTGTTGGCGGCTAGGGCCGGCGAGGCCGTAATAGGTCCGGCAACGCCAATTGTGGAAATGGTCGGCCACCGCGGGCTCCCATTGCTGAACTCAATCATCGGCCTTGCTCTGTGGCTGCTGCTCGCCCTTTTCCTCGTACCTGCTTATGGCGCATTGGGCATGGCAATTTCCGTTTCTTTCGCGGTGGTCGCCACTGCATGGGCCGCGGTGGTGGAATTGCAAATCAGCGACGGGCTCAGCCCATTTGGCGCAGGGTTTTTCCGCGCCCTTGCGGCGGGCACCGCGATCATCATTTTTCTGTGGGCTGCCGGCGAGGTTTTAATGCCATTTGGCGCCCGCGTCCGTGCGTTGACGCTTTTCGCATCATTTTGGCCTTCGCTATGGCTTGGACTGCGTTATGGATTGGATGAATCGGACAAGGCCGCGCTGGGTTCGTTCCGAAAACGGATTCGTATTTAGGGTCAGTTATCCTAAGTATATTGACAGTTGGCAGAGGCGGACTCAAAAAATGGTTATGACAGAAATTATCATCCGACCCGTGCTGACAAAGGCTGACATGAAAGCCTTTGTGGACCTTCCTTACCGCTTATATGCCGACAATCCCCATTGGGTGCCGCCTTTAAAGGACGAGGTTTACGGCCTGATTACGCCGGGGAAAAACCCTTGGTTCGAACATGGCGAGGCAGAGTTTTTTCTGGCCGAACGCGGTGGCCAGATTGTGGGACGTATCTCAGCGCACATCGATCATCTGGCATTGCAGCAACCCGCTGAACAGGGAATGGGCCTAGGCTGTGGCAATTGGGGCTTGTTCGAGGCCGAAAATGGTGATGTCGCCGCCTTGCTGATTGAAAGGGCGGAGGCCGCCTTGCGCGCAAAGGGCATGACGCGGTCCTTGGGACCAATCAGCCTTGCGATGTGGGACGAACCGGGTTTGCTTGTCGAAGGATTTGACGAGTCACCTGTGGTCATGATGGGCTATAACCACCCAGCCTACGCCGATTGGGTGTTGGCTGCCGGATATGTCGGAGTGCAGGATCTGCTGACATACGACCTGCCGATCGATAAGGGTCTTCCTGAATTGTCGAGCCGGATCGTCGCCATGGGCGAACGGTCGGACAAGATCCGGATAAGGCGCGTTGACAAAAGCAGATTCGACGAAGAAGCCGCGCTTCTGCTCAGCATCCTAAATGATGCCTGGAGCGACAATTGGGGCTTTGTGCCATTTACCGATTCCGAAATCGCCTATGCCGGCAAAAAACTGAAACCGATCGTTTTTGAAGATCTCATCCGCGTCGCAGAAGTTGACGGAGAGCCGGTCGCGTTCATGATGACGATTCCAGATCTAAATGAAAAGCTGAAGGATTTTGGGGGCAGTTTATGGCCCTTTAATTGGGCAAAATTGCTATGGTGGTTACGCAAGCCAAAAGTGCGTACAATGCGTGTACCGCTGATGGGTGTCGTCAAAAAGCTGCAGTCCACGCGGATGGCGAGCCAGTTGGCATTCATGCTGGTTGAATATATCCGTCGCGATTCAGTTTCCAAATTCGGTGCCGTTCGCGGCGACTTTGGGTGGGTACTTGCCAGCAACGGCCCCATGCGTTCGGTGGGGGAGGCTGTGGGTGGCACCGTCAATAAAGTTTACCGGATTTACGAAAAGCAGCTTTAGGCGGTAACTGCCCTTATCCCTTTTGTTTTGCCTTGTGGGCCGCAATATCGGCGTCAAGCGCCGCAATCCGGAGGCGTTCCGGGGAATCTTTGGGCAATCCTTTCAGCCGCGCGGTCGCCCAGAGGCTGCGGCGTTCAGATTCGAGGGCTTTGAGATAGAGATCGGCCATGAGCTCTCCCTATGCGGTAAAGCTCAGGACGTAAATGCTGGTTCGTCAATCACCGCGTCCACCGGCAGCGCCCCGTAAATATGTGGAAACAGCGCACCGCCGCGTGATTCTTCCCATTTTACCAGATTACCCAGGACCGAGAGATCCACTTTGGCAATGACGAGTCCGGTCTGCCCTGCAAAATGTTTGTCGAGCGTGCCCTGAAGCTGGTCGGCGGCGGACAGATGGATATAGCCATCGGCCAGATCGACCGGCGCGCCGTAAAATATACCGTCGGCTTGAAATTGCGCCCATTGGTCAACGGTGAAAATCTTGAATGCGGTTTCGGGCATCGGGAATCCTGATGATATGATGTGCAACAGCCCATCCCTTTTTCAGCAAATGCCCGTCATGACAAGGGGGCCTGGCAAAGGCTATCCGGCCAGCAACCAGCCGCTACCCCCCGCAATCAACAGGCCTTGAAACGCGGCGATGCTGTGCAGCATATTGGAAAAGGGCTGCTTGCGTGTCTTGTGCCGAAATAGCGAACGGCCGGCATAGGCCCCGGGTGACCCACCCAAAAATGCGAGCATGAGCAGCGTGGATTCAGCAATGCGCCACTTGCCCGCCTCGGCTTTCATCTTGTCGATACCAAAGGCGGCAAAGGCACAAAAATTGACGGCAATATATGCGGTAGCCAGATTGGTCGGCGTCAGAAATGGGACAAAATTCATATCAAGGCTCGTTTGCTATGGTTGCTTTAGCAGGTGCTGACCCTAATCTGCACATAATGTGTAACCATTATGCAAATAACCCCGACGCACAGGCGCTGTTGCAAACGTGGCGCGAATATATTTCGTGGAGCCTGACCGATCATGTTCCGCCCGCCCCTATCGAGCTGGAGGAAGAAATCTGGCCCCGGCGCGAAGCGGCGGTGGTGCGGCAGGATGGTGCGCTGGATGGGGCGATCGACCTGATGACATGGGGCGTGCCGTTGTCGTTGCCGGGCAAGCGGCCGAAGACGACGGTGACGAAGCATGTCACCAATGTCCGCAATCTTGCCAGCCCCTTTTGGCGCGCGATGCTGATAAAGCCCGAGCAACGCTGCCTTGTGCCCTTCACCCGCTTTGCCGAACCGAAAATGGGGCAGGGGCGGGCGGAGCATTGGTTTACGATCACCGACCGTCCGGTTGCAGCTTTCGCGGGTATCTGGCGCTGGGCGGGTGGGGCGACGACGGGAGGGGTGTCGCCGCCCGAGGGGAAAAAGACGTTCGCCTTCCTGACCTGCGAGCCCAACCCGCTGGTCGCACCGCTGCATCCCAAAGCGATGCCGGTGATCCTGCAGGAGGCTGATTACCAGATCTGGCTGACGGCGGAATGGGATGATGCCGCGCCGTTGGTCGCGCCGTTTCCCAGCCAGTTGATGGCGTTCGACTGACGGCGCGCATTTTGGTCCGATTTCTGCACCATTTAGACGCCGACAAACGCATTTAAATGCTCCTGCCGCTTGGTCCAAAGCCTAATCCAGGTAATATTCGACCGTGGTGACAACCCGGACCTTTTTATAGGGCGAATCCGACACGCCCCAACCGCCGGCGGTGTCGCCGTCGCGGGCGGTGACTTCGAAATAGCCTTGGGTTGCCGATTTGATTCTGCCGACGCCGGTGCCGCTGTCCTTTGCGAACTGCTCGGCTGATTTGCGGGCATCTTTTGTGGCTTGGGCAATCATCTCCGGCTTGATATCATTCAGTTTTGTGAAGGTATAGGCCATGCCGGATCCCTCCTCCAGCTCTACACCGCTTTTGACGAGATCAAACTGCCGCTTCACGGCGGCTTCGGCCTTTTTGATGTCGGTGGTACGCAGCGACAGGCGCTGCTTTACCGTATAGGTGGGAATGCCGTTTTCATTATATTGCGAGACATTGGCGCCGGTTGGCTGCAGGGCATCGGCATCAAAACCGAGGCTATTGAAGAAGCTGCGGATAGCCTTTGTGTCGCCGTCGACTTTGGCCTGAGCCGATTGCAAATCACCCGCCTTTGCCGAATAGGCGATCGTCCATGTGGCAAGGTCCGCGGTCACATCGCGCTCTGCTAGCCCGCGGACGGTCACTGCGCGGTCGGACTGTTTCATGCGCACCAGCCCGTCGCCCATCAGATAGCCGCCCGCTACCAGACCGGTCGCCAATAGCGCCGTGCCCGCGAGCCACGCCTTGCCCTGATTGGCGGTTAGCTTACCGAGCCAGCTTGCCCCTTGTGTTTCACTGTCATCACCCATTATCTGATCCTAGAAAATTCCACCCCGCAGCCCTGTGCGCCCCTTGCGCCGGATGCTGTCCGGGTCCATTTGTTGCGTCGACCCACTGCACGGTCCGCTAATGCATCGGCGATGAACCGTGCCTTAACAGAGATGAATGGAGTTATTATGGCGACGAAATATCTGCACACGATGATCCGCGTGACCGACCCCGACGCGACTGTCGCCTTTTTTAAGCTGATCGGGCTGGAGGAAGTGCGGCGTTTCGACAGCGAGGCGGGACGATTCACGCTCATCTTTCTCGCCGCGCCCGGCCAGGACGGGGTTGCGGAAGTCGAACTGACCTATAACTGGCCGCCCGCCGATGGCAGCCCTGCGGAAAATTATAGCGGCGGCCGGAATTTCGGGCACCTGGCCTATCGGGTCGACGATATTTACGCGACCTGCCAGCGGCTGATGGACGCGGGCGTCACCATCAACCGTCCGCCGCGCGATGGCCATATGGCCTTTGTCCGCACGCCGGACGGCATCTCGATCGAACTTTTGCAAGTAGGCCATATGGAGCCTGCGGAGCCTTGGGCAAGCATGCCCAATGTCGGGAGCTGGTAATGGCGCTGGAAATTGTCCGCATTCCGGTCTTGTCCGATAATTATGTCTGGCTGGTCCACGAACCGGTGAGCGGCGAGACCATGGTGATCGACCCTGCCGTAGCACCCCCCGTTCTGGAAAAGGCGGAAGAGCTCGGCTGGAAGATTTCGCAGATCTGGAACACCCACTGGCATCCCGACCACACCGGCGGCAATGTCGAGATAAGGCAGGCCACCGGCTGCACGATCACAGGACCCGCCGCCGAAGCAGGGCGTATCCCGACATTGGATGTGCAGGTGAAGGGCGCCGATGTTGTGCGGCTGGGCGATGTGACCGCTGATGTCCTTGATGTCCCGGCGCATACGGCAGGCCATATCGCCTTTCACTTCGCCGAAGATAAGGCCGCTTTTGTCGGCGACACGCTGTTCGCGATGGGCTGCGGGCGGTTGTTCGAGGGCACGGCGGAGCAGATGTTTGGCAATATGCGCGCGCTAGAGGCGCTGGGCGACGACACCGCCATCTACTGCGCCCATGAATATACCTTGAGCAACGGCCGCTTCGCCCTCACCGTCGAGCCGGACAACAGGGCTTTGGTGCAGCGCATGGCAGAGGTTATCGCCTTGCGCGATCGGGGGGAGCCGACGGTGCCGACCACCATCGCGCTTGAAAAGGCGACCAACCCCTTCATGCGTGCCGCATCCGTGGCCGAGCTCGCCGCACGGCGGGCTACGAAGGATGCCGCGTAAGTTGGGACTCAACGGGGAGTAGTATTCAAGAAGAAGGAAACTAAGTTTCAGGATGAAGTCTACCTACTCCGCGCACTCCGCGAACTCTGCGTGAACCAGAAACACGGCGCTAATGGGTTCACGCGGAGACCGCAGAGTACGCGGAGGTAGGAATTGGGCCAGTCAATGAAGGCACCAATCCCCCTCCCGCTTGCAGGAGGGGTTAGGGGAGGGGGCGGACCGCAGGTCCGCCTTGCGCCTTCACCGACCCAACCTCCCCCGGCCCCTCCCGCAAGCGGGAGGGGAGTAGAGATGGGTCGCGGCCTAATGAAAATCGCGCGATCTCGGCAGGATGCGGACGTCGCGCGGGTAGCCATGACGGGGCGCGACGGGGCGTGCAAATTCGTCCGACCGGCTGAGCGGAACATTGGGATCATGGCTTTCGGATAGCCGGTCCAGCTCATGCGTCCGGTCCGTAATCGTCGTCGCCATCAGGTGCACAACGCCTTCCTTGCTGCGCTGCACCTCCCCTTCGATCACCATCAGGCGCGCGCCCATGACAGCGCGCCTTTGCCGCTCGAACATGCGTGCCCATAAAAGGGCGTTGATTATGCCCGTCTCATCCTCGATGGTGATGAAAATGGCGTTGCCCTTCCCCGGGCGCTGCCGTGTCAGCACGACCCCGGCAGTCTTCACCCGAGAACCGTGCCGCGCCTTGTCGGTCTCGGCACAGCTCAATATCCCCTCACGCGCAAATACCGAACGCAGGAACTGCATCGGATGCCCTTTCAGCGACAGCCGCGTCATCTGGTAATCCGCAGCCACATGCTCGCACATCGGCATGGCGGGCAGGCGGGCGTCCAGCTCTTCGGCCAGCTCGCGCGCATCCGCTGCGGCAAAAAGCGGAAGCTGGTCCGACGGCGTCCGCCGTGCCTCCCATCCGGCGGCGCGGCGGTCGAAGCCGAGGGACCGCAGCGCATCGGCATCGGCCAAAAGATGCAGGTCGCGCGACGGCAAAGACGCCTTGTGCGCGAGCTCCTCCATGGAGGCAAAGGGCCGTGCGGCAACAACCGCCCTGGCCCAATCCTGCCGGAAATGATCGACCTGCCGGAATCCCAGCCGCAAGGCCCCCGCTTCGATGCTGTTGTCCCATTGGCTGAAGTTAATGTCGATCGGCCGGACCTCGACCCCATGCGCCCGCGCATCCTGCACCAATTGCGCGGGCGCATAGAAACCCATGGGCTGGGAATTGAGCAGGGCAGCGGTAAAAATGGCGGGGTGATGGCATTTGAGCCAGGACGACACATAGACCAGATGGGCAAAGGCCTGTGCATGGCTTTCGGGAAAGCCATAGCTGCCAAAGCCTTCGATTTGCTTGTAGCATCGCTCGGCAAAATCACGCTCATAACCACGGCGCACCATGCCCTCGATCATCTTGTCGCGATAATCCGGCATTGTCCCCACATTGCGGAATGTGGCCATTGCACGGCGTAATCCATTGGCCTCGTCCGAGGTGAAAGCCGCCGCAACCATGGCAAGCTTCATGGCCTGTTCCTGAAACAGCGGCACGCCAAAGGTGCGGTGAAGAATGTCGTACAGTTCCCGCGGGTCATGCGGCGGGGCGGGCGCGGGGAAATCGACGGGCTCTTCCTTGTTGCGGCGACGCAGATAGGGGTGGACCATATCCCCCTCGATAGGCCCGGGGCGGACAATCGCGACCTGGATGACCAGATCGTAAAACTCCTTGGGCTTCAGGCGGGGGAGCATGTTGATCTGCGCGCGGCTTTCCACCTGGAAGGTGCCGATGCTGTCGCCTTTTTGCAGCATCTGGTACACCGCCGGATCCTCTGCCGGTATGCTGTCCAGGCGATAGTCACCCAATCCGTTTTCCCGGATGAGGTCGAGGCTTTTGCGGATGCAGGTCAGCATCCCCAGCGCCAATATATCGACCTTTAACAGGTTGAGCGCGGCGATATCGTCCTTGTCCCATTCGATGAAAGTGCGATCTTCCATGGCGCCATTATGGATGGGCACGGTTTCATCCAGACGGTTTTCGGTGAGCACAAAACCGCCGACATGTTGCGACAGATGGCGCGGGAAATCGAGCAACTGGCCGACCAGCGCATGCAGTTGGGCAATCTGCGGATTGGCCGGATCAAAGCCTGCCTCCACCAGCCGCTCTTCGGGCAACTCCCGCCCGAAACTGCCCCAGATCGTTCCCGCCAGCCGCGCCGTCACATCCTCGGTCAGCCCCAGCGCCTTGCCAACCTCGCGCACCGCGCTGCGCGGACGGTAATGGATCACGGTGGCGGCGATGGCGGCACGGTGGCGTTTGTACCGCTGGTAGATATATTGCATGACCTCCTCGCGGCGCTCATGCTCGAAATCCACATCGATGTCGGGCGGCTCGTCCCGCTCTTTCGACAAAAAGCGCGAGAAGAGCAGATTGTTGGCAACAGGATCGACCGAGGTAATCCCCAACAGATAGCAGATCACCGAATTGGCGGCAGAGCCTCTTCCCTGACACAAGATGGGCGGTTCTTGCGTGCGGGCAAATTGGACGATGTCGTGCACGGTCAGGAAATAAGGTGCATAATTTTTCAGCCGGACAAGCTGGAATTCCTCCTTCAGTATCTTCACCAATTTGGGCGGCAACCCATCGGGATGGCGACGCTGCGCCTCGGTCATGACCAAATGTTCCAGCCAGCCTTGTGCATCCCAGCCTTCCGGCACGGGCTCATGCGGATATTCGTAACCCAGGTCCGCCAGATCAAAAGTGATCTGCCGCAACAGGCGGGACGTTTCGGCAATGGCGTCGGGACAATGTGCGAAAAGATCGGCCATCTGGCCGGGTGATTTGAGATACCGCTCCGCATTGCTGTCCAGTCGGGCACCAGCCTGTGCCACAGGGACGCCGAGGGATATTGCCGTCAGGACATCGTGCAAGGGCCGGTTCCGGCACTCTGCATAAAGGGCGTCGTTCGTGGCAAGCAGGGGAACATCCAGATGCTGGGCCAAAAGGCGGGATTGTTCAAACTGGCGCCTGTCGCTGCCCTGAAGATGCATGGACACCCCCAGCCAGACGCGGTCGGGCGCGCATTTTTTCAGGCGCAGCAAGATATTCTCGATCCCCTGCGGCGTTGGCTCCACCAGGCGCAACCCCTCGCTGCCGTCATGATGGTCATAGGGGACAGGCTTGCCCTGCGGCGTATTTTCCTGCGCCGTGGACACAGGCAAAAGGATGAAGAGTATATCCTGCGCGTGCGCCGCCAGATCGTCGAAATAAAGGATGCAGCCCCCCTTTTTCGACCGCATATTCCCGGTTGTCAAAAGCCGGGTCAGCCGTCCCCACCCCAGACGGGTGCGGGGATAGGCGACAATATCCGGCGTCCCGTCGGCAAAGACCAGCCGCGCGCCGGTGACAAGCCGGAAACCTTGGGGCAATAGGGATTGGGCGCGGGCGGCCTTGACTGCACTCCATGCCCGCACGACACCTGCCACACTGTTGCGGTCGGCTATGCCAAGCGCGTTCATACCAAGTGTGGCCGCCTGCATCACCATTTCCGCCGGAGAGGATGCGCCGCGCAAAAAGGAATAATAGGTCGCAGCGACCAGTTCAGCATAGGCAATCATGCGAACAGCCCGTGCAGATACCAGCGCGGGTCACCCCCTTCCGCATATAGCCCATGCCGGAACAGCCAGAAACGCCGGCCTTCACTGTCCTCCACACGGTAATAGTCGCGGGTCGGTCCGCCCTTTCCCGGTTCATGCCCCGCCGGACGCCGCCACCATTCGGCGGCGATCCGTTCGGGCCCCTCCACAAAGTGGACCAGATGGACATGACGCCGCCACCGGAACTGGCGTGGCGGTCCATCGGGCAGCAGCGCCGTCACCTCCACAGGCTGCGGCGGGTCGAACAGACGGAAAGGCCGCATTTGCGGTTCCTGCATCTGGGGTGTGATCCGGAAAGCCGATGGCGGTCCAGCCTGCGCGGGACGTTCAAAGGTTGCACGTTCGGGAATATGGCTGTTGCCCATGTGAAAATGACGGACACGCTCCGGCCCCAGGCGCACGCTCAACCGGTCGATCAGCGCCGCCTTTTCCGCCTTTACATTGACCTTGGATTCAAGACCTGCCTGCACAAGGGCCAAATGTTCGCTGCACGGAACAGCCATATGGATCATGTCATAGCCAAATCCCGGGTCGAGCGGATCGGACAATGTATCAATCCGCTCCCCGAACAACCGGTCGAGCAACGCGGCATCACGCGTCGGGGTGCCGGTATCCACGGCAAGCCGCGCGACATGACCGTCACTGCGGAACAGGGATATTTCGAACCGCCGGCCACCTTCGCCACGTTCCTGCAACAGAATGGCGCTTTGCTGTGCCAGATGGGTAATCGCCGCCATAACATCCTGCGTGCGCGCCACCGGCTCTGCAAAATTGAGCGCCACCTGGATAACCGGGGCGGCCCGGCGCGGCGTAATGCGGGGATCTTCTTCCTCCAACAGACGCGCAAGTGTGCGGCCATAATCCTTACCGAAGCGCGCGGCAAAGGCGGCACGTGGACGCGCGGCAAGGTCGCCGACAGTTTTCAAACCGGCCCGCTGCAACGCGGCATGCACCTTTGCGTCGCAATCCAGCGCGTGCACCGGCAATGCGTTTATCACCCGCACACCAAATCTGGCCTTGGCCCGCGCGCTGTCCGGTGTCGCACCCAAGGCGATACGCGCGGTCAGGCCATGACGCCGCAGCCACATTTTCAAATCCCGGGCAAGGGCCGCTTCGGTGCCGCCAAATATATGCGCGCAGCCGCTAATATCCAGAATCAGACCCTGCGGCGGATCCAAAGCACAACTGGGGGTATAGCGTTCGCATCCGTCGGCAATCCATTCGAGCAATTGCCTGTCCGCCTGCGGATCATGGTCAAATACCGCCAGATCAGGGACGCGCGCCCGCGCATCGGCAAGCGCCATGCCGGGCGTCATGCCCAGCCCAAGCGCAGCCATATCGCAGGCGACAAGCCGCATGGCCCCGCGCTGCTTTTCAATCAGCGCAAAAGGAACGTCAGGCGCTCTGTCTCCGCAACTCCGGATCAGTCTTTCCGCCGGCAGAACCGGCAGAAAGACCGCCAGATAACGGCGCGTCGTGAAAAATTCTGTCTCCATGATCCCAGGTCACTCTCGCCGCAAAAGGCGCAATGCCGGCGCGGTGGCGCAGCAAATTGATGTCGAATGTTGCAAATCCCGGCACGTTGCCTGGTAGAGGCAGCGATGGCGCGGACCGGACCTGCCAGCGGGTGGTGGCCGCGCTGGGCATCGGGGCCGCATCACCCCGCACCAGCAGTGCCAGAACCCCGGCTTCGCGCGCGGCCAGCACCAGCCGCCGTGTCGATGTGAGGTCGATCAACCGGGCATGGCCCTGTACCTCCAAGATGACGGCACCTGCGGCTTTTGAACGGATTCCATCGGCTGCGGCGCGCAAGGCATCGCGCATATCCGCCGCCTGAACCAGCACCAGGCGGGCAGGATCTGCCCCCATTTGTGCAAGGCCCGCCGCATGGAGCCGGCCCGAGACCTGCCGTTCCTTGTCCCCCGAAACCCACAAAATATGCGTCTCTGCGTCAGGCAAGCGCAGTGCCATAAGCATGGCAAAGGCGCCCGCCGCAGTTCCATCGCTATGGTCCGCCCCGAAAAATTCATGCAAACCGTCCTGCGCGATTCCCCCATGCAGCCGCTGGTCCACCAAAGGCGCGCCGACCGGCAGAAGCCTTTGCGGCTTCTCCGACTGATATTGCTGCCACATCCTGTTGGATGGGGGTGCAGATAGAATCGCCTTTATGTTCATGATTTGTTCTATACCTTCTTTTTCCAGAATGTGGAGTCAGCTTTTTCTCGTTAAATTGCGGCAGGACCTGTTAGATGCTGTTATAAAGAAAGATGCAGGAGACCAAATGAACCCCGACATTTCGGAAAGCCCGGGCATCTGGTGCCATGCGAAAGCGACGCGAGCGCATGCTGTCGTCGACGCGGCGCCCTATTATGAAATCATCCAGGCCGCCATGATGAATGCCAAGCACCGCATCATGCTGATCGGCTGGGATTTCGACACACGCATTGATTTAAGCCGGAGCCGCCGGAAAAAAGGTGACCCGCCCAAGCGGCTCGGTGATTTCATATTGTGGCTGGCCGACCGGACGCCGGGGCTGGAAATCAAGCTGCTCAAATGGAATTTCGGTGCGCTTAAGCTGGTCACGCGCGGATCGGCCATGGTGGATGTCGCCAAATGGGCGATGCACAAACAGATCCAGTTCAAGCTCGACAGTGCCCATCCTGCTGGATGCAGCCACCACCAGAAAATCGTCGTCATTGACGACAAGATGGCCGCATGCGGTGGGATCGACATGACGGCAGACCGCTGGGACACCCCCGAACATGTCGACGGCGACCTACGGCGCAAGCGCCCGAACGGGAAGCTGTATGGCCCTTGGCATGACACGACCATGCTGGTCGAAGGCGACGCCGCCGGTGCACTCGCCGTCCTTAGCCGGGCGCGTTGGGAATTGGCCGGTGGCGACCCCATGGACCCCTGTCCAACAGATGCTGCTTCGCCCTGGCCCGAATTTCTGGAGGCCGAATATCAATTTGTCGAAATGGGGATCGCGCGCACCCGCGCGGAATATAAGGATGCCACCGAAATCCGCGAAATCCAGCACTTATTTCTGGAACAGATCGCCCGCGCCAAGAAGTTCATTTACGCAGAAAACCAGTATTTTGCCTCGCCCAAAATCGCCGATGCCATCGCCAAGCGTATGGCGGAACCCGACCCGCCCGAAATTATCGTCGTCAACCCCGAGGCCGCGGACGGATGGCTGGAGCAAAAGGCCATGGATGGTGCCCGCGCGCAGCTGCTGCGCGCCATAGGGAAGCACGACCCCAAGGACCGTTTCTGCATCTATGTTCCGCACACCAAGCAGGGTGAGCCGATCTATGTCCATGCCAAGCTGATGATTGTGGATGACGAAATATTGCGTATCGGTTCCGCCAATATGAACAACCGTTCGCTGGGATTGGACAGCGAATGCGACATTTTCATCGATACGACCCGCCCCGGCAATGAAAGTGCCAGCCCGACGATCCGGTCGATGCGCGCTTCGCTTTTGGCCGAACATTGCGGACTGTCCGAAGAAAAGGTGCTCGAGCTTCTCGAACAGGGAAAAACCATGCGGCACATCATCGACACGGTCAAAGGCAATGGCCGCCGTCTGGTGCGGCTGGATATTCCGGAACTTACGGATGCGGAAAAGGCGATTGCAGAGAATGCGGCGCTAGACCCCGAAAGTGCCGACCAGATGTTCGAACCTTTTTCGAGCCCCGGTCTGTTTTCCCGCGTCAAACGGTTACGCTCACCGGGGTAGTTTGCGGCGCCAGGTTCAGCGATCTCGTTTCTTTTCAGGCGCAGGGGTGGGCGCAGGCGTGGGGCGATTTTGGTTTTGGGACACGCCTGCCACTTGCAACGGGACAATGGAAACGCCGTACAGACGCCATTTGCCCGCCATCCACTGATAATAAAGTTCAAACTCGACCGAGGTAGGCCGGATGCCAAAATAGCCGCGCAGATAGAGCACATCGGGTTGCACCATTTGCGGCGGCGCTGTGTAGGAAGGGGCCACCAGCAACGCATTGGACAAGTCGATTTTGCTGCTTCGTAAACCAGCAAAAATCTCGGATAGGCGCGCAGCATTATTGTTGATTTGAAACCCGGTCGCCGACAAATCGCGCAATACCGAATAATTTCCGGACTGGTTGGCATTATCCACCGCCGCCATCGTCCCCCAAATCAGCTTGGCAAGCTCCAGCTCCCCTGGGATGGGTGCGGGTGAAAGGGTGTTTTGCGGTGCAACAGATTGCGGCAATTGTTGTTGATCTTGTGCAGTGGCGGGCGCTGTAAAGCCAGCCCAAGCCAGCATTACGGACAAAATAACCGATCCAAAGGGCCGCCAGTGATGATTATCCACTCCAGATTGCTGCACCGGCTTTCGCTCCATAACTCTGCATTGAATGATAGATAGCAATACAATGCCCCCCGCATTTCGCAACTTATTTTGGCGCATCGGGGAAGAGACATGTGCATTCTCGGGTGCAATTATGCGGTGTTGCGGTGCAAAATAGTGTCAAACCGGCAGTTCGAGAAGAAAACCAAATAGGTTATATTTATTGACATCGTAACGCTGTTGTGGTAAATATGGGTAGGCTGGAAATATCATAACCGGCATCAATTCCCCTTCATAAAGGATATAATCATGTCATCTAAAACCGTGCCACATGCGTGGCGGCGGGTGTTTTTGCGTGTGCTTGGCCAGGGTGCCAATGTCCGCGCGGCCGCCCTTGCCGCTGATATTCATCATTCGACGGCCTATCGATATCGCCGCGATAATCCCCATTTTGCCAAATTGTGGAACGATGCGTTGGGTACGGCGCGGCAGGCGATGGTCCAAGGCCAGGTACCCGAAGAACTGGCCTTTGCCGACGCCCGCCCGCGCGTCATCCGGTCATCGAAAGATGGAAAGACCCGTGTGATAGCAGTCGGCAAGGGGCGATGGAGCGAAGAGGTGGAGGAAAAATTCTTTACCGTTCTGGCGGCCACCGGAAATGTCAAAGAGGCGGCACGACAGATCGATATGTCGGCCAGCACCTTGTATAACCGCCGCAAAATCTGGCCTGCATTCGACGCGCGCTGGGATGAGGTGATATCATTGGCGACCGAAAGACTGGCGGTCCAATTGCTCATGTCGGCCAGCAATCTGCTTGAACCACCCGATCTTCCCGTGCCTGATCTGGAGGGCATGTCGGTCGAAAATGCAATCCGCGTGGCCCAGCTTTACGAAGCCCGGCGCCGGAAAAACGGCGATTTGCGGCGCTATGACAGGAAACGCCCGCCGGTCGATGTCGAAGCCGTCAAGGCGGAGATTATTCGCAAGGCAGAGCTGCTCTCGCGCGCGAGCCGCCGATGAGGAAGCGGTTCTTTAATGCCGTGATCGGCGATTATGGCGCGACTCTGATCGAAAAGCTGGACAGGCGCACGGCGGAATGGCTGAATGCCGATTTCGCCACCTTCCACCATGAAGGCCAGTTGCCGCCGGACAGCGACTGGCGCACCTGGATGATCATGGCGGGACGCGGCTTTGGCAAGACGCGGGCTGGCGCGGAATGGGTGTTGGCACAGGTCCGCGCCCAACCATGTACCCGGATCGCGCTGGTTGCCGCCACATTGGACGAAGCGCGCCGGGTGATGGTGGAGGGGCCATCGGGTCTGCTCAAGCTGGCGCAAGAGGACGAGATCGAGCTTTGGTCGGCGGCGCAGCGGACCTTGTGGTTCAAAAATGGCAGTGAGGCCATTGTCTATTCCGGGGCCAGCCCAGAAAGCCTGCGCGGGCCGGAGCATCATTTTGCCTGGGCCGACGAGCTGGCCAAATGGCAACATCCGGTCGATACATGGGACAATTTGCAGATGGGCCTGCGGATGGGGGCGCATCCGCGCGCAGTGGTCACGACCACGCCGCGCGCCTTGCCCTTGCTGCGGCGGATAATAGAGGCCGCCGACAGCGTGCGTACCGGGGGCGCAACGGGGGAAAACCCGCATTTGCCGGAAAGCTTTGTGGGTGCGATGCAGGCCCATTATGGGGGCACGCGCATCGCGCTACAGGAATTGGAAGGGCGATTGTTCGACGATGTCGAGGGCAGTCTGTGGCCGCTGGAACTGATCGCCCGGTGCCGCAGCGCGCCCGATCGCGACATCGGCGTCACCCGCACAGTCATCGGCGTCGATCCGCCCGCCTCGGCCAATGGGACATGCGGCATCATTGTGTGTGCGACCGGCCGCGATGGCAACGCCTATGTGCTGGCCGACTGTTCGGTTGGCGGTGCCTCGCCCGAAGGCTGGGCGCGGGCGGTGGCTGATGCAGCGATGGCCTTTGATGCCGACCGTGTGGTCGCTGAACGCAATCAGGGTGGGGCGATGGTACGTTCGGTCCTGCTGGCGGCGGCGTCAACCTTGCCGCTGGAACTGGTGCATGCGGCCAAGGGCAAGGCGGCGCGGGCAGAGCCGGTGGCGGCCCTGTTCGAAAATGGCCGCGCCCTGTTTGCGGGGCATTTTGCCGAGCTGGAAGCAGAGCTGGCCGGGCTGGTGCCCGGCGGCTATATCGGTGAAGGCAAAAGCCCGGACCGGGCCGATGCGATGGTTTGGGCGCTATGGGCGTTGATGCTGCGTGGCCAGCCACGTACACCCCAGATCCGCGCGCTTTAGGCCCTGACCTTAGCTTTTTGCCTTGGCGACCCGCGCGACCACTTCGTCGCGGATGGCGGGCGTCACGAACTTCCCAATCTCCCCGCCATAGAGCGCGATTTCCTTGACGAGGCGCGAGGCAATGGGTTGCAGGGCGACGTCGGCCATCAGGAACACGGTGTCGACGCGGGTGTTGAGCTGCCGGTTCATGCCGGTGAGCTGATATTCATATTCGAAATCGGTCACGCCGCGAATGCCGCGGATCACCGTCGTCGCGCCAACCGATTCCGCAAAATCCATCAGCAGCGAGTTAAAACCGACAACGCGGATAGTCGCATCGCCGATGCTCGCCACTTCGCGCTTCACCATCGCGATGCGTTCATCGTCGGAAAACATCGGCGTTTTGGCGGCGTTGGTGGTGACGCCGATGACCAGCTCATCCACCAACTTTGCCCCGCGCCGGATGATGTCCATATGGCCCAGTGTGATGGGGTCAAATGTCCCGGGATATACGCCGATGCGATGTGTCATTAACGGTCCCTCTCCGTAATATAATTGGCAATGGCGCGCAGCAGGTCGGCCTCGCTGCCATAGCCTGCCAGATGCTCGTTCGCCTGCGTCACCAGCATGCCCGCCTGTTGCTTGGCGCGCTCGAGGCCCATGAGCGAGACGAACGTCCCCTTGCCCGCATCGGCATCCTTTTGCAGCGCCTTGCCAGCGAGTGCAGGGTCGCCCTCCACGTCCAAAATGTCGTCGGCAATCTGGAAAGCGAGGCCGATATCGCGGGCATAGCCTTTCAGATGCGCGCGGCCTTCGGGTGGAATATGGCCGAGGATCGCGCCCATTTCGACGCTGGCGGCAATCAGCGCACCGGTCTTCAGCGCCTGCAACCGCGTGACCGTGGGCAGGTCAAAGGTTGTCTTTTCCGCCTCCAGATCCATCATCTGCCCGCCCGCCATGCCATCAGGGCCGCTCGCCAGCGCAAGGGTGGCGATCAACTCGCTGCGGATGAAAGGGTCGGTATGGGTGCGCGAGCTTGCCAATATTTCAAAGGCCAGCGCATGCAGCGAGTCGCCCGCGAGCACGGCGGTCGCCTCGCCAAAGGCGCGGTGCACGGTGGGCTTGCCCCGGCGCAAATCGTCATCGTCCATGCACGGCAGGTCGTCATGGATCAGCGAATAGACATGGATCGCCTCCACCGCCGTCCCGACGCGCAACGCGACATCGCGGTCGACATGGAACAGGGCCGCGGTCGCGGTGACCAGCAAGGGCCGCAATCTTTTGCCCCCGCCAATCGCCGCATGGCGCATCGCGGCATAAAGCGGGTCGCGCGCATCGCCGGGCAGCGCGAGCAGCCGGTCAAATTCGACGTCTACATCGGCGGCAATCTGGTTCAGCGCGTCATGCAACATGCCGGATCAACCGGCGTCGAAAGGCGCGGTGCCAGCGGGCGTGCCGTCGGGCCCCAGCGTAATCGCCTCGATCCGCGCCTTGGCCGCGTCCAGCCGTTGCTGGCACAGCGCGCGCAACTGGTTGCCGCGTTCATAAAGCGCAATCGATTCGTCGAGCGGCGCTTCCCCGCTTTCCAGCTTGTGGACAATATCCTCAAGCGCGCGCAGCGCCTGTTCGAAATTCAGTTCGGGTGCTTCTGAAGACATGCCCCTGCAATGGCGCTAGCCGCTGTTCGGGTCAAGCCCTTCGAATTGTTTGCGCGCGGCGCGTCAGTCAGGCGTCGAACTGCAGGCTCGCCAGACGGGCATAAAGGCCCCCGGCAGCGCTCAGCTTCGCATGGTCGCCTTCTTCGACGATGTGGCCCTGATCCATCACGATGATGCGGTCGGCGGACCGAACGGTGGCCAGCCGGTGCGCGATCACGATGGTCGTGCGGTCCTTCATCAGATGGTCGAGCGCATCCTGCACCAGCCGTTCGCTTTCGGCGTCAAGCGCGCTGGTCGCCTCGTCGAGCAGCAGGATCGGCGCCTGCCGCAGGACGGCGCGGGCGATGGCGATGCGCTGTCGTTGCCCACCCGACAACCGCGCGCCACCTTCACCCAGATAGGTGTCGAGCCCCTGCGGCAATTCGCGCAGGAAGGTCGCGGCATTGGCCTGTTCGGCGGCGTGCCAGATGGCGTCGTCATCGGCGAGCCAGTTGCCATAGCGCAGATTGTCGCGCGCCGAGGAGGCGAACAGCACGGTATCCTGCGGCACATAGGCCATACGCAGGCGGATCTCGGCCGGGTCGGCGCTGGTCAGCGCGACGCCGTCGATGCGGATCGCCCCGCTTTCGGGATCGTAGAAACGCTGCGCCAATTGGAACAAAGTCGACTTGCCTGCGCCCGACGGGCCGACCACCGCGACGGTTTCGCCGGGGCTGACCTTCAGGCTGAAATTGTCGAGCGCCGATACTTCGGGCCGGGTGGGGTAGCGGAAGTTCACATTCTGGAATTCAAGCTGCCCGCGCGGCGGGACCGGCAGGGCCACGGGCTTGGCAGGCGGGGCGATGTCAGGCTCCGCCGCCAGCAATTCAGCCAGCCGCCCGGAAGCCCCGGCACCACGCACCAGATCGCCATAGACTTCGGTCAACGCACCAAATGCGCCGGCGACCAGACCGCCGGTCAGGACGAAGGCCGCGATGGTGCCGCCCGAAATCGTGCCCTCGGCCACGCCCTGTGCGCCTTCCCACATCAGCAGGGTGATCGCGCTGAAAATCAGGGCGATGACAATGGCGGTCAGCATGGCACGCAGGCCGATGCGGCGCTTGGCCGCGGCAAAAGTGCTTTCGACGGCGTCGGAAAAACGGATATGCTCGCGCCCTTCCTGACCAAAGGCCTGCACAATTTTCAGCGCGCCCAGGCTTTCCGAAGTGATGGTGCCAATGTCCGCGACGCGGTCCTGTGAGGAACGCGACGCCTTTTCCAGCCGTCGGCCAATGAACACGATGGGCAGAATGACGATCGGGATGCCGATCAGCAACGCCGCCGTCAATTTGGGGGCGAGGGTAAAGAGATAGACTATCCCGCCTACGCCAATAACAAAGTTCCGCGCCGCGACCGACACGGTTGTACCGACAATCTGTTCAATGACGGCGGTGTCGGCGGTCATGCGGCTGGCGATTTCGGCGGGGCGGTTTTCTTCGAAAAAGCGCGGTGCGAGCCGGAGCAGGTTTTTTTGCACCGCCACACGGACATCGGCGACCACCCGTTCGCCCAGCCAGCTGACAAAATAGAAGCGAGACGCAGTTGCAACGGCCAGCACGGCCACAATCATCAGCAAATAGCGGAAATAAGGGTCGATATCGCCGCCATCGGCAATAAAGCCCTTGTCAATAATCCTCTGAAATCCGGCGGGAATCGCCAGTGTCGCGCTGGCCGCGACAATCAACGCGATGGCGGCATAGAATATCTGGCGCGGATAATGGCTGGCGAAATGGGCAACCATCCGCAACTGGCCCAATTTGCGCGCTGGCGGCGATGGTGTTTCTTCAGGCTCGGCGATGGGTAAGGCGGTGTCGGTGATTGTCGCTGGTTCGGTCATGACACGCGCCTAGCAGTGCGCGGGAACCCAAACAATTGCGGAGAGGGCAAACTGTTAAGTTTTTTATGGTGCAATGCACAATAAAGGCTTATGTCAGTGACAACTTCGGGGGCAATATTTTCATGCCCCTATATTATTTAGGGAAGCATCTATGCTGTACACCGGTTATGATATTCAGCGCGGCTGGCTTGCGGGCGCGGGCTGGATTGCCCAGAAACAGGCTGATTTTCTGAACAATTTCGCGTCAGGCCCCTTCACCTATGGCGGCATGACCCCGATTGCGGCCTCCGCGCTCGACGTCTTTGCCCATTCGGTAATGCCGCGTGGAAAGCCCGCCTTCGGCCTTGATTTTGTCGACATTGGCGGAAAGCATCTGCCGGTCACCGAAGTCAACGAAGCGCGCAAGCCCTTTGGCCAGCTCAAGCATTTTACCTATGAAGGCAGCAGCGAAAAGCCACGGCTGCTGATCTGTGCGCCGATGTCGGGGCATTTCGCCACGCTGCTGCGCGGCACGGTGGAGCGGATGCTGCCCGTTTATGACGTCTATATCACCGACTGGAAAGATGCGCGCGATGTGCCATTGACCGGCGGTGGCTTCGATCTGGAAAGCTATATCGATTATCTGATCGAGTGGCTCGAATTTATCGGCCCCGATGCAGGGGGTCGCGGCGCGCATATGCTGGCCGTGTGCCAGCCGTCGGTTCCCGCCTATGCCGCAGCCGCGACTATGAGCGCGAATAACCATCCCTTGCGTCCACGCACGCTGACCATGATGGGCGGCCCGATCGATACCCGCGAAGCCCCCACCGCCGTTAACGACCATGCGACGCGCCGCCCGCACGACTGGTTCGTGCAAAATGTGATCGCGACGGTGCCGCCCTATTATAAGGGATCGGGCCGCCGCGTATATCCCGGGTTCCTGCAACTGTCGGGTTTCATGTCGATGAACCTTGGCAACCATATGATCAGCCATTGGTCCATGTTCTCCGACCTCGTCAAAGGCGATGGCGAGGGGGCGGACCGGCACAAGGAATTTTACGACGAATATCGCGCGGTCTGCGACATGACGGCGGAATTCTATCTGCAGACGGTCGACACCGTGTTCCAGCGCCACCTGCTGCCCAAGGGCGAGTTCAACTATCGCGGTAAGCTGGTCGACCCCGGCGCGATCAAGGACATCGCGATCCTCGCCATCGAAGGCGAGCGGGACGACATCAGCGGCCTTGGCCAGACCAAAGCTGCGCTGACCATCGCAACCGGCCTGCCCGACAGCCACAAGAAATACCATATGGCACCCGAAGTCGGCCATTATGGCATCTTCAACGGCAGCAAATGGCGCGAACGGATTGCCCCGATACTCGAAGAATGGATCGACACGCATAAGGGTTGAACGTCCTGACCCTATTGCTTAAAGTGCCACGTAGCCCCGTAACCGGGGATCTTTACCGGCGGTTTCCAAGCAGGCCGAATTTGATCCGTCGTCCGATTGAATAGTCGACGGTATTCACCAGGAAATAGGCAAGCCCGCCTTTGAGGCGGCTCCACCATCGATCACGATTTTTCAAGAGCGGGACGGTTTGTTCGATGGATTGCGAGATCAGGATGTCGACCAGTTCGCGCATATAAGCCGCCAAGGCCGCGTCTTTGATCCGCACCATGATTTCCAGATTGATAAACAGGCTGCGGATATCAAGATTGGCTGAACCGATATAGACTGCATCGTCTATGACCATCAGCTTCATGTGCAACGGGCGCGGCTGGAATTCGTACAGGCGCGCCTTGCGCTTTATCAAATAGCGATAGAGCAATCGTGCCGCCGGAATGGTTGCGCCATTGTCGGTCTTTCCGGCCATCACCATGCGTGAACCTCCTCCGCGCCGGGCAACTGCGGCAATGCGGCGAAGGATTGTCTGAGATGGGGAAAAATAGGCCGATACGATATCGAAACGCTTGCCAACCTGTAACGACCGTTTCAGCGTCAGCGCCCATGGCGAGATGCGATTGGTCGGCCCGCCAAGCAGCCATTGGATTTCGCCAATACCCGGCCGCCAGTTGCGAATGACGTTGCGGATGCCAAGATAGCGTACTTTTCCGTCTTGGGAAATTCGGTCTAAATCACCGAAATAGGTGGCAAGGCGCATGACCTGCGGTCCTGAAATGATGATCCCCAAATCTTCCCAGCTGTCATCACCTTTGCGCCCGAAATATTGGTCGGTAATGTTAAATCCGCCAACAAGGGCATGGCGTGCATCGATTATCAGCATTTTCTGGTGGTTGCGGATGAAGTAGCCGAGCCCTTTGCGCGTGCTGAAAAAATGATAATGACCACCGGCATTGACCAACGGATCGAAAAATCCGTAGTCGGTATCGGCCGAACCGAAGCTGTCTATGATAAGCTGCACCTCGACGCCACGCTTTGCCGCGACAACCAATGCGTCCAATATTTCCCGGCCGGTCGCATCATCGGCAATCATGTAAAAAAACATTTGAACGGATTGCCGCGCGTTTGCGATCAAAGCGTGCATCGCCAAAAGGCGATCATCGGCAGAATGCAGGACGAACAGGTCATGCCCTGCGACCGCAAATTGCTTTCCGGGAAATCCGGGCGTGGTGGAATGGGCCGCCATTTGTCCGGGGTAGCCTGTCCGTCCCGCATCGGCAAGCCTGACCCCAAAGCAATCGACGCGCCGTTTTCATTGACATTTTGTCGCGCAAACCTTAGGTGCGCTCAACTTTTCCGAAATCTGTGAAGAATCAGGAGCCAGCATGGCACGCGTAACCGTTGAAGATTGTATTGATAAGGTCACCAACCGTTTTGACCTCGTATTGCTGGCGGCCGAGCGCGCACGCGAAATTTCCGGTGGCGCCGAACTGACCGTTGATCGCGACCGTGATAAAAATCCCGTCGTCGCGCTACGCGAAATTGCGGAAGAAACCGTTCGTCCCGATCATTTGCAAGAAGGACTGGTCCAGTCGTTGCAGAAGGTTCAGGTCGATGAAGATGAAGAAGCCGATGAAATCGGTTCGATCAGCCTGTCGGCAGAGGCGCTCCGTTTGACGGCGGCTGCACCGGCACGCGGCGCAGGAATGCAACGCGATTACGACCGGTAATCGGGCCCGGATTCCTGTTTTCGAAAAATTCGCGCGATTGAACCGCAAGACGTTCTGTTCTTGTGGTCCAAACCGCGTTGTGCCGACTTGAATAATGGAAAACCGGCAAAAAATACCGCAGCACGGCTTGCAATGCGGGCCTTAACTGGCCAGTCTGCCCCCGGATAACAGTCGGGTGGGGCCATGGCATTACGTATAAGTGCAGCCGTTGAACGCTGGCCGGTTGCAGGGCAGTTCATTATTTCACGTGGTGCCAAGACATATGTTGACGTGCTTGTTGTCGCCGTCAGCGACGGGACGCATGTCGGGCTTGGGGAGGGCACGGCAATCTATTATAATGGGGAAACGGCGGAAAGTTGCCTTGCCGAGGTGGAGGCTGTGCTGCCGCAGCTGGAGCCACTTGGCGCAAATGCGGCGCGTGACGCAGTGCAGCTTCTGCTCCCACCCGGCGCGGCGCGCAATGCGCTCGATTGTGCACTTTGGGACGTTTCGGCCAAGGCGGCGGAGGTGCCGTTATGGCGCTTTGCCGGTCTGACAGCAGCGCCCGCGCCGCTGGTCACGGCCTTTACCATCTCGCTCGGTGAACCGGCGGTGATGGAGGCGAATGCCGCCAAGGCGACGGCCAAGGGATATTCCGTGCTGAAACTGAAGCTGACCGGCGAGGGTGACTTTGCCCGTGTCGCGGCGGTGCGCGCGGGTGCACCTGAGGCGCGCCTTATCGTCGACGCCAATGAAAGCTGGGCACATCTGGACATTGCCGCCGAAGCCGCGTTGCTGGCGACGTTGGGCGTTGAAATGATCGAACAGCCGGTTCCGGCAGGGCAAGATTCGATGTTGGCGGGAATATCCTGCGCGTTGCCGGTCATCGCGGACGAGAGCTGCCATAGCGCCGCCGATGTGGCGCGCCTTGCCCCTTATTATGACGGCATCAATATCAAGCTCGACAAGGCAGGCGGCCTGACCGAGGCGTTAAAGCTGGCCGAAGCGGCCGAAGCGGCGGGGATGAAAATCATGGTCGGCTGCATGCTGTCGACCAGCCTTGGCATCGCCCCTGCCTATCTGGCCGCGCAAGGGGCCAATTGGGTCGACCTTGATGGCCCAGCGTTGCTGGCCGAAGATCGACCGGACGGGTTTGTTTTTGCGAGCGGGATGGTTTCGGAATAAAAAACTTCCATCAAGACTCCCGTCACGCTGAACTCGGTTCACCTCCGGTGACGTCGTTCCAGGGTCCATCGTGCAGCAGCCCCCGAAGCGGACAAGAAAACGCATCCGCGCGTCGCGGCTTGGCTCGTCACTTCCCGGGCGGGAATGGGCCTTCAGGGGGGACGGACCCAATCTGGCCTGTCCCCCAAATCGCTTTAGAAAATCTCGAACAATCCGGCTGCGCCCATGCCGCCGCCGACGCACATGGTAACGACGCCATATTTGGCACCGCGGCGCTTGCCTTCGATCAGGGCGTGGCCGGTGCAGCGTGCGCCGGTCATGCCATAGGGGTGGCCGATGGAGATCGAGCCGCCATTGACGTTCAGCAGCTCACCCGGAATGCCGAGCTTGTCGCGGCAATAAAGCACCTGCACGGCGAAGGCTTCGTTCAGTTCCCAGATGCCGATGTCGTCCATCTTCAGGCCAAAACGCTGCAACAGTTTCGGAATGGCGAAAACAGGGCCGATGCCCATTTCGTCGGGCTCGGTGCCGGCGACGGCCATGCCGACATAGCGGCCCAGCGGATTGAGGCCCTTCTTTTCGGCAACCTTGGCCTCCATCAGCACGCTGGCCGATGATCCGTCGGACAATTGGCTGGCGTTACCGGCGGTGATCGTCATGTCGGGGCCAAGCACCGGCTGGAGCGCCTGAAGTCCGGCCAACTGGGTGTCGGCGCGGTTGCCTTCGTCCTTGGCGATGGTGACTTCTTTCTGGGTGACTTCGCCGGTTTCCTTGTTGGTCACATTCATGGTGGTGGTGACGGGAACGATCTCGGCGTCGAAATAACCGGCAGCCTGTGCAGCGGCGGTGCGTTGCTGCGACTGGAGGGCATATTCGTCCATCGCGTCGCGGCTGATATTATAGCGCTTGGCAACCACTTCGGCGGTTTGCAGCATCGGCATATAGACATTCTGGTGCATCGCGATCAGGTCGCGGTCGGGGGCGACGCGCATTTCCTTGGTTTGCACGAGGCTGATCGATTCCTGGCCACCGGCGGCCATGATGTCGACATTGTCGACGATGATCTGCTTGGCGGCGGTGGCGATCGACATCAGGCCGGACGAGCATTGGCGGTCCATGGTCATGCCCGATACCGTGATCGGCAGGCCGGCGCGCAGCACGACCTGACGCGCGAGGTTGCCCGCCTGTGTGCCCTGCTGCAGCGCGGAGCCCCAGAGGACGTCGTCGATTTCGCCGCCTTCGATACCGGCGCGCTCGACCGCGGCCTTCAGGGAATAGCTGCCCAGTGTCGGGCCGGATGTGGCGTTGAAGCCGCCGCGATAGGCTTTGCCGATGGCGGTACGGGCGGTGGAAACGATAACTGCGTCACGCATGGGGGTGGTTCCTTGAATTGAAAATTATACGAAAAACTGGCTGATCCATTCGGCCTGAAGCGCGGGCTTGTCCTCGCCTTCAATCTCGACGGTGAATTCCAGCGTCTGCTGCCATTGGCCGGGACGCTTTTCCACAAGCTCAAGCAGCTTGAAATGGCCGCGCACCCGCTTGCCGGAGCGCACTGGTGCGAGGAAACGGGTTTTGTTGCCGCCATAGTTGACGCCCATTTTCACGCCTTCGATCCGCGGGCTGTCCGACTTTGCGGACATGACGGGAAAGAGCGACAGCGTCAAAAAGCCATGGGCAATGGTCCCGCCAAAGGGGGTCATTTTGGCCATTTCCTCGTTGACGTGGATGAACTGATGGTCGCCGGTGGCGTCGGCGAATTTGTTGATCATATCCTGATCGACCAAAATCCATTCGGACGTACCGATTTTTTCACCCACTTTGGTGGCAAGTTCGGCGGGGGTTATGGTGGTCATGGGCAATCCTCCTCAGATTTATTTTGCCCTATCGTGGCCCGTTTGGCGGCGTAATACAACCCCTGCGCTCTTGCCGTTACGGCATGCTTGGGTAACCGGATGACAGGCCGCCAAGTCCCACCCAACGCCCGCCGATGGAGAGGGAATCAGCCGCGTGATCGCTATCGGGTGGTGCCGTTCATCCGGTGCAGGGTCGCAAGAGCTGCGGCAAGCGCGGAGTCCATGTCATCGTCCTTGACCACATTGTCAGGGACGATTTCAAGCGACGGACGACCGTCGCGTGTCGGTTCGAACGTCACATCGCTATCAGGGATGATTTCGACATCCTGATCATTCGCCAGGGCCGCTTCGGTTTGGCGCGTGGCCAACCGCGCAGCGACTTCTTCAAGCTCGGCAAGCTGCTTTTGACGCTCCGCCACCGCAACTTCCAACTGGGCGACCATTTCGGCCAGTGTCGGCTGGACATCGGCGGCCTCAATCGTGCGCGCAGGCGGCGGTGCTATGACAAATTCCACATCGGGTTCAGCCTGTGGTTCCAGTTCCGGTTCCGGCATCACCGAAATCGCGATGTCGGCCAGGTCCAGCACCGGCAGATCCTGTTGCGCGAACAGGGGCCGTCTGGGGGGCGCGTCAGGATGGGTGTCGCCCATTCGCAATTTGGGCAAATCGGACAATTCGGTAATCGCATCGGCATCCTGCACCCATGGCATTTTGGGCATGGCCAGTCCGGCTATTTTCAGACGGGCCAGACGATCCGGCTTGACCATGTGCCCGGGTTCTTCTGCCCCTTCGGGAACAGCGACCTGCGCGTCGTTCCGCACGGTCGGTGTGCCGTCAAAGCGGAGCAGCAAATAGGTCAATATGGCCAGAATGAAAGCACCGGCCCCAAAAGCAATCAACGCCCGTGCCGTATCGCCCAATGGCGCACGGGCCGCAGGAACCAGTTCGGACAATCCGGTAGAACCGGTTAAGTTTTCCAATAGGCCAACGGGCACGAACATGGTGGTAACCGCCGCCACAATAGCCCCTGCCATCGCCAATCCGATGGCTCTAACCTGGCTGTTCGGGATGCTTTTGGGCATTATTCACTTTCTGTTACTGGGCCAGTATATTTACGCAGCCCGGGCAATTGCCTTTTTCCCTATCAGCAAATGGTAAACAGGATCGTAACGATAAATATTCTTCTGCCAACTGCGTTCTTTTTCAACAAATTGTCGGGCACGATTCCGCATTGCATGCCACGACGCGCGATTGGCAAGCAATTTGTCGATAGCAGCAGCCAAATCGACAGGATCACCGGCACAAAATAATATACCGGTTTCATCGTTCTGAATCAATTCCTTATGCCCACCCACATCCGATGCCACGACCAGCCGCCCCTGCGCCATCGCCTCCAGTGGTTTGAGCGGGGTGACCAGATCGGTCAGGCGCATCTTCTTGCGTGGATAGGCCAGCAGGTCGACAAGGCTGTAATAACGCTCGACCTCGTCATGCGAGACGCGGCCGACAAAATGGATCCGGTCGGCACAGGGTGACGCCAGCGATTGCGCGCGCAGCGCCTGCTCCATCGGCCCGCCGCCCACCAGCAGCAGATGCGCGTCATGCGCCATCAACGGCATGGCGGCGATCAGGTCGTCCAGCCCTTCATAATCATAGAAGCTGCCAATATAGCCGATCACATCCTTACCTGTCAGGCCAAGCTGCGCGGCAAGCGCGCTGTCCGCAGGCGGGGGGGATCCGAACAGTTCAAGGTCAACGCCATTGGGCGAGATGGTGATTTTCGACGGCGGTACGCCGCGTCCGACAAGATCGCCCTTCAACCCTTCGCAGATGACCGCAACCGCATCGGCGTGGTTCACCACATAATTTTCGAGCGCGCGCGTCAGGCGGTATTTGGCCGAACCTTCGCTGCCCGTGCCATTGCCGACCGCCGCATCTTCCCAAAAGGCACGGATTTCATAAACCAGCGGCAGGCCCAGCCGCTGTGCCGCGCGAAAGGCGGCCAAGCCGTTCAAGGCAGGCGAATGGGCGTGGAGCAGATCGAACGGCCAGCGCGCGTGGAGCGCGACGATCGCATCGGCCAAGACCGCAATTTCGCGCCATTCGCGCAATGGCGAAGGCCCGGACACTTCGCCCAAGGTGCGGTGGAAGGTCAGGCCCTCGACCGTCTCTTGCGCGGCATCGGGAACCTGCCCATGCTGATACTGCCGGACGCCCGTGATTCCGGCGACTTCCCACCCGGCGGCGGCCTGCGCCTTCATGATGGCGCGGGTGCGGAACGTGTATCCGCTGTGCAGCGGCAGGCTGTGATCGAGAATGTGGAGTATGCGCGACATGGGCCTAATCCCTGCCAGAAAAGGATTAACGTGACGTCAACCCGGCCCGGATATAGGCAGCCTATGACAGGCGCATTTCGGCCAAAAGGGGCGCGTCCCTGGTGATCGACAATTTTTCGATCTTGCTGAGTCACGCCCTCATCGCTTTTGCGCTGTGGCATCTTATGAACCGGCCCGACCTTGACGTCGAAGACCCGCCACAGCCTGACGAAATTCCGACGGGTTTTGCAAAGCCCCGGCGTCCTGCGCCCAAGGGGACGCCCGATGCGTGACCTGATCTTCGTCGGCTATATCGCGCTCATCATGCTGATGGCGTTCAAGCGGCCGTTCCTGTTCACGCTGGTCTATGCTTATGTCGACATCGTGTCGCCGCAACGGCTCAGCTATTTCCTGCTGAACTCGGTGCCGCTGTCGCTGATCCTGTTTGCACTCGCCTTTGCAGGCTTTGCGCTGGGTGATGACAAGAAAGATGTGCGCGTCTCGCCGCGCTGGTTCCTGCTCATCGCGCTGCTGGCCTATTGCGGCTACACCACCAGTTTCGCAGCGGAGCCTGTGGCTGCGCTCGACAAATGGAACTGGGTCTGGAAAGCGCTGGTATTCGCCGCTTTCCTACCCCTCACATTACGTACCAAATTGCGGATGGAAGCGACCATATTGACGATGGTGCTGTGCGCCTCCGCGCTCATCGTGACCGGCGGCATCAAGACCGCGGCCGGCGGCGGGGGCTATGGCTCGCTCGTCATCCTGATCGACGACAATAGCGGCCTGTTCGAAGGCAGCATCGTGTCCTGCGTAGCGATCACCATCATCCCGCTCATCCTCTGGCTCGCCAGGCACGGGACGATATTCACACCCGACTGGAAAGTGCGCGCTTATGCCGCTTGTCTGATCTTCGCCTGCCTGCTGATTCCTGTCGGCACGCAGGCGCGCACCGGAATTGTGTGCATTGCGGTGCTCGGCATCTTGCTGCTGCGCTATGTCCGGCACCGTATGCTCTATCTGGGCGCGGTCGCGCTTATGGGGCTGGCGGCGGCGCCGTTCCTGCCGTCGAGTTTCACGACGCGGGCCGATACCATCAAAAATTACAAGGCCGACGAATCCGCCTCCACCCGCCTCGCCGTCTGGGCGTGGACATGGGAATATGTGCAGGAACATCCGCTGGGCGGTGGCTTTGACGTCTATCGGCAGAACCGCATCCGCTATGATATGGAGCAGAAAAGCAACCCTGCCCAACCCGCCGACTATGATGCGCCTGCGGTGCGCGAGATCGTCGATGAAGGCCGCGCCTTCCATTCCAGCTATTTCGAGATGCTTGGCGAGCAGGGCTTTCCGGGCCTGCTGATGTGGCTCATCATCCATTTGGGCGGCGTCTGGCGGATGGAAGTCATCAGCCGCCTGTACCGCAAAAGAGGCCGCCCCGACGAAGCCTGGGTCGCCCCACTCGCCACCGCCTTGCAGAACAGCCAGATCGTCTATCTGGTCGGCTCGCTTTTTGTAGGGATCGCGTTCCAGACCTTTTTCTACATGCTGATCGCGCTGCAAATCAGCCTCGACACCTACCTCGCCCGCCGCCGCAAAGAAGCGGCGTGGCGGCCTTTGACGAGCGGCAGGAAATTGGCGCAGGCTTGAGGGCGTTGGGACCTGTTCCCGAACGCATCGCACAGGGGAACAAAACCCGACGAGGCACATTGTGTGTGGCGACGAACCACCTTAAAGCCGGGTTATGACCATTCAGACCCCAAAGCCCACTTCGCGTATCGACGTTGAATCTGTCGGCCTTCGACTTGAAGCCTATTGGAACAGCTTTGGCGAATGGGTTCGTGGCAATGCGATTGAACTGGGGCTTGCAGTCGTTGCTGCGGTGGTCGTGTTCCTGCTGTTAAGCTGGCTCAAACGGGTCGCCGCAAAGATCGCCCGGGAAAGCGAGCATCGCGCAGAGCTGAAATCCATTATCGCCCGGACACTGGCCCGCACCAGCAAGTTTTTCCGCGTGATGGTGGCGGTCGAGGTGGTCAACCGCACCGCTGGCGCGCCCGATATGTTGACCCATATGGTCGATATTCTATTCACCATCGCGGTCACCATCCAGATCGCGGTTTGGCTGCGCGAAATCATTCTCGGCCTGATCGAACGGCGCGTGAACGAAGGCCAGCATGAGCGCGATACGCTGGCCAGCGCGATGGTGCTGATCCGTCTGTCGGTCAGTTTTGCGCTGTTCGCCATCGCCGCCATCGTCATCCTCGACAATCTGGGCGTCAATGTCACGGGCCTTATCGCGGGGCTTGGCGTCGGCGGTATCGCCATCGGCCTTGCCGCGCAGGGCATTTTTTCCGACCTGTTTGCCGCCATCTCGATCATCTTCGACAAGCCCTTCCGCCGGGGGGACACCGTCACCTATGACACCACCACCGCGCGGGTGGAAAAGATCGGGATGAAAAGCACCCGTCTGCGCGCGTTGACGGGGGAAGAGAAAATCATCGCCAATAGCAAGCTGCTGGAAAAGGAAATCACCAACAACACGCTGACCGTCTATCGCCGCGTCGTCTTTCCCATCAACCTTGTGTACCAGACGCCGCCCGCCGTGGCCGCAGGGGTGCCGGATGTGCTGAAGGAAATCGTCGAGGCCCATGGATCGGAATTTATCCGCGCAGGTTTTTCGACTTTTGGCCCCAGCTCGCTCGATTTCCAGCTGGTGTTTGATGTGAACAGCGATGATGTCGAGGAAATGTTCAAGGCACGGCACGCGATCGGCATTGCCATTGTCGACCGCTTTGCCCGTGATGGCATCGAATTTGCCTACCCGACCCAGACCACCTTCACCGCTGCGCCGGACGGCACGCTGGTCATGCCCTACGCCCCTGCCAAAAGCTGACCCCAGCCACTATTCGTCGAGGACCAGAATATCGATGAGCAATATACCGTCGGGGTTGATGCCATCATCCTGTCGCAGTGCGATATCAGCGACGATCTGACCCTGGAGATGGAATTCATAAGCCGATAGCCTTTGGGCAAAAGCTTGCAAATCGGGGGTTTCGGCTGCGTCGCTTGCGGTCAGGGACACGCAAAGCTGGACCCCGGAAAATGTCAGGCTGTACCAGGGTCGCTCGGTCATGATTGATAGCGTGGCATCGGGGCACAGAAGGCGCAGGGCACGCATGACGGCGGCGGTTGCATTGGTGCGGTTCATGCGGCTTTGTTCCGCTCTGCTGCCGCAGCTTCATGGTAGGATGCGATATATTGGCGTAATTTTACCTCCATTTCGGGCCTAACTTCCCGGCCCATTCGCATGTCGAGCACAAGCCGCGGATCACGCGCCGCCAACCGGCCAAACTTCGTCGGTGGCAGGTTCTGCTCGCGTAAAAAACGTTCGACCAGACGGTTGATGTGCATAACTTCTCCTCCGAGTGCGACCGGGTTTTGCTTGCCCGAATCAAATGGAACAAATAAAGAACAAATGTGATAGGAGAAATCCTACATGTCTAGGAAATTTCCTTCCGGTTTGGAGCAAATATGGTGGATGACGACCCGCGTGCATTACTGGATCGGCTAATCGTTCAAAGCGGTGACGATTATGCGGGGCTTTCCAAATTGGTCGGTCGCAATGCGGCCTATATCCAGCAATATATCAAGCGGGGCACGCCCAAGCGGCTGCCCGAAATCGAACGCGGCATATTGGCGCGCTATTTCGGGGTGGACGAACGGCTGTTGGGCGGTGTCGCGCCCGTGTCAGCGAAACCGGAGATGCGGCTGATACCCAAGCTTGCAATTGGCGCATCGGCTGGGCCGGGGGCGATGAATGACGTCGAATCCTTGGCCGGAAAGATCGGCTTTGACGAAAAATGGTTACGCAAACAGGGGCTTGATCCATCGAATCTCTCGCTCATCCGCGTCGACGGCGAATCGATGGCACCCACCCTGAATCATGGCGATGACATCATGGTCGACCGCGGCGCCCATATGACCGGATTGCGCGATGGCATTTATGTTATCCGGCTGGATGATGTGTTGATGGTCAAGCGGCTGGCCAAAGGACCGGCGGGCCGCGTGTCGGTATTGTCGGACAATCCCGCCTATCCCGACTGGCCGGATATTGCGGGTGCGACAATATCGATTGTGGGCCGGGTGGTTTGGGCCGGGCGGCGGCTGTGAAGGCCGGTCTTGTAATGGGTTGCAAGCGGCGCGTTGCTTCGCCACAAAGGGTGTCATGGCCAATGTAACTTCTTCCGGTAGCAATCAACCCCCGTTGAAAGCCGTGATCATTCCGGTCACCCCGCTGCAACAGAATTGCACTTTATTCTGGTGCACGCAAACCAACAAGGCGGCGTTGGTTGACCCCGGCGGCGACCTTGACAAGCTGAAGGCGGCGGTCGCGCAAACCGGGGTGGATCTGGAAAAGCTTTTGGTGACGCACGGGCATCTGGACCATTGCGGCCAGACCGGCATGCTGGCCAAGGAATTGGGCCTGCCGATCGAGGGACCGCAAGAGGAAGACCGTTTCTGGATCGCCCAGCTGGACGACGACGGCCCGCGCTGGGGGATGGAAGCGCACACGTTCGAACCCGACCGCTGGCTGAACGACGGCGATACCGTGACGGTAGGCAATCTGACGCTTGATGTCATCCATTGCCCCGGGCACACGCCGGGCCATGTTGTATTCTACCACGCACCCAGCCGTCTTGCGATTGTGGGTGATGTGCTGTTCCAGGGGTCGATTGGCCGTACGGACTTTCCGCGCGGCAACCATGCCGACCTGATCAACGCCATCACCCAGAAGCTATGGCCGCTGGGCGATGATGTGACGTTTATTCCGGGACATGGTGCGACAAGCCAGTTTGGCTATGAACGCAGGACCAATATGTTCGTCGCCGACGACATATTGGCGGCGCGGGCTTAGGCGTTATAATATAGCGGAATAGACGGCCCACAACGCCCAGATGGCCAGCCCGGCCAGGGTCAGCATGCTGATCAGCGTGCCGACCATCCGCCCCTTGCCCAACGCGCCGCCGTCCATGCCAAGGCCGTGCGCCAGACGCCCGACGATATAGAGGATACCGATACCCCATAGCCAGTTGCTCGTCCCTGCGGTCGCTTCCAGTGCCGCAAGCAGGATCAGCACAAAGGGCGCGCTTTCGACGAAATTGGCGTGGGCGCGCATCCGGCGGATGACAAATTCATTGCCGCCATCGCCGACCGAAACGCTTTCCTTGGTGCGGGCCTGTCCACAGCGGATCATCAGCCAGAGGTTCACGAGCGCGGCGCCGGCTGCGATGGTCAGTGTGACGGGTAAACTCAACATATATACTCTCCCTGTTCGATGCATCCGCTTAACTGCTATCTCTCGGCTTGCAAAGCACAGAAAAAGCGGTATAGCGCGCCGCTCACACGGACATGTGCGGTGAACTAGGGCTGATTCTGGCGATTGCTTGCCACGACCAGCCTTTTGACCTATCATGGCTTAGAACTTATTGATTTTGAAATGGAACAGGTGCCGAGATGGCTGTCCCCAAAAGAAAAACATCCCCTTCCAAGCGCGGCATGCGTCGCAGCCACGATTCGCTTAAAGTTGCTGCATTCCAGGAATGTGCAAATTGTGGCGAATTGAAACGCCCGCATCATATGTGTGACGCATGTGGCCATTATAACGGCCGCGAAGTGATGGCTGTCGCCTAATCCTTTTACAGGAGAATAACTGGTGTCATTGAAACCGCGTATCGCAATTGACGCGATGGGCGGCGACGAAGGCGTCCCTGTAATGTTGGCGGGTGCAGCCCTGGCGCGGCACCGGCACGACAGTTTTGAATTTCTGCTGGTCGGGGATGAAGCCCGGATCAAGGCGGCTCTCGACAAGCATCCCAACCTCCGCGCGGCGTCAGAAATCCTGCATGCCGATGATGTCGTCACCGGCGATGAAAAGGTTAGCCAAGCCATCCGCAAGGCGAAAACCAGCTCGATGGGACTTGCCATTAACGCCGTCAAGGAAGGCCATGCCAGCGCTGCGGTCAGCGCGGGCAACACCGGCGCGTTGATGGGCATGTCCAAGCTGGCGCTCCGCACCATGCCCGGAATTGACCGCCCCGCGCTCGCCGCCCTGTTGCCGACATTGAAAGACACCGATGTGGTGGTGCTCGATCTGGGTGCCAACACCGAATGCGATGCCCGAAATCTGGCGCAATTTGCGGTCATGGGCGCCGCCTATTCGCGAATCATCTTCGGCTTTGAACGGCCCAAGGTGCGCTTGCTGAATATCGGCACCGAAGAGATGAAGGGCACCGACGAGCTGCGCGATGCCGCCCAATATCTGCGCGATGCCACCGGCCTGCACATGGATTTTCAGGGCTTTATCGAAGCTGACAAGATCAACCGCGGCGAATGCGATGTGGTGGTCTGCGACGGATTTACAGGCAACATCGCGTTAAAGGCGATCGAGGGGTCTGCCCGATTCGTCACGGATTTGCTGCGCCGCGCCTTTACCAGCTCGCTGCGGTCCAAATTCGGCTTTCTGGTGTCGCGCCCGGCGACCGAGCTGCTGCGCCATCATCTCGACCCCAACAACCATAATGGCGCGGTGTTCATGGGCCTGAACGGCGTCGTCGTCAAAAGCCATGGCAGCGCAACCAGCAAGGGCGTCGCCAACGCGGTCGAAGTGGCGGCGCGTCTGGTCGAAGAAGATATCACCGCGCGCATCGCGCAGGATCTGGCCCGGGTGCAAATCGGGTGACACAGACCGCACTTCGCGCCGTTATCAAGGGCACCGGTTCGGCCTTGCCGCGCCACCGCGTTTCCAATGCCGAGCTGGCCGCGCGTGTCGACACGTCGGACGAATGGATTACCGAGCGCACCGGCATCAAATTCCGCCATATTGCTGAACCCGACGAAACAACCGCAACCCTTGCCACGCTGGCCGCGCGCAACGCGCTGGATGCGGCGGGCATGACGGCATCGGATATCGACCTGATTATCGTCGCGACCGCAACGCCGGACCAGACCTTCCCCGCATCGGCCACCATTGTGCAGCATGCGCTGGGCTGCAACGGCGGCGTGGCGTTTGACGTGGCGGCGGTGTGTTCGGGCTTTCTCTACGCCTTTTCGGTCGCCGAAAGCATGATTCGCGCAGGCTCTGCGAAAAATGCACTGGTGATCGGTGCCGAAACCTTCAGCCGCATTCTGGATTGGGAAGACCGCGCGACCTGCGTGCTTTTTGGCGATGGGGCCGGGGCGGTCGTGTTGAGCGGTGAAGTTGGAACACGCGGTGCGCTGGCGACGCGGCTGCACGCCGACGGACAGCATAATGAGCTGCTATATGTCGATGGTGGGCCATCGACCACTGGCACCGTCGGCAAGTTGCGGATGAAAGGACGCGAGGTTTTCCGCCACGCAGTCACCAATTTGGCGAGCGTGATGCATGAAACACTGGATGCCGCGGACCTGACGCCTGCCGATGTCGACTGGGTTGTACCCCATCAGGCCAATGCCCGAATCATCGACGCGACGGCAAAGAAACTGGGCCTCGACCCGGCCAAAGTGGTGTTGACCGTGGATCAGCATGCCAACACCTCAGCAGCCTCTGTCCCATTGGCGCTGGATGTGGCGGTGCGCGACGGGCGGATCAAGCCGGATGACATCATCGTACTCGAAGCCATGGGTGGCGGTTTTACATGGGGCGCTTCGGTTGTCCGGATGTAGGACGGTTTTTTCGTCATAGGCATTTTACAACGCAATATTTTTGTTTTATAACCGGTGCTTCCACAGACGGGTCGCACGTCGGGGACGTAACTTATGGCAGAAGCAGGTACATTAACGCGCGCGGATTTGGCTGAAATGCTCAATCGACAGGTTGGTTTGTCACGGGCGGACGCCGCCGCAATGATCGAATCAGTTCTGGAACATATGACCACAGCGTTGCTTGGTGGCGAAAATGTCAAAATTTCCGGATTCGGTACATTCGTACTGCGCGACAAAAGCGAACGGGTCGGACGCAATCCGAAAACCGGCGTTGAAGTTCCCATCACCCCGCGCCGCGTGCTGACTTTCCGTGCCAGCCAGGGGATGCGGCAAAAGGTCAAGTAGAACAATATGACAGAAAAGTCCGCCGATGCCTTCCGTACAATTGGTGAAATGGCGGAGGCACTTGGCGTTCGCACACATATATTGCGCTATTGGGAAGAACAGTTCCCGATGCTCAAACCGTTGACGCGGGCCGGGGGACGACGACTGTACCGGCCGGAGGATGTGGCGTTGCTGCAAAGAATCCATCGGTTGCTGCACAGTGAAGGCTATACGATAAAAGGCGCGCGGAAATTTCTGGCGGCAAATGGCGCAAAAGCCACGTCTGCGCGAAAGGCAGACGCTGCGCCCGCCTCCGATGCTACAATGGACATCGGCGCCCTTCGCGCCGTCCGCAACCGTTTGAACGCCGCGCTTCAAGCAGCCTGAGGGCTCCTCTCTTTTTTCCGCATCTTTCTGCATCGTCACCCTGAACTTGGTTCACCTCCGGTGACTGCGTTCCAGGGTCAATCTGTCTAACCATTCCGACCCGGTAAGTGACAACGCAAACCGCGACGCGCGGTTGGGTTTTCTTTAACGCAATGGGGGTTGCAGCACGATGGACCCTGAAACGAAGTCACCGGAGGTGAACCAAGTTCAGGGTGACGGGTTTGTGTCGGTGGAGAGAGAATTCGGCCCACTAACTCCCCTCCCGCGTGCGGGAGGGGCAGGGGGAGGGTGAGTCGGTGAGGCCCACAAGGCGGACCTGCGGCCCGCCCCCTCCCCTAACCCCTCCCGCACGCGGGAGGGGGATTGGCGCGTTCATTGACTCGACCAATTCTACTCTCTCCGCGCACTCCGCGCACTCCGCGTGAACCCACTAGCGCCGTGTTTTTGGTTCACGCGGAGTTCGCGGAGAGCGCGGAGAAGGTAGACTTCATTCGGAACCTTGGTTCCCATCCCGTCGAATCCCAACCTCCGTCACCCTGAACTTGTTTCACCTCCGGTGACTGCGTTCCAGGGTCTTAGTATTGCGGCGTTGAAAACTAAGACCCTGAAACAAGTTCAGGGTGACGGTGGAATGGGGAGACAGGGTGACGGTGGTTGGGGGTTCAGGTTGACGGGGGTCTTTGATAGGAAAGGCAAAGCTATCGAGAACGGAAGGGCGAGTTTGCCCACCAACCTGCACCCCAAACGCAACGCCTTCTTCCTTCTATCCTTCTTCCTTTTAGCGAAGCCAAAACCGCACCTTCGCGGTCGACCCCCCAACCTCACACCAAGGTCTTCGCGTAGACCCTGTCCTGAAATTCCACATCGCCGACCATGAATATGGTCTCGCCGATATGGACGAACCCTGCCCGTTCATAAAAGGCAACCGCGCGCGCATTGCTTTCATAGACAGCGAGCAACAGGCGTTGTGCCCCCCGGTCGCGGGCGACCTCAACCGCCTGTGCCATCAGATCCCGGCCATTGCCGCCGCCCTGCCAAGGCCCGAGCAGGTAAAAGCGTTTCAGCTCCCAATCCCCTTCCTGCTGATACTGCGGATGTTCCGGGGACATGAGAAGGGCGTAGCCCACCGGCGCGCCGAGCGGCGTTTCGCCCAGCACGATATCGACATCGGGTTGCGCCAGCTTTGCCGCATAATAGCCCGCGCTATGTTCGGCATCGAGATGTTCGATCAGCGGCCCGCCCGGATGGTCAAAGGCAAAGGTCGAAAGGAATGTCGCCGCACCCAAATACGATAACGCTGCCGCATCGTCGGGTTCTGCCTTGCGCCAGTGTATCGGCGTCATTCGTCTTCGGGTCCCAATTCGGCGTCAAGGTCGCGGGGGCGGATGAAGTGGGTCAGCTTCCCGCATTTGCGGTCAATATTGGCCCAATTGTCGATGTCGAGCTCCATCCGCGCAATTGCGGCGGTGGGGTATTTTTCCCACACCAGATCGCGCAAGGGCGAGCTGCCGTCGTCGGGGACAATGTCAAAGACCAGATCTTCCATCCCCGGATTATGCCCGACCATCAGCACATCCTTATAATCGTCCGACTGGTCGCGCAGCACGTCCATCAGCGTGGCGGACGAGGCGAGGTAGATCCGCCGGTCCCATGTCGCGTCGATACGTTCGCCTGTGCCTTTGACAAATTGGTCGATGGTATCGATGACGCGGACGGCAGGGCTGGCGACGACATGGTCGAATGTCAGGCCATTTTCCTTGACCCATTTGCCCATGGTCACCGCCGCCTTTTCACCGCGCTTGTTCAAGGGCCGGTCGAAATCGCGCGGGATCGTGTCGTCCCAGCTCGATTTGGCATGGCGGAACAGGGTCAGGGTTAGCGTCAAATCGGATTACCTTCTTGCAGGGTGTTTGCATCGTCCTGCCGGATATTTGTTACGGGGGAAAGACCTGATTTTATCGCCGCCACCGCCTGTTCCAATGTGACGCGCCTTATGCTGGTTCCCGCTGGAAAGGCGGTGAGCAACCGCGACGGTACGGCCGAGGATAGCAGCACAAAATGCCCCTTGTCCCCTGCGCTGCGGATCAGCCGGCCAAAGGCCTGTGCCAGCTTTGCGCGGATGATGCGGTCGTCATAATCGGTGCCGCCATAGGACAGCCGCCGCGCGCGGTGCAAAATGTCGGGGCGGGGCCAGGGGACCTGCTCCATCACCACCAGACGCAGCGATGCGCCGGGGACGTCCACGCCGTCGCGCAAGGCATCGGTGCCGAGCAAGCTGGCGTGCGGATCGTCGCGGAAAATATCGACAAGCGTGCCAGTGTCGATGGGGTCGATATGCTGGGCATACAGCGGCAGGCCGTCGCGCGCCAGCCGGTCGGCGATCCGCGCATAGGTTGACCGCAGCCGCCGGATTGCGGTGAACAGGCCGAGCGCCCCGCCCCCCGAAGCCCCGATCAGCGCGGCATAGGCCCCCGCAAGCGCCGCCATATCCCCGCGCTTGATATCGGTGACGATCAACACCTCGGCCTGCGCGGCATAGTCAAAGGGGCTGGTCGCGCTGAAATGTTCAGCCGGGTGGTCCAGATGCACCGCACCTGTCCGCGCCTCGGCATTGGGCCAGTCGCCGCCGCTGCGTAATGTGGCCGAGGTCGCCAGCACACCGTGGCTGGGCTTCAGGACAATTTCGGCGACCGGCTTCATCGGGTCGAGCCAATGGCGGTGCATCCCGATATCCATGTCGCGCCCTTCGAAACGGTCGATGGCGAGCCAGTCGACAAAGTCCGCATCGACAGGGCCAACCGCCCGCGCCAGCATCGAAATCCACGCCCGCACGGTATCGATGCGCCAACCAAGGCTCGCCATCGCGCCTTCGACCCGCGCCCGCGCGCCGCCGTCCAGCCAGTCCGGCGGATCGGCAATCATCGCCTCCAGCCGCGTACCCAGCAAGGTCAGCGGTCGCGCCAGCGCCTCCAGCGCAACCTGCGTATCGGCAACCGCATCGACAACCGCTGGTGGCGGATCGGCGAGTTCGGTTTCCAGACCATAGCCGCTTTCGGCCAGATTGCTTTCGTCGCGGGCGAAAACCATGGTCCTGATCGCGTGCAGCAGCCGCTCGACCGGCCCCGAGGGCACCCCTTCGGCAACGCGGCCCAGCCAGCCATCGCCGGGCAGGGCTTCGGCCGCGATGCGCGCCATCTCGATCGCGAGGCCGCCTTCTTCGTCATAGGATGCGACATCGGCGAGCCGCGCCGCCAGCCCGCGCCTGCGTCCCCGCGCCTTGCCTTCGGGGCCGATGACCCATCGGCGCATCTCGACCGTTTCCTGTCCGGTCAGCGCGGCGGCGAACATCGAATCGGCGGCGTCGAACAGATGATGTCCTTCGTCAAAAATGATCCGCGTCGGGCGGCTGACCTCGTCACGGCCGCGTGCGGCGTTGACCATCATCAGCGCATGGTTGGCGATAACAATATCCGCCTGCACCGAGGCGCGCGCCGCCCGTTCGATGAAGCATTTCTTGTAATGCGGGCATCCGGCATAGATGCACTCGCCCCGCCGATCGGTCAGTGCGGTCGATCCGTTACGGCGGAACAGCGTGGGCAGCCAGCCGGGCAAATCCCCGCCGATCATATCGCCGTCGCTGCTATAGGCGGCCCAGCGCGCCACCAGATGCGCCAATGTCGCCGCCCGTCCGGCAAAGCCGCCTTGCAAGGCATCCTCAAGGTTCAGCAGGCAGAGATAATTTTCGCGGCCCTTACGGACCACGACCTTCTGTTTGAAGCTTTCGGGGTCGGGGTAAATCCGCCGCGCCTCGCGCACCAATTGCCGTTGCAGCGCCTTGGTAAAGGTTGAAATCCACACCGCGCCGTCGGCGTTGCGCGCCCAGAGCGATGCAGGCGCGAGATAGCCGAGCGTCTTGCCGATCCCGGTTCCTGCCTCGGCCAGCACCATATTGGGTTCGCCCTTGCGCGCGCGGGGCGCAAAGATGCGGGCGGCGGCCTGTGCAAAGTCGCGCTGCCCCTGACGTGTTTCGGCACCGTTGCCGACGAGCGATGCGAGTTGTGCCTGTACTGCATCGGGGTTCAGCGTCACCACACGCGGCGGGGTGCGCGGCGCGGTTTCCTCCCATTCGGGCAGCCGCGCGAACAGCCAGCGTTCGGGCTTTTCGGGCTTGGCGAGATGGCGCAGCACGATATTCGCCCACGGCCAGCGCACCCGCATCAACGCCTGCGCGCTGTCCCACGCCCCCTCCCGTTCGGGCCATACGGGGTCGGCCAATGTGGCGAGAAGTTTCTCCGTGGCGGAAAGGAGGAGGTGTGGAACTTCCTCATCATTCCATACGCCAGCATTTCGATTCACGCCCCCGCCGTCGCCGTTCCCGTCGCCGTCCTCGGTCCCGTTCCCGCCGCCGTCCCCGTCACCGTTCCCGCTCCCGTCACCCTGAACTTGTTTCAGGGTCTTAGTTTCCAACGTCGAAGGACTAAGACCCTGAAATGAATTCAGGGTGACGGAGGAGTTGATGACGGTAACAGGTTGTTGACGGGGAGTGATACCCAGTACATTGGCCAGCCCCTTGGCCGTCGGCACGACAAAACGCGCCGGATGCACAAAAGCGAACAGTTCCAGCACATCAAGGCCCGACAATTCCGCATAGCCCAGACGCTGCGCCACCAGGGGCGCGTTGAGCATGACCATCGGCGTCTCCGCCGCCCGTCCCACAGCGTCGCCCTTGCCCACGGTGCGGACCTGCCCATCGGGAGTGGCCATCCAGATACCGGCATGGCTTGCATGCAGCGCTGGAAAGGTTAGGGGAGATTGCATAAGCGCAAGAGTGGCGCAAATAGAACGAAAGAGCAACACGTGACTGACCTCCGCGAGATCGCAAGCCAATCCAAAGCATGGCCTTATGAAGAGGCGCGGCGGCTTTTGAAACGCTATCCGCAGGGCAAGCCGGGCGGTGTGCCTTTGGTGTTTGAATGTGGCTATGGTCCGTCGGGCCTGCCGCATATCGGCACCTTTAACGAGGTGCTGCGAACGACAATGGTTCGCAATGCCTTTGCCACGCTGTCCGATGTGCCGACGCGGTTGATCGAATTTTCCGACGATATGGATGGCTTACGCAAGGTGCCCGACAATGTGCCCAATCAGGCGATGCTGGCCGAACATCTTGGCAAGCCCTTGTCGCGCATTCCCGATCCGTTCGAAAAGTTCGAAAGCTTCGCGGCGCATAACAATGCGATGCTGCGCGATTTTCTGGACCAGTTCGGGTTCGAATATGACTTTATTTCCTCGTCCAGCCAATATGAAAGCGGTGCTTTTGACGACGCGTTGAAGGGCGTTTTGCGCCATTATCAAGCGATTATGGACATCATGCTGCCGACGCTTCGCAAAGAACGCGCCGCGACCTATTCGCCGGTCCTGCCGATCAGTGAAAAGAGCGGCATTGTCCTGCAGGTACCCGTCGAGGTCGTCGATGCCGAGGCGGGCCTGATCGCGTTTGACGATGATGGCGAGCGCGTCACGCAATCCATCATGAGCGGCATGGCGAAGCTGCAGTGGAAGGTCGACTGGGCGATGCGCTGGGTTGCGCTCGGCGTCGATTATGAAATGTATGGCAAGGACCTGACCGACAGCGGCGTGCAATCGGGCAAGATCGCCCGCGTGCTCGGCGGTCGCCCGCCCGAGGCCCTGATCTACGAGATGTTCCTAGATGAAAAGGGCGAGAAGATTTCCAAGTCCAAGGGCAATGGCCTCGCGCTGGAAGACTGGCTGAAATATGGCACCGAAAACAGCGTCGCCTTTTACGCCTATCGCGAGCCCAAAAGCGCGAAGCAATTGCATCTGGGTGTCGTACCCAAGGCGGTGGATGAATATTTCCAGTTTCGCAGCGCGTGGCATGACCAGCCGGTTGAAAAGCGGCTCGGTAATCCGGTGCACCATATCCACAATGGCAATGTCCCTGCGGGCCAGCCACCGGTGACCTTTGGCTTGCTGCTCAACCTGGTAGGCGTAATGGGCGCAGGCGCGACCGAGGAACAGGTTTGGACCTATCTTGGCAATTATGCCAAGGATGCGACCGCCGACAATTCGCCCGAGCTGGCCGAGCTGATCCCCATCGCGCTCGCCTATAACCGTGATTTTGTCGCGCCGACCTTGCACAAGCGCAAGCCTGTAGGCGTGGAAATCGCCGCCTTGCGGACATTGGACGCGCGGCTGGCGGAACTGCCCGCCGACACGAGCGCGGAAGATATCCAGAATATCGTCTATGAAATCGGCAAGGAAGGCGGATTTGAAAATCTGCGCGACTGGTTCAAGGCGCTGTACGAAACGATATTAGGGTCGAGCGCGGGGCCGCGTATGGGCAGCTTCATCGCATTATACGGCATCGCCAACAGCCGCGCGCTGATTGCAGAGGCTTTGGCTTGATGACATCCCGGACGGTCGACGATCTGGCGATGGAACTGCTCGGCAAATCGAGCGATGCGCTGTCGCCTGCCGAACGGCGCGTGCTCGAGCGTATCCATAAGCGGGAAACCACACAGGATATCGGCGTCGTCCACGAAGAAAGCGCGACCTTTGGCGAACGCCTGTCGGACCATGTGGCCGCGGTCGGGGGCAGCTGGGGGTTCATCATTGCCTTTGCTGTCGTCCTGTTTGGCTGGATGTTCCTGAATTCGCAGATATTGAACCGGATGGGGATGGCGTTCGACCCCTATCCCTTCATCTTCCTGAACCTGCTGCTTTCCACGCTCGCGGCGGTGCAGGCGCCGATCATCATGATGAGCCAGAACCGTCAGGCAGACAAGGACCGCACGGCGGCCGCGCATGACTATGAAGTCAATCTGCGCGCAGAGTTGGAAATCTTGCGGCTGCATGAAAAGGTCAATCATCTGATCGATCAGATGGACAGGCTGAACCGGCCAGATGAAGAGCGCGCGACATGACCGTGATCGCGGCCCGTCTGTATCGGGACGGCAAGATGGTAACCGACATCGATCTCACCAAGTCGATCCCCCATGTGGAAAAGCAGGGTGATTTTATCTGGATCGGCCTGCACGAACCCGATGACGGGGCGTTGAAACGGATACAGGAACATTTTGGCCTGCACTCGCTGGCGGTCGAAGACGCGTTGGACCCCCGGCATTTGCCAAAGATGGAACCCTATGGCGACCATCTGTTTCTGGTGGCCCGCACCGCACATTTGCAAGACGATAAAATTGAATATGGCAACACCGCCATCTTCGTCGGGCGGCAGTTCATCATCACTGTGCGCCACGGGTCCGAACGCGCGCATACACCGCTGCGCGCGCAACTGGAGGCGACGCCCTGGTTGTTGAAACATGGCCCTGACTATGTGCTGCACGCCATATTGGATTTCGTAGTCGACGGCTATTTTCCGGTGGTGGACGAGCTCGAAGAAAAAGTGCTGGCGATGGAAGACCATGCGGTCGAAACATTCCTGAACCGCACCGAGACGTCCCGTCTGTTTACCATGCGGCGTGAACTGTTCCGCTTGCAAAGAATATTGGGGCCGATGGAAGATTTGACCAGCCAATTTCTGAATCTGCATCTTCCCCAGATTGACGCCAATATTCATCCCTATTTCCGCGACCTTCTGGATCACATCCGCCGTGTGATCTACCGGGTTGAAGGTTTGCGCGACACACTCACCTCGGTTATCGAAACCAGCGGCTTGCTGGAACAACAGCGACAGGGCGCGATTACACGCCAGCTTGCGGCATGGGCGGCGATCCTTGCGGTGCCGACTGCGATTGCAGGCATTTACGGCATGAACTTTGATGTCATGCCCGAACTGCGCTGGGAATATGGTTATTTTGCCGTGGTTGGTGCGATGGCGACGATTTGCCTGTCGCTCTATATCCGGTTCAAGCGGGCTGGCTGGCTGTAACCTTACGCAGGACCGTGCGGTAATCGGGTTCAATCGTCATCCGGTGGTGATATTGCCCTTCGCCCAGCAAGGCATGGGCAAGCGGCAGGCTGTAACAGGGCACGCCCATGAACAGATGGTGCTCGCTATGGAAATTCACCCAATAAGGCGCAACGGTCGTGCGTTCGAGCAGCCCTGCATAGGTGGTGCGCGCATGGGAAAATGGGTCGTCGCTGCCTGTGGTGGTGCAGGCATGTTCCGCGATATTCCGCACACGCAGGAATAGCTGGAATGTGGTCGCCAGCGCGACCAGCCACAGCGCGAAGGGCAGCCAGCCCCAGAATAGCAATGAGACCGCGAGCAGCACCGCTTGCATCCCCAAAAAGCGGCCCACGGTGCGGGCGGTTGTTTTGGCGCCGTCGATATTCGCCACCGGCGCGTCGATGCCCGACCGGCTTTGCAGGTTGAGTATACGCCCCGCACTTGTATCGCGCTTGGCCGAGGCATCGCCCCGTTCGCCGCGCCACATCGCCTGAACCCCGCGCCATGCGGTGGCGAATTGTGCTGTACGTTGTTTGAAAAAGGTCTGGCCCGTCAGGTCGCGGATGAATTTGCGGCGCAGACTGGCGCGGCTGGTGGGGAAGGGCGCGGACAGCGACAGGTCGGGGTCCTCGGGCTGCTGCGTAAATTTATGGTGCGTCAGATGATAGGCACGATAGGCGTGAAGGTCGCTGCCGGTCGCGGCGCCAGTGAGCCATTGGCCCAGAAAATTGTTCATCTTGCGGTCGGGATGGATCAGGCCGTGCGCGCCTTCGTGCATCAATATGGCAAGACCCAATTGGCGACCGCCCAGAATGACGAGCGCCACCGGCGTTGCGATGAGGCCGGCAATCCAACTCCACTGCCACGCCGCCGCCGCGCCAAATGCGGCGAGCGCCACGACTGCCCACGCATGCACAATCAACCACAGCCCGCGCCAGGGCGAGACCGCCGTGATACGCATCCATTTTTCCGCCCCGAAAATCTGGCGGGGATTGGCGGCTTTTACCGCAGGCATGTTGACTCTCCGTACATCACGTGTCGAATATACAGTAAAGTCAAACGGACTCCAAATGCGCTACGTCACGGCGCTTACCCAACCGACCTTGGGCGAGTCCATGTCCACCGCTTCGCCAAGCTCGAATATGTTGCGATAGCCATAGCCATATAGGTTGACGAAAGTCTGGATATTGAGCGCCAGTTCTAACTTCTTGGTTGCGACGGGACGCCGGTTGTTGGTGAAGTTGTTGTTGCAGTAAATCAGGATTTCACGCGTCGGATCGGTACCGATTACGTCGGCAAGCGCCTCAGCGGTAAAATCGGGCAGTGGCAAATTGACGGCGCCCTCGATATGGCCCTCGGCAAAGGCCTGCGCCGACCGAGCATCGAGCAAAAGCACTCCGGGTCGAGCCGCGCGCGCCTTGAAATCGGCAAGCGGTATCAGCCTCTCGCGGCGAACCGGCGCGACTTCAGATACCAGTCCGGCATAACCATCATAATCGATCAGCGGATTACTGGTTTGCGCTTGGGCAGGTGCACTGGCGAATATGGCAACGGCGAACAGAAACGAGGCCCGCATCATTTATCCTCCTTCAAAATGAAGAAGCTGCATGCTGGCAATTGAATAATCGATGAATGCTAGCGCAAAAGCCGGGGGCGTCCAAATCCGCTACGTTAACGCGCTTGCGGCAAAGGCCGCCATCTCTGTCTGCGCTTCGCGCGATTCGCGGAAGGTGAAGATCGGCCAAACGTGCAGCATCGCCGGAAGTTCGCGATACAGGGTCGCCGGGTGCTTCGCTTTCAGGGCGCGTGCGTCGGTGACCAATATGTCATCGCCCCCGCCAAAGGCGAGGATCGGGGGCAGGCCATGCCATTGGCCGAATAGCGGGCTACATCGCGGATCGGTAAGTGGCAGGTTCGCGGCATAAATGCGTCCAGCGTCGGTAATGCCGCTGATCGTCAGGATGCCGTCGCGCCTTTCGATCCGCGCTTGATCGGGATGGGCAGGGTCAAGGGTGAGCCAGGGGCAGATCAGGATCAGGGCTGCGGCATTTGCATCGCCGGCGTCGCGCGCCATTTGGGCAAGGGCGGCGGTCAATCCCCCACCCGCGGAATCGCCCGACATGATAAAGGGTGCGCCGCCTTTGTCGTCGACATATTGGCGATAAAATTCCATCGCCCAATTTGTTATCGCCTCTGCATCACTTTCAGGTGCGAGCGGATAAAGCGGCGCGGTCACTGCCCAGCCATGCACTTGCGCCATATGCGCCAGAAATGCCCAATGCACATCCGCCGCCGGATAGACATAACCCCCGCCATGCCAATATAGAATATGGGCAGACGGTTCGCGGTCCTTGGGCGCAAGGGTCCAAACCGGCCGACCGCCAAATTCGCTCTGTTCAACATGAAGTTTGCGGCGTGCCTTGGCATTGGGTTCGGGCAAGGGCTGGCTGCGCGCCTTGGCGATATTTTGGCCAAATTGCGGACCGCCGGTAAACATTTTGCGGTATATGCCGGTGGTCCTCAGCACAAATCCGGTAATGCGCGCAATCAGGCTTGGCATGGGGTTTCTCCCTATGGGACGAATTATTTTCCGGCAGCGGGAACGGCGCTTTTTGGCGTGTTATCGGCAATTTGTGTATCCCACTTTTGCTTGATTTCTGCCAAAAATGCGATGGCGGGGTTGTCGTCACCCCGTTTATGCGGGTCATTGGCCAAAGGCAAAAGCGTTCGATAGGCGGTCGAATAGTTTTTTTCATCGACCATTTGCTGCACGACCTGCCAACGGACATTCTGGTCATAAGGGGCCAGTTGCAACGCGCGTTCCAGCCCGTGTGCGGCAATTTCGCTGATGTCCTTGCCCGCCATTTTCAAACTGCGATAATAATAGATCAAGGGTATGGGGTGATCGGTTTCGATCCGGTTGAGCGCCGTGATCGCCTTTCGAAGCTGTTTCAATCTGGCTTCAGGATTTTCCGTATTTTCAGCCAATTGTGCAAGCGCGTATATTTTCTGGACATGGGCATTCACCAAATTGGGTGCGGCCACTATGGCCTTGTCTGCCGCGGCCAATGCCTCTGCATAATGCCCTGAATCATGTTCGGCCTCGGCCAACGCTGACAACACTGCCGGATCATCGGGATATTTCGCAGCAACGGCTTGAGCGCGGGGTAAAAGCGCGGCGGCCATGTCGGGGTCGACGCCGCGTTTTGATTCCAATATGATGGGCATCGCCGCCGCCTCGGCTTCGTTCAATTTGCGAATCGTAATGGCGCCAACCGTCAATTTGCTAGCTGAAATCGGCAGATAGCTCATTTTGGATTGTCGCAGATAGGCATTCATCTCTTTGTCGAGCAGCTTCAGATCGCCGAAGGTTTTTTGTGCTGCTTCAAGCTCGGTCGCACCATTTACAAGGGCATTGAGATAGTTTTTAAGCTGCCCCGGTCGCTTCCCCGACATCTGTAGATAGTGAAACAGGGTCCAGCTGCGCCCGTAAAAATCATCATAGCCTTTGCTTTTCCGCTTGGCATATGTGTCGGTATCGAGCAGCTCCTCAATAGCGACGCCGTCGGCATATTGCAGTTCGCCAGCCCTGTGCAATGCAGGCAGACCAAGACCCATTCCGCCATCTTTTTCAAAGCGGGCGGTTGCGAAAAATTCGGCGAAGCCTTCGCTATACCAACGTGGAGTCGACCATTCGCTGACCCCGTGCATGACATGATGGGCATATTCGTGGAACAGGACCTGTTCGCTTGCGGAAATGTCTTTGCCTTCGCTTTCGACCCGCGAAATAAAGGCCACCGATCCGCCGGCGCGCGGTTGGTAAAAGCCGCGCAGCCAACCGCTTTTGTCGCCTGCCAGTTTCTGGACTTGGCCGGCGCTGCGAACAACATAGATTGTGACGCGGTTGGACGGGCTGGGACGTTCATTGGCCCGTCCGAGTAACCCGAGAAGTGCGCTATGATATCGTTCAAGCCGTTCGGTAAATTCGCGAACATCCTTTTCCTTCTGGTCGGCAATCACCAGAAAATGTTCGCTGCTCGCTTCATGCCATTCCGCACGGGCGGTGGCGGGCAGTATGAACGCCCATAAACAGAATAGCCCAACCGCAACCCAAGTCTTCATAAGGCCCCCCACCACCCATGCTGTGATGGGGGGAGCTTATTGTGTTTATTTCGACGCCGCAATCCAGTCGTCAATTTTCTTTTCGAGAACAGTCAACGGCAGCGCGCCGGTGTTCAGCACCTGATTATGGAATTCCCGAACATCAAATTTCGCACCCATCGCCTTCTTCGCCTTGTCCTTCAGACGCAGGATCGTGAGGGCACCAATTTTATAGGCCAGCGCCTGCGACGGAATCGCGATATAGCGTTCGACCTCGGCCGTGGCGTCGGTTTTGCCCATGTCGCTATTGGCGAGCATATAGTCGATGGCCTGATCGCGGGTCCAGCCCTTGCTGTGCAGGCCGGTGTCGACCACCAGCCGCATGGCGCGCAGCATTTCGTCCGACAGGGTACCGAAGCGTTGATAGGGGTCCTTGTAAAGGCCCATATCATAGCCCAGCGTTTCGGCATAAAGTGCCCAGCCTTCGACATAGGCGGTGTTGCCGCCAAAGCGCATGAAGGCAGGAAGTGTCTCATTTTCCTGCGCGATGCTGATCTGGAAATGATGCCCCGGTGCGCCTTCGTGCAGGTACAGCGTGGTCATGCCCGGCGTGGTGCGGCTGGGCAGGTCATAGGCGTTGAAATAAAAGGTGCCCGGGCGCGAACCGTCGGGCGTACCATTTTGGTAGCTGCCGCCCGCTTCATATTTTTCGCGGAATTCTTCATAGGGTTTGATTTCAAGTGGCGCCTTAGGAAGATATTTGAACTGCGCCGAAATCAGGCCGTCGACCTTTTTGCCAATGTCATAATAGCCTTGGGTCAGCGCTTCGCGGCTGGTGGGCTTGAACTTGGGGTCGGTACGCAGATATTCAAAAAATTCAGGCAGCGTCCCCTTGAACCCGACCTCATTCTTGATTTTTTCCATGCCGGTTTTGATCCGCGCCACTTCGGACAGGCCCAGCTTGTGGATCTCGTCGGCCTTGAGCGGCAGGGTCGTCGTTTGCTCGATCTGATATTGATAGAGTATGTCGCCGCCCTTCATTGCCGACAGACCCACCTGCTCGCGCGCCAGTGGCAGATAGCTATCGCGCAGGAAATCGCGCAGACGGGTATTGGCGGGATAGAGGCCCTTTTCGATAATGTCGCGATATTCGGCGGTCAGGCGCGCCTTGTCGGCATCGCTAAAGCTTTCGGGAAACATCTTGACCGGGCCGAAATAGGGCGACTCTTCGGTCGATTGTGCCAATTGGGTGTTCAGCTGGTCGATGACGTTGGTGATTGTTAATCTGGTTTCAAACACGCCGGTCGCCATCCCCTGCCGGAACCGGTCAATTGACCTGTCCATCAGGACGATGAATTCCTTATGGCGCTTCAGATTATTGTCGTAATCCTCAACCGTCTTGAACGGCGCTGCGCCCTGACCGCTGGCAAAGGTCGGGTAAAAAGTGTGGAATCCGGAAAAATGGTTCAGTGGGCGCACCACGGTCAGGTCCATGATTTCCTTGGACAGACCTTTGAGCGCGTCGATCTGGCCCTGCTTGAACACATCATAGGCAATCTTGTCGGTGGCGTTCAGCTTTTCGCGGTCGATCGTCTTCAGATTTTCCAGATTGGCCTCAGCGGCCTTTCGTTCATTGGCGAAATATTCGTCGCTGATAAAATCGCCAAAGCGGTCGGCATAGCGCATGTCACCGCGAAACAGCGCGTTCAAAGGATTGCGTTTCAGGCTGCCTTCGTCATCCGCCGCGAATAGAGCGACCAGCCTTTGGCCTTCGGTCTGTGCGGTTTCGGTTACAGGGGCGGTTTGCGCGCCCGCCGCAGTCGCCATGGACGCCGATAGTGCCGCACCGGCGAGCAATAAGAGTTTGAAGGATTTCACGAACATTTCTCCATAAATCATCGCGCTACCTGACGCAGCGCACCATGCCATTACCTTTTAGGCAAGGACGGTGCACTGCAACAGCAATTCGACAGACGGCATTTCCCGACGCTATTTCGGCGTGTTGATTTCCAGCCAGTTATTCTGGCGATACCATTTGGTGATTACATGTTTGACGCCCTTGGTGACCGGCGTTCCGCTGTGTAATGTTTTGTAATTCAGCGTGCCGTCGGGCTTCACATTATTCCACATCAGTAACATGCCCGTTTGCGGACGGACGCCTAGCCCGAGATGGGGGAATTCGGTTGCCCCGCCTTCTTCGGGTTCATTGAGGAAAATCATCCCGGTCCAGCTGCGCTGCCCCCCTGATGGTCCTTCCTGTTGCCAATAGCTTTGGCTGGGGTGGAAGAAATCATGATGCGCCTTGAATTCCTGCCCGACCTGATAGCGTTGCCCCTGCATGGTTTCGGCATAATCATTTTCGATGCCCAGCACATCGCTCATCCGCGCTTCAACCTTGGCAATGAAGGCATCCCACCGGTTGAGATGGCAGCTATAGCTGGTCCGAAAACCTGCCTGTTCAGTGCCTTTATAAAGCGTCGATGGCACGGCATCGGCATCGATCTTGCCGATCATCGTCTTGCAGTCCGCCTTGCTCAGGAAACCCTGATAGAGATAGAGTTGGGCATCGGCATGTTCGACCTGCTGCACCAGCGGGTTGGCATTTAACCGCTTGGTCACATGCGCCCCAATCCGGGCAAGCTTTGCCGGATCATTATTGGCGTCAAATTCTGTTATGGGCGTATCTGATAGCATATCGGGTCCGAATCAGGGAACGATGCGTCCTCTTACCATGACCCAGGACGGATTTTCGAGAGTGCTGATGTTCGTCAGCGGATTTTCACGGACCGCGACCAGATCGGCGGAATAGCCGACGGCGATTTTACCAATTTCATTTTCCATGCCCAGCGTCTTTGCCGCGACCGTGGTGGCACTGGCCAGCGCCTCTGTCGGCGTCAGGCCTGCTTTGACCAGCAGGGCAAATTCCTTGCCATTGCTGCCATGTTCGAACACGCCAGCATCGGTGCCGAACGCGACGGTCACGCCCATCGCCTTGGCCCGGGTCACTTGACGTCCGGCGGCTTCCAGCGCCTGGCGCGCTTTCACCTCGACCGTTGGTGTATAGATGCCCTTGCCCAGCCGCGCCCGCACCCCTTCGAGCGCCATCAATGTAGGGACCAGCACCGTACCCTTGGCCTTCATGACCTTCAGCGCGGCTTCATCGGCGAAGGTGCCATGTTCGATCGAATCGATCCCCGCCGCTGAAGCAGCCTCAATCCCGCGCGCGCCATGGGCATGGGCCATGACCTTCAACCCCAGCGAGTGCGCGGTGTCGGCGATGGATTTCATTTCCGCATCGGTAAAATGCGCCTCCAGCCCGCGGCCCTGTTGCGACAGGACGCCGCCGGTCGCGGTAATCTTGATGACGTCCGATCCCAGCCGCGATGATTTCCGCACCTTTTCGGCGCATTCCACAGGGCCGGTGCAGGTATATCCGGTGTCGAGTGCGGCCAGCACATCCTTGCGGAAACCGGTCACATCGGCATGCCCGCCCACGATTGACAAAGCCGGTCCTGCCGCGACGATACGTGGTCCGACAATCTTGCCCTCTGCCGTGCCACGGCGCAGGACAAAGGCGGTGTTCTGGGCCGAGCCTGCTTCGCGGACTGTCGTGAAGCCGGCCTTCACGGTCAGCGCGGCGTTCTTCACACCCATGACCACGCCCCATTCGTCCGGGTCGACCGCTTCGTCGCGGAAGTCGCCGCCGGGGTCGCCGGTCAGGTGGACGTGCAGGTCGATAAAGCCTGGTACGACGGTTTTGGTGGACAGATCGACAACGGCGTCGGCCTTGAAAGGAATGCTCGTTCCTTGGGCAATATCCTTGATACGGCCATCTTCGACCAAGATCACGGCCGGACCGGTCGGCCCCGTCACCGCATCGGGTATGAGGTTGCCGACCAGAATCGCCTGCGTTTCGGCCAAAGCCGGTGTTGCGGCGGCCAAGCTGATGCTGGCGAGCAAAACGGTGCGGATCATGATTATCTCCTTGATGTAATGTCAGGAGTTTGGTCAGCTTGACGCTATGTTACAAGCAAAAAAAGACCCGGGCAGTTGGGACGCCCGGGTCAATTTTGCAAAAGCAGGTCGCTTACCAGAAAAAATCGTGAATGGCGTCGACCACTCTTCCATTCCTGAGGTCGATCAATAACACGTCATCATAATAGCGCACCCAACGATAGGGGCCATAGACCGGCGGCAGGCGATAATAGGACGGATCACTGATCCAGTAGCGCGAGCCATAATATCCCGAACCGATGCTGATCCCTATGCCGAACCGGCGATAGCCGTGCCCGCGATAGGGCGAATAATAGCGGCCGGGATTATAATAATCATGGTGGCGGTTGCGATGTCCGCGCCAGTCATAGCGTCGGTCATTGCGCCATCCCTCGTTCCAGCGGTGCCGCCGGTCGTCATTGTCACTGCCCCAAGAGCGATGGACACCCCAGTTGCGTTCGCCACCGCCCCTCCGGTCGTCGCTGCGTTCCCGCCCGCCTTCATTATTGCGATAGCCTTCACGGTCATCATCGCGGCTGCGCTCTTGCGACCATGTGCGTCCAGAGCGTGGGACCTGCTGTTCCTGTGGTGCCGGACCTTCATTATCGGGACCGCGATCAATGTCAGCGCGGTCGCGCGTCCTTCCGCCACGACGACCTTCGCCACGCGGACGCTCGCCACGCATTTCATCGCCCGGTTGGAAAAGCGCGTCGTCGCTAAAGGCCCGAAAAGTCTGGCGTGGGACCGGTTCCACCGTTGCAGCCTGCGCCACAACTGGCGTGAGTAAGGTTGAAGTGGCCAGCATTGCCCAGATAATTTGCTTCATAATCTTTCCCCGATGCAGGCGCCCAATGCCCCGGCATGAATGCTTTAATGGCCGAGTCGTTCTGAAGCGTGGCTGAATTGCCCGTACATGTTCATGAAAGGAAGCGTTTTGATGAACGGGCATGCGGGTGCTCCTGAATATTGGACAGTGTAAACCGAACTAAGACCCTGGAACGAAGTCACCAGAGGTGAAACAAGTTCAGGGTGACGGGGTGGGGGAATCAGGGTGACGGTGGACGGGGTGGTTCAGGGTGACGGGACGGGGGAATCGGGGTGACCGGGATGGGAACCACAGCCAGCCCTCAATTCCACCCCGACATGTGGAAAACCTCCACCCCATCATGCCGAACACCCCCACCCCGTCATGCGGACAACTCCCACCCAATCATGCCGAACACCCGCACCCCGTCATGCTGAACTTGTTTCAGCATCTTAGTTCCCGCACCCCGTTTCAGTAAGTCGGCAAGGGCAAAAAGCCCAAATCCTCAGCGAGATCGCGCCATGTCGGGTTGGCGGCTGTCACATGGTTTATCTTCCACTGCCGATGCCAGTTCTTTAGCTGCTTTTCCCGTGCGATCGCTGCGTCCATGTCGCCGCAAACTTCGAACAGCACCAGCCTGTTGGCCTTGTATTTCTTTGAATGCCCGTCAAAATGGCCGTCGCGATGTTGTCCGATCCGCTTCATAAGATCGGATGTAACTCCAATATAGAGCGCCTGACCGTTGAAGCTTGCCATGATGTAAACGCATGGTTGAAAGTCTAGGCGACGCGCCATTTTTTATTCCATCGGTTCCGTTGATTTGGGGGGCAGTGTAAACCAGACTAAGACCCTGAAACAAGTTCAGGGTGACGGGGTGGGGTAATCAGGGTGACGGGGTGGGGTAATCAGGGTGACGGGACGGGGGAATCAGGGTGACGTGGTGGGGGAATCGGGGTGACGGGGCGGGGGAATCGGGGCGACCGGGATGGGGGGAATCAGGGCGACGGAGAGGAAAATCAAAATCAGTCCTTAATTCCACCCCGTCATGCTGAACTTGTTTCACCTCTGGTGACTTCGTTCCAGCATCTTAGTTTCCCGCCCGGCCGTAAACTCCCCGCTGGACCTTCACCCCACCTTGTCGAACGGAATATCCAGCACCGGAAATTTCTCCCACCCGGTAAAATCGAAATGCCACCATTCGTTGGACAGGCCGACAAAGCCTTCGGCCTCCAGATAGCGTTGCAGGCGGGCGCGGTTTTCAATCGCACCGGCGCTGGCACCCATATAGTCGCGATGCGCTTTTTCCGAAAAATCGTCAAAGCCGGTCGGCATGTCGACCAGTTCGCCGGTGGCAAGATCATGCAGGCTGAGGTCGACCGCGCAGCCACGGTTATGCTTGGATCCACGCTTGGGGTTGGCGACATAGTTTTTCTTCGGGCCAACGGGCGTTGCGTCCCAAAGCTTCTTCGTCACCCGCCATGGGCGATAGGCGTCGAAAATGGTGAGGCCGAAGCCTTCGGCCCGGGCGGTGCGGCTGGCGCGGACGACGGCTTGCGCCGCTGGTGCGGTCAGGAAGGCGCGGGCTTCGCTGTACAGGACGGTGCCGGTAAAGTTATTGGTGGTGGCGTAGCGCATGTCGAGGCGGATGGTGGGATCGATCTTGACCAGTTCGACCAGACGGCCCGGATCGGTCGCCGCCAACGACGTGGCCTTCTTGGCCGGAATGAAGGCAACATCCTTGTCCGGCCCGGCAGGGGCGCATCCGGCGAGCGGCACAAGAGCCATCCCCAGCGCCACCTGACGGCGGGAAAGCATTAGCCGGCGTCCTTGGCCAGCCATTCTTCGAGCCATTTGATCGTGTAATTGCCGTTCTGGAAATCGGGATCTTCCAGCAACTTCTGGTGCAGAGGAATGGTCGTCTTCATGCCCTCAATCACAAATTCACCCAGCGCACGCCGCAACCGCATCAGGCAGCCTTCGCGCGTCTGGCCATATACGATCAGCTTGGCGATCATACTGTCATAATAAGGCGGCACCTTATAGCCGTGGTAAAGCCCGCTATCGACGCGGACATAGAGACCGCCCGGCGGATGGTACCAGCTGACCGTGCCGGGTGAGGGCATGAATGTGACGGGGTCTTCGGCGTTGATGCGGCATTCGACCGCATGGCCGGTAAAGGTCACTTCATCCTGCGTGAACGACAGCGGCTTGCCTTCTGCCACGCGGATCTGTTCGCGCACGAGGTCGAGGCCGGTAATCATTTCGGTCACCGGATGCTCCACCTGCAAACGGGTGTTCATTTCGATGAAGAAGAACTCGCCATTTTCCCAGAGAAACTCGATGGTGCCCGCGCCGCGATAACCCATGTCGGCCATGGCCTTGGCGCAGATATTGCCCATACGGTCACGCTCGGCTGTCGACAGAACGGGCGAGGGGGCCTCTTCCAACACCTTCTGGTGGCGGCGCTGCAACGAACAGTCGCGTTCGCCCAAGTGCACGGCGTTGCCATTGCCATCGCCGAATATCTGGAATTCGATGTGGCGCGGGTTACCGAGATATTTTTCGAGATACACGGTGGCATCGCCAAAGGCCGCCTTTGCCTCTGACCCTGCTTGCTGCATCTGGGTCTCAAGCTCTTCCTCGTTGTTGACCACTTTCATGCCGCGCCCGCCGCCGCCGGATGCAGCCTTGATGATCACCGGATAGCCGATGTCACGCGCAATCGCCTTGGCTTCGGCCACATCCTCGATTGCGCCATCGCTGCCCGGAACAAGCGGCAGGCCAAGCGCACCTGCGGACCGCTTCGCCTCGACCTTGTCGCCCATGGTGCGGATATGCTCGGGCTTGGGGCCGATCCATTTGATGTCATGGCTTTCGACGATTTCCGCAAATTGCGCGTTTTCCGACAAAAAGCCGTAACCGGGGTGGATCGCATCCGCATGGCTGATTTCCGCCGCCGAAATAATCGCCGGAATGTTCAGATAGCTGTCGGTAGCCGAAGGCGGTCCGATGCAGATGGCTTCATCGGCAAGGCGGACGTGCATCGCCTCGGCATCCGCCGTCGAATGGACCGCGACCGTTTTAATTCCCATTTCATGCGCGGCACGATGGATGCGAAGCGCAATCTCGCCACGGTTGGCGATCAGGATTTTCTCAATGCCCATATTTACGCGATAACCATAAGCGGCTGGTCAAATTCGACGGGCTGTCCGCTTTCGACATAAATCTCGGTCACGGTGCCACTGTTTGGCGCGACGATGGGGTTCATGACCTTCATCGCTTCGATAATCATCACGGTGTCGCCCGCTTTTACCTGCTGACCGATGCTCGCAAAGGGCGCGGCGTCCGGTTCCGGGGTCAAATAGGCCGTTCCGACCATTGGGGATTTGAGCGCATTGGCGGCGACGGCCGGTGCGCTTTCGGCGATATGCGCGGGTGCGGCCTGCGCGGTGGGTGCAGCAGCAGCGACTGGCGCGGCGGCGACGGGGGCCGCAATGGCGGTCATCGTGCGCGACACGCGGATCTTGCGATCGCCGTCCTCAACCTCGATTTCGCTCAAACCGGTATCGTTCAGCATTTCGGCCAATTCGCGGACCAGATCGGTATCCACCTGCATCCCACCATTGCTGCCTGATTTTGCCGCCATTTTTTGCTCCTTGCGCCCCGAATTTTTAATGTGCTGCGCCTAATGTCAAACTTGTAACGCTGCGTCCAGCGCGAGTTGATAGGACTTTGCGCCATGTCCTGCAAACACCGCCTTCGCGCCCATCCCTACATAACTTAAATGCCGGAACTCTTCACGGGCATGCGGGTCGGACAAATGGACCTCATATACCGGCACTTTGATGGCCTTGATCGCATCCAGCAGGGCAATCGACGTGTGCGTATAGCCCGCCGCATTCAGCAGCACCGCCTTGGCGCCTTCGGCCTGCGCCTCATGCAGCCAGTCGATCAAATGCCCTTCATGGTTCGATTGCCGGAAATCAATCTCCGCCCCGGCTTCGCGCGCCTGATCATCCAGCATCGCGGCAATATCGTCGAGCGTGTCATGGCCGTAAATCTCCGGCTCGCGGGTGCCGAGCAGGTTCAGATTGGGGCCGTTCAATACAAAGATCAGGTCGGTCAAAATAGGGGCTTTCGCTTAAAAATCATATGTCAGTCCGATACGGGTGACTGTATCTGTCTCTTCCTTGCCCGACAATGGTCGGTCTTGGTAACGCAGGTCATAGGAAATCTGGGACGAAATCCGGCCGGTCAATTTTGCCTGCAGGCCGGTAACTGCACGGATCGTGTTGCTGTCTTCTTCTGCCACCAGCTCCATATTATTCGTCAGACGCACCTTGTCATTCATCTGCCAGCTGCTGGTAAGCGCGCCGCGTCCCGCAAGACTTGATCTTTCGATGCCTGAGCGGGGCCATTCCTTGCGATATGCAGGTCCAGCCTCCAATGAAATGGCGACATTCGGTTCACGCACCACGCGCCAGCCAAGTCCCAAGCTGGATGTCGCCCGATGGTCGAGCCCGGCCAGAACGTCACGTTCATATTCGATGATGCCCAGAGCATAATAGCGGTCGCCAATTGCCCAGTCACTTTGATAGGCGGCGTTCAGATATTCGCGCGACGTGCGGCCTTCGCTTTCCTGATAGTCGCCGCGCAGGCGGATCTGGTGCGACCAGGCAGTTCCGGTACGTTTGATCACGGCGCCGACGGTGATCCCGAAACTGTCGGTGTTGCCGCTGGTGTGAAATCCACCAAGATCGCCGCGTCCCGACCATTTGATCTGCGGCGGCGGAGCTGGTGCTGGCGGGGGAGGGGTTGGTGCAGGCGGCGGCGTGATCGCAACCGGCACAGGTTCGCTTTGCGCTCTTATGCTTTCAAGCGACAAAATCAGATTGTCGATGTCCACGCTTTGTGCAGGATAGGTCAGCCGCGCAAATTTAACGATGGCGGCCAGCTCTGCAGGATTGCCCTCGCGCGCGGCGGTTTCCATCATCTGCCGGACGGCCTCGGGAATTTCCGCATAAGCAGGCGTCGCAATTGCCACGCCGAAAATCGCGGTCGACAATGGGAAGAATATTCGCGCCATCAAGAGCCTTTTTGGCAAGCCGGGTTGCTATTGCAATTGCTCTCTTCCTATATGGGACAAATCAGAAAAAGCGAGATGTAATGACCCTTTCCACGATGACCGACAGTATTTCCATCACCCTGAACGGCGACCCGCGCAGCATCGCGTCGGGCCGCAGCATTGCTGACCTTGTGCGCGAAATCGGGCTCGACCCTGCCAAGGTTGCGGTGGAACGAAATCTGGAAATCGTGTCCCGTTCCACCTTGGCCGATGTTATCATTGCCGAAGGCGACCGCCTCGAGATCGTGCATTTTGTAGGGGGCGGACAGGATGATAGCTGGACCGTTGCGGGCCGGACGTTCACGTCACGGCTGATTGTTGGCACAGGCAAATATAAGGACTTCGAACAAAATGCCGCTGCTTTGGTGGCGTCGGGGGCCGAAATCATCACCGTTGCGGTGCGCCGGGTCAATGTGTCCGACCCCAAGGCACCGATGCTGACCGATTATATCGACCCCAAAAAATACACCTATCTTCCCAACACTGCCGGATGCTTCACCGCCGACGATGCGATCCGCACCCTGCGGCTGGCGCGGGAGGCGGGCGGCTGGGATCTGGTCAAGCTGGAAGTATTGGGGGAGGCGAAGACGCTCTACCCCGATATGCGCGAAACATTGAAGGCGACCGAAGTGCTGGCCAAGGAAGGCTTTCTGCCCATGGTCTATTGTGTCGATGATCCCATAGCCGCGAAGCAATTGGAAGATGCAGGCGCGGTCGCGATCATGCCCTTGGGCGCGCCCATTGGTTCCGGCTTGGGTATCCAGAACCGTGTAACCATCCGCCTGATTGTGGAAGGCGCTTCGGTGCCCGTGCTGGTCGATGCAGGGGTCGGCACCGCTTCGGATGCGGCCGTCGCCATGGAATTGGGCTGCGATGGCGTGTTGATGAACACCGCGATTGCCGAGGCGAAAGATCCGGTGGCGATGGCGACCGCGATGAAGCTGGCGGTCGAATCGGGGCGTTTGGCCTATCGCGCGGGCCGGATGGGCCGACGGATGTATGCCGACCCGTCGAGTCCCTTGGCCGGTCTTATCTGAAAAAACGACGTTTGCCGTCGTTCGTTTGTAATAAAATTGCCCAATTCGTCGTTGGTCGAACAACTTTGGGCGTTCGCCGCGACGTTCGTCGAACCATCGACTGTCTTCGCACTTAATCGAAAGTGTAATGCAGGGGCAACACAGTCCGGCTAATTCATCTCCTGCAGGTCGGGCTTGCAGAAATGCTCCCCAGCTACAGATGTCGGTCCGCCTGCAACCCTCTCCCACTGGCCGACGGCAATATGTCGCGGCTTGAAATAAAAGGATGTTCGAAATGGCTACCCCCAAGCTGTTTTCATTTGCATGTGTTGCCGCGTCATTGCTGGCGGTTTCAACACCGGCGATGGCCGAGATAAATACGGTCAAGGTAAAATATGCAGACCTCGATCTTTCGACCGCAAAGGGTCAGGACCGGTTCAAGGTCCGGGTAAAGCAGGCCGTCAGACAGGTTTGCGCCGATCCGCGGGCGACAACGATCAGTGAACGGATCGACCAGATAAATTGCGAAAAGGATTCCATGGCCCGCGCTATGCCAAAGGCAGAGCGGCAAATCGCGTCCTATGTTGCCAATCGTCGCGTTGCCTTGAGCCAATAAATATCGAACTGGTCCCGGCCGGCAAACAGCCGGGGCCAGTTACTTGCCAGCCAATTTTTTGACATCGGCCAGATATTTCCGGCCGATCCGCATTGAAAGTTCCTCGCCCAGCAAGGCGTGCCAAACGCCCCCGCCTTCGTGGCGCAGACCGGTAATCAGATCGCGGCGGACAATATGGCTGCGGTGGATGCGCTGGAACTGTTCGGGGTCGAGGCGCTGCTCCAGCGCCGAAATTGTTTGATGCAACAGATAGCTGCGACCGGCGGTGTACAGACGCATATAGTCCCGCTCCGCCTCGATCCGTTCAATATCCATTGCGGCAATACGGATCAGCTCCGCGCGATGTGACACCCAGAACTCGGCCGCATAGCTTGCATTGGGCTCGGCCCCCTTGTTCGTAACCGGCTGAGATTCACTATCGGTCGTGGCCCGCAAAATGGCGCGGCCCAGACGTTCGCTGGATACAGGTTTCAGGACATAGTCGATCACATCAAGATCGAACGCTTCGACCGCGAAATTATCATATGCGGTGACCAGCACAATCGCCGGCTTTTTGTCCATCAGCCCGAGTGCGCGCGCGGCGTTGATCCCGTCCATTTTGGGCATGCCGATATCAAGGAACACAAGGTCGGGTGACAATTGCTGGGCAAGGCGCAGGGCGGCAACGCCGTCATTCGCGGTGCCGACGATTTCGATAACGGGATGTTCGTTACACAAAATTTCAAGCCGTTCGATTGCCAGCGGTTCATCATCGACAATCATTGTACGCAAACGGTTCATGTTTTCACCCTGTGGCTAAGTGGCAGGGTCAATTTTGCGGTATAGCCGCCCCCCGAAAGCGCCAGCGTTTCCAATGTGGCCGCCGACTTATACCTTGCTTCCAACCGGTCACGTACATTGGCAAGGCCAATACCGTTGCCGCCGACATGGGTCGCGTCCATCGCTTCGCCATCGTCGGAAACGCTGATTTCGATATGGTCCTCTTTTAACACCGCGCCGATGGTGATGGTGACCGGGCGGTTGGTCCGCGAAACGCCATATTTGATCGCATTTTCGACCAAAGGCTGTAAAATGAGGGCGGGAACATGCTGGTTCATCAACGATGGCGGAATATCAAAATGGGTTCGCAGCCGGGTCGGGTGCCTGATGCCCTCAATTTCCAGATAGAGCCGTTGCAGGTCGACTTCCTCTTCCAGTGTTACATCCTCCAGCGGGTCGGATGACAGGCTTGTCCGGTAAAAATTGGACAGGTTTTGGATCATCGCTTCGGCCTCTTTCGGTTTGCCGGTGATGACAAGGCTGGACAACGAGTTCAGGGTGTTGAAAAGAAAATGCGGGTTGACCTGATAGCGCAGCGACCGCAGCTCTGCATCCTGCGCCGCTTGGGCAAAGCGGGATGTCTTGCGCTCCGCCTCGCGCACTTCACGCGCATAGCCGATGGCCACGTAGAGCGATGCCCATGCAATCAGGAAGAAATAGTGCGTCACGGAAATGTCGGCAATTTCCTGCCAAAAGGACAGGCCGAGCTTGTCTTTCAGATCCTCGACCGTCTTGCCGACATTCGGGTCCTTGAACAGACTGACCGGATCGTACAGGTTGAAGATATAGAAATTGGCCGAAGCCAGCAGCAAAGCCGCCGGGATCGCCGCCAGAAATGCCATGCTGACCCGAAAGCCGAGCGATTGGCGGTCCGCGAGGCGCAGGCCCAGATATAAAATCCACGTGACGAGTATGCCAACCAGCGCCACCATCAACCGACGTTCGAACAAAACGGTCTGTGCAGGAAAATCAAGCAAGGCGGCACGCAGCGACAGAATCAGGGCGTAAAAGGCCCAGAACCCGATGATGGTCAAAAGCGCCATTTGCTGGCCGACAAGCGCTTTTCTGTGCTGAACAAATTGCATTCCATGTCCTTAGCTTATTTTTCGGCCGTTGCACCCTATGCTGCGTTTCTTGTCGAAATGCCCGATTATTTGGTCGAATCTTTTGGGGCTAGCCGCGCTGTAAACGATTCGTTAACTACACTTCTGCAATGATACGGGTCGATGGTGACAGGGGATTTGGTGCCATGACAAAGAGCAGAAATGACGGGCCCGGGTTACTGACACTGGCCGAAATCAAGGAATTTGCGGGATTTAGCGCCGCCACGCAACGCTATGTGCGCCGGTCCCTTGATGTCGCATTCGACCGCAAGGACGCAATTGCCGTGTGGTCGCGCGACAAGGTTGAGGCGTCAACGATCCACGCGCAGCATAAATTTTACGACAAACTGCCCGAAATCCGTGCGCTCATTCCCGATTCCAGCTCGATCGAGGATGCCGAACCTTTTTTGGTACCGCTGATAACGGTGTCGGCTTTTGATCTTGGGCAAGGCCGTCTGGATGGATTTGCCGCCTATCGGTTCCTCTACGAACGGCTGATCGGTGCCGATGCGCGGCCATGGTTGCCATCGGCCTTTTGCGCGGCGGCTTCCATGCCACATTTGCAGCCCGAACGGCGCAAGGCATTGCTCCAGTCAATCAGCGAAGCAGCAGCCACCGCACCGGGCTGGTCCAAACGCCAACCCAGTTTTTACCCCGAATGGGTGGAAAAGGTCGAAGCGGATAGCAATAGCAGGGCGCGTTGATTTTTCGGTTCTAGGGTCAGAACCACTTAAACACACTTGTGAGGCGTTAGGCGTCCTCACTTGCCAACCGAAAGCAAGTCGCAAACCGCTTTCGGTCGGCATGGCTTAAATCCGCGTCCCGAAACAAGGCTTCCCAGCGGTCGGCTACGATTGCCCGCATTTCGCGAACGATGGCCTTTGCATCTTCTGGCCCAATGTCAAAGCTGGCCGCACCCGCCATTGCGTTTTCGAGTGTCGCGTCGCGACCATTGGGGCCAACACCTAATACAAGGCGCCGTTGAAGGCCTATCTGTGGCTTAGGCACAACATCATAGAGAGGCGATAGACGCCAGCCATCGCCATCAAACAGGAAACCGTGATTACGAAGATGATCATCGTCATTCGTGACCAGAATGTTGAACAGCATCCGCCGGAAGAGTTCATACAGGTCATCGCGCACTTGCGTTCCATGCTGACGAAGCACGGCGGCGAGATCGGCGTAACTGTATAGACTGACTTCGCTTTCATGTGCGCCGAGCATGGTCAGGCCGGAGGCAAATGGGCGACGCTCAATATGGCCCCCATGGTCAATGCGATCAAAGCGTTTGATAAGATAAATATCGCGGCCGAGCACATGCCGAAATTCGAGCGGCGGGACATTCAGACCACATTCTTGCGCGAGCCGCATAGTAGCGAGTTCGACCCGGCATTCGGGAAAGCTGTCATTGCGGGCTTGAAACTTGGCGATCCACGGCTGGCCGTCAATATCGGTCGCTGCCTTTGGACGGGCACCACCCAGCGACGATCCAGCTGTAAGCAGGCGACGCAAATTGTCGTCGAGTTGATCAACATGCTGAGCACGTTCCGTTGCGTCCGCAAGTTCTTCAAGAGTGAAATATTCGCCCGGTGCGTCTTCGTCACCCCATGGTGTGATGCGCTCGGGTTGGACAGGTGTCGGACCAAAGGCCAGAGCGCCCACACGGTGGTCACCAGATGAAAGAATGAGGTCAATTTCGCTGGGCAAGCGATCATTCATGGCCTTATACATAAGATATTGACCCCAGCCATCGGGTGCCGCGTCGCGAATGCCACCAAAGATGGCAAATCCCTCCTCTGTCCGGAATGTCTGGTTTGAACGCACATCATGGAGCGGCAACGCTATAGGATCAACAGAGACCCGATTGGCACGTTCAAGGTAACGCCGGCCATAAGCAAAAGTGGCGTATTTATTGCGCGGTTCATCGGTCATTGTGAGCAACCCAGCAGGTACGGGTCCTCCTGGAAGATGAACAAATACATAGCTACGGACGGTCACCATTGGCTAGAAATCCAGTTCATCATAGCTGACGGCATGGGTCGTCTTGGGCAGGCGAGCCAAGTCTTCGCTGATGCCTGCGCGATCACTGTCGGGTGCCACCAATGCAGCAAGGCGCGAAGTCATTCCAAAGACATGGAGGGCGCTGGCAAGGACGGCAAGGCCGACTGTGGGGTCCCCCGATTCAAGGCGCTGTACGGTTTGCACCGACACCAGCATACGCTCTGCCATCAGGCGCTGCGGTAGTTTGCGGCGGCGACGCGCCAAAGCAATATCTTTGCCCAACTGCGCGATTGCACGTTGGCTTTGAGGCGGTAAACCGCTGGCGGCTCGAGATCCACGGGTCATATAAAATATATGACATATCATGTGTAATAAGTCAATTAGACATGATATGTCATGCTAATTACTTCGTCGCCCAAGAAATATTGTCCCTAAATCACTTTTGTCCAACAATGCTGTTCAGACTTTGCTTTTCACCGCTTCCGCCAGCGAAAATACCAGACTTCATGGCCTAGCCGTCGGGCTTTGGCCTCATAACGTGTTTCCGGCCAGCCGCCGGGGCGATTTTGAAAATCGGATGGCTTTTCGCATAGCCAGTCAAACTGGTCGCGATGCCGTTGCATTACCATCAGCGCGTGGCGCAGATAGACCGGATGGTCGGTTCCAAAGCGGAATTCGCCGCCCGGTTTCAACTTTGCCGCGATCAGATTGACCGGTCCGTCGTTCATCATGCGCCGCTTGGCGTGGCGCGCCTTGGGCCAGGGGTCGGGGTGCAGCAGGTAAACGAAGCTCAAGGAACCATCGGGCACGCGGCGCAAGATATCGAGCGCGTCGCCCATGTGCAGGCGGACATTGTGCAGCGCGCCGTCGCGGATATGGGTCAGCGCCATGGCGACACCGTTCAGGAACGGTTCGCACCCGATGAAGCCATGGTCCGGCAACATATCGGCGCGCTGGGCCAGATGCTCGCCCCCGCCAAAGCCGATTTCGAAATGCATCGAACGCGCATCGCCGAACAGGCTCTCGCTGGTCAGCACGCCTTCATCCGGCACCGCAATTTGCGGCAGCAGATTTTCGACCAGATCGGATTGTTCCGACCGCAGCCTCTTGCCCTTGGACCGCCCGTACAAGCGGTTCAAGGTGGTCGGATCGCCGGGTTTATGTGCAGTCATGCCGACGCGATGAGTGTCAGGCGTTACGCGAGTGCGGCCTTCAGATCTTCGACAAGATCGGTCCGCTCCCACGGGAAGAAGTCGCCCTCTGCCTTGCGGCCGAAATGGCCATAGGCGGCGGTCTTGCGGTAGATCGGCTTGTTCAGGCCCAAATGGGTGCGGATGGCACGTGGTGTGAGGCCGCCCAGTTTCTCGATGCTCATGATCGCATTTTCAATTTGATCATCGCCCACGGTGCCGGTGCGGTGCGTGTCGACATAAAGCGATAGCGGCTTCGACACGCCTATCGCATAAGCAAGCTGGATGGTGCAGCGGGTTGCAAGGCCAGCGGCGACGATATTCTTCGCCAGATAGCGGGTGATGTACGCCGCCGAGCGGTCGACCTTTGTGGGGTCCTTGCCGCTGAATGCGCCGCCGCCATGGGGCGCTGCGCCGCCATAGGTGTCGACGATAATCTTGCGTCCGGTCAGACCGGCATCGCCATCGGGGCCACCAATTTCAAAGCTGCCGGTCGGGTTGATGTGATATTCGGTTTCGGTGAGCAGACTGGCCGGAAGGATATCGGCGATTACGCCCTTCACATAAGTGTGCAGTTCAGCGACTTTTTCGCCCTGGTCGTAACCTGCGGCATGCTGCGTCGAGACCACGATGGCGGTCGCCGCGCTTGGCTTGCCTTCGCTGTCATAGCGCAAGGTTACCTGGCTCTTGGCATCAGGCTCCAGAAAGGGCGCGGCCCCCGAATGACGGTCCGCGGCCATGCGCTGAAGGATCTTGTGGCTGTAATCGAGCGTGGCAGGCATGAGGTCGGGGGTTTCGGTCGACGCATAGCCGAACATGATGCCCTGGTCGCCAGCGCCTTCATCCTTGTTGCCCGACGCATCGACGCCTTGCGCGATATGTGCGGATTGCGGGTGCAGGTTGTTTTCAAAGCGCAATGTTTCCCAATGGAAACCTTCCTGCTCATACCCGATTTCCTTGACGGTCCGGCGGACGGTCGCTTCGACCTCTTCCTTGACGCCAGTGGCCCAGTTGCCGTTTTCGTCCATGATGCCCTTGCCGCGGATTTCACCGGCAAGAACGACAAGCTGCGTCGTGGTCAGCGTTTCGCACGCGATGCGGGCTTCGGGGTCCTTGGACAGGAACAGATCGACGATGGCATCGGAAATCTGGTCGGCGACCTTGTCGGGGTGGCCTTCGGATACGGATTCGGAGGTAAACAGGTAATTGGAGCGCATGGTTTTTCCAGTCTATGGCTGTGTCTGCGTATAAAGAATTCTTTATATCGATGCGCGCCTTTAGCGAGAAGTCCTGCGGCGGGCAAGGGGTAACAGCGCACCGGCGATGAGCAGCAAGGCAAATCCGATAGGCAGGATATTGCCATAGGTCGCGAATAATGTGGGCGCCTTGGCAGTCGGCAAACGCGCGTCGATGCGTCCGGCGGCACCTAGCGGCAGATGCTGGACGATCCGGCCATCGGCATCGATGATGGCGCTGATCCCCGTGGGCGTGGCGCGGACGATGGGAAGACCTTCCTCGATCGCGCGCAGCCGGGCCTGCGCGAGATGCTGCGGTGGGCCGACGGTTCCGAACCAGGCGTCGTTGGAAGGATTGAAGATGAAATCGGGACGCTTTCCGCTGTCGACGACCTGGCCTGAAAAGATGATTTCATAGCAGATTTGCAAGCCCACCTTCACTGGCTGACCTCCGACCTTCACGGTCAAAGTCTGCGGTCCGGGTCCAGGCCAGAAATCGAGATCACCCGGCACGAGACGCGCCAGGCCCAGTGGACGGAGCAGCCATGGCACGGGCAGATATTCGCCATAGGGCACCAGATGCGCCTTGTCATAATGGCCGAGCAATGTGCCGCTCGAATCCAGCGCGCTAACGCTGTTGCGGGCGGCGACCAATTTGCCCTTTTCGATGACCAGCCGATTGGCCCCTGTCACCAGCACATCGCCATCCTGCATCAGGGTCGTCAGCCGCTTGCGCGCACCTGCTGCGCTTTCGCCCGGCTGGTAATAATAATAGCGATAGGGATATCCGTCCTCCAGATAGTCCGGCAACGCCGCCTCGGGCCAGAGCAGCAGGCGCGGGCCCTGGTCGGGCAAGGGGCGGCTGTTCATCGCGAGCTTGGCGAAATTGATCGCTTCATAGCCCGGTTCATATTTGTCGGCCTGCGAGATGTCGGGCTGGACGATGGTGAGGAGAGGCGACTTTGGTGCGGTATTGGCCGCGGTGACAGGGATGTTGATGCCGGAAAGCCATAACGCCGCCAGTGCTGCAAATCCTGCCAGCAAAGGCCGCCACTGCCGGTGTGCTGCGAGCAGGATCAACCCGGACGTCACCACCACGACCGCCGAAAGACCATAGGTCCCCAACAGGCTTGTCGCACGGGCAAGCTCAAGTTGCGATTGCCAGATGACCGCCAGCGGATTCCACGCAAAACCGGTGAATAGCCAGCTTCGCAGCCATTCGCTGATTGTCCAGCATCCGGCAAAGGCAAGAATGAGGGGGATTTTCGCTCCCGCTTTGGCGGCCCGCTTGGCGTGGGTGTTGATCCACCATGCCCCCCCTGCCGCAAGCGCGGGATAGACCGCCAGATACAGCGCCAGCGTCACCACCGCGACATAGCCGAGCCAGATCGGCATCGCCGCCTGAAAGGTAAAGGCGACCGCGATCCAGTTATTGCCTACACTGAAATGCCCCACACCGAATAGCCAGCCGATCAACGCGGCGCGGCGCTTGTTCGGGGCATCGCCGATCAGCTGGATGAGCAGCGCGAAACAGGCCAGCGTTACCGGCCATAAACCCCAAGGCTCAAACCCCGCAGCCGAAACCGCCCCTGCGATCAGGGCCGTCCATCGGGGATATTTTGAAAAGAACGCGATGACTTTGTGCACGGCGCCGTCTTTGCCCACGCATTGTGACAAAAGCAACAGCTTGCAAGATTATGCTAGTCTCCTTTGCGTGCCGCGCTTAGAAGCTTCATTGCTTATGTTTCTGTTCACCTTCCTGTTGTCGTCCGTGTCTCCCGCCCCGCTGACCGAGGCGCATCAGCGGGATATCGCCTGTGTTGCCGACATTGCCGTGCTTGCCGATGCCCAGAAACGCGGGGTCGAAGGTGGCGCTAATGTGCAGCAGCAAGGCAGGCGCTGGGCGGGGATTGTCGGCGACCGGATTGTATTTGAAACCGGCCAGCCGCGCGAATTGGTGGCCTTTGCCATGCAAGAGGCGGCAAAGGCGAGCATCAAACAGGGCCAGAACGTCACACAGCGCAATGTCTGTATCCGCCAGATGCAGCGCGAACTGGCCGCCGCCGATGCCGTGGGGCAACCGCTGCCCAAACCTGTGAAAGCGCGATGACACTTCGCCCCTTTCACCTCGCCTTTCCGGTGCATGACCTTGCCGCGGCGCGCCATTTTTATGGCACGGTCTTACGCTGTGAAGAGGGGCGCTCGTCCGATCACTGGATTGATTTCAACTGCTATGGGCATCAGATTGTCGCCCATCTCGACCCGGCCGGTGCGCCGGGTGCGATACATAATGCGGTCGATGGCCACGCGGTGCCAGTGCCGCATTTCGGCGTGGTCCTGACCATGCCGCAATGGCAGGAACTGGCCGATCATGTGCAGGCTTCCGGCATAGAATTCGGCATCGCCCCGCATATCCGTTTCAAAGGCGAAGTCGGCGAACAGGCGACCATGTTCTTTTACGACCCCAGCGGCAATGCGCTGGAATTCAAGGCATTTGCCGACGACAGCAGCCTGTTTGCGGCATAGCTATTCGGCCTGATTGGCCGCCTGAATTGCGATCGATGGCTCGCCAGTGATCGTTTCGGGTTTTTCTAAATTTATCTGGCTGTCGACAATGGGGGCGTCTTCCTCCTCGGCAAAATCGAAGGCTGCATCGGCCAGATCCTCTGCCGTTGCGGGCGTGGCATTTTCAGGCAGGTGCTTGGCCACAGGCGCTTCCTTCGAAGCAACAGTCGGGGGGGCTTTGCTTTCCGCATAGAAATGCGCGCCCATCAAAATAAGGGCGGCCACCGTGATCGTGGCGATGAAACTGACGATATTGCGCGAACTGTGATCCATGGTCCCACCTTGATATTCAAAGCGGAAGATATAACCGATGCAGCTTAACGATCTCCTAAACCGGACCGCTTGGCTTTTCGATGCGCGTGGCATGTGAACACCGGTCGCTTTTCTCCGCGCCGCCGCCTGCCAGCATGGTAAAGGCCACAAACCCGCCAACGACGAGAACCAGAAAGCCTGCGGTGACCCATGCAAGATATGTGTCGATAAATTGCTTGATCGGCCGTCCGAATTTCCAGAACAGGAAACCGACCAGCATGAACTGGAACGCCCGCGACAGAATGCTGGCCCAAAGGAAGGTCCACAGGTCCATATGGATGAACCCGGCGGTCAGCGTCAGCAGCTTGAACGGAATCGGCGTTGCGCCCTTTATCAGGATAATCTCCGCCCCATATTCGCGCAAATAGCAGGCGGCGGCGGGAAAGCTGTCCCACAGACCCAATAGCTTCAACAACCCGACCCCGACCGTTTCATAAGCAAAAAAGCCGATGGCATAGCCAAACATCCCCCCCAGCACCGACGCCAGTGTGCAGATCAGGCCATAACGCAACGCCTTGTCCGGCCGCGCCAGACACATCAGGCCCAGCAACGGATGGGGCGGAATGGGGAAGAAACTCGACTCAATGAAGGAAAACAGGAACAGCCAGCGCTCCGCATCGGCATGCGCCGCCTTTTCCATCATCCAGTCATACAGGCGCTTCAGCATGGGTGCCGCAGGTAACGGTGGTGCCGGTCAATGTCGATGCCTGAAAACAGTTGCAAATCGCTACTTAATTGGCACTATAGGGATCGGGGCCGATTCCGGCCATTCATTCAGGAGCACAAATTATGAAATTATACGGCGCCCCCGTGTCCCCCTTTGTCCGTAAAATCCTTGTCCTCGCCGCTGAAAAGGGGCTGGATCTTGAACTGGTGCCCATTGGTTTGGGCGACCAGAACCCCGACTTTCTGGCGTGCAGCCCCTTTCGCAAGATGCCGGGCTTTACCGATGGCGATTTTTCGATTTCGGATTCGACCGCGATTGCGACCTATCTCGACACCAAATATGCCGACAAAAACATGATCCCCACCGACGCCGAAAACCGTGCGCGCGTGATCTGGTTCGACGAATTTGCCGACACCATCTTGACCTCGGCGGCAGGCGCGATGTTCTTCAACCGCATCGTCTCCCCCAAATTTGTCGGCAAGCCCGGCGATGATGCGGCGGCGGCCAAGGGCGAGGCCGACATGACCCCTGTCTGCGCCTATCTGGAAGGTGTGATCGGCGCCAGCGGCTATCTGGTCGGCGACGCCCTGACACTGGCCGATATTTCGGTCGCTGGCCCCTTTGTGAACGCCGCGCATGCCGGTTATACCCCCGATGCCGCCGCTTATCCAAAGCTGACCGCCTATCTCACCAACCTCCACGCCCGCCCCAGCTTCGCCGACTGGATCCGCCGCGAAAAGAAGATGCTCGGTCTGGATTAAGACCAAAGTCCCCCTCCCGCATGCGGGAGGGGGACCGCGCCAAAGGCGTGGTGGAGGGGCAGCAACGTCGAAGGCCCCTCCGTCAGTTGCTGAAGCAACTGCCACCTCCCCATCGCAAGTCGATAGGGAGGAGCAAGCGCCCTCGCCCCTTCAGGGGAGAGGATACGAAGCCTTGGCCGCAAGGCCTAGGCGCAGTTGGAGAGGGGCCGCCCCACCCGTTTCATCCCATCCGGTCCCAATGCACCCTTGCCTTGTCAGGGCGGGGAGGGCAGAACGGCGGGTGAAGGGAAAAAGCGTGAGCCGTCAGCTAATTAACGAATATCGCGCCGAACTTGACCGATTGCGACAAATGTCCGGCACCCGTTAATCCAAACATCACACCTGCCCCCTAACGCTGCTGGGCGTCAGGAGTCAGGGTTATGAAATTTATCGCACTTCATTCACGCGGCGGGAATTATCTGGTGGTGGCGTCGAACGTTGCATGGTTGCGTGCGGCGGAAAATGGGCAGACGCAGATTGGTATTGTCGGCGGGCAACCGTTGCTGGTCGCAGGCAGTATGGACGAAATTGCGGCGCAGTTGATGGTGGACGGGCCGGTGGCGGTTTGAGGATGGATTTTAGCCGCTGGCTTTTGCACCAATCAACCGTTTGATGCCGTTTTATTTTAGTTTCTTCTCTATGTCCGTCACCCTGAACTTGTTTCAGGGTCTTAATACTGTGACGTTGAAACTAAGACCCTGAAACAAGTTCAGGGTGACGGTTATTAAGGACTATCCCAAGCATGCCTGCAATTAAATAACCATATCGGTAAAAATAAATTGACAGCGTAACGCTGTTTGGGTACAAATAGGCATCGTCGAAAATTGCGATTCGCAAACAGGCGGATGTCACACAAGGATTACACATGAATATCTTCGGTTGGAAATCAACCGGACGCGGCTTTGCGCGTCCGGCCAAAACGCATGTCCGGCAGGACCGTCTATCGGGTGTGCGGACCTATGGGCAGGCAATGCTTGGCGATTGGCCCCGCAATTATGAGGCGCAATTGCGTGAGCTGTATCTTGGCAATGCCATCGCGCAACGTGCGCTGGGCTTGGTGGTGGACGGGCTGGCGGCGGCGCCATTGACTTCGAATGACGCGGTGGCGCTTGATCTGGTCAATCGGGTGTCAGCGGGGCAGTCGTTAATAGCCGCGGCGGCGACGCATCTGATGCTGCACGGCAATGCCTATATCGAGATATTGCCCGGCCCCGATGGCCGCCCCGCCGAACTGTTCGCGCTGCGGCCCGAACGGGTGACGATCGAGGCCGATATGCGCGGCTGGCCGGTCGCCTTTGTCTATCGCGCAGGCGAAGTGACGACCCGCTTGCCCAGTGATGCGGTCATCCACATCCGGTCGATGCACCCGCTGAACGACCATTATGGTCTGGGCTGTCTGGAAGCAGCGGCGGGCGCAATGGCGATCCACAATTCAGCGACGCGGTGGAACAAGGCGTTGCTTGACAATGCGGCGCGGCCATCAGGGGCGCTGGTTTATGATGCGGTGTCGGGCGAGAGTGGTTCGGGCACCCTGTCCGCCGATCAATATCAGCGATTGAAAGCCGAATTGGAGGCCAGTTTTCAAGGGGCAGGCAATGCCGGGCGGCCCATGCTGCTCGAAGGCGGGTTGCGGTGGCAGACGATGGCACTGACCCCTGCGGAAATGGACTTTGCAGGGTTGAAAGAGGCCGCCGCCCGCGAAATCGCGCTCGCTTTCGGGGTGCCGCCGGTGCTGCTCGGGCTGCCGGGCGATGCAACCTATGCCAATTACCGGGAGGCGAACCGCGCCCTGTGGAGCCAGGGAATCGCGCCGCTGGGATACAAGCTGCTCAACGGATTGCAGCAGGGTTTGCACCCATGGTTTGACGGCCTGCATCTGGATATCGAAACAAACGCCATCCCCGCCCTATCCGAAGACCGTGAACGGCTATGGATTCAGGTCGGAAATGCCGACTTCCTGACCACAGAAGAAAAACGCGCGGCGGTGGGTATGACCTAACCCGAATTGCATTTCCAGCGGGCATAATCCCATTCGCCGCCGATCGCGTTGCAGCTTTGGATGCCTTCGCGTTTTAGATACCAATAGCCGCCCGCCACCAGAAGCAGGATGCACAAGGTTATAAAGATCCACCGTCCCATATTATGATCTTAGCCTATATTTCGGCGAATTACATAGAGGAATCTCACATGACACAAGACAATCTGCAAGGCCTGCTGGAGCAGGCCTCCGAAAGTGGTGCGCGTCGTGCGCTGGCGCAATTGGGGCTGGATGACAGCCATGCGGCAAAGGACATGGGCGAGCTGCGCGAATTGCTGTCGGCGTGGCGCGATGCCAAGCGGTCGGCAGGCAAGGCCGCCATCGGCTGGGTGGTTCGCATGGCGCTGGCGCTGTTGCTGATCGGGCTGGCGGTCAAACTTGGCCTGCCGGGGCTGGTGCTGCGATGAGAATTGCGGGCTATGCCGCCATTTTCGACGCGCCCGACCGGGGCGGCGATGTGGTGCGAAAGGGGGCGTTCGGTCAGGCGGCAAAGGCGGGATTGCCTTTATTGTGGCAACATGACTGCGCCCGCCGCATCGGTTTTGTCGAAAGCCTGTCCGAAGATGATCGCGGCCTGCGCGTGATTGCACGGCTTGATGATGAGGCTGTGCCCGTGCGCGCCGGGTCGGGTCTGTCCTTTGGCTATCGCGTCCGCGCAATGCAGCGCGGGGCCTATCGCGAATTGACCGACCTCGACCTGATCGAGGTCAGCATTGTTACCCACCCCATGCAACCGCTCGCGCGGGTACTGGCGGTGGAGGAATTTCACAACCAAGGAGAATGACATGGATTATGAAACCAAAGCCGCATCGCTCGATGCGGTGTTTGAAGACGCGTGCGTGGAAAGCGCCATCACACGGCCAGCGCTGTCGGGGGCGCAGGCACAGGACGCGGGGAAAACCGCCTTTGTGAACGGCTATCTGCGCCGTGGGTCCGAAGTGGAGCTGAAAAGCGTTACCGGCACGGTCGCAGCCGATGGCGGCTATGCCGTTCCGCAGGAAATTGATGCCGCGATTGACGCGACCTTGCGCGATATCTCCCCCATCCGCAGCATCGCCAATGTGGTGCGTGTGGGGTCGGCGGGCTATCGCAAGCTGGTGACGCAAAATGGCGTTACCTCCGGCTGGGCTTCGGAAACGGCGACGCGCCCCGAGACCGCGACGCCAACCTTCCACGAAATCGTCCCCAGCTTTGGCGAGCTGTATGCCAATCCGGCGGCGACGCAGGCGATGCTCGACGATGCGGCTTTTGATGTGGAAAGCTGGCTTGCCGGAGAAATCGCCACCGAATTTGCCAAGGCCGAAGGGGCTGCCTTCGTCAATGGCGATGGCATCAACAAACCCAAAGGATTTCTCCGAAGTGCCGTTGCCAGCACGGGCGATGCGACCCGGGCGTTCGGGACGCTGCAATATGTGGCGGCGGGGGCGGCGGGCGGTTTTGCGTCGGCCAATCCGCAAGACCGGCTGATCGAACTGGTCCACGCCTTGCGCGCGCCCTATCGTCAGGGGGCAAGCTGGGTGATGAATGCATCGACGCTGGCGACGATCCGCAAGTTCAAGACCAGCGAAGGGGCCTTTATCTGGCAACCCGGCCTGTCGGCAGGGCAACCCGATATGCTGCTTGGCTATCCGGTGGTCGAGGCGGAGGATATGCCCGATATCGCGGCGGGAAGCCTGTCGATCGCCTTCGGCAATTTCCGTGCGGGCTATCTGATTGCGGAGCGGACTGAGACCAGCATCTTGCGCGACCCCTATTCTAACAAGCCCTATGTCCATTTCTATGCGACCAAAAGGCTGGGCGGGGCGGTGACCAATTCCGAAGCGATCAAGCTGATGAAATTTGCAGCGAACTAGGCGCGATATCCTCCCCATCGCTGGGCGGTGGGGAGGATGCGGAGATGCATTATGACATCCTATATCTTCCAGCGGGGCGAGACGATCATGCTCGCCCTCGATGCGGTGGCCGGTGATCCGGCGGCCGTGACAGCCATGACGGCGCATATGAAGGCCGTCCCGCCCGGGCGTTCGGGCGTCGACGCCACGACCCCGGTGGCGGCCGCTTTTTCGGTATCGTCCCGGGCGGCGCAAGGCGCAATTCCGGCGGGCTGGACGTTGACCATTGATGCTGCGGCTTCGGCGGGGTTGGCGGCGGGGTCCTATCTCGCCGATGCGCGGCTGCAGGTCGCAGGTGGCGTGGTCATTACCGAAAGCATCGCGCTCACCATCCGCGAAAGCGTGTCGGCATGACGCTGCTGTTGCAATGGCGTCAGCCCGACCCGCCGCTGGTTTTGCGCTGGCGCGGGCCCGATGATCGCGTCGCTGCGGTGGCGGCCGCTCATGCTCCAGCGGCGATCCCGACAGTGATCGGCCCGCCCGGCCCACCTGGGCAACTGCCCGAGACCATTGATTGCGGGACGTTCCAATAATATTTTCTTCAAAGGACAGACTATGCCCAGAATACAGATCAAGCGTGGCCTCAAAGCCAATTTGCCCGCCGCATCCATGCTTCCCGGCGAAGCGCATTTTACCACAGACCGGGGGACGCTGCACATTGCCACAGGGGCAACGACCAGGCTTGCGGTGGTCCCGCCCATTGATGATTTGACCACCATCGCCGCGGTCGACGGGGCGGCGGATATGCTCATATTGCACGATGCGTCGGCGACCGGACAGAAAGAAGGCAAAATCACCGTCAATGCGTTCAAGGCGGCGCTGAACATCCCGTCGTCCGATCTCGACGAAAAGGTTGCCGTCGTAGCAGGGGGTGTTTCCGGTTATTTATTTGGTACAAATGGAACCGATGGGGTACTTCGTGTCAATTCATCGATGCTCTGTATCAAGGACACAGGCAATGCCTTTGTGACCTTGGCGGTGGGCGATGTCGACTGTGGTACTTTCTGATGGTTAGCCTGACGCACAAACGCGGAACGCGAGCGCAGATTGACGCAGCAGCGCTCGCCAACGGTTTGCGGCGGGGCGAAGTGTATCTGATGACCGACGAGGCCCGGCTGACCGTTGGAACCGCGCCCAACGGCCATCAGCCACTTGCGAAACAGGGCGAAACAGCCATTGATCCGTGGAGCTGGCAGAAATTGGGTGCAGATGTCGTCAGCAATTTGGTGACCTTGGCACCCGTAACCGGCATGTCGTTCGAGGCGGAACCGGAAACCAGCTATCTCGTGGAAATTTTCGGCGCCTATCAGTCTGCGGCGATCTCGACAGGTTTGGCGCTTGCCCTTGATATTCCGTCGGGCACGGTCATTGGGCAGATGGTTTCTGTAGTCACAGGGACAACGCCGAACATGATCGAACAAATTGCCGATAGCGCGACCAACGCCGCCACCCCGGCGGTGCGGACGGCCAATAGCAACACCCCTGTATCCGCACGCTATCTGGTTACGACAGGGTCGACAGGCGGTCCGGTCCAGCTTTTGTTCCGAACCGAAATTGCCGGGTCCGCGATCACGATAAAAGCAGGGCTGACCATAATGGGCCAGCGCAAAATCTAATTTCTTCGCGCGCCTTACGCCGGAAATTTACCCACTAAAAAGGATAGAAAAATGCTGAGCCTCGATCCGCTCGGCCTCGACAGCGCGATGCTGGACGAGGCGCGAGCCTATTTGCGTGTCGAACCTGCGGAGGATGATCCTTCGCTGGCGGCGGCGGTGATGGCAGCCTTGGGCCATGCCGAACAATTCACGCGCACGATCCTGATCCGCCGCAATGCGTCGGAAATTTTGAGCGCTTGTTCGGGATGGCAAATCCTGGAGGCAGTGCCTGTCCAAAGCATTGCTGCTGTCACCGGCGTTCCGGCAGAGGGTGCCCGCTTTCTGCTTGCCAATGACGCATGGGAAGCAAAGATCGGGTCGCACGGAGACGCCTATATCCGGATAATCAACCCCGGAATAGCGGGGCGGGTGGAAATTTCCTGCCAATCGGGATTGGCGCCGGACTGGTCCAGCTTGCCTGAAATATTGCGGCTGGGCGTTCTGCGCCTCGCAGCCCATTTTTATGCCCATCGTGATTGTGCGACCGATGCAGGACCGCCTGCCGCCGCGCGGGTCCTGCTGCTGCCTTGGCGGCGGCTGCGACTGATATAACAGAGGAAAAGCTTATGGCTGAATTTACCGGCACCCTGCGTGAGCGGGTGGTTCTGGAAACGCGTCTCGACATTCGCAATGTGCGCGGCGGACCGAGTGGGAAATATGCCTATGACGGCATCGCATGGGCCGCATTGATGCCGTTGGTGTCAGGCGATCTGGTTCGCGCCGATGCACTTTCGGCCCTGCCCCGCTGGCAGGTCACGATGCGGAAACGCGAAGGGGTCGGGTTGAATACCCGGCTGACGTGGCGCGGCAGATATCTCGCAATCCGCAGCGTCATCAGTGACCCGCGAGAACCGGCACAGATGCTGCTTACATGTGAAGAGCAGCGATAGCTCTCTCATGCTCCGCTTGCTGACCAATGCGGAGCGGAAGGATGATGATATGTTTGAAAAACTCGCCAAGGCCACCGACCAGCGCGCGGCCCGGATCGTCAAGCGCACGATTGAACGATTGGCCGGAACAGCGGCGTTACCCGGCGTCCAGATACACGCCGCTGATGATGGCGTTGTATTGTCAGGGCGCAATTTGCGCCGCCGCATGCTCGCCGATCCCCAACTCAGGAATTTTGGAAAATGACCGACGCCCTCATCACCCTTCAGGCAGCCTTCGTTGCCGCTTTGGAGGCACATCCTGTCCTAGCTGCCGAATTGAGCGGCGTGTATGACGGGCCTCCACCGCGCGCGGTGTTTCCTTATGTGGCAATTGGCGACGCTCTGGTCAGCGACTGGAGCACCAAAACAGCTACGGGGCGGGAGATTCGTCTGCCGCTCATACTTTGGGATGAAGGCGAAAATGCCGAGCAGATGGCGGATTTGATGGCGCATCTCGAGGACGCCATTGCCGCCTTGCCGCGACAGATGCCCGGCTGGCATTTGGCCAATATCACCTTTTTACGGTCCATGGTCGTGCGCGATGCAGCGGGGCCGTGGGCAGGGCTTGTGGAACATCGGTTAAGACTATTGGCAACTTAAGCCGGGAACGCATCCATAGGGTCGTCCTGACCCCGGCTGTCACGCCAGGGGGAAGTCCTTTTTCTTCCGCTCTTCGACCTTGCATGCGGGCAATAGCACTGCCGGGCCTTTCGGATCTGCATGCGCGCGCGGCAATTGCGGTTCCATCCGCGTGTCGCGTTCCGGTGCGGCCGATTTCGACACAAGAATAATCCCCGAAGGACAGGGCGGAGCGTCCGCCTTTTGCTGCGGTGCTGCAACGACCGTCGTTGCGGCCAATATCATTGTCAACAAGGCGATCTCCTCTCCCGGTGAGTCGTCTAATGAAGGAGAACATAACCATGCCAGCCGAAAAAGGAAGCGCCTTCCTGTTAAAGATAGGGGACGGTGCCGCGACGCCCGTTTTCACCACAGTCGCCGGATTACGAACGACCCAATTGTCGATCAATGGTGATGCTATTGTGATTACCAATAAGGGATCTGGCGCATGGCGCGAGTTGTTGTCGGGTGCCGGTATACGTTCGGTTTCCGTGTCAGGCGCTGGTGTATTTACCGGCTCTGCGGCCGAAATAAGGATAAAGAACAATGCGTTGTCAGGCCTGCTCGACGACTATGAACTCAGCTTTGAAAGCGGCGAGCGGCTGCGCGGAAAATTCCTTGTAGCGCGCCTCGATTATGCCGGTGATTTCAATGGTGAGCGATCTTACACCTTGGCGCTGGAAAGCTCTGGCCCAGTGGTGTCGTTATGACCGCGCATCTGAATCCCGCGCGCGGCGAGGCGGTTCTACAGACGGAAAATGCTGCAATCATGCTGCGCCCCAGTTTTGCAGCATTGGTCGCCGCCGAAGCTGAATTGGGCTCACTTTTCGCGTTGGTCGAACGTGCCGCCGAAGGACAGTTGAAACTGTCCGAAATGGTGGCGCTGTTCTGGCACTGCCGTCATGACGCCCCGCCGGATATTTCGAGGGCAGCCTTTGCCGAGGAAGTGGTTGCAGCCGGACTTTCGGCGGCGACCCCTGCCCTGAAATCCATATTGGTGCAGATTTTGGGTGCAAGATGAGCTTTTCCCATAATGCCTTGCAGATATTCGCGCAGTGCGTCTGGATTTTGGGGTGGCGACCCCATGATTTCTGGGACGCGACGCCTGGCGAACTGGCCAGCATTTTCAGCGTCGGCGCCGCTTTCACAGAAACCCCGCCCGACAGCGCGGCGCTGCACACATTGATGGAGTTATTTCCCGATGGATGAAGAAATTGAACGACTGGTGGTTGCGGTCCGCGCCGACACGCGCAGCTTTGCTTCTGACATTGCGACAATGCGCGCTGAATTGGACGGCCCATTTGCAGATGGTCTGGAACGCGCCGGTGCTGCGCTAGAACGCGGCTTAATGGGTGCCATTCAACGCGGTAAATTCGGCTTTGAAGATTTACGCCGGGTTGCTCTTTCGGTGCTGTCCGAAATCGCCACCGCGGCGATACGCTCTGGCCTCGATAGTCTGGGCGGTGGCGGGCAGGGCGGTGCCGGCGGGCTACTTGCCTCTCTGGGGTCGGTCCTTGGTGGCGTGCTAGGGGCACCGGGCAGGGCCACGGGCGGCCCTGTATCACCCGGACGTGCTTATCGCGTGGGTGAGCGCGGTCCCGAACTGTTTGTACCTACCAGCAGCGGGCGGATCGAAACCGGCGGCACGACCCCGGTATCGACCCAATTGAACCTGACCATCCATGTGTCCGACAACGGACGCGGCAGCGCGCCAGAGGCGTTGCAGCGGTCAAGCCGCCATGTCGCCCGGGCGCTGCGGCAGGCTTTGGCACGGGAGTGAACGATGTCCTTCTGGTTATGTGACAAAAGGCGGCGGCAAACGGCCAGCCCGATGATGCGCTTCGACCCGCGTTTCTGGACGGTCAATTTCCCCCGTCCGATGATGGCATCGGTGGTGTCCACTGGGCCGGATTCCCTGCGCGCCGATGCGGTCTTTTACAAAAATGACGATCTGGCAGGCCTGATCTGGGAAAGCGAAGACCGGTGGGACCACCCCTTGCTCGCCTATGAAACGAACCGCGATTATCGGCGGCTGACGCTCCGCTTTCGCTGGCGTTCGCATGGGTTGATGCCGCTCGATGCGGTCAACGGTCCGACGCTGACCCTTTCGGGGCGCGATGCCGCGGGCCAGCCGAGAAGCTGGTATGTGCGGCTGTGGAACTATGCCAGCGGCGCGCCTGAAGATGCCGAAATCACCCTGAAGTTCAGCGATCTTGACGGCGGCTTCCTGCTGCCGGGGGAGGCGGACCCCGTTTATGCGGGCGATATCGACCAGATGTTTCTGTCGCTTGTCCCGCCCACTTATACGGGGGGAGCGGGCAATCTTGCGACCCCGGCCGAGGGTTGGGTCGAACTGAGCGGAATAAGCTGCGACGGGGCGGGCGTTATGCTTGATACGGGCGATGTTCTGCTGCCCGAGCACCGGTTCAAAATGGCGACCGGCTATGATGATGGCTATAACCAGACACCCGAACGCCTGCTGCGCCAGATCCATGCGCTCGGCTATCGCGATGTGATCAATCATTATGTCGGGATGAGCCATTATTTCCGGCTCGAGCCCGTGGACAGTGCACATTATGTCAGCCTTGCAGGCGGGGTGCTGAATAGCCCTTGCGCGGCATGGCATCGTGACTTTGCAGAACGGGCGAAGGCGATGGGCTTCGACCTGATTTTCTCGCTCAGCTATGAACTGCTGGACGCCCATTGCTGGAACGACTGGAAACAGCGCGCGGAAAATGGCGACCCGGCGCTCACCGGCTGGGTCCCGCCGTCCACCTTGCTCTCACCCGCTCATAGCGGCGCGATGGGCTATCTTCAGATCGTCGCGAGGGCCTTTGTCACGATCCAGATCGAGGCGGGCTTGCCGGTCAAGTTCCAGATTGGCGAGCCTTGGTGGTGGATCATGCCCGATGGCCGCATCAGCCTTTATGACGATGCCGCCAAGGCTGCTTTTGGTGACCAACTGGTCCCGATACCACAGATTAAGGGTGCGAAAACAGGGGCGCAAAATGCCCTGCTCGACCGGGCGGGGGAATTACTGGCCGCGTCGACGGCGGCCTTGTGCGACGCGGCCAAGGACGCAGCAGGACCGGCGGGGGCTGAAACGCTGCTGCTGGTCTATTTGCCGACTGTTCTCGACCCCCTCTCTCCGGAGGCCAAGCGGGCCAATGTTCCGCTGGGTTGGGCGGCACCTGCATTCGATGTGCTTCAGCTTGAGGATTATGATTGGGTTATCCGGGGCGATCATGGATCGACCGGCAGGGCAGTTCCCTTGATGGCCGAACGGCTGGGCTATCCGGTCGCTGAGCAGCAGTATTTTGCAGGCTTTGTGCTCTATCCGGAGGACAAGCAGCAATGGCGCTCCATCGCGCAAGCCGCGGCGCAGGCAGAGGCAAGGGGTACCGCGCACAGCTTCATCTGGGCGCTTCCGCAGGTGGCCCGCGATGGCTTTACCATTTTTGATTTAGCGCAGGAGACAGAGGCCATGCAGTCCTTTGATGACATTCCCTTTCCACTCGAAATCGGCCGCGCGGCGATGGCGACTGCCGAGTTTTCAACCAACATTGTCACGACCCTGTCAGGGCATGAGCAGCGCAACAGCAGCTGGTCCGATGCCCGGCTCAGCTATGATGTTGGCCCCGGCGTCCGTTCTGAGGCGGAACTGTCCCGGCTTCTTGCCTTTTTCCGGGCGCGGCGCGGTGCCGCTATTGGTTTCCGCTTTGGCGATCCCTTTGATTTCAGCTCCCACGCCATGACGGGTGAGCCCATGATGATGGACCAGATATTGGGGGTCGGCGACGGCGTTCGCACCGCCTTTCCTTTGGTGAAGCATTATGGCGACGCGGCACAAATCCGCCGGATTACACGCCCACGCGTGGGCAGTATTCTGGTCGCGCTGAATGGGGAGCGCGCCGATGATTGGATATTGACGGGCCTTGGCGTCGTTGAATTTGCCACCGCTCCGGCCAGCGGCGTCCAAATCACCGCCGGATATCTTTTCGATGTGCCGGTGCGCTTTGCCGAAGACCGGCTTGAAGTGGCCTGTGCGACCTTTGGTGCGGGCGATATGCCGTCAGTACCGCTTGTTGAGTTGAAGGAAACATTCTGATGGCGGACCCATTTGATGCAGGCGTTACCTCGCTCGTTTATGGGTGGCGTCTGGAGCGCAGTGACGGCGTGACGCTCGGTTTTACGTCCCATGATCAGAATGTGGTGCATGACGGGGTGCTGCTGCAGGCCAGTCCGGGTTTGAAACCGACGACTGTGGTCGAAAGCCTCGGTCTCGAAAATGACGGGCTGGATGTGCATGGCGCACTGACATCTGATGCCATACGGGCCGAAGACTTGGCAGCGGGCCGCTGGGATGGGGCCTATCTGGAAATTTTCCTCTTTGATTGGCAGGATCTAGCGGCGGAACGGCGTTTGCTTGCCTGTGGAGAGCTAGGTTCCATATCCTATTCAACCGACGCATTTGAGGCCGAATTTCTGGGTTTGAAAACGGTATTTGACCGGGCGGTGGCGCCCCAAACTTCACCTTCATGCCGCGCCGGTTTTTGCGACGCCGCCTGCGGTTTGAACCGACAGAAGTATCTACATAAATGCCATTTGGTCCGAACAGAGGAACAACGCCTCATGGTCGAGACTGCAGTGCCATTTGCCGAAAATATATTTGCCTATGGCCAACTGCGTGTGCTTGGCGGTGATAATTGCGGACGGTCGTTCGATATCATCGGGAGCGGCGCGGACTATGTGGAGCTGCCCCGATCACAGATGGGCGGAATCGCGCCGGGGACCAGGGTGGAGATTTTCGAAGGTTGCGATAAACAGATCGCAACCTGCGCTGTGCGATTTGGCAATGCGGTCAATTTTCGCGGTGAGCCCTATTTGCCAGGGAATGATCTTTTGACCCGTTATCCCGGTGCCAATTGATGTGCGGCGGGAAATTGCACAAAGGGCGCTCGATCTTGTCGGGGTACCTTATAAGCTTGGCGGAAGATGCCCGCTTGCGGGGCTGGATTGCATTGGCGTTGTTGCGCTGGCTCTGGCAGGTCATATCATGCCGGATGAGGTTCCACGCGATTATACCCTTCGTGGTGAATATCTGGACCGCATTTCAGCTTTTTTTGATCGCGCTCTTTTTCAAAATCTAGGGCGGGAAAGCATGGAATCGGGCGACCTGCTTTTATGCCAAACCGCCCCGCGTCAGCTACATATGGCGATTTTGACCGATTGCGGCGTTGTCCATGCCCATGCCGGTTTGCGGCGGGTCGTGCTGACCCCTTTACCATTGCCCTGGCCCCTGGTCGGCCGTTGGCGCGTCTTAGGAGAATGAAATGGCAACCCTTGTTTTAACCGTCGTGGGTTCAGCGATTGGGGGGCCCATCGGCGGCGCCATCGGTGCCGCGCTCGGCCAGCGGATTGACAATGCACTGTTTGCGCCGAAATCGCGCGAGGGCGCGCGGCTGAAAGAGCTTGACGTCCAGATTTCCAGCTATGGCAGCCAACTGCCCGCGCATTTCGGAACCATGCGGGTGGCCGGAACGGTCATCTGGGCAACCGATCTGGTCGAACGTCGGGCCAAAAGCGGAGGGGGTAAAGGGCGGCCTTCTACGGTCAATTTTACCTATTCGGTCAGCATGGCCGTCGCCTTGTCCAGTCGGCCCATAGTGCGGGTGGGCCGCATCTGGGCGGATGGTAATTTGTTGCGCGGTGCCGCCGGCGATTTGAAGGTCGAGACGCAGTTGAGGATTTATACAGGGCATGAAGACCAGGCTCCCGATCCGTTAATGGCATCCGCCGAAGGCCCGGAAAATTGCCCGGCTCATCGCGGCATTGCATATGCGTTATTCGAAGATTTGCAGCTCGCCGACTTTGGCAATCGCATCCCCTCGCTCACTTTCGAATTGTTCGAAAGGGACAGCGATGTGCCCGTTGCGGAAATATTTCACGTGGCAACCGGCGGCGCCGTCACGGGCGAAAGCGCCCAGACCATGCGCGGATTTGCGCTCGCAGGCTCGACTGCCCGGGCACCACTTGCATTGCTGGAGGAAAGCTTTTCGATGGAGTGCCGGGTGCGGGGCGGTGTTCTGTGCATCAGTGATGCACCCATTTTGCCGGTACCTGCCGATCCGATAATATCTGTGCATTCGGAAAATAACGTCGCGTTTGAAAAGCCGCGCCAGACCATCGAGCCTGCAAGCCGCCTGCCGCACATTATGACCCTTCGTTATTACGACAGAGAGCGGGATTTTCAGACCAGCCTGCAACGCAGCGCGCGCGGCCGTTTTTCCGCGATAGAACGCAGCATTGAATTGCCCGCCGTTCTTGATGCCGCCGTTGCAAAGCAATTGGTCGAAAACAGACTATTGGACATGCAGAGCCGCCGCCATATCTGGCGCGGCGACATCATTGAAAATGGGGCGCAATTTTGTTGCGGTGACCATTTTGTCGATGAAACGGGCGGTATCTGGCAGATTATCGAGATCGAACGGCGCTTTGGGTCCACCCAGATCACTGCGCGCGCTTCCGTCAAACACTCTGATCAAATAGAAAGCACGGCGTCGCCCGGACGATTGGTGTCCTCTCCTGATGTGTCGGTCGGAGAAACCCGCATTGTTGTTGTAGAACTTCCAGCCGCTGGCCTTACTGATCCTGGAAAGCCGGGCATTGCAGTGTTCGCGGCTGGTACAAGTGCAGGTTGGCGCAGGGCGGCATTGTCGCTGGGCAATGCTGGGGCACAAACGGATATTGGCAGCACGGCGCAACCGGCAACCATCGGAACAACGATTGATCCTTTGCCACCACATGTACCGCATCTGATCGACGAAGGATCAAGTTTGCGCGTACAAATGTTGAATATCAGCATGGACATAGCAAATCGCAGCGGATCGCCCCTGGATGAAGATGCCCCGATTGTCTGGCTATCCGGGGAATTCATCCGCTACGGAAATTGTGAAGATCTGGGCCATGGAATCTACCGCTTTTCCCGACTGTTACGCGGCTGTTTCGGGCTGGACGACAGCATCGTGCCGCATCCTGCCTCCGCGCCATTTGTGCTGATTTCGCCGGAAAGCGCGCGGTTGATTGACGAACGGACTTTTGGGACCGGCGATGACGTGCAAGTCGAGGCACTAGGCCTTGGCGATGTCAGTCCCGCCAAGGCTTCAGCGCGTATCAAAGCCCATGCCATTACGCCTATTGCACCAGTGCATGGTGCTTTGCGATGGACAGCCGACGGGGGATTGTTGGCCCGCTGGGTTCGGCGATCCCGCATCGACAATGGCTGGAAAGACGGTGTGGATCAGGTAATGGCAGAAGAACGCGAACACTATCGTGTCATGCTTTTTGTCGACGATAGTCCGATTGGTGAATGGATTGTAGACACACCGCAATTCAGTCTGGGCAGCAGCCAAAGTTTAGAGATGGCTCTGGCCGAAGCGGGCCATATCAGGGCAGAAATTCGACAATTGGGCCGCTTCGCCCAATCCGCACCGCTGGTATTATTTCTACCTTAGCGGGTGAAGATCTTTTCAACTACCCATTTTAGGAAGGAGTATTTTCCATGTCTTTGCTGCAAACTGCCCGTTTTGACCTGCCGTTGCTGGCGGTCAGCCAAGCACAGAAAGAAGTGACGCATAATGAAGCTTTGGTCAAAATTGATGCGCTACTTCATTCTGTGGCAGAAGCCCGACTTTCTAGTCCGCCAGTTCTGGCAGATGAACATATTGGCCAATGCTGGCTTATTGGTGATGCAGCAACCGGAGACTGGATAGGAAAATCGGATCAGCTGGCAATCTGGATCGGTAATGATTGGCGCTTCATAAGCCCGGCGGAAGGCATGAATTTACGGCTCAAAGCACCGAATAGCGATGCTGTGTTTACCCGGGGCAATTGGATTTTCGCGCCGACCATAGTCGACCCTGCCGGCGGAGCCGTCATCGACGTGGAGGCGCGCCGTGCGATTATCTCCTTATTGGATCATTTGCGGACCATAGGATATGTTACCCGTTGAACTATCGTGTAAAAATTATCGACCAAAATTGGGCTTTTTTGGCGAAATAGCGACATTTAGGCAACAGTATAACGACATAGTTGCTTGCATCAATGGAACAAAATCGATAGACCTGCGTTCTCGAAATTCCGTTCCTAAGATAGAAAAGGGGATAGTTGATGCGTAAGTTAGCCATAGGTTTGGCGCTCGCTTCTACAGCTCTGGCATCACCGGCTTTGGCCCGCGATGACCAGTGGTATGTGGGAGTCGATGGCGGTGCCATGATTGTTGAAGATTTGACGTTGGACATTGGCGCTGTGGCTGATGCCGCCTCGATCGATACCGACACAGGTTATGATTTTGGTGGTATTGTGGGCTATGATTTTGGCGGTTTCCGTCTGGAATCAGAAGTGTCTTATCGGGAAACCGATATTCAGGGCTTTTCAAGCGCTACTCCACAAATCACTGCAGGAACGAGTACAGCTCTGGCACCAGGCGGTAGCTATACAGTTGCAGGTGATGCAAATGCATTGAGCTTCATGGTCAATGGCCTTCTTGACTTTGGCGATGACGACGGTCTCCAAGGTTTTGTCGGCGGCGGCGTTGGCGTTGCACGCGTTGATTTGCAGACCGTATTCGGCGGTCCATCGTTCCTTGATGATTCCGACACCGGTTTCGCTTGGCAGGCTCTTGCAGGTATTCGTGCCCCATTGACCAACAATTGGGATGTTGGCCTGAAATATCGCTTCTTCAACGCGAACAAGGTAAATCTGGTTGATCGTCTGGGACGCGATGTGGAAACACGTTTCCGCTCGCACAGCATCATGGGCAGCCTGATTTATAACTTTGGCGGCGCGCCTGCACCTGTGGAAGTGGCACCCCCGCCACCACCTCCGGTATATGTCGCACCTCCACCCCCGCCACCACCCCCGCCACCCCCACCCCCACGGGCGGTATGTAACACGGGGCCATATATCGTGTTCTTCGATTGGGATAAGTCGAACCTGCGTCCAGACGCGGCTTCGGTTCTGGACAACGCTGTTGCCCAATATACTGATTGCGGCAATGCGAAGGTCATGTTGGCTGGACACGCGGACAAGTCGGGTACGGCAACGTACAATGTCGGCCTGTCACAACGTCGTAACTCAACCGTTCGTGCATATCTTGAATCCAAGGGTGTTGCCGGTGGCGCGATTGCTTCCGAAGCCTTTGGTGAGACTGCACCTCTGGTACAGACCGCAGACGGTGAGCGTGAACCGCAAAACCGCCGCGTGGAAGTCACCTACGGTCCAGGTTCGGGCATGTAATCTTCGGATTATATCAGAAAATATGGAAAAGGGCCGGTCGCAAGACTGGCCCTTTTTTGTTATATTGGAATTCAATAAGATAGCAGAGCGTTCTGTCACCAGAACAATGATTAAGGCTCGTTACTCTGACCCTAATTTTCCCCGCGTTTAAGCATTTGGTTTAGATTGCAGTCGTCAATGTTTCCCTGCCTTAGCCGGCCGGGATTACCAGTCGCGGGTCGATCCGCGCGCTATTCCATTTCATGCCCCAATGCAGGTGCGGGCCGCTGGCCCGGCCGGTGGCGCCGACTGTGCCGATAATCTGCCCCTGTTTCACAACATCGCCTTCGCGCACCAAAAGCGCGGAACAATGCAGGAATGCGCTGTTAAGGCCCATGCCGTGGTCAATCATCAGCAAATGCCCTTCCAGCGTGAAGACGTCATCTGCGGCGGCAAGGGTGACGACGCCGTCGGCGGGCGCGACAAAGGGGGTACCGGCAGGCGCGGCAATGTCCATACCGCTATGATAGCTGCCGGGCGTGCCATTATAGATGCGCTGCGCCCCGAACAGTCCGGATATCCGCCCCGCCACCGGACGGATAAAATTCTGGCGCCATCCATCGCTCGCCACGCGAATGGCCCGGGCAGCATTGATACGGGCAAGTTCCGGTCCGCGTCGCGCCTGAAATTCCTCGGTGGTTTTTGCACCGCCCGTCGGGTTGGCGGCAACATGTTCGATTTTCCAGTTGCCCGGTGCGACGGGAAGATAATGGTCCTTGCGCTGGCCGTCGGAAAACAGGGCAACAAGGCTGGCGCTGTTTTCGGCATCGCGGTCAAACCCGATCAGGAAAAAGCCTTCGGGGGTCAAGGGAAGCTCGGTGCCGTTGAACAGGACCGCGCGGGCCCCGCCCGGTGCCCGTGCGGTGACCAGGCCGCCCTGGACAGCGGGGGCAGAAAACCAGAAATCGGGCCGTGTGCTGTCGGCGGGCACGCTGGCGGAGCGCACGGGTGCACGCGCAGGGACGGGACGCTCTACCGGAACAGGCGTGTCGCGCACAGGGGCGGATGCCTGTGGCGGCGTCGCGGTGCAGGTGGCAAGCGCTGCAAAAGCGATCATCAGGACCGAGCCGCGTCCGCGCACCGGGTCTTTACCCTTTTCCGAGCGTCGCCCGCGTCGAGATTTCCGCACTGGCATAAGGTTCCTGCTTGATCACGCTCCAATAGCGCAATTCATCCAGCGCAATGGCCTGTCCGGTGACCGCGCACAGCACATGGTCCCCCGGGCTCAGCAAGCGGAATCCATTCGCCATATAGTGCAGGCGGGCGACTTTGTTTTTGCTCGACATCAACATCCCCTTATTATGGCGCAATGTGGATGAATGGGCAATGACGGGCTTTAGCCGTCAAACAGATTGCCCTGATTTGGCGCGATACGCGGGGGCTTGGGCATGGCCGTTTTGGGGGATGCCGCCGCGCCATGCACCGTGGCACCGACCTCGCCATCGGCAAAGCGCAGGCCGACCTCACCCGCCTGAAGCGCCGCGTCCCGCGACAAGATGGTCTTGCCCTGGTCATCGGTCACCCGGGCAAAGCCGCGTTTCAACGGCGCTTCGGGATGCAGGCTGCCCGCCAGCCGCGCGAGCGCGTCCAGCCTTTGCTGCCCCTGATCCACCCGCCGTACCAGCACACGCGGATGCAGCATGCGGACAGGGCCGGAAAAGGCAAGTTCCGCCTTGCCGACCCGCGTCCTGAGCGACTGGCGCAACCGTTCGGCCAGTTCATCAGTGCGTTGCTGGTGCGGGGCGGACAGGTCGGACAATTTGGGCATCAGCCGTCGCTGCGCTTCCAGCCGTTCGGTGGCGCGATCCATTTGACGGCGAACCGCGCCTGACATGCGAAGCGCGGCCTGACCGACATGTTGCAGCAATTCGCTGCGGACGGGTACCGCCATTTCGGCGGCGGCGGTGGGGGTCGGCGCGCGGACATCGGCGGAAAAATCACATAGGGTGGTATCGGTTTCATGGCCAACGGCGGAGATGACCGGAATGGTGCAGCCAGCCACTGCGCGCACGACAATTTCTTCGTTGAACGCCCACAGATCCTCAATCGACCCGCCACCGCGCGCGACGATGACAAGATCGGGCCGTGGGACCGGGCCATCGACAGGCAGGGCGGAAAAGCCATTCACTGCACGGGCAATCTGGGCCGCCGCGCCTTCGCCCTGCACCAGCACGGGCCAGACGAGGACATGGCTCGGGAAACGGTCGGCAAGACGGTGGAGAATGTCGCGGATCACCGCGCCTGTGGGCGAAGTGACAACGCCTATGGTGCGCGGAAGCGCGGGTATCGAGACTTTCTTCTGGGGTGCGAAAAGCCCCTCTGCCGCAAGGCGCGCCTTCAGCTTTTCAAACAGCAACATCATCGCGCCTTCGCCTGCGACTTCAAGGCTTTCGACCACGATTTGGTAATTCGACCGGCCGGCATAGGTGGTCAATTTTCCGGTGGCGATGACCTCCAGCCCGTCTTCGGGGGCAAAAGGCAGGCGGGCCGCGCCGCCCTTCCACATCACGGCGTCAAGGCGGGCATTCTCGTCCTTTAGGCTGAAATAAATATGGCCCGATGCCGCGCGCTTGAAACCTGAAATCTCTCCTCGGACCCGGACATGGCCAAAGCGGTCCTCAACCGTGCGTTTAAGCGCAAAGGACAATTCCGACACGCTCATGGCCTGGGCATTGTCGCCGGGGCGCTCCTCGGCTAACAGGCGGCCTGTAGGGGCGTCGGGATCAGAATAGGGATCGTTTTCGGACATGAATATATTGCTCATCGGTTCAGGCGGACGTGAACATGCGCTCGCGTGGAAACTCGCGCAATCTCCGTCATGCGATACACTTTTCGCGGCCCCCGGCAATCCCGGCATCGCACAAGAGGCAGAGCTGGTCGATATCCAGATCGCTGATCATGGGGCGGTCATCAATTTTTGTGCTGGCCATGATATCGGATTGGTCGTGGTCGGCCCGGAAGCCCCTTTGGTCGATGGTCTGGGCGATTCGCTGCGCGCGGCGGGAATCGCTGTGTTCGGCCCGAACCGGAACGCGGCCCAGCTCGAAGGGTCGAAAGGCTTCACCAAAGATATGTGTGCGGCCGCAAATATTCCCACCGCCGGTTACAAGCGCCATGACAGCAAGGCATCGGCGCTGGCCGGGCTGGACGCGTTCAAACCGCCCTATGTGATCAAGGCCGATGGGCTGGCCGCAGGTAAAGGGGTCATCATCGCCGAAAGCCGGGCCGAGGCAATGGCGGCTATCGAGGATATGTTCGGTGGCGGATTTGGCGATGCCGGGGCCAGTGTGGTTCTGGAAGAATTTATGACCGGCGAGGAAGCAAGCTTTTTTGCGCTGACCGATGGCCATGATGTCGTCGCCTTCGGCTCGGCACAGGACCATAAGCGGGTGGGTGATGGGGACACCGGCCCGAATACAGGCGGCATGGGCGCCTATTCACCCGCACCGGTCTTGACAATGGCACTGCAGGACGAGGTGATGGAACGGATAATCCGGCCGACTGTCGCCTATATGGCGGCGCAGGGCATGCCCTATATCGGGGTGCTATTTGCCGGGCTGATGCTGACCGATGAAGGGCCGAAGCTCATTGAATATAATGCGCGTTTTGGCGACCCTGAATGTCAGGTGTTGATGATGCGGTTCCGCGGCGATCTTGCCGCCCTGATGCTGGCGGTGGCAAAGGGGGGGCTTGCCGCCGCGCCGCAGCCCGATTTTGCACCGGATTATGCCTTGACCATCGTCATGGCGGCCAAGGGCTATCCCGATGCGCCGCAAAAGGGCGGGGTGATTTCACTGAATGAAGGAACAAACGCCAAGCTGTTCCATGCAGGAACGGCAGAAAAAGATGGCCAGCTGATCGCTAATGGCGGCCGCGTCCTCAATGTCACTGCCACCGGCCTTTCGGTAACCCAAGCCCAGAAGGCGGCCTATACTGCGGCCGATGCCATTAATTTCCCCTCCGGCTTTTATCGCCGCGACATTGGCTGGCGCGAAGTTAGGCGCGAATCCGCAGAACATACCGCATAAATGCAGCGACCCCTGGCCGATGACGTCGTTCATATTTTGTCGTCCGGACTCTGATTACTATCTCGCGCTTTTGCTCTCCCCAAAATTTGCAAGATCAGGTACAGGGGTATCGCGAGCCGTTTCCGGGAGAAAATAATGTCTGAAAATCTGATGATTGTTGTGGGCGTTGTCGTCATCATCGTGGCTTTGTTATGGTGGTGGTTTGCATCAGGTTCTTCCAAAAAAGATACGCCGTCGGGAAGTGTATCGCCACCAAAGGAAATGTCGGCACCCCCGGTTGCCGCCACACCTTTGCCTGTTGCGGTTAAAACTTCACCTTCGAAACCTGCCGTTAAAGCAACACCTAAAAAAGCCACCGCACCAAAAGTCGCTTTAGCAAAGCCGTCGGCCGCCAAAGCAACAGCGCCCAAGGAAGTTGCAAAAGCCCCGGCAAAAGCCAAGACAGAAGTAGCAACCAATGCCAAGGTAGCGGCTGCACCCAAAGGCAAGGTGGCGCCCAAAATGACGGTTTCGGCAACGCCAAAAGCAGCGCCGAAAGCGAAACCAGCGGCAAAGCCAAAAGCTGTCGCGAAACCCGCGATCCCGGACAATCTGGAATTGCTGAAGGGTGTGGGTCCAAAGTTGAACATACTGCTTAAGTCACTTGGCGTGACAAGTTTTACCCAAGTCGCCCAGATGACGGCCGCTGATATCGCCGAACTGGACAGCAAACTCGGGAATTTTGCCGGGCGCATCACCCGAGACAATTGGGTCGATCAGGCGAAGCTGCTGGTGGCTGGCGATGTTACCGGTTTTGAAAAGAAATATGGTGCCTTGGGCAGCGAGATTACCAAAGCCTGATCCTTTCCCTATCCCGCTAAAGGATGGCGATCACGCGTTTTTACGGGCGCGCTTGGGCCGAATCTGCAATTCGCCACCGCAATTGGGGCAGCGGCCGTTAAGCGGTCCGTCGACGCACGGCGCGCAGAACGTGCATTCATAGCTGCAGATCCGGGCATCGCCGCTGTCCCAAGCAAGCGGGGTGGTGCAACGTTCGCATTTTTCGCGCATTTCCAGCATGAAGCACTCCTATCGTCCGACTCGTTGTAAGGCTGTGCCGTGCATTTTGAGCCAGCGGTCAGCATCCTTTCGGTTGCCTTCATATAGCGTATCCAGCCAAGCGTAAAAAGCAGGGCTATGATCCATATGCCGCATATGCGCGACTTCGTGCGCGATGACCGAGCGGCGCACATAAACGGGGGTCATCACCAAGCGCCAGCTGAGCGATATCGTTCCCCGGCTGGAACAACTGCCCCAACGGCTGCGTGGGTCGCCCAATGACAGGCGCGGCACGGGCTCGTCGGCCTTTTCACAATAATGCCGGATTTCCTTTTCATAAATCCGCCGCGCCTCCGCCTTCAGCCAGCGCAGGATGCGGGCTTCAACCGATGCTTCGGGGCCACCGAGCCGGATCACGCCTTCGCCGCACCGGATTGTGCGCGGCCACTCTTCGCGCCATTCAATGAGATGGCTTTCGCCCTCCACCGCGATTTCGCCGCCCGGGCCTATGGGCGCTGCATCCGGCGCGCTTTGCAACCGCGCGGCAATCCATTCCCGCTTCTTCGACACAAAATCGAGCGCGACCGTAGTGGGAGTATAGTGGGGCATGGTAATCCGGATTTCGCGCTTCACCGCATCTGCGCGCATCGAAATACGGCGCGCACGCGGGTTGCGCCGGATCCGCACCGGAACGCTTTCGCCCTCGATATCTACCTCCGGGTCAGAGAGGCTGTTCAATAATATGGTTTTCAAGCGGTCCAGCATGCAGTTCGGATATTGCCCGACCTTTGACCGACATGCCAGCCTCATGTATCGTTTCGATACTGCCACTTACCAGATAATGCCATTCGGGCAACGGCTGTCCGGCGGCGCGCAGGACATAGGCACATGTGGATGGCAGCCAGACATAGTCATTAATCTTGCGCGGTGTCAGGCGAAGGCATTCGGGTACAATGGCTTTCCGGTTGCGATAATCGGCGCAGCGACATGTGCTCAAGTCAAGCAATTTGCAGGCGACATTAGTGGGATAGATACGTCCGGTATCTTCATCCTCCACCTTGTTCAGGCAGCATTTGCCACATCCATCGCACAGCGCTTCCCATTGTGCCCTGTCCAATGATTCAATGGGCGCTTCCCAGAAAGGTGCTTTAGCCATCAGTTGGTTCAGCGCACCCATTTTTCCAGTTCGGCCTCGACCAACTGGGGTGCGCCTTCATTGGCATCGGTCTTGGGCTGATCGGCGGGTAAAATGGCGATGGGTTTGCCGTCCGGGCCCATCAGATAGGGTGTCTGGCTATGGCTCATCAGGTAGTTTTCGGGCGATGCACCCTCGACGCGGCTGGAGTAGACCGCGAATTTCTTGGTTACATCGGCAATGTCGGCGTCACTGCCGGTCAGGCCAATGGCGCGGGCGTGGAAAGCGTCGACAAATTGTTTGAGCACGTCAGGCGTATCGCGCTTAGGGTCCACAGTAATGAAAATCGGCTGGATCCTGGCGGCCAATTCAGGCTTGGCCTTTTCAAAGTCTTTCAGGCCGGCCATCAAATTCTGCATGTCAGGCGTGCAGATATCCGGGCAATTGGTATAGCCGAAATAGACGATGCGATATTGGCCGTTAAATTCTTTCCAGGTTCGTTTTTTTCCATCCTGATCCGTCAACGAAAAATCGCCACCAATAGCCGCGCCCGCCAGCGGGGCCGCAGACAGTGGCACTTGAGCAGGGCCCTGATTACAGGCGCCGGGCAACATTAGGAACGGCGAAATGGCGAGCGAAAGAGCAAGGCGTGTTTTTTTGTTCATAGCGGCGCCAGACATGGTCTGCTAATGCACGGATATCAAGTTATTTGGGTATAGAAAAATGAAGCGGGTTTCGGTGTACAAGAATTTGGTTTTTGCAGGTGGAGCAGCGGCGATGCTGCCCTTGTCAATCGGCGTAATCGCGCCAGCGGCACAGGCGCAATTTTCAGACAGTTACAATTTCCTGAAAGCGGTGCGGGAACGCAAGGGCGAGGAAGCAGAAAAATTTCTGTCCGAGCCAGGCACCGTGATCGTCAATACGCGCGACGGTTCAACCGGCGAAACCGCTTTACATATCGTGATCCAGCGCCGGGACGCGACATGGTTGATATATTTACTTCAAAAGGGCGCAAATCCTGCCTTGTCCGACAAGAAGGGAACCACTCCTTTGATGCTGGCGACGCAGCTTGGCTATGTCGAAGGCATTGAAACGCTGATTGCAAAAAATGCACAGGTCGACCAGTCGAACCGGTCCGGAGAAACGGCTCTGATCCTGGCGGTGCAACTCCGCAATGCCGAAGCTGTCCGTGCCCTGCTCAAGGCCGGAGCAAACCCCGACAAGAAAGACAGCCGCGCCGGATATTCCGCGCGCGATTATGCACAGATGGACGGGCGTGCCGGTGCCATTGTCTCGATTATCGAAAATTTTGATAAAACGGGCGCCTCGAAAAAAGCAGACGATTTAAACTTCAAAGGCATTGGCGACAGCAAATAGTCCATATTTGGGCCAATTTCTTCCTCTTTCAAATCCGCCCCCACGTCTCCCGCTTTTGAACTTGTCTGTTCTACGCTTCGAAGAAGTATCGACCCCGGTTCGCCTTACTTCTGCACGGCATCCGAAATTGTCGCGTACAACATCGCGGCAGCGAAGGATAAGACCATGCCGGCAAACAGGGCGACGAAGGGGATTTGCAGTACGTCCATAATGGGCTCCTTTTTGAAATGATGAAGCCTTCAATAGATAGCGGCCGCATGGCCTTCCTTGATTTTGGTCAAATTTGAATTCTTTTTTCGGAACTATTTGGCACATCCTCTGATCTGATCTATCCTGCGAAAGGGTCGCTCTGGAGGAGAGCGAGAAATGAATCCGAACAAGGCTTTATGGGAAAAGGGCGACTTTACCCGGTTGGCGGCCTGTATGCGCGATAGCGGTGCTGCGCTGGTCGACGGCATCGACATAGGCGCTGATATGCAGGTGCTGGATCTGGGCTGTGGCGACGGCACCACCGCGATTCCGGCGGCGCATAAGGGCGCGCAGGTGCTCGGCGTCGATATTGCCAGCAACCTTGTTGCCGCAGGAAACGCCCGCGCCGCCGCGCTGGGCTTGCCCAACATCCGCTTTCAGGAAGGCGACGCCTCCGCCCTGACGGACCTTGCAGATAACAGCTTCGACCGCGTGGTCAGCATATTCGGCGCGATGTTCGCCCTCCGGCCGCACGATGTCGCCGCCGAAATGGTGCGCGTAACCAAGCCCGGCGGCAGGATCATCATGGGCAATTGGATCCCCGGCGACCCAACCTTGATCGCGCAGGTGCTGAAGGTCAGCGCATCCTACACGCCGCCCCCGCCCGAAGGCTTTATCAGCCCGGTCCTGTGGGGCAAGGACGACGAAGTTCGCGCCCGCTTCGCCGCGGCTGGCGTGCCGGAGGGTAACGTTGCCACTACACGCGAACTCTACACCTTCCGTTTCGACGGCGCGCCAAGCGCGTTTGTCGATCTGTTCCGCACCTATTACGGCCCCACCATGAACGCATTCGAAGCCGCAGAAAAGGACGGCCGCGCCGATGCGCTCTATGGTGAACTGGTCGCATTGTTCGAGCATGAAAATATCAGCGGCGACCCTGCGCGAACCGAAATTCCGGCGGCGTTTCTAAAAGTGGTGGTCAGCATTCCCTGAAGGCGCACGATAGGGTATGGTGCCGTAATGCCCGATGATCCCCTCATCGCCATTAAAACAGGTGCGCTCTATTTTGCGCTGATATTTGCGCTCGGGTTCGTGCTCGGGACAATCCGTGTCCTGTGGCTGGCTCCGATGGCGGGGGAGACGCTGGCCGTGCTGACCGAACTGCCCATCATGCTGACCGCGAGCTGGTTCGGGGCGCGCGGGATGGTCAGACGGCATAAGCTGAAGGTGATGCGTGACCGGGCGGTCATGGGTGCAGTCGCGCTGCTGCTTCTGTTCATTGTGGAGCTCCTGATGGCGGTGCTACTGTTTGGCCAGACGCTCCAGGCATGGTTGACCGGTGTGATCACAATGCCCGGACCAATTGGTCTGGCGGGTCAGATCCTGTTCGGCCTGATGCCTTTGCTGGTGCCCAAGCCGCGCAGCCCCAACTTGCCGGTTTAAACCTCTCCGCTGCGACCAAGCGGCAAGCCGCCACGTCTCTCACCATTCCCCAAAAGGAGAGGGGGTTCAGGCTTCAATATCCATGATAAGGCTCACACGCGATGCCGTCGTCGTCGCGGTCGAGATGCGGGGCATAGCCCGGTTGGCCCCGACGCAAAGGCGCTTTTCCGGCGGCACGCACGTCGGAGCAATAGCGGTAATAAACCGACTGCTCAGTAAAGCGCATCGCGGTCTTCTCCTCCTCCGATTTAATGGGGAAGTTGTAGACGGCCAAAAAGGTCAAAGCTGCCAATGGGGCTACGGCTTTAAGGGTCGAGTCGCGGGCCATCCGATGAAGATGGCATGGGGGTGGTTAAGAGGAGGTTTAAGGAGAAAACGCGCGCAAGTCGTCGTCGGGGTTAATTGGGGGCTCGCCTGCGGCGAGCAAGACGCGAAGAGGTAAAGTTCCTATCCCTCCACGTCATGCTGAACTTGTTTCAGCATCTTACTTTTAAGTGGCGAAAACTAAGACCCTGAAACAAGTTCCGGGTGACGTGTTTTGTCGAACGGGTCGCGGACGATTGCCCTGAAATAGGATGGCGGTGGTTAAGGGGGAGGGTAACTCGCCTGCGTCAATTGTTAACGAATAAAACGTTCAGCGCTTTGTACTTTTTTACAATAGAGTAGGCTCTTCGCTACCGTCAGCTTGCATCATTTTGAATTCTACTTTGCCACCATTGGCTTGCACGATGTCGAAGAGCTTAATCAATTTCTGTGTGAAGTCGTCACCTGCCAAGTTGTTATCAAGGCGCTGTCGTAGATAAAAAAGGAATGATGGTTCAATAATATACAGTTTAGACTCTGATTCGTGCCAGTCTAAAAGTGACATTTTCTTTCGCTGCTGGAAGTTTCCTAGCGCTTTTAATGCAGCATTTATCGACGCAGCAGGTATTGGCTCTTTCTTTGAACAAAGCCGATTAACTCGATCTATTAATTCCGAGTACGGAAGAGAAAATTTAAGGGGTTCGAGGGCAAATGATGCAAGAATCATTTCATAGGTAGCGTGTTTTCTGCGGCTTTGACGAGGGCCAGCTGCCAATTGTTCGTAATCAGCCTTGTGGTTTCCATATAGATTTTCTGCCACATAACGTTGAGCGGTTTCAATATCCTGTTGCAGGATATTTGCCTTCCGTTTGATTGAACCCGGGGTCATATCATGGGCGCTGGCAATCTCTTGGCAGATTTGCTGAGTTATGATTGGTAGACCGACTGACTCCTTAGCAATCTGGGATGTCGAAATTTTTGAATGCTTGATACCCAAAAGGTTGAAACCTTTTTCTGGTATTTTTGCTAGGTCTACTTCACTCCATTGCCCAACATCAATAAGTCTAGTTCTTCCAGTCAAGTCAGGGTTGGCTCTTGCGATGTCAACAGAATGATGAGTAGTACTAACTACCAGAACAGAAACGCCTTCGTCAGTGAAGGCTTTCCACTGTTGGAAAACTTCAGTTTTTACATCTTGTTCTAAATAATGAAAATCTTCCACTACTAACTGTATTGGCATTTGTTGGAGCAATGGTATTAGGTGCTTTGCACTTAGTGACGATTTAACTATTTCCCGTTTTATAGCATAGTCACCGGAGGCCGATACATCGAAACCAACTGTTGCCATAGCTTTAGCAAGCCACGACCATCCCGCTTCACCGCTAGCTCCAATTTTAGCGCCTAACTTCAGACCCCAAATGGTCGAAGCTTCGGCCAGCCTACTAAAATCTAAAGTTTCGAGCGCTGAAGCCCAAAATTCGCTCGCGCTCAATTTTCCTGAACACCTGATAACGAGCTCTTGTCGTTTAATTCGAGGTAAAACCTCTCGGTACAGAGATGTTTTCCCTGTCTTTGACGGGCCTGTCAAAAGACATATTTGTCCAGGATTATTCAGACCAGCCGATAGTCGCCGTTCATTGAGGCCCGAGTCTCGCTCGACATAGGTATATGTAGGCTTCCCAACTGCAGGAAAGACTTCTTCGATGGTTGGGCTGGCCATTACTCCGCCGCAACCCCCGCCTGCTCAAACATATCCACCCCATCATTCTCGGCGGCCGGCTCAATACCGATGATCTTCTTCTTGCGGTTGTCGAAGCTGTTCCATACCTGACCCCAATCGCCGCGGGTGCTGGCTTTGCTGTATTCGGTGGCGCGGGTTTCGAAGAAGTTGGCGTGCTCGACGCCGTTCAGCAATGGCGCGAGCCAGGGGAGCGGGTGGTCTTCGACCATGTAGATGGCGGGCAGGCCCAGCTGGCCCAGACGCCAGTCGGCGATGTAGCGGATGTAGCGCTTGATTTCCTTCGCCGTCATGCCGGGTACAGGGCCCATTTCGAAGGCGAGGTCGATGAAGCTGTCTTCCAGACGGACGACCTTTTGGCAGCAGTCGATGATATCTTCCTTCACTGCCTTGGTCAGGCACCCGCGCTCTGCACAGAAGGCGTGGAACAGCTTGGTGATGCCTTCGCAATGGAGCGATTCATCGCGGACGGACCAGCTAACGATCTGGCCCATGCCCTTCATCTTGTTGAAGCGCGGGAAGTTCATCAGCATGGCGAACGACGCGAACAACTGCAATCCTTCGGTAAAGCCACCGAACATGGCGAGCGTGCGGGCGATATCTTCATCGCTGTCGACGCCGAACTGGTGGATATAATCGACCTTGGCGGCCATTTCCTCATATTCGAGGAAGGCGCTATATTCGCTTTCGGGCATGCCGATGGTGTCGAGCAGGTGCGAATATGCCGCGATGTGCACGGTTTCCATGTTGGAAAAGGCGGTCAGCATCATCTTGACTTCGGTCGGTTTGAACACGCGGCCGTAATTTTCGTGGTAGCAATTCTGCACCTCGATATCGGCCTGCGTGAAGAAACGGAAGATTTGCGTCAGCAAATTGCGTTCGTGATCGGACAGCTTCTGCGCCCAATCGCGGCAATCCTCCCCCAGCGGCACTTCTTCGGGCAACCAGTGGATCTGTTGCTGGCGTTTCCAGAAGTCATAGGCCCAGGGATATTCAAAGGGCTTGTAGCTGTTACGGGCTTCTAAAAGTGACATCTGCTTGCTCCAAACGAAGTTTGTTTTGTGTTTCCCTCCCCCTTGTGGGGAGGGTTAGGGTGGGGGCCAGCCGCGTCTGCGGCTGAAAAATCTTGTGCCGTGTCGGCCACGGCATTGGTAATGGTCGTCAACACGCCTTCCAGATTATGATTGACATCATTGTTCCAGAAACGAATGACTTGATATCCTTCGGACTCCAAATATTTCGTGCGGATTGCGTCATGCGCTTTTCCGGCGTCGGTACCATGTTGGCTTCCGTCGACTTCGATGATGAGCTTTGCACCGTGCCATGCAAAGTCGACAGTGTAGGCACCCATTGGTACCTGCTTGCGAAAATGTGCTTCAGGAAAATTCTCCTTCAGCGCTCGCCACAATTTACGCTCCTGCGGTGTCATTTCGCGGCGCAACAGGCGCGCGCGATCGATTGCGTCGGGACGGAGTGCGAGGCGTTTCATATCGCGGGTGTGCGAGTCTTTTGCGGCGCAGACGCACCGCGCCCCCACCCCATCCCTCCCCACAAGGGGGAGGGGGAGTTAGCAACTACTGACACGCCAGACATTCTTCATAATCCGTCTGCGCCGCGAGTTCCATCACCGGTGCTTCGGCGGTGTTGTCCGCCTCCACCCCACCGGCAAAACCGGCGCGCTGGATGCTCTTCGAGCGCAGGTAATAAAGCGACTTCACGCCCAGTTCCCATGCGCGGAAGTGGAGCATGAGGAGGTCCCATTTCTCCACATCGGCGGGGATATAGAGGTTCAGCGAGGTTGCCTGATCGATATAAGGCGTGCGGTCGGCGGCGAGTTCGATCAGCCAGCGTTGATCGATTTCAAAGCTGGTCTTGAACGTATCCTTTTCCTCTGCTGAGAGGAAATCGAGATGCTGGACACTGCCGCCCTTTTCAAGGATGCTGTTCCAGACATTGTTGCTGTCCTTCGCCTTGGCTTGCAGCAGTTTTTCAAGATACGGGTTCTTGACGATGAAGCTGCCCGACAGGGTCTTGTGCGTATAGATATTCGCCGGGATCGGTTCGATGCAGGCGCTGGTGCCGCCGCAGATGATGCTGATCGACGCGGTGGGGGCGATTGCCATTTTGCAGCTGAAGCGTTCCATGACGCCCATTTCTTCGGCATCGGGGCAGGCACCGCGTTCGTTGGCGAGCATCATCGAAGCTGCATCTACCTGAGCGCGGATATGTTTGAAGAACTTCATGTTCCACGATTTCGCCAGCGCGCTTTCAAAGCCGACGCCGCGTGACTGCAGGAAGCTGTGATAGCCCATGACGCCGAGGCCGACCGAGCGTTCGCGCGCCGCGCTATATTTCGCGCGGGCCATTTCGTCGGGTGCGCGGTCGATAAAGTCCTGCAGGACATTGTCGAGCATCCGCATCACATCTTCGATAAACAGCTTGTCGACGCTCCAATCATCCCACGTCTCAAGATTGAGCGAGGAGAGGCAGCAGACCGCGGTACGGTCATTGCCCAGATGGTCGCGGCCTGTGGGCAAGGTGATTTCGCTGCACAGGTTGGACGTCGAAACCTTCAGCCCGAGGTCGCGGTGATGCTTGGGCATCGCGTTGTTCACGGTGTCGGAAAAGATGATATAGGGCTCGCCGGTTGCAAGGCGGGTTTCGACCAGCTTCTGGAACAGGCTGCGCGCATCGACGGTGCCGCGCACTTCACCGGTTTTGGGGCTACGCAGGTCGAATTCGGCCCCGTCGCGGACGGCCTCCATAAATTCGTCGGTCAGCAACACACCATGATGCAGGTTCAGCGCCTTGCGGTTGAAATCGCCCGATGGCTTGCGGATTTCGAGGAATTCCTCGATTTCAGGGTGCGAAACGTCAAGATAGCATGCGGCCGATCCGCGACGCAGGCTGCCTTGGCTGATGGCGAGGGTGAGGCTGTCCATCACGCGGACGAAGGGAATGATGCCGCTGGTCTTGCCGTTGAGGCCAACAGGTTCGCCAATGCCGCGCACACTGCCCCAATAGGTGCCGATACCGCCGCCGCGGCTGGCCAGCCAGACATTCTCGTTCCAGGTGTTGACGATGCCTTCAAGGCTGTCGTCCACCGAGTTCAGGTAGCACGAAATCGGCAGGCCGCGACCTGTACCACCGTTCGACAGAACGGGCGTTGCAGGCATGAACCATAATTTCGAGATATAATCATATAGCCGCTGGGCATGGTCCTGGTCATCGGCATAGGCCGCCGCGACGCGGGCAAACAGATCCTGATAGCTTTCGCCCGGCAACAGATAGCGGTCCTGCAATGTGTCCTTGCCGAATTCGGTCAGCAACGCATCACGCGACGAATCGGTCACGATGTTGAACCGACGCGCATCGACCGATTTACTGGACGCAGCTTTTTTGGCCGCCGCAGCAGGCTTTGCTGGCGCTTCGGTTTTTGTTCCGGCTTCCACCGTGATTTTTTCGAGCACGTCCATTATTCCTGTGGTCATATCGTCGGCCCCTTGGCCAGTGTCCCTGAAATCCATCTAACCCTGTCGCTCCATTCCTTTTGCGGCCCTTTGGCAGCGCAGGAAATACCCACGCGCAAGGCCGGCCCGTTACACTCTGACGAAAACTTGCGTTCCCGTCTTGTTCGACTCAGGGCACGAAAGCCCCACTTAGCATTTTTTGGACCTTAAAGGGGACTAAATTTAACTTGTCCCCAGCTTATCGACGGAAAAATATCCCCCGCCGGCGGAATCATGTTCCGCAGCTGTAAGCACAATCTGTGGTAATGCCCCCCAAGGCCAACCGCTACCTATAGTGCCTCAATCATTTTCAGACGCAAGAGGGTAAATGGTAAATTTACCATTCCATTCGTCGCTAATGTGATTCCATTCGTCGTACCCCCTGTGGGGTCGAAGGGGAGCGACGCGTGGATCTGCTAGGCATTTTTTTGCGCGCAAGATGGAAAATTGCGACAATAAAATTTTTCCGGTTTTCGGGCCTATTCAGTTGAAACTGCCGGTGCCGGCGTTACGGGCAGTCGAGTGTATGACAATAGAACGGGGTCCATTCATGACTGTAGAAATCCGCCAGGGCGATCTGATCGAAAGCGTCGCCGATGCGTTGCAATATATCAGCTATTTTCACCCGATGGATTATATCCGCGCGCTGGGCGATGCTTATGACGCGGAACAGTCACCTGCGGCGAAAGATGCCATTGCCCAGATCCTGACCAACAGCCGCATGTGCGCCGAAGGGCATCGCCCGATTTGCCAGGACACGGGCATCGTCAATGTCTTCATCAAATGGGGCATGGATTGCCGGTTCGATGATTCGTCGAAATCCTTGCAGGATGTCGTCGATGAAGGGGTGCGCCGCGCCTATCTGCACCCGGATAACAAGCTGCGCGCATCCGTGTTGGCAGACCCGGCCTTCACCCGTCGCAATACCAGGGACAACACGCCGTGTGTGCTGCACGTCGAAATGGTTCCCGGCGGTAAGGTCAGCGTCGATGTCGCGGCGAAAGGCGGCGGCAGCGAAAACAAGTCGAAGTTCAAGATGATGAATCCATCGGACAATATTGTCGACTGGTTGGTCGAAATGCTGCCCCAGATGGGCGCTGGCTGGTGCCCGCCCGGCATGCTCGGCATCGGCATAGGCGGCACTGCGGAGCATTGCATGCTGCTCGCCAAACAGGCGCTGATGGAACCGATCAACATGGGACCGTTAAAGGCGCGCGGCCCCCAAAATGACATTGAAGCCATGCGGATCGAGATATTCGACAAGGTCAATGCGCTGGGTATCGGCGCGCAGGGGCTTGGCGGGCTGTCGACGATATTGGACGTGAAAATCATGGATGCGCCCTGCCATGCGGCGGGCAAGCCTGTGGCGATGATTCCCAATTGCGCCGCTACCCGCCACGCGCATTTCACGCTCGATGGGTCGGGACCGGCCTATCTGGAAGCACCGAAGCTCGACGAATGGCCAAAGGTGGACTGGAAACCCGATGTGGCCGCGAAACGCGTCGATCTCGACACGCTGACGGCTGCCGATGTGCAGGGCTGGAAACAGGGTGACCGGCTGTTGCTCAATGGCAAGATGCTGACCGGACGCGATGCGGCGCACAAGCGGATAGCCGATATGCTGGCGAAAGGTGAGGAGCTGCCGGTCAGTTTCAAGGGGCGAATGATCTATTATGTCGGTCCTGTTGACCCGGTCGGCGAAGAAATTGTCGGCCCCGCCGGCCCCACCACGGCGACCCGCATGGACAAGTTCATGGGCATGATGCTGGAACAGGGCCTGCTCGCTTGCGTCGGCAAGGCCGAGCGTGGTCCGGCGGCCACGCAGGCGATTGCCAAGCATAAAAGCGCTTATCTGATGGCTGTGGGCGGTGCGGCCTATCTGGTTGCGCGTGCCATCAAGGGCAGCAAGGTCGTCGGTTTTGAAGACCTCGGCATGGAGGCGATCTACGAATTTGACGTGCAGGATTTCCCGGTGACGGTCGCGGTCGATAGCGACGGCAATAATGTACACCAGCTAGCGCCTGCCTTTTGGCAGAAGCGGATCAAGGACGAAGGATTATTGGCGGGGGTTTAGCCTCCGAACAGGCTGGCAAGCAGGCTACTGTCTCATTGCCCCTGCATCTGCGCGTCGATTTGGGCCTGGATTTCGGGTGGCAGGCCTTGGGGTGCGCCGCTTGCTTGTCCGCCGGCCGGGGCACCGCCTTGTTGTTTTTGCATTTCCTGCATCTGGCGCTGCATCGCATCGACTTCGGCGCGGGATTTATATTCGAGCAGGTCGACGTCAAAAATCAGTTCGCTCCCGCCGGGAATGGCGACTTCGCCGGTTTGGGGGTTACGCTGGTCTTCAGGGCCATAGCCAAGGCTTGCCGGAATCCACAGCCGGTATTGCCCGCCGCGCTGCATGATCTTCAGGCCTTCGGAAAATCCGGGAACCACGCCGTTGACTGGCATGGCCGCCTGCGGGTTCTGGTCAAAAATCTTTCCATCTTTCAGGCGGCCGGTATATTTTACCAGCACAACATCCGTATCGGTCGGCGATTTGCCTTCGCCTGCCTTCAGGATTTTGTAGCGCAAACCCGATTCGGTCGTGACGACATCGCCAAATTCTTCGCGTACATCGCCCGTTCCCCAATATGCCAGACCACCACCGGCAGCCAGCACCAGAGCAACGCCGATCCATAATTTGGTCAATGACCCTTTTTTAATCGGCAAGATGGGGACGGCTGTGACGGACATAGAGATTTTCCTGATCGCGAGAAGTTGTGCGCTGACTAGCAGAATTTGACGCGGTTTCCAGACACAAAAAAAGCGCCTGTGTGGCGCTTTCCCTGCTCAATATGTGCCGCGCCTATTTCGCGCCGTCACGTTCTTGCTGCTTGCGCTCCATCTTGCGGGCGCGACGGACAGCAGCAGCCTTTTCACGAGCGCGCTTTTCCGAAGGCTTTTCGAAATGGCGACGAAGCTTCATTTCGCGATACACGCCTTCACGCTGCAACTTCTTTTTCAGCGCGCGTAGGGCTTGGTCAACATTGTTATCGCGAACCATGATTTGCATAAAAAACTTCACTCCGAATCGAATCGGCACAATTGGCGGAAAACAGGCCAAAAATGCGGTAAAAATGAAAAATGCCGCAACACAGCTGCGGCGTATTGAGGCGCGCCTTAGCTTCGCTTTTCAGATAATTCAAGTATAAACAGGCGGAAATGGCTGGACTTGGCCCATTCCCTGTTTCATTTCATCCTATAACGCACAAAAGGAATCGAGAGAGAGGATGGACCAATGGCGACGCAGCTAAACGCAAATAGCAAATATAGCGAGGCTGAATGGACCGCGCGGCAGGAACTTGCCGCATGTTACCGGATATTTGCGATGTTCGGTTGGGACGAGCTGGTTTTCAATCACATCACCGTAAAAGTACCGGATGAGGAAGGCGCCTTCCTTATCAATCCTTATGGGATGCATTTTGGTGAAATCACCGCATCCAGCCTGATTAAAATCGATATCGACGGGAACAAGCTGGATGTCGATAATCCGTGGCATGTGAACAAGGCCGGATTTGTCCAGCACAGCCTGTTCCACCGCACATTGCCCGACGCCCATGCCATCATCCACACCCATACGACCGCCACGGTGGCCGTATGTTCACTCGAAGGCGGGTTGCAGCCGGTGAATTTCTATGCCTGCAACTTCATGGGGCAATTGGCCTATCATGACTTTGAAGGCGTGACGGTACGTGAAGAAGAGGGTGTGCGTCTGGTCGAACATCTGGGCGACAAGCGGATTTTGATGCTGCGTAATCATGGGCCTGTCGTGATGGGCAAAACCTTGCCTGACGCATTCATCAAATATTGGGCGCTGCAACGGGCGTGCGAACATCAAATGGCGACGATGCAAATGGGCCAACCAATCACGGTATCGGATGAGGTCATCGCGGTGCATCAACGCGACCTTTACATGGCATCGCCCCCCGGCGGTTCCGGCCGGGTTGAATTTGACGCAATGGTCCGCAAGGTCGACCGGATCGACAAAAGCTGGCGCGACTGAATGAGTCTGACCCTCCCCCAACCCCTCCCGCAAGCGGGAGGGGAGCGCGACACCCTACCCCAGCCCCTCCCGCACGCGGGAGGGGAGTTGATGAAATCAAAGTTCCCCCTCCCGCTTGCGGGAGGGGTTAGGGGAGGGTAACATAATATCATGCCGTTTTTTCACACCCTTCCTCCGGCCGCACCGGCGCTATGACCAAATTCACCGTTAATGACCGCCCGGTCCAATATAAAATGGACCCGCAAACGCCGCTGCTTTGGGCGTTGCGCGATGCATCGAACCTGACGGGCACCAAATATGGGTGCGGCACTGGCGACTGCGGCGCATGCATGGTGGAGATTGATGGTGAGGCGATCCGGTCCTGCCTCGTTACCATTGCCGAAGCGGAAGGGCGCTTTGTCACGACCATCGAAGGGTTGAGCCGCGACCGCAGCCATCCATTGCAACAGGCTTTTGTTGCGGGCAATGTGCCGCAATGCGGTTTCTGCATTCCCGGCATCATCATGACAGCATCGGTTCTGCTCAAGAAAAGCAGCAACCCGACCGATGAAGAAATCAATATGGCCATCACCAATTTGTGCCGTTGCGGTGTCTATCCACGCCTTCGTGATGCGATAAAACGTGCAGGCCGGGTGATGCGCGGCGAAGAACGCATCGCCGCCGCCCCGCCACCCGGGATTACGCCGGAGGATGCGGCACGGGCGGTGCCAGCGCTGACCGTGACGGAGTAAGTGGACCGTCCCCTTGCGCGTGCTGATCGCCATTTATTTCCCGCAAAGACGCGAAGGTTTTTAAGAGGGCGGCGCGGCGGTCTGAATTTTCGGGACCCATAGGCGCTGGGGACTCATCCCTCCAGCTCGATATCCCAATAGAGCCAGTCGTGCCATGTTTCGTGCAGATGATTGGGCGGGAATGCGCGGCCGCGATCCTGTAATTGCCAGCTCGTCGGCCGGATTGCGGCCATATTGAGTTGCATATGCGCCTGCTTGGGCGTGCGGCCACCCTTTTTCAGGTTGCACGACAGGCAGGCCGTCGTGACATTTTCCCAGCTTGTGATGCCGCCCAGGCGACGCGGGACAACATGGTCGAACGTCAGATTATCGCCTGAACCGCAATATTGGCATTCAAACTTGTCCCGCAGGAACAGGTTGAAGCGGGTGAAAGCAGGATATTCCGACGGTTTGACATATTGGCGAAGGGCGATGACGGACGGGATCTTGATATCAAGGCTTGGGCTGTGGACGTGGCGGTCATAGCTGGAAACGACGTCGACCTTGTCCAGAAAAACCGCCTTGATCGCGGTCTGCCACGGCCAAAGGCTTAGCGGATAATAGCTAAGCGGCGTATAATCGGCATTGAGGACAAGCGACGGACAGTTTTCCGGATGCCTTGCCCTGCCTGCCGCTTCGAACGTTCCGGTATGCAACATAAGTCAAACCTTCTCCCCCTGTTGTCATACATGCTTTAAGCCTAGGAGCGTTACAGCATTTTGACATTTGCCAACCTATTTGCACATATTGTGACGTCAAGAGGGCAAAAGCACATAATATGGTATTTCTACCGCAATTCGAAAATAAGCAGCGGGTCGCAATACGTACCCGGTTCGCGCCGAGCCCCAATGGAGCGTTGCATCTGGGGCACGCCTTTTCTGCGCTGTGCGCGCATGATTTTGCCCATGCCCATGATGGCGAATTTCTTGTCCGCATCGAAGATATCGACGGAACCCGCAGCCGGCCTGAACATAGTGAAGCAATTCTGGCTGATCTGGCCTGGCTCGATTTGCAACCCGATGCGCCGGTGCAATATCAATCCGCCAATATCGCGCATTATGAAGCCGCGCTGGAAAAGCTGCATGCACTTGAATTGCTGTATAAATGCACCTGTACGCGAGGCGAGATATCGGCGGCATTGAAACGGACGCCAGTGCCACACGGGCCCGATGGCCCGCAATATCCGGGGACCTGCCGTCACCGGTCGGTCGAGGCGAAAAGCGGATTTAGCTGGCGGATCGATATGGCCAAGGCGGTCGCGCTGGCCGGGCTTTTGCGCTGGCGTGATTTGGCCGCGGGCGATCAAATTGCCGACCCGATGCAATTTGGCGATGTCGTGCTGTGGCGAAAGGATGCGCCTGCATCCTATCATCTGGCCGCGACGGTCGATGATGCGCGCGCCGGGATCAGCCATGTCGTGCGCGGCCGCGACCTTTTTGCCTATACGGCGATCCACCGCTTGCTGCAGCTTCTGTTGGACTTTCCGGAGCCGTTTTACTGGCATCATCCGCTGTTTCTCGACGATGAGGGGCAAAAGCTTTCCAAAAGCAAATCTGCGCCAGCCCTTTCGATTCAAAGGCTGGCCGGAGGCGACGGCCGGCTCCTCATCAATAATTTGCGGCGGGGGGTTCTGCCCCTTGGCATTTCGATGTCTGATACCTAAATAAGCTTCAGCCGAATTAACAAAATAAGGGGTTCGAACAATGACGATAGTGCTGGTACTCCTTGTTATCGCAGGTGCAGGTGCGGTTGCATTCGCACTTATCCGCGGTTTACACGCGTTCGCCAACATGCGCCCGACCGAATTGGACAAGGATGGAATTCCCCAATCTCTGGCTTTGCAGAATAAAATGATGTTCGCGCGCGTTAAATGGCAAGCAATCACGGTAATGCTTCTGGTTGTGCTGCTGCTCGTGGCCGGTTCGCAATAAGCGATCGGCCCATTTACAATGGTCAAACTCAATAAAATATACACCCGCACGGGTGATGATGGCACCACGGGTCTGGTCGACGGATCGCGCATATCCAAATCCGATCTGCGGCTCCACGCGATCGGAGAAATTGATGAGGCAAATAGCGCCTTAGGCTTCGCGCTATGCCTCCTGGAGGCCGATGAAGGACAGACTGCGTTGGTCGCGGGCCTTCGCCGTATTCAGAATGACCTGTTCGATCTGGGTGCTGATGTCGCCACGCCGGGACAGACTTTTGAGCCCTCCGCCATGGAATTACGGATCGTTGCCGATCAGGTCGCTTGGCTGGAATCTGCGATCGATGCAGCCAATGAGCAGCTCTCTCCGCTAACAAGCTTCATTCTACCGGGAGGTAGCAAGGCTGCGGCGCAAATGCACATGGCCCGGACGATTTCGCGGCGCGCCGAACGCGCACTGGTGGCTGCGGCACAATTGGTCAGCATCAATCCACAAGCGATTCAATATCTGAATCGGCTGTCGGACTATCTGTTCGTGCTTTGCCGTTTGATCAATGCAACGCGCGGCGGAGACATTTTGTGGGTGCCGGGCGGGTCCCGGTGACGGTCGGCTTAAAGGACCGGTTTTTTGCGACGCGCAAATTGACCGTCGATCTAACCACCCCCCTTTCAGATGCGGATGCGACGGTGCAGTCTATGCCCGACACGTCTCCTGCCAAATGGCATTTGGCGCATGTCACCTGGTTTCTCGAAAGTTTCGTTCTTCGGGATCATGTGCCACAATATCGCGCCTTTGACGATAATTTCGCCTATCTGTTCAACAGCTATTATGAAGCCGAAGGTGCCCGCCATACCCGGGCGGCACGCGGTTTGATAACCCGCCCATCCCTTGGCCAGATACTGGATTATCGAACCCATGTTGAAAGCGCAATTGAGGCGCATTGGAACAATCTTCCCGAAACAGCATTGCAATTGGTCGAGTTGGGTATCCAGCACGAGCAACAGCATCAGGAACTGCTTCTGACCGATATATTACACTTATTTGCCCAGAACCCGATTTACCCGGCCTATTGGCCAACGCCCATTATCGGGGACGCTGCGATTTTTCGAGAAGACGGGGCGGGCTGGCGCGAAGGGCCGTGGGGGCTTCAGTCGATTGGCTTTGAAGGCGCCGGATTTGCATTTGATTGTGAAGGCCCGCGCCATGAGGTTTATCTGCAACCTTTTGCGCTTTGCGAACGAACAGTGTCCAACGCAGAATGGATGTACTTCATGAATGATGGTGGATATAGTGACCCGCATCTATGGTTGTCAGACGGCTGGTCCTGGGTCCAGCGCGAAGGCATCGCGGCGCCTTTATATTGGCAGCAGAATAGCGACGGGCAATGGTTGAGTTTCGGGCTTGACGGTTTGCGGGCAGTCGACCTGTCGGCCCCTGTCACGCATATCAGCCTTTATGAAGCGGATGCCTATGCAAGCTGGGCCAACGCCCGCCTGCCAACCGAGGCCGAATGGGAGGTCGCTGCTGCGTCCTTTCCTTCTGGCGAGGGACATCTGCTCGATAGGCCGGGACCGGTGCGGCCCAAAGTAGCTGGGTGTAGCAATCCCTTCGGAAATGTCTGGCAATGGACGGGTAGCGCTTATCGGCCTTATCCCGGATTTCGCGCAGCCGCGGGTGCGGTGGGCGAATATAATGGCAAGTTTATGAGCGGTCAGTTTGTCCTGCGCGGCGGCAGCTGTGCCACGCCGCGCGGCCATGTACGGGCCAGTTACCGAAATTTTTTCTATCCGCATCAACGCTGGCAATTTACCGGATTACGATTGGCCAAAAATGTCTGAGACCGCTTTGCTCTCCCGTGCGGACCCTCAATTTCTTGCAGACGTCCTCGAAGGGTTGCGCGGCCCGCGTCGCGCTATTCCGGCGCGGTGGTTTTATGACGAGCGCGGATCAACCCTATTTGACGAGATTACCCGGCTGCCGGAATATTATCCGACACGCAACGAAACCGCTTTGCTTAAAAATTGCAAGGACGCATTGGCGGAGCAAATCGCCTCTGGCGGAGCAGTCATTGAATTTGGTGCAGGAAGCGCCACCAAAACGCCATTATTGCTGGAAGCCATAGATCCGGAATTCTATGTTCCTGTCGATATTTCCGGGGATTATCTTCGCAATTCGGCCACTGTTTTACAATCGCGTTTTCCCGACTTGAATATAATTCCGGTTGAAGCGGATTTCACGCAAACCATGGTTTTGCCAGATAACATCGCTTATACAAATATCCTCGGATTTTTCCCCGGCTCGACGATCGGAAACTTTGTTCCACGCAGCGGGGTCGATCTTCTGCGACATATGCGCGCGACTTTGGGCGAAGGCGCAAAATTGCTCATCGGCTTTGATCGCATTAAATCGGCCGATGTTCTTGTGCCGGCCTATGATGACGCAGCGGGGGTGACTGCGGCATTCAACCTGAACCTCTTGCATCGCATCAACAGGGAACTCGGTGGTGACATCCCCGTTGACGCCTTTTTGCACCAGATTGTGTGGAATGACTTGGAAGCGAGGGTGGAGATGCACCTGCGCTGCAACCGCGACATTCGTTTTTCGGTCGCGGGCGTGGACTTTTCCTTCGATGAAGGGGACAGCATCCATACCGAGAACAGCCACAAATATGACCTGCGGAGCTTACGTCTTTTACTTCGATCCGGTTGCTGGACCCCGGTGGCGGAATATTCTGACCCTGAAGATTGGTTTACGCTGGTACTTGCCGAAGCTGCCCCAATCCAAACCGCACCTTAGATATCCGGTCTTGGACTATCTTTTGCGGCCGCAAGGACCAAGAGAGTCGAGGATGAACATATAGTCCGCCTGTGCCTGTGCCACATATTCACCACCCGCTGCCTCGACCAGTTCGGCGGATAATGTGGGCGGCAACCCGCAGGCCAGCCGGTACCAAAGCAACGAGAATTTTGCAGGTGCCGTCGCCGATTCGTCTATGACTTCCGCTGTAGAAACGGCCCACCGCTTTTTTTCCCCCGGTCGACTCAAAACCGAAAGTGACAAGGGTTGCTCCCTGTCGGTCTTCAGGAAAATCTGCGTTTCACCTTCGCCTATCACCGTACCTGCGCTGTAAAAGGCACTTGATATACCAGTAATTCTTGCAGGAGCGTCGATTTGAACAGCCTCTTTCGTTATTGCGCGCACTAATATGTCATTCGCCGCGCTCCATTGGACAAGGGCGTTGGGCCGTGAAAGGCGAATTTCGCCGGGACGGCCAGCAACGATACTCCCCATCAGAAATAGTCGCTGCTTTTTCAGTTTCGGTATTTTCCCCTTCGCATCTTTAGGGACATCGAGCAGAAATCGAATCTTCGGATTCACGCCTTCCTGACCGCGAATCAAGGCCACAATGTCGGCCTCAACCAACATCCGTTGCAGATTTTCCGGCACGCCAATTGCCTGAGCTGGGGGGATTTTGCGTAAATTTTTGATGTTAGCATCTACAATTAACGGTGAAATTACGACCAAATCAGCGATATCGGCATAACTGGCGGATTCGGATTGTACGGCTAAAGAAGATGGTATCGACACGCTTGTCTGGGCGTTACCCGCGCTTCCAAATCCCAGCATTATGGCGGCAATTGCTGTTTTTAGCGTAGAAACATTCATTCAAATTCCCTTTCGAACATCAGCAATAGTCGCGACTTTGGTCTATATCTGTTCTGTGCCATAAGAAAGCGCTGTTCATGAATCGCGTCTGAATCGCAGAATCCGTGTTGCTAGGCCTGATAGGCTTGGCTAAAGCTTCGATGAATCGAAGTTAAAAAACATAATGTTTTCGATTTCGCGGGGGTATATCGGGCGCATTTTCAAACGTGCGGCCATATGCTTTATTAGTTTTGAAGGTAGGAGAGTTGTTTCCGCATGGCATATGCTGATCAAGATGGGATGAGTACGAACCGCTTGGTTTCGATCATCATTGTTGTCCTTCTTCACGCTTTCCTCGGTTATGCCTTGGTGACAGGCCTCGCATATGATGCGGTTATTGCCATCAAGGAAAAAATGACCGTGGTCGATGTGAAGGAAGAAAAACCAAAAGAAGAGGAGCCGCCGCCGCCAGAGCCTGAGCAGCAGATAGAGCCTCCCCCGATTACGGCCCCGCAGCCTCCTTTTCAGGCACCGACAAATAATCCTGTTCAGGCTAGGCCGACCGAAGAGAAGCCTGATTTTACTCAAAAAGCAGATCCAGTTGATACTTCAGTTGGCTGTTGGGATGGTTCAAGGGCTGCGAATACCTCGTTGTGCCCTCAAAAACCTGTGGATAAGTCTCAAGGCGCTAAGGCGCGAGGCAACCCGGGCAATTGGGCAAACACCAACGATTACCCATCGCGAGCTTTGCAGCAGGAGCGTGAAGGGACGACTGGGTTTAGGGTGACTATAGGTCCTAATGGTCGAGTAACCGATTGCCAAATAACATCATCCAGCGGCCATCCAGACCTGGATCAGGCTACCTGTTCTAACGTTACGCGTCGTGCACGCTTCGATCCAGCGCTGGATAATAATGGCAATCCCACGACGGGGACCTATTCCAATCGTGTAAGGTGGCAGATACCGAAATAAATTCTATGGTACGGCCTGGGAGTAGGCTTCTTACCGTACCTTTTTGCTAGCAACGTAAATTTTTTTGAGAGGTAGTTAAAATGTCGATTTTGTTCCTAACGGCGGCCGGTGCCGCAGCTCCAGAGGCCGCCGCCCAGTTCGGCCTTATCCCCGCCCTTAAGGAAGGCGGCCCGATCTCTATCGCGATTTTCTCGGTGATGGTTATCATGTCTGTCTTCTCTTTCTATATCATGTTTACAAAATTGTTTGAACAACAGAAGGTACTGAATCAGGCCAAGCAAGTACGCGCTCAGTTCTGGCGTGCCGCAACGCTGGAAGAAGGCGCTGCAAAGTTAGACAAGAATAGCGCATTTCGTCAGGTCGTTGACGATGGCATCGAAGCACAGAAGCAGCACAGCCTGTTGACCGATCCGGTTGAAGCACATGACTGGCTGCACGGCGCGATGGCCCGTTCGGAAGAGTCGATCAACAACAAGCTGTCGAGTGGCCTGCCATTCCTGGCAACCGTGGGTGCTACCGCACCATTTGTCGGCCTGCTTGGTACGGTTATCGGCATTTATTCGGCACTGATCAAAATCGGCATCGCCGGTCAGGCCGACATTGGCAAGATCGCAGGTCCGGTTGGTGAAGCACTGATCATGACCGCAATTGGTCTGTTCGTCGCTGTTCCTGCTGTTCTTGCTTACAACTGGCTTCAGGCCCGCAACAAGTCGATCGCCCGCAGCCTTGCAACATTCTCGAACGATGTATTGGGTTATATCTCTTCGGGTGGTCGCGTTAAGCCCGCTGTTACGGCACCGATGCAGGCTGGTAAGCCTGCTCCTGCTGGCGCCGTAAAGAAGTAAGATTGGGTTTGGGCTGCGCTTTTGCGCGGCCCATATGCTGGATTTTCCGGCTCTCGATTCTGACCCAATTTATTAAGAGAGGATTGGCCAATGGCAATCAGTTCAGGAGGCGGCGGCAATGACACGCCAATGTCTGACATCAACACGACGCCGCTCGTCGACGTCATGCTGGTGCTCCTCATCGTGTTCCTCATCGCAATTCCGGTCGCTATCCAGACGGTGAAAATGGATATTCCTGTCGTGAAGTTTGAGCCCACAAAGGCAAAACGTGAAAACGTGTTGCTGTCGGTGACGACAACCGATGTAGCTGGGCGCGATCCCGGAGACCCTGCTTATGAAGGTGCGAACCCGAATGGGGAATGCCGTATCTATTGGAACGTAACACCAATAAATTCGACGGAATTGGTGAAGCGTGCAACAGATCACTTGAAAGCCGAGTTTGAAAAACTGGGCGGTGAAGAAGCTTTGGCTGCTGGTCAAATTGAACCAGATATGTTGCCAGAGGCGCACATTCGCGGTGATATCAACACGCCTTATCGCTGCATTGGTGGTGCAATTTTCACCATGCAGATGTCCGGCTTCTCACGTGTTGGCTTCATTTCATCGCCGTTCGAAAATGCGAATGTGCAGTAAAATTTTAAAGGAGCAATCATCATGGCAATGAGTGGCGGTAAAGATGATGGCGAGCCGATGATGGAAATGAACACGACGCCGTTGATCGACGTCATGCTCGTTCTCCTCATCATGCTGATGATCACCATCCCCCCGGTTTCACACGCCGTAAATATCGACCTTCCACAGCAAAATGTTAATCCTCCACCTGAGGATTTGGTGGATCCAGTTGTGAACAAAATTATTATTTTGCCCGACAGCACCATCCAATGGAACGGTACACCGGTAACATTGCAGCAGGTAGGGCAGTATCTGAAGCAAACGAAATCTATGACTCCGGAGCCTGAGCTTCAGTTTCAGCCTGCGTCGACGGCACCTTATGATACGGTGGATAAAACACTGGTTGTGGTTAAAATCAGCGGTATTTCCAAATTCGGATTTGTCGGTAACGAACAATATAGCGTCTTTGGCAAAGCTGCCCGTGACGGGCGGTAGTTCGTCACAATATAAAGCATAATCGACACGAAAAGGTGGCACCGAGAGGCGCCACCTTTTTTCGTTCCTATGTGCAGCGTCGTAAAGTTCGAGGCTTAAGGCAAATGTTCCGCCGGTTCACATAAAGGCATCAAAGGTTCGCAGGAACGGTTTGGGCGTTCGCCCATGCCGACCGCGAAGCGCTTGGCATTTTGCGCGGTGAATTCACACATTGAATATCAACAAGTTCAAAGAGCGAGCAATTGCATCAGGTCGCTATTCGTTGTTTCAATTCAAATCCTACATTGCAAGCAGCCCTTGCCGAAAGCACAAAAAGGCCCGGCGGTCCCCCAACCACCGGGCCTTCAGCTATCGATCGGATGCGTTCGATCAGTAGCTGTAATACATGTCAAACTCGACCGGCGAAGGCGTCATTTCCCAACGGGCGACGTCTTCCATCTTGAGGTCGATATAGGCATCGATCTGGTCCTTGGAGAACACATCACCCTTGAGCAGATAGTCATGGTCCGCAGCCAGGCTTTCCAAGGCTTCGCGCAAGGAACCGCAAACGGTCGGCACTTCAGCCAGTTCGGCAGGCGGCAGATCATAAAGATTCTTGTCCATGGCTTCGCCGGGATGGATCTTGTTCTGGATGCCGTCGAGGCCTGCCATGAACAGCGCCGCATAAGCGAGATAGGGGTTGGCCATCGCGTCGGGGAAGCGGACTTCCACGCGCTTGGCTTTGGCACCTGCACCATAAGGAATGCGGCACGATGCCGAGCGGTTGCGCGCGGAATAAGCGAGCAGAACGGGTGCTTCATAGCCCGGGACCAGACGCTTGTAGCTGTTGGTCGTGGGGTTGGTGAAAGCGTTCACCGACTTGGCATGCTTGATGATGCCGCCGATGAAATAGAGGCACATTTCCGACAGACCGGCATAGCCATCGCCTGCGAACAAAGGCGTCTTGCCGTTCCAGATCGACAGGTGGGTATGCATACCCGAACCATTATCTTCCTTGATCGGCTTCGGCATGAAGGTCGCAGTCTTGCCATAGGCATGGGCAACCTGATGTACGACATATTTGTAGATCTGCATCCGGTCGGCGGTCTGCGTCAGCGTGCCGAAGGTGAGGCCAAGCTCATGCTGGGCTGCGGCCACTTCATGGTGGTGCTTGTCGCATGGCAGGCCCATTTCGAGCATGGTCGATACCATCTCGCCACGGATATCCACGCAGCTGTCAACGGGCGCAACGGGGAAGTAACCGCCCTTGGCGCGTGGGCGGTGGCCCATATTCCCGCTGTCATATTTCGTGCCGCTATTGGTGGGCAATTCAATATCGTCGATCTTGTAATAGGATGTGTTGTAGCTGTTTTCGAAACGCACATCGTCGAACATGAAGAATTCGGCTTCGGGACCGACATAGACGGTGTCGCCAATGCCTGTGGTCTTCAGATAGGCTTCGGCGCGCTTGGCGGTCGAACGCGGGTCACGGCTGTAGAGTTCACCGGTCGATGGCTCGACGATGTCGCAGAAGATTATCATCATCGGCGTTGCCGAGAATGGATCGACATAAACCGCGTCGAGGTCGGGCTTCAGGATCATGTCGGATTCGTTGATGGCTTTCCAGCCTTCGATCGACGAACCGTCGAACATCAGACCGTCTTCCAGCTCGTCTTCGCCAATCACGCCCGAGCACATGGTCAGATGCTGCCACTTGCCCTTGGGGTCGGTGAAGCGGACATCGACCCATTCGATCTCTTCTTCCTTGATACGTTTGATAATATCCTTGGCGCTCGTGCCCATGTTGCTTTCCTTCTTTAGTTCCCCTCCCGCCCGCGGGAGGGGTTAGGGGAGGGTGTCGTTGATTGTTTATGGATCGGATCTTGCTACTGACCCTCCCCCGGGCCCCTCCCGCATGCAGGAGGGGGATTTTTTAGACGGCATCGTTGTCGCGCTCACCGGTACGGATACGCAGAGCGGTTTCGACCGGGATGACGAAAATCTTACCGTCACCGATACGGCCGGTTTGGGCGGCAGCGGCGATGGCCTCTACCACGCGGTCGGCAAGACCATCTTCGACCACCACTTCCAATTTTACCTTGGGCAGGAAGTCGACGACATATTCGGCACCGCGATAGAGTTCAGTGTGGCCTTTCTGGCGGCCGAAACCTTTGGCTTCGGTGACCGTGATGCCGGAAACGCCTACTTCGTGAAGTGCTTCTTTCACTTCGTCCAATTTGAACGGTTTGATGATCGCTTCGATCTTCTTCATGACTTTCCCCTTATTGGCGCGGTTGGCGTTAAAAACCGCGCTCGGATTATGGCAATTGTTTATCAAGTATCGTGCCAGTTGGGATGGACGGTTTTGCGCGATTCCGGATTCGAATCAGGCAAATGGACTGCTTAAAAATTAGGCAGATGTGCGATTCATGGGCAGCAGTTTCACGGCCTTTTATGCAGTTTGTTAATTCGGCTGAAGCTTCCACGCACCTTTTTTTGCAGGCAAAATTTTTTAAGACTGATTGCATGCCCTTACAGCCTCTGGACGGATAGCGATGTTCCCGCCCAGTCCAGCAGATATGATCCTACATTTCAAGCGCCTATCGGGCGGGCTTGGTCCCCCCGCCAAGTCCTGCGTCATGCGTTTTGGCATAATGCACGCGGCTGATGACATAGGCGCGCATTTGCTCGGCCTCTTTAGGTGTCAGGACCGAGGCAAAGCTGACCATGCCATTGCCTTTCAGCACGCCTTCGATGACCACCGATTTCCACGTACCGGCATCGGCAATAGCGGCCGATTTACGCAGATCGGGCAGCACGCCGTTGCCGACCGCACCGGGGCCGTGGCAGACAAGGCAGTACCGCTGGAAATTCGACTGACCGGCCGCGATATCCGCAGCCGTGCCGAACTTCGCAGGCGGGTCCCACACATAAGCGGGCGTTTCGGGCAAGGCGGGCAGGGCGACCTTGCCGCCAAGCTTGAGCACGATCAGGCGCGGGATATTCGGCACCGCCGAGCTGGCCGACCCGGCATAGCCCGACACCAGCGGGAAGGCACCGCCTTTGCTCGTCAGGAAGGCGACATATTGTTCGCCATCCACGGTATAGGTCGAGGCACCCGACAGGACGCCCGACTGCACATTCAGGTTCAGCAATTGCTTGCCGGTATCGGCGGCATAGGCCCGGAATTCGCCCAAGGCGGTGCCCTGGAAGACCAGATTGCCCGCCGTCGTCATGGTGCCGCCATTCCACGATGCAGGATGGTCGACGGTCCATTTCGCCTTGCCAGTCCTGGGGTCGAAGGCGACCAGCTTACCCTTGGTGGCGGCCTTGACGGCTTTCACAAAATTGGTGTCGTCGGGCAGGTCGGCTGCGGCCATCGCGCCGCCAGTGTTGAAACCAATCGCTTTGCGTTCCATTTCATTGGGTGCGACGGGCGGCAGATAGGCCGCGCCGATGTAAAGGGCTGGAATATAAACGAGGCCAGTGGCCGGATTATAGCTCATCGGATGCCAGTTGTGCGCTCCTAAGGGAGACGGGTTGGCCATATAAAGCTTACCGGTTTTCTCGTAACGCGACTCCGGTTTTTCTATAGGGCGACCGGTTTTCAGGTCATAACCCGACGCCCAGGTGATGCCGTCGATAAAGGGATTGGCCGACAGCATCTTGCCGCTCACCCGGTCGATGGTGAAGAAAAAGCCATTCTTCGGCGCGTGGTAGAGGACCTTCACATCCTTGCCGTTGCGCTGTTCGGTGGCGAGGATGATCGGCTGGGTCGCCGTATAGTCCCAGCTTTCCGCAGGCGTTTCCTGATAATGCCAGACATATTCGCCGGTATCGGGTTTCAACGCGACGATGGACGACAGGAACAGATTGTCCCCCTCGCCATTGGAGCGAATGCCATGGTTCCACGGATTGCCGTTACCGACGCCCAAATAAAGCTGGTCGAGTTCCGCGTCATAGACAATCGCGTCCCACACCGTGCCGCCGCCGCCGCTTTCACGCCAGTCGCCCTTTTTGGGTTTGGCGCTCCATGTTTTCGTGGCGGCTGTCTTCAGGATTTCGTCGCTCGCCGCGCCGTCGGGCTCGCCCTTGGGATTGGGTGTCGTGTAGAAACGCCATGCCTGTTTGCCCGTCGCGGCATCATAGGCGGTGACATAGCCGCGCGCGCCGAACTCCGCGCCGCCAAAGCCGATCACAACCTTGTCCTTCACCACGCGCGGGACGCCGGTGATGGTGCCGTTGGATTCTAGATCGAGCGTCTGCGCGCTCCACAACTGCTTGCCGGTGGCCGCGTCGAGCGAAATCAACCGGCCATCGATCGTGCCGACAAAGACGCTGCCTTTCCAGAATGCCACGCCGCGGTTGACGACATCGCAGCAGGCCTTAACCCCGCGCGCCTTGTCGACTTCGGGATCAAAGCTCCACAGCGACTTCCCCGTCTTGGCGTCGAAGGCGAGCACTTTTGACCATGCGGTTGACACAAACATCTTGCCATCGACCACGACCGGTGTCGCTTCCTGTCCGCGCGCGTCGGGCAGATCGGCGAACCAGGCAATGCCCAAATCCTTCACATTGTCTGCATTGATCTGAGTCAGCGGGCTGTGGCGTTGTTCGTTATAGCTAAAGCCGGTCATGGCCCAGTTAGACCCGTCCCCGCCGGTTGTGAGATATTCGCCATCAATGGCGACAAAACCGGGGACGTCCGTTTTCTGGCACGAACCCGTCATCACCATTAGCGCCGCCGCAGCAGCAACCGGCCCAAGCTTTTTGATCATATGCTCTCTCCCAAGACCGGAAGCTATGCGTGGAAAGCCGGTTCGTCCAGAGGGAATTTAAACGGGCGGTTAAGTTGGGGGTGGAGGAGAGTTTCGACTGTAAGGGTAGCGAACCAATCCCCCTCCCGCTTGCGGAAGAGGTTAGGGGAGGGGGCGGGCCTTAGGTCCGCCGTGTGACGTCAACGACTCACCCTCCCCCAGCCCCTCCCGCACGCGGGAGGGGAGTGTGGTGCGCTGACTCGACCAGTTCACTAACACAGCCCGTCACCCCTAATCCCGCCGTCACCCTGAACTTGTTTCAGGGTCTTAGTTTTCAACGCCGCAGTACTAAGACCCTGAAACAAGTTCAGGGTGACGGTCAGGGGCAAAATGCGCTGTTCTTCTTTCCTTATTCTTTGCGCCTTTGCGTCATTGCGTAAGATTACCCTCTCCCCTTCAGGGGAGAGGATACGAAGCCTTGGCCGACAGGCCTAGGCGTAGTTGGTGAGGGGCTCAAACAGTCAGGTTCGTGCGCCAACTCCCCCTCTCCACTTCGTCTAATGGCTAAAGCCATAAGTCTGCGTACCTCTCCCCTGAAGGGGAGAGGGGATGTAATTTCTATGACGGCGCGCGCTACGCGCTGGTCAGCGTGACCCCGCTTCCCCGCAAAGCGTCCTCCATTTGCGCGGCCGCGCTGTCGTAGACCCGGGCGCGCAAATTATGAAGAATATCGGGCGATGTCGTCTCTGGGGTGCCGCCGTGGAAAGGCGGGGCCGGGTCATATTCCAGCGCGAGTTGCAGTGTGCGCGCAACATCCTCACCAGCAATCAGCGCGATCAGTTCGAGCGCGAAGTCGATGCCGGATGTGACGCCGCCTGCGGTCACAACATTGCCGTCGCGCACGACCCGCGCGGGCAGATGTGTCGCGCCGACCAAAGGCAGCAAATGCGTATAGGCCCAGTGACAGGTGGCGCGTTTGTCCTGAAGCAGTCCGGCGACGCCCAGAATGAAAGCGCCGGTGCATACACTGGTGACCCATTTCGCTTGCGCGCCCTGCTGCCGGACAAAGTCGATGATTGCAGGGTCGGCCACTGCCTGACGCACCCCATGTCCACCCGGCACGCATATTATGTCCGCCGATCTGCAGTCGGCAAAGCTCGTATTGGGCAAGATGGAAAAGCCGCAGTCGGTCGTGACTGCTTTTCCATCCTTGCTGGCAATCTGCACGGTGGACCCCGGCAAGCGCGACAGAAACTGCACCGGCCCGGCAAAGTCGAGCTGGGTGACATTATCGAAAAGGACGAAAACGATGTTCATAGGCGCATAGTTAGCGCGCCCGCGGGCAAATGCAAAGGGCCGCCGGATTGCTCCGACGGCCCGCATTTACCGATACCATTCCGGGAGGGTGAAATGTTACCAGTAAAAACCGCGATAGGCGCGCACCACCCGACCGGTCCGAATGTTGACCAGCAGCACGTCGTTATAATGACGCACATAGGTCTGGTATCGACCGGGTTGGGGCAGGCGATAATTTTGGTAGTTGCTGACGCGATATCGCGGCGCATAATAGCTTGATCCGATGCTTACGCCGTCGTTAAACGTGCGGTAGCGAAAGGGTGCGTTAAAGCGAACGCCACGAAAGGCGTTGCGGTTTTTCTGTCGGTAATCGCGCCAGTCTTCGCGATGTTCGCGCTTGGCTTCGCGATATTCGCTGCGTTCTTCGCGGACGTCGCCTTTATCGCCATAGCGCTTCGCTTGGTTGAGTTCGCGTTTTTCTTCGCGCACGTCCTGACGATCACGTTGCAGTTCGCGCGTCTGCGCCTGCGCCGCCATGGGGGAGAAGGTGGCGGCGAGGGCAGCGACGGTTATCAAAAATCTTTTCTTCATTGTCGGGCTCCTTGAAAGACAACAAACCCCTTTCGGCGTCTGTTGTTCCCTTTTAGGATGCGACTTTTGAACCTACGGAAAACAACGCGTTCAGCAATAAGCCATTAGACCGTTTATTTTAGATCAATTCGACCGCCAGCGCCGTCCCTTCACCACCACCGATGCAGAGCGAGGCAACGCCGCGCTTCTTGCCGTGGCGTTGGAGCGCGGCGATCAAGGTGGTGATGATCCGTGCACCCGATGCGCCGATGGGATGGCCCAATGCGGTTGCACCGCCATGGACGTTGATCTTGTCATGCGAAATGCCAAGATCGTGCATCGCGAACATCGCCACGCAGGCAAAGGCTTCGTTGACTTCAAACAGGTCGACATCGGACACCGTCCAGCCCGCCTTGGCAAGGCATTTGGTGATCGCACCGACAGGAGCAGTGGTGAAGGCCGATGGTTCCTGTGCGTGCGCGGCATGGGCGACGATTCGGGCGACGGGCGTATGGCCCTTGGCATCGGCGACCGACTGGCGGGTCAAGACGAGCGCGGCCGCGCCATCGGAGATGGACGAACTGGTCGCAGCTGTGATGGTGCCGTCCTTGGCGAAAGCAGGGCGCAAGCCCGGGATCTTGTCGGGCATTCCCTTGCCGGGTTGTTCATCGGTGTCGACGACGACATCGCCCTTGCGGGTGGCAACGGTGACCGCGACGATTTCATCCTTGAACGCGCCATCGGCAATTGCGGCCTGCGACCGGCGGAGCGATTCAATCGCGTAATTATCCTGCGCCTCACGCGTCAGTTGATATTCGTTGGCGGTATCCTGCGCGAATGTGCCCATGGCACGGCCTGCTTCATAGGCATCTTCCAGACCATCGAGGAACATATGGTCATAGGCCGTGTCATGGCCGATACGCGCGCCGCTGCGGTGCTTTTTCAGCAGATAGGGGGCGTTGGTCATGCTTTCCATACCACCGGCGATGACATAATCGACCGATCCAGCGGCGAGAGCCTCGCTGCCCATGATGACGGTCTGCATGCCCGAGCCGCATACTTTGTTGACGGTGGTTGCCTGCACCGACTTGGGCAAGCCAGCCTTTAACGCGGCCTGACGTGCGGGCGCCTGACCCAAACCGGCGGGCAGGACGCAGCCCATATAGATCCGCTCGATATCCGCGCCATCGACACCGGCGCGCTCAACCGCTGCCTTGACCGCGGTCGCGCCCAGATCGGTCGCGGCCACATCGGCAAAAGCCCCCTGCATCGCGCCCATCGGTGTGCGGGCGTAAGACAGGATAACGACGGGATCGGTGTTGGTCATATGCGGTTCCTTATATTCAGGACGGGGAGTTTGAGTCGCTCATAATCCGCCTGCGCCGTAAAGACAAATGGGCAAAATGAAGGCAGCTACATTTGCGTGTAACGCACCGCTTGCATCATGCGAGATAAGGCTTAACTGTACGATTAAGAGGAGAGAGCCATGACAAAGACTATGCAGGCCATTTTGGAAAAGCAGCGCGCCAGCTTTACCGCCGCGCTTCCTGAATCCATGTCGATACGCCGCGACCGGATTGACCGGGCGATTGCGTTGCTCGTCGACCATGCGGAAGATTTCGCCAAGGCCGTCTCCGCCGACTTTGGCCATCGCAGCCGTGAACAGACCCTGATGACCGACATCATGCCGTCGGTCAGCGCGATGAAGCACGCGAAAAAGAATTTCGAAAGCTGGGCCCGTGGTGAAAAGCGCAAGCCGACCTTTCCGCTCGGCCTGTTGGGTGCGAAGGCCGAGGTGGTCTATCAGCCCAAGGGCGTGGTCGGCGTAGTTGCGCCGTGGAACTTCCCTGTGGGCATGGTGATGGTGCCGATGGCAGGCATATTGGCCGCGGGCAACCGCGCGATGGTGAAGCCGTCCGAATATACCGAGCGCGTTGCGGCGCTATTCGCCGAGGTTGTACCCAAATATTTCGCCGAAGAGGAAATGGCGGTGTTCACCGGCGATGCCGAAATTGGCATGGCATTCTCGAAACTGGCCTTCGATCATATGATCTTCACCGGCGCGACCGGCGTGGGCCGCCATATCATGCGCGCCGCGGCGGACAATCTGGTGCCCGTGACGCTGGAGCTTGGCGGCAAGTCGCCGACCATCATCGGCCGCAGCGCGGATACGAAAAAGGCGGGCGAGCGGATTGCGCTCGGCAAGATGATGAACGCCGGACAAATCTGTCTGGCGCCCGACTATCTGCTGGTACCGACCGATCAGGAAACCGACGTGATCGATGCGATCAAGGCGGGTGTTGCGGCGCAATATCCCAAGCTGCTTCACAATGACGACTACACCTCGGTCGTGAACGGCCGCAATTATGAGCGGCTGCAGGGCTATCTGGCCGACGCGCGCGACAAGGGTGCGGAGCTGATCGAGGTGAATCCGGCGGGCGAAGACTTCGCCTCGTCCAACGGCAACAAGATGCCGCTGACCATTGTTCGCAATGTGACCGACGATATGAAGGTGATGCAGGAGGAAATCTTCGGTCCCATCCTGCCGGTGATGACCTATTCGTCGATGGACGAGGCGATCGATTATGTGAACGCCCATGACCGTCCGCTCGGCCTCTATTATTTCGGCAGCGACAAGGCAGAGGAAGAGCGCGTCCTGTCACGCACTATTTCCGGCGGGGTTACGGTGAACGATGTAATTTTCCACAATGCGATGGAAGACCTGCCCTTTGGCGGGGTTGGCCCTTCGGGCATGGGCAATTACCATGGGCAGGACGGCTTCAAAACCTTCAGCCATATGCGCGCCGTCTATCGCCAGACCGGCATCGATGTCGCCGGCATCGGCGGTTTCAAGGCACCCTATGGCAAGGCGACACACAAGACCCTGGCAAAGGAATTAAAGAAATAAGGATGCTCTTGCATCCGGACAGAGGCTCGGTTAGAGGGGCCTCCGCTTCGAAGGGTCCGCCCCGACAAGCTGTGCCCCAGTGGTGGAATTGGTAGACGCGCTGGATTCAAAATCCTGTTCTGAAAGGAGTGCCGGTTCGAGTCCGGCCTGGGGCACCACTATTTTCCAACAGCCTTATGATTGATAGCATGGTGATCACGCCGCGCGTGTCGCCGCCTAAAATCTGATCATCACCCGCCGGGCCAGCGCGGGCGAGATGGAATAGACCATTTTCAAAAGTTTCACCATGCCGACATTGGCTTCGTTGCTGTTGCTTTCGATGGCATCGACAATTTGCGCGGCGCATTCTTTGGCGGACATTTTGCTTCCGCCAATACGTCCCCTCGTCATCGCTGTGTCAACGACCGGGGGCAGAGCTTCGATGACATGCACCTTGCTGTGCCTCAAATTATGGCGGAGTGCCTGTGTGAAGCTACGCAATCCGGCCTTGCTCGCACAATAGACGGGTCCGCCAGCGCGTGGGGCAATGGCAAGGCCGGATGTCACATTGACAATCGCCGCCTCTGACCGCGCTAACAATCCGGGCAGCAATTGGCCGATCAGGTGCATCGGCGCATTAAGGTTCAAAAACAGCGCCCGGTCCGTCAGCGCAAGGTCCAAAGGGTCGTCGGGGGCGAAATTGCCGCTCATGCCCGCATTGTTCACAAGGATATCGAGCGGCCGTTGCAACAGTGCCTGTACCAGCGCCTGACACCCTTCGGCATTCGATAGATCGGCACGGATTGCCTCAAATCCTTCATCCCGAGCTGACGCCAGCAAATCTTCGCGTCGGCCGCAGACAATGATATTGGCACCCTTGCGCCGCATTTGCCGCGCGATTTCCAGACCTATTCCATCGGTGCCACCTGTCACCAATGCCCATTTTCCACCTAGCTGCATGAAAACCCTCCCGATTCATGGTTAACGCGATAATAGCATGTGTCACAGTTCGGGACAGTGGGAAATCGGGTGCATTTTAACCATCTTTTCCAATGGTCTTAATCCCTAACAAATCGTTAACCTGTCACCATGTTGAAAAGAAAACTCGTATGTCGCAACGAAGCCGCCCGCCATCCCTTCCGCAGGATGCTGCCGCCGCCCGTCCTTGATGCCACACTAACCATGCCGCGCAAGGCACGGTGGTGGCACAAGGAAGATACGCATCTTTTCATGCTCAGCTTCAGCGCGTTTTTTGTAGCGATAAGCAGCTTTATCTACTGAACGGTTTAGGGATTGCTTGCACCACGGTGCGGCCCATTTAATAATTCCGTCACCCTGAACTCGTTTCTGGGTCCATCGTGCAGTATCGATCCCAGATTAAAGGAATACGGAACTGTGCGTTACGGCATGGCTTGCCACTCCAGCACAGAAATGGACTGACAAATGGACCCTGAAACAAGTTCAGGGTGACGGAGAGAGACAGGGTGTGCTCTGCACGCCTTTGGCATCGGGTTGCCGGGTGCGAGAATGTGGCCCGAATATACCCTGTCTAGAAGGGGTCAGCTATTTCCAGCCTCCGCGAACTTTGCGCTGTTCGCGCTTTCGCGCGAACCGAATGGCAGCACTCATGTCCTATCGGGCAAGGAGAACCTCAGTCACAAGCCCTGTGCAGTTGCTGCGCCAGCCAAGCGGAGATGAGGCACATGGCGGCACCCAATAATAGCTGGTTGACGATGGTTACACCGGCGGCGCTTAACCCGAGGGCGATCAATGAACCGACAACCATCGCGCCTGAGTTGACGATATTGTTCGCCGCCACTGTCCGGGCTGTCTGGTCCTTGGGCACGGTTGTTGTCAAAAACGCATAAAGCGGTACGACAAACATACCGCCGGACACCGCAATGCCCAATAAGGAAAGAAGCAAGGGGATCGCATCGGGGTGCGCGACAAAGCCTGTTATATTATATAGCTCCCCCGCGCCGATGACATGCCAGTTACGGCAAACATAATAAAAGGCGACAACGAACAGACCCATGACGATGACACAGGCTGGCGCATAGCGGGCCGATACCTGACCTTTCAGCATCCGGTTGATGGCGACTGAACCGATGGCAATGCCGATGGAGAAAATCGCCAGAAACAAGCTGGCAACTTCCTTGTCGGCACCCAGAACATTTTTTGCCAAGGGTGGAAACTGGATGAACAGCACCGCACCAATCGTCCAGAAAAAGCTGATCGAGGCAATGGCCAGATAGAGTTTGCGAATGTGCATCGTGCTTTTAACGAGATTGATTGACGAGCGCAGAATGTGCCAGTCCAACCCGCTTTCTTCATGTTCGGGCGGCGCGGCAGGAACCTGCCGTCCGGTGAAATAGCCGATGATGGCGGTGATGACGACGCCGAGCGCAGCCCATTCCACCTCGATTACGCCTGCCAAAATGGTACCTAGCAGGATGGCGATATAGGTGCCTGCTTCGACCAGGCCGGTGCCACCTAGCACCTCGTCCTCTTTCAAATGCTGCGGCAGAATGGCATATTTGATCGGTCCAAAAAATGTCGAATGCACCCCCATGGCGAACAAAGCGAGCATCATGAGCGGGATGGCAATGAGACTGACTGCAAAACCGAGCCATGCCATAACCAGCCCGATTCCGCCGACAATCATGATCAGGATTTCGCAAAATTTGACGATGCGGATGATCTGCGCCTTGTCGCGCGTATCAGCCAATTGTCCGGCCAGTGCCGACATCAGGAAAAAGGGCAGGATGAAAACGGCGGTTGCAACCGCGCTGAATAACGCCTCCGCCTTTTCGTCGTTATACACGCCGTACACGACGAACAGCACCATCGCGTTTTTGAAAAGATTGTCGTTAAACGCCCCAAGCAACTGGGTCACGAATAGCGGGAGGAACCGTCGCTGTTTGAGCAACGACATGGAAGTCGACATAATTTTCGAAAACCTCACGATGTTTGCCGTGCCTTAGCCGCCGGATTGCGTGCGGCAAAGCGCTTTTGTCGATATGATGAAATCGTTGCGTGATTTTCCCGAATTAGGAAGCTAACGGTGGGCCATGCTCAGCTTGCCAAATATTTTGACCCTGTCGCGCATTCTGGCCGTGCCAATCCTTGTGTTCCTGCTGTGGCCGGGTACCAAAGATCTGGGCATACAGCCATTACCGCTCGACTATGCCTTCGCATTCGTCCTCTATTGCCTGATGGGGATAACCGATTATTTTGATGGTTATCTGGCGCGGGCGCAGGGAACCGTGTCGAAACTGGGCGTATTCCTTGATCCCATAGCCGACAAGATCATGGTCGCAGCGGTTATTTTGATGCTCGTCTTCACCCGCGATGTTGACGGCTGGAACGTGATCGCGGCGTTGATCATCTTGCTGCGCGAAATGATTGTGTCGGGATTGCGCGAATTTCTTGCTGGCTTACAGATTTCGGTACCGGTGTCGCAACTGGCGAAATGGAAAACGACATTCCAGATTGTTTCATTGGGCGGCATCATATTGGCTGGTGCGCTGCCTGATTGGGGGTTGCTGAAACAGGCGGCGTTGGCGCTGCTCTGGATTGCGGCCATTTTGACCATGATAACCGGCTGGGACTATTTGCGTGTCGGCATCAAGCATATGGATTGATGCAGATGCGTTTTGTGTATTTTGCGCGCGTTAGGGAAGCGGTCGGCATGGATTGCGAGGAACGGGACGTGCCTGTCACGGTGCACACCGTGCAGGACTGCCTCGACTGGTTGCGGCAATGCGACGGGCGCTATGCTGCCGCCTTTGCCGAGCCAGCGCGGCTGCGCTATGCGCTTGACCAGCAGATGGTCACCGCCGATACCCCGCTTGACGGCTATGGCGAACTAGCGATTTTCCCGCCGGTCACTGGCGGATGAAGCAGGTTGCGGTCACTGCCGAACCCATCAGCACGGCAATGGCGCTGGACCCGCTCGAACATCTGGGCGGCGGGGCGCTGGCGAGTTTCACCGGAATTGCGCGGGCGGATTGCGGCGTGGTGGCACTGGAGCTTGAACATTATCCCGGCATGACCGAACAAAATCTGAACGCTCTTGTTGATGAGGCAATGGCGCGCTGGACGTTGCTCGGCTGCGTGGTGATTCATCGTGTCGGCAAAATTGCGGTGGGGGAACAAGTGGTTGTGGTCGCCACCGCCGCCCACCATCGCGCCGAAGCATTGGATGCCTGCGCCTTTCTCATCGACCGTCTGAAAACCGATGCCGCCTTTTGGAAAAAAGAACATCGCACCGACGGCAGCGCGCTATGGGTTGAGGCAAAAAGCACGGACGATGCCCGCGCGGAAAAATGGAGTCTCTGATGCTGTTATACGACGCCCCCATGCCCGCACCCAACCCGCGCCGTGTGCGAATTTATCTGGCGGAAAAGGGGCTGACTGTTCCGGTGCAATCGCTCTCCATTTTTGCCGGTGAGCATAAGGCACCGGAGTTTGTAGCCAAATATCCCGCCGGGCAGCTTCCTGTGCTCGAACTGGATGATGGCCGGATGATTGGCGAAACCATTGCGATCTGTCGCTATTTCGAAGCCTTGCACCCCGAACCGCCCCTGTTCGGCAACAATCCGGCGGATGTGGCGGAAATCGAGATGTGGACACGCCGGGTCGAGCTTACCTATGGAGCGGCGATCCGCAATATCTGGATCCACACACATCCGCTAACCGCCCGCGTGGTAAAGCAGCAATATACCGATTTTGGCGAAAGCAACCGGCCGCTGGCGCATGCGGCGATGATGGTCTTTGACACAGCGCTTCGCAAAACTGCCTTTTTGGCGGGCGATTCCTATACAATGGCCGACATCGCCCTGCTGAGCACGCTGGATTTCGGGCTGTTTATCGGCGTGCCCATTCCGGACGAAGCCGATGCGCTGAAGCAATGGTACGAACGCATGTCTGCCCGCCCGAGTGCCTCCGCTTAATTCTTGCGTAAGGCGCGCAACGCGGCGGCAAGCATCTCGAACTCTTCACGCCGCGGACTGTTGGTGCGCCAGATCAGGGCGATTTCGCGCGTTGCATGGTCGGCATTCAGCGGTCGTGCCTGCACATCGGTGCCATTTAGCAAACCCGCATCGACCGCCATTTCGGGGATCAACGTGACGCCCAATCCATTGTCCACCATTTGCACTAATGTATGCAGCGATGTCCCCAGCATGGTTGCCGACGCCCTCAATTCGGGGCGATTGCACGCTGCCAATGCATGATCTTTGAGGCAATGGCCATCGACGAGCAATAATAATTTGCTTTCGTCAATCAGGTCGGGGCTGATGCTGTCGGGGGGATCGCGCGGGTCATCTTTGGGGAAAGCAACGAACAGACGGTCGTCGAATAGCTTCGCCTTTTCAATATCGCCTGCCGCAAAGGGAAGCGCTAACAAGACACAATCAACCACCCCATGATGCAAGGCCTCGACCGCCGCAGCGCTGGCCTCTTCGCGCAGATATAGCTTCAGGTCCGGATATTGCTTACGCAAAGCGGGCAGCAATTTGGGCAGCAGAAATGGTGCAATGGTCGGAATTACGCTCATCCGCAGGTCATCGGCCAGGGGCTTACCCGCCGACCGCGCCATTTCTGCCAGCTCTTCCGCCTCACGTAGGATGCGGTGCGCCTTTGTGGTCATCTTCAAACCGAGCGGGGTGAACCGGACCACGCGACGGGTGCGTTCCACCAGCATCAGACCAAGAAGCGACTCCAATTCCCTGATGCCCGCCGACAGCGTCGATTGCGTGACGAAGCAGGCGTCTGCAGCTTTACCGAAATGGCCATGCTCTTCCAACGCAACCAGATATTGTAATTGCTTCAATGTCGGCAGATAGGTGCTCATTTATCGATCCTTATAATCAATATATCATTAGTAATCGGTTTTTGCGATTTAACTAGCTTTTTCGATGCAAAATCCAGTCCGGCACTGGAAATCGGGTAACATATCGCTTAACTTGAACGAAGGGCTCCGGATAACAGAGGTTAAGGCCGCATGTTCATTTCAAATCTCATCGAATATCTGGATTCGATAAAGGTTCGCGATCCCGCGCCGCGCACCCGGTGGGAGATTCTGCTTTATCCCGGTGTGTGGGCCGTCGCCTACCATCGGGTCGCGCATTGGCTGTTTTTGGGCCAGATGTTTTTCCTTGCACGGCTAGTCAACCATTTTTCCCGCTTCATGACCGGTATCGACATTCATCCGGGCGCAAAGATCGGCAGCAATTTTTTTCTTGATCATGGGTTTAGCGTGATTGGCGAAACCGCCGAAATCGGCGATAATGTGACCATGTATCAGAATGTCACGCTGGGCGGGACCAACCCGACCAATGGCACTGGCGGCAAACGACATCCGACGATACTCGACAATGCGATTATCGGGTCCGGCGCGCAGATATTGGGACCCATTACCGTTGGGGAACGGGCCCGCATCGGTGCCGCCGCCGTTGTTACGGACGATGTGCCTGCCGGCGCAACCATGGTCGGACAAAAGGCGCGATCGACGTTGGTGAAGGCTGAAACCTATGCGAAGGATTTCATGCCCTATGGCACCCCTTGCCGCGAGTTATTTGATCCGGCAACGCAAAGTCTGGAAATCATGCAGTGCGAGATTGAATCCTTGCGGAAAAAGGTGGCCGAGCTGATGGCTGAACGCGATGCCAAGGCGTCGCCTGCGGTCAAACGCACAACGGCCAAGGGGGCAAAGAGCGCTTGAGCGCGGTCATCACGCCCTTTCCTTTTACCAGCCGGTTAAATCAGGTCGGTTTTGAACGGGTTGAATTGACCCAGATCTTGAATCTTTATGGCCGTATGGTTGCGGCGGGCAACTGGCGTGATTACGCCATAGATCTTGGCCGCGATGCCGCCATTTTCAGTGCTTTTCGCCGTGCAACCGAACGCCCCGAATATCGCATCGAAAAACGTCCCGACTTGCGAAACAAGCAAGGCCAATGGGTGCTGGTCGGTGAAGGCGGAGCCGTGCTGAAACGCGGCCACGAACTCGGGCCGGTACTTGCCCCCGTCGAGCGCAAGTTGATGAAGCTGGTCGGGACTTAGGTCCTGACCCTCGGCTGCGATCTACCTAAATCTTTCGGATTGGCCTTGAGTAATTGTTTGCAGCATTAACATTGCAGTTGGAATAGCTACAAAAGTCGCGATCGAAGAAATCGCTCCCAGGACGGTACCAAGATAAAGTGTTTCTGCCGACTCAGCCTGTAATGCGATCCGCCCGGATATGTTGCCAGCTAAGCCCGCAACCAGCCATGCGACCCACCAGCGATTGATGATAGGAGCAGGAGCATCGAGTACGGTCGATGCGCCAGTGCTGGCATTCCAAATCTTTCTCATAATTTCAAATGGCTTGAATAAGTTCGCAAAGGGTACAAAGTGCCAGCCCACCGCCCATGCTGGAGTATAATCGAAATCGGAAAAGTCAGCCTCGACAACGTTTTTTGCGGCCCTGTGCAACCACATGCACCAAAGAACAAATGTAGCGATCGCAACGATGATCATCGCCACGCCCACTAAGAAGTAAAGCGCTTCAAAAAGGCCGAACTCAGCATCAGGGTCGGTGTTGAAGGTAAATAAACCCAACAGTTCAGCAACTTCAAACAGGAATGATACAGCGACCACCGACAGGTTGGCCCACAATATCAAGCGCAAGCGTTCAAAGCGCGTATGAAGCAGGTCTAAACCGGATATGTCGATCATATTACCCCCAAATTAATGATGCACAGAAATGAGCGGGTTTGCAGAGCAGCAAGACTCCGGCCTGCCTATGATCAACCGAGCGCTTGCAACGCCTTCATGACGGCGATGGACTGTTCACCACCCGATTGCGGGACGGTTTCGCCGCTACGGTCAATGATCTTGTCCCATGCGGCAGCAAAGCCTTCGACCGTGCGCTCATCCTGGCGCAGGGCGACGCCAGGGGTCATGGTGACATAGGCGGCATGGTAACCACCGCCGCCTGCACCGATAATCATGTTGGTCGGCGCGTCTTCGCTGACCAGATAGAGCGCGGCAGGGACGACATTTTCCGGGGTGAACTGGTCAAACAGGCCTTCGGGGAAAATATCCTCGGTCATGCGCGTGCCTGCCACTGGAGCGATTGAGTTGACGCGGACATTATATTTGGCGCCTTCAAGGTGCAGCGTCTTGGTCAAACCCGCCAGACCCAGCTTGGCCGCGCCATAATTGGCCTGTCCGAAATTGCCATAAAGTCCGGTGGATGACGTCGTCATCAATATGCGGCCATAGGCCTGTTCACGCATCAGATCCCACACCGCTTTGGTGCAATTGGCCGAACCCATGATGTGAACCTGCAGCACCAGATTGAAATCGGGCATGTCCATTTTGGCAAAACTCTTGTCACGCAAAATGCCTGCATTATTGATGAGGACATGAACCCCGCCCCATGCTTCCTTGGTCTTGGCAACCATTTCGACCATTTGGTCATATTCAGTGACGCTACCGCCATTGGCCATCGCTTCGCCGCCCGCGGCCTTGATTTCTTCCACCACCATGGCCGCTGCGTCGGACGTGCCGGTGCCGTCGCGCGCGCCGCCCAGATCATTGACCACAACCTTGGCCCCGCGCCGTGCAAGTTCAAGCGCATAAGCCTTGCCCAATCCGCCGCCGGCCCCGGTCACAATTGCGACTTTGTCTTTAAAGCTGATGGTCATTTTCTGTCTCCATAAATTAAGTGGCCGACGATGCGCGCCAATTCGGCCAATCCTTTGGCATGTGGGTTACGTTTACGCAAGCGTAAAGCAAGGCGCATGACGATGGTCATAAAAGAGAAATTATAAAGACACTTTATGGTCATATAAATGTTGTCTAGGCGTCATATATTGGTTTCGGATCTGGGGATTTTAAGATGACTGCATCATATCGGCTGGCAAGCACTGCCCTCATTGCAGTCGCAATGTCCGCCGTTCCCGTGCACGCACAGGAAAACATGTCGGAAATCGATGCTTTGCGTGCCGAGGTTGCCGCGCTGAAGGAACAGCTGGCCGCGATTGCCGCCAAGGTTGACGCTGCGGAAAAAAAGCCGGTTGCCGAAGTCAAATGGAAGGGAAGTCCAGAAACGGCAGGCGATGGCGGCTGGACCTTTAAGCCGCGCGGACGGCTGCATTATGATGCGGGCTATGTCAGTGTCCCGGGGGAATTTGCCGTCAACCGCAATTTAGGATTTAACAGCCGGGTACGCCGTGTGCGTTTAGGCGCAGAAGGGACAATGCCCGGCGGTTTTGGATATAAGGTCGAAGCCGATTTTGCGAATGGCAATGTGGTATTTGGCGATACATTTTTAAGCTATAATCCCAAAAACGCTCCAATTTCACTCCGGATAGGTAATTTCGAAACGCTCGACGGTTTGGAGCAGATGACCAGTTCCAGCAACAATAGTTTTACCGAGCGTGCGGCTTTTAACGATGCCTTCATCAACAGCCGCCGTTTGGGGGCCGCTGTGGCTTGGCGTGATACAGCCAATGTCCTGCGTGCCGAGGCGGGCCTGTTTACGGCGCACAGCATTGATGCATCCTTTGATAATGACGGGTGGATCGGTGCAGCCCGGCTGACATATTCGCCACAAGTTCTTGGCGGGCAGCTGCATTTTGGGGCATCATTCCAGCAACGGGCGTTTGCGGCAAATAATGGGGGCATAGCATCGGTATCGTCCAACAGCCCTTCAACAAACCAGCTCGCCCGTTATCGCGCGCGACCCAATACGCAGCTAACTGATGTGCGATTTGTCGACACAGGCAGTTTCGCGGCAAAAAGCGACCATATTGTCGGATTGGAGCTCGCCGCGATCTTCCCCGGATTTTATGTGGCAGGTGAGGGCCAATGGACCAAGGTCAACGCCTATCGCGCCGGTGATATCGCCACCGGCCTCGACAGTTTTGCAGGCGGTAACAGTGCCGTTACGCCCACCGGCGACCCCAGCTTTTTTGGTCTATACGCCGAAGCGGGCTATTTTCTGACGGGCGAAACGCGCGGGTTCAAAGATGGATTATGGGCGCGAACAAAGGTGCTGAACCCGATAAACAAAAAAGGTCCAGGCGCATTTCAGGTTGCTGCGCGATTTGAATTTCTTGATCTTGACAGCAATGCCCTGAAAAACGGCGTTACCAACAATTTCTCAACCGGAACCAGCAGTCTTGCGGCACTGAACACGCGGTTGAGTCGGGGTGGTACGCAAACCAGCTATTTGCTGGGCCTGAACTGGTATCCGATCGACTATATCCGCTTCATGCTGAACTATGGCCGCGTCAATGTAGAGGGCGGCCCGCTTGCGGCGGCGGTCGCTCCATTGTCAACCCAACCGGTCGACGAGCGTTCTTATTCTGTCGATGTGCTCGCCGCCCGGATGCAGGTCGAATTCTAACGGGTTGCGCCTTACACCGCATCCTGATCGAGCGAATAGCCGGCAGAGCGGACGGTCCGGATGATATCGCTGTCAAAACCCTCATTCAAGGCCTTGCGAAGGCGGCGGATGTGCACGTCGACGGTCCGGATTTCGATATCGCTGTCATGCCCCCACACGCTGTCGAGCAACCGTTCACGGGAAAAGACATGGCCGGGATATTCAAGAAAATGTTTCAGCAATCGATATTCAGTCGGGCCGAGCGGCACCTGTTTACCGCCGCGCCGGACCTTATGGGCGACAGTATCCATTTCCACATCGCCAAAGCGCAGCGATTCCCCGGCCAAAGCGGGGCGCACCCGTCGAAGCACAGCCTTTGCACGGGCAACCAGTTCGCGGGGGCTGAATGGTTTGGTGACATAATCATCCGCACCAATTTCAAGGCCACGGATCCGGTCATCTTCTTCACCGCGTGCGGTCAACATGATGATGGGGACATTGGCGGTATTGTCGGTCTTCCGAAGCTGACGGCATACTTCGATACCGGACAGATTTTCCAGCATCCAGTCGAGAAGCACAAGATCAGGCGCACGTTCGCGGGCCATCAACAATGCTTCTTCGCCGTCGCCGGTATGGCGGACATCGAATTCCTCGCGCTCGAAATGCCAGCGAACTAGCTCGGCAAGCGCGCTGTCGTCTTCAACCAAAAGCAGTTGCGCCTTGGGCATATCAGGGTCTCTCTATTAGGCGTCAGGCAAGTTTTCGCCGGTTTCAGTGAAGTAAATCATTTGTGCGACCGTTGTCGTATGGTCACCGATTCGTTCAAGGTTTTTCGCCGTGAACAAAAGATGTGCGACTTCGGTTGCGGTCTTTGGGTTTTTTGCGACATAGGCCACAAAATCCACAAATAGATCTTTGTTCAATTGATCGACATCATCATCGCGCGCGGTGACGGCGCGGGCAAGGTCGACGTCGCGCTTGGCATAAGCTTCCATCGCGGTGCGGATCATTTGCACGACAATATCGCCCATCCGCAAAAGCTCTTCATTGGCAGCAAGCGTTGACCGGGATTCCATCTGCGGAACACGCTTGGCGATGTTTTTGGCATAATCGCCGATACGTTCAATCACCGCTGACATCTTCAGGGCAGCAATCAATTCGCGCAAATCGTCCGCCATGGGCGCGCGAAGTGCAATTGTGCGGACCACCGCTTTTTCGACTTCGGTTTCGAGATTGTCGATAATCTTGTCTTCAGCGCGCGTTGCCGCTGCCAGCTCAAGATCATGTTCGCCTAACGCCTTCATCGAAGCCATCACCGCCGATTCGGCGCGCGCCCCCATTTCCGCGATCAAACCGCGGATTTCGTCCATATCATCGTCAAATGCAGTGACAGTATGTTTCGTTCCGGTGCTCATAATCAGTATCCCTTAGCCGTAACGGCCTGTGATATAATCCTTAGTACGATCTTCACGCGGATTGGTAAAAATTTCGGATGTTTCGCCAAATTCGATCAGATTGCCGAGATGGAAAAACGCTGTTCGCTGTGACACGCGCGCCGCCTGCTGCATATTATGCGTCACGATGATGATGGCATATTTGCCGCGCAGATCGTGGATCAATTCCTCAATTCGGGCGGTTGCAATGGGGTCAAGCGCGGAGCATGGCTCGTCCATCAAAATGACTTCGGGATCAACTGCAATGGCGCGTGCGATGCAAAGCCGTTGCTGCTGGCCGCCCGACAGGGCAGTTCCGCTGTCGCCCAACCGGTCCTTTACCTCCGCCCATAGGCCAGCGCGGGTGAGCGAGCTTTCTACAATCTGGTCAAGTTCCGCCTTGCCACTGGCTAGGCCGTGGATGCGTGGTCCATAAGCGACATTGTCATAAATGGACTTTGGAAAAGGATTGGGTTTCTGAAATACCATGCCGACACGCGCGCGCAATTGAACAACGTCCATGGACGAGGCATAGATATCCTGCCCGTCGAGGAAGATACTCCCTTCGACCCGCGCACCGACAATGGTGTCGTTCATGCGGTTCAGCGACCGCAAAAATGTCGATTTTCCACAACCTGATGGACCGATAAAGGCCGTCACATTATCCATGTCGACATCAATCGATACATTATCAATGGCTTTCTTTTCGCCATAAAACACATTGACGTTGCGGGTCGATATTTTGGAATGTGTAGGGGTCTCGGCCACAATGGCGTCCTTTTCTTTTCTACTACCAGCGTGTTTCGAAACGGTTACGCAAGTAAATGGCCAGGGCGTTCATCCCCAACAGGAATATCAGAAGCACAATGATCGCGGCACTGGTTTTTTCGACGAAACCCTGATTCACTTCATCGGACCACAGATAAATCTGCACCGGCAACGCGGTGGCGGCATCGGTAAAACCCTGCGGCGCGGTCGGAATGAAGGCGCGCATGCCGATCATCAGCAATGGTGCAGTCTCGCCCAACGCGCGTGCCATGCCGATAATCGTGCCGGTCAAAATGCCGGGCAGGGCGAGCGGCAGGACATGGTGGAAAACCACTTGCACCGGCGATGCACCAATGCCCAACGCAGCCTCCCGGATGGACGGGGGAACGGATTTGACAGCATTGCGTCCGGCGATCACGATGACCGGCATGGTCATCAGCGCTAGAGTCAGACCACCTACCAGAGCCGACGAACGCGGCATACCGAACATCGTCAGGAACACCGCAAGGCCCAGCAGACCGAATATGATCGACGGCACCGCGGCGAGATTGTTGATCGACACTTCGATCATATCGGTCAGCTTGTTCTTGGGTGCATATTCTTCCAGATAGAGCGCAGCGAATACACCTACGGGAAAGGCGAGCAGCAAGGTGATCGCCATGGTCATCAAAGACCCCTTGAACGCCGCCCAAATACCTACCGCCGACGGATCGGTCGCATCGGCGCCGGTCAGGAATGTCCAGTTAAATCCGGTGCGGAGCACGTCGTTTTGAGACAGGGTTTCAACCGTTTTTTCCGCCGCCGGTTCGCCTTTGCGTTTATAGGCGACGTCCAGTCTGGAATCGACGGGCAACCAGAGCCGTTGCTTGCCCGATATCAATTGAGGATCGGCCAGCAACATCTGGCGGACATTGGCGACGGCGGCCGATGTCAGCAATTCGCCACCCTTGTCGCCATATTGCTGGCTCATCGCCAGTTCGATAATGCCGGGCAGGTCCATAGAATTAAGCGCGCCTTCGGCATTCGCGCCGGTAATCGACGCCGCAGTCGCACCCGAGGTCAAGGTCGGAAAGTCGAAATCGACGGCGATCTCCGTCCGTTGAAAACCGCGTACACCTTGCCCGAGCATGGTGAACAGCAGAAAGGCGAGGAACAAGGTCGATAGCGCGACCGCGACGAAACCCATCGCCTTGAAACGGCGTTCGGCGGCATAGCGACCGGCGATGCGCTTTTGCATTATCGCGCCATTCCAGTCGGTCGGTATCCGGTTGTTTGCGGCCTTATTCATAAGCTTCCCGATAGCGTTTGACCACGCGCAGGGCGACATAGTTGAGAAGGAAGGTTGTGATGAACAATGCCAGACCTAGCGCAAACGCAGCAAGCGTATGCGGGCTGCCAAAATCCTGATCGCCGGTCAGCAGTGCGACAATCTGAACGGTCACCGTGGTGATCGTGTCAAAGGGATTGGCGGTCAGATTGGCGGTATAGCCTGCGGCCATGACGACAATCATTGTTTCGCCAATGGCACGGCTAACGGCCAGCAATACTCCGCCGACCACGCCGGGCAATGCGGCAGGCAACAGGACTTTCTTGATCGTCTCGCTCTTGGTTGCGCCCATCGCCAGGCTGCCGTCGCGCATCGCATTGGGGACCGCCGCGATACTGTCGTCGGACATGGACGAGACGAGCGGGATAATCATGACGCCCATCACGATACCCGCGGCCAGCGCATTGTCGGACGCGGCATTGCTGACGCCCAGCATCACCGCAAAGTCGCGAATGGCAGGGGCAACGGTGAGTGCGGCAAAATAGCCATAAACTACGGTCGGGACGCCGGCGAGAATTTCCAGGATCGGCTTCATCAATTTGCGAATGTTGGACGATGCATATTGAGTGAGGAAAATCGCGCTCATCAACCCGAGTGGAATGGCCACGAGCATCGCGATAATCGCGCCAATGAATATGGTGCCCCAGAATAGCGGAATTGCGCCATAGCCATTGTCCGCGCCCGGCGTCACAATGTTTTTGGGGTTCCAATTGGTGCCGATCAGAAATTCGAACGGCGAAACCATCGAAAAGAATTGATAGGATTCAAAAATCAACGAGGCAAAAATACCGACCGTGGTGAATATGGCGATCAATGACGCGAACAACAGCGCAAGCATCACCAGATATTCAACCTTGTTGCGAGCACGAAAATCGGGCTTCAGGCGGGTAAACGCAAAGGCACCCCCGGCGAACAGCAGCGCCAATGTTCCGGCCATCCCGATCCAGCTATAATAAGCCAGCGCGTTTTTGTATAAAGGCACCAGCTTTTCGCTTTGCGCCTGAAATGCGGTTGTTTGAAAACCCTGTGCGATGGCGCGGGCTTCGGACAATATGGCCGCTCTGGCAAAACCGTCCTGCGGCAAGTCGGTCGTCATAGGTGACGCCAGTACCGTATTGGTGACCAGTGCAGGCGAAATTGTTTGCCAGACAAACATGAAAAACACAGCAGGAATGATGGCGCATATGGCAACGAACCAGCCGTGATAAGAGGGCAGGCTATTGACCTGGCCCCGAGGGCCGCCCTTGGCAGCGCGGACAAAAGCCGCTGCGCGTGCGCGGCCCGCGATCCATGCGACCAAACCGAGGCCAAGGACAAGGAATAGCAATGCTGTTCCAGTCATAAACTTAACCTTGCCCCCTTCGACCTACCGGCCGGAAACTTATAAAATCCAGCGCCCGAACAAAATTGGGGCATGGATCGAACGCAGATTCGATCCATGCCCATAGACGCGATGTATGTTGCAGATTTATTTCAAATCTGAACCGTCCATGGCATTTAAGCCATTTGCGGTATCCATAGCCTTTTTATAGTCATCTTCGGTCGATGCAATCATGCCCAATTTGGTCAGATATCCGCCAACGACGCCGCCTTTCAGGAACTCTAAAACAAAGTCCTTAACTCCCGGAATCTTGTCGATATGGGCCTTTTTCACATAGATGAACATCTTGCGTGCACCGGGATAGCTGCCATCAGAAATGGTCGCGATGGTGGGGCTCACGCCGTCCATCGTAATGCCGTGCACCTTCGATGCATTTTCTTCCATATAGCTATAGCCGAAAATACCGACCATATTCGGGTTCGCATCCAGTTTCTGTACGATCAGATTGTCGTTTTCGCCCTGTTCCTTGAACGCGCCATCGGTACGGATTTCGGTGCAGATCGCTTTATACTTGTCTTCGTCGGTTTCCTTCAGCGCCTTGGTCGCCGCGTCCGATTTACAGCCGGCTTCCATGATAAGTTCATGGAAAGAATCGCGCGTTCCAGAAGTAGTTGGTGGGCCAAATACCGAAATCGGCAATTTGGGAAGCGCCGGATTGACATCCGACCATAATTTTGCGGTCTGCGGCTTGCCAAATGGCTTGGCGGCCAATGCCTTGTAGACATCAGCGGTCGAAAGCGCGAACTTTTCGCCCTTGTTCGACTGCGCGAGGGCAAGGCCATCAATCCCGACCTGGATTTCGACAATGTCTTTCACGCCATTTTTCTGGCAATCTTCAAACTCGCTTTTCTTGATGCGGCGCGATGCATTGGTGATGTCGGGCGTTTCCGCGCCGATACCTTTACAAAATTGTTCCATGCCACCGCCGGTTCCGGTTGATTCCAGAACAGGCGATTTGCGGGTAGGGTCAGCCTTGGCAAAAGCTTCGGCAGCTGCCTTGGCGAAAGGGAAAACGGTCGAAGAACCAACGATGCGGATTTCCTGACGCGAACCACCTGCTGCACCGCCGGTGCTGGCCTGGTCATTACATGCAGAAAGCGCGAGTGCGCTGATGGCGATAAGCGAGATTTTCTTCATCATTTGGCTAATTCCCTTTTATTGGACCCTTCATGGTCTTCCCATGCCGTGACGCGCAATTAGCGGCCATAGATGGCTGATAAATGACTATTATATGACATTTATATTACATCTGTGGGAGCTACGGGTAATAATACCGAAACGCTTGTGCCGCTCCCCACTATACTGCGGATCTCAAGGTGGCCGCGATGGCGGTCAACGATATGTTTAACCAGACTAAGGCCAAGGCCAGTGCCGCCAACGGAGCGGCTGCGCCCGGAATCGACACGGTAAAAGCGTTCGGTCAGTCGCGGTAAATGTTCAGGAGCAATGCCGTCGCCCTGATCGACGACAGCGAAGGCCAACATGGCCCCGGAACGCGAATGGGCGAGGGACACCATGATCGGGGTTCCTGTCCGCCCATATTTCATCGCATTGGTGATGATATTGCTCGCCAATTGCCGCAATTGTCCGGCATCCCCCATGACCGACAAGGTTTCGACCGTCATATCGAGGGCGATGTCGCCGCCGCGTTCCTGACTGTTGCGAAGCTGGTCGACGGTATCGACGACGATATGGGCAAAATCGACCGGCGTTTGCGGAGGGTCATATTTTTCTGCCTCGATCCGCGACAGCGACATCAGATCGCGCACCAGCGCCTGCATCCGGTCTGTTTCCTTGGCCATGATCCCCAGAAACCGGCCGCGCGTGTCGGGATCGTCGCCAGCGGCCGGGTCATCCAGCGTCTCGATAAAGCCTTTGACCGCGGCCAACGGGGTGAGCAATTCATGGCTTGCATTCGCGACGAAATCGACGCGCATCTTCTCGGCAGCCTGCGCGCTGCTGCGGTCGGCCAGATGCACCATTTTCTGACCAGGACCGATAGACTGGATACGCATGTCCCACATCTGATTCTGTTGGCCGATGCCCGTCAGGCGGATAGGGTGACCGGTGTGGTTGATGTCTGGGTCGGAAAGTCGCTCGATTGCGCCGGCATGGCGAAAGGCCATTCGGACATTCTGCCCGACTATATTGATACCCAGCAATTGCCGCGCCGAATGATTGGCCGCCGTCACTTTCGAATGGTCGACAATCAAAATCGCATCAGTCGACGCATCGATAAAGGGTTGCAATTGCGGGTGACTGGTGATCGCTTCGGGATCGATCTGAATGCCGGGATCGCTTTGAACGATGGTCTCACTGGCCGGATCATGCGGGTCTGCCGCGATGAACAATGCGGTCAACAAGGACACTATCGTAACAAGAATACGTTCCACATCACCGGCAAGTTGCCCTGCAATGACCGCGCCTGTTGTCGCCAATGCCATGGCAAAAAGTACACGGGGAGATAGCCAGCTATTCACGATCAAAACTTCCTCGCATAAAATCAGGCGCGGCGACCCGATAAAACCATATATTAGTTTTTACCGGCGATAATGTCCCACATATAGACGTCCGGCAACCGTGCAAGCGCGGCGGCTGGATTTGCAGGTGGAATATGATAGGCCGGTCCGATGGACGATGAAAAAAAATCACCCAACCCGCTGAGCAGTCCGACCAACCGCCGCCGTGCGTTGATGCTGGGGGCTGCAACGGCGTCGGCTATCGTCTCGGTGCGGCCCGCCCTGGCCCAATCCGCCGCATCCGTCATGAACTGCGAAATTCCAGTGCCCGGACCGCATGGCACGGGTATGAATATCGACAGCTATGGCAAATTGGTCGCGCGCGATACGCCGGGATCTTTTCCTGCGACCGGACAGAAATTCACCGGTGATCAGGTAAAGGCCGCGCTGCAAGGCCGCAGCCTTCCGGGCACGAGCTATGAACAAAGCCAGGCCTATGTAAATTATATCCGCCGCCTGCAAAGCGGACAGAGCGGCTTCACCTGCTACGCCAGCCTGCAGATGTCGCGCTAAACATTGAATTTTAACGCTGGGGCTTTACCCCATGCGCGCATGACAGCGTCGCAAGGCATAAAGTATAAAGCGGAACCGGCGGACCAGATTTTGGTCACGCCGCTGGATTCGCTGACTTTGGTGTATCAGCGCCGGTCGGGGATCACCCATATCGTGGCCGAACCGGCTCCCGAAATCCTTGCTGCCATGGGGACGGATGCCATGACCGCCGACGAGGTGGCGCAACGGTTGGCGGCGCAGTTTGATTTTGACGGCACGCAGGCCGCGGATATCATTGCCGCTCGGCTAAACGAATTGGCCGACCTCGGGCTGGTCGAGCGCTGCCATGCATGAATTCCGGGTTCAGGTAGGGCCAGCCGCCTTTCGCATCGGCTCGCAATGGAAGCGACCGTTGGACCAGTTGGCGGAATTTTATCGCGATTATCCGGTGCCTGAGATCCCCGACTATTCGGTGCGGCTGGAATCGGTCAGCCTGCTGCGCCGTTTTATCCGGCCATCGGTGGCGATTAACGGCGACTACATGCTGCCCGATGCAGCACCGCTGCCATTGGCGCAGGGGTTGCTGGCGGCGGAAATGGCGATGAACCTGCAAATGGCGCTGGGCTGGCGGCGGCATTTGCTGCTGCACGCCAGCGCCGTGGAAAAGGATGGCCGTGCGCTCATCATGACCGGCCAATCGGGGTCGGGAAAATCGACTTTGGCAGCCATGCTGGGTCATAGGGGCTGGCGCTTCATGGGCGATGAATTTGTACTGGTCGATCTGGACAGCGGAGATGCGGTGCCATTCCCCCGGCTCATCAGCCTGAAAAACGAAGCCATCGGCGCGATGATGGCAACCGCGCTCGACGGGCGCTTTGGTCCGCTGATGCCAGAAACACCAAAGGGCGATATCCGGCACATGGTTCCGCCTGCCGATGCGATTGCGGCCATGTCCCGTCCGGCCCGGCCCGCGCTGCTGCTCTTCCCCAGCTTCGGCTTTGACGCCGCGTTTCGCGAAGTCGGGCCAAGCGAGGTGTTCATGCGCTTGACGCAAGCCTCGACCAATTATGTCGCCTTGGGTGAAAAGGGCTTCTCTACGCTGACCCGCTTTGTCCAGACGGTTCCCGCCCGCGCGATCGACTATCGCGACGGGATCGAGGCCGAAGCGTTGGTGAACCAGCTATGGGCGGAATGCGTATGACCCATGACGCTATGCTTCTGGTCGATGCGCTGCGCGATCCGGCGGGGACAGCCCGTCTGGACCCGGCGGGTTGGACCGCGCTGCTGACCATCGCACGGGTTGAACAATTGCTCGGCACCTTGGCGCGCAAGCTATCGGGTTTGCCTGTGCCTGACGCGGTGGCGCACATATTGGACGAAGCCCGGGTAAACGCCGAATATCAGCGCCGCTCCGCCTTGTGGGAAGCCGACTGCGCGCGACGTGCACTGGCGGACTATCCCGGCAAGGTCGTGCTGATGAAGGGAACAGCCTATGTCGCCGCTGGTCTGAAAGCGGGCGAGGGGCGGCATATCGGGGATCTCGACATCATGGTCGCGCAGGCCGATCTGCCGCAGGTCGAGGCTGCGTTGCTAAACGCCGGGTGGGAATGGGTGAAAGAAGACGCTTATGACGACGCCTATTATCGCGACCATATGCATGAGCTGCCTCCGCTGATCCACAAGGAGCGGGACCGCATGATCGACGTGCACCACACGATCCTGCCCCTGACGGCACGACCCCGGCCCGATGCGGCGGCGATGCTGTCGGATGCGAACGCATTGGCAAACGGCCTTTATGTCCTGAGTCCAACCGATATGCTGATCCACAGCGCCGCTCATTTATTTGCAGATGGCGAACTGGATGGCGGATTGCGAAACCTTTGGGATTTGCATTGTCTGATGTCCGAATATGGTGATGACGCATTTTGGTCAGCACTCACAAACCGTGCCGCGCATCACCAGTTGCTCGCCCCGGTCGAGCGCGCCGTGCGCCTTGCCCATCAACTATATGGGACAGAGATCCCAAGCGGATGGCGGCGCTGGCATCGTCAGGACAAACATTATATCCGCCGCCTCACCGCACGCGACCATTGGGGACGGGGCACGCATAAATTCACGCGCCTGATATTCTACATCCGGTCCCACTGGCTACGCATGCCGCCGCTGATGCTGACGCGGCATTTATGGACGAAGTGGCGGAAGGGATAAACTTTCGAATTGAGACCTCTCGGCTCAATTCACTCGACATCTCCTTTTCGTCGTCACCCTGAACTTGTTTCAGGGTCCATTTTTCAGCCATGAGAAACCCAAATTGTGTCGAGCCAAGTGGCGATGCACGGTTGCTTTTGATTCAAGCTGCAGGAGCAGCTGCACGATGGACCCTGAAACAAGTTCAGGGTGACGAGTTGAATAGAATAAAAATCACGTGTGAATTCACATAAATTGCCAGAATAAACGGTTCTCGCAAAGATCGCGCACTATGCGCCGTGAGGTGGATCGACTTTGCATCGCTTCACAACGTCGCAAGTACCGGAATCAGCTCGTCAAAATGGTCGATGATGGCATCGGCGCCCATCTCTTCTACGGGGCCGTGCAAAAAGCCGAAGCTGACCGCGACGCTGGGGACATTGGCGTTCTTCGCCGCCATGACGTCATAGATGGAATCGCCGATATAGGCCGCCCGGTCGCCACCGCCCAAGGCTTGGCCGCGTTTCACCATTTCGAATATGGGCGCGCCCGAAGGTTTGGCATTTTCCTTACCCAAAGTGTCCGCACCCAAAATGCAGACCATGCGATGTGCAAGGTTCAGGTCGGTGAGCAGCTTGACCGCGAGGCTTTCGAACTTGTTGGTGACCACCGCATAACGCACGCCCATCGCGTCGAGTTGGTCCAACAGGTTGAGCGCGCCGTCGAACGGGCGGCTGTGGACCGAAACATTGGCTTCGTAATAGGTCAGCATCTGGCGGTAGAGCGGACGGAAGTCGTCATCCGGTATGCCGCCCGTTGCCTCCAGCCCCTGTTGCAGCATCAGCTTCGCGCCGCCACCAATATGCTGCTTTACCGTTTCGGTGGAGAGCAGCGGACGCCCCACGCTGTCCAGCACATGGTTGACCGCCGCAGTCAGGTCGCCGCTGGTGTCGACGAGCGTGCCGTCGAGATCGAAGCCGATAATGTCGAAAGGAAAACTCAAACCTAATCTCCTTATTCCGTTCGTGTCGAGCGTTGTCGAGATACTGCGGCTGGGCGCCTAACTTATTGGTATCTCGACTTCGCTCGATACGAACGGGATTGAATATGTTCAGGTGAATGGAGCGTTGTTCTGGAAACCGCAACAATTTGCTGGCATGAGGCGGCGCATGACACAGATCGCCGCCATCATTCTCGCCGCGGGCAAAGGCACCCGCATGAAATCCGACCTGCACAAGGTGCTGCACCCGATCGCGGGCCGCCCCATGCTGATGCACCTTATGGACGCGGTCGACGCATTGAATCCGGCGAAGAAGGTCGTGGTGGTCGGCAGCGGCAAAGAACAGTTGGAAGCTGCGCTGGCAGGATCGGCAGAACTGGCCGTGCAGGAACCGCAACATGGCACCGGCCATGCGGTCCAGCAGGCCGAAGCGGCATTGGCCGGTTTCGAAGGCGACGTCCTGATTCTCTATGGCGATGTGCCCTTTGTCCCCACATCGACGATGCAGACGATGATTGACCGGCTGAACGCCGACGACAATCCCGCCGTCGTCGTTCTGGGCTTCGAACCGGAAGATACGCAAGCCTATGGCCGGATCGTCACGCAGAACGACCGGATTGAATGGATGGTCGAGCACAAGGATGCGACCGAAGCGCAGCGGGCAACAAAGCTGTGCAACAGCGGCCTGATGGCGGTGAAGGCAAAAGACCTGTTCCCGCTGCTGGCGCGCGTCGGCAACGAGAATGCGGCGGGTGAATATTATCTGGTCGATATCGTCAACATCGCCACGCAGGACGGGCGGCATTGCTATGTCGTCAAGACCGACCCCTATGATGTGACCGGCATCAACAGTCGGGGTGAGCTCGCCGCGATGGAGGGCGAGTGGCAGGCACGGCGGCGTGTGCAGGCGATGGTGGATGGCGCGAGCCTGATCGCACCCGAGACGGTCTGGTTTTCCTGGGATACCAAGCTGGGCCGCGATGTGCTGATTGAGCCCAATGTCTTTTTCGGTCCCGGCGTGACGGTCGCCGACAATGTAAAAATCCGCGCCAACTGCCATATTGAGGGCGCGACCATCGGTTCGGGTTGCGAAGTCGGTCCCTTTGCAAGGCTCCGCCCCGGCACCTTACTTGAGGAAAAAGCCAAGATAGGCAATTTTGTCGAAGTTAAAAAGGCGCGTTTTGGCGCAGGCGCGAAGGCCAATCATCTCAGCTATATCGGTGATGCCGATGTTGGAGCAAAAGTGAATATTGGCGCTGGCACCATCACCTGCAACTATGACGGCTATTTCAAATATCAGACAGTCATCGGCGAAGGTGCCTTCATTGGCAGCAACAGCGCGCTGATCGCGCCGGTTAAGATTGGTCGCGACGCGATTGTTGCTGCGGGAAGCGCGGTCAGCCGCGACGTCGCCGATGGCGACCTACGCATGGTGCGCGCCGAACAATTGGTGAAGCCCGGCTGGGCGGACCGGTTCCACGATGCGATGCGGAAAAAGAAGGCGGAGAAGAAGTGAAGCCTTTGCGCGGGACATTTCTGGCCCTAGCATTGCTCTCGGCCCCCGCCGCCGGGGTAGCCCCCACGGATCGAGAGGAACAGCATATGTCGCAGCATCAGGCCAAGGGCACATTCGATGTCAGAATGGCGCCGCAAGCCGACGACACCGCCGATGTAGGCCGCATGACGCTGGACAAGACGTACTATGGCGATCTGGAAGCGAGCAGCATCGGCCAAATGATCGCCGTCCGTACGCCGACCGAAGGGTCAGCAGGCTATGTCGCGATGGAGCGCGTCACGGGCACCTTAGACAGCAAAAAAGGCAGCTTCGCCCTGCAGCACTTCGGCACCATGAACCGCGGGCAGCAGCATTTGCGTATCGAAATCGTGCCCGACTCCGGAACCGAAGGCCTCACCGGGATCAGCGGGACTCTGGACATCATAATCGAAAAAGGCGCGCACTCCTACGTGCTGGATTATGCACTGCCGGGGTGAAGGCCGCTGCAGTAGGCGTCGATTATGAAGCGGTTTTTATTTGTCTGTAGCCAGAACAAGCTCAGAAGCCCGACCGCCGAACAGATATTTTCCGTAAGGGACGACATAGAGGTCAGTTCGGCTGGCACGAACCATGACTCAGAGAATCCGCTCGATGCCGAACAAGTCGAGTGGGCTGATATCATCGTCGTCATGGAGAAGCAGCATCGCAACAAGGTGCAGCAGCGGTTCAAATCGGCATTAAAATCGAAACGGATCGTGGTTTTGGACATAGCGGACGAGTATGAATTTATGGATGATGCCTTGATTAAAATTCTGAAGGAAAAGATGCGGAGACATCTACCGGCTTGACATGATATCATGATATGATATCAGTATATCATGACTCGCATTCTTGCTGATCTGCCCGATGAGGATATCAAATGGCTCGACCAAATAGCGGCCGAGCAGGGCAAGTCGCGTGCTGCTGTTTTGCGGGAGGCGGTGGCGGCATATAAGCCGCAATCGCCGCTCGATTGGATTGAAGCCGGCTTTGGTGCTTGGAAAGACCGCACGGATATCGGCGATGCGGTGGAATGGCAACGGCGTGAACGTGCGTCGTGGACACGCCCTTGGGATGTCGACTACGCCGAAGTTCGCGCCGAATTCCCTGATCTTTTCGATGAAGATGATGACCGCGAATTTGAGTTTCATAAAGCCTGGCAAGCCAAACACGGGAAAAAGCCGGGCGATGGATATTTGGCGTCGGACGAGGCATCGGACATCTTCGCGGACAAGCCGGAGCATGTAAAAAAGAAGCGCGCTTTCAAGTGAGTGGCTTTACGTTTGACAGCAACATATTGATCGACACGTTACGCGGCATCCCAAAGGGACGTGCGGAACTGGAGCGTGCGGTTCAGCGGGGGCGAGTCTGGGTGAGCCGGATGGTCTGGATTGAAGTCATGTCCAAAGGCGAAGGCGAAGGATTGCGGCGCGCCGAGATGCTTCTGTCCGGCTTTGGCATTGATGAGGTTGACTCGGAAATTGCTGAACGGGCAGCCGCGCTTCGCCGAGAACGGACGCGTCTGAAATCCCCTGACGCGGTGATCCTCGCGACGGCAATGCTTCGTGGGCGCGTGCTGGTCACACGAAATACTAAAGATTTTCCGGCAGAGATGCCCGGCATTCGTATCCCTTATAAATTGGATGAACTTTAATGTGCGGCATTATTGGCATTGTAGGTAAAGAAGCAGTTTCTGACCGTCTGGTCGATGGGCTGAAGCGGATGGAGTATCGCGGATATGACTCCGCCGGTGTCTGCACCGTGCATGACGGACAACTGGTCCGCCGCCGCGCCGAGGGCAAATTGGCCAATCTGGTGCAGGTCCTGAAATCCGACGATGCGCCGGGCAATATCGGTATCGCCCACACCCGCTGGGCCACGCATGGCGCGCCGACCACCAGCAACGCCCACCCGCACGCGACGCAGGAAGTGGCCCTGGTCCACAATGGCATCATCGAAAATTTCAAGCAGTTACGCGATGAACTGACCGCCCGCGGCCGGACTTTTGAAAGCGAAACCGATACCGAGGTGGTCGCGCATCTGGTGTCCGAACAGGTCGAGGCCGGGCATTCTCCCGCGGATGCAGTAAAGACTGTGCTCCCGCGTTTGCGCGGTGCGTTCGCGTTGGCCATCGCCTTTCGGCAATTCCCCGATTTCCTCATAGGCGCGCGTCTCGGCAGCCCGCTGGTCGTGGGCTATGGCGACGGGGAAACCTATCTGGGGTCCGATGCGCTGGCGCTCGCGCCGTTAACGCAGCAGATTGCCTATCTGGAGGAAGGCGACTGGGTCGTCATCGCCCGCGAAGGCGCGCAGATTTTCGACAAGGACAATAATCCCGTCGAACGCGAAATCACCACTTCAGGCGTGTCTGCGGCCTCGATCGAAAAGGGCAATTACCGCCATTATATGCAGAAGGAGATTTTTGAGCAGCCCACCGTGGTCGCCCAGACTCTTTCCAGCTACATCCGTCCGCTCGAACAGACGGTCGCCCTACCGCAAATGGATTTCGATCTTGCGGGGGTAAAGCGCATCACCATCGTCGCCTGCGGTACCAGCTATTATGCAGGCATGGTCGCCAAATATTGGTTCGAAACCTTTGCCCGCGTTCCCGTCGACATCGATGTCGCATCTGAATTCCGTTATCGCGATCCCGTGTTGGAAGAAGGCGGTCTGGCGCTGTTCATATCCCAATCGGGCGAGACCGCTGACACACTCGCGGCGCTGCGCCATTGCAAGGAACATGGGCAGACCATTGCGGTGGTCGTCAACGTGCCCACATCAAGCATGGCGCGCGAAGCCGACCTGTTATTGCCGACCCACGCTGGCCCCGAAATCGGCGTGGCGTCGACCAAGGCCTTCACGTGCCAGCTCGCCGTTCTCGCCGCGCTGGCCGCGCATCTGGCGCTGGTGAAAGGCAAGCTGTCGGCGGAACAAGAACGCGAAATCGTCCGCCACCTGATCGAGGCACCCGCCGCGCTCAATGCCGCGCTCGCCCATGATGAGGATATTGCAGCGATGGCGCATCTCATCGCACCTGCGCGCGATGTGCTCTATCTTGGCCGTGGCCCCGACTATCCGTTGGCGATGGAGGGTGCGCTGAAACTCAAGGAAATCAGCTACATCCACGCCGAAGGTTACGCATCGGGCGAAATGAAGCACGGCCCCATCGCGCTCATCGACGAAGCCGTACCGGTCATCGTCCTCGCCCCGTCGGGCCCGCTGTTTGAAAAAACCGTCAGCAACATGCAAGAAGTCCGCGCCCGCGGCGGCAAGGTTGTGCTGATCTCCGACGCCGAAGGGATTGAGGAAGCCGGCGAAGGCTGCCTTGCCACCATCGAAATGCCGTCAGTCCATCCGCTGATTGCGCCGTTGGTCTATGCGGTGCCGGTGCAACTCCTCGCCTACCACGTCGCCTGCGCCAAGGGCACCGATGTCGACCAGCCAAGGAATTTGGCGAAATCGGTGACGGTGGAGTAGAGTCTATCTGTCTAATTGACGGTATCAAAGTAAGATGTTATATAAAAATATAACTCAATAAGGGTTCGATATGCACATCACAAATCTTCGCAAGGTTGGCGGATCGGTCATGTTGGCTGTACCGCCTGCATTGCTCGATCTTCTCCATTTAAAACCGGGTGCGTCTGTCGGCTTAGCTGTAGACGGTGATCGCTTGGTGGTCGAGGCGTCACCAAAGCCGCACTACACCATGGCGGAATTGCTTGCAGCGTCGGATTATACCGCCGCTGCTATTTCCGATGATCGTGAGTGGCTTGATGCGGCTGCCGTGGGCAAGGAATTGATGTGAATCGCGGCGACATTTTTATGGTTTCGCTCAATCCGACACTAGGCCGAGAGCAACAGGGGCATCGTCCCGTTCTGATTGTGTCGCCGACCGAGTTCAATGCTGCAACCCAGTTGCCGGTTGTTCTGCCTATTACAAACGGCGGTGACTTTGCGCGCCGTCTCGGTTTCGCCGTCGAAATTAGCGGTATCAAGACCACTGGAGTCGTGCGGTGCGATCAGCCTCGCGTGTTGGATATCGCCGAAAGAGGCGGTCGCAAGGTAGACAGTTTGCCTGAGGCGCAACTGGAAGATGTACTTGCAAGGGTGGCAACATTGTTTGAAATTTGATGGGGCCGCGTTCTAGAACTGATCGGTAAGACCCGACTTTAACCCTCTATCGGCCAAACCCCTTGAAACCCCAGCCACCTTGGGCCATCACCGGCGCAATCGGAGGCAAGGCCAGTTGGGATTATTTGATCGCTTCAAACGGCGAAAGGCGGGGTCGGCATTGCCGTCGTCTGCACCCGCGCAGCCTTGGCCGCCGCCACCGGTGGCGACGATGCCGGATTTCGAGAATTTCGCGATCCCGTCCGAACCGGTACAGCCGTCATGGATGAAATATCCGGTGTCCACTCCCAAGGGGCATATCATTGTTTTTGCCAATGAAAAGGGCGGGGTCGGCAAATCGACATCGGCTTTCCATACCTGCATCGCGCTGTGTAATGCGGGCGAGCGGGTGGCCGCGCTCGATGTCGATCTGCGCCAACTCACGTTGCACCGCGCCTTGTGGGCACGGCAGGAGAGTGAGCGCGAATATGGTGTGAAGCTTCCCGGCCCCGAACAGATCATGCTCGCGCAGCAGAACGAGAATGAGTTGGCTGAAAAGCTCCGTATGGCGCGCATTCACAACAGTTTCATCGTGATCGACGTCGGCGGACATGACTCGCCCATTGCGCGAAAAGCCATCTTCATGGCCGATACAATCGTGACGCCGGTGAACGACAGTTTCATCGACCTCGACATGCTCGGCCATATCGACCCGCGCACGGGCGATTTCAAAACCCTTGGCAATTTCGCAAGGCTGGTCGAACATCTCAAGGACCCTGGCATTGCGCTGCGCGCCACGGCCCTTGACTGGGTCGTGATGCAGAACCGGTCGCGTAGCCTTGCCACCAATAATGAACGCAAGGTGCGCGACGCGCTGGACAAGATTGCGCCTGCTGCGGGCTTCCGGATCGTGCCGGGCCTACGTGAGCGCGTCACCTATCGCGAGCTGTTTCCCCTTGGGCTGACCTTGTTCGATCTGGATACGCTACCGGATCTCGGGAAAGCCCAGCCTAATGCCCGCGAGGAGATTTGGGCCATGCTGCGCGCGCTCAATCTGCCTAGCGCGGCGTTGAAGCGGGCAATTGCGGTGCCGGACGCGCAGCCGGAATAAAACATATTGTCGGGCCCATGGGCCGCAGTTGCAAAAAAGTAAATTTGCTGCGTTCGAATTCAATTTGCTCTGTGATGTAATATGGCGCTTTGTCGGTCCATTCCACTAGGGAAATCACCATGACAAATATAATTGAGAGACCTTCCAGCCACTATCAAGCACAAGGCCTATCCGACCGTTTCGCGCTCGGCGTGACGAAACTGTTGCGCTGGGGTGCGGACACCTTCTTTGCCAAGCGCTATGGAAATCGCGCCATCGTTCTGGAGACTGTTGCCGCAGTGCCAGGAATGGTCGGTGCTACATTGACCCATCTGCGTGCATTGCGGTTGATGCAGGATGACAACGGATGGATCCGGACCCTGATGGACGAGGCCGAAAATGAGCGGATGCATTTGATGACCTTCATCGAGATTGCCCAACCGTCCTGGTTCGAGCGGATGATCATATTAACCGTGCAATGGTTTTTCTATGTCGGCTTTTTCTTTCTGTATCTGATTTCCGATCGCACGGCGCACCGTCTGGTGGGCTATTTCGAGGAAGAGGCTGTCTTGAGCTACACGCTCTACCTCGAAGAAATTGATTCTGGCCGACATACCAATCCGCCTGCACCTGCCGTAGCGCTCCGATACTGGAACTTGCCGGAAGGCACGACCTTGCGTGACGTGATCCTGATCATTCGGGCGGACGAAGCGCATCACCGGGACATGAACCATTTTATGGCCAGTGCCTTGTGCGGACGCCAAGCTGATCACGCCGATATTGCCGAATGCCCGCCCCACATATCGCTGAATTCGGGTCTGAACTAGGTCCCCATCCTAGTTGCACGACATTGCGGTCTCAATATGCGGCGTTATACTTAGGGTCAGGACCACTTAAAACCACTTGCGAGGCGTCAAAATGGCGAAGATATCGGACCAAAATGCGCGCCGTCAGACAGTCACTCTGCCTGCAAGCGTATTTTGGTTCGATATCAAAGCCATTTTGACGTCCGAAGGATTTGACCCATTTTGCCCATCGCTGCGTCAGAAAGCCTTGAGATGTATCTATATCCCTGCGGCTTCCTTCCTTGCCCTGTGTAAAATGGCCTCAAACCGCGCAAGTGCATTTAAGTGGTCCTGACCCTAGATTATGAGCGCTGCTAAAATCATAGCTATCATTGTCCTGCTCTCGCTGGCGTTTCATCTGCTGCTCTTTGGTTATCTTCGCCGCCGGATTGCGGCTGCGAAGCGTGAGAAGGACAAGGAAATATGACCGAAAATCCCAATGCCATAGTTGAAAGCGCTGATGGAAAATATGCTCAGCTTATCAAGGCCAGGCTGCATGAATGGGCCGCCGGTGAGCCGGTTGAAATGGGGGGAACGGACAATGGTCCGACACCATATGAATTGCTGCTGTCGGCGCTGGGTGCCTGTACCTCGATCACGCTGGAAATGTATGCGGCGCGCAAAGGATGGCCGCTGGAGAAAGTGCATGTCATGCTCGAGCATTCCAAGGAAGAACGGCCCGGTGAAAATGACGGCAAGCCGGTTGATATGATCGACCGGATCGTCCGACTGGAGGGGCCTTTGGATGAAGATCAACGGGCGAAGTTGATCGAAATTGCCGAAAAATGCCCGATTCATCGCACCCTTACCAACCAGATCACGATCAACACGCTTCTGGGGTAATGTGAGTCCAGCCTGTGGGTTGATTTGCCCTTTTTGCAGGTTTATAGCGGCTCTTTAGAAGCAAGCGGTCCCGTGGGGCCGCTTTTTGCCTTTTGGTCCTATGGGAAGGAAATAGCCATGTCGATTACGCCTTTAATGCCAGTCTATCCGCGGTGTGGGTTCCGGCCGGTACGTGGCGAGGGCGCTTGGCTGATTTCCGAAGATGGCAGCCGCGCTCTGGATTTTGCTGCGGGTATCGCGGTGAACCTTCTCGGCCATGGCCATCCGCATCTGACCAAGGCGATACAGGATCAGGCGGCAACGCTGATGCACGTGTCCAACCTATATGGCAGCCCGCAGGGCGAGGCCTTCGCCCAACGGTTGGTTGACACGACCTTTGCCGATACGGTATTTTTCACCAATTCGGGCGCGGAAGCTGTCGAATGTTCGATCAAAACCGCCCGCGCCTACCACCAGAGCCAGGGCAGCGACCGGTACGAAATCATCACCTTCAAAAATGCCTTTCACGGCCGCACGATGGCGACGATTTCGGCGAGCAATCAGGAAAAAATGCACAAGGGCTTCCTGCCGCTGCTCGAAGGTTTCAAATATGTCGACTTCGACGACCTTGAAGGTGCAAAGGCCGCAATCGGTCCGAAGACCGCGGCGTTTCTGGTCGAACCCATTCAGGGTGAGGGCGGTGTGCGCCCTGCTTCGGATGCCTTTATGAAGGGTCTGCGCGCGCTGGCCGACGAACATGGCCTGATGCTCATCCTTGACGAAGTGCAGTGCGGTGTGGCGCGGTCCGGCACGCTCTATTGCTATGAACAATATGGCATCGAACCCGATATCATGGCGAGTGCCAAAGGCTTGGGCGGCGGATTCCCCGTGGGCGCGTGCCTTGCCACCGAAAAAGCGGCGCGCGGTATGGTTGTGGGTACGCATGGGTCGACCTATGGCGGCAATCCTTTTGCGATGGCCGCGTGTCAGGCGGTCTGGGATGTCGTGGCGAATGAAGAGTTTCTGGCGCAAGTGCGGTCGACAGGTGACAAGCTGCGCGCGGCATTGGAACAGTTTATCGGCAATTATCCCGATCTTTTCATCGGCGTGCGGGGCAAGGGCCTGATGCTCGGCGTTATGATGACGCATGAAGCGCGGGCATTTGTGGCCCATTTGCGCGACAATCATGGCTTGCTGACGGTGGCAGCAGGGGACAATACATTCCGCGTATTGCCGCCGCTGAACATTGACGACAGCCACATCACGACATTCATGGAAAAACTGTCGGCAGGGGCCGCGAGCTATCAGATGCCGGCGGCTGCATGACGCGACATTTCCTGAACCTGTCGGATGCAGGGGGGGATGCCATTGCGGTAATGCTTGCCGATGCCATGGATAGAAAAGCCGTTCGGACCGGCTGGACCAAGGGCAAGGCCGATAGCGATGCGCCGCTGGCGGGGCATACGCTGGGCATGATCTTCGAGAAAAATTCGACCCGAACACGCACATCGTTTGAAATGGCGATGAAGCAACTGGGCGGGGACAGTATTTTCATGGCGTCCGGCCAGATGCAGCTCGGACGGGGCGAGAGTATTGCCGATACGGCCCGGGTGCTGTCACGTTATGTCGACGCCATCATGATCCGCACTGACGACCATGCGAAGATTGAGGAACTGGCGAAATATGCCAGCGTTCCGGTTATCAACGGTCTCACCAACCTGTCGCATCCCTGCCAGATTGTGGCGGATTTGCTGACCATAGCCGAACAAGGCAAGGCTTTGCCAGGACTGGAAGTGGCCTGGTTGGGCGACGGGAATAATGTGCTGAACTCGATTGTCGAGGCGGCGGGAATTTTCAAATTCAACGTCCGGATTGCCGTACCGCAGGGTTATGAAAGCGACAGCCTGTTCATTACAGCGGCGCAGGCTGCCGGCGCGACGATCACGCTGACCCGCGACGCGGCAGAGGCCGTGGCTGGCGCGGATGTTGTGGTCACGGACACCTGGGTGTCGATGGGGCAGGACCATGCCCATGATAAGATCGCCGCCATGATGCCTTATCAGGTCAACGAACGGTTGATGGCGGGTGCAAAGCCGGATGCCAAGTTTCTACATTGCCTTCCGGCGCACCGGGGCGAAGAAGTGACCGACGCCGTTTTGGATGGACCGCAGTCGATCATTTGGGACGAGGCAGAAAACCGGCTGCATGGCCAGAAATCCATTCTGCTTTGGTGCTTTGGATTATTGGCATGAAAATGCAGGAAAGTGTTGCGCGTTGATGGCATCCCAACCCGAAACCTTTGGTGACCAGCCTTTGCGCTTTTCCATCCCCGTGCGAGATGCGCGCGGACGATTGGTGCGGTTGGATGCTGTCTTGAACGAGATATTGGCAGCTCATGCCTATCCGCCGTTGATCGAGAAAACTCTGGCCGAAGCCTTGGTCCTGACAGCGATGCTTGGGGCATCGCTCAAAGATCAGGGCAGCCAATTGACGATGCAGGTGCACACCGAAAAGGGTGCCATTCGCCTTTTGGTATGTGACTATAAAGACGGCGCATTGCGGGGATATGCCCAATTTGATGCTGACACCGTCGCCGCTTTGCCTTCAGATTCGACGTTATTCGGAATTTTCGGAACAGGCTATCTTGCCATCACTTTCGACCGCGTCAGGCCTGCATCAGAAGGTGGCGGGCGATATCAGGGGATCGTGCCGCTGGAAGGCTCTTGCTTGTCAGAGGCCGCGCAAAATTATTTTGTGCAATCCGAACAGATCCCGACATTCATCCGCACTGCGGTCGACCATGTTGACGGTCGTTGTGTCGCAGGCGGCATATTGGTTCAGCACCTGCCCGAAGGCGAAGAAGGGCGGGAGCGTTTGCACGTGCGGCTCGACCATCCCGAATGGGAACATGTCGGAATGCTTGCCTTTACGGTATTGCCCGAAGAATTGGCTGACCCCGCACTTCCGCTGGAGGAAATCGTCTGGCGTCTATTCCATGAAGAGGATGAGGTTCGGGTTGAACAGGCTGGTATACTGACTAAAGGGTGTCGCTGCGACCCGGTGCATATCAGAGACGTTATTGCAAAATTTCCCGCTGAGGACCGGGCTGAAATGGCGGATGAATCAGGTGATATCGTTGTCGATTGCGAGTTTTGTTCACGCCGCTTTCCGGTCAGTCTGACAAGCTTCAATAACTGAAATGCGACCTTTGTCGCAAAATATCAGTCATTCATCGTTCATATACCACATTCTATCGTGCTATTTGTAACAACTTCTGCTATTACGCAGGCAATAACGGGGCCGCTTCGCTATAACTGTCTAGGGTTTACGTTAAAGAAGCTTATGAAAATGAATATTGTTTATAAGGCCATGACCGGCGTTTTATTGCTATGCGCCGGAACGGCTGCGATGGCATGGGCGCAAGGGGGCGACCTGTCGCTTTTGCAATCCATTGATCGCGGAATGTGGCAATTGCGCGCAGTAGGCGGCGGACCTTCAGGCGCATCGGTCAATCAGATTTGCGTGGGCGACCCCATAAAGCTGACGCAGATTCAGCACGGAACGGCCCTGTGTGAACATTATGTCGTCCGCTCAAGCCCGACTGCGGTAACCGTCAGCTATAGTTGCAAGGGCGCGGGGCAGGGACTGACGACGATCCGCAAGGAATCAGGCAAGTTGATCCATATCCAGTCACAAGGCATTCGCAACAATTCGCCCTTTTCATTTGCGGTAGAGGGTCGTTACACAGGAGCGTGCTAGGTCCTGACCCAAATTACCGCGATAGCGTTAAACAGATATTTACCATTTATTCTTAGCTAGGACATGTATCTTTTCAGATACGCTTTCCTCCCTAGCAGGCTCGATAGCCTCTGCCTCGGACCGCTCGCACAATATGCCAGCGGTCCTTATTTTATTCAAAAAGCCGCAATACCCGTGATGGCGCGGCCCAATATCAGCGCATGGACGTCATGTGCCCCTTCATAGGTGTTGACCGTTTCGAGGTTCACCATGTGGCGCATGACCTGATATTCGTCGCTGATCCCGTTGCCGCCATGCATATCCCGCGCGGCACGCGCAACGTCGAGCGCTTTGCCGACATTGTTGCGCTTGACGATGGAGATCATGTCCGGCGCAAACTGGCCTTCGTCCATGAGACGGCCGACGCGCAGGCTGGCCTGCAAGCCAAGCGCGATATCGGTCATCATATCCGCCAGCTTCTTCTGGTACAGCTGGTTAGCGGCAAGCGGTTTGCCGAACTGGTGCCGGTCAAGGCCATATTGCCGCGCGGCGTGCATGCAAAACTCGGCAGCACCCAGCGCCCCCCAGCTGATCCCGTAACGGGCGCGGTTCAGGCAGCCAAAAGGTCCCTTCAAACCCTGTACTTCGGGGAGCAGGGCATCTTCGCCGATTTCAACATTGTCCATGACAATCATGCCGGTGGTCGACGCACGCAGCGAGAGCTTGCCTTCGATCTTGGGTGCGGACAGGCCCTTCATTCCCTTTTCCAGCACAAAGCCGCGAATACCGCCGCCATGCGCTTCGGACTTTGCCCAGACGACGAACACATCTGCGAACGGTGCGTTGGAAATCCATGTCTTCGTGCCGTTCAGCACATAGCCGCCATCCACCTTTTTGGCGAAAGTACGCATCCCGGCAGGGTCGGAACCTGCATCGGGTTCGGTCAGGCCAAAGCAGCCGATCAGCGTGCCCGCTGCCAGACCCGGAAGATATTTGCGGCGCTGTTCTTCGGAGCCATATGCGTAGATAGGGTGCATCACGAGCGAGGACTGCACCGAAGCCATCGACCGATAGCCTGAATCGACGCGCTCGATTTCGCGCGCGATCAGGCCATAGGCGACATAGGATGCGCCAACGCCGCCATATTCTTCCGGAATTGTCGCGCCGAGAAGGCCGGTTTGACCCATCAGGGGAAACAATTCGGGCGCATCGCGCTCGCTGCGATAGGCTTCGATCACACGCGGTTGTAACTCATTTTGGGCAAAGGCGTGGGCCGTGTCGCGGATCATCCGTTCGTCCTCGGTCAACTGTGCGTCGAGATTGAACGGATCGGACCAGTTAAAAGCTGCCATTTCGACCATATATATTCTCCATTTCGTCGGCTGTTCGCTAGACTTTTCCAAATCACTAGACAAGTTCCACTTAGCGCCGTCATGCTGAACTTGTTTCAGCATCTTACTTTTTTGCTTGGCATCGAACTAAGACCCTGAAACAAGTTCAGGGTGACGAAGGTGAGAACGGGTGTGACATTGGTAAAGAAGGAAGTTGAAGGATTGCTGAAACGCCTGGGCGTGTCAGTATGTGGTGACCTTGCCGTCCACACCCCAATAGACGGCAGCCAGATCGGCTCTGTGCCGACTGCCTCGTCAGCCGACATTGAATCCTCTATCGCCGCGTCGCACGACGTTTTCCTCGAATGGCGCACGGTACCCGCGCCGCGCCGGGGCGAATTGGTACGCCTTTTCGGCAATGCGTTGCGCGACCATAAGGACAGCCTTGCGCGCCTTGTCACCATCGATTGCGGCAAGCCCCTGTCCGAAGGCCTGGGCGAAGTGCAGGAGATGATCGACATTTGCGACTTCGCCGTCGGTCTTTCGCGGCAGTTGCATGGGCTGACCATCGCCAGCGAACGTCCCGGCCACCGGATGATGGAGCAATGGCATCCGCTTGGACCGACGCTCGTTATCTCGGCGTTCAACTTCCCCGTTGCGGTCTGGGCATGGAATGCCGCTCTCGCACTGGTCTGCGGCAATAGCGTTATCTGGAAACCGTCGGAAAAAACCCCGCTGACCGCTGTCGCCGTTCAGGCCATTTTTGAACAAGCCGTGCGCGCCTTTGGCGATGCGCCGGAGCATCTTTCCCAAGTGGTGCAGGGCGGACGCGATGTCGGGGCCATGCTTGTCGCCGACCCGCGCATCGCGCTCATTTCCGCGACAGGCAGCACGGCAATGGGACGCAGTGTGGGGCAGGTGGCAGCCGGCCGCTTTGCCCGGTCCATCCTCGAACTCGGCGGCAACAACGCCGCAATCATCAGCGACAAGGCCGATGTGGCGCTTGCCCTGCGCGGTGTGCTGTTTTCGGCCTTTGGCACAACGGGACAGCGCTGCACCAGTTTGCGGCGGCTCTTTGTGCATGACAGCCTTTACGATAGCGTCGTCCCCGCGCTGAAGGCGGCTGCGGCTTCAATGCCGATTGGCGACCCGCTGGACAGCGCACATCTTGCCGGACCGTTGATTGACGAGGCAGCCTTTACCGGGATGCAACAGGCATTAGAGGAAGCACGAGCGCTCGGCGGCATCATATCCGGCGGGGAACGCCTGCCGGGGCCGGGTGTCTATGTTCGCCCGGCGGTTGTGGAGATGACCGCACAGGAGGGCCCGGTGCTGCGCGAAACATTCGCGCCTATCCTCTACGTGATGCGCTACACCGATCTGGACGCGGCAATCGCCTTGCAAAATGCCGTCGGCGCGGGCCTGTCCTCTGCGATTTTCTCGACCGATGTGCGCGAATGCGAACGCTTCCTGTCTGCTGCGGGCAGTGACTGCGGCATTGCCAATGTCAACATCGGCACATCGGGCGCGGAAATTGGCGGTGCCTTCGGCGGTGAAAAGGAAACTGGCGGCGGGCGCGAGTCCGGGTCGGACGCTTGGAAAGCCTATATGCGCCGGGCCACCAACACGATCAATTATTCAAACGAACTGCCGCTTGCACAAGGGGTGACTTTTGACCTAGGCTAGCCCTATGCTCGTCGAAAAATTGCCGCCCATCAACGCCACGCTGCAGCCCAGCAACCACCCTTATCTGAACGGGGCATGGACCCCGCAGCATGAGGAGGTGACCGCGTTCGACCTCGACGTGATCGAAGGGGCCATTCCGGACGATATTGGCGGCATCTATTTACGCAACACCGAAAACCAGTTGCATCAGCCACTCGGCCGTTATCACCCCTTTGATGGTGATGGCATGATCCACCAGATCGATTTTTCGGGCGGCAAGGCAAGTTACCGCAACCGTTTCGTCCGCACCCGCTGCTTCGCGGCGGAGCAGGACGCAGGCGGCTCGCTTTGGGGTGGGCTGATGGACCGCACCGGCACATCCAAGCGCCCCGGCTTTGGGGCGCATGGCGGGCTCAAGGATTCATCCAGCACCGACATCATCGTCCATGCAGGAAAGGCCGTGTCGACCTTCTACCAATGTGGGGAGGGGTATGTTCTCGACCCCGAAACGCTGGACCAGTCGGGTGTCGCATCCTGGGTTCCGCTCGATGGCATATCGGCCCATCCCAAGGTGGATGAGCGCACGGGCGAATTGCTGTTCTTCAACTATTCGAAACATGCGCCCTATATGCATTATGGCGTCGTCGGTCCTGATGGAAAGCTGGCGCATTATGTTCCTGTTCCATTGCCGGGACCGCGCCTTCCGCACGATATGATGTTCACACCGAACTGGTCGATCCTGTGCGACTTCCCGCTGTTCTGGGACGAAGAATTGTTGAAGCGCGATGTGCACGTCACGCGCCTGCATGACGGACTGCCGTCCCGCTTTGCGCTGATCCCGCGCTATGGCCAGCCCGAAGACATTCGCTGGTTCGAAGCCGACCCCACATTCGTCCTGCATTTCATCAACGCCTATGAAGAGGGCGACGAAGTCATCCTCGACGGCTATTTCGAAGAAGACCCCTATCCGCCGCCCATCGAAAGCGCGGGCGAATATGCCCATATGATGGCCTATGTGGATGAGCATAGCTTCAAACCCAAGCTGCACCGCTGGCGTTTCAATCTGGCGGACGGGACCACGAAAGAGGAACGGCTTGATGACCGCATCCTCGAATTCGGCATGATGAACCAGCGCTATCTGGGCCTTCCATACCGCTATGCCTATAGCACCACGTCGAAGCCGGGCTGGTTCCTCTTCAATGGTTTTGTGAAGCATGATCTGGAAACCGGTGCATCCGAACAGGTGATGCTGGACGAAGGGCGTTACGGCAGCGAAGCCCCCTTCGCCCCGCGCACCAATGCCAAGCAAGAGGATGACGGTTATCTGGTCAGTTTCGTGATCGACGAAAACCGCGGCACGTCGGAATGTATCCTGATCGACTGCAAACGGTTTTCCGAAGGCCCCGTCTGCCGCATCGCTTTGCCGCATAAGATATCAAGCGGCACCCACGCCCATTGGGTCGAGCGGCAAGATTTGCGGAAATACGGCTGAGGGCCAAAATACCCTCCCGACTACGGGGAGGGAGAAATCTACTAAACCCGCACCCACCCCGTCACCCTGAACCCCAATTCCCCAATCCCCCGTTAACCTGAACCCCCAACCCCGTCACCCTGAACTTGTTTCAGGGTCTTAGTACTTCGACGTTGAAAAATAAGACCCTGAAACGCAGTCACCGGAGGTGAAATAAATTGTGCTCCGCACGCCTTCGGCTCAAGGGTGACGGTGTTTTAAAACTCTCTCCGCGGAGTTCGCGGAGAAATTAGAATAAAGCCTTCGCGCCTTCGCGCGAACCCAATCCCTTTCCTCCTTATTCCCTTTTTCCTTAGGACGAAAAATAGGGGCCTTTCCCCCTCCCGCTTGCGGGAGGGGTTAGGGGAGGGGGCGGGCCGCAGGTCCGCCTTGTGGGCCTCGCCGACACACCCTCCCCCAGCCCCTCCCGCAAGCGGGAGGGGGAGTAAGGCGCATGGTCGCCGAACCTCCCAAAAAATTCATCTTTCTATCAAAGACAACCACCCACGCGCCCCTTTGCCGGTGATTTCCTAAACGCGCCAAGTTGACATACATAGTTATGCTATTTAATAACCATAGCATCACTATCAAAAATCCGTGTCATTTCGACGCCAAAGTCAGGAAAAGAAAAGCAAATGAATATCGAATCAAAAGCGCGCGCCGGCTTCACCTCCATCATGCTTCGCGGAGGTCGCATGACAAAATGGAAGGGTCAGGTCGCCAGCTACGCGCCGCAAGTCGGTCATTTGCAGTCTGTTTCGGTCGCCGCGATGGCCGCCGCACTCGCCTTTGGTGGCGCGATGGCGGTGCCTTCGGAGGCGATGGCGCAGGATGTGAATGTGGTGATTGATACTCCGCCACCGTTCGACAGCGTGAAGCATGTGAACAACGGGACAGGGGCGCTGAATATTGAGGCGAGCGTCGGCATCGTCGGCGATAATGCAGCGGTTGAAGCAACAAATGGCCCTGATGCAACGGATTTGAATATCGACATTACGGCTGCAATCGGCGCAAATAATGGCATCCTCGCAAATAATGGCGGAAAAGGTGCTACGTCCATTACTGCCACGCAGGCGGTTACGGGTTTAGCCGGTGTTGGCATTGATGCACAGAATGGACCGAACACGACCGACCTTACGATTGATGTAGCCAATGTCACGGGCGCAAATATCGGTATTCGTGCAATCAACGGTGGCACGGGCGTGACTACGGTTACCTCGACCGGGTTGGTTACAGGCGCGTTCAATGGTGTTTATGTCGATGCCAGAGAGAATACGCAGGGCGTTTCGGTTTCTGTAAAGGATGTGTCTGCGACAGGTACGGCTAATTTTAGTGATGCTATAAATGTGCAGAATGGTGGGGCGGGCTCGACGGTTATCAATGCAAGTGGTGCAGTCAGCTCAACCGCCGGCGCTGGCATTGCGGCCACGAACTTAAATGGCTCCAGCGCGACCGATCTTTTGATTGTGGCCAATAGCGTTACAGGTGACGATTTTGGTATCGTTGTTTCGAATAGAGGTGCGGGTGGCGGCAAGACATCGATCACTGCGACTGGAGATGTCACAGCAACTGATGGTGGCTCTATCGGCATTGATGCGTTGAACGCAAACCCGAACACGACCGACCTTACGATTGATGTAGCCAATGTCACGGGCGCAAATATCGGTATTCGTGCAATCAACGGTGGCACGGGCGTGACTACGGTTACCTCGACCGGGTTGGTTACAGGCGCGTTCAATGGTGTTTATGTCGATGCCAGAGAGAATACGCAGGGCGTTTCGGTTTCTGTAAAGGATGTGTCTGCGGGTGAAAATGCTATAAACATTCTAAATGGCGGCAGTGGATTGACTAACATCGCCGTAAACGGCCTCATCGCGGGCGGCGATCATGGTATAAACCTGTCCAATGGCGACACGGATGCAAATCTTGATGCGACAGTGACGCTGGCTGTTGGCGGTAATGTCACGGGAGCAAATAGTGCTATAAATCTTGAGAATGGCGGCACTGGGAATGCGAAGCTCACTCTCAACGGTGATATCACGGCAGCGACGACGGCTATTTCTGCCGTGTCCTTGGGCAGCGGGACCGCAAGCGTAACGGTGAATGGCGACATTTCAGGTGTTACCGGTGTAAGCTTCATCAACGGATTGAACACAGCAGATGTGAACGGCGTGGTGACGGTTGTAGATGGTGGGTCTGTAACGGGAACAGTTAACGGCATTTCTGCTATCAACAACAATGGCGCGAGTGCGATCAATCTGGTTTCGACCGGCAAGGTTAGCGGCGGCACCACTGGTATTTTTGCCATCAACAGTGCAGTCGGAACCGACGTCATTGTTTCGGGCGGTGATGTCACTGGCGGTGTGAACGGTATCGACGCGAACAATGTGGGCACGGGCAACACAATCGTATCGGGCACCGGCACCGTCGTTGGCACGACCGGCAATGGCATTGATGTGTACAATGGTGCGACCGCGAAGAATATGACGGTCAATGCCAATAATGTAACCGGCGCGCTTAACGGGATCGAAGTGGATAATCAAGGCGCAGGGGGTATTACGAACATCACGGTTAGCGGTGTGGTCGCTGGCGGTGCTGGCTATGCCACGGGCCTCTATAATGGTATTCTGGCCTATAATGGGGAAAATACAGGCGGCACGGCCGCATCGGGTGATACGGCAGGAACTGGCTTGACCATCACTTCGACCAAAGTGTCGGAAGTTGTGGGTGGCGTCGCTGTGCCGACTATCACGGGCGGGAACAGCGGTATTTATGCTCAAAACTACGGTGCGGGTTCGACAACGCTCGTCATCGCCGGCGCAGTGGAAGGCGTCAACGGCGACGGTATTTTTGTGTACAATGGTGAAAAAACCTTAGGCGCGGCCTTAAATGTTGCCTCCGTAACCGGCGGCGATGATGGTATTTTTGTCGACAATCAAGGTGTGGGAAATACTCTTCTAGAAAGTACCGGCACAGTTGTGGGCAAGACCGGCAATGGCGTCGAAGTGTTCAATGGCGCGACGGCGAAGAATGTGACGATCAATGCCAATAATGTGACCGGCGCGATCAACGGGATCAATGCGGTTAATGAAGGTAATGGTGTTATTGATGTGACCGTGACCGGCCTGGTGCAGGGCGGCTTGCACGGGGTGAACCTGACCAAGGGCGCCGCGACCGGCGATTTGACCGGCTCGGTCAATGTAACCGGCACCGGCGAGGTGAAGGGCGCGGTGAACGGCGTCAACTTTGTCAATGATGCGGGCGGATCGGCCACGCTTGTGTCTTCAGGCAAGGTGAGCGGGGATTTAAACGGTATTTTTGCTTCGAACGGTCTGGGTACGGTCAATCTGTCGGTCAGCTCGGGCGATGTGACAGGTGGCTTTAACGGCATTTCGGCCCGTAATCTCGGCACCGGCACGACCACGGTAACGGGTACCGGAACAATCACCGGCGGGGCCAATGGCCTTGTCGCGTTTAATACCGATGTCGGGTCGGACGTGACAATTAATGTCAACAATATCACCGGCACGGCGGCCAATGGTATATTGGTCGGCAATGACGGCACGGGCGTAACGCGCGTCACCTCCACTGGTACGGTGACCGGCGGGGTTACCGGCATCAATGCGTATAATGATGTGTCTTCCTTGGGCGGGTTGTTCATCGATGCCAACAATGCGACCGGCGGCGTGGGCGGCGTCGGTATATTGGCGTTCAACAATGGCGGCGGCGTAACCGATGTGATCGCCAGGGGCGATGTTGTTGGCGGACAGGTTGGTATTGCTGCGTTCAACAGCGTCTATGGTACCGGAACGGACGTGTCGGTTACGGCCAAAAATGCCAAGGGGACGACCTATCAAGGTATTTTTGCCGCCAATTATGGCACAGGCTCGACCAAAGTGGTCTCGACCGGATTGGTGGAATCACTGGCGAGTGACGGCATCAGCGCCTATAATGATTCCTCTGCGATCAATCTTGAGGTGACGGCGGTTGATGTGAAGGCGGCTGCGGACGGTATTGATGCGGAAAACCGCGGGTCCGGCTTTACCACGATCACCGTTAGTGGCACGATTACGGCCAATAATGACGGGATCGAGGCGTATAATTACGACACCGCAAAGGGCCTGACCATTGTTGCTAAGAACATCACCGTGGGTGACCCTGCGGTGGCCGGCGCGGTCGGCAACGGTATCTTTGCGATCAATTATGGCGCGGGCGATACCATCATTTCATCGGACGGTGTTATCACGGCCAAGGCCGGCGACGGTATCTTTGCAGCCAATGGCCGCAGTGCCCAGGATCTGACGATTACCGTTGCCGATGTGTCGGGCAGCGTGAACGGCGTAACCGCGTTCAACTATAGCGCGGAAGTGGGTTCGACGACGGTGTCGTCATCGGGTACGGTAAGCGGCGGCACTTATGGCATATTGGCGCGCAACGGGACGGAGCAGACCGACCTGACGGTTAATGTCAAAAATGTCAGTGGCGGCTATCAGGGGATCAACACGATCAACTTTGGCACCGGCGACACGACCATTACATCCGATGGTCTGGTCAACGGCGGTACCGATGATGGCATCAACGCGCTCAATCTTCTGGATGCGAATGACCTGACGATTGACGTTGCGGCGGTCACCGGCAAGACGACCGGCATCCTTGCGACGAATATTGGTTCCGGTAACACGGTTGTGATAGCAAAGGGCAATGTGACGGGCGAAACTGCCTTTGGTATTGCGGTGGTCGGCGGTGGTAATTCTGCCAATCTCAAAATTGAGGCGGTGAATGTAACGGGCGCGCTTGACGGCATTGGCGCGATCAACAACGGCAGTGGCTATACCAATGTGAAGTCCACCGGCACGGTAACAGGCGGGAACAACGGGATATTTGCGGCCAACACCGACGCCGGTAACGGGGTGACGGTTGATGTTGCCAATGTGACCGGCTTGGACGGCTATGGCCTTCTGGTGACAAATTATGGTGCGGGTATTACCACGATTTTGGCCTCCGGTGATGTGACCGGCGGTGCAGGCGACGGTATTTATGCGCTCAATGATGAACTGGCCGGTGCGCTCAACATCAGCGTAAAAAATGTGACCGGTTCCAACTCGGGCATCAGCGCGGTGAACAATGGTGCAGGCGCGACTTCGGTCACGTCGACCGGCACAGTGACCGGCACGGACACCGACGGTATCTCGGTCGTCAACGATGCCGAGGGTACCGATATTCTGGTCGATGCCAATATTGTGAAGGGGGACGAGTTTGGTATCGTCGTCACAAATAACGGCACCGGATCGGCGGCGACGCCTGCATCGACGACCATCAAGGCAAAGGGCGACGTTACCGGAACCAACCAGGCTGGTATTTTTGCGTTGAACGGCACGAACACCGACAATCTCTTGATTGATGTTGCCAATGTGACCGGTGGCCTCGATGGCATATTTGCCCGTAACACCGGCAATGGCGACACAAGCGTGAAATCTTCAGGCACTACCACAACAGTCAAAGGTGCGTTGAACGGCATCGTGATTTCAAACACCACCAATGGCGGTGCAGTGTCGGTTGACGCAAACAATGTCACAGGCACCGCTGGTTTTGGAATTATCGCGGTGAACAACGGCGATGGCGCGACTTCGATCGTGGCCAAGGGCGATGTGACCGGCGGCGCAGGTGACGGCATCTATGCAAACAACGCGGCCACCGCTGGCGCACTGACGGTCAGTGCGAATAATGTAACGGGTTCCGGTTTTGGTATAAGTGTTATCCATAATGGAGCAGGCGCGGCCTCGGTAAAGGCTGACGGCACAGTGACCGGTCAGGGCGTAGACGGTATCTCTATCGTCAACACCGCCTTGGGCACTGACATTCTGGTTGACGCCAATGTGGTTAAGGGTGAACAATTCGGTATCGTCGTCACAAATAATGGCACCGGATCAGCTGGTACTCCTGCATCGACCACAATCAAGGCGAGGGGCGATGTCACCGGAACCACGCAAACCGGTATTCTTGCCAGTAACGCGGCAAATACCGATAACCTCACCATCGATGTGGTCAATGTCACCGGTGGTGGCGGCAATGGTATTTCGGCAAGCAATAGCGGCAATGGCGACACCAGTGTAACGTCAAAGGGTACTGTCATCGGTGCGTCTAACGGTATCGCTGTATTCAACACCACTGCCGGCGGTGCACTTTTGGTCGATGCGGTCACTGTCACCGGTTCCAATGGCATTGGGGTCGTAGCGGTGAACAATGGCGATGGTGCAACGTCGGTTCGCGCGTCAGGCGATGTGACCGGTACAACTTATGGCATCTACGCGTCAAATGCTGCAACCGCAGGCGCACTGACGGTTAGTGCGAATAATGTCACGGGCGGAGTTGATGGCATATTTGCCCGCAACAACGGTACTGGTGATACGAGCGTGACGTCAAAAGGCACAGTCACTGGTGCTTTGAACGGCATTGTGGTTTCGAACACCGCTATTGGCGGTGCGGTGTCGGTTGATGCAACCAATGCTACCGGTACCGGTGGCTTCGGTATCATTGCAGTAAACAACGGAAATGGCGCGACTTCGGTCCTTGCCAAGGGTAATGTAACCGGCGGCGCAGGCGACGGCATCAACGCCTTCAACGCCGCGACAGCAGGCTCGCTCACAATCGACGCGAGTTCGGGCACAGGCACTGTTACCGGTTCGCTCTCCGGCATTGATGCGGTCAACAATGGTTCAGGTGTTACTTCCGTCACGGCCAAGGGCACAGTGACGGGCACCACGGCAGATGGCATCTCGGTTGTGAACGATGCCGAAGGCACTGCTATCCTGGTCGATGCCAATGTTGTGCGGGGCGATGACTTCGGTATTTTTGTTACCAACAATGGTGTCGGATCTGCGGCTGCTCCGGCCTCAACGACAATTAAGGCCAAAGGCGATGTAACAGGAACTACATTGGCGGGTATCTTCGCCAACAACACCGCAGGCACTACAAACCTCACCATAGAGGCTGCCAATGTTACCGGCGCAATCGACGGTATCATTGCGACCAACAATGGTAATGGTGCATCCTCCGTTACATCAATCGGTTCCGTTAACGGCGCGACCGCGAACGGTATCGCCGTGCTCAATGGAGCATCGGCAACGACACTTTCGGTTGCTGCCAAGGATGCAAAGGGCGCGATTAACGGCATATTGGCTGATAATAAGGGGACCGGCGCCTCCACCCTGTCTGTTACCGGCAAGATCATCGGCGGCACAGGTGCGGGTATTGCGACCTTTGGCAACGCGGGCAAGCTGACAACGATTAGCCTTGCTGCAACTGCGGAGGTTTCTGCTGCTTCGGGTGCTGCGATTTCGAATAACGAAAGCGATAGCGTTCTCAATGTTGCCAAGGGAACGCTGATTAACGGTACAATCCGGCTCGGCAATGGCAGTGATACCGCAAATTTCCTGATAGATAATACGGCGGCTTTCGCAACGATCACTGCTTTAGATGGCGGTGACAATATCTCGGCTGCAGATGGTTTTGTCGATACGCTCAACCTGAACGGTGCCGGAACCTATGATCTGGTCGGCGCCCGTGTAACAAATTGGGAAGCGGTCAATATCAATGCTGGCCGGGTCAGGTTTAGCGATGCGGCAATCACAGCAGGGGCGATAACAACTAGTAATGGCGGAACGCTCGATTCATCGAACAACTTAGCGATTACGGCCAATATGGTAGTCGCCAAAGGTGGAACATTGCTCGTTGGAAATGCCGCCGGAAATGCAAATGTAAGTATTATCGGTAACCTCTCCAATGCTGGTCTGGTCAATTTGAGTGGCGCTGCAGGAAAGGCTGGAGACAGGCTGAATGTCAGCGGCAACTTTACCAATGCCGGTGGTCAAACAACTATCGATACAGTAATCGGCGCAGATAACTCCCCGACCGACTTGTTAATCATCGGCGGGAATGTTAGCGGCACCGGTCTTGTAGCGATCAACAATGTTGGCGGTGTAGGCGGCTTGACAGTCGGTGACGGCATTAAACTCGTGCAAGTGGGTGGAACGTCCAGCGCTGATGCTCTACAATTAGCAGGCGGTGACCTGCAAGTTGGCGGTTTCCGTTACGATCTTTTCCTCGGTGGTATTGCCGATCCGAATGATCAAGATTGGTATCTGCGTACAGTTGGTCTCAGCGACATTGCTGCGACCACCCTGTCACTCGCACGGTTGAGTGATGACATCTCGATGACCTTTCTTGGCACTTTGCAAGAGCGTGTAGGTGAGCAGGAACATATTGCCAAACGTGACTATCAAAGTGGCGGAGTAAGCGGGCTTTGGGGCAGATTCATAGGCAAGGGCTTCCGTGATCGCTTGGCATCGAAAGAGCTGGGCGAGGTCAAATCGAACGGTTCCATCACGGGAATGCAAATGGGTCTGGATTTTGTCCGCAAAATTAGCGGCAACGGGTCGGCGGCCTTCGCCGGAGTTTACGCTGGTTATGCCGACGGCAGTTCTTCCGACACAAATATATTCCAAGATGTAGCTCGTCGTTCCGGAGGTTCGAAAAGCAAAGGTTGGTTAACCGGTCTTTATGGTACTTATTATGGCTCAACCGGATGGTACGCAAATGCTGTGGTACAAGCGAGTTTCCTTGACGCTGCAGCAAATGCGGCAAATGGTACAAAGCTCAAAACAGAAGGGCGCACTTTCTTGGGCTCGCTTGAAATGGGCAAGTCACTAAAACTGGGCGGACGCTTGGCTTTTGAACCTCAATTGCAAGTCATTTACGGCAACAACAAGTTTGATGGAGCGATCGACAGCGACGAGATTTTGAACAAAGTCGCTATCGAAGACAGCATTATCGGTCGTGTAGGTTTCCGTTTGAAAACGACTAAGGATGAGAAATACAGCACCGAAGGTGGCCTATTCAGTGGTTATCTGAAGACCAATTTGTGGCACAATTTATTAGGGGCGGATGTTTCATCAACCATCGCAGGCCAGTCTATTGGTAAACTCGAGCCGAAGAAAACCTGGGTCGATATCGGCTTTGGTACGACGCTGACGGTAGCAAAACAGACCGAAATTTTCGTCGATGCAGATGTTGAATTCGGCATAGACCAGAAAACCACAGCTGGAACCGGCAAGGTCGGTCTGCGTTTTAACTGGTAATTTTGATATTGTGGCGCGGGTTAGCATATCGCACCGCGCCACATTTCAGACTTTGAAATATTTATGCGGCGGGGCGGCCTGTGTTCCTGAAGAGGACGCGGTTCGTCCGGTTGTGTTTCGACCCTCGTTATGGCCGTTGCCAGACGAATATTAAACAAGCTGGAGATTCCCAATGGTTAGCAAATCGAAGATTAAAGTCCAGAAAGAGACCGCACCTCAGCCGGTGACATCTGAAAGTTCGTCGCCGTCGACCAATAGCGTGAAATATTCGCAGTCCGGCGGGCTGGTCGCTCTATTGGCCCGGCTCAATATTTCGGTCGCGTTCACATCCTATCAGTCTGGTCTGCTTTATATGTTGGGTCGGAACAACCAGGGCGCACATTTGCACCAGACAGGTATTCCCAAGCCAATGGGCCTTTCCTTTGACGCCAACGGAACGCTGTCCTTGTCATCGGGTTATCAATTGATGACGTTCCACAACCCTTTGGCAGCGCATGAACGTGTGAATACCCTTTTTGATGCCTGCTTCGTCCCGCGTGATGTGCATGTCACAGGTCAACTGGACGCGCATGATGTCGGTGTGGCGTCCAATGGTGACCTTATTTTTGTAAACACCCAATTTAATTGCCTAGCGACAACTGATCCCAAGCACAGCTTTAGAATGTTGTGGAAGCCCGATTTTGTTTCCGCTTTGGTGAAGGAAGACCGCTGCCACCTCAACGGGTTGGCTATGGAAAATGGCGAACCTGTCTATGTCACCGCGGTAAGCAAATCGGACACTATCGACGGCTGGCGTGATCGCCGATCAGATGGCGGCATCGTCATTGACGTTAAAAAGAACAAGGTGATTTGCAACGGGTTATCAATGCCGCATTCGCCGCGCGTCCATAATGGTGAACTTTGGGTGCTTAATTCCGGGACCGGGGAATTGGGCGTCATTGAAGGTGCGGCGAGCGGGAAAGGCAAATTCGTCCCACGTGTTTTCTGCCCAGGCTTTGCCCGTGGATTGGCATTCCACGGTGATCTTGCTTTTGTAGGCCTTTCCAAACCCCGCTATGAACGCTTTGAAGGTTTACCGCTCGATGAAAAGCTGAAGGCGGCGGACAGTGAGCCTTGGTGCGGAATTCAAATCATCGATATAAAACGGGGCACTTGCGTAGAATGGTTCCGCATCGACGGTGCGGTGGCCGAGTTATACGATGTTGAAATATTACCAGGGATAGCATGTCCTATGGCACTTAGCCCAACGTCACCTGAGATTATGAATTTCCTGACCTGGGAAGGTAGTAGCCTTCCCCCGATAAGCTAGGATATGAACGCATAGATATTGTCGTCGAGCTTTGAAGCCATTTTGACGCCTCGACGATGATATCTATGTGTTTATGGCTCAACATAGCCATCTGTGGTCCTGGTTCGGCTTCAAACGACAACGGACATTGGGCCGTTTCGCACCTCTATAATGTCGACAGAAATATCCAGAATGCGGTTGCAACGACGCCGTTTGTCAGTCCGAACTCGATAAAAGCCTTTTTTGATAGGCGACCAAAAATCAGCAGATAAAGGCTGAGAAAGAAGGCCCAGCTCTTTAGTGCCGCACCGAAGAGTAAAAACGGCCAGACAAATACAGGATTGTAATAGAGATATATATACGTCAACCCGAAAACCATCGCGGTTCCAGCGACAAATAGTCGCAGTTGCCAATAATCGTCCGGTCTATGCTGCGTGTCCACTTTGGGAAATGACGAGGCAAACAGTTTGACCGCGCCAAAGCCATTCAGCAACGCCCCCATCATAAGGACAAGATCCAGACTTAACCGCATGAACAAATCCGATTTAAGTTTTTCATATCAGGAGCGATCACTTAAAAAAGGCTAGCTGGAATTTTCATTTTACAAAAAAATGGATGGCAGATATCCGGAGATATCGTGCCATCCAAGTAATGTTACGACCACTAGGAAGGTGAATGGGCTTGCGCCCATTCGGATCGACCAGCCCGCCATGGAATTAATGGGGAACCATAGCGGGCTGGATTGGCACCAACATTCCCAAATCAGCAAAGCTTATTCAGAACTATTGACACCAAATCTGTCTGCGCTCTTTATAAGTAGTAATACTATGTATGTAAAGATGGAAAATGCAGTTGACGCACACCTGAAGGTTTTGACGCGATTGGTGCAATGCGGGTAATTCTGCGATCAATATTAAGTAAATAATATCAGATATTTCGAGGCAAGTGCAGGCACTCCAATCGCCCCACCGAATGTAATCTGCACGGAATCTGATATTACCTAAAGCCCTGCTTCGACCGCGATCCGAATCGCGTCCGCAGTTGTTGCCGCACCGAGTCGGGTCATAAGTAGCGCCCGGTGCATTTTCACAGTCTGCTCACTCAGGCTGAGGCTATGGGCGATTTGCTTGTTCAAATGCCCAATCGCCATTTCTGCCAAAACCTCGCGCTGGCGGCGCGATAACCTCTTTACGGCCAATGCTGCAGCCATTCGGCGGTTTGCATAAGTGGTCGGCGCATCGGGGACCAATTCGACCTGCGAGCCCAAGAAAAACTCCAACTCTCCATCTTCGTCAAATGTCGGTGCGACCAGAACGGCATTTCGAAAAGGCGTACCGTTGCGTTTGTAATTTAAGATTTCAACCAGAACCGAAGAATGCCGCCGAACGCCGCTGCGAATTGTTTCTGTGAGCCAAGGCTCGGTTGCAGGACCCGCCAAAAAGCGACAATTGCGACCAATAATCTCGTCCGCTGAATATCCGGTCAATTCAATAAAAGCGCTATTGCATGCAATTATCGGGTTATCTTTCAATCTCGGATTGCTGATTACCGACGCAATCGGGCTGTGAGCGATCATTGCATCAAGACGCTTTTTGGCACGGCCTGTAACGACCATTGCTGCTGTCTCCCATTTTTAAGGCACCGCAAAATGCGTCGAGACGCCTCATTATATTAATGGTCTGCTCTCTTTATCGAGTCGCTCCAATATCGGTAAAACATGGTATAAGGTGTAGGTTGTCCGATTGAGGACGAGGCGTACCCTCCCGCCACCCAAGGTTACAGCCTGGGACAGGAAAGGGGAAATATAATGCAGGAATTATCATTTGGCCAATATTCGCTGGTCTATAACGCATTTTCGTTCACATTTGCCACTATGGCAGCCGCAACATTATTCTTGTGGTTCGGCCGTTCGCAGGTAGGCCACGCCTACAAGACGGCGTTGACCATATCGGGGCTTGTGTGCGCCATTGCCGCTTATCATTATTTCCGTATTTTCGAAAGCTGGCAGAGCGCATATGACATCAAGAACGGTGTCGTTGTTGCATCAGGCTATGCCTTTAATGATGCCTATCGCTACGTTGACTGGTTGCTAACCGTCCCGCTGCTGCTGATTGAACTTATTCTGGTCATGCGCCTTAGCGCAGAAGAAACCGTTTCAAAGGCGACCAAATTGGGCGCGGCTGCGGCATTGATGATTGTCCTTGGTTATCCCGGTGAAATCGCGACCGATATACCGACCCGGATATTGTGGGGAACCTTGTCGGCCATACCCTTTGTCTACATTATGTGGCAGCTATTCGCCGGTCTTGGTGCTTCCATTAACAGCCAACCGGAAAGCGTGCGTGAATTGGTCAAAAAAGCCCGTTTGCTGACATTTGCATCTTGGGGTTTTTACCCGATTGTGTACATGATCCCGTATACCAGTTTAAGCGGGTCCAATGTCATTGTCGGTGTTCAGGTGGGCTATACTATTGCCGATGTGATTGCCAAGGCAGGCGTCGGTATTTTGATTTACATGATCGCCACGCGCAAGTCGCAAGTCGAATATGGCGATCCGGCCCACGCATGACCGGCCATGGCAGACGGCTTTGATGATCACCCGTTCATCATGCCGTTGATGCACCTTACGAGATCCAGAAACGCAACGCTTATTCCTGCGCTGCGTTTCTGGGCTTTACCAATTCTGACCTGCCTTTTGATCTTAGCCAATATAATATGGATTGGTTTGGACAGCGAACATATGACGGCGATAGCAGCCGCTATGATCGTCTTGGCCGGTATACCGCACGGCACACTTGACGTCGAAATCGCGGCATTGCGGTTCGGACAGGCCAGCTTTGCAGGGAGGGCATTGATTGTCGCGATCTACGGAACCTGCGCCTTGTCTATGGTGCTGTTGTGGTTTCAGCTTCCAAGTCTCGCCCTAATTTCATTTCTGGTGATATCGGTCGTGCATTTCAGTTTGGACTGGCGCGGTCGGTCTGAACCCTTTTTGGCGTTGATGGTTGGATGGGCGCTGGTGGCATTGCCCGCCTTGTCCCATCCACAAGCCGTCGCGTCGATATTTGAAGTGCTGACCGGCAATGAAGGGGGCGGGATAATTGCTGCGCTTTTGGCGTGCTCGTCAATTCCAGCTGCATTGGGCAGTATCGTTTTTGCTCACTGGTCCTATCTTCATGGGGATAAAAAAATAGCGGTCGATGTTGCCACTTGCTTGATCGCAGCACTATTCCTGCCGCCCCTGATCGCATTTGCCATTTTTTTCTGCGGTTTACATTCACCACGGCATATGGCCGATGCCATGCGCGAAACCGGTATGATTGCGCCACCCAAAAAGGCGATGATAATTTTGATAGTGTTCGCACTTTCTATTGGGCTCGGTGTCCTGCTATTTGTTGCACATGACCCGCTTTCAATAGAGGAAGGCGTCATCCGCGCGGCCTTTGTTTTGATTTCCACCCTGACGGTTCCGCATTTTTTGCTTGAGCAATTTGCGTCGCGCCATTCCCGCTAAGACTGGAATTCGTGTCAGTGCAGCAACTTTATGCGGCAGTGACTATATCAGCCAAAAGCAAAAAATTGGCGCGCCCTACAGGAGTCGAACCTGTGGCCTCAAGATTAGAAGTCTCGCGCTCTATCCAGCTGAGCTAAGGGCGCGCGCTGTGTAGCGCAATAACCACTTTGCGTGCGCCTGCAAAGCGGCTTATGGCACTATCATGCAAGACACACCGATTTTGACCGAAAGCGCCAACGCAGTCAGCGGGCGACATTTTCGCTATTATGATTTTGTCATGGCCGCCTTTGTCGCGGTGTTGCTGCTATCCAATGTCATTGGTGCAGCCAAACCTGCCGTGCTTTCCATAGGTGGGGAGCAGTGGGTTTTTGGCGCAGGGATTCTGTTTTTCCCGCTTGGCTATGTCATCGGCGATGTATTGACAGAAGTTTACGGCTTTGCCCGTGCGCGCCGCGTGATCTGGGCGGGCTTTGCCGGTCTGGTATTCATGGCATTTATGAGCTGGGTCGTTGTCGCTTTACCACCTGCCCCCGGCTGGGAAGGGCAGGCGGCATATGAAGCTGTGTTCGGACAGGTCTGGCGCATTGTAGCTGCCTCGATCATCGCATTTTGGGCCGGTGAATTCGTCAACAGCTATGTGATGGCGCGGATGAAGATATGGACCGCAGGCAAGCATTTGTGGACACGAACCATTGGCTCTACAATCGTTGGTCAAGGCGTGGACAGCTTGATTTTCTACCCGCTCGCCTTTTGGGGCGCGTGGACCAACGAGCAGGTGTTTATTGTCATGATAACCAACTGGCTGTTAAAAGTGGGTTGGGAAGTGGTGCTGACGCCGCTAACCTATATTGTTGTCGGCTGGCTAAAACATAAGGAAGGCGTCGATATTTTTGACGAGAACACTGATTTCTCCCCGTTCAAAACGAAAGTGTGATGCTAGAAATTCTCCAGAAATTGGCCGATCAATGGATCGTATTTAAAATCTCGCTCATCGATTTTGTTGGTCTGACCAACGACGCGATGCATATTCACGGGTCGATTTTGATTTTGTTCGTATCGGCCATCATATTGCGTCGACGACCCGATAGTCCATGGTGCTGGCTGATCGTGTTAATCGCCGAATTGTTTAATGAATATGCCGATTTTCACGGGGTTGCTCCTGGTGAATCAACCATCGATGCGGCTGTTCATGATCTTTATAATACCATGTTCTGGCCGACGATTATCATGGTGCTGGGTCGGTTTCTGTTTCCGCCGCAGCCTAAAAAAGACAAAAACAGGCCAGCCGATTCAAGCGATCTCGCGAATGAGAGCTTCAAAGAGCCGGCGCCCGTCTGATCCGCCTTGCAAAGGTTCGATCATGCGTTCGGGATGGGGCATCATGCCAAGCACATTACCTGCATTGTTCAAAATGCCCGCGATATCGCGCGCCGAACCATTTACAGATTCTGCATAGCGAAATGCCACGCGGCCCTCACCTTCAAGGCGATCAAGTGTTTCGGAATCGGCGAAATAATTGCCGTCATGGTGGGCAACGGGAATGGCAATCTGTTCCCCATTTTCATATTGACTGGTAAAAATCGATTGGCTGTTTTCGACTTTCAACTGAACCGTTCGGCAAACAAAACGAATGCCCGCATTCCGCATCAGGGCGCCCGGTAGCAGTCCTGCTTCCGTTAAAATCTGGAACCCATTACACACACCCAGCACCGGCACCCCACGCGAAGCCGCCGCTATAACCGACTGCATAACCGGAGATCGCGCCGCCATCGCGCCGGACCGGAGATAATCGCCATAGGAAAACCCGCCGGGTATCGCGATTAAATCAAGGTTATCGGGAAGCTCTGCTTCGCCGTGCCATATCAGGCTGGTGCGCGCGCCCATAATCTGCTGAACAGCAACGGCCATATCTCGATCGCAATTGGAGCCGGGAAACTGGATGACCGCCGCGTGCATCAGGCGGCCTGTTCGATTTCAAAATTCTCGATAACCAAATTGGCCAGCAATTTGCTGCACATAGACTCAAGGTCCGTTCGGGACAGCCCCGGCTCATGTTCAATTTCAATGAGTCGACCTGCGCGCACATCATGTATGCCTGAAAAACCGAGGCTTTCAATGGCGTGATGAATGGCTTTGCCTTGCGGATCAAGCACGCCATTTTTCAAGGTAACGAAGACGCGGGTTTTCATGGAACTCACCTGTGTAGCTTGCCGTCCGCTTCCTATAGATTGCGCGCAATTTGAAGCAAGGGGGCAGGTGCATGATAACCAGAATTTAACCAAGAAGGGCAATGCTGTATTGAGGGTAATTGGTGTAAGTGCATGCTCCACAATTGGTTCGTGGAGGCAATTGCGCTGTTCGGAGGAACCTATGGTTGGATTGGCAACTGCGATGTTTATCGGACTTTTCGCTTTCGGGCATGAAATGCTCGGCTGGAGCGGTACGCCCAATGACGAGGTTCAGCTGGGATTGTTTATCGCATTCATTCTTGGAATCGTGTGCGGTTACAAAACCAAAGGATAACTTCCCGTCTATAAAATCGCGCGCTATTTTCGCGTTGCTGCCTGTGGCACCTCGTTCTTGCTGGTCAATTCATCAGGCAAAGCCCGAAACGTAAATTGGGCAGGCTTTCCAATCCAGATTTTTGCCAATTGCCATATATCGTCGGGCGTTATCGCCTTGAAGAGTCCTTCGCTTTTTCGAAAACGCTCTAATCTTTCAGGCTTGCTCTGCGCGACAGAAGCAACGCCAATCCATGTGCCATTTTGCTTTTTCCAGTCGGTATAGCTTTCCAGGACTGGTTTGCGTGCCCGCTCAAAAAGGTCTGCCTCAACAGGCTTTGCTCTAATTTCTGCGATGATGGCATCGACGGTTGCCTCAATTGCCTGCAGGTCTTTCGGGTCGCCATTGGTGTTTATCGTGAACGTACCCCTACCGGGATAGACGCTCGACATAAAGGAACTGGCCCCACCTCCATAGGTAGCGCCCAGTTTTTCGCGCAGTTCATCGGTCAGACGTAAAGTGATGACCCGCGCCAGAAGATCGAGTCCTTGACTTGTTTTCTGGTCGCTATCGTCAGTTGTCGTCCATATTCTGCGCCATCCCATTTGGTTGGCTTCCCCCATATGCGGGATGTCGAAACTTCCGCTGGCCTTGCTCCACGCCGTTCTACGCTGGTCGTCCAAGCGGTTTTCGTCTGGATTACGCGGTGGAAGAGCGCCAAATGTGCGGGCAACAGCTGCAATTGTGGCGTCCTCATCAATGTCACCCACCACAGCGATTTCCAGCCGGTTTTTTAGCAGTGCATCTCCCAAAATGGATTTAAGCAATGAAAAATCAATTTCTTGCATCGTTTCAAGCGGGGCAATTGTGAAACGGGGGTCGCTGTCGGTCATGATTTTGATCGCAGAAACGCCCATGGCCGAATTGGGCGTCGCATCGAGTCTGGCATAAAATTCAGGCAACGGCCGCCGGAACAGGCGCAGCGCATTTTCTGAATAACCCGGGTATTTTGTGAAAGCAGCCATCACCTGCAACTGGCGCTCGAGATCCTCCGGCGCAATCGAGCCTGAACCGCCAAAATATTCATCGGCGACGCTGAACGTTGCTGACACCGTTGTGCCCGCCAATAATGTACGTAAATCCTCAATATCATGGGCCACGAGCCCGCCTGACACATAGGCACCGGACATCAGCGCGGCCAGCGGCGCGTGATCTTTTCCAAAATACAACTCGCCGCCGTCGATACGCAGCGAATAGCGCAACCTGTTATCTTCATAATCTGTTCTTTTGATGTTGAGCATCACACCATTTGCAAAGCGGATGGTGCGGATCCCAAGGTCTGCGATAATGTGATCGCTGACCACCGCACCGGCAGGCCCAAAGTCGGTATAGGCAAATGCCTGTTCCCGCCGTTCCGCCGGTGGAGAGACCGGGACGCTGCGGCTGGATGCAAATTGAGTGAGCAGCTGTTCGGACGTCAAGCCCTCATCCTTTTTTGTCGTGTAATATATGATAGGCCGGTCGAGCTGGCCAAACCAATGGGAAAAAGCTTCAGTGATTGACGCTTTTGTCATGAATGGGCGCAGTTGCAGCCATAGTAACCGGCGATAGACTGCGGAATTCAACACATCGTCATCCAGTCCTGCCAGTTCGTTCGCAAAAGCAACGCTGGCTTTGGTGGTCTCGCCTTTCGCAGCATTATCATAAGCCGAATCGAGCCGTTTCACCTGCTCGGCAATTTCGGCGTCGCTAAAGCCATATTGTGATGCCTGGCGGACGATTTGCTCTGCAAAGGGCAATAACTCGCGCCAGCTTCCATCCTTACCAGACGCACCAAAGCCGATACGTGCATATTGGTCGCAAAACCCAATTTCAAAACTGGTTCCACCGCCTAGGAAAGCCACGTCATTCTCGCGTGATCTGCGGCTCATTCGTTGACCAATGATCGAGGATGCAATCTGCATTTTCAGTTCTATCAAGGCCCGTTCAATTGTATCAGGACGTCGTCGATCCGGAATGAATTGCTGTATGCTAATCGCCTCGCCTATCTTGGGATGGACAAAATATCCGGAGGAAGCGCCCCTTTTTGTATCAATAGTGCACGTGTCGAAATCGGCCAATGCGGGACCGTCGCTTTTCCAGTCGGCGAATTTACGGACAATTTCCTGTTCAATTGCAGCGACATCGACGGGGCCGACGATGATGATTTTCGTCCTGTCAGGGCGGTACCATTTTTTGTAGAGCGCACGCATCCGTTCCGATGGTGCAGTTTCCAGAATATTCTGTTGGCCGATGGGGTAGCGCTTGGCGTAAAAAGTACCGGGATAGAACAGGTCATTGGCGGCCCGCGCACTTTGAAAGCCGAAATTTTCACGTTCCCGTTTTTCGGCAATCACAATTCCGCGTTCATCATCGACAGATTTTGGATCAAACAGGACCTCGCTGGCTGTTTCGCGCATCAGAAAAAGTGCGCGCTCGATTAACGCGGCGTCCGCACGCGGCAAGTCGAGTTTATACTGGGTTTGGGTATAGCCAGTCGACGCGTTGGTATCCGCGCCAAATGACAAGCCCAACCGTTCGAGCATTTTGACCATTTCCCCTTCGGGAACGTGGGTTGTTCCATTAAAGGCCATATGTTCGATAAAATGGGCAAGGCCTTGCTCATCATCACTTTCCGCCGCCGACCCAAAATCGACCGCCATCCGCACAATGACCTGATTCTGAGGCCGCTGGTTGTGCCGGATGGCATAGCGGAGCCCATTGGGCAGCATGCCGTATACAATGCTTTTGTCAGGCTCGAGATCGCTAGTCTCTGCATTCCAGGGCGCGGTACGCTCGGCCCCAACAGGGGCTCTGTCCGAAGCAGCAATGACTGGAACAGCAAACAGCAAAAGCACCGATGCCGCTAATCGCGTAACGCCCTGTTTTAGCACTCCTGACTATTTTCCCTTGCGAAGACGGTGGCTAACCATGTCGAGAACCGCACCTTCATTTTCGTCGGGCATAAGCCCCAAACGGCGCGCAACCTCCTGATAGGCTTCGGCTTCGCCGCCCAAATCACGACGGAACCGATCCTTATCCAGCTTTTCACCGGTTTCAATGTCCCACAAACGGCAGCCATCGGGACTGATTTCGTCCGCCAGAATGATCCGCGAAAAATCGCCATCGAACAATCGGCCGAATTCTAATTTGAAATCAACAAGACGAATTCCGATGGCGGCAAACATGCCGCACATGAAATCGTTAATGCGGATGGCCATCGAACTGATGTCCTGCATTTCTTCCTGCGTGGCCCAACCGAAACAGGCAATATGCTCTTCGGCGACCAAAGGGTCACCTAAACTGTCGTCTTTATAGCAATATTCCAGCAGGGTATGGGGCAGTGGTGTGCCTTCTTCAATGCCGAGCCGCTTCGACAATGAACCTGCTGCCACATTCCGAACAATGACCTCAATGGGAACGATCTCGACCTGACGCACCAGTTGTTCGCGCATATTCAGGCGACGGATGAAATGGGTCGGGATGCCGATGTGCGAAAGCCGGGTAAAAACATGTTCGGAAACCCGATTGTTAATGACACCTTTGCCCGAAATCGTTCCCTTTTTCTGGGCATTAAATGCAGTCGCATCGTCCTTGAAATATTGGATGAGCGTGCCTGGTTCAGGACCTTCATAAAGGATCTTGGCCTTGCCTTCATAGATTTTGCGACGGCGGGTCATATATGGTCCCTGACTTATCTTGAAATGATATGCCCCGGCAACGAAGGTCCTTCTTGGACTCAACGCAGCCGGGGCCAATCGGGATGCTATAATCCATTGCAAGCGCAGGTGCAATTCGAGATAGGATGATAGGCCGGAAACGTAAAATATTTGCCAGTCATCAAAGGATCGCTTTTTGTCCATCGACCTAGATTTGCTGATGCGCGCCTATGCAAGCGGGATATTTCCGATGTCCGACGCCAGGGATGATCCCGACACATTCTGGATTGAGCCGGAACTGCGAGCGATTTTGCCGCTAGATGCGTTCAAACTGTCAAAATCCCTGGCCAAGACAATCAGGCAGCAACGATTTGTCGTCACGGCGGATCGCGCGTTTGCGCGTGTGATCGCAACCTGCGCCGAATCAAGGGCGGACCGGCGCGACACATGGATCAACCCCGATATCGAAGACGCATTTTGTGAATTGCACCGGCGTGGCCATGCCCATAGCATTGAATGCTGGGCCGGTGACGAATTGGTCGGTGGTCTTTACGGTTTGGCCATGGGCGGCGCATTTTTTGGTGAAAGTATGTTTTCGCGTGCGACCGACGCCTCGAAAGTCGCACTTGCCTGGCTTGTTGCGCGCCTAAAAACAGGCGGCTTCTCTCTGCTCGACTGCCAATTTATGACCGACCATTTACAAAGTCTGGGCGCAATCGAAATTAGCCAAGCGGATTATCTGCGGCTTTTGGAAGCCGCGCTTGGACGCAATTATCAGGTGTCAGTCGTATTTTCCGCATCGCCCGCTTCAACGGTTGGTGCGTCTGGCGCAGGTGATTGGGGTGCGCTCGATGGCTTTTTGGCCGCAGGGGCGGTTCCGGCGCCGGATGATTTTTCTTCCGCAGCCTCTTCCTCGCCCGGGAAGCTCATCTTGCAGGCTTTGACCCAAATATCATAAATGGGGTGTTCAACCACATTGGCAGCGGGATTTTCTTTGAACAGCCAGCCTGAAAAAACCTGACGCCACCGTTCGGCCTGCGTGGATCCGGGTGGACGTTCGTTGATGATGAGCTGGACGAACGCTCCTTCATCGGGGCGGGTTTCCCAAGGCGCTGTTTTTTCGCAGGCGCGCACCCGCACAACAACTTTGCCAAATCTGATGGCTTCACCCGGCTTTAACTCGATATCGCGGGTCTGGCCGTTGCGTTTGTTCAGCATTCCAAGAACGGCTACACGCTCGGCCATTGGTGTGCCCAATGTCTTGCCGGCCGAGATTGTAATCTTGTCGTTAGTTGCCTGCGCCTTCCCGGATTTTGCAGGGGCCAACGCAGTCTCATTCTCGTTTGGTGATCCGCATGCGGCCAGCATTGCCAAAAATGGCATCAGCATCAATCCGCGCGAAAATGTCATGATGCGTCGGGACTCCACGCCTCATAATCTCCGGTGGCGCGGGCGCGATGGCCCCCATGCTCAATGGACCCGGCGGGGCGATAGGCATTTGTGGTACCCGTCAGATTAGGAATTGGGGCCGTTTCGAAACCGCGTGCGGGAGGAAGATAGCTTTCAGGGTCACCGTCATGTGTTCCGTGCAGCCAGCCATGCCAGTCCGGCGAAACACGGCTTGCGTCATTTGCGCCATTATAGATAACCCAGCGACGCTTGCCGTCGGCAGATTGATAATAGCTGTTGCCGGTTTCGTCTTGACCGACCGGCATGCCTTTGCGCCAGTTAAAGATGGCCGTGCCGATGGTGGCTCCGTCCCACCAAGTGAAGATTTTTCCTAAAATTCCCATAGTCTGTGCGATTAGGGCCAAGCGGGCGCCGGTGCAATCCCTATTTGGACTGCCAAACGACCTTGTCCCCCGCCGCAATTCCGAGTTCGGAGGTCAACCCACCCCTCAATTCGAGAACCGATGCAACAGGCTCCCCCGAACTTACTGGCTCGGTCGAATAGGGCACGGTGTTTTCGGCAATACTCTCAATTGTTCCATTTTCGCGGATGAAGATGATGTCGAGTGGAATGACCGTATTCTTCATCCAGAAACTTGCGATCTTTGGTTCGGGAAAGGGGAAAATCATTCCTGTATCATCCGCCAATTCGGTCCGGAACATCAGGCCTTTGGCCTGTTCCATGGAATTGCGCGCAATTTCGACGGTAAACGATCGCTTTTTGGCACCGCTGAAAATACATAATTTTGCCTGGGCAAGTCCGGCGACGGATTGCTCCAGCTGAGTGTTGGTCGCGCAGGCATTTGCCTCACTGCCTCCATTGGCTGGCAATGTGCACGCCGCCGCCGCCAGAGTCAGAATAATGCATCCAAACTTCATAAATAGTTCGCACTTCATTTTTTGGAATCAGTTTCGATTTTTGCACAGCTTATCGCCGCCGCGCCAGCCTGCTTTATAAAGCAAGTCCCCTTTCCACCAATGCTAATATTGCCCGAACCGCGATTAAATATCTCGGCCCCTTCGTCCACAGTTGCAGTCGAAACTGCATTACCAATATGTTCCAGGCGCAGCTTTCTTATTGAAGCTGCCTCGGACCTGAAGGATCCGGCCCCCTCGATGGTAACGCGTGCATCGGTAATTCTGCCGCCACCCACAAGGATTTTTCCATTACCGTTGATCGTCGCGGTAAACTGGTTGGAGACCAGCTTACCGATATCGATCGTGCCATTTCCGGCAAGTAATATCCGGGCAAGGTTTTGTTGTCGCACCTCTGTTATGGTCAGGACGCCATTTCCGCTTAGGGTGATGTCTTTGATATCCTGCGTTGTCAGAACGACGCGCAATGGCGCGACGATCGGGACACCACGATTGTTGTTGATGATATCCTGCAACCGCACCCGCAATGTAGTGCCGACCCGCTCCAGCTTTAACGAGTCAAGCACCCGCTTATCGCCGCTGGCGATAGCAGAGGGCGATTTTCCGGTAAGGATGGTGACGTTGATGTCGCCGATCACCACGATGTTTTCAAAACTTGCGACCAATAATTTGCGTTCAACCGGCTTGTTGACTTGCGCCCCGGATGCGCCGCTGAACATCATTATGGCTATTAAGAAGCCAATCGCGCTTCGCCCCATTCGACCCAGCCCAGCCATCGCGGTGTCCTTTTCATATAATGGCCCTGCGCCGCATCGGTCGCAAAGCCTGCTGCCGATATGGCGCGTGTTACAGGTCGGGTCAAATGGCAACCGCCTGCGACATGTTTCCATAGCGGTTCAATCCGTCCCTGCCATTTGGCAGGAGCTGGGTCGGGCGCCAGGCCATGTTCAGCAAATAGCAGCCTGCCGCCGGGTTTAAGGACCCGCTTTGCCTCTGCCAGAGCGGCATCGGGGTCTTGCACCGAACACAGTGTGAAAGTTGTGACTATCGTGTCAAAACTCTCTTTTGCGTACGGCAGGGCCTCGGCGATGCCAGTGATGAAATCTGCCCGACGCCCCTGCTGCATCAATTCAGTTTTCGCACGTTCCAGCAATTCTGCGGATGGATCGATACCGGAAAGACTGCGAACCTTATACCAGTCATAAAATTGCAGATTGGCCGCGCCGCCACAGCCCAGTTCCAGAACATCGCCCGAAGCTTGGGGAATTATTCTGGCGCGGCTTTTCATGATGCCCGGTTGCCGACAGGCGCAGCCGATCAACCCGGGTACAACATGCCTGTCCCAAAAACCGCTCATGAACAAGTGACGTTGCCCGACCCCATTTTTGAGGTCGTGCATCTTGCACCACCTGTCACCTCGACATCGCCGCTACCTGCAATGCTGACATCCACTTTGCCCGAGGCATTCAGCTTCAGGTCACCTGATCCGGCGATGGACACTTCGGCGTCGGTGGTCGCCAGCTTGACAGCATCGACGGTACCTGCACCGGCAATGGAATATTTTGCGCTGTCCACTTTTCCGCCCAGCTTTGCTTCGCCCGACCCGGCGATGCTGATGTCGAGTTTTTTACCGGTAAGTGCGCCGATTGTCATGTTGCCCGAGCCGGCAATAGACAGGTCGAGGTCATCGGACGTCATTTTGTCTGCAGTAAAGTCACCCGACCCTGCCAATGCGGCTTTGTCGATGAACGGGGCGGTAACAGTAATGGTGGCTGCCTGCGCGCTATCGCCAAACCATTTGCCCTTGGTGCGACCAATGCGAAGCGAACCATCATCCAATTTATAGCGTAAGGTAGCCAGGGCTTCGGCACTCCCCTCGGCCTTGATACTGAATGTGTCGCCGACGACGTAGATGATGTTATCTGGTCCGGCACCTTCGATTTCGGTAAACGAGCCTATTTTTGCAGCGGTCGTTTCAATCTTGGTTCCGTTGGCAAGACCATTATCGGAGCCGGAAATATCCTCCGCTGCGTCCATCACGGAATAGCCGCAGGCTGAAACTGTTAACGCGGCTGAAGCTACAATCAGGTATTTTGTTTTCATGGCTCACTCCGTCTGTATTGCATCAATAATACACTAAAATGGCTGGAAATCAACAAAAAAAAGGGTGCCGTTTTTAGCACCCTTTAGATTTCCGGTAAGGAAATTCTTAATCCGCTTTTTCGTAATATTGTGGTGCTGCCTCGTTCAGAACGGCGAGGATTTTTTGCAGTGCGGCTTTCTCGTCGGTCTTTTCCATCGCAGCCAGTTCGCGGGCCAGACGGCTTGATGCCGCTTCGAAAATCTGGCGCTCGGAATAGCTTTGCTCGGGCTGATCGTCCGGGCGGAACAGGTCGCGCGTTACTTCGGCAATCGACACCAGATCGCCGGAATTGATCTTCGCTTCATATTCCTGTGCGCGGCGCGACCACATGGTGCGCTTTACCTTTGGCTTGCCGGTCAGCGTGAACATCGCTTCCTTCAGCGTCTTGTCCGATGAAAGTTTCCGCATTCCGACGCCTTCGGCCTTGTTAAAAGGAACGCGAAGGGTCATTTTTTCTTTTTCGAACCGCAGAACGTAAAGTTGAAGTTGCATCCCTGCGATTTCGGAGTCTTGCAGTTCGATCACGCGGCCTACGCCGTGCTTTGGATAAACTACATAATCACCTACATCAAATATCGCCGCGTTGGACGTCATGTTCGGACCCTTTCTGATTTTTCGGGATAAATTGGCTTGTCCGGTAACATCAAGTTACCCATAAGACTTATCTGTTCATCCCTTGCGCTTGTCGTCTGCCAGACCCGATAGTCCGTGCAATTCCTGACCGTTTTCGGCCTGCTGTCACGCAGTGTAACAGATTCGCAATAAATTTTCAATGCCTGCTTTACAGAGGTGTCAATAAGACCCTTCTCGTCGATGGTGAACCTAGGGTCAGAGCCACTTAAATAGCGCTCAACCTTCTGACCCGGTCATTATCTTCACTATGGTCATCCGTGCTGATCGGTTTGATATCGGCCGAATTCATCCAGCATAGATCCATATGGGCCAGAACGCGATCATCATGGCTGCGGATCGAAACGGGTAAAATGGGCTGCCGGTCCTGTTCATCGACCAACACCGGATTGGAAGGCACGCCGGTCCCCCATTTTTCGCCCCATTGGCGCAGGGCAATCATGGTCGGCAGCAGGTCCAACCCCTTTTCTGTCAGCCGATATTCGACTTTACGCCGGTCATCGGGGCAGGGCGTACGATGCAGAATGCCGCTTTCCGTCAGCCGTGTCAGCCGGTTCGCAAGTATGTTGCGCGCGATGCTGATTTCCGACAGGAATTCTTCAAAATGCCGGATACCGTTGAATGCGGCGCGCAGGATCATGAATGACCACCGCTCGCCCATCGCTTCTAGCGCCGTTGGTAGACCACATTCCAAAATGTCGTGCAGCGATTCTCTTAATTCACCCATAATCCATCCTCTGGCACAGAGCCTGTGCCGCCTTCCAAAAAAATGCAACAGATAATCAGTTTTAAGTTGCAACTAAAAACCTAATATATTAGGTAGTGATTCGCAACTGGTTTTCCAGAGGCGCGGAACGCAAACTTAAAGAATATAAAGTTCGGGTGGGCGCTCTGCTGATTTGCAAAGCTAAAAGGAATTGAATATGACTCTCTCCCAAGTTTCTTCGCGCATCGGCGCCCTCGCCGCCGCTTCCGTCATCAGCGCCACTTTGTTGTTTGTAGCGCCTCAAGCACATGCCGCATCGAGCGGTCCTTATTACAAGGTTGAACTGGCCCAGCCCGCCGCGTCCAAGCAGGAATTGCTCCGCAGCGTATTCGTAAAGTGTGAAGGTACGGCCTGCCGCGCGCCAATGGCGTCGACCGCGCCTAAGAATATGTGCATCAGCATCTCCCGCGAATTTGGTCAGGTTTCCGCTTTTAGCGCTGGCGACCGCGTTTTCACGGCAGAAGAAATCGCTGCATGCAACGGCAATCAAAAAGAAGTGATTGCGAAAAACTAAATCCCGGATTTTTCGGCTCCTCTCTCCTTCTTACCCCCCCCTTTGCCAGCCAATGGCTGGTAAACTGAGAGCCGAAAACCCTTGCGCCGGAGCGCAACGATGGAGAAATTTCACCATCGCTGCGCGACCGGTGCATTTTTTTGTTGCATGCTCAAAGCAATAACCCAACGTGTTACCCTATGATGCGGCAATATGAACTGGTTGAGCGGGTGCGTGCTTATGACCCGGACGTCGATGAAGATCGGCTTAACCGGGCTTATGTGTTCACGGTGCAAATGCACGGCGCGCAAAAACGGGCCAGCGGTGATCCTTATTTCAGCCATCCGGTCGAAGTTGCCGGTTTGATGACCGACCTCAAAATGGATGAGGACACCATTATAACTGCGCTGCTCCACGATACGGTGGAAGATACGCTGACCTCGATAGAGGATATTGAAAGCAAATTTGGCCCCGAAGTCGCCCGGCTGGTCGATGGCGTCACAAAGCTGTCGAAAATCGAGGCGCAGACCGAAGATGAGCGCGCTGCCGAAAACTTACGCAAATTCCTGCTCGCTATTTCGGACGATATCCGCGTCCTTTTGGTCAAATTGGCCGACCGGCTGCATAACATGCGGACGTTGCACTTTATCAAAAGCCCGGAAAAGCGGCGCCGCATCGCCAAGGAAACAATGGACATATATGCGCCGCTGGCTGAGCGCATTGGCATGTATGAATATATGCGCGAAATGCAGTTGCTTGCATTTCAGCAACTCGAGCCCGAAGCCTATGAAACCATCACTGGCCGACTGAAACAAATCCGGGAAAAGGCGGATGTCGAAATTGACCAGATTAACCAGACCATTGCCTGGGAAATGGAACAGGCCGGACTTAAAATAAGGATTTCGGGTCGGGAAAAGCATCCCTATTCGATCTGGAAGAAGATGCAGGAACGCCATGTCGCGTTCGAACAATTGACCGACATTAATGCATTTCGCGTCATCGCGGAAAGCGAAGAGGATTGTTATCGGGCCTTGGGCGTCCTGCACCGGCGGTGGCAAATGGTCCCGGGCAGGTTCAAGGATTTCATTTCGACGCCGAAACGCAACGGCTATAAATCAATCCACACCACAATCATGTTTGCCAAAAATATGCGGGTGGAGGTCCAGATCAGAAGTCAGGAGATGCATCGCGCCTCTGAATATGGGTTTGCCGCGCATTGGGCCTATAAACAATCCGACAAGCCTGACGGGCAGGCCGGATGGTTGCGCGACCTTATCGAAATTCTGGAAACCAGCCAGGATGCGGAGGATATTCTCGAAAACACGCGCATGGCGATGTATCAGGACCGGATATTCGCCTTTACCCCCAAAGGCGCTTTGCACCAATTGCCCAAGGGGTCGACCGCCGTTGATTTTGCCTATGCGGTTCATACTGATTTGGGGGACAAGACGGTCGGCGCAAAGGTTAACGGGCGCCATGTGCCGCTACGTACACAGCTTAACAATGGTGACATGGTCGAAATCCTGAAATCAAAAGCGCAGGAACCGCAGTCAACCTGGCTTAACTTCGTGACAACCGGCAAGGCCCGCGCCGCCATTCGCCGCCATGTCCGGCACCGCGAAAGGGATGAACTGGTTGCCATTGGCCGCAAACTATATGAAGAAATCGCCGAACGGTTACCGGGCAAAATTGGCAAGAAAGCGCTGAGCGCCGCCGTTGAACGGTTGAAACTGGAAAGCGAAGAGGAATTGATGCACCGTATCGGTGCCGGCAAGATCAATGATCGCACATTGATGGAAATTCTTGTGCCCGGTTTCGACGCAGACGGGGCGCAGCTTGATTTTCCCAATCAGGAACGGGCGATTTCGATCAGGGGACTTACCCCTGGTGTCGGCTATCATCTGGGGGATTGTTGCCACCCTATTCCCGGCGACCGTATCGTTGGCCTGCGCTTGCCTGGGCAGCCTGTTGAGGTGCACACCATCGATTGTGACCGGCTGGCGTCGGGTGTCGATGCGGACTGGGTTGACTTAAGTTGGGGTAAGGGCAGTGACGGGGCCTCGGCACGGCTTCGCGTGGTGATCCATAATCGTCCCGGTACATTGGGCGAAATTGCGGGGATATTCGGATATCATAAGGCGAATATCATGAACCTGCGAATGTCTGCACGCGATGTGGAGTTTCATAGCTTTGAAATCGACCTCGAGGTCCATGACTTGCCGCATCTGATGCGGATCATATCGGCCCTGCGGGCCTCTGAATCAGTGGCAACTGCAGACCGGGTGTATGAATAGCGCCGGGAATTTGCGGCATAAGATAGGGCTATTACCCTTTGGCTTGGCGCGTTTTTTGCGCTTTGCGATCACGCAAAAGTGACAAAAAGGGGCCGCCGCATAGGCTGCCCCTTTTTGTCGTTATGTTCCTGCTATTATACTGCGAATCTATAATCCTTGGATTTTTGCAAAACCCTCAGAAAATATTCCTTCATCATCAGGAAAGTTGTATCCGAGATTTTGACAAAAATCCGGCGACCATCCCAATCATCCCGCTCGCGGTAGATATATCCAATTTTTTCGAGCGTATCTATGTAACGAAGCCCTGTAGTATGTGGCATATTTCCGGCAGTTGCGACCGCGCTTACAGAAATATTTTTCCCATTCAGTCTGGCGGAAAACACGTCGATCAAAATATCCCAGCAAGGATCAGAAAACAGATCCTTGTGGATCATCTTGTTACGCAGATTTCTATTTTCCAGATATTTCTGAACGAAATCGCTCAAATATCTGTCATCGCTACTTTCAAAGATTTCGCTTCTAATCTCATTTTCGACCTTCTCGGAAATTTCAGCAATATTAGATTTGATAGCCGACAGCTCATCTATTATCTGATTTATCCCCATACCGCCCCCTTTTTAGCGGTGGCTCAGCCTTCCATGGTTATGTGCACCTGTTTTCGAATGTAAAGACGACAGTAAAATGACCAGCAAAATCGGATAGGCAATGTACATCGACAAAAGCCCGTAAGGCTTCTCCAAAATGTCGTCGAACATCAACCGCTGTATATGAATCAGCAACCCCACCAACTGCCATCCTGTCGCCCAATAGGGCCAAAAACGGCTACTGAATAACGCAAGGGACCAGAACCCCGCCAAAACCAAAAGATCAATGATGAAAATTGGAACCGCAAACGCTCCCCATATGCCACCCCAGGTCACGGCGCTTGACACCACAGACCCGAAGAACGCTATCCACGCACCCGCCTTTTCACAAGATTCACCGCGCCAATGGGCGGCGATTATTGTAGCCAGCAGGACGGCATAATAGGTCGCGACATGCGGTTCCATTAACTCAAGCGACAGCTCTTGGTTGAATTACGACCTCATCGGCCGCTTCATTTGCTGCATTGCGATCCCCCGTTGCACCTGGCGATCTTGGTTTGTCTGTGCCTGCACCAAACATGCGGGCACCAAGGCCGACCTGGCGTTGGGTTTCGCTTAGGGCATGGTGGGCATCGGTGACCATTTGGCGCACCTGGCCCGCGGCGGCGATAGCTTGCGTTACTTTTGTAACTGCATCCTGGCCGACGATGGCGGACATGTTTGTTTCGAACCGTGCGACCGGAAGGGTTCCTGCCAATTTGGCGAGTTTGATGATTGCTTGATCGATGGCGTCCTCAGCTTCGTGAAGTTCAGCAGCGATTTTTTCGGCAGCTACTACTCTTTGTTTCAACATGGTCCAGTATCCTTAGCCAATCGAACGACGATCTGTTCCGTGTTCGATTCTTTTGAGAGAAAGCTCGGTCAGGATAACATTGCCCCCAGTCCGAGCATTACGGCATAGAGAGCGGCAAAAGCCATTATTGTTCCCATGGCTATCAGCACCGGCCACAGCAAACGCTCTCCAAATGAATCGGTATTATGTGGCCTCCTTTCGGTGGGGAAGGGCGGTCGCATCCACATCGGTGTCGGCTGCCATTCTTCCTGCTGAGGCCCTAAGGGGTGACCGAATTCTCCTTTGATACCAATAACGGACGGTTGATAACTCAATGGTTGATAGGTGTTGGGATCGAGATGTTCAGCGACAAGGATGGCCGCCTTGGTTCGGGAATCGACGCCCAGTTTCCGAATGGCAGTGCGAATCCGCTCGTCCACCGTGTGGGACGACACGCCCATGATCCGGGCGATTTCCTTCGAGTTTTTATGTGCGTAGACAAAGCGCAACGTTTCGATTTGAACGGCGCTAAGACGAGTGACTGGATGTCCCTGTTCGATGCCCACGCCACATTGTTAAACGATTTTACAGTCGATTTCGACAATTTTCGGATAAAATTTGTCAATTTGGTTTATGATAGTGATAAACCATCATAATTATCCAATAGTGCCTTACCAAATTTCCGATTGGGATAGTTGGGTGAACTTTGGCACCGCGACACAGATACCGGTCACAGCCCTTCGATAACTTCTTCGGGGTCCGCATAGACGAACCGTTTCGCCAAATCAAATGCGTGGCCTGCGCGAAGAAAAGCCCGCAATTGCTTTTGTCTTTTTTCCGGCGGGGCGGCTTCTTTGGCGAATGGACCGATGCGTTTGCGCCGGGCAAAATTCTCAGCCGCGGCAAAGCGGGACCGGTCTGCCTCTTCGCGCGCATTAACCCTGTCCTGTTCGGCAATGCCGGCGGCCCGCAGATCATCATCCAGGCGCCTTTTGCCAAAGCCGCGCCGGACAAGTGTCCGGCTGCGCGCCTCGGCAAATTGTGCGTCGTTGATATAGCCCAGTTCGCATAATCTTTCGGTTAGCGCATCGACATCGGGGCCGCTGGCATCGTCCCAACCCCGTTCGTTGATCTTTCGCCGAAGATAGCTGGCGAGCTTTGCCTGGCTTGTTGCATATTTACCGACATAGTGCAGCGCCAAACCGCGCATCCGTTCCGCATTCAACGGCGGCGGCGGGGTTTTGGCGGGGTGTCTGCTCATTGCGCCCTATTCTTGCCACAGTCGGGTCGAATTTTGAACTGGTATCAGTGACTAAACCATCACCTTAACAAAATTGTAACGTGGACGTGGGTCCTGAAATTAATGGGAAACAATATGAGCGAACTTTCGAGCACGCCGACGCAAGACAGCTTGCCACGCCGTTTTTCGGATTTTGCAACATTGGGCGAAGCGCTGGACTATGCCGCTACCGGCAATCGCGGATTGAATTTCCACGACATGCGCGGGGCCTTAGCGCGGCCCTATCCGTACCGCGAAATGCGCGGCGATGCGCTGCAAATGGCCTATCGCCTGATCGGCCACGGCATTGAAAAAGGCGACCGTGTCGCGCTGGTTGCCGAAACTGGATCCGATTTTGCCGCGCTGTTCTTTGGTTGCGTCTACGCCGGTGCGTGGCCGGTGCCATTGCCGCTGCCGACTTCCTTTGGCGGCAAGGAAAGCTATGTCGATCAATTGTCGGTCCAGCTCAAAAGTTGCGATCCCAAGATTTTGCTCTACCCGGCCGAATTGTCCGAAATGGCGGGCGAAGCGGCCATGGCATGCGGCGTCGAGGGACTGGATTGGGAGGGCTTTTCAGACCGCATCGCCCTCAAATCCGAATTGCCGCAGGCGTCACCTGACGAAATCTGCTATTTACAATATAGCAGTGGATCGACGCGCTTTCCGCATGGCGTGGCGGTAACGCACAAGGCTTTGCTCAACAATCTTTCGGCGCACTCGCACGGGATGGAAGTGACCGAGAATGACCGCTGCGTATCATGGTTGCCATGGTATCATGACATGGGCCTGGTCGGGTGCTTCCTGTCGCCGGTGGCAAATCAGGTGTCGACCGATTACATGAAAACCGAGGATTTTGCCCGTCGCCCGCTTGCCTGGCTCGATGTCATCAGCGCCGCCGACGGAACGGTGATCAGCTATTCGCCGACCTTTGGCTATGACATTTGCGCGCGCCGGATATCCAGCCAGAGCCATGTCAACGACCGGTTCGACCTGTCGAAATGGCGGCTTGCCGGAAACGGGGCAGACATGATCCGTCCAGATGTCATGCAGGCTTTTGTCGACGCATTCGGCGATGCGGGTTTCAAGGCTTCGTCCTTTTTACCGAGCTATGGCCTTGCCGAGACAACCTTGGCAGTGTCGATCATGCCACCGGGCGAAGGCATTCAGGTGGAACTTGTCGAGGAAACCGAGCTCACCGGACATCCGGGCGCTGCGGATCGGCCGATCCGCTATCGCGCTATCGTGAATTGCGGCAAGGCGGTCAAGGATATGACCATCCAGATCCGTGACGAAAATGGCGCGTGTCTGGCGGACAAAACAATCGGTAAAGTGTGGTGCAGCGGGCCGTCCTTGATGAAGGAATATTTCCGCGACAAGGAATCGACGGACGCCTGTCTGGTCGATGGATGGCTCGACACTGGCGATATGGGCTATATGTCGAAGGGTTATATCTACATTGTTGGCCGCGCCAAGGACATGATCATCATCAATGGCAAGAACCATTGGCCGCAAGATATCGAATGGGCGGTGGAACAGCTCCCCGGGTTCAAAGCCGGTGATATCGCTGCCTTTTCCGTCACGACACCCGGTGGCGAAGAAACCCCTGCCGTGCTTGTCCAATGCCGCACAACCGATGAAGATGAACGCGCCAAGCTCCGTGAGCAGATCCGCGACAAGGTCCGGTCAGTTACGGGTATGAACTGCGTTGTCGAATTGGTTCCGCCACGGACGTTACCGCGGACAAGTTCCGGCAAAATGAGCCGGGCAAAGGCCCGTAATCTATATCTTTCCGGAGAGATACAGCCCTATGCAATTGCAGCATAGCCTGAAGGCTTCCCCCTACGTAAATTGGTTGATATCCGGTAAAGTTTAGGAACCGTTGATTTTCAACAATAAAATTGTACCCCAACGCGATATTTCGTGGTGCATGATTACCTTTGAGTAAGGTTCGCGCGCTAAACGAAACAGGTGATAAAAAAAGACGCGTATCTGGAATTGCCAAGCGAGCTTTCGTTCAAGGCGTTATTGGGCCTTGCCGAGCCAGTAGGCATGGATGGCGACATCATGCGCGGTATCCAGGCAAGGACCATGCGCCAACGCACAACCCTGCGCGTGGCATTGAATCTGGTCTGTGCGATCATGGCGATTTTTCTGTATAAGGGCGTTGCGCCGGTTTGGGCGACTGCATCATGGGCGGTGATTTTTAGCGGCTTTCATCTATATTCTTTTCACCAGTTCGGGACAAAATGGGTGTGGGATCGCCCCCAATTGAACCGGGAAGATGTCAACAAACTTAATGCCCATTCGGCCATAACCGCCGTCATGTGGGGGTCGGCTTTCGGGTTTCTTGGAACCAGCGGTTCAATCATGGAACTGCTCGGGCTATGGTCCATCGTGCTCGGGATGATGGTCTATGCCTCATTGCTGCTGCCAACTGCACCGATGGCGGCGACCATCTTTATCAGTATAACCAGCCTGTGTGCCGGTCTCGGTTTCATTTATCATGGCGGCTATTATCTGACCGTGTCGTCCTGCGGCATAGGGGCGTTGCTGATTATGGCGTGCTTGCGTTCCGCCCGAGCGCAGATATTGTTCGAAGTGGCCAACAGCATTGTTCAGGAAAAATCGGAAACGGTGAGCCTTTTGCTGCGTGAATTTGAAGATAGCGGCGCGGATTGGCTTTGGCAGACAGATACGTCGCGGTGCGCCACTCATGTGTCGCCCCGATTTGCCTATGCATTGGGCGAAGATGCCAAAATCATCGAAGGGCAACCGCTTTTGAAACTCATTGCCGGTGATGCTTGGGAAAAGGGCCAATATCCCGAGGCATTGCACAGCCTTGCTGACCGGCTAAAACGCCGCGAATCCTTTAGTAACCTGATCGTACCCGTCACTATCAAGGGCATCACCCGTTGGTGGGAATTATCAGCCTCGCCGCGCCATGCCGAAGACGGCAGCTTTCTGGGATTCAGAGGTGTCGGGTCGGACGTAACCGAGCAACGTGAATCGGCGGACAAGATTTCCCATCTGGCGCGCTTCGATACCCTGACGGGCTTGCCCAACCGGCTGCAACTGACCGAGACTTTGGCCGAGGCATTGACTGATGCGGATAAATGGCGCCGTCGCTGCGGCTTTATGATGATCGATCTTGATCGGTTCAAGGCCGTCAATGATACATTGGGTCACCCGGTCGGCGACCGTTTGCTGGCGCAGGTTGCAAGGCGATTGCAATTGATAATGTCGGACAACGAATTATGTGGCCGCCTGGGCGGTGACGAGTTTGCGGTGGTTATCAAAGACGCGACCGATAGCAAATATGTGTCGGCGTTGGCGCGGCGTATCATCGAAAGCCTTTCACGGCCTTATGAGATTGATCAAAACACCCTGTATATTGGGGCGAGCATCGGCAGCGCATTGGGGCCAATGGATGGGCGGACCGTTGAACTGCTGATGCGGAGCGCCGATCTGGCTTTATACCGGTCAAAAGATCAGGGTGGAAACACGCACCATAATTACCAGCACAAGCTGCACGCCAATGCCGAAGAGCGCAGGCTGATGGAATTCGAACTGCGAAATGCGCTTGAACGCGAGCAACTGCACGTCGAATATCAACCCGTCGTCAATGCTGATGGTGACAATATTTTGGTTGGTTTCGAAGCCCTGCTGCGGTGGAATAACCCGAAGTTCGGGAATGTATCGCCAGCGAAATTCATACCAGTGGCAGAAGATGCGCGGTTGATCGTCCCTATTGGCGACTTTGTTCTGCGCCGTGCATGTAAAGACGCGATGAGCTGGCCCGAAACAACACGGGTTGCGGTCAACATTTCGGTGGACCAGTTGACCAGCACCAATTTTGTGGAAACCGTTATTTCTGCATTACACGATAGTGGTATGCCCGCATGGCGGCTGGAACTGGAAGTGACCGAAAGCATATTTCTGCGCGACGGCACATTGGCGGTGCAAGTGCTGGACCGGCTGCGCGGACTGGGTATCAAACTCTCGCTCGACGATTTTGGAACGGGATATTCCTCGCTCGGATATTTACGCAATGTCCGGTTTGACACGATCAAGGTCGACCGCAGCTTTGTGCAGGGTGCGGCAAAGAATAAAGCTGAAAGCCTCGCGATCATTCGCGCCGTTGTTGCCCTTGCCGACAGTCTGAATATCGCCACAACAGCAGAAGGCGTTGAAACCGAGAGCGAGCTGGCCATGATCCAGCAATTGGGCTGCAAGAAAATACAGGGCTATTATTTCGGGCGACCCATGGTTTTTGCCGATAGCCTTGAACTGTTCAAAGGCCCAAGGCGCAATGTCGCTTAGCACCAAAGCCGGTTAAAGTATTTCAAATATCTTTTCCTGAGGCCGACACAGCAGCACGCCTTTTTCGGTTTCCACAAATGGCCGCTCGACCAAGATCGGGTGCAAGACCATGGCATCCAGAATGGCATCGGCAGAGGCCCCTTCGAGTAGCCCCAGTTCTTCGGCAGGCGATCCCCTCGTCCGCAATGCTTCGCGGGGTGTCAGGCCTGCATCATGGAAAAGTTGAACAAGCTTGCCGCGTTCAAAAGGTTTGTCGAGATAATGGTGGACGGTCAATTCGACATCGGGTGCCGATTGCAAAATTTCCAATGTTTTGCGCGAGGTACCGCAATTGGGATTGTGCCAGATAGTCGCCAACATGTGAATTGCCTTTAATCTGTTTTCGGAGACTGTTGCATATCGCCCGAACAGGTGAGTTGCAAAAAACTTTGACGGGAATGTGCGAATTATATTTGCATATGATAACAATTCGCAATAACGACACGGACATATGTTGCGATTCATTCGCATTATAGAAGTTAAAGGGGTTCCAGTGCGTTATTCAATACCATCTACCATCGCCATCACGGCCGCCATTTTGACGAGCAAGCCCGTCCTTGCCGAAGACGCGGCATATGACGACGACAGCCGCACCATTATCGTAACCGGTGCCAGCGAGGGTTATGTTGCGTCCAATTCGATCACCGCAACAAAAACGGACACACCGCTGCTCGATATCCCGCAAAGCATTAGCGTTGTTACCCGTGAACAATTGGACGATCAGGCGCATTATTCGTTAGCCGATGTCCTGCATTATGTCCCGGGCGTTACCGTCGGGCAGGGCGAGGGTAATCGGGACCAGATAACCTTGCGCGGCCAAAACACAACCGCCGACTTTTTCCTCGATGGTGTCCGCGACGATGTCCAATATTATCGTGGCCTGTATAATATTGAACGGGTCGAAATCCTGAAAGGCCCTTATGCCTTGATCTTCGGCCGTGGCGGCGGCGGCGGTATCATCAACCGTGTCCAGAAATCCCCACAGACCGAGGCCTTTTATGCAGGGCATGCCAGTATCAACAGCTTTGGCGCTTATGACATATCGGCTGACCTGAATGCGCCTTTGAATGATGCGATCGCGGTGCGACTGAATGCTGTTTATGAAGAGCAAAATAACCATCGGGATTTCGTTGACGGCTGGCGCTATGCTTGGAATCCTTACATCGCATTTAAACTCGGTGAGGATTGGAAGCTTGGGCTTTCTTATGAATATGTCGATGATGACCGGGTCACCGACCGCGGTGTACCTTCGATTGCGACCGCTGCGGGTCAGCCAAACAAACCGATCAGCGGTTTTCGCGACCAATTTTTTGGCGTTCCCGGGGTCAACCGAACCTGGCTGGAGGCGCAGATTGCCAAGCTAAGGCTTGATGGACAGATTGCCGACAATCTGAGCTTCAGTGGAACCGTGTTGTACGGCGATTATGACAAGACTTACGAAAATGTGTTCGCCAATGGTGCAGCGACCGCGCAAAATGGAACGGTGGCGCTGTCCGCCTATAGTGACCCGACCACGCGGAAAAACTTCATCGCGCAAAGCAATCTGGTTTGGGATATCTCGACCGGCCCGTTGGCACACAAATTGCTGTTCGGTATTGAATATGGCGATCAACAGTCGACCAACAGCCGCGTCAATGGCACATTGTCGTCATCAACATTCAATTTGGCCAACCCGGTCTTCCCGACAGTCACTTTCAACGTGCCGAACCGCAACACTGTTTCAGATGTCGAATTTTTCTCGGCCTATGTCCAGGACCAGATCAGCATTGGTGAGAATGTCGATGTCGTGGCCGGGTTGCGCTATGACCGATTTGACATCGAAGGCGTGGACCTTTTCCCGGTGGTGGATCGTCCTTTTGCGCGCAAGGATGACAAAATCAGTCCGCGCGTCGGATTGATCATCAAACCGCGTGAAAATATTTCACTCTACAGCAGCTATAGCCAATCGTTCCTGCCACGTTCGGGCGACCAGTTTCTGACCTTGTCGGTCACCCAGCAGAATTTGGCACCGGAAAAGTTCACAAATTACGAAATCGGCGCGAAATGGGATATCAGGCCAAATTTGAATGTGACCTTGGCGTTGTTTCAACTTGACCGCAGCAATGCGACGACGCCCAATCCCGCTAACCCGCTGGTGACGATAAATGTGGGTGAAACACGGACCAAAGGGGTGGAGTTTTCTGTCGCTGGTCAAATTACATCGCAATGGCAAGTGCATGGTGGATATAGCTATCAGGATGCAGCGTTGGCGGGCAATGATAGCGTCCGACTAGGGCAGGTGCCAAAGCATCAGGCCAGCCTGTGGAACCGCTATGACTTTAACGACCGTTTTGCCGCTGGCGTTGGGATCATCCACCAATCCAGCCAGTTCGCCGCCATCCGGACAAGTGCGACGACGACACGGTTACCGTCCTTTACCCGGGTTGACGCAGCGTTCTATTATGATGTGAGCGACAATGTGCAGTTGCAACTGAACATCGAAAATCTATTCGACACCACATATTTCTCGGACGCGCATAACAATAACAATATTTCGACGGGCGCACCGATCAATGGGCGGTTCACGATACGGGCGAAAATTTAGCCCTTCCTGATCGCAGCGGCATGGGCTTTGGCGTTTTCCACATAATGTGCCACGCCCATCAGCATGCCCATGACCGCTGCATCATCCAGATCCCGGACGAAGCGCGCCGGTGATCCGGCCCAAAGCTGACGGGTCTCGATCCGCTTGCCTTGGGTCAACATCGCACCAGCGGCCAGCATGGCGTCGCCTTCGATGACGGCCCCGTTCATGACTGTTGCTGAAAGGCCCACAAAGGCGCGGTCCTGCAATATGCAGCCGTGCAGCAAGACATTATGCCCGACCAGCACATCGTCGCCGATCAAGGTCGGAAAGCCATCGGGATAACCAGGGGCAGGGCCGTCGCAATGGACCACGCTGCCGTCCTGGATATTGGTTCGTGCGCCAATTACGATGCGGTTCACTTCGGCCCGCACGACGCAATTATACCAGATGCTGGATTCCGGGCCGATGACAACATCACCGATAATGCGGCAACCCGGCGCGATGAAGGCGCTGTCGTCGATCTGGGGTGACTTGCCGTTCAGGGATATGATGCTGACGTCGGGGCGCGAAAGGGTCATAAAATTTTCCAGAGTGAAAGATGCGGCAGGACAGAGGCATAATCGTCGGTCCACGGCGCGACATCGCCCGGCGGATCAAGGTGTAACCACTGGTCTGAATCATAATAACGGCTGTCAATGCGGTCGACCGGGCCGGTAAGTTGCGCCAATTTGGCGGGATCGGGGCTGAGCGCGATCCATTGCGATGCCCTGATTCCCTTGTTTATCATCGCCTGTGTCGGGCTGTCATGGCGCAGGGCCGCATACCAGCCATTGGCCTTTGCTTCGGCTGCGATAACCGGATTGAGGTCAATATAGCGGTTGGAAATGTGAACCAGAAGCAGGCCGTCAGGCTTCAATGTACGGCGATATGTCGCAAACGCTTCTTTGGTAAGCAGATGCAGGGGAATAGAATCGGATGAAAAGGCGTCAAGCGCAAGAATGTCAAAATGGCCCTTTGGAACCTCCGCCAGCGTGAGGCGGGCGTCGCCCAAGGTGATCTTTACATCCGGCGCGCATTTTTCAAGGAAGGAGAATATCTTCCGGTCGCGGGCGATTTCGATCACCAATGGGTCGATTTCGAAAAATGTCCAGTTTTGCCCCGGCTTTTTATAACAGCCCAGCGTTCCCGTACCCAGGCCGACTATTCCGACCGTTGCATTTGGTCCAAAAAGCGCCGGTGCCTTTTTCAGGGCAATGCCAACACCGGATGTTTCAGGATAATAGCTAATCGGGCGCGTGGGATCGTCGAGCAACTGCATGCCGTGCATGGTCGTACCATGGTTAAGCCATCTCACCCGGCCGCTTTCGGTGGAATTCACAGTGTAGGTGCCAAAATAGCTTCGCATCCGGACGCCATCGAGCGTTTGCTGAAAACTGTACCAGCCCCCGTTGATCGTCAGTAGTCCTGCCATCGCCAGCAGGAATGGCAGGCGGAAACCGGCAACCGCCAGCCCGAACAGGATAATCACCGAAGCACATATTATTTTGAAAAAGCTGGGCTCAGCAGGTTCAGTGATGCCGCCAAAAAGCCCCAGGCCAAGGGCGATCATGCCGATGACTGTCATGACAACGGGGATACGCCCGTCATTTTCATCGACGCGCAGCAATGGCACCGCTGGCAGCAATGCGGCGGCGAGCAAGATCAGGATCGGATGCTCCCAAGTCCAGTCAAACAATAAGGGGGCGACGATGGCACAGAAAAACCCGCCGATCACGCCGCCCAGCGACATCATAAGGTAGAAGCTGGTCAATTCGCTCGGTGCGGGTCGGGTGCGGTACATTTCATTGTGGAGCGCAACGGCGACAAAAAACAGCAAGCTCAGGCTTGCCACAAGACCGCTGATGGCTGCCTTGCCCCAGACGACAAAAACAAAAGCCCCCGAAATGATGAGCACGATGGGTGCAAGGCGGCTAATCCAATATGCTGGTTTCTGGTTATCGGCAAAGGCGACGCTGAAACTGAGCAGATAGATGCCCAGCGGAATAACCCAGATCAACGGCATGGCCATCAGGTCGGTCGTGAGATGTGAAGTTGTCGACAGCATCAAGCCAGAGGGGACCGCCGCCAGGACAATCCAGTACAGACGCCGCGTCCACGCGATGGGTATAGGCGCGCTGGTCTGCTCCTGTTGAACTTTGCCTGCGCCATTGCTTCGCCAGACCTGAAGCGCGCAGATACATACGAGTATCAGCAAAGCGATATAGATGCCGCTCCAGATCCATTTCTGGCTGTTCAATGTCGTGAAGGGTTCGACCAACAACGGATAGGCTATCAGACCACCGAAACTGCCGATATTGGACGCGGCGTAAAGCGCATAGGGTTCACCTTCATTGCCCGACAAGGCGTACCATCGCTGCATCAAGGGGGCCTGTGAGGCGACCATGAAAAACAGGGGGCCGATAGACGCTGTCAATAGCCACGGCACCCAGAATATGGGCGACCCATTCGCAGGGGGTTGCAAATTCGCAAGGCCAATGGGCAGCCAAAGCAGGGCGACCAGAAAAAGAGCAATGTGGATAATCGCCTGTCGCCGTGCGGTCGTCTGCGTCAACCGGTGGGCATAAGCATAGCCCGCCAGCAGCAATGCCTGATAGACGAGCATGGCGCTGTTCCATACCGCGGGCGCGCCGCCGAGGCGAGGCAGAGCCATGCGTGCAATCATGGGCTGCACCAGAAATAGCAGGAAACTGCCGGTTAAAATGGTGATAAGGAAAAGCGCGCGGCTGTTACCCGCCGCTTTCATCATGATCCCGACCGGAGCAAGCGCGCCGCATGTGCCGCGTGATAGGACAGGATACCAGAACAGCCCGCCCGCTTGAATGCAATCAGCGTTTCCAAAACCAAGGCGTTACGATCGCCTGCGCCTGCTGTGGCGGCGGCCTCAATCATCGCATATTCGCCCGACACCTGATATGCAAAAACCGGAATGTCGAAACGGTCCTTCACACGGCGGATGATGTCGAGATAGGGCAGGCCTGGTTTGACCATGACGCTGTCGGCGCCCTCGGCGATATCCATTGCCACTTCGCGCAAGGCTTCGTCGCTGTTCGCAGGGTCCATCTGATAGCCCTTTTTGTCGCCTTTCAACAAGCCGCGTGACCCGACGGCGTCACGGAACGGGCCATAAAAGGCACTCGCATATTTGGCGGCATAGGACATGATCTGGACATTGGGATGTCCGTTCATTTCCAGTGCTTTGCGGATTGCACCGATCCGGCCATCCATCATGTCGCTTGGCGCAATGATATCGGCACCGGCGTCCGCCTGATTCACTGCCTGATCGACAAGCACGGCGACAGTTTCATCATTCAGTACATAGCCGGTTTCATCAATCAAACCGTCCTGTCCGTGGGCGGTATAAGGGTCGAGGGCGACATCGGTCAGAACGCCTATCGCATCACCATGCGCGGCCTTGATGGCCCGAATGGCACGGCACATCAGATTGTCGGGGTTGAGCGCTTCGGCGCCGTCATCGCTGCGTCGGTCGGCTTGCGTGTTGGGAAACAGCGCGATGCAGGGGATGCCAAGCGAAATTGCTTCTTCTGCGCAGGCGACGATATGGTCGACTGACCATCGCGACACTCCGGGCAGGGCAGCGATAGGCTCCTCAACCGAGGTCCCCTCCGTAATGAACAATGGCCAGATAAGATCGGCCGGACTGAGCATCGTTTCGGACACCATGTTGCGGCTCCACGATGTTGCGCGACTGCGCCGCATGCGGGTGTTGGGAAAGCTGGAAAAGTCAGTCATGCCATTTGTCTAGCGAAGCATTGCGCTATTCTCAACGGCTTATCCGCGTGGCGGGCGTCCATCGCTATTCTGGGACAAGCGATCGATTTCGCGCTTCGGTTCTTCAATGACGCGTCCGGTCGGTTTTAACGGCGCCAGCGCCGCACCGGCCTTAACCGATTTCAGATTTGCAAGCCGTCCTTTGAAACGGGTAAGGTCGCTGCCTGCCAGTTGCGCGCGCTGCGTGAATTTGACCGACATCGGGTTTACCGCTCGGCCACCGCGATATAATTCATAATGAAGGTGCGGACCGGTGGATAGGCCGGTCGACCCGACATAGCCGATAATCTGGCCCCGCCGGACGCGGGTTCCCGATGACACTGCAAAACGGCTCATATGTCCATAGCCGGAAGCGAGGCCGCCGCCATGATTGATCTGTACAAAATTGCCATAGCCACCCTTGCGACCGACATAAGCGACCGTACCGTCGGTGACCGCATAAATGGGCATGCCGTAACTGGCCTTGAAATCTAGCCCGCTATGCATTCGCGCATAGCCAAGAATGGGATGGCGGCGCATGCCGAAGCCTGAAGTTACTGCACCATTGACCGGGCGGCTCAATGCGCCTTTGGATTCGCCGACACCGGATGCCTCAAACCATTGGCTGTTATCCCCCATTGTCCATTTCAACATCTGGATTGCGGATTTTCCATCGCGATCCACACCTGCATATAACAGACCGCCGACTTTTACTTCGCCGGTTTCAGCGCGTTTGTAATCGACAATAATGTCAAATTCGTCGCCAGAGCGGATCGAAGACAATGATGTCCGGCCCGAAATGACCTTGAGATAGTCTTGAATGGCACTTGCAGGGGCACCGGCGGCACGCGCCGACCGATAGAGGCTTTCGCCAACCGTTCCGCGAACCCGCAAGGGGGTGGTATCGACAAAGATCGGTTTACGGCTAAGCTGGAGCGCATTGCCAACCCTGTTAACCGCTAAATTGAGATCAAATCGCGCCCGAAATGCTACGGATTCGATAGGACGTGCCTGATTTTTGGACGTTCGTTTGCCAAGAATGATATCAATGGGCGTGCCAGGTTCTATGCCCGACAATGACGTGACGGCCGATACCATTGATGTTACATCGGACGCTTCGCTGCCACCAACGCCAGCACGTTGCAGCACACGGCTAAAGCTGTCTCCTCGGCCTAAAGTCGCGGTCAATTCTATCCGGGGGCGTTCAGGGCTTCCGGCCAAGGCGACCACGGCATCTGTCGATGCCATCCGCTTGCCACTATCGCTGCCATAGGCGATGGGCATGATCATCTGCGCGCGCGCTTCTTCAAATTCCGCTTCGGTTGGTATGGGCGGTTGCGCGCCATATACCGGTCCGAAATCCGGCAGCAACGCCAATGCGAATACGCTCAGCGCGGTTAATGTCCCAAGGCCGCGAAACCAGCGGATCGAACCAATATCTTCGCCTAGGTCTGGAACAAGATCCATCTCAGAAATCCAGTCGACCCATGATCGGATGGCCGTCTGGCGCAAAGGCATAACCATGGCGTCCGCCAAAGCGACGCTGCCCCTTGTTCCGGCACTGGCAAAGCCGATTTCTTTGCCTTCAAACATCAACGACCCTTGTCCTTATCCAAACTGGACGGATTTTTATGCCCCGTTTCCTGTGACGCGATATGGTTAAAGTCAATTTAAGACGTGAAAACTTGTACGATACATGCGGCCAAATGTGTAAATTCGCGGATAAGCGCGTGAACATATAAAAATAATGCGTAAATTCATGTTTAAACGCTTCATTAAAAATGATCGAATGCTATGAATCGAGCGGCAAGGGAGAAGGCGATGACTAATGCGCGGGTCGAATTTTTCTATGATCTGTCCAGCCCTTGGACATATTTGGCCTTTACCAATTTGCAGCCGATTTTGGAACGTACCGGCGCAGAAGCTGTGTTGCGGCCGATATTGGTTGGCGGTGTTTTCAATGCTGTTAACCAATCTGTTTATGCGGCGCGCGAAGCGACCGATAACCGTAAATTGAACCATGCATGGAAAGTGATGAAGGACTGGTCGGAATTGGCCGGTGTCGAAATGCATTTTCCTAGCCAATATCATCCGGCAAAAAGCGTTGTGGCAATGCGAATGGCTTGCGCTTTGGCCGATGACATGCCTGCTTTGTCCAAATTCACCAAGGCGGCGTTTGAAAGTTATTTTGGTCGGCAAGAGAATTTGGACGATCCAGAAACGCTGGTCACCGTAGCAAATTCCGCTGGGCTGGACGGCGCAGCCATACAGGCCGCGGCGCAGTCAGACGCGGTGAAAGCATTGCTGCGTTCCAACACCGAAGAGGTAATTGTGCGCGGTGGCTATGGTTCACCGACGATGTTTGTCGATGGGAAAAAAATGTATTTTGGCAATGACCAATTGCCGCTGGTGGAATTTGCTTTGAAGGAAAATCTCGCATGAACGATCGCGTTAGCATCACCGTCGAAAACCATATTGCCGACGTGCGGCTTACACGGGCCGACAAGATGAATGCGCTTGATCCAGCGATGTTTGAAGGGATCATTGCTGCAGGTGCAGAACTTGCGGCGATGCAGGGCGTTCGTGCGGTCGTGCTATCTGGTGAGGGACGCAGTTTTTGTGCCGGCCTCGATATGGCAAGCATGGCAGGCGGCGGTGCCAGCGCGAGCGGCGGTATAAAGAGTTTGACCGATCGCACGCATGGCAATGCAAATACTTTTCAGCAGGTGGCCATGCTTTGGCGCAAACTACCAATGCCTGTCATCGCTGCCGTCCACGGCGTGTGCTTTGGCGGCGGCCTGCAAATTGCCAGTGGCGCTGATATCCGTGTTATCGCCCCCGATGCGCGGATGGCGGTGATGGAGATGAAATGGGGACTGATCCCCGATATGGGTGGCTATGCGTTGTGGCGCGGGTTGGCGCGTGAGGACGTGTTGCGCGAACTGACCTACACCAATCGGGAATTTTCCGGGGCAGATGCGTTGCAACTTGGGTTCGCGACCTATGTGGATGAAAATCCGCATGCGCGTGCGATGGGAATCGCCCGGGAAATTGCCAACCGTAATCCGGACGCCATGCGTGAAGCAAAGGCCCTGTTCAATGAATATGCCGATATGGATGAAGATGGGATATTGATGGCCGAAAGCGTTCGCCAGAACCGCGTCATCCGCACACCCAACCAGATCGAGGCCGTGATGTCGCAGATGCAGAAACGGGCGGCAAATTTCACGGGATGATTAACGGCGAACAGCCAGACGTTCGAATTCCGCGCGTAAATCTGGATTGATTGCGGTCGGACCATTGGCGTCGGTCAAAACAATCGTAGTAATGCACGTCGCCTTGCACGCCCCGCCCTGGAAAGCGGCGGAGGCAATGTCCCAACTGCTGCTGCCAATTCTCAATATGCCGCTGGCCACATCGACATGTTCCGGGAAATGCGCCTCAGCGATATAATCCAACGATACGCTGACGATCAACCAGCGCTGACCTGCGGCCCTGCGTTGCACTTCGATGGCATGGTTGAACATACCGCGGCCATGTTCGAACAGCCCAGCCATCGACACATTGTTGATATGTCCCAGCACATCCATGTCGGCAAATCGTGTTTCGGTTCGGTGGTTGAACGGGTAACTTGATGGATCAAGTTGCCATGTCTGGGGTTTTGGCATTCATATTACTTTCTATTCGTCCATATCCGTCCGCCTCAATCGCAGTCGAGTGGCCCATAAGGCGCGCACGGACTATGGATGTCTCGACTGCGCTCGATACAAACGGCAGCGAAGGGTGAGCGCACTTACAGCCCCCGACCTATCAACTCCTTCATAATCTCGCTTGTGCCACCGAAAATCCGTGTAACACGCGCACCGCGCCACATACGGGCGATGGGGTATTCATTCATATAGCCTGCACCGCCATGCAATTGCAGGCAGGCATCGACAACTTCCCATTGCAATTCGGTATGCCACAGCTTGGCCGCCGCACCTTCTTCGGCGGTCAGTTCCTTTTTATAATGGCGGTTGAGCGCCCAATCGAGATGCGCCCAGCCCACCTGCAGCTTTGACTTGATGTCCGCCAGAACGAACCGGGTGTTCTGGAAATCCAGCAATGGTTTGCCGAACACGATCCGTTCGCGTGCAAAGGCGACGGTTTCGTCAAACGCCTTTTGCGTGCTGGCCATCGCAGAAACCGCGATGGAAAGCCGTTCTTGCGGCAGTTCGCTCATCAGATAGATGAAACCCTTGCCTTCTTCGCCAAGGCAATTGGTCATCGGCACACGGACATCTTCAAAGAAAAGCTCCGATGTATCGGCTTCGTCCATGCCGATTTTGTCGAGATTGCGGCCCCGTTTGAAACCTTCGCGGTCAGCCTCGACCAAAACGATCGACATGCCCTTCCACGCAGGTTGGACTTCGGTGTCGGTTTTGACGCATACAAGAATGAGGTCCGCATTCTGGCCGTTGGTGATATAGGTTTTGCTGCCGTTGATGACATAATGATTGCCATCTTTGCGGGCGGTGGCCTTCATGCCTTGCAGGTCTGATCCTGTGCCCGGCTCGGTCATCGCGATGGCGGTTATCACCTCGCCCGATATCATCTTGGGTAGCCAGTGCTTTTTCTGTTCCTCGCTTCCATAGCTGACCAGATAATTGACGACGATGTCTGATTGCAGGGAGAAACCCGTCGCAGCGCCGCCATAATAAGCCGACTCTTCGTCAACAATGGCATTGTACCCGAAATCGAGTCCCAGGCCACCATATTCGGCTGGTACGGTGGGGCAGAGCATTCCAACCTCACCGGCTTTTGGCCAGATCGATTTGGGAACTATGCCATCTTCCTGCCACTGCTTCGCGTTCGGGGCTACTTCCTTTAAAAGGAACTGACGGACCGATTGGCGAAATGCCTCATGGTCTTCATTATAGGCAGTACGCGGGATGGTATCGAGCGACATGGGACTCTCCAGATTGTATCTTTGATGAAGCTAGAGACAACAAGCTGACGTTAGGGTCAAGTAGAATTTAATCGAGCGATTAAATAGCTTCCCCGGCGTCACGCGCGCGTTCGACGATGCTGGCTTCCGCTTTGGGGACAAGGCGATAGGCAAAGACGAGCAATGTCACCGCAATTGGTGTGACCGCGATCAATGACAGGATGCCGACCCGCAAATTGCCGACCAGTTTGCCGTCAACCATTGTTCCGGTCAGATCTGAAATCTGGCCTACCATATAAGGGCCAAAAGAGAGGCCTACGAGGGTCGTGCCAAGGAAAAACGCAGCAGTCGCGGTGCCGCGCATGCGTGGCAGGACGAGATCCTGGGTGGTAGCCGCCGCCGCACCCAGCGCTGTCGCGCCCAGCATGGCGGCTACAAAATTCATGATATAGAAGAGCGTGGCATTTTCTGTTGTATAGCCGATCCATATGGGAAGAATGGGACCGACAACACCGAGTATGATGACCAAGATTCGCCCCGCCGGGATTTTGGTGCGTAACGCATCTGCAATGGCGCCGCCTAAAATGACACCCAGAAATCCGCTCAAAGCACCATTGGCGCCCAAAATCAGCGCCAATTCCTGCTTTGGCAATTTCAGGATGATTTCCGCATAGGGTGCCGACCAGAATGCAAGCGCATAGGCCGCCAGGGCGACCAGTCCATACCCCAATGTCGTGCAGATAAAGGCAGGTGTTCCCCAAATCAGCCTAAAAGTTGCAGGGTCCTTGGCCCGCAACGCCGATGCCCAGGAAAAGACAGCATAATATCCGAAACCGACCGCTGACCATTGCGGAAAATTCCCGGTGAGCTGGATCATCCAATAGGCAAAAGCGGCAATAGCAGCGCCCGTCATGATGTTAATGACAAAAGCCGATATCCCGCGTTGCCATGCGCCTATGATCGTAAAAGGCGGTACAATCATCGAAAGGTCGCTGGCAAATGCGCGGAATGGTGCGGGTGAACCTTGGGTATCCAAACCGTCCATCGCCCCGCGCTTGGGTTCACGCAGGCTTGCAACCCACAAAGCGACGATGACGCCGGGTATACCGACCGCGAGAAATGCAGCCTGCCACCCTACCAGACCCATAGGCCCGCCGTCGGGATAGGCCTGATTCCAGGCCTTGACGATCAAGGCCCCGATAAACAGCGATACCCCGCCCCCGATATAGAGGCCTGATGAATAAATGGCCAACGCCGTGGCCCGCTGTCTTTTGGGAAAATAGTCGGAAATCAGGGAATAAGCGGTTGGACTTGCCGTTGCTTCACCCACACCGACCCCCATTCTGGCGATGGTGAGTTCGACCTGATTGCGGGCAAACCCCGATAACGCGGTCATAAGCGACCATAAAGCGAGACCGATGGACAGCAGTTTCACCCGGCTCCAATTATCTGCCAGTCGGCCCAGCGGGATGCCGAACAATGCGTAGAAAACGGCAAATGCAGCCCCCCCCAGAAATCCCATGTCAGAATCGGTCAGGCCAAGGTCAGCCTTTATATCGACGGCGAGGATACTGAGAATCTGGCGATCAATGAAGTTGAGGATGTAAACCACCACCAAAACACCCAGCACATACCAGCTATAACCGCTGGCTTCCGGCAGGGGCGTGGCGACCTGACCGGCTTCAGCGTTCGGCTTCGCGCTTTCAACCGTATCACTCACATCTCTCTCCTTGGTGGCTGTTTTCGCCGATTATTATCATGGCTAGCAGAACAAAATTGTCGTGCAACCTGAATTGCCATTCGACTTCGCAATGGCCGGTGATGCCCTTCCATGATAGTTTTTGCAAAAAAACCCGAAATGCCATGTCGTGTTTTGCTTGAAATTGGAGCAATTCCATCCAATATTGCGGACATGCGGCTATGGTGCCGTGTTTTGAGGAGAATTTTGTCATGGCACAGTGGTCCGATCCACGGGTAACCGGGACCCAGTCAAGTCTTGCAGGTGTAGGCACGCACGCCGGTGATGTCGCAATCGACGCCGGGCTTCGCGCGCACATGCTCAAGGTTTACAATTATATGGCGTCGGGCGTGCTGTTGACCGGTATCGTCGCGATGCTGTTTGCCGGCAGTGCCTTTGGCCAAGACGTGATGAGCAATGGTGGCATTCTGCGCTGGGTTATCATCCTGTCGCCGCTGGCGCTCATCCTGGTGATGAACTTCGGTTTGAACAAGCTGTCTACTCCGGCATTGCAAGCCTGTTTCTGGGGTTTTGCAGGCCTGATGGGTCTGTCGATGTCGACGATCTTCCTTGTTTACACAGGGGCGTCGATCGCAACGACGTTCTTTGCAACTGCGGCCGCTTTTGCCGGGCTTAGCCTTGTCGGTTACACTACCAAGAAGGATTTGAGCGGCATTGGCACGTTCCTGATAATGGGCCTTGTCGGCCTGATCGTTGCGTCGCTGGCTAATATATGGTTCCAATCGAGCACGCTGCAGTGGGTTGTTAGCGCGGTTGGCGTTCTGATCTTTGCAGGGCTAACCGTGTACGACACGCAGATGATCAAGAACACCTATCTGCAACTTCGCAATTCGGATTCGGACTTCATCGGCAAGGCCGCCATCATGGGTGCCCTGAACCTGTATCTGGACTTTATTAATATGTTCCAGTTCCTGCTTAGTTTCATGGGTAACCGCGACTAAAAGTCACCTTCGGTTAAGGTTGCAAAAGTACAATATGGCCCGGCGGGAAACCGCTGGGCCTTTTTATTGACGCGCCTCGTCAAACAGGGCTTTTCATTGCCGTGAAAATCCTGTTGGGAAGGCCATCATCGGTTGGAGATATATTCATGCGTCGTGGTTATAAAGATCTGGCAGCCATTGTTTTTGCCGTCGCGGTCGTCTCCTCGTGCGCGCCGGTTCCCAAGCCGGTCGTAATCGCCCCGCCGCCGCCGCCCGTTGTTGCCCCGCCGCCGCCACCGCCGGTGATGCCGCGCCCCCCAAGAGGTGCCGCAACCACGATGAAGATTCCATCTGTCGGCCCGGACGGAGTCCGCATGACCCCAAATCGGGGGCTTAGTCGCGACGAACAAATTTGGCATTTCCGTTCGGCGCTTAATGTCGCAGCACTAAATTGCCAGGGACCGGTTTGGGGCCAGATTGCGACGCATTATAACAAATTCATCCTGACCCATAAGGTGCAATTGTCGAAAAGCAGCAAGGCAGTAGATCGCGAATATATCGCCCGATTCCCTGGCCAAAACGGTTTGCGTGTCCGCGACACCAAATTGACTGATCTCTATAATTACTTCGCCTTGCCGCCAATCCGGTCTGAATATTGCGATGCCGCCCTGCGAAAAGTAACCGAAGCAAATATGGTCCCGCAGGCTGCGCTTCCTGAATATGCCATAGGCGGCTTGAGTGATCTGGACGGTATCTTCATTCGCTTCTTTGACTCATATGCCCAATATGAGCGGGATTTGGCGGACTGGAACATGAAATATGCGCCCGCTGCGGCCATTATGTCTACGCCAGATCCCGTGATGTCGTCGCCAGCGGCTTCCCAGCCATCTGCCGCACAATGATCATTCAGGCCATGCTGATATAGTCGCGCATCGCCGCCGCTTCGGCTTCGATTTTTTCGATACGGTGTTTTACAAGATCACCGATAGAGACAAATCCTGTCAGGCGGCCTTGATCGACGACGGGTAAATGGCGGATCCGGCGGCGTGTCATCAGGGACAGTGCTGAAAGAATCGCTGAATCTGACGTCACCGTAATCGCCGGTGCGGTCATCGTTTCGCCCACGGTTTTTGCCAAAAACGCTGCGCCGTGTTTTGCAACGCCATATACTATATCGCGCTCCGAAAAAATGCCGACAACGGCCGGACCGTCAATGACGGGTAAAGCACCAATCCGGTTTTCCGCCAGACGGGCAACAACTTCGCCGACGCTTTCATGGGGTTCGGCTGAAAATACGTCGCCTGTCCGCCCGCTTAAAATCGCTGAAATTGTCATAACCGATCTCCTCTCGTCTTGCCCATTGTTGACATTATAGCATAAAGCGCGCTTCGCAAGGATATGACTCAACCCTCTCGCCTCGATGACCCCGAATATGCCCGTTTCGCCTGGAAGCGCTATTGGCGCTTGATGCGGTGGATGTTCGCAGTCACCGTGCTGGTTACAGCCATCGCTTTGGGTAGTTTTTGGTGGAACAACGGCATGGTTTCCATCCATTTCTATATTGCAACAGCAGGTGCCATCACGGTGTCGATCATGTTGACGGCAGCTCTTATGGGGCTGGTGTTTTTGTCCAGCGGGTCGGGCCATGATGAATCCATTGAAGACCAGTTTAAGGAAGAAGCAGACCGGTGAACGACAATGTCCGAAATCTACCCAAAAGATCCGACCCGGTTTTAAGGGTCATACCCGGCCCTAGCGACATCAATGCCAACGGGCATATATTTGGCGGTTGGGTGCTGGGCGTCATGGATCAGGCTGGTGGAATTGTTGCAGGTCGTGTGTCGCAGGGCGCCTGTGCAACCGTTGCCATTGAAAAAATGGAATTTATTGCGCCGATTTTGCTGCGCGATATCATCTCGGTCTATGCCTCGCTCGAGCGGCGCGGACGAACGTCAATGGGCATCCGCATCGAAGTGATTGCGACACGGGAACGGGGACAACAGGAAGTGAAAGTGACCGAAGGTTTATTCACCTTTGTGGCTCTGGACGAACAGCACAAGCCTCGGCCGCTGCCTGAGCGCTAGGGTTAGGACCTATTAAAAGCACTTGCGAGGCGTCAAAATGGCGAAGATATCGGACTAAAATGCGTGCCGCCGATAGTCATTCTATCGGCAAACGTATTTTGGTTCGAGATCAAAGCCATTTTGACGTCCGAAGGATTTGACCCATTTTGCCCATGGCCGCGTCAGAAAGCCTTGAGATATATCTATATCCCTGCGGCTTCCTTCCTTGCCATGAGCAAAATGGCCTCAAACCTCGCAAGTGCTTTTAATAGGTCCTGACCCTAATCACGCTCCAGCTTGATAGTATAGGATAGTGTTGCGCTGTCACTGGCGGCGACCGTGGTTTTCCAGGTTGGAACCCCGTCGATTTTGGTTATTGCCGCCGATTTGTTACGCAGTTCGTAGGGGATCTCGACCTCGATATTGACAGGCGTAATGCGGGCATTGGTAATCTTGATTTCCCAACGTTGATTGTATGCCTTTTCCGATTTCGGGGTCACACTCATTCGAACATCCACAGACGTACCGACGGCGATTTCCACATCTTCCCCGACCGCACGGTCCTTCAGCGAAGTTTCGCCAGTGAGCAGGGGGCCATATTTGCTGTTTTCAAATACCATCATCTGGCCCTGCGGCATCGGAAGTCCGAGTCCCTTCTCGGTTGTGTTTTTACCGCGCAGCATCAAGGTCATTGGCTGGCTTTCCATCGCATAATCTTGAACCGAAGCGGCATAATGATGTGTAAAGGCCGCGCCGGGCTTGACCAGCATCGCAACCTGCTTTTGCCCCTTGGCGTTGACCGTGACCGGTTCGGGAATGCGATAGAGCTTTAGATCGCCAAGATTTTCCTGCTCCGCGACCACCACTGCGACGGGAGAAAAGGATGCCATCGCTTCGCCCCGAACCCGTTGCGCGGTAACGACAATATTATCGCTCTCTTCATCCATATAAGCAACAGGTGCAGGTGCAGGTGAAGGCGGAGGAGCTGGAATATAACCGAAATTATAGGGTACTTCATGGGTGCGTTGGTTGGGCCAGCATTTCAGTTCCAGGCCGCCACCTGTCGGCTTGACTTGAGGGTTGCTCTCTTCTCGGTTCGGCTTGCCAGCAATGGCCATGGTATTGGCATTGATAAAATTCTGGTTTCCTCCGTTGGCAAGGGTCAGCCATGCGAACAGGTCGACCTTGCCTTTGCCATCAACCGCGCGATCCTGCACCTGTGCGATATAATTGGCTTCCCAGTCAAATCCTGCGGCCATGTAGGTCAGGGTAACTTTGACGGTTACCGTCCTGTCGCTTTGCGTAATGACCGACAAAGTGGGTTTGGCAGACAGGTTGGATGGTATTTCTGCAAACGTCATCCTTTCGGGCAACCCTGTGCAGTGCAGGGCTTCATAGCCATCGCCGGTTTGAAGTATGACGGCTCCACCGGGCGCTGATGTGATCATTGCCGGAAATTCGCGCGTTTTTCCTGTAGCCCGTTCGGTACGGGTAATCGTCACCTGCCGCTTCAGATACGCATCCACCAGCCCCAATGGCGATAACAGCCGTGCATCGCGGTTCTTTTCTTTCACGCCATTGGGAAGGCCGGTTACGATTGCGCTTTCGGGGAACATCCCTTCGGCGACACCTTCAAAGCGTATGACGCTTTCTCCTGCAGGAATGGTGAGTGTGCGTGTTTCCGTTACAAGGGCGTAACCGGTCGGCCAATTGGGATCAATGGGCTGCCCCCCATATTTCTCGCCGCGGTACACGGTGAGGGAGACGGCCTCGGGCTGTTCTGAAACCATGATTGTTTGTGCCGCGACGGGAGTCGCGGCCAACACAAAGAAAAGGGCAACCAGCCCGCGCACAGGCTTAGTAACGGCTGTCGAAGGTGGCGGTGACGGTCGCCTTGCCATTTGCGGGGACCGGAACACTCCATTCAATCCGATCGGCAGATACGCGTTTGCCTTCCTGACTTTGCTCGCTGAGCTGTACATCGCCCCACAGCCCATTTTGGCCAAGGTCAACGGTAATGGCGTTACCACGTGCGTTGGTGATTTCGTAGCGCATACGGGTTTTCCAGCGATTGCTGCTGATTCGGGTGCGTTCCTCCACCATTGTTTTGACTTTTACGTCAAAGGATTCGCCGGTGCGGATCGACATAGCGCTGCCCATGGGTGTGGCTTCGATGCGGCTTTCGCCGATGAATTGCGGGTCGCCGCGTTTGTCGCGCATATAGACCCGCATCGTGCCCGACGGCAACTGGTCACCCAAGCCGCCACTGCGCGATGTGGAAAATTTCAGGACGGATGATGCGCTGGCTGCTTCATTCGTGGCCAGCCACCCATTGTTGAATTCGTAGGTGTTACGGGCAGGCGCCGACTTTATGTCGAGAAAGCTGACCTGCTTTTGCTGGGCATTGGCAATGGTGGTGCGCTCTCCCAATGGATAGAGATAATAGTCACCGAGCCGTTCGCGTTCGTTGGATTCGGTACCGGCCTCGTCAATCGTGCCGGTCGATGGATTATAGGGGGTCTGGTATATTCGGCGATTGCCCCCTTGATTGGGATTTCCCGCAACAAGCAGCACATCGGCGTTGGCATAGTCAGTACCTGTATTGTTGGTCAGGGTGACCCAGCCCTGGACATCGATAGTCTGCCTAGCGTCGTCGAACAGGGTGACATAGTCCGACGTCCAGCCAAGGCCGGGGGTCAGATAGGTTAGGGTGGTCGGCGTCAAGCCTCCCTTTGATTCAACCGTGACTGACAATGTCGGGCGCGCGCGCAAATTAGGCGGGACGCGGTCGAATATGACGCGGACGGGCAGGCCATCGTCGCGCAATACTTCGATGCTGTCACCGATTTGCAGAACGACGCCGCCATTTGCGGCCAGCACTTTTGCGCGGACACGCGTTTCCACACCTGTGGCAACATTGGTCCGCAGCAACGTCACTGTCTGCCCGACCGCCTTTTCCATCAGCTTTGCAGGCGTTAGCAGGTCATAGTCGAAATTCTGCTCGACAATGCCGATACCGGGTCCTGTCAGGGTTACCGTTTCGGCGCGGATCTGGGCGGATACGTCGGGAAATTCCTGTTTTGACCGGCCTGACGGCAGGTTCATCTGCCTACTGTCCTGCACCAGGCTCTGGCCATTCTGATAGATGGTGACCGCGACGTCGCCTTGCGCGCTCGTCGGTATGTCGCCTTGTGCAAACAAGGGTACGGCGATAACGCATCCCATTCCCAAAAGCAGCACATGGCGCATAACATCTCTCCCCCCACCAAAGACTGTAGGAGAGTTAGCTAAATTTTTCCAGATGACCAGATGCTTAACGCAGATTTGGAAATTATTCCGCTGCGGTAACCGTTGCCTCGTCGTTTGCCGATTTGGGGCGGCGCGCGCGGGGCTTGCGGGCTGGTTTGACAGCTTCAACCTCGACATCGGTGTCATCGGATGATGCCAAGGCGATGGATGGCGGCAATACAGCCAGATCCAGCCCTGCGGGTGCGTCATCGATTTCTTCGCTATGGTGACGACGTGGTGCGCGGTTGCCGTCGCGTTCGGTACGGTTGCCACGCTCCGGCCGGTCATTGCGGCGCGGGCGATTGTCGCGTGATTCGCGGCGCGGCTGCTCCTCAGCTTCATCTAGATTATTCTCGGCTTCGCTCTCGCGCTCTGCATTTTCGCCGGAATCCATCTCTTCATAACTGTTTTCGCGATCCTGATCGCGCCAGTCGTCGCGGGGGCGGCGTTCGCCTTGCTGTTCCTGGCGGGCTTCCTGGCGACCGCGGAAATCAGCAAGGACGCGGAAATAATGGTCGGCGAATTGCAGATGATATTCCGCGTTGACGCGGTCACCGTTGAATTGGGCATCCTGCGCCAGTTTCTTGTATTTTTCCAGCATTTGCGCCGCGTTTCCGCGCGCACGGTTGTCGATCTGGTTCTGATAGTCAAAACCGCTGCGGTTGTTGTTCTGCTGACGGTTATTGTTGTTACGACCGCGACGCCGGTTGTTGTTATTCTGCTGCTGCCGGTTGTTGGTGTTCATCAGGATTTGCCCTGTCCTCTACTTAGCATGAATGTTGCTTGGTGCCCCCTTGAACCCAGTCTCTCGGGTTCCGCCAAGGTCCGTCCCGACCTTGCATTTTTCCATCTGCGCTGGGGTGCGGCTTCGCGCGAAAGGCCCGGGTCGGGGCGTTTTTGCTGCGATGCACTATGCTTCCTAGCCGTTCATATCCGCAATTCCAAGCGAAAAGCGTAAAGCGCGGGGTTTGCCAGCCAGATCGCAGCGCATTTCGGTGGATAAACCTGAATTGCTTGCCAAATTGCTAACGGATTGCGCTTGGCTATGGCCGATTTCAAATATGGCGATGCCGCCAGGTGAGAGCATCGACGCCAGGTGCGGAACAAGAATGCGGTAATCGTCCAGTCCATCGGCGCCTGCAAATAAAGCGGAATGGGGTTCATAGTCCGCAACCATCGCGGCCAGATCGGCATCTGTTTCGACATAGGGCGGATTGGAGATGATGAGATCGTATCTCCCCAGATCGTCGCTCCAGTCCGGATCGGTCCAGCTACGGTGAAGCCATTGCGACCGTGCGGCAAACCCCAGCCGGGCAGCATTGCCCTGCGCCACGGCCAAGGCAGCAGCGCTTGCATCGATGCCGATACCGCAGGCCTCCGGAAATGCCGAAAGACATGCGAGCAGAAGCGCGCCTGAGCCCGTTCCCAAGTCCAATATGCGTGCCGGCCCAGTTCCGTCACCGGCTTTGGCGGCTTGGAAATAGTCAACGGCACTGTCAATCACCGTTTCGCTATCGGCGCGGGGGATCAGGACATCGGGTGTCACAATAAGATTGAGGTCCCAGAACGCCTGCCGTCCCGTAATATAAGCGACCGGTTCATGGCGCAGCCGCCGCTGCGTCAATGCTGCAAGGTCGGGCGGTGTGTCGAGATCGCTCAGCCGGAGCAACATTGCCGACCTTTCCAACCCGAGCGCATGCGCCGCGAGCAATTCGGCGTCGAGCCGCGGGGTGGTGCTGACCTCTGCCAGAAGAATGGCGGTTTCACGCAATATGTCGGCCAGATTACCCATGCTTTCTGCCCATAGCGCGGCTGCGGGGCGGTGCAAGTTGTCTCATGCCTAGCGCAGTTATGGGTGCGCCGGTTTTTCCGGGCGTTTTTTACCCGCGCGATGCAACATTTGCCCAGCAACAGGGTTATGGTTGGCCGAGGGGCAGTCCTTCTGAAGGAACCAGTTATGAACAGCATCAAAATCGCGCTTATCACCACATTATCCGTCCTGTCGTTGACGGCCTGTGCGAAAGAAACCCCTGCCGATCCGGTCGCCGCCGACACCGAAGTGGTGCAGAACGAGACCGCCGGCGACAATATGGCCGCACAAGTACCAGTTGGTGACCAGACCATCGTCGGCTTGGCACAGGGCAATCCACAAGCCTCGACGCTCGTATCGGCATTGACCTCTGCCGACCTGGTCGAAACGCTGAACGGAGCCGGTCCGTTTACGGTTTTCGCCCCGACCAACGATGCCTTTGCCAAGGTCGACAAAGCCACGCTGGACGGTTTGATGAAGCCGGAAAGCAAGGCCAAGTTGGGCGAGATACTGAAATATCATGTTGTTTCCGGAAACCTGAAGTCAGGAGACATCGCCCAGCTGATTACCGACGCAAAAGGCACGGCCAGCATTAAGACACTGAATGGTGGAAGCCTGAAGGCGAGCATGGTTGGCGACAAAATCGTCCTGACCGACGCCAAAGGGAACAAGTCCACAGTCACCAGTGCGGACATGACCGGGTCGAACGGGACTGTCCATGCCATCGACACGCTTGTCATGCCCTGAATTTTCAAGGCTCCTCTTTCGGGGGGAGATCGAGAACAAGGTCCCCCTGCTTTCTAGCAAGTAGAGGGGCCGAAAGACCCTGTCCCGATGGGCCACCCTTTCGGGCGGGGTTTTTATAGTTCCACCGGTGCCAGCTTCACCGGCCCCATTTCATTCAAGCATTCGCGCACCTTCAGCAAATCTTCCGCGCTGGTCGGTGGATTGGTCACGAGATCCTGCACGCTTTTGCCGTCCAGCACCTTGTCGGCGGCACAGTCGCAGACCTGGTTGAGGTCGACCGTGACCCCCTCGGGTATCTGCCCTTCGGCGGTGGCGGTGCAGGTCGCAACCAATTGTTCGCGCACCGTGGTCTTGACGCTCTCGTCGAGCACGCCGCCCTCACCGCAGGCACCAAGGGAAAGGGCAAGGCAGGGGAGCGCCAATAGGGATAGTGTTCGCATAAATTCTCAACTTTCCTTCACAGGCTCCAAACCCGGAATATCAGTTGGGAAGCGGGCCACTGACTTACAAGCCTAAAGCCGCGCGCAGGATGTGGAATATCGTGTTCTGCTCGATCGTCCCCTTGAAGAGATGCGCCTTCGGCCCCGCCGCCCGCGCCACGACATCCTCGCCGCCATGCGTTTCGGACGACAGCCCGACCAGCGATTGCTGGCGATAGTTCAGCGCTTCGGTATCCTCTTTCGATGGGTCCGCCCGCTCCGCCGCCGACACCGCGCCGGGGCCATTGGCATAGCCAAGCGTTGTATAGGCCTTGCCATCCTTGGCGAGCGTCGGCGTGCCAATCGGCGCCGCCACCACACCCAGGATCGGATTGCCCCGCTCGGGATAGCCCGACATGGTGAAGGTGTGGCTATGGTCCGACGTCACGACAATCAGCGTATCGGAAAGATCGACACTCTCCATCGCCGCCTTCAATGCGGCGTTCAGCGCCACCGTATCCTGCAATGCGCGGCGGGCATTGCCGGCATGGTGGGCATGGTCGATGCGCCCGGCCTCGACCATCAGGACATAGCCCTTGCGGTTCTTGGACAGCATGGCAATCGCCTTGCGCGTCATATCGGCCAGCGAAGGCTCCTTGCCGCCCGCCGCGGTCCGGTCCGCCTCATATTGCATATGCGACGGTTCAAACAGGCCGAGCAGCTTGGACGATTTCTGCACATCGACCGCGTTGAAGCTGTCGCTGTTCCACACATAGGCGCCCTTGGGATTGGCGGCTTGCCACACGGCGGCAAGGTCCTTGCCATCGGCGCGCAGCCCCTTGAAGGCCGGATATTCGGGGTCGACCGTAGCGGCGGGCAAGAAATGCGCCCGTCCACCGCCCAGCATGACGTCGAGGCCATTGCCATGCGGCCATTCGACCATCTGCCGCGCAATATCGGTGCAGCCCGCCGCCTTGGCCGCCTCGGGCATCAGGCTGTCGACCTCCCAATTCCGCTGCGCCACATGGGCATAGGTGGAGGCAGGGGTGGCGTGGGTGATGGTCGCGGTGGTGACGACGCCGGTGGCATAGCCCTTGTCTTCCGCCATTTCGAACAGCGATGGCACCTTGAACGGCGCGGTGGCCGTGCAGTCATTTTCAACCGCCTCCGGCCCGACGCCGATCACGCCATTTTTGGTTTTGACCCCGGCGACCAGCGCGGTGGCGGTCGGCGCGCTGTCGGCGACCTGTGCATCGTGGGAATAGGTTTTGACCAAAGCGGTGTGGGGCAGGCGGTCCATCTGCCCGACAAAGGATTCCCCGTCGACGCCCTGCTGCTGCCCTTCGAATATGCGTCCGGCGGTCAGCGTGCTGACGCCCATGCCGTCGCCGATGAACAGGATGATATTGCGCGCCTTGCGGTTGTTGGGCTTGTCCGCCTGCAAGCGTTTCAGCTCGTCCTGCCCGGCCTTCAGATAGCCTTCGCTGGTGGCAACCGGCGGCTTGGCCGGTGCAGAGGCAGGCGCCGAGGCCGTCTGGCCCAGAACCGGAGCCGCCGCCGCGATCAGGCCAAGGCCGAGCAACAGGGAAGATGGGTGACGCATGAAACTCTCCTTCAAAAGACCCGCGCGGCGTCGCAGAAGTAGATGACGCCCGCATGACAGACCATCGCTTAGACGGGTCCCATGACCTTGGCGAGGGGCGCAGAGATAAAGATACAAAAGACACGCAAAACGGGTGCGTAACTGTATCCTTTGTTGCTTTAAGTTAAGAGCGGGGGAGGCGGGGGAGCGAAGCGTCGGAGCAGATGCGCGCGCAGTCATGCGGGGAGGGTGGCAGGGGATTGCCTACATTTCAATGGGGGGTGAGCGTTTCAACGGTGGCTAAATTTGGTTTTCGCGACTTCGAGAAAGCGCCGAAATCGCTAGCGCCACGCTATACACCGGCAATTCCTTTTGCCATACGGTACTGGAATATCGATGCATAGCTCTAGGGATCAACATGCTTGAATGTACTTCTGTCGATTTTGACCATCGAATTGGCTGCTTTGCCGTAAATTGCAGGGCTGACTACAGATGGTATCTTGAGAACACGCAAGGATCAGAAGATCTTCTTTCCATTCAGCGTAAGATTATTACGGGACGAAAAACATATCAGACTCTTCGTGCCGACCTAACACGCGGCTGTCTTTTGCCGCCAATCGTGTTGGCCGTATCTGGGATAGAGGTTCCAGAAGAAATGAAATCTCATCCCGAGAATGCAATTTTCTCTCTTTCAGATGAGAAAAAAGACGAACTTGCTGCTGCGATTGTAGCTCGGTCGAATGCTGGAATTAGAATTGTCGATGGCTTGCAACGAACTAATGCATTGCGCGACGTTTGCGGAACACTTTCGGGAAAGGATCTCGATGATTTTTTATCCCGGCCCGTTCGACTAGAATTTTGGATTAACATATCATTTTACGCACTAGCATATCGAATGCTTTTGCTGAATGCGGGGCAAAAGCCTATGTCGATGAAGCACCAGCTCGAAATCGTCGCAGAAAATATGCAAACAGAATTGCAAACGATTAATGGCCTGGAAGTCATAACCAGCATGGACAGCCGTCGAAGAAGTGTTCCTGGGCAATTCCAATTGTCGGCGCTTGCCGGAGCGTTTCAAGCCTGGCTCCAACGGCAACCTCACATTGATCTGAGAAATGCGGTAACCGAGCAGTTGTTAGCAGATGAGGCCATCGAGGCTTTGGGCCGAGGTATGTCTTTAGATGGTAACAAGCAAGGCGAAGAATTTACCGAGTTTGTAAAGTGGCTAGTCGTTTTAGATAGCAAGCTTGGTACGGCAAATCTCGTATTTTTGGGTAATGAAACGGTATTGTTGGGCATGGCTGCAGCCGTTTCATCGGGTTTTTACTCGGAGTCTTTGAAAGATCGTACCCAAGCCGCGATGGTAAAATTGATCGCAGATATAGATGCTAAGGGCTTGGATGAAGGTTTAGGACCAAATCTCTTTTCCGATATGCGTAACGGGTTTGATGTCAAAAAAATCAATGTTGGGAAAGCAACTAGAGATTTCGTGAACTACGCGTTCTCAGAATATTTTAGAAACGAAGGTGAAAAAACAATGCCTGAGTGTTGGATTCAGGCCTCAGCCCAAGTATCGAGCTAGGCACTTTAATTTGTTTATTGACCGCATTTTGAGCTCGCAAGGCGTGGCATATCAGACCGCCGAAGAAATTGAAATTGATGCCGAAAATGGAGAATATTGCACCTGCAATGGCGTAAAGTTTGCTGCAAAGTCTGCTTTGACAGCTTTTTTGGAAGCTCGAAAATTCTCGTTCTGTGAGACGACATTTCGTCCACGTTCAAACTGTATCTCAGCTATCGAATGTATGATTGATGGTAAATCAACCTATGGCTGTATATTTAACTCACAGCAGGAAGACGATTTTCCGAGTAAAGTTGAAGAAATTATTCTAGCTCTTGTGATATATTATGATGAATTTCCTCATATATTTGATGGAAATTCGTATTTTATTTATGAAAATCACGAACAAAATTACTGGGGAATTAATAAATTCAACTGCATTCAGCTTTGCTTGAGCTCTTTAGCAGCAAGTGAAAAATCTTTTATTTCTACAAGCAATGTTGTCTATTTTAAGCCATCAACATTTGATTGGATTGATCTTGATCGAATGGCTGCGGTAACTTTCGGAGCCTATCCATATTTTGAAAGTAAATACGGATTTTTAGAGTTTTATCGAGCGATAGAGGTAGGTCACCTTTCGTCGATATTAAAAGAAATAAATACACATTTCTATAAAAATGCCAGGAAAGTATTAGAAAAACAGATAAAAAACTTAGATTCTGATAGAAATATGTTTGCTAATTTTTCAGTTAGCACAGACTCTAAGAATGAATTTGCAATAATATGTAGAGAGTTGGAAAAACTAAAAGATAAAAACACTTTTGCTCAAGCACTCATGAACAATTCTAAATTTTCGACTACCCAAAATCAAAAGCCGGAAATGATAAATGATCAGCAATGGAAGGGACTTGCACTTTCTTATGAAATCCGTTGTTCCGTTGCTCACGCAGGTACAAATGGCTTGGCTATAGAAGATTTTGATGACGTTGATGAAGTGCTGCAAATCATCAATCCTATTATGGAGAAAATTGCATTAAATTGCTTAGGATTAGAGGCTGCTATTGCGCTTTAATTATCATCGGCTTCAAATAATGCCCCGTATAGCTCGCGGGCACCTTCACCACGTCCTCCGGCGTTCCTTCGGCCACAATCTCGCCGCCCTTGACGCCGCCCTCCGGCCCCAGGTCGATGATCCAGTCCGCCGTTTTGATGACGTCGAGATTATGTTCGATCACCACCACGCTGTTGCCCTGTTCGACCAGGCGGTGGAGGACCTCCAGCAATTTGCGGACATCTTCGAAATGAAGGCCGGTGGTGGGCTCGTCCAATATGTAGAGCGTCTGGCCGGTGGAGCGGCGGCTGAGTTCCTTGGCGAGTTTGACGCGCTGCGCTTCGCCGCCCGATAGGGTCGTGGCCTGCTGCCCCACCTTGACGTAGCCGAGGCCGACTTCGGCCAGCATCATCATCTTGTCGCGGATGGGCGGGACGGCCTTGAACACCTCCACCGCATCCTCGACCGTCATGTCGAGCACGTCGGCGATGGACAGGCCCTTCCACTTCACCTCCAGCGTTTCACGGTTGTAGCGTTTGCCGTTACATTCCTCGCACGTCACATAGACGTCGGGCAGGAAGTGCATCTCGATCTTGATCAGGCCGTCGCCGCTACAGGTTTCGCAGCGGCCGCCCTTCACATTGAAGCTGAACCGGCCGGGTTTGTACCCGCGTGCTTCGGATTCCGGCAATCCGGCGAACCAGTCGCGGATATTGGTGAAGGCGCCGGTGTAGGTGGCAGGGTTGCTGCGCGGGGTGCGGCCGATGGGTGACTGGTCGATGTCGATCACCTTGTCGCAATGTTCAAGGCCGGTGATCTTGTCATGCGCGCCGGCGATAACGCGCGCGCCGTTCAGCGCGCGGGCGGCAGAGGCGTAGAGCGTGTCGATGGTGAAGCTCGACTTGCCCGACCCCGACACGCCGGTGATGCAGGTGAAGGTGCCGAGCGGAATGCTGGCGGTCACATTTTTGAGGTTGTTGGCGCGCGCGCCATGGACGGTCAGTTTCTTCTTGTTGCCCTTGCGCCGTGTCTTGGGCACCGCAATCTCGCGCGTGCCGTTCAGATAGTCGGCGGTCAGGCTGCCCTTGGCTTTCAGGATTTGTTTCAGCGTCCCTTCGGCCATGACGGTGCCGCCATGCACCCCGGCGCCGGGGCCAAGGTCAACCACCCAGTCGGCGGTGCGGATGGCGTCTTCGTCATGTTCGACGACGATGACCGTGTTGCCCAGGTCGCGCAGGCGGCGCAGCGTGGCGAGTAGGCGGTCATTATCCTTCTGGTGCAGGCCGATACTGGGTTCGTCGAGCACATAAAGAACGCCCGACAGGCCCGATCCGATCTGGCTGGCGAGGCGGATACGCTGGCTTTCGCCGCCGCTCAACGTGCCCGATGTGCGGTCGAGGTTGAGATAATCAAGCCCGACATTGTTGAGGAAGCCCAGCCGTTCGTTGATTTCCTTGAGGATGGCCTTGGCGATCTGCTGTTGCTGGTTGGTCAGCGTGTCGTTGACGCTGGCGAACCAGTTCACGGCGTCGGCGACGCTCATCCGCGTGGGGATGGAAATGTCGACGCCGGCGATCTTGACCGACAGCGCCTCCGGCTTCAACCGCGCACCGTGGCAGGTCTCGCAAGGTTGCGACGTCTGGTATTTGCTCAATTCCTCGCGCATCCACGCGCTGTCGGTTTGTAGCAGGCGGCGGTTGAGGTTGCCGATGACGCCCTCGAACGCCTTACGCACCGTATATTCCTTGCGCCCGTCCTTGAAGGTCAGCTCGACCGGCAGGCCGCCGGTGCCGTGCAGGATGATCAGCTTCTGGTCAGGCAGCAGGTCTTCCCACGGGGTATCGAGGCTGAAATCATAAGCTTTCGCGAGGCTGGCGAGCACCTGCATATAATAGGGGCTGGGCGGGTTGGATTTTGCCCAGGGCACGATCGCCCCTTTTTTGAGACTGAGATGTTCGTTGGGGACGACCAGTTGCGGGTCGAACTCCTGCCGCTCGCCAAGCCCGTCGCATTCGGGGCAGGCCCCCTGCGGTGCGTTGAAGGAGAAGAGGCGCGGCGCGATTTCGGCGATGGTAAAGCCGCTGACCGGGCAGGCGAATTTCTCGCTGAACACGATGCGGTTGGCGGGCAGGCCGGTGCCTTTCATGGAGCCGCCAGTGACGTTCTTTCCTGCCATTTCTTTCCCGTTCGTGTCGAGCCCTTCGACACGCTCAGGATAAACTTCGGCGCCCTGCGCCGAAGTCGAGACACCGGTAGATTGCGCGCTACTTAGGGGTGTCTCGACTACGCTCGACACGAACGGAGTTCTGACTTCGGCAAAACCTGAGCTGGCGGTGCCCATAGCCTCCGCCACAGTCCCATCCGCCAGATCCACAAAGGCCAGGCCATCGGCAAGCTTCAACGCCGCCTCGAAACTCTCGGCCAGACGTTGCTGGATGCCGTCCTTTACCACGATGCGGTCGACGACGACTTCGATGTCATGCTTGTATTTCTTGTCGAGCGCGGGGGCTTCTTCGATGGGGTAGAATTCGCCGTCGATGCGGACGCGGGTGTAGCCCGAGCGTTGCCACTCGGCGAGTTCCTTGCGATATTCGCCCTTGCGGCCCTGCACCACAGGCGCGAGCAGGAAGGCGCGGGTGCCCTCGCGCAGGGTCATGACGCGGTCGACCATCTGGCTGACGGTCTGGGCGGTGATCGGCAGGCCCGTGGCAGGCGAATAGGGAACGCCGACGCGCGCCCAGAGCAGGCGCATATAGTCGTAAATCTCGGTCACGGTGGCGACGGTCGAGCGCGGGTTGCGGCTCGTCGTCTTCTGCTCGATGGAGATGGCGGGGGACAGGCCCTCGATATGCTCGACATCAGGTTTCTGCATCATCTCCAGAAACTGGCGCGCATAGGCGGACAGCGATTCCACATAGCGGCGCTGCCCCTCGGCATAGATGGTGTCGAAGGCCAGCGACGACTTGCCCGACCCCGACAGGCCGGTAATGACGATCAGCTTGTCCCGGGGCAGATCGATATCGACGCCCTTGAGATTATGCTCGCGCGCACCGCGCACCTTGATATGGGTGAGTGACATGAATTTCTTTGTTCCAGATTTGTTCTGATTGCACAAGAGGCAAGATGATGGGTCTCAGGTGGCGTAGAACAGGTGAATTTTCAAGCTGGGGTTTTTCCCAAGCTTGCGAAACACGGTAAATCGCGCATAAAGGAAAGATTGGGGAAGTTTTTAATTTCTACATATGGACCACATTCTTGTGATCAGGTTTTTTGCTCTATGTGCTATTTCGATGGTGGCGTCGCCTGTCATGGCGCAGGATCCAGAGGTTCTGGCTCCACCCGCGATCATTTTTCAATCCGGCACTGGCGATGGCACCGCTCCTGCTCCGGCAGTCGCGGCTATCCGGCGTGCCGAGGTAGACTGCGCGTCGCTTGAAAAAAATCTGGTCGTTATCAATGCACATTTTTATCCCGTAGAATTTGAAGTCGGCAATGCCCCGCCACGGCGATTGCTCGACCGCGGGCTTTTTGAAAAGGCACTGGCAGGGTATCGCAACCATTTCTGCAATTTCGGCCGCTTTGCAGGGCCTGCCATCATCGTCATTGTCGACTTTGCCAAACATAGCAGCCAGCCCCGCCTATACCGTGTCGATCTTCGTGACGGATATGGGCTGGATGCGCCCATAAAGGTGGCGCATGGTATCGGATCGGACCCGGATGACGATGGTTTTGCAAATTTTTTCAGCAACGTACAGGAAAGCCTGACCTCGTCATTAGGCGCAGCTTTGGGTGGGGAGCGTTATGTCGGCATCAACGGCGTCTCGCTCCGTCTCGACGGGTTGGAACCGAGCAACAGCCAGATGCGCGCGCGTGACATTGTGGTGCACAGCTATGCGCCCGAACGGCGGCGATACTTCAATGCCGATCTGGTCGCGGAACGCGGCCGGCCGGGGTCGAGTGAAGGGTGTTTTGTGGTTGAACCTTCCAAGCGCGACTGGATTCTGTATACACTTGAAAATGGGGGATATCTTTTTTCTGGCCTCAGCGGAAAATTGTCGCAAGCGGTCGATGTGCCAAAAACGCAGATCGTGTTTGCGCCGGGAACGGGCGCAAGCGGCGGTAGCCCCAGATAACAGCCTCACGCACAATGCCCCGACAAAAGGGTGGGGAGCAGGGATGAGGAGGCCCGCATCACTGCTCCCCATAAGGTGCCCGGCATTCAGGGTCGTATGGCCTGGGCAGGGGGGATTGCCACGCGCCTTGAGTGCGGACAGGCGCGCGGCAAACTTGGGATAGTTTTCGGTCTTTAGTTACCGCCGCGCTTCAAGGCTTTGCCTGGACGGATCGGCAGGGCTTTTCTGGGATGAAAATCCTGGGCGCGCGTGACACTGACGTCGCGCGTTACCTGACCGTCAGCGCGGTTCACATTGCCAGTGCGGTTATACACCTGCTCACCGTCGCGCAGCACCGTGCGGCTGTTTTCGCGGCCCGTCTCGGTCTTGCGGCCATAGGCGTCATATTCATAGGTGCGGCCTTGCTTGTCGATGGCCGAACCGGTGGTTGTAAAGCCATCTTCGGTACGGACGCGGTCATATTCATAGGAACGGGTCTTGCCGTTAAAGCCGGTCTGCGATCCGCTGCCGCTAACGCCATCTTCGGTCTTTGTCCGTTCGCGATGATGCGTGGCGGTCGCGCCGTCACTGGCGCGGGTAGCGACTGCGTCCACCGTTACATTTCCACCTTCACGGGTTACGGTCTTGGTTGCGGTGCCCTTGGGCTTTTCAATGGTGACCGTCTTGCTGGTCTGGGCATTGGCCGATGCGGCAAAGGCAAGGGCGGCGAGAGGAAGTGCGATAAGATATTTCATGGTCATTCTCCAGTTTTCATCGGGAGGGAGAATTTCCCCGCTCCTGAAACTGAAACGCATGAGGTTTGGAAACCCTTCGAAATTTTTTTGGGGTTTTTTTCGTCATCGCGGCCAGCATATCGTCACCCTGAACTTGTTTCAGGGTCCATTTGTCAGGTTATCACTGCCCTGTAGTAACAGGCTAAGCCGGGACGCACAGTTCGTTTGTCATTTATCCAATGGTTGCCGCTTCATGATGGACCCTGAAACGAGTTCAGGGTGACGGATTACCGAGGGATTGCAGTTATTCCACCCGTCACCCTCACTGCGCGCGCCGTTGCTGGCGTAGTTGGCGGCGTTCGCGCAGCGCGTTGCGTAGCGCGGCGCGTTGTTCGGGGCTTGCGGTGCGTAGCCGTTCGCGCACGGCTTCGGCTTGCTCTTCGGTCAATTTACCAGCGGCAACGGCAGGTAACGCTTCGGCAGGAGCTACGGCTTCTGGTTCCTCAGCCGCAACTGGGGAGGTCACTGCCAGCGGTTCTGCCGTGGCGGTGATTGGTGCCGAAATGCCACCGTTCCGGCGTTCGATCCGTTGCTCTCGGCGCTCGGTGAAGGCTTTCCGCACCGCGGCCTTTGTCGCAGGATCGGCATTGCGCGCCATTTCGCGCACAGCGGTACGCGCTTCCTGCCGGGTAACTTCGCCGCTCCGCACCATAGAGCGGACTTCGCGTCCTGCGACCGCCAGCTTTTGTTTAGGTGTCAGTTCGGCAAAACGCGGATCTTCGCGCAAGGCCGTCAGACGCGACGTCACGACCGCGCTTCCTTGCGGTTGTTCAGCCGGAACAGGTTCTACGATTTCCGTTTGCGGGGACTGCGCGGCAATCTGGACGGGCTTCGGTTGTGGACGGGGCGCCGGTGCCTCGACAATCTCGGCCTTGACCAGCGCTTCGGTAATCCCTGGTAGATATACCGGATGCCCGAACACACCGGCTGCAGCGGCGGTCGCGGTCGCCAGGGAAAACAAGGCTACGGACCCGACGATCCGGCTTGTCCGCCGCCATGGGCTTGGTGTGCGGCGGCGCGCAGGTAATTCCGGCATGGCGGTCGCAACCGTTCCCGTATCACCGCTGGCGATACGCGCCATCAAACGGTCTGAAAATCCGGCAGGTGCAGGCGGAACGGCATAGCTGTTCAACGCCTTTTCCATTTCGGGCGAGAATGCGGGGTCGGTCATGATCTGGCCCTCCCTTGATCGAGCACGCCTTTGCGTTCGACACAGCCTTTCAAGCTGGACCGCGCCCGGAACAGCAGCGATTCAAAGGCTTTCAATTGCATGTCCAACGTCTCCGCAGCGCCTTGATTGGGCTGCTCTTCATAATAGGTCAAAATGACCGCAGCACGCTGCCGGTCGGGTAGGGTTTCAATGCAGTCCTTCACGGCCTGTCCGGTCTCCACCGCTTCCATCTGGCGGTCGGCCAATGGGGTTTCATCCTCCCGCTCGGGCACCTCTTCGTCGCTGGCAAAGCGTTTGCGCCGCAGCCGGTCGAGGCATTGGTTGACGGTGACTTTTTTGAGCCAGGGAGCGATGCCGGGGCCGCCGACTATCCAGCGGTCCGCATGATTCCAGAGCTTTAGAAGCGATTCTTGTGCAATATCCTCCGCTTCGGCGGCATCGCCCAGCATCCGGTAGGCAACGCGCCAGACCATATTGGCATGACGATCACTGGCAAGCCGCATGGCGCCATGATCCCGCGCGGCAATACGGGCCACCAGTTCGTCATCATTTTCCTGCGTCAATTTTATCGCTTGCTGCATCATTTGGCCACTCATCATAATGCGGTTCACATGCTTTACGTTTATAAAGCAAAAACCCTTCGAAAAAATTTCGAAGGTTTTTCTTCTGTCGTCCGTTGAAGTCAAACCAGCCCTTAACCGGGCGTTTCAACAGGAGGCAGTTTATGAAAATCTGGATGATCGGACTATGCGCCGCAACAAGTCTGATGCCCTTGGCGCAAGCCCATGCGGACGACGCCAAGGATTGGCGTGCATCGTTAAATGCGGGCGTGACAGTTTATTCGCAGGATGAAGACCCACAATTTGCGAGCCTGTCGCTTGCGCGCGAATTTGAGCAGGGCTTTATCCAATTGTCCGTTTCCGCCGTGCGCGGCGGGGTGACGCAGGGCGTGTTGAATGCCGTACCGGTGGACAGCGAAACAGTGTCCCTTTCGGGCGGCCGCAGCTTCGGCGACCTCAGCGTCGACGGCTATGTGTCATTGGGCCAACGCCGTTTTGATACCGAAGTGTTCGAACGCCTTGGCCGCCGTGTTACCATAAACAGCGACGGATCAAGCTTCGCCGTCGGGGGTGGCCTGAGCTATGATGTGACGTTGGGAGAGAGCGTGATCGCGTCGCCCTTTTTGGCGGTCGATTATGACCGTATCGATGTCGGTCGCGCAGTCACGCTTCCAGGCGGCGAAGTCACGACCGTCAAATCACGCGAAGATGGTGTGACCGGCTCGGCGGGCGTTGCCCTGCAGACGGTGTTCGGACCCGATGCCCAGCACAGCTTTGGCATGAATGCGGCCTTTGTCGCGACGTCGAACAGCAGCGCCACGCGATCTGGAACGGGAAGCGGCACCATCAGCCGCATCGTCGCCGCGCGCAATGTACCGGGGCAAAGCGACGAATGGGCGGAAGTCGGCGCGAGCGCCTCTTTTGCGCTGTCGCAAGATATCAGTCTGAACCTCAACGCCAATCGCACGTTGGGATTTGCAGGGCCTGAGGCGACCAGTTTAATCGCCGGGTTAAGTTTCCGCTTCTAACTGTCACGAAAGCATGCTTTTGTGGCGGGATGATTTCTGACACCACCGAAGAGCCCATAGCCACGCCCGCCGCTACGATGGTGATTTTCCGCGAAAATCCATCGGGCGGCGCGCCGCTTTTGCTGATGGTGGAACGTATCAAAGCTATGGCCTTTGCGGGCGGCGCGGCGGTGTTTCCCGGCGGCAAGGTGGATGCGGCCGATTTCGATTATGCGGAAATGCTGGGTGGCCCCTTGCCGCTGGACGAGGCCGCGGCGCGGCTTGCGGCCATAAGGGAAACGATCGAGGAAGCCGGGCTGGCATTGGGCCTTGCCGGTGTTTCTGACCCCGCCGATTGTGACGAGGCGCGGGCAGCTTTGCATGACGGTGAGAGCTTGCAGGCGATATGCACGCGCCATGGCTGGACTCCGGACTTTGAACGGCTGGTGCCCTGGTCGCGTTGGCGGCCCCCAGCGTTCGAGCGGGCGAGCCGCGTTTTTGACACCCGTTTTTATCTGGCAGATGCGGGTGCGACCGCCCCTATCGCGACCGTGGACCACACCGAAAACCGCGCGCTATTCTGGGCTACCGCCGCCGAAGTTCTGGAAATGGCGGACCGCGGTGAGGTCAAAATCATCTTCCCGACACGCCGCAACCTCGAACGGCTTGCCCTATTCGGCACCTTTGATTCTGCCGCACGACACGCGGCGGAGCATCCCGTGACTATGGTCCAGACTTATATCGACAAGCGCGAGGACGGGAGTTGGCTGTGCATACCGGAAGGGCATGGCTATCCGGTTCTTGCCGAACCCATTGAAACGGCGATGCGCGGATGATGGCTGTCTTGCAGCAGTTGCAGGGTTTGATTGGTATCGCGCTGATCATACTGATTGCGTGGGGATTGTCGGAAAATCGCAAGGCGTTTCCGGGTTGGCGCTGGGTCGGCGGGGCGTTGCTGCTGCAAATCGGCATCGCGCTTTTGATCGTGCGTGTCCCCTTTGTGTGGGATATCGTCATGCTTGCCAATTATGCGGTGTTGGCCATCGAAAAGGCGACTTTGGTCGGGTCCAGCTATATGTTCGGTTATACCGGCGGGGGCGAAATGCCATTTGTCCTTAAGGATGGCGCGCAACCGCCGCTGATTATTGCCTTCCAGATTTTGCCGCTCGTTATCGTATTCTCGGCGCTTTCCGCGCTGTTTTGGCACTGGAAGATATTGTCGTTCATCGTGCGCGGGCTGAGCTGGGCTTTGCAAAAGACGATGGGGGTCAGCGGCGTTGTCGGACTGAGCGCCGGGGCCAATATCTTCCTCGGCGTTGTCGAGGCACCCTTGGTGGTGCGGGCCTATTTTGAGAAAATGAGCCGTAGTGAATTGTTCGCGGTCATGGTGCTGGCGATGGCGACGATCTCGGGCGCGATCCTGATCCTGTACGCGCAAACGCTGTCGAAAACGGTTCCTGATGCCGTGGGGCATATGATTTCGGCATCACTGATTGTTCTACCGGCCTCGATACTGATCGCCCGCCTGATGGTCCCGGGCGATGGCGACACCCAGATGGAGCCGGACGATACAAGCCTGCAATATGAAAGCAGCATCGACGCCGTCATCACCGGCACGATGGATGGCGTCCAATTGTTCCTGGCCGTGATCGGCATCATTATCGTCGTGTTCGCGCTGGTCGCACTGGTTGACCAGATATTGGGCGTCTTGCCGCTCATCGACGGCAGTCCGCTGACACTGCGCCGCTTTTTCGGCTGGATATTCGCGCCGCTGATGTGGGCGATCGGCATTCCATGGGAGGATGCTGGCACCGCCGGGGGGCTGATGGGGACGAAAGCCATCTTGAACGAATATGTCGCCTATCTCGACATGGCAGCATTGTCCGACGGCGAACTGGGGCCCCGAAGCAAGCTTATCATCACATATGCGTTATGCGGTTTTGCCAACCTTGCGAGCGTGGGTTTGCTCGTGTCGACCATCGGCACGCTTTGCCCCGCACGCCGCACCGACGCGGCGTCGCTGGGAATGAAAAGCTGGGTCGCAGGCAACCTCGCCTCCGCCATGACGGGGGCGATGATCGGGCTGGTGACGGTGGTTTAGTCTTTATGAATTTGATAACTGCTATACCCGGTACTTGGAACAAACTCCCTTGCCGGTCGCCCTGAAGTCCCAACTACCGTCACCCTGAACTTGTTTCAGGGTCTGACTTCACCGACGTTGAAAACTAAGACCCTGAAACAAGTTCAGGGTGACTGGTAGTTAGTTAATCAGGGTGACGAAGTGGGTTTTACGGGATCACGGGTTAGGGCGAGTAAAAACAAACCCACCTAAAGTCGTTTTACCTTAATCTTCCGGTGCGATGGTGACGATCAGGCCGTCGAGAGCATCGCTGACGGGAATCTGGCACGACAGGCGCGATGTTTCGTTGCGGTGATCGGTGCTGTCGAGCAGGTCGTTTTCGTCCTCACCCATTTTGGGCAGCTTGTCGGCAAAGGCCGGATCGATATGCACATGGCAAGTCGCGCAGGAGCAGCAACCGCCGCACAAAGCGAGCAATTCGTCAAAGCCATTGTCGCGGATGACTTCCATCAACGACAGACCATTTTCCGCCTCTACTTCGCGGCCTTCGCCATTGCGTGAGATTACGGTGACTTTGGCCATGAAAATGCTCCCTGAAGCTTGTTACGCGCCGCCTGATAAGTGGACGGGGCGCTAATGTGAAGCCCTAATTTATGGGGATAAGTAGGGGGTCCCCCTTGGCCAGCGGGGTCGGGGCGCTTATGTCCCCCTCCAACAGTATCAGAAAGCGCATCCATGACCGAAAATCGCCACGCTCCCGTCATCATCATCGGCTCCGGCCCGGCAGGCTATACTGCCGCCGTCTACGCCGCGCGCGCCAATCTGACGCCGATGATCGTGACAGGCGTGGAAATCGGTGGGCAGTTGATGACGACGACCGAAGTCGACAATTGGCCGGGCGACGACGCAGGCGTCATGGGTCCCGAACTGATGGAGCGGATGCGGAAACATGCCGAGCGCTTCGGAACGCGGATCGAGAACGACCATATTGAAAAAGTCGATTTTTCCAAACGGCCCTTTACGCTGACCGGCGGGGCGGGCGATTATACCGCCGACGCGGTGATCATCGCAACGGGCGCCAGCGCCCAATATCTGGGGCTTGCGAGTGAGACGGCTTTCATGGGCAAAGGCGTGTCGGCCTGCGCGACCTGCGACGGCTTTTTCTACCGCAACAAGCCGGTGGCGGTGATTGGCGGCGGGAACACGGCGGTTGAAGAGGCGCTTTATCTCGCCAACATCGCCAGCCATGTGACCCTCGTCCACCGCCGCGACAAGCTGAAGGCGGAGAAGATCCTGCAAGACCGGCTCTTCGCGCGGGAGGCCGAGGGCAAGGTGACGATCAGGTGGAACCACACCCTTGACGAAGTGCTGGGCGATGCGATGGGCGTCACCGGCATGCGGATCGCCGCTACAGACGGCAGCGGCACCGAAGATATCGAACTGCACGGCGTCTTCATCGCCATTGGCCATAAGCCCAACACCGGCATTTTCGAAGGGCATCTCGATATGGCCGGCGGTTATATCAGGGTCCGCGGCGGGGCAGAGGGTCAGGCGACCGAAACCAGCGTGCCCGGCGTTTTCGCCTGTGGCGACGTGATGGATCATATCTATCGCCAGGCGGTCACCAGCGCAGGAACCGGCTGCATGGCGGCGTTGGATGCAGAACGGTTTATCGACGCGCAATAGATGTATTCGAAAACGAGCGCCATCCCAGCATGATTGGGCTTCGCCTCTTCACCAAATCGTCGCGCTAACTAATCCCCCTCCCGCATGCGGGAGGGGAGGATGGTTGGCCACCTCCCCCTCTCCGCTGACACAAACCCGCCGCCCATCCCCACACCGTCGCCTATCCCCACACCGTCACCCTGAAACAAGCTCAGGGTGACGGTAGTTGGGGCAGGGTGACGCTTTGCGTTATCGTTTGTCGTGCCGACTGGCCTATTTTCGCTGCGCCAGCAATCGTAACCGCAGGGCGTTCAGTTTGATAAAGCCTGCCGCATCTTTCTGGTCATAGGCCCCGGCATCGTCTTCGAACGTCACCACTTTTTCGCTGTACAGGCTGTTGGGAGATTTCCTTCCAACGACGCTCGCCAAACCTTTGTAAAGCTTGAGCCGAACTGTTCCTGAAACCAGCGCCTGACTGTGGTCGATCGCCGCCTGCAGCATTTCGCGCTCGGGTGAAAACCAGAAGCCGTTGTAAATCAACTCGGCATATTTGGGCATCAGCTCATCTTTCAGATGGGCCGCACCGCGATCCAGTGTGATGCTCTCAATCCCGCGATGCGCGCGGGCGTAGATTTCGCCGCCCGGCGTTTCATACATGCCGCGTGACTTCATGCCGACAAAGCGGTTTTCCACCAGATCAAGGCGGCCGATGCCATGTTTTCGGCCCAGATCGTTAAGCGCCGCCAGCAAGGTGGCAGGCGACATGGCTTCGCCGTTCAGGGCAACGCCGTCACCTTTTTCAAAATCTACGGTGATATATTCCGGAGTATCTGGTGCGTCTTCGGGGTTGACCGTGCGCGAATAGACATAGTCGGGGGTTTCATCCCAGGGGTCCTCAAGGACCTTGCCCTCGCTAGAGGTATGCAGCAAATTTGCATCGGTGGAGAAAGGACTTTCCCCTCGTTTATCTTTGGGCACAGGTATCTGGTGCTGTTCGGCCCATTCGATCAGGCGGGTACGGCTCGTCAGATCCCATTCGCGCCATGGGGCGATAACCTTGATATCGGGGTTAAGGGCATAAGCCGACAGTTCAAACCGCACTTGGTCATTGCCTTTGCCAGTCGCGCCATGCGCGATGGCATCGGCCCCGGTTTCCGCGGCAATTTCAATCAGGCGCTTGGAAATAAGCGGTCGCGCGATGGACGTACCCAAGAGATAATCGCCTTCATATCGGGCATTGGCCCGCATCATGGGAAAGACAAAGTCGCGGACAAATTCTTCACGCAGGTCGTCAATAAAAATATGGTGATCGGGAACGCCCATCAACACTGCCTTGGCGCGCGCCGGTTCCAGTTCCTCGCCTTGCCCGAGGTCGGCGGTAAAGGTGACCACTTCGCATCCATATTCCACCTGCAGCCATTTCAAAATAACACTGGTGTCGAGGCCGCCAGAATAGGCAAGGACGACTTTTTTGATATTATCTTTCATCAGTGATTCCATTTGGCTGTTGGGTAGCGCCCGCGCGCCTATCAGGGTGGACAGTCACCTGCAAGGCGATAAGGAGGCAAAATATATGGCAAAGTCTGGCACCAAGACGACAAAGACGGAAGTATCTGTCGATGATTTTGTCGCAGCTGTCACCGATGAACAGCAGCGTTTGGATGCAATAAAGATAATTGACATGATGGCGCGGGTTTCGGGGCATCCCCCGACAATGTGGGGACCGAGCATTATCGGGTTTGGACAATATCATTATCGGTATGACAGCGGCCGTGAAGGCACTATGTGCCGTATCGGCTTTTCCCCCCGTAAAGGGCAAACCGTGCTGTATATTCTCGACGGTTTTCAGGAATATACGGGGATATTGTCACAACTGGGAAAGTTCAAAACCGGCAAGTCTTGCCTCTATGTAAAACGCCTTAGCGATGTTGATGAAACACTTTTGGAAGATTTATGTGCACGTTCACTTGACTGGATGGCAGAAAAATATCCTGACCAAGCGGTAACTTCGCAGTGAAATAGTGCGAACACTTGATTGCGGACGGGGTTTAACCTCCCTTTTTTCCTCGCCCGCACCCATTTCAGGACGCCGACCATGAACGCTTATTATACTGCTGCACTAATCCCGATTATCGCCGCGCTATGCGCTTGCCAGAAAGCCCCCGAAATAATTGATGAAGCACAGGCGAAGGCTCCGGTATCCTCAGCGAGCGTCAATAACCCCGTCATTGTCGAACTGTACCAGAGCCAGGGCTGTTCGTCCTGTCCACCCGCCAATGCCGCGGTCAATGCCGTTGCCGACCAACCGGGCGTCATCGCGCTCAGTTTTGCGGTGACATATTGGGACCGGCTGGGCTGGAAGGATGTTTTCGGAGATAAAGCCTACACCCAAAGGCAATATGATTACGCCCACGCGCTGGGCAACCCCAATGTGTATACACCGCAAATCGTCATCAACGGGAAAACCGCCATAACCGGTATTAAAAGTGGTGAATTGGCCCAAAATATTGCTTCGGCGAAGGGCCTGTCGGGTGGGCCTTCAATCGATGTTAATGGCGATAAGGTGATGATCGGTCGCGGGACCGGTGCGGCCAATATATGGATCGTTCGCTATGATCCGCGTATCCAGAATGTCGCCATCCGTTCAGGTGAAAACACAGGGCGGACTTTACCCCATAAAAATATCGTGCGGTCATTGACCAAGCTTGGCGAATGGAACGGCGCTGCCCAGGGTTACACCTTGTCCAGTGCGGCAGATAAAGGCCTGAAAACCGCGATATTGGTGCAGCGCCAAGGTGCTGGTCCGATTATCGCTGCAAAAGTGATTTAGGGTCCTGACCCTTCTCACTCAGCGGGTTGTTTTTCACCATTAGGTGAATTCTTGCCCCGGCCAGATTGCCGTATTTTGAATTGCCGGCGGCTAGACATATGGCGCGCGGCAACCACTACCAGAATCAAAAGCATCAACGCACATAATGCGTAAGCGATGATAACTCTGTTTTCCATCAGTACGAAGACATCCATTAATTGCTAATGTTCGATTGTTCACCGCCAATAATGAATCTGTTTTACGTTGCAACACTATTTTTATGAATTTACTGGGTGGCGACAAGGCATTCCGTGCCATCCGCAAATTCCATGAAACAGCCTGATTCCAGCAATAAACAATCACCAACGACGCCGCTAACACCGTTGCTTGTCACTTCACCCTTTAACGGGACAACCCAAAGCCAGTTTCCACGTGGCATTTCCGGTAAACCATCAACACTCGTCACAAACTGCATTTTGAAAAAGGGACTGTCTGAAATGCACAGGCCGCTTTCAACATTACCCGATCGCTTGTCGCAATAAGGCACCGCGACCGAAACCTCCACGCCATCTTCAAGATGCAACGGGCGGGGACGGCCATAATCATATAACCGATAGGTGATGTCGGCATTCTGCTGGATCTCGACCAATGTGATACCCGCACCGATGGCATGTACTGTTCCAGCCGGGATATAGAAATAGTCGCCCGCCTTTACAGGTTTCCAGTCCATCAATTGTTCGATGTCGCCGGACAAAGAAGCTGCGCGCAGCTCGTCGCTATTCAACGGTCGGGTCGTTCCCATGCCAAGGACAGCATTCGGTTCGGCATCAACAATGAACCAGCATTCTTCTTTGCCGGAAATCATCCCACGCTGACGTGCCTGTGCGTCATTGGGGTGGACCTGAATGGACAGCTTTTCACTGGTAAACAGCCATTTCACCAGTATCGGCAAATCGTCAGATTGTTCACCTTCATACCAGATTTCGCCAATGCGGCGTCCACCCATATCACCAAATTCGGGCGGAATGTCGGTTCGGCCCCAAGGTTTGTCCACAAGATGCTTGTTCAATTTCATGTGTTTTCGCTTAACAGCAAAATTAAGCTTTTGCACTGCACAAAGTCCCGCTAGTGCAGCGAAAATAATAAAATCTCCCCGGGCGCCACTGTTGATGCTGGAGCCATCTATGACTGAATATGTTACCCGTTCGACCCTGCAAGTCGCAGAGGAATTGGCACTTTTTGTTGAAACCCGTGCGCTCGCCGGAACCGGCATTGCGGTTGATCATCTGTGGCTGGGACTAGCCGATATTCTTGCTCGCTTTGTTCCGCTTAACCGTGCTTTGCTGGCCAGACGTGATGATATCCAGGCAAAGATGGACGCTTGGCACCGCGCCAATCCGGGTCCGATTGCGGATATGGACGTTTATAAGGCGCACCTGCACGAAATTGGCTATCTGGTCCCCGAACCGCAACCTTTTGCCATCGACACCCGGAATGTAGATGCCGAAATCGCAACGATGGCGGGACCGCAATTGGTGGTCCCTTCACTTAATGACCGCTTTGTCCTGAACGCTGCTAATGCACGCTGGGGTAGCCTTTATGACGCTCTGTACGGCACGGATGTTCTCGATGCCGCGCCCGCACAGCCTGGCGGATATGATTCGGCACGTGGTTCAGCGGTTATCGCTTACGCACGCAATTTCCTCAACGAAACGGTACCGGGATGGGACGCCGTGCTTTCGGGCGGTACTTCTTCCTATTTTGTCGCCAGAGCGGGTACAGAAATCGCACCGCGCTATTTATTCAAGCAGAATGGCCTGCATATCGAAATTGTGGTCGACCCCGCGCACCCCATCGGCGCAACGGATAACTTGCATATTGCCGATGTGATCCTTGAGTCAGCGCTGACAACAATCATCGATTTGGAAGATTCTGTGGCGGCAGTCGATGCGGCGGACAAGGTTGCGGCCTATACCAATTGGCTTGGCCTCATGCGCGGCGATCTGGTCGCGTCATTTGAAAAGGGCGGGCGCACTTTGACGCGCGCGCTGGATGAAGATCGCGTCTATGACGGCCTCGTTCTGCCCGGACGCAGCCTGATGTTCGTGCGTAATGTCGGGCATTTGATGACCAATCCGGCGGTACGGCTTGCAGATGGCAGCGAGGCTCCGGAAGGCATTTTGGACGCGCTCTTCACGTCCTTATGTGCACTGCACGACCTGAAAGGTCTTGGCACCCTCCGCAACAGCCGAGCTGGTTCGATCTATATCGTCAAGCCCAAGATGCACGGACCGGAAGAAGCCGCGTTGACCAACACGCTGTTCGACGCGGTCGAAGATGTCCTCGGCATTGCGCGCCACACCATCAAGGTTGGCGTGATGGACGAAGAGCGCCGGACCAGCGCTAACCTTGCCGCCTGTATTCACGCCGTCAAGGATCGGATTGTGTTCATTAACACCGGCTTCCTCGACCGCACCGGCGACGAAATGCACACCGCGATGCAGGCTGGCCCCATGATCCGCAAGGCCGAGATGAAAACATCGAGCTGGATACAGGCCTATGAAGCGCGCAATGTGCAGATTGGCCTTGCCTGCGGGCTTTCGGGCAAGGCGCAGATTGGCAAAGGCATGTGGGCGGCGCCTGACATGATGAAGGACATGATGGTCCAGAAAATCGGCCACCCCAAAGCGGGGGCAAATACCGCATGGGTCCCGTCCCCCACCGCCGCGACCTTGCACGCGATGCACTATCACCAGTTCGACGTGTTTGCGCGGCAGGCCGAACTTGCCAATCAAGCCACGCCCGGTCTTGACCCATTGCTGACTATTCCAGTCGCTCCTGTCGGCCATAACTGGTCCGATGAAGAAGTGACGCAAGAGCTGGAAAATAACGCCCAGGGGATTTTGGGCTATGTCGTCCGCTGGATTGATCAGGGCGTCGGTTGCTCCAAGGTGCCCGATATTCACGATGTCGGCCTGATGGAGGATCGCGCCACCTTGCGGATTTCATCGCAACATATCGCCAACTGGATTCTCCATGGCATTGCGACCAAGGCGCAGGTGGACGCCGCCCTCACCAAGATGGCCGCCAAGGTGGATGGGCAGAATGCTGGCGATCCGCTTTATGAAAAGCTGACACCGGACAGCATAGCTTTCAAAGCCGCCCGCGCACTTATCTTTGAAGGTGTCCACCAACCCAACGGCTATACCGAACCGTTGCTGCACAAATTCCGGCTGGAAAAGAAGGCAAGGTAGGTTCTGACCTTAGGTAATGTTAACATTACCTAACACTTGAAATAAAAGTATTTCCGATACACAAAGCGGTATTGGGAGTTTTGGGATTATGCGGGAATTAACAATCCGGTCCGTCATATTGGGCGGTCTGATTACTTTGGTGTTTACGGCGGCGAATGTTTATCTGGGCCTGAAGGCTGGTTTGACGTTCGCTACGTCCATTCCCGCGGCGGTTATTTCAATGGCCATATTGCGGATGCTTCCGGGCGGGACGATCCTTGAAAACAATATCGTGCAAACCATCGCCAGCGCGGCAGGAACATTGTCGGCAATTATCTTTGTACTGCCCGGTCTGGTAATATTGGGATATTGGCAAGGCTTCCCTTTCCTGACCACGGCCGCCGTCTGTGCGGCCGGCGGAATTTTGGGCGTCATGTTTTCGGTCCCCCTGCGCCGTGCGCTGGTGACCGGATCAGACCTTCCCTATCCCGAAGGCAAGGCGGCCGCCGAAGTGTTGATTGTCGGATCGGCTGAAGGATCTGAATCAGATGAAAACAAGCGCGGTCTTGCGACCATATTGGTCAATTCCCTCCTTTCGGCAGGGCTTTCACTTCTGATCTCCATGAAGCTGGTCGCCGGTGAAATCGCCCGCTATTTCAAAGTAGGAGCTGGAGCCACGGGCGCGTCCACCTCGATCAGTCTGGCGCTCGTCGGGGTCGGTCATCTGGTCGGGCTGTCGGTCGGGCTTGCGATGCTTTTGGGCATGGCGATCAGCTGGATCGGGCTGGTTCCCTATTTCAGCCAAGGCGTTGCAGGCGCGGACGCCGCGGAAATCGCCGGGACCGTGTTCCGCGAAAAAGCTCGCTTCATTGGCGCAGGCACGATTGGCGTGGCTGCAATCTGGACATTGCTCAAAATCATCGGACCGATTGTTCAGGGCCTTAAAGGCGCGATGGCCGCCTCAGCCGCGCGGTCGGCAGGCGATATGCTTTCGCTGACCGAACGTGATATTCCGATCAATACCGTGGGTGCCATCATCGTTGCGACCCTCGTTCCGATTGCCTTTTTGTTGTGGCAATTTCTGTCCAGCACGCCGATTGCCGGAATGGCAGGTCCAATCATTGGACTTACCCTTATTTACATATTGCTCGCCGGTATCGTCATCGCGTCAGTCTGCGGTTACATGGCCGGCCTTATCGGTGCATCCAACAGCCCGATTTCGGGCGTCGGTATTTTGGCCGTCGTCGGCGCTTCCCTGATGCTTCTCGGCTTTTTCGGCCGGGGCGAAACTCCTGATGAAACCAGCGCGATGATTGCCTACGCTCTGTTCGCCACCGCGATTATCTTTGGCATTGCCACCATTTCCAACGACAATCTGCAGGACTTGAAAACCGGGCAGATTGTCGGAGCGACGCCATGGCGTCAGCAGATTGCATTGGTGATAGGCGTGCTCTTCGGCAGCCTCGCCATTCCGCCCGTGCTCGAATTGCTCAACAACGCCTTTGGCTTTGCAGGCAGCGCTGGCGCAGGTGCAAATGCGCTGGCTGCGCCCCAGGCCTTGCTGATCTCCGCTTTGGCCAAAGGCGTTTTGGGTGGTGATCTCGACTGGCCACTGCTTGGCCTTGGTGCCATGATTGGCGTGGCCGTCGTTATTGTTGATGAATTGCTGGGGAAGGCGGGTAAGCGCCGCCTGCCGCCACTGGGTGTCGGCATGGGAGTTTATCTTCCCATGGCACTGACGTTCCTGATCATTGTCGGCACGGTTCTAGGGCATTATTACGACAAATGGGCGGATACCTGTAACGACCGTGAAGCGGCGAAACGCATGGGTGTTCTGGCGGCAACCGGCCTTATCGTGGGGGAAAGCCTGTTCGGCGTTGCGTTTGCAGGAATCGTAGCAGGCAGCGGCAGCGACGCGCCGTTGGCTGTTGTCGGCGAGAGTTTTGAACCCTTCGCCATGTGGGGCGGTACAGCCTTATTTATTGCTATGCTGTGGTGGATCTACCGGCGAACGAAGCGGGAGGCTTTGGCCTAATTGGCACCGCTTTTTTAACCAATTCGCCTTAGGGTGATCGGGTGAAAATATGTGACGTAGAAACCGATCCCAAACCCGTGTCCGCCGTCAGCACCGCTGTCGGCCTTTGCGGGTTATCGGGATTGGCAATTGCTGTCCTGATCGCACGCAATTTCGGCTCGATTATGGACATGCTGGGTTTTCCCGGATGGCCGGAACGTGCCGATGGCGGCTATTCGGCGCTGGTTGCACTGGTCTTTTGCGGTCTGCCCATGGTGCTTTGGTCACTGTTGGTGAACAAAGTGCACCGGCGCCCGTCGACGGGACTGGACTGGTCTTTAAAGCGACCTGTTGCCGATGTCCTCGATACCAGCATCATCAAAATTGCGGGGCTATGGACGACATGGGGGATGATTGGGTCCATCTACGGGCTTTGCCGCTTTTATTGGAATGGTGACTATCTGTTTTCAATGGAGATGTTTCAGGTCGCCGCCATTCCACTCATCCTCATATCCGTGCCCTATATCGTCTGGCTAGACCGCTATCTGGTTAATCCACGCGACGGTGCATGGCATTTGGGTGCGTGGATTGCGGGGCGCGATGACGGGGATAAAGACGAAATATTTCACCATTTGCGGGCTTGGGCGGTGAAGGGATTTTTTCTTGCGTTCATGATTTCAATCGTACCGGGTGGATTTCGGGACATTGTCAATATGAACTTTGCCGTGGTTGCATCCAATCCCGTGTGGCTAGCCAATGCCCTGATTACCGGGATGTTCCTCGTCGATGTGCAGTTTGCAACGGTTGGCTATATGCTGACGATGAAACCGCTGGACGCCCATATCCGTACGGCCAATCCCTATCTGGCTGGATGGGTTGCGGCGTTGATGTGTTATCCGCCCTTCATCCTGATGAACAATGGCGGCCCCCTCGATTATCATATGGGCACCAGCGACTGGGCCTATTGGTTTCAGGGGCAGACGCTGCTTTTGTGGATCTGGGGCGGGATGCTGGTCGTTCTGACCGGTATATATGCGTGGGCGACGGTGGCGTTCGGACTGCGCTTTTCCAACCTGACCCATCGCGGCATCCTAACACATGGACCCTATGCCTTTACCAAACATCCGGCTTATTTGAGCAAGAACAGCTATTGGTGGCTGGCAACACTACCATTTCTGGTGACCACCGGCAGCACCGCCGACATGATCCGCAACACCGCGATCCTCGCGCTGGTCAGCGGCATTTATTACTGGCGCGCGCGGACAGAGGAAAGGCATCTTATGGCCGACCCGGCCTATGCCGAATATGCGGCCTGGATGCAGCGCAACGCCGCGATCCCACGTTTCTTCGCATGGCTACGTCGGCTTGTCGGCAATCGCCTGCATAACGGCAGCCCAGTGCAGCCTGCGGAATAAAGTCCGCCACGCAACCACACTTTAGCCGTTCAATTAAACCTGCTATCCTTTGCATGAGGACACAGGAGAGTCGCTATGCATGATCTGGTTATACGCGGGGGAACGATTGTCGATGGCACGGGGGCTGAGCGTTACGCAGGCGATGTTGCCATAGACGACGGGGTTATAACCGCAATCGGCCATATCAGCACCCAAGGCCGCGAAGAAATTGATGCCAGCGGAAAGATCGTCGCCCCCGGCTTTGTCGATATCCATACCCATTATGACGGACAGGCCACTTGGGACAGCGAGATGGCGCCGTCCAGCTGGCATGGCGTGACCACGGTCGTCATGGGCAATTGCGGCGTGGGCTTTGCGCCTGCGCGCAAGGACAAGCATGAATGGCTGATTGGCTTGATGGAGGGGGTCGAGGATATCCCCGGCACGGCGCTGGCCGAGGGTATGAAGTGGGACTGGGAAAGCTTCCCGGATTATCTTGACGCGTTGGAGCGTCTGCCGCGCACCATCGACATTGGCACCCATGTCCCGCACGGCGCGCTGCGCGCCTATGTGATGGGGGAACGCGGCGCGGATAATGAGGAACCGACGGAAGCCGATATCGGCGAAATGGCGCGGCTGGTCGAAGAAGGTGTGCGGGCAGGCGCCTTGGGCGTCTCCACGTCACGGACGATCCTGCATAAATCGATTGATGGTGAACTGGTGCCAGGGACGACAGCGACCGAAGCCGAACTGCTCGCGCTTGGCCGGGCAATGGCACGGGCGGGGCATGGTGTTTTTGAACTCACATCCGACCTGTTGCCCGAATGGGACGAATTCGGCTGGATGCGGCGGCTGTCGGATGAAACCGGCCAACCCATCGTCTTTTCCATGCTGCAATCGCCGATCAAGCAGATGCATTGGAAAGACCAGATGGCCGCGATGCGGGCGGCCAACGACAATGGCGCAAGGATTGTCGCGGCCATCGGCCTGCGGGGTATCGGCGTCATCATGAACTGGCGCGGCACGGTGCACCCGTTCATGCGAAAGCCAAGCTGGGACGCGATCAAGGATCTGCCATGGGACCAGCAACGGGCTAAGCTGTCCGATCAGCAATTCAAGGCGCAGATATTGGCTGAGGACAATATTCCCCCGCCATCGCCCGACATGGCGCCCTTCTTCATGCTCGTCACAGCTGCATGGGCCATGCAATTCCCGTTGGTGGATGATTTCAGTTACGAACCAACCCGGGAAGAAAGCATCTTCGGCTTTGCCAATGCAGCGGGCAGGGATGCCGCCGAATATGCCTATGACCAGTTGATGCAGGATGATGGCAACGGCATGATCTATCTGCCGATCCTGAACTACATGGATGGTAATCTGGATTTCACGAAAGAACTGCTGGAATCCGACGATACGCTCGCTTCCTTGTCGGATGGCGGCGCGCATTGCGGCACCATCTGCGATGCTGCGGCACCGACATTTCTGCTGAGCTATTGGGCACGCGATCGCAAGGCGGGGACGATCCCGCTCGAGCTCGCAGTCAAACGGCAATGCCATGACACGGCGCGTTTATATGGTTTGAATGATCGCGGCGTGCTGAAGCCGGGCTATTTGGCCGATGTCAATGTGATCGATTTCGACAGTTTGCGCCTGCAAAAACCGTGGCTGGCCTTTGACCTGCCTGCGGGTGGCAAGCGTTTGCTGCAAAAGGCGACGGGTTATGTCGCCACGATCAAGTCCGGCGTCGTGACCTTCCGCGACGGTGCGATGACCGGGGCGCTGCCCGGCACCGTCGTGCGCGGGCCACAAAATGTCGTTCTGACAGAGGCGGCGGAGTGATGTCATAATTGCATTTCATGTCACAATATGCTATTCGTGACATCTTGTTGAAACGGGACATTTTCTATGGGTATCGAAATCAAAGTCGCCGCAAATGGCCGCATGGTCCTTCCGGCAGATGTGCGAAAGCGACTGGGACTTGAAAATGGCGGCAAGCTGATGCTGAATGAGGGCGAGTTTGGTCTTCAGCTATCGAGCATTAGCCAGCGGGTGGCAAAGGCGCAGGCATTTTACGAGGAAACAAGCCGAGGAATGCCGAGCTTTACCGTCGACGACTTTCTCGCACAAAAACGTGCAGACGCAGCACTTGAAAAATATTGAGTGTGGTAGTTCTTGATGCATCAGCCCTTTTGGCTCTGTTGAAATGTGAAGCGGGTGCGGAAATTGTTGAGGCATCTCTTGAGCAAGCAGTAATAGGATCCGTAAATCTGGGCGAAGCGGCGCAGATCCAGTATCTCTATGGTTGGAAACGATCTGATTTCGAAACCGCGATTGCCCTTATGGAGATTACAATCGTACCGGTGTCTCACAAAATCGCTATCGACGCCGCCGATTTTCGTGAACTGGCTCGCAAAAGCGGTATTTCACAAGCCGATTGTCTTTGTCTTGCCTTGGCAAAAAGCAGAAATGCGGTTGCTTTGACGGCCGATAGAGACTGGCTAAAAATCGCTGATATTGTTGGCGTTAATGTACAGTTAATTCGGTAGTGAGGCGTAAACATTAGCCAACGGGACACTCAATCGTCGCAAGAGGCGGGTTTTCCGTAAAGTCTATGGAGCCGGAACTTCAGCACCATTCAAACCCGCATCGGCATCAAAACATAAAGCGCCGGTGATTTGTCATTTTCGCGAATGAGCGTCGGTGCGCTGGCGTCGGCGAGGTGGAGTTCGACGACATCGCCTTTGATTTCGCTCAATATGTCCATCAGATAGCGGGCGTTGAAGCCGATTTCAAAGCAATCACTGCTATATTGACCGGAGACTTCTTCGGCCGCCGTGCCATTTTCCGGTGATGTGACCGACAGGGTGATCTTGTCTTTATCCAGCGCCATTTTTACGGCGCGGGTTTTTTCTGTGGCAATTGTCGCAACGCGGTCGACGCCCTGACTGAATGCTTTGGGATCAATTTTCAGCAGCTTGTCATTGGCCGTCGGTATGACCCGGCTGTAATCCGGGAAGGTGCCGTCGATCAGCTTCGACGTCAGGATGACCGTATCAAAGGTGAAGCGGATTTTCGAAGCAGAAAGGTCGACCTGTACTGAATTATCACCGGCTTCGTCGAGCAGCTTACGGACTTCAGCGACGCATTTGCGTGGCACGATGATGTCCGGCATGCCCTCGGCACCGGCGGGACGAGGCAGGGTGACGCGCGCGAGCCGGTGCCCATCGGTCGCCGCGGCTTTCAACACAGGTTCGGCGTCTTCGGTGACGTGCAGGAAAATGCCGTTGAGATAATAGCGGGTTTCTTCGGTCGAGATTGCAAAGCGCGTCTTGTCGATAATCTGCACCAGCGAACTGGCGGGAATTTCGAACGACGTGGGCAATTCGCCCTCGGCAATCATCGGGAAATCGTCCCGCGGCAGGGTCGCAAGGCTGAAGCGCGCACGGCCGGCGTTGACGGCCATGCGGCCATCAGCGGCGTGCAGCTGCACCTGGCTGCCGTCCGGCAGTTTGCGGGCGATTTCGAATAAGGTATGCGCCGAAACAGTGGTCGCGCCGGGGCTTTCGACATCGGCTGCAAAGGTTTCGACAATCTGTAAATCAAGATCAGTCGCCGTCAGTTTGATCTGACCATTGTCGCTCGCCTCAATCAGGACGTTCGACAAAATCGGGATGGTGTTGCGCCGTTCGACAACCGATTGGACGTGGCTCAGGCTTTTCAGCAGGGTCGCGCGTTCTATCGTGGCTCTCATTCCAATTCCCCTAATCGGGCTGCCTGCCCGTAAATCCGCCGGAAAGCGCTATTCTTTCGGCGAATCTTCCTTAACCGCTTTGTCCACAAGGGCAAGTCGATAGCTTTTGCCATGTGCAATAAGCTGTGGAATAAGCGCCGCCATGATTTCGACCGGGGGAAAAAGGGTTTTCATCGCACGTCACGGTGAAACTGTGTTCAACAGAATTGCTCGGATGCAGGGGCAGGCGGAGCTGCATACGCCGCTGACATGGGATGGTTGCGTACAGGCGCGGGTGATGGGGCGGGCGCTCCAAAACTATCTCGGCGATGATCCACGGCCGCAGCTATGGTCCTCGACCGCCGGGCGGGCCTTGCAGACATTGGCGTTGATTGCGGAAGAAATTGATGCCGACTGGCACCAGACATGCCGCGATGACCGCCTGCTGGAAATCGATGTCGGCACTTGGTCGAGCCGAACCTATTCCGACATTGCCGCGGAAATCGGCCCGATTGTCGATTTGGAGCATCGGCTGTTCTCGGTCCGGCCTGAGGGCGGGGAATGGTATGATGATGTTGCTGCGCGTCTGTCGTTATGGATTGAAGACCAACTTTTTGAACAGGATATGCTGGTCATTTGTCACGGAATGACCGCCCGGGTTCTTCGGGGAATATTGCTGGATCATGCCCCATTGAAGGGTTTCGACGCGCCCATAGCGCCTAGCCTTGCCCAAGGCAGCATGGTGATGATCTGCGATGGTGTGGAAGAATTGGTGGTCGATGGTGATGGCGCGGGGGAGCGGGCATGAAGATTGCGGTCTGGCTGCTATGCGCTGTTGCACTCGCGGCGCAGCTTGCGGCCAAGGATCGTCTTGGCGTCTATCAGGGCTGGGCCGCATTTCGCGATACTGCCGCTCCGCGATGCTATGCCATTGCTGCCCCCGAAGAAACCGCTGGTCAGCCGACACGCAATGGATATCTATCCGTGGGTTTTTGGCCAAAGCGCGGCATAACACACCAGCTTTATGCCCGCCTTTCGCGGGAACGATCGTCCAACAGCGGCGTAACCCTTAGCGCCGGAGGTCGACGTTTCCGTTTGAAAGCAGATGTTAGCGCGGGATGGGCCGCCGATCGACGCATGGACCTTGCCATCATTGCGGCGATCCGATCGGCGACCTCGCTCAGCATTGAAAGCATAGGCCGTGATGGCCGTTCAATTGTCGACACCTATGCGTTACGCGGCGCGCCAAGCGCAATTGATGCGGCGGCCCTGGGTTGTGTGGCAAAATAGCTTTACTGGTAATTTGCCGCTGTCCGCCCTATACGGCCGCCTATCATGCAAATTCCCGGACATATCGACCCTGTTGTAACCCACCGATCCATCACGCCGCGCGGCGATGGGCGTATTGACCTTATGGGGTTGAACCATTTGCAAATCCGGCAGTTGTTCGAAGAATCGCAACTGGATGCAAAGGCGGCAAAGCTGCGGTCAAAGCAGGTATTCCACTGGATTTACCATCGCGGCGTAACCTCTTTTGAGGTGATGACGGATATTGCCAAAACCATGCGGCCCTGGCTGGCCGACCGCTTTGTGATCGGCCGCCCTGAAGTGGTAGAGGCACAGGTGTCGACCGATGGGACACGCAAATGGCTTTTGCGAACCGATGACGCGCAGGACTATGAAATGGTGTTCATTCCCGATGCAGATCGCGGGACATTATGTATTTCAAGCCAGGTCGGCTGCACGCTGAACTGCAGGTTTTGCCATACCGGGACCATGCGGCTGGTCCGCAATTTAACGCCAGGTGAAATTGTCGGGCAGGTGATGTTGGCGCGCGATGCGCTGGGCGAATGGCCCAAAGGAAACATGGCGTCGGTTGCAGATGACGATGAAGACGATGATGATGTGGGCCATTACACCGCCGACGGACGCATGCTGACCAACATCGTCCTGATGGGTATGGGCGAACCGCTGTATAACTTCGACAATGTCCGCGACGCGATGAAGATCGTCATGCACGGCGATGGGCTTGGCCTGTCGCGACGGCGCATTACCTTGTCGACCAGCGGTGTCGTTCCCATGATGGCCCGGGCGGGGGAAGAGATCAACGTGAACCTTGCCGTATCGCTGCACGCGGTGACGAAGGAAATCCGCGACGAGATTGTCCCCATCAACCGCAAATATGGCATTGACGAGTTGCTGCGCGCTTGCGCTGAATATCCCGGCGTCAGCAACGCGCGCCGGATCACTTTTGAATATGTGATGCTAAAAGACAAGAATGACAGCGACGACGACGCACATGAACTCGTCAGCCTGATTCGGCAGTATAAATTACCGGCCAAGGTCAATCTTATCCCGTTCAACCCCTGGCCTGGGGCGATTTACGAGTGTTCCGACCCAGAACGCATCAAGCGCTTTTCAAATATTATATTTGAGGCCGGTATCAGCGCCCCCATCCGCACACCACGGGGCAGGGACATTATGGCCGCCTGTGGCCAGCTGAAATCCTCCAGCGAGAAAAAAAGCCGCGCTGAACTTGACCGATTGGCGGAAGAAAAGCAGGCAGCTTTGGGTTGAAGGGCCCTGACCCCAGATGCAGAAGTCGGGATTTGTTTACGCGTTTTTTTTCGTACTTGGAGATTGATTCCGTAACAAATGTAATAATTTGTGCGAAAGAGGAAAGAACAGCAAAACGGGGATTTGCTAAATGTCGTTGCTAGACCGCATATTACGCGGAAAAATAAGATATGGTCGCCTAACTTTGGTTTCGCATAAGGGTGAGATCAGTCACTATGGTGAGCGGGTCGCAGGGCGGCCAGATGTAACGTTGCGGATACAATCGCCAGCGGCAGTGCGCCGCATTTTTCTGAACCCCAGGCTAGGCATGGGCGAAACCTATATGGACGGCGGCGTCAGTGTTGATGACGAAGACATAATGGGCTTTGTTGAATTGATCCGTCGGAACAATCCTTGGGAGAATGGCGGTGAGATTGGCGATCCCAAGCCGTTACGAAAATTAGTAGGGCAAATCTTGAGTCCGTTGACGCAGCTGAACTCGTTGGCCAATTCAAAAACAAATGTCGCGCATCATTATGATGTTTCTAATGATTTTTACCAAATGTGGCTTGATAAGGACATGCAATATAGCTGTGCCTATTGGTCCGAAGCTGATGCTACGCTTGATCAGGCACAAATGGCAAAAAAAGCCCATATCGCGGCAAAACTCGCGCTACAGCCTGGCCAGAAAGTGCTCGATATCGGTTGTGGCTGGGGCGGGATGGCGCTGTATCTGCACAAAGTCGCTGGTGTCGAAGTGCTGGGCATCACGCTGAGCGAAGAGCAATTGAAGCTGGCGCGCGAGCGCGCCGAAGCGGCGGGCGTATCCGATAAGGTCCGGTTCGAACTTCTCGATTATCGCACATTGGCGAAACGTGCGCCGGGCTATTTTGACCGGATCGTATCGGTTGGAATGTTCGAACATGTCGGTGTACCGCAATTCGACACTTTTTTCCGCGCCTGTGCCAATCTTTTGAAAGATGACGGCGTGATGTTGCTCCATACGATTGGGCGGTTAGGCAAGCCCGGTAGCACCGATGCCTTCACCCGCAAATATATCTTTCCCGGCGGCTATATCCCCGCGCTGTCCGAAACCCTTGCGGCGAGCGAAAAAGTGAAGTTGATTCATAGCGATATCGAAAATCTGCGCTTGCATTATGCGCTGACGTTGCGTGAATGGTATGCCCGTGTGCGCGCAAACCGTGACACAATCATAGCCCAATATGGCGAGCGTTTTTACCGGATGTGGATATTCTATCTCGCCGGAGCAACCGCCGCTTTCGAATGGGGCGGGATGTGCAATTACCAGATCCAATATATCCGGAACCGCCGTAGCCTGCCGATTACCCGTGATTATATCGCTGATGCGGAATGTGAATTTCAGTCGGCCTAAACGAAAATCGCAACAGACTGCATCCCGGTGAGCATAGGTAGGCCGTCACTATTCCATGCAGTCATATACTGGCTGCTGGCACCGTGTGCGGCATGGTGCGTTTCGCTTGTCAAATACCACCAGCCGTCTTTGGTCGAAGGCACTTCGGTCAGCACATTGATCTGCCAGTTCATGGAACTGACCATGCCTTTTTCGGTCATCATTCCCATCGCCGACGGCGGTAAGGCATCACCGATGCAAATCAGTTCGGCGATATGATCAAGCCCGTCATATTCGGTAAAGCGGTGCCAACTGGCAAGACGGTTGGTTGCCATGCCCAATTCCAACCGCTTGTCCGGATACTGCATGTGACCCGTGAAAAACTCATGAGGGCCGCTTCGAACCGAATCTGACGGTGGTACCGGCGGAAACTCAGGGCGCGGCAAATCTTCATAGTCCAAATGGCTGTGCCTGCGATTCATGAAAACAAATGTGCACGACAGGCCAACCCCATCTGTCCCAACGATTTCCGATTTGACAAAAGCGGTGTTTTTCCCCCGGCGCAATATGTGCGCGGTGACTTCGACCTGATTGGCCAGTGGGCCGACAAATGCAATTTGTGCCGATTGCAGGGGGGGCAAATCATCCCCGACAAGCTTTGCCGCCTGATAGGCCAGAACCGAGCTAAGGCCGCCATAGGATGTCCGCCCTTGATGCCAGCTGGGTGGTATCGAAATCATGTGCGATGTGGCCTCCGGTTTGAACTGGGCCAGAATAGATGCGAGGTTCATGGGAGCGGCTTAGCGGCAGATATTGGAGCCTGCAACCCGCCTCAAATTCCCGCTTGCCTTTGCCCACCTGGCGTGTTGAAACTTTCCCCTACGTCACACAGGAGCGGTAAGATCTATAGCTGGGTCAATAGTTTTTCACGCGACGGCACTGCCCTTGTTCCCGATACAATTGCTGCCAATCTGCTCGTGCGGATTTTGCGTGCGGCAGAGGCTGAAGGTGGCGACCGACGGATCATGCTTGCCGCTGTCGGGATCGAAGAAACGCAATTGCGTAATCCCCTGAATCGTCTGGCATCGCCCCTGGCGTTGCGTTTTTTTGCGATGCTGGAGCAGCATTTTAAAGATCCATCGATCAATTTGCGTATTGGTGAACGCGCATCAATGCAGAATTTCTCCGACCTTGGTTATGCCACCCGGCTCGAGGCGAACCTGGCTTTGGTGATAGAGGCCAATGTGCGAATCCAGGCACTCAGGCAGACAATGTTCCGGACACGTTTCGAACCGACGGGCAAGCCGCCCTTTCTGTTGTGGGATTGTCATCCTGATTTCGTCAATTCCTATGCCCCGCTGATCGAATTTTCTGTGGCTACCTATGCGCGTCTTGCCCGACAGATTTTGGGCGAGGCGCCAATATTGCGGGCAGTCCATTTTCAGCATAAGGCGCGATTTGCACCGTCAATTTATGACGCGATCTTCGGGTGCGCCGTTGAATTTTCCAAACCGACAACACGAATGGAAATTGCGGCGCGTCAAGTTTTTCGACCGTCCGCCATGGCAAATGCAGGTCTTTTTCACGCGGCGTCGGCACGCTTTGAACAGGCGGCCCATTGGATGGCGCAAGGCAAGCCGCATCTGGCCTATAGCTATTTTTACTTATCCAGTGAAATGGACAAGTCCCCTCCGACATTAGACCGCATGGCCAAATCATTTGGAATGAGCGAGCGGAGCTTGCGGCGCAAATTAGTTGATGACGGCGTTCCCTTCCGCAAATTGCTTGACCGTGTTCGCCAGGATTTATGCGGACTATATTTTATGGAGGATAAACGCACACTTGGCGAAATTGCATTTCTGCTGGGCTATAGCGACCTGAGCGCTTTCTCCCGCGCCTATAAACGATGGTTCGGCACAGCACCAAGTCAGTGACAGATGCAAACAGCGAAAGGGGAAAATGGTGGCGTGCGCAGTCCCGACCTAACGCGCCTCCGGTGAAATTTCCCGATTTAACCGGAAAATAACGGGAATTTTCTCAATTTAGGGACATAGCCGGTGCTTCGACGCCTTGAAACCCGTATATATGCCTCGCCTCTCAGCCAAATTCCTGTTTCCGACAAACAGGATTTTAAAACGACCGAAACGGGAATTCTTCCTTCGTTAACGGGTGAAAATGAGCATGACATTCCTTTTCATGATGCTACCTGAATTGTTCCCGGTCAGCACCAATGGCGCAGATCTCATGGTGTGATTTAAAGAGTGATTTGGTCTGATCGTAATTCCAAACATAAACCATTCGCCAATACCTCCAATGTAAAACCAAAGGCGCTCAATGGGTGAGCGGCGACGCGGCAGACGAAACAAAAAATGGTAATAGCTTACGCGGCAACTTCACTCACTGCGACAATGATACAAAAGGCAAATATCACAAGGTAGCCGGCGATGATGCCGATGTGATCAGAAGCGCACTTGTGCAAATACCGTCGCCGATCAAAATCGGCGACGGTGAACGTTAATCGAATAGCTCGGACAGAAACGACTTTTTGCGCTTGCCATGGCGATAGCGGTCGTGATCATCTGCATATCCGCCCTGCATATAGCCCCTGCTTGGTGGTTCGGCTTCGCGTCGGGTCGACGGCGCTGCTTCGACGCTGCGTTCGATAACCTTGTCCAGCTCTCCTCGGTCGAGCCACACGCCGCGGCAGGTCGGGCAATAGTCGATCTCGACGCCTTGGCGCTCGGACATTGTCAGGCCAGTTTTGCAGACCGGGCAGAGCATAGCGGAGACAGATTCTGAGTTTCGCATGGCCTAAGCCATCCCAATTTGGCGGACCGACGCGAGATGAGCCATACGATCCTTAATGACAAGTCTGAGCTTTTTTAGACGCAACAGACGAAACAAGTCTGGAAAGCGCCGTTTCTGCTCATAGTCGACCTCGGCGTCTAGCTTGCTGTGGATCATGAGTAATCGATAACTTAGCGCGGTCATTGTATCTCTCCGGTCAATGGTGGGATCGATCGAACCAACTCCAATGCAACCCGACTTGGGGGTATGAGGTGCATTGGGTTGGCCCGATGCGGTACGACATCGCGGCTGTCGAGGTAAAACAGCCGCCAGAGGGACCCGGCCCGCGTCAGCCAATCTAGGCTTGCCAACGATAGTCCGCCAATCGAATTTTATTCGGGTTCCAATAGCAATAGACTATCGTCGTTCCTAACGGCTGGTATGCCAATCAGCTGGTCTGGGCGCGGGCCTCATCCTGAATCCGCCTAGCTATCGTGCGATACACGTCCTCGTAAGCAGCACCGGATCGCCACGCTGCTGCCATGCTGCGCGTGAATTCCCAGCCCACAGGCTGAAGTATGTCGATGCCGGCACGACCCCCGACATCCGATCGGATGTAAAATTGTGGGAGAACCGCAATCCCAAGCCCCGAACTCGCCATCTGATGGACGCTATCCAAGCTTGTGCCCTCGTAGTCTCGCAGCGGGTCCATGCCGAGTTCGGCGCAGATTGCAGCCACCTGGTGATGGAGGTGGTGGTTCCTAGAGATGCTGAGAACCTGCGCGCCTTTCAGGCCCGCCATGGGCGCGCTGTCGCTTTATCTCGACATCGTCATCATGTTCAGCTTCCTGCTTCAGTTCATCGGCCAGCGGCGTTGAATCACCGCCATAATCCGCTTGTCCCTAACTAGGAGAAGCGCAATGTCCGCTTTGCGCGTTGCAGACATTCTCGGCGCTGATTGGCTCAACTAAAAGCGGACATCGCATTAGAGAGGCGGCAATTGCTAATCTGTTGTACAATCTGGACAGTTCGCTTTTGTGTAGCGAAAGATGAATACGGTCGTTCTGCGACGTTTTAAAAAAAGTCTCGCATCGACATGAGGTAACTCAATATCTGCGCCGTCCTAGCTTTGTAACCGAAAGGACAGGCAATGGATCGGACGAGTGTCGAAGAGTTGATTGCATGGCGATATGCGGAGGAATATCAGGCAACTCTCAGGTTTGAATATCCGGGCTTTCAGGCACAGAAATGTTGCGGGGCGACAAAGGCCGCGCTGGGTTATCGTCGTGCGGATGCAGGCGGGCTGTTTCTCGAGGCATATCTCGATGTGCCCGTTGAAAGCGTCTTGCAAGATATGCTCGGGCGAAGCTTTGCCCGGCGCGACATTGTCGAAATAGGAAATCTTGCATCCTGCAATGCGCTAGCGATGATCGCGCTTTGGGCCAGAACGGCGAATGATCTCGGCAGTGATGCCGAAATAGCGGTTGCAGTGCTGACTGCCCCATTGCGCGCAATGTTTAGCCGGCTCGGCATTCCGCTTACTGAAATTGCCCCTGCCGATCCTGCACGGCTGTGCGGAAACAAGAGCGATTGGGGCGAATATTACAAAAATGAGCCTGTGATCTGTGCTGGTTTGATTGCCGAAGGTCAGCAACGGCTGACGCGTTTTGCCGCACGTATCGAAAGACGCGCCGCATGACCGCGTTGCTCGATGCCATTTTGGACCACGCATATCATAAGGCCGATCAGGTCGCGATTGACGGTGGGTCTTCAGCTACGCTGACATGGGCAGAACTTGCTGAGCGAGTACTCAACGCTAAAGACGATTTTGCAACAAGGTTCGGCGCCCAAGGCCAGCCAGCGGCTTTGGAGTTCGACCATGGGATCGCGGCCGCGATTGCCGATATGGCGCTGCTGGAAGCAGGAATTGCAAGCATCCCAATACCCGTCTTTTTCACTAAACTTCAGCGCGAGCATGCGCTTCTCGCCTCAGGCGCGTGCGTCGTTATTTCAGACCTCGAACCAAATCGTCCAGATGAAGGTGGGGCGTTTCATATTGCATCTCTCAATAACGATCCGCGTCCGGTTTTGCCGGGGACTACCAAAATCAGCTTCACATCGGGCTCGACAGGGACACCCAAAGGCATCTGCCTTTCTGCCGCGCATTTGCTGCAGGTTGCACAGTCGGTTGTGGACTATGTCGGCGATGCCCATGCCGGGCGGCATCTAGCACTTCTGCCGCCGGGAATTTTGTTGGAGAATGTCGCGGGCTTTTATGCCGTGATGCTGGCCGGTGGGACTTATGTCGCATTGCCGCAGGGGGAAACTGGATTTGCCGACCCGTTCAACCCGGACATTGTAAAGCTGCTTCGCGTTATTGGTGAGCAGCGCATCAGTTCGCTCATCCTCGTGCCGGAATATCTGGGCGGTCTGGTGACTGCGATGGAAATGAGCGGCGTGCGCTTTCCGGCACTCAGCCTCGTTGCCGTAGGCGGTGCGCGACTATCTCCAGATCTCATTTCGCGGGCGGAGGATGTCGGTTTGCCCATACGGCAAGGCTACGGCCTGACCGAATGCGCTTCCGTCATCACACTTGAAGGCCCCCACGAAGCGGTACGCGGGAGCGTCGGGCGAAGCCTAGGTCAAAACAAATTGTCACTCGCCGAAGATGGCGAAATACTGATTCATGGTCCGGTCTGTCTCGGATCGATTGGCGCTCCGGCAGACGCTGGTCCCTACCACAGCGGCGATATCGGGCGGATCGATGCCGATGGTTTAATCTGGATCGAAGGCCGCAAATCCAACCTTATCATCACCTCGCACGGCCGCAATATTTCGCCCGAATGGGTCGAAGGCGCGCTCCTTGCCCATCCTGAGATTGCACAGGCCATGGTTTACGGAGATGGCGAAGCAGCACTGGACGCACTGATCGTTCCGGCGAGAGTCAATGCCGATGTCCACGCCGCTATAAAAACCGCGAACGCTGACCTACCTGCATATGCCCGCATCGCGGATTTTCGGGTCGTACCTCCCTTCACGCCCGCGAACGGAATGCTCACCGGCAATGGCCGTATCAAGCGCGACATCATTACCAAAACCCATCTCAAAGGAGACACGATCTTGGCATTTTTCGACCGACTTGTTGCCGAAACAGCGGACGCGCAGGCGTTGCTGGCATCCGTTCCACAACTGCAAGCCGGGCTTGCCGGGCGTATCGATCGCGAAACATATATCGCTTACCTTACGCAGGCGTACCACCATGTACGGCATACCGTTCCGTTACTAACGGCGGCGCGAGCCAAGCTAGCGGATAAGCCCGATTATGCCGATGCATTGGTCGAATATATTGAAGAAGAGACCGGGCACGAAAACTGGATATTGTCCGATATTGCTGCTGCCGGGGGCGACGCGTTATTGGCGGCGAACAGCGCACCGGCAGCGGCAACGGCGGCGATGGTGAACCATGCCTATCGCGTAATCGAAAATGGCAATCCGGCTGGCTTTTTCGGCATGGTCTATGTGCTCGAAGGCACCAGCATTGCCATGGCAACGAGTGGCGCAGCAGCGGTGCAAAAAGCGCTCTGTCTTCCCGATGCTGCTTTCAGTTACCTCACCTCGCACGGCGCGCTCGACCAGGAGCATATGAAGTTTTTTGCCGAGTTGATGAACAGCATCGACGACGAAACCGACCAACAGGCGATTATTAACATGGCGCGCGACATGTTTCGCCTGTTTGCCGACATGTTTGCCGCAATCCCCATGGAGCATCTCGATGAAGCGGCTTGACGATCAGCGGGTCATTCTGACGGGCGCCGCGGGCGGCATCGGCTCGCTCGTAGCTAAGCGGCTTGCTTCTCTCGGCGCTCATCTCATCGGGGTCGACCAGGTGGATTGCCCGAATTGTGCAGAAACTATCCTTGCCGATCTGTCTACGAAGGAGGGCTTGACCGAACTCGCCGAAACACTTTCCACGCAGCGCGTTGACATGCTCATCAATATCGCCGGTATCCAGTATTTTGGCCCTTTCGAGCATCAAAGCTTCGAAAATCTATGGCTTGGCTACGCGGTGAACCTGATCGCTCCTGCCGCGCTTAGCCGCGCGGTACTGCCGCAAATGCAGGCGAGAGGTGCGGGCCAGATCGTCAACATCGGGTCGATGTTAGGCGCGGTGAAGTATCCGTTTTTTGCGTCCTATTCGAGCTCCAAAGCCGGGCTGCAAGGCCTCAGCGAAGGCCTTCGCCGCGAGCTTTTCGCCAGTGGCATTGCCATCACCTATATCGCGCCGCGTGCGGCGCGGACCGCCTTTAACAATCCTGCGGTCGTGCGCTTCATGGAACTCACCAAGATGAAAGCCGACGAACCGGATTTTGTCGCGGATCGGATCGTCGCTGCCATAACCGACCGCAAAAAGGAGGTCTTTATCGGCTTCCAGGAGCGAATATTCATGCGCCTTAATGCAATTTTCCCGCGCCTCATCGACGCGGGCATTTCTTCGCAGGCCGCAAAGGCGCGCCATTTTTTCACCGCAGCTTGAATATGAAGGAGAATGAAATGAAAACATCTGGAAAGATGAGAATCGCCGGAATGCTATTGGCAAGCGTGCTGGCATTGAGCGGCGCCCAAGCCAGCGGCAATCCTGCAATGGATGCCGAGGTCATGGCTATCAATAATGGCTGGGCGCACATTAAATATGAAGTCAAAGGCAGCAGTGCCCAATATGCGGCGCTTGATGCGCTGGGTGCCAAAGCTGCGGCCGTGAGCGCGAAATATCCCGGCCAGGCGGACCCGCTCATGTGGGAAGGCATCGTCCGAAGCGAAGAGGCGGCAGTCGCGAGCACCTTGAAGAAGCTGGGTTTTGCCACCAAAGCCAGAGACCTTCTGATCAAAGGTTTCAAACTTGACCCACACGCCGGCAAGGGCGGCCTCGCGATGAGCCTTGGCGTATTATATTATCGCGTGCCCGGCTTCCCTATCGGCTTTGGAAATACCGCCAAGGCGGAACAGTTTCTGAAGGCCGGATTGACCAATGATCCGGGCGGGCTCGATTCCAATTTCTTCTATGGCGATTTTCTAAAGGAGCAGGGCAAGAAGGACCAAGCCAAAATCTATTTGAAGAAAGCTCTCAACGCACCTCATGATTCTCGCCGTCCGGTATGGGATGCAGGCCGTCGTGCCGAGGTTCGTGCACTGCTCGAGAAGCTCGGCTGAGCGACCATATGTGGCACGCCTTTGCGCGGCAATTATCGTATCCCCAAGGGTTCGCCGGATTTGCGGTTGGCAAGCTGATGAAGCTCGCCAACCGCGAGCCGACCCGGTTGGCCATCGAGGCACTGGACATTCAGCCAGGAAATGATGTCCTCGACCTCGGCTGTGGCGCGGGGCAGGCATCTGCCCTGATGCTACCTTTGGCTGCATCGGGACGGGTCGATGGCATTGATCGATCAGCCATAATGATCGACGAGGCAAATCGTACCAACAGCCAGGCTGTTCGAGTTGGTCGCTCTCGATTCCAATGCGCGGATTTTGAATCACTGCCATTTCCGGACGATTGCTTTGAACGCATACTGGCGTCGAACGTAATGTATTTCTGGCACGACACCCGACAGGTACTGAGCGAAATCAGGCGCGTTTTGCGGCCGGAAGGCAAGCTGGCGATATATCTCACAAGCGCCCAAACCATGCATCACTGGAAAATTGCCCGGGCCGGAACGCACAGATTGTTTGACGCAGATGATGTTCGGTGGGTCTTGATCGAAGCCGGTTTTGCGCCGGATTTGGTGAATGTAAAAATCGTCTATCTTTCCGGGGGTGTAATGGGTGTAATTGCCGTCGCCACGCTGGAAAACGCATAATATCGCAAATGTCGTACAACATGCTATGCCGCTGAATTAAATGACCGTAGATCAGGATTCAGAAGAGCAGCCCGCTGGCCTCCGGTCGCATTATGAAATGCTGCAGCCAAAGTTGCGGCGGTTTTTAACGGCGCGACTGGGCAGCCCTGCCGATGCGGAAGATCTGATGCAGGACCTTTGGATAAAACTGGGGCAAATTCCGTCAGGCCCCGTCGGGAACCCGTCTGCCTATCTCCACAAAATGACGCTCAATCTTGCAAACGACTATGTACGCTCTCGCATGCGGCAGCGTGGGCGCGAAGCAGCGTGGAGCGATGTCATGATCGCCGAACCGAATAGCTTGGCCGTCGATCCGTCGCCTTCACCAGAAGCCGCATTGGCAGCCAAGTCAGAACTGGACATTCTGTTGCGCGCTATCCGGACACTACCTGAACGGGCTCAACAGGTTTTTCGAAAGCATCGTATCGAAGGTGCGAGCCATGCTGAGGTAGCCGCGGAATTTGGAATTTCGAAAAGCGCGGTGGAAAAGAACATGGCCACAGCCATGAAACATCTGATGCGCGCTATGCAAGAGGACGATGAGACATGAGGTTGCTTAGGGTCGGCGACGTCTATGGTGTGAACAAGGGGAAAATGGCCGTGGATTGGTGCCATGACAAATAATCAGAAAATATCGGACGAAGCAGCCGACTGGCATGCCGCGATGTCGGGCGACAATCCTGATTTCGACGGCTTTACTTCGTGGCTCGAAGTTTCACCTGAAAATGGCCGTGCTTACGACGCGATATTGATGCTCGACGATACGGTAGAAACGAACAAAGCAGCGATTCAAGCCGCATTGCCGGCAAATGATATGGGCCACAGTGTACGCCCCCAACGCCGCACATTTTTGATGCTGGCGCTTGGCGCATCTGCATTTATTCCGGGCGCGCTCTGGTTTGGCATTCCCGGTCAGTCGGTTGAGTTGAGGGCGGGGGATTCTCCCATACAAGTCGCGCTGGATTCGCGCGTTAATATCGAACTGGATCGAAATAGCCGCCTTCTCCACGGAAAAAATGATTTTGATACCGTTGAGCTCGCCCAAGGTGCCGCGCATTTTAGCGTTAGACATGACCCGAAAGTTGGCTTTACCGTCAAGGCTGGTGATGTTTCGGTAATCGATCTCGGTACACAGTTCGAAGTCCAGCGCAACGGTGACCAGATCGGGGTTTCGGTTGCCGAAGGGTCAGTGGCTGTGTCGTTTGCCAAAGGCAAGAAGCTGACCCTGACCGCAGGGCAACGCGCTTATGTCGAAAACGGCCTCATTACGACATCGCTTATCGAGGCAGGCTCGGTCGCCAGCTGGCGGAAAGACAGGCTGGTTTACCGCGAAACCCCCTTGCGGCAGGTTGCCAAGGAGATTAGCCGTTATACGCTCGCGCCGGTTACCGTAGACCCTTCTGTGTCTGACCGGCGGTTTTCCGGGGTATTGACGATTGGTGACGGACATTCGCTCGACAAGAATTTGGCCGATTTCATGGACCTTGCGCGCAGCGAGCAAGGCGGCTCTGTTCGGATCAGCGCTAAGCGTTAGCCTTGCGGCGCCTTCGGCTGCTGTCGCTGCGCCATCACAATATGTAATTTCCTTACCGGCCGGAGAACTGAGCGACGCCCTGATTGCACTTGCAGAGCAGACCGGCGCATCAATTGGTTATCCCCCGCGGCTGCCATCAAAAAAGGTTCGGGCATTCCGAGGCAAAATGCGCGTCGAAGATGCGCTTCGCCGGTTGTTGGCCGGCACTCAATTGCGCGCGGCCCAAACCGGACCAATGGCCTGGCGCATTGTAGCCGGGCCCGGCCGCCATGCGTCGCCTAAGCCGTCGAGGCGCACAAAACCACCAGCACAAACAACCCTGCCACCTCCCCCGGACGAACTTCCGCTGCAAGAAATTATCGTGACGGCGACCAAGCTTTCGAGCCCAGTCCAAACGACGCCGCTATCGGTCATTATGTTATCCGGAACCGACCTGATCTCATTGGCAGCGCTTCCCGGCACACAGGCCGTGGCGGCGCTGTCCGACGGGATGGTGCTGACCAATCTGGGTCCGGGTCGCAACCGCAGCTTTATCCGGGGCGTTGCCGACAGCCCTTTCAACGGAGCCACACAAAGCACGGTGGCGGTCGAGCTGGACGATGCCCGCGTCACCTTCAACGCGCCCGACCCCGACCTGACTCTGGTTGATGTTGAGCGCGTGGAGTTGCTTGAGGGACCACAGGGACCGCTGCATGGAACCGGCGCGCTCGGCGGCGTTTACCGCATCGTGCCAAAGGCGCCGGTACTGGATCAAATAGCAGGCGAGCTTGTGGTCGGGGCCGAGCTGTCGGGGGGAAGCGGCCCCGGATGGAACGGCAATGCAATGCTGAACCTACCGCTGGTGGACGGCCGCTTGGCCTTGCGCGCAGTTGCCTATGCAGCCAGAAACGCCGGATGGATTGATCGGTCGGGTCCGTTCGGGCGAAATAGCAATTCAAGTCGGGTTCTGGGCGGGCGGGCCGACATAAGGTGGGTTCCGCTAGAGGGCTGGACCGCCGATTTGGCTGGGGCGGTACAACTGCTAGATGTCGACGACAGCCAATATGCAACATCCTTAACTCGTCCGTATCAACGAGCGGGCACCATCGCTGAACCGCATGACAACGACTTTCTGAATGGCCGCCTGACGGTTCGTGGTCAGCTTGGCACGGCTGACCTGGTGTCGGTCACCAGTTTGACTTCGCACGAAGTTGCCTCGGTACTCGATGCCACCGCATCCGGTGCATTTTTCGGACTAAATGGCCCTCTGCGTTTTGAAGACGACCGGATATACCGTCTGTTCAATCAGGAAATCCGTTTGTCAGGGGGGACCGAGTTTCGATGGCTGGTCGGCGCGTCCTATCTGTCGGCGAATACGACATTATTGGCAGAGTTGCAGCCCGCTGTCGGCGCCGCGGTCAGCGTCGGCGAACTCAATCAGACCAACAGCGAGGCCGCGATCTTCGCGAACTTCTCTGCCCCGATTACAAGTGCCGTCCGTGCCGAGGCGGGACTGCGCTTGTTCCGCGCCCTATCCAACGACGAGCGGACAGAAAATTCAGGCACTGCTGCACGCAAAACTAGACGCACAGGCGTCTCCCCGAGCCTGTCGGTCAGCTGGACTCCCGACGAACTTCACTTTCTGTATCTTCGTTACTCGAGTGCGTTCCGACCGGCGGGCCTCAGCCCATTTGCACCGACAGCCGATGCAGAGTTCGAATCCGATGAGCTAAAATCCTGGGAATTGGGCGACCGTTGGCGAAGCCGTGACGGGCATTGGACCGCAAATGCAACGGGGTATTTGGCGAATTGGGATCATATCCAGTCCGATTACCTTCTACCAAACGGGCTGGTCGCCACGCGCAATAGCGGGACTGGCCAAATCTACGGAGCCGAAGTTCGGCTAGGTTGGAACGACACGATTTGGCAATTGTCAGGCGGGTTCGACCTGCAGCACGCACGTCTAGAGGTGCCTGAACCTGGCCTTGCGCTTCCGCCGGACAGTGCTTTGCCTATTGTGCCAAAATATAAAGCGCATGTGATGGCACATCGCACGCTAGATTTAGGGACAGGCATACTGCAATTGGGCGCGCGCGCAAATTGGATCGGGCCTACGCGCCTCAGCCTCGATCCACTGCTTAACCGCCGAATCGGCGCGAGAATGGCGGTCGATGTTGATTGCTCCTATGCATCGGACGATTGGACGATAAGTGCTGGAATTGCCAATCTGTTAGGTTCGGATGCCGATACATTTAGCTTCGGAAATTCATTCTCCATCGGCAGCATGGATCAGAGAACGCCCATGCAACCTCGAACCTTCCGCATCGGCATCCGGAAAAATTGGTGAGGAAATCTGCAAAACGGCTGCGGTGAGCAGCGTGTCGTGACGTCTCCCTTGACAATTAATGTCAGGAGAGTGCCATGCGCGTTACCATATCCCTTTATTGTCTGATGCTGTTGCTCAAACCGGTCGCGGTGCAGGCGAAGCCAGACCATGCAAAAGGCATATTGGCGGATGCAGACGCTGTTTCCCACGGGTCGGTAACCTTGAAACAGCAAGGCGGTATGGTCCACGGAACGATCAGAATATCCGGAATGATGCCCGGCTTTCATGCGATGCACATTCACAGCACCGGACAATGTAGGGGCGACGGCTTCACCGCTGCGGGTGGCCATTGGAACCCTCAGGTCAAACAGCACGGTCTGCAAAACTCGATGGGCGCACATCTTGGCGATTTGGCACAAATCACCGTGGGAAAAGACGGCAAGGGCAAAGCGCGATTCATGTTGATGTCATCGCTAGACCAACTGCTCGATGCAGACGGTGCGGCTTTGATTATCCACGCCAACCCAGATGACGGAATGACTGATCCGAGCGGAAATAGCGGGCCGCGGATTTTGTGCGCGGTCATCGGATGAATGTTGCTAGAAGCGGCCGGTGGCCAAGCTCTTTGTAAGCTGTGACCCAGGAAGGAAAATTCGGAATATGCAAAATGTCGAAAAGTCCATGAGCAAAGTCCCGACAATAACGGTGGGCTTTTGGGCAATCAAAATTCTCGCAACAACCTTGGGCGAGACGGGCGGTGACACGCTCAGCATGACGATGAATTGGGGCTATCTTGCTGCGACAGGCGTGTTTGCCGCGCTGTTGCTCGGCCTCGTTGCGATCCAGATTTCCGCACGTTCATTTCGCCCTTCGCTCTATTGGGCGACCATAATTGCATCGACTACAGCGGGAACGACGCTCGCTGACTTTGCGACGCGATCATTGGGTATCGGCTACACCGGTGGATCATTAATACTACTTGGTCTCGTACTCGGCTCGTTAGCGAGTTGGAGGCTGGCGCTTGGCACGATAAACGCAGACGATATCAGAGATAGCCGAGCTGAGATGTTTTATTGGCTGACCATCACTTTTTCCCAGACCCTCGGGACGGCGCTCGGTGATTGGTTGGCGGACACAGGGGGCTTTGGTTACATCGGAGCCGCTGGAATTTTCGCGGCCGGATTGCTGTTCCTGATTCTTCTATACTACCGCACGAATGTCAGCCGCATAATCCTGTTCTGGGCCGCGTTCATCCTTACCCGGCCGCTCGGTGCGGCGGTTGGGGATTTCCTGGACAAGCCGATCGACAAAGGCGGACTGGATTTCAGCCGCCCACTCGCTTCGGCCGTGCTTGCGTTGTTCATCGTTGTTCTCATTATTCTGCTACCGCAGCGTGCCGGAACTCACTCCGATCCTGGCGCGCCTGTCTTGAAATGAACAAACAGCCGTTTTCGTGAAGTGCGAACCGGTCGCCGAATAAACGAAATGTTAGCGGCAACTACCTTCAAGTTTCTCCGACCGAACGTCTGCATTGCCAGTTTCCATGCATAGAAGCAGACAGTCTGGAAACGGCCCATTATCTGCCATTGGTCGGACGGCTTAATCAACGGCAGCTATCGACGGTTGCCGCGACATGTCCGAACAACCGCAATGTTAGCGCGATCGGACTATGGCAAATTTCCAAATATCTCGGTGCCAATACCCGCGCTTGTCCACCCGCCACCCATCGCCTGGAACAGCGCAATTCGATTGGTCAGTTGGTCGGCCTCGATCTGGATCAGCGATAATTCGGCGCTCAAAAGTGCCCGCTGGGCATCGAGTTGTTCGAGATAGGGCGAGTAGCCGGCCCGATAGCGATTGGTCGCGAGCCGAAGGCCGCCCGAAAGGGCGTCGCGCTGCGCCGCGATCGCCGTCCGCTGCTGGCTCAGGCGCCGAGCGGCGGCAAGCGCATCCTCAACTTCACGAAACGCGGTGAGCGCAACACGTCGATATGCCCATGCTGCCTGGTCTCGCTGCGCGCCTGCGCCTTCGGCTTGAGCGTTCAGTCGGCCGCCCTCGAACAATGGTGCCAGGATGCTGCCGCCGATCGACCACAGCGCGATCGGATCGCCAAGCAACGAGGACAGGGTGGCACCTGCTGACCCTGTCAAACGCACTTGTGGCAGAAAGCGCTTGCGTGCGGCAGCGAGCGAACGGTCGCTCGCTGCCAGCTGAAATTCGGCCTGCGCCACATCGGGACGGCGTCTCAGCAATTCAGACGGCAACGCCGCAGGAATAGCGGGTTGGACGATCCGGCCCAGCGCGGACGTCCGCCCAATCAGCCCCGGCACATCGCCGACCAGTATGCTCAGGGCATTCTCCTGACGGGCGATTGCGAGCTGTGCTTGTGGAATAATCTGAAGCGTCGCCTGATATTCGGCTTCAGCCTGACGCAGTTCGAGCAGCGGCGAATAGCCGTTGCGCGTCCGCGACCGAGCAATCCGCAGCGCCTCGCGCCGCGCTTCGAGCGTACGCTGCGCGATGCCGAGTCGCGCATCGAGCGCACACAGCGTGACATAGCCGCTGGCAATGGCAGCCGCGATCGAGAGCCGCGTCGCGTCGCGCGCGGCCGCACTCGCCAAAAACGCATTGCGCGCTGCCGCCGACTGATCCGCAATTCGCCCGAAAAGGTCGACCTCATAGGCAATTTGAAGCGTCGGCTGCGTCCCGATGGAATCCTGTGACGTGCCGAACGGACTGACTGCGCGCGACGCCGCAGCGCCAACTCCTGCATCGAGCGTCGGGGAAGACTGGGCACGCGCCGATCGTTCCTGCGCGCGCGCTTCGCCAAGCCGTCCGATCGCGATGCCAATATCGCTGTTGTTCGCCAGCCCGCGCTCGATGAGTGCGTTCAGCTGCGGATCGTTGAAGCGCTGCCACCATCGCTCATTGATCAGGCTGCCGGGTTCGACATCGGTCCGCCATTGCGCCGGAGGGGTCACGGGTGCGACTTTCGCAAGCTTGACTGCAGGCCCCGCGCAGCTTGCAAGCCCACAGGTCAGCAGGAGAAGCATCGAGGTGGGCTTGATCATTTCCCGGTCACAATCTGCACTTCGACCGACATGCCCGGTCGCAACCTGTCCGCAGCGGCCTGGCCCGGACCGATCTCGATCCGCACCGCAATCCTCTGCGCGACCTTGACGAAGTTGCCCGTCGCGTTGTCGGGCTTGAGAACCGTGAACTCAGAGCCCGCAGCGGGAGCCATGCTCTCGATCCGGCCGTACAGTTCGGTACCACCGAGCGCATCGACTGTGAAATTGGCGCGCTGTCCGACGCGCATATTGCGCGTTTGGGCTTCCTTGAAATTGGCGATAATCCAGTTGGCGCGCGGCACCAGAAACATCAACTGGGTGCCGGTGGTCACGAACGCGCCGCGACGGACGCCAATCTCACTCAACTGGCTGTCGGTCGGCGCGCGGATGATAGTGTTGTCGAGATCGATCTGCGCCAGCCGCAATTGTGCTTCGGCGGCTTCGACCCCAGCGCGCAGTCCCCCGCGTCCGACCTGCACCGATCGGATATCCTCTTCGCCGATCGCGCGCGCCGACCGCGCCTGCGCGAGTGCGGCCATTGCCTGCATCAGTGCGGCGCGGGTCTGGTCGCGTTCGCGTGCAGAGATAGATCCGTCGGCAACGAGAGCATCGGCCCGCCGCATATCGGCCTGCGCGCGAACCAGTTGGGCCCGCGCATTTGCGATACCTGCGTCCTGCGCGCCTAGCGCGGCAGCGCGCGATCGCTCGGCCTGTGCCGAGTTCGACAGCGCGGCATTTTGCGCGGCGACATTCGCCCGCGCCTGCTCGACGCGGGCCCTATAGATACGGTCATCGATCGTTGCGAGGATTTGCCCTCGCCGGACCTGCGCGAAATCGACCTCCGGCACCGACGTGACATAGCCGCTGACCTGCGGGCTGATGATCGTGACGCTGCCCTTCACATAGGCATTATCGGTGCGCTCGGCGCTGCCCGCGAACGGAAAGAGCTGCCAAGCATAGAGGACGGCAAGAACGGCCAATAGCGCCGCTGCCACAGCAACCAATGTCCCCCAACGCGAACGCGCGGGCGGAGCCCATTTGTCGGGCGCTTGGGTTTGGGTTTGCGCCTCACCGTTTGGTTCGGCGGGTACGTCATTCACGGCTCGTTACCTCAGCTGATATGGCCTGAATCCTTTGTTGCAGCTGGATGATCGGGGATATCTCGCCCCGGCGATGCATCGACAGGCGGATTGCGAGCATCCAGATGAGCGCACCGCTTGCGAGCACGCCCACCAAGAAGAACACGTCGTTAAAGGCCATGATATTCGCCTCGCGCGCGACCTGCTTGCCCAGCAGGGCCAGTCCTTGAACATTTCGCTGATCCGGATCGGTCACCACCCCACCGAGTGCGCCGCCGCCGCCCCTGATCCGTCCGGCGACCATCGGATCGGTGAGCACGATGCGCTGGACGAGTTCGTGCGAATGGAATTTCTCGCGCACCGTCTGGAAGGTGCCGAGCCCGGCCGAGCCCGCCAGCCCGCCGATGCTCTGGCTGACGCTGAACAAGACGACGAAGCTTACGAGGTTTTGCGTTCCTGCAAGCAACGTGCGCGCGATGCCGATCACCATTGCAGTGCCGAGAAACAGGACCGAGGCAAAACCGATCATCGACTGGGTAAGGTAGAAATCGTCGGGGCGCGTAAGGTTTGACGTACTGGCGTCCATAAAGGCCGCGACCGCAATCATCAGGATAGCGATGCCGATCGGCAGGCCTACGTCGTGTGCTCGGAACGAGGCCAGCATCACGATCACGCCAGCAACCGACGCCATCACTACGATGAGGTTAAGCATCATCATCTGATCGACGCCCATGCCCACCACCGTAAGAAAGCCGACCGAGCCGAAACTTTGTTCGGACAGGAGTATCCGGACCGAGGCCGCGATAAGCATCAGCCGGATAATGGCGGCAGTCCCGAGCCAGCGCGTGTTGATCAGCGGGTTGCGGCGACCGTGTTCGACGAGGAGCGCTGCGGTAATCAGCATGATCGCGGCGACTAGGGCGAGACCGATCCACGGCGTCTCGGTCCACCACAACAACCGTCCCTGGCAGAGCACTGCGATCACCAGACACAGGCCAGGCGCGAGCAATCCGAATGTGAGGAAATCGCTCCGCTCGAAGGCCTTTTCGCGCTCGCTCGGCGGAAGAGGCAACGCAATTACCGCCGCCAGTGTCGCGAGTGCCAACCCGCATTCGAAGAAATAGGTCATCCGCCAATCGCCCCAAGTCAGCAGATCGGGTGACAGCACGCGGGCAAGCGGGGTCGCAATCTGCGGCACGCTGATGCCGAGCATGATTCCCGCGAGCCGCTTGGGCGCGGGCAGGCCCTGCATGAAATATAGAATGGTCAGCGTGCTCAAACCGCTTCCCGCAAGACCGCTGATCGCGCGGACCGCCAGCGTCGACCAGAAATCATGGATAAACAGATGCGCGAACGTCACAAGCACATAGGCCCCCAGAACGTAGCGGATGAACGGTTGCAAGCCGAACTGCTGGCGATATTTGATCAGCAACAGATTGGCGGTGACATTGGTCATGTAATATGCGGCCAGCAGCCACGCCCCGTCGTCGGGCGATAAACCCAAAGTGCCCTGGACGAACGGCAGGTTCACGGTCACCAACGCGCTGCCGAGGCCGCCAGTGATCCCGATCAGGATCGCGGCCAGGAGGTAGCCGATCCGGCGGACCGCCGGATGATCGGGGTTCGCAGGCGAGCCTGGCAAGGTTGGCCGCTCATGCGGCTTGAACACGTAAACGGGTGCTGCACTGTTCACGATCCGGTGCGCCTTCATCAGTCGTTACGCCAAGGGAATACTCGTCAGCAGATTTTGTTCCGCCTTAACGTCCTCTCGAACAAACGGACGCTTTCGACGACCGCGCGTGATGCCTTAAACGGCAGGAATATTCGGCGGCTGCGGAACAAAGCTGATGGCCGCGGCTTGTTCCTAGCGAAAGTGCGGCACGCCTGCGCCGATGGAGATTGACAGTGAAAGTTCTTATGATCCTCACTTC
>NZ_SDWJ01000001.1 GCF_009769755.1 Sphingorhabdus profundilacus | reverse complement strand
CAAGACCAGCGTTACCGTATGTCTGGAGTTGATCAGAAGCGGAAGGTTACAGTTCCACGATAGGATTGGTTGGTTACGTCACTGCGGCAATAGTATTGCCAGCCACCTTCGGCGAATGAAGCGTGGTCGCATGCGCGGCATTCCGCTTAGCTGGCAAGACCAGCGCAAATTCCTCGGATTTGCGTCGGCGTAACCGACCATTCGAGTCTTCCCCAAAGTGGTGGCAAAAAATTGGCCCTTGAGAAAATCGACCAGATCTCTTGATATGTCGTGACTACAAATGGTCTCTGGCCGAGCACCAGCCCTAATCGTCCTCGTAAGCGACGGAAAATGCGTAACAATAAGCCGGTATTTTAAGCGGATCGGGATTTATAATGATTCTGGAAGGAAAATGGTGGGCGTAGCAAGGATTGAACTTGCGACCCCTGCGATGTCAACACAGTGCTCTACCACTGAGCTATACGCCCACGCTGCGGCAGCCTCTAGCTGGGGTTGCCCTATCATTCAAGTCTATTTCAGCTCGCTGAAACTTTCCTTTGCAAACAGGCGCTCTACCTCAAGCACCAGGTCTTTCAAATGGAACGGCTTGGACAAGATTTTGGCATTTGGCATCGATTCGCCTGCACGCAAGGCGACGCCGGAAAATCCGGTGATGAACATAACCTCGGTCTGGGGGGACACTTTGCTGCAATGCCGCGCCAGTTCGATGCCATCCATTTCGGGCATCACGATGTCGGTCAAAAGCAGGTCGAAATGTTCGCTTTCCAAAAGCGGCACTGCTTCGGTTCCGCGGTCGACAGAGACGACTTCATAACCCGACCGTTCCAACGCACGTGCCAGATATTCGCGCATTGCCTGTTCATCTTCTGCAAGCAAGATACGGGTCATCGAACGTCCTTTTCTTTCACTCAAAATGTAATTCACTATATTTCAGCCTGTCATAAGGGCAGAGTTTTAATTTTTTGCACCAAATACGGTAAAATGTGCCAAGGTTTCGATCAGGCAAGAGGATGAAAGCGTATGGAGCTTATCGAAAACAGCGGATTTGCGGTCTATGGAGGCCAATCGCTGTCGATCCCGTTGCTCGTATCGGTGCCCCATGCAGGGCGCGATTATCCTGAGATCGTTTTTCGTTCACTGCGTCTGCCAAAGGAATCTTTGGTGCGTTTGGAAGATCGCTATGCTGATCTGTTGCTTCGTAAAGTCATCGGTTCGGGCTTCCCGGCCATTGTCGCGCATCGCGCCCGGGCGTGGATTGATCTTAATCGGGATGAAAATGATCTGGATGCAGAAATGGTCCGTGATGCCAACCCGGCAGATTATCCCACACCGGGGCCAAAACAGCGCGGCGGTTTGGGTTTGATTCCAAGACGATTGGCCAGTGCCGGCGATATTTGGAAAGGCCAATATGAACTGGACGAAATCCAGGGACGGATAACGGGATTTCACCGGCCTTATCATGAAGCAATCGCGGATATCTTAACTCAGATGCGCCGAAAATTCGGTGTGGCGGTCCTCCTTGACCTGCATAGCATGCCACCCATTGGCAATGTGCCCAAAGGCGACCCACCGCATTTTGTGATCGGCGATCGTTTTGGGCATAGTGCAGCCTCCCCATTTTCAGAGATGCTGATTCACCAAATCCAATTGGCCGGGTTTCGCACCGCGTTGAACCACCCTTATTCCGGCGAACATATTTTGCGACGGCACGGTCGGCCTAAGGCGAACATACATGCCCTGCAGTTGGAGGTTGATCGCTCGCTCTATCTCGATTCGACCTTGCGGGAGCCCAGCATTTCGCTGGCCTCCATTTCGGATCTGATTGGGAACCTTGTACGGATATTGTCTGATCAGGCGCTGGGTTCGGCAACTTTAGTCGCGGCCGAATGACACAGTTTTACGGGCTTGGTCCCCATCCTAGTCCAAGAAAAAACCACCCCGAATAAATTCGGGGTGGCCAAGGTTCAGGGAGGTGGTGCCGCCTAACGGCACCGGTAGGACGAAAATGGGAGGGGATATCTCCGTCCTCTTGAAAGAATGGGGGCGATGCGGTCCAAAATCAACCCCACCTTAAGAATAATTTACGACTTTCGCCATGATTTCACGGGTCACTGAAAAATGACTTGCTATTGAGAATGATTATCAATAACTCCCAAGAGAGTAGGAGATAGTCATGCTTATCAATCTATTTTTGTCCCGACAGCCACGATTGCTGGATATGCGGTCGGCCGACGCGCGATACATTCTGGCTGCGCGTAGCTGGTGTATTTCAAGAAATGCGGCGCTCGATCCGTACGCAAGAATATTGGGGTATTTGCACTGTCCACATGCAACATTGCAATTCAACTTGCTGATGGAGGTTGTGACGCAAATTTGGCCCGAGCCTTTTTCGATTTTCCGGCCCTGTTGCGGCGGCGCGAGTGTGGATGAAATCCTGCTTGTGCAGGCCATTGGTCTCGCCAATGCCGAGAAACGTCCGCAATTTCAGACGTTGCTGAGAGAAATGCTGCCCGATGAGGCGCTGGATTTGTTTTTTACGCGGGCGAAAGCGCTAAACGCCGTTGGTTATATCCAACGCTGAGAGTCAAAGCCCCGCCAGTTGATCCGAGGATGATCTGGCGGGGCTGAAACGGATTTCGGATTAGTTGGCCGGCAATTCTGAAATCTGTGGAACTTTGCCTTGAGCGACTTGAACCGCAAAAATTTCGCGCATCAATTGAAGCGAAAACAGATGTGCATGGATTAAGGCAAGTATGCCGTTCTGGTTCAATTTGCGGACCGCATCGCCACGCAATTCACGCAACTTATTCTCGTCCACCATCTTGAAGCCACGATACACATAAGGCTTTTCCTGACCTTCTTGCTGAATCGAAACTTCACCATCCATCAACAGGTCAAGTTTTTTGAGCTCTTCGACAAAGGCATGGGTTTGCGCGCCGGCATTTTCAAAATCTTCACAGAATTTGAGGATTGCTTTCGTGTTGTCGCTAGGGTCGGTGCCATTAAACAGGTCGTTTCCTTCCTTAAATTCACCAACAGCCCCCGATGTCGGGTCGAAGCAAAGCGACAATTCGTCGGTATCCGGACGCAGTTTTGCGAGCATGAAGGGATAGCGGCGGATATAGGCAGGAACATATACCGGGCGATCAAACTGGCCCTCTTCGTTCATGAAGGTATTCACGCCTTCATTCATTCCCATCAACACCAGCGGAACGGGTGTTTCGGATGCCGAAAAAATGATTGGATAGTTGCGCGAAGCAGGAACAAATTCCTCAATCGTCAACGGGATAGCATGTTGGCCATCCATGAATTTAGCATTTTCGAGCATGCGCGATTTCCACTTTGCATGTTCGTTGCTGTTGAGCGGAACCAGATCCTGGTAAAGAAGCGGCAGGTTGGTAGCTTGGGGCGCGGTGGCCATGGGAGACTCCATATGTTGTTATTGCGACAAAAAATTCTTGGGGGTCTTAGTCGGACATCGTCACTTTCGCAAGTGGAACAAGCTTTCCCGGATTCATTATACCCAAAGGGTCCAGGGCGTTTTTAATTGCGCGCAACGATGCGATGCGGACCGGGTTTGACAGGCGTTCAAACTCGGCAATCTTTGCCTGACCAATGCCATGTTCGGCAGAAAGCGAGCCATGATAGGCAGCGACGCGATCATAGACATGTGCCGTTATCGCCTTTGCATCACTTGCATGCCATTGGGACACATCAACACCGGGTGGTGCTTTGACATGGAAATGAATGTTTCCGTCGCCCATATGACCAAAGGCAACTGTTAGGCTTCCGGGCCATTGCCGCTCGATAACCGGCGATTCCAATTCGATGAATTTTGCCATCGCATCGACAGGTACGCTGATATCATGCTGTAACGCAGGACCGGCGGCGCGTTCCGCTTCTGCAATCGAATCGCGAATTTTCCAGAAAGCGTCGGCCTGCGCCTCGCTGCTGGCCAATGTTGCATTTTCCATCAGACCGGATTGGATGGCTTCTTCGAGAAGATCTGACGCGCGTTCGGCTGGTGCCGATTGGGCCGGGTCATCCTGCACCAGCTCCATCAGGACATGCCATTTGTGCGCTGTGTCCAACGGAGCGCGCGTTCCCGGGATATGCTGCGTGACGGCATCAAGCGCACGGTTGGGCAAAATTTCGAATCCTTCGAGCCGGTCGCGCGCGCGCGCCTGCATAAAAAGCAGCAAGTGATAGGCTTGAACGGGGCTATCAACGCCGACCCACATGACGCAGCGATCCAGCAATGCGGGAACGGTTTGAACGACCGCAGCGGTTACAATTCCGATCGTTCCTTCCCCGCCTATCAAAAGATGCTTCAGTTCGTACCCGCGATTGTCTTTTTTAAGCGGGATCATCGCGTCATAAAGTGACCCATCCGGTAATATGGCTTCGATCCCTGCAATCAGGTTTCGCATGGTGCCATGGCGTAACACCTGTGTACCGCCAGCATTGGTTGATACCAGTCCGCCTATTGTCGCTGACCCTTTTCCGCCCAACGTCAAAGGGAAACGACGGCCCTGCCTTGCCACTGCTTCATGCAAGTTTTGAAGAATGACACCCGCTTCGCAGCGCAAAAGGCCCGTTTCAGAATCTATCGGGTCAATCCTGTTCATCCGGCGCAAGGACACAATGATTTGTTCGCCGCTGTCATCCGGGGTCGCTCCGGCAACCATGCCGCTATTGCCGCCCTGCGGGACAATAGCGATCCGGTGCCGCGCACAAATGCCAACCACATGGGCAACCTGTGCGCTATTTTCAGGAGAGACGAGCGCCGCAGCGCGACCAGTGAAACGGCCACGCCAATCGGTCAGCCAGGGCGCCATGACGTCGGGATCATCTGTAAAGCCTTTGGGGCCTAAATATTCCTTCAATTCTGACAAAGCATCTGTATCTTGCACATTGGATTCCAAAAGATTGACAGCGGCGAACCGTTGCCCAATTCATACCCTGTTCAACCCTATCGACTAAAGCCGTTCGAACTTCAACTTGATACCGGATCAACTCTTGCGCGCAGTCTTTGCCATAGTAATTTTAGCGATCGGTTTCATGATAGTGTCCCGCGATGCTTCTGCACAAATCGAGACTGATCGTCCGGGCAATCCGTTCGCTCCGATTATGCGGCTGCAAACTGTGTTTCAACAGGTCCGGGTGGATCAACGTGTTATTGTGCGTTTGCCGAGCCAGACAGTTGCGCCCATGAACACGCCGGGCGGAAAGACAAAACAGGCCGCTAGTTTAAGGTATAAAGAACAAAAAATTGGCAAATGCCTTTGGATTGACAAATTGGCCGGATCACGGCCGGGTCCAAAGGATACGCTGGAGCTGTTGACCCGAGATGGCGTGCTGATCCGCGCCTATCTTGGGGATGGTTGCCTGGCGCGCGAATTTTATGCAGGCGCTTATATGGAAAAGCCTTATGATGGAAAACTGTGCATTGATCGCGACCTGTTGCACGCCCGCACGGGCGCCAAGTGCGAGGTTGACAAGTTCCGGTTGCTCATACCGCGCTGACCTACCGACCTGATACCGCCAAATTCCTTGACATTTGGGTCATAGCAGACCAAAGGCCGCGCAGGCCAAGACGCGCTTCGGTGATGTTGTTTGGCATATATCGCTTTTCCGGAACAATCCTATGCGTTTTGCCGATATCGGCTTGTCTGATGAATTATTAAAGGCTGTTACCGAGGCTGGCTATGATGAGCCAACCCCTATTCAGGCCGCCGCAATCCCGCAAGTGCAGATGATGCGCGATATTATTGCCATCGCACAGACGGGAACGGGCAAGACCGCCAGCTTTGTTCTGCCCATGATCGACGTGCTGGCAAACGGCCGCGCCCGCGCCCGAATGCCACGCAGTCTGATCTTGGAGCCAACCCGCGAACTTGCCGCCCAAGTCGCCGAGAATTTTGAAAAATACGGGAAATATCACAAACTATCGATGGCGTTGCTCATTGGTGGCGTGCAGATGGGCGATCAGGTCAAGGCTCTTGAAAAGGGTGTCGATGTGTTGATTGCAACACCCGGACGCCTGATGGACCTGTTCGAACGCGGCAAGATTTTGCTTACCGGATGCGAGATGCTGGTCATCGATGAAGCTGACAGAATGCTCGATATGGGATTCATTCCCGACATCGAACATATTTGCACCAAATTGCCGACCACGCGCCAGACTTTGCTATTTTCGGCAACAATGCCGCCGCCGATCAAGAAACTGGCGGACAAGTTTCTGACCAACCCCAAATATATCGAAGTGGCACGTCCCGCGACGGCCAATACGAATATCGAACAGTTTCTTGTCAACGTATCTCCGATGAAAAAGCGCGATGTCTTGCGCGATCTTATCCGCAGTGAACAGGTTTCGAACGCGATTATCTTTTGCAATCGCAAGACAACAGTCCGCGAGTTGAACACCAGCCTGCAACGCCATGGCCTGCGGTCAGGCGAAATTCATGGCGATATCGATCAGGCATCGCGTCAAAAGCAGCTCGAAGCATTTAAAAATGGCGATATCGACTTTCTGGTCGCATCAGATGTTGCCGCGCGCGGACTGGATGTGAAAGGCGTAAGCCATGTCTTCAATTTCGACGCGCCTTGGCATCCCGACGATTATGTCCATCGCATCGGCCGCACGGGGCGGGCAGGGGCAAAGGGTAAAGCCTTTACCTTCGTCACCAAGGCGGACGAGGAAGCCATCGAAAACATCGAAAAGCTGATCGGCAACAAGATTGAACGCCTTGGTAAAGTGGACGCACCTGTTGCGGTAAAAGAGGAACGCGCACCTGCAAAGCGTGGGCGTAAAGTGGTGGCCAAGGAGCCCTTGGCAGAACCGGAAAAATCCAGCCCCACACGTACCCCGGCAGACAAAAAGCCAACCCGCGAAAAGCCTGCTGCCCCGCAAAAGGCGGCGGAACCCGCAAGCGACAATGGTTGGAATGGTCCAATGCCCGGGTTTTTAGGGGTTGGCTTCGGAAGCTGAAGGCTTTTGCCTAGTCCGTGACGACGCCGCCGTGAAATTTGCGTCGTCCTCGCTAAACCCGTTTCCAAACCGCCGTCACCCTGAATTTATTTCAGGGTCTTAATCCTTCGACGTTGAAAACTAAGACCCTGAAATAAATTCAGGGTGACGGACGGAGGGGATTTTATGGCAAACGGGTATGATAATTTTTCGTCAAAAGGAAAAAGACAAAAAGCAAAAATGAGGTTGCCCTTTTAGACGGGTACTGCACTTCTTTTATCTTCTTTTCTTTTTCCTTTTGACGAAAAAATGGCGCCGTCACGAAAGTCACACCCCCCGGCTCCGCGCAAAACAAAAGGCCCGCATCGCTGCGGGCCTTTTTTGATTCCCAAAAGGGAGTGTTAGAACTTGCCGCGCAGCGTGATGCCATAGGTCCTTGGTTCAGCGAGGAAGTGCGAGAATATCTGGCGTCCGCCGGGGAATTGGGGGTCAAGAAACGGTGTTGCAGTCGTGCCTGCCTGAAACGGCGTATTGAAGGCGACCTGGGCATAATCCTGATTGAAGATATTCTGGCCCCACAATTCGATACCCCAAGACTCGTCTGGGCCGCGCAGGCCGATACGGGCGTTGAATACGGCAAAGCCATCCTGTTCCTTTTGCGGGAACAGGTCAGAACCGGTGTTGTAATCGCTGGTCATACGCCCATCGATATAGAACAGGCCGGTCAAACCGCTGCTGCCAATTTCGGGTGTCCAGGTAATGCTTGACGTTGCAACAAGTTCTGGTGCGTTGGACAGATTGTCACCGGGCAGTTTGCGAAGGGCGGGGTCCAGTGCTGTGCCCCGTTTTGTTCCCACCAAGTCGTCTTCATATTTGGTGCTGGCATAAGTCAGACCGGCGGCGATACGGAAATTGCGCGCTGGAACCAACGACGCTTCCAATTCGACCCCCTGGGTACGGACACCATAAGTCACGTCGCCCGTGGCACAGGTTCCGGTGGCAGCGCTCAGATCGGTATCCGCAGCGGGACCGCCGACCAGATTGCTACAGCCATTAACAGTTTGAACGAGGAAGACAGTGCCGTTGAACGTGTTCAGCTGGAAGTTCGAGAAATCCGAACGGAACGCAGAAACGCTCAGGCTGAAGGGGCCGGTTGAGTATTTCGCGCCCAATTCATAGCTATCGACCAATTCGGGGTCAAATTGCAGATTGCCGACCAACGCCTGTGCGCCGCCCACTGCCGCGAATGGTAAAATGGGGGATTTGAGGGCCGAACGGTCAAGGTTGAAACCCCCTGCCTTATATCCACGGGCAAAGCTGGTATAAAGCAAAAGGTCATCGATTGGCTTCCATGACAGGATTGCTGTGCCGGTGAATTCGTCTTCACTGCGGCGGTCCTTAATGGAGACACCGTTGAGTTCAGCGGTTGAATTACCTTGGCAGCTAAGGCCGATAAGGGCACCAGCCAATGCACGCGCCGTTCCAATTTGCGATGCAGATCCAGCGGTTGTTGTCGTCAAGTCGTCGAGAACAAGGCCCTGCACCGCAGTACACACATTGTTGTCATTCCCAAAAGTCGCGTTGAACCGCTTCTTATCGCTGGTGTAACGCAGGCCTAATGTGAGATCGAGTGTATCTGTAATATGGACGATATTATGCGTGAACAAGGCCCAGTTGGTACCGTTCTGGAAATAACGGTCATTCGTTGTGCCGCGGTCATTCAGGCTATCAAGCCGGGTAAAGGCTGCAACAATGTCCGCACCTGAAGCGCCGGTTGCACCCGCCAATGTGGCAGGGCCTACGCCGGGCAATACGCAAGACGGATTGGTTGGCGAATACAGGCCCGAAAGGCCACCGCCTGAAATGATGCGGCAAGTTGCAAAGCGGCCATATTGATTGCCAAAGCGAAGATTGTCACGGACCGTCAATTTTTCATTGGCGTAGAACCCGCCAACCAGCCAATCAAGTTTTCCGCCAAAAGCTTCGCCTTGCAAGCGCAATTCCTGTGTGAAGGTATGGAACTGGCGATAGGCATCGTCGCTGGGTGCGCGATATAAAATGTCGACTTCGCTATAATCGGTATCGGATGCCTGACCCGAACGATATTGGCGATATGCCGTAATCGACGTCAGGGTTGCGCCGCCGAAATCATAATCGATCTGGCCTGACAGGCCGTAATCTTTGGTTTCGCCGGTGAACACGCGATTGGCGCTGACCGAAATATTGCGGCCATAGCCTTGGCTGAAGGCAGCAAGTGGCTGGCCAAGATCGCGCAACACGTTGATGATGTTGTTGCCATTGTCGTTGGTCCGCGCTGGTGTCGCGCCCGGTTGGAGGAACGGCGTGGCGGGATTGTTCAAATTGCCGATGAACGGATTGACCGTGCCATCGACATATGTCGCCGCGCAGCATTCTTCTTTACGATAGGTATAGTCTGCAATCACACGGACCGACAGCGCATCAGAGGGTTCAAACAACAACTGTCCACGCAAAAAATACCGGTCGCGGTTGTTGACGTCGCGCCCATTCTGGTCGTCCGTGTAGAAACCGTCACGCTTTACATAAACACCGTCGACCCGAAAGGCGAGTTGTTCAGTGATCGGTCCGGTGAAGCTCGTCGCTGCGCGCATGAAATCGAAATTGCCGTAGGTCAGCTCGCCGCTGCCGCCAAATGTGAAACTTGGTTTTTTCGAATAGATGCTGATCAGACCAGCCGAAGAGTTGCGTCCGCCCAACGTGCCCTGTGGACCACGTTGTACTTCGACCCGGTCAATTTCGCCGAGTTCATTCAGGCCGATACCCGAACGCGACCGGTATACACCGTCGATGAAAACGGGAACCGAACTCTCGAGGCCGGGGTTGTCGCCCACGGTGCCAATGCCGCGAATACGGGCCGAACCGTTCGCTTCTGTCCCCGTCGAGGAAACCAGCAATGACGGCGCAACCTGATTGAGCTGGCGAATGTCATTCGCGCCGCTGTTTTGCAGGGTTTCCGCGTTGACTGCGGATATTGCGACCGGAACGTCCGACAGCAATTGCGTCCGGCCTTGCGCGGTTACGACGATTTCATCTTCGGATGTGTCTGCGGTTTCTGCATCCTGTGCAAACGCAACGGCAGGAATGGCCAATGCGCCCACGGCTGCTGAAATTGCAAGTACAGTTCTGGCTACAGTGAAGGTTTTCGACATCATACTCTCCCGCTTGTTTAGCTTGTTTGCGCTATTGCTAAATCAAATGGGGTAGCAGGTCACCTGATTGCAACCACTGTGTGTGACAATTCGAAGAACTGCGGCATAATTGCCACATAGGGCGGCCTTGGAGCCGCCCGCCCGTATATCGCTCACAGTTTAACCAACATCTTCCCTGTGTTCTCACCGCTGAAAAGGCCGAGGAAAGCTTCGGGCGTTTTTTCAAGGCCTTCCTTCACCGTTTCGCGCCCTTTGACCGCGCCCGATGTAATGAGCGCAGCCATATCTGCGTTGAATTCGGGAACCTGTGCGTAGAAATCCGGATAGAGGAAGCCTTTTATCGTGATACGCTTGCCGATGATCATTGGCAGATATTGCATAGGCTGTGCTTTAAAGTCGTTATAGACGTCAATCATGCCGCAAATGGCAAAACGCGCCCATTCTTTCGAAGTGGCCAGCGCCGCGTCGAAATGTTCGCCGCCCACATTGTCGAAATATACGTCAATGCCGGTTTCACCCATATCCTTCAGCGCAGCCATCAATTGCGGCAATACCTTGCCTGCCTTGTAATCGATAACGGCATCGGCACCGAGTTCCTTCACCCAGGCGCATTTGTCCGCGCCACCTGCTGACCCGATAACTTTCATACCCTTGGCTTTGGCAACTTGCGTTACGGTCGAGCCGACCGCCCCTGCCGCAGCGGATACGAAAATAACTTCGCCGGGCTTGGCTTGGGCAACCTTGAGCAATCCGAACCATGCGGTTCCGCCCGGCATTCCCATGATGCTGAGCCAATGTTGGTCAGGTACGCCCAGATCAGGCAGCTTTACAGGTGGCATTCCAGCAGGCGGTGTAGTGCCGCCGCCCAATATGACGCTGTCGCGCCAGCCGCCCATGTGTAGCACTTTTGCGCCGACCGGAAAATCTGCGTTGTTGCTGGCAGTGACCGTACCGACTGCGCCGCCTGTCATAGGCGCGCCAAGCGCAAAGGGATCGGCATAGCTTTTCGCGTCGTTCATGCGGCCACGCATATAGGGGTCAACCGAAAGCCAGCTATTTTTGACCTGAAATTCACCATCACCCAAGGGGGCGTCTGGTGTTTCGATCATTGCAAAGTTGCTGTCGTTGGGAAGTCCTGCCGGACGGCTAGCCAATGTCCATGCGCGTGCCATTATCGTGTTTCTCCATCTTTTTGGTTGTCAGCGGGGGTGACCGTTGCATTTTGATACGCAGGTCGTCCGCCAACCCATGTTTCCTTGACCACTGCTTTACGCAGTTCAGCCGGGCTTGCAAGTAGCGGGTCGACATCAATCAATATGAAATCGGCATGGTGCCCGGGGGTCAAGGAACCTACTTTCCCCTCGGCAAATGAGGCATAAGCAGCCCCTGTTGTAAAGCCGGCAAGCGCCTGTTCGCGTGTAACGCGTTCTTCGGGCCGCCATCCGCCAAAGGGTTGGCCATTGGCATCTTCGCGCGTGATTGCAGCGGCAAGACCGGCAAATGGATCGGCGGACTCAATCGGAACGTCCGATCCGAATGCGAGTTTGCCGCCGGCCTTGGCGATGGATTGCCATGCGTAAGCGCCAGCCAGTCGCTCCTGTCCGAGCCTTGCCTCTGCCATTGTCCGGTCGGATGTTTGGTGGACAGGCTGCATCGATGAAATAATGCCATGCTTACCGAGCCTTTGCAGGTCGACCGGGTCGACGATCTGCACATGCTCGATGCGCCAGCGTTGGTCGCCCTTATAGGTTTCGGCGAGTTCCTCGATCGCGCCGATGACTTCCCCGTTGGCGGCGTCACCGATGGCGTGCACGGCGGTCTGAAAACCGTCCATCGATGCGCGAACCATCAGGTTTCGGATTTCAGCGGGGGCCAGAATTTGCAGGCCAGTCTGTCCCGGGGCGTCAGTGTATGGCTTTTTGAGCCAGGCGCCCCGGCTGCCCAGCGCGCCATCGAGAAACAGCTTCACCCCGCCGAGACGGAGCTTGTCATCATAGAGCCATGGCGTCGGGCGCGGTCCTGCGATGGCGACCATAGCATCGATGCCGCCTGCATAACCGAAAATCCGTATCGACAACCAGCCGCCGTCGCCCGCGCGGCGATAGCTTTGCCAAGCGTCCATCGTTGTCCCCATGTCGGCAATGGCGGTGATGCCTTGCGAGAGCAGTTTCTTCTGAGCTTCGCCCAATGCAACATCGCGTTCGGCTGGTTTGGGCGCGGGGACAAATTTATCGACGAGTTTGAACGCGGCATCGACAAAGATGCCATTGGGCTTGCCGCCCGAAAGCTCGATACGCCCGCCGGGAGGTGATTTGCTCGCCGCGGTCACACCGGCAATTTCCATTGCGCGGCTGTTTGCCCATCCTGCATGTCCGTCAACGCGCGTGAGCCAGACCGGCCGGTCAGCGACTGCGGTATCGAGGTCTGCGGCAGTCGGGAAACGACCGAGACCCCATTTTTCCTGATTCCATCCGCTCCCGATAATCCACAGTCGTTCCGGATTCTTCGCGGCATAGTCGCGGATCGCGGCTTGCGCCTCGGCCAAACTGTTGGTGGCGGACAGATCGAGCGTGAGTAACTGGAAACCCAGTGGCATGACATGGCCATGCGCGTCGATCAGCCCCGGCAACATCGTGGCGCCTTTGCCGTCATGACGAAAATCCAGTTGCGGCGGCAGCTTGTCTTTTTTGGATAAAAGCTCGGTAACTTTGCCGTCTTTGCCGATAAGGATGGCGTTGAAGCGGATCACTTTGCCATCGGCGTCCAGCGTGATGCCGTTGACATTTTCGACCAGGCCGTCGGCAAAGGCGGGGGTGGCAATGGTGAATAGGGCGAGTGCGAGAATTCCACTAACAGCTCTCCGCCCGTTCGCCTCGAGCGACGACGAGAGGCCCATCAGTGTTGCACGGTGTCTCGTCTTCGCTCGACACGAACGGTTTTTGGAGTTTTCGTTGATCATCCCTTGGGTAACCTTTTGACAATGGCGCTGGTATCTAGACGGCCGCCGCCCATTTGCTGGACATCGGCATAGAATTGATCGATCAGCGCGGTAATCGGCAACGTCGCGCCCAAGGCGCGCGCTTCTTCAAACGCTAACCCCAGGTCTTTACGCATCCAGTCCACGGCAAAGCCGAAGTCGAATTTGTCTTCCGCCATCGTGGCCCACCGATTGTCCATTTGCCAACTTTGCGCCGCGCCGCCCGATATTGCCTCATAGACCTTGTTAACATCAAGTTCCGCCGATTGGGCAAAACGCAATGCTTCGGAAAGCGATTGGATGACCCCTGCAAAGGCGATCTGGTTGCACATTTTTGCCGTCTGCCCGGTTCCCGGTCCACCCACATGAACGATGCGTTTCGAATAGGGTTCCATGATGGAACGGGCGGCGTCCATTGCGGCTTCGCTGCCGCCGCACATGATCGATAATGTCCCGTTTTCAGCGCCGATTTGTCCGCCGGTCAGTGGCGCGTCAACGACCAGAAGCCCGCGCGATTTCGCCTCTACACCCAATTGTCGTGCGATGCGTGCCGACACCGTGGTGTGATCAATATACAAACCACCTTTTGCCATCGCCGAAAAGGCTCCGTCACGGCCCAATGTGACGCCTGCAAGATCATCGTCTGTCCCGACGCAGGAAATAACAACTTCGGATTGGCGCGCGGCTTCGGCCGGAGACGTAGCGATTGTTCCGCCATGGGCCGCAGCCCAAGCCTCGGCCTTAGCCCGTGAACGGTTATAAACCGTCAATTCATGGCCCGCCTGTTTCAGGTGTCGCGCAATAGGGCCGCCCATGACGCCCAAACCGATGAAAGCAATTCTAGTCATGACTGGCTCTTAATGTTTGTTTTCACACAACGCCAGATGCGTTAGGGCCGCACACTATGTCTGAATTACTTACTCTCGATCATATCCGTGCCGCGCATGAACGTATCCGCGATTCTATTGTGGCAACGCCGACCCTGCACAGCCAGACCCTTTCGAAACTAACAGGGGCCAATATTTATCTGAAGTTCGAAAATCTCCAGTTTACCGCCGCCTATAAAGAACGCGGCGCGCTGAACGCATTGCTGCTGTTGACGCACGAGCAACGGTCGAAGGGTGTCATCGCGGCTTCGGCTGGCAACCATGCCCAGGGGTTAAGCTATCATGGCACACGGCTTGGAATACCCGTGACGATTGTCATGCCGGTTCCTACCCCAACGGTGAAGGTCATGCAGACCGAAAGCGTCGGGGGTATAGTCGTGCTGCATGGGGAGACATTCGACGACGCATACAAGCACGCCCGCTTGCTAGAGGCAGAAAGAGGCCTGACGTTCGTGCATCCCTTTGACGACCCCAATGTTGCCGCAGGGCAGGGGACCGTTGCCCTTGAAATGCTCGAAAGCATTCCCTCGCTCGATACGCTGGTGGTGCCGATCGGCGGTGGCGGACTGTTGTCCGGAATGGGTACCGCGGCGCGGGCGTTAAATCCGGATATCGGCTTGATCGGCGTGCAGGCGGAATTGTATCCGTCGATGTATGCCTTGCTGAAAAACCAGCAACTGCCATGCGAAGGCGATACGTTGGCTGAGGGGATTGCGGTTAAAATACCCGGCAGTTTTACGAGCGAAGTCATCCGCGGGCTGGTCGACGACATTGTTCTGGTGAGCGAGGCGGAATTGGAAACCGCCGTCAGCTTGTTGTTACAAATTGAAAAGACAGTGGTCGAAGGGGCGGGTGCGGCTGGCCTTGCTGCTGTCATGGCCAATCCGGAAATTTTCGCGGGCAAGAATGTCGGCGTTGTTCTGTGCGGGGGCAATATTGACACGCGCCTGCTGGCCAACGTCTTGTTGCGCGATCTCGCGCGTTCAGGACGGCTTGCGCGCCTTCGCCTCACTTTGCAGGATCGTCCGGGGGCCCTGTACAAGGTGATGCGTTTGTTCAACGAACATAATGTCAATATCATTGAAATCTACCACCAACGGATTTTTACAACACTTCCCGCCAAGGGCTTGATCACTGACATCGAATGCGAAGCACGCGATGCCGACCAACTGCAAGGTCTAGTGGATGGTTTGAACGCAGCAGGATATTTGGTGGAACGGGTTGAATTGAACAAGTAAACCTGCGTCCACAACTTTCATGGTAAACGCTCTTTTCACATTACTGACAGCCGTGCATATAGGGTGAATAATTCACAAACAATTTAGGTCTTGAGGGCCCTATTCGATGAGCGCACCCGTCAGGTTTCCACGCTTTTTTGTTACGAACCCCGGTCCTTGCCCCTATTTGCCGGGCAAGACCGAGCGTAAAGTTTTTACCGAACTCAATGGCCCGCATGCCGATGAACTGAACGATGCACTTGGCCGCATCGGTTTTCGGCGCAGCCAGAATGTCGCTTATCGACCAAGCTGCATTGACTGCAAGGCTTGTGTTTCGGTGCGTGTGCTGACCAGCGAATTTCAACCCAACGCCACACAACGCCGTATCATCCGTCGCAATTCCGATCTGGTAGTCAGTGCCTGCCGTCCTTGGTCGACATCCGAACAATATGATCTTTTGCGGCGCTATCTTGGTCAGCGCCATCCCGTCGGCGGCATGACCAATATGGACGATATGGACTATGCCGATATGGTCGAACAGTCACCGGTTCGCAGCAATGTCATCGAATATCGCACGCCGGGCCGCTTTGGCCGCTTAGGTGAGTTGGTCGGCGCATGCTTGACCGATCAGCAGGCCGACGGCCTGTCGATGATTTACAGTTTCTACGACTCCGATGCGGATGGACGCCCGGGATTGGGCAATTATATCATCCTCGACCATATCATGCGCGCCAAGGCGGCGGGTCTGCCTTATGTATATCTCGGCTATTGGGTCGAAGGTGCGGCCCGGATGCAATATAAGATCCGCTACACGCCGTTGGAACGTCTGGGGCCAGAGGGTTGGGAACGGTTCGAACCGGCTGCTTTGGAGTCAATAACAGGTTAGGTCCTGACCATAGGCCCATTTCTGCGATTACAAATGGCGACCGCCGCTAAAAAGCAGTGGCCGCCCCTATCTGACTCACCGGCAGATGCAGCGCGGCTTCGGTTTCCATTTGCGTATTATTTTCTTGCGCGGCTGCGTGCGGATTGTCTCATAATAGATTTCTTCAGTGACCGTTGTGGTGGTTATCACGGGTTGGACGGTAACGGTAACAATTGGGGCTTGGGGATAGTAATAATATCCACCTGTCCATCCCTGATAGTGTTGAGGATAATAGAGCGGACCGCGCGGAGGTCTCGGGCGATAGGCCTTGCATCTGTCGCTGGCTTTTTCAGCAGCAACGCCCAAAAGTCCGCCGATGCCCGCCCCTGCCAATGCACCACCGGTGCGATTGCCCCGACCGGCAATGCGATTACCCAAAAAGCCGCCAAGTAGTGCGCCGATTGCAGCCCCTTTTAACCCGTTGCTTTTCAAGCAGTTTTCGTAATTTTCATAGCCGGGAGGAACGTCATAATTGTCGTCATCCATGTCATATTCTGGTTCGTCGTGGGATGGCACCGCATGAACCGGCGGTCTTGGAAACCCGGCGCCGCTCGCGCCATTTTGGCGTGTTACGCGCCCACTCCAGTCACCTTCAAATATGTCGCCCTGCGGGTCGATATACTTACCTTCCCAATTTCCATTATATTTGTAATTTGAACCATCTGGCGCAGCAAAAACGGCTTCATCGTTCCAATTATATATCTGTGCGTTCGGATGTAATTCCGGGCTGAATTCAGGTTCGCGAAAATCGCCGGTACGGTCCCCGTCTGCATGCTGTACGATGACGACTTCTTTTTTCTGTACGGTCGAGGCCGCCGCTGCTTTCGATTCGCCAGCGTAGCTAGGCGTTGCCGTCAGCATGAGCGCGGCCGCCGCAGTCCCTGAAAACAAAAGGCTTCTCATAGTTAACGACTCCCCAATCATCGTCTGCTCCGGAAAAGGCCGGTGCCGATAGTTAAAGGGGGATTAACAGTCTTTGGCGGTCTTGGCGATTCAACCGGATGTAAATTGCATGGTCGTCCACGCCATTGTTCCAAAATGAGGCAATCAGAACCGGAAAATTCTCCGGTTTCAAACCCTCGAACTATATCCTGTCCGCCAGCAAACCGGCGAGTGCCTCGATCCCGCTGACGTCGTCGGCATCAAATCGCGCCAATATCGGACTATCGAGGTCAATAACGGCAACTACCTGACCTGCACGTGTAACCGGCACAACCAATTCGGATAGGCTATTTGCGTCACAGGCAATGTGACCGGGAAACGCATGAACATCTTCGACCAGCTGTGTTTGGCCGCTCGCCGCCGCTGCGCCGCATACCCCGTCACCCAGTGCGATGCGAATGCAGGCTGCTTTGCCCTGAAACGGGCCGAGTACTAATTCACCGTCAATTACACGGTAGAAACCCGTCCAATTGACGTCGGGAAGATATTCCCACAACAAAGCTGCGATATTCGCCATATTCGCTATTCCATCGGGTTCTCCCTTTGTAAGCGCATCTGCCGAGCGCACCAATTCGCGATAGAGTTCGGATTTTGGCGCGCTGTTATTGATGGAAAATTCAAACATACCGCTGCTCCTATCAGTCGAGGCTAACCTTGCCACGGTTTTTCTTTAGGGTGGATCGGCCTTTTTTGGTGTCGACGCGGCGGGCTTTGGCGGCTTTGCTTGGCTTGGTCGCAACACGGCGCGCTTTGCGGATATGTGCACGGTCGATCAGTTCAACAACGCGTGCCCGTGCCTCGGCACGGTTCGCTTCACGGGTGCGGTGGTTGCGGGCGGTCACGATGAGTTCGCCCGCAACCGTCATCTTGGACCCCGCCAATATCTTTAACTGTCGAAACGCATAGGGTTGTAACCCCAACCCATATACATCCACCCGCAACTGGCAGGCGGTGGCAACCTTGTTCACATTCTGCCCACCCGGCCCGGTGGACGCGAGGAATGTTTCTTCGAGCAGATCTTCAGGAAGGTCGTAAGCCATATCACGCACATCCTTAGCCGTTCGTGACGAGCGAAGTCGAGACACCTTTCGGTCACGCGTGCTTTATGGTTGTCTCTGCTTCGTTCGGCACGTGCGGGCTTGGGTGTTTACACGCTGTCGACCATTACCAATTCGGACTCTTCAACAGCTTCAACAGTCATGATCCCGCTCCCACGCATTGCCACACCATCGCGTGCGCCATATTCGGTGCCGTCTATCCTTACACGGCCGCCTGCAATGACAAGATAGGCGTAGTGCCCGTCTGTCAGTTCATAATGCGCTGTCGCACCCGCCGCGACCGTCGCGCCAAGCACGCGGGCGTTGGCGTTGATTGAAAGCGCGCCATCATCGCCATAGCCGCTGGCCAGCACGTTGAAGGCTCCCGACCGGTCGCCTTTGGGAAACTGGCGCTGGTCCCAGGCAGGCGGGTCATTGCGTTCGCGCGGCAGCACCCATATCTGGAACAGGCGGCATGGCCCGTCTTCCAGATTATATTCGCTGTGCGTCACGCCAGTGCCTGCGCTCATCACCTGCACATCGCCAGCAGCCGTGCGTCCGACATTGCCCATGCTGTCCTTGTGCGTAATCGCGCCTTCGCGGACATAGGTGATGATTTCCATATTGTCGTGCGAATGGGGCGCAAAGCCCGTCTGCGCGGCGATTTCATCGTCATTCCAGACGCGAATATTGCCCCACCCCATCCGGTCCGGGTCGTAATAGTCCGAAAAACTGAAATGGAAATTGGGCTTCAACCAGCCATGATCGCGCTTGCCAATCGAAGCAAATGGCCGTGGTTCGATGGATAGGGGAGAGGATGTCGTGATACCGGTCATGAATATGTCCGCATCGGCGGGGAAGTTAACCGCCGGAATATCCGACAAATGGTGCGCGGGGGGACAAGTTGCAAGGGCTTCAGATGCAATGACCGGTTAAGGAAAAAGAAAGGGCCCGGATCTCTCCGGGCCCTGAATTTTGTTTTTGTTAGGTATTAGAAGCTTAAAGTCGCACCAACAAAGAAGCTGCGTCCCAAAGGATCGTAAGTTCCAGGATAGGTGTTGCCGCTATTTTCCGTTGTACCGCCGAAATCATTCCCGACGATGGGTGGCAAGCTATCCAGCAGGTTGTTAATGCCTGCACGGAATTTCAGGGACTTTGCGACTTCGACGCTGCCATAGAGATCGAAATAGTCGCGTGCCCCGATGACCGGAACGGCGAAGTCTTCGGCAACCGCGCCGCCAAGTCCAAATGCGACCGAGTCATTGGTCAGCTTTCCGATATGTTGCCAACGCAACTGGAATGTCCAGGGCCCATGTTCCAAAGTCGATGTCTGTATCCATTGAAGCTTGGGCAGTGGACGCAAGCAAATTCCGCCAAGACGACCAGCGCATTCCCGAACACTTGCACCAAAATCAAGCGTGCTCTTAAGCGTTCTTGTCGCGTTTACGGCAAATGCAAGATTGGTATCCTCACCTATATCAAATTGGTAGGAAGCCGCGAAATCGATCCCGCGGTTACGGGCACCGCCGATATTCACTGTAGATGAATCAACACCAGTGTCCAACCCACCAGATAGCGAGCCATTCAAAGGATTGCGCTTGATGCGCGAACAGAAAAAGCCGTCCGCTTTCTTTTCGATTTCATAGCATGCGATTATCGCTTCTTGCTCGGGAACCGAGAAAATGGCGTTCTTGACGTTGATATCATAAAAATCGACCGAGGCGGTAAAGCCACGAAGGAAACTCGGCTTGAACACGGCACCGATTGTGAACGTATCGGCTTTTTCAGGTGTCAAGTTGATGTTACCGCCAGAAAAATTGTTAATCTGACCTGCAACAATTCCATCCACCAAGCCTGCTTGAAGCGCCGCCAAAGGGACGCCCGTCGCAACGCACAGATTCAATAGTTCAGTCGCAGCCGCTCCACGGTTAAGGTTGTTGACGACGTCTTTTGACAGCACAATTGGCTGTCCACGATCAACGGATTCACAATGATCGAAATTTGCGTCCCCGGTCCCTGGCGTGAATGGCTGGCCAATTTCATTCAAATTCGGTGCGCGCACTGCTCGGTTAAATCCACCGCGGATTTTCAAATCTTCTACTGGCGACCATTCGCCTCCGACCTTGAAACTTGTTGTCTTGAAATTATTCCCGCGCGCGATTTGCTTGTCGAGATTTGTATAGTCTGAATGACGAATTCCTGCCTCCAGGCTGAACGAATGGAAAAACGGCTTGTCGGTAACAATCGGCACATTTAGTTCGGCGTAGAGCTCTTTGGTGGTGAGTTGCGCGTCGATAGGTGTCGATGAACCAAATCCGATCGAATTGCCTTCGATCAGGTTTTGATCAGGCTTTGCAATCGACTTTTCACGACGGAATTCGGCACCGATCACGATTCCGCCGGGTGTGTCCGACGCAAGAGTGAAGGGCAGGTCCGCAGTTAAAAATCCGCCTGCGACAAATTGCGAGGTTGCGTCAATTTGCTGCAAGTCGAGCCGAATTTTCTGGCCAGCTTCTAGTGAGAGCTTCCCTGGACCGAATAGGTTTACGCTTCCATCAAGGATTCCCGCTTGTACGGCATCAAAACTCAGATCATTTTCAAAAGACTGCGTGCGCGATGTGCGGCCCCATTGGGCAAAGGTTTCCCATTTTACGGATTCCGAAATATCGCCCCTGAAACCGCCCACGAGCTGGTAAGCGGTATTTTCAAATACCGTATTACGCGTACCTAATTCGGTCGTGCGGCGGCGGAAGTTGATCTTGATATTGCCATCGCCCGGCGTCGTGTCTCCCGCGGCGGTAACATCATTCTGTGCCAAAATGGCCTTGGCCTGTGCAGACAGATTGGGGTTGGTCAGGTAATTGAGATCAAATTCAAAACCAAAAGTGCCCGAAGGCGCGATGATCGTTGAAACCCGACTATTCGCGAAAGACGACCGACCATAAAATTCGATAGAGTCATTGATTTCATAGCGCGCAAGCGCCGTAGCCGTCCATTTGTTTTGCGGGGTAAGCAAGAGGTTGAATGGATTGAAGTTGAACCCCTGTTTCTTTATGTCAAATGGAGCGAGATTGCCAGCCGCGTCGAATATTCCCCGGCCGCCAAAAGCTACTAGGCCGTCTATGACGCCTTCTGGAACGGTCGAACTACCGCCACCGGCGCCCAGATCTTTCGCCGCCAAAACATCCCGTGAAAAATCACGCGCACCTTGAGTTACGGCGTCAACCTTTACATAGGTCGCATTGACCACAAGATTGCCGCGGCCGTCTTCCGAATTCACACCGGCAGTGATTGAAAAACTACGGTTTTGACCGTCGCCTTTTTCGGTAATGCCATATTGGGCGTCGGCTTCAAAACCTTCGAAGTTTTTCTTCATGACAAAGTTCACGACGCCCGCGACTGCGTCCGACCCATATACCGACGAAGCACCTCCGGTCAGTACTTCGGCCCGTTCGATCAATGCCGCCGGGATCATGTTCAAATCGACGATGCCGTTGGAATCGAATGGTACAAAACGCTTGCCATCGACCAAGATAAGGGTGCGTTCTTCGCCGAGGTTGCGAAGATCCAGTGTCGCGACGCCAGGGTTGCCGTTGTTGGTATTACCACCAATGGCTGGAACAGCTTGCGGCAAATCACGCAAATATTCTTCGGCATTGTTCGTACCAGAAAGCTGGATTTGTTCCGATGTCACAACAGAAACAGGGCTTGAAGATTCCAGATCAGGCCGCGCAATGCGCGAGCCGGTAACGACAATGGCCGGCTGCTCGCTGGCTTCCTCGGCAGCTTCCTGTGCAAAGACAGGGGCTGACGAGAGTGCTGCGCCGATTGCCAGTGCTGCGCTGCTGATCTTGAGCGCGTCAAAATAGCGTCTATTTTTCATGAAATCATTCTCCGTTTATATCATAGTTACCTATAACCATCTGGTTTCAGGCAGTTTTTATTTCGCGAAATGCGACGCGGGCGGATATCGCGCAGGCGCAATTATGCAAAGTGATACTATGTATGTTTGGATAGTTTTGATATGTAAAGAAAGCATGGTGTCGATTGTCGTAAAAACCCCGGCACTGTTGCCGAATGGCCACAGTCAATTTGGCCGAATACTCCAAAAAAAATTTACACCGGTTCGTTTGCCGCTCAAGCCTATGGAAATGATTCACTTTTTGCCGGAACGGCACCTCGCGACTCGCCGGAATCCCTGCGTTAAGATGAAATTAACCTTTTCAGTTCATTTCCCTTATGGTTAATAAAGCCCGACACACAGCCGGATCGGTCCGATGGTGTTTCGGGGTTGCAATAAGCAAAGAGGGGTTTGCCCAATGCGTGTGCTTTTGATTGAAGATGAACCTACCACGGCGAAGGCTATCGAAATGATGCTCGCGACCGAAGGGTTCAATGTCTACACCACTGATCTGGGCGAAGAAGGCCTCGATCTGGGTAAGCTCTACGATTATGACATCATATTGCTCGATCTGAACCTGCCCGACATGCATGGGTACGATGTGCTCAAGAAACTGCGTGTCGCCAAGGTGCAGACACCGGTTCTTATTCTTTCCGGCATTTCGGAAATGGATTCCAAGGTACGCTCGTTCGGCTTCGGCGCCGACGATTATGTAACCAAGCCGTTCCATCGCGAAGAACTGGTGGCGCGTATCCATGCCGTGGTGCGTCGTTCCAAAGGCCATTCGCAATCGGTTATCCGGACCGGCAAGTTGTCGGTCAACCTAGATGCCAAGACCGTAGAAGTCGATGGTAGCCGGGTGCATTTGACTGGCAAGGAATATGCCATGCTGGAGCTCCTCTCGCTCCGCAAAGGGACCACGCTGACCAAGGAAATGTTCCTGAACCATCTCTATGGTGGCATGGACGAACCCGAACTCAAGATTATCGACGTTTTCATCTGCAAACTTCGCAAGAAACTGGCGCTGGCATGCGGCGGAGAAAACTACATCGAAACCGTCTGGGGCCGAGGCTACGTCCTACGCGATCTCGACGATATGGAACAACCGATGGTTGCCTGATTTTCCTGCTTTCACCCGAAAGAACCTAAACGGCGCGGTCTGAAAAGGCCGCGCCTTTTGTTTATGGACGCGGCGGTAGTCCGGCAAATGTAATCATGCTTTCGGCGCCATTTGGTCCAACAGCGCTGACGCCGACGAAATGATCGTCGACAATTACACCGTTCAACATAGCCTCAGTTCCTGCAACCTCTTGTGCCAGCGTCCAATCCTGCACATCGGCGCGGCGGAGATATATGCGGTAGCGTGATGCGCCTTGAGAGGTCATCCAGCTCACTTTGGTGTCCGACGATACCGCCCCGCCCAGCGTTGCCGAGGCCGGAGCAGGCGGCGCGCTGGCCAATGCGGTTGCCGTCACGACATTTAACGCGGTCACCCTGGCCAAATAGGCAAAGTCCATCTTGTCGACGGTGTCACCATATTCGATGCCATTTTCGGTCCGTAGGTCCTGATGCTGGTGATTGTAGTTTTCCACACCCACCGTGAAGCGAATGGCCGGCAGACCGAGTTCAAGCGCAGGCAGATGGTCGCCGCCGCGGCTAAAGCGGTCGGGGCGACGGACGCCAAATACATCAAGCCCAATGTCGGGATTGGCAGCCGCCGCAGCGTCGGTATAGCGCATCAACGACCGGCTCGGGCCATCATCTTCGCCGCCGCTGCCGCGCCGGGACATTTGGGCGGGAAGGTCTTCGACGGCGCGAATGCCCTCGCTAAAGACGCGGACGACATCATCAATTTTCCGTCCGTCGGTGCCGACCGTGTTGCCGACAATGTCGTTGTTGAGCATTGCGGTCACTTTCCAGCCGCGTTCCTTTGCTGTTTCAGCGAGCAACCGTCCGCCCATTAATCCCTGTTCTTCTCCGGACAAAAGAGCGAAAATGACGGTCGCTTCGCTTTGTGGCTGCCGCGCCATCAACCGTGCGGCCTCAATCACCAGTGCGCTGCCAGATCCGTCATCATTTGCACCGGGGGCATCTTTGGTGAAATCCATAACATCCGACCCACGACTGTCGATATGGCCTGCGATGATGATGACATGATCCCAGCCCATTTTGCCGGGTTTGATCGCCAGAACGTCCACAATGTTGACGCCGTTGGGAACGCGGGGGCCAGACATGGTGCGTTCGAGCAACTCGGTCGTCATGCAGCCTTTGCAGGACTGCGCGATTCTTTCGAACTCCGCCTTTGCCCAGGCCCGCGCTGCGCCAATGCCGCGCTTGGGGTCTGTCGCCGATGAAAGCGTGTGCCGTGTGCCAAAGCCGACCAATTTTTCGACATCAGCCTTCAGCCGGTCAGGGCTCGGCCGATTTTCTGCCGAAGCCGTAACGGGAAGCGAAAGGGCGAGGAGACTAGCCAAAAAGATGTATTTTTTCATGAGCTTCCTTTGGCATATCAGGTTTGCAAATACCAGCGTTCGCCGCCTTCCAATCCGATCGCTGTTAATTCGGCTGAAGCATAAGCGCCTGTGTCGATGCCGATCCGGGACCCACGCTCTTCTACACTGTCATAGATGGTGTGGCCGTAGACGACGACCTTTTCCAGGTCGCCCCGCTGCTCTACGAAATCCTCGCGAATCCAGCGTAGATCGCTGGGTTTCTGCTCTGCCAAGGGCACGCCGGGGCGGATTCCTGCGTGGACAAAAACATAGTCGCCGATGACGATCTGGTCTTCAAAACTGTCGATGAAATCCAGATGGCTTTCAGGAACCAGCGACCCCAGCCGTTCGGACAATTGATGCATGTCCAAAGCGATATATTCGCTGCGGGTGATAGGGTAGGAAAGCACCGTTGCCTCCCCCCCGATACGGATGAAAAAGCGCGTGACCTTGGGATCATTTTTGCGGCATGCGCGCACGAACACTTCTTCATGGTTTCCCATCAAGAACCGGACATTGCGCCCCGCTTTTCGTAGCGCCATTGCGGTTTCGATAACACCGGCACTGTCCGGGCCGCGATCCATCAGGTCACCCAAAAAGATAATGAGCGTTTCTGCCGGTCCGCGCGCCAAGTCATCGGCCTCAATCTTCATCAGCAGGTCGTGCAGCAAATGATTGCACCCATGCACATCGCCGATGGCATAGACGCGCATGCCATCGGGTACCCGCGCCGTATCGAGTGGCCTCAATTTGGCGGTTTTTTTGAAGAAGCGACCTAACATGGTCCGCGCGATATAGGCGCAAGGTCCCCTCTTTGAAAGGGCTTACCCTTCGACCGTGAAGGTGAGGCCTGCATAGTGCTGCAAGCGGTCAACCAACGCTTCGCCAAGTGCCGCCCCGGGCGTCGTCACGCCGCCCGCGCCGTCGATTTCGCTCAGGCCAATGGCGGTTTCCGAAATCATCTTGGATGTGGAGCCATAGCCCGGGTCCTTGTCGCCCTTGACGCTGAGCCGTGCGGTCCGGCCATCGGGATATTCCGCGACAAAGAGCACATCATAAAAGCCGTTTTCGCGCTCTTCCTTGGTGGGGCCTTCGCCGGGTTTCGGATCATCGGGCGTTCCAATCATCGGGGTTTTGGCGACATATTCCGCCGCCTGCTGCCCTGCATCGCCGGGGCCGGTCAGCATCATTTCGTCATAGACAAAGTCGGTGCCATAAAGATGACCCGTCAAGGCATTGGTCCGATGCACATTCTTGGTATTGATGGGGGCCATGACGAAGTTTGTCGCCCAACTCCCTAAACTTTCATCATATTCCGGTTTGTTCCCGGCAGGCTGTGCCGGACCTTCGAAGCCGCCAGCAAGACTGAACGGGTTGGTGAGATAGCCGATGACCGCGGGGTCCTTGGCCGCTGCCGCCATTGTCGCCTTCAAACTGGCCGCCGTCCCGCCGGAGAATTTCCCGGCCATGGCGCGCACACGTCCTTTGACGCGGGGGGCAGGGGCACCGAATTTTTCGATGCAATGTTTCTGCAGCATCAACACGCCCAGATCGAAGGGGATGGAATCGAATCCGGCTGAAAAGCAGATGCGCGCACCCGATGCCTTGGCCGCCGCGTCATGTTCGTCAATCTTCTGCCGCATCCATGCCGGTTCCCCGCACAGGTCGGTATAGTCCGTGCCATTGGCAACACAGGCGGTGACCAGTTCATTGCCATATAGCTGATATGGCCCGACCGTGGTCAAAATGACATTGGCCCGTTTTGCCATGGCGTCGAGCGAGGCCGGATCGGATGCGTCAGCAACAACCAACGGCGTATCGGCAGGCGCGCCGATCAGGTCGCGCACTTCGGCAAGCTTGTCCGCGCTACGCCCCGCCATCGCCCATTTGAGGCCGGTTTTATCCTTCAGATACTCGGCGACCAACCGGCCGGTATATCCGGTCGCGCCATAGACAATGATGTCAAACTCTCTCGCTTTGCTCATCTCGCTTATCCTCTCAAACACTATAATTTCTGGTTATAATTTCGGCAAAGTCACGCCGCGTTGCCCCATATATTTGCCTGCGCGGTCGGCATAGCTTGTCTCGCAAGGCTGTTCGCCCTTTAAAAAGAGGAACTGGCAGGCGCCTTCATTGGCGTAGATTTTCGCAGGCAGCGGGGTGGTGTTGGAAAACTCCAGCGTCACATGGCCTTCCCAGCCGGGTTCGAGCGGGGTCACGTTCACGATAATCCCGCACCGCGCATAGGTGCTTTTTCCCAGACAGATCACCAGCACATCGCGCGGGACGCGGAAATATTCGACCGTGCGGGCAAGGGCAAAGCTGTTGGGCGGAATGATGCAGACGTCGGTTTTGCGGTCAACGAAGCTTTTGGGGTCAAATTCCTTGGGGTCGACAATCGAACTGTCGACATTGGTAAAAATCTTGAATTCATCGGCGACCCGCGCGTCATAGCCATAGGAGGACAGGCCGTAACTAATGCATCCGTCGCGCCGCTGCGCCTCGACAAATGGTTCGATCATACCGGTCGCCTGTGCCTGTTCGCGTATCCAGATGTCGGAAAGAATGGACATGTTTTTCCTTTACTTCAGATTTGCCGGTCCGAACCCGTGTGGCAACAGTTCGGACAGCGAATGCGTGTCATAGCCGTGGGCGTGGGCGCAATAGACAGGAATATCGCGCTCAGTCAGGTCTGCAACCTCTTTGATGATCTGCCGACAGCGTCCGCAAGGGGTAATGGCCATGTCATCGGTTGCGACCTGCCCGGCGGGGCCGCCTGCAACTGCTATCGCCACGATATTCCGCAATGCCCCGTCGCTATTGGCTTTGGCAATGGCGACGGTTTCGGCGCATAAGGCCATGCCATAGCTTGCATTTTCGAAATTCGCACCGCTGACAATTTGTCCGTCGTCAAGCAGCAGGGCCGCGCCAACATGGAAATTGGAATAGGGGGCATAGGCATGGGCCGCTGCGGCAATCGCGGCGTTCACGAGCTGCTGGCTCATTTGCGGACCACGGCCCAGCGGACCGGCCCATCCACCCCGTCGACGCGGCGCGCTGAATTGGCGGTCCACATCACCCATGGGCGGGCCGAATAATCAGGTAGAAACCAGTCCCGCTCCAACCATATCGTGCGATCAATTGCGCTACTCACCAGATATTCCTTCTCAAATTCAGGCGTCAGTAACAGGATCGCTGGCGAACCGCTATGTGCCTCGATCAAATTCAGAAAAGTCGCCAGTTCTGACAGGATTAGCGCGCGGTTAGGGCGGCTGGTGCAGCTTTCGGTAAAGTCGAGCTGGACCACAGGAGGCAGCGCGGCGGGATCGCGCGGTACGGATGTGATGAACAACGTCGCCTGATCGGATGCCAGACGGCAAATGTCGAAATGATGGAGCGCGCCATAGCGGATTCCCGCTTGCTTTACGCCTTCCAGATTTGCCTCGAACTGCGCGTCGCGGGTCTGCGCGCCCTCGACAGCAGTCAGATAGGCAAAATCAACGCCGGTTGCGCCCAGCTTGGACCAGACGGGTTTACCATTGGCGGCGGTGACCACAAGTCCCTGTTCGGGATACTCTTCGCGCGCAGGTGCCCATCCGGTCACAAGATTCCACACAGCAAAGGCGCCCAACAGCACCACCGCCACGATCGACCCCCATCGAATAAAGCCGCTTTTACCACCAAACATGCGACTGACTTTCCTTTTCCCGAATCACGACCTGCAATGCCGCCGACCATGCGCGGAGTCGAGGGGCGATTGGAAAAGGGGTGCGGTAGGTAGATGCTTTTACGGGCGTTTACCGATCATAATCGTATTTATAGTTCCCGTCACCCTGAACTTGTTTCAGGGTCCATTTGTCGGTGCATTCCTTCAATCTTGTGGCAAACCAAGCAACGCCGCACGGTTGCTTTACACGGCACCCGACGGGGAACGCTTCATGATGGACCCTGAAACAAGTTCAGGGTGACGGTGGTGGAAAGGTGTTGGTGCAGTGAACCCGGCGACAACACAGCAGCCCATTTTCACCCCTTGATATGCAGCACACAAATCAGGGTGAACAGGCGGCGAGCGGTTGCGAAATCGACTTCGACTTTGCCCTCCAGACGTTCCATCAACAATTCGGCGGCTTCATTGTGGACGCCGCGTCGGGCCATGTCGATGGTTTCGATCTCGGCCGCGCTGGCTTTGCGGATGGCCTGATAATAGCTGTCGCAAATGGCGAAATAGTCTTTGACCACACGGCGAAATCGGCCAAGTCCAAGGATCAGAATTTCGAATGGACTGCCGTCTTCGCGGCGGATGTCCCAGATCAACCGGCCTTCTTCGACACTGAGGTTCAATTGATACGGACCCGCATAGCCATCGCCAAAATCGCGCACAGGTTTAAAGACATTATCTTCGATCAAATCGAAGATCGCAACGCGGCGCTCTTGCTCAATATCGGCGTTTCGACGCAGGATCGTTGCCTCGTCAAGTTCGACTTTGATGATGCGGGCGTCGCTCATGCTGCTGTGTTAGCTTGTGATAATTTTGGGGCAAGTGAATCCTCCCCTGCGTGTCTTCGCCGCGGGAAAAATATTTGTCCACAGCCCTGTCCCCCATTCTATTTTTGCAGGGTCTTGCACATGGGCTTATGCTAAAGGATAGGGCGTTATGGCCGAACCGATCAGACTAGCCGCCGTTAACGAAGCGGAACCCCAGCGTTTGCCCCGGAATATCGAGGCGGAGGCGGCATTTCTCGGCGCGATATTGATCGATAACCGGATTATCGAAGATGTTTCGATCAAGCTGCAGCCGGACCATTTTTTTGAACCCTTGCATGGCCGCATTTACGAACAGGTGCTTCGCCTGATTGATCGCAACATGCTGGTCACGCCGGTCACGCTGAAACCGTTTTTCGAAGCGGACGAGGCGATGAAAGAACTGGGTGGGCCGGGTTATCTGATCAAATTGACGGCCGATGGCGCCGGCCTGATCGGCGCGCGTGATTTCGCGCAACAAATCTATGATCTTGCCCTGTTGCGCGAATTGGTGACCGTTGGGCGCACGTTGGTCGACAATGCGCTGGATACAAGTGAAAGCGTCGATCCCAAGGGACAGATAGAGGCCGCAGAAAGCGCATTGTATAAGGTCGCCGAGGGTGAAGGCGAAACCGGTTCGATGAAAAGCTTTCTGATGGCGTCGACCGAGGCCATCAAGAATGTGGAAAAAGCGCTTCAGTCGGGGGGGCATCTTTCTGGTGTCACGACCGGCCTTGATAGCATCAACGCCAAATGCGGCGGCCTGCACAATAGCGACCTTGTCATTCTGGCTGGACGACCGGGTATGGGCAAAACCTCGCTTGCCACCAATATCGCGTTCAACGCCGCGCGCCGCTGGATCCGCGAACGCGAAGACGGGATTGAAGAAGCCAAGGGGGCAGGGGCCAAGGTCGCCTTTTTCAGCCTCGAAATGTCCGCTGACCAGTTGGCGACACGTATTTTGGCCGAACAGTCGGGCATCAGTTCCGAATTGCTTCGCATGGGCAAGATATCGCGCGAAGATTTCCGCGAACTGTCGCGCGCAAGCCGCGAATTGCAGGAATTGCCGCTCTTCATCGACGATACCCCAGCGCTCAGCATCGCCGCACTCAGAACCCGCGCACGCCGGTTGCAGCGGCGGCATGGCATCGGGCTAATCATCGTCGACTATTTGCAGTTGCTGCAAGGGTCGAGCCGCGCCAACGACAACCGCGTCAACGAAATTTCGGAAATCAGCCGTGGTCTCAAGACGCTTGCCAAGGAACTGGGCGTTCCGGTGATAGCGCTTTCGCAGCTCAGCCGTGCGGTGGAACAGCGCGACGACAAACGGCCGCAACTGTCCGACTTGCGTGAATCGGGTTCAATCGAGCAGGACGCCGATATGGTCTGGTTCGTATTCCGTGAGGATTATTACGAAGCCGCCAAGCAACCTGACCCCGCCAATGAAGCCGCGCATGAAGCCTGGCGTGAAAAGATGGAGCGGATTTTCGGCGTTGCGGAACTGATCGTTGCCAAGCAGCGGCATGGCTCCACTGGCCGGGTCCGCATGAAATTCGAGGCGAAGATTACGCGCTTTACCGATCTTGCCGACGACCAATATGCCGATGCAGGTTATGATTGATCAATATTGAAGGCGGGATATCTGTTGCTCCGCATGCAACAAATGGGGCATAAGGGCGTCCATGATCGGAACAAACATAATATGAAGTCGCGCAAAACAGCATCGCCCAACTGGTTCAGCATTGGCATGGACGCATGGGCACTTGCCGCTGAATCCAATATGGTCATTGCCATGCGGATGGGTGCGCTGGCCTTTGGCGGGCCTTCTGCGGTGAAAGAGGCGGAGCGGATGGTGACCGAGAAAGTCGCCGCGAACATGGCGCTTGGGGCCGATCTGGTGACGGGAAAATTGGGCAGCAGCCCCGAACAGATCGTCAGCGGCAGCATCGCCCATTATACCCGGCGGGTGTCGGCGAACCGGCGGCGACTGGGCTGGTGACAGAAAGGACCGGACTGTTATGGCACGCATTTTAGGACTTGGCGGGCTATTCTTCAAATCGGAAGATCCGGCGGCTGTAAATGTATGGTATGCCGATGTCCTGGGCATAAAGGTGGAGCCATGGGGTATTGTTTTTACCCCGGAGGCAGCTGCGGCGCATCCCGGTGCGGCCACAGTTTTTTCGCCTTTTAAGGCCGACACCGAATATTTTGCGCCTTCTGACAAGGAATTCATGTTCAACCTGATGGTTGATGATCTGGACGCTGTTCTTGCCCGCTGCGCTGAACATGGGGTGTTGCCGGTCAAAAACTTTCCCGACGAAGCCAATGGCCGCTTTGCCCATATCATGGACCCCGAAGGCCGGAAAATCGAGTTGTGGCAACCCAAACCCATGGCGTGATGCCGTTACAATTTGCTAAATCTGCGAATATTGCGTATATCGGCCACGCTATCGTCGACCGCGACGGAATTTGAGGCGCGTATCTGGCGATGTAGCTGGGCCGCGCAAACGTTTTCCTACCACGACTTGGCTTCCCATGTGGCGCTTTTGCCGCGTGGTCACCTGTTTCGTGAAAGGAACATCAATATGCCTACTGGCACCGTAAAATTCTTCAATGCCGACAAGGGCTATGGCTTTATCGCACCCGATGGCGGCGGCGATGACAGCTTTGTGCACATCTCTGCTGTACAAGCAGCCGGCATGCACTCGCTCGATAAAGAGCAGCGCGTAAATTATGAAGTCGAAATTGGCCGCAATGGCAAGGCTTCAGCAGTGAATTTGTCGCAAGCCGACTAATCCTGATTGCATTACATAAAAAAGGGCTGCTGAAAGGCGGCCCTTTTTTGTTTCAGCTTCTGGGTTCTTTGCGCCGGTCACCGACGCGGCGGTCGCCTTTGCGGCGCTCTGGCCCTTGATATTCAGCATCGGGAGAATCGCGGCGCTCGCTCTGGCGGCGGGCGGCTTCGTCGTCTTTTTCCTGGTCTCGGGTGGTCATCATAAACCCCTTTGATTGTGTTGGCGGACACCATAGCTGCCAACGGTTAACGAATAGACGCAAGACCGGCTCTAATCAACGCGTTTGGCGAATGGCCAATCGGTCACATTGCCGACCCATAGGGCAAGCCAGATCAAAACCGGCTGGAAGGCGAGTCTTGGCCCGTGATACGCCCATCCCAGATCCTGACCACCGATGATGATATCATTCAATGCATGGTTGAAATTCGCCGGCCACACGCAAAGCGCATAAAGCGCCAGCCCGACCCCTGCCGCCCTTTGAAAACGCGGGATGCATAAGCCTATGGCACCTGCGACTTCCGCGATGCCGGTGAACAGCACCACCTGATGCGGAAAAGGAACCCAGTCGGGCGTGATCGCGACAAAGCCCGACGGTGCCTTAACATGCAAGACGCCGGCGCCAAAATAGAACAGGGCCATCAGGACGCGGAAAGCCGTGCGAATCCAGGCCGTTCTGTTCATCTTTTACGGACAAATTCGGCGCGCAGGACCAGCCCTTTTATTCCGTCAAATTTGCAGTCAATTTCTTGTGCGTCGCCCGTCAGCCGGATCGACTTTATCAACGTCCCGCGTTTCAACGTCTGGCCGGCGCCTTTGACAACCAGATCCTTTATAAGGGTGACCTGGTCGCCATCATTCAGGATATTACCGACCGCATCGCGAACTTCATTTGCATTTTCCGCAGACATTTTTTCCCGCGCATCGGTGGCCGTGATCCATTCCCCCGACGCTTCGTCATAAACATAATCGTCGTCACCGATCATAAAGATACTCCAATTCCACACCCGTTGGCAGCTTTGATAGCCGCAATACAGCCCAAGCGAAAGTCAGTTGCAATTTGCAATGATGTCAGTAAGCTTTTTCAGATTGAGCGGAGAGATAGGATGGCGCAAGTGGAAACGACCGTAGATGTTTTGATCGTGGGCGCTGGCCTTTCGGGAATCGGCGCCGCGGCGCACCTGACGATGCAATGTCCGAACAAAAGCTACGCGATTGTTGAGCAACGCAAAGACATGGGCGGCACGTGGGATTTGTTCCGCTATCCCGGTATCCGGTCTGACTCCGACATGCATACATTGGGCTATCGCTTCAAACCGTGGCTGCATGAAAAGACGATTGCAGATGGTCCGGCCATTCACGAATATATTCACGAAACAGCGACCGAGTTCGGTATCAATCCGCACATCCATTTCGGTCACCGCGTCATGTCGGCAAACTGGTCCAGTGCCGATGCGTGCTGGCATGTGACAGCAAGGTCAGTCGATGGCGGTAAGGAGCGGCATTTTGCGGCGCGTTTCTTGTTCATGTGTTCGGGCTATTATGATTATGATGCAGGCTATCGGCCCGAATTCCCGCGTGAAAAGGATTTCAAGGGGCAAATCATCCACCCGCAGCATTGGCCCGAAGGCCTGGATTATGTAGGCAAGAAAGTCGTCGTCATCGGTTCCGGTGCAACGGCGGTAACCATTGTCCCTGTGATGGCACAGGAAGGCGCAATGGTCACAATGTTGCAGCGTTCACCCACCTATATGGTGTCGCGACCTGCGCGTGACCCTTTTGCCAACGGCCTGAGGAAGTTCCTCCCTGAAAAACTTGCTTATGCGATAACCCGATGGAAAAACATCAACCATCAGCGGTTCACCTATTGGTATGCCCGCCGCAGTCCAGCGAAACTGGGGGAAAAACTTGTTGATATGGCGCGTCAGGAAATGCCTGACACGGTGGATATCGAAAAGCATTTCGTGCCCAAATACGGACCGTGGGAACAACGGCTATGCCTCGTGCCCGACAGTGATATGTTCAAGGCGATTTCGAGCGGAAAGGCAAAAGTCGTCACTGACCATATCGACCATTTCACGAAGACGGGCATCCAGCTTAAATCGGGAGAGCATCTCGACGCCGATATCATCGTAACGGCAACCGGGCTCAATCTTGTGACAATGGGCAAGACCGCGATGAGCATTGACGGCGCACCGATCAATTTCGGCGAGCATTTCAACTATAAGGGCGTGATGTATAATGACATCCCCAACCTTGCGAGCGTATTCGGCTATATCAATGCATCCTGGACTTTGAAGACTGACATTGTGGCCGATTATGTTTGCCGTCTGCTCTGGAAAATGGACGACAAAAATACCAAAGTGGCCACACCACATCTCGATGATCTGAATATGCCCCGGCTACCCTTTGTTTCCGATTTCAGTTCAGGCTATTTTGCAAGGTCCTTTGACAAATTGCCCAAAAATGGCGACCGCCACCCGTGGCGTGTTTTGCAAAACTATACGGCCGAAAAAAAGATCCTGTCCCAGGACCCAGTCGATGACGGCGTGATGATATTCTCCAATCCTTCGGCCACGCCCCGTCCGGTTTCGGAAAGCCAGCTTGTACCTGCCGAATAAAAGCGGACTTTGTTTCCCTGTTTCTGGCCCTGGCTTTAATCGCGAACGGTTGTCGCAATAGGTCGGGATTCCGGTTCTAAATCCGGCGTAATAATGTCGATGCGCCGCTTGACGGCCCAGATTATCAGGCCAAGCCCAAATAGGGCGATGGATGCAATTGCGATCAACAGCCAGTTCACAAAGCGCTGCATTTCGCGAATGTGGACCAACAAGGCCGGTGGTTTGCTTTCTTTCTTCACAGTCCAATAGCCAACCTTGTACGTCCCGCCCTTCGGTTTGAACAATTTGATTTCCGTACTGACCCATTCTTCCTTAACCTGGGCGGCATATATGACGCGGACTTCATTCATATTTGGACCCAAAAGCTGTGTTTCAGGAGAAAAAACGCGGGGGACAAGGACTGGCGAAGCGCTGATTTGTTGGGACATCCGGTCAAATTGCAATGCGCTGTCATCGGCAAAATTGCCTGAAATATATCTGTCTACGGTCGACCGATCCCCCTGACGCAGGGCCGCCATAAAAGGGGTCGTCACTTTTGCAACGTCGGACGGAAGACTTGCCTGTTCGAATGTATGTCGACCGCATGATGCTGGTCCAAAAAAGGAAGCCGCAAAGGCAAGCGCAAGAAAAATTCTTGTCATTTCTGAAATATCTCCCGTTCCGGCGGCTTTGTCGCTATCGAGGCTGTCATGCAATATGACCAATTGATCCAGCCCGATAACGGCCAACCCGCCATCCCTATCCAACTTATACACAAGGCCGGTTTTGAAACTTGGTTGGCGGCGCAACCTGATACTGTCCGAGCCGCAGTAAGAGCCCAAAAGTTTGAAGCGGCTGTTAACGATACCGCTGTTCTAATGGTTGAGAAATATGGTGAATGGTCTGTAGTCGCCGGTGTTGCCGACGAGGCCAATTTGGGGATTTGGAGCCTCGCTAAGCTCGCGGAAACCTTGCCCGAAGGGAATTACCGTCTGTTGGATGCCGACGCCGGCGACGCCATGTTGGGATGGATGCTGGGGCAATACCGATATCAGGAATATTTAAGCGATCCAAAGGTCACAGGCCCAAGGGTGCTGCTGGTCAAAGAACCGGGGCGGATTGCCGGTGCGGCATTGCAGGCCATGGCGACCGCTTTGGTGCGCGATATGGTCAATTGCCCTGCCGGCGATATGGGCCCCAATGCACTGGAAAACGAAACAAAGCGTATCGGCAAAGTCCATAAGGCAGAGGTGAGCATTACCGGCGGCGAGGCTTTGGAAACGGGGTATCCATTGATACATGCCGTTGGCAAGGCGGCGATGCGCGAACACGCCCCGCGCCTGATCGAACTGAACTGGGGCGATGACCGCCATCCGCGCGTTGCGATCGTCGGCAAGGGCATTACGTTCGACAGTGGCGGACTGGATATCAAATCGGCCAGCGGTATGCGGATCATGAAAAAAGACATGGGCGGTGCAGCCCATGCCTTGGCGCTAGCCGAGCTTATCATGGCAGCACATTTGCCAGTGCGGCTGCACATGCTGATTGCGGCGGCGGAAAACAGCATTTCGGGCAATGCCCTGCGCCCGGGTGACGTCATCAAGAGCCGCAAGGGCATAACCGTTGAAATTGATAATACGGACGCTGAAGGCAGGCTTGTTCTTGCTGATGCCATGACCAAGGCGGTCGAAGACAAGGCGGTATTGATCATTGATTTCGCGACGCTTACCGGCGCTGCGCGTACTGCCCTTGGTCCAGACTTACCCGCAATGTTCAGCAATCAGGATGATGTCGCAGAGGGGCTGCTAGGCGCGGCGAAGGCGGTCAATGACCCATTGTGGCGAATGCCGCTATGGGCTGCCTATAGTGAGATGCTCGATAGCGACATTGCCGATACGGCCAATAGCGGGGGCAGTTTTGCAGGGGCGGTAACCGCGGCGCTGTTCTTGCAGAAATTCGTGCCTGATGATGTGCAATGGGTCCATCTTGATACCTATGCCTGGCGACCCACTAGCAAACCGGGGCGACCCAAGGGCGGCGAAGCGTTGGGGCTGCGTGCGGTATTTCGCTATTTGACGGACACTTATCCCGTCCGCTAAGGACATGGGACGCATGGCGTGGCGTTGGCCAATGCTGGCGCGCATATCATTGACCGGCTTTTACTGTAAGGCGCGACAGACCCGCCCTTGGCCAGATTGACGCAAGTGGGGAAGAGATAGTTGGGCACTCAAGCAACAGGCGACCGGCCTATTTACACATTATCGGGGCACAGCCTGATTGGTGACAAGCGCACAACGCCCATTCGTGGTGACCTTGCCGATATCAGCCTTGCCGGGAAGTTATTTGCGCCACATTATGCGGTACCCATGTTGCGAACGGGTATTGCACCGGTGACAGAAATCCACGCCGAACCCCATGCGACGGCAATGCCCGTCAGCGCGCTGATGCACGGGGAGGAATTTGCCGTGCTTGATGTTGCGGGTGAATGGGCATGGGGGTATTGTTTGCACGACAATTACCTTGGATATTTGCGTTTTGCCGGGCTGGGCGAAGATTTTGACGCCACGCATATCGTCAGCGCCGCCGCCACTTTGCTGGTATCAGCGCCTTCGACCAAGGCCCCGGTTCTGGCGCGATATCCCATGGGCGCACAATTGGCCTGCGGCGCACCAAGCGATTGCGGCGCCTATCTGGCCTGTGAAAATGGTTTTGTCCCGCAGGCGCATCTATCTGAAATAGGCGGCGTCGCGCCGTCGCCTGCCGATTTGGCAGAACGCTTGATCGGCACCCCTTATAGCTGGGGCGGACGAAGCGGCGATGCGATTGATTGTTCCGGTCTGGTCCAGCTGGTTTTTGGCTTAAAAGGCATATTGGCACCGCGCGACGCCGATATGCAGCAGTCAGAATTTGGCGAAGATTTGCCTGAGGGTGCTCCGCTTATCCGGGGCGATCTGGTGTTTTTTCCAGGGCATGTCGGAATCATGGCCGATGCCGAGCATATCATTCATGCCAATGGCACAGCGATGGCGGTCAGTGTGGAGCCTTTGTCCATTGCGGCTGCCCGATTTGCGGCGCACGAACAGGCCATCGTCGCCCGCAAGCGTATTTCATTATGACCAAATCGGTCTTCATCGACGGCGCGGCTGGAACAACCGGACTCGAAATTGCCGACCGGCTCGCCGGGCGCAACGAATTTGCGTTAATTGTCCTTGATGATGACAAACGTAAGGATTTTGAAGCCCGTCGTCAGGCGTTGAACGATGCGGATTTCGTCATTCTTTGCCTGCCCGACGATGCCGCAAAGGAAGCGGTGGCAATGACGAGTTCAGCCAAAACGCGAATCATTGATGCGTCGACCGCGCACCGCGTCGATCAAAATTGGGCCTATGGCTTTCCGGAATATCGTAAAGGCCAATATGACCGAATTGCATCGGCACGGCTGGTGAGCAACCCCGGTTGCTACCCAACCGGTTTTCTAGGACTGGTTGGGCCATTGGTTGCTGCTGATGTGATACCGGAAGACTGGCCTTATACCGTCAACGCGGTTTCCGGCTATTCGGGCGGCGGCAAAGCGTTGATTGAACGGTTTGAAAGCAGCGACGGTGCCGATATCGGTTTTCGTACCTATGGCCTTGATTTAAGCCATAAGCATGTTCCAGAAATGCAGATCCATGCCGGTCTTGGCCTTGCGCCGATATTCTCTCCGGCGGTGGTGCGCGCCTTTCGGGGTATGATGGTCGAGGTGCCATTGCCGATTTCGGTCATGCCGGGAAGCGACAGCCCGGAGGTAATGCGGGACGCATTGGCTGCACATTATGCAGCTTCTCCTGTGGTCACGGTTCATGACCAACTTGCTCCGTCCGAACTCCTGATCCTGAATACGCAGGAACCTTCGGATCGGCTTGATCTTTACGTTTTGGGGTCGCCCGACAACACGCAAGTGCGTTTGTTGGCAATGCTGGACAATCTGGGCAAGGGTGCCAGCGGGGCCGCCGTTCAGAATTTGAATATCATGGCGGGGCTGGACGAAACTGCCGGGCTGCGCTTGTGACGACCATGGGACGGAATGAAGTACAAGAGGGTTGACGGGAAGGAATTGCCCCTTTATATGGACGTTATAGGGTCAAAATGAAGGACATAATATGGAAACGCCATCTTCTGCGACTTTACGCGAACTGCCCGCGACGTTTCGGGCAATGCCAACCTTTGCACCCTTTGCGGATGCCGGGTTTCTTGGTGCTTGCTTTACCAAATCCGGTGACGTTGACATCGCCTATCTTGCGGACCTGTTTCGCATGTCCAAGACGCAACTGGCCGAAACGGTCGGCCTGCCATTGGCAACCGTCATTAAAACCAACCGCATGAAAGCGCCAAAGGCGCAAGGCAGGATGACCGAAATGCTGGAAATCATCGCACGTATCAAAAATTGGGCAGGCGGCGATGCTCAGGCCATGGCTTGGTATCGGTCGCAACCTATTCCCGCTCTGGACGGACGTACTGCTGAATCATTGGTGAAATCGGGCGACGCGGCTGCTGTGCGCGATTATCTTGACCATATGGCCTTGGGCGGTTTTGCTTGAACTTTACGGGCCGCGCTTATCGCGCGCATGATCCACGATGGTCCTTTGATCCCACCTCTGGAACAGGCGCGGCCATTTCCGGTGGCCGCTTCAATATAAGGGGGCAGGCGGCGCTCTATCTTTCGCTCGAACCGATTACTGCTTTGGCCGAATGCACGCAGGGCTTTGCGCGTCGGATGCTGCCCTTGACCTTATGTGAATATGACATTGCGTGCGAAAAAGTGGCAGACTTGACCGATGGGCAAACATGCCAGAAACTCGCGATTGACGAAAAAGACATGGCCTGTGCATGGCTTGTCTTCCAGCGCGGCGGCAAAATCGCACCTTCGCAAAGGGTCGCCAAATATTTGGTGGCCGAAGGATTCAATGGCGCGCTGGTGCACAGCTATGTTCCGGGCATCCACGAAGGCGCGACAAATCTGGTGCTGTGGAACTGGAGCGACGCCCCGCCTTGCAAGGTGACCGTCTATGATCCCGACGGGCGGTTGCCGACCGAATGATAAGCGCCTCAATAAGGCGGCTTGTCAAACCCCTTTGGGCTGGCGGTAAAAATCTCGCATCCAGTTTCGGTAATGCCGATGCTATGTTCAAATTGGGCCGAAAGGCTCCGGTCGCGGGTCACCGCCGTCCAGCCATCCTCCAGCACTTTGCCCGCTGCCTTGCCGATGTTGATCATCGGTTCGATCGTGAAAATCATGCCGGGGCGCAGTTCGGGGCCGGTTCCGGGACGTCCGACATGGACGATTTCGGGGGCGTCGTGAAAAAGCTGGCCGAGGCCATGGCCGCAAAAGTCGCGGACTACGCCGTAGCGATGCTTTTCCGCATGAGCCTGTATCGCATGGCCGATATCGCCCACATGATTGCCGGGCTTGGCCTGTTCAATGCCGAGCATCAGGCATTCGTAAGTGACATCGACCAAGCGCTTTGCCTTGACCGGAACATCGCCGACCAGAAACATGCGGCTGGTGTCGCCATGCCATCCGTCCAGCATTGGCGTAACATCGATATTGACGATGTCGCCATCTTTCAGCCGCTTATCGGATGGGATACCATGGCAGATGACATGGTTGATGCTGGTGCAGCAGCTATGCGTATAACCGCGATAGCCGAGCGTTGCGGGTACAGCACCGGCGCGCAAGGTCATCTGGCGGACAATGTCGTCCAATTCTTCGGTCGTCACACCCGGCACGACGTGCGGTACCAGTGCATCGAGGATTTCGGCAGCGAGGCGACCGGCCTTTCGCATGCCTTCAAAGCCCTCGGCTCCATGCAATTTGATGACCCCGTCGCGGGTCAGACCGGCCTCGGCGGGCGTTACTTCTACATAATGATCCATGTCGTCGATATAGAGCGTTATTCCCCACTTTGCGAGAGGGGTATTTATGCTATCGCAGTCGCATGACAGAATCCCGCATCTACACCGCCGCGCTTGTAATTATCGGCGACGAAATCCTCTCCGGCCGGACACAGGACAAAAATGTCGCCCAAATTGCCCTTTGGCTGAATATTCAGGGAATCCGCCTGAAAGAGGTGCGCGTGGTGGCAGACGAAATGGACGCGATTGTCGAGGCTGTGAACTTGCTGCGGGCGCGCAACGATTATCTGTTCACGACGGGCGGCATCGGGCCGACGCATGACGACATCACCGTCGATGCCATAGCGGTGGCGCTTGGCGTCGACGTGGTCATCCATCCCGAGGCGAGCGCAGTATTGCATAAATATTATGAGACCCGTGGCGGGATCAATCCCGGACGGTTGCGTATGGCGCGTGTTCCTGACGGGGCGGAGCTTATTCCCAATAAAATGTCGGGCGCGCCGGGCATCCGGCACGGGAACATCTATATCATGGCCGGCGTGCCGCATATCACCGCCGGAATGCTGGATGCGTTGACAGGGACATTGGAAGGCGGCGCGCCGCTGCTTTCTCATCAAGTGGGGTGCTGGGTCGCCGAAAGCGAAGTGGCCAAATTGCTCGGCGATACTGAAAAGCATCATGAAGGATGCCAGATCGGTAGCTATCCCTTCTTCCGCGAGGGCAAGGTCGGTGCCAATTTCGTCGTCCGCACCACCGACGCGCATATGCTGAACGAATGTGTAGAGGCTTTGAAGCTGGGACTGCGCGGATTGGGGTATGATTGCGTCGATGGTGGAATTTAAGCGGTATTTCGTCGCGTTGTTCATCTGTCGTCAACCGTCACCTTGGATAAAAGGGCTATAATGCGTAAATTCTCCCGAGCTCTCGCCCTTGCAGCCTTGCTGCTATCCTCCGCCACTTATGCCGAGAACGCTGCACCCGTCACGGCGGCGGTGGCCACGCCGATCAAACAACCTTGGTTGTATGAGGGCAGTGACGTGCCGGTGGACGATAGCTGGACATTCGGCGTCCTACCTAATGGCCTTCGCTATGCTGTTAAAAAAAATGATGTTCCCGCAGGGCAGATATCCATCCGTGTCCGCATCGACGCCGGGTCATTGCACGAAAATAACGAAGAGCAAGGCTTTGCCCATCTGATCGAGCATTTATCCTTCCGCGGTTCGACATTCGTCCCGGATGGAGAGGCTAAGCGGATATGGCAACGTTTTGGCGTGACATTCGGCAGCGACAGCAACGCACAGACCACGCCCACGCAGACGGTGTACAAGCTCGACCTGCCCAACGCGACGCCCGAGAAGCTGGACGAGTCGGTCAAGATCATATCCGGCATGATCCGCAACCCGCGCATCTCCGAAGTGGCGCTCAATGCCGAACGGTCGATCGTCCTTGCAGAATTGCGTGAAAATAGCGGCGCTCAGCTGGTATATAGCGACGCACTGCGGCAACATGCTTTTCAGGGTCAGCGTTTGGCGAATCGTTCGACTATCGGCACCCCGGAAACATTGCATGCTGCCAGTGCAGAGGCGCTCAATGCCTTTCACGATCGCTGGTATCGGCCCGAAAACGCGGTCATCGTCATCGCAGGTGATATCGAACCTGAACAGCTTTCCAATCTGATCCAGAAATATTTCCACGACTGGAAAGGTACTGGCCCACGGGCACCCGAACCGGCATTTGGCGATCCAACACCGACCGGCACGCCAACCCGCGTTCTGGTTGAGGCCACATTGCCGACTACGGTCAGCATCGCCTATCTGCGTCCTTGGCGTAAGGTCGATGATACCATCGCCTATAATGAGCAGTTACTGGTCGATGCGCTGGCGTTGCAGATTATCAACCGGCGGCTGGAGGTTCAGGCCCGCAGCGGTGGAAATTTCCTGTTCGCCGAAGTGGCGCAGGAAGACATCTCCCGAACCGCTGACGCGACTCTGGTTTCGCTCACCCCTGTCGGCGACAGGTGGGAAGCCGCAACCAAGGATGTCCGGTCAGTGATCGCAGACGCCGTTGCAACCCCGCCATCGACAGCCGATATTGACCGCGAACTGACCTTGTTTGGCAATGCGTTGCGTACCATGCTTGACAGCTATCCTTTTGAAGCTGCCGCCAAACAGGCCGATGATATTGTGAATGCCGTCGACATTCGCGAAACAGTTGCTGCACCGAAAACGATTGTTCAGGTTTTTGAAGGGATGAAGGGCAAATTTTCCCCAGCCCGACTGCTCGCATCTACGCAAGCCTTGTTCAAGGCCGATGCAACCCGGCTGATGTTGTCATCACCGACGCCTGTTGCAAATGCAGACCAGCGCACACTTGCCGCATTGAATGACGCCGTTGTCGCGAACAAAGCCGCCCGACTGGCGAATTCCGCCCTGGGTTTTGATGCCCTGCCGAAACTGGGGGCGCCCGGAAAATTGGTGGCAGAGGAAATAGTTTCGCGGCAGTCAATGACCTCGTTGGAGCTTTCAAATGGTGTCCGGGCTTTGCTTTACCCGAACAAGGCCGAAAGCGGGCAAATTCGGGTCATGGTCAGATTTGGGAAAGGCTATCAATCGGTCACACCGGAAAAAGGCGGGCTATTATGGGCCGGACCTTATGTCTTGCCGGAAAATGGCATTGGCAACCTGAAGCGGACCGAGATTGACCAGATGGTCAATGGACGCCGGATCGAACTTAACTTCGCGATTGACGACGATGCCTTTGAATTTGCTGCCAATACCCGGCCTGATGATTTGGCGGATCAATTGACTTTGATCGCGACTAAGCTTGAACATCCCGGTTGGGACCCGGCACCTGTTGAACGGGCAAAGGCGCTCGCCACTTCGGGCTATGACAGTTTTGAGATGTCGGCAACGTCGGTATTGCAGCGCGATCTTGAATATCTTTTGCATAGCAAGGATCCGCGCTGGAAAGCGGCCTCACCATCCGATGTCGCCAAAATCGATGCTGCATCTTTCAAGGCATATTGGTCGCCGCTGCTCTCGCAAGGGCCGGTCGAAGTGCTGTTATTCGGTGATTTTGACAAGGATGCAGCCATATCCGCGCTCGAGGCAAGTTTTGGCGCAATGAAAGCACGCAGCGCTGTCATGCCTGCTGCGACAGCTCAGTCGATCAGCTTTCCTGCGGCGTCGGGAACGCCCATGCGCTTGACCCATAAGGGATCGGCCGACCAAGCAGCGGCTGTCATGGCTTGGCCAACCGGTGGCGGTATCGCTGGAATTACCGAAGGTCGCCAGCTTGAAATTCTGGCAGCTATATTCCGCGACCGGCTATTTGAAAAATTCCGCGCAGAACAGGCCGCAAGCTATAGCCCGGACATGACATCGCAATGGCCCAAGGATTTTTCCAGTGGCGGATATTTGATGGCTTATACACAGGTGAAACCCGCCGATGTTGATCGTTTTTTCAGCTTCGCCGATCAGGTTGCGACAGATCTATCGGTGAATCCGGTCACTCCAGATGAGTTGAATCGTGCGGTCGAACCAATGAAGCAATATATCGAACGTGCCGCATCCGGGAATACATTCTGGCTGAACAACCTAAAGGGGGCGACACATGATCCGACGCGTTATACCGCGCTGGGGCGACTATATAGCGACTATGCCGACGTAACGCCGTCCCTGTTACAGGCACTTGCCAAACGCTATTTCGTCAAGGACAAGGCATGGACACTGGTGGTCGCACCTGTAGGCAGGGCAGGGCATTAGTCGTCCTCTCTCTCCCGCAAGCGGGAGAGGGCAGAAGGGTGACTAGGCGCATCGGTGCTGTACGGTGCTTGGACCGTTACAGCACATATTTGGAAAGATCGGTGTCCTTCGCAATGCCTGAAAGCTGTTTGCTGACATAATCGGCATCAATCATCAGCGTCTCCCCTTTACGATCCTCCGCCTCAAAACTGATTTCTTCGAGCAGCTTTTCCATCACTGTTTGCAAACGGCGTGCGCCGATATTTTCGACCGTGGCGTTCACATCAACCGCAATGCGCGCGATGGCATCAATGGCGTCATTTGTGAAATCGAGCGACACATCTTCGGTCGCCATCAGGGCCTTATATTGCTGCGGCAGATTTGCCCGTGTTTCGGACAGGATCCGGACAAAGTCGGCATGTTCCAATGCGCGCAGCTCGACCCGGATGGGCAGACGCCCTTGCAATTCAGGAAGCATATCGCTCGGTTTTGAAACATGAAAAGCACCTGAGGCGATGAAGAGCACATGATCGGTCTTCATCGGCCCATATTTGGTTGCGACCGTGGTGCCTTCGATTAACGGCAACAAATCGCGCTGCACACCTTCGCGACTGACCGATCCGCCGCGCACGTCAGACACTGCAATCTTGTCGATTTCATCGAGGAACACGATGCCATTGGCCTCGGCATCGGCCAGCGCAACCCGGTTCACATCGTCTTGATCAAGCCGCTTTTCAGATTCTTCTTCGACAAGCTTGGTCCAGGCGTCCGGTACCTTCATCTTTCGGCGTTTCAGATTATTCTGGCCAAAAGCTTTGCCCATCATTTCGCCCAGATTTATCATTCCGACATTTCCGCCCATGCCGGGTATTTCCATCGGCACAGCCGGGCTATCCGATACTTCAATTTCGATTTCTACATCATCCATATGCTGGTCACGGATGCGCTGACGAAACGCCTCGCGCGTTGCTTCGCTTGCCGTGTCGCCGGCAAGGGGTTTCAAGATACGATCCATGGCGGCCGCTTCGGCGGCTTCACGTACCGAGCCGCGCCGCCGTTCCTTTTCCAGCCGCACAGCTTCTTCGGCCAGGTCGCGGGCTATCTGTTCAACATCGCGGCCGACATAGCCGACCTCGGTAAATTTTGTCGCTTCGACTTTGATAAAGGGGGCATCAGCCAATTTTGCAAGCCGCCTGCTGATTTCGGTTTTACCGCAACCTGTGGGGCCGATCATCAGGATGTTTTTTGGCGTCACTTCGTCGCGCAGATCCGCGTTCAAACGCTGGCGCCGCCAACGGTTACGCAAGGCGACCGCGACCGCTTTCTTGGCATCGGCTTGACCGATAATATGCTCGTCAAGGGCAGCCACAATGGCTTTTGGGGTTAGATTCTGGTTCATTTTCTGATGGTTCCAAAAAGGTGTTTAAGCGATCGAGTCCATGACTTCGACGGTCAGCTGGTCATTGGTGTAGACGCAAATTTCGGCGGCGATTTTCATCGCATGGCGGGCCAGAGTTTCGGCATCCGCCTCATAATCGACCAGCGCGCGGGCCGCAGAAAGCGCAAAATTACCGCCCGAACCGATCGCGGCAATACCGTCATTGGGTTCAAGGACATCGCCATTGCCCGTCAGGATCAGCGTGACGTCCTTATCCGCGACGATCATCATCGCTTCCAGATTGCGGAGATATTTATCGGTGCGCCAGTCCTTGGCAAGATCGACAGCCGCGCGCATCAACTGGCCGCGATGCTGTTCCAGCTTGCGCTCAAGTCGTTCGAACAAGGTGAAGGCATCTGCCGTCGCGCCGGCAAATCCGCCAATGACCGATCCATCATGCAGTTGGCGCACCTTACGCGCATTGGGTTTCATGACGGTTTGTCCCATCGAAACCTGACCGTCACCCGCGATGACGACTTTGCCATTTTTGCGAACCGACAAAATCGTCGTTCCGTACCATGTCGTGGGATTGTTATGTGCGTGATTGTCCATGCGCCGGATATGGTGTTGCTCTTGGGGGAGTGCAAGACACAAGCGGTCTTTATCCTCCCTTAAGACGTTCCAGGAAGGATTGGATCAATCACATTGTCGCACAAAATATTCAGGACCGGCGGTTGTCCAGCTCGCGTTCCCAAGCCAGCGCGTGTTTGACGATCATGTCCAGATCATCATATTTAGGCTGCCAGCCAAAGCGGCTGATGATATTGCGATTGTCTGAAATCAGCGAGTCTGGGTCACCGGCACGGCGGCCCTCCAACTTACGGACAAGCTTGTTGTTTGTTACCCGGTCAACGGCATCAAGAACCTGCAGCACTGAATAACCATGACCATAGCCGCAGTTCAGCGTGTGGCTTGTCGCTGGATCAGCGATGAGCGCTTCCAATGCGATCACATGCGCTGCCGCAAGGTCGGCAACATGGATATAGTCGCGCACTCCGGTGCCATCTTCGGTGGCATAGTCAGTGCCATAGACGCCCACGCTGTCCCGTTTGCCAAGTACCGCCTCGACCGCAATTTTGATGAGATGGGTTGCGCCAACTGTTGATTGGCCGCTGCGTCCTTCGGGATCGGCCCCGGCCACGTTGAAGTAGCGCAACGCACAATAGTTGAAATCATGCACGGCAGCGACATCGCGCAGCATGAATTCGGTCATCAGTTTGGATGTGCCATAGGGGTTGATGGGCAGGGTCGGCATATCCTCACGCACCGGGCTTTCCTTGGGAATGCCATAGGTGGCGGCCGTTGACGAAAATATCATGTGGCGGATGCCGGCCTTGATAATCGAATCAATCAACGACCGGGTCTTTGCCGTGTTGTTGTGATAATATTTGAGTGGATTTTCGACCGATTCAGGAACGACGATCGATCCGGCGAAATGCATGACGGCATCAATGCCCTGTTCGTCGAAGATTCGCGCAACCAATGCCTCGTCGGATATGTCACCTTCATAAAAGGGTGTACCTTCGGCCACGGCCCAGCGAAACCCGGTGACCAGATTATCAATAACAACAGGCTGATGCCCTGCATCAAGCAATGCCAGAACGGCGTGGCTGCCAATATACCCGGCTCCGCCTGTGACCAGCACATTCAGCTTGTTGCTCATCTGTTGTTACTCCATTTGGGGAAAGGCTGCGGTCGGATGGCCACTAGCTAAACATCTTAAACGACAGGTAAAAAAAAGGCGACCCAAAGGCCGCCTTTTCTAAAACCAAAACCTAAAGAACTCAGGGGCTGGTTGGCGCGTCGTCGTCATTGCCAGCAGCGATAACGATACCGCCGATGACAGCAACAGCAGCCAGAACAGCGACGATAACGCCACTGCCACCGCCGAGCTTGCTTTCTTCCTTGGTTGCGGCGCCAGCGCGCTTAACCTTGGAGGCAGCAACCGCCTTTACTGAAGGCGAAAGTGATTCAGCCATTACAGGCGCGCTAACAAGTGCAGCGGCCGCAACAGCAGCGAGAGAAATCTTACCGAAACGCATTTTTGTGCTCCTTTTTTTTGCGAAGTGCATTGCACTCGGGAGCGTCACTTGCACAAAGCTCCCCCTAATTCAAGCGTTGAATTGGCAAATATCGCAGAAATGTCTCAATTTATCGGACTGTTGCATATTTCATACAGTGAAACAGCGCATAAAATTTACGATGACTGTTATCCATTCCGTAATATACTTTAGTCGCAAATAGAGGGAAACCCATGAAAATTGCCGTTCATCAAATGTGTAGCGGTATCTGCCCGACCGGAAATGTCGAAAAAATGGCCGATGCCATTTACCAAGCCGCCGCACAGGGTGCGAACATGTATTTTGCGCCGGAAATGTCGGTTTTACTTGATAGAAACCGGACCCGCGCGGCGGCCAACATCGATTTCGAATCGGACAGCCTTGCATTGATCCAGCTCACTGAAGCCGCCCGCAAATGTGGCATTTGGGTGCATATTGGATCAATGCCGGTTCAAGATGGGCAAGGCGGGAAATATGCGAACCGTTCCATCATCATTGATTCCGAAGGAAAAATTCGTGCCCGCTATGACAAAATGCACCTGTTCGATGTCGACCTTTCGACGGGCGAAACCTGGCGTGAATCAAACGCCTATAATGCTGGATCAGGACCGGTTGCGGTAAATTGCCCCTTGGGCCTTTTGGGCCTGACCATCTGTTACGATATCAGATTTCCGGATCTGTTCGCTGCTTATGCCCGATCAGCTGTGGATGTCCTTGCGCTTCCCGCGGCGTTCACCGTTCCGACCGGCGCGGCGCATTGGCATGTGCTGCTACGGGCGCGGGCGATCGAATGTCAGGCGTTTGTCATCGCCGCCGCGCAATCGGGATTGCATGAAGATGGCCGGCAAACCTACGGCCATTCGCTGGTCATCGATCCTTGGGGCGAGGTGTTGCTTGATATGGAAGACGGGGAAGGGATTGGATATGCAACGCTCGACCTCAGCCATATTGCGGAAGCCCGGCGGCAAATCCCTGTTCAGTCCAATCGGCGGGAAATCACCATGCCTGTCCAGATTTGCTGATAGCTTCATCTTGACCACCGCCCCATCGCGCACCACATGGCGCGCATGATAGTGTTCGGATCTACTTTATGGGGCAATCATCTGTGGACCGGCCTGTCGATGATGTCCGGTATAATCGTCGTCATCAGCAGCCTTGCCGACCGTCGGCGCAGCAGGCGAAAGAATATCGAGGCTGTAGGGTTCATGCCATGGACAGCAATCACGGTGTTCGCCGTGCTGTCTACCGTGATTGCGGCGGCACTCGCAATAAAGGGCGCTTAGCCGAGGCAGGCTTCCAAAAAGGGCTGGTCGAATCCGAACTGGCGCGCCTTTTCAAGGGTATATGGCCGCACGCCACCTGCGACCCATTCACCGTGGATTTTACCATCGGCGTCTTCGTCGCGATATTCGAACTTGAACAGGTCCTGCGTCACGATGACGTCGCCTTCCATCCCGATGACTTCGGTGATCTGCGTTGTACGGCGTGAGCCGTCGCGCAGACGCTTAACCTGAACGATCATATCAACCGATTCGGCAATCTGACGCGAAATGGCTTCTTTCGGAATCTTGATGTCGCCCATCAGAATCATGTTTTCCATACGACCAAGGCACTCGCGCGGATTGTTGGCGTGCAGCGTACACATGGATCCATCGTGGCCGGTATTCATGGCGGCGAGAAGGTCGAAACACTCCGCGCCACGAATTTCGCCGAGGATGATGCGGTCAGGACGCATACGCAGGGCGTTCTTCACAAGGTCACCGATGGTAATTGCGCCTTCGCCTTCCAGATTTGGCGGGCGGGTTTCAAGCGGGAGCCAGTGCGGTTGCTGCAAGCGCAATTCGGCGGCGTCTTCGATCGTCAGCACGCGCTCGCCGGGGTCGATCATTTTCGACAGGGCGTTGAGCATGGTTGTCTTACCCGAACCTGTACCGCCGGAGATAACGATGTTCATCCGCGAGGCGCCGGCGATTTTCAGCGCGGTCGCCATCGGTTCCGACATGGAACCGAAGCCTTTGAGCATATCAATGGTGATCGGCTTTTCGGAAAACTTACGAATCGAGATGGCCGTGCCGCGCAATGAGAGCGGCGGCACGATGACGTTTACGCGGCTGCCATCTTTCAAACGGGCGTCGGCAAGTGGCGTCGTCTGGTCGACACGGCGGCCGACCTGGTTGACGATGCGCTGGGCGATCTGGAACAGATGCTCCTCATCGCGAAACTGGATTGGCGCAATCTGCAGCTTGCCCTTTTTTTCGATGTAGGTCTGCAGCGGGCCGTTGACCATGATATCGGAAATATCTGGGTCGCCGAGCAATTCTTCGAGCGGACCAAAGCCGAGCAGTTCGTCCACCAGCACTTTTTCAAGCGCAAATTGTTCACGCCGGTTCAGCGTCAACTTCAACTCCGCCAGAACTTCCAGGATGATCGGTCGGAATTCTTCGGTCAGTTCTTCCTTGTTCAGCGACGCAGCCGCTTCGGGGTCGACGCGTTCCAAAAGGCGCGGGAGCACCTGCTCCTTGATCTTGTGGACCGACGCTTCAAAGCCTTGTGGGCCTTCATCAACCGCCGCGACCGAGCTTGCCCGTTCGGACAGGCGCGACATGGCGTCCTGCATCGGCGTTTGTGGAGTTGGCACATTGCCGGGCAAATCCACCGAATGGAGAGGCGGAAACTGGTCACCGCCTTCGGGCAATTGCGGGTCGGGTTGTGGGAAGGGCGATGGTTGCGGCGTGTGATTCGGCTGTGAAGAACCACCGCCGGTCATGGGCCGCGCGACGCCAAAGGATGGGCGTCCCGGTGTTAGGCCTGGTTTCTTGCCAAATGCACTCACAGCTTTTCCGCTCCGATTATTCCAGTTGCAACGTAAATGGTTGCTACCTGCAAATGGTGAATAAAACGGTAATGCTATCATTTTAGCATCTGTGTAGAGAGCTATTCATAGCTCTTTCTATCAGGCGCATCGAGCCGTAAGGCTTTGGCAGATTCAGGGAATTTTCAGTGCATAATCAATCGGCCCGATCAGGCCTCTTATTCGCCTTATGCGGTTTTGCGCTGTTGTCATGCGGTGACGCCGTGATCAAATCCATCGCCGGGGCTTGGCCCGGAACGGCGGTCGCCGCGCTGCGTTATTCGGTCGGTGCGACGGGGCTTGGAGTGTTCCTGTTGCTAAAGGAAGGAAAGCGCGGCTTTGCCTTACCAAATCCGCCTATTCAACTGATGCGCGGCGCTGCTGTCGCTGCCGCAACTATCCTGTTCTTCTCGTCGATCTTCCTCATGCCCTTGGCTGAAGCGACGGCCATCGGATTTACCACGCCGATGATTACCGCACTGCTGAGCGCGTTTTTCCTGAAAGAGCGCACGGGCAAAGCCACATGGATCGCGTCGCTTGTCGCCTTTTCCGGTGTGCTCATCATCTTGCGGCCCAATGTGGCAGCATTGGGCTGGGTCGCGCTCATGCCGCTCGCCGCGGCCATGTGCATGTCGCTGATGATGATGGGAAACCGCGCGGTTGCGGGAAAAGGATCGCCCTTGTTGATGCAATTCCTCGTCGCGTCGATTGCCGTTCCTTTTGTCGTCAGCGCCGCCGTAATCGGCCATTTTTCGGGCTTTGCACCGCTTCATGTCGGCGTACCTGACTGGACGATTATAGCGCGGGCATGCATCGTTGCGGTATCTGCCAGCTTTGCACATTGGCTTATTTTTATGGGCACCACGCGCGCATCGGCAGCCGAAATTGCGCCGATGACTTATGTGCAATTGCTGATCGCCATGGCGCTGGGCATTTTGCTGTTCGGTGACTGGCCCGACCTGACGTCGCTATTGGGGTCGGCTATCATCATCGGCGCAGGGTTGTTCTTATGGCATCAAAAGCCTGCCGCACGGTAAACGAACATGGCGCAGTTTACGCTGCCGCGACCCACAAATACCCGGCAACCGCTATGCCGGACAATATTGTCCTGACCCTGTGCAACCGGTTCCACCGTTCCAACATAGCGCGTGTTTCCGGTCCTGCTTGATCCAAAGAGATGGCGTTCAGCCGGTTATTGAGGGGCAGGATTCCGAACAGGGTATAAGGCCAGTTTGCGATCATAAGCACGGCGCCGATGGCCCAGTGCCAGTTTCCCGTAAACCAGGCCGAAGCAAATCCGGCCAAGCCGCTCAAAACCGCCAGCCCGCCTTGCAGGTTAAAGGCGCGGGCGTAGCTTGGGGACCATTGCGCCAATGCATTTCTGTCATCAAGCAGCATCCTTGCCGGGTGTTCGGCAACATTGATGTAAAGCGCTGCGCCAAAAAAGGCGGCAGCGAAGGTGAGCGCAATTAGGCCTGTGAGCATGGAAGTCCTCCCACGCCCAATATGTCAGAAACTGCGCCCATAGGCAAAAAGATGCTTAAACCGCCTCGACCACCTGTTCGGCCAAGATCGTCAGGCCCTTTTCATTCACTTCGGCAAAACCGCCTGCGATGGTTAGCTTTTCAGGGGTGGCACCCTGCGTTGCATAGATGTCGAGTGTCGCATCATTTCGCAAGGTGCTCATTATCGGGCTATGCCCCTCCAGCACGCCGAAGTCACCTTCGCTGCCGGGCACAACGACCATATAGACATCGTCAGAACGGCAGAGCTTTTCAGGGGTTACGAGTTCGAAATGTAGTGGCATGTTCTTCTTTCAATCCTGTTTAAGTTACTTTAATAACGGATTATTGGTAACCAACAACCGATCGAGAAGCGTTTCATAGTATTTTCTAGAGAAACGAGGACTATCTGTAGAAGATTTTCCCCTGCTCGCAAACTGAACCAATATTAGACTGTCGTTGCGCTTAATAGTTTGTGCAATTGCAATTTCACCAGCTTGATTTGCGCTGATAACAGATCGATCCGTGCACCCGAAAACAACGCGGTGAGAAGTTGCTCCGTCTACTTCTATAGAACCCAGATCTTCAAAAATTTTGGTTTCTGGGCAATTTTCACCTACTTTTTTTGCTAAGCGGATTGCGAAATCACTAGCCGTGGTTGAATTTAACCTTTCTCCGCGGAATGCTTGAATTGTAAGCATTTCAGTCCAATTTTCTTTAACATCCTCTCCATACGGAATGAACTCGAGCATGAACATTTCTTGAGACTTCGCCTGATAAACAGGTACGAATTCCTTTGGGTAGGAATAGCTCAGAACATTTGAATATAAATTTATAACGGATTGAACTTCTGGATCGCTGGAACTTTTAACACTTTCGTGCAGTTGCTTCTGCTGTTCCTCCGACACATATATTTCTTGCGAGGCTACGACGCTTGGCAAGCCAAGTAAGAAAATTGCTAACCCGAGATTTAGCCAAGCGCGCATTCGAGCTTCCCTCACCAGTCACACGGCGATCAATTAAGCCGCCTCTGCCGCCAATTTGGCGGCCTTGGCAACTGCTTCCTCAATGCCGCCGACCATGTAGAAGGCTGCTTCTGGAAGATGGTCGTACTCGCCGTCGACGACTGCCTTGAACGACTTCACGGTGTCTTCGACCTGCACGAACTTGCCCGAAATGCCGGTGAAGACTTCGGCGACGTGGAAAGGCTGCGACAGGAAGCGCTGGATCTTGCGGGCGCGGGTCACGGTCAATTTGTCATCTTCCGACAGCTCGTCCATGCCCAAAATCGCGATAATATCCTGCAGCGACTTGTACTTCTGCAGCGTTTCCTGAACGCGGCGGGCGGTGTCATAATGCTCCTGACCGACAACGGCAGGGGTCAGAACGCGGCTGACCGAGTCAAGCGGGTCAACAGCGGGGTAGATGCCGAGTTCCGAAATCGCACGGTTCAGCGTGGTCGTTGCGTCCAAGTGGGCAAAGGACGTTGCTGGTGCAGGGTCGGTCAAGTCATCTGCGGGAACGTAAATGGCCTGAACCGAGGTAATCGAACCCTTGGTGGTCGAGGTAATGCGTTCCTGCAACTGGCCCATGTCGGTCGCCAGTGTCGGCTGGTAACCCACAGCCGAAGGAATACGACCGAGAAGTGCGGACACTTCGGACCCTGCCTGCGTGAAGCGGAAGATGTTGTCGACGAAGAACAGAACGTCCTGGCCTTCTTCATCGCGGAAATATTCCGCCATCGTCAGACCCGAAAGCGCCACACGTGCACGCGCACCGGGAGGTTCGTTCATCTGGCCGAACACCAGAGCAACCTTCGAGCCTTCTGGGGTCGGGTTACCGTCGGCGTCCTTGGCGATAACGCCAGCGTCGAGGAATTCGTGGTAAAGGTCGTTCCCTTCGCGGGTGCGTTCACCGACGCCCGCGAACACCGAAACGCCGCCATGGCCTTTCGCGATGTTGTTGATCAGTTCCTGAATAAGAACGGTCTTGCCAACGCCAGCGCCGCCGAACAGACCGATCTTGCCGCCCTTTGCATATGGTGCGAGCAAGTCGATAACCTTAATGCCGGTGACGAGAATTTCTGCCTCGGTCGACTGGTCGGTGAACAGAGGTGCTTCTGCGTGAATGGGGTTCGACTTTGCAGCGCCTACGGGGCCACGCTCGTCGATCGGCTCACCGATCACGTTCATGATGCGGCCTAGGGTCATGGGGCCAACGGGCACCGAAATCTGTGCACCGGTGTCGCGAACGGGCTGACCACGGGTCAAACCTTCGGTTGCGTCCATAGCAATGGTGCGAACGGTGTTTTCGCCAAGATGCTGCGCGACTTCGAGAACGAGGCGGTTGCCATTGTTATCGGTTTCAAGCGCCGAAAGAATGGCGGGCAAAGTACCGGTGAAGGACACGTCAACAACAGCGCCGATGACCTGCGAAATGCGGCCGGTTGCGCCCACGACGTTGGTCTTGGTCTGGCCTGAGCCAGCCTTGGGGGCTGGGGCCTTGCTTGCAGCCTTCGGTGCAGCAGCTTTCTTTACGGGTGCCTTAGTGGCGGCTGCCTTTGGTGCAGCGGCGGCCTTGGGAGCGGCGGTTTTCTTCGGGGCGGTTGCCATTTGCTTCTTCCTTGCCTTGGGATGTCGTTAGAGCGCTTCTGCGCCCGCGATGATTTCAATAAGTTCGGTGGTAATCGCTGCCTGACGGGTCCGGTTATACTGGATCGTCAGCTTGTTGATCATGTCGCCAGCGTTGCGCGTGGCGTTGTCCATTGCGGTCATCTTGGAACCCTGTTCCGATGCCGCATTTTCGCGGTTGGCGCGCAGCAACTGAACCGACACGTTGCGTGGCAGCAGGTCGGCGAGGATTTCTTCCTCGTCGGGTTCATATTCGACCGATGCGCCGACGCTTGGCACGCTGCCATCGGTCGCGACCGCAACCGGCATCAACTGGATGGCGGTCGGCTCCTGCGTCAACACAGTGACGAATTTCGAAAACAGCAAATGCGCGACGTCAAACTCGCCCGCCTCGAAACGCGCGGTCAGGTCTTCGCCCCAGCCTTGCACATCGGTAAAGCTGAGTTTGCCGAGATCTCCGGGTTCAATGCTGTGGATGATGTCGTTGCGGAAGGTCCGAGCGAGCTGGTCCTTGCCCTTCTTGCCGATGGTGTAGAATTTGACGGTCTTGCCAGCGGCACGAAGCTCTTCGGCCTTTTTGCGGGCCAGACGGACGATGTTGGTGTTGAACGCACCGGCCAGACCTTTGTCCGAGGTCGCGACTACGAGCAAATGGACATCGTCCTTACCGGTGCCTGCCAGTAATCTTGGCGATTGCGGACCGACGGTGACCTTCGATGCGATGCTGGAAACCACGGCTTCGAGTCGTTCCGCATAGGGCCGCGATGCCTGCGCCGCTTCCGTCGCACGGCGCAGCTTGGCAGCGGCGACCATCTTCATCGCCTTGGTGATCTTCTGGGTCGACTTGACCGAGTTGATCCGCATTTTGAGGGCCTTAAGAGACGCCATCTATTTTTTCCTCTGCCGTCACCCTGAACTTGTTTCAGGGCCTTAATTAAGATGCTGAAACAAGTTCAGCATGACGGGTGTGTGTGTTTGGTTCTGACGGGTGTGTCTGCTCCGTTTCCGGTCGATTACGCGAAGTTTTTCGTGAACTTGTCGAGTGCAGCAACAAGCGCCTTCTTGCTGTCGTCGCTGAAGTCGCGGCTGTCGCGGATGCCTTTCAGGACATCTGCGTGGTTGGCGCGCAGGTCGGCGAGCATGGCTTCTTCATAGCGGGTGACGTCGGTCACCGCGATGCTGTCGAGATAGCCGTTGGTGCCAGCAAAGATCGACGCGGTCTGCTCTTCGAAGGGAAGCGGGCTGAACTGCTTCTGCTTCAGCAGTTCGGTCAAACGCGCACCACGGTTCAGAAGCTTCTGGGTCGAGGCGTCAAGGTCCGAACCGAACTGCGCGAAGGCAGCCATTTCGCGATACTGCGCGAGTTCCAGCTTGATCGAACCCGACACCTTCTTCATCGCCTTGGTCTGTGCGGCCGAACCAACGCGGCTGACCGAGAGGCCGACGTTAATTGCAGGACGGATGCCCTGGAAGAACAGGTCGGTTTCGAGGAAGATCTGGCCGTCGGTGATCGAAATCACGTTGGTCGGAATGTAAGCCGACACGTCGCCGGCCTGCGTTTCGATGATCGGCAATGCGGTCAGCGAACCGCCGCCATTGGCGTCGGACATCTTTGCGGCGCGCTCAAGCAAGCGGCTGTGCAGATAGAAAACGTCGCCGGGATAGGCTTCACGGCCGGGAGGACGACGCAGCAGCAACGACATCTGGCGATAGGCAACGGCCTGCTTCGACAAATCGTCATAGACGATGACGGCGTGCATGCCATTGTCACGGAAATATTCGCCCATCGCGACGCCGGTGTAAGGCGCGAGATATTGCAGCGGGGCAGGCTCGGATGCGGTTGCAGCGACAACGATCGAATATTCCATCGCGCCTTGTTCTTCCAACGCGCGGACGATCTGCGCCACGGTTGAACGCTTCTGGCCGACGGCGACGTAGATGCAATACAGCTTCTTCGATTCGTCGGTGCCCTTGTTGACTTCCTTCTGGTTGATGAAGGTGTCGATGGCGACCGCCGTTTTACCCGTTTGCCGGTCACCGATGATCAGCTCGCGCTGGCCACGGCCAACAGGGACGAGAGCGTCGAGCGCCTTGAGGCCGGTCTGGACAGGTTCCGAAACCGACTGGCGCGGGATGATGCCGGGGGCCTTGACTTCAACGCGGCTGCGCTGGGTCGTTTTGAGTGGGCCCTTGCCGTCGATTGGGTTGCCGAGGCCATCTACAACGCGACCGAGCAGTTCCTTGCCGACAGGAACGTCCACAATGGTGCCGGTCCGCTTTACAACGTCGCCTTCGCGGATTTCGCTATCTGTGCCGAAAATAACAACACCGACATTGTCCGCTTCGAGGTTCAGGGCCATGCCCTGAATGCCGTTGGCAAACTCGACCATCTCACCAGCCTGCACATTGTCGAGCCCGTGGATACGGGCGATACCGTCACCGACCGACAGCACGCTGCCGACTTCCGAAACCTGGGCTTCGGTGCCGAAATTGGCGATCTGGTCCTTGATGACCTTTGAGATTTCTGCGGCACGGATATCCATGATCTGTACTTAGCCTTTCATCGCAGCTGCGAGGGTGTTGAGACGGGTTTTGATTGAATTGTCGATCATCTGGCTGCCGATACGGACAGTCAGGCCACCCAAAAGGGAGGGATCGACCTTGGTTTGAATGGCAACGTCGCTTCCGACGCGGGCCTTGAGCTTTGCCGATAGCGACTTTGCTTGCGCCGCGCTTAGAGCATGGGCCGAGGTAACCTCTGCGGTCACTTCACCGCGATGCGATGCAGCCAGTGCCGAAAAGGCGCGCGCAACGGCAACGGTTTCGCCGAGCCGACGGTTATCGGCGAGAACGCCTAACGTCTTTGCCGACAGCGGATCCAGCTTCATCGCCTTGGCGACGGCCGCGATCGCCTTTTTGGCATCGGCGCGGGTCAGAACAGGGTTGGTGGTCAGCGCCTTTAAATCTCCCGATTCGCCGACGGCATTTGCCACTGCCGACATGCTTTTTTCGACAGCATCAATGGCCTTTGAATCGCGCGCCAGCTCAAACAGTGCCGTCGCGTAACGGCCAGCTAAACTGGCTTGAATATTAGCGATTGTGCCGCCGGAATTATCCACGCGTAAAAGTCCTCGAATGTGAGACTGAGAATATGTGCTGACCGGGCAGAAAGGTCACCCTTTCACTGAAGTCGACGCGCGCCTAGCAGGGGTTTTGTTGCGATGCAAGATGGGGATTTCCAGAAACTCCCTGTTGTCAGCGCCTTTCCATAGGTCACCCTCTTTTCAAGGGTATGCCCAACGCGCAATGTAGGGGGAGAAGAGGAGCACCATATGGGCAAAATGATTCGCATGACGATGGACGACGGCGCTGAAATCGCTGTCTATCATGCCGAACCGGAAGGCGAGCGCCGCGGCGGTTTGGTTCTGGTGCAGGAGATTTTCGGCGTCACCGACCACATCCGCGAGTTGTGCGATGAATATGCGGCGGATGGATATGAAGTGCTTTCGCCATCAATATTCGACCGCGAACATCCCGGATTTGAAGCGGAATATACCGGCCCCGACTTTGAACGAGCTGTTCAACTCGCACGTGAACTGCATCCCTTTGTGAAAAGCCTGGACGATGCGAAGGTCTGCATTGACGCGCTGAAGGACACAGGGCCGGTATTCATCACTGGCTATTGTTATGGCGGTTCCGTCGCCTGGGCGATGGCAGGGATTAGCGAAGATCTGGCCGCCGCATCCTGCTATTATGGCAGCCTGATCCCAACGCTTTACGCCGACAAGGCACCGAAATGCGCCACCATTGCACATTTCGGCCGTTTCGATCAGGGCATTCCTATGGAGGGGGTCGAAGCGCTGATCGCCAAAGACCATCCGACCGCGCAGATTTTTGTCTATGACGCAAATCACGGTTTCAATTCCGACCGGCGAAAGGATTATCACGAACCGAGCGCTGATCTGGCCCGCGAACGGACATTGGCCCTGTTTAGGGCCTGTGGCGGCTAATCTGCTTTGAACGCAAGTTTCGGGAAGCCGTCGTCGAATGCGGCATCTATTCTGGGATCCAACAAACAAGGAGCCGGAATATGAGCTATCGAATTACAGGTTTGGACCGTGAGCCCTTCGCGGAATTGTTCGACATGAATGATGCGGCGCTAGCCGAAAGAGGCGCGTTACGCGTGACCGCCGCTGCCGATAAGGGCTGGCCGTGCCGGGTCAGTCTGGAGGATGCCAAGGCAGGCGAGGAGTTGATATTGCTCAACCATCTTAGCCATGATGTGGCGACACCTTATAAGTCGGCCTATGCCATATATGTTCGCAAGGCAGCCGAAAAGGCTGCTGAATTTAGCGATGAAACGCCTCCGGTATTCGAAGGTCGTCCGATGGCTTTCCGGGCGTTTGATAGCGATGGAATGCTTCGCAATGCCGCTCTTGCATTGCCCGGGCAGGCAGATGAAAAAATCAGGGAGCTTTTCGCCCAAGATGAAATCGCTTACATTCACGCGCATAATGCCGCGCATGGCTGCTTTTCGGCGCGGATCGAGAGGGTTTGAGGATGGAAGAATTTCTGAACCAGAAAAGAAGGAAAGCGGAAAATGGCTAAGGCAAAAGCCATTGATGCCGACTTCGCATGGAGAGCATTTCTTGCGCGCGATCGCACCCATGACGGGCAATTTGTCGGTGCCGTCAAAACGACTGGAATTTACTGCAAGCCGAGTTGTCCAGTGCGACACCCCAAGCGCGAGAATGTCTGCTTTTATGCAACGGCGGCTGAGGCAAAGGCAGCTGGCTATCGTGCATGTTTGCGCTGCCGTCCCGATGACATTGCGCGTGACGACGTCGCCGTTGTCAGTGCACTCAAATTGTTGGCGGCAGAAGAACCGATGGGCTTGGAACAGCTTGCCGCCGCTGTCGGCTATGCGCCGCATCATTTCCACCGCCTCTTCAAGCGCGCAACGGGCGTCACGCCTGCCGAATATGCACGCGGGTTGCGGGCAGGGCGCGCAGAAGAGGCACTTGCCGCAAATGGCCGGGTGACTGATGCGATTTATGATGCGGGCTATTCCGGGCCTAGCCGCTTTTATGCCGCAACTAAGGGACGATTAGGAATGACACCAAGCGCGTGGAAAAATGGCGGGGCGGGGGCGGTTATCCGATGGGCTGTCGTAGAGACGTCACTCGGCAGCATGCTGGTCGCAGCAACGGATAAGGGCATTTGCCGACTCTCTTTTGATGAAGACGAAACGGAACTTCAAAGGCGCTTTCCTGCCGCGACAATCGAGCAGGGCGGCGACGCGCTGGCCGAGCTTGTAAACGGGGCAGTTGCTGCCGTTGAAAATCCTGCAAATATGCCCGAACTGCCGCTTGATATCGCTGGAACGGTTTTCCAGCAGGCCGTGTGGAAGGAATTGCAGCGTATTCCAACAGGCGAAACCCGGACATATGCCGAGATCGCCGCAGCCGTCGGCAAGCCCAAGGCCGTGCGTGCAGCCGGAAGTGCAAATGGCGCTAATAATGTCGCCGTGCTCATTCCTTGCCATCGCGTGATCCGCACCGACGGTAGCCTGGGTGGCTATGCTTATGGCTTGGATAGGAAAGAAAAATTGCTTCGGGCAGAAAGGAATGCAGTATGAGGGATAAAGTAAGAGCTTTTGGCGATCTTCATGTCGAAGGCGATCCCTTGATATTGTACAATATCTGGGATGCAGGCAGTGCCAAGGCCGTTGCCGACGCCGGTGCCAGTGCAATCGCGACAGGCAGCTGGGGTGTCGCCTGCGCCCATGGATATAAGGATGGTGAAACTTTTCCTGTCGATTTGGTTTTCGCTAATCTCGCGCAGATTCTAACCGTAACGGATTTGCCCGTTACGCTCGATTTTGAAGCCGGATATGGTGTGGATGCTGCCCAGGTCGGGCAAATGGTGGAGAAAGTCGCAAAGGCTGGTGCCGTCGGTATCAACATTGAAGATAAGGATCCTGTGACAAGGGAGCTTTTTGATATCGATATAGCCTGCGCTAGGATAAAGGCCGCTGCGGCCTCTGGCATATGGATAAATGCCCGGGCGGACTTGTTCATTGTCACGCCCAAAGAGCATCACGATTTGGCATTGGTTGAAAAAGTGCTGGTACGGGCGGAATCCTTCGCAGATTCAGGGGCGAATAGTCTTTTTGTTCCTTTCATCGCCGATGAATCTTTAATCGGCTATTTGTGCTCAAAATCGCCATTGCCGGTGAACATTTTGGTGGGGGATGGTATTCCGGATATCAAGACGCTGGCCGGGTTGGGCGTGGCGCGGATCAGTCATGGACATGGACCCTGGGCAAGGGCCATGCAAGATCTTTCGACTGCCGCCAAATTGGCGATGGCTGCGTTGGATTGAGGTTAAGAAGCGAGGCAGCTTTTACGACTTGCGCCTGATTTTACTAGGTCCTGACCCAAATCCTAACGGTCTGTTCACCCTTTTTGTCCATAGCAAAGTCCAAGCTGTGACAGTTGCAAGTCCGCCAATGGGGGCGTGACCATTTGATTCGTCGCAGCTTCAGAAGGGCTGGGCATGAAGAAGTCATTGAAAATCAACATGATGCTGGCACTGGGTGCGCTGGCGACTGTAGTAACTGGTTGTACTTCTGTTTCTGGTGGTCCTGAATTACCGCAGGCGCCGACTGTCTCGGTTCGCGAAGGTCCGGGTGAGGATTATTTGATCGGTCCGCTCGACCAGTTAACCGTTTTTGTATGGCGCAATCCTGAGCTTGGCGCAAAAGTCCAGGTCCGCCCGGACGGGCGTATAACAACGCCGCTGATTACCGATATGCCCGCGGTCGGCAAAACACCCACAATGCTGGCGCAGGATATCAAGTTACAGCTTTCGCAATATATCAATGACCCGATTGTATCGGTCATCGTCAACGAATTTGCCGGCACGACGTCGCAACAGGTCCGCATTGTTGGCGCAACGGAAAAGCCAGCCTCTATTCCCTATAGAGCCAATATGACCGTCCTGGATGCGATGATCGCCGTGGGCGGCCTTTCGGAATATGCCGCAGGAAATAAGGCCCGTCTGATCCGCCATAACAAAGGCACAGGGGCGCAAAAGGAATATTCGCTTCGGCTGGGCGATTTGCTCAAACGGGGGGATAGCAAAGCCAATGTGCTGCTCGAACCAGGTGATGTCATCATCATTCCAGAAAGCATGTTCTGAGCTATGAACTCGCTCTACGACGAATTCCGGATTGCCGTTCACAGCGTGTGGAACCGCCGCTGGCTGGCATTGGCGGTGGCGTGGGGTGCCTGTATCTTGGGCTGGCTCGTCATTGCGATGATCCCCAATAAATATGAATCCAAAGCGCAGATTCAGGTCCGCACCCAATCCATATTATCCGATCAGGTTGGCTTGCCGCCTCAAGACCAGCGCCGTAACATCCAGCAATTGACCCAGACGCTGATTTCATCGGAAAATCTGGCAAAAGTTGTTCGCGGAACCGATCTGGGCGCATCTGTGGCGACCGATCAGGAATTGGCCGGCAAGATCGAAGGCCTGCGCGCCAATATCGAGGTGAAGGCTGAACAGGACGATTTTTTTGCAATAAGCGCCAAATTGCCAAGTGGTAAACTGGCCCGCGATGTGGTGCAAAAACTGATCGATGTTGCCGAAGAAGATAATATTGCCGGTGACCGCAAAACGACGAGCCAGACCTTGCGCTTCCTTGATGCCCAGATTGAAGGACGGCAAAAGGAACTTGCCAATGCCGAGGCGAAGCGGGTTGCATATGAAACACAAAATCTGGGTCTTTTGCCCGGTGTGGGCTCTGTGTCGCAACGCATGGAAGCATCACGGGCGGAACTGAGTCAGATTGACTCGCAACTCATTCAGGCCCGCAGCGCGCTGGCTGCGTTGAACGGACAATTGGCCGGAACACCTGCGACGTTGAACACGACTATCGCAGGTGGCGGCTCACCCACTGCGCTGGGTCAGGCGCAAGGTGAGCTGGCGTCGATGCGGGCCCGGGGTTTTACGGACAACCATCCCGACGTTGTGGCAATTCGCAACCAGATTGCGAATTTACGTTCACAAGGCGGCGGTGCAGCCGGTGGTGGATATCGCACGCCCAATCCCGCCTACAGCTCCTTACAATCCATGCGCGCCGAACGTGAGGCGTCTGTTTCTGCCCTGCAGGCGCGCAAAAGCGCGCTTCAGTCCGACATGGCAGAGCTTGCCGCGAAACAAACCGCTGAGCCCGGCGTTGCCGCAGAATATCAGCGGATCAATCGCGATTATGAAGTGCTGAAAGCGCAATATGACAAGCTGATCACCGAGCGCGACCAGATCCGTTTACGCGGACAGGTGGAAACGCAAACCGATGCGGTGCAGTTCCGGGTCGTAAAAGAACCGTCACTGTCAAATGTTCCTGCGGTACCGAACCGGCCGCTTTTGTTGGCTGCGGTCCTGATCGCAGGCATAGGTGCGGGCATCGGTGCCGCCTTTGCGCTCGGCCATTTGCAAACCAGTTTCCCGACTGCGGCGAAATTGGAAAGGGCAAGCGGCTTGCCGGTTATCGGATCGATCTCGCAAATGTTGGGCGTTGAAGAGCGCGAGCAGCGCAAACAGAAAATGAAGCTGTTTTACGGCGCATCCGGCGGACTTGTCGGTGTTTTTGCGCTGCTTTTGGTTGCGGAATTTGTGCAGCGCGGACTGACGGCTTGAAGGATCGGACAGCATGAACAAGCATAGCTCTATCAAATCGTCGGGGTCGCTGCTGGAACGGGCGTCGGAATTATTTGATTTTGGCGCGGCATTGCGGGGTGGCCACGGCCCGATCCCCATTCCGGCACCGGTCGAAGGACAAGTTCCAGTCGCTGCGTCCCCTCGCCCGGCGATGGCCCCTGCACCGGTCAGCAGGACGCAAGTCGCGATCAGCCGTGAACGGTTGGTGTCGCATAACTTCATTGTACCTGACGGCCCGGTCACGGGACTTTCCGAAGAATTCCGTATTGTAAAGCGTCAGCTTCTTCTGGCGGCGCGCGGGGGAAAGGGGGTCGATGCATTGCCGCATGGTGAGCGCATACTTGTCTGTTCGGCAAACCCGGATGAAGGCAAAACCTATTGCGCGCTGAATCTTGCGCTGTCGATGGCCAGCGAAAAAGACAATCGCGTCCTGCTGGTCGATGCGGACTTTGCCAAGCCCAGTATTCTATCCACTCTTGGTATCGAAAGACATCGGGGCTTTATGGACGCGCTTGCGGACCCTGCCTGCGATGCGGAATCATTGGTCCTGCAAACTGACATCGATGGGCTTTCCATCCTGCCCGCAGGCAGCCAGACCAATCAGGATACCGAATATCTTGCTGCTGCACGCACGGCTGAAATCATCGATCAACTGACCCGCAATGATCCGTCACGCATCATCATTTTCGATTCCCCGCCGGCATTGGCGGCGTCGCCAGCATCGGTGCTGGCCCTGCATGTCGGGCAGATTTTGATGATCGTCCATGCCGACGTGACCACCGACAGCGCCCTGCGCGATGCGCTTGGCCTATTGAGCGGGTGCGAACACATCCAGCTTTTACTGAACCGCACCAAATTTTCTCCGACCGGGCGCAAGTTCGGCAATTATTATGGGTATGGAGCCTCCTAATGAAGAAGTCTGTTATATCTTTGGCAATGCTGGCGGTGGTGGCGTTGGTGCCCGCACCGGTTATGGCGCAGCAGATTGAATCGGACTGGTCGCCGATCGACGATGCCGACGCCAGTTCGGAACCGGTATCCCAGGATGCCGCACCCGCCAAAAAGCAGGGTCGCGGCCAGAAACGCGCGGGACCACGAGTGGAAATCACCCCTTATATCGTGGCGCAGCAAGTGCTTGTTGCCGACCTCAAAAGTGGCGGTGAAGTGTTAACCTATTCAACTGTGGCCGCCGGCGTCGACGCCTCGGTCGCAACCCGGCAGGCAGAGGGCCAGATCAGCGTCCGTTACGAACGGTTGATCGGTTACGATAATGGCATTGACGATCAGGATATCATTACAGGTCTGGCCCGCGGTTCGCTGGCATTGTCGCGTGATTTCAGCCTCGAGGCAGGTGGAATCGCGGCCCGCACCCGTGTCGACGGACGCGGCGCGGCACCGACCAATCTTGTCGGCAATCCTGACAATGTTACGCAAGTCTATTCGGTTTTTGGCGGCCCCACATTTGCAACGCAGGCTGGCAGTCTCAGCATCAATGCCGCCTATCGCGCAGGCTACACAAAGGTCGAAAGCGCGGACGTCGTCGTCCTTCCGGCCGGTCAGCAACGGTTCGACCAGTTTGATGACAGTTTCAGCCAATTGGCAACCGCTTCTGTCGGGATGCAGCCCGGCGATTTGCCCTTTGGCTGGGCAATAAGCGGCAGCTGGCAACGCGAGGATGCCGGCCAGCTCGACAACAGGTTCGACGGCAAATATGTCCGGGCCGATTTGACCGTGCCGGTATCTCCAACGCTGGCGGTGGTAGGCGGCGTCGGTTATGAAGATATCGAAATTTCCGAACGCGATGCCCTGCGTGATGCAGGCGGGGTTCCAATTGTCGGCAGCGACGGGCGCCTTGTGAAAGACAGCGCATCCCCCCGGTTGATTGCGTATCGGCAAGACGGGTTAATCTGGGACGTCGGCGTCTTATGGCGGCCAAGCCCGCGCACCTCGGTCGAGGCGCGCTATGGCCGCCGCTATGGTTCGGACATTTATCTGGGCAGTTTGAGCTATCAACCGGGCCGTGATTGGGCGGTGAACGTGTCTGTCTATGACACAATTTCTGGCTTCGGGGGGCTGCTCAATGATAATCTGGCCGCGTTGCCGACGCAATTTCGCAGTACACGAAACCCGATTTCGGGCGACATTTCTGGCTGTGCCTTTGGCCAGTCAGGTGGATTCTGCCTGAACGACGCCTTGCAAAACGCATCGTCGGCGGCATTTCGCCAACGTGGAATTACGGCCTCGATGAGCGGGACGATCAGCGGTTGGGACAGCGGCGTTGCGGTGGGATATAATCGCCGCAAATTCATCGCATCCCTGCTGGGCGCGCAGGCACAGATTAACGGCATAACCGACGAAAATTATTTTGCCGTCGCCTATTTGGGACGGGCCATTGATCGACGTACCCGTTTTGAATCAAATATATATGCGAACTATTTCGATTCAGGGTTTGCAAGTGCCGCCGATGTTTTGCAAACTGGGGCAAATGCCGCGTTATATCGGCAGATTGTACGCGGCCTGTCCGCCAGCGCGGCAGTGGGCCTGGATAGTTTTAGGCAAGAGGATTTCGACAGCGAGCTAACGGCGTCGGCACTGCTCGGCTTGCGGTATAGTTTTTAAGGGGCAACAGGATGTACGATCAATTTTATCAACTGACCGGAAGACCATTCCAGCTCACGCCTGATCCGGATTATTATTTCGAAAGCGCAACCCATCGTAAAGCCCTGTCCTATCTGGGCTATGGTTTGGCGCAGGGCGAAGGATTTATTGTCATCACGGGCGAGGTTGGCGCTGGCAAATCCACGCTGGTCAGCCATTTGATGCAAAGCGTCGATAAATTCAGGCTGACGGCGGCGACGATTGTCACCAGTCAGCTTGATGGCCTTGATATGGTCCACATGACGGCTGAATCCTTCGGAATTGATACGCGCGGGCTGGACAAAGCTTCGACATTGAAAAGCATCGAAAACTTTCTTCATGCCGAGGCGCGCAGCGGCCGCCGTTGCCTGCTGATCGTAGATGAGGCCCAGAATTTGTCGGTCGATGCACTTGAAGAATTGCGGATGCTGTCGAATTTCCAGCTTGGTTCTTCGGCGCTGTTGCAGATATTTCTTTTGGGCCAACCCGAATTTCGCGATCTCGTTCGCGAAGCGCCCGAACTGGAACAGCTGCGCCAGCGTGTCATCGCCACCCATCATCTTGACCCGATGGACGCCAATGAGGTTGAACCCTATATCGTCCACCGCCTTGGCCGGGCCGGCTGGAATGGCCGCCCGCAAATTACGCCAGATGCCTATGCAGCGCTTTTTGCCGAAACGGCAGGCGTACCACGCAAGCTGAATACATTGATGAATCGCGTCATGTTGATGGGTGCGGTGGAACAGGTTGATGTGCTTGATAGCGAGATGGTCGCAGCTGTTATCGCCGATATGGCAGGCAAGCCTTTTGAATATGGAGCCCCCATGTCTTCCCACGCGCCGGTGGAAAAGGAATTTCTGAAACCTGTCGCGGTCGCGACTGTGAAGGAGTCTTCCGTTGAGCCGATGGCCGAACCTGTGGCCGAGCCAATCGTCCAGCCGGCCGCAGAACCAGTCGCATCGCCGCTGTCCAATGCCGATGTCGACGTGTTGGTTTTGCGAGTCGCTTCGCTCGAACAACGTGTGGCCGAACAAGAGGCTGCGCTTCGCAGGGTATTGTCGATGATGATTGACTGGATGGACCGCGAAAGCAGCCTTGAATCGCGATTCATACAAAACAGCCGTGCCGCTTAATCGCAAGAACGATGCGCGATAATGAAGGAATAGAAACCCGTTGCTTAACGCGCTCTCTGTGGATGTTGAAGACTGGTTTCAGGTCGGGGCGTTTGAAACCGTCATCGACCGGAGCAGTTGGGATTCGCGTGAGTGCAGGGTCGAGCGCAATACCGATCTGGTGTTGGAATTGTTCGACGATGCGGGCGTAAAGGCAACCTTCTTTACGCTGGGCTGGGTGGCCGAGCGCTATCCCGCCTTGATCCGTCGCATTGTTGCAAATGGACATGAAATTGCCAGCCATGGTTACGGTCACGACCGAGTGTTCACCTTTACTCCGGAACAATTTGCCGCCGACCTCATCCGGTCGCGTACATTGATCGAGGATGCAGCTGGAGTCGCCGTTACAGGCTATCGTGCCCCCAGCTTTTCCATCGACCAGCGCACGCCATGGGCGCATGAAGTTTTGGCCGAGCAGGGCTATGCTTATTCCTCCAGCGTCGCCCCGATCAAGCACGACCATTATGGCTGGGCCGAGGCCCCGCGCTTTGCCTTTCGCCCCGTTACGGGCAGTGATTTTCTGGAAATACCGGTCACGACGGCGGAGCTTGGACCAAAGCGCCTTGCGGCTGGCGGTGGAGGTTTCTTTCGCCTGTTACCTTACGCCTTTTCGCGATGGGCGATCCATCAGGTCAACGAGCGGGATGGACGTCCGGCGGTTATCTATTTCCATCCGTGGGAAATTGATCCCGAACAGCCACGGGTCGCGAACGCACCGCTCAAGTCGAAAATCCGGCACTATTCCAAGCTGGACGTGATGGCTGCCAAATTGCGCCGCTTGCCGCAGGATTTCCAATGGGAGCGGCTGGACAGCGTTGTCGCCCGCGAAAAAGCAAGGCTCGCGGCATGAACGCCCCGCTGTTGCGATCCAGGCTTGCTGTGCGGATCGCTGATCTCAATGACGCGGATGAAATTTCACGCCTTGATGCATGGGTGCTGGCACAGGCCGAAGGGTTACCGTTTCACCGACCCAACTGGCTTTTGGCTATCGAGGAAGCAACGGGCCAGAGGGCGCATTGCCTGATCGCCGAGCGGGCAGGGGACATTGCGGCAATCCTGCCATTCCATCTCGTCCACTCACCGCTTTTCGGACGCGCGCTGGTATCGTCCGCATTTGCAGTAGGAGGCGGCATCTTATCGAATAGTGCGGCAGCAACACGGCGGTTGGCGGCCGAAATTTGTGGTCTCGCTGAACGGTGGAGTTGCCCCACGGTCGAACTGCGCGGCGGATCGATGCCGGGGTGCGGCTGGATCGAAAAGCGGGATTCGCACGCGAATTTCCTGAAACCATTACAGGCGGACAGTGAAGCCGAGCTTTTGGCGATACCGCGCAAGCAACGTGCCGAAGTGCGGAAAGGTCTGGATAATGGCTTGACCGTGGTCACCGGTCGCACCGCGCGGGATCTGGACTGGCATTATGGGGTTTATGCGGAGAGTGTTCGTAATTTGGGCACGCCGGTATATCCCAAGGGATTGATGGCTGCGGTCCTGCAACGCTTCGGCGAGGATGCGGACATACTAACCGTGCTGCACGAAGGACAGCCCGTCGCCAGCGTTTTTAGCCTGTATCATAAGGGCGTTGTCATGCCCTATTGGGGCGGCGGCGTATGGGATGCGCGACGGTTGCGGGCGAATGACGTCATGTATTACGCCTTGATGGATCACGCGCGCTGCCGTGGCTGCACCCATTTCGATTTTGGCCGGTCAAAGACGGATTCAGGGGCCTATCATTTCAAGAAAAACTGGGGCTTTGATCCCGAGCCAATGGCCTATGCCATACATACCGCTGATGGTCAGGAACCGCGCGATATCAACCCCAATAGCCCAAAATATCGGGCGCAGATTGCGCTCTGGCAAAAACTGCCCTTGCCCGTTGCCAACTATCTGGGGCCATGGATTGCCAAAGGATTAGGTTGATGCGCGAGATCCTTTTTCTCGCCCACCGCATTCCTTGGCCAGCCGACCGGGGCGATAAAATCCGGTCGCACCACATATTGAAACGGCTGTGCGAAATGGCACCGGTTCATGTCGGAACCTTTGCCGATGATGAACGCGACATGGGCTTTGCAGAGGCGATGGATGGACTTGTGGCCTCCCGCCATGTCGAACTACGCGACAAGCCCCATTGGCAGGCGGGATTGGAAGGGCTGTTCACCGGACGGCCCATATCGGTGCAAAGCTTTGCCAGCCGGACGATGCAAAACTGGGTCGATGCGCGGATCGCGTCTGGCCGGATCAGCCATATTTTCTGCTTTTCAGGACAGATGGCGCAATATGTGCCTAACGATTTTGCTGGCCGCTTCATCATGGACTTTGTCGACGTCGATAGCGCCAAATTTGAAAGCTACGCCGAAGAGGGGCATGCCTTCATGCGCTGGGTGAACAGGCGCGAAGGGCGAGTGCTGGGCAGGTTCGAGACCGAAATCGCGGCACGCGCCAATGCCAGCCTGTTGGTGAGCGAGGCGGAGGCGGCATTGTTCCAACGGCGCACTGCGACCAGCATAGTAATGGCGTTGGGCAACGGGATCGACACCGCTTTCTATGATCCCGATGGGCATTTCAAAAAACTGCACCCACCCTTTCCCGATCCGTTGATCGTCTTCACCGGCCAGATGGATTACCGGCCCAACATCGAAGCCGTTTCGGATTTTGCACAGAACGCCATGCCTGTAATTAGCGCGCAGCATCCCGAAGCCACCTTTGCGATTGTAGGGCGTAACCCGAACCAGGCGGTTTCCGATCTGTCGATGTTGCCGGGTGTACAGGTCACAGGCGCGGTAGAGGACGTGCGGTCATGGCTTGCCGCGGCGGATGTGGTTGTTGCCCCACTGCGTATTGCAAGGGGTATTCAGAATAAGGTGCTCGAAGCGATGGCCATGGCGAAGCCGGTTGTCGCTTCACCGGCTGCAGCCGAAGGCATTGACGCCGAACATGGGCAGCATTTTTTCGTGGAAGAGAATGTCGGCGCGGAGGCCGCGCGTGTTTGCACCTTGCTGGCCGAACCCAGTTCAGGTCTCTCGATAGGAAAGGCCGCGCGCGCGCATGTTATGGCCCATTATGGATGGCGCAGCCAGCTCGCACCCCTTGATCGCCTGATGGGCCTTGGCACGGATGACCCGCAATGAGCGACGCTGTGCCGCCGGACAATCCGGACGAGGAAATTCTTCCTGAAACCGTCCCAGCCGAGGCGGAAGAAGAACACACCCCCGCTCTGACCGATTTTGCTGATCAATGGCATCGCCCCCTTCAGTACCTCGCGGCACTTTGGGCTGCTTTGCTTCTGCTTTTCTGGCGCGACACGGCGGATATGGTGGCTATTTGGTGGAACAGTTCCACTTTCAACCATTGCCTTTTGATCGTGCCGATCCTCGGTTGGCTGGTGCTGCAGCGCAAAGAATTGCTCGTCCAACTGAAGCCCGAGCCGTGGACACCGGCTTTGCTATATGGTGCCGTAGGCGCGGGCAGCTGGTTACTCGGTGATGCCGCAGGATTGGCGGTCGCACGACAGTTAGGCCTGATCATGATGCTTCAGGGAAGCGTGGCGGCTGTATTGGGTGCGAATGTCGCACGGGGCCTGCTATTCCCGCTTTTCTATATGTTCTTTCTGGTGCCCATTGGCGAAGAGGCAGTACCTGCACTGCAAACGCTGACCGCGAAAATGTGTATGATCTTGCTGGGATGGACCGGCATTCCGGCGCACATAGACGGGATATTTATCACAACCCCCACGGGCTATTTTCGTGTCGCCGAGGCATGCTCTGGCGTCAAATTCCTGATCGCAATGATTGCCTATGGCGTTTTGGTTGCCAATCTGTGTTTCAACCAATGGCCTCGGCGGATCGCCTTTCTTGCGGCATGTGTTGTCGTACCCATCCTGGCCAACGGCCTTCGCGCCTTTGGCACCATTTTTATTGCCCATCACAGCAGCAACGAGTTCGCATCCAGTTTTGACCATGTCTTTTACGGGTGGATATTTTTCGGCATCGTCATCGCGCTGGTAATGGCTGCAGGTTGGCCCTTTTTTGACCGGAAGGCGGATGCACCCGCCTTTGACCCAGCTGCGATTCAGACACCGGTGGGGCGATCCACCACATATCTGCGCGCCGCTGTTGCAATCATGGTGATCGCCGTGCTGCCTTTTGGATGGTCGACTTATAGCGCAACCAAATCCTCCCCCACGCCCGAGCGCATTGCATTACCGCAGGTGGAGGGCTGGGACATAGTTCCTTACACGCCCACAGTCCACTGGACCCCGCGTTTCGTCGGTGGCAGCCATTATTTGTCGGGGCGGTATCGGAACAAGGCAGGGCAAGAAGCAGATTTCTTTGTCGTGGTTTATGATCGGCAAAGCGAAGGGCGCGAATTGGTCGGCTTTGGCCAGGGTGCCATTGATCCGGATGGTTTCTGGTCGTGGACCGCAAACACATCTGCACCGCCCAATGGAAAAGCCGAACGTATCAAGACGCAAGGTGCAGCGCGTGAAGTGGTGAGCTTTTATCGTGTGAACGGCGTCACCAGTGGTTCGGGCCCCCGCATCAAACTGGCGACATTGCAGGCGCGCCTCTTGGCTGGGGACCAGCAAGCGGTGGCAATAATCGTGTCAGCGGAACAGATTGGAAATCAGCCGCCCCGGCCTGCTATCGACGCCTTTGTCAAATCCTTGGGCGATATCGATAAAATGGCTGACCGCTTCGCCGGATTGCGATAGGGACCGCCCCCATGTGTGGCATTGCTGGTATTTTTCATATCGAGACGGCCAAGCCGGTTGACCCTGATCGGGTAAAGCGGATGACGGATGCTATCGCGCACCGCGGACCCGATGGTTCGGGTGTATGGACTGCACCGGGGGTCGGGCTGGGCCATCGGCGCTTGTCGATCATTGATCTAGAGGGCGGGGCGCAGCCCATGCATTCGGACGATGGCGCACTGTCCCTGACCTTTAACGGAGAAATCTATAATTTCCGGGAATTGCGGAAAGAATTGGAAGCAGCCGGTTATAGCTTTGCCACCCAAAGCGACAGCGAAGTCATCCTGCATGGCTGGCGCCACTGGGGGCCGGCCTGTGTTTCGCATTTTCTCGGCATGTTTGTCTTTGCAATCTTCGATGCCCGCACCAAACAGCTCTTCCTCGCCCGGGATCGTCTCGGTGTAAAACCGCTCTTTTACGCGGCAATTCCCGACGGCAGCATCTTGTTCGGGTCGGAACTCAAGGCGCTAACGGCCCACCCCGCATTGCGCCGCGAAATCGATCTTTCCGCAGTCGATGACTATCTCGCCTTCGGTTATGTGCCCGACCATAGCTGCATCGTGCGTGGCGTCAAAAAGCTCGCCGCCGGGCACTATCTGCTGCTCCAACTCGGCAACGCCATTCCGTCGCCGACACAATATTGGGACTTGGATTTCAGCAAGCGGGTTCGCGGCAGTCAGGGCGAGCTATCCGAAGAACTACTGCGCCTCATGCGGCAGGGCGTGACTTCGCGTATGGTCGCGGACGTGCCGTTGGGGGCATTTTTGTCCGGCGGTGTCGACAGCAGCAGCGTCGTCGCGCTGATGGCCGAAGCTTCGCGCCAGCCGATCAAGACCTGTTCCATCGGCTTCGATGTCGGCGCGCTTGATGAAAGCGAATATGCCGAAACCATCGCCCGCCGTTTTGCAACCGACCACCGCAGCCGCAAAGTCGCCGCCGATGATTTCGGCCTGATTGACAAGCTGGCCCATCATTTTGACGAACCCTTTGCAGATGCATCCGCATTGCCCACTTATCGGGTGTGCGAACTGGCACGCGAGCAGGTAACCGTTGCATTGTCGGGCGATGGCGCAGACGAGGCGCTTGCCGGCTATCGGCGGCATGTGTTCCACCACAAGGAAGAGCAATTGCGTGGCCTTTTGCCGCAAAATGTGCGCGGTCCGCTGTTCGGTACGCTAGGTAAATTCTATCCGAAGGCAGATTGGGCACCCCGTCCGTTGCGCGCAAAAACAACGCTGCTGTCGTTGGCCCGCACCGGTCCGGAAGGATATACAGATGCCGTCAGTCTGACCAGCGCGAACCGGCGCCACCGACTTTATTCGCAGCATATGCGTGGGGCGCTGGATGGATATCGCGGCGAAACATATATGGAAAATCTGATGACGAGGGCGCCCGCACAAAGCGGCCTTGATCAGGCTCAATATGCCGATATGAAAATGTGGCTTCCGGGCGATATCCTGACGAAGGTCGATCGCACCAGCATGGCCGTTGGCCTCGAAGCGCGCGAGCCGTTATTGGACCACCGGCTGTTGGAATTTGCCGCAAGCCTTCCCGATCGCATGCGTATCCGTGGCGGGCAGGGCAAATGGTTGATGAAGAAGACGATGGAAGGCCACCTTCCACACGATATTCTCTATCGGCCGAAAATGGGGTTTGTGACCCCGATTGATCAATGGTTTCGTGGGGCGTTGGCGGACGACGCCCGTGCGCTTTCAACCAGCCGCATTTTTTCGCAAATGGATCTGTTCGACAGTAATGTCGTTGCTAAAGCGGCCGAAGATCACATTGCGGGGCGGGTCAATAACGGGCGGCTTTTGTGGCAATTGGTGATGCTGGAAAAATCGTTGGCGGGGCTTTTCGGTTGAAGAAACATGCAGGCCGGTTAATGGCCGATTACGGGTAACGCGCGGCTACAAAGTAAAGACCCTCCGGCGGCGCATTTTCGGCGAGTGCGCTTCGATCTCGAGCGGCAAGCGCTGCTTTCAAATCGTCCGCTGTCCAGCGACCTAGTCCTACTGCGGCTAGGCATCCGACCATGGAGCGGACCTGATGGTGCAGGAACGATAATGCTGCGGCTTCGACAATGATATGATCGCCTTCGCGCCGCACATTGAGACGGTCGAGGGTTTTGAGCGGGCTGGCGGATTGGCAGGCCGTGGACCGGAAAGTGGTGAAATCATGCAAACCGATCAGCAGTTGCGCGGCATCGTGCATGGCATCTGCATTCAGTTCCGGCCCGATCCGCCAAACCCGGCCCTTTTCCAAAGTCAGCGAAGCACGCCGGTTACAGATTCGATATTCATAAGCGCGACCGATGCAGGTGTAACGGGCATGCCATTCCGGATCGACTTCTATACACGCCAGAATCGCGATGGGATGTGGCCGCAAATGCGCGTTAATCGCCTCCATCAGGCGGAAAGCGGGCAGGGGCTTTTCCACATCAACATGCGCTCGCATTCCCAAGGCATGCACACCGGCATCGGTGCGGCCTGCGCTATAGACGAGCGTTCTTTCGCCGGTTGTTTTGAAGATGGCCTCCTCAATCGCCCCTTGCACCGAAGGTCCATGGTCCTGCCATTGCCAGCCCATATAGGGGCCACCGTCAAATTCGATCGTGAGCGCAAATCGGGTCATGCGAGGATAGTGCCCTGTACAATAGGCTTCCCGCGCAGCAGATCGGCAGTCGGCATGGCAGGCTTTCCGGCGCGTTGGATCAAGCTTGGGCTGATCGAATCCGTGCCGCATGCTATGGTGAGGCAATCATCCAACACTTCGCCGGGATGTGCAGGCGGTGCGGGAATGACCTTTGCTTCCAATATGCGATAGCGCTCACCTTCATATTCGAACCAGGCGCCTGGGGCCGGGTTGAACGCACGGATTTGGCGTTCGACCACTTCGGCGGGTTGCAAAAAATCGAGGCGGGTTTCGGCCTTGTCGATTTTGGCGGCATAGGTAATACCCTCGCCGGATTGCGCGATGGCCGGATGCGCTGCCATGTCTTGCAAGACGATGACCATCAATTCTGCCCCGAGTTCGGCGAGTTCGGCGGTCAACTCGCCTGTTGTTTTGCTGCCAATTTCAATTTCGGTTGTTGCGCGAACCGGACCTGTATCCAAGCCGGCCTCCATTTGCATGACCATGACGCCTGTGGTCCGGTCGCCCGCTAAAATGGCACGCTGCACCGGCGCAGCCCCGCGCCAGCGCGGGAGCAGGGAGCCATGGACGTTGAGGCAGCCAAATTTCGGTGCGTCCAAAACGGCTTGCGGCAAAATCAGGCCATAGGCCGCGACGACCGCGACATCGAGCTTGAGCGCTGCAAACTCCGCCTGTGCTTCGGCGTTGCGAAGCGTCAGGGGGCTTCGCACGGGCAAGCCAAGTTCCACAGCCCGTTGCTGTACCGCCGATGGCGTCAGCTTCTTGCCCCGGTTGGCGGGGCGCGGCGGCTGGGTATAGACGGCTACAACCTCATGCCCCGCAGCGACCAGGGCATCAAGGCTTGGAACCGCAAATTCCGGTGTTCCCATAAAGGCAAGGCGCATCGTGACTTTTCCTTTGTTTGAAAGCCCCCTAAGACGTGGTGCATGGCATCGCAAGAAATAGACGCATTGGCACAAGCCCTGTCGAAACTACCGGGTCTTGGTCCGCGCTCGGCCCGGCGCGTTGTCCTGCACCTGATGAAAAAGCGCGAGACCGTTTTGCAGCCGCTATTGCGCGCCTTGGAACAGGTCGAGCAACGATTGGTGATGTGCGATATTTGCGGAAATATCGATACCACAAACCCGTGCGGGATATGCGTCGATCCGCGCCGCGACACACGATCAATCTGTGTGGTGGAAGATGTGCCTGATTTGTGGGCGCTTGACCGGTCACGGCTGTTTCCGGGAAAATATCATATCCTTGGGGGCAAACTTTCTGCGCTGGATGGCGTCCGTCCAGAAGATCTGAATATTGACAGCTTGATTGCCCGCGTGGCGGCTGGCGGTGTGGATGAAGTTGTATTGGCCATGAACGCTACGCTGGAAGGGCAAACGACCGCCCATTATCTGGCCGAACGGCTGGAATCCTTTGCCATCCGCCTGACGCAATTGGCCCATGGCGTGCCCGTGGGCGGCGAACTGGATTATCTCGATGACGGGACATTGGCGCAGGCGTTAAGGGCGAGGCGTCCGGTCGGTTGATTTATGTCGCGGCCATGCCTATCTGCGACCCATGGCCATCTTACCTATTCTTGAAGTGCCCGATCCGCGGCTGAAAACCATCTCCACACGCGTGGAAAGCTTTGACGCGGAGCTGAAGAAACTAGTCGATGACATGTTTGAAACCATGTACGCCGCCCCCGGTATTGGCTTGGCCGCTATTCAGGTCGGGGTGCCCAAGCGGCTGCTGGTCATCGATTTACAGGATGAAGGCCCTGACGGCGAAAGTATCCGCAACCCCCGCGTCTTTGTGAATCCCGAGATACTTGATCCATCGGAAGAGCATTCGGTTTATAACGAAGGTTGCCTGTCGGTACCCGACCAATATGCCGAAGTCGAACGCCCCGCCAAAATTCGCACCCGCTGGCAAGACCTGGATGGCAAGGTGCATGAAGAAACCATGGACGATCTCATGGCCACATGCCTTCAGCACGAAATGGACCATCTTGAGGGTATATTATTCATCGACCATCTGTCGCGGCTGAAGCGGCAAATGGTGTTGAAGAAAATCGAAAAGGCCCGGAAACTGGGCGGCGGCCATGTGCATGGGGAACATTGCAACCATTAAGCTTGGGTGGAGCTTTGTTCTTTTTATAAGCATCTAAAAGGTTCGTGCTCACTTAATCGCGGAATACCCTCACCAACTCCGTTTGTGAAATTTCACACTTCGTCACCCTGAACTTGTTTCAGGGTCTTATTTGCGACGTTGAAAACTAAGATCCTGAAACAAGTTCAGGATGACGATTTTGGGTTTTCAACAGGAAGACGATTTTGGGTTTTCAATGAAGATAGATGGGTACGCGACCGACGAATTCATTCGCCGGTCGCAGCGGAGGGGGCGCTGTAAAAGTGCAGAAACTCCCGCCCCCTCATTTCACAAATGACGTCGGGGCAGCATCGACGGTCACGAACTTACCTGCCTGAATTTCCTGCACCTCCAGCATCCGTTCCGTCAGGCCGTTGTTCATGAAGCGGAAGGCTCCATCAACGCCGATAAAGCCTTGAGGGTCGATGAGCTGCGTTACCGGAAACTTGCTGCCCGGACGCCAGTCGCGCGCGACGCGCACGACCAGCAAAACCGAATCATAGCCAAGGCTGGACAAACGCAGCGGAGCTTTATTGTATCGGGCACGATATTTGGTCGCATATTGATTGTATAATGTGTCAGAAACACTCGCGAACCAAGCGCCATAAATGGGCGAGCTGCTGGCCAGCGAACCGTCGATATTCCATAAATCCGTGCCCAATATCTTGGCATTCCGCAATCCGTTGCGGCGCAGCGCTGGAACTGCAACAACGGCGGCGCGGCCGCTATCGGCGATTAAAACCGCATCAATCTGCCCCATTTGGGCAAGGCGACGGGCGGCGGCGTCGGCAGATGCGGCACCTCCATCCGATTCTTGTACACCGACCAGAATGCCGCCTGCATTGCGAACCGAATTCACCAGATTTGCCTGCGCCCGTTGGCCATAGACATTGTTGGAAACCACACCGCCAAAGCGGTTTAGCCCCTTAGCCTTTGCGAAGCGCACAACACGATCAATCGACTGATTCGGCAGATGTCCGAGCAGGAAGACATTTTGGCCGGCAACGCCGACATCGTTGGAAAAACTGATGATTGGAATGCCTGCCGGGCGGGCGATAGCGGCGGCTTCGGCCACATTTTCACCGCGCAAGGGACCAAGTATCAACTTGTTGCCGTCGGCAATGGCGCGCTTCGTTGCGGCGGCAACGCCTTGCGCTGTGTCATATGTAATCAGCCGGATATTGGTCGCCTTGGTATCCGAAAGGGCCAGAGCAGTTGCGTTGGCTATGGACAGGCCAACATCGCCGTCTGGACCAGTTACGGGCAGAAGCAGCGCAACACGGTGCAAACTATCCAGCGGGTCGGGCGTCACGACCGGCGGCGGACCTTCACCGCCACGCGGCACGGCAGCGCACGCGGCCAAAAGGACGATCATCGCAAGCGCAACGATCCTGTTGATTCCACGCGCTATGGCTTGCGGCTGCGCGCCGGTTGCTGCAATGGATGCAATCATGTCTGAGCCCTCAACGAATTGCTTGTTGTTTTGATGTCGTTCGAGTCGGGCTTATATGTCGTTGCGACCCCCATCGGCAACCTTGCAGATATGTCACAACGGGCAATTGCTGTTCTGGATGCGGCAGAAATCGTTGCGGTAGAGGACAGCCGCGTCACTGGTAAATTGTTGCATCATCTTGGTTTCAAAAAGAAAATGCGCCGCTATAATGACCATAGCAGCCCAAATGATCGGGACAGCCTGATTGCCGCAGCCCGCGACGGCGTGGTCGCTTTGGTATCGGATGCCGGAACCCCGTTGATATCCGATCCGGGCTATAAACTTGTCCGCGCAGCGCGCGAGGCAGGCGTGCCGGTTTACACCATTCCGGGTGCGAGCGCCGTGATTGCGGCTTTATCCATTTCCGGTCTTCCCACCGATCGTTTCCTTTTTTCCGGCTTTTTGCCTAACAGGGCAAAGGCACGCGCCGATGCGCTGCTGGAACTGGCGCCGATCAAGGCGACGCTTGTCTTCTATGAAAGCGGCCCACGTCTTGCCGCGTCGCTCGAAACAATATCGGAAATCTACGGCGACCGGGACGTGGCGGTTGCCCGCGAACTGACCAAGAAATTTGAAGAAGTCGTGACCGGCACCGCGGCCGAGCTTGCGGCCCGTTACACCGCGCAGGAGCCGAAGGGTGAAATTGTCCTGATCATCGGCCCACCGACAGAGGAGACGGTTGCCGTTGACGCAAGTGATGTCGATGCTGCCTTGCGCGAGGCGCTGCAAAGCATGTCCGCTGCAAAGGCGGCTGGTGCCATTGCCAGGAAATTCGGGCTGGAACGATCTGCCCTTTATGCACGGGCAACGGAGATCAAGGGCAAATGAATCGTGCCATTGCCGAAAAGCGGGGACGCAGGGGTGAAGCGATGGCGGCCTGGTTTCTGCGTTTCCGGGGGTGGCGGATCGTAGGAGCGCGCGTGAAAACGCCGCGCGGTGAGGTCGACCTGATTGCCCGCCGGGGCAAGACGGTTGCCTTTGTCGAGGTCAAGATGCGAAGCAAGGCGATAGACCTTGCCACCGCGATCGACGCCTATCGGTTGCGCCGCGTTGCGGCGGCGGCTGAAATCCTCTTGCCTAAATATGGCAAGGATACTGAAAATATGCAGATTGATGTAATATTGGTTGCACCTTGGCGGTGGCCACACCATCTGCAAAACGTCTGGCACGGATAGGGACCCACAGAATGACAATCAAAGTCGCAGTCCAGATGGACCCGATGGACGGTATCAACATCCACGGCGATTCCAGCTTTGCGCTGATGCTCTCCGCCCAGGCACGGGGTTATGACATCTGGCATTATGATGTCGCAACGCTGACATTGGACGCTGATGACCGGCTTACCGCGTGGGCGCATCCGGTATATGACGTCCAGCGGGTGGAGGGCGCGCATTACCGTTTTGGCGAAGCCCGGCGCATTGACCTGGGGTCGGATATTGATGTCGTTCTGATGCGGCAGGACCCGCCTTTTCACGTCGGCTATATCACGGCAACGCACCTTCTTGAACGGATCGAGGGTGAGACTTTGGTGGTCAATAATCCGGCAAGCGTTCGTAACGCACCGGAAAAGGTGATGGTGCTGGACTATCGCCGGTACATGCCGCCGACGTTGATTACACGTTCGACCGACGAAATCCGTGCCTTCCAGAAAGAACATGGCGCAGTTGTTATCAAGCCGCTGCACGGCAATGGCGGAAAAGCAATTTTCCGGGTTCCTCCTGAAGGCGACAATCTGGGCGCCTTGCTTGAAGTGTTCAACGGCACCTGGCCCGAACCCCACATGGTTCAGCCTTTCCTGCCCGATGTGGCCAAGGGCGACAAACGGATCGTGTTAATCGACGGCGTTGTGGCTGGCGCGATCAACCGGAGGCCGGGGGAAGGTGAGTTTCGGTCCAATCTGGCAGTCGGCGGCAGCGCCGAGGCGACGGAGCTGACCCAGCGCGAACAGGAAATCTGCACCGCTATGGGGCCGCGGTTGAAGGAACTGGGCCTCATTTTCGTTGGCATTGATGTCATCGGCGGTGAGTGGCTGACCGAAATAAACGTCACATCCCCGACCGGAATTGTCGCAATCGACCGTTTCAACGGTACCGATACCGCAGGAATGATCTGGAACGCGATTGAAATCCGGTTAGCCTGATAAAGACATGGATGACTGGATAATCCGGCTCGTCGATCAAGGCGGCTATTGGGGCGTTGCCCTCCTCATGTTTCTGGAAACCGTATTTCCGCCTGTACCGTCTGAGGTGATCATGACCGTCGCAGGCGTATCTGCATCGCGCGGTAACATGACGTTTGCAGGGGTCGTGGGTGCCGGAACGGCAGGTGCTATGCTGGGCAACTATCTCTGGTTCTGGCTGGCGGTCAAATTCGGTTCGGACAGACTGCGCCGCTTTGCCGACCGCTATGGCCGTTGGCTCACGCTAAACTGGAAAGAGATTGAGCGGGGGCATGAACTGTTTCAAAAACATGGCTCGATCATCGTGCTCGTTGCCCGAATGCTTCCGACCTTGCGGTCACTGATTTCGATCCCAGCCGGGATATTCGGCATGTCACTCCGCCGGTTTTTGGTGTTCTCAACGATTGGCACCGCCGGATGGAGCGCCGCACTTGCCGGGGCCGGCTATGCGCTCGGTTCCCAATTTGAAGATGTCGAAAAAATATTGGGGCCGCTGTCGACAGCGGTTATCGTGCTTATCGTGCTCGGCTATTTCTGGCGGCTTATTCGCTGGAAACCCGAATAGGCGAAGGTCGGTTTGGGACCGTCCCGATGCTACCCCGACGCGCGGGGATGCGCGTTGAAATATTCGTCGAGCAACATGGCCGTATCGACGGCCGTATAGACCTGCGTCGACGACAGGCTGGCGTGCCCCAACAATTCCTGAAGGCTCCGCAGATCCGCGCCCCCTGCCAGCAAGTGGGTGGCAAAGCTGTGGCGCAACGCGTGCGGTGTGGTGCGTTCGGACAAGCCCAACCGCCCGCGCGCGCCCTGGACTGCTCGGCGGATCAAGGCGGGCGATAGTGGACCACCGCGTGATCCGCGGAACAATGGCTCATCGCGCATCATGGGGTAGGGGCATAGTAAGATATAGTCTTCAATTGCGGCTTTAACTACCTCCAACAAAGGGACAATCCGTGTTTTGTTACGTTTACCAGTAACCCGCAAAGTGGATCCCAAGGGCAGTATGTCGCCCTTTAGTCCTGTCGCCTCACTAACCCGCAATCCACTTCCGTAGAGCAACAGTAAAATGGCCCAATCGCGCGCGCCGACCCATCCTTCGCGCGCCGAACCCGCAGCATCTTCGGCAAGGGCGACGACATCGTCCGGGTTGACCGGACGCGGCAGGCTGCGTTGCACACGCGGGCCTTTCAATGCGGGTAGATGGGCATCTTTACCCAAAGCAAAGCGCAGAAAATGCCGGACCGCCGACAGTTCACGCGCGGTCGACCGGTTGGTCAATCCATCGATGCGGCGGTCTGCAAGAAAGGCGCGCAAATCGCCTGCGCTGATTTTAATGAGCCCGGTGCGGTCAACAGTCCCACCCCAATGAAGCTCCAAAAACCCGCTTAAACGTTCTGCCGTCGCTTGATACGCGCGCACGCTATGTGGCGACATACGGCGGTTGTCGGTCAGAAAAGCTTGATATTCGGCGAGCAGGGATGCCATCGCGGGAAACCCTATCAGGCGGGCGCGCTTGCCTCAACCGCTACTATCTCCGGCAGGATCGCGTCGAGTAAGGGCATACCCTGCGTCGTTACGATAACGCGACTTTCCGAGCGGTGGATCAGCCCCAGCTTCGCGATGCGGTCGACCGCCTCTGTATCGAGCAGCGATTCAGGGGCAATGCCCGTTTTTTGCGACAGGCGGTCGAGGCATATCCCTTCTGCAAGACGCAGGCCCATTAGCAACGCTTCGGTAGCGCGTGATGCGGGGTCGAGCACTTCCTCGCTGGCAAGAGCATGTCCATTGCGCTTAATTGCCGAAATAAAATTTTCAGGTTTTTTATGGCGTTGGGTGGCATTATTCAGACGTCGTCCATGTGCGCCCGGGCCAATGCCGATATAGTCGTCATACCGCCAATAGCTCAAATTATGACGGCTTTCCGAACCTTGCCGGGAATGGTTGCTGATCTCATAAGCTGGCAATCCGGCTGCCGCCGTCAGGGATTGCGTCCTATCATAAAGCGTGGCCGCCTCATCATTGTCCGCTGGCAGGAATTGGCCTGTGCGGACCATGGTTTCAAACCTTGTCCCCGGTTCAATAGTCAATTGATAAAGCGACATATGGTCAGTGCCAAAGGACAGGGCCTGACGCAATTCTGCCTCCCATTGGTCCGCTGTCTGGTCGGGACGGGCGTAGATCAGGTCGATATTGACACGTGCGAAATGCTGCTGTGCGATCGAGAGGGCATCGAGGCTTTCGGCAACGCTGTGGGCACGGCCCAAAAAAGCGAGCGCACCGTCATCAAGGGACTGAAGTCCGAGCGATACCCTGTTCACCCCAGCCTTTGCAACGTCTGCAAAGCGCGCAGCCTCGACCGAGGAGGGATTGGCTTCCAGCGTGATCTCGATGTCGTCAGCAAAGCCCCAATGCGCCTCTGCAGCGTCAATCAATGCTGAAACGGTAGCAGGCGGCATCAATGATGGCGTACCACCGCCGAAGAATATGGAGGTGAGAGAACGACCCTTGGTCAGCCCGGCTTCATACGCCATGTCCTTCAACAGGGCAGTTCGCCATGCGTCTTGGTCGACGCTTTCGCGGACATGGCTGTTAAAATCGCAATAGGGGCATTTGGAAATGCAAAACGGCCAGTGGATATAGAGGGCGAGGGGTTCGCTCAAAAGACCGCCTCAACCAGTTTGCGAAAGGCATCGGCCCGATGGCTCATCGCATGCTTTTCCGCCGGATCAAGCTCGGCAAAGGTTTCGGTCCGGCCGGACGGCACAAACACCGGATCATAACCAAAGCCCAATGTCCCGCGCGGCGGCCATGTCAGGCTGCCCTGCACGCGTCCTTCAAAAACCTCTTCATGGCCATCCGGCCAGACAAGCGCGAGGGTGCAGATGAAATAGGCGCTCCGGTCGGTTTCCGGTCCCTGTTCGGCCAGCTTACCCTCGACCTTGCCCATCGCCATATACCAGTCGCGCCCGGGACCACCTTCAAAGCCCTGCTTCTCCGCCCAATCCGCGGTGTACACACCCGGCGCACCGGACAGCGCCGTAACGCAAAGACCACTGTCATCGGCCAAGGCAGGCAAGCCCGATCCTTGGCCCGAGGCATGTGCTTTTAGCAATGCGTTCTCTGCAAAAGTCGTGCCTGTCTCCTCCGGTTCGGGCAAACCAAGTTCGCCCGCTGAAACCGGTTCGATGCCGAAAGGAGCAAGCAGGGCGCGGATCTCCCGCACCTTGCCTGCATTGTGGCTGGCGATAACCAGCTTTCCGGGCAGGAGTTTGCGGTGTGCCATACGTTTACTTCACCGCGTCTGCCTGCACCGCGAATATCCGGTCTGTGCCCATACGCGCAAGGCGAAGCAGGCGCAGAAGGCTTTCTTCGTCATAAGTCGCGCCCTCGGCAGTTGCTTGTACTTCGGCAATCTGTCCGCCTTCGATCAGCACGAAATTGGCATCGGCATCCGCGCTCGAATCTTCGATATAGTCGAGGTCGAGGACGGGGGTGCCGTTGTAGATGCCACAGCTGATCGCCGCGACGCGGCCGCTGATCGGGTCTTCCTTGATCGCTCCGGACGCCAGCAAGCCATCAACTGCCAGACGCAAGGCCACCCAAGCGCCCGAGATCGCCGCTGTGCGCGTACCGCCATCGGCCTGCAACACATCGCAGTCGAGCGTAATCTGATGCTCGCCGAGCTTCTTGAGGTCGACGACGGCACGCAAGGAACGACCGATAAGACGCTGGATTTCCTGTGTCCGGCCGGATTGTTTACCCTTTGCCGCTTCGCGCTGGCCACGGGTGTGGGTGGCGCGGGGCAGCATGGAATATTCCGCCGTCACCCAACCTTCACCCTTACCGCGCAACCATGGCGGCAGGCGGTCTTCGACACTGGCGGTCACCAGAACGCGGGTATCGCCGAATCCGATGAGGCAGCTGCCTTCGGCATGCTTGGTAAAATGGGTTTCGATTGAAATGGGGCGCATTTCGTCGGGCGCACGGCCGGATGGACGCATGATATTCTCCTGATAACGGGTGTCGCGCCGCCATAGCCTCCTGCGCTTGCTTTGCAAGCGTGCTGCGCTACATCTAACTTTGTGAACCAGACACCGATCAACGAACTGAGCGACCGCACGCGTACCATTTTCAAAATGGTCGTCGAAAGCTATCTTGATCATGGTGTTCCTGTGGGGTCGCGGACGATTTCGAAATTTGCCGGGCTCAATCTGTCCCCTGCTTCGATCCGCAATGTGATGCAGGATTTGGAAGAAGCGGGTTTACTGGCTGCACCGCATACCAGCGCGGGACGAATGCCGACCGAGAGCGGGTTGCGCCTGTTTGTCGACGGTATGATGCAGGCAGCAGAACCATCGGCGGAAGAGCGTCGCGCAATCGAATCGCAAATATCCGGCGATGGCCCAATCGAAGAAGCGCTGGCCGCTGCAACATCGGTGCTGTCCGGCCTGTCCGCCTGTGCAGGCGTGGTGCTGGTGCCAAAACGCGACGCGGTCCTGAAAGCGTTCAGCTTTGCCCGATTGTCGGCGGCACAAGTCCTTGCGATCATGGTTGGGACAGACAATAGCGTTGAAAATCGCGTGGTATCGATTGACCCTTCGGTCAGCGACGGGGCCTTGGTAGAGGCATCCAATTATATCTCCGCACGACTATCCGGGCTTACCCTTGCTCAGGCCCTGGCGCGTCTCGACAGCGAAATTCGTGCCGAAAAGGCGGAACTGGATGTGGCCAGTGAAAAGCTGGTGCGCGACGGACTGGTCATCTGGTCGCTCGATGCCAATGACCGACCGGTGCTGATTGTGCGTGGCCAGTCGAACCTGATTGATGATGCGGCGGCGGCGGACCTCGACCGGGTGCGGCAATTGCTCGACGAACTGGAGAGCAAAGAGGAAATTGCGCGTCTGGTCGACAGCGCGCGCGAAGCGCAATCGACGCGGATATTCATCGGATCGGAAAATAATCTGTTCTCCCTCTCCGGTTCTTCGGTGATCGCCGCCCCATATCGGGAGGCGGGTGGCAAAGTCGTCGGCGTCGTCGGCGTAATCGGTCCTACGCGGCTCAACTATGCGCGGATCGTGCCGATGGTGGATTTCACCGCGCAGGCACTCAGCCGGTTGATGAAGTAAAATTCTGGACCGCAGAACCAACGGCACCGCTTGATGATTCCGGCTGACCACCTATATGCCCAACGCAGGACGCGGCGGAACATGTCGCAAAACAAACAGGTTAATGCAGGTTATGACGGATAAGAAAAACGAAGCAGTAGACAGCGCCGCTGAAAAAGAGATGGAAGGCGTTCCTGAACATTTGCGTGACGGGGGTGATGAGCCTGCCGAAAATGGCGATGCCGAACGGATTGCATTGCTCGAAGAACAACTCGCCGCGGCAAAGCAGGACGTTCTCTACGCCCAGGCTGACACACAAAATGTCCGCCGCCGTATGGAAAAGGAGGCCGTCGATGCACGGGCCTATGCCGCCACCAACTTTGCGCGCGATATCCTTTCGGTATCCGACAATCTGACGCGCGCGCTGGATGCTATTCCGGCAGAATTGCGTGAAGATGAAAAGATGAAGCCTCTGGTCACCGGATTGGAAGCGACGGGCCGGGAACTGGAAAGCGTTTTTGCCAAAAACGGCATTACACGCATCGCTGCGATGGGCTTGCCGCTCGACCCCAATTTGCATCAGGCAATGGTCGAAATTCCCAATGCGGAGACGGAAGCAGGGGTTATCATCGCCGAAATGCAGGCGGGATATATGATAAAGGACCGCCTGTTGCGGCCCGCTCTGGTCGGGGTTGCTAAAAAGCCGGATTGATCCGTCAAACACCCCCTAGCGGGAACCAACCCATTGGGCTATCCCGCCCATCCCATGACTGCCCAGGCCATCACTTTAAACCCCCCAACCCCTTGGCGTGACGAATTTCGCGCCACTCTGGCGCTCGCATGGCCGCTTATTTTGACCAATGTGACGATGGTCCTGATCAATTCGACCGATGTTTTCCTGCTGGCAAGACTCAGTCCGGATGCGTTGGCGGCGTCGGCCTTGGGGTCGGGCATTGTGATTGCGGTGTTGCTGTTCGGCATTGGCGTTATTACGGCGGCCTCGCCCCTGATGGCGGCGGAGATCGGGCGCAAGGCCCATTCGGTGCGCGATGTCCGGCGTACAGTTAGGCAGGCGTTCTGGGCTTCGGTTGCGGTGTGTATACCGCTCTGGCTCATTCTCTGGTTTACAGGTCCCTTCCTGATCTGGGCGGGGCAACCGGTGCGCCTGGCCGAGGACACGGGGCTTTTTGTGCGGGCCTTGCAATGGATGATCCTGCCCACACTCGGCGTGGTTGTGCTGCGTTCCTTCATGGCCGCTCTGGAACGACCCAATTGGGCGATGGCAGCCGGAATTGCGGCGGTTTTTGTGAACGCCGTCATCAATTATGGTCTGATATTTGGCCATTTCGGCCTGCCACGGCTGGAACTCGTTGGCGCCGGGATTGGTAGCTCGCTGACCGCGCTTTTCCAGTTCCTGTTCTTGTCTGCCGTCGTCACGCGCCATCCGAAATTCCGTCGCTACCATCTGTTCGGCCGCTGGTGGCGTGCCGACTGGACCCGCTTTTTCACCATCTGGCGACTCGGTTTTCCAATCGGGCTGCATATGGGGTTTGAGGCCATGGTATTTGCCGCAGCGGTCTTTTTGATGGGCTATATCGGCACCAGTTCGGTCGCGGCACATGCGGTCGCGATCCAGATTGCATCAATGACCTTCATGGTCCCGATGGGTCTGGGGCAGGCGGCGACCGTCCGGGTCGGGCTTGGATTTGGCCGCAGGGATGGTGACGCTATCCGCCGTGCAGGATGGACGGCTTATGCGTTCGGCGTTGGCTTTATGTCGGCGATGGCCTTGGTGATCTGGCTTTTCCCGTCCACCTTGGCCGGGTTTTTCCTCGACCCCGAATTGAAAGGTAATGCCGAGGTACTGAACCTTGCTGTGTCGTTCTTGCTTGTGGCGGCGGTGTTCCAGATTGTCGATGGCGCACAAGTCGTCGGTACCGGAATGCTTCGCGGGCTTCAGGATACGACATGGCCGATGTTATTTGCAGCGCTGGGTTATTGGGTGATCGGGATCGGCTTTGGATGCTGGCTCGCCTTTTATCGCGGTTGGGATGGAGCGGGTATCTGGATGGGGCTTGCCGTTGGACTGGGCATTGTCGCCGGACTTGTCCTGACCCGTTGGCTTATGCGCGAACGGCTCGGGCTATTGCCCTTAAAAGGGTAGAATTCCATCATATTGGGAAAGCGATGGCGCGCCTGCGACCTTTGCCCCGTTCCGCAACAGGAAAACATGGCGGACAATTTCCGCCTGCTGTTCAATGCCATATCGTTCCAGCGTCCATCCCGGTTTCAAGCTGTAATCATATCGGCAAAAAGGATGGCGGCGCAGCGGCAGGAAAACACCTTGTTGATGTTGCCAGACATGGACAAGCTCATGGATGAACAGCCCCTGTAATCCCAGATCGCGGTCGCAAAAATCGTCGCAAAACATCTGGTTTTTCGGATGGAACCAAAGATGCCCGTCGGGTGCCATGGTCACGCGGGACGGCTGAAACCACCACCATTTGCGGTTGTGGATGCGGATTTTGTCATAGTCCAGCGCATCGCCAAATACGGATTTTGCGAGCGCCCGCTCGCGCGACGTCAGGGGGCGGCCGGATTTATGCGGACCGAACATCCGTTTAGTTAAGCGCTTTTTTCTCGTCCGGGTCGGTGCCATCCATTTCCTGAACGCGCGCCTTTACCAAGATGCGTTCGTTGTTGGAAAATAGAAACTCGGTCTCAATCTCGCCCAGGCGGCGGGGGATCAGGTTTACGCCCCACATCATCACATGTTTCCCGCCGCGTTTGAATTCGACTTTTTTGCCCGAAGGAATCAGCACCCGTTGCATCGGCGACATCGAAACAGCCCCTGTTTTCGGATCGACGCTGACGTCGTGCATTTCGGTGCGGATGGCCGATGGTGTGCTGACACGCAAAAGATAGACATCCTGCGGTCCGCCATAGACATTGAAATGATAGCTCGACGGGTTGCTATCAACCGGCGACAGGGTCAGAACGGCTTCTTTCACTTTCAACTGCGGTGTTGGTCCGCAAGATCCGAGAAGGAGCGCCATTGCTGCTGTGCCAAGGGTAAAAACTCGCCGGTCCATTTTTATTACTCCGAAAATCTGCGTTCGCAAAAACTGTCTAAAAGCGGGGCGCACCGTCACTTTTTCCCCATCTAGGTATCCCCAAGCCTTGTGCCAAGCAAATTGGCACCTATATCGCCGCTACAATGTCGATTTACGGAAAAAACACCGGCGCCTGATAGGGCCGGTCCGAAAAGCGGCATGATTAAGTTCAATTCTAGAATTTCGGGGTAAGTTTTTATGGCTAAAGTTATCGGTATCGACTTGGGCACGACAAACAGCTGCGTTGCGGTTATGGACGGTGGCAAGCCCAAGGTCATTGAGAATGCAGAAGGTGCGCGCACCACACCGTCAATTGTTGCCTTCGCCAAGGATGGCGAGCGTCTGATCGGGCAGCCTGCCAAGCGTCAGGCCGTTACCAATCCGGAAAGCACTGTTTTTGCGGTGAAGCGTTTGATCGGTCGTCGTTTTGACGATCCCATCACCAAGAAAGATACCGAGCTGGTTCCTTACAGCATCGTCAAGGGCAAGAATGGCGACGCGTGGGTGAAGGCTGGCGGCGACGATTATTCGCCTTCGCAGATTTCTGCGTTCATCCTGCAAAAGATGAAGGAAACCGCGGAAGCCTATCTGGGTGAAACCGTAACGCAGGCCGTTATCACGGTTCCTGCCTATTTCAACGACGCCCAGCGTCAGGCAACCAAGGATGCTGGCCAGATTGCCGGCCTTGAAGTGTTGCGTATCATCAATGAACCGACCGCCGCTGCGCTTGCTTACGGCCTCGACAAGGACGAAAACAAGACCATCGCGGTCTATGACCTTGGTGGCGGTACGTTCGATATTTCGATCCTCGAAGTCGGTGACGGCGTTTTCGAAGTGAAGTCGACCAATGGCGACACCTTCCTGGGCGGTGAAGATTTCGACAGCAAGCTGGTGGAATTCCTCGCGGCTGATTTCCAGAAGGCCGAAGGCATCGACCTTACCAAGGACAAGCTCGCGCTGCAGCGTTTGAAGGAATCGGCTGAAAAGGCGAAGATCGAATTGTCTTCGACCCAGACGACTGAAGTCAACCTGCCGTTCATTACCGCTGACCAGAATGGTCCGAAGCACTTGGTGAAAACCATCACCCGTGCCGACCTTGAAAAGCTGGTCGATGACCTGATCAAGCGCACGCTGGAGCCTTGCAAGAAGGCCATTGCCGACGCCGGGATCAAGGCCGACGCGATTGACGAAGTCGTCATGGTGGGCGGCATGACCCGCATGCCCAAGGTGCGCGAAGTGGTGAAGAACTTCTTCGGCAAGGAACCCCACACCGGCGTGAACCCAGATGAAGTCGTTGCCATGGGCGCTGCTATTCAAGCTGGCGTGTTGCAGGGCGATGTTAAAGACGTGCTCTTGCTCGACGTTACCCCGCTTTCGCTAGGTATCGAAACGCTGGGCGGTGTGTTTACCCGCATGATCGACCGTAACACGACGATCCCGACCAAAAAGAGCCAGGTTTATTCGACCGCCGAAGATAACCAGAATGCGGTGACGATCCGCGTCTTCCAGGGCGAACGTGAAATGGCAGCCGACAACAAGTTGCTCGGCAATTTCGATCTCGTCGGCATTCCCCCAGCGCCACGCGGCGTTCCGCAGGTTGAGGTAACCTTCGATATCGATGCCAACGGTCTGGTCAGCGTAACCGCTAAGGACAAGGGCACCGGCAAGGAACAGCAGATCAAGATTCAGGCTTCGGGCGGTTTGTCCGATGCCGACATCGACCAGATGGTCCGCGATGCCGAAGCTTTTGCCGAAGAAGACAAGAAGCGTCGCGAGGCGGCCGAAGCCAAGAACAACGCGGAAAGCCTCGTCCATACGACCGAGAAGCAGCTTGAAGAGCATGGCAGCAAAATCGATGCCGGCCTGAAGAGCGAGATCGAAGCCGCCGTGGCTGAGACCAAGACTGCTATCGAAAGCGGAGACGCCGAAGCGATGAAGGAAAAGGCGACCGCCTTGGCCCAGATCGCGATGAAGCTTGGCGAAGCCATTTACAAAGAGGAGCAGCAAGCTTCAGCCGCGTCAACAAACGACGCCGCCGAAGACGCACCGGCCGACGAAAATGTGGTCGATGCCGAGTTCTCCGAAGTCGAAGACGACAAGAAAGACTAAAGATGGAAGTTTCCGGCCGTCGCTTTCCGAAACGCAGCGACGGTCGGGACCAAGGGGTTAGTCGATCATGAGTCTCGACATCGATTATTATGAATTGCTGGAAGTCGAACGGTCAGCGGATGAAAAGACGCTGAAGTCGTCTTACCGACGGCTCGCTATGGAATGCCATCCTGACCGCAATCCGGGGTGCGACAAATCCGAAGCGAAGTTCAAAGCCATTAGCGAAGCCTATGATGTCCTGAAGGACCCGCAAAAACGCGCCGCTTATGATCGCTTTGGCAAGGCTGCGTTTGAAAATGGCGGCATGGGTGGCGGTCAAAGCGGCGGTGGCTTTGGCGATTTTTCGGATATTTTCGAAAGCTTTTTTGGCGATGCCTTTGGTGGTCGACAACGCGGCCCCGCACGCGGCGCGGACTTGCGCTATGATCTGGAAATCTCGCTGGATGAGGCCTTTCACGGCAAGGACGCGGAAATCACCATCGACGTCGCATCGGCGTGTGGCACATGCGAGGGTACGGGCGCAACGCCGGGTTCCGGCAAGCGTCGCTGCAATCTATGCGGCGGACATGGCAAAGTGCGGGCACAGCAAGGCTTTTTCGTGGTCGAGCGCACTTGTCCGACCTGTCACGGGCGCGGCGAAGTTATCGAAGATCCCTGCAAGGTCTGCCGGGGCGAAGGCCGGGTGGATGAACGCAAAACAATATCGGTCAGCATCCCGCCCGGCGTTGATGAAGGCACACGCATTCGCGTCGCCGGCAAAGGCGAGGCCGGGCCCTATGGGGCGGCGGCGGGTGATCTATATATTTTCATCCATCTGGCGCGGCACAAGGTTTTTGAACGCGACGGCACCACCCTGTTTTGCCGCGCACCTGTAAGTTTCACGACCGCATCGCTTGGTGGCGAAATCCGGATACCCGGGCTTGATGGCGCGGAACATATCATTCTTGTCCCCGAAGGCATTCAGTCTGGCAAGCAACTGCGTCAACGCGGCGCGGGGATGCCGGTCCTTCAGGGTCGCGGTCGCGGTGATATGGTCATCCAGATCGATGTCGAAACGCCAACGCGACTGACCGCACGCCAAAAGGAGTTGCTCCGCGAATTTCGGGAGACGGAAACCGGCGCGGAAAGCCCGCAATCCGCCGGATTTTTTGACAAGCTCAAAGGTATTTGGGATGATCTGACTTAGCAGATTGCTTGCTTTGCCTTTAATCGGGCTGGTCATCGGTGGATTTGAAGCTTAGAATTCCCCTGAAATACTTTTGGAGATTTCCCCGATGAAGATGCTTTCGTCCCTTTTTGCGCTCGCTTTTGTCTCCGTTGCCGGCCCGGCCATGGCTCAGGACGATTTAAGCAAAGTGGAAATCAAGCCGGTAATTCTTGCCCCCGGCGTCGCCGTTCTATTTGGCGCGGGCGGTAATATTGGCGTGTCCTATGGCGAAGATGGCACCGTCCTTATCGACGATCAATTCGCCCCGTTGACCGGGAAAATTCAGGCAGCCGTAGCCGCGCTGGGCGCGCAGCCGGTCAAGTTTCTGGTCAACACGCATTGGCATTTTGACCATAGCGGCGGCAATGAAAATCTCGGCAAGGCGGGTGTCACGATCATGGCGCATGACAATGTCCGCGTGCGAATGGCGGCTGGTGCGACGGTTGCCGGTAATGTCGTGCCACCGGCTGCAAAGGCCGCTCTGCCCGTCATTACATATGCCGATGGGCTGAAACTGCACCTCAATGGCGAAGAAGTCCGGGTCATCCATATGCCCGCCGGGCATACCGACGGCGATTCGATCATCCACTGGACAAAATCGAATGTCATCCACATGGGCGATCTGTTCATGCTGCAAATCAGTTTCCCCTTTGTCGATGTAGGCAGCGGCGGGGATGTGCGCGGTTTTGTTACTGCGGCGGACAAGGTTCTGGACATTGCCAATGACCAGACGAAGATCATTCCCGGCCACGGCGCGATTGCAACCAAGGCGGACTTGCAAAATCACCGCAATATGATCGCCACGGTTATTGCCAAAGTCGAAGCAGGGATCAAAGAGGGCAAAACACTGGATCAGATCAAGGCTTCGCGGCCAGCCGATGGTTTCGGCGTAAAAACCGATGGTTTCATCACGGCGGAACGTTTTATAGAAACAGTCTACGCACAGTTGAAGGGGTGACAGCCTAGGGACAGGACCCTAGGTCATGATCCTGAGAGCATTGCAGTCTATCGTCATCTAAGGCGCGGTTCCGCCCAGGCTTTCGATTTCGGACCGGAGCGACGCGATCAGGGGTTTTATTCTGGTCAGCCGGGGCTCCTCCTGATCCAAAATCGCTTCAAACGCCTCTCGCTTAAAAGCGTGAACGGCTGAGTCATCGACAGATGTTCCTGCAGGCAGCGAGGACAAAACGATGTCGATCAAGCGCTCCGCACCGTGTAACCGCCCCCAAAGATAGTCATTTTCGCGGTAGGAACGGCTGAAAAAGGCACCGAAATTGTTGAACTCGATTCCCTTCAAGGTTGCAGCGGCGCCCCCTGTTCTGATGCTGTTGCAATCTTCGGGCGAAATGCGGTCGACCTTGACCGGATCAAATTCGTCCAGCCCTTCCCCCTGTAAAAGCGGCAAAGTCGCGATATCGTATAACGGATAACCGATATAACCGAGCAGCATGATGCGGCGGCTATCTTCGGGCATTTGAAGCAAGGCATCGCATAGGATTTGGTCGGCCAGACCATCCGCCTCGACAAGGTCAAGTCTTCCAGCCAGCGAGTCGAGCATTTTCCCCGGTTCCGCGATGCCTTTAGCGACGAACAAGCCGAAATCTGTACCCAGAAATTGGGAGGTTTCCCGTTCCAGAAACAGCGACAGGCACGCATAGATATTGTCGTGCATGACCTTTGTGCCAACATCTTCGCCGCTATAGTCCGCTTCAATCTCGTGCGCCAAACGACGGGCGAGGAAGCGCAGGCGACGGATGCGGAATCTGATGTCATGCTGTTTGAAGAACTGGATCGATTCCTTGGTTGCGCCGACGCCTTTGTCATGTGCCATCGCATCCAAACCGCGCGTCCGGATTTCATTCCGGATAGCGGTCCGTAACATCCGGAAATGTAGTGGGTCGCCTTCAGGATAGCTTCGGCGGGCGATGGCCATGATGTCATCGACCACGCCTGCCATTTTCAAATGGCCATAGGCAGGGTAGCTATAGCCAGCGGCTTGCGCGCCCTTTTCATTTGCGGTTGAGCGCCATTTGTTGAGCCGTTCTGGCGTCGGCTGTGACAAAAACCATGTTTTGCCAAGCAGCTTTTCAATTGTGCTTTCCACCTCAAGCCGCAAACTGTCCGTTATCTGCCGCATCCGTTCAATCCGTTCGGTGCGGCCCTCCAGTTTTTCAAGGCTGTCGCGGATGGGTTGTTCGCGGGGGATATTCGATGTGGCACCAAATATTGTAGAAAAGAAACCCGGCGGCTTCATTCTTATGCCATCTTTGGTATTTGTCCCACCCCGCTTTCCAAAGCGGAAACTGGGGCGGCCGGGCTTCGGGTCGATATAGACAAAGCGCCGGTCAACTTCGCGCCGTGCGGGTCGATTGCGTAAGGCTTCAATGGCTTGATTGAACGGAGCGTTGGCAAGGACAGACCCGTCAATCAACATGGTATCGGCGGCCACACCAGCGGCATATTGCTGGGGTAAAATCCGTTGGAGAAAAGTGTCGCGCCCGGCCCAATCTATTCCGCGCGCTTTGACCTGGGCGTCCAGTTCATGTGCGGAAAATGGAGGGAACGCTCCGGGGAAGCTGGCTGTTGCCCGGGCCGCGAACACCAGTTCGGGAATGGCGGCCACATCCATTCCGTCGCGCCCGCGGGTCGAAAAACTGATCGTGATGCGATGTTCTGATTCGACCACCATGGACGGGCTGTTCAGCATCAAAACCTGGTCGTGCCCGGCAAAATCGGTGACGGTAACAAACAGGTCGAGCGGTTGATGCTGCGGCAATAGCGCCTTGCCCGTCATACCCTTGGCCATTGCGTCAAAGGCATCGAGCAACAGGCCGGAAAAAACCTGCCCGCCAAAAGGTGGGGCGAACCACCTTGCCCGGACGAAGCGGGATAATTTTGTGGCGACTTCCTCCTTGGCTTCATCGGCGACCATCCGGTCAATCGCACCGCCTTTGCGGCGTAAAATCATCCATGCGATCGGGATGGCCCAGAATTTCGAAAACCGCGACAAGGGGCGTGCATCGGGGTCGAGCAATATTTCGACATCAGCCTTTTCCAGCCATAAATCGGTCAGCGGTGCCAGCGACTGGCCCGTGACAATCGCCTGCGACAGAAAAACACCGTTGATACCGCCCGCGCTAGACCCGGCCACAATATCAGTGAATATCCGTAATTTCGTACCTGCGACCGCTTCGATCTTCGCCATCAGGTCGGAATAGACATTTTCGCTTCCTTCGCCGCCAACGTCGCCATCATGATAGGCACGACTGGCGCGGATCAAATGCCAGATCTCGCGGGTGACACCATGCATGTAGATGGCAAGGCTGACGCCGCCATAGCAGATAAGCGCCAGCCTGAGTTCTTTCTCCCGCATGGCTCTGATGTGACACTGCTTGGCATGGCACGCAAGCAGAGAAGCGACCAGTTTGGCACTTGAGTTCCTGATATGTTCTGTTATTCAACCAGAATGGCAAAGGCAAAGCGCAGATATGTGTGTCAGGCATGCGGTTCCGAAGCGACCCGTTGGCAGGGACAATGTGACGATTGCGGCGAATGGAATACCCTTGCCGAAGAGGCGGGCGCCACCGTTTTCGAAATGAAGCATCATTTACGATCGGGCGGACGTTCGGTTGAACTGTCGGGGCTCGATAGTGATATCAAACTGCCCGACCGCGCGTCGACCGGAATTGCGGAATTTGACCGGGCGCTGGGCGGGGGGCTTGTACCGGGGTCGGCGACCTTGCTGGGGGGGGATCCGGGAATCGGCAAATCGACCTTGCTGTTGCAGGCCGCTGCCAATCTCGCACGGCGCGGATTATCTGTTGCTTATATTTCAGGCGAAGAAGCGGTTGATCAGGTGCGGTTGCGCGCGCGGCGGCTCGGGCTTGGCGACGCGCCGGTGCAGTTGGCCGCGGCAACTTCGGTGCGCGATATATTGACGACGCTGGGCAAGGGCGCGCCGCCTGCTCTGCTGGTGATCGATTCCATTCAAACGATGCACAGCGACCTGATCGAAGGTGCGCCGGGCACGGTCAGTCAGGTGCGGGCATCGGCACAGGAACTCATCCGTTTTGCCAAGGAACGTGGGTCGGCATTGATGTTGGTCGGTCATGTGACCAAGGACGGTACGATTGCGGGACCTCGCGTGCTGGAGCATATGGTGGACACGGTGCTGGCTTTCGAGGGTGAGCGAAGCCACCAGTACCGGATTTTGCGCGCTTCCAAAAACCGCTTTGGCGGCACCGACGAAATCGGGGTGTTTGCCATGCAGGAAGAAGGCCTTGCCGAGGTTGGCAACCCCAGCGCATTGTTCCTGACCGACCGGGCCGAACAGGTGACCGGCGCAACGGTGTTTCCGGCATTAGAGGGAACGCGGCCTGTTCTGGTGGAAATTCAGGCGCTGGTGGTGCGGCTATCAAGCGGGGCCACGCCGCGGCGCGCGGTCGTTGGTTGGGACAGCGGGCGGCTCGCCATGATTTTGGCAGTGCTGGAGGCCCGCTGCGGCCTCAGCTTTTCGACCGCCGAAGTATATCTGAATATCGCAGGCGGCTACCGGATTTCCGACCCGGCGGCCGATCTTGCGGTGGCGGCGGCTTTGGTTTCGGCGCTGTCTGAACGACCATTGCCATCGGATGCGGTGTTGTTTGGCGAAGTGGCACTTTCGGGCGAAATTCGTCCCGTTGCCCATGGTGCGTTACGGTTGAAGGAATCCGCAAAGCTGGGATTTAGCCGGGCTTTGGTGCCGCCATCGGTGAAAGGGCAGGCGGGAATATCGACGCAGGAATTTCGAACGCTGGCCAATTTGGTGGACCATATGCTTGGTCGCAACGGATAATGGCCCAACGGATAATGGGTGGTATGTCGGCTGCCATCATGAAACCCGCCCGATGCATATTATTGCCCTGTTCGCCCTATTCGCTTTTCATTCTCGCTCTTGTCTTTACGGCCCTGCGCCCTTAGCAACTTACCCATGACTGCACTTGATATCATTGTCCTGTTTCTGATCGGCAGTGGCGCTGTTTTCGGTTTTTTGCGCGGTTTTGTGCAAGAGGCGCTGGCGCTTATCGCGTGGATTTTGATTATCGCGGCGGTGCGGATTTTCCATGCGCCTGCAACTGCGGCGTTGAGTGAGCCTATCGGCACCGAAGCGGGGGCGGCTGTTCTTGCCTTTCTGGCCATTGTCATTGTCACTTTTGCGTTCGGTAAATGGATCGCCAAATCCATCGGGAAAAAGTCCCGCAAATCGGTGCTTGGCCCGATTGACCGCGTATTGGGTTTTGGCTTTGGTATGTTAAAAGGGCTGATCCTTGCGACACTCGTCTTTCTGTTGCTGGTAATGGGATATGAAACATTGTTCGGCGAAAAAGAACCGCGACCTGATTGGATGGTCAAATCACGGACCTATGCCTTGCTGAACGCGAGCGGCAATGCGATGTCCGAATTTGTCCGCGAGCACCGCGATACCTTTGAAACCGATGTGGCGGAGTGATGGATTCGGCACTTTATAATCGTGACATTTTGCGACTTGCCTCTGCTTTGGTAGTTGGCGACAAGCTCGAAAGTCCGCACGGAACTGCAGAATGCCGGTCACCCATTTGCGGCAGCCGTATTCAGGCTGATCTGATCTTGACCGATGACGGCATGGTTGCCGCAATTGCATTGCGTGCCAATGCCTGTGCGCTGGGTCAGGCATCAGCGGCAATTTTGCGGTCGCATGCCGTCGGGTCAGATCTGTCCACCATCGCTGACATCCGGGCGGGTATCGAGCGGGCGTTGAAAAAAGCCGACGAAATGCCGGAGTGCTGGCCTGAGCTGGCGGTCCTGACACCAGCGCGCGAATATCCGTCGCGGCATGCAGCGATATTGCTGCCATATGATGCATTATTGGCGGCCGCGGTTCAAATGGAACAGGCCAGCTGATGGAGGAAGCCTCCCACAATCTGGTGGCCGATGTCATGTTGGGTGGCGTGGTCTTGCTGGGTGCTGCATTGATTGCAGTCTTGCTCTTTCGCCGCCTTGGCTTGGGCGCTGTCCTTGGCTATCTGGTCGCGGGCATTGCGATCGGTCCTGATGGTCTGGGGTTGATTGGTGAGGCAAAGACAATTCTCGCTTATTCGGAAATCGGCATTATTTTGCTGCTGTTCCTTGTCGGCCTTGAACTGTCACCGAGCCGACTATGGCTGATGCGTCGCGACATCCTTTTGTTTGGACCGTTGCAAGTCATTTTGTGCGGAATGGCGATGTTCGGCGTGATCCTGATTGTGATGCCCAATTTCAGTTGGGAGGCGGCGCTTGTTCTTGGCCTGCCGCTGGCGCTTTCGTCAACCGCGCAGGTGTTACCGCTGCTGCAATCACGCGGTCGCCTTAAAACCGATTATGGCGAAAAAAGCTTTTCGATCCTGTTATTTCAGGATCTTTCGATTGTTCCATTACTGACAGTCGTCGCCGCATTATCGCGTGCGCCAGCCGAAGAAGGTGCGGTCGGCGGATGGTTGCTGGTTGTCTACGCTCTGCTGGCAATCATCGCCCTGGTTCTCGCCGGCAGGTTCCTGCTTTCGCCTTTGCTCAAGCTGGTGGGCAAGATTTCGGAGCGCGAGCTGTTCATCGTCACTGGACTGTTTACGGTATGCGCCAGTTCCGCAGTGATGCAGATGATCGGCGTGTCGGCGGCGTTAGGGGCTTTTGTCGCGGGCGTCATGCTGGCTGAATCCCCCTATCGGCACGAACTGGAGGCCGATATCGACCCGTTCCGCTCAATCTTGCTCGGGCTGTTTTTCCTGGCTGTGGGCATGTTGCTCGACCTTGATGTCATAGCCGCGCAGCCTTTGGTGGTGCTGGGGCTTGCGGTTGCGCTTATCTGTGTAAAAACCGGCGTGATCTTCCTGCTCGCGCGGTGTTTCGGCCTCAGCAGCAGCGCGTCGATTATCGCGGCTTTGCTGTTGAGCCAGGGCGGCGAATTCGGCTTTGTGTTATTTGCCGCCGCGCAAGGGGCCTTGTTGATTGAACCGGCGGCGGCCAGCCTGTTCGGCGCCGTCGTCACTCTGTCGATGGCATCGACGCCCTTTTTGATGATACTCGCCGGTAAACTGGCGTCCCGTAAGCAGACAAGCGAGGTTCAGCTAGACGACCCTGAACTCGCGGAGCAGGCAAATGTGATCGTTGTCGGGCATGGCCGATTTGGCCAGCAAGTGTCGCAAATCATGTTCGCCGCCGGACGCAGCGTAACGCTTATCGATATAAATCCTGAAACAATCGACCTGAGTGGCGAATTTGGGCGGAAAGTATTTTACGGCGATGGTACGCGCATCGACCTGTTGCAACGGGCAGGCGGCGACAAAAGCTTCGCGATTTTCTTCTGCATTAATGATCGGGATCTGGATGCCGAAACATTGACCCCCGTCCGACAGGCCTTTCCCAAAGCAAAAATATTCGCCCGCGCATATGACCGGCGGCAAGCCTTAAAATTGATGCATGATCCGGACATTAACATCGTACGCGAAGTTTTTGAATCGTCGATCAAATTGGCGGTTGAGGGGCTAAAGGCGCTTGGGCTGGCCAAACCACAGATCCAGACTATCGTCCGGGAATTTCGTGCGCGTGACCGGAGCCGGTTGATGGCACAATTTGAAAGCGGGGACATGCACGCAGGCCAAAGACACAGCTTTGGCGGTGACGACTCCGACGATTTCCTGATTGATTAGGTCCTGACCCTATGCGGTGAGTCCGGCGGGAAGCTGGCTATCGAGAAACGCCGCAACATCGGCCAGATCGACGTCTTTGGACAGGAATGTCTTCCCGATACCGTGGGCCAACAAAAACGGCAATTTCCCGCCCGCCATTTTCTTGTCGTGCATCATATAGTCAACGAGCTTTGCACCATGTGCGCTGACCCCGGCGTCGGCGAGTGTCACCGGCAGTCCGGCATTATGCAGCAATTGTGCGGCGCGGTTTGCGTCGTCGGCGCTGCATAGCCCGATCTTTGACGAATAGCGGAAGGCCAAAACCATTCCCGCCGCAACGGCTTCGCCGTGGAAAAGCCGGTCTGAGAAACCGGTATCAGCCTCCAGCGCGTGGCCGAATGTATGGCCGAGATTGAGCAACGCCCGTGTTCCGTTCAATTCCCGCTCATCCGCCGCGACAATGCGCGCCTTGGCCTTGACCGAATGCTCGATTGCATGCTGGCGGGCGGACGCGTCACCTGCAAAAAAGGCATCAAGACTGGTTTCGCACCAGTCAAAAAATTCGAGATCGTCAATAAGGCCATATTTGACCACTTCGGCGAATCCCGCGGCGAGTTGACGCCGGGGCAGGCTTTCAAGAACTTCAGGGTCGATCAGCACAACGGAAGGCTGGTGAAATGCGCCGACAAGATTTTTTCCTGCCCGGCTGTTAATCGCGGTTTTACCACCGACGCTGCTGTCCACTTGTGCCAGCAAGGTCGTCGGAATCTGGATGAATGAACATCCACGTTTAACGATATGCGCCGCAAAGCCTGTGATATCACCAACAACACCCCCGCCAAGGGCAATGATATGGTCGCTCCGTTCGACATGATGCTCCAGCAACCAGTCGGTCAGCTTTTCAAGCTCGAGCCAGCTTTTTCCAGCTTCGCCCGCAGGCAGAACGAAAATTTCAGCGGCCAGATTGGCGTCCGACAATTGGCGATGAAAACCCGGCCAGATATGTTTTGCAACATTTTCGTCGCTGACGACCAAAAATCGTCCGGCCCGCGCAAAGGGGGCCAGATATGTGGCGATGTTCTGGAGTAATCCGGCCTCGATATGGATTTCATAGGGCCGGTCGGCCAGATCGACGGTGATAACGCTCATTGAACAATGGCTTTCAGAATATTTTCCACAGTGCGGGCATGTGGCGAGGCGTCGCTGCGGATATGCAAGTTCGCCATCGCATAGATCGGGTTGCGAACCTTGCCAAGTTCGGTGAGGACTTCAACCGGATCGCGGTCTTTCAACAGCGGCCGGTTATTCCGGCGGGAAACCCGGTCGGCCAAAATTGCGATGTCGGCGTCGAGCCATATGGAAATCGCCCGCTCCAGAATTAGCGCGCGGGTGGTATCATTGATAAATGCACCGCCGCCGGTTGCGATGACTTTAAGACTGCCTTCGATCAGGCGCGCAACGACCCGCCGTTCGCCGTCGCGGAAGTAAGCTTCCCCGAATTTTGCAAATATTTCCGGTATCGGCATACCGGCGGCACGTTCGATTTCATCGTCGGCATCGACAAATTCGCAACCCAGCCGCGCCGCCAGCCGCTTTCCAACGCTGGTTTTCCCGACGCCCATCATGCCAACAAGGACGATAGGGCGATCAAGCGCCGGTTTCCCTGCCATGTCGGGGGGCTGGTTTTCCAAATCATTATATGTGCCCATTGCGACGGGTCCTATATATCGGCTAGGCTAAACCGGAAAGCGATTTGCCGTAGCATCTTCGGTGGTAGCAAATTATACAGAAGTCGGCGCATTTGCCGGAAAAAAAGCGGACCTGCCCTTTGACCAAAACGACATCCCTAAGCATTTTATTGTCAGCAAGCGTATTGGCGCTCGTCTTTGCACTGCCTGCCTTGGGGCAGCAGGGGCCTGAATCCCTGCTACCCGAAGGTTTCGGCGCCCCGCCACCCCCACCTACAAGCAGCAAGCCAAATTCTGCAAGCCCCGCACAATCAGTATCGGCCGCCCCGGCGCGACCATCGTCAGCGGGTGACCAATTGTCCACCGCCGCCCCTACCGCAGATGATGGTGACGAAAGCACGGAAGAGGATGCAGAAGGCGAAGAAGAGAGCGAAGAAGAACTGGCCATTCGTTATGATGTCCCGCCTGCCGCAAGGCGCTCGCTTTCCGCCATCGGGATTATATCTGCCGCGTCTGGCGGGTTTCCTGCCGAAGCTTTTGGCACAACGGACGGTAATTTTCTAAAGCAGGTCGTCAATCGCACGACGGGACCACTTGCGTCGCGTTGGGGAACGATTTTGGGGCGGCGGCTATTGGCGAGCCGCACCACTACGCCCATTGGCGTCAATGGTGCGGACTGGACAGCGGAACGGGCGTGGCTTTTGCTGCGTATGGGCGATTCTGTAGTTGCGCGGCAGCTTATCCAGCAAGTGGATGCTGGAAATTACACCAAAAGAATGCACGAAGTGGCTTTGCAGGTTTTACTGGCCAATGGCGACTTGTCGGGCATGTGCCCGATTGTCGAAAGCGGCGTTCGCTTGGTGAATGACGGACGTTGGAAAATGGCGCGGGCCATTTGTGCGTCGCTTTCCGGCGAACAGGGAAGCGCGACTGCCTTTATCAATCAGGGGCGCTATCAAGGCTGGGTCCGCGGTGTGGATTACCGGCTTTCGGAAAAGGCAGTTGGCGCAGGCATGAATGGCCGCCGGTCCGTGAAGATTGAATGGGACAATGTCGAAGGCATGAACCCATGGCGCTTTGGCCTGTCGGCGGCGACAGGGTTGGAGCCACCTGAGGAGTTATTGGCAAAAAGTGGCCGTCAATTGGCGGGATGGCAAGTCCAGCTTCCCATGTATCCCGCTGCGATCCGGGCCAAATATGCCGCACAAGCGGCGGCGTTGGGCGTATATTCCAATCGGGATATTGTTGACCTGTTCGGGCAGGTGCTGGACGATGAAGAAGCGCCGGACAATTTGCGAAACAATGCCGAGGCGCTTCAACAAGCCTATATTGCGGCAGGAGACGGCGCGCGTGTCACCGCAATGTCGACCATTTGGAGCGGGGCCACAAAAGGTGCCGACTATCATGGCAAGCTGATTATGACAGCGCGCGCCGCCGCACTTATCGCGCCAAATTCCGCGCATTCGGCATCAGCAGATGGATTGATTGCATCCATGTTGACCGCCGGTCTTGATCGCAATGCAGCAGCTTGGGCCAATATTGTCGACAGCGGTTCACTTGGATGGGCGTTGATTGCATTGGCGTCGCCAGAAAGCATCCAACCGGTGGAATTTGGCCCGTTGGACGACTTTTATGGCAATGACCAAAGCGAAAAGGGGCAAAGATCTGCCTTGTTGTTGGCAGGGTTGGCGGGGCTTGAGCGGATTGACCCGGATGCCCGGTCCGATTTTGGCGGCGAACTGAACGTCAACATTACCCGCGAAACACAATGGACCCGCGCCATTTCGGCGGCGGCGCAACGGGGGGAGCAGGGTACCGTTGCCTTGATGGCGATGGCCGGTCTGCAAGCGCCCAACTGGTCGGTGGTGCCCGCAAACCACTTATATTACATCGTGCGTTCGCTTCGACAGGTCGGCTTGAACGCCGAAGCGCGGATGATTGCGGCCGAAGCCGTTACCTTCAGCTAAAACAAGCGGGCATGTCCACCACCGACCTGAATCTGATCGATCGTTTCCTTGAAATGATGGCGGCGGAACGGGGTGCGGCGCGCAATACGATTCTGGCTTATAAAAGCGACCTTATAGCTGCATCGCAATTGAGCGGCGGAAAACTTGCAGAAGCCGAACCGCACATGCTTGCCTATTTGGCGGAAAAATGGCGCGACCTTGCAAGCAGTTCGGTCGCGCGCAAGGTTTCGGCGTTGCGCCGGTTCTTCGCGTTCCTGCATGAAGAAGGATTGCGCGGTGACAATCCGTCGTCGAGCCTGCCCAAGCCGGGACGGGCACAGGGCTTGCCCAAAATTCTGGATATGGACCAAGTCGACCTGCTGTTTCAGGCGATTGAGGCGGAACTGACGGTTGAGCGGCCATCGGCTGCGGCATTCCGGCTTTCGGCGCTGGTGGAGCTGCTCTATGGATCGGGCTTGCGCGCGACTGAACTGGTGTCGTTGCCAAGGACCGCCTGTGTTGGCGACCGCCCTTTCATCATATTGACCGGAAAAGGGGACAAGGAACGGCTGGTCCCCATTTCCGACAGGGCGCGTCTCTCGGTGGGCAAATGGGTGGAGTTTGTTCCCAGAGAACAGCGGTATCTGTTCCCGTCACGTGGCGGCCATATCAGCCGTATCCGCTTATACCAGATCATCAAGTCACTGGCCGCAAAGGCAGGGCTAGACCCCGAAAAACTAAGTCCCCATGTCTTGCGTCATGCCTTTGCGACGCATCTATTGGCTGGCGGTGCCAATCTGCGCGCTTTGCAGGCGATGCTGGGCCATGCCGACATCGCAACCACGCAGATATACACCCATGTCGACGCCAGCCGACTTGTCGAACTTGTGAACAAGCGGCATCCTTTGGCAAACCGCACGTTGACCCGCACGGCTTCAGGTTCTAACCCGCTGCAATGACCGTCTATCTGGATTTTGAAAAGCCCATCGCGGCGTTGGAAGCGCGCATCATCGAATTGCAGGAAGCTGCGGATGAAAGCGAAGTGGATGTGGATGCCGAAATCGCGAAACTGCGCGACAAGGCCGACAAGCAGTTGAAAGACACTTATGCAAAATTGACCGCCTGGCAAAAGGCGCAAGTTGCCAGGCATCCTGAACGGCCGCATTTCAAGCATTTCATTGCGTCCATGTTCGAAGATTTTGTGCCCTTGGCAGGTGATCGTGCCTTCGCCGATGATCAGGCCATATTAGGCGGCTTGGCGCGGCTGAACGACCGGAAAATCATGGTGATCGGCCATGAAAAAGGCGATGATACACAAAGCCGACTGCACCATAATTTCGGCATGGGGAAACCTGAAGGATATCGAAAGGCGATCCGTTTGATGGAACTGGCCGACCGGTTCGGTTTGCCGGTCGTCAGCCTGGTTGACACATCGGGCGCCTTTCCCGGCATTCAGGCCGAAGAACGTGGTCAGGCAGAGGCGATCGCCCGCTCGACCGAAAAATGCCTGCAACTGGGCGTTCCCATGATTGCGTGTATCGTGGGCGAGGGTGGGTCTGGCGGCGCGGTCGCATTGGCCGCGGCGGACCGGATTTTGATGTTCGAACATGCCGTCTATTCTGTCATCTCACCCGAGGGCTGCGCTTCGATTTTGTGGCGGACCGGCGACAAGGCAGCTGATGCGGCACAGGCCATGAAGATTACAGCTGAGGATTTGAAATCGCTGGGTGTGATTGACCGGATTGTGAAAGAGCCGATGGGCGGCGCGCATCGTGACCATGCCATGGCGGCGGCGTCGCTTGGCCTGGCCATTGGCGAAGAAATCGATGCGTTGGGCAGGTTCAGCCGGAAAGAATTGACCCAGCATCGGCGAAACAAATTCCTCGCCATGGGGGCTTAAGGACCTGACCCTAGGTCCTAAGGACCTCGATTCCAGATTTTACGCGTGCAGAACAATTGATATGCTATGCTGTTTTTGGTGATCCGAGGAGAGCGTAAATGCACATCAGCAAAAAAATACTGATATTGGGTGGGGCGTCATTATCGATTGCGGTCTTCACTATGGCCGCGCCGGTGGCCGCGCAAAAGAAACAGACAGCGTCGGTGCCAAAACCTTTCAGCGCGCAGGAAAAATCCCAAGGAGCCAAATATCACCCTGAAATCATGAAGGAATTTGGCGGAGCGATGCAAAGTCCGCAGACCGCCTATGTCGTGCGCGTCGGAAAGGGGATCGCCGTCCAATCCGGATTGGGAAATGCTGAGAGTGATTTTACCGTAACGTTGCTCAATTCACCGGTGAACAACGCCTTCGCAATACCGGGCGGTTATGTTTACATCACCCGGCAACTTGTGGCGCTGTGCAATAGTGAAGCGGAAATGGCGGGTGTGTTGGGCCATGAAGTCGGGCATACCGCCGCACGACACAGCCAAAAGCGTCAGAAAAGCACGACAATCGCCAATATTTTTGGCGTAGGCGGATCGATATTAGGCGCGATGCTGGGCGACAATGGCGGCTTGTTAGGTGCCATCGGCGGCGGTCTGAAACAATATTCAGGCGCTGCGGCGCAGTTTATCAGCTTGCGATATTCGCGCCGTCAGGAAGAGGAGGCCGATGATCTGGGCATTCGGTATTTGAGCAAGGCGGGATATGATCCGACGGCGCTTTCGTCGATGCTGAATTCGCTCGCAATGCAAACGGCAGTGGATGCCAGAGCGTCGGGTTTGGGCGAAGGCAGCATTCCTGAATGGGCGAGCACGCATCCGGATCCTGCGAAGCGCGTAGTTCGCGCCGCTGCGGGGGCAAAGGCTTTTCCGGCAAGTACCAACCGCAAAGCCGATACCCATCTCGCGGCCATTAACGGCATGCTTTATGGTGACGACCCGGCACAGGGTGTGGTCGAAGGACAGGATTTTCTGCACCCCGACATCAAAATGAAATTCAGCGCCCCCACCGGTTTTGGAATCCAGAACGGCACCGATGCTGTTTCCATAAACGGAAATGGTGGAAAGGCGATTTTTAGCCAGGGCGCTTTCAATGGTGATCGATCAGCCTATGTCGCCGTTGCGTTCAAATCGGTCTCTGGCCAGAATATGGCCATCCCGGTAGGCGATGTGCGTCAGACGACGGTCAACGCTATTCCGGCCTTTTATTCATCGACTGTCGTGAACACGCAACAAGGTCCGCGCGAGGTTACGGTTTTTGCTTATGAATGGGGCGGCGGTATTGCCTATCATTTCATCACCATCACCGCAGCCAACAACAGCCCGTTCAACGCTATGTTCAACAGCATGGCCCGGTTAAATGACAGTCAGGTTGCTGCCATCAAGCCACGGAAATTGCGTGTGGTAACTGTTGCAAAAGGAGATAGCGTCGCGTCGCTCGCGTCGCGTATGGCCTATACGTCCCTGCAAACCGAACGGTTCCGCGCGCTCAATGGCTTTAGCTCCAGTCAAAATGTGACCCAGGGCCAAAAAGTCAAAATTGTGACCTACTAGGCCGTGAACCCATCAACACCGCGTTTTTGGTTCACGCAGAGTTCGCGGAGAAGGTAGACTTCATCCTGAACCCTGGTTCCCTTCCCGTTGAACCCCATTCCCCGTCGAATCTCAAAAATCGGTCACCCTGAACTTGTTTCAGGGTGACGGTAGTTGGGGGTTCAGCGGGACGGTGTGGGAATCGGGGATTGTTTTGTGCGGAGGTTTTTTAAGGTGGGCAAGGGGAACGGTTCCTAAAGGGACTGCCCCCAACATCCATTAGATGCAAAATAAAAAGGGCGGCAACCGAAGTTACCGCCCTTTAATTCTGTCAGGCATTGGATGCCCGATCAGCTAAGCTTCTATTAGAGGCTGTTGCTGACCTTGGTAAAGGTGTTCGACAGGTTGTTGCCGAGGCTGCCCATGGCAGTGATTGCAGCTACTGCGATCAGAGCGGCGATCAGGCCGTATTCAATTGCAGTCGCGCCGTCTTCATTCTTGAAGAGTTTCTTGATAACTTTCATTTTAGGTCTCCTGTTGCTTGTTCAATTCACCCGAGCGGATATCTTTGTACTTATAAAAATATCCGACTTTGGACTGATTATTCCGAAATCTATACCAAATCGTTAACGTCACTTATCTTGCATTGATTATTTTATTCGATACCCGGTTCCACATACCTTGCGAACTGTCACCGAATTGTCCAAGTGATGCCACGATTGCGATAACAATCAGTGAAACAATCAAACCATACTCCACAGCCGTCGCCCCCTGTTCGCATCGCGTGATACGACGAATTAGATCCAACATATTTGGCCCCACTTCTTTCCCTGGTTGCGAGCCCCATTGATTTCCCACACAAGCGTTAACAAAAACTTGCAAAGTGATGAGAAGATGGAAAAAAATCCGACAATGCTATTCGTGGTTGCCGCCGCATTAACCAACGAAGTGGGTGAAATATTGCTGCAAATGCGTCCCGAGGGGCGTCAAATGGCGGGGTTATGGGAGTTCCCGGGTGGCAAGGTTGAACAGGGCGAATCACCCGAATCGGCATTGGCGCGGGAACTGAAAGAGGAATTGGGCATCGATGTTGCCGCTTCGGATTTGATTCCACTGACCTTCGCCAGCGCCCAAAATGGAGATCGCGGGATGATCCTGCTCCTGTATCGCTGCACCCAATGGATTGGTCAGCCTGCTGCATTGGACAGCCCTGAACTGAAATGGCTGCATCCTTGCGACATGGACGCCTTGCCCATGCCGCCCGCGGACGTTCCGCTCGTCAACTTCTTAAAGAAATTTTCCTAATTCGACTGAAACCGGGGCGGCAGCTGATCAAACGGGCGCCGTTATGGTCTATATATTTGCCTTTGGCCGCAATACTGATGCCAATGATACATCGGCGCTTCCACGCTGTGCGGGTTTGGGTTGATTTTCCGATGGCGACCATCCACTCAAAAAAAGATGCACAAATTGCTCTTCGACGCGCCCTGCCTTGTCGGCCAAATATGTCCATTCGCGATCCAGCTTTGCCGGAAAGTCGCGCCCTAGATAATGCCGGGGTCCGCATAAGGCGTTGCCAATTCCAGCATCGCGCACATCGTCGATGATGGTTTTCCAGCGGCCATAGCTAATCGGCATGATATCCAGGTCTGCAACGGGCAAGGCGAATCTTGCCCTCGCCATCAGGTCTGCTGCGCTGCGTAAATCGATTTGGGGGTGGATATGCGGTGCGTTCACGGACCCTTCGGCGGCCAGCATCAGTTTTTTAAGGCTCGCCAAGGATCCCGCCCCGAACATGTGTCCCAAAAATAATCCGTCCGGTTTCAATATATGACGTATCTGGACCAACGCGCCGGGCAAATCGTTGACACTGTCCAGCGTTCCCGCGGCGATAACCAGATCAAAGCTGTGCGGGGCAAAGGGCAGCCTGTCTTCCTGCGCGACGACGATCAGCGTGTCTGCTGCCGTTTCGGGCGATGAAAGAGTGACGGCGCAATCGCGCCCACCCAGAATCTTCGTGGCATGATATGCCATCGGGCCGATGAACAATGCGTCGAAAAATTGCCGCGAGACAAGAGCGAGCCGCTCTTCAATTTCCCGCGCGATATAGGTCCACAAAAAGGCGTCGCCCGTCCTTTGGGTAGCGCGCGCACGCAAAGCCTGACGACGACGTCGGTCAAAAATTTCCGGAGGTTGGTCCGATGCCTGCATTTGTATCTTGTGGAGATTTCGGAGTTATCCGACAAGGGGGCGATGACGTTGTTGTTGAAAATAGCCAAGCCGGTGCTCGATTTCGCATTGCCCCAACGCTGCCCCGCCTGTGGTGAAATTACCCCTGATGGGTTCAGCTTTTGCCCTATTTGCTGGGAGAAAATCCGGTTTATGAACCGGCCGTGGTGCGAAAGCTGCGCTTTGCCGTTCCCTTTCCAGCAGGCAGATGGCGCATTGTGCGCTGATTGTCTGTCAAACCCGCCCATGCATGACGGCATCAGGGCGGCAGTGGCCTATGATTCCACATCGCGCCAGATTGCACTGCGCCTCAAATATGGTGGGAAAATCGGATTGGCGAAAATGATTGCCCGTCATTTGGTGCGCCATTTGCCCGAAGACCGCAGCGATATTATCATAGCACCAGTGCCGTTGCACTGGACGCGGCTGTGGTCGCGCAGTTTCAACCAGTCGGCATTAATCGGGCGGGAATTGGCCAGATTGGGCGGGACCGCTTATTGTGCCGATCTGTTGATCCGTACCAAAAGGACACCCAGTCTGCGCGGATTGTCTTTAAAGGAGCGCCGCACGGCCGTGGGCACCGCCTTTGTCGCAAATCCGGCGCGGCAGAAAATGATTGCAGGTGCCCGCCTCTTGCTGGTCGACGATGTTTTTACGACAGGGGCCACCAGCAATGGCTGCGTCAAGGCTTTGAAGAAATCAGGGGCGTCCTGGGTGCAGATATTCTGCTGGGCGCGTGCTTTGCGTGGGGAAGCGTTACCGGAAAACAGCTTTGGTTCTGTCCGCACTTGACTCAGGTCTTGCGGCACACCATTTCATATTCATGACAGCGACAGTTGAAATCTACACGAAGTTCGGATGCCCCTATTGTGTGCGGGCCAAACATTTGCTCGATACCAAGGGCGTGGCCTATCAGGAATATGATGTGACGATGGGCGGCACAAAGCGGGACGAAATGGTGGTCCGTGCCCCCGGTGCGCGCACTGTACCGCAGATTTTCATAAATGGTGCTGCGATTGGTGGCAGCGATGACCTGCGTGCGCTGGAATCCGCAGGCAGGCTTGATGGCATGTTGGCCGGAACCGACGACTGATGATCGCCTTTGACCTGCGTTGCAGTGGTGGTCACAATTTTGAAGGCTGGTTTGCATCTTCATCAGATTTTGACGTTCAGCAGACAGGCGGCTTGATCGCTTGTCCGGTGTGTGACGACGCGGTTGTACACAAGGCACTGTCCATTCCCAATGTCGGGCGCAAGACGAACCAGATTCTAACCACTGTGAAGCCCGCGCCCGCGCCTGCGCCGGTAGAGGTTTCTATCGGTGAAGTTATGAACGCACCAACTTTACCGCCCGCAATGGTCGAAATGATGCACAGACTGGCCACGGCGCAAAGCGAGATGTTGAAAGAGTCGCAATGGGTGGGCGGCGCATTTGCCCAAACGGCACGGGCGATCCATTATGGCGAAGAATCCGATCGCCTGATCCATGGTGAAACCAGTATGGACGAAGCCGCGTCACTCGCCGAAGAAGGCATTGCAATAGCCCCGCTGCCCTTTCCGGTCATTCCTCCGTCGGCAAAAAATTGACCCGATAAAATCGCGCAGCTATGGAAAGCCCCGGCGCACCCATAGCTCAGCAGGATAGAGCATCAGATTCCTAATCTGGGGGCCACTGGTTCGAATCCAGTTGGGTGCACCATAATTATTGTTATATTACATATTCTTATGCGCGCGATCATGGAAGCATTTCGACTATTCCTGGTCCAAGTCATTTCCGCAGCATATGGGTGGTTTCCGTCGATTCCGCAGGGTTTATCGGTCGTTCGATAGCGTAATGTTTTGGACACGGTCCCCTGTCGTCTCGATCAAATTTCTTTCCAGGCGCTCAGGTGCCAAAATTTTGACACTGTCAAATTAACGCAATTTTTAGCCATGCCCGCTATCGATCATGACACCAGAAGGAGGGCTTCCCTTGCGAAAATCATTATTGATGCTCAGCGCATTTTGCGGGGCGGCCATGGCGTTTGGATCAGGTCTTTCGGCAGCCAGCGAACGGGCGGGATTTCGAATGACGGCTGTTGTAAAAACAGTATGCCGGCTTGAATTGCCCGAGCTAAAAACTGGCTCGAGCGGTCAAATTATCGATTTTGGTTCCTTCTACCAACTGTGCAACGCTCGTAATGGCTATCGCGTAACGATGCGCCATCCTGCCAATATGACGGGTGCTACCCTGTTCTGGGACGGCCGCGCTGTTCCCCTGTCGCCCGGCAATGAAACTGTTATTGCCGATGAAAGTCACGCTGCTACAAAATTTAGCGAAGTACGGCTCGACGTGAGGGATGTTGCTGTTCCGCTACATAGCCTGTCTTTTCGGATCGATCCCAAAGGTTCGATTTACTGATCCCAGAATAGTAGGAAAACCGCTAGTTCCGCGTGTTGACCAAGCAATTGGCCGTTGAAGCAGAATCGCGGGGTGTGAAAGTCATTGTCACCGTATCCCGGTAGCTACCGGCAGGCAGGGTGACGATCGATGCGCGGTCGAGGCCAACCTCAAGCTGCTCTCCGGTGCCCATTGGGGCAGGGGTCATAGGACATACAACAGTATCTCCGGTGCTGACGACGATACCGGCATAGCGCATAGCGTAGATTATACCTTGCGCGTCACCGGCGCGTTTCTTCAAAAGTCCGCCATTTTCGCTATCGAATTTTATCGCAAATGGTAGCGTGCTTAATGCCGTGATGTTTATCGCCCGGTTCAATGTAGCCGAAACAGATCCGACATCACCAAAGTCAATTGTTCCACGGGTTTGTCCAGCGCTTCCGATATAAGCGGCGACATAACGGGGAACGGTAAGAGAAAGCTCGACAGAAGCTGGCTGTTCCTGAGTTGCGCCGATCTGCCGACCCTGAGCATCCAAACACTGATACCTTACCGTCAGATTTTCGCGATGCACTCGAGCCGGCGCCTGTTGGCCGGCTGGTATCGAAAACCGAAAACGGGTGAGCTGCGTTCCTGAACGTTCAGCAAATTGGACTTGAGCGCCCGTAGTCGGCTGCGGCTGTTCATTTCCGACCACCAATATTCGGCGTGTATTGTCTTCCAGCCAATCGATTTCATACTGAGATGGTCCTGCAAGACCAATTTTCGGTCCGGTCGTCTGTGGCGTGGTGTCGACCAGTAAGAACCGAACCCCGCTAATCCCATCGGCCAAGCGGCGAATGCGTACATCGAACGTTTCGACAGTAGGACTGGAGTCAAATGGCTGATAAGCAACCCGTCCGCCATTTCCTATCAGTTCGAACTGGGCGCACTGCGTTTGGGCGAGTGCAGGCGCATTTGTCAGAAAGGCGGCGGCAATTGCCATAGTAATAATGACCGGTTTCACTGCACATCTCCCAATTTTACTTCGCCCAGACGAACAACGCCGAGACTTTTTTCCGGAACCACAATTTCAACAACGGTGGGCGGTTCGGTCGGCATTTCTATACGCCAGCGACCTGGCCGCATACCTGAAATTCCAAAACGACCGGTGCGGTTTGTGAAGATAGTCAAAGTGCGAGGATTGCTAACACCTAGCTCGGTCGCCTTGCCGGATAGCAGACTTACTGGCGATCCGTTTGGACCGATCAATGTTCCAAGCGCAGTTACGGAATAATCGGAACCCGCCGTTACCAGATATCCCCCCCGATAGGGCGGAAGGATTTTGGCGCTAGCTGAACCCAAGTCATAACCTATTGGAGCATTTGGCACATCATAGGTTATGGTACGTCGAATATATGCGCCAAGGTTAGGATCAACCGCGGGTCCGAAAATACCCGATTTAGCAGTAAAATGCTCTTCGCGCGGGTCCAGAATAACCTGCGCCTTGCCGAGCGATTTATGCGCGGAAACCATGGCGAACGAATCATAAATGGGACGGGAAAGCGCAAATTTTCCGTCGGCAAATGCGATCGCTGTCCCAAGGCGCAACGACGTCCTTTGTGAATCCGTCCGGCGACCCGATAGTTCGTAAACGGTCGTGTGCGTCAAACCAATTTCCGCACGGTTGGCATTATAGTTGAAGCCACCGTTGAAACCCGCATCCTGTTCACTAATGTCCAGATCGCCCGATGCCGTCCAACTGCCAACGCCGTCGCCTGATGCGGTCTGATATCCGATCCGGGCTCGTTCTGTCCGGGTATCGATTTCCGCAACAGCGTTAGAACGGGGGCCCAGCTTTACAGCTAATGTTGCCCTCACACCATATTCACTGCCAAAAATAGCGCGACGTTCGTAAGTGCCGTCGACAGTCAGGTTAAGTCGGGGATTGATGTTATAGCCGTAGGTCAGGCGCGCGCTGACTTCATCGCGCAATGCGCCACGGGCAACACCATAGTCGCCACTAATGGAAACAAATTGCGATTGTCCAATGGGCTGGGCATAGGATGCCGACAAGTTCCACTTGATCCGGTTATCAACCCCGAAAAATCCTGGATTTGCAAAGTTTGCGCTTCGGTATTCAACGCTAGCCGCAACTGATCGTGGGGTAACGTCATAACCTCCGAAGCTTTTTTGAAGGCCGACATTGGCTGCAAAACCTGTTCCGATTCCATCCACATCACTGACCGCGGCATCAAAGCCCAAGATGCCGACAGGGCTGGCGACGACTGCTTCGGCTCCTGCTGTTGCACCCGATTTATTGAAGTTGAAATTGCCACCCAAGGTAACAGTTTCGCTCATACCGCGGCGGAACCAGCCTGACACGGCAGGTTCGCTGGTTTGGTAATCCCGGGAAGACCGACGAAACGGCGCCAAAATGCCGGCCTGTACCGAAAATTCAGTAAGGCCTTCTGCCAGCAATGTACGGTCAAAAAACTGAGAAAAGGTGATGCGCTGCGTTCCGCCCGCGTCATCTTGGATATTGAATTCGACGTTGTTCGTTCCCTGCACGAAGGGGAAGTCGCGAATGTTATAAACACCGGGCTGTAAGCGCACCCTCCGGATAACCTGCCCGTTAATTGTCGCTTCGACGGTTGAAGGTCGCGTTAGCGTGAAAGATCGATCACCACGGGGTTGCACATTACGCAAGGGGTCAACGATAGAATAGACGCGCGTTGCAGACAGGCCAGCTATCTGCGGGCTTCCAGCAAAACCGCGGCCGCTTGTGATCAGGTCACCTGCAGAGAAGCGAACCAGACGCCGACGGTCATCATAGACCAGCCGGGTACCTTCACGGGTAAAGAAATTCTGCGAATCTGAGTTCAGCCGAACTGTTGCTTCATTTTCGAGCACGAAACCGCGATACCGGATTGCGCTGTCGATCAAACTGGTTGGCGTTTGAAAACCGGAATCCACGCCATTCCAGATATAATCCCCAAAACTTCGGAAGTTAACATAGCCGCTGAAAGTTGCTGGCTCGGAATATTGTCCGGTCACCCCATCGTCAAACCGGCGTAATGAGATGTCCTGCGCTTCGCGTGCGTCGGCAGGTATCTTTATATTGAGACTGATGCTGGCAGGCTCATAGCTGATGACATAGCCCAAACGCGAAATTTGAGGGATGAGCGCATAGTCCAGACCTGCCAAACTGGTTTCAAGGACGCGCAAATTCTCCGAAGAGAGAATATGGCGCATCGCCTCCACAAATGATTTGGTTTCGACCTTGACCTGGTCATCGGCGGTCAGAATGAAAGAAACCTCATTTAGCACAAATGTGCCGTCTCGCATCGGAGCGGACAGATTTATATCTCGGCCCGTCGGGTTCAGCCGAACCGCAGGTGCTGCGTCGAGATCAACCGACTGTGTTGCCGTAAAGTTGTAAGGAACAGTTGCGGGCGAATTTGACGATTGGGGTGTATCGCCAAAGAACAGATAATCAGGCGAAATGGATAGAAAGGGTGCAGGCGTTTCGGCATCAATTTTTTTAGGGTCTTTTTCTGCCACGTCGAACAAGTTGCTGACCGCAACCGAACCAAAAGTCTGCGCGCTAGAAAGGGTATGATGTTCCGGTAGATCGAAAAAACTATATTGAGGCGGCTTTGGTATAGGTACAAACAAGTGCCCGGATGATGAGACAATTGGTTGGAGCGCTTCATCTTGCGGGAACGCTGCAAAAAAGTCATAGTCGAAATCGGTCGACAAGGCTTGAACTAGCGCTGGATTGGACATTGCAAGCGCGGCGGCACTTGCCCCCGAAGATGCCATCGCCGGGGACGCAAAGGATAGTCCCCCCATTCCAAGGACTATAACGGACGAAGTTCGAAACTGCCCGGAATTAGCGCGTTGATGGTGTGAAATACGCCTCAACGCTACCCCCCGAAGTCGGCAAAATAATTCCGGTTTGCATTTTCCGTATCTGACCCGCGCCAACCAGGCCAAATCCAATTTCCTGAGAAATCTGGTCACCGGTCATGGTTTTTTTAAAGACCTCCTTTCCGGTGTCATCTTTCTGGACGATGCGTAAGGAGCCATTTGACAGATACCCATAAGTATCTGATTCGTTGTTCAAAATCAGCAATACTCTTGGTTTTCCGTCGCCACCGACATAGGTTTCCGCTTTAGAAATACTCAATTTTGAACGTTTGCCGGCCATGCTGACACCCGTAACAATTTGAAAGTTGTAAAGCAGCTGCAGCGCCGATTCCCCCTCGGGAATCTTGACCGGCAATTGTGCTACCGTAACAAAATAGTGGCGGCTTTTTACAAGGTCGGGATCGCCGACATATTGTATCCGGACGGCCTGTGTGCCTCCGGGTGCGATTTGCGCCTGTGGTGGAAAGACCAACAAATCATCCGTTGCTTTTCCCGTGCCGCGAACACCATCATCGGTATATTCAGCCTCCTGTGTCAGGACTTCGAGAATAACAGGTTTTGCATATTTATTCTCAATGGTGACAACTTGCGACATGCGTTGGCCCGATGTCTGCAAATCGATTACGACAGGGGACACGGTCATTGCGTATAACGCGGTTGCCAGTCCAGCGCTGACAGCAACGGAAAATGCAGCATAAATAGCTGCTTTGGGCCGAAACGGCATTATAGATAAGTCCCCATTTTTTTGCCCTTCGGGTCGGACAAAAATAATCCCGGGAACAAAATATTCTGCCCCCGGGATCCTCTATCCATTTTTTATACGCCGGGTGTCAACTCTATGGTTAACGTGCTGATATATTGGCCAGCGATTAACCGGTTTGCGTCAGCCGTAAAGTTGCCACGGGCGGCAGTGCTGTTGCCATTGGTAACGGCTTCGGAATTGAGTTCAGAAGAAAATACCACCTGCGCGCCAGAACCGGTTGCACCGAAGCGGCCAACTGTAATTCCTGCACCCGAACCAACACCGGGACCATTGCCTTGACCATCGGATGTTCCTTCGGTCGGTGTGAAGCCATCTGAACGGACGGCACCGGCAATGTTCATATTCACATCATATACGACGGCGCGGTTGAACCCGTCTGTGCCCTTTATACCGCTATCGGTTACGAACGCAGTGCGATACATCTGCAGAGTGTTCTTTGCGCCGGTGCACCAGGCGGTAACATTTGCCTGATTCATCTTGTTCGCGACCGAGCTCGATACCGTTGCAAGAGCGAAGCCTTCGTCGTTGGAAAGAGCGTTGGTATCTAAGTTAAGCGTGTAGGTTGTCGCTTCAAGATTACACTTTGCTGGGTTTGTCGCGTTTATCGTGAAGATTTCGGTATCGGTACTGCGATTATTGCCGTCGGCAAAGGCCGGGGCGGACGTCAGTGCAGCGAAGGTCGCGACCGCAATTAAACATTTTTTCATCAGCTTGTTCCTTTTCACTTAAACTCCGGTCTGATTTTAAGAGAGATCAGACGCTCTCTTCGCCCACCGCGTTTCTCTCCAGTGAAGCGCGGATCGGATTCATTTAACTGAATTTATGTTTTGATATCATGTGCTTGGAGCCACAATAATCGTTAAAATCTCTTGATAAGCGCCTGCCGCAAGTCGCACAGTGTCCGCTTCGTCGCCCTGCCAAGTGACGGTCAATTCGCCTTCCTTTCCAATAGCAGAAGTATCGCGGCCGGAATAAAGACCGGACCCTGGCTTGGAACCGTAGAAACGACAAGCCGAGTTTGCGGATGTCAACGAAGTTGAAGCGCATTCTCCCGCAGTGACAAGTCCTGTTTGATCCGTATTAAACTGAAGCCCGGCAACATAGTTTTTGCGATAGGCAAACGCACCGACATTCTGAATTTGAGAAGCCGTGTCCACCAATTGAAGCGCGCCATTTTTTGCCGCGACGCCAATCTTGAATGGGGTGTTGCAGTCCAGACCAAAGCGAAAGGCGATCCTTGTTGGTTCGTCAATGCGGCCGCTATCGTTCGAATTAGCGCCGAGCGGAGCGATGCCGCAACGCCGACCGATTGATGCTTCTATTTCGATTTGCAGCGAGCTTCCAGACGGCGCCTTAGCAATCGTTGCCGCCGGAAAGAAGGCGAATGAGGCGACGAATATCGCACTTAACGCGAGAAATTTAGCCCCAGATAGTCGCACAAATACACCGCCCTTAAAGACACAACCATCATGCACCCGAAAATCGGGTCTATGGTTCCATATATTTGCGACCCTCGGTGACGCAGGATTTTTTAAAGCCCCGAATCGACTGATTAATTTTTTGTAAACTTGATTGAAAATACTGTCGAAAGAATAGATGGTTAAGACATGTAAAGTCTTTCATCAAATTGAAATATATAGATATAAATCTGTCTTTTGAATTCCGGAAATTAACCTTTCTCGTGAACTTTTTGATCAGCCATGATATCGAGAATGATAAGCATGTTTTGCAAACAAATTTGGCAATTTGCAATTTTGAGCAAGCGGTAATCGCTACAGGTCCGAACACAAGGCCAGGCGAAACCCATCCGTGGGCGCTCGACATCTCAGTTTAATGCGCTTGTTACCCTGCCGCCTCGATTGCAGCGTTTTCGGCACGGCGCATGTCGCGTCCAGCCGCGCTGAAGATAAATGTAGCACGGTTGCCAAAAGCAAACCTGTTGACGATCAGCGACACAATGACAGATGTCACCAGCACAATAACCATCACGTCAATATAATGCAGCCACGGCAATCCCCAATGCTGATAGTAAGTTTGGCCGTTGAAATCTGCATTGGGTACATAAAGTATGAAATTGTGCACCGCGTAGCTGCCCAGTCCCCAAACCAGTCCACCAATTGCCGCGCGCGCGTCCACATTGCGGAAAAGCAATCCGGCGATGAAGGCGGACAGGATCGGCATCGAGAACAAACCGTTCAATTGCTGCAACAAGTTGATAATGCTTTCGGCATTCTGGAAAATCGGAACCATCAAGATCGAAGTGATGGTCAGAACAACAGAGGCAATTGCCGCAACTTTCCAGGGCTTCGCAATCGGGGCGATGAATTTCTCATGGAAATCCATCGAATATAGTGCGACCGAACTGTTCAAAATCGCGCTCGTATGGGCAATCACGGCCGCGGCCATCATGGCAGCAAATGCGCCGGACATCCAACCCGGTAAAACCTGGGCGACAAGCTTGCCATAAGCTGCGTCGTTGACGTCGCCGAACAATTTGAACGCGACCACGCCTGGTATAACAACTATCGCCGGGATAACGAGAACTCGTATCGCTGCTGCGGCAAACACACCCTTTTGCGCTTCCTTTACATTAGGCGCGGCCATCGCTTTTTGCGTGATATTCTGGTTGGTCGACCAATAGAAGATCTGGATGAAAATCATGCCGGTGAACAATGTGTGAAACGGTATGGGCGAGTCAATCGCGCCTACCATGGTTGTCCTGAATTCAGGAACACCGGTAAATATGTCGAAATTCACCGCTGCCAAAGCGAGGAACACAACCAGTAAAGCTATGGCAAGCAGGCCAATTCCGGAATAAGTGTCCATCACAGCGACGGCACGAAGTCCGCCCGTAATCGTATATGCGGCGGCTATGATTGCCATCGGGGCTGCATATACCAAAAGCGAAAATTCCGTTCCAAACAGCGACTGCAAAAAAAGGCTGCCGCTGTACAAGGCGGCTGGCAGATAAATCAGAATGTTGCCGACAAGAAACATTGCTGAAATTACGGTGCGTATGCTGCCCCCCTTGTAGCGGCGCTCCAGCAACTCGGTGACGGTCGTGCATTTGTTGCGGTAATAAATCGGTACAAAAACGAATGCCAATATCATCAACCCGACAAAGCCCGATAGTTCCCACCACGCCAACAGCAACATCTGGTTACCATTCATGCCGACGAGTTGCTCGGTGGACAAATTGGTCAATGTTATCGAGCCCGCCACAAACAGCCAGCTCAACCCGCCTCCTGCAAGGAAAACCTCTTTAGAACTGCTTTCGCGCCCAGCGCCTTTGCCATGCACTTTCAAGTACGTCATGACGGCGATCAGACCGGTCAACGCGAAAAAAATCGCAATTTGTATTGCCGAAGCACCTTCTTGAAACATCCCGTCCCCCTGCATTATCCACGATTTGCGAGACTGACGTTTCGTACCGAGGCTTGTTAATGGAATGCTACTTCCCTTTTCGCAAATAACAAGCTTCGAATACGAACATCGAATTCGGCTTATATTGCATCTTAATCTTTAGAAGGTTCGTTTTCTCTCGCAATCGCGAAGTGCATGTGGTGGACTTGGATGTGCTGTTTGTTGGCCTTGCACTGGAAATATGTAACGGCTGAACCACGGGCTGGGGAAAGGGGCGAAATATGGGTGATGAGATCAGCAAGCGTCAGAGTGCGATTTTGGCGCTCGTCAAAAGCCAGGGATTTGCGGCTACGGAGCAACTGGTCGACCAGTTTAATGTAACCCCGCAAACCATCAGGCGCGATATCAACATATTATGCAAACATGGCCTGATGCAGCGATTTCATGGTGGCGCAGGACAAGCAACCAGCGTCGAAAATGAAGCGTATCATCACCGTCTCCAGACGTTTGTCGACGCAAAAAGGCATATCGCCGCTCAAGTCGCGAAGCATATCCCGAATGGCAGTTCCTTGTTTCTAAACATCGGCACTACAACGGAGATGGTTGCCAAGGCTCTGATTAATCATAGAAACCTTAAAGTCGTCACCAACAATCTGCATGTCGCCACAATATTATCAGGCAATGACGATTTTGAAGTCATGATCGCAGGCGGTCAGTTGCGGAAACGAGATGGCGGGATAATCGGCCCGGCTACCACTGAGTTTATCGAGAAATTTCGGTTAGATTTCGGTATCATCGGCGTAAGCGGAATTGACACCGACGGGGCCTTGCTGGATTTTGACTATCAAGAGACCCGAAACGCCGAAGCGATCATTACAAACTCCCTTGAAACGATATTGGTTGCAGATCACAGCAAGTTCGGCCGCCGGGCAATGTCACGTTTTGGACACCTTTCCCAGATTGACTGGCTCTTCACAGACGAAGAACTGCCCGATAAATTTCAGAGCCTTACCTCAGATGCCGGGGTTGGTGTGAAAATCTGCCGTAGCGAAGAATAGCATGCAATAAGCAATGGTTTGAATATTTCGATTGCGAACATGTTGCATTCGTTTTAGAATTTCAAAGTTCGAGCGAGTTGGTATTTACGAACGACCTTGCGAAGGAGAATTGGAGCCTATCTCCCTCTTCCGCATGGCGCTTTGTTACTTGTCGTCCGTTCATACGAAAATAAAAAATCTCTAGGAGGGTATTATGAGGATCAAGGCGCAATTATTATTGGGCATAGCATTCGGACTGTCTGTATCAACGGTAGCCTACGCCCAAGACGCCCCGGATACCGGAACGGCAGGTGCGGAAAGCGACGAAATCATTGTAACCGGCATCCGCGGTAGCTTGAGCAATTCGGCTGCCATCAAGCGCGATTCAAACGCGATTGTGGACGCCATCAGCACCGAAGACCTCGGCAAGTTTCCTGACTCAAACGTTGCTGAATCCTTGCAGCGCATTCCAGGTGTAGCAATTGACCGCAGCAGCGGAGAAGGTCGTTTCGTTACGGTCCGTGGTTTTGGTCCGGCATTTAATACCGTACTTGTAAATGGCCGTACATTCGCCAGTGACAATCAGGGACGCGAATTTAGCTTCGATCTTTTAGCTGCTGAACTGATCAGTGGTGCTGAGGTCTATAAAAGCGCGCAGGCACAATTGCAGGATGGCGGGATTGGGGCGACGCTCAATGTGAAGACGCCCCGGCCACTTGAGCTGGGCGGGTTTAAGGCGGTCTTCTCTGGTAAGGGGTTATACGAACGCAATAGCAAGAACGTTACGCCGCAACTCTTCGGATTGGTGAGCACCACCTTTGCAGACGACACGATTGGCATTTTGGCGGCTGTTTCTTACCAAAAGCGCGACTCAGAAGTTCGCTTCACTCAAAACCGGGGATATCTGCCCGGCTCTTCTGTAGGGCCAACCGCGACGCCGCTTTTTACAAATGTATTTGCGCCGCGTAACCAGGATGCCGGTCGGGACACGCAATCACGCGAACGGCTTGGGATCAACGTGACCGGGCAGTTCAAGCCCGTCGAGCAGCTTACGCTGACGGTCGACGGACTTTATAACAAATTCGATGTGAATTCGCGGGTTGAATCGCTGGGAAGCTGGTTCGAACCATCCAGCTACACGGCTGCGACGATTGATAGTAATCGGACGGTTACATCTTTGACGACCAATGGCGTCGGCGACCTTATTCAAACGTCGAACAATCGTTTTGTTAAAACCCGTGCCCTAGGTGGAAATCTGTCATGGGACGTCAATAGCAATTTGACTGTAAAGCTGGACGCATCCTGGTCGAAGGCCAATGACGATGCCGGCGGCAAAAATTACTTCACCGTCATCGGCATTCCTAGCCAATACACATTCCAGGAAGCAGTGGGCAGTGGCTTTCCATCAACAGTAAATTACTCTGGCGATCTTACAAATCCAGCACTTGGTCGGACGCATATTGCCTTGCGAACGGGTAATGACGAGGCCGAACGGGTTTTTGAGTATAAGCTGGATACCGAATGGAAATCCGACGGTGGCGTTTTGGACGCCGTGCGCTTCGGGTTGGTCAACACCAACCGCAAAAAGAGCAGTCAGACAATCGCAACGAACAGTAATACATTATGTCTGTATTGCGGATATAATGAGTTGTCGCAGCCATCATTGCTTAGCCCGCTGAACCTCGGTAGTTTTCTTGGTAACAAGGGTTCGGTCCCCACGGTTTTCCAGACTTATGATGCCAATGCCTATTTTGCATTTCTGGAGAGCCCGGCGCAAGCTGCTGCCCGTGACGCAGCGCGCGGTTTAGCGCCTGGAACAACGGCTGCCCTGTTGGCGGCAACCAATGGTTTCGATGCGGCGGTTCAACCCAATTCATTTTCGATCAATGAAAAGGTTTATGCCGGTTATCTAGATACGGATTTCAAGGGAACTTTGGGTTCGATGCCGTGGGTTGTAAATATCGGCGCGCGGTACATGCACACTGAACTAACCGCAAATGGCCAGCAGCAACAATTACTCGACCTGCTGCCTGTGCTCGGCGATCCTACCATCTATCAAGGCGTATTTGCCAATGGCGGAGTTCCTCAGGCTACTACCCAGAAATCGAGCTATGATTACTTCCTGCCTAGCATGAACATCAAGATCAATCTGACCGATGATATCGTCGCGAGGCTATCTGGATCGCGGACAGTGACCCGACCGCAGGTAAGGGATCTTGCTCCTCGGACCAATTTCGATGTGCTGCGTCCGGCAAGCCTCGATGCGAGCGGCGGTAACCCCAATCTCAAACCTTATACGTCGACCAATTTTGACCTGTCATTTGAATGGTATCCTTCGACGACGACAACGTTGTCGGCGGCGGTGTACTACAAGAATATCAAGGATTTCATTGTCCAGACCCGTTCCAATGAGGTTTTCACTATCGCAAACGCAGGGAACTTGCCGCTTGGCAACGGAATAACCGGTCCCAATCAGGCAACTTTCAGCGTCCGCCGTCCGCGCAATTCCGAGACTGCAACTGTTCGTGGTCTCGAACTCAACGCGGTTCACAGCTTCACCTATTTGCCATCCCCGTTGGATGGTTTCGGTGTTGCGTTGAATGCGACCTTTGTCAAAAGCAACGCCAGCTTCGATCAGGGGACCACGGTCACTTCCTTCGCGGTTGAAGGACTTGGCAATAGTTACAATGCTACAGCCTTCTATGAAAAAGATGGATTTGCAGCGCGGGTTGCCTGGAATCGCCGTGGCCGTTTCCTCGAGGCTCTTGTGACTCCAGGGCAGGGCGGCGACCCGGTCTTCCGCAGGGCATTTGAGCAAGTTGATATGCGCGCAAGCTATGACATTTTTGAATATGCTCAAATTTTTGTCGAAGGCACCAACGTGTTCAATGCTAGAAACATAACAACAGGACGGTTTGATAATCAGGTTCTTGATTATGTCGATACAGGGGCACGTTATGCAGCTGGTGTGCGCGTTTCCTTCTAAATAGCACAGGATGAATGTTTCAGCCCTTCTTTGGATAAACTCCAAAGAAGGGCTTTTTTCTGACGACACGGACGACGGGGTTGATAAGCCAATGACAAAAATGAAACGTGCCGTCGGAGTTCTGCTCGCTTTGATTTCCAGCGCGGCTTTGTCACAGCCCGCCGAACGGCAGCCCTATGCGGTACCACCGATGGACGCGCCGCAGCTTGCAGCAATTGGCCCGGACGAAATTGGCATGCAAACGGGTGAGATTGTTTTGCCCAATGTGGTGACTTTGACGACGTCAGGCATTACCCATGCGCCGCGAACAATAAAATATCGTGTCTGGTATCCATCAAAACATGCTCCGGGATCTATCCGGACAAGTTTCAAACATGCTTTGCCAAAGCCTGACGGCAGTGGGCTCCAGTTTGCTATCCCCAGTCTCGCTGTTGAAAATGCCGACATTGCCGGAAACCAGCGCCACCCGCTGGTCATTGTGTCACATGGCTATAATGGCTGGGACAGCTTCATGACATGGCTGACCGAAAATCTGGCCACCAAAGGTTATGTCGTCGTCGCCATCGACCATATGGACAGGCGTGCAACCGGCGGAGCGGAGCTGGCCGTTTCCTTTGGTAACGTCTTGATAAATCGCGCAGCGGATCAGCGCGCGGTAATTGAGTATTTTGCCTCGCGCGCGGCGGACGACAGGGACCATTTGGGTCGGGTTATCGATGTCAATAAAATCGGTATCATTGGCTATTCAATGGGCGGGTTCGGTGCTTTGGCCACCGCAGGAATGGACTACGATCCGGCAAGCAGCGTTTTCGCACAATTACCGGTTGAAGCACGAGCAGCCATTTTTGACAGTCAGGCGAAAGGCGCGCCTGTTGCTGCGAAAATCAAAGCGGTTGTTGCGCTCGCGCCCTTTGGCGGTCGCCCCGAAAGCCGTGCGTGGACGTCCGCGTCCCTCGCGAAGTCAACAAAGCCGATATTGGTCATCGGCGGCAGCGAGGATGATATTGTGGACACCAGGCAGGGTGTGTCCTGGATATTCGAACAGATGGTGGTTAAACCCAGACACTTGCTGTTGTTTCTCAACGCCCGACACAATGTCGGCGGCAATCCGCCACCACCCGAGGCAAATGATGATTTTTCCACGCGCGAATATTTTGCCGAACCGGTGTGGCGTGCCGAGCGTATCAACGCTATCAATCAGCACTTCATCACCGCCTTTCTTGATCTTCACCTGAAGGGAGACGCGGAGAAAGCGGTATTTCTTAATGTACCGACACGACAGAGTGGCGACGGCGTCTGGCCACTTTCACCGATGGAAAATGTGGGTGGTAAAAAGGCTAGCGCAAAGGAGAGCGGGTATTGGCCCGGATTTCAGCGGCGCTGGGCACTTGGATTGGAAATGCGCTACAGCAGCGCTGATGGCGCCCAATAAATCTCCGTCTTTATCCGGAAGTCATCTGTGTTCGTAACCCTATAATGTCCTGATCATAGTGGATATGGGATAGCTGCTGAATCCGGTTCATCTGACCCAATGAATTCATGATGATGTAGATCTTGTCCAAAAAATTCCGATGATGCAGATCAAGTATGGCGGTATCTTCAAGAGTGGACAATCGGGGCGGACTGATGGAGTAAAGTCCTTCGATCATCTCATTTTTCCCTTCGCTAAATTCCAGCGTCACTTCAATAGGCCGAAGCAAATTTAGGGCGACAAGTGTTGCCGTAAATTCATTGGCGGTATCAAGGTCGCATCGCAAATAATCAAACATAGAATGGATGCGAAGCAGCTCTGAAGTTTCGGAACAGTCGTCTGAATAGAGTGCCGTACCGGTATCCGTGGTGACAAGATCGCTACCTTCATCGATACATAAAGACTGATCCGAGCCACCCAAGTGGAATGGGGATCCTAAAACCGCGATCGGTAAATAGGTGGCTTGCCACTGTCCATTGATGAGGAAAAAATTGACCCTTGGTCGTAAACCGAACAACGCGACCAGCCGGAATTGGCCGCTTTCGGCATCCTTCATGAACAGCAACGGATAATCGGATGCCGCGATACCTGCTTCACTCAACCCGATTCGAACGTGGTCAAGTCCTTGCCCCCATGCCATGTCAGGTCCGGGCATTATGCGGACATCCCGGTGACGATCAGGGTTTAACAGGCCAAGCGATGTGGGATTTTTCAAACCGGTTGCAATCCATATTGATTGATTTTGTTCAGGAGTTCACGGTGCATCGGCATTTCGGCAACCGACTTCTGCCGTGACTGCGCGACAGTTGCGAAGCAATGCTTCGCCAGTTGTTCGTCAGGTCCAGAGCTCGGCAGTGCCGCATAATCTGCTTCGAAACCCATCCCGTGCATGACATATTGATAGCTCGGCCAAGAGAATATCTCTTTGTGATACGGGAAATCCTGCACACTTGGCGGGTGATATCGCCATAGTTCAAGGCGCTCCTTCAATCCTTCTGGGATCGATCCGGGGTTGCGATTGTCACGCCAGAACGCAGTATCATCCCGCTTTGTGAGAACATAATGCAGTTTCAGAAACTCGATAATACGCTCCCAATGATGCGTAAAAGCGGCATTAAACTGCTTTGACAGGACCGTCATTGAGTCGCGATTTTCAGGCAAGCGATCGGCAACGAAATCAACCGCCGTTTCAATAAGCATCAGCGCAGACGCTTCGAGTGGTTCCAGAAAGCCATTTGACAGTCCGACGGCCACACAATTTTTCACCCAGAAAGTTTCGCGGTGACCTGCGCGGATTTTGATCCGACGTGTTGATCCCTCGGCGCCTATCACACCGACATAGCGTCTCAGCGTTGCCTCAGCTTCGTCGTGGCTGGTGTGATTGCTCGAATAGACATAGCCTGTTCCACGGCGGGTCGGCAGACCGATATCCCATATCCAGCCTGCATCCTGGGCCGTCGATATTGTATGCGTTGCGACAGGTGCGTCATCCCGCTCATAAGGTACTTGCAACGCCAACGCATGGTCGGCGAACAAAATGTCATTGCAGGGCACAAACGGAACGCCATAAACGCCCTCGATCATCAGCGCCGCAAAGCCCGAGCAGTCCAGAAACAAGTCACCAGCGATAGTGCCATGCAACTTTGTTTCGATGCTTGATATATAGCCATCCTCAGATTGATTGATCGACGTGACATCATCAACAACGTGCCGCACGCCCAGCTTTTGCACACTGAATTCGCTCAATAGCTTGGCGAATTTAACCGCATCGAGATGATAGGCATAATTAGCCAACCCGCCATATTCAGGGGTAGTAATTGATTTTGGAGCGCGCCCTGCTTCGCATAAAGCAGCCTGGAAATCGACGGCATCGGCAAAATCCAAACCTTCCTTGATCCTGGTTCGGATCCAATGACTGGAAAGGTCTATTTGTGTTGCAGCATGCGGCGGGTTAAGCGGGTGATAATAGCCATCTTGCGGTGTGCCATCGGTCCAGCCGACAAATTTCGCGCCCTGCTTGAACGCACCATCGCATTGACGGATGAATTCGGTTTCGGAGATGCCGATTTTTTTGAGCGTGTTACGCATCGTTGGCCAAGTGCCTTCACCGACACCAATCGTGCCAATTGCCGCGGATTCGACCAAGGTTACGTGCACACCATCAGGATCGTCTGTGCAGTTTTTCGCAGCAATACGCGCAGCCGCAATCCATCCGGCGCTGCCACCACCAACGATCACGATATGCTTTATTCGATTGGTCATCTGATCCCCTAAATATCCTCCTAACGATAGAGACAAATTTGGCAGTTTGCCATCATTTTTAACGCGACATTGGGTGTGTATCATGCGTGTAGAATATCGCCATCGACCGCCCTATTTCATGCGATGCAAAGCTCATCAAGGCGTCTCATGCCGAGCTGATTAAGCCGGTGTAGTATCGATGGAGCACGGGGCTCGCGAAGATTGCGTTTCCCTAACTAATCAGCAGCTTCCCAATCTGGCGGCCACTGGTTCGGATCCAGTTGGGTGCACCAAATTGATCCGCACGCCTCTTCAGTCGCCCTTGAACTGGATATCGGCGATGGATCGCCGGCCGTTCTTGCGGTCAAGTTGCACGATGATGTCGATCATGGACCGCGCATAATCTATGGTGTCGTTGCGGCCCAGGCCCAGATCGGCCTGCATACACATCAGCGCCAGTTGTTCAAACGCGCCTTCTGTCGAGCTGGCGTGGATCGTGCTGATCGAACCGGGGTGGCCGGTATTGATGGCGCGCAGAAATGTGACCGTTTCCGCGCCCCTTAATTCACCGACGATCAGCCGGTCCGGACGCATACGCAGCGATGCGCGCATCAGTTCCTCGATGGTCACCCGTGCCTCACCCTGATCGCCCGATACGGCAACAAGGCCGATGGCATTGTTGCGGCCAAGTTTGATCTCGGGCGTGTCTTCGATGGCGATGACCCGCTCGTTCGACGGAATTTCCTTCAGCAGCGCGTTGAGGAGGGTGGTTTTCCCTGAAGATGTTCCGCCCGAAAGCAATATGGTCTTGCGGGCGGTAACTGCCTTTTTCAGGAAGGTCGACACGTCGCCTTTATCCAGCAGTGCCGATAAGGAAAGCCCGGATTTAGCTTGGTTCAACGAACCGGTGTGGCACTGCGCCAGATATCCATCCACGGTCATATCGTGCAGCACATGTTTGCGGATCGCTATGGCGACAGAGCCGCGCGTGGCGGGTGGCAGGACAATCTGGATACGCGCGCCGCCCGGCAGGATGGCCGCCAGCAAGGGGCTTTCACGGTTGATGCCCTGATGGCTGATCCGTGCCACCTGTTGCGCCAGACGTTCCAGCAATTGTGCATCGATGGCGGGCGCATCGTGGCGCTCCATCTCGTCTGCGCCCATGCGTTCAACCCAGACCTCTTGCGGTTGGTTGACCAATATTTCGGTGACATCGTCCGCCGACAGCCACGCTTCGAAAGGCGCGAGATAGCTGTTGAGATAGACATTGCCGCCTTCCCCGGAAACCGGGGTCATCATGTTCATTGGACGCCGCCGTCCGTGCCGGAGAAATCAAGGTCGCGGGCAATGAAAATGCGGATCGCTGTTCCTTGCGCGACCTTGACCGTGGGCGGAATGCTGATGTCGCGCTGCAGTGCGATACCGGCAACGCTTTTTGCATCATCCGCGGTCCGAACGACGACATCATTGTTGCCGCGTTGCAAAAGCCCAAGCCCTGATTGCACCACCGAAAGCAAAATGGCAGAACCGAAGCGTTTCAGGAAATGGCTATCCACTTTGCCGCCCAAACCTGCACGGCCCAAGGGATCGGTGACAGGTGAACCCAAAGATATGGTAACACCATCGGGACGGGTCAGCCGGGTCCAGACAATGAAGGCGCGTGATTGGCCGGCGGTAAGGCCGGACTTATATTGCCCGATCAGGCGGCTGCCGCTGGGTATCAGCACGCGGCGTCCGTCAAAGCCCATCACGTCGCGGCTAACAACGGCACGCACATAGCCGGGAAGGTCGGAATTGATCGCGGTTTCAAGGACCCCGGCAATGATCGCGCCTTGCGGGACGGTATAGCTGCTATTGGCGATACGTACCGCACGGGCAGGGGCGTTTTCGGCGGCTGCCACGCGGTCAGCGAACCTGTCATCGGCGCTGAGGTCATCGGCCTTGACCCCGGCCAGCCCAGGTGTAGGCGGCAATATGGCAGGGCCGCCTTTGGTCAGATCGACGACGACACCCGGTGCCAGCAGGCGGCTGGGTACTGGGGCTTGCGGCCCGATTACGCCCATTATAGGCGCACCTGCGGCGTCAACCGGGGGTGGCACCAGGGTAGGGGGCGGCAGTTCGGGCGGGCCGGGTAACAACACGGCCTTTGGTACCAATCCGCCCTGGGGCACGATATTCGCAACGGTTGATCCGGTTTGCTTGGCTGCTGTCTGGCTGGCGTCGCCCCGGCTGGTGGCCAAGGTGGTAAATGTCAGGATGCCGAGCAGGCCAATGCCGACAAAGCCCAGTTTTAGGCCCGGCGACAGCCCGGCAGGCATTGCGACGGGTGAAAGCACGGGCGCATTTGCGCTTTCCAGCGCTTCTGCCTGCATTTCGCTGCGCGGATCGGCACCCTCTGGTTTCAAATGGTTCATGGCTTTGCCTCCCGCGATTTGCAGCCAAATAATCCGCATTTCTTTTTGGCACGCGCCTTGGGTGCGTCGACACCCGGTGTCGGGGCCGCATAAGTGTCATTGAAAATGAATGTCACTTCCTTGCCCTGACGCAGCACAAATTGCGGGGCGATTTGTTCGACCACGACATAAGGACCGCGGATCGCGAAATTGACGATGCTTTCACCGGCATCGGGCGTGATGCTGAAAATCGCAGGGGTTGCTGCGCCGGTTGCGAACCGGAAATAAGTTGCCTTGCCGTCATCGAATACCTGATCGGGTACATTTGCCTTTGCCCCATCATAGCTATAGGCGCGGTTCCACAATTCCGGAGGGGTTGCGATGATGGGCGGTGCGGCGACATTTGCTGCCGCATCTACCGCCTTGACCGGGTAGGTAAAGCGGACGGCATAGACGACCTGACTGGGCGGAACACGCAGCCCAGACTTTGCCACCAGTTCAAGATTATAGCGGCGCATATTGGTGATGATCGACATGTTCGTGGTGTGCGGAATGCCGACGGGCTTTAGAAACATGACGGTGCCCGAGCCGTTGGGCGTGACCTGCCATCCCGATGAATCGCCAATTCCGACGGTTTCGATCCGTTCGCCGACATCGAATTCCAGCGACATCTGGTACCCGGTGTGGCCAATCAAGCGGATAACACCATTGGGGTCATAATTGACGTATCGGATATTGGGGGCAACCGCGCCGGGCTTGGCAGACTGGGCAAGTGCCGGGGTCTGCAATATCATGCTGGCTAGCAGCATTATGAGAATTCTTCCAGTCATGCGGCGTTCCTGATGGATTTTATCGGGGCACGAACAGCAGTCACGCGACCCCGGGAAATGCGACGATCGGTTTTCATATCGTCTTTGCGGTTGGATATAGTTTCGGATTCAAAGCGACGCGGCAACATTATTGCGCGCTGGTTTGAGGTTCCGGCTGATGACGAAGCCAGCGCCGTGCGTTCGATGGCGCTCACCATATTTTGCATACGCTCATTATAGACCATTTGCGAACCTTGCGCCTCGACGGCCATTGTCGGAACAGGGCTGTGCAGATTATCGGGCAAAGATTGCGAACCGAATGACAGCGTCCATCCGCCAACGATGGTCCGTCCGATGCGGAATAGCTGGACGGATACCGCGACCGTAATCAGCACGATGACCAATATAGTCAGCGCGGCCCGCAGGGAGAAAATCCCCTGATTGGCCGACACATACATTTCGGTCAGAACCGGCTCGATTAGCGCCGTTGCGCCCGCTGCGGTCATGATCGCCATGACGGGTATCACCGCCATTAACACCGCTGCCCGCGCCCAGCCAAGGGTCAGCCCGCGTGTGACCGAAAACAGACCGAGCACCGCAAATATCGGCCCCAGCAAAAGCAGAAGTCCCAATATGATCTTGGCAACAACCAGCACACCTGCCGATGCCAACACCAATAATAGCGCGCTGAGCATCAGCATATTGGGGCCCAGCGAATCCTTGGGCGCGATGATGGCCGTGATGCCAGCCGCGGTCGTCGGCGGAAGCGCAGCGGCGTCCTTGGCTTCATCTGGTGCGATATTTTCGGGGCGCGCGTCAAATTCTGTCCAGGCATCGGCCAGATCGACCATTCGGCCGGACAGCATATCCACGCGCTGGTTGACGCTGCTGCTTTGACCGGCGGACGGATTGACGGCGTTGACAATTTCCTGCGGGCCGTCGGTGAGTACGTCGTAGACAAGTATCTGGTAGGTCGCCCAATTGCTGGTCAGCGCAAGCACCGCGCCAATCAGTAGCATCCGCGGCGCCATTTCGCCCATGCTGAGCGAGGAGCGGCCGAAGATCAGGCGGTAACCGACGATCGCGACGTAAATGGTGAGCGCGATTGTCAGCGCATAGCCGAATACGCTGCCGGGGCCGAGCAAATTGGCGTAACCGGCCTGCACCGTCGACTGCATATAGCAATCCACGGTGTTGACCATGGTTTCGGCCGAACCTGCTGTGGCGTTTATGGCGGCGCATTTCGCCATCAGCCGCGCGTTCCTGTCCTGGTGTTTTGCCACAGGGCCGACGGGCCCTCTTCGGCGGCCTGCAGCAATTGCGGCATCCAGTCGGATGGCGCATCGCCATGGGCATCGCGCAGCTCGTCCAGTTTGCGGACGCTGCTTTCGCGGCCGGACAGGACAGTCATCGCATCGGGCATGTCGCCCATGTCGAGGCGGGCGACAACGCTGTTGCCGCTCTGTTTGACCAAAACGCAGCGCAAATGTTCGGGCAGCGAGCGGACGAGATCAAGCTCATGCTCGGTCAATCCGAAACCGTCGCAATAATCCGACGCCTGCGCCTTGGGATTGCTCATGAACAATTGCGTGGCCGACTGTTCGATGATGGTTGCGGCGATCTTGCTTTCGATGGCGTCGCTCGCGCTCTGCGTTGCAAATCCGACCACGCCGTTGCGTTTCCGGATTGTCTTCATCCAGTCTTTCAGGCGGTGCACAAAGATTTCATCGTCCAGCGCCTTCCATCCTTCGTCGATAACGATCATCGACGGTGTGCCGTCCAGACGTTCGTCCACGCGGTGGAACAGATACATCATCGCCGGTGTCCGCAGCACGGGATTGTCGAGCAGCGATGTCATGTCGAAACCGGCGGTGCGGGTGTCAAGGTTCAACTCGTCCCGCACATTGTCGAACAACCATGCATGCTCGCCTGCGCCATACCAGGGCGCAAGCCGCGACGCGAGGTCACCACGCACAGGGCGCGCGCCACCGGCGAGAAGCTCGACGAGATAGCGCAGTTGGCGGTGCTCCATCGGCTGGTCGAAATTGGCCTCGACCGCGCTGGCGATGATCGCATTCTCATCGGCGGTCAGCTGACCGCCCATCGGCGTCAGCATCTGCGACAACCATTGCCTCAAAAACGCCTGGTTGGCGGCGTTGCTCGGCAATTGCAGCGGATTGAAACCCGTCGGATTGCCCGGACGCAGCACATCATAATGGCCGCCAATGGCGCGAATAAAGATTTCCGCACCCCGGTCTTTATCGAAGAAGAAAGTGCGCGGATTGAACTTTTGCGACTGGGCAATCAGGAAGTTCAGCACCACCGTCTTACCTGATCCCGATGGACCGATCAGCGTGAAGTTGCCCAGATCGCCGCTGTGCAAGTTAAAGAAATAGGGCGTGCTCGATGTGGTTTCGAGCACGGTAATCGGCTCCCCCCATGGCCCACCTGCAGGCGCGCCGATGGGAAATCCATGCAAGGAGATGAGCCCCGACAGATTGGCGGTCGAAACCAGCGCCTTGCGGGCGATGAATTCTGCATTGCCCGGAAACTGGCCCCAGAATGCGCTTTCCAGATTGAGATCTTCGCGCACCGACACTGCGCCAATGTCGGCGAGTGATGCCTGCACATCTGCGACCGCGGCGTCGAGCGCGGGGAGGCTGCCGGCGCGGACATGGACGCCTAGATGATGCTCGCCATAGGCGGCAGCGCCACCGGTCAGCTCATCTTTTGCGCCCAACAGACCTTGCCGCAAAGTGGTGGTTTCATCGGACGCCGCGCGCAAACGGCGCAAGGCCAATCCAATCCGCTCGTCAGCTATCTGCCGATCCACAAAGGCAAAGCTTTCGGTCAGCGTCAGTTCGTGCGGCAAGCGCAGCACATTGTCGAGCATGCCTGGGCTGGTTGTTGCGGGATAATCCTTGATCGAAACGATCGCGCCAAAACGCGAGGTCTCCGCACTCGATCCCTTCAGATGCAGCGCATCGAGGCCAAAGCTGATGCGTTTGTAGGGAAGATAGTGTCCGGCATCGCCCGTGGGTTCGAGCAATGGCTGCATTTCGCCATTGTAAAGCGCCGATAAAATTTCGAGCGGTTCGGAACAGATGCCGCTCGCACCCTGATAGCGTTCCAGAACGCGCGGGCCATAGCGGCTGAGTGCGGACAGAAGATTGGTGCGTGCGCTGTCCAGTTCGCGCAGTTCGCGGGCCTGTTCGGCAAGCTTCTCTTCCGGCGAGCGCTTGCCGCTGCCCCATTTGGTCAGCCGTTCGACAAAGCCGACCTTGCCACGGGCGGGTCGGCGGACCAGCATCAGAATGATGTCGTTGATGTAAAGCTGTTTGCCGCGCAACCGTTCCTGCCATGCGGCGTCGAGGTCGCGGGCGAAGCCCTCGGGCTGGGGCGTCGTCAATTCGGCGGCCACACGGCGCCGGATGACATGGCAATAGAGCATCAAATTGGAATTCGCGATGCCGCGCATCACGACATCGCGCACGGCAGCCATGTGGTTCAGCGTCTCGCTATCGGCGGTTTCGAACGCGATACCGTCGATCTGGATCATCTGTATCAGCTCACCATTGCGGGTGGCCAATGTATGGTCATTGAGATGGCCGGCGTAGGGCAAACGGTCCCCAGCGCGCGGGTCCAACTTGGCCAATTTTTGCGAAGAAAGCTTCATAGGTCAGGGCCGATAGCTGTTGCAGCGCCACAGATCGTGCGTGCGCGTCCGGCCGCAACGGCTGACCTTGGTAATCCAGAGGTCAAAGATGCGGGGTTCGCGCAAGCAGGCCATGTAGCCGATGGCGTGGATCAGGACAGCGGCGGGTATCGCCCAGAATGATCCACTGATGAGGAAGATTTCCGTCGTCACGATCAGGTTGATGATGAAATAGCTATAGGTCACGCCCGCAAACATCTGCGGCTGGGTCAGAGCGCGAAAAACAGGCGTGCGGTTAAGCGGCGTCATCAATCAGCCCCCTGCTGCGGCGACACGAATTCCTGACACGATTGCGGTCGCCCCGAACAGGACGAAACAGCCAACAATGACTGTCGCGCCAAAGCGCCAGTTCATCCGGCCGGTCAGCATCATCATGCCGACAACGGCAACGGCAATGACAGCGGCGGTCGTGGCGACATTACCCAGCAACGTCCCTTGCAGCCAACCCAGCGCATTGACGATGGGGCCTGACCCTTGCGGGTCGGACACTGCAACTTGTGCCAAAGCGCGCTGCGGAATGGCCGTAAGCAGCGTAATTGCCGTGAGTAACTTTGTCTTTGCTGTGAATTTCATTATCTTGGCAACCTCGCTTAATAATCGACACGTTGGATGGAGACTTCGGACAGCCTCTGCATGATCTTGCGTACATAATTCTGGGTTTCGCGATAGGGCGGGATGCCGCCATATTTGCGGACCGCGCCCGGACCTGCATTATAAGCCGCGAGAGCGAGCGGCACATTATTGCCGAACCGGTCGAGCTGTTCACGCAGATAGGCCGCCCCGCCTGCGACATTTTGCCGCACATCATGCGGATTGGTCACGCCCAGATTGCGCGCAGTGCCGGGCATCAATTGCATGACGCCTATCGCACCTGCGGTCGATCTGGCACGCGGGTTATAGCGTGATTCCTGCCATGCCACCGCATCGACGAGGTCGCTGCTGATCCCATATTGCTGCGCCGCCATCTGAATATGCTGGCGCACGGTACCTGTGCCCGTTCCCGGTGTCGCAATTGGCGAAGTCTGGATGACAACAGGGGCATAATTTTCAGGGGCAGCAACAGGCTCCGGTTGCCAGGCCGGCTGTGAAATTTGCACGAAATTTCCGTTGCCCGCCAGCTCGAAGACTTCGGCGCGGGCGTCAGAGGAAAAGATGAACGTTCCGCAAACTACGAAAAGCATTGGAAAGATGCGACTAATAACCATGACCAAACCCTAGATGGGACTGGTTGATAAATGGTTTATAAATCCTATCCGTCCGTCGCGTGGTCGGCGCATTTAGAGGATGAAAACCAAAGCTTGATGCACTTGCACCTTATCTCCTGTCGCCCCCTAAACCCCGTCACCCCGGAACGCAGTCACCGAAGGTGAAACACGTTCAGGGTGACGGATATTCACGAGGCGCAGTAGAGATTCCCCTCCCGCCTGCGGGAGGGGTTAGGGGAGGGGGCGTGCCAGAGGCGCGCCTTACGACGTTTCCGACACCCTCCCCCGGCCCCTCCCGCACGCGGGAGGGGAGAAGAAGGTTTGGGGTTCAGGGTGACGTGGGCGTGAGGGCGGGGGGAACGGTTCCGGCCCTAAACATTAAAACAAATTTACCACCTCCCGAAACATTCTCTTGAGCAATCCCGACTAGCTACCTGTTAATTATGAAACCGGCTCCGACATAATTCGCGGCCGCTTTCATGAAAAAGCGAGGGCGGTTTATGAAGGAAGCTTTGCACGGAATATGTCTGGATGGGGCCACTGAGATCGATGTTCCTGACGATGTCTCTCCCGCCTTGAATGCACCGGAATCTGGAAAAGCCCCCCTTGTTTATACAATTCCTGCTGCCTCATTATTGGTGGCGGCGTGCGGCGGTGGCGGCGGTGGCGGCGGAAGTTCGGGTGGATCTGCACCACCCACGGCGCAAGTGGCCAAGCCTGCGACTGATGCCGAAGCTGCGCGCTTCATCTTGAAATCCAGCCTGTCGGTTACCGAGGCCGAAATCTCCAACATCCGCTCTATCGGCTTTGAACCTTGGCTGACCGCCCAGATGGACGCGCCGATCAGCCAGACCGGGGTCGCATGGCTGGCGGCGCGGGGCTATGATCAGAACACGGCCGACAATTTCTTCGATAATGAATATCCCGCCGACTACATGATCTGGAGCCAGCTCATGATCGAAGCCAACGCGGTTCGCAAACGCGTTGCTTTGGCGTTGTCCGAGTTTTTTGTCGTATCGATCCAGGGTTTGGATTTCGACTGGCGTTCGCAAGCAATCGCCTTTCACTGGGACCAGTTGAACAGCAATGCCTTTGGCAGTTTCCGCAAGATGCTCGAAGATGTCACGTTGAACCCCGCAATGGGTTACTATCTAAGCACGCGCGGCAATCGCAAGGAAGACACACGTTCAGGACGGGTGCCGGACGAAAACTACGCCCGCGAAGTGATGCAGCTTTTCACCATTGGCCTGTATCAACTGAACAATGACGGTACCCGCAAGCTTGACACCAATAATCAGCCGATTGAAACCTATACAAATAGCGATGTATCGAACCTTGCGCGGGTTTTCACAGGATATAATTGGGATTTCACCGGCAATGTAAAAATCGCCACGGTCAGCGATCCCAACCGGCAGATCAACAGCACAGGCTATGTGCTGAAACCAATGACCCTTGACCCCACCAAGTGGGAATATCCGTCGACGACCAGCCAGCATTCGACGTTGGAAGCAACATTTCTGGGAACCACGATCCCGGCCAATACCGACGGCACGGTCGCATTAAAGACGGCATTGGACGCGCTGTTCAACCACGCGAATGTGGGTCCGTTTTTCTCGAAACAAATGATTCAGCGCCTTGTGACCAGCAACCCGAGTCCGGCCTATGTTGACCGTGTTGCCAAGGTTTTCAACAATAATGGAACGGGAACAAGGGGCGATTTGCGGGCAGTATTCAAGGCGATTTTCCTGGATGACGAGGCACGCAATGCCGCCGGTTTGACAGCCCCGACTTTCGGGAAAGTGCGCGAACCGATGTTACGCTTTGTCCAATGGGGACGCACTTTTGGTGCCGTCTCGACCAGTGGAAACTGGCGGCTGGGCAATTATTCCGATCTGGCCAGCGGTCTGGGGCAAAGCCCGCTGCGCTCGCCTTCGGTGTTCAATTTCTTCCGTCCCGGCTATGTCCCTGCCAATACCGCGATTGCGACCAACTCGCTGGTGGCCCCGGAATTCCAGATCATCAACGAAACCAGCACGCCGGGTTATGTCAACTTCATGACCACTGCCATCGGGACGTCAAACGGCATTGGCGGTAATGATGTAAAAGCGGCCTATACCAGCGAACTTGCCATCGCCCATGATTCCACGGCGTTGCTCGACCGGCTGTGCCTGCTGCTGGCCGCCAACCAGATATCGGACAGCACCAAAGCGACGATCAAAACCGCGCTGGATGCAACCGCGGTGACGCAGACCAGCTCGACAACCGACAAACAGCGGCGGGTCTTCATGGCGGTACTGCTCGTCATGGCCTCACCCGATTATCTCGTTCAGAAGTAAAGGCACCACCTCATGCATATCAGTCAATCAAATGAACTGTCGCGGCGCGCCTTTCTTCGCCGTTCGAAACAAGTGGCGATCGCAGGATCAGCTTCGTCGTTCGCCTTGGGGCTTGCCGGAATTGGCGAGGCTGCGGCGTTCAGCGCGGGCAATGATTACAAGGCGCTGGTCTGCATCTTCTTGTATGGCGGTAACGACCATAACAGCACGCTGATCCCGTTCGATTCGACCAATTACGACCTGTACAGCGCGATCCGCGGTGGCGGCGCAGGGCAGACGGCGGGCGGCATCACGCTGGCGCGATCCAGCCTTGCCGCAACCGCGTTGACCCCAAGCGGCGGGCAGGTTCTGACCAACAATCTGCAATATGCACTCGCGCCGACCATGACGCGGTTAAAGGCCTTGTTCGATCAGGGTAAAATGGCACCGTTGCTGAATGTTGGGCCGCTCGTCGCGCCGTTGACCCTGGCCCAGTATAACAGTTCGAACCTGACGGCGAACCCGCGTCCGCCCAAGCTGTTTTCGCATAATGACCAGCAATCAACATGGCAATCGTCCAAGCCCGAAGGTGCGACCGATGGCTGGGGCGGACGCATGGGTGACCTTGCGATGTCGAGCAATGCCAATTCATTGTTCACTTGCATATCGGCCACGGGCAACGCGGTGTTCCTGTCCGGCCAGCAGGCACTGACCTATCAGGTGTCCTCTGGCGGGGCGCTTGCCGTCAATGGCATCAAAAACTCGCTCTTTGGGTCAAGCGCGGGCAGCACCGCATTGCGGACATTGATGACCCAAACCAGCAACAATGTGTTCGAGGCCGAATATAACCGCGTCGCCAAACGCTCGATCGATTCCGAAGGCGTATTGACCGCAGCGTTGCAGCCGGTTGCGTTGACCACGTCTTTCCGTCCGGCAACCGGCCGCAACAGCTTGGCCGAACAGTTGCAGGTCGTCGCCCGCCTGATCGCGGCGCGTCAGCCGCTGGGGGCGCGGCGTCAGGTGTTCATGGTCAGCATGGGCGGGTTCGACCTGCATGATAATCTGATTAACAACCAGAATAATCTGATGGGTAGCCTCGATTTCGCAATGGATGCCTTTTACAAAGCCACGGTGGAATTGGGCGTTGCGGACAAGGTCACGACCTTCACCGCATCCGATTTTGGCCGGACTTTGCAATCCAATGGTGATGGTTCCGACCATGGATGGGGGTCGCATCACTTCATCATGGGCGGCGCAGTCAATGGCGGCCGCTTCTATGGCGTTGCCCCGCAGATTTCGGTGAACAGTCCCGATCAGGTCGGGCAGGGCCGCTTGCTGCCAACGGTGGCGGTCGACCAATATGCCTCTACGCTGGCGACATGGTTCGGGGTTTCACCCAATGAACTGGCCAGCGTGTCCCCCAATATCGGCCGCTTTGCCAGCAGCGATCTTGGCTTCATGCTGTAACCGAGATCAGGGTAGCGTCGTCGTCCGCAGCGCCACCCTGTCCTCTCCAACCCCGCCACCCTGTCCTCTCCGATCTCGTCACCCTGAACTCTCCAAACCCGTCACCCTGAACTTGTTTCAGGGTCCATCGTGCAGCGGCTTCCATGGTTTGAAAGAAAACCGAACCGTGCGTTGCTGTTTGGCTTGTCACGGCACGGCGGGAATGGGCTGACACATGGACCCTGAAACAAGTTCAGGGTGACGCAGGTTGTTAGTTCAGGGTAACGTCGTCGTCCGCAGCGCCACCCTGTCCTCTCCAACCCCGCCACCCTATACTCTCCGATCCCGCCACCCTGAACTCTCCAAACCCGTCACCCTGAACTTGTTTCAGGGTCCATCGTGCAGCGGCTTCTATGGTTTGAAAGAAAACCGAACCGTGCGTTGCTGTTCGGCTTGTCACGGCACGGCGGGAATGGGCTGACACATGGACCCTGAAACAAGTTCAAGGTGACAAAGGTTGTTAGTTCAAGGTGACGAAGGTTGTTAGTGTTGAGTGATGGGCAACATTGGTCAATCCGTCTCTAGCCAACTTGGACCAGCTGCATAAAAAAGCCCGCCGGTGCTGACGGCAACGGCGGGCTCTTATGTGAAGGTAGCGAAATTACTTCGCGGCTTCCTTCATATCCTTACCGGCTTCTTCAACCGCAGTGCCAGCAGCGGCGGTCGCGTCTTTTGCGGCATCGGCGGTTGCACCGGCTGCGTCGCCAGCGGCTTCAGCGGTTTTATCCGCAGCGCCTTCAGCAGCGTCCATGGCATTTTCAGCGCCAGCTTCAACAGCATCGCCTGTTGCTTCAACGGCTTCCGACGTTTTCTCGGCTGCCTCTTCGCCTTTTTGGCCACATGCACCAAGCGAGATTGTGAATGCCAAAGCGGCGGCGGTTGCGACAAATTTTTTCATTTCATTCCTCCTAAATCCCATTAACCCCTAAAGGGAGCATCGGCGTAACGGATGAAACCGGTTATTGGCAACTATTTTTCGACGCCTTTTACCTTTCCCCATTGGCGGGCCGCCGTATATCCCAGATATCCCGTCCCAAAAAGCGCATAGAGCGGTTCTGGCAAGCCATTGAGATAAGCGTTCATACCCGCAGCAATGTGCGCCGCCGCTTCCGGACGGACGGCGGCGATCAGCCTCATCGGTATGGCCCAAAGGATCATGGCATAGATGACATAGAGAAAGCTGGGCCGCGCGCGGCTGGTCCACGGATCGGCTGATTGCGCCTCGGCCAGAATCGCCGACAATTGCGTGCGGAGCGTGTCCATCTCCTGACTGCCTTGCAGCTTGATGAGTTCCAGCTTGGCCGCATCGCGCGCCTTGGGGTCGGGGATGATCTTGTCGATCAGGCTGGCCACAGGGCCGATGATGCTTTCGATAAGGGGCATAGTCTGTCTCCTGAAAAGTTCAAAATTTATCCAATACGGTTCGCAAGCCAGCCATAGAGAAAGGCCTCCTGCGAAGGGCGGGTTTCGGCGAGGCGGACATAATGTGCGCCTTGCAATGCCTCGATGGCCTTACGCAAAACACCCTCGCCGCCCGCCCCGCGTTTGCGTAAAAAGGCGGCGAGTGCGGCCAATGTCGCTGGGCCGATCTGCCGGTCGACAAGGATATCGGCATAGTCCCGGCCATTGCGGTTCAGCGCATTCAGCGCGCGCTGCAAAAATCCGGCAGCGGTTGCGGTGCCCATATTGACGCCGCTGTCAAACAGCTCGGCGGCAAGGTAGGGGGCCAGTTTTGCGACCTTGTCGAGGGCTGGGACGGTCCAGTAAACATCCCGGTAAATCGCCACCGCATCGCTGCGCGGCAGAAACCGCATGTCCCCGGCAAACCCCTGGGCACGCGCCACCGCCTCCGTAACCCCCCACCGCGTCGCGCCCCCGCGATCCGCCGGATGATCCACAAAACCCCCCTCGCGTGCGATAAGGTCGTCGATCAGTTGGTCAATATCAGAAGGTGCCATATCAATCCTCACTTTCGCGAATCGATATAACCGATATGGTTATTTGTAGGAAAGGGGCCCTTTGTACGGAACCTGATCGAAGCAACGAGGAGGAATTAGGCTGCTTGGTCTGCGGACTTAAGTCTGGAATGGTGTGGCGAGTTGACCGTCCGTGTTCTAGAAAAAATCGGTGACTGCTACCGCTCGCGGTTAGCAATGTCGCTGGAGTTCCGCACTCGCTTGAAAACGTTGGAAATGAACACGTGTCAGCTTAGTCGTGATGTTTCACTCCAGTGCCTTCGATGTTAACCCAAGGGCGCTTCCGACGTTCGTAACTCGAGTAAGCCGGGGCCGGGAGCTCGGTATCTCCGAAAGCGCCTAGTGGGATAGCCACGAAATCTGGCAATATGTCGATCTGGTAAGCGACCGTTGATCCGCAGCTCGGGCAGAATCGATATGTTAGACTGCGTTCACTGTCGGCTGTACGTGCGAATGTATGAAACGTGCCTATGACGTTGACATTTTCTGCCAAGAACCGCGCCTGCACTGAAAATGCACTTCCCGTCCGGCGCTTACATTCGAGACAATGGCAGACCGAAATGAGTATTGGCTCCCCAGTACATTCGGCTTTCAGGCTTTCGCAGCGGCAGGTAGCTACTCGCATGTTGTCGCACTCTTTGTATCCTCAGCGGAGGTAAGAAGTTTGGAAATGTAACGCCTGATGTCGTCTGGCCATTGGCCCACAGTCGCAATAAATTCCTCATGACGCTTAGAGTAAAGCGAACGAAGCGCCTCTTCATAACCCGGCATGTCGCCACATGCGGCTTGCATGAAGCGGTAAACAGCATCCCGGCACTCGCGCTCGGTCCGACCTTTACGGCGTGCCTCATCAATCAACCGCCTCAAGGCAGCAGAGGCACCGCCGGGCTGTTCGGACAGCCACTCCCAATGCCGGGGAAGAAGCGTTATTTCGCGCGCTTGCACGCCAAGCTTCGGTCGGCCTGCACCGCGGGGCGCGGCGTCCCGGTAATCTAGATCGGTGATCCGGCCCGATCCATCCTCGAACACGAGTACAGAGCCATCTTGCTCAAATAGCTGCTTTTTGATGCTTCGGGCTACGTCGTCCCGCGCCCCTGCCGCAATCTGCCTTCCTTCGAGAAAAGCCGTATAACTGGATGCCACGCTGTTGCTCCTAATATTGAAGTCCCTAAATTATACCCGGATTAAATCATTGTCAATAACACCCGGATAAAATATCGGTCACGACCTCTTCGTGCTTCGCATTTGGAATGGTAGGTTTCAGGAATGAACGGCCCTTAGTTGAATGACCGCAAAGCTATGGTGTCCGAAAAGTCCGTCTACATGCAGCAACCTGCCAAAAGCGGACAAGCGCAACTCCATTGCCGCTTGCAACGTGGGAATAGATTTGACGGCGTCCGATAGCGAACCTGCCACGGCGAAACCTGCTCTTTGAACCGCCGAGATACCGTGTAAATCCCAAGCCGTGTCACTTTGACGTAAAGCAACAAAAAATATATTTTCAGCGCGTGTTTGCGTATTTTTTGTAGCGTAAAGCTCGTTTTCGCGCCGTACCGAAATCTGTGGGATGATGCTGCAAAAACGTACGCCATACCAATACGACTTTTTCGCATCGCTTCAATAGCGCCAACTGCGGCAAATCAGCGGCCGTTGCAGAGTTGGTAAAATTGGTCGGGACGACAGGATTCGAACCTGCGACCCCCACACCCCCAGTGTGATGCGCTACCAGGCTGCGCTACGTCCCGACCGCCAATGTCCGCGCTGCGGGCAGTGGAAGCGCGCCTATATGGTGGTGCTTTGGCAAAAGCAAGGCGGTTTCGGTGCTTTGACGTTGCGTCCTACGGGTGCAGGTGATAATCGCGCCCGATCGTTTCACCGCACCGATCAAATGACGGTGCCTTAAAATTATTGTCGCAAGGATTTTCGATGGATTTGCTTCTCTTTTTGGCCGCTGCACCGGCTGCTGGTGGTTCTGCTTTTTTTGTGCAGATTATACCGCTGCTGCTGATTTTCGTAGTCTTCTATTTCTTCCTCATCCGTCCGCAGCAAAAGCGCGCGAAGGAGCATGAGGCCAAGATCAATGCGGTCCAGAAGAATGACGAAGTGGTCACAGGCGGCGGCTTGATGGGCAAAGTCATCAAGGTTGCCGACGACCATGTAGAGGTTGAAATCGCCCCGAATGTGCGGGTGAAGGCGTTGAAATCGACCTTGGCCAATGTCCAGTCGCGCGGCACCAAAGCGGCCAATGACTGAATGAACGGGGTTGAACGCCCCGGCGGGTGACCCCAAATTCCCTTTTTTCCAGTCCGTTCGGAACAGATTTATGCTAGATTTTCCCCGTTGGCGTGTGTGGATGTTGAGCCTTTTGGTTCTTGCAGGCGTGCTGCTGGCCATCCCCAGTCTTTTGCCAATGTCCATCCGTGCCCAGGTGGCGCAATATCTGCCGACACCAACGATCAATCTGGGCCTCGATCTTGCCGGTGGCAGCCATATCCTGTTGGAGGCGGACACATCGCAACTGGCGGAAACGCGGCTGGAATCGCTGGAAGATAATGTCCGTACCGCAATGCGCCGGGCTAATCCGCGGATCGGGATTGATGCCGTGTCACGGGCCAATGGCCAGTTGAGCTTTACCGTCACTGACAGTTCGCAAATTGATGCCGCACGCGAGGCGCTGCTGCCGATTATCAGCAACACGACCGGCAGCACTGACTGGAATCTGGGCGTCAATGACGGCAACCGTATCGTTTTAACTCCGGCCGGGTCAGGTGATGAAACGGCGCTGGATCAGGCCATGGATACCGCAAAAGACGTGATTGACCGCCGCATTAATGCGCTCGGCACGCTGGAGCCGACGATCATTCGGCAAGGCGATAATCGCATCGTTGTTCAGGTGCCCGGTCTGGATGACCCTGAGGCATTGAAAGCACTGATCGGCAAGACGGCAAAGCTGGAATTCAAACTGGTGGATGAACAAGCCGATCCGGACCAAACGGCGAAGGGTATCGCGCGCGTTGGCAGCCAGGTTTTGCCTTACCCTGAAAATCCGACCGGACTGCCAAATATTGCCGTGCGACGTCTTGGCGGCATTTCGGGGGACAAGCTGATCAAGGCCGACCCGACATTTGACCAGCAGACCAATGAACCGGCCGTCACAATTCAGTTTGACGGTGAAGGAGGGCAGAAATTTGCCCGGATGACACAGCAGAATACAGGCAAGTTATTCGCCATCATCCTTGACGGGCAGGTCATTTCCGCGCCGCAGATTAAGGAGCCTATTTTTGGCGGTGTCTCGCAAATTTCAGGCAGCTTTACGGTCGATAGCGCGAACGCGCTGTCCATTGCGCTGCGCTCCGGTGCGCTGCCTGTAGATTTGAAGATTGTCGAAGAACGCTCAGTCGGTCCGGACCTTGGTGCGGATTCAATCCGGCGCGGTATATTGGCAGCGGTCATCGGAACCACCGCGATTTTGGTACTGATGTTCGTCGTCTATGGCCGCTTTGGCATGTATGCCAATATGGCGCTCGTCATCAACATCGGCCTTATTTTAGGGATAATGGCGCTAGCGAACACGACGTTGACGCTACCCGGTATTGCCGGTTTCGTTTTGACGATCGGTGCGGCGGTCGACGCGAACGTGTTGATCAACGAACGTATCCGGGAAGAATTGAAACGCGGACGCCGCGTTGTCCAGGCGATAGAATTCGGGTATAAAGAAGCGAGCCGCGCGATTTTCGATGCGAACAGCACGAACGTCATCGCGGCGGTATTGCTCTTCATCTTCGGTTCCGGCCCGATCCGCGGCTTTGCTGTGGTGTTGATGATCGGTATCGTGACATCCGTGTTCACCGCCGTGACGCTGACCCGCATGTGGGTCGCCGGTTGGGTCAAGCGCACCCGCCCGCAAGAATTGGTTATCTGAGGAATTTGCCATGAAACTGCTCAAACTTGTTCCGGACGATACCAATATCGATTTTCTGAAATGGCGGACCTTCGCCTTTGGCATCAGCTTGTTGCTGATGATCGCATCGATCGGCCTTGTTGCCACTAAGGGATTGAATTTCGGTGTCGATTTTATCGGTGGCCAGATGATCCGCGCAACATTTACCCAGGACGCTGCGGCACCGGTGACAGAATTGCGTACCAAGGTCGCGACACTCGGCTATGGCGAGCCGACAATTCAGCGCTTTGGCAAGGAAAACCAGGTTTCCATTCGCATGAAGCTACCCGAAGGCGCGGATAAAAAGCCTGAACTTGCAAATGTTATGGCGGTAAAAATTACCAACAAGCTGAAGGCGGATTATCCCGGCGTGCGGATTGATGGCGTCGATTCAGTGTCGGGCAAAGTTTCCGAAGAATTGTTCAGCAAGGGGATGCTCGCGCTGTTGGCCGCAATGGCCGGTGTATCGCTCTACATCTGGATACGGTTCGAATGGCAGTTCGGGGTCGGGGCGATCTGGTCGCTTTTGCACGACGTCACGCTCACCTTTGGACTATTCTCGCTTTTGGGGTTGGAATTTGACCTCAATATCATCGCGGCGTTGCTGACGATTATCGGCTATTCGTTGAACGATACCGTTGTGGTCTATGACCGGATACGCGAAAATCTCATGAAATTCCGCAAGATGGATATGGCCGGTTTACTCAACCTGTCGGTGAACGAAACTTTGGCCCGTACCGTGATGACCAGCGTGTCGATTTCGCTGCCCCTGCTGGTATTGGTGTTCTTCGGCCCTGATGTCATCTTCGGCTTCAGCCTTGCGATGGCGTTCGGGATTATCGTTGGTACCTATTCGTCGATCTATCAGGCCGCGCCGATATTGATCTGGCTGAAAGTTGGCTCGCATAGTTTCGTACCCAGTGAAAGTGCCATGCCCAAAGCGGAGCGCATGGGCGAAAGCTTCGGCGCGCAGCCTTGATGATTTAAGTTGTCGGCGAGGTCGCACGGCGGACCTACGGCCCGCCCCCTCCCCTAACCCCTCCCGCAGGCGGGAGGGGGATTGGTTTGTGGGGAGTGCGCGGAGCTATTCTTTTTGGACACCGTCACCCTGAACTTGGTTCACCTCCGGTGACTGCGTTCCAGGGTCTATCTATCAGCCCGTTTCTGCCTTGTCGTGGCACGCCAAGCGGCGACGTGCGGTTGGGTTTGCTTTCTTGCTGTGGGCGTGCGGCGCGATGGACCCTGAAACAAGTTCAGGGTGACGGGAGGGGGATTCAGGTTGATGGTGTGGGGGATTCAGGGTGACGATACGGGGGTTTCGGCCCGCTCACCCCCCTCCCACACGCGGGAGGGGGATTGGTTGCGGTTTGATTGACGTTGCGGAAAAGAGAAGACTGGCCGTCATCGGACTCGGTTGAGCATCGCATCAACCCTAACAAAAGGTTGATGCACCATTCAGATTGTGTTCAAGCCGCAATGATAATTGGGGGCCATGTTGAACCGAACGCTATTTTTGTCTTTGGCCATGCTGGCCGCGATTACCGCATCATTGCCTGCTGATGCGCGACGCGGTGAGCAGGATGATGCGCGCGAAGACATGCAGCAGGGTAAGGTTAAATCCTTGCGCGAAATTGAAGGCAATGTTGTTCCGCGTATGCGGGGGATGCAGTATCTTGGCCCGGAATATGACCCTTCCGCGCAGGTATATCGCCTGAAATTCATCAACAAGGACCGGGTGATATTCGTGGATGTAGATGGCAAGACAGGCGGCGTCCTGCGCCAGCGTTGATAGGATTTTGCGTGCGGCGGCTAATCTGCTAGCCCTTTTTCAGCATCATTAAATTTACGGTATTTGAAGGGGACAGCATGCGTATCCTTATTGTGGAAGACGAACCGACATTAGGCCAGCAGTTGAAAACGACGCTGGAGGGGGCGGGATATGCGGTGGATCTTTCGGTCGATGGCGAAGACGGCCATTATATGGGCTCGACCGAGAATTATGACGCTGTCATTCTCGATCTGGGTCTTCCCGAAATTGACGGCCTGACCGTACTGGACCGCTGGCGCAAGGAGGGACGCAAATTCCCCGTTCTCGTGCTGACCGCCCGCGACAGCTGGTCGGACAAGGTTGCCGGACTGGATGCAGGCGCCGATGATTATCTGGCCAAACCCTTCCAGACCGAAGAACTGATTGCACGGCTGCGCGCGCTTATCCGCCGTGCGTCGGGCAATGCATCGTCGGAATTGACGGTCGGGGATGTGCGTCTCGACACGCGCTCTGGCCGGGTTACCCTTGATGGCCAGCCGGTCAAACTGACCGCGCAGGAATATAAACTGCTATCCTATCTGATGCACCATAAGGGCAAGGTGGTGTCGCGCACCGAGTTGATCGAACATATTTACGATCAGGACTTCGACCGCGATTCCAACACCATCGAAGTGTTTGTGACCCGTATCCGCAAGAAACTAGGGCAGGATGTCATTTCGACCATCCGCGGCCTTGGCTACAGCCTTGAGGAACCGGTCAGCTGAATCCGCCTGCCGTCATAAACAAGGCGGTGAACGCCCCGTCTTGGCGGAGCCAGTTTGAAAGTACGGGCTCGCTCACCCGCCGCATGATCCTGACGGCGGCGGCGTGGATCACGATCTTGCTGATTGGCGGCGGCGCAGCGCTTGACCGGGTTTTGACCAGCTCGGTTGAACAGAATTTCGACAATCAGCTCGAATATGTTCTGACGGCCATGATTGCCTCGGCCGAGATTGGTCCTGATGGCGAAATCCGCATGAACCGGCCCTTGGGCGACCAGCGTTTTCTGGAACCCAATAGCGGACTTTACTGGCAAATTACCGGACCCGGCGCGATGCCATTCCCGTCGCGATCCTTATGGGACCGCGCCTTGAAAACACCGGCAGGCCATAATGACCAGGCCGTCCATTTCCGCGATAGCGATGAATTCCGGGATGAACCGCTGCGTATTGCTGAGCGCAATATCAAGCTGCCGGATTCGGACATAAGCTGGACGTTCATGGTGGCGCAGAGCCGCGACAGTCTGGATGGCCAGATTCAGGAATTGCGTTCCGTCCTGGTGATCAGCTTTTTGTTGCTGGCACTGGGGCTGATCATATTGGCGGCGTTGCAGACATTTTACGGGCTATGGCCACTGCGCGCGGTGCGGCAGGCAATTGCCCAGATGCGAAGTGGCCGGGAAAGCCGCGTGACCGATGCCCTGCCCGACGAGGTGATGCCGATGGTCAATGAACTCAATGCGTTATTGGATCATAATGAGAAGCAGGCTGAAGAATCGCGGCGGCATGCAGGCAATCTCGCCCATGCGCTGAAGACCCCGCTGACCGTTATCATGAACAGCGCAACCGCACAGGCACCGGACCTTGCCGAGACGGTTATCCGCGAAGCGACGACCATGCGGCGGCAGGTAGACCACCATCTCGCCCGCGCCCGCGCCGTCGGACGGCGCGGGCACAGCCATAGCCGTGCCCAAGTGTGGGATAGTCTTGAATCTGTCGAACGCGCCGTCAGCCGTCTCTACGGCCATGTTCGGCTCGACATGGCGGGCGACAAAACCCTTGCGGCGCGTGTGGAAAGGCAGGATCTGGACGAAATGCTCGGCAACCTGATCGAGAATGCGGCCAAATATGGCGGCGGCAGCGTGTTCGTGACCGTCGAGGATGCGGGCGAATTTGTCGAGCTCTTGGTGGAAGATGATGGCCGCGGTATCCCCGAAGGCGAACGCGAACGCCTGTTCGACCGGGGCGCACGGCTAGACACCGGCAAGCCCGGCACCGGCCTCGGCCTCGCCATTGTGCGCGATGTCGTCGAAATCTATGGCGGCGCGGTTGAATTGGAAGAAAGCGAAGATCTGGGCGGCCTGCTCGTGCGGCTGAGGTTACCCAAGGCGTTGGGGTAGGGTTGCGGTGTGTCCCAGATAAGCACGGGTCAATTTTGAACATCAATCCGTCACCCTGAACTTGGTTCAAGTTCCATTTCTCAGCTCGTTCCCACCCGGTAAGTGACAAGCAAAACAGTTACGCACGGTTGCGTTTTATCTCACGCATTAGTCGCCGCTGCACGATGGACCCTGAAACAAGTTCAGGGTGACGGGTAGGAGAGAGTAAGGCGACGGGGACTTATAAAAAACATCATCACCTTGAACTTGTTTCAGGGTCCATTTCTCGGCTCGTTCCCACCCGTTAAATGACCAGCCAAACCATACCGCACGGTTGCGCTTTATCTCGCACATTAGTCGCCGCTTCACGATGGACCCTGAACCAAGTTCAGGGTGACGGGTTGGAAAGAGTAAGGCGACGGGGACTTATAAAAAACATCGTCACCTTGAACTTGTTTCAGGGTCCATTTCTCAGCTCGTTCCCACCCGGTAAGTGACAAGCAAAACAGTTACGCACGGTTGCGTTTTATCTCGCACATTTGTCGCTGCTGCACGATGGACCCTGAAATAAATTCAGGGTGACGGGTAGGAAAGAGGGAATAACATCGGTGTATCCAAAATCTTCGTCACCCTGAACTTGTTTCAGGGTCTATCTTTCAGCTATACTCATGAAATGAAACCGGAAAAACAACCGTGCGTCTACATCCTCGCAAACAAACTTTATGGCGCGCTCTATATCGGTGTAACCTCAGACCTGATGAAACGCCTGTCGCAACATCGTCAGCATCTGACGCCGGGCCACACGTCTAAATATGCCATCTATCGGCTGGTTCATTTTGAAGTATTCAGCACGATGGACGCGGCTATCGCGCGCGAGAAGCAGCTCAAAAACTGGCACCGGCATTGGAAGATCAATCTCATCAATGCCGAAAATCCGCACTGGATTGATTTGGCGATCGGACTGGGTTTTCCTCCGTTAGGGCAGATTTAACCTCACGATGGACCCTGGAACGTAGTCACCAAAGGTGAAACAAGTTCAGGGTGACTGGTTGGAAAGAGTAAGGCGACGGGGACTTATAAAAAACATCGTCACCCTGAACTTGTTTCAGGGTCCATCTGTCAGCCCATTCCCGCCCGGTAAGTGACCAGCCAAACCATACCGCACGGTTGCGCTTTATCTCGCGCTTTTGTCTCCGCTGCACGATGGACCCTGAAACAAGTTCAGGGTGACGGGTGGTTTAATGAGGGCGATGTCCACTAAAGGGCAACCCCCCGCCCATCACCCCGCATCGCGGATTTGCTGGTGGTGGCGGATCACTTCGTCGATGATGAAGCGCAAAAACTTCTCTGTAAAATCGGGGTCGAGCTTTGCATCGCGCGCCAATTGGCGCAGGCGTTCGATTTGCCGTTCTTCGCGGGCAGGATCGGCAGGCGGCAGGGCGGATACGGCTTTGAATTCGCCGACGGCCTGCGTGATCTTGAAGCGTTCGGCGAGCATGAACACCAGCGCGGCGTCGATATTGTCGATGCTGTCGCGGTAGCGTCTCAAAGTGTCTTCGTGGTCCATAAGGCACCATCTGCCGCGATTGCCGCATCAGGACAAGAGGAAAAGCCCCATTTGCACTTGCCTTGCCGCCTCCGGCTTGCCAGAGCGGAAGCGTTATGACAGCTACCATTCACCAAATCGGCGGACACCGCGCACCTTCGCTGGATCCCATCCTGAAACTCGTCGCACCTGAAATGAACAAGGTGAATGCGGTCATCCTCGACCGGATGCAGTCGGAAATCCCCTTGATCCCCGAATTGGCCGGACATTTGATCGCAGGCGGTGGCAAGCGGATGCGTCCGATGCTGACCTTGGCCTGTGCGCGTTTGCTCGATTATCCGGGGGAACGGCACCATAAGCTGGCGGCGGCGGTCGAGTTTATCCATACGGCGACGCTGCTGCATGACGATGTCGTTGATGGCAGCGACATGCGCCGGGGCAAGACGGCGGCGAACCTGATTTTCGGCAATCCGGCCGCCGTACTGGTCGGCGATTTCCTGTTCAGCCGGTCCTTTGAGCTGATGGTCGAGGACGGATCGCTCAAGGTTCTGAAAATTCTGTCGCATGCGTCGGCGGTGATTGCGGAAGGCGAAGTCAACCAGTTGACGGCGCAGCGGCAGATTACGACGACCGAAGAGAAATATCTCGACATCATCGGTTCGAAAACGGCCGCCCTGTTCGCGGCAGCGTGCCGGATTGCGGCGGTCGTGGCCGAAAGCGGGGAGGCGCAGGAAATGGCGCTCGATGCCTATGGCCGCAATCTTGGGATAGCGTTCCAGCTGGTCGACGATGCCATCGACTATGTGTCCGACGGGGCGACGATGGGTAAGGACATTGGCGACGATTTCCGCGACGGCAAGGTGACGTTGCCGGTCATCCTGGCGCACAGCCGGGGCTCGGCGGAGGAGAAGAAATTCTGGCATGATGCGATGCTGGGTAACCGCGTGTCCGACGAAGATCTGGTCCACGCCACAACGTTGCTGCGCGCCCATGATGCGATTGACGATACTATCGACCGCGCCCGCCATTATGGCCAGCGCGCCATCGATTCCATCGCCCATTTCCCGGGCGGTGAGGCGAAGGCGGCGTTGATCGAGGCGGTCGAATTCGCCATCGCCCGCGCCTATTGAGCATGGCGGATCGCGAACCCATGTCGGACGGCTTTGACCCGATCGGGCCGTTCCACCCCTATGTGGTGATGGGCGCGGTCCTTGTGCTGGATATGCTTCTCATTCTACTCGTCCTGTCGGCGTTGACCTATGCCGGGGACAAGATTGAGGACGTGATCTGGCCGGGCGGTAGGGAATGGCTAGACCTTTGAATGCGGGATTGCCGGTGGACGCAGTGCTGCCGGATTTGCTCGCCACTCTGGCCGCACAGGCGAACGCCGTTCTGATCGCCCCGCCGGGTGCGGGCAAGACCACGATGGTCGCGCCGCGCCTGCTGGACCAGCCATGGTGCAGCGGCAAAATCCTTCTCCTGTCCCCGCGCCGTCTGGCGGCCCGTATGGCGGCAGAGCGGATTGCGGAGCTGATGGGGGAGCAGGTGGGCGGCCTCGTCGGCTATGCGACGCGCATGGACAGCAAGCAGTCCGCCGCTACCCGGATATTGGTGCTGACCGAGGGGATATTCCGCAACCGCATCATCGCCGACCCCGAACTCTCGGGCATATCCGCCGTGCTGTTCGACGAGGTGCACGAACGCAGCATCGATAGCGATTTCGGCCTCGCGCTCGCGCTGGAGGTGCAGGGGGCGTTCCGGCCCGACCTGCGGCTGGTCGCGATGTCCGCCACGCTCGACGGCGCGCGCTTCTCCCAGCTGATGGACGGCGCGCCGGTGATCGAGAGCGAGGGGCGAAGCTGGCCGCTGGAACTGCGCTATGTCGGGCGGCAGGTGAGCCAGCCGGTCGAGACCGACATCGCCCGCATCATCCGGCAGGCGCTGGGTGAGGAAAGCGGCGACCTGCTCGCATTCCTGCCCGGCACGCGCGAGATCGACCGCACGGCCGAGGCGCTGGCCGGGTTGCCGGACAGCATCATCGTCCACAAATTGCACGGGCAGGTGGACCCCGCGGCGCAGCGGCAGGCAGTCCGGCCCGATCCGGAAGGCCGCCGCAAGATCATCCTTGCCACCAACATCGCAGAGACCAGCCTCACCATCGATGGCGTCCGCATTGTCGTCGACAGCGGCCTTGCCCGCCGCGCGCGCTTTGACCGGGCGGCGGGGGTCACGCGGCTGGTTACTGAACGCGCCAGCCTGTCCGCCGCCACCCAGCGCGCAGGCCGCGCGGCGCGGCAAGCGGCAGGGGTCGCCTATCGCCTTTGGGAGGAGGCGGGCAATGGCGGCCTTCCGCCCTTTGACCCGCCGGAAATATTGGAAAGCGACCTCGCGCCCCTGCTGCTCGATTGCGCCTTATGGGGGGAGGGTGACCCCACCCGCCTGCGCTGGCTCGACGCGCCGCCCGCCGCCGCGTTGAACGAGGCGCGCAAGGCGCTTTTTGCCATCGACGCGCTCACCGACGGTGGAGCGATCACGCCGCATGGCCGTAAGCTCGCCACCCTTCCGCTGCCGTCGCAACTGGCCCATATGGTCCTGCGCGCCGCCCAGCACGGGCAGGCGGACACCGCCGCAGAGCTGGCATTGCTGCTTCAGGAGCGCGGGCTTGGCGGGCAAGGCGACGATCTCGAAAGCCGCCACGAACGATTTCGCCGCGACAAGGGCGGTCGCACCGACGCCGCCAAGGCGCTCGCCCGCCGGATCGGCAAGATGGCGGGCGAAGGCGGCACCCAAGCCCCGCTTTCAACCGGCGCGCTGGTCGCGCTGGCCTATCCCGAACGCATCGCCAAACGCCGCGATGCCAAGGGCGAGAACTGGATCAGCGCATTGGGCCGTGGCCTGCGCCTTGACCCGCTTTCGCCGCTGGCACAGGCCGAATGGCTCGCCGTCGCCGACCTGCAGGGCGCGGCGTCCGGCGCGCGCATATTGTCCGCCGCCGCCCTGACCGAGGCCGAGGTGCTGGACCTGTTTGCCGACCGTTTGGAGACAAAGACCGAAACCCGCTACGACGCGGCCAACGACCGTGTCGAAATCCGCCAACGGCAAAGGCTCGGCGCGATTGTGCTGCGCGAGGCAACGGTCGCCAAGGCGGGCGAGGCTGTGCTGGCCGGGGCACTGTTGTCGGCGGGGCGCCAATGCGGCATTGCGGCGCTGCCTTGGTCCGATGCCGCCATCGCCCTGCGCCAACGCGCCGCCTTTGCCGGACATGACGAACTGTCCGACACAAGCTTGCTGGACACGCTCGACCAGTGGCTGCCCCCTTGCCTGAACGGCGCGGCGCGGTTGCGGGATATTTCGAAACAGGCGCTGTCCGATGCCCTCGACACCCTGCTCGGCTGGGACAGCAAGCAACAGGTCGAACGCCTCGCCCCCGCCCATTTCACTAGCCCCGCCGGCACCACCCATCCGGTCGACTATGCTGCAGAGGCAGGACCCACCGTCGAACTGCGGGTGCAGGCGCTGTTCGGGCTCGACGCGCATCCGTGCATCGGCATCGAACGCCTGCCGCTGGTGCTCAGCCTGACCTCGCCCGCCGGTCGCCCGATCCAGACCACCTGTAACCTGCCCGAATTCTGGCGCGGCAGTTGGCGCGATGTCGCCAAGGAAATGCGGGGACGCTATCCCAAACATAATTGGCCCGACGCCCCTTGGGAAAGCGTGGCCAGCCTGAAAACCAAAAAGGCCCAAGCACGCAGCGCTTGACGAATCCGCCCTATTTGGCGCAAGGCGGCAGCAATCCCATAGTCAGGAAGTTCCGATGTCCGCACGTATCTATCAGCGTCCCAAAAACGCCATGCAGTCTGGAAAAGCCCATACGGACCTCTGGATTCTGGAATTCACGCCGTCGGAACCACGCAAGGCCGACCCGCTGATGGGCTGGGCCGGATCGGGCGACACGCAGGTGCAGGTGCAACTGAAGTTCCCGACCCTCGCCGCAGCGCAAGCCTATGCCGCGAAAAAGGGCATTCACGCCACCTTCATCCCAACCCCGCCCAAGACGCTGAAGATTCAGGCTTACGCGGATAATTTCCGTTAGGGTAGGTGGGTGTCCTCCTCCGGCCTTTTGGACTTTGGAGGGTGGAATTTGCTAGAAGGAATAAGGGAAAAAGGAAGAAGACGTTGTGCTGCCTTTGGACCTCTGCGCCTTTGCCTGAGATTCCCCCTCCCGCAAGCGGGAGGGGAGTAAGCGGTTTGACCCGTACCCCCTCGTCACCCTGAACTCGTTTCACCTTCGGTGACTGCGTTTCAGGGTCCATTTGTCAGTCCATTACTGTGCCGTGTGTGGCAAGCCAAACTGGGACGCACCGTTGCGTTATGTTTCACGCTAAGGGTGCCGTTGCACGATGGACCCTGAACCAAGTTGAGGGTGACGGGTGTGTTACGCTGGTGGGTTGGGGACAGTCCCTGAAGGGACAGTCCCCGTAGAACGTGACCTTCGAGGCTATCCCTCTAAAAGTTTGAAGGCCAAAACTACCGGTCCTCTCCCCAAAAGCGGCGAAGGAAAGGAGCAACGCCTTCTTCCTTTTTGCCTTCTTCCTTTTAGCGAAAAAAACGAGGCGCAACCTAAAGGCCCAAGTCCCCTACCTAAAAAACCATCCCCGGCAACATCAGCAACTTCACATCCACCACACAGCCTTCGGCCCGCTTGTCCGCGACAAAGGCCGGAAGCTGGCCAAGCGCAACGCGGTGGACGATGATGTTTTCGCCGTCGACCCCGCCGCCATCACCGACCTTGGTCAGGCCCGTGGCGCGGACGAGGGTGAAGCTTTCGCTGACCATGCCGGGGGAGGAGAAGAATTCGCCGACGATATCCAGCTTGCCGGCACGATAGCCGGTTTCTTCCTCCAGCTCGCGCGCGGCGGAGGTGAGGGCGTCTTCACCGGCGTCGTGATCGCCGATCAGCCCTGCGGGCAGTTCGATGCAGGATGCGCCCAAAGGCACGCGATATTGTTCGACGAGGAGGACATGGTCATCCTCCACCGCCAATATGACGGCGGCCTTTATCCCGCGTGCGCGGGAGACATATTCCCATTTGCCTGTTTTTTTGGCGGTGATGAAACGCCCCTGCCACATGATTTCTTCAGGGTAGGCATCGGTCGTCATAGTTCAATCAATCTGTCGGGTAACTCGTTGGGATTTTCATGGCCTTTCGGGAAATGTTCGGCAAGAACAATGCCCATTTGCCGCACGGCTTCGGCCATGCCTTCACCCGGCTGTCCGGCCTTGACCCGTTCGATCAGCGCAACCATCGCATCGCCCCAGATTTCGGGCGTGACCAGCTTGGCAATTTCTTCATCCGCCACGATTTCTGCGCGATGTTCCTTCATCGACAGATAGAGCAGCACGCCGGTGCGGCCCACGGTCTTGGCCTCGGTGCCGACCTTGAACAGGCTGATTGCGCGGGCACGGACCCGGGCCATTTTGATGGCCTTGGGCGTGAGGGCGAGGCGCAGCGGCAGCCATTTCAGGATCAACCATGTGCCCACCCATTTGAGGACCATGGCGACAAAAATCATCGCCATGATTTCGCCTGCGCTGTAATCATGCGCCCAGCCACCGGTGACGCTGTCGACAAGGCCCAGATAGAAATCGGGGAACAGGCCATAGGCCGCGAATGCCAGAAAGGCGGCAACGCTGGCCCAGAACAGGCCGATATCTTCATAATGATCCGACAGGTCGGTCACGATCGTGACGATTTCGCCGCTGGTATGCTGTTCCGCGGCGGCAACCGCTTCGGTCACGCGCACATGGTCAGCTTGCGTCATCCGGTTTATTTTATGTAAGGCCATATCGTCCGTTCCTTACCAGCCGCCCGATGCGCCGCCGCCGCCGAAGCCGCCGCCGCCACCCGAGAAACCGCCAAAGCCGCCGCCTCCGCCACCGCCCCAGGAGGAGCCGCCGCCACCGCCGCCCCAGTCGCCGCCACCCCAGATGATGACGGGACCAACGCCGCCGCGCCGGTGCCTGCGCCCGCCGCCCTTCATGCTCTGCATGATGGGAAGCAGGACGAAGAAGAAGATGAAGAGAAGGAAGATAAGGGCGCCCAAGGGGAAGCCTTCGTCATCCTTCTGGTTCTTCTGCGCTTGTGCGGCCACTTTCGCGGCTTCGTCCGCAGGCAGTTCCAATTGGGTGACAATGCGGTCGACACCGGCATTGATGCCGCCGGGGAAATCGCGATCCTTGAAACGGGGGGTGATGTCGTTGCGGATGATGGATGAGGACAGGCCGTCGGTCAATATGGGTTCGAGGCCGTAGCCGACCTCGATCCGCATCTTGCGCTCATTGGGCGCGACGATCAGGATCGCGCCATTGTCCTTTTCGCTTTCGCCCTTGCCATCCTGTCCGATGGCCCAATGCCGTCCGAGGCGATAGCCATAGTCGGATATCTCATAGCCTTCGAGGCTGTTCAATGTCGCGACCACGAGTTGCCGGTTGGTGCGGGTTTCCAGACCTTCCAGCTTGGCGGTAAGCGCGGCCTCTTGCGCGGGATCGAGCAGATTGGCCTCGTCCACCACACGACCGGACAATTTGGGAAATGTCTGCGCGAGCGCTGACTGGCCGGTGAGGACCAGTAGCGCCGCGACGAGAAGGCCGATGGCCTTTTTCATTTTTATTTCCTTAGCGAGAAGGATTAGCCGGTGGGCGCCATATCAAGCTTGGGCGCGGATTCTGCGCCCGGGGTGGTGGCCTGATAGGGGATCATCGGCTTTGCGCCGTGGATGATCTTGGCACCGATGATGTCCGGGAAGGTCCGGATTGTGGTATTATAAACCCGCACGGCTTCATTATAATCGCGCAAGGTAATACGCACCCGATTTTCCTGACCTTCCAACTGGTCCTGCAACTTCAGATAGCCTTCCTGGCTTTTCAGTTCGGGATATTGTTCGACCGACACCAATAGGCGCGCGAGGCTGCCCGACAATTGGTTTTGCGCGGACTGGAAGGCGGCCATTTTGGCCGGATCGCTCAGATCGCTGTCTTTGACCTGAATGTTCGGTGCGGTCGCTTTCGCGCGCGCTTCGATCACTTCGGTCAGCGTCTTGTTTTCCTGCGCGGCGGCCCCCTTAACCACATTGGCAAGGTTGGGAATCAAATTGGCGCGTTCCTGAAACGCGGCCTGCACATCGGCCCATTTGGCCTTCGCCCCTTCTTCTGCGGTGGGAACACTGTTGATACCGCATCCGGCGAGCGACGCCGCAGCAACCGGAACCAAAAGAAATTTCGCATAATTGGTACGCATCAATAGAACTCCTCTAAGGGGCAACTACCCTGTGTATTAGTCATATAAGGCGCGTGAAGATTTTACGCAATGACCGCTATCGTTTCTTTGTGAATTATGACATTTCTACGCAGGGTTTTTTAAAATGGGAGAGTTTATATGCTCGGTGAATTCAAGGCTTTTATTGCGCGCGGGAATGTCCTGGATCTGGCTGTGGGTGTGATTATCGGCGCGGCCTTCGGGAAAATCGTGACGTCGATGACGGACGATCTGATTATGCCGCTGATCTCACTGGCAACAGGTGGCGGGGTGGATTTCAGCAGCAAATATATCGTGCTGGGCGGGGCGGACAAGGTGACCGGCGGTATGTCGCTGGTCGCGGCAAAGGCCGCCGGTGCGAATGTGTTCGCCTATGGCAGTTTCATCACCGCGCTGATCAATTTCGTCATTCTGGCATTTGTCATCTTCATGATCATCCGTCAGGCGAACAAGGTGCTTCCGCCTCCTCCTGCGGCGACGGGTCCGACCGATGTCGATTTGCTGACCGAAATCCGGGACGAACTGCGTAAGAAATAGGCGCACTGGTGCGGAGTAATTGCAATGCCGTCTGTGCTGTAGCATAGGCGCGGGCATGAATGCCCCCGATGCAAAAAGAGGCCGCCATTTGACCCGCGCAAAGGGATTGCGCGCGTTGACCGGCGGCCTTTTTGCACGCGGTTTTGACAGGATTGTCGACCGCATCGATCGCGGGTTTGAATTTGGTACTGTCGAGGGTGTGTTGCCTGATGGTTCGGTGCGGATTGTCGGCGGCCGTGGACCGGGGCCTATGGCGCATATCACGATCCACCATTGGAATGCACTGTTCCGGCTGGTGCGCGGCGGGTCCATCGGCTGGTATGAAGCCTGGGCGGCGGGCGAGTGGAGCAGCACTGATCCGGTTTTGATATTTGACCTGTTCATGCGGAACCGGGTGAAGCTCGGCAATGTGGGGCGACCGTCGGGCCTTGCAAAGATTGTGGGCAAGATCGTCCACCGCCTGCGCGACAATAGCCGCAGCGGGGCGCGGCGGAACATCGAGGCGCATTATGACCTCGGCAACGACTTTTACGCAGCGTGGCTGGACCGCAGCATGACCTATTCGAGCGCGCTTTTTGCGGAGCCGGTGTCGGCGGACGAACCCCTTGAGGCGGCGCAGGCGCGCAAGATCGAGACGCTGCTGGCGCGGTTGGATTTGAAACCGGGGGATTTTCTGTTGGAAATCGGCTGCGGCTGGGGCAGTTTGGCCGAAATAGCTGTTGAAAAACATAGGGTTATATATGAGGGCATCACCCTGTCGGCAACCCAGAAATCCTACACCAACGCCCGCCTCAAAATGGCGCCCCAAGCTTCAGCCGAATTAACAGACTATCGGGATGTCGCCGGAACATTCGACGCCATCGCCAGTGTCGAGATGGTCGAAGCTGTGGGGCAGAGATACTGGCCCGACTATCTTGCAACCCTGTCCCGCTGCCTAAAACCCGGTGGTCGAGCCGCCATCCAATATATCCGGATCGAGGATGATGTTTTCGATGCCTATGCCTTTGGCACTGACTTCATCCAGCACTATATCTTCCCCGGTGGTATGCTTTTGTCGGAAAGCAGGTTCCGTGCATTGGCAAATGCCAACGGTCTGTCGTGGCAGGACCAGCACGACTTCGGCCTCCATTATGCCGAAACGCTCAAACGGTGGCGCACCCGTTTTGATGCTGCGGTGGAACAGGGCGGCCTGCCCAGCGGCTTCGATGAAAAATTCATTTCCCTGTGGCGCTATTATCTGATGTATTGTGAGGGAGGATTTCGGGGTGGCGGCATCAATGTTGCACAAGTCACATTGGTGAAGCAATAAATTGGCGGCACGACGATTGAACGGGATTGATACCGCCATCGGTGGTTTTGAGGGGGATGGGAAGCAATGAAAAAGTTTATACTGGCACTCTTTCTGGTGCTGGCCGGCGCAGCGGGTGGTTTTTGGGCGACGACAGACGACGATATGAAGGCGCTGGTTTCCAGCATGCCGACCGATGCAAATGTCCTGTTCTGGAATACCAAACAACGCGACGCCGCCTTCCGCACAATGGATCGCATCCCGATTCTCGCCAAAGCCAATATTATTGAAACAGGCGACGATGTTTATCCGTTGCCCAAAGGGTCGCCGATTACCATCAATACCGATGTCGACGCCTATATGAAGGCGCAGCGCACGGCTGGGCTGGTCATCGTGCAGGACGGCAAAATCCGCCTTGAAAAATATGGCCTCGGATTTACCGGTGATGGCAAATGGACCAGTTTTTCGGTCGCAAAATCCTTCACATCGACACTGGTCGGGGCGGCCATCAAAGACGGCTTTATCAAAAGTATCGAAGATAAGGTGTCGACCTACATACCCGACCTTAAAGGCTCGGCCTATGACGATGTGACTATTCGCCAGTTGTTGACGATGACATCGGGGGTCAAATGGAATGAAGATTATGCAGACCCGAAATCCGATGTCGCGCTTTTTAACCAGCATAAGGCGAAAGACGGTATGGATGTGACCGTCAGTTATATGCGGAAATTACCGCGCGAAGCACCTGCCGGGACCAAATGGGTATATAAAACCGGTGAGACCAATTTGATAGGTGTTCTGGTCAGTTCGGCCACGGGCAAAAAATTATCGGAATATCTGTCGGAAAAGGTCTGGGTTCCATTCGGAATGGAACAGGATGGCAGTTGGTTGTTGGGGTCCACGGGCCATGAAATCAGCGGCTGTTGTGTACAGGCCTCAACGCGCGACTATGCGCGCTTTGGCCAGTTCATGCTGGGGGGTGCGATTGCGAAAGGTCAATCGATATTGCCTGCCGACTGGATTTTGTCTGCAACCACCAAACAGGCGGACATTGGCGATCCGGGTAAAGGATATGGATATCAGTGGTGGACATATGACGACGGTAGTTATGCCGCGCAGGGTATTTTCGGACAGGGGATATTTATCGACCCGAAACGTAAGCTCGTGATCGCGTCTAATAGCAATTGGCCGAAAGCAACCGATGACAAAGTGGGGCAACAGCGCGAGGCTTTTTACAGGTCTGTCCAAGCCGCCATAGACGCCGAAACCGCGGCGGTGGTTCCGCCCAAATAAGTTATCCAACCATATTTTATTGTGACGGGGTGTAATAAAATTGCCGTCTCCTAAGGCGTGCAAGGGACGGAAAAAAAGGCTTTTCCTAAAGCTGAATTTGGTCCAGCATAGTCAATTAAATCAAGAGGGTCAGCCGGAGAAAAAAGATGGATTTCAAAACTTTTTTGCAAGCAGGCAATAGCCGTCGCGCAATGTTAAAAGGCATGGGCGTAGCTGCGGTCGGGTTCAGCTTAACCGGTGCGCTTGCCGGGTGTGGTGAAAAGGAAGCCAAGAAACTCGCCAATGGCGAAGAGGCAAAGCTGAACTTTTATAACTGGGACACTTATATCGGTGAGACCACTTTGGAAGATTATAAGGACAGCTCGGGCGTTGATGTGAACATGACGCTTTTTGCCAGCAATGACGAATTGTTCGCAAAATTGCGTGCAGGCAATCAAGGCTATGACGTCATTGTTCCTTCCAACGATTTTGTCGAGCGGATGGCAGCGGCAGATATGTTGATGCCGCTGGATCAGGCGCAGATCCCGAATTTCAAAAATGTCGCAAAAGACTATCAGGATGTGCCTTATGATCCGGCGCGCAAATATTCGATGCCTTATACCTGGCTGGCGCTTGGTATTGGCTATCGCAAATCAAAAGTGAATGGTGTTCCCGATAGCTGGAAGGTTTTGTTCGACAGCGATGAGTATAAAGGCCGCATCGCGGTCCTGTCCGAAGCAGGCGACATGTTCCGGCTTTATGGCAAATATATGGGCAAGTCGGTCAACGGACTTACCGATGACGACCTGAAAGCCATCGAGGCCATGATGATCAAGCAAAAGCCGAATATCAAATCCTTCCATGAGGATAATGGTCAGGATTTGCTGCTGAAGGGCGAAGTCGATCTGGTGCTGGAATATAATGGCGATATCGCGCAGGCGATGGTTGAGGATTCCGACATCGGATTCATTATCCCCAAAGAAGGTGGTCAACTGAATTCCGACAATCTGTGCATTCCAAAAGGCGCACCGCACCCGAAGAATGCCCATGCATTTATCAACTATCTGCTGGACGCCGAGGCGGGTAAAAAGATTACCGAAACCATCCTGTATCCAACGCCCAATGACGCGGCCAAGGCGTTGATGCCCGATGCCTATAAAAACAACACCGTCATATTCCCGCCCGCCGACGTGCTGGCGAAGTGCGAATATGCGAAGTTCAACCCAGAGCTTCAGCCGAAATATGAGGAGGCATTTACGCGCGTGCGGGCGGCTTAGTCATGTCGGGGGCGTTGCAGGACTGGAAAAGCCAGAAAAAGCCATTCGCCGCGATTGCGTCGGTGCCGGTGTTCTGGCTCGCCCTGTTCTTTGTGGCGCCCATGGCTATCGTCTGGCTCTATAGCTTTGGCGAGAATGCAGGCCCTGCCGATATCAATATTTCCGGAACACTCGATAATTATAAACGCGCAATCGAATGGCTGTATCTGTCGATATTCCTCAAAAGCCTTGCGGTTGCGGCGCTTACAACACTTATCTGCCTAATTATCGGCTTTCCCGTCGCCATGGCCATCACCTTTGCCGCCCCTAAATGGCGGCCCTGGCTGTTGCTTGGTATCATGCTCCCTTTCTGGACCAATTTGCTGATCCGTACCTATGCATTGATGGCTTTGATGGGAACAAATGGCTATATGAACAAAGGACTGGGTGGACTTTGGGAGGGTGCCAGCTGGCTGCGGACTTTGGTTGGAATGCAACCGTTGGAGGCATGGACGCCAATCCAGTTGCTCTATAACAATTTCGCCGTTGTATTGGGGCTGGTCTATGTGCACCTCCCGTTCATGGTCCTGCCGCTCTATTCCGCGCTTGACCGGCTGGACAAAAGCCTGATCGAGGCCAGCCTCGATCTGGGGGCAGGGCATTTCAAGACATTCATGCAGATTGTAGTACCGCTTGCCGCGCCGGGGATTGTTGCCGGTGTCATGATCACGCTCGTCCCGGCGTTGGGGGCGTATTTGACACCCGACCTTATGGGCGGGACCGATAGCCAGATGATCGCCAACGTCATCGAACGGCAGTTCAAACGCGCCAACGACTGGCCTTTTGGCGCGGCGCTCTCGTTCTTGCTGATCTATGCGATGTTCATCCTGATTGCCCTGCAATCGATGAAAGCGAACAAGACGAAAGAGGTGCGCTGATGGCTTTGTTCCGCTCTGCACCGATTGCACCGCTCGAATATACCCGAAAGCTATGGATGCGCGGTTGGGTCGGCCTGACCATGTTGTTTCTGTATGCGCCGTTGCTCGTTTTGATGGTTTTCAGCTTCAACGACAGCAAGCGCAATGTCGTGTGGAAAGGCTTCACGCTTAAATATTACGAAAAAGCACTCAATAACGACAGTCTGGTGGAGGCGTTGGTCAATTCGCTGACGATCGCTTTTCTGGCAACGATCATCAGCCTCGTTATCGGGGCTTTGGCTGCGGTCATGCTCTGGCGGTTCCGATTTCCGTTCAAGGGTCTTGTCGAAGGCACGATGTCGTTGCCCATCATCGTGCCGGAAATTTGCCTTGGCGTCGCTTTCCTGATCTTCTTCGCCAAGGTCGAATGGCCAACCGATCTCATGTGGCCACTTAACCTGTCGGCGATTACGATCGCCCACATCACTTTCTGCTTCCCGTTCGTAGCCATGGTCGTGCGCGCCCGGCTGGCCAGTTTTAACAAGGAGGAGGAAGAGGCGGCGAAGGATTTGGGGGCGACCGAGTGGCAAGCCTTTCGCGATGTTCTTTTGCCGCATATTCAGCCAGGCCTTGTCGCCGGGGCGTTGCTTGCCTTTACCCTCAGCCTCGACGATTTCGTGATTACATTTTTCACGAGCGGCCCCGATACCATCACGTTCCCGGTAAAGGTCTATTCCATGGTACGCTTTTCGGTCACACCCGAAGTGAACGCCGCCTCGACTTTGCTCATCCTATTGACCGTCATCCTCACCTTCATTGCACTGAAGGTGCAAGGGGTGAAGGGTATTACGGAGACTCACTAATGCCCGAAACAAAACAGCCCATCATCCAGATCCGCAACGTGTCCAAACGCTTTGGCAAGGTCACGGCGGTCGACAATATCAGCCTCGACATTCTGGCGGGTGAATTTTTTGTGCTGCTCGGCCCTTCCGGCTGCGGCAAGACGACTTTGTTGCGTATGATTGCCGGCTTTGAAATGCCGACTGAAGGACAGATCATCATTGATGGTCAGGATATGAGTCTGGTGCCGCCGAACAAACGGCCGGTCAACATGGTGTTCCAAAGCTACGCGGTGTTTCCGCACATGAACGTCACTGATAATGTGGGTTATGGCTTGCGGATTGCAGGGGTTGGCAAGGGCGAAATCAGGGACCGCGTGGCAGAGGCTTTGGAACTGGTAAAGCTGGGCGGGTTTGAAGACAGGATGCCTGACCAGATGTCGGGTGGACAGCGGCAACGTGTCGCCTTGGCCCGCAGCCTCGTTATGCGGCCGAAGGTTTTGTTGCTGGATGAACCGCTTTCGGCGCTGGATGCGAAGCTGCGCGCACAGATGCAATTTGAACTTTCGGACTTGCAGGACAAGGTCGGGATTACATTCGTTACCGTCACGCATGACCAGGATGAGGCATTGTCTATGGCCAGCCGTGTAGCGGTCATCAATAAAGGTGAGGTCGCGCAACTGGCCGGGCCATCCGATCTCTATGAATATCCCGCCAACCGCTTCGTTGCGGACTTTGTCGGGTCAGTAAATATATTTGAGGGCAAATTGACATTGGATGAACCGGACAAGGCTGCGGTTGATTGCCCCGGGCTTGGAAAAATCTACCTCAACCACGGTGTCACTGGCCCACATGGCGCTGATGTATGGGTCGCATTGCGGCCCGAGAAAATCTATCTCCACGTTCCCGGTGCAGGAAAAGCCATTCGCGCCGCGGCACAAGATGCACCCGATGGGCATAATCTTGCCCGTGGCACAATCAAGGGCATGAGCTATTTAGGCGATATCACGCTGTACGAAATTCAGCTCGAGGGCGGGCAGGTTATCCGCGTTTCGCGGCCTAACCTGTCCCGCCATGACCAGGAGGACTTCACCTGGGACGACAAGGTCAGCATGCACTGGCGCGCCGATAGCCCGGTCGTCCTTTTGAGCTAGGGTCAGGACCACTTAAATACACTTGCGAGGTTTGAGGCCATTTTGCACAGGGCAAGGAAGGAAGCCGCAGGGACTTAGATGTATCTCAAGGTTTTCTGACGCGGCCATCTGCAAAATGGGTCAAATCCTTCGGACGTCAAAATGGCGAAGATATCGAACCAAAATGCGCGCCGCCGATAGTCATTCTACCGGCAAGCGCAATTTGGTTCGAGATCGAAGCCATTTTGACGCCTCGCAAGTGTATTTCAGTGGTCCTGACCCTAGGTCCTGACCCTAGAAATCCAGTTCAGGCGCAGGCCGCACATCAATTAGATTTATCCTGATGTTTATCTCCGGTGTCGCCGGATCCTTCGCCACGTCGGTTTTTGGTACCGGCAAGCAAAAGGTGTAGCTTGAACCTGCTTTCATCAGTTTCAACGCTTCAACAAATACCGGAGTAGCTTGGGCCAATGTGATCTTTTCCCATTCGCGTTGTTCCAGCGTGACGCCAGTTTTTGCATCGAATGTTGCAAAATCGACCAATGCCATATCCGATGCTGTGGGAATTTCCCCTGTTCCCGATTGAATGACAAAATAGCGTAATCCGGACCCGGTAGTCGTATCACAAGCGCGCTGCGCGACCGGTATGATCGGCTTGGGTGGCGGCGACGTGAACGACAACAGATCTACTTCAAATACCAGATCGGCATTGGCAGGGATTGGCCCAGAACCATTTTCTCCATATCCGAGCTTGGAAGGGATGCAGAAGCGGAAGCTGCTGCCCGGTTGCATCAGTTGCAAGCCTTGGGCGAAACCGGCGATAACCGCACCGACTTTGAATTCTGTGCCCTCGCCGGAATCGAACATGCTGCCATCAGATGTCAGCATGCCTTTATAGTTGACCTTTACTTTCGCATCCGCTCCGGGTTTTTCGCCTTTCCCGGCTTTAATGACCGAATAAGACAGTCCCTCCGGCGTGGTTGTGGTGCATGTCAGAACCGGTGGCTTGGCTTTAGGGGCACCGGGCGCGGCCGCAGCGACGGGCGATGTGCCCAAAACCATAGCGGGCGCTAATATGAGTGCGATTGTCGCACGTTTGATTGAAATATAGGTCATGTGATCTCGCGGTATATTAGGGTCTAATCGGAACAAACTTCCGGAAACGATCAGATCGCCCTTAACTTCGGCTCCGCTTCGTCCAGCGATTTCGAAATTATGCCGACCAGATCGTCAATTTGGCTGGTAGAGATGATTAGTGGCGGGCACATGACAATGCTGTCGCGAATGCCGCGAACCATCAGGCCGTTGCGAATACAGATGTCGCGCACCATTGGTCCTGCGGTTCCCTCCGCTCCGCCAAAGCGAGCGCCTGTCGATTTGTCTGCTACAATCTCAACTGCTCCAAGCAGCCCGACGGAACGCGCTTCGCCGACCAGCGGATGGTCGTTCAAAGTCGCGAGAGCCTTTGCCAGATATGGTCCGGTTTCGCTGCGCGTCCGTTCGACCAATCCTTCGCGTTCCATGATTTCGATGTTCCGAAGAGCGACTGCGGATGCGACCGGATGACCGGAATAGGTATATCCATGCACAAAATCACCGCCAGTTTTCATAACCGCGATGATTTCGGCACTGACCGCCACGGCAGATATGGGCAGATATCCTGACGAAAGACCCTTGGCCATCGCAATGATATCAGGTTTGACGCCAACTGTTTCATGGCCCCACATATTGCCGGTCCGGCCGAAACCGCAAATGACCTCGTCACAAACCAGCAGGATACCATATTTGCGACAGATGGCTTCGACCTGCGGCCAATAATTGGCGGGCGGAATGATGACGCCGCCTGCACCTTGCACTGGCTCACCGATAAAGGCGGCGACATTTTCCGGCCCCACTTCGATAATTTTGTCTTCGATAGCCTGAGCGCAAGCGGTGCCGAAATCCTCGGGAGTCATATCCCGGCCTTCATTATACCAATAAGGTTGGCGAACATGTTCGATACCGGAAAGCGGCAAAATGCCGGGGGCAGGGAAGCCCTGACCATGCATCGCCTTCATCCCGCCCATGCTGACACCAGCGACGGTCGAGCCATGATAGGCATTGTGGCGACTAATCAAGATGGTTCGACTGTGCTGGCCCTTCACTTGCCAATAGTGGCGAACCATACGCAAGATCGTGTCATTGGCTTCGGAACCGGAGCTGTTGAAGAACACATGGGGCAGACGACCACCCGTCAGGCTCGCAATCTTATCCGCCAGCATGACGGCAGGCGGGTTCGCGGTTTTGAAGAAGCTGTTATAATAAGGCAGCTCCAGCATTTGTTCGCGAGCAACGTCGGCCAGCTCGTCGCGACCATAACCGATATTGACGCACCACAGACCTGCCATGCCATCCAAAATGCGATTGCCGTCGCCATCATGGATGTAACATCCGTCGGCATGGGTGATGATCCGGCTGCCGCCCAAATCTTCAATTTCCTGCCAGTCGGCTTGTGCTGGAAGATGATGGGCAATGTCGAGACGACGAAGTTCGGCGATGTCATAATTACGGGGCATAAATCTATCCTTTGAAATGGGTTTGCACAGCGAGCAAAGAGTGCGCTGAAACTTCACGGTAGATGCTGCATTCAAAATCTGGCGGGCTACCGGCTTCTGCGCGATTCAAAGGGATATCAGGGTGAAAAGCCTATTCGCGCCTGGTAGCGGTTATAACGGGTGACACAACAGTTCATAGCTCCCCTCTTAACGCCTTTCCCAGCAGGTGAAAATAGGTTTGCGAATCCGGGTCATTTTCGGTGCCCCATTCAGGATGCCATTGCACGGCTAGCAACGGTGCCCCATTGGGTCGGGCGCTATATGCTTCGATCAGGCCATCGGGCGAGCGGGCCTCGACCGACAAACCTTCGCCCAATTGCCCGATACCTTGATAATGGACGGAGTTCACATCGAGCCCGGCTTTGGAATAAGCGTTGGCGAGCAAGCCCCCACCGACCAGTTCAACGGGGTGCCTGTGGCTGAACATGGCATCAAAACTGACGCCATCCGGCGCATGGTGCCTGATGAGTTCATCACTGGTACTGGTGTCGCGGCGCAATGTTCCTCCCATGGCCACGTTGATTTCTTGAAAACCCCGACAAATGCCGAAGACAGGTTTTTGTGCGTCGATCATTCGATCCACCATTGAAATGGCGATTTCGTCGCGTGCATCATCGAATGGCCCTTCGCCGCCATCCGCTCCATAGCGCCGTGTGCCGACATTGGACGGGCTGCCGGTCAGCAATATGCCGTCAAGCCTCGGCGCGACTTCTGCTGCGGTCATGAGATCAGGTAGCGACGGCACAATCAGCGCCGCGACATTGGCATACCGCATAGCGGAACGGATATAACGGTCCATCACCGCCTGCGCGCTTTCGGTGCCAACAATGCGATTGCAAGCAATTACGCCAAGGACGGGACGGCTGCTCACGCTGCGCCGATCAATTCCCGCCCGATCAGCATCCGGCGGATCTCGTTGGTACCTGCGCCAATATCGAGCAGCTTCGCATCGCGGAACAGCCGTTCAACTGGCCAATCTTTGGTATACCCAGCACCGCCGAGTGCCTGAATAGCTTCACCGGCGACTCGCACCGCATTTTCCGAGGCGAGCAAAATCACGCCCGCGGCATCAAATCTCGTGGTCTGGCCAGAGTCACAGGCGCGGGCAACGGCGTAAGTATAGGCACGCGCCGAATTCAGCGCGACATACATGTCGGCAATTTTGCCTTGCATCAATTGGAACGCGCCGATGGGTTTGCCGAACTGCTGCCGCTCACGCACGAACGGCAGGACAACATCAAGGCACGCTTGCATGATACCAAGTTGCAACCCGGCAAGCACGACCCGCTCATAATCCAGCCCGGACATCAGCACACCGACACCACCGTGCAGCGGTCCGATAATCTGTTCTTCGCTGACAAAACAGTCGTTGAAAACAAGCTCTGCCGTCGGAGAGCCGCGCATACCCATTTTATCGATCTTCTGACCGATCGAGAAACCTTCCATTTCCTTTTCAATCAGAAAAGCGGTTATGCCGCGCGAACCGGCTTCCGGCGATGTCTTGGCATAGACGACCAGCGTGTCGGCATAAGGGGCGTTGGTGATCCAGAATTTCGTCCCGTTCAGCACATATCCGCCCTGAACGGCGTCGGCCTTTAGCTTCATTGAAACAACGTCCGATCCGGCGCCTGCTTCCGACATCGCCAGACTACCGACATGCTCGCCGGAAATCAGCTTGGGCAGATACTTCGCCTTTTGCTCCGCAGATGCCCAGCGACGGATTTGATTGACGCACAGGTTGGAATGCGCGCCATAGGACAAACCGATCGATGCCGACGCACGGCTGACTTCCTCCACAGCGACGACATGTTCCAGATAGCCAAACCCCAAGCCGCCATCTTCTTCACCAACGGTTAGGCCGTGCAGACCTAGATCGCCCATAGCGGTCCACAATTCGTCACGCGGAAACCAGTCATCTGCGTCGATTTTTGCAGCCAAAGGCGCAATTTTGTCGGTGGCGAATCGGTGCGTGGTGTCGCGAATCATCTCGGCATTTTCACCGAGGCCAAAATCTAGATTCATATATGTTGTCATGGCAATGTCCTGCCATCTATTTGGCAGTTCTGCAAGCTTAGGGCTGGCAATTCTGATGTCATCTGCCTACCGCTAATCCAAAGAATGGGAAATAAGGATGCGGTCAAATGCAGCATTATGACGTGTTAATTGTCGGCGGCGGCCATAGTGGCGCACAGGCGGCAATTGCGCTGCGCCAAGCCAAGTTTGAAGGCACCGTCGCCATTATTGGTGATGAGGCGGAATATCCCTATGAGCGCCCGCCGCTGTCAAAGGATTACTTTGCTGGGGAAAAGGCATTTGAGCGGATATTGATCCGCCCTCCCGCCTTTTGGGCGGAGCGTTCGATTGATATGCTGTTGGGCAAGCGCGTTGAAAGCGTTGATCCTGTCGCGCATACAGTCGCATTTTCGGATGGCGAGCAAATCGGTTATGGCCAAATGCTTTGGGCAACCGGTGGCTCTCCGCGTCGGCTATTGTGCGATGGATCACAATTGGCGGGCGTGCACGTCGTTCGGAACAAGTCGGACGTTGATGCAATGATCTGCGAACTTGACGATGTTGCCCGCGTTGCGATCATCGGGGGCGGATATATAGGTCTTGAGGCGGCGGCTGTCTTGCGAAAGATGGGTAAGCAGGTGGTGGTCCTTGAAGCGATGGATCGTGTCCTTGCCCGTGTCGCAGGAGAGGAATTGTCGCGCTTTTTCGAAGCGGAGCACCGCGCACATGGCGTGGAAATAAGGTTGGGTGTGACCGTTGAGGCGTTGACGGGTAACGATAATGTGGAAGGTGTCCGTCTTTCCGATGGTGAGGTTATTGCCGCACAGATGGTGATAGTCGGAATCGGTATCATCCCCGCGGTTGCACCACTGTTGAATGCAGGGGCGGCGGGTGGCGCTGGGGTCGATGTCGACGCAAATTGCCGCACCTCACTGCCCGATATCTTCGCAATCGGCGACTGTGCTGCCCATTCGAATAGCTTTGCCGGGGGCGTGGTTATGCGGGTCGAATCGGTCCAGAATGCCAATGATATGGCCAATACGGTTGCCAAAAGCATCGTTGGCGAACTTACGGTCTATCACTCGGTACCCTGGTTCTGGTCCAACCAATATGATTTGCGGCTACAAACCGTGGGCCTGTCGGTAGGATATGACGATCATGTTGTCAGGGGCGATCCGCAAACACGCAGTTTTTCGGTGATCTACCTGAAAGGCGGCAAAGTCGTTGCACTGGATTGCGTCAATATGACCAAGGATTATGTGCAGGGAAAAGCGCTGGTCGTCGAAGGTATGCGCTTTACAAAGGAGCAGTTGGCTGACACGTCGATCACCCTGAAGGAACTGGCGGCAGGCACGGCCAGCATCTGAAATTTGCCCCAAGAAAAAGTTTCCCTGACGGCCATTCTTGGTCCCACCAACACCGGCAAAACCCACCTCGCCGTAGAGCGTATGTGCGCCCATTCCAGCGGTATGATCGGCTTTCCATTGCGCTTGCTGGCACGGGAAATTTATGATCGTGTCGTTGCCATCAAGGGCGTAAATCAAGTTGCTTTAATCACCGGCGAAGAGCGGATCGAACCCCCTCATGCGCGGTGGTATTGCTGCACCGTCGAATCAATGCCTGTTCAAAAGGATTTTGCTTTCGTCGCAATAGACGAAGGGCAATTGGGCGCCGACCCGGAACGGGGGCATATTTTTACCGACCGGATTCTCCATGCGCGCGGCCGCGAGGAGACGATGATATTGGGATCGGAAAGCCTTCGGCCGCTGATCCGCACCCTGCTTGCCGAAGCGGAAATCATTTCCCGCCCCCGATTTTCGGTCTTGAGCTATGCCGGGACCAAAAAGCTATCCCGGTTGCCTAAACGGTCTGCGATTGTAGCATTCTCTATCGAGCAGGTGTATGCAGTGGCCGAAACGCTTCGCCGCATGCGGGGCGGAGCGGCCGTGGTCATGGGGGCGCTCAGCCCGCGCACACGCAACGCCCAAGTCGCAATGTTCCAGTCGGGCGAGGTGGATTATTTGGTGGCGACCGATGCCATCGGCATGGGCCTCAATTTGGACGTGTCCCATGTTGCTTTTGCCAGCTTGTCGAAATTTGACGGAACGCGCCGCAGGCGCCTGACCGTAGCAGAAATGGCTCAGATTGCAGGCCGGGCCGGCCGCCATCAGCGCGATGGTAGTTTCGGAACATTGGCGGGCGAAGGCAGCGAATTTTCACCCGAAGAGGTGCTGGCGATCGAGAACCACGAATTCCCGCGACTGGACTGGCTGTATTGGCGTGATGCAGAGCCAAGACTCGATTCGGTCGCAACCCTGATCGCGGACCTGGAATCCAGGCCAGATCGCCCCGGCTTGATGCCGGCGCCCAGAGCCATTGATCTTTCGGTCCTGAAGCGATTGTCCGAAATGCCTGATGTCCAAGCACTCATCCGACATCCGGTAGATGTGGCGCGGCTTTGGGAGGTCGCCAGCCTCCCCGATTTCCGTCAGATGGGTGAGGAGCATCACAGCCGCTTTGTCGGCTCCTTATGGCATTATTTAGGTCAGGGAGATCGCGTGCTGCCGCAATCCCTTTTTGCCGGTGAATTGGCGCGGCTGGATAACATCCAAGGCGACGTCGATACGCTTTCGGCCCGGATCGCGGGTGTCCGCACATGGACCTATATCGCTCACCGCATCGATTGGCTGGCGGATCCTGCGGTCATGGCGGAAAGAGCCCGGGCGTTGGAAACCAAGCTCTCAGACGCGCTCCACGATGCGCTGCGGCAACGTTTTGTCGACAGGCGAACAGCAATGCTGCTGCGAAAAACAGTTGGTGATTCTGCGCTTTTTCCAGTGGAGATTGATGGAGCTAACCGTGTTCTGGTCGACGGAGAAGATATTGGAACTTTACAGGGCTTTTCGTTTCGGGTTGACCCGTCAGCAAAAGCAGGTGACCGTAAGCTGTTATTGGCTGCAGCAGAACGGCATCTGACAGGATTATTAAGGCAAAAGGCAAGGGATGTAGCAATGGCTGAAGACAGCGATTTTGCACTGGCGAGCGACGGCGACGGTAAGCCGGCAATCTTGTGGAAGGGAGAGCCGCTTGGTTTATTGACCAAAGGGCGCAGCCTGATGCAGCCTGTATTCACCCCGGTTAAGGCAGTTGCGGGTTTGGAAGGCGACGCGTTACGCGAAATAGCTGTTCGCGCTGAAAGCTGGATCGAGACGCAATTGGCAAAAGCCATGGGCGGGATTGTCGGCCTGCAGCAATTGTCTCAACAGGCCGACGTCGACGGTAATGTCCGTGCGCTGGCCGTGCAGTTGGCCGAAGCTGGCGGTATCGCAGGTCGTCATTATCTCGCCGACGCCATCGCCGCCCTTCCCAAAGACGCGAGAGGCGCTGCGCGTAAAGGCGGGATCGTCTTTGGAGCGCTCGATATTTATCATCATGCTGCTTTAAAGCCGGCCGCTGCGAAATGGCGTGCCGCGTTATTCGCTGCCAGAGACGGACGATCGATGCCGCAGTTACCGCCGGAGAGCGCCGTCCATTTGAAAGAATGGAAATTTGCACATCCAGGCGAAGCACGAAATGCCGGCTACAGGCGGGTCGGCGATGAATATGTGCGTATTGATTTGGCTGAACGCGTTATCAAAAAAGCGCATGAAGCGCGCGGGCAGGTAAATAGCTTTAGCATGGATATGGCTTTTGCGACATCCTTGGGCCTGAGCGATGCCGGATTGAAAGCGTTGATGCGCGATGCAGGATTCCGCTATATGGAGGCGCCCGCCGAAAAAGCCGAGACGCAGGAAGAATTGGACGCAACTGCCGTACAATGCCCTGTTTCCGGAAATGATCAGGACGGATTGGTCATCCACGATCAAACAGAGAGCGAAGGCGCTACGCCTGATAACAATCCAGTGGATGCGATGCAGGCGGTTCCATTGGCGCAACCTGTACATCTGACCCATTGGCGCTGGGTCGGGCTTCCTAAACCAAGGCCACAAGAGCAGCGGACGCAACGCGCCAGACCCGTCCGTCCAAAACCAAAAGACACGGCCAATTCGAAAGCTAACCCTGAACGTGTCCCGCCCAAAGCGAAAGATGCTTCACCACCGTCGGCACTCGCCTTGCAACTAGCGGCATTAAAGGGCCTGAAATTCTAACCCGCCATGCCAGAAACTGCGCTGCGGATCGACAAATTGCTGTTCTTTCTGAGGATCGCGAAAAGCAGGAGCTTGGCACAGGGTTGGGCCGAAAGTGGTTATATTCGCGTCAATGGCCGCAGAATAGAAAAGGGTAGCGCAACGGTCAGCGTGGGCGACGTCATAACCATGCCGCGGGATGAAGCGGTGGTCATATTCAAGCTCCTGGCAATGCCCGTAAGGCGCGGCCCAGCAGCTGAGGCAATGGCATGCTATCAGATGCTGGGCTAGGGTCAGGACCCCTTAAATGCGCTTGGGAGGCGTCAAACTGAATGCGAAGATGATATGTATGCTTTCATGGCCTAAATATTTAATGTCGGCTACACAACGGCGTTGACTTGACCGTGCGACTGACAATAGGCAGGAATTGTGAAGCGGCCAATTCGCCGCCGCATTTGGGAGAATTCCACCGATGACTTATGTTGTTACCGATGCCTGCATCCGCTGCAAATATATGGATTGTGTAGAAGTTTGTCCGGTGGATTGTTTCTACGAAGGCGATAATATGCTGGTCATCAACCCCAATGAATGCATTGATTGCGGCGTTTGTGAACCTGAGTGCCCCGCCGAAGCCATTTTGCCCGACACTGAAAGCGGTCTGGAGCAATGGCTTGAACTCAACGCAACGTACAGCGCCGAATGGCCGAACATCACCAGCAGCCGGGAACCACCGGCCGATGCAGATGAACATAAGGGTGAAGAAGGCAAATTCGACAAATATTTTTCAGCGGATCCTGGTGAGGGCGACTAAGAGTGACGTCCGCGTAACCATTTTTTCTGATAGCTTTCGACTTCGCGCAACGCGGCAAAGACGGACATATTCAAATTTGTCCGTCCTGTCCGGCCTAAGGCATATATCTGGCTATAATACCAGAACTGCACTGCAAAGCCATCAATGGCGCGGATCATCTTGAATTTACGCAGCCCTGACAGCCAGTCGGGCAACAACGCCAATTGTGTTTCCGTTTTCGGCAGAATCGCAACGCCGCTTAGCAATCGCTTTGGTCCATCGGGCATAACACATAGCGGCCGGGCCAAACCGATGACATCGGCCGCTCCTGAGCGAAGCGCCTGCTCCATGGCCGAGGCGCTGCGAAAACCGCCTGTCACCATCAATGCTATGGTAATTTCGTCCTTCATGGCTTTTGCAAAGTCGACGAAATAAGCTTCGCGGGCGAGCGTTGTTTCGGCAACCGACTGCGGTTCTGCAGCGTCGATGCCTTCCAAGCCTAATAATTTGGGTTGTTCATAAGTACCGCCGGATATCTCGATGAGATCAACCCCCGCCTCTTGCAGCCATCGGGCCACTTTAAGGCTATCTTCAAAAGCAAAGCCGCCGCGCTGGAAATCTGCGCTGTTGAGCTTCACTGAAATGGGGAAAGTCGGTCCGACCAACTGGCGGACAGTGTTTATCGTGAACAATAAGAACCGGGCACGGTTTTCCAGGCTGCCACCCCATCGGTCCCGCCGAAGGTTGCTGAGCGGGCTCAAAAATTGGGAAATAAGATAGCCATGGGCGGCGTGGATTTGAACACCGGTAAACCCGTTATCCCGACAGATTTGTGCGGCCTGGCCAAAGCGGCTTATCAAATTTAGAATTTCTGTTTCGGCAAGAGCGACCGGCATTCCAAATTGTCCGCCCGGCAACCCGAGTTTTACAGCAGATGGGGCCTTGGGTTTTGGATTGACCGTCTTCATTGTCTGCCGTCCGGCATGGCTGATCTGCGCCCAAAAATGATTGCCGCCCCGTGCTGCCGCAGCGGTCCATCGCATAAGTGCCGCGCGCATTTCGGGCGATGGCATCCGGTCAATTATAACATTCCCTGGCCTTTCAAGATGGTCGCCATCTATCTGTATATTTCCGGAAATGTGCAGCCCGGCGCCGCCATCGGACCAGATGCTGTATAATTTTTCGAGTTCAGCCGTCGGCTGTCCATAAATATTGGCCAACCCTTCGGTCATCGCGGCCTTTGCAATGCGGTTCGGCAATCGGGCACCGCAGGGCAGTGTCAATGGATCAGACAGTTTCATTCGGTGGTCGCTTTTTCGTCCGTAACAACCGGTATCGGCATCTCTGCTTCCTCCAACGGTTTTTCTTCCGCTTTAGCTTCCGGCTTTACTTCGGCCGGTACAACCGATTCATAGGGTCCTTCATCCGTCGACATATCGGTGTTGATCATATCGTCGCTAATCGTGCCTTCCAAACTGCCCAGATCATCCATTCGGGTTGCAGTGACCTGATTATCTTCTTTGTTGTCGCTACAGGCCGAAAGGCCCGGCAAGAAAATGGCCGCAATCAATAAATAGGCACGCATTTATGTTTCTCCGGTGGCTGCGTCGCGACCCTATATTTTCAGCCTGATTTGGCAAGGGTGTCGAGGAATTTGGTAAATGTCGAAGCAAGCGCATCGTCAAAGTCTTTCAAAGATACCCCGATACCTAAATCAGCAAGGCTGGTCACAGGATATTCGGCAATACCGCATGGAACAATGCCCCCAAAATGTCCAAGGTCGGGCGCGATGTTTACCGCGAAGCCGTGCATTGTTACCCAACGCCGGATGCGGACCCCAATCGCACCGATTTTGGCTTCTTGCCCCATAGGCGTGTCGCACCAAATTCCTATGCGTCCATCGGCTCGGCGGGCCTTGACGTCAAATTGCGCCAGTGCATCGATGACCCAGCCTTCCAGGGCGTGGACATAGCTGCGAACATCTTTGCCACGCTTTGCCAGGTCCAGCATGACATAACCTACCCGCTGACCCGGACCATGATAGGTGTAGCGACCGCCGCGTCCACTATTGTAAACAGGGAATTGTTGACTGAGCAGTTCTGTCGGATCTGCACTCGTTCCACCGGTATATAAAGGCGGGTGTTCCAGCAACCACACCAGTTCTCGCGCGCCATTCTCGCGAATGGCTGTCTGCAACCCTTCCATATGTGCCACCGCTTCGGGATATGGGGTTAAACCATGGGTGATTTCCCAATCGATGTTTGCGGATAGGTCGGGACCAATGGTCCGGATTTGATAATATTCGGGCATTAAAACTCAATCCCACGCCACGTCAGGTGGCAGGCTCATCAATATGGCGTCGACATTCCCGCCGGTTTTCAGTCCAAAAGTCGTGCCCCGGTCATAAACCAAATTGAATTCGGCGTATAAACCACGCCATCTGCGCTGGGCCTGTTTTTGCTCCGGTGTAAATTCCATCGACATTCGGCGGCGAACCAGTTTGGGGAAAATGTCCAGAAACGCATCGCCAACATCGCGTGTCAGGGCGAAATTCTGTTCGAACAGGGCGTCGCTGCTGTTTTCAAGATGGTCGTAGAAAATTCCGCCGACGCCGCGGTGGACGCCACGATGTGGTATCCAGAAATAATCTTCGGCCCACGCCCGATATTTTTCATAAACATCGGGGCCATATGGGGCGCAGGCGGCCCGCAACCGCGCATGAAAATCGGCTGTATCTTCTTCATAAGGAATAGGCGGGTTCAAATCTGCGCCTCCTCCAAACCAGCTTTTGGTCGTGACCAGATATCGCGTGTTCATGTGGACAGCTGGAACATGCGGGTTGGACATATGGGCAACAAGGCTGATGCCGGTTGCAAAAAAATTCGGATCTTCTGCGGCGCCATGGATTGTTTTTGCAAATTCCGGGTTGAAGCGTCCGCCTACGGTTGAAACATTTACCCCGACTTTTTCAAAAACACGCCCTTTCATTACGCCGCGCACACCGCCGCCGCCGGGCGATCCGTCATGGTCAGTGCGGTCCCAAGGCGAATATTGAAAATCAGCAGATGACCCTGCCTCACGTTCAATTTCTTCGAATGCGGCGCATATCCGGTCTCTGAGCGATTCAAACCACGTGCGGGCGGCTTGCTGGCGGGTGTCTAATGTCAAGGTCACGCACACTCTCCGGGAAATTGACTGGTTTGTCGTAATGCTTCGGCCAATGCGATGCCAGCCGATACGGCAACATTCAAGGATCGAAACTCAGGACGAAGAGGAATGTGAACGCGCGCGGTCACATGGCTATGGACATGTTCGGGGACCCCCGAACCTTCTGAACCCATCAGGATGATATCCTCTTTCTGAAACGAGAATTTCGGCAGCGAGATTGAACCTTTGGTAGTCATCAGCACCAGTCTTGCCGGCGCTATAGCATTGGAAAATGCATTCCAGTCGGCGTGACGCTTTATGTCCGCTTTGATGGCGTAATCCATGCCGGCGCGTCTCAATGCGCGTTCGGAAAAGGCGAAGCCACAGGGTTCGATGATGTCGCAAGGAACTCCAAAACAGGCCGATAATCTTAAAACTGCGCCGACATTCCCGGCGATGTCTGGCTGATAAAGCGCAATCCGCATGCATATTCCTGTCCATTGGAAACCAATTTGTGACGATTAGCGGTTAGTAACGCCTGATGGCAACAGGGCCCTGCGTTTCCGTAATTATGAGCGTCTATAACGGCGCACCGCATCTCTATGCCTGTGTGCAATCTATATTGCAGCAACATTTTAGGGATTTCGAATTTCTGATTGTGAATGACGGGTCGACCGACGGCAGTTCGGAAATCTTGCGTAATCTAGCCAAAACCGATGATCGCATTCGGTTGATTGAGAGGGAAAATCGTGGCCTTGTGGCCAGTCTGAACGAACTGGTGGCCGCGGCCCGCGCGCCCTTGTTGGCAAGAATGGATAGCGACGACATCTCCATGCCGGATCGACTGTCACGACAGGTTGCCTATCTTGCGGACCATTCGCACGTCGGTATTTTGGGGTGCAACACCCACGATCTTGACGAAAATGGGGTACTTACACGCGCAAGGGAGAAATATCCGCTGACCCCAGTTGCAGCGCGGCTTTCGCTGGAACAAGGCCCCCCGGTTTGTCACCCTTCGGTGATGATGCGAACAACGCTCATCCGCCGCCTATCCGCCTACCGCCCAGCTTTCCGCCATGCGGAAGATTATGACTTATGGCTCAGGGCATCCTTATGCACTGACATTTGTAATCTGCCAGAACGGCTTTTACTGTATCGCAGAAGTGCGACCCAGATTAGTCAAAAGCATGCGGGTGAACAGGCAAAAGCCGCAGCAATTGCATGGCTCGATCATATCAGGCGGTCCGGAGGAAAAGGCAGTCTGTTCGACGATAGACACACGCTCCCCCGATTTGAAGAGATCGGTACCCTATTTGGCGATCAACAAGCAGCCGCCTATGTTCGGCGCAAGATGGTTGAAAGGTTGCGCTATTCGAATGAAATGCTCGAGGGCCCAGAATTCAACATGATGGTTCAACAGGTTCGCGCTGGACAAGGCTTTGATGGCGCCGTGCGGACCATTTTGCGCTTGGGCCGGAAAGGGCGTTTGGTGCGGGCTTTCATTCTGGCATCGGCGGTTGCAGGATTAGTAATAAGCACTTCATAACGTTGTTTATTTTACATCATTTAACATGTTCGATGGTCCTCGTCCCACACTGGCACAGCCTGAAAAACGCAGGCGCTTCGTGCGGCATATTCATGTAATGGCAAGCTTTCTAACGCTGTCCGACTTTGTTTTGTAAAGTGCCATATGATCCACGAACCGATTAACGAAGTGCATGCACCGCGCAAAAGAGCTACGCGAAAGCAATCGCACCGGCGTTTCATTGGAACCCGCGAGATTATGCTTGTTTTGCTGGCATTTGCACTTTTGGCACTGGTGCCTTCAGTGGCACAGATAGCGCCGTTTGGCCGGACTGATAATGTGATGGAGCGCTCCGCGATGAAATGGGATGCGGAATTTCCCGCTGAAAATTTCCCCGGATCGGCATTATTTTACATCGATCAAAGTTTATCTGCAACTCCCACTCCGCTTAACGCAAACCAGGGTGAAGAAACTATTTTGAACGGTATTCAGGATTCCACAACTGGAACAGAAGCTACCGTCAATGCTGCACGACCTTTCGTGCTGCGTTCAGGTACCGCTGAACATAGTCGCGCGTTGAAATGTTTGACCGATGCCCTTTATTACGAAGCCGCAAATGAACCAGAGGCTGGCCAGCGTGCTGTTGCTCAAGTTATTCTGAATAGAATGCGCCACCCAGTCTTTCCTAACAGCGTTTGCGGCGTCATTTATCAAGGTTCTGAACGCGCAACCGGTTGCCAGTTTAGTTATAGCTGTGACGGATCCATGGCGCGGGTACCAGCGCGAACATCTTGGCTGCGTGCCCAAAATGTGGCAGCCCAAGCTTTGGCTGGTTATGTTTACGCACCCGTCGGTACGGCGACACATTATCATGCAACTTATGTATATCCCTATTGGGCTCCCAGCTTGAACTTCATTTCAACAATTGGCGCTCACAGATTTTATAGTTGGAAAGGCAACGCTGGTCGGCTCTCCGCATTCTTTCGCAAATATGCAGGTATCGAACCCTTTCCCGGCCCAAAACCGAGGACATCGCAACCTTTGATATTTGATAGCCTTGATCCGGTCGAACTACAAAAGCGGTATGAAACGGAGTTTGCTGCGGCACGGCTAAAGGCGGAGGCTGATGCCGAACGGGCACTGAAATCCTACTCAAACCCAGACGCCGGCGCAACGCAACACAGGGCGACGCCTGCATTTTCGACATTGGAACATGGTCGGGAAATGCCTAATTATCTCAGCAACACTGAATTTAGTGGCGAGAAACTGCCGCAGGCGACGAATATAAAGCCGGAATATCAAAACAGCGGTAGCTGGAAAGCGCAGCCAACGGGTTGATGTGATTTCGAAACGAGAAAGGGCGCTGAACGTCGGGTTTCCTTTTTCCGTTCTCCTTTGCTTTAAAATCATATTTCGGAAAAAAAGTTCGAAAAACCTTAAACTATCAGATGGCGATGCCGTTTTACCTGATAGACTGGTACGTCAGCCATTTCTTGAGCGGCGTTTGCCGCGATACTGGTCCATCTGAAGTGGCTTTCTATTCAGTCTGCAGAGGTTGGCGGGAACCCGCTACGCTCAAAAACATCGGCCTTCGGACGCGATCCCACATCCACGCGACCGGAGGCCGACAGTTATTTTGCTGTCTGATCGAGACAGGCACGATCAATCCCGAGCTTTGTTTTGATAATGGCGACGCGACGCTTCCAATCCGTGCTCGCCCCGACAGGGGTTAACGGTGGAGCGGGTAAGGGGAATCGAACCCCTCTAGCTAGCTTGGAAGGCTAGTGCATTACCACTATGCTATACCCGCATCTCTCGGTTTAACCCATGAGCGCGCTGCTATTGCCAGCAACTTGGCCTGTCGTCAACGGGTCGATTGCAAAGAAAGAGGCTGCAAATCGCAGCCTCTTTGATACTCGATCCTCGTGCGTCAGGCGATCAATGCTTTTTGTCCGCCCAGATGCTCTTGTAAGACATCCATGCCAGAACGGTGAAGATGATCAGGAAGCCCAGAGCCGCCCAGCCAGCGCTTTTCCGGTTTTCCAGCTTCGGTTCAGCGGTCCAGGTCAGGAAAGCGGCAACATCCTTGGCCATCTGCTGCTTGGTTGCTTTGGTGCCGTCGTCATAAGTAACCTGATCATCGGCAGTTAGCGGAGCCGCCATTGCGATGTTGAGATTGGCAAAATACGGATTGTAATGCAAACCGTCGGGAGTCTTCGCATCAGGAAATTTTTTCAGAAGTTCCGCAGGCTGCCCGTTCTCATAACCGATCAACAACGAATAGACATAAGCAGGGCCGTTGGCACGCGCTTTGGTAATCAACGAAAGATCAGGTGGCAGTGCATTGTTGTTTGCGGCACGTGCCGCGACTTCATTCGCAAAAGGCGAAGGAATCTTATCCGCAGGAATGGCAGGGCGCGTTGCCGGTTCGCCTGTTTCCGGATTGAGTGATGGAACTTCGGTTTTCCAGCCCTTTGCGATGGCCTTAACCTGATCCTCATCATAGCCAAGCGCCGCGAAATCACGGAATGATACCAGTTTCAGACTGTGGCAGGCCGAACATACCTCTGCATATATTTTCAATCCGCGTTGCAGTTGGGCGGTGTCGAATTTACCCAGAGGACCATCATGCGCGAAGCTTACTGCTTTCGGCGTCTTGTGGAATTCATGTTCGGCGGTCGGCAGGGCAGGTTCCTTGATAGCACCGACGACGGTGTCAACAAGGCCGATGAGCAGCATTCCGCTGAAAAACACGCCTACCAAAAAAGCAATTAAACGAACCATTATAGAGGCTTTCCCTGTTTTACGCCGTTGCCGTTTGGAGCGGCTTACCCGTCACTGCTTCGGTAATCGAATTTGGCAGCGGAAGCGGCCGCTCGATACGCGAAACGATGGGCAGGATGATTAAGAAGTGCGCGAAATAATAGGCCGCCGCAACCTGGCTAAGAACAACCCATTGGGTATAGGGTGGTTGAGCGCCGCAATATGTCAGTACGACCAGACTTGGAATCAAGCCATACCAGAAGAATTTGCGGAACAGCGGACGATAATGTCCAGAGCGCACCGGCGATGTGTCCAGCCAAGGCAGGAAGAACAACAGCAGGATCGAGCCGAACATCGCCAACACGCCCATCAACTTGGCTTCGATCAGCACGATGCCTGTGAACGGGATACCGAAATTGACCGTGAATGCCTTCAGGATCGCGTAGAATGGAAGGAAATACCATTCAGGCACGATGTGGGCTGGCGTAGATAGTGGATTGGCCGGAATATAATTGTCCGGATGACCCAGAAGATTTGGCGTAAAGAAGGTAATGGCGACAAAAGCGATCAGAAATACACCCAAGCCGAAGCCGTCCTTGGCCGTATAATAAGGGTGGAAAGGAACAGTGTCCTGCTCACCCTTGATACTTACGCCCGTTGGATTTGATGAACCTGGAATGTGCAATGCCCAAATGTGCAGAATGATGACGCCTGCGATCACAAAGGGCAGCAAATAGTGCAGCGAGAAAAAGCGGTTCAATGCCGCCTGATCGGGGGCAAAGCCACCGAGCAACAGCTGCCGCAAGGGCTCGCCGACCAACGGAATTGCGGAGAAAAAGCCGGTAATCACCTGCGCGCCCCAAAAGCTCATCTGGCCCCAAGGCAGTACATAACCCATGAAGGCAGTTGCCATCATCAACAGGAAGATGACCACACCCAGCAACCAGATCATTTCACGCGGCGCCTTGTAAGAGCCATAGAAAAGTCCGCGGAAGATATGGATATACACCACGATGAAGAAGAAACTGGCCCCGTTCATATGTGCATAACGGACAAACCAGCCAGCATTCACATCACGCATGATATGTTCAACGGAATTGAATGCACCTTCAACGCTGGCATAATAATGCATGGCAAGAACGATGCCGGTTACAATCTGGATGACCAGAGCAACACCGGCAAGCACACCAAAGTTCCAGAAATAGTTAAGGTTACGCGGAACGGGATAGCCTGCGCCAATCGCGTTATACACAAGACGTGGTAAAGGCAGACGTTCGTCCACCCATTTGGTCACTGCGCTTTGCGGCTTATACTCATTTGCCCAAGGGAAGCTCATCTTGTTTTAGCTCCTCAACCTATTTTTACGACTGTGTCGGAAAGAAATGCATATTCTGGAACCTTCAGGTTCAGCGGAGCAGGCCCCTTGCGGATGCGGCCTGCTGTATCATAATGTGAACCATGGCATGGGCAGAAATAGCCACCATATTCACCCTTTACCTCGCCAGCTGCGGCACCAAGCGGGACACAACCCAAATGGGTGCAAACCCCCATTGTGATCAGCCAGTTTTCCTTCCCCGGCTGGGTCCGCTCGGCAAGTGTCTGCGGTTCGCGTAATGAACCGATGTTTACTTTGTTCGCTTCGGCAATTTCCGGTGCGGTCAGGTTACGGATGAACACCGGTTGCTTGCGCCAGCTTGTTTTAATGGCCTGTCCGGACTGAATAGCGGACACATCAACTTCGATGGACGCCATCGCAAGGACATCTGCGCTGGCGCTCATTTGTGAGACAAGAGGGATGGCAACCGCAGCTGCGCCGACACCGGCAAAGCTAACCGTTGCAATGTGAATGAAGTCGCGGCGACGAACGCCTTCGCCTTCGCTGTGCGACGTTTCGCTGTCTTGTGCAGACGCGTTGGATGTTGTTTCTGTTAATTCGGCTGAAGCTTCAGACGCTTTTTTGCGTGGAGCTTTGGATGTGCCTGTTGTCTTTTTGACCGTAGCCATATGCTGCCCTTATTACCGACGCGGATTTGAAGTCCGCAATACCGTCGAAACCCCATGATATCCTGACATAGGAGGCAATTTCACCTTCATTGTCAGGGCGATTCAGCCGGTCTGATAGACGCCTTTTGGCAAATTTGCCAACAGGGAATTTGGCAGTTATTATACTAAAACACTGCGACACAGTTGCAAATTGCAAAAGTGGCGGAAAATTGCCGCTTTTGCTTGCTAGTGCATAGAAAATGAGCCTAAAGGGCGCCCCTTTGAAATGATAAAAGCTGGAGTGATGGGCATGGCGACGGATTGGACGCCCGATAGTTGGAGAAACGCCAAGGGCATTCACATGCCCGAATATCAGGATTCCGCCGCGCTTGCCGCGACCGAGGAAACCCTTCGCAATTACCCGCCGCTGGTGTTTGCAGGGGAGGCGCGCAACCTGACCGCTGATCTGGCAAAGGTCGTCGAGGGCAAGGCTTTCCTTTTACAAGGCGGCGACTGTGCCGAGAGCTTTGCCGAATTTCACCCCAACAATATCCGCGATACATTCCGCGTCATCTTGCAGATGGCGGTCGTGCTGACGTTCGCCGGTAAGGTGCCTGTTGTAAAGCTTGGCCGGATGGCCGGGCAATTTGCCAAGCCGCGTTCCACCCCGACCGAAACCATTGATGGTGTCGAATTGCCCAGCTATTTCGGCGACATCATCAACGATATCGAATTTGACGCAGCCGGTCGCGCACCTGACCCTGCGCGAATGGTGCGCGCATACAGCCAGGCGGCATCGACACTTAACCTGCTGCGTGCATTTTCCAACGGCGGCTATGCCAATCTGCAGCAAGTGCACGCATGGACCCATGACTATATGGGGCGGTCACCATGGGCGCAGAAATACAAAGAAACCGCCGACCGCATCGGGGAGGCATTGGCCTTTATGGAGGCCTGCGGAATCACGCCCGAGACAGTTCCACAGATCAAGGGGACCAGTTTTTACACCAGCCATGAAGCATTGTTGCTGCCCTACGAACAAGCCATGACCCGTCAGGATAGCCTGACCGGCCGGTGGTATGATACGTCCGCCCATTTCTTGTGGATCGGCGACCGCACCCGCTTCGAAGGGTCTGCTCATGTCGAATATCTGCGCGGAATCGGCAACCCCATCGGCATTAAATGCGGACCCAGTCTGGAACCCGACGCCTTGTTACTGATGCTCGACACGCTAAACCCAACACGCGAAGCAGGGCGGATAACGCTGATTTCGCGCTATGGGTATGACAAGGTCGAAAGCGGCCTGCCCAAGCTGGTTCGCGCGGTAATGCAGGAAGGCCACCCTGTTATCTGGTCGTGCGACCCGATGCACGGCAATGTCGTGAAATCAGCCAGCGGTTACAAAACCCGGCCTTTCGAGCGCATTTTGGCCGAAGTGCGCGGTTTCTTTGCTGTTCATCGTGCCGAAGGCAGCTTTGGTGGCGGTATCCATATCGAAATGACGGGCCAGAATGTGACCGAATGCACAGGCGGTGCGGTTGCAGTTACCGATGAAGGGTTGGCCGACCGTTATCACACACATTGCGACCCGAGGTTGAATGCGGCGCAGTCGCTTGAGCTGGCATTCTTGCTGGCTGAAATGCTGAACCAGGAACTGCATGAACGCGCCCGGCAAGCCGCATGAAAAGGAGTTTTGCCATGCAAGGTACAGTGGTCAAATCAGGTATCGGATTCGGAAGCGCGCTCGCAATGGTTATCAGCTACACCACGCATCAATCTGTATTATGGGCTATAATCCACGGAATTTTCAGCTGGTTTTATGTCGTGTATTTTGTTGTCACCCGATAAATAAGCGCGAGACGATGTAACTGTTGCATGTTGGGTACAGGCGTTGATATTGCCGCTCCATGCAGCGCCTATTTAAACTCATCGGCATCACCCTTTTCGTTACGGCTTGTTCTTCGGGTGTGGAAACCCGGATCCATAGCTCTGGCACAGGTCCGCTGAGCGCACAGACCTATCATATTGCAATGGCCGAAGGGGCGTCCGCCGATGTCAGGCGCGCTTATGTTCTTGTTCAGGATGCCCTGTCAGCGCAAGGGTTTGCGCCCGCAGATGATGCCGCAATTCTTTTGCAAATCACGGTCGATTCCCGCGATGCTGCGCTGGCCTTGGGCACCACTGGACCGCAAAATCTGTCCGCTGCAAAAGGCCGCAAACCCCTTCAAAACTGTGCCGACAAGGAATTCCGGCTCGGACTAACGATGACGCGGATCGCCGACGGAGCCGAAATTTACCGCAGCCGCGTCGCGGAATATCATTGCAAAATGCCCTTGTCAGACGCGATGCCATCAATGGTCGACGCGGCTGTGGCAGATTTGGGCAAGCCCCGGGGAAGTTACCTGATCCGGCGGAACGCTGTCGAATAGGTTTTTTGGGGTTGCATGGGAAGTTTGTGATTTCCGGTGTCGAGCAATTTTTTCGTCAGAAGGAAAAAGAAAAAAAGGAGAAATACTGCAATTCTACGTTTTAGCGCATCCCATTATTCCTTCTTTTCTTTTTCCTTCTGACGAAAAACCTAGCGCGGCTGGTTAAAGCGCAAAGGTCCGATATGTTTAACCTGGCGTCCTAGATCTGCAACATAACCCCATAATTTCATGATCTTATTCGTCCCTCGCTTCCGGTAAGGTAACGGTAAACCGGGCACCGCCATTCTCCCCATTTTGCGCGGTCACGCTGCCCTTGTGGCGGGTGATGACCGCGTGCACAAACGCAAGGCCTAGCCCAACGCCCCGAAAGCGGCCCGTTTGATGCCTGGTCGTTGCAAATCGGGAAAATAGCGCTGGCAATATGTCCGCATCAATTCCCGAACCTTGATCCGAAATCGTGACGGCAACATAGGCCTTGGCATGATGGGATATCTCGACCCGGATAACGCCATTATCCGGACTGAATTTGATTGCATTGTCGATCAGGTTGCACATCGCGCGGTGCAGGCTTTCAGGTTCGGCGCAGACAAAGGCGCTGTCACTCGTGTCATGAAATGAAAAGCGGATGCCGCGTTCGTGCGCCAATGGCCATAAGCTGTCCGCTGATTCGCGGACAAGATCGACCAGAAGCACGTCTTCGCCGCCAAAATCGCTTTCCCCCATGCGCGCGATTTCGACAAAGTCTTGCGCCAATTGCATCGTCCGCCGCGCGTTCTGTTCAATCCTTTTTTTGGCATCGGCATTGATCGGGCTATCCAGCAGGGCGATGATCGTGGATTGCGGTGCGCGCATATCGTGGGATAGCAATTGCAACACCTCTTCGCGATCGACCTCTGCCTTGGCCAGCGCCGTTATGTCGGTAAGATAATGGATATGACCGCGCAAATCGCCGGAATCGCTGCGTACTTCTGACCGGCGCATCACAAAGGTCAGTTGGGCAGGTGACACGAACCTTACAAATTCCTGATCCTTCTTAGGCGGTTGGCCGAGATATCGGTCAACCTGTGGCCGCTGCTCTGCAACCACCATCAGATCGAGTGCATCGGTCAGCAGCCGACCATATATATCAACCCCCAGACGTTCATCGAGCAGCTTGTTCGTCAAGGTGACGCGATCATCGGGATCAGTGACGAACATCGGGTCGGGCAGGTCGGCAAGGGTGTCTGATACGAAACGTCGCAGGTCGCGCATATGATCGATTGCATGGGCAAGGGCTTCGCTTTGCCGGCCGACAATGTCCGTCGCCTGACTATAGGAAATCGGCCATACCCGCATGTCGTCGCTTTGGTCGAATGACCGCAGTTCGGTGTCCATGAATGTGCTGATCGCCTGCAGCCTGCGCCAGCCCCACAGTGGGTAGACCATCAACACGCCCAACAACGCCGTTCCTGGGGGAAACCAGATACGGTTTGTCAGCAACAGAATGCTGACCGCCAAAATGCCGATTAAAGTCGCCAATGAAATGGTCAGCACCAATTGCGGACGAAAACGTAAGAAAATGATCATCAGCACCCACATGGGTAACAAAGAGAGTGCATATGTGGGTATATCGGACAAAGGGCGGATAAAATCGCCACGACGTGTGGCGGCCAGAACATTGGCCATGATTTCAACACCGGACAGCATCCCGCCTTCACCATTGGGTGTCGGGAAATTATCGCCCATTCCCGCAGCCGTTGCCCCGATGATGATAAATTTGTTTCGGATCAGGGCATCTGGCACTTCCCCTGCCAATAGATCGGCATAAGAAATTTCGGCAAAGCTGCCACGGTGCGAATAGGGAATGAGCCGCGGCACAGCGCATCGGGGCCCGGTAATGTCCGCGCGATCGGCCTTGGCGGTCAGGGTCATCAGATGCGGCCAGGATTTCCCGTCTGGATCGGGCGCAAAACACAGCGATGTGCGGCGCACGATGCCGTCATCATCGAACGCAATGTTTACATGACCCAATCCGCTTGCCGCTTGTACAAAGGCGGGAACCGGAAAAATCGTGTCATAATCATGCCCGTTGTTTCCTGGTGTGCTGAAATGCAGGGGGATGAACAGGGGGGCTGGACCTGAAGCCATTGCCGCCGCCAGACTTTGGTCGGCTTGCGGTTCGCTCCGCTCGCTGAGCAGAATGTCAAAGAAAATGGCGCGTGGCTGCTTTCCCTGGATCTTGCGGATCAGACGCGCGTGCAGTTTGCGGTCCCATGGCCATTTGCCCAGCGCCAAAAGGCTGGGGTCATCGATTGCCACGATTAAAATATCGCCGTCCGCTGCGGGTCTTTGGGCAGCCGTTAGCTGGTCATAGAGCAGATGGTCGAACGATGCAGTTCCCTTCCAGTGGAGGGCGGCGACCAGAATGGATGTCGCGAACATCCCGATCAGCACCCATTCAACCGCAAGGCGAAGCCGCAAATTCACCTGCGTGCGTGGCCGTTATCGCAAAGACAGAATATCGTCATGGTCAGGGACTCGACACCGCGATTTTCTCCAACGGGGTCCAACTGATCGCAACCTCAGCCTCGCCATATTGCACCGAGCCTACCCGCCAGAAATAATCGGCCAGCGGCAGATCAGACAATGTCACCATCGTGGCATCCAGCCCCGCTTCATCAACAAAAGCGACGCTGTCTGTGCTGTTGCGAAATAATTGGAAATGATAGCGTTTCAAACCCGAACCTTCGGCACGCCAGCGAAAGACAAAGCCCTGATCCTCCTTTCCGGCGCTGCCCGAAATGCTGTTCAGGCGGCGTTTGAAGGTGAAGGTCGCAGGTAAGCCCTGAATCCCGGTTGCCGAAATGGCGCGCGCGCGGCCAAAATAATTGCCATCTGCAAGGCCGGCAAATAGCGCCTTTCCATCTGGCGCGATGCTGTCTGCAATCTGTTCGATAAATCCGGAATCGGCTGCAATGGTGTAGCGCACGGGAATGGCGCGCGCAGCGACGAAGCTTACCATGTCGTCCGACTGCAATTTGCCCGACTGCAATATCTCCGGCGGACCGAGCAGCGCCTCTGTGATAACGCCGCCATCGGCCGTTACCGCCAGTCCGTTGCCAGCGGGAAGTGCGCGCGCATTTGCGTCACCTGCGTCAACCGATAGCGCGCCTTCTACAACTTCGGCAAAATCATTTTGGGTTTCGGGGTCGAAACGGGATTGGAAATCGGTGCCGCGCACGGCGGAAACGGCCTTTGGAGTCCGTACGCGATAACGGTCATCTGTTGATTTCTGTTTCACAACCGATGACCGGACACCGCCCCGTTCCACATCGAAATCATAGTCCAATATACCGCCCAGAACATAGGTACGCAGCCGACGGATACGAATGGCGCTGTTGGACGGCAAGGAAACGCGCGAGCCATCGTCAAGCATCATGGTCGCAAAGGAGGAAGGGCCCGTGGCGATCGCAGCCCCTTCCTGCAACTTCTGCCCGGTGATTGCCGTGCTTTCGCCCAGTGTAACCCGGCCCCGAACTGCGATAAGCTCTGCAGATGCGGCGCGAAACTTCAAGAGATGTCGCGCAATGGCGAGTTTTTTGCCAACAGGAATTTTATGCGGATTGGCGATCCGGTTTTGCTGCGCGACCATTTTGTAGCTTTGTGGAGACAGGAAGTAACGCTGGCCCAGCGAAATCAATGTATCGCCCTTGCGGACGATATATTCGATCGGGCCGTCATCCGCCTGCGCTGAGGCGGGACTGGTGCCGCAAAGGCCAAATAGAAAAATAGAAAAAGCTGTTGCAAGCCGTTTGATGGTTGGCCGCATAAATTGTCCCGTCAATTGCTTGTTGCGATGGTCTCCAGACGATAGCCATAGCCGAATACGGTAAAAATCCGAAATCCGTTTTCGGGTTGCAAATCAAGCTTCGCCCTGACGCGCGAAATATGCATGTCCAGCGTGCGTGTGGCCAGTATAGCGTTGGTGCGCCAGATTGTTTCCATGATGTAGTTGCGCGATAAAGTGCGGTCGGCGTTGCGGAAAAAAAGATCGGCCAGTTCAAATTCTTTGGCGGTCATGGTGATGCTGCGACCGTTCACCGTAACATTTTGGTCCAGCCGGTTGAGATGGTATTTACCGTACACCGCCTCTGTATCGAACGCGCCTGCACCTGCATTGCGCCGCAACATGGCGTTGATGCGGGCGGCGACGACCGACCGGTCTTCCGGCTTGGTGATGTAATCATCGGCGCCCGCGTTCAAGGCATCGCTGATGTCCTTTTTTGCCGAACGGTTGGTCATCATGATGACCGGCGGATGGTCGGGCAGGGCGGACTGCATCCATTTCAATAAAGCGATTCCGTCTTTCCCCGGAATGTTCCAGTCCAATATGACGAGATCGAAAGTCTCCCGCATCAGCGCCTGCGCCAAGATATTGCCGTCTGCATAGCTAACGGCGATGTGGCCCATTTCTTCCACAATCGATTTCAGAAATGCAACGACATCCGTTTCGTCGTCGGCTATTACAACACGCATATGTTTGACCCTACCCAATGGCACTTTTTTAGTTTCTTTTCGTCATTGACAAGTTAACCCGGCATCACGCTACGTTCGCTCTCACCGTCACCCTGAACTTGTTTCAGGGTCCATTTCCCAGTTCACTTCCGCAATAGCCGGGAAGCACCTGCAAACAGGGCCAAGACATAAGGAGACATTTGGTCTCAATCTTTTGTCAAAGCCTCACGATGGACCCTGAAACAAGTTCAGGGTGACGGTAGAGAATAGAATCTCTGAACGTTTGTCAGCTCCCTCATCCTTCCGATGGTCGAATATAAGGTAATCATTATCAGCACCAGTGCGGGTTGCCGATTGTTACAACCATTTACAAAGCTTGCTAATGTGTGAAGCGGTGTAAAAAGCGAAGATGGCTGGGGCGGCAGGGATCGAACCTGCGAATGGCGGCATCAAAAGCCGCTGCCTTACCGCTTGGCGACGCCCCATCATCTTGGCATTTAACGCAATAAGGTGACTTGCGCCTCCTGTGCTGCGGCGGCCTTATAGCGCGAGTTTCGGCAATGGCAATTGCTGAAAAGCAGGTATTTTCGATCAAATTATCGGCTGCACCCATCCATGTGGATCGGGCGCGGTGCCGCGCTGGATATCGACCAGTTTGGCTCGCAATTGCTGGGTTATTTGCCCGGGACCACCGGCGCCAATGGTGAAACTGCCGTTTTGGCTGTGCACACTGCCGACAGGTGTCACTACCGCAGCGGTACCGCAGGCGAAAGCCTCAACCAACTTGCCTGAGGTTGCATCGGCGCGCCATTGGTCGATGGCATAGCGTTCTTCACGCACGTTCAATCCCTGTTCGCGGGCCAGCATGATGATCGATTCGCGGGTGATGCCCTCAAGGATTGTGCCGTCCGTCGGCGGTGTAATCAGTGTACCGTCATCAAAGAGGAAGAACAGGTTCATGCCGCCCAATTCTTCGATCCAGCGATGTTCCGCCGCGTCGAGAAAGACGACCTGATCGCATCCGTTGTGGATGGCTTCCGATTGGGCGACCAGACTGGAGGCATAATTGCCGCCACATTTGGCCGCGCCTGTGCCGCCCGGCGCGGCGCGGGTATAATGTTCCGATACCCAGATTTTGATGGCGGGCGCGCCGCTCTTGAAATAATTACCGGCGGCCGAGGCGATGACCATATAGAGATATTCCGCCGACGGCTTAACGCCCAGAAACACTTCGCTGGCGATCATGAAGGGGCGCAGATAGATTGATCCGCCCTCAACCGGCGGAAACCAAATCTGATCGACTTCAACAAGTTGGCGGCAGGATTGCAGAAACAGGTCTTCCGGCAATTCCGGCATGGCAAGGCGCTTGGCCGAGCGTTGGAACCGGCGCGCATTTTGTTCGGGGCGGAACAGGGCCATCGTGCCATCGGCGAGGCGATAGGCTTTCAGCCCTTCGAAAATTTCCTGGGCATAATGGAGGACTGCGGTGGCCGGATCGAGCGTCAAAGGGCCGCGCGGGCCGACCTTGGCGTCATGCCATCCTTTGCTATCGGAATAGCGGATGGTGACCATATGATCGGTAAAGACGCGGCCAAAGCCGGGGTCGGCGAGCAGTTCTGTACGGCGGGCGGCATCAACCGGATTCGGGTTCGCCTCAAATGGAAATGCGCCAGCGGTCATATCTGCTCTCGATACGTTGTTGTGTTCGTCCCTTAAGGGCTTGCACTGTCCTATGGGCTGCGCCAAGATACGTCAATATGGCTGTCCCATCTCTCGCACCTGCAACGCCCGCTGCTTCGCCGCTCTTTTTGCGTGAGCATGAGGTGCGCCGCGGTGTGGAGCTGCTGTTTTTCGGATACACTCGGCTGACGCGGTCGATTGATGAAGGACTGGCCGAGCACGGACTGGGCCGCGCGCATCACCGTGCGCTTTATTTTATTGCGCGGCAACCGGACCTGACAATCAGCGAGTTGCTGAAGATATTGGCGATCACAAAACAATCGCTTGGGCGTGTGCTGAACGATCTGTCCGCCCGCAATCTGGTCGAGACGCGCAGCGGGTCTGCGGACAGGCGGCAAAAGCTTTTGCGGCTGACCGGGGAAGGCAAAACCTTCGAAGCCCAGTTGTTCGAAGCGTTGCGGACCAGCCTTGCGACCGCCTATGCTGCGGCAGGACAGGAATCCGTCACCGGATTCTGGCGCGTACTCGAAGGGCTAATTCCGGCAGAAGACCGCGCTATGGTGGCTGCGTTACAAAAGGATATATGATGCGCGATACGCTCAACAGGCTGGAAACGGTAATTGCCGAACGCCGCAGCGCGTCTGCCGACAGCAGCTATGTCGCCGCTCTATTTGCCAAGGGCCGCGAAAAAATTGCCCAGAAGGTCGGGGAAGAAGCGACGGAAACGGTGATTGCGTCGCTATCCGGCGACGCCGCCCAATTGACTGCCGAAGCCGCCGACCTGATATTTCATCTGTTGATCCTTTTGGCAGAAGGCGGCGTGTCGGTCGACGACGTGCTGACCGAGCTGGACCGCCGCGACGGCATATCGGGAATAGCAGAAAAGGCCAGCAGAACGGAGTGACCTATGCCCATTGATGCGACACAGCCCTATGACGACCAGAATATCTTCGCCAAAATCCTGCGTGGGGAAATTCCCAACCGGACGGTATATGAAGATGAATGGGCATTGGCCTTTCACGATATCAATCCGCAGGCACCCGACCATGTTCTGGTCATTCCCAAGGGTGCCTATGTGTGCTGGGATGATTTCAGCGCCAAGGCGAGTGATGCGGAAATAGCAGGATTTACAAGGGCGGTAGGGCATGTCGCACGCGAATTGGGTCTGGTGGAGCCTGGCTATCGTCTTTTGGCAAACACCGGATTTGACGCACATCAGGAAGTTCCGCACCTGCATGTCCACATTTTTGGTGGAAAACCCTTGGGGCCGATGCTTGTTCGTTGAAATTAAGTTGCGCGCTTCGCATTTGCGGTTAGTTTCCCCTAAATAACAATCCTTCGGGGAGAAGAAGATGGCGAGTAAACCGCAAACCGTGATGCAGCGCATGTTCGCGCGCAAAACGATCGCGCAAGTCCAAAGAGAAACGGCCAGCAGCGAATTGAAACGTTCGCTGGGCAAATGGAACCTGCTGTTGCTGGGGGTTGGCTGTATTATCGGGGCAGGCATTTTCGTCCGCACCGGCAGCGCGGCTGCTCTGCACGCGGGGCCAGCGGTCATGCTGTCGTTTGTTGTTGCCGGCCTTGTCTGCGCTTTTGCAGGCTTGTGTTACGCCGAACTTTCGTCGACTTTGCCGGTATCCGGCTCCGCCTACACCTATAGCTACACCACGCTGGGCGAATTTGTTGCCTGGATCATGGGGGCTTTGTTGCTGCTCGAATATGGCCTTGCCGCGTCGGTGGTCGCGGTCGGATGGAGCGGCTATGTGGTCAGTTTGCTCGCGGATTTCGGGCTTGTTATACCGGCGCAACTTACCGGGCCTACCGGTCAGATGTTGATGCGTGATGGCGCGCCCGTGCTGGTCAATGGCGCAACCGTAACGGCGATCTTCAACCTTCCTGCCTTCCTTATCTGCATGGCGCTTGCGTTGCTGTTGATGGTGGGCGTGTCGGAATCGGCGAAGGTCAATAATATCATCGTGGCCATCAAGGTCAGCGTTTTGGCGGCCTTCATTCTTGTTGGCGGCTTTATCGTTCTGTCGAACCTTAACGAATATATCGCGACCAACTGGACGCCGTTCATTCCTGAAAACACCGGTGACGGCGAATTCGGTGTCGAAGGCATCATGCGTGCGGCATCGATCGTGTTCTTCGCCTATATCGGTTTTGAAGCCGTATCGACTGCGGGTCAGGAGGCCAAGGACCCGAAACGTGACATGCCCTTTGGTATCATCGGGTCACTGATAGTCTGCACGGTCATCTATATGCTTGTTGCTGCCATCATGACCTTGCTGGTTCCCTATGCGTCGCTGAACGTGCCGGATCCGGTGGCTGTTGTTGTCGACAGCTTTGGTCCGCAATGGGCTTGGCTCGCAAAGACGATCAAGGTCGGTGCTATCATCGGCTTGACGTCGGTTGTGCTGGTTCTGATGTATGCCCAGACGCGTATTTTCTACACCATGGCGCGTGACGGTTTGCTGCCCAAGATTTTCTCGCGGGTGCATCCAAAGTTCCACACACCCTATATCAACACGATGCTCGTCGGCACGATTACAGCCGTTGCGGCTGGATTTTTCGACATCAATGTACTGGGCGACATGACCTCGGTGGGGACTTTGGCGGCCTTCGCCATTGTGTGCCTGTCGGTCATCTATCTGCGTCGTGCAGCACCTGATCTGCCACGCGGCTTCTCGGTACCCTTTTACCCGATCACACCTGCACTGGGGATCCTGTCGTGCCTCTATCTGATCACGACCGTTCCTTATAATGTGCTGGTGTTCTTCATCTACTTTCTGATCGGTGCGATTGCGCTCTATTTCATCTATGGCATGCGGAATTCGAACCTGCAGCATGACCAGATGATGGACGATGCGCCCGACATGGGCGAGTTCCCGGGCCCTGTGCACGACAATTAAGGGCTTGTCTGCCAGTCAAAAGAAAAGGGGGGCTTCGGCCTCCCTTTTTTGTTTTTGCATAATGTCACCCTGAGTTAACACCCCACCGTAACACCCCACCGTAACACCCCACCGTAACACCTCGCCGTCACCCTGAGTTAACACCACACCGTCACCCTGAACTTGTTTCAGGGTCTTAGTTTTCAACGTCCAAGGACTAAGACCCTGAAACAAGTTCAGGGTGACGGTGTAGGGGGTGTTTTCAGGGTGACGGTGCTTGTGCTCCGGTGACGAGGCTTATGTATCCACGACGGTGCTCGGTTACCAACGATGGCCCAGGGCCCAATCGTTACCCGCGCGGATTATTGGGGATCTTTGGCGCAGTGCCGGGGCGGGTGAACAATTTGCCATGTTCGCACCACAGAACAAGGCCCAGCGCGATCAGGCCGCACAAGACAAACCCGGCAGCAACGGGCAGGACGGAGCCATTGAATTGCTGCCCGATGGCCGCGCCAATTCCGGCGGCCAATATCGTTTTGACAAAGGATTGGAACGACGATGCGGCCCCTGCAACATCGCCGAAGGGCGTCATTGCTATTGACGAAAAATTGGATCCGATAAAACCGACCATTGCCATATTGGCAGTCAGCAAAATCAGAAACAGGGGCAGCGACGTCGGTGCAAATTCGGCGGCCGCCACCTGAAGCGACCCGAGGATGATGAAACTAATCAACGCGGTTTGCGAAACACGACGCGCGCCAAATCTTTCGACAATTTTAGAGTTTGTGAAATTGGACGCGGCGATTCCCAGTGCGACAATAGCAAAACCGATCGTGAAAAAATCCGCCGCGTTGAACACTTCGTCAAATAATTGCGGGGAGCTGTTCAGATAGCCGAACAGCGCCCCCTGAACGATGCCAGCGCCCAGCATATAGCCTGCGGCATTGCGGTGGATCAGTACCTTTTTCCATGCCTTGGCCAGCGCATGGGGTTCGATCATGATGACATTTTCAGGATGCAGCGTTTCGGGTAATCGATAATAGACCCAAATGGCGGCGGCCAGTGCCATGAAAGCCATCAGATCGAAAATCGTGCGCCAACCGGCGAATAGCAGCACGAATTGCCCGATGGTCGGGGCGATGATCGGCACGATCATGAAGATCAGGAAAATCGTCGACATCCGCCGGGCCATCGCGTCGCCTTCAAATTTGTCACGGATGACCGATACGACCAGAACCCCCATCGCCGCAGCCATCAATCCGTGACAGAAACGCATCGCCAGCAACATTTCGAAACTTGTCGAAAGACTGCACGCCAGGGAAAAAAGGGCGGCGCCAACCGTGGCGATCAACAAAATGGGTTTGCGGCCATAGCGGTCGGACAAAGGTCCGTGAACCAACGCCCCGACGCCAGTGCCCAGCAGAAAAATCGAGATAATATATTGGATGCTATTGGGTTCAGCGAGGCTGAGATTGCCGACAATGGCCGGAAATGCGGGCAGCATGGAATCGATGGCAAGGGCATTGAGCGCCATTAACGACGCCATCATGACCGTGAGTTCTTTGTCACCAATCGGTGTTTTTAGGGGGAGGGGAGAATGCATGGGCCGGTTATGCTGCACCCGCACAGTTTTGGCCACCCGCTAAATGAGCCCGGCGCTCCGCATACTGGAAAAACCGTCCTTGCCGATGATGATATGATCGTGAACCGAAATGCCAAAGCCTTTGGCGGCGTTAATAATGTCCCTTGTCTGGGCGATGTCCTGGCGGCTGGGCGCACTGTCTCCGCTGGGATGGTTGTGGACGAGAATGAGTGCGGTGGCGCCAAGATCCATCGCGCGCCGAATGACTTCGCGGGTGTAAATCGCGGCTTGGTCGACTGAGCCTTCGCTCGTCACTTCATCGCGGATCAGCATATTTTTGCTATTGAGGTAAAGTGTTCGCACCCGTTCGATCGTCAGATGGGCCATATCGGCGCGTAAATAATCCAGCAAGGACTGCCATGATGCCAGCACGGGTTGCGCGCGCACAGGTTCGTTTAACAAACGCAGGGCCGCTGCCTGAACTATCTTAAGTGCCGCCGTGCTGGTGTCGCCCATGCCCGGTTGCCGGGCAATGCTCTCTGCATCGGCGGTCAGCAGCGCGGAAAAGCCGCCATATTGGGCAATCAGCTGCTTGGCCAATGGCTTGGTATCTTTACGCGGGATCGCCAATGCGAGCAGATATTCGATCAATTCATGGTCGTGAAGTGAATCGCCACCCTGTTCGAGCAAGCGGGTCCGTAATCGCGCACGATGGCCGGCGCCATGATGTGTGTCATTTCCTTGGGCGGCATCCATCTCGGCTATCCTTTTGCGATACATCGCCTTTTCCAAGATTTTTTTGGCTCAATCAAGCCACTCGACGCAAATGGCATTGCAACGCCAAGTCCTTTCCCGCATCTGGCCCTGATGCAGGATGCTGCCGACACGGATTTGCCACAAGTTAGCGCGCCCGAACCATTTCGTGGCCGGCGATGGAAGCGGATTATTTTTGCCGCTGTTGCATTGCTGTTCGTGTCGCTGCTGTTGATCGCATGGGGACAGCGGAACAGCATCGCAGACCGTTTTGTGCAGAGCGCGCTGGAAAGCCGAGATGTTCGTGCGACCTACCAGATCGACCAAATAGGGTTTCGCACCCAGCGAATCCGCAATCTCGTCATCGGCGATCCCGCTAATCCCGATTTGACCGCGAAACAGGTTGAAGTCGACGTGGCGCTTAATTTTTCAGGGGCCAGCCTGCGCGATGTGCGCGCGCAGGGCGTGAGGTTGCATGGGCGTTATATCAACGGCAAGCTGACATTTGGCGAACTCGACAAATTTGCAGACCCTGAATCCACCGAGCCGTTCGAATGGCCCGACATCGGGTTGGAGATCAAAGACGCAACAGCGCTGATTGAGACGCCTTGGGGGAAAATTGCGGCTGCGCTTAATGGCAAAGGCCTGCTTCGCAACCGGTTCGTGGCCGACCTTGCGCTTCGGTCATCGGCAATTGTCGCAAGCGGCTGCGCCGCACCTTTGGTGAAATTTGATGGGAAATTGTTGCTGGAATGGCGACAGCCGCATCTTGTCGGCCCATTGTCGGCCGCGTCCATATCATGCAACCCGCTTGGGCTGGCAATATCGGCGCCTGCATTCGATGTGGATGTCAAATTGTCGGAAGCGTTGAACAAATGGGTCGGCACTACCAGCTTTGCGGCGCGGGAAGTCCGCTATCGCAACATGCTGTTAAAAGCAGCATCAGGGCGTCTGTCGGTTGATGGAGGTTTGAGCCGGACGAATTTTGCGCTCGCTTTGGACTCTGCCGCCCTGCGCTCTGCACCGCTGACGGTTCCGCGTCTCTCCTTGAATGCGAAAGGCTATGCAGGCGTCAAAAATGCGGAATTCGCGCTGTCTGCACGCGGGGATTTGGGCTTCAAAGGGGGGGCGTTGGATCGCGGGTCCTTGGGCAGCATTCAGGCACTTGTCGCAGGAACGCGCACTATGCCGGTGGGACCATTGATGGCGCAGATGGCTCCTGCGCTTGAAAGGACAGGGGATCGCTTTGATGCCAATCTGGATTTCGATATGTTTCGCGATTTTCAGGGGCGCATGGGGGCAAATGTTGCGTCTTTTCTGTTGAAAAGCGCGTCGGGCGTTCAAATCCGGCAAAACAGCCCGCTTAGTGTCCAGTCTTCTGCCGCAGGTTGGCGCATCGGCGCGCCGGTTAATCTGGCACTCAGCGGGCGGGCATTGCCGAGCGCGACATTGTCTCTGCGTCAATCTGCCGGTGACCAATGGAGCGGCAATCTCGTCATTGCGCCTTATGCAAATGGTCAGGCGCGGCTCGCCGTTCCCGGGCTGGCCTTCTATGGAAAACCTTATGGCAATTGGCGTTTTGATGGACGCGCATTGCTGTCGGGGCCAATTCCGGGCGGACGGGTCAATGGTCTGAACCTGCCGCTTTCGGGGCGTTATGATGGCAAGGTCTTTTCGTTGTATGACCGGTGCCAGTCGGTACGTTTCGATTCGCTTCGGATTGCCAATTTCGCACTGCGCGGACAGGAGTTGCGGCTCTGTCCCGATGCGGGAAAGGCGATGCTGGCGACCGGCAATGGTGTAACGCGATTTGCAGCGCAAATGGCAAATTTCAAGGCGAGCGGCAGTCTGGGTGACGCACCGCTTATGGTGCAAAGTGCCTCGATCCGCTTCAGCCTGGCCGAAGGGTTCGTCGCGCGTGACGTCGCGCTCGAAATTGGTCAGGCCGACAATTTCACAAAATTCGCTCTGGCCGCGCTCACCGGGCGCTTTGATTCCGAAGGGATAAGCGGCACGCTTACCGGCGGTGCCGGCAAGATTGGCGCAGTACCTTTGTTGATTGATGAAGCGGCGGGTAACTGGCGGTATTTGAACAATGTCCTGACTTTGGACAGCGGCCTGAAAGTCCTTGATGCCGAACAGGTCGACCGTTTCGAGCCGATGCGCGTCCCGGATATGATGCTGACGCTGGAAAACAACATCATCCGTGCGATCGGCAATCTGGTGGAACCAGAAACCAGCACCCGCATTGCCGGTCTGGATATCCGGCATGATCTTGGGAACAGCAACGGCCGCGCCCTTTTGGCGGTGGATAACTTACGGTTTGACGAGCGGTTCCAGCCAAATTTGCTGACACCGCTGGTCTTGGGTGTTTTTGCCAATGTCGATGGCATAGTTTCGGGTGACGGGCGGATTGAATGGGACAGCCAGGGCGTGCGAAGCAGTGGCAATGTCTCGACCGATGGCATGAATTTGGCCGCTGCCTTCGGCCCGGTGGACGGCCTTACGACCCAAATGGTGTTCACAGACCTTCTCGGGCTTGAAACCGGACTGGCACAGATTGCGACAATAGCATCGGTCAATCCTGGTATTCCCGCGTTGAACGGGACGGTTCGCTATCAATTGTTGCCCGATCAGCAGGTCCGCATTGAATCAGGCCGTTGGCCATTTGCCGGCGGCGAGCTTATATTGGAGCCGACAATATTGGATTTCGGGGTCGAAAAGGAAAGGCGGCTGACTTTCCGTGTTGTGGGTGTTGATGCTGAAAAATTCCTGGCCGGTTATGACTTTCAGAATTTGCGTGTAACGGGTGTTTTTGATGGAACCTTGCCGATGATTTTCAATCAGGACGGCGGCCGGATTGTTGGCGGTGCTTTGATCTCACGTCCGGGCGGGGGCGAAGTGAGCTATCTTGGCGAACTGGCCTATAAGGACATGGGCACGTTTGCCAATTTCGCTTTCAACGCATTGCGTTCGATCCGCTATACCTCGCTCACGATTGGCGTGGGCGGCGATCTGGACGGTGAAATTGTGACCGACATCAGCTTTACCGGCCTTCAACAGGGCAGCGGCGCGAAACAGAATTTCATAACAAAGCAATTGGCGCGGATACCCATTAAATTCAATGTGAGTGTGAAGGCGGAGTTTCTGAAACTCATCGGCTCGATCCGGGGCCTTTATGATCCGAGCTATGCAGCCGAGCGTGATTTGAAGTTTTTGATCGATCAACAAAAGGGTGAAGCTCCAATCCCGCCCGAACAGTTGTCGACCAGGAAAGATGAACAAAAGGATGAATGAACCATTCAGCAAAGGGAAAGCGGCAATGAGGCATAACCAACGGCAATTGACGAACTGCATGGATAGTGCGATTCGCCGTAACATGGGGAAAGTGATACTCATTTTAACACCGGTCATGGTGTCTGTTTTGTCAGGATGTGTGCAAGTCACGGCACCTGACAAACCGATCGTGATCAACTTGAACATCGCAATAAGGCAAGAAATTTTGTACAAGCTGGCTGCGGCGTCTGAAAAGGTGATTGAAGAGAATCCGGAGATATTTTGATGAAAAAGTCAGTTGAAATGGTCATTGCCGCATTGGCGTTAGGGGCCGCAGCATCGGGTGCGATCGCATATCAGGCAGGACGTGATCCGGCCTATCAAGGTGCACGCGAAAGCGGGCTGGTCGGTGAAAAGGCCGATGGCTATCTGGGTTTTGTAACCCCGCCATCACCTGCCATCAAGGCGTTGGTCGATGACATCAACATCAAGCGCAAGGCGGCCTATTCCAAGGAAGCACTGGCCAATGGCGCGACGGTTGAGGAAATGGCGCTGCGAAGCGGATGCCGGTTGATCGCCGAACGCACCGTGGCGGGTGAAAAATACCAGACCCCCGGCGGACAATGGAAAACACGCGACGCCGGAAAGCCGGAATTGGACTCGCGCTGCCCTTGATCATAAGGAACGCGGACAGACGAAACAGGGCCGTGCCACAAATGGCGCGGCTCTTTTCTTTTGCGCTGCGACAATCTTGCGGCGCGGCTGTTGACTTGTCGGGTGCCCTCTCCTAAAGCGCCCGTGCCTAGGCGGGGTTGCCCCGATTTCGTGGCGGTTTCTCTTCGTAAAAAGGTAGGAATCACATGGCATCGAACAACTCCGGGCAGGATGGCAACGGTAAAAGTGACGCTCGGCTCGATTCGTTAGACATGCAGCTGAAAGCGGCGCGGAAAGCCGAAGCGGTTCGTTCGGGTAAGGATCAGGTTCCGGCCAAAGGAATGCGGCAAGGGAACAGGGTTCTAACCGAATTGATCGCAGGTCCTGCAGGTGGTGCTTTAGTGGGCTGGTTGTTTGACCGCCTCTTCGACACTTCCCCTGCGCTTCTGTTGGTCTGCATGTTTTTGGGCATCGCAGTCGCCTTCAGGAATATCATAAAGATCTCCAACGAGCGTCCGGAATAGCCCGGGCGCTTGACGCGCATATACAGGGTAGTGAACGTGGCAGGCGAAAGCGGCAAAATCGATCCGATGCACCAGTTCCAGATTGAGCCGCTCGCGCCGCTCAATATTGGCGGTTATGACGTCTCCTTCACCAACTCTTCGTTGTTCATGCTGATTGTGCTCGGCGCTCTCTGGCTCTTCATGTGGGGCGGAATGAAGCGCGATCTGGTTCCCGGTCGCTGGCAAATGGCGGTCGAAGGCGTGACCGGTTTTGTCAACAATATGGTGACCTCAAGCGTCGGCCCCGAAGGCAAGAAATATGTGCCTTTGGTGTTCTCGCTGTTCATGTTCATCCTCATGGCGAATTTTATGGGCATGATGCCATTCGGTATCGTGCCCGGCGTCCATCCCTTCACGGTAACCAGCCACCTGACCGTCACGGCCGTACTGGCAGTGCTCAGCTTCGGCACGGTATTGGTCGTCGGCTTCTGGCGCCATGGTCTCCATTTCTTCAGCCTCTTCGTCCCGCACGGTACGCCTTGGTGGCTGTTGTGGTTGATCCCGCTGATCGAGCTTTTCTCTTTCCTGATCCGTCCTTTCAGCCTCGCACTTCGTTTGTTCGTGGCAATGACCGCCGGACATGTGTTGATGAAGGTGCTCGCCGGTTTCGTCATCAACGGTTTGAACGCACAGGCCGCATGGGTGCCGCTGGTGGTCAGCATACCGTCGTTCATTCTGATGATCGGCATCACCCTGCTTGAGCTGCTCGTGTGCGCCATTCAGGCTTATGTTTTCGCGCTTTTGACCTCGCTCTACATTAACGACGCGGTCAATTTACACTGAGTTTTTCCACCACGCATTTTAGTTTTGAACAGGAGTTAATATCATGGACGCAGAAGCAGCAAAGTTGATCGGTGCCGGTCTTGCAGCAATTGGTGCCGGCCTTGCCGCCGGTGGTGTGGGTAACGTCTTCGGATCGTTCCTTCAGGGCGCTCTTCGCAATCCTGCAGCGGCTGATGGCCAGCAGGGCCGTTTGTTCATCGGCTTCGCGGCTGCTGAACTTCTCGGTCTGCTCGCATTCGTCGTCGCAGTGATCCTGATCTTCGTTGCTTGATTGACGGTTTCGCCCCGGCACATCGCCGGGGCCCAATCTTCAATAAGGACAGCCTAGTATCATGCCCCAAATTGCCCAAATTCTTGAAACCTATGCGTCGCAGTTTTTTTGGCTGCTGATTGTCTTTGGCCTGATCTATTTCACGATCGGCAAAGGCATGTTGCCAAAGATTGAAGCGAATATGGACGCACGTGATCGCAAGATTGCGGACGACCTTGCGGCCGCCGAAGGCGCGCGCGCCGAGGCGGATAATCTGGGTGACAGCGGTGAAGCTGATCTTGCGGCAGCTCGTTTGGTGGCGCAAGGCAAGGCAAATGAAGCAAAGGCAAAGGCTGCGAAGGACGCGGAACAGCGCCTTGCCAAGGCAGATGCGGAAATCGGCGTGAAGTTGGCGGCGGCTGAGGCTGACCTTGCAAAGGCCAGCGCCGCTGCAATGGCCAGCATCGAAAGCGTTGCGGCAGAAGCTGCGGCAGATATCGTTGCAAAGGTTTCAGGCGCCAAGGTAAGTGCGGCGCAAGCCGCTTCGGCAGTGAAAGCGGTAATGGCAAATGGCTGAAGCAGTAAAAATTCCGGAACTGACCACTGAAGATCATGCGGCGATGGGACACGGGCCTGTAGTAGCGACCGCCGCATCGACCGAAGCGCAGGGCGGCGAAGAACATGCAGCGCCATCCGCATTGGGTTTTGACGCAACGATGCTGGTTGCATTGGCCATGCTTGTCGTCATCGCTCTGGCGCTGTGGAAAAAAGTTCCTGCCATGATCGCGTCTGCGCTCGACAAGCAGATTTCAGGTATCAAGGAGCAGCTTGACCACGCCACTGCGCTGCGTACCGAGGCTGAAGCCATCAAGGCCGAATATGAGGCCAAGGCGAAGCAAGCTGCAATCGATGCAGAATCGATGAAGGCGGCGGCTGAAGACGAAGCCAAGCTGATCGTGGCGCAAGCGAAGGAAAATGCGACCGCTTTGATTGGGCGTCGTGCCAAAGCAGCGGAAGAAAAAATTGCGGCTGCTGAACGCGCCGCCATCGCCGACGTTCGCGCCAAGGCCGCCAGTGCCGCCGCAGCTGCTGCAGCGCAATTGATTGCCACGCATCACGATGCGAAGGCTGATGCAACACTCATCGACGACTCGATTAACGCGCTAAACTGATTTTATGCCGCCGCCGCATTTGGCGAAAATTGACGCGGTGCAGATGCGGATTATTAAAAAAGCAAATTCGCAATGTTTATCGTTGATTTTTAAGAGCTGACTTTTACCCTTCGGCCCATTGAAGGGGAAAGCTATGAAATTTTCAGCCTATGTAACACGCGCGGCGTTGGTCTTTCTGGCCATGGTAGCGCAGCCGGTTCTTGCACAAAATGATCAAAGTGCGGCGCAAGTACAGGCGCAATTTCAAGCTTTACCGTGGGTAGAGGCTCCGCAGAAACCGCAGGTGACGGATCGCGCATCGATCAAGTTGCCGAATATGGTGCAGTATCTGGATGCCGACGGGACCAATAAATTCCTGCAATTGACGGGTAATCTGCCGGAAAATGATTCGTACACCATTGCATCCAAAAATTCGAATTGGTTTGCAGTCTATAGCTTTTCCGACATCGGCTATGTGCGCGATGACGAAAAAATAGATGCCAAAGCGCTGCTTCAGCAAATGAAGGACAGCGATGCTGCCCAGAATGAGGCGCGGCGGGAACAGGGGCTGGAACCGTTGACGACCGTCGGTTGGGCCGTATCACCGCATTATGACAAGGTGACGCATAATCTTGAATATGGGGTTATCCTGTCATCACCTTCGGGTCAGAACATAAACTACCATATGCGGATATTGGGCCGTCGCGGCGTGATGGATGCCGCGCTCGTCACCTCGCAAGATACGCTTCAATCCGATCTGGCGGCGTTCCGTGAGGCCAATAAGGGCTTCTCGTTCAATAATGATGAACGGTATGCGGCCTATAAGGATGGCGATAAGGTTTCTGAATATGGCCTCGCTGCTTTGGTCACGGGGGGTGCGGCGGCAGCGGTCGCGAAAACCGGATTGTTCAAGGGGCTGTTGATCTTGCTCCTCAAATTCTGGAAGCTGATTGCGCTTGGCACCGTTGGTTTGCTTGTCTCGCTGAAACGCTTTTTCGGCTTCGGCGGCGATGATGGCGGCGATCAGGACGGCGATAATGATCGATATGCTTCATGAGCGTGCCTAATCTGCTGCTTGTCGGGATATGCGCCGCACTGGGCTTTGGAATAGTGTGGCACTTCATGAGTTCGCGCGAGCAATAGGTTTAATTAAAAACAGGGTAGGGCTGGCAAATTTTGCCAGCCCATTTAAGAGGTCCAGACCCTAGACCTATGTCCAAAGCCGACCGCCCCGATCAGCCAAATGCAGCCTCCCGTTTCAACGAGGAGAAGGCGACCTATGCGGTGCGGGGTGCCGATGCGCCGGATCTGGAAACCGGTGTTGCGGCCATTCGCAATGTCCTGAAGACTTTGCCGCACAAACCGGGGGTGTACCGGATGCACGATGCGCGCGGCGATGTGCTTTATGTCGGAAAGGCGCGCGCGCTTAAAAACCGCGTGAACAATTATGTGCAGATTGACCGGCTGCCGAACCGGTTGCGGCGCATGGTGGCGCTGACGCGGTCGATGACGATCGTCACGACCAACAGCGAAGCCGAAGCCTTGCTGTTGGAAGCGCAGCTCATCAAGCGGTACCGCCCAGCCTACAATGTCCTGCTGCGTGACGACAAAAGCTTTCCCTTCATCCTGCTGCGCGCCGATCATAAATTCCCGCGCATCCAGAAACATCGCGGGGCACGGCGGCATAAGGGGCAATATTATGGCCCGTTTGCCAGCGCTGGGTCGGTGAACCAGACATTGAACGCACTCGAAAAGCTGTTTCTCTTACGCAGCTGCTCGGACAGTTTTTTCAACAACCGCGACCGGCCGTGCCTGCTGTACCAGATCAAGCGATGCTCCGCGCCGTGCGTTGGCCGGATTGATGATGGCGCCTATGCCGATCTCGTTGCCGACGCCAAAGCTTTTCTCGATGGCAAATCCTCCGGCGTACAGGCGAAGCTTGCCGCCGAGATGGAAGCGGCTGCCGAAGGGTTGGACTTCGAACGTGCCGCCATGTTGCGCGACCGGCTCAAGGCGTTGACCTTCATTCAGGGGAGTCAGGCGATCAACGCGCAGGGCATCGGCGATGCCGATATCTTTGCGCTCGCCCACCGCAATGGTGTCATGGGCATTCAAGCCTTCTTCATTCGTGGGGGACAGAATTGGGGGCACCGCTCCTTTTTTCCATCCCATGTTTCGGAGCTTGGCGAAGACGAGGTATTCACCAGTTTCCTCGCGCAATTTTACGAAGATGTGCCGCCTGCACGCCTCATCCTGCTCGACCGTGAACTGGCCGAGGCCGATCTGCTGGCACAGGCATTGTCGGAGCGGGCCGAGCGCAAGATTGAAATTGCCGTTCCCCAGCGCGGCGACCGTGTGCGTCTGGTCGCGCAGGCCACGCGCAACGCGGAAGAAGCTCTGGACCGGCGGCTGGCCGAGAGCACCACGCAGGGCAAGCTTTTGCAGGAAGTGGCGGACCTGTTCGAACTGTCCGAACCGCCCAAACGGATCGAGATTTATGACAACAGCCATATCCAGGGGACCAACGCCCTTGGCGCCATGGTCGTTGCCGGGCCGGAAGGCTTTATCAAGGGGCAGTATCGCAAGTTCAACATCAAGCAGGCGGCGACGGACGACGATTTCGCCATGATGCGCGAAGTGTTCCAGCGGCGCTTTGGCCGGGCGCAGGAAGAGGACCCTGACCGGGATAACGGACAATGGCCTGATCTCGTGTTGATCGACGGCGGCAAAGGACAAATGAGCGCCGTGAAAGCCGCACTTGAAGAAATTGGTGTCGAAGATGTTCCCTTGATTGCCATCGCCAAGGGCCCGAACCATGGGCGCGAGGGGCGTGAAATCTTCCACTTCCCGGACGGCCGTGAAATCACCTTGCCGGTGAATGCGCCGGTCTTGTTCTACCTCCAGCGTTTGCGTGACGAGGTGCACCGCTTTGCCATCGGCGCGCACCGGACCAAACGGAGCAAGGCCATCACCGCAAGTCCTTTGGACGAAGTCCCGGGTATCGGCCCATCGCGCAAAAAGGCGCTTCTCATGCACTTCGGTACCGCCCGGGCGGTGCGTAGCGCGAGCCTTGAAGATTTGCAAAAAACACCGGGCGTATCGGCGGCGGTGGCGCAGACGGTGCATGATTTCTATCATTCTAACGGATGATGGGCGCCCCTTGATATTATTGATGAAAGGCGTATTCTTTGGCGATGAATCTGCGTTCCCCCATTGTTTCCGAATTCGACACGGTTGAAAAAGCAAAGGCCTATGAAGCTTGGCTGCACCAGAAGGTTGCAGATTCGCTAAATGAGGACAGCCCTGCCGTGTCCCATGACGAGGCTATGGGGCGTGCGCGTAAAATAGTTGAAACGAAGCGCGGTGCTAAAACTCATATGGCGCGCTAGCGCAATTGCGGACCTTGAGGTCATATTATCCTTCATTTCTGATCATGATTGGGCAGCGGCAAACAATCTGCTTTTAGCGGTGGAAACATGTGCGGAACGGTTGCCCGACCATCCGTATCTATATCGCGCTGGCCGTGTCGCCGGGACAAGAGAAGCCGTCGTCCATCCTAATTACATTATCATCTATCGCGTCAGCACGGATACCGTAGAGATTGTAAACATCGTCCATGCACGCCAACAATATCCATAGAAGCGGGGAAATATATGCCAACGATCAATGCCAACGGCATAGAGATTTATTATGAAGAATCAGGCCCCGCTGATGCGCCGGTGATACTTCTCGTCATGGGGCTGGGGACGCAGATGATTGCCTGGCCCGAAGCATTTATTCAGGGACTGGTCGTCCAGGGGTTTCGTGTGATCCATTATGACAATCGCGACGTCGGGCTATCGCAGCGGATGGATGGCGCCCCGGCGGGCAGCCTTGTGTGGGCCATGATCGCATCGCGTTTCGGTTTGCCTGTAAAGACAGCGTACAGTCTGACCGACATGGCGAAGGACGGGGTAGCTTTGCTGGATGCCTTGGGCATCTCCCGCGCTCATATTGTCGGGGCGTCGATGGGCGGTATGATCGTGCAATTGATGGCGGCACATCATCCCGACAAGGTGGCGAGCATGACATCGATCATGTCGTCGAGTGGCAAGCCGGGTCTGCCCGGACCGCGCGCTGACATCCGCAAACGTCTGATGGCACCGCGGCCGTCCAACCCGACGCGCGAAGAGGCGATCAGGCTGGGTACCGAAGCACTCGAATCCATCTCTTTTGCGGATCCGGCGCGTCCAAAAAGCACCTATGCCGAAATGGCCGCACGGGCCTTTGACCGTGGTTATTATCCGGTGGGCATGAAGCGGCAACTCCTCGCTATTGTCGCGGATGGCAGCCGGGTCGACCGGTTGAAATCGATCAAGGTGCCGACCCTCGTCGTGCATGGCGGCGCGGACCCGCTGGTCCCGAAAGAAGGCAGCGAAGACATCGCCCGCCATATCGCGGGTGCTCGGCTGGAGATTATCGACGACATGGCGCACGACCTGCCGCCGTCGCAGGTGGACCGCATGGTGGACTTGATCGCCAGCCATGCGGCCTCTGTACGCTAACGGTTGTCGAGTTGCGACCTGACTGCGCGCAGACCTTCTCGCGTAATGCGATATGGCGCGCCGCCCATGCTGCCGATCAGTTTCCTGCGCCGCAACTTGTGAAAGACGGCCAGCGTGCAATCGGCGAGACGCCAGCCATCGCGGTTCATGCAGTCGACCTCGACAATATGTCCGCGTTCGTCAAAGCGGTGGATAATCGAACCGCCTTGGGCCAGCGCGTGCAGTACGCGCTGTTCATGCTTTGAAATATTCATGGAATGTAACCCGTTGAATAGGTTTAGTGACCGGCCCGCGCGCATGGCGAGGCCGGGGCTAAATCATCAGGTCTGCGGATGATCCGCAGGCGCTGGATTAACGGGTGGCAATCTCTTGCATAAATTCCTCAGATGAAGCGCCAAAATATCGCTGGTCACGATTTTTGCAAGTCCGCTTGATTTTGTGTTGCGCTGCACAATTTTACACTTGCGCGAAGCGGTGGCTGCGATAACTTGTCGCCATGTCTACAAATCAACTTCTCCTGGAAGCCATCGCGCTGAAAAAATGTGTAACGGCGGTCTATAATGGCGTTGCCATGAAGCTTGCGCCGCATGTCCTGTACACCAAGAATAATGCGCTGTTCATCGATGCCATCACCCTTGAAAAGCACGGCGAACCGCCGCGTGAAAGGAAACTTGGCGCCTTCCATCTGCAAGGGCTGAACGATCTGCAAATTACCGACAGCCATTTTGAAATTGATGAGCTGTTCGAACCCGAGGCCGAAAAATATGAAGGCGCAGCGCTTTTCAAAATCTCGGCTTAGCGAATAGGGGATATCGCTTCCCCTAAGGACACCAGCTTGGCATGATAGGCTATGCATATTAGCGCCACCGCCATCATTTGCTCGGTACGCAGCCACGGGGAAACCGGGGCCATCGTCAGGGCGTTCAGCGCCGATGACGGATTACTTGCCGGATATGTGCAAGGCGCGCGGGGCCGGAATTTGCGGCCCGTGCTTATTCCCGGCAATGTCATCAAGGGCGAATGGCGGGTGCGTACACCGGGGCAATTGGCGACCCTTGTGGCCGAACCTCTGCACAGCCGCGCACATCTGCTATCCGAACCGCTGGCGATCGCAGCGATTGACTGGGTAACCGCCTTGACGGCTGCGACTCTGCCAGAAGCGCATCCCTATCCAAGGCTACACAGTGCACTGGACGGCGTGCTATCTGCGATAGAACTGGCCCCCGCAGCACGCGTTTGGGCAGGGGCCGTGGCGCAATATGAAACCTTGCTGCTGGCCGAACTGGGCTATGCTGAGGACAGCGTGCGCGATGGTGCGCCTGTCGCCATGATGGCGCAGAACAGGGAGCGGTTGGTGGCCCATGTGCTGGGGGAACGCCGTACCGATGTCATGGCGGCGCGCGAACGACTGGTGGACAGGCTAAAAAGGGCGGTTGCCTAATCGGGGCGGGGACGGCAAGGGAAACCGGACTTTTCATATCATATACCGGAAGGATATCGGACCCGTGCTCATTGCTTTGCTTCCCGGTGACGGAATTGGACCCGAAGTCATTGCGGAGACCCGCCGCGTGCTGGAAGCACTATCGCTCGACTCGCTCCATTTTGAGGAGGCGCTTGTCGGCGGTGCGGCCTATAAGGCGACCGGACATCCCTTGCCGCCCGAAACGCTGGACCTTGCCAGACGCGCCGATGCCATTTTATTCGGTGCCGTGGGCGATCCTGATTGCGATGCGCTTGAACGGCATTTGCGCCCCGAACAGGCGATCCTTGGTTTGCGGAAAGAACTTGGCCTTTTTGCCAATTTGCGTCCTGCCAAATTATTTCCCGAACTCGCCGATGCCAGCGCCTTGCGCCCCGAAGTCGCCAGCCAGATTGATATGGTGATCGTGCGCGAACTGAATGGCGACGTCTATTTCGGTGAAAAGGGCATGCGTAAAACTGTCGACGGCAAGCGCGAAGGCTATGACATCATGTCCTATGATGAGGATGAAGTCCGCCGGATTGCCCGTGTCGGATTTGAAACCGCTATGGCGCGGGGAAAAAAGGTATGCTCGGTAGATAAGGCCAACGTGCTGGAAACATCGCAATTGTGGCGCGATGTTGTGATCGAAACCGCGCAGGAATATCCTGACGTCGCGCTCAGCCATATGTATGTCGATAATGCCGCGATGCAGTTGGTGCGTAATCCGGGGCAGTTTGATGTCATCGTTACCGGCAATCTGTTCGGCGATATCCTGTCGGATCAGGCCAGCATGTGCGCCGGATCGATCGGTATGCTGCCCAGCGCCTCACTCGACAGCGCGCAAAAGGGCCTTTACGAGCCGATCCACGGTAGCGCCCCAGACATAGCCGGGCAGGGCAAGGCTAACCCGTTGGCGACCATTTTGTCCGCGTCGATGATGTTGCGCTACTCGTTTGGATATGCATCACAGGCGGACCGGATCGAGCAGGCAGTCGCCAAGGCCCTTGCACGTGGCGCGCGCTCCCCCGATTTAGGTGGCACGCTATCGACCCGTGAAATGGGCGATGCCGTTCTTGCCGCCTTGACCTGAACCCTTTGCTACCCGAAAAGCGACCCATGAAGAAAACCACCGGCCAGAATCGCGCTATCACCAGCACTTGGCGCCCCGCCACCCAAGCTATCCGCGGCGGCACATGGCGCAGCGAACATGGTGAGACGTCGGAAGCTTTATTCCTGTCGTCCGGCTTTACCTATGACGATGCCGAGACTGTCGCGGCCCGCTTTGCCGGTGAAGCCGAGGGCATGACCTATTCCCGGTTGCAAAATCCGACGGTGCAGATGCTGGAAGAACGCATCGCGCTGATGGAAGGGGCCGAGGCTTGCCGAGCCCAAGCCACGGGCATGGCGGCAATGACGACGGCGTTGCTGTGCCAATTGGAACAGGGCGACCATGTCGTGGCGGCGCGGGCGGCTTTTGGGTCTTGTCGCTGGCTGACCGACAATCTGCTGCCGAAATGGGGGATTGCGACAACCACCATCGACAGCCGCGACAATGACGCGTGGAAAGCAGCTATCCAACCCAATACCAAAGTCTTTTTCTTCGAAACGCCGGCGAACCCGACGATGGATATCGTGGATATGGCCTATGTGTGTGGGCTGGCAAAAGAACATGACATCACCACCGTTGTCGACAATGCCTTTGCGACGAGCGTGCTGCAACGTCCCATGGATTATGGCGCGGATGTCGTGGCCTATAGTGCCACCAAATTGATGGACGGGCAGGGCCGCGTGCTGGCCGGTGCCGTGTGCGGGACACAGAAATGGATCGATGAAGTGCTGTTGCCGTTTCAACGCAATACGGGGCCGAACCTCTCCCCCTTCAATGCCTGGGTGGTGCACAAGGGGCTGGAAACGCTGGAACTACGCGCCATGCGGCAGTCGGAGAATGCGCTGAAAGTCGGCAAATTTCTGGAAGGGCGCGTGCCGACGATCCTGCATCCCGGGCTTGCCAGCCACCCGCAACATAATCTGGCAATGAGCCAGATGAAGGCCTGCGGACCAATCTTTTCTTTCATCCTCGACGGCGGACGCAAGCAGGCGCACCAATTGCTGAATGCCCTGCAGTTGATCGATATTTCGAACAATATCGGCGATGCCCGCAGCCTGATGTGCCATCCGGCATCGTCCACACATCATGGCATGGGGCCAGAAGGCCGTGAAGCAATGGGCGTCGGCGAAGGGATGATCCGTATCAACGTCGGGCTGGAAGATCCGCAGGATCTGATCGACGATCTGGATCAGGCGTTAAAGGTGGCCGGTTTATGAGCAATATTCTGGATTCCTTCTTCACCGCCAGCGCGACGACCGATGGCATCACCGTTCGTGTCGCGCCCAATTATCTCAACGAACAGTCCCAGCCAGCGCAGGGGCGGTGGTTCTGGTCCTATCATATCCGGATCGAAAATCAGGGCGACGAACCGGTGCAATTGCTGACCCGCCACTGGAAAATCACTGACGGCCGGGCGATGGTGAACCATGTCGATGGCGATGGGGTGGTCGGTGAACAGCCGCTGCTGAACCCCGGTGAAAGCCATGACTATGTATCGGGCTGCCCGCTGGGAACGCCTAGTGGAATGATGGAGGGGCAGTATCGCTTCATCCGTGCCGATGGCAGCACCTTTTTGGCTGAAATTCCGCGCTTCAAATTGCTGGCACCGGCGACTGCGCGATGAAACGGACGCATTTGCCGCTCAATGGTCTGCGCGTCCTCGACGCCGCCGCGCGGCATTTGAGCTTTACAAAGGCAGCCGATGAACTGGCGGTAACACCGGCTGCGGTCGGTCAGCAAATCAGGGCGTTGGAAGATATGCTGGGCGTGGTGCTGTTCCGTCGCACGCCCAAGGGGTTGGAATTGACCGGTGAAGGCACCGCAGGGCTGGAGGCTTTGCGACAGGGCTTTCTGATGTTCGAAGATGCCGTGCGCGCCATGCAGGCGGGGCAGTCGTCCAACTCCTTGACCATAGCCGCCCCGCGCGATTTTACCGCCAAATGGTTGGCTTCCCGGCTTGCAAAATTCGGGCAGGCCAATCCGGATACGCGCTTTACGCTGGTTTCGGCGGATGAAGATATTGACTTTACCGAAGCCAATCTTGATCTGGCCATCCGCCTGACCGATGGGCCGGGCGAGCATGAAGGCGTTCGTCTTGCCGAGGGTGCCTTTGTCTCCGTTGGTGCACCCGAAGGCGGGGCCGACACACCGATTAGCTGGCCGCATTGCCCCGTCGCCGACGGGTTGCCAGCGTTACGGCTTTCCGATGCCGGGCTTGCAATAGACGCCGCGGCAATCGGTCTTGGCCGTGCAAATGTACCGCATCTATTGGCGCAAGCCGATATCGCGGCGGGCCGGGTAAAGGCGCTGGACAACGCCAAGGAAAGCCGACTTGCCTATTGGCTTGTCGCGCCGCTGCCTCAATGGCGTCAAAAGAAGGTGAAAGCGCTGGTCGAGGCGTTGACTGCCTGACTTTGCTGGAACTGGACCAGTTAGCCTGCCACGCTATCCAGTAACCTTGCCATCAACGCCACAAATAACTCATTATTGACGTCTTTGCTGATGTCATTCCAACTGCCGGTGATGGCATACCAGTCGCCTGCTTTGGATTGGGCCAGAAAGCTCATGGAAATGACGCCGGGTTCCGAGCCACCTTTATATCCCAGATATTGCCATTTTTCGGCCGATACCGGACTAACCCCTTTATTGACCGCCATCACATCAAGCGCGGTTTGACTGCCGGTTTGGCGAATATTGTGCATCAAAGTGGCGATGTCTGAAGGTGAGGCGAACCATTCGATACTGTCGATGGCAACAGGGCCCGACCCCAGATTGGATGGGATGATCTTGTCAAATGCCAGCGCAGCAGCCTCATTTTCAAGCAGATTGCGCTGTTCTGCCTCGGTCGCCTTTTGAAAACGAAGGCGCAGGTCGGGATTGCTTTTCAGGGCAAAGGCCTCGACTGTGTTGAGCATCGGCAATGCTTTGTCGGGGTCGCTATGGCCAATTGTGGCCAGCTTTTTCTCAACGGCATCGCGGCCCAAAACCCGCATCAGCGCATCGGTGGCGCTGTTATCGCTGGATGAAATCATCCATGTTGCCAGTGTTTGCAGTGTGACCGGCGTGTTGCGCGGCCAATTGGACGTTGCGGTCGATGAATGGCTGGTGGACAAAATTGGGACGACATCCGACCAGCTGCGCCGTCCGGCCTGCACCTGCGATGCAAGTTCGGCCAAGACATACAGCTTGAAGGTCGACGCAATTGCAAATTGCTGCCCGGTAGAGCGTCCAGCAATTTGTGTGCGTTTGCCGTCTATCCCGATTTTTTCGACCAGATACCCTGACTTTCCTGGCAATTGGGAAAATGCCGCATCGATTTTTGCAGGCGTATCGCCTTTCAGGTCAAATCCTGTCACCAACAATCCCACGACCTTTTCCGGCGAAGCCTGTTCAATCGTTATGACGGCGGTGGCAATGGCCTTTTCAAATTCGATTTTAACCGTCGCGCTATCAGGGCCTTTGGGGTCCACGCCGACGACCTTTAACGGTTTGCCATATTGCGCGACGAACTGGTCGGAAATTGCCTTTATCTGGATTGCAGGGACAGCCGCCAGAAAGCTCGGCGAAAAATAATCTTCATATTTTATCGCGCCGGAAAGAACCGCCGGCAATTGTTCGATCCGTTGGTCGAGCGGTTTAACAGCCGTTGCCGTTGTCGGCTCTGGGCTAAACGCAACTACCGGGGAGGCGCACATTGCGGCCAATGGGAACAATAGCAAAAATCGCTTCACCTTCTCTCTCCCTGATAAATTTAGGCGTCGATCGCTTCTTCGTCCAATTGAGCAGCATTGTCCTGAATGAAGTTGAAACGGTGTTCCGGATTTTTGCCCATCAAACGGTCTACAAGATCGGTCACAGCGGCACGCCGCTCATATTCATGCGGCAAGGTTATGCGGATCAACGAACGGCTTTTCGGGTCCATCGTCGTTTCGCGCAACTGCCCGGGGTTCATCTCGCCCAGGCCCTTAAAGCGGCCCACATCGACCTTTTTGTTCTTGAACACAGTCGCTTCCAATTCGGCGCGATGCGCGTCGTCGGCGGCGTATACGCTCTGGCTGCCATGGGTCAGGCGATAGAGTGGCGGTCGTGCCAGAAATAGGTGGCCTGCCTTCACAATCTCGGGCATTTCCTGAAAGAAGAATGTCATCAGCAAGGTCGCAATATGCGCCCCATCGACATCGGCGTCGGTCATGATGATGACCCGTTCATAGCGCAGATTGTCGGGGTTGCAGTCCTTGCGAACACCGCAACCAAGCGCCAGTTGCAGGTCAGCGATTTCATTATTGGCACGAATTTTGTCGGCGGTGGCAGATGCGACGTTAAGGATTTTACCCCGGATCGGCAATATCGCCTGCGTTTTGCGGTCGCGCGCCTGCTTTGCGCTACCGCCTGCGCTGTCGCCTTCGACGATGAACAATTCGGTACCAGTCGGATCATCCGAGGCGCAATCGGTCAATTTGCCGGGCAAACGCACCTTGCGGCCGGATGTCGCCGTCTTGCGCTTAACCTCCCGCTCGGCCTTGCGGCGAAGGCGGTCGTCCACCTTTTCGAGGATGAAGCCCATCAAGGCTTTGCCGCGTTCCATATTATCCGTCAGGAAATGGTCAAAATGGTCGCGGATCGCGTTTTCGACCAAACGGGTTGCCTCCGGCGAGGTCAGCCGGTCCTTGGTCTGGCTTTGAAATTGTGGATTCCGAATGAAGACAGAGAGCATCAGTTCGGCTTCGTTGAAGATATCTTCTGCGGTGATCTGTGCGGCCTTTTTCTGGCCAACCAGTTCGCCGAACGCGCGCAAGCCCTTGGTCAATGCCGCGCGAATACCGGCTTCATGCGTGCCGCCATCGGGGGTGGGGATGGTGTTGCAATACCAGCTATAGGCGCCGTCGGAATAGAGCGGCCAAGATACTGCCCATTCGACGCGGCCCTGGCTGTCGGGAAAATCCTGCGTTCCCGCGAAGAAATCGGTGGTGGCACATGCCCTGGTACCAAGCTGTTCGCGCAAGTGATCGGATAATCCGCCGGGAAACTGGAATACCGCCTCTGTCGGTACGTCCGCACTCGCCAGTTCCGCGTCGCACCGCCAGCGGATTTCGACACCCGCGAACAGATAGGCCTTGGACCGCGCCAACCGGAACAGTCGCGCCGGTTTGAATTTCGCATCCGGTCCGAATATCTCCGCATCGGGTGTAAAGGCGATGGTCGTTCCGCGCCGGTTGGGAGTGGGTCCTAATTCTTCCAGCTTGCCCAGCGGGTGACCTTGCGCGAAGCGCTGGCGGTAAAGCTGCCGGTTGCGGGCGACTTCGACCACGGTGTCGGTCGACAGCGCGTTCACCACCGACACACCGACGCCATGCAGGCCGCCCGATGTGGCATAGGCCTTGTCCGAAAATTTCCCGCCGGAATGCAGCGTCGTCAAAATGACTTCCAATGCCGACTTGCCGGGGAATTTGGGGTGGGGGTCGACAGGGATGCCACGTCCATTATCGCTGATCGTCAACCGGTTGCCGACGCCCAGATGCACCTCGATCCGGTTGGCATGACCGGCGACAGCCTCGTCCATCGAATTGTCGAGAACTTCGGATGCCAGATGGTGCAACGCGCGTTCGTCGATACCGCCGATGTACATGCCCGGCCGCCGCCGGACAGGCTCCAGCCCCTCCAGCACTTCAATCGCAGATGCGTCATATTCATTGGATGCAGCCGTCGCCGCGGCGCCGCCACCAAAAAGGTCATCACTCATACCAATGGTATAGGACGCGCGGAGTCACCCGTGCAAGCGCCGTATCGATTTGCCCACAGGAAAGTTTTTGGTCGATATTAGCCGATTGCTTGTCGAAAGAGAGTATTTGTTCAAAGATGGGGACATAGCGTATTGCGGACATAATACGGAGAGGGTGTTTATGCTTGAGATTTCTGGGATCAGTCATGTTTACGCAAACGGGACGCGGGCACTTGATAACGTAAACCTCTCTATCCCAAGGGGCATGTATGGCCTGCTCGGTCCAAATGGTGCGGGAAAATCGACATTGATGCGAACCATCGCGACGCTGCAAACCCCCACCAGTGGTTCGATCAAATTTGGCGACCTTGATATTTTGCAAAATCCGGAAGAATTGAGAAAACGCCTGGGCTATTTGCCGCAGGATTTCGGCGTTTATCCGCGTGTTACCGCGTTCAACATGCTCGACCACATGGCCGTGCTTAAAGGCGTTTCGGGCAAGGGCGAACGCAAAGCTGTTGTCGAAACGCTGTTGAACCAGACCAATTTGTGGAACCATCGAAACCAGTTTATCGCCGGATTTTCAGGCGGTATGCGGCAACGCTTTGGTATTGCCCAGGCCCTGATCGGATCGCCCGAGCTGATCATCGTCGATGAGCCAACCGCCGGCCTTGATCCCGAAGAACGGAACCGGTTCCTGAACCTATTGGCCGGAATCAGCGATAATGTTGTTATCATCCTGTCCACCCACATTGTTGACGACGTGGCTGACCTGTGTCCGCGCATGGCGGTTCTTGCCGGTGGCCGGGTACAATTGGAAGGCGCGCCGCTTGACCTGATTGCCCAAACCAAGGGACGGATCTGGAAAAAGACAATTGGCCGTGATGAGTTGGAGGCGCATCAACAGCAATATCAGGTGATTTCCACGCGGTTATTTGCAGGACGGACGATCATTCACATTCTTGCGGACAGCAAGCCTGCCGGTTTTGATGATGTCGAAGCGGGGCTGGAAGATGTGTATTTCACCACGCTTGCCGACCTTCGCCGCGCAGCTTGAGGAGGAGCGACCATGCTGTTTGACGTCGCGCGCTTTGAACTGCGCTATCAACTTCGCAATCCGGTGTTCTGGGTTTCGCTGCTGCTGTTTTTTCTTCTGGGCTTTGGTGTCACCGCCAGTGAAAATGTCAGCATTGGCACACCCGGGACTGTGCATGAAAATGCCCCCCATGCAATCGCATCGATGATGGCCCTGACGTCGCTTTTTTATCTGTTCGTGATCACATCCTTTGTCGCCAACGCGGTTGTCCGCGACGATTCCAGCGGGTTTGGCCCGATTATAAAAGCGACAGCCATTGGCAAAACCAACTATGTTCTGGGGCGCTATATTGGCGGTCTGGCCGTTGCGCTGCTGGGATATTTTGCCGTTCCCGTGGGGATGCTGGTCGGTGTGTCCATGCCATGGGTCGACCCTGAAACCGTTGGGCCGAATAATCCTGCTTATTATCTTTGGCCTTATCTGATCCTGGCGGTTCCGAATATTTTCCTGATGTGCAGCCTGCTGTTCGGTCTCGCGACGATCACGCGGTCGATGCTGTGGAGTTACATCGGCGTCGTATTGTTCTTCATGGGCTATTTGATCGTGACAACGATATTGGGATCAAAAGTCGAATATCAGGATTTGCTCGCGCGGTTCGAACCCTTGGGTTTCGGGGCGTTGGGTGAGGCAACCCGCTATTGGACGGCGGCGGATATGAATACAAAATTGCTGCCGTTCAGTGAACAGCTGTTGTTCAACAGAGTGCTGGTGCTGCTTGTTTCTGCCGTTCTGCTGGCGGTAACCTATTGGCGCTTTTCAATGGAAGAACGCGCGCCGTCCAAACGGAAACTGAAAAAGCTGGCGCGGCAGAAAATGGGCGACAGCGATGACGGCGTCCAGATGATCGCAATGCCAGTATTGTCCCAGACATTTGGCAGTTTCACGACCCGGACGCAGTTTTTGGTCCGGCTCAAATTGGAAATTCTTCAGGTCCTGCAAAGCCCCGGCCTAATTGTTTTGATGTTGATTGCACTGATCAACACAATGGCTGGATTATGGCTAACCCAGACTGCCTATGGCACGCCCTCCTATCCGGTTGGGGCCGATATCATCACCAATATCATCAACGGGTTTTCGATATTCCTGCTGATCATCGCGGTGTTTTACGGCGGTGAATTGGTATGGCGTGAACGGGATGTCAAAATCAATGAAATCATTGATTCCACTCCGGCGGCCAATTGGGTCATTACCATCCCTAAAGTGCTGGCCATTCTGGTAATTTTATTGAGCATCAATGCCGTTGCCATGGGCACAGGATTGATATTCCAACTCATCAAGGGCGCGGCGGAATTCGGCTTTGCGAACTATCTGTTCTGGTTCGTCCTGCCAACGACCGCAGAAATGCTGATGGTCGCGATATTGGCTGTGTTTCTGCAAGCCGTCAGTCCGAACAAATATGTGGGCTGGGGTTTGTTTCTGCTGTGGTTCATATCCGGCATTTTTTTAAGGAATATGGGGTATACCAACGCCCTTTATATCTATGGTGCAAACCCGCTGACGCCGCTGAGCGATATGAACGGCGATGGTGGTTTTGGCTATGGTGCGTGGATATTGCGCGGATATTGGCTGGCATTTGGCGTGATCTTGCTGGTGATCGCGCATCTGGTGTGGCCTCGTGGCACCGACACACGTTGGCGCAGCCGTGTCAGAAGGGTTCAGCCAGGCTTGCGCGGCGTGCCCCTGGCCCTGATCGGCGTCAGCATCGCCGCCATGACTGTGACCGGCGTCTATGCCTGGCAGAATTTCAAGGTGCTCAACCGCTACGAAACCAGTGACGAGGCGGAGGCATTTCAAGCGGATTATGAGAAGAAATATCTAAAATATGAAAACCTGCTGCGGCCGGTGGTAAAATCGGTCAAGCTCGACGCAATTATCTTCCCCAAGGACCGGCGGATGGAGGTGACCGGAAGCTATGCTATGCGGAATGAAACGGGCAAACCGATAACCGAGGTTCATATCCGTCAGGGTGATCGAGATGTGGTTTATCCTAAACTTGCGCTCGCAGGTGCCAAATTGGTGCAGGACGACAAGAAATTTGGATACCGCATCTTCCGGTTCGACCAACCGTTACAGCCCGGTGCGGAAACCCGGCTCGATTTCCAGTCCCGCATACATCATCGCGGGTTTCGAAATGGTGCACCGGCGACATCGGTCAATCTGAACGGGACATTCGTCAATAATTTCGAATTCGCACCGATTGTCGGCATGAATCGTCAAGGGGTGTTGCAAGATCGAACCCAGCGACGGCGGCAGGGGCTGCCTGCCGAGCTACGGATGGCAAAGCTTGAGAATATGTCGGCGACGCGGGAAAATTATGTCCGCACCGACTGGGTCTTGTCCGACATCACTGTCACCACCGACGCCGATCAGGTGCCGATTGCTCCGGGTCGAAAGGTATCAGATGAAAGTAAAAACGGACGCCGGACAGCCCATTTTGTCAGCTCGGCGCCCATTCACAATTTCCTGTCGATCCAGTCGGCTCGTTACAAGTTAACCGAGAAAAATCATAAGGGCGTGTTGCTGTCCATATATCACGACCCGCGTCATGAATGGAATGTGCCCAAAATGATCAGGGCGTTGGAGGCAGGGCTGGATTATTATCAGGCCAATTTTGGTCCATATCAATTTGACCATGCCCGCATCATTGAGTTTCCGGGATATCAGAGCTTCGCGCAGGCTTTTGCCGGGACGATGCCCTATTCCGAAAGCGTGGGTTTTGCCGCCGATGTGACGGACCCCGATGCCATAGACTATGTAACCTATATTACCGCGCACGAACTGGCGCACCAATATTGGGCGCATCAGGTGGTCGGTGCCGATATGCAAGGGCAGACCGTGACCAGCGAAACGCTGGCCCAATATTCTGCCTTGATGGTCATGAAAAAAATCTATGGACCGGACAAGATCCGCCGGTTCCTGAAATATGAACTCGACCAATATCTGGGGGGACGCAAAGGTGATGCGATCGGTGAACAGCCCCTGTACCGCGTAGAAAATCAGCCCTATATCCACTATCGCAAGGGGTCGCTGGTTTTCTATCTTTTGCAGGAAAGACTGGGTGAAGACGCGGTAAACCGGGCACTCAGCCGTTTCATCCGGACGTGGAAATTCAAGCCTGCACCATTCCACCGGTCTGTCGACCTGATTTCCGAATTGCGAAAGGAAGCGACAACAGCCGAGCAGCAGGCGTTGATTACCGACCTGTTCGAACGCATCACAATTTATGATTTGAAAGCCAAGCAAGCCAAGGCAGTAAAAGGTCGTGATGGCCTTTGGACGACCACAGTCATGTTGGAAGCCGATAAATTTTATGCAGACAGCAAAGGCAAAGAAAAACCGGCCAGACTTGACGAGAATATCGAAATCGGATTGTTTGGCGCCCGGCCCGGAATAGGGGCCTTTGGTGCGAAAGACGTGATCTCGATTGATCGGACGCCAGTCAAAGGTGGCAAGCAACAGATCGTCATCAAGTCCAAGCGCAAACCGGCCTTTGCGGGCATCGATCCCTACAACTTCTACATTGACCGCAATTCCGACGACAATGTGATTGATGTCACAAGCTGAATCAAAAAGGGCGGCCCTTGCAGGTCGCCCTTTATGGTCTGGTTAGCGAACCCGCGGGCCGCCAAATGGCATGGGCGGCGGGGGACGACGGACACCGCGGGGTAACTGCGCCTGATAAGCGCGGCCGCAATGTTCGACGCAGTAAGGAAAGCCCGGGTTCACAGCGTCACCACAAAAATGGAAGTCCGCTTCGCCGGGATGGCCCATGGGCCAACGGCACACGCGTTCATTCAGATCGAGCAAGGACGTCTTGTTCGCCATTTCCGGGCTGGGTTTTGCAGGGACAAGGCGCCGTGGTGGTGCAGGCGGGATAGGGGCCTGTTGATCGCCGGGGCCTTGACGCATGAAACCGCCCGGTCCGATCGAAACGATGCGGGGCATCGGCGATGCTGTCCGCTCCGCTGGCGCTTCACCAGAGGCTGGAGCTGCATCTGCCGATCGCGCGGCCGGTGCTGCGGCTGCAACTCTTGGCTTGGCAGGCGCTATCGCGATGGGTTTTACCTGCGTCGCCTTTTTTGGCGCTGCTTTTTTCTCAGGCTCATTGGCCTTTACAGGGGAAGGGCGCGATTTCAGGCCCAGCCGGTGGGCCTTGCCAATCACCGCGTTACGCGACACACCGCCCAGCTCTTCGGCGATCTGACTCGCGGTCAGACCCTTTTCCCAAAGGGTTTTCAATTGATCGATCCGCTGGTCAGTCCAGGACATATGTTTCTTTTCCCAAATTCAATTACGCCGCGCCGCCGTTGGCGCGCAATTGCGCCTTGCGGTCGAAGCTGCAAGCCGATAGTCGATTGCGCGATGAGTATCCACCAAAAAACCGCACATGGCCCAGATAGGGATTCGACACCAATCGTTCAACTGCCCGATGGGGTCAGGCACATCCGCCATGTCAATTGGATCGGTCTGAACACGCTCTATATGAAAGAGGTGCGGCGGTTTTTCAAGGTTCAGCTCCAGACAATCTGGGCACCGGCGATTACGACGCTGCTCTATCTTATCATTTTTACGGTCGCGTTGGGGACAGTCAAACCGACGGTGCTTGGCGTTTCTTTCGCCGATTTCATCGCACCTGGCCTGATAATCATGGGCATGATGCAAAACGCATTTGCCAATTCCAGCTTTTCCCTGCTTGTCGGCAAGATACAGGGCACCATTGTCGATTATCTGATGCCGCCGCTTTCCAACGCAGAGGTGCTTACCGCATTGACCGCAGCGGCCGTGACGCGGGCATTCATGGTGGGCGGGACGATCTGGCTGGCGATGGCATTCTGGCCCAATGTCAATGTCATTCCGCTCCATTTCTGGGCTGTTTTGTGGTTCGGATTGATGGGGTCAATGATGCTCGCTTTGATTGGCGTTATGACGTCAATCTGGGCGGAGAAATTTGATCATGCCGCTGCGGTTTCAAATTTTGTCGTGGCGCCAGCGGCTTTGCTGTCGGGTACATTTTATTCGGTAGACAAACTCGCCCCGACTTTTCAGGCGATCAGCCATGCCAACCCGTTTTTCTACGTCATATCGGGCTTTCGGTACGGCTTTATCGGCAGCGCCGACAGTCCGGTGCAATTTGGCGCGTTGTTGTTGCTTACGATCAATATTGTGCTGGCAGCCATCTGTTACGCGCTGCTGCGATCAGGCTGGAAATTGCGCGCATAAATAGAGATGTCCAAAACGGACACAAAGCTAAAATAGCTAAAGTTGGGGCCGTTTAATCTCCTAACGGGAGAAGGCTTTATGACCTTGGTTGCCTTGGCCAAGCTGCAACATCGCTGTGAACGACTAACTGCCGTTCTGGCAATTGGGACCTCCACCGAAATTGCTGCGGCGCGGGAATTGCTGCGGCAATCTTTGGTGGAGCTCTATAAGCTGGGCTATTGGCGCAAAGAGCCTGACCAGTTCAAAAACCATATGCGACTGTTCCGCAAGGTTGCGGATCTACCATTTAACGCGCAGGAGCCCAGGACTGTGCCTGACAGAATGGTCCGATACAGCCCTTGACAACCAGATTGCCCGACTTGCCTTTGTAAATTACTGACCGATAGGTTTTGCCCGACTTGGGGTCGTAAATCTGTCCCTTCCATTCATTTCCGGCTTCTTTGAAACCAGTCAGAATATCCATCCCCAGCAATGTCCGGCCACGCAGCGTCTTGTTCGGATTGTTAATGTCTTTCTGGCCAATCCCGTTGGGTGGTGGCACCAGAAATTTGGCGAGCTTTCCGCAAATCGTTGCCCCGCATTCGTAGATTTCAACCACACCATCTTTGCTTTGGGTCACCCAGCGTCCCGTAACCGGCGCGGCGGCATGGGCCGATGCGGACAATAAGCCCAGGGCAATACAGGCAGTGGATAATTTTCTATAAAACATACGTGCTCCTCAATTTCTCTTTACCGTTCATAGCGTACAATCATATTGCCGCAATGTTTTTGCCTTTTTGTGGCGGCATGCTAACCCGACCGACATGAACGAAATCCTGCTTTTTGACTATTGGCGCTCTTCGGCCAGCTATCGTGTTCGCATCGCTCTCAACCTAAAGGGTGTGACCTACCAAAGTGTTCCAACGAGTCTGATAGAAGGGCAGCATAAGTCTGCTGATTATGTCGCCCGCAACCCGCAGGGTTTTGTGCCGATGCTGTCGATTGACGGGCATGACCTGATCCAAAGCCTTGCGATTATCGATTATCTCGACGCGAACTATCCTGATCCGGCAATGGTGTCATCAAACCCTGTGGATCGCGCGAAAACCTTGGCGCAGGCCCTTTTGATTGCCGCCGATATCCATCCGATCAACAATCTGCGTGTGCTGAAATATCTGAAAGACCAAATGGGACAGGATCAGAATGCCATCGACAATTGGTACCGCCACTGGATAATCGAAGGCTTTACAGCTTTGGAAGCCATGGCTCCAGCGGACGGCCTGTTCGGCGGCGACTTGCCTAATCTGGCGGATGTCTGTCTGGTGCCGCAAATGGCAAATGCCAGACGGTTTGAAACGCCATTGGCGGCATTTCCGAAACTGGTCCGGATCGATGCTGTTTTGACCGACCTGCCAGCGTTCAAAGCAGCACACCCTGATGTGGTAAATCCTGAAGCATGAAAGCTGCGATGTTAACCGCAGTACCACTGCTGATAATAGCTGCGCCGGTGGTGGCGCAAGATTGCGAATGGCCCGTGCGCGATCCGGATGATCAGGCAACCTATGGCTGTGTCCGCCGCTTTGACGATTATCCAGTGAAAATAAATCAAAAGGACATTGTCGTCACCGGGGCTTTGGCGGAAACAAAAAGCGACAGCAGTTACCCGATATCTCAGATAACATTAGGCGGGAATATCACCCGCATTGAAAATGCATTGGCCCAAGCAGCAGGATTGCAGCAATTCCGGCGTTCCGATGCACGCTCGGCCAATCCAACAAGCCAGGGCATCACATTGCGAGGGCTGGGCGGCAATGCGTCGTCGCGGGCGCAACTCTTGCTGGATGATGTCCCGCAGGCTGATCCATTTGGCGGCTGGATTAGCTGGCCTGGGTATGACACCTTGCAGCTTGCCTCAGTACGCATCAGGCGCGGCGCAGGTCAGGTGGCGGCCGGAACAGGCGCGCTTGCGGGTGTGGTCGAACTGGATAGCCTGCAAAACATGGATCGGATTACAGGCGCTGCTTATTTTGGCAGCCGGAACAGCGCCGATGCCAAGGCAGCCATCTTGCAAAGCCTGGGCGCTGGCAGCATCTCGGTATCAGGCAGTTTCACGCGCGGTGACGGCTTCATCCCGATCAAGGAAGGTCAACGCGGCGCTGTTGATCGTCCGGCGGCCTATGAACAGGGGGGTATCGCCATTCGGGCGGTTGCGCCCTTGTCCGCGAACACCGAATTACAGGCCAATATGCGCGCCTTTACTGATGATCGGGACCGTGGCTTTGATTTTTCGGACAATCAGAATAGCGGCGTCGATGCCAGCTTGCGGGTGGTCAATCGCACGCCAGGCGGCTGGCAATGGAGTGCGCTTGGCTATGTGCAGGTACGGCAGTTTGCCAACCGTTTCGGCGCGATTGGCGCGGGCCGAAATTCGGTTAGTCTGACGCTCGACCAGTTTTCGGTGCCATCGACCGGGCTTGGTACAAGGATTGAAGTCCGTCCCCCGCTTGGCGATTCCGCCGAACTGCGCGTGGGTGCCGATTGGCGGCGGACAGTAGGTGAAACCAATGAGAATTTCTTTTTCACAGGCCTGACACCCGGCCGAAATCGTCGTGCCGGGGGGGGCAGCGACACCGTTGGTCTGTTCACCGAGGCCAGCCTTGATCTGACCGATATGCTCACCTTGACCGCAGGCGCGCGTGCAGACCATTGGCGTATCGCGGACGGTTTTAGGAAAGAAGTGAATATTGGCGGCTCTGTTCGGTCGGACGATAGATTTTCGGACCGGTCCGGCTGGGAAGGCACAGGCCGCGCCGGCATTGTTTGGCGCAGTACCGATATCTTCAAGGTTCGCGGCGCAGCCTATCTTGCATGGCGATTGCCAACCCTGAACGAGTTATACCGGCCATTTCGTGTGGGGGCCGATGCGACTGCGGCAAATGAACTGCTTGCACCAGAACGCCTGAGGGGCGCGGAGATAGGCGCAGACTTTGAAAAAGGCGGCGTCACCTTAAGTGGTACGATTTTTGCGAACAGACTTAACAATGCCATTGCCAATGTCGGGTTGAGCAACGGGCCTGGCAATTTTCCCGGCGTCGGCTTTGTCGGTGCAGGTGGCGTGTTTCGTCAGCGCCGCAATCTCGACGCTATCGACAGTAAGGGGTTGGAAATCGAGGCGGCCTACACCGTCAATCTATTTTGGGTTCGGGCAAGCTATGCGTTTGTTGACGCGCAGGTCAAGGCGTCCGGAAATGCTGCTCTCCTTGACGGACTGCGCCCCGCTCAGGTGCCGCGGCATTTTGCAAATCTTGGCATTGGTTATGACGGGGCTAAGGTGCGGGCCGATTTGTCCGGTCGCTTTGTCAGCGGCCAGTTTGAAGATGACGTTAACAGCCGCCATTTGGGCGGTGCGTTCACGATTGATGGCGGGCTTCATTATCGGCTTGGTACGAAAATCGAGCTTGAACTGCGGGGCGAAAATCTGTTCGATGCTCAGGTGGATGCCGCAATCGCTGCCGATGGCGTGATTGAAAGGGCGATGCCACGGACAATTTGGGTTGGGATTGCACTGGATTTCTGATGGCACCGACAAAGCAGCAACTGAAACTGGCTGAATTCCTGCCCTATCAATTGTCGATCACATCGAACGCAATCAGTGATCTTATCGCCCGTGCCTATCGCGGGCGTTTTGCCCTGAAAATACCCGAATGGCGCTTGATGGCGGTATTGGGCGAACGGGTGTCGGCCACTCAGCGCGAATTATGCGAGGCAACTGCAATGGACAAGGTGACCGTAAACCGCGCAACAAAGGCATTGGAAGATCGCGGACTAATCGGCCGTGCCCCGAATGCCGCAGACGGAAGGTCGCATCATTTGGCGCTAACCGGTACCGGCCGCGAACTATATGATCAGATCGTCCCGCTCGCTTTGTCAGTCGAGGCGGAGCTTGAGAAAATACTCGGCAGCGGGCAAGCGCAGGCGTTGGAAAATATGCTGGCCCTGTTGCGGGCGCGGGTTGCCGAACTGGGCTGAATCCGCTTGTGCGAATTAGTTTCATTTGATACCAAAATTCCATTGCAAGCCTTGCTGCCCCTTTCGATAACCGGAGCGACCCATGACCGACCTGTTTGAAAATCCCCTTGGCCTAGATGGCTTTGAATTTGTGGAATTTTCCGCGCCCGAAAAAGGCGTGTTGGAACCAGTTTTTCAAGGTATGGGATTTTCGCATATCGCGTCGCACCGGTCCAAGGATGTCCAGCTCTGGCGTCAGGGGGAGATTAACCTGATCGCCAATTATGAACCGCGCAGCCCCGCTGCCTTCTTTGCTGCCGAGCACGGCGCATCGGCTTGCGGCATGGCTTTTCGCGTCAAAGATGCCGCCAAAGCTTATGCCGAGGCGCTTGCACGCGGTGCGGAACCGGTTGAAAGCAAGACAGGTGTGATGGAGTTACGCATACCGGCGATCAAAGGCATAGGCGGCGCATTCATTTATCTGGTGGACCGCTACGCGACATTGGAAAATCCGGAGGCGCTATCGATTTATGATATAGATTTTGAATATTTGCCTGGGATACTGCGTAACCCTGTGGGGGCAGGGTTCCAGAAAATCGACCATCTAACGCATAATGTCTATGGTGGACGCATGGCCCATTGGTCCGCCTGGTATGAACGCATCTTCAACTTTCGCGAGATCCGCTATTTCGACATCAAGGGCGAATATACCGGCTTGACCAGTCGTGCGATGACCGCCCCCGATGGCAAGATCCGCATTCCCCTGAACGAAGAAGGCAAGGCCGGCGGCGGGCAGATAGAGGAATATCTGCGCGCCTATAATGGCGAAGGTATCCAGCATATCGCGCTGATTTGTGACGATCTGATCGGCTGCTGGGATAATCTGCAAAAGCTGGGTGTGCCGTTCATGACCGCGCCGCCCGAAACCTATTACAAGATGTTGGACGAACGCCTGCCGGGGCATGGGCAACCCGCCGATGCTTTGCAAAAGCGCGGCATATTGCTCGATGGTACAACCGAGGGCGGGCAGCCGCGCCTGTTGCTGCAGATTTTCGCGCAGCCGCAAATTGGTCCGGTCTTCTTTGAATTTATCCAGCGCCGCGGCGATGAAGGGTTCGGCGAGGGTAATTTCAAGGCGTTGTTTGAAAGCATTGAACGCGATCAAATCGACAGAGGTGTCTTGGAGGCGTCGCAATGACAATACCATTTAAATCGGAACGCATTCACCACGTCGCCTATCGGTGCAAGGACGCCAAAACGACCGTCGAGTGGTATGAACGGGTGATGGGATTTACCTACACCAACGCCTTTGCCGAAGATTATGTGCCCTCTACCGGGGCCTATGATCCTTATATGCACATCTTCCTTGATTGTGGTGGCGGCAATGTCCTTGCTTTTTTCGAATTGCCCAATCAGCCTGAAATGGGCCGTGACACGCAAACACCCGAATGGGTTCAGCATCTGGCGTTCAAGGTCGCCGACTTTGACATGTTGAAAGCCGCAAAGTCCCATATCGAGGCCGAGGGCGTTGACGTGCTCGGGCCAACCTATCACGGCATATTTCGGTCGATCTACTTTTTCGACCCCAATGGTCACCGGTTGGAACTGGCCTGTGACATAGGCACAGATGATCAATATGCCGAATTGAAATCGGTGGCCCCCATCATGTTGGAAGAATGGGACCGCACGAAAAAAGCCCCCAAACATGCCGATTGGCTCCACATCGAACCGGGGGGTGAATGAAAAGCTCCACCAAATGGTTGCCGCATCGGTAAACTGCAGGCATCATGGGAAAAACAGGAGAGGGTGTATATGAAACTCGCATCGTTAAAATCGGGCCGTGACGGCAAATTGGTCGTCGTTTCAAATGACCTCGCCTGGTACGCCGATGCCGGACATATAGCGCCCACATTGCAGTCGGCATTGGACGATTGGGACAGAACTGCCCCCCGGTTGCAAGCGTTGGCAACCGATCTGGAACATGCCGCAATACCGCGCGAACGCTTTCACGAACATGATGCCGCCGCGCCTTTACCGCGCGCTTTCCAGTGGGCCGATGGCTCTGCATATGTCAACCATGTGGAACTGGTGCGAAAGGCAAGGGGGGCAGAATTGCCCGCCAGTTTCTGGCATGATCCGTTGATGTATCAGGGCGGATCGGACGAATTTCTGGGCGCACGCGACGATATATCACTCGCCAATGAAGAATGGGGTTGCGATCTGGAGGCGGAAATTGTGGTCGTAACCGGCGATGTACCGCGCGGCGTTTCGGCGCAAGATGCGCTGTCCTATGTCCGTCTTGTCGGGTTGGTCAATGACGTCAGCTTGCGGAACCTGATCCCTGCGGAGTTGGAAAAAGGCTTTGGCTTTGTCCAGTCCAAGCCGGCCAGCGCACTGTCACCTGTGTTCGTCACACCTGATAGCCTCGGGGATTTCTGGCGCGATGGAAAGCTGCATCGTACCTTGATGGTCGATCTAAATGGCGCGCCTTTTGGCCGTGCGGTGGCGTCGGATGATTGCACATTTGATTTCGGTATATTGATCGCACATCTTGCGAAAACCCGCAATCTGGGTGCAGGTTCCATAATCGGGTCGGGTACAGTGTCCAATCGTGATGCCGACGGCGGGCCAGGTAAACCCGTCGCGCAAGGGGGGCTAGGCTATAATTGTATCGCCGAAGTGCGAATGGTTGAGAAAATCCAGACAGGCGAAATGACGACGCCATTTTTGAAGGACGGCGATACTGTCCGGATCGAGGTTCGCGACGACGCCGGGCACAGTATTTTTGGGGCCATCGAACAGGTTGTGCGTTTGCAATAAAATGGCGGAGCTTAGGCTCGGGACAGTCCCCCTTTTTTGAACCCCCGCTTCTCTATTTCTTGGCGAATGCGTCGCCGATCGAACAGGCTGCTGGTCCCAGAATGACGATGAACAATACCGGGAGGATGAACAGGATCAACGGTATCGTCATGATCGCAGGCAAGCGCGCGGCTTTTTCCTCGGCGCGCATCATGCGTTCGTTCCGGAATTCTGCGGAGAGAACCCGAAGTGCAGAGGCGAGCGGTGTCCCGTATTTCTCGGTCTGGATCATGGTCGTGACAACGCCCTTGATCGAGTCCAGATTGACGCGAAACGCCAGATTTTCAAAAGCCATGCGACGTTCTGTCAGGAAACCCAGTTCGATCGCCGTCAGGGCAAATTCGTCACCCAATTCGGGATAACCGCGACCCAGCTCCTTGGCCACGCGATTGAACGATGTGTCCACGGTCAAACCTGCTTCTGCACAAATGACGAGAAGGTCGAGTGCGTCGGGCAGGCCTTTGCGGATTGCATCGGTGCGCTTTTGGATGAGGTTGCTGAGGTAAATATCCGCGGCCTTATATCCCAAAATCGTCAGGATTGCGAATGCGGCAAAGCGCTTGAACGTGCTGAAGTCCGCCATCCCGCCGAGGCCATATATCCAAAGTGCAGCGCCGCCTCCAAAGATAACGGGAAGGACCAGGCGGCTGAAAATAACTGTTACCGCGAGTTCTTTGCGGCGGATACCGGCCTGCGCCAGTTTCTGCTGCACAATCTTGATTTGGTCTTCCTGCAAAACCTGAAGCTTTGACAGCATCTGGCGCATCTTGTCCGTTGTCTCGGTTTTCCGGACCAGTTTTGCGCGTTTTTTGGATGTCGTGGCGGTAATACCGGCCTTCAGCTGTTCGCGCCGGTCACTCAGCGCCTTGACCCGTTTTGACATGGGGTCGCGAACGGTGACCGCTGCATAAATTGCAAAAATTACGGAAACGGCGGCAACGGCCGACAAGATCGTTGCCACCCACAAGACATCGATGCCTAAAAGTTGAGGTCCACCCGGATTGGTCATGTCTTTATCCCGCCCCCAACATTAAATTTCGAAATTGACCATTTTGGCCATGATAAAGGCGCCAATCGACATCCATACGATGCCAATAATCCCTGCGATCATCAGCCTTGGTTCGAAAAAGAAACCAGCCAGATATTTCTGGTTCACTGACCAGACCATGCCGAACACGAAAAATGGCAAGGATCCGACGATATAGGCCGAAGCCTTGGATTCCGAGGACATTGCGCGAATTTTCAGCTTCATTTGTCCGCGTTTACGCAAAACATCTGCCAGGTTTGAAAGCGTCTCGGCAAGGTTACCGCCTGTTTCGCGTTGTATCGCAAGCGTAATCACGAAGAATTGGAATTCCGGGGTTCCCATGCGGTCGGCAGTTTCCTGCAACGCATCTTCCATGGTTTTCCCGATCCGGATCTTTTCATTGACCATCTTGAATTCTTCACCGACGGGGCCGGGAATTTCCTTTGCAACCATGCCCAGCGTTTCGCCCACGGGCAGACCCGATTTCAGGCCGCGCACCAGCAATTCGATGGCATCGGGGAAATTGTTCGTAAACTGCTTGATCCGCTTGGCGATCAGAAAATTGATCACGAAATGGGGCAGCCCCGCACCAAGCATGAGGCCGCCGAAAAGCGAGAGATATAAAGGCGCACCCTTGATCCACAGCGCGACCATGACCAGCGCTGTAATACTGGCTGATGCTGACAGATATTGCTGAAATGTCCAGTTTTTCCCGGTTTGTGCCAAACGCAGTCTTAAACGATCGGCTCGGCTGATGTTGCGTCCATCGGTAAAGATCATCGGACGGCGTGCGGCCAACGCCTTACGCATTTGCTGTTCGACGCGCGCGTCGGCGCTGTCGGAATGTCGCATCTTGACCGCGCCCAAGCGACGCGAAGTGGCTTTGCCGATATTCGGGCCCATAAAAGCGACAGCAATCAGGACCAGAACCAGTATGAAACCTGTAGCAAGTATAAGATTTTGCATCATTGTTTGCTCAGCCCGAGGGTGTCAGCGGGCATGGCATCAAAATGGGATACCACGCACCGCATGAGATTTATTTCTTTTTCAACAGCGATTTAAAGCCCGACATGACAGACTTTTTGGTTTTGTCGGCTTGCGGAGCAGCTTCGGCCACTTCGGCGGCGCTCCCCGCGATCATATCGGCCAATGTGATGATGCCGGTCGACAGTTTGCTGCCCCGAACGGCTTGCACAATGGGTTGGCCAACCTTGGCAGCTTGCGCCGTAGCCTTGGGGTCCGAAGGCAGTAAAAGATCGATTTTGCGTTCGATCGTGCTTTCGAAATCCTTGCGGCTGATTTCCAGCGCGGCAGCTTGCACATTATTGGCGACAATTATCGTTTTACAATGCGGTGCATTTTGTTTGAGCCAGGCCAGAACGCGAATGGTGTCGCGCGCAGCCGCCAAAGTCAGCTCGGTCGTTACAACCGCCATATTCACATCCTGCATCAGATGCGGGTAAGCGATCAACATGCTGCGTGGCATGTCGATGACTGTATTTTCAAAAGCAGCGCGGAATTCTTCCTGCAATTGATAAAACGCGCTTCCATCGGTCAGTACCGGGCTGCTCATCGGGGCTTCTGCCGACAGAATGGAAAGCTTGTCATTGGCCTTGATCATTGCCCGTTCGATGAAAAGTCCATCGATGCGGCTGGGATTGTCGATGGCATCGGTCAGGCCGCGACCTGGTTCGAGGTCCATCGCCAGGGCGCCTGTACCAAAATGCACATCAAGGTCGAGAAATCCCGTTGGATGACCTTGTGTCTGCGAAAAAGTCCACGCCAGCGAAGCGGCGACCGTTGACGCACCACATCCGCCCCGTGTTCCTATAACTGCGGTGGAAACATGCGGACGATCAGCCGAATTTTCTTCAATCTTCGGTGCGTTGAGGATGGTCTGTGCGTTTGCAAATGCGTCGCGCAATGCATCAGGGCTAAGGGGTTTCAGCAGATAGTCCTGAAGCCCCGACATCAGCAAATCGCGATAGAGACGGACATCATTGACCTGTCCAACCGCAATCACAATCGTGCCCGGCTCGCAAACTTCGGCAAGGCTGTTGATGTCGGAAATTGGGTCACCTGATTCCGATAAGTCAACCAGCAGGATTTGCGGACTGGCAGATACCGAGAGCGACTGTATCGCGTTGCGGAGCCCGCCCTTATAGGCTTTATCCTGGCTCCAGCCCATTTCTTCACATACGCCGCGGATGACGTCCAAAGTAAGGTCGTCGCAGACATAAGCGTTGATCGGGTCACGCGTGCCGGCAACGCCGGATTTCCAAGGAGCGTTCATTAGTTGCCTCCGGTTTTGGCGCGGTAGGTATCGACCGCTCTTTTGCCGCTATTGGTATCAAGCCGCTTGTTTTCCTGTCCGCGCACCAGATCCTCTGGATTGGCGATCATTGCGGCAAGGTTGCTGTTGACCGAACAGCCGTGGTTGCTGTGGTTGCTGGCGTTGTAATTGCGGTCATGATCCGTAGTGAAATCGGGGCACGTCGGCACCGATGCTTTCGAACGGGTCACAATCACGCGCATCATGCCAGGTGCAACCTGACCTGCTGTAACCGGTGCAACTTCGTCAAGCAGGACGCCTCGTTCCGCAGCAACTCTCGACACTGCCTTGGTCACTGATTGGTTGGCATAGGACGAACCAAAGTCCACCGATACACGGTCGCCATAACCCAGTCGTAACGCATCAAACCATTCGCCCAGGCGGGTCTGTTCGGCAGAGGAAACACCGCTGCCGTCGCTGTTGAGATCAATGGCAAAATTGGTCCGCTCGACCACCGGCTGGTGGATTGAATACATCGAAGTATTGGACGTTCCCAGCGAGCCAGCAGCGCATCCAGCCAATGTCATACTGGCTGCAACTGCGGTCAGGAATTTCATGTTACGCATAGTCATTCTCCTGAACTGGGATCAATTGTCGAAGCTGAAACCGGGGCCTGAAACCGCAGCTTGAGCTGTTGCTTTGTCATTTTTTTGCGGCAATGCAGGCGCTGCATCGCTGACCGAACCCATTTCCGGGCCGCCGGCAGGTGCAGGGGCAATGGTCGGCATAGGCCGGTTCTTGTCGCCATTCTTGTCGAGTACTTTGCCCAATAGAATACGCTCGGCGTCGTTTGTTGAATGGATACCGTCGGTGGGCAGCTTGATCTCGCTGTCAGAGACAGGTTTGACCAGATAAGGTGTAATGACGATCATCAGCTCGGTCTCGTTGCGACGCCAGCCATTGGATTTGAACAAGGCCCCCAAGACAGGAATGTCACCAACACCGGGCGTTTTGTCGACTGAACTGTTCAACTGGTTGCTTAACAATCCTGCGATCATCATGCTTTGGCCCGACCCCAGCTCGACCGTCGTTTCGGCCATGCGGGTGGTTGTTGCCGGGACTTCAAGTCCACCGACGCGCACTGCACCTTGCGAGGAAATATCCGACACTTCCGAGCGGACACGCAGGGAAATGCGGCCATCGGCCAACACAATCGGCGTGTAGGTCAGGCTGACGCCATAGGACTGATATTGCACCGAAACACCGTTGTCGCTTGATGTCACGACGGGGAATGTGCCGCCCGCCAGAAACTCGGCGGTTTCGCCTGAAACCGTCGTCAGGTTCGGGTTGGCAAGCGTCGAAATCAGGCCTGCACGTTCGGACAGGTCAAACGCAGCTTCGACATCGATGCCGAACAGTTTGCCGATACCAGCAATTGTGGTTGTACTTTCAGGGAATGTAACGGTCGACCCGGTCGTAAAATCGCGGCCTCGGCCAAGTCCAAAGAAATAGGGATCACCCGAACCGTTGGTTCCGCTTTTCCCGCTTTGCAAATTGCCGGAGATTTCTTTCGACAATGATCGGCTGACTTCGGCAACACGAACCTGCAAATTGATTTGCAATGGCGTCGCTGTTTTGATGCGATTGACGATCTTTGCCTGACCGCTGCTGAATGTCGAAACCAGATCGGCGGCATCAGACGCTTCTTCGGGTTGCTTCACGGTTCCGGTTAAAATGATCACGCCGTTCATCGTTGTAACTTTGATGTCGGCGTCCGGCATTGCGACGGCCAACATCTGGTCTATCGAGTCCAGATTGGCGCCAACGCGGACGGTCGCGGAATAGACCGTCCGACCAGCGGCATCGGTTGCGACAATGCTGGTTTCGCCTGGCCCCTTTGCCAGAATGTAAATCTGGCGACCCGATTTGACCTCGACATCGGCAACACTCGGGTTGGCAACGACAACATCAGTGATCGTAGAGGGCAGGTTGATTTGTTGACCCCGGCCAATTGCGAGCGTGACCAACTTTGCGTCTTTCGCCGATTGAGCGTGGGCAACGCCGGGCATTGCAACCAGTGCAGTGGTTCCCAGGGCCGCGGTCAGCACGGTTGCTGCAAAGCCAGATTTGATTTTTGATATCATTTTCATCTTACTGTCTCCGGCTTACGTCAACAACGGTTTCGGCACCTGCGCGCGATACGCGCACCGTCTGCGAGCTGACGACTTTCTGGACCTGCCTTTGGATACGGACATTTTCCGAGGCAATTGCCAGCGGCGTTTGGGCAGGGATGCTGCTGCGCTGGAAACGCGATACATCACCACCGGTGGTATAAGTGCTCTTTCCCGAAATCGGGCGCTGTGCGACCTTCTTCATGATGGCATCTTCCTGTTCGGCAGTTGCGCCTTCAGGAATGCTTACTTCGCCAGAGGCCAAGGCCTGTTCCAGCTCGGCTGCGTTGTCGGCAAGCGAACGGAGCGAGAGGCTGATCGTACCCAGCGATTGAGCTACGGTGATACGTTCTGCAATGGAAGGCGTCGCTTCCATCGTGACAAGCTTATATTTGCGAACCACGGTGTTGCCTGCTTCATCGACGGCATTGGTGGAGCGTTGGTCCGTTGCCAGAACGCGCATGTTACGCAAAATTGTTTCGGAAACTTTGAGCGGAGGTCCGCCGGGGCCAGCGATGTTCTGGGTCAGGACAAGATCCACGCGGTCACCGGGGAACACAAAGCCAGCGACGCCGGTCAGTGCTGACACCGGAACAGTAACAGCACGCATGCCTGGTCCAAGGGCAGCGGCAAGAAAGCCTCGGTCGCCCGGTTTGACCAGTGAACCCTTGGTAATCGGTTGCCCAGCGGTGATTGAGTTGCGAACAACGGTACCGACAAGTTCATCGGCCGAGATACCGGCATTGGCCGTCGCACCATCTGGAGCTTCGCCGCCACCGGGTGTTTCAATGAAATAGGCATCTTCGACCAGTTCTTTTGGCCAAGGCTGATACCGGAAACTATCGGCGGTGATGATTGTACCCACGGGCAATGCCTTGGTGGCGACCATCACCTTGGGGCCGGTTTCGACCGGTTTGGCCGCTGCCGCTGTCGGCGCTGCCGCTCCGGTAAACATGCTGCGCGCCAAAAAGGCGGTAATGGCTGCTATGAAAAGCGCGGCCACCAGCAATATGACTTTTTTCCTATCCATGACGAACTGTCCCCTGAAAGGTCCCCTGTTTGAAGAATGCTATTTCACGTAAAATGGTTAAAAATCCGTTCACCGGCTATCCATAGGCCGGCAAGGGCGATGGCAACGCCATATGGCACGCGAACACGGCCATCTTTTTGTTTTAATTTATGAATTATGACAAAAACAATGGTTACTGCGGCTCCGAGTATCGAAGCATAAAGAACCATGCGGACGACATCGACCCAAGGCCACCACAATGCTAAAGCCCCGAAAAGCTTGACATCTCCGCCCCCCATTGCACCAAAACGAAAGGCAATCGCAAAGAAGACGAAAACAATCGTCGCCGTCAGCAGATGTACCCCGATAGCCAGCGGCGTAAATGACCCCGTAGCATACCAAAAGGCGGGTGCGGCACATGCTATTGCCAATGTTATCTTGTTGAAAATAAGCCGATATCGAACATCGGTATATATCGAGGCGATCAGCGCAATTGCCAATCCCCCCAGGAGTGCGTAAGCGAGTATTTCACTTGTCATTCGCCGAGCATTAACCATCAAAGCTTGCTAAAAGGTAACCATGCACGCCCAGAAAATTGAAATAAACCGACGCGCGATACCGTCCGATGCAACCGAGAGCATGTGGCAAGCTGCGGACGGTTGGCCGATCCGCCGGATAGATTGGCAAGGTGCAACACAGCCGCGCGGGTCAATGCTGTTTTTGCCTGGTCGCGGCGATCATTATGAAAAATATCTCGAAACCCTTGCCTTTTACGCTGCTTTGGGTTGGCGGGTGACATCGATCGATTGGCGCGGGCAAGGCCTGTCGGGCCGATTGCTTGAAGATCCGCAAGTTGGGCATATTGACGATTTTTCCACCTGGATTTCGGACCTTCGCTATTTCTGGAAAAGCTGGAAGGCGACGACGCCTGGCCCGCATGTCGTGCTCGCGCATAGCATGGGCGGCCATTTGGCGATGCGCGCTCTGGTCGAAGGCGCGTTCGACCCAGATGCTGTGGCGTTAAGTGCGCCGATGCTTGGCATACAAACAGGCGGTTTACCACTCTGGTTGAACCACGCCTTTGCCAAACTGATGTGCAAAATCGGCCGGGAGGATTTGCCGGCGTGGAAAGTCAGCGAAAAGCCGCTGTCGTCTATGAATGTGCGTGGCAATATTTTGACCGGCGATAAGGACCGGTATGAAGATGAATTGGCATGGTGGGCATTGCGACCCGAGGTCAAATTGGGGCCGCCAAGCTGGCACTGGATCGAAAGGGCGATTGCGTCCATCCGGCTATTGGATGAACCGGGTAAACTTGAAGCAGTCAAAACTCCGATTCTGTTAATGGCAACGACGGCCGACCAATTGGTCAGCACGCCCCGGGTTATCAAAGACAGCAAGCGGCTGCCGCATTCGGAAACTCTGATATTCGGGAAAGAAGCAGCGCATGAACTGTTGCGCGAAGTCGACGCGGTGCGTGATCAATGCCTTGATCGGATCACTCTTTTCATGGACCAATATGCACCGCAGAAATGAGCGACTTTGATATAGCCATCATTGGAGCAGGTATCGCGGGCGCAAGTCTTGCCGCCGAACTATCCGCTTTGAAATCTGTTCTGCTGATTGAAGCAGAGGCGCAGCCGGGATATCATTCGACCGGCCGCTCTGCCGCATTTTGGGATGAAAGCTATGGCGGGCCTTCCGTTCAGCCGCTTACGACGGCGTCAGGCCCTTTTTTGGCAAATCCCGCTGCTGATTTTCATGACGGCCCGCTGATGCACGCGCGTGGCGCGCTGCATTTAGGGAAATCGGAGCACCATATGCTTGCCGACGCTCTATTGTCCGACTTTGCCAGCAGTGGTGTCCGGTTTGAGCGGCTCGACCGCGCGGGTATTGAGCACCATGTCCCCGGATTATTGCCGGGTTGGAATTCGGGCCTTTGGGAACCAGATTGCTGCGACATTGATGTTGGCGGTTTGCATGGCGCGTATCTGCGTCAGGCCAAGAGGCAAGGTGTCAGGCTGCAATGTAATGCGCGCGTGCAATCGGTGCAGTGGAAAGCCGGGCGTTGGCACGTGTCGGCTGCGGGCGTGGATTGGACGGCGGATATGGTCGTAAATGCAGGGGGCGCTTGGGCCGATGAAGTGGCCGAACTCGCGCAAGTCCGGCCACTCGGCATTCAGCCTTATCGGCGCACAATTGCCCAATTGTCGGTATCGCCCGCGGCCCCGGCCAATTTGCCGTTGGTGATCGGGCTTGACGGCAGTTTCTATTTCAAGCCCGATAGTGGCGGGACATTGTGGTTAAGCCCCCATGACGAAACACCGACGGCAGCGTGCGACGCTGCGCCAGAGGAAATCGACGTGGCGCTTGCCATCGACCGTTTGCAACAGGTGGTTGATTGGGACATTCGCCGGGTTGAACATAAATGGGCAGGATTGCGAAGTTTCGCGCCTGATCGCAAACCGGTCATCGGGCCGGATCCACAAAATGCATCGTTTTTCTGGCTGGCGGGGCAGGGTGGTTTTGGCATCCAGACCGCCCCTGCGGCTGCCAAACTTGCTGCATCGATGATCGTCGATACAGTAGCCCCACCAGCCGGGGTTCACGCGATCGACTATCTGCCGGACCGTTTACACTGATTTACTTGGCATTTGCCCGGTCATTGTTATTGCTATCAAGTTCTCGGGTCAAAAGAGGTTGATATAGCCGTAAAATTGAAACGGACCCGGGATATCCAAGCTTCGATTTGGCTGCTCAAGAGGAGAAGACCCATGGCGCATTATTTTGAAATCAAAAAGAATAAAAAAGGCGAGCATGTCGCCTATTTCAAATATAATAATGAATCGATTTTCTGGACCGAGGGCTATTCAAGCAAGGCCGGTGCTAAAAACGCCATCGAGTCTATTTTGAAAAATGGTCCTGGCGCGGAAGTACGGGACGCAGAATAGGTCTCCATCCTGGATTCGATTTTGATCGCACCTGACGCCCGTCTGGCAAAAGGGGCTTCGATCTATGACTTGCGCGCAGCCTCGGCGGCATCGCTGGCGAGGCGATCGGCCCGTTCATTTTCGGGGTGACCGTCATGACCTTTCACCCAGATCCATTCGATTTCATGTTTTGCCACGGCTTCGATCAGGTCGTGCCATAAATCAGCATTGCGGACAGGCTGTTTAGACGCGTTTTTCCAGCCATTGCGTTGCCAGCCGTGAACCCATTTCGTGATCCCGTCGAGGACATATTTGCTGTCCGTGTGCATTCTGACATGGCACGGCTCGATCAGGATATTGAGCGCCTGAATAGCGGCCCACATTTCCATACGATTATTGGTCGTATCAGGATCGCCACCTGAAATTTCCTTTTCCCGTGTGCCATAACGGACGATTGCGCCCCAGCCGCCGGGCCCCGGATTGCCCTTGCATGCCCCGTCGGTAAAAATTTCTACCTGCTTCAATTGCGGATCCCCATCATCCTAAAATGGCTGATATATTGTCTTTATCGCTGTAAAAATCGAGTCTGCGTAAAAATGCCAACGGGTCTTTGCGTGTAACCAGTGCGTTGGCTGGCGTGTTTATCCAATCGTAACAGCGTGTCAGCAAGAAGCGCAAGCATGCGCCGCGCAAAAACAGAGGGAGCGCGTCCCTCGTTGGCACATCTATGGCAAAATGCCGATTATAGCCTGCCAGTAAAGCTGCACTCAGGTCAGGGTGGAAAGTCGACCCGTCAGGTGCAAAGCACCAAGCGCTATGCGTTACCGCCAGATCAAATCCGCAGAAATCGGTACACGCAAAATAGAAGTCAATCAGTCCTGTAACCTGGTTGCCCAGCATCAATACATTGTCCGGAAACAAATCCGCATGGATCGCACCCATTGGTAGGTCTTTGGGCCAATGAAGCTCCAAAAAGTCGCACTCGGCCTCAATGCGCTGCGCCAGTCCCTGATATATGTTTTCAAGCCCCGATGTGGTGCATTGCCGGGCCAAGCTGCGCCAGACTGATATGCCGAGGCTGTTGGGCCGTTGCGGCTGGAAATCGGCAAGTGCGGCGTGCATCTGGCCCAAGGCGGCGCCCGTCGCTTCGGCCTGTAACCGATTGGGTTGGGTGACGGATACGCCGTGCAGAAATTCGATGAGACAGGCAGGTCGCCCGGCGATTTCCTGTAACCAGCGCCCGTCACGATCCGCGATAAAGCGCGGAACTTTGCACCCTGCCTCATGCAGATGTTTCAACAAGGCATAGAAAAAAGGAAGATCGGCCGGATCGACCCGGTTTTCGTATAGAGTCAAAATGAAACGGTTTTTGGTTGTTTCCAGATAATAGTTACTGTTTTCAACACCTTCAGCGATTCCCTTTAAAGCGATCAGATCACCGACATCATATTGGGAAAGAAAAAGCGAAACCTGTTCCGGCCCCAAATGCGTATAAACCGCCAACTCAAACCCCCGAGTCAGACAGTTCGCGGGGTAATTTGAATATGATGCTTTCTTCGGCGGTCGTAACCTGCTGCTCATCAAGGTCAAAATGACGCGACAGTGAATCTATTATTTCCCTTACCAGCAATTCAGGCGCAGATGCACCCGCGGTCAGGCCCAGAGTGTCGACGCCGTCGAACCAGTTCATGCTGATATCGTCCGCACGTTGCACAAGATGCGCCTTGGCACCTGCGCGCACCGCGACTTCAACCAGACGTACTGAATTTGAACTATTGGGTGCACCGATGACGATAACCAGATCGCACTCGCTCGCAATCGCCTTAACCGCATTCTGCCGGTTTGATGTGGCATAACAAATGTCTTCGCCCTTTGGGCCGACAATAGTGGGGAAGCGGCGTTGCAATGCCTCCACAATCTCAGCGGTGTCATCGACCGATAATGTTGTCTGGGTCAAAAAAGACAGATTTCCGGCGTCATCAATCGTCAATGTTGCGACGTCATCGACTGTTTCGACGAGCGACATCGATCCGGCTGGCACTTGGCCGAACGTGCCAATGACCTCGGGATGACCGGCATGTCCGATGAAGATGATATGGCGGCCGGCCTCAACCTGACGTTCGGCCTGCCGGTGGACCTTGGACACCAGTGGGCAGGTCGCATCCAGATAGGCAAGGCCACGCTCTTCTGCATTAGCGGGGACCGATTTGGGAACGCCATGCGCGGAAAAGACAACATGGCCGCCATCAGGGATCTGGTCCAGTTCATCGACAAATACCGCGCCCTTGGCCTTCAGGCTGTCTACCACAAATTTGTTATGTACAATTTCGTGGCGGACATAAACGGGCGCGCCATGCTGTTCGAGAGCAAGCTCTACGATTTTAATTGCCCGGTCAACGCCCGCACAAAAGCCGCGCGGGGCAGCCAGAAGCAGCTTTAAAGGTCGCTTGGATTGAATCTGTTCAGTCATCGGCAATGTCCTTTAGGTAAAGTCGCCGCATCCGCCAAGACCTTTCCCCTGTTGCGTGTCCTGCGACGGACGGATAAGGACCGGTTAGAAATATGCTTTGGGTCGTGACCCAAGGCGGGACCAAATAAAATCCTGAGGATCAGCCTATATGAAATTCGTTGCCAAAGTCCTTGTCGCGGGAACAATCTTGGCATCACTTGCCGGATGCGCCAAGGATGGCGAACTTGATTTGTCCTCCGGCGTCGGAATCAGTGTGACTCGAACCGGCTGCCCCAGCGTTGCTGTTCCTGATGGCACCGGCGATATTACCCTGTTCAACACAGCAGGCAGTCAGGATGCCAATGCGATTGAATTGGTGGCGACAATTACCAATGTCCGCCCAACCTGCAACAGCACGGGCGAAAAAATCTATTCGCAGGCAAGTTTCGATATACAGGCCCGTCGAAATGATGTGCGAGGGACCAAGACGGTCACGATCCCGTATTTTACAACGGTTGTTCAAGGCGGTAGTGCCGTTGTAGCCAAGCGCGTCGGTCAGGCTACATTGCAATTCGCTGATGGAGAATCCAAGGCCTCGGCAACGGCGCAGGCTGCGAGCTATGTTGACGGCAATTCTGCGCGACTGCCCGCTGAAATTGTTCAGAAAATCACCAAAAAGCGCAAGCCAGGCGATTCCGATGCAGCACTCGACCCGATGGCTGATCCAGAAGTTCGGGCGGCTGTGGTCCGGTCCAGTTTTGAAATGCTGATTGGTTTCCAACTGACCGAAGAGCAACTGCGCTATAACGTCACGCGCTGACCGGCGCTCCGTCAAAGGCACAGGCTATGACCCTTTTTGAAAAATATGCCGCGCATGTGGACCATGCGCTTGACGCGTTGGTTGCGGCTGGAGTGCTGCCGACAGGGCTTGATCGCGGTCAAGTCACTGTGGAACCGCCTCGTGACCTGCTGCATGGTGATTTGGCGACCAATGCGGCCATGGTTTTGGCAAAGCCCGCCGGAACCAACCCGCATGCCTTGGCCGAGGCCTTGTCCGTAGAGCTTGCAAAGGTGGCGGGTGTTACCAATGTCGAACTGGCTGGCCCAGGTTTCCTGAACCTGCGTCTCGATGCCTCTGCCTGGCTGGATGAATTGCGGGATATCGCCAGTGCTGGCGTTGATTATGGCCGGTCGGTCAGCGGAAAAGGGAAGGCGGTCAATGTAGAATATGTCTCCGCAAACCCAACCGGCCCCATGCATATGGGGCATTGTCGTGGTGCGGTGGTAGGAGACGCCTTGGCATCCTTACTTGAATTTTCCGGTTACCGGGTCATTCGCGAATATTATATAAACGACGCTGGTGGGCAGGTCGATACGCTCGCTCGTTCGGCGCATCTGCGGTATCGCGAGGCACTTGGACAGACGATTGAAATTGCCGAAGGACTTTATCCGGGGGACTATTTGATCCCGGTTGGCGCGCGACTGGCAGCGGAATTTGGTGATCGCTACCTGTCGGCGCCTGAGAGCGAATGGCTCATCCCATTTCGCAAGGCGGCGGTTGCCGATATGATGGATATGATAAAGGCGGACCTTGCCTTACTCGGAATCCATCACGATCTGTTTTCGTCCGAAGCCGAATTGCATGATGCGGGAAAAGCTGATGCAGCAGAGGCGGAGTTGCGCGCCCGTGGCTTGATTTACGACGGCGAACTGGAAAAGCCCAAGGGCAAGGAAATCGACGATTGGGAACCGGTTACCCTGCCGCTGTTCCGTTCGACCCAATTTGGCGATGATCAAGATCGCCCGATCAAGAAATCAAATGGCAGTTGGACCTATTTTGGTGCTGACCTTGCCTATCACTACCAAAAAAGCCGTAATGTCGATGCGATGGTCGATATTTGGGGTGCTGACCATGCCGGTACTGTCAAACGGATCAAGGCTGCTGTGAATGCGCTGACAGACGGTAAGGTGCAATTCGACGTAAAACTGGTCCAGATGGTCCGGCTTTTGCGCGGTGGTGAACCCATAAAAATGTCCAAACGCTCGGGCAGCTTTGTTACTTTGTCGGAAATGGTCGACGAAGTCGGCAAAGATGTCGTCCGGTTTACGATGCTGACGCGCAAATCCGACGCGCAGATGGACTTTGACTTCGCCAAAGTTGTTGAAGCGTCCAAAGATAATCCGGTTTTTTATGTTCAATATGCCCATGCCCGCATCCAGTCGACATTGCGTAAGGCCGAAGCAGAAGGGATGCAGCCCGATGGATCGCAATTGCATTTGCTGGGTGATGCCGAACTAAACCTCATCAAAGAGGCGGCAAATTTCCCGCGCATTGTCGAAGCTGCGGGCAAAGCCGGCGAACCGCATCGGATCGCCTTCTATCTCAGCGATTTGGCGGCGGCATTCCATGCCTATTGGAATTTGGGCAATGATCAGCCCGATAAGCGGTTCATATTGGCACATAATCCGGCATTAACGGGGGCAAGGCTTTTCTTAGCGACCAATATCGGGCAAGTTATTCGCAACGGGCTTCGACTTATGGGCGTCGAAGCCGCAAACAGCATGTAGCGAAATTGAATTTGGGGAATTTGGCATGAGCGATGAGACCAACGACAACCGGAACACAGAGTCATTGGGATTGGATGATCCGGATCGTTTGCCCTGGTTGGAAACGGCAGATGGTTATGAATATGACGAAGGTGCATCGCCGTTAAAGGTTGCTGCGATGGTCCTTGGTGGCCTGGTTTTGCTGGCTGCTATTGTTGGCGGTATCTATTGGGCGCAACGCTATCAAAATAACGCACAGACTGGCAAAGGCGAGCTGATTGCTGCGCCTGCAGGCGATTATAAGGCAAAACCTGACGAGGCCGGCGGCAAGACTTTTGAAGGTGAAGGCGATTCTGCCTTTGCGGCAAGCGAAGGCAAAAAGACCGGCGCGACGATCGCACCTACGGGAAAAACAGCTGATGCCAAGGCACCCGCCACCGGACCTGCCACAGCAGCAACGGCACCAAAGGCCGCGAACGCCGCTGCCCCTGACGGTGCTGTTATGGTTCAATTAGGTGCTTTTGGAGATTCGGCGAAGGCCGAAGCGGCGTGGGCTGCCTTTGGCAAACGGTTTGGATTTTTGTCGGGAACAAACCGCCGTATTGCAACAGCTAGCGTCGAAGGTGGGCGCAAGATATTCCGGTTACAGGCGGTTACCGCCAACGCCGCTGCTGCACAGCAATTATGTGCAAAGTTGAAAGCGGCAGGCGAAAACTGCCTGATTGTGCGTTAGAACCGGTTATGCACAGCTAAGCCGATCTACCGTCGGGCGCACGACTTGCGCTTGGCATGCTGACGGCTTAGCATCCTGTTTATGAAGCCAGTGATATTTGGCCTTTCGGGTCTAACGCTTACCAACGAAGAGAAACGCCTGTTTCGCGATGTCGAACCTGCGGGCTATATTCTTTTCAAACGCAATATCGAAAATCGCACCCAGCTTCGGGCCCTGACCGATAGTGTCCGGTCATTGCACGGTCGCGATGATGTTCCAGTTTTGATCGATCAGGAAGGTGGCAGGGTTGCGCGGATGCGTGCGCCTGAATGGCCCGAATTCCCCGCCGGCGGGGCTTTTGATGCACTCTATGACCTTGCCCCGATAACCGCTATCGAAGCCGCGCGGAACAATGCAGAGGCAATTGCGCTAACCCTCGCCGAAGTTGGCATAAATGTTGACTGCCTGCCGGTCCTGGACGTGCGTGTGCCCGATACCCATTCAGCCATTGGAGATCGTGCCTTGGGCAGCGATCCGTTGCAGGTTGCCGCCTTGGGCAAGGCGATTTTGGACGGTTTGGCGGCTGGTGGCGTGGTCGGCGTGGTAAAACACATGCCGGGGCAAGGCCGTTCGGTGGTGGATACCCACCATGATCTGCCGCATGTACTTGCAAGTGAGGATGATCTGGAACAAGATCTCGCCCCTTTTCGCGCCCTGAAAAATGCTGCGATGGGTATGACGGGACATGTGGTTTACGACATTTGGGACAATCTGAACACCGCAACCATGTCGCCCTTTGTTATTGAGCATATCATCCGGGGCAAAATCGGTTTTGACGGTCTGTTGATGAGCGATGATCTCGATATGAACGCACTGACCGGTGATGTTGCAACCCGCGCGGCCAATTGCGTGGCTGCCGGTTTGGACCTCGCGCTTAATTGCTGGGGGCGCTTTGACGAAATGGTTGCAATATCCGAAAAGTTGCCGGACATAACTGAGGCCGCGCGGGTACGCCTTGATCGGGCCATGGCGGGTTCGAAATTGGCATTTGACGCTGACAGGCTGGCATTTCTGCTTGCAAAGCGGGACCAGTTACTGGCGTTGACAGACGTCGGGGCCAAGCTGACACACGGGGCAACCGGTGCAGCATGAACGAGAACGGGCTTTTTGACGAAGATAGCGATCTGCACGAAATAGGTAGCATACACACCGATGTGCTGACGATCGATATCGACGGTTGGGAAGGGCCGCTCGACCTGTTGCTGACACTGGCCCGCAATCAGAAAGTCGATTTGCGTGCGATTTCGATATTGGCGTTGGTGGAACAATATTTGGTGTTTATTGAACAGGCGCGGACGCTGAAGCTGGAATTGGCTGCCGATTATCTGGTGATGGCGGCTTGGCTGGCCTATCTGAAATCCGCCCTGTTGCTGCCAAAGGACCCGGCGATTGACCCTTCACCAGAAGAGTTGGCCTTGCGATTGCAGCTCCGGCTGGAACGCCTGAACGCCATGCGGGAAAGCGGCGCACGGTTGATGGCGCGCGACCGGGCGGGCCGCGACGTGTTCATGCGTGGCGCGCCGGAAGGATTGCGGGTGGTGAAAGCACGCGCTTGGGATTGCGACTATTTCGAACTGATACTGGCCTATGGGCAGATCAAGGCCAGGACGCAGCCTGTGTTGCATGTCGTCAAAAGACGCGCGGTGATGACGTTGGAAGAGGCGTTGGAACGTGTCTCGGCAATGATCGGCCGGGCCGTCGACTGGACCGCCATAGAGTCATTTCTGCCAGATTTGCCAGAGGCCGGCTTGAGAAAATCGGCACTTGCTTCCAGCTTTGTTGCTGCGCTGGAGCTCGCCAAGCGTGGTACAATCGACTTGCAGCAAGATGCCATATTCGCCCCGTTAATGGTCAGGTTGAAAGCATGATGATCGAACATGATCCCGATATCCGTGCGGTCGAAGCAACCTTATTTGCCGCTGAACACCCGATGACGGTGGAGAATATCCGCAGATATGTTGGGGATTCCGTAGATGTCGCAGCAGCTTTGACCAAATTGGGCGAGCAATATGACGGTAGAGGTATCGAACTGGTTCGGCGTGGCAATAGCTGGCATTTCCAGACTGCGGCAGATCTCGCCTATTTGCTGCGCCGGGAACGGGAAGAAACACGGAAATTGAGCCGTGCTGCCGTTGAAACCTTAGCGATCATTGCCTATCACGAACCTGTCAGCCGCGCAGAAATAGAGGCAATTCGCGGCGTCCAGATATCAAAAGGCACATTGGATGTGTTGATGGAAACAGGCTGGGTCAGACCGGCGGGACGACGTGAAGTTCCTGGAAGGCCCTTGATTTACGCCACGACGACAGGCTTTTTGACGCATTTCGGGTTAACTTCGCGCAAAGATCTGCCTGGTATTGAAGATCTGAAGGCTGCCGGATTGCTGGACCCGATCGATATTGCGTTGGGTGACATGCATTTCGGCGAAGAAAGTGACGGCGAACTGGAAATTGTCGAAGACAATGACTAGATGCTATATTGGTGTGAACAGGCAGCATGTGCTGCCCTTGCCGGGGACATCCCCGTTAGGAGTATGAAATGGGTGGATTGAGCATCTGGCATTGGCTGATCGTCGGCATTCTGGTGCTGCTTTTGTTCGGCAAAGGGCGTTTTTCAGATATGATGGGCGATGTTGCCAAGGGCATCAAAAGCTTCAAAAAGGGAATGACCGAAGAGGATGAGGCTCCCAAGGCCCCGCCGCAAATCGGTGCGACCACTGTTATCGACGCCGAAAAGCAGACCGACAAGACGCAAGGCTAAGGCAAGTGACACTGGCGCACACCTTACCCTCGCCGTCGGGGGCCTGAAATGTTTGACGTTGCGTCATCGGAATTTCTGCTCATCGTGCTTGTCGCTTTGCTGGTCATTGGGCCCAAAGATTTACCTAAATTGTTGCGCGTTGTCGGCAAATGGGTGGGCAAGGCACGCGGCGTTGCCGCACAATTTCGCTCGGGATTTGATGAAATGGTCCGCCAATCCGAACTGGAAGAGCTGGAGAAAAAGTGGAAAGCCGAAAATGAACGTATCATGCGCGAACATCCTGCCGAAGCGCGTCCCGACATCGTCGATGAAGAGGCTGCGCCGGTGCCTCATGACGCACCCGTAACGGCAGCGGTAAATATGGAAGCGCCGTCCAAATCATGAGCGATCTTGATGAGAGCAAAATGCCGCTACTCGACCATTTGATTGAGTTGCGAACGCGTCTTTTGTGGAGTTTTCTGGCTCTCGCCGTTGCCTTTGGTATTTCGATCTATTTTGCCCGTCCGATTTTCGGATTTCTGGTTCAGCCGCTTTTGGCTTCGGGTCAAACCAAGCTGATATATACAGCAATTTTCGAAGCATTTTTTGTCGAAATAAAGGTCGCCTTTTTTGCGGCAGCTTTTTTCTCTTTCCCGGTGTTTGCAACCCAACTCTGGCGCTTTGTCGCACCTGGGTTATACGCAAAAGAAAAGCGGGCGTTTCTCCCCTTTCTAATTGCAACCCCGATGCTTTTTACGCTCGGTGCCGCGATGGCCTATTATATGGCAATCCCTGTCGCGCTAAATTATTTACTTGGCTTTGGCGGCAATGTCGGCGGCGTTGAACAACAGGCTTTGCCTGGAGTCGACAATTATCTCAACTTCGTGATGAAGTTCATTTTCGGTTTCGGCATTTCTTTTTTGCTGCCCGTGTTGCTCATGTTGCTCGAAAAGGCAGGCATCATAACGCTCGCCCAGCTTAAGGGCGGTCGGCGTTATGCGATTGTCGGTGCTTTCGCGATTGCGGCCGTGTTGACCCCGCCGGACGTTGTGTCGCAACTGCTCTTGGCCATCCCCCTTTGTATCCTTTACGAATTGGCGATCATCGCCATCTGGTTAACACATAGAGGTCGCGTAAAAACGACCCCGGATTCATCCGAGGCCGCGGCGGAATAATATATCAGATCGCCCGATCGCCAGCTTCGCCGACAGATTCAATATCTTCGCCCAGCCCTTTTACGGTGTTGCAAGCCGACAATAGGATTGTCGCAGAAATCAGGATTGCTGTTGCTATTTTACGCATGAAAAGTCTCCAGTAAGGCAGATGCCGCTCTTTGCACCTGCCAAACTGAATATAGCCTTACAAGTCACCGACTTCCGTCAACCTAACCTGCTCTAAAAACTGAAACGAGCTGTAACCCTGAAATCGCGACCGGCCAGGGCGACGAAGTCTTTCGTGAAAGACGCCGCGCGGCGGGCCTCGACATCGAAAATATTGTTGGCCGCCGCGATCAGGCTGATATTCTTGTCACGACCAAAGGGCCGCCAAGTCAGAGCTGCATTCACCATGGTAAAGCCATCGGTTGGATTTTCAAAACTGGCTGTGCGGTTCTGGCTGTCCGTCCATTCCACTTCACCGCGCAGATCAAGATTGGCACTTTGCAATTCCAGGCCGCCCAATAAACGCAGCGGCGGAATCCGCGGGGCAGGACCAATGCCGGTAATGGTTGCGCGCGTATAATCGGCAACGCCATCGACGACAAAGTCGAATCCCGCGGCATGACCTAATTGGGCAGAGGCCTCGGTTTCGACGCCCCAGACACGCGCCTTTTGCTGCAAATAGACGAATTCGGGCAAGTCATCGACGATGTTGCCTGTGTCATTTTCGAAAATGAAGCTGCCGAACCGATTGGTATAAAGGGTTGTCGTAAAATCGAAGCGCGTGCTGTCGTATCGCGCATAAAGCTCACCATTCCAACTGCGCTCGCTCCGCAAAGTTGGATCGCCGACTTCGAATGATTGTGTCGCGACATGAGGGCCGTTGGAAAACAGCTCTTCGACCGACGGCGCACGACCCGTGCGCGAAATATTGGTACCAATTTTCAAATCGCCAATATTGTAACCAATGCCAAATGCTGCCGATACATTGTTAAAGCTGCGTTCGATCGCCAAAGTCTGTGCTTCAAGACGGGCATGATCGAAACGGATCGCAACTTCGGCATCAAGGTTACCCAGAGAAAATTCCTGCAAGGTAAACAAGCCCAATTGGTTTGATCGCGTCGGCGGGATGAATGCTTCATCACCAACGGCTTCAAAGTCGCGGGTCTGGAATTGCAGGCCGGTCGCGCCGCGCCAACCGCCGCGTTCATTTTGAGTCAGCTCCAACCGCGCTTCGATCGCCTTGCTAAAAAACGTCGTGCCAATTTCAGAGCCTTCGAGCTCCTTATGGGTATAGTCCGCATAGCCGGCGCGTATGCGGGCTTTGTCGAATAGGCCATCGCCCAATTCGACCTCTCCTCGTAAGTCAAAACGATATTGGCGTAAGTCGATAGACACTTCGCCGCCAACCGGCTCTGAAAAATCGGGCCGTTCTGGAATGCCATATGCAGTGTCATATATATTGAATGAAATGCCGAGATTGCCGCCGTCATCAATAAATGCGCCACCGGCTCCAAATGACCAAGTCTCGACACCGCTATTGGGTAACCGGCCCCGGAAATTGACCCAGTCTCGGGCATTGGCAGCCCCGGTTAAGTTCCCCGATGCAGCTTCATCTGCAGATACATCAAGTGCCTCATCCCTAAATTCCGGCGACAAGAGAAATCCGCCAATCCGCAAGTCGCTCGATTTGCGGTAGCTGCCATCCACATGGGCCACAAACCGAGTTGAGATCGGAAGGTCGATCGAGCCGCCACCCGAATATTCGTCCGATGCTGTTGAATATCCCAATATCGCATCAACATGCACGGCTTCTTGCGGGACCGCGCGCGGGATACGTTTATCAATGACATTGACAGCCCCACCCACGGCCTGCCCGCCGAAAAGCAGGACAGCGGGTCCACGAAGCACTTCGATCCGCTCCGTGGTCAGTGCGTCAATAGTAACAGCATGGTCTGCCGATGTGTTCGACGCGTCGATATTTCCAATGCCATCGGTCAAAACGGCAACACGATTGCCCTGGAAGCCGCGCAGAACAGGGCGCGAAGCACCGGGTGAGAAGCTTGTTGCCGAAACACCGGGTATTTGTGTGAGCATATCGCCAATTTGCCCCTGAGATTCAGCCGCCAATTTCTCGCCCGATAGCGCCGACGTGCCAGAGAGAATGTCGAGACGTTCGACATAAGGGGCGGTAACCACGATTTCTTTATCGGTATGAAAATCATCTTCGCCCGCATTGACTGCGTCTTGTTGAGCGAACACCGGAACGGTTAGGGCATAGGAAAGGGCGAAAAGGCTGACGGGATATAGAGCAATACGCGGTAAGGACATTGAAAAGAGACCATATTCTATTTGGAAGAGAGGACGGAATAGTCATTATGTTATAATATAACAATACACAATATCCGAATTCGACGAAATGAAGTTATCAGCCGACCATTCGCATCTCTATGGCGCCGGTGCATGTCGTCAGCGTCGCTTCAGTGACAGTGCTGCTTGCGATTATCCCCGAAAATCTCTAGCGGACGAGGCTATGACTGTCTTGCCCAATACCCTTGAACTTATCGGAAACACGCCGCTGGTGCGGCTTCGCGGGCCTAGCGAAGAAGCTGGTTGCGATGTTTTCGGGAAATGTGAATTTGCCAACCCCGGCGCGTCGGTGAAGGACCGGGCCGCGTTATTCATCGTGCGCGATGCGGAGCGCCAAGGGCTGTTGCGGCCCGGTGGTACTATTGTCGAAGGGACGGCAGGTAACACCGGGATTGGCCTTGCTTTGGTCGCCAATGCGCTTGGATATAAAACAATCATCGTCATGCCCGAAACACAATCGCAGGAAAAGAAAGATACGTTGCGGGCATTGGGCGCACAATTGGTCCTTGTCCCGGCCGCGCCTTATTCCAATCCCGGCCATTTTGTGCATACCTCGCGCAGGTTGGCAGAAGAAACTGAAAATGCAGTCTGGGCGAACCAGTTTGACAATATCGCCAACCGTAAAGCGCATATCGAAACCACGGCAGAGGAGATCTGGTCGCAAATGGATGGCCGGATTGACGGATTTACCTGTGCTGCCGGCACCGGCGGGACAATCGCTGGCGTAGGAATGGGCCTTAAGGCCAAGGATGAGCGGGTCACTATCGCGCTGACCGATCCCCATGGGGCCGCGCTGTTCAGCTATTATGCTTGCGGCGAACTGCGTGCCGAAGGCAGCTCTGTTGCTGAAGGTATCGGACAGGGGCGGGTGACTGCCAATCTTGACGGCGCACCGATCGATACGCAATTTCGCATTTCCGATGAAGAAGGCCTGTTGTGGGTGCGGCGCTTGCTGGCTGAAGAAGGATTATGTCTTGGACTTTCGTCGGGTATCAATGTTGCCGGCGCAATCGCGTTGGGTAGGCAGCTTGGGGCAGGAACGAGGGTTGCGACGATTTTATGTGACACCGGCTTTCGATATCTCTCGACAATCTACAATCCCGAATGGATGCAGGCCAAAAACTTACCGCCAATGCCTTGGCAACTGGAAAACTGAAGCTATCGTCCCGATATAGGGTTCATGTCTGGGAAATATCATCAAAAGGACGTCTTATGGTAGAACCGCGACAATCGGCGATGCAACGTATCCAGGTCGGCGTTATCGGTTTGGTCGTCGTCCTTTTATTTGTCAGTCTTGCAACCATGGTGCTTGACCGGGTACAAACCGGTCCTGAATCTGTTGCAAATTCAAATGGTACCGCACCGAATTCCGACCCCGCAACACCGCCCGACGAACCTCTGGCCGAACTTGGCGTGACACCCATTGCCAAAGATGATGGCGCTGAAAAAGCGTTGGATGAACCGGCGCAATCGATAAGGCAGGTTCAGGGTCGCGCGCAATAGTAATGCGATTGACTAATCTGGCCATTTCATCGCGTACTGGCGCGCAAAAGCGCCTGCTGGTCGGGTTGCTGCTTGTTCTGGGGTTAATATTTTTCCTTTCGGCCATGCGCTATTTTCAAAACGAGGCTGATGGGGTGAAACCCTCCATCGGGCTGATGACGACCTTGCCTCTGCAATGGAGTGAAGGCGGGATTGAGGCCGACCTTGCCTCGGATGCACAAGCGCATCCCGCATTTGCCCGGTTGGAACAGCAATATACGATCATACCGATGGACGATTTTACCGCATTGGATCGTCAGGCCATTGATGTGTTGGTCCTGGCACAACCCCGGGCACTTGCCCCGGCAGAGCTTGTTAAGCTGGACGACTGGGTCCGCGCCGGCGGACGTCTATTGATACTGGCCGATCCGGCGCTGCAATGGGGCAGTTTATATCCAATCGGAGACAAAAGACGCCCGCTTTTTACCAGCCTGCTGTCACCCTTATTTTCGCATTGGGGGATAGAACTTGTTTTGCCGATGACCGAGCAGCAAGCTGTTATATTGTTGGAAATCAACGATTTGACTCTTCGCACGCAAACTCCTGGTGAATGGCTGGCTAAGGCTGATGGTGGTCCTGAAAAATGCCAAATTCTGGAGCAAAGGATTTTGGCTGATTGTAAAATCGGCAAGGGAAGGGCGTTGCTTGTCGCCGACGCTGATTTGCTCGATTCCGTGTATTGGGAGGGGCAGGGCGTTCGAATGGTGACAGGCACCGACGAATTCCCGAACGTGAAATGGGTCGAAAGCCTGATTTTGAAACTTCGAACCGGAGGCGGGATAAGCGCTATGACCCAGTAAATCCTGCTCCAAGTAAAAATATTTGCGATAAAAATGTTTAAAAACAGTGATATATCCAGTTTTCTGACTATTTATCCATAAATTCCCTCTTTTCATCCATAAAATCCCTTGGTATGCCCAGTTGTCCAAGGGGTGGATTCCTGATTCTGACGGTCGTTCCGGCGTCCGCATGGCGATTACCTGTCGCTGTGATCGGAGATCTGCGCCCTGTTGTTGAGGGTGGATTAACGTCGTGTCAGGATTGGTGGTCTATGCAGGTTCAGGGGTGTCGACAGTCGACGCCAAAGGCCGTGCGACCATACCTGCGGAACTACGGGACAGTGTTCAGGCTTCGAGCGGCGCAAATTCGGTATGCATATCACGCCACCCCAAGCTGCCCTGCTTAATCGGATTTGGTGGCGCGGAGCGTTTGAAATTACGGGCAGATGTCGAGGCGCAATGGCAGAGCGCGTTGAACCGGGGCGTCGAATTTGACCGCGAATTGGCCGGTGTCACGGCATCTTCGATATTCGAAACGAACTTTGAAGCCAGTGGCCGTTTTGTGCTTTCCCCTATGTTACGACATTTTGGAAAAATCGAAGATCGCGCCTTTTTCTTTGGGGCAACCACCCATTTCATGCTGTGGAATCCGGACGTCTTCCTGGCCGAAGCGCCCGATGGTTACAACGCAGTCAAGGACGAACTTCTATATTGGCTTGCCCAGGCAGGAAAGCGCGAAAAATGACCGCGCAGCCGCCACATATTCCCGTTTTGTTGGATGAAGTAATTCACGCTCTGGCCATCACCCCTGGATCAGAGATTGTGGACGGCACCTTTGGTGCAGGAGGATACAGCCAAGCGATACTGGCTGGCGGCGCGCGCGTTTATGCGTTTGACCGTGATCCCGATGCGCTGTCTGAAGGTGTTGAACTTGCAGGCCGCAGTGGAGGCGCTCTGCGTCTTTACTCGGCCTGCTTTTCAGATTTGGACAATGTGCTGCTCGCCGATGGCATCACTGAAGTTGATGGCGTGGTGCTCGACATCGGCGTTTCTTCGATGCAGCTTGATCGCGCTGAACGTGGCTTTTCCTTTCAAAAGGACGGTCCGCTCGACATGCGGATGGCCCAGGACGGCATGACCGCCGCCGATTTTGTCAATGATGCGGACGAAGCCGACATCGCCGACATTATTTACCGCTATGGCGAAGATCATCGCTCGCGCCGGATCGCACGGGCCATTGTTGCCGCTCGTCCAATAGAGACAACCGCGCAATTGGCGACGATTGTCCGCAAGGCCGTCGGTCACAAGCCGGGTGCGCCCAAGGACCCTGCAACACGCGCCTTTCAGGCCATCCGCATTCACATAAATCGCGAACTTGACGAACTGACAGGCGGGTTAGAGGCGGCTGAGCGGTTGTTAAAGCCCGGCGGTCGATTGGCTGTGGTAACATTTCACAGCCTTGAGGACCGGATAGTGAAACAGTTTCTGCGCCGCAGAAGTGGCGCGGAGGGTGCAGGGTCCAGGCATATTCCGGTGGTCGCAAATGCTGGCCCTGCATCCACTTTCGAAAAAGCAGACAAGGCCGTCCGTCCATCTGAGGCGGAACTCACCAGAAACCCGCGGGCACGTTCTGCCACGTTAAGAACAGCAACCCGCACAGCAGCGCCCGCATGGGCCGAAGGAGGAATGGCAGCATGAGCCTCGCCATGAAGCGATTGAAGAATTTAGGTTGGTTGGCGCTGGTTTTCATGGTGGCTATCCTTCTTTACCCGCTGTCGCTCAACGTCGCTGCGGTCCATAGCGATCTGATTGCGGTGGATCGCCAGATATTGGATACAAAGCGCGAGATCAGCTTTCTTCAGGCCGAAATACGGACCCGTGCGAGTTTACAGCAACTCGAAGAGTGGAATGAGCTGCTTTACGGCTATGCCCCGCCAACGGCCGCGCAATTTGTGGATGGAGAAGCGGCCCTTGCTGGATTGGGTTCCGATATGCCGGTAACCAAACCTGTGATGGTTGCCGTAAACGAACAGCCTTCCGGGTTGGTGAATGCGGGTAAATCCAACGCGGCGTCGCAAAACACGGGTTCCAGCTTCGAAATCGTGATCGCCGAAAAACCGGTACCCGCTGTCCAAAAACCAAAGGTAGAGCAAAGCCGCACGGAGCGGCTTGCCCGGATGGACGAAAAATTGCTGTCTGATGATCTGATGCGCGACATTGCTGCCAAGGCCGACAGGGAACGTAAAGGCCTATGACTATTTTGGCCGCCCGGACAACGACCCGTAAAAGCGGAATAGGTACCCCGCCTTTTGAGGCGCTTGGTTTTTGGCGACTGTTGGTGTTGCTTGCGATTTTTGGACTATTCGTTCTTTTGCTTATCGGACGCTTGGCGACATTGGCCTTGTTCGAAAGTTCGCGCGCATATGGCGCGACAAATACCGAATATGTCCCTGATCGTGGCGATATTGTGGACCGGAACGGTGTTCCGTTGGCGCGCAGCATCTATGGCTATGCCATATGGGTGAAGCCGGACCAGTTATTGGGTGATAAAAGGGAGCTGGCAGGCCAGCTTGCCGCAATATTTTCCGATACCTCGGCCGCCGAATTTTATGCAAAGCTGAGTGCGGACAAGCCGGGCTATCTGCGTAAACGGGCATTGCCGGAGCAGGTGCGGCAGGTTCATGATCTTGGTGAAATTGCCATCGAATTTCCGCGTGAAGCCACCCGGCTTTACCCTCAACATGATATGGCGGCCCATGTGCTGGGTTTTGTGAATCGTGATGGCAAAGGTGCCATGGGTATGGAGCGGGTGATGAATGATCATCTTCGTAACCCGGCAACGCGGTCGAAGCCGCTGAATCTGGCGCTGGACGTTCGTGTGCAAGCGGCATTGGAAAGCGAATTGCTGTCCGGCATGAGATCGAACAGTGCAAAAGGTGCGGCCGGAATTGTCCTTGACGTACAGACCGGCGAAGTCGTGGCGATGGCCACGCTTCCCTCTTTTAACCCGAACCGGCCAGTATTCGCAAATATCCCCGACCTAGGGGAAACCATCGTAGAAGGGCGCTATCCGATTTCCCGTCAGACCAATAATGTGACCAATCGGGTATATGAACTGGGTTCGACATTCAAACCATTGACGGTTGCTGCTGCGCTTGACGCAGGTACGGTGCGCGATCTCTCCATCCGTTATGACGCGACCAAGCCACTCGAAATTGGTGGTTTCAAAATCCGGGATACCCATCCATCGGGTCGTTGGCTCAATACACCAGAAGCTTTGGTACATAGTTCAAACATCGTCACCGCACAGATTGCCGACAATCTTGGAGCGCAGCGAATGGACGCCATGCTGCGGACAATGCATTTCAATGCACGTCCTGATATCGAATTGGCGGAAAAGGCGATGCCGCTTTACCCTAAAAAATGGGGGCGGCTGACGAATATGACCGTCGGTTATGGCCATAGTATCGCCGTGACACCGCTCCATTTGGCGAGCGCCTATGCGGCTATGGTGAACGGCGGAATATATCGTCCCGCCACCATGTTCAAAACCAGTGCAAATGCCAAAATTCCCGGAAAGCGGGTCTTTTCGGCGGCGACAAGCGCACGGATGCGCCAGTTGATGCGGATGATCGTCGTCGACGGCACCGGACGCAAGGCCGACGCGCTTGGTTATCGTGTTGGTGGAAAAACAGGGTCAGCTGAAAAACCCGGCGTAGGTGGCTATAGCCGCAATTTGGTGGTGGCAACTTTTGCCGCTGCATTCCCGATGGACAATCCGCGTTACATCGTATTGGCCATGTTGGATGAACCAAAAGGGACGGCTGAAGCAAGTTTTCAGCGGACAGCGGGCTACACTGCCGCGCCTGTCGTACAGAAAACCATTACGCGTATCGGTCCTTTGTTGGGCATAATCCCCGATATGAAGCGCGATGTTGATGTTTCGGAACTGATGCCTTTATTGTGGAAGGCAAAGGGAGAGTAATAATGCGGCTGGGACAATTGCTGACCGATCTGGACGGTACAGCCGCCGAACAAACTGTCACCGGTTTTGCCATAGACCATAGGAAAATTGCACCGGGAACAATATTCGGAGCATTTCAAGGCGCGGCCTTCAACGGTGAAGATTTCATCGACGAAGCTATCGCTGCCGGTGCGATCGCCATTGTTGCGCGCCCTGAGGCAAAAGTGTCAGGTGCCGTCCATATAGCCGACACCGTTCCACGGCGCCTATTCGCGCAACTGGCAGCGAAATATTTCCGGCCTTTCCCGCAAAATATCGCCGCGGTGACGGGCACAAATGGTAAGACTTCCACTGCCGAGCTGACGCGGCAATTGTGGCGGATGGACGGACATCACGCCGCGTCCATCGGAACGCTAGGAATCACTACGGCTTCCGATCAAGCGAAGACCGGGCTGACTACCCCGGATATTGTGACCTTTCTGTCGAATATGGCGGGCCTGTCGCGCGAAGGTGTGACCCACACAATCTTCGAAGCGTCCAGCCATGGCCTGTCGCAATATCGCAGTGAAGGTGTGCCGGTATCGGTCGCTGCATTTACCAATTTGAGCCGGGATCATCTCGATTATCACGGCACGATGGACGACTATTTCGAAGCCAAGATGAGGCTGTTTGATGACGTCGTTGATGCAAATGGAACTGCGGTGATCTGGGCAGATGACGCATGGTCCGACAAGGTGATCGCGCGGGTAAAGAAGCGGGAAATCCGGCTGATTACCGTTGGCGAAAATGGCCGGGACATACAGATGTTGTCGCGTCTGCCCACGCAATTGGGGCAAACGCTCGAACTGAGAATTCAGGGCGATGTGACGAAGGTCAAGCTGCCGCTTATCGGGGCTTATCAAGCCGCCAATGTGTTGGTCGCTGCGGGAATTGTGATGGCCAGTGGCGGCAATGTGGATGATGTGCTTGCACATATCGCGCGCCTGCAACCGGTGCGCGGTCGCCTTGAGCGGGCTGTAATAACCAAAAGCGGCGCGCCCGTTTATGTCGATTATGCCCATACGCCAGACGGGTTGAAAGCCGCCATTGCCGCCCTGCGCCCGCATACCAAGGGCAAGCTTATCACCGTTTTTGGTGCAGGCGGGGACCGAGACAAGGGCAAGCGACCCGAAATGGGCGCTATCGCCGTTGCCGATTCCGATATCACCATCGTCACCGACGATAATCCGCGAAGTGAAGACCCAAGCCTAATACGTGCCGACATCATGGCGGGTGCCCCCGGAGCACATGACATTGGCGACCGCCGCTATGCGATTGCTTTTGCTATCGAACATGCCGAGCCCGATGACATCGTCCTTATTGCCGGCAAAGGGCATGAACAGGGCCAGATCATAATGGACCGTATTTTACCGTTCGACGATGTCGAAGTGGCGCGGGAGTGTGCGGCATGAGCCCACTTTGGACCCATTCAGAATTGATGGCGGCATTAGGAGGGCAAGCGTCCGGTGCATTTGATGCCAATGGCGTTGCCTTTGATTCCCGTGAAATCGGGGCTGGCGATTTATTTTTTGCCTTAAAAGGCGAGGCTACGGACGGTCACCTGTTTGTCGACAAGGCATTTGCCAACGGGGCTGCCGGTGCAATAGTCAGCGCGCCTGTCAATTTCCCCCATATACTTGTGGACGATACATTTGATGCGCTGAACGCTTTGGCCCATGCGTCGCGCGCGCGCATGGGCGGCCAGGTGATTGGTGTAACCGGGTCCGCCGGTAAAACCGGAACCAAAGAGGCGCTGTTTGCTGCGCTTGATCGCTCGTCGCGCGGCAAGGCGCATCGCTCGGTCAAAAGTTATAACAATCATGTCGGTGTCCCGCTTAGTCTTGCGCGTATGCCACGCGATACGGTGTTCGGTATCTTCGAAATGGGAATGAACCACGCAGGCGAGCTTCGGCAGCTTACCGCACTTGTTCGCCCGCATGCCGCGATCATCACGACCATCGCGCCCGCGCATATCGAGTTTTTCAAAGACGAAAGCGGAATAGCCGACGCCAAGGCGGAGATATTTGAGGGTTTGCTCGCAAATGGCACTGCTATCATACCGCGTGACAATCGGCATTATTTGCGGTTGCGGAAAGCGGCGGACCTTCATGCCAGCCATGTTGTAAGTTTCGGCTTTGCTTCAGAAGCCGATGTCCGCTTGCTCGACCATGTGGAAGGCAAAAATGGTGAAACTTTAATAACGGCGCGCTTGCCCGATGGCGCGCTATGCTATGGCCTTTCGCAATCCGGTGAGCATTGGATTTCCAATTCCCTTGCCGTATTGGCCGCCGTCGAAGCAGTTGGTGGAGATATTGCAGCGGCTGGTCTGGCGTTGGCCGAAATGGGCGGACTGGCAGGACGCGGCGCACGCCACCCTATCATGGTGCAACACGGCACTGCATTGCTCATTGATGAAAGCTATAACGCAAATCCGGCATCAATGGCCGCGACTTTGGCCGAACTCGGAAAGGTAGCAGGTCGCAAAATTGCGGTGTTGGGCGCAATGAGGGAATTGGGCGACAAAAGCCGCGATTACCATCTCGACCTGGTCGGACCTTTGGCATCGGCAAAAGTAGATTTTACAATTTTAGTCGGTGAAGAGATGCAAATTCTTGCCGAGCGGTTGAAAGCGGGGGTTGAGGGGCTGCACGAATTCGCGCATTGCGCCACTGCAAACGATGCTCTGGAACTTCTCAAGAGCAATATGCGTGAATCCGATACAATTTTGGTCAAAGGCTCCAACAGCATGGGGCTTTCGGCGATTGTCAGTGAATTGGTGGGTGGGAAAAACTGATGCTCTATTTATTGGCAGAATATCTAGGGTTTCCCGGTATTTTCAACTTGCTGCGTTATTTGAGCTTCCGTTCAGGTGCCACTGTGGCAACAGCGCTGGTGATCGGCCTGCTTATTGGACCGAAATTCATCGGAATGTTGCGTGTCCGTCAGGGTAAGGGGCAGCCCATCCGCAGCGATGGCCCACAAACGCATCTGGCCAAAGTAGGAACGCCCACGATGGGCGGCCTCATGATCCTGATTGCGATATCAACCTCGATGCTTTTGTGGATGAATCTTGAAAACATCTATGTGTGGGCGTGCCTATTGGTCATGACAGGTTTTGGTATTGTCGGGTTCATGGACGATTATGACAAGGTCAAAAAGCGCAGCCATAAAGGCGTTTCGGGCAAAGTCCGTCTGCTTTTTGAATTTGCTATCGCGGGTGTGGCGGTGTCTTTAATCGTCTGGCAGTCGGGCGGTATGTTGTATCTACCCTTTGTAAATGGTCCGGTGCTCGATCTGGGCTGGTGGTATGTGCCCTTCGGAGCCTTTGTTATTGTAGCCTTTGGCAATGCGGTTAACCTCACTGATGGCCTTGATGGTTTGGCCACGATGCCAGTCATTATCGCCTCCATCGCCTTCATGTTGATTGTTTATATGGTCGGTAACGCCAAATATGCCGCCTATCTTGGCATTCCCTTTTACCTTGGGGCAGGCGATCTGGCGATGCTGTGCGGCGCGATTGTTGGCGCGGGCTTGGCATTTCTGTGGTTCAACGCCCCACCAGCGGCGGTGTTCATGGGCGACACCGGAAGCCTCGCACTTGGCGGCACGCTTGGGGCGATTGCCGTAGTCGCACATCATGAATTTGTGCTGGCTATCATCGGGGGCCTTTTCGTCGTGGAGGCTTTGTCGGTCATCATCCAGGTGTTCTGGTTCAAGCGCACCGGCAAACGTATTTTCCGAATGGCGCCGATCCATCACCATTTCGAACAGCTTGGCTGGTCAGAGCCAACCGTTGTCATCCGTTTCTGGATTGTGGCTTTCGTTCTGGCGCTTGCGGGTCTATCAACCCTCAAGCTCAGATGATTACCAGTTCGGCCTTTAAAAACCGCAAATTTGCTCTTTTGGGCCTCGCGCGCTCGGGCCTTGCAGCGGCGCGTTCGCTTGTCGCAGGCGGGGCCGACATTTTGGCGTGGGACAATGATGAAGGCGCGCGCGCCAAAGTGGCCGATATTGCTACGATTGCCGATCCGTTGGGTACCGACCTGTCTGGCTATGCCGCTATCGTCGTGTCCCCGGGCGTTCCGATAAATCGCCACCCCATTGCCGAAAAGGCAAGGGCGCAGGGCATCCCATTGATTGGGGACATAGAGCTATTCTCTATGGCAAGGGCGGATTTGCCGCCGCACCGTGTGGTCGGTATTACCGGAACAAATGGTAAATCCACAACGACGGCACTGGTTCATCATCTTTTGAAAAGCGCAGCGCTTCCGGCGCGAATGGGGGGCAATATCGGGTTGCCAATCTTGTCACAGGTGCCACTACCTGCGGGTGGGGTCTATGTCCTTGAGCTGTCGAGTTACCAGATCGATCTCACCAAAAGTCTGGCATGCGACGCTGCGGCGCTTATAAATCTGTCGCCGGACCATCTGGACCGATATGACGGATGTGAAGCCTATTTTCGGTCCAAGGCCCGGCTGTTTGACATGCAGACCGCGAAACAGCATTCGGTTTTTGGTAAGGGCGACGAAGATACGGCCCGAATTTATAGCGAAGTACTTGAACGTCGAGGCACAGACTTCGTCCATTTGGCGGACCCTGAAAAACTCGATGGGCAATTGGAATGGCCGTCCTTGCAGGGTCCGCATAACTTGCAGAATATCGCGGTCGCGGTCGCTCTGGTCGAATCGCTTGGCTTGACCGAAGCGCAATGGCGTCCTGCATTGCGGAGTTTCAAAGGACTGGCGCACCGCATGGAGGTTGTGAAAGAACGAAACGGTGTTCTGTTCGTCAATGACAGCAAGGCAACAAATGCGGCCTCAACGGCACCTGCATTGGCCGCCTATCCGCGCGTGCACTGGATTGTAGGTGGCTTGGCCAAAAGCGATAATCTCGATGAATGTATCCCGAATTTCGGTCATGTGGTCAAAGCCTACACCATTGGTGAAGCGGGACCGATGTTTACAAAATTATTGTCACCCTATGTGCCGGTCGAAAGCAGCGAAATGATGGGCGCTGCGGTTCATTCTGCTGCGGCGCAAGCGCTGCCAGGCGATGTTATCATGTTATCACCTGCTTGCGCGTCTTTCGATCAGTTCAAAGACTTTGAAGCGCGCGGTGATGCGTTCAAGGCGATTGTCGAGGCTTTATGAAAGGTGATCGCGGCGAAGTTCCTTGGGTGTTGGCTGCAAAAACCGGCAAGATCGGATTTGCCAACCGGTTAGGACGCGGCGACCGTTCACCCTTGGGTGTTTGGTTTTGGGAACTGGATCGCGTTTTGCTGTCTCTTATGATGGTATTGATCGCTATCGGTCTGTTGGCGGTCGCGGCAGCCTCGCCAGCCGGTGCCCATCGTCTGTCGTCGAACACGACCCAGCTCAATTCCTTTTATTTCTTTTATCGCCAATTGATGTGGGTGTTTGCAGGTGTGCCATTGATATTGGTCATATCAATGTATCCGCGCGAACAAGCGCGGCGGTTTGCGGTCGTTGGGTTTTGCCTGTTTTTCGTGGCCTTGGCATTGGTACCTTTGTTTGGAAGAGAGGTAAACGGGTCGCAAAGATGGATCGGGGCTGGTTTCGCAGGGCTTCAGCCTTCGGAATTTTTGAAGCCTTTTTTTGCAGTCACAATGGCCTGGGTTATCAGTTGGCGCTTAAAAGATCCTTCATTGCCCGTGCGGTTGATAAGCAGCTTTGTCACCGGCCTGGTCTGCTTGTTCCTTATGGCGCAGCCTGATCTTGGGCAGACGATCCTGTTTGCGGGCACCTGGTTTGCATTGATGATGGTATCGGGTGTTCCTGCATCGCGTCTTTGGGGGTTGATCATCGTCGGAGTTGTTGGCTTGGTTTTGGCCTATAATTTCTATCCCGTGGCAACACAGCGTATCGATGCCTGGATATTTGGAACAGAAGGTTTGACGCACGATAAAATGGCGATGGCGACATTGACCAATGGCGGTTTTGTCGGTTTGGGGCCGGGTTTGGGAACCAAAAAATATACCCTGCCGGAGGGACATACCGATTATATATTTTCGGTTATCGGGGAAGAATTTGGATTGCTGGCCTGTATGGTGATTGCCATTTTGTACTTCGCCATACTTGTACGGATCATTATCCGGCTGCTCGATGAAAAGGATCAGTTTGTTGTTCTTGCCGTGACTGGTTTGGGGGCGCAGTTTTGCGGCCAAGCGATGATTAATATGGCGGTGAACCTCGGCGTGTTTCCCTCCAAGGGGATGACCTTGCCCTTTATCAGCTATGGCGGGTCGTCGATTTTGGCGCTGTCGATAACATGCGGTCTCATACTGGCACTGACGAAGCGCAACCCGTATCTTGACCGGTCGGCCTATATGGTGAAGGGACAGACGCCATGAGCATTTCACGGCACTATGTCCTCGCCGCCGGTGGTACTGGCGGTCATCTCATCCCGGCATTCGCCTTGGGGCAGGAATTGCTGCACCGCGGCCACCATGTTGCGCTTATCACGGATGAGCGGGGGGCGAAGATTCCCGGCGCACCGGACAAGATTGCAACGCATATCTTGCCCGCAGGGCGCATTACCAGAAATCCCGGAAGTTGGCTGCCCGGTGTCAGGGCAATTGCCCAAGGTCGATTGATGGCGCGCCGCCTGTATGACAGTTTTGAACCCAGCGCGGTCATCGGCTTTGGCGGCTATCCCGCATTTCCCGCGCTACTTGGCGCATTTGCGGAAAATGTGCCCACCATCATCCATGAACAAAATGCTGTGCTAGGCCGCGTCAACCGCTTCACCGCACGGCAGGTCAACGCGATTGCGACAGCCTATCCCGACATATTGCGCCTGTCACCCCGTTATCAGGACAAGGTCCATCTGATCGGTAACCCGGTGCGCGAAGAGGTGTTGGCCCTTCGCGATCAGCCCTATCCCCCGATGTCGGCTGACGGCATCTTCCGCGTGCTCGTCACCGGCGGTAGCCAGGGCGCGACGATTTTGTCGGATGTCGTTCCCGATGGCCTTGCGCGATTGCCGCTGAACCTTCGCCGCCGTTTGCAAGTAACCCAGCAATGCCGTGCCGAAGATATTGATGCGGTGCGGCAGGCTTATGCGACGCATGAAATCCCGGCAGAGCTTGCGACCTATCTGCCCGACCTGCCCGAGCGGCTGGGCTGGGCGCATCTTGTCATCGCGCGGGCAGGGGCCTCGACGATTGCAGAACTGACCTGCGCCGGACGCCCCGCCATATTGGTTCCGCTGCCCAGCGCAACGGACAATCACCAAAGCTATAATGTGAAGGAAATGGTGCACGCAGGCGGCGCACGCGCGATTGCACAAGCCAGCTTTACACCCGTTGAGCTGGCCAAGCAGATCCAGAAAATCGCATTGGAACCCGGTGCGCTTGAAAATGCGGCCAAAGCGGCGAAAGGCTGTGGCCGACCGCTGGCGGTTTCCGACCTGGCTGATCTGGTCGAATCCTTTGGAAAAGCCCCCATCATGCACATCATTAAGCCAAAAGCGGATAAGTCTTCGGGCTTTGCGCCATCGCCCGCGCTCGCCAAGGACATGGCGCAATGAAGGGCGTCCCGAACGACATCGGCACCATCCATTTTGTCGGTATTGGCGGCATTGGCATGTCCGGCATCGCCGAAGTGATGCACAATCTGGGCTATACGGTCCAAGGGTCGGATATGGCCGACAGCTATGTTATCGACGGCCTTCGCAAACTGGGTATCAAGGTTATGATCGGTCATAGTGCCGACAATCTCGGCGATGCGGCCGTGGTCGTGACTTCGACCGCGGTCAAAGCGGGAAATCCCGAGCGCGACGCAGCGTTGGAACGCCGCATACCATTGGTCCGCCGTGCAGAAATGCTGGCCGAACTGATGCGTCTGAAAAATACGGTTGCCGTGGCCGGGACACATGGAAAGACGACCACCACGTCGCTGATCGCCGCGATGCTGGACCATGGCGGCATTGACCCCACCGTCATCAATGGTGGCATCATCAACAGCTATGGTTCCAACGCTCGTCTAGGCGCGAGCGACTGGATGGTGGTCGAGGCGGATGAAAGCGACGGTAGCTTTCTGCGGCTGGACGGCACAATTGCCGTTGTCACCAACATCGATCCCGAGCATCTCGACCATTATGGCGGCTTTGACGCCATCAAGGAAGCCTTTGTCGAATTTGTCGAAAATGTTCCCTTTTATGGTGCCGCCATCATGTGCCTCGATCACCCTGAGGTGCAGGCCATTTTGCCGAAGATACGCGACCGGCGGATCATTACTTATGGGTTTTCCGCGCAGGCCGATATTCGTGGTGAAAATGTAACGCCTTTCCCCGGCGGCAACCGCTTCGATGTAGTTGTCCGCGCCCGTGATGGGTCGCAACGGTCGATTATCGGTGTCGAACTGCCCATGCCCGGACGGCACAATGTCCAAAACGCCTTGGCCGCGATCGCCGTCGGATTGGAGATGGGCATGGGCGACGAGGCCGTTGCCCATGGCTTTGACAAATTTGGGGGCGTCAAAAGGCGCTTCACCAAAGTCGGCGAAATCGATGGCGTCACCATCATTGACGATTATGGCCATCATCCCGTCGAAATTCGCGCAGTATTGTCTGCCGCGCGTGAAGGCGCGCAGGGCAGGGTGATCGCCGTGGCACAGCCGCACCGCTTCACTCGACTGCGGGACCATATGGACGATTTCCAGCAAGCGTTTAACGATGCCGATATGGTGTTTATCTCCCCTGTATATGCCGCCGGCGAAATGCCGATTGAGGGCGTGGATTCCGAAGCATTGGTCCACGGTATCAAAGCGCGCGGCCATCGTTCCGCCGCGACCATCAGCGATGCCGCCGATCTTGCCACAAAATTGGCGGGAATTGTTCAGGACAAGGATATGGTCGTCTGTCTGGGCGCCGGTGACATAACAAAATGGGCGGCTGGCCTTGCCGAAGCAATCAGGGCTGCGCGCGGATGAGTATAGCCGAACTTCCAAAGGTGGCCGGAAAACTGACGGTAAATGCGCCATTGGCCCCGCTGGTGTGGTTCAAATCCGGTGGTGCGGCGCAATATCTGTTCGAACCTAAAGATCTGGATGATCTTCAAGCCTTTTTGCGTGACCTTGATCCGGTGGAACACGTCATGCCGCTCGGGCTCGGGTCCAATCTGATTATCCGCGATGGCGGCGTCCGCGGTGTTGTCGTCCGCCTCGGTAAGGCCTTTGCAAAGGTCACAAAAACCGATGATGTCACTTTGGATTGCGGCGCTGGCGCATCGGGCATTCTTGTGTCGTCTACCGCCCGCGATAACGGGATCGCAGCCATGGAATTTCTACGATCTATTCCGGGCACCGTTGGCGGTTTTGTTCGCATGAACGGCGGCGCCTATGGCGGGGAAGTGAAAGATATTTTGGTGGATTGCGACATCGTGCTGCGCGACGGCCAGTTTCGCACACTTGCTGTGACGGACCTTCATTACAGCTATCGCCATTCCGAATTGCCCGAAGGTGCCATTGTGGTCGCCGCCCGCTTCAAGGGCAAGCGGGGCGAGCCTGCGGATATTCAGGCTGAGATGGACCGGATTTCGGACTCGCGCGAAGCATCGCAGCCATTGCGGTCGAAAACCGGTGGTTCGACATTCAAAAACCCCGACGGGCACAAAGCGTGGCAATTGGTTGATGAAGCAGGGTGCAGGGGGCTGCAGATCGGCGGTGCACAGGTTTCGGAAAAGCACACCAATTTCCTGATAAACACAGGCGATGCGAGCAGCGCCGATATCGAGGACTTGGGCGAAGAAGTCCGCCGCCGGGTCAAGGCCAAATCGGGCATCGATCTGCAATGGGAAATTCAGCGCGTGGGTGTGGCGAAATGAGTGGGTCAATACATGTAGCGGTGCTTATGGGCGGATGGTCGAACGAAAGGCCCGTATCGTTGATGAGCGGCAATGGTGTGGCCGATGCCTTGGAAAATTGCGGGTATAGGGTCAGCCGCGTCGATATGGATCGCAATGTCGCGCAGGTTTTGACAGCCTTGCGTCCGGATGTCGTGTTCAACGCATTGCATGGTGTTCCCGGTGAGGATGGCAGCGTGCAGGGAATGCTCGACCTCATGGGTATAAAATATACCCATAGCGGGATGGTGACGTCGGTAATCGCAATCGACAAGGAACTGACAAAGCAGCGACTGGTTCCAGCCGGTATACCCATGCCCAAAGGAACGATTGTTGACAGCGAAAGCCTGTTTTCCGGCGACCCTTTGCCTCGGCCCTATGTGTTAAAACCGGTCAATGAAGGCAGTTCGGTCGGCGTTGCTATTGTCAAAACGGACAGCAATTACGGTAACCCGATTTCGCGGGACGCAACAGGGCCTTGGCAGGAATTTGGTTCATTGCTCGCCGAACCATTTATCAAGGGCCGGGAACTGACTGTCGCTGTTTTGGGCGACAAGGCGCTTTGTGTTACAGAATTGAAACCCAAAAGCGGCTTTTACGATTTTGATGCCAAATATACCGATGGTTTGACCGAACATGTCTGCCCGGCTGAAATTCCCGAAGATACAGCCCGAACCATGATGGACATGGCATTGAAAGCGCACCGGTTACTGGGCTGCAAAGGCGCATCCCGTACCGATTTTCGTTGGGACGATGAATTGGGCTTGGACGGCATATTCGTCCTTGAAACCAACACCCAGCCGGGCATGACGCCCTTGAGCCTGGTGCCGGAGCAGGCCAGATATGTCGGCATCAGCTATGAACAACTGGTCGATATGATTGTGAAAGAGGCGTTGGCATAATGGCCACCAAAACCCGCAAATCAAATGTACGGCGCAATGCCCAGCCGCCGAGGCCGCGTCAAAAAGTGCAGCAGATTTCCGTCATGGACCGGGCGTTACGTGCCTTACCTTTTTCCGAAGAAGATATTCAGCGTGCGACTACTTGGCTGATAATCGCTGCATTGACGGTCCTTGCCTTTGCCGCTGCACAATGGGCGGGAATTACAACCGCCGCCTATCTGCAGTATTCGGAAATCGCCGCCCGTGCCGGTTTTCAGGTTCAACGGGTCGAAGTCACCGGCATGGAACGCGTCGATCAGCTAAAGGTTTATGATCTGGTACTGGCGGAAAAGGATCGGGCCATGCCTTTGGTCGATATTGACAAGGTGCGCGCCGATCTGTTGCAATATGGCTGGATCGAAGATGCACGGGTTTCACGCCGTTTGCCGGATACATTGGCGGTGGAGATTGTGGAACGCAAACCTGCGGCGGTGTGGCAACGGGACGGGAAATATTCGCTCATCGATGCCCGAGGCAATGTGCTTGAAAATGTTCAGCCGGGCGATGCAGGCACATTGCCGATTTTGAACGGTGCCGATGCCAACCAACATGCCATCGCGTTGAACGCGTTGCTGGACAAAGCAAGCGCGCTTAAGGCCCAGATTTCCGGTGCGAGCTGGATTGGGAACCGACGGTGGGATCTTAAGTTCAAAAGCGGTGAAACCCTTGCCTTGCCAGAAGGGGAAAGCGCCGCTGCCGAAGCTTTGCTGAATTTTGCACGGATGGATGGTATCCATCGCTTGCTTGGCCGCGATATCATCCATTTCGACTTGCGCGATCCTGAACGTGCCTATTTTCGAAAAGTGCCAAAGGCGGAGCCGGTAACGACGGAAACCAGCGGCCCTGATTCTACAAATAGCGGGACCCAGGCATGAAGGCGGCGCGCGTTGAAAAATTGATTTCGGCCATTGATATCGGGTCGTCCAAGGTGTCTGCCCTTATCGCGGGGCAAACCGATAGTGGCGAATTGCTGGTCTTGGGTACAGGTCAGCGCGAAAGCCGTGGCGTTACCCGCGGCTGTATTGCCGATATCGAACAGGCTGAACTGTCGGTGCGCCATGCCGTTGAACAGGCCGAGCGGATAGCCGGCATCAATATCGAACGTGTGTGGGTCGGTATGTCATCGGGCGGGTTGGACAGTTTGCTTGCACCCGTCGAAATCGAGCTGGGTGGGGATCGTATCACGCAGGACGATGTGGATCAGCTTTTACAAGCGGGCCGGGCCAATATTCACACAGGCGGCAAAATGCCGCTTCATATTCAGCCGACACTCTATTCGCTCGACGGTGTCGGCGGTGTTGCAAACCCTGTGGGTTTGCATGCGGACAGGTTGGGCGTCGATATTCATGTTGTCCTGGCCGATCAATCGCCCGTCCGAAATATTGATATGACGGTGCGTGCCGCCCATCTGGATGTCGAATCCATTGTCGTTGCGCCTATTGCCACCGGTTTTGCCTGTTTGACGTCTGAAGAGCGAGAGCTGGGTGTCGCATTGGTCGAATTCGGGGCCGCCATCACCAATGTCTCGGTTTTCATTGGCGGGATGCTGGTCGGTCTTGAAACCATTCAAAAAGGCGCGTCCGATATTACCGACGATATCGCCTCTGCCTTCGGTATCCGGCGGGCGCAGGCCGAGCGGCTGAAATGCTTTCACGGATCTGCCCTGACCAGTCCGCGTGACCATCAGGAAGTCCTAGATGTCGGACCCGACGAAAATGGCAATGAAGCCAGTGCACATGCCCCGAAAATTACAAAGGCGCAGCTGAATGCCGTGGTTTGCCAGCGCGTCGATGCGATTGTGAATGAAATTGGTCGGGCGTTAAAAACACTGGGCTTTTCCGGTCCTTCAAGCCACCAGATCGTTCTGACCGGCGGTGGCGCCGAACTCAAGGGTATTGCCGAACATATGCAAGGCGCGCTGGGCCGGACGGTCCGTATCGGTCGTCCGTCGGGCTTGAGCGGAATACCCGACGCCCATTCGGGGCCAGCCTTTTCAACGCTTGTTGGCTTGATTCACTATGCGGCATTTGATCGGGTTGATCTGAAATCCGGTTATGAATTGCATGGCGAACACATGGTGGGCGGCATGCCAAATCTGCTCCAACGGATAAAACGTGCCATTCGAGAGAATTTTTAACAGAAAGCTGTGCAAAAAGGTTAATTTTCGAGTGTGCGCCGTTCTCTTTTGTGTCAGAAGCGTGAAAATTTTAACGAGCCAATGATGGCTAGGGGGATGTAGACATGAGCATCAATATCGGTCCACCCGTGGTTGATGAATTAAAGCCAAAGATCGCTGTCATTGGTGTCGGCGGGGCTGGCGGAAACGCGGTCGCCAACATGATTGGTGCAAAGGTCGAAGGCGTAGATTTCGTCGTTGCCAATACGGACGCGCAGGCGCTCAACGCATCACCTGCTGAATATCGTATTCAGCTTGGCCCGGATATTACCCAGGGTCTTGGTGCAGGTTCGCGACCAGAAGTAGGTCGTGCGGCTGCTGAAGAAACCATCGAACAGGTCAAGGCGGCGCTTGCCGGTTGCCATATGTGCTTCATCGCGGCGGGCATGGGCGGGGGTACCGGGACCGGTGCGGCGCCCATTATCGCCAAAGCAGCGCGTGAAATGAACATTCTTACGGTCGGCGTTGTCACCAAACCCTTCCTGTTCGAAGGGTCGCGCCGGATGCGCTCGGCCGATTCCGGGATTACGGAACTGCAACAGCATGTCGACACGTTGATCGTCATTCCGAACCAGAATCTGTTCCTCGTGGCCAATCCGAACACGACTTTCAAAGAGGCATTTTTGCTGGCGGACGAAGTTTTGCAGCAGGGTGTGCGTGGTATTACCGACCTGATGGTCATGCCGGGCCTCATCAATCTGGATTTTGCCGACGTGCGGTCTGTCATGCACGAAATGGGCAAGGCGATGATGGGTACTGGCGAGGCCGAAGGCGATGGCCGCGCGCTGGAGGCTGCCGAAAAGGCGATTGCAAATCCGCTGCTCGACGGCGTGTCCATGCAGGGTGCAAAGGGCGTCATCGTCTCGATCACCGGTGGCGAAGATATGCGCCTGATGGAAGTTGACGAGGCCGCCAACCATATTCGCGAACTGGTTGATCCGGACGCAAATATCATCTGGGGTTCCGCATTTAACGAAAATCTAAATGGCAAGATCCGCGTATCTGTCGTTGCCACGGGCATCGACAATGACGGAACAGCAGCATCGCCCAGTGCACATGCCACACGCCCCTTTGCATTTAGCCGCCCTGCGGAACCTGTTGTAGCGCCTGAGCCTGTCATGGATTTAGCGCCTCAGCCTGAGGTCGCCGAGGTAAGCCATTCTACCCCTTTCGCACCTGCTGAAACGGGTAGTGAACCGGGCGGTGACCATGTTTCGGATGCCGAATATGAAGATCTGGCATCGGCACCGGTATCGGGGCATGACGAAGATTCCGACGATTTGCTGGAGCTCGGCGACGCGCATGTTGTCGAAGGCGAAGGCGAAGGCGAGGCCGAGGCTGAGCTTGAGGCGGCCATACCCGCCTATGAACCTGCGGCGGACATTACGCCTGCACCGGAACGTCCGGCCCCGCGTATTTCGACTGGCGGGACGTTGTTTGAACGGATGTCAAACCTGTCACGCGGCCTGACTCGGCCCGAAGAGGAAGAAGATGCGGCAAAGCCTGAGGGTGCGGCCGGTGGTCTGAACATCCCCCGCTTTCTAGATCGGCAAAGTAACAACTGATCTTTGGGCGTGATACCAATGGGGTTTGGCGGCGCTGTTTTCTGAAGCAGGACTTTGGTGACGTCATTTTGCCTTTTTTAAGCAACCATTGGACGGAACGGGCCATCGAGCTGCTTTCCAATGGCGGCTTGTCACACCATAGGGGCGTATGAATGTGACAATGTTACCTGTGCTTTTGGCGATATCAATGCTGATGCTAGCGACAGGGGCGACCGCGCAACCTGTTGATGAACATGGTCTGGAGGAATCCGATGCGCCCGCGCCGGCCAAGCCCGCCATTGCCGAACCGGCGGGTGCGGCCGAATTGCGTGCGGCGATGCGTCGTATTTCGCTCAGTCCAAATGATGCCGACGCGTTGGCGGACGCGGGCAGTGCCGCACTCATTTTGGGCGATGCGAATGCGGGATTGAATTTCTATACACGGGCCAATGCTCTGCGGCCCAATAACGGGCGGATCGTGGCTGGCCTCGCTGCGGCTACGGTGTGGGCGGAAAATCCATTTGAGGCCCTGCGACTGTTCGACGATGCAGTTCGGCTGGGGATCAACGAACGGTCGATTGCGGCCGACCGGGCCCTTGCATTTGACCTTTTGGGCAATTTTGCCCGGGCGCAACAGGATTATCGACTGGCGCGCACCGTTTCCAATTCCGACGATTTGATCGTTCGGCACGCGATATCAATATCTCTGGCCGGGCAAAAGGCGGAGGCGGATGCCATGCTGGTTCCGCTGCTCCAGAAAAACAATGCTGCGGCATGGCGCGCCCGCGCTTTTCTATTGGCCGCCCGCGGAGATTTTCGTGAATCTGCCCAGGTTACGCAGGGTTTCATGGATGCGGAATCGGCGCAGCGGATGGAACGCTATTTGCGATTGATGCCTAGCCTGACCGGGGCACAACAGGCGGCGGCCATCCATCTCGGGCATTTTCCGGCAAGTCAATATGTCGGGCGTGATAGCGACCAGGTGCGAAAGGTCGCCTCTACCATTCCCCCTGTTCAATCGCAACCAAATGACAACCGTCTTATTCCAGCTGGAGATCCCTTCGGAATCAAACCGGCAAAACCGGTGACGGCTGAAAAGCCGAAACCTGTGGATAACCGACGTGATCGCAAGGCCCGCGATGACGAGCAAGTAAAGGCCATCGTTGCCAATATTCCTGAAGCGATCAAACTTCCAAAAACCGATACGAGTAGACTGGGGACAGAAACGGCAAGGGCAAAGATTGCCGAAGTTTCGACATCGAAAATCACCAGCGTAACGTCGACCGCTTTACCACCCCCTGAAACCGCGCGGCCATTGCAAAAGGTTGAACTACCCGTCCAGAACAGCGGTACCGAAGTTAAGGTACCGCCGCCCCCGGCCAGTGTCGAGGTACGGCCTTCGCCTGAACCTTTGGTACCGGCTGCTCAACCGATCGTTCGCGAACCAAACAGGGCGACGGTTCAGAACCAACCGCAGTTTCCACAGCCTGTGTCCCCGTCGCCTGCTGCTGCGGCGTTCGATCTTGCGGCAATTGTCGGTGCCATCGAAATACCTGAAAGCGAACAAAAACCTTCCGCCGTTGCAGTTGATTTGAAGAAAATCAAACCCGCAGCACCAAAGATAGCGGTTGCCGAAGATCCCGCAAAAATGCCAAAAACGGACCCGAAAAATGCACCCAAGGTCAAAGCCGTAGCGCCCAGTCCCGCCCGTTTTTGGGTTCAAATCGCAACGGGAGAAGCGGGCGCTTTGGCCGTTGATTATCGCAAATTTGTCAAGAAGAACCCTGATCTGTACAAATCAACTTCGGGCTGGACTTCATCATGGGGAAAAACCAGCCGTTTGCTCGTCGGTCCTTTCGTAGACCAGAAGCTCGCCAAGAAATGGGAAGCCGATTATAAAAAGGCTGGCGGCGACGGCTTTATGTGGAAAAGCGAAAATGGCGTCGTGGTGACCGCGCTAAAAGGAAAATAGCGGCTAGCAGTTGCCATGGCGAAGCGGCATAAGCCGCGCATGACTTCATTAGCTTCTTATGCATGCCACCCTGAAAAGAGCCGGGGGCGATACCATCCGGAACCAGAGCATAACATTCGCGGCCCCCGCAACATCTTCCAACGTGATCGCGATCGTATTATCCATTCCATTGCGTTCCGCCGTTTACGGCACAAGACGCAGGTATTCATCTCTCCGGATGGCGACCATTATCGGGTCCGCCTGACGCATAGTCTGGAAGTTGCTCAAATCGGGCGCACGATCGCACGGGCATTGGGTTTGAATGAAGATCTGACCGAGGCATTGTGTCTGGCCCATGATATCGGGCATCCGCCATTCGGTCATGCGGGTGAAGATGCCCTTGAAGAAGCGATGAAACCCTATGGCGGGTTTGACCATAATGCCCAGACCCTTCGGACCTTGACCGAACTTGAATCACCCTATCCCGGGTGGACAGGGCTCAATCTGAGTTGGGAATTGCTAGAAGGTCTGGCTAAACATAATGGGCCGGTTGAAAATCCCGGTTGGGCACTGGCGCAAGTGGATGTCAGGCACAAGCTGGACTTGCGAAGCTGGCCGTCGCTTGAGGCGCAAATCGCCGCGATTAGCGACGATATCGCCTATGACAATCATGATATTGATGACGGCATACGGGCAGGATTGCTCGATATCGATCAGTTGTTTGAACTGCCGTTCGTCGCGGAGCGGTGGCGGGGGATTGAGGCGCGGTTCCCGAATGTCAAACCCCGCCGGCTGGTCGGGGAACTGACCCGCGAGCAGATCGGAGCGATGGTCAACGATGTGATCAGCGCGACCCGCGAACGCATTCGTAAATTGGCAGTTTCTAGCGTCGATGATGTGCGTCAAGCGGGCATTATGATTGGTGGCTTTTCTGACGCGATGGCGGCAGAAGAGCGGGTGCTGAAAACATTCATGTACGCAAATCTTTACCACCACCCGACACAGTTGGATGCGGCGGATCACGCCAAGAGCATTATTTCGCGGCTGTTTGCAGTGTATCATGCAGATCCGCATCGGATGCCGGCGGAATGGCAAGAGAATATGCCCGCGACAGAACCGGAAGCCAGCCGCCACATCGCCGACTTTTTGGCCGGGATGACCGACCGTTATGCGACAAACAGATATGAGGAGGCCAGCGCGTAACGGCGGGTGACGGAGTCGGCAAACAAAACGCCGATAAGCATTATTTGGATCGAAACCCCGCGCACCTTTGCACCGGTTCTCGTCTACACACTCCGCTAGACGGTTGACTCTCCCCAACCAAGTAGCCAAAGGACACTTGTCGCTGACGAAACGGGAGAGTGACAGGTTCGCCTGTTCGCCGAAGGAGCAACCGCCCCGGAATCTCTCAGGCAAAAGGACCGCTTCGGCTTTTGCGACACTCTGGAAAGAGCTCACCTTATGTGGGCCACCGAAGGGGTAAAGCTCTCAGGTATCCGTGACAGAGGGGGTAGCAGATAAGGCATCAACCGGTGTCTGTCGCTGCGACTCTTGGAACGGATTGATATGAGCGACGAAGAATTAGAACCCATAGAAATATTGGAATTGCCGCTGGGTGACTGGCATCGGGCACGCGGTGCCCGCATGGTCGAATTTGCCGGCTATCATATGCCGATCCAATATGAAGGCATCATGGCCGAACATTTATGGACGCGCGAAAACGCGGGTCTGTTCGACGTAAGTCATATGGGGCAGTTGATGCTGTCCGGCGAAGGTGCGGCGGATGCCCTCGAAAAGCTGGTGCCCGGCGACATCAGCGCGTTGAAAGAGGGACGGATGCGCTATTCGCTCCTGCTCGACGAAGATGGCGGTATTTTGGACGATCTGATGGTCACGGCCACGCCGATGGGGTTGTATGTGGTCGTCAATGGCGCGGTAAAGTGGGACGATATCGGCTTTTTGCGGGAATATCTGCCTGATGAAATCACCATCAACCATATGGACGACCGGGCATTGCTCGCACTTCAGGGCCCCAAAGCGGTTGACGCGCTTTTGCGTGTTGTCCCGGGCGTCGACGCACTGTTTTTCATGGAAGCAGGTTCCTTTTTCTGGGGACCAAAATCCGATCCCGAACCCCTCTGGATCAGCCGTTCAGGCTATACCGGCGAAGACGGATTTGAAATTTCGGTCCCCGCATCGCATGCAAAAGCATTGGCAGACGCCTTATGTGCCCAAGCTGAAGTCAAGCCTATCGGCTTAGGCGCGCGGGACTCGCTGCGGCTGGAGGCCGGGCTTCCCCTGTACGGGCATGATATGAACCCGGAATTTGACCCGGTTGAAGCCAATGCATCCTTCGCAATATCGAAGCGTCGCCGTGAAGAGGGCGGGTTTAATGGTGCAGACCGCATTTTGAAGGCGTTGGCGCAGGGTCCAGCACAAAAGCTGGTCGGGTTTGCTGTGAACGGCAAAATGCCAGTGCGCGAAGGCGCGCCCGTTTATGCACAAGACGGCCAAGTGGGATCAATCACGTCCGGCGGCTTCGCCCCCAGCGTCGGTGCGCCTATCGCCATGGGCTATGTGGCCAGCCAACACACGCCGGTCGGCACCAAGCTTGAGGCCGAGGTTCGCGGCAAACGCGTTGTCCTGACCGTCGCCGCCTTACCCTTCATTCCCCATCACTATCACCGGAGAGGAAAAGCCCTATGACCCGTTATTACACCGAAGATCATGAATGGATTGATGTTGATGGCGACAGCGCAACCGTCGGCATCACCGACTATGCACAAAGCCAGTTGGGTGACATCGTGTTTGCCGAAGTGCCCGCACCTGGTGCCGAGCTGAAAAAAGGCGGGGATGCGGCGGTGGTTGAATCCGTAAAGGCGGCATCGGACGTCTATGCCCCTGTCAGCGGAACGGTAACCGAAGGCAATGACGCCCTGGAAGGCGATCCGGCTCTCGTCAACAGCGATCCCGAAGGTGAAGGCTGGTTTTTCAAGCTGACCCTGAGCGATACCAGCGAACTCGACAGCCTTATGGACGCAGCCGCCTACAAGGCATTTGTCGAAGCATTGTAAACGCAATCCTGCATCTGGAATTGCGAATAAGGATAAGATTGCATGCGTTATCTCCCACTTACCAATACGGACCGTCAGGCCATGTTGGCTGTTATCGGCGCAAAATCCATCGATGACCTTTTTGTCGATGTTCCCGCAGAGGCCCAGTTGGCCGGCCCCATCGCCGGTTTGCCCAACCATGCGAGCGAAATGGCAGTTGAGCGGCACTTTTCCGATCTTGCGCGCAAGAATATGGCGGCGTCGCACCATCCCTTTTTCCTGGGCTGCGGGGCCTATAAGCATCATGTGCCAGCGTCGGTGGATCATATCATCCAGCGCGGTGAATTTCTGACAGCCTATACGCCCTACCAACCCGAAATTGCACAGGGCACGCTGCAGATGCTGTTTGAATTCCAGACGCAGGTTGCGCGGCTGTTCGGATGCGATGTTGCCAATGCGTCCATGTACGACGGTTCGACGGCATGCTGGGAAGCCATTGGAATGGCTGGACGGATCACGAAGCGGCACAAGGCAATTCTGTCGTCAGGCCTGCACCCGCATTATGTGAGCGTCGCCCGCACCATGGCAAAATATACGGGCGACAATCTCGATACGGCGTTGCCGACTTTGACACCCACCACCGACAGCGCGCGTCTATTGGATGCCATTGATGGCGAAACAAGCTGTGTTGTGGTCCAATATCCCGACATTCTGGGGCGCATTGAGGATCTATCGGCAATTGCCGCGAAGGCGCATGAACATGGCGCATTGCTGATCGCGGTCGTCACAGAGCCCGTTGCTTTGGGTGCTATTAAGGCACCCGGCGAAATGGGGGCGGACATCGTGGTGGGCGAGGGGCAGTCCCTCGGGGTCGGCCTTCAATTTGGTGGACCTTATGTCGGGCTGTTTGCCTGTAAGGAAAAATTCGTGCGCCAGATGCCGGGGCGTCTATGTGGCGAAACGGTTGATGCCGAAGGCAAGCGTGGTTTTGTTTTGACCCTGTCGACCCGCGAGCAGCATATCCGACGGGAAAAGGCGACGTCGAATATCTGTACAAATTCAGGATTATGCGCCCTTGCCTTCAGTATTCACATGACGTTGCTGGGTGAAAAGGGACTGCGCGGATTGGCGCAGGTCAATCACGCATTGGCAGTTCAGGCGGCTGACCGGTTGACCCAAATATCCGGCGTGGAGTTGGTCAACGACAGCTTCTTCAACGAATTCACCCTGCGCTTGCCAAAGGAAGCACGGCCGGTTGTGCGCGCTTTGGCGGACAAGAAAGTGTTGGGCGGCGTGTCACTCGGACGCCTTTATCCCAATACCACCGACTTGGAAAATGGACTGGTTGTGGCGGTGACGGAAACCTCTTCAGCCGAGGACATCGAATCCTTTGCCACGGCTTTGCAGGAGATTTTGTCATGAGCGCGCTCAATCAAAGCGGATGGAAGCCTGAAATGGGGCCTTCGGGCGATTCCAAGCCGGCGACCTTTACCGGAAATCGCGCATTGATGCTGGAAGAAGCACTGATTTTCGAGATCGGCACGACCGATACGACCGGTGTAGACTTGCCGGAGGTCGGCGGCGTCGCGTCACGCCTAGGTGGTCTGGAACGCAACCGCACGATCGGATTGCCCGGTCTGTCCGAACCTGAAACGGTCCGTCACTATACGCGACTGAGCCGCCAAAATTATGCGATTGATCTGGGCTTTTTCCCGCTGGGAAGCTGCACGATGAAGCATAATCCCCGCCTGAATGAAAAGGTCGCGCGGATGGCGGGTTTTGCCGACGTGCATCCCTTGCAGCCGGTCGAAACGGTGCAAGGTGCGCTTGCGGTAATCAATGAACTGGCGGTCTGGCTGATCAAGCTGACCGGTATGTACGGCGTTGCCATGACCCCAAAAGCGGGCGCGCATGGGGAATTGTGCGGCATATTGGCGATCAAGGCCGCATTGGAAGCGCGCGGTGATCCACGCAGCGTCATTTTGGTGCCCGAAAGCGCGCATGGCACCAACCCGGCGACGGCGGCCTTTGCCGGATTTTCGGTCGAAAATATTCCTGCAACGTCCGAAGGGCGGGTTGATCTCGACGCATTGAAGGCGCGGCTTGGTCCGGATGTGGCGGGTGTCATGATTACCAACCCCAACACCTGCGGCCTGTTCGAACGGGACATGAAAGCCATTTCGGATGCGGTCCATGCCGCGGGCGGATATGTCTATTGCGATGGTGCAAATTTCAACGCCATCGTCGGGCGGGTGCGGCCGGGTGATTTGGGCATCGATGCGATGCACATCAACCTGCACAAGACATTCTCGACCCCGCATGGCGGCGGCGGTCCGGGCTCCGGTCCGGTGGTGATGTCGGAGGCGTTGTCGCCCTACGGACCTTTGCCCTTTACCGAACGCCATGCCGACGGTCGCTATTCGCTGGTCGAAGAAGAAACGGTGGGCGAACGGCATCCGCACAGCTTTGGACGGATGACGGCTTTCCACGGGCAAATGGGCATGTTCACCCGCGCGCTTTCCTATATCCTATCGCACGGCGCCGACGGCTTGCGCCAGGTTGCCGAGGATGCCGTACTCAACGCGAACTATATTTTGCACGGTTTGAAAGACTCGCTTGACGCGCCGTTCGCGCATAGCGGGCCGTGCATGCATGAGGCTTTGTTCAGCGACAATGGTCTGGCCGATGGCTTCACTACCCTCGACATTGCCAAGGGTCTGATTGACGAAGGCTATCACCCGATGACAGTCTATTTCCCGCTGGTCGTACATGGCGCGATGCTGATCGAGCCCACCGAAACGGAAAGCAAGGCGACACTCGACCAGTTTATCGGGGCGATGCGTTCGGTGGTAGCGCGGGCGAAAGCCGGCGATCCCTCGCTCAAATCCGCACCGCACCATGCCCCGCGCCGCCGGTTGGACGAAACGCTTGCGGCGCGAAAGCCCGTGCTGGTGTGGCGTGAACCGGATGTGGCGGTCGCGGCTGAATGAGCGATCCCAAGCCCTTTGTGTTCGAACCGTCGGCAGAGGCGAAACGCACCGCCCCGGCAACCGAGCGCAATCGGGATGCGATCACCCATGTCTTGAAGACCCTGTTGCCCCCGCAAGGAACAGTGCTGGAAATCGCCAGCGGAACGGGCGAGCATATTGTCCATTTCGCAGCGCAATTCCCGCGGTTGATCTGGCAACCCAGTGACAGCGATGCCTTGGCCCTCACATCAATCGCCGCGTGGAGTGCCGATCTTGGCGGGGATAATCTGCGAGCGCCTGTTCATCTGGATGCAGCATCCGAATGGAAAGTCCGGGATGTTGCTGCGATCATGTGCATCAACATGGTCCACATTAGTCCCTGGGCAGCGACACAGGGGCTTGTCCGCAATGCGGGGCGTATCTTGGCGCAAGGCGGCCTGCTTTATGTATATGGACCGTTTCGGCAATATGGTGTGCCGACAGCCGCCAGCAATGAAGAATTTGACCATAGTTTAAAAAGCCGAAATGCAGATTGGGGCCTTCGCTTCGTCGAAGATGTGGCGCAGGAAGCATTGCGATATGGGTTGAATTTGGATGAAGTGATCGAAATGCCTGCAAATAACCTCTCCCTTGTGTTCCGGGCCTGACACATCTTTTTTGCGCGGCAATTGACTTGCGACCAATATGTCTCGACAAAACGCAAAGAGGCCTCTGGCAAAAGCAGGCCCGTTGATTTGGAGAGACATCAATATGGGCGACCTCACCTCGGATATCCTGACATTTGATGAATTTCTGCGGCATTGGTCGGTTGAAAAGCCCAATGGCCCTGCATTGCTGCAAGAAGACCGGATGCAAAGCTATGCCGATCTTGAGGAAATGACCGCCCGGATTGCTTCCTATTTGCATGCCTCTGGTCTTAAAAAGGGGGACCGGATTGTCTGGATCGGCAAAAACAGCGATCTATATTTCAGCCTGTTCTATGGAGCGGCGCGGGCCGGTATCGTCATGGTCCCGATAGGATGGCGACTGGCGCCTGCGGAATGGGTGTATATCGTCAATGATACGCAAGCCAAGCTGCTTTTTATTGGCGCAGAGTTTGAAAATATTCGGACAGAATTGACCGGCCAATTGCCTTATGTCGAAAAGATAATCGGCGAAAATGAAGCGCGCCAGCACATCGCAAAGACTGAAAGAACGGCATTCGACGCATCTGGCCCCGACGATGCCGTCCTGCAATTATACACTTCAGGAACGACGGGAAATCCAAAGGGAGCGGTCTTGTCCAACCGCAATCTGTTCGCCTTACGTAAACATAGTTCCGAACTTGATCTGGCCTATACGCGATGGGACGAAAATGAAGTCGTTCTGGTGGCAATGCCCTGCGCCCATATCGGTGGCACAGGTCTTGGCATTATGGCCGTGGCGTCGGGGCTGCCTGCGCTGGTGCTGGCGGAATTCACCCCCGACGGCGTGTTTGACGCGATTGAGAAAAATGGTGTGACCCGCCTATTTGTCGTACCCGCTGCCTTACACATCATGTTGCAACAACCGCGCTGCAAAAACGTGGATTTCAGCAAGTTGAAGTATATTTTATACGGCGCAGCGCCAATGCCGCTCGAATTATTGCGGCAGAGTATAACGATGTTCGGTGCCGAATTTATTCAGGTCTATGGCATGACCGAAACGACAGGTTCAATTGTCATGCTGCCGCCCGAAGATCATGATCCCAATGGCAATTTGCGGATGCGTTCTGCCGGAAAGCCACTGCCGGGGGTCGAAATCCGCATTGTCGGCGAAAATGGCGAAGATATGTCAGTTGGCGATGTCGGTGAAATCTGGACGCGGTCTTCCAACAATATGATCGGCTATTGGAATCTCGCCGAAGCAACCGATAAAACGATGACCGAAGGAGGCTGGATAAAAACAGGCGATGCCGGATATCTTGATGAAGATGGCTATCTGTTCATCCATGACCGGGTCAAAGATATGATCATCTCCGGTGGCGAAAATGTCTATCCTGCCGAAGTTGAAAGCGCCATTTTTGGACATCCCGATGTTTTGGAGGTGGCCGTTATTGGTGTTCCCGATGAAAAATGGGGCGAAGCTGTAAAAGCGGTCTGCGTTCCAAAGCCCGGGGCGTCGATTGACCCTGATACAGTTATCGCTTGGGCCAGGGAGAGGATCGCCGGTTTCAAAGTCCCGCGTTCAATCGACACCATCGCAGCCTTGCCGCGAAACGCATCCGGAAAGATCCTGCGTAAAGATTTGCGCGCGCCCTATTGGCAAGGTCGCGACCGGCAGGTGAATTGATCACCCCACCAGGCGCAATTGCCGTTGCGGGGCCTGGCCGGGTTGGTCGTGCCAGATACCCCTGACGTCATAGACGATTTTATCGGCCCGTTCCGCGAGCGGTATGGCCTTGAAAGCGTCGTGGTCGACCAGCGTTACGAGTATGTCACATTCAAGCAGCGCTGTATCAATATCTATCAAACGCGCGGCTGTGCCATCAAATTCGCTGGGAAGCGATGACGCATAAGGTTCGATAATTGAAACTCTTGCGCCAAATTTATGCGCCAACTGCTCGGCGACTTTCAAGGCAGGGCTTTCGCGAAAATCGTCAATATTCGCTTTGAAGGCCAGCCCCATACAGCCCACCTTTAACGTCGGGTTCGCGGCAATCATGTCTGTCGCGCGTGCGATAACATGGTCAACCTTGCCATCATTGACGGTACGCGCGGTACGGATCAGTGGGCTTTGGTCGGGTGCGCTGTGTACGATGAACCAAGGATCGACCGCGATGCAATGCCCGCCCACACCGGGGCCGGGATGCAATATGTTGACACGCGGATGGCGGTTGGCGAGACGGATAACCTCCCACACATCAAGCCCCATATGATCGGAGATGATCGACAATTCATTGGCAAAGGCGATGTTGACATCACGAAACGCATTTTCGACCAACTTCGTCATTTCGGCCGAGCGTGCATCGGTGGTGATGCATTCGCCACGCACGAAGCGTTTATAAAATGTCAGCGCCTTGCGTGCACAGCGTGGCGTTATTCCGCCAATCGACCTGTCATTGTTGGTCAGTTCTTCCAAAATGCGCCCGGGTAGAACCCGCTCCGGGCAATAGGCGATTGCAATGTCGGCTGTATCCTTGGCAATACCGGGAACCTTCAGGTCGGGGCGTAGTTTGGCGATCATGTCACGGACTTTTTCTGTGGTCCCGACTGGCGAAGTTGATTCCAAAATGATCGTATCGCCGGACTTCAAAACGGCGGCAATGTTCGTCGCTGCATCCAGAACATAGCTGATATCTGGTGCGTGATTTTCATCGAACGGTGTCGGAACGGCGATCACAAAAACATCGGATGGCTCAACACAAAGTGATGCGCGTAACATTTTGCGGGCAACCACACCCTGCACCAGGCCATCAAGGTCGACTTCCTCAATATGGATTTCGCCGCGGTTGATGGTGTCGACAACATTCCGGTTCACATCAATACCGACAACGCGGCAACCTGAACGGGCGATCACGGCGGCGGTAGGCAGCCCGATATAGCCCAGCCCTAGGACGCAAACATCAGGTTTTTTGTCGACTAGCATTCCAAATGATCTCCGCTATGCGCTGGCTAGCCTTGCCGTCCCCGAAGGGATTGTGCGCGCGGGCCATCGCCGAATAAGCGGCATCATCGTCCAAAAGAGTGAAAATTTCGGAAATTATGCGATTTTTATCGGTTCCGATCAGCTTTGCTGTCCCTGCGGTAACGCCTTCGGGCCGCTCTGTCGTGTCCCGCATGACCAGCACGGGTTTACCAAGGGCAGGGGCCTCTTCCTGCACCCCGCCGCTGTCGGTCAACAGAATATGGCTGATTGATAGCAGGCGCGCAAAATTGGGGTAATCCAGCGGTTCGATCATTGCGACATTGGGTTCAGTACCCAGCATTCTTTCCATCACACCGCGCACATTGGGGTTGAGATGCACCGGAAAAATGCAAGCGACATCATCGCGCGCGGCGATGGCCTTGATCGCCAGCGCGATATTTTCCATTCCGTCACCGAAATTTTCCCGGCGATGCGTCGTTATCCCGATGATTTTCTTGCCTTCGAAGCGGGCTTCCAGACCGGCGAGATTGGCGACCATTTCCGGGCGATGTGAAATGCGGTCGGTTATCCAGTAAAGCGCGTCGATCACCGTATTACCGGTCACAAACACCCGGTCATCTGGAACCGCTTCGGCTTTTAATGCCGATGCCGATACATTGGTCGGGGCGAAATGCTGGTCGGCGATGGAGCCGATGATTTTGCGGTTCACTTCCTCTGGCCAAGGGCGATAAATATCGTAGCTGCGAAGGCCTGCCTCGATATGGCTGACCGGAATCTGCCGATAATAGGCCGCCAGCGCGCCCACCATGGCCGTGGCGGTGTCGCCTTGCACCAGTACACGATCTGGTTTTGCGCTATCGAGAATATGTCCAATCCCCTCCAGCAGGCGAGCCGTCAATGCATCGAGCGATTGTCCGTGCTGCATGATGTTCAGGTCGTGGTCGGGCGTTATTCCGGTGATATGCAGGACCTGATCCAGCATTTCGCGATGCTGCGCTGTCACCAACACTTCGCAAAGCATCTTACCTTGTTGTTTCAGCGCATTGATTACAGGAAATAATTTAATGGCTTCGGGACGTGTGCCGAAAATCACCATATTCTTGTACATGATTCTGTCCTGTGATTTCGACCGGTTGCCTAGAACTGGGTCTAAGGCACAAGACGTTAAAAAGTCACGAAAACATGCCCGCAAAATTTTTGCGGTTGAAAACGCAAATGATCAGATGGGCGACCTAATAATTCTGTAAAAGCCATCCGAAAATGTCGTCAAGCCGCGCGGCCCAGGCATTTTCTTCGTGCGGCGCACCGGCGTAGACTTTGCTTGAAAAATCGCGCCCCTGTTGCCAACCATTTGCCGTCAGAGCGGCATCCAGATTTTCCTGATAAGGTTGGTAAAAGGCGTCGAGTGTCTCTGTACCATGATCGAACCAAATCCGGCGACCCGCAGGCGGCCCAAGATATTCTTTTGCATATGTACGCCAGGCCGCATCAATATCGCTGCGTTCATCCGCGCTCCAGTTCGGATCGGCCAGCGGCAAATGGGTGGATACCGTCGCTGCATTTCCAAAAACATCCGGATATTGGGTAAGGGCGTAAAGCGAGATAAGCCCGCCCATGCTTGAACCGGCAATAGTGGTATGCCGGCGATCCGCTTTGGTGCGAAATTCCCGATCGATGCGGGGCTTTAACTGTGTGACGATGAATTTCAGATATGCGTCCGCTGTTATTGCTTTACCGCCGCTTTGCTCTTCAATTTTTTGTTTTACCCCCGGGGACACGAGGTTCATCATCGGCTTAGGAAAATATTGGCGGTACCGGTCGGTGCCGGGTTGATCGATTCCGACAATGATGAATGGCTGGGTCTTTTTTGCGGCGATCAAGCGCAATGCAGATTTGTCGGCGGCCCAGACCTTATTGAAATTGGATCTTTTCGGATCGAATAGATTTTGGCCATCATGCATATAGACGACGCCATAGCGTTGCCCGGAATGATCATATCCTGGGGGAAGCCAGACCACCACCCCGGCAGGGACAATTGCATCAGATGCGATAAATCCCAAGTCGACAAAACGGCCCATATCCTGTGCGGCGGCAATTTGCGGTAACGCCCCGAACAAAGCCGCTGCGCCGCCCATCGCGATCATGTTGCGCCGGTTAATCATTTGCCCTTGGCAGGTACCAACCGGATGGCAAAGCCGCCGCCGGGGGCGACTTGCAATGTCAGGCTGTCTGTATTGCGGAGCGTCTTGCTTTCAATGACAATCGAATGACGTTTTTCCGTGCGATAATCCGCTTCATCCCCATCCCGGTAAATTTCCGCAACATAAGATGTGCCGGGGTTCAGAAAGTCCAGTTTGAACGACAGGGTGCGCGCTTCTTCATCGCCGACCGCGCCAATATACCAGTTTTCACCGCCGCGTTCCTTGCGGGCGATGGTCACAAAATCGCCGATTTCCGCATTCAGAACGCGCGTTTCCTGCCAATCGGTGGGGACATCGCGGATGAACTTCAACGGCCCGGGATATTTGGCATAATTTTCAGGCGTGTCTGCAACCATCTGAACCGGCGAATAGATGACGACATAAAGCGCGAGTTGCTTTGCGATGGTCGAGAGCAAATCGCTATCGTCGCTGCCCTTTAGGCTCAGGATTCCGGGGGTGAAATCCATGGGTCCTTCCAGCATGCGGGTGAACACCACATTGGCCTCATGTTCGGGTGGGTTTTTGCCCGGCCAGGCATTATATTCCATGCCCCGCATACCTTCACGTGCAACCCAATTGGGATAGGTACGGTGCAAACCGGTGCCTTTGACCGGTTCATGGCTATCGATCCCGATTTTATATCTGGCGGCGGTTTCCACCACGCGAAGCTGATGGTTGACCATCCATTGCCCCTGATGCCATTCGCGATATTTTTTGCCGTCGGCGTCTTCACGTTCCATCTGGCCCGCATCGGTGACATAGCCGGTTTTAACGACCATATAGTCATGATCGGCGGCGAATTTGAATGCGGTGTCGAACTGCTTTTCATAATGGGTTGCCGCGCCGCCGGTTTCATGATGCCCAATCAGGCGCACACCCTTTTTCTTGCCATAAGCGACCAGCATATCGACGTCGAAATCTTCGGTTGGCTTGGCAAAGTCCATATCATAGCCATTGCCAAACCAGTCGCCATCCCAGCCTATATTCCAGCCTTCGACCAGCAAATGGGGGATCTTGTTGGCACTAGCGAAATCGATGTAGCGTTTCACATTTTCATTGGTGGCGCCATGCTTGGGGCCGCGCGCCCAGCTCCATTCCCCCTTGATCATGTTCCACCAGACACCGGCAAATTTCCCCGGCTTGATCCAGCTGACATCGCCCAGCTTATTGGGTTCATTCAGGTTGAGCATCAAATGGCTGTGGTACACGCCCGCGGCATCATCGGCGATGATAAGGCTGCGCCACGGCGTTGTCCAAGCGCCCTTTTTCTGGACTTTGGGTTCGCCGGCACCCGGATGAAGGGCGGCACGCAAGGTTGTGCCTTCGGTTCTGGAAACCGCCATGCCCGAATAGTCGACCAGCGCCGCTTCGTGCAAGGCAACATGGGTGCCGTCTGCCAATTTGATCGTGATGGGGGTGTCGGCGTTGCTGACCGCTGACAGCGGAGTCTTGTTGTACAAATACTCCTCGCGATTCCAGAGAAACGCAGGTTTCCACCACGCTATGCCGTCACTGGCAAAGGCAAATTCGGTCAACTCGTCAGCGATATTGGCATGGGCAAGATTGGGCTGTTCCGGAAATTCATAGCGGAAGCCGACGCCATCGTCGTAAAGGCGGAACGTCACGCTGAACACGCGGGCGAGGGCGGTCGTTTCCTTGAAATGGACTTTCAGTTCACGATAGCGGTTGCGGATCGTCTTCCATTCGCCCCACGGCTGTGTCCAGTTTTCGTCGAAATCGCGAGTTTCCTGTCCGGTGATGGACAGGCGGCGGTCAATTTTGACCGCATCGGTTAGCAAAAACCCAAGCTTGGATGGCGCGAGAATTGCCTTGCCCTTGCGGTTTACAGCATAAGCGGCACGGCCGTCGCCGTCGATCGACACGCTGACCTGCACGTCGCCATCAGGGGAAGTTGCGGTCGCGCTATTTTGCGCCAGCGCCGATGTCGCAGCAAGCAAAGCTGCGCCCATAGTGACCATGCTTCTGACAATTGCCTGTTGTACTTCATTCCTACCCATGCTGCGACTCCCGCTCTGGCGATTATGCAATTTTTTCCAAGATATAAGCGCCATATGCCCGCAAAGATCCGGCTTGGGCCCCATTGACCGATTTTACCATGCGCCACCGGTCGGGTTGTGCCGGTTGCCAGTCAATTGCATCTTCTCCCATATTGAAAGCGCATATGAGGTGCTGACCGTCATGTTCCCGTTCAAATACCAGAAGATTTGACTGCGCCTGGATTATCCGAAGGTTTCCGCTTCGCATCGCGTCATTGTCGTTGCGAAATGCGATAAGGTCACGGGTTAAATTTAGCATCGAATGGGGGTCAGACTCCGCAAGGTTGACCGCCAGCAATTTGTGGTCGGCCCCAAAGGGCAGCCAGGGTTCGACGCTGCTAAAACCGCATTGCGGCGCATTGGCAACCCAGGGCATCGGGGTACGCGTGCCGTCGCGGCTGAGGGTAAGGGGCCAATTGGCTATGGCTTCTGGGTCCTGAAGCTTTTCAAAGGGAATGTCGACCTGGGTAAGGCCCAGTTCCTCACCTTGCCAGAGTATGACATTGCCGCGCAGCGACACAAATAGCATCATGACCATCGCCGCATATGGTTTCTGGGCATGGGCTGGTGCCCAACGGCTTATCCAGCGCGGGGCGTCATGGTTGGAAAAGGCCCAGCTTGGCCAGCCGATACCATCCTCATCCGGCCACGCCTCCAACGCTTCGCGCACCAGTGCCGGGGTCAGTTTTTCGGCATAGAGAAAGTTGAAGCCATAGGCGCTGTTGAAATGCTTTTCACCGGCGGTGAAGGCTTTCATTTCCCCGTCAGGATCGGGTCCGCCGACCTCCGCAACGGTAAACCGGTCAGGATATTGGTCCAGAAGCGACCGGATACGGCCGATGAAGCCAGGAATATCGGGGTGCGATTGATTGTTGATTTTTAACTGGAAGTCAAAAGGCCGCGTCCTGACCCCATTATCCGCAGGGGCAGGGGGATTATCCTTCAATTCCGGATCGTGCATCGCAAAATTGATGGCGTCGACGCGAAAGCCATCGACGCCGCGATCCATCCAGAATTTGGCCACAGCCAGCAATGCCTCTTGCACGTCGGGATTGTGCACATTCATTTGCGGCTGGCTGCTGAGGAAATTGTGCATATAATATTGACCGCGCCGCGCGTCCCAGGTCCATGCCGGACCGCCAAATACCGACTGCCAATTGTTGGGCGGCGAGCCGTCGATCTTTGCATCGGCCCAGACATACCAGTCGGCCTTGCCATTATCCCTGCTCGACCGGCTTTCGGCAAACCAACCATGCAGATCAGACGTATGCGAATAGACCTGATCAATCAGGATTTTTAGGCCCAGATCATGGGCTCTTGCGACCAAAGCATCGAAATCGGCAAGGCTTCCGAATAGGGAATCGACGCCGCAATAATCGGCCACATCATATCCGAAATCTTTCATCGGCGATGTGAAAAATGGCGACAACCAGACGGCATCGACGTTAAGCGATGCGATATAATCCAGCTTGGCGGTTATCCCCTGCAAATCGCCAATGCCATCGCCGTTGGAGTCGGCAAAACTGCGGGGATAGACCTGATAGATGACCGCTCCGCGCCACCAAGCGCGTTCGCCTTGCACAGCGGAGGATGGAAGGGGTTTGCTCATTTTACCTTGCACACCATATATCCGAATGCGGGAAGCGAAACGGCAACCGATCCTGCCAAGCGCGGGGCGCTGGGACAGTTTCCGCGCAACACTTCCAATTTTTTGACCGATTTTTCAACCTCAACATTTGCATTCAATGCCTCTTTTGACGTGTTGAACGCGATCAGGACATGTTCGCCCGACGCAGGGTCGATCCGTGACGCGGCAAAGAGGCCCGGTTTTTCGCTATAGTTACGGACAATCTGGTCACCCCGACGCAATGCCACCTGTTCGTGGCGCAATTTTGCAAGATCGGCAATTGCGGTGTAAATCGGATGGCGCGTATCGAAATTGCTGTCCGCCGTGGTTGCGTCCGTTCCGACCAGATCATTGTCGTTATATACAGCGACCTTGGAGGGAAACATATCTTCGCGCGCATCCTGATCGTTTCCGTCACCGGCAAAGCCCTGTTCGTCGCCCGAATATATGGTGGGAACGCCGCGTAATGTCATCATCATGGCATGCCCCAGCAAGACGCGCTGCAATATCTCGGCATCGTCGGCTTCGGGATGTGCAACACGCATTTCGCGGGCAAAGCGCCCGAAGTCATGGTTGCCCAGGAAGGAGGGCAATTGTTTGGCGGTCTGCTTTCCGCCTTCATACAGGTCGTCGCCTTCAAACAGCGTTGCCAGCAAATCGGTTCCGGCGCGGCCGGTAACTGTTTCAATAGCCGCACGGCGAAAGACGAAGTCGAGCACGGTTGGCAATTTGGCAACCCGCGTATGCAAGGCCTGCGCTTGCACATCGATGCCGTCCGATGCGACTTCGCCAAAGATGTGGAAATTGGGAATCCCGCGGCTTTTTGCATGGGCCATGATGGCCGGGGCAAAGACTGCCCAGAATTCCGGGTTCACATGGCGCGCCGTGTCGATGCGATAGCCGTCAATGCCGAACCGGTCGATCCAGCCTTTGTAGACATCGATAAAGCCTTCGACAACGCGCGGGTTTTCAGTGGCAAAGTCATCCAGGCCGACAAAATCGCCCATGATGGAATTTTCACCCCGAAATGTCGTGTTGCCCCGATTGTGGTAATATTGAACATCGTTCATCCACGCAGGCACCTTGACCTTTTCCTCACCCTTGGGGACGATGGGGGTATAGGCTTTGTCGGGATAATCGGCCCGGCTGCGATAACTACATGCGCTATTCGGGCATTCGGCATATTGGATGACGTCGGCGCTATGGTTGGTGATGATGTCCATATAGACCTTCATCCCGCGTGCATGGGCGGCGTCCACAAAGGCCTTGAATTCCGCATCGCTGCCGAAATGTGGGTCAACAGATGTGAAATCCGTCACCCAATAACCATGATATCCCGCTGATTCCTCACCCGGCCCGCCTTGCACCGGCTTGTTCCTGAAAATCGGCGCAAACCAGATTGCGGTGGCGCCCATGCCCTGGATATAGTCCAGCCGCTGCACCAGCCCCGCCAAATCCCCGCCATGATAAAAGCCCTTATGCGACGGGTCGAAACCGGTGACCATCCTGTCACCGGAAAGCCCGCCCTTGTCGTTTGTTCGGTCCCCATTTTCAAAGCGGTCAGGAAGGACGAAATAAATGACCTCGTCCTCGGGTAAACGGTCGCGAAGGGTTTGGGCTAGGATAGGTGTAGTAGCGAATGTTGCAAGCAACGTGAACTTTAAAAGGGAATCCAAGCGACCAATCTTGCGTGTCATAGGGGCCTCCAACTCAGCAATTCAACTTACTACATTCCCAGCAAAGTCGGGATAAAAAGCAAACGCCCGACAATGAGAAACTTCATTGCCAGGCGTTTTATCATTCAATTCCGATGCATTAGAAGTTGAATGTTGCTCCGAGGAAGAAAGTTCGTCCAAAATTCTGCAGCGTACCTGTTTGATCTTCCCGTCCAAAGAAGGTCCGCGTTGGTTCATCGGTAAGGTTGTTGGCTTGCGCCAACAATTTCAGGCCAGCCAATGCGCTTGATACTGGGAATTCATAGGATAGCTGGGCATCCACCACAGTTTCAGGCGCGCTTGTCAGGATCAATTCGCTGATGCCGATTTGCGGGCTTACGAAGCTTGAGCGATGACGGGCGCTGACACGCGCACCAAAGCCGGATTTTTCATAAAATACGACCGGATTGAAAACGTGACGTGAAAGACCCGGCAATGGCAAATTGATGTTGGCGCCGCTTGTCGAGCTAGGGAAGTTCAAGTCACTTTCGCTGTAGGCATAGTTCAACTGGACGCCCAATCCATCAAATGGAGCCGGGAGTTCGGTGAATGTTTTCGAAAGCTGGAACTCGATGCCCCAGACATAACCACCATCGCCATTAATCGGTGCGCCAAAGCTACCCGTGGCGTTCCCCGGAATATTCGTACCCGGAATAGGCGGGGGAGTTACGCCATTTTCAACGAAATTGAACTGGGCGATCGTGTCGTTGATGATGAACGAACGTAAATCCTTATAAAAGGCACCGATGGCGATAATTCCGCTGCGTCCAAGATAATGTTCATAGCTGAAGTCAAACTGATTGGCGCGGAAAGGCTGCAACGACGGGTTACCGCCACTACCACTTGTATTGCCGTCTGAACCAGTATTAACGCTGATCGATCCACGCAGTTCAAAAAAGCGGGGGCGTGAAATTTGGCGGCTATAGCTAAGGCGCAAAAGATCGCTTTCGCTCAGGTCCAAGATCATGTTCACCGACGGAAGGAAATCGGTAAACTTGTCACCACGCGTCACCAAGCGTCGGTTTTCACGGGCAGGTGGCGGAGTGGCTGGATTATCTTGTAGATTAGGATCTGCGAACAGAACGGTCGAGCTTTGATCGGTCTTGACTACACGAAGACCAAAATTACCCCGGAATCCAAGACCGCCCAGCGTTGAGTCAAAATTGACCTGACCATATCCGGCTATGGTTTCTTCTTTAATTCTAAAGCTTTGGTCGATTGTAAAATCAAAAGCGATCTGATCGGTCGGCTGGCGCGAACCAAAATTATTGCCGAATGCGAGGTTAAACGCCTTGTCGATGTCCACTACCGCGAAATTGGGTAAACCAGCACCGGCAAATCCACCTGAAAATCCACCGATTTTTACAATGTCCGCTGGAACCTGCAATGGACCGCCGAGAATACCAAATGTATTGAATGAGGTTACAACGCGCTGGGCATTACGGTCGGCATAACGGAAGCCAAAATCGATCGATTTGAAGAAATTGTCATCCATTGCGATGTTCACGTCACCGGCCACCGCAAATAATTCATCTTCATCACGCTGCGGAACGAGGAACTGGCCATCAAGCAAAAATGCACTTCCACCAGCGATATCGGTGTCCGTAAAGTTGGTAGAAATGAAGTTTATTGTCGGCAGGTTTATACCATTGAGGCGATAGTCGACAATGATATTGCCCGGCACCTGATCAGCCCGAACAACACCCAGCGGGTTTTGCGCCGATACGGGTGCTACACCGGTTACATATGGCCTAAGGTTTATACCGGAATTGTTAAAGAAGCTGGTGCCGCTTGAATAAGATACATCAACCGAAGCCGTTATGTTGTCGCTAAAATCATAAGCGAGGTTGCCGCCAAATGTATAGAGTTCGTCGCGACGACTTTCGTCCTGATTAACCAGTTCGGTACCTAAGCCAAAGCCAAATCCGTTGCTGCCAATCTGGTTGGTGAAGCGACCACCAACCAAGGCATCGTTTATAACGACTGGATTGGTAATTTGGTTGTCGCCGCTCTGGGTCGATACAACGCGAAATCCGCGCCTGGCGACATCAGATTTGAATCTCGAATAATAGCCGTCAACGAGCAACCTGACGCTGTCCGACGGTTCCCATTGCAAAACCGAAATCACAGCATCGCGCGTTTCACGCCCGCCAAATTGGATCCCTTCGAATCCAAAGTTGAATGCGTCCGGCTTGCCATTTCCGTCCAAATCTCTTGTTGGAGAGCCGTTATTGCCGGGTGTTGGAAAATCAAATTGAACAAAGCGCGTGGCAACATTGGGCTGGAACAGGCGGGCATAACCAAGGGCGAAGCCGATTGTATCATCCGCCAGTTTCAACTGAATCGAGCCTGATGCGCGATATCCGGTCGAACCGACATCGGGGCTTTCGCTGGCGCGATCATTGTAAAGACCGCGGATGTTTACCTGACCTTTGAAATTCTCTTTATTGCTCAACGGACGAACAGTCTGCAAATCGATTTTTCCGCCAATGCCACCTTCAATATGGCGCGCAAGCGGCGACTTGTAGACGGCGGCCTGATTGATCAGTTCCGATGGATATTGGTCAAATTCAATCGTCCGGTTGCCCGAAGTTGCCACCTGTTCGCGGCCATTCAAACTTGCCGAAACCAAATCCTGGCTAAGCCCGCGAATATTGATGGCGCTTGCTTGGCCGCCCGTGCGCTGGGCAGACACGCCCGGCAGGCGCGCCAGAGATTCCGCGATGGAAACGTCAGGCAAACCCGCAATATCATCGGAAGATACGATATCGACAATGAAGTCGGATTCGCGTTTTACGGATATTGCATTTTCAATAGAGGCACGAAAACCCGTAACAACAATCGCGTCTTCGTCGCCGTCCGCCGGGGCCGCATCTTGTGCGGCGGCGGGTGAGATGAGCGCGGCGACCATTGCGGTGCCAAGGGCAAAGCGACTTGCACTGTGCGCGAATTGGCGCGCAGAATTGTACTGGAACTTGGCCATGATAAACTCCCCTAAAAGGCCCCGTCCAATTTATCGGACAGTAACCGGCTACGTTGACACATCGACACGCAGGCTCGCATCGATGCAAATATGACCATGACAAAGTGCGCCTGACGCTGCGTATTGACCAGAAATCCACATACGTATTCAGAATATGCATTTTGGACTGTTGCAATTTTGCAACATTCGTAACGCATTCTTTGACGTTGCCCCGCCATCATTGCTTCACTCGGTTTGTCTTCCTAAGCTGGCGTCAGGAGTTGGAAAGGCGCTGACCGGTAATGGCAGGCAAAGCCACATCATTTGATATCGCACAGCTTGCTGGGGTGTCGCAGCCGACGGTTTCACGGGCGTTGCGAGGTAGCCCCACCGTCTCGGAACAAACCCGCCTGCGTATCGAGGCGATTGCACAACAACTGAACTACAAGGTCGACAAAAATGCGTCGAACCTGCGATTGCAGGAAACGCGGACTTTAGCATTGCTGTTTTTTGAAGAGCCGACGCCTGACGAAACCGGTATCAACCCCTTTTTCCTGTCGATGCTCGGCTCGCTCACCCGCACCTGCGCGCATCGCGGTTATGATCTGCTCATTTCATTCCAGCAGCTTTCGTCCAACTGGCATGTCGATTATGAAGATAGCCGCAAGGCTGATGGCATCATCTTGTTGGGCTATGGCGACTATGAACTATATCGCGCGAAACTTGAACAATTGGTGGAGCAGGGGACGCATTTCGTCCGCTGGGGCTTTGCCCAGGAAGGGCAGCCGGGAACGACCATTGGTTGCGACAATTTCAGGGGCGGGATGGATGCGGCGCGGCATTTGATGCAGCATGGCCGTCGCAAAATCGCATTTCTGGGTGATGCAAGCAGCCATTATCCCGAATTTCAGGATCGCTATCGCGGGTCATGCGAAGCGCAGGGCGGCGAAGGCATTATCGCTGATCCAAAATTGCAGGTTGATGCCCTGAATTCGCAGGATGCAGGCTATGATGCGGCGCAAATGCTGATTTCCAGCGGCGCAGAATTTGACGCCATTTTTGCCGCGAGCGACACAATCGCAATTGGCGCGATGCGGGCGCTGCGCGAACATGGCCTCGATATACCCACAGACGTTGCGATTATCGGGTTTGACGATATTCCGGCGGCAAGCCTGACCCACCCGCCGCTGACCACCATCCAGCAGAATTACCGGCTCGCCGGTGAAGTTCTGGTCGATGGTGTATTGAAGCAAATCCGCAATGAACAGGTTCCAACCGAAGTTTTGCCGGCAAAACTGATCGTGCGGAAATCCTGCGGGGCGCATTGAATTCTGCTTCCTTATACGTATGCGTAACCTGTTGCGCCCATTGCGACCCGCGTTTCTTTCTGTCAGCCTGACGTTTAATAATATAAATTTGGGAGAGGAGCGCTCGTGGAAAAGCCGCGTCAGGGATTTTGGGGGCTGTGGAACATCAGCTTTGGTTTTTTTGGTATCCAGATCGGGTTCGCCCTACAAAACGGGAATATGTCCCGCATATTTCAGGCGCTCGGCACCAGTCTGGATGATTTGCCTGCACTATGGATTGCTGCGCCGCTAACCGGTTTGCTGGTCCAGCCGCTGATCGGTCATTTTAGCGACCGGACATGGTTTGGCAAATTCGGCCGACGTCGTCCGTATTTTCTGGCGGGTGCGATATTGTCGGCCCTGTCGCTTATCCTGATGCCTTTGGCAGAAATATTGCTGTTTGCGGCGATCATGCTTTGGGTGCTTGATGCGTCGCTGAATATTTCGATGGAGCCATTCCGCGCCTTTGTCGGCGATATGCTTCGTAAGGATCAGCATACAGCGGGCTATGCGATCCAGACCGCATTTATCGGCGCTGGCGCAGTCGTCGGTTCGGCTTTTCCATATTTTCTGGATGCATGGGGCGTATCCAACCTCGCGCCGGTCGGACAGATTCCGGATACGGTACGATATAGCTTCTGGTTTGGCGGTATCGCCCTGTTCGCCGCCGTTTTGTGGACGGTTCTGACGACACAGGAATATAGTCCGGCAGAAATGGAGATGTTCGACGGTCCGCCGGCAGACAATGGCGCTACGATTCGGGCGCTTGCCGCACGGTCCATGTCCGGCGCGGTTGTTTGGATCATCGGCGGCGCTTTGGTTGTTGCTCTGGTCGAAATCACCGGTCTGGAAAAGGAAGTATATTTGTTGGGCGCTTTGCTTGTCGCTTATGGGGTTGCCAGCCTTTTGGCCATCGCGCTGGCGCAATCGGGCCGCAGCAATAATGTTTTGGCGCATATCGTCGGCGACTTTTCGGGGATGCCCGACATCATGAAAAAACTGGCCGTCGCGCAGTTTTTCAGCTGGTCCGCATTGTTCATCATGTGGATTTACACGACACCAGTGGTTGCCCAATATATGTTCGGTTCGGCCGACCCTGCCAGCAAAGCCTATGGTGACGGCGGCAATTGGGTTGGCACATTGTTCGCAATCTACAACGGTGTTGCCGCATTGGCGGCGTTGGTCATCTTGCCGAAAATGGCCGAGAAATTCGGCAAGGTGCATACGCATATGGCCTGCCTTCTCACCGGGGCTGCGGGCTATGCCAGCTTTCTTTTCATACGCGATCCGAACTTGCTGATCTTTTCGGAAATCGGCGTAGGCATTGCGTGGGCGTCGATATTGGCGATGCCCTATGCCATTTTGGCGTCAAGCCTGCCTGCTAATAAAATGGGCATTTACATGGGGTTGTTTAACGTATTTATCGTCATCCCCCAATTGCTGGTCGCAACGGTCATGGGCAGTATCCTGAAGGCCTTTTTTCCGACCGAACCGATCTGGACAATGGCATTCGCCGCGATCGTTATGCTCTGCGCTGCGCTTGCCATGTTGCGGGTGAAAGAAGCCGGGGCTTCGGCTTAAAACGATCCTGGAACTTCGCGTTGTGCAAGGCTGGGATTTGTCGGAAGCGGCAAAATCTCGCGCTGGCTGCGCGACGATGTCCGCTGTGCGCTTTGACTTGCAACTACGGGCGTGCAGCTGCGTCCTGCGACAAAATCAAGCGCCGTCCGCAAAGATGCTTCCTGCGGATCGCCCAGCGGACGGGTAATGTCATCGGCGGCGGCGCACGTTGTGCCCATGGTTCCAGCGAGGCCGGAGAAATAGTCACCCTGACCGGCGGCATTGTCCTTGGCAAAGGCAACGACGCGTATCCGGTCGTCACATGATGCCTGATCGACGGCAATTTGCCCCACAGGTTTGCCGAAACTGTTGCTGCCAATCAACGCCGCGTTAACGCCAAGGAAGGGTGTGAAGCTGTTCATCACCAATTCGCTGGCGGAGGCCGTGGCATTGGTTGAAATGAAGGCAATTTTCACCGGGGAGACGGATTGCGGTTGCGGCGAAAACCGCCGTGTTTCGTTGTTCGAAGATTTTGATGCGCGAAAACGAGTTACTGAAAAAACATCGCTGCTAAACCGGTTGCCGCCCATCAAATCGCCCATCAATTCGGCGGTTGAGACGAGCCCGCCGCCATTATAGCGAAAATCGATCACAAAGTTCGTAATGCCCTGCGCCCGAAAATCGGCGAATGCGGTCCGCAATTGATTGTCGGCGGTCGTAATGAATGTCCGCATATTGATATAGCCAACCCGCTGGCCACCATCGTCGATTATTTTCGATCCATAGCGCGGAGACAGCGGATCGATATTGAAATTGGCCTTGGTCACAGTCACGTCGCGCGTGCCTGCGGTATCGGTGATCCGCAACACGCGGCTGGTTCCGGCGGTGCTTGGCCCAAGTGCATCATTGACGCCATTGGGCCCTTGCGCCGTCAATATATCGGCAACCGCAACCAGATTCGAGCTGTTCGTGCCGATAGCTAGAATCTCGGTCCCGCGATCTATGCCGGCATTAAGCGCAGGCGCGCCTTCAAATGCCTCGATCGTGAAGAGGCGATTACCCTGATAGGCAAACCGCAATCCGAAACCTGCGGTCGAACCTGAGGAAAAGAATGCATTCTCCTCCTGAATCGAAGTTATAAAGGTGAAAAACCGGTCGCGCCCCTGTCCGCGTGCGGTCGCGGTCAATGCATCGATATAGGATTGTACAGAGTTAAAGCCCGCCGGACTTAGCGCAGATGGCAATGTGTCGGGAAAAAGATACCATTCGTTCAGCACGGAAAATGCGAAATTTTGCCGGTCAACAAGGCCACAGCTTGTCGCAGTCGGCGGCGTGCCGGGTGTTATGCTAGTCGGAGGCGCCGTAACGGACCCTCCACCTGAGCCACCGCACGCCGTCAGTCCGGCGGCAAGAATGACGACGATGTTTTTCAATGGGCCCATTTTCATGTTCACAGATCTTCCGCCTGCGCCATCCATATTGAGATGGCACCGTCAAAGCTATTGACCGATCCGGCATATGTCCACTTTTTTCAGAGTTAAAAAGCCGGAGAAAATCGTAACCATAATATGGTGAGCCCTGCTGGGTTCGAACCAGCGACCTACTGATTAAAAGTCAGTTGCTCTACCTACTGAGCTAAGGGCCCTTATCGAAACCGCTTATGTGGTTTGATAGAGAGCGCTCCCCCTAATGGCGCTAGGGTGCGTGGTCAAGCCGCTTTGGACGGTTAAATCGCGTTTGTAACTGCCGTATCGACAGGCCGGTTATGGGGTCGCGCCAATCTGGTGCGATCATCGCCGCCGGGGTAAGCACGAAATTGCGGTTTCGCATTTCGGGATGGGGTATGTTGAGGTCCGGGTTGCGATCCGCCCAAAAGCCGCCGGACCATAAGATGATGTCTAAATCCAGCGTCCGTGCGCCCCAGGGTTGACCACGACGGATGCGCCCGAAATGTGATTCAATTTCTTGAAGCCGCGTCAAAAGTTCGGAAGGAAGCAGTTCAGTGGACAGAATAGTCGCGGCATTGGCGTAGCATCTGCGTGAAGGCCCCATTGCTGCGCTGGTGATGACCGCAGACTGGGCAAATACGTCGATATCATCCATTTCAAGCGCAGCTATAGCCTGATGAATGATCTGCGCGGGTTTGCCGATCAAGGGGTGGGGCTGGTTAGAACCAAGGCCGACAAGATATAGGTGGGACAGCTTAAATGTCCTCGACCAAACGACCGTAAAGCTGGGGCCGTCGATCCCGGAAGAAACCCATGCTGGCGCGATGGGCGCGGGCCTGATCAAGATCAAAAGTTGCAACCAAAAGTCCGGTTTCGGCGTCGTCCAAATCCGAAACGACATCGCCCCATTCGTTGACGATAAAGCTGGTGCCATAGAATTTCTGCGGCCCAAGGCCATGATCATCTTCACTGCCGACACGGTTGGCGGCGATCACCGGCATGCAATTGCTGACCGCATGGCCGACCATGGCGCGCCGCCACATATGCCGCGTGTCGAGCGTATCGTCCTGCGGCTCCGCCCCGATGGCGGTGGGGTAAAACAGCATCTCCGCGCCCATCAAAGCCATTGCCCGCGCGCATTCGGGATACCATTGGTCCCAACAGATGCCGACGCCGATGCGGGTGCCGAACACGTCCCAGACCTTGAATCCGCTATTGCCGGGCCGGAAATAATATTTTTCCTGATAGCCGGGTCCATCGGGAATGTGGCTTTTGCGATAGGTGCCGAGAATTTCGCCCTCGGCATCGATCATCGCCACAGTGTTGTAAAAATGCGCGCCATCGCGTTCAAAAAAACTGGTGGGTATAGCGACACCCAATTGCTTGGCGAGTTTTGCCATCGCCTGGACCGAGGGGTGTTCCAGGGTCGGGCGGGCAAGGGCGAAGTGCGCCTCTTCCTGCGTTTTGCAGAAATAGGGGCCGGAAAAGAGCTCCGGAGGAAGTATGATCTGCGCGCCATGTCCCGCGGCCTGACTAACGAGGTCGGACACAGCATCAATATTTGCGGCTTCGGAGCCTGCCAAAGGCAGCTGAAGTGCGGCGACGGAGATTGAGCGGTTCATGAACGCGCTATAGCCGCACACCGAAACGTGCGGCAATGCCGATTGTTGCGAGATAGAGCAGGATTGTCACCAGACCGGACGCGGTCAGCGTCAGCCAAAAGCCGATCCCGGTGCGTAACATCCAAGGGATGATCAGGAACATCGGTAAACTGGGCAATACGTACCAGAATGTTGCCTCGGCATGGTTGGCCAGCAACTTCGGGTCGGCGGTGTCGCGCCACAACCAGATCATGCCCAAAATTGATATAAGCGGCAGCGACGCGATAAGCGCCCCTGCCGCCGGTGCTTTTTTACCAACCAATGCGATCAGCGCGATAATGACTCCGGAGAGTATCGCTTTGATCGCAAAGGCCAGCATATCGAGATCAAGGCCGCTTTTTGAACAAGAGCGTCATGCGGTCGGATTCGCCGATGGCTTCATATTTTGCCTTGTCCTGATCTTTGAGTGTCAACTGCGGCGGTAAAGTCCAGACGCCGTCGGGCCAATTGGCCGTGTCTTTTGGATTGGCATTTATCTCGCTTTTCCCGGCCAGTTCAAAACCGTTTACTTCCATCAACCTGATGACATCGGCTTCGCGCAAATAGCCTTTGTTGCCGTCCGAATAGCTGTACGGCGCATCGGCCTTTGCACGATGTTGCTCGATTCCAATCAAGCCGTCATCCTTAAGAAGTTCGCGCATACGCTTGAGTTCAGTATCGACAATATTGAAACGGATCAAATTATGCAGCATCCGCATCACGAGTATGCGGTCATATGTACCTTTGGCGCCTTCAGGAATCGCGTCGAGTGTAAAGCCATTATAATCGGTTGCCGGGCGCCCGGTAACCTTGGAGACATCTTCGCCAAACTTTGCCGCGCTGGCCTTGATCCGGGCATGCGATTCGGGTGTTCCAAACCCGGCGTCGGTGCTGAAATACAGGCCGTTAAACTTGCCTTTTTCATCGACATATTTACCGAGAATGCGCGAAATCCACTCACCCCCGGGGGCATATTCGCCGATGATATGATCGGGGTGCAGGCGGAAAAATTCGAAAGTTTCGGCAGGATGGCGATATTTGTCGCGCTTGGAATCTTCGGCACGCGATGGGTCAGCCAATATCTTGGCCAAACGATCCTGATGCGCCTTGTGCATCTTGTCATGTTCGGCTTTGCTCATGCCCTGATGGTCATCGGCATAGGACGGAACGGTCAGCATGGTTGCGGCGAGGGCGAAAAGAAGGGACTTTTTCATGGGGGGATTCCTCTCTGTTGAACTGCAGGCCTATATGGGTCCGAAGTGGTAAAAAGCCAATATAGCTAAAGTGGAACTTGTTGGCTGGAGCAATGGAAGCTGCCACCGCCTGTCAGGACGGCATCGGCGGGTAGGCCCACGACTTTATGGGTAGGGAACAGGCTTTGCAGCTCCGCGAGGGCAGTCTCATCATGGCGGCTGCCATAGGTGGGAACGATAACTGCGCTGTTGCCGATATAGAAGTTCATATAACTGGCCGGAACGGCTTCGCCATATTGTTCGAACCGCCCGGCCGAGGGCAGGGGCGTCACCCGGCAGCCGAAGGCCTCCGCCGCTTTGCGCGCATCAATATAGACGGCGCTGTTGGGGTCGTCCGCATCGCGTGCTTCGGGAATGACCAGATGGTTCGGCCCCACAAAACGCGCGAGATTGTCGACATGGCCGTCGGTATGATCGTTGGCAAGGCCATCGCCGAGCCAGAGAAGTTGCTCGATCCCGAGGTCGCTGCGTAACCGTGCTTCGATTTGCGCCTTGCCCAGCTCCGGGTTGCGGTTGGGGCTCAGCAGGCAGTCGACCGTAGTCACGGCGCGGCCTTCGCCATCGACATCGATGGAGCCGCCTTCCAATACCCAATCGCACGGCGTGACAGTCAGGCCCGCCGCCTGCGCCAGCGTCTTGCCGATATCCTGATCGCCGTCAAAGTTGAACCGGTTGCCCCAGCCGTTAAAGCCGAAATCGCGTGCGATCCGGCCATTGCCTTCACCGACAATGATGCAGCCTGTGTCGCGTAGCCACACATCGCCGATATGGCGTTCCTCAACAATCACACCCGGCGCGGCGAGGTCGCGCGCGACTTTTGCCGCATCGGCATTGCCCGCGATCAGATACACCGTCTCACCCTTGCCATCGTCGTAGACAGCATTGGCAAAGGCCGCGATCTGCTTCTGGGCGGCAGCAAAGGGTTCTTCCCAATGACCCCAAAAGCTCGGGAAGCCTATCCAGACACGCTCATGCGGTGCCCATTCGGCGGGCATTCTAAACGTCATGGGACTTTATTTCCCGTCGCGGCTTTTGTCACGGATGGCGCGGAATTCGTCGCCGTCATTCCAATTGGGCCAAGCATCGGTCATCGCCAGCATCCGGCCTACGCGATAATAAAGGCGAAGGTCGGCCATCACACCGGACCAGTCCCATGCCTCGTCATATTCGTCGCCGGGTGCGTGGTAACGGTTCTTCTCATAATCCTCGGCAGCCGCCTTGGCCGCTTCCTTACCGCCGGTGACAAGATCATCTCCGCCTTCAAAATAGACCATCGGCACGCCCAATTTGGCAAAGCTGAAATGGTCCGAGCGGTAGTAGAAACCTTTTTCAGGCGTCGGCTCCATTTCGGGGGTGCGTCCCTCGGCCTTGGCGGCGGCGTTCAGATAATCGTCAAGCTGCGATTTGCCTTTGCCAATGACGGTCAGGTTCTTCGCAGGGCCTGCCATGGAGAAGGCGTCCATGTTGACGCCGCCGACGGTCTGGCTCAGCGGAAAGACCGGGTTTTCGGCGTAAAATTTGGAACCAAGCAGACCCGATTCCTCTGCGGTTACCGCAAGGAACACGACGCTGCGGTCCGGCGCGCCAGCTTTTTTGAAGCCTTCGGCCAAGGCAACGAGAGCAGCAGTGCCGGTCGCGTTGTCGACGGCGCCGTTGCATATATCGTCGCCATCGGCTGCCGCTGTGCAGCGGCCCAGATGGTCCCAATGGGCGGTGTAGAGGACATATTCTTCAGGCCGTTTTGCGCCTTTCAGGACGCCGACGACATTCTTGCTCGCCTTACGCGCAATGTCATTGTCAAAGCTCAACGAGGCCGTCAGGCCCAAAGGCACAGCCTTGAAGCCTTTCTTTTTTGCGGCCGCCATCTGCTTGCCCAAATCCTGTCCGGCGGCGGCGAAGATTTCCTTCGCGACATCTTTCTGGATCCAACCATTGGCGGCTGTCTGGCTCGCGCCTGCGTCTTTGGACTGGGCCAGAAACTGCGTTCCGGTCCAGCTCGAATTGACGACATTCCAGCCATAAGCGGCGGGGGCGTCATCGTGAATGATCAGCGCAGCAGCAGCACCCTGCCGCGCGGCTTCCTCATATTTATAGGTCCAGCGGCCATAATAGGTCATCGCCTTTCCGCCAAAGTCGCCTGTGAGACCGGCGGCATCGAAATCGGGGTCGTTGACCATGATCACCACGGTTTTGCCCTTGACGTCCAGGCCTTCATAATCGTTCCAGCCCTTTTCCGGGGCGACGATGCCATGGCCGACGAATATCATTTCGCTCTGGTCAATCTTCGTCTTGGGCGTTTCGCGATAGCTGCCGACAACAAATTCGCTCCCATAGGCAAAGGACATGGCCTTGCCGCTCTTGTCCGCAATGCTGAGGGCGGACACATTTTTCGCGGTGATCTCGACCAGAGGGACATCCTGCGTCCAACTGCCGTTGTTCCCGGGTTCCAGCCCAGCTTTCTTGAAGCGGTCGATCAGAAAAGCAACCGTCTTTTCCTCACCCACCGAACCCGGCGCGCGACCTTCGTAGCTGTCCAGCGACAATTCCTTGACGACGTCCTTCATGGTCTGTTCGGACAGTTCCGGAACCGTGACTTCAGGCAGTACCGAACGATCGACGGACTTATCGTCCATTTGTTTACAGGCAGTGGTCAACATCAAGGCCGAAGCCAAAGCAAGCGTCAGAATTCGCATCGAAAACTCCTAAATTTCCATCGTACCGGTTCTTTTGCCAGACAGCGGCAATATCCCCAAACAAAAAAGGCGGCCCCGAAGGACCGCCCCTTTGATTGGCTGGATACCGAAATCAGCGCGAATAGAATTCGACCACCAGATTGGGTTCCATCTTTACAGGATAAGGCACCTCGTCAAGCGAAGGAACGCGCGCAAAGGTTACCTTGTCATTTCCGTCAACGGCAACATATTCGGGAATGTCACGTTCGGCGAGGCCCTGGGCTTCGATCACGAGTGCCATTTCCTTCGCCTTGTTACCAAGGCTGACGACATTGCCTACGTCAACCTGGCGGCTGGCGATATTGCACTTCACGCCATTGACGCGAACATGGCCGTGGCTCACGAGCTGGCGCGCGGCGAAAATCGTCGGTGCGAACTTGGCGCGGTATACGATCATGTCCAGGCGACGCTCCAGCAGACCAATCAGGTTCTGCGAGGTATCGCCCTTCATGCGGTTGGCTTCCTGATAAGCGCGCTTGAACTGCTTTTCAGTGATGTCGCCATAATAGCCCTTCAGCTTCTGCTTGGCGCGCAGCTGTATACCATAGTCGGACAGCTTGCCCTTGCGGCGCTGACCGTGCTGGCCGGGGCCATATTCACGCTTGTTGACAGGTGATTTGGGGCGGCCCCAGATATTTTCACCCATCCGGCGGTCAAGTTTATATTTCGAGCTTGTACGCTTCGACATTTACAGTCTCCAATTTGCTAACAACGATGTTCCCGGTACCGCGCGACACATGCTAGATGGGCCGGACGCCTGCTTCACCGGGATGCAGGGTCAATTGCGAAGGCGGGCCTATGGGCGTTGCGAGGCGGATTGTCAATATGGCGCTCGACTTTATCGGTGCAGCTTTCTAAGGCGCGGCCATGTCAAAAAATGCCGACCCGATTGACCCCCAGAATTGCACGTCCATGGCCGATGTACGGGCAGGTGTTGATGCGATTGATGTCCAGCTCGTTGCTCTATTGGCCAAGCGCTTCGGCTATATGGATGCTGCGGCGCGAATCAAGATAGATCGAAATGCCGTCCGTGACGAGGCCAGAAAGCTTGAGGTGCTTGCAAATGTTGAGCGCCACGCAATGGCCATGGGATTGGATCCGGCGAGAATTTGTAGGATATGGGATGAACTGGTGGAGCAGTCCATCGCCTATGAATTGCAGAAATGGGACGACAGCAGGTCGAACTAGCTTGGATTTTGTTCCACCGGTGCAGCTTATCTGCTTTTTGCGCGGTTCAGCGATGATTGATCCGCCCCGACCTGGGCATCCCATTCGGCCTGCGTTTTGCATATTTTGGCTGTCAACCGGCTTCCGGTTTCGGCCCCGGCGCGACAGATTTTTTTAGGCTTAACCGGCTTTGCATCAGGAATTTCCGATGGCTGTTCCAAGGTCGCGACTTCTGGTGAAGCAACCAGCAGCAATAAAATAGTGAAGAAATGCATATATCGTCGCTTTGGTTAAGTGAGGGTCGGGCGACATACTATATTGGGTGACTGCTTCACGCTAGTCCTTAACCTGCTCCACTCGTCGCTTTGCCAAAGTCGTCAGCACACCGCGTAATGTGCGGACTTCGAGGGCATTCCAGCCCGCTTTGGTCAGAAGGTTCCGCAATGTCCGGCGCGTGACGGGGGCGCGGTCGGCGGGTCTGAAATATCCGAGTGGATCAAGCATATCGTCCAGTTGCTCGATCAGGCCGTCCAGCTCAAATTGACTTGCGGGTGGATCAAGGTCGGTTTTGGGCGGGCTTGCGAGATTTTGTGTCTTTGACCATTCATAGGCGCACAAGATGACCGCCTGCGCCAGGTTCAGGGACCCGAAATCGGGATTGATGGGGACTGTGATGATGGCGCGGGCCACGTTAACCTCATCGCTTTCAAGCCCTGATCTTTCCGCACCGAACAGGATCGCGCTGCGTCCCGCATTCCCCAGGACCTCCAGCGCGGCGTCTTCGGGCGTAATGACCGGCTTGGTTACGCCACGTTTTCGAACTGTGGTCGCGTAAATGTGGCTAATATCGGCAGTTGCGTCGGCAAGCGTATCATAAACCCGCGCATTGGCCAGCACAATGTCCGCGCCCGATGCGGCGGGGCCGGCAGAGGGATTGGGCCAGCCATCGCGTGGCGCGACCAGCCGCATCTCGGTCAGTCCGAAATTGAGCATGGCACGCGCAGCCTTGCCGATATTTTCGCCCAATTGCGGGCGGACGAGGATGATAATGGGCGGCAAGCTCATTTCTTTGCCGCTTCGACGACGCTCCCGGCGAAATCTTCGAAATCCTTTGCCTCGTTGAAATCCTTATATACCGAGGCGAAACGGATATAAGCAACGCTGTCGAGCGCCTTCAGGCCATCCATGACAAATTCGCCGATCCGCTTCGATTCAATTTCGCTTTCACCTAAAGTTTCCAATTGGCGTTGGATGCCTGACGCAAGTTTTTCGATCTGCGCGCTGTCAACGGGGCGCTTGCGGCAAGCGACCGATAACGATCTTTCAAGCTTTTCCCGTTCGAACGGTTCGCGATTCCCCTCGGTTTTGATAACCGTCAATTCGCGAAGCTGGATTCGTTCAAAGGTCGTAAAACGCCCGCCACAGCCTTCACATTGGCGACGGCGGCGGATGGCGCTATTGTCCTCGGTCGGACGGCTGTCCTTGACCTGGCTGTCATCATGTCCGCAAAATGGGCAACGCATCTATTTCTGGTTTTCCTGATTTTTCTTTTTATTCACATGGCGGTAAGCGACAATCCCGGCGCCGATCAACGCACCGGTGGCAAGGCCGATAGGCGCGATGACCGCTGCGGCTGCGCCGATGGCAGCACCGCCTGCGACTTTCTTGACCGTATCCTGATCGGCGAGATGCTTGCCGGTGTGGAATGCGTCCTTGGTCGCACCCCATAATTCGTCGGCGGCCTCACCAACATAATGCTTGGCCTGGTTCGGAATGCTCTCCGCCGCCCGCTGCTCGGGTGTCTTCGCGCCGCATTGAGGGCAGAATTTGGCTCCGTCCTGATACTCGCCGTCGCAATCGTTACAATATCCCATGATCAAAATCCCTTCTGTGTATAGGGTCAGGGTTGCTTCAATGCACGTTCGAGGCGTCAAAATGGCGAAGATATCGGAGCAAAATGCGCGCCGTCAGGCAGTCATTCTGCCTGCAAGCGTATTTTGGTCCGAGATCAAAGCCATTTTGGCGTCCGAAGGATTTGACCCATTTTGCCCATGGCCGCGTCAGAAAGCCTTGAGATATATCTATATCCCTGCGGCTTCCTTCCTTGCCCTGAGCAAAATGGCCTCAAACCTCGAACGTGCATTGAAGCAACCCTGACCCTAGATGGGTAAGTCACCTATATAGTTCAAGAGGGATAGATTGGGAAGCGCGCGCACATTGCTTCGGCTTCTTCTCTGATCCGCGCTTCGATCTGGCCGTCGCCGGCCTCTCCATTGTGGCGCAGGCCTTCCACAACGTCGGCGATCATACGGCCGACTTGTCGAAATTCGGCTGGACCAAATCCACGCGTTGTGCCCGCAGGTGTACCCAATCGCAGGCCAGACGTTATAAACGGCTTTTCTGGATCGAACGGAATCGAATTCTTGTTGCAGGTGATTGAGGCGCGGTCGAGCGCATGCTCGGCATGTTTGCCCTTTGCCTGCTTTGGGCGAAGGTCGACGAGCATCGAATGGTTGTCAGTGCCACCCGACACGATATCGAGCCCCTGTTCCTGCAAAGACGACGCCAATGCCTTGGCATTCTCGACGACACTCGCGGCATAGCTTTTGAATTCCGGCTTCATCGCGTCGGCAAAACATACGGCTTTCGCTGCGATTACGTGCACCAATGGACCGCCTTGAAGTCCCGGGAAAATCGCCGAGTTAAACTTTTTGGCCAGCGCCTCGTCATTTGTCAGGATGATACCTGAACGCGGCCCACGCAGCGACTTGTGGGTTGTGGACGTTGTAACATGTGCGTGCGGAACAGGGGAACTGTGCGCTCCGCCTGCAACTAGGCCCGAGATGTGCGACATGTCAGCCATCAGATAAGCGCCGACTTCGTCCGCAATCTCGCGGAAGCGTGCCCAATCCCAGCCGCGCGAATAAGCCGTGCCGCCGCAGATGATCAGCTTTGGTTTTGTCTCTTTTGCGATCCGCTCAACTTCGTCCATATCGATCAAATGATTGTCCTGCCGCACACCATAAGCGACCGGATTGAACCATTTACCAGACATGTTGACAGGCGAGCCATGCGTTAGGTGACCGCCGGAATTCAGATCCAGCCCCAGAAACGTATCGCCCGGCTGAAGCAACGCGAGAAACACCGCCTGATTCATCTGGCTGCCTGAATTGGGCTGTACGTTGGCAAATTCGCAACCGAACAGCTTTTTGGCGCGTTCGATAGCGATGGTCTCGATCTCGTCGACATATTCACAGCCGCCATAATAGCGCTTGCCGGGATAGCCTTCCGCATATTTGTTGGTCAGGATCGAACCCGTGGCTTCAAGCACCGCCCGTGACGTAATGTTTTCCGACGCAATCAGTTCGATCTTGTCCTGCTGGCGGCCCAATTCCTTGGCAATCCAGCCTGCAATTTCAGGATCACGCTCGACGAGGGGTTGCGTGAAAAATCCGTTGTTCTGGATGTCATTTGCGGGATGGCTGCTCATGCTGATTCCTTCGCATTTTGCGGGTTGGACAATTTATCGACGCGGCGCTGGTGGCGGTCACCACCAAATTCCGTTGTAAGAAAGCGGTCGACGCAGGCTTTTGCCATTTCGATGCCGATCAGGCGTGCGCCCATGGCAATCACATTTGCGTCATTATGTTCGCGGGCCAATTGCGCCGACAGCGGTTCGGATACGAGCGCGGCGCGCGCGGCGGGGTTGCGGTTGACCGCAATCGAAATGCCAATGCCCGACCCGCATAAGGCAATGCCACGCTCGGCATCGCCATCGGCAATTGCGGCGGCGAGTTTATAGCCATAGTCGGGATAATCGACCGAGCTTTCGTCGTGCGGACCAAGGTCGGTGATGTCATGGCCCAGTTGGCGCACATAGTCGACCAGCGCGGATTTCAGCGCAAGGGCGGCATGGTCGGAGGCAATGGCGATACGCATGGGCATATCCTTCGCGGGCGTGGGGACTCGTCAATGGCGTCCCTCTAAGCGAGCGACAGTTAAAACGCTATGGCGAATTTGCCCGATTGTGCAGCTTTTCCACGGGCTTTATGGGGGGATATGCTCAACGCCATTCTCTCGCTCGCCATGATTGCCGCCTTTTTGCTTCTTTTCGGCGCGTGGAAGCGTTGGCGGCGGGAAGGATTAAGCCAGCAAATGTGGCTTATGATCGCGGCTGCGCTGGTGATATTTGCCAATATCGCAATCTGGGTCGTGCCCGATGATAAGGGCAACAGTCTGGTGACCGGCGAAGTGAAATAGCACTTCGCCTGTCGACCTTATTCGGCCAATCTCACTTGATGGGGGAATTGGGGTCCAGACGGAAATCCAGATAATTGTTCACCGACGCCATCAGCATATCCATTTCATTTTCATAAAAATGGTTGGCGCGGGGAATTTCGTCATGGTGGATCGTGATGTGGCGCTGGGTCCGCAATTTATCGACCAGCTTCTGCACTGCACTGGGGTTCACCACTTCGTCCTGGGCACCCTGAATGATGATACCCGAGGACGGGCAAGGGGCGAGGAAGCTGAAATCATACATGTTCGACGGCGGCGAGACAGAGATGAAGCCACGGATTTCGGGGCGACGCATCAGCAACTGCATACCGATCCAAGCGCCAAAGCTGAAACCGGCTATCCATGTCGTGGATGCTTCTGGATGGAAGCTTTGCACCCAATCGAGCGCCGATGCGGCGTCCGACAATTCACCGATACCATTGTCAAATTCGCCTTCGCTGCGGCCGACGCCGCGGAAGTTGAAGCGCAATACGGCAAAGCCGCGCGCCACGAAGGTTTTGTACAAGGCCTGCGTGATGCGGTCGTTCATCGTGCCGCCTGCCTGCGGATGCGGATGCAGGATCATCGCAACCGGTGCACGCGGGCGTGGCGGGGGCGAAAAACGGGCTTCGAGACGGCCTTCGGGACCTGGAATAGCAATGGCAGGCATTTATTTTTTCGATTCTATATTTAAGTGCCGCGCAGCAACCGATTGTTCGGGCTTTGCAGGAAGTCGAAGCGCTATATAGAAGCAGTCACGATTTTCGCAACTGTCATGGAACAAATGGCCCCAGATCCGCGCATATATCTCGACCACGCCGCCACGACGCCGCTGCTGCCAGCGGTGCGCGAAGCCATGGCCGACGCGATGGCGCGCTGGGCGAACCCGTCCTCCCCGCATAGCGAGGGTCGTGCAGCGCGTGCCGCGCTGGAAGATGCGCGGGCGCGGATCAACGCGGCCTTGGGCTGGGATGGCGAACTGATCCTGACAAGCGGTGCCAGCGAAGCCATTGCACTTGGCTTACGTGGGCAGGATGCCATCGCCAGCGCGGTCGAGCATGACGCAGTGCTGGCGGTTGCTGGAAAAGCCCACCTGCCGGTCAAGGCAGACGGTTATGTCGAGCTAGGCGCGATTCAGGCGGCCGCCCGCTATGCCGTGCAGTCGGTCAATAACGAAACCGGCGTGATCCAGCCGTTGTCGGATATAGCGGCAGCGGTTCGGGCCGTGGGCGGGACTTTATTCGCCGATTGTTCGCAAAGCGCGGGAAAGCTGCCGCTACCCGACACGGACCTGATTGCCATATCCGCGCACAAATTGGGCGGACCGCCGGGTGTCGGCGCGTTGCTGACCCGCAATCTGGGGTTGTTGCAACCGACCGGCGGGCAAGAGCAGGGCTATCGCCGGGGCACCGAAAACCTGCCCGCTGCGATTGGCTTGGCCGTTGCGTTGGAAGCCGGATTTGCATGGCTTGCCGAAGCCGCACGCCTGCGGGCCGTCCTCGATGCGGCGGTGCGTGAGGCGGGCGGCATTGTGGTTGCCGATGCGAGCAACAGGCTTGCGACCATCGCCAGTTACCAGATGCCGGGCGCGGCGGCATCGAGCCAGTTGATCAACTTCGATATGGCAGGGATTGCGGTATCCGCGGGCAGCGCCTGTTCGTCGGGTACGCTGAAAACCAGCCATGTGCTGGGCGCAATGGGCTGGGATGAAAAGGCGGCATCGCAAGTCATCCGGGTCAGCTTCGGCCCCGAAACCAACGCAGCCCATATCGACCGCTTTGTCGATGTGTGGCGCGGCATATCTGCGCGGACAAAGGCGGCATGATCTACCTCGATTATCAGGCCACAACGCCCATGGCCCCCGAAGCCTTTGCGGCGATGGAGCCCTGGTTGAAAGACGGTTTCTGGAACCCGCACAGTACCCATGCCGGGGGCCGGAAAGCGGCGGCGGCTGTGGAAGTGGCGCGGGACCAGATTGCCGCCTTGCTGCCCAAAGGGGGCAGGGTAATTTTCACCAGCGGTGCTACCGAGGCGCTCAACCTTGCCATCAAAGGCTGCGGCTTGCCGGTTGCGGCGCTTTCCACCGAACATGCGGCCGTGCTGGATTGCGTGGCCCATCTGGGCGGGGCGGTTGTGCCGGTCGGGACCGACGGACGCGCGGGGTTTGATGGTGCGGGGCAGGACCTGTTTGCGGCCATGCTCGTGAATAATGAAATCGGAACGATCCAGCCGGTCGCCGAGCTGGCGGAGCAATGCCATATGCAGGGCGGCCTGTTGCTGTGCGATGCGGTGCAGGCCTTTGGCCGGATGCCAATCCCCGACGGGCCGGATATGATTGCCGTGTCCGCGCACAAGATTCATGGACCCAAGGGCATCGGTGCTTTGTGGGTGCGTGACGGGATTGAACTTACACCCTTGATGCATGGCGGCGGGCAGGAACAGGGGTTGCGTTCGGGAACCTTGTCACCTGCCTTGTGCGCGGGGTTCGGTGCAGCCGCGCAGCTGGCTGCCCGGCGGATGGAGCAGGATGCCGCGCATGTTGCATCCTTATGGGACCACGCCATTGCGGCATTTTCGGACTGGACCGTGAACGGTTCGATAACCCACCGCTACAAAGGCAATCTCAACATCCGCCGCGACGGGGTGGATGTGGGCCGCCTGATGTCCGAATGCCGCGACATTGCCTTTTCCGCAGGTTCCGCCTGCGCCAGCGGGTCGGGCCGTCCCAGCCATGTCCTGTCGGCGCTCGGACTGTCCCAAACACAGGCAAAATCTTCGATAAGGCTTGGTTTTGGGCGCTATACGACGCTTGCGGAAATTGATATTGCCGCCGATGCAATCAACCATGCAGCAGGGGCGATGATATGATCAAAATAACCTTCATCAACGCCGAAGGCGACGCCCAAGAGGTGGAGGCTGAAACGGGCCTGGGGTTGCTGGAAGTCGCACAGGGTGCCGGAATGCCGCTCGAAGGGACGTGCGAAGGGCAGATGGCCTGCTCCACCTGCCATGTGATTGTCGACAAGGCATGGTTCGACAAATTGCCGCCCGCCGTCGAAGATGAAGAAGACATGCTCGACCTCGCCAGCGGCGCACGGCGCACAAGCCGCTTGTCCTGCCAGATACTGTTGACCGACGAACTCGACGGCCTCATCGTCCGTATTCCGGCGGAGAGCCGGAATATGCAGGGCGTTTGAATTCTAAACCACGAAGTAATTAAGGGCCAAAGACCCACTCAGGTGGAACGATTTCAAATATAAAAAGAGCCACAATCGCACTAACTACAACGAGCGCCCAAAAATATACTTTCCAAGCTGCAGCCATCGCCTTTTTGAGGGCTTCGTATCTGCGATCGTTCCAAAATATTTCACTGCGCATGTCATCCGGCAGATTGTTTCGATATTCTTTCCAACCTCGCCAAACTCCGAGAAGTCCAGTTGCCACTGCAATTGCTAGGATCCTAGAGTAATCAATATCCATTTCAACGCCCCTTTGGGCAAACTTTAATGGCTAATCATGCTGTTACAATGTTTAATTTAACGCTCTTCACTTCCCATTCACGAAAGATCGCCTATATGGGTCCTTGCCGGGTTCGCCCGGCTATGGCGATAAATTGCGATGTGCAATAGATGCAGCGGACCCGGGGGCGGTACCCGGCAGCTCCACCATATCTCCCGGATTTCCGGGCGTTTTGAAGGGGCTGAACTAGGATCGACGTGCGTTGAAAAGCATTGTTTTTGCCCGGCATGGATAAGCCGTTAAATGGTTCAAAACTCATAAGTGCAAACGATAACGAAGCACTTGCTCTCGCAGCGTAATTTTGGGCCTCACGGTCTGAAATTATCCTAAAAGAACGCGGCCGAACCGGCCGGGCAACAGAAAGGTTACAGCGGCCCCCCGGAGCCGGGCAACAGAATCCGGGGACTTTTGCCTTCAATCCACCCCGAACGCCTTGTGCAGCTCGATCGCCTCCAGCATCTTGGACGCCGCGATGAACACCGCGACGGTGCACAGCACAAAGAACATCTTGCCCACATTGCCCGGATATTGGACCATATAGTCCTTACCCCGTTCAGCCGCGCCCAGACCGAGCGCGTAGGTGATGAGGAAGACCTCCAATTTGGTCTTGATCGAGAACAGGCGCGCGATTTTTTTCATAGTTAAGAAACTAAACAGCAATGCCTGTGCCAGTTGAGCATTTGCAGGCGTCACAATGGTTAACGCCGACGGCTTTTGTAAAGGATTTCGACGGTTAGGACAGCTCCGCCAGACCGCACACATCCAGCAACGCTTCGCGGGCCTTGAGGACGGTGGAAACCAGCGCGGAATCGCCGAGTTGATCGGGCGCGATTGTTTCGGGCCAATGCGCCGCGATAACGTCCGAAATCCGGTCCAGTTTCCCCTCGTCCGCCATGAAGCGCGGATCGACCGTGGCGGGACCGCAGGCGACGCGCAGCCGCAGGCAGGCGGGTCCGCCGCCATTGGCCATGGACTGGCGCACGTCGACCGGGATGAGCGTGCGGATCGGGCCATTGCCTGCGACCATCTCGCTCAGCCAGCCCCAGACCCGCGTGTTTTCCTGCGCCTCGCTGGGCAGGATCAGCGCCATGCCGCCATCGGGCAGGGTCACAAGCTGCGCGTTGAACAAATAGCTCTGGATCGCATCGGCGAGTGACACGCGGTCGGCAGGGACAATCACAATCTCCGCCTCGGGCATCAGCCTTTTGATGTCGGCATAGGTTTCGTCCGGATATTCAAAAGCCTGTTCATGGGTGAACAGCACGCGCTCATTGGCGACGGCAACGACGTCATTGTGGAAGGCCCCGGCGGCAATGGCCGTTTCCGATTGCTGCACGAACAGCGTCTTTGCCGGGTCCAGCCGGTGGGCGCGGGCGATGGCTTTGGACGATTCGACATGCTGCCGCGCAGGGAAGGGGCCGCCCGCCTTGCCATAGACAAAAATCTCGATGCCCGCCTCGCCATGCGAAGGGCATAGCCGCATGAAATTGGCGGCCCCTTCGTCGCCATAGGGCGGCGGGACGGGGCCGTGGACGGTGAAGTACCGTTCATCGGCAAAGGCCAAACGCAGTTGCGCGAGCGTTCCTGTCCATTCATGACTGCGGTGCGCCATGGTCAGCAGGTTCGCCGCCGACAGATGGCATTTGCCGTCCAGCGTATCGGGCGCAGGCGACACCGTCGCGGCGTTTGCTGCCCACATGGCCGATGCGGAAAAAGCGGCGGCGCGAATGTGCGGCTCGGCGCTTTCCATGTCGGTCGCAAGTCCCGCCAGCCATGCGGTGTTCGGCCGGTCGAGCGGCATGAAGAAACCCTGCGACAGGCCAAGGCGCAGATTGGCGCGCATTTTTTCGACACCCTGCAACGCGGCAGCACGCGGTTCCGATACTGCCCCTGCATTATTGGCCGACGCAATGTTGCCGAGGCTCAGGCCCGCATAATTATGGCTTGGGCCAATGATGCCGTCAAAGTTGATTTCTGCAATTGTCATACCTTACCACCTCGGGACACAAGTGATTGCGTCGCCCACCGAAAGCTTCAATGTCTTGGCGCTGACCGGGTCGATGGCAACGCCGCCATCTTGGTCGGTTACCCAGCCATAGGCGGCGATGAAATCATTAAGCCGTCCGCTACTCATCAGCATTTTGTCGCCTTCCTTATGCTCACCCAGCATGTCGCTGATTTTCGAAACAATGGTGTCTTTGGCTTCGCGAACACTGCGGATTTGGTCGGTGCGTGCGGTCATTGTGGGACCACCGTCAAATATGTCGACATAATTTTCCCAGGCGAAACCTTCATTTTCCAGCATCCGCATAGCTGCCCGGCCAGAGGGGTGCGGAACGCCAATCACGGATTTCGCATTTTCGGGCAGCATCGCGATATAGACGGGGTGCTTGGGCATCAGGTCGGCGATGAACTGGTTGCCGAACTTGGCGTTGAATTCGTCCGCTTCCTGAAAGCTCATCCCGAAAAAGCGGCCTGCAACGCCGTCCCAGAAGGGCGAACCACCCGCTTCGTCAATGACACCGCGCAGCTCGGCAATGGTCCGGTCGGCAAAGCGCGTCCGATGGTTGCGGATGAACAGATAGCGGCTGCGCGCAATCAACATGCCAAGGCCGCCGGCGCGTTCGCCGGGATGCAGGAACAGGCCACCGACTTCGGTGGTGCCTTCCAGATCGGTCGACAGGTTCAAAATATCGGCGCGAAAGGTCCGGCCAAGCTCTTCGCTATGCTGCGTCAACGCCCCGATGCGATAGCTGTAGAACGGCCATTTTTGGCCGACCGTGCCGAAAATCTGGCAGGTGCCGCGGACTTCGCCCGTCTCGGTGTTCTGCAAAACGAAGACATAAAGATCATCGCTGACGCCATCTTCAACGCGGCTGAACCCTGCAACCGACCGCTCCAGCTTTGCCGTCAACGCCGTGCGGTCAGGCGGCAGGTTAGTGAACCCGCCACCGGTCCGCTTGGCCATTTCGTAGATGGGTTGCAAATCGTCCATATTTGCCGGACGGATGATGAAAGTCATAAGGCTCCCTTTTTGGCGATACGCAATATGGTCAAGGCGGACAGGCGCGCGCGCTCGACCAGGCTTTCGGTAATCAGAAATTCATCGGCACTGTGGATCGCACCGCCGCGCACGCCCATGGTGTCGACCACGGGGATGCCGCAGGCGGCTATATTATTGCCGTCGCACACGCCGCCACTGGCTCTCCACGCAATCGACAGGCCAAGGTCGGCCCCGCATTGCTTGACCAGATCGAACAGCTTGGCAGCCCCTGCATCAATGGGCTTGGGCGGGCGGCCGAAGCTGCCGTGCACATGGGCGCTGACGTCATGCTCCCGCTCAATGTCGGCAATCAACATGCGAAGCGCAAGATCGGTTTCCTCGACAATTTGTGGTGTCATGGGCCGGAAATTGACGCGCAAAATGGCGTGGTCGGGCACGACATTATTGGGGCTGCCCCCCTCGATCCGCGCCGGATTGACGTTAAGACCGGGGCGGGTGAGCGCCTTCAACCGCAAGGCGAGGTCGGCGGCGGCGAGCAAGGCATTGCGGCCATCTTGCGGGTTGCGTCCGGCATGCGCGCTTTTACCGGTAAAGATGATCGAGAAATTCCCGCTGCCCCCGCGTTCACCGGCCAAGGTTCCATCGGGCAGGGCTGGTTCATAGGTCAGCGCCGCGGTCTTCCCCTTGGCGAGGGCAGTAATCAGCGGCGCGGACGAGGGCGAACCGACTTCCTCATCGCTGTTGATCATCACCTGATAGCCGACATTCGCAAATTCAGCCGCCGTTTCGGCAGCGGTGAGGGCGGCCAGCATGACGGCAATGCCGCCCTTCATATCGGCGACGCCGGGGCCGTTCAACACGCCGTCCTCCAGCCAACGCTGCTGCTGAAAGCTGTGGTCGGCGGGGAAGACGGTGTCCATATGGCCGGTAAAAAGCAGTTGCACCGGCGCTTCAGGCCGGACGGTCACGACCAGATGGCGGCCATGTTCGACGATTTCGACTACCCCGTCGGCGCGCACTTTTTCGACAGGTGCGGGTTCGCGCAAGTCGATGATTCCGGGAAGAACGGCAAAGGCATCGGCCAACAGTTCGGCGGTTGCTTTCAATCCTGCAAGATTACCCGATCCGCTATTTATCGCGGCCCATTGCTGCACCTGTGCCAGCATCGGATCATGGGTGATCCTTTCAAGCGCAGCGCGTTCGGATGAAGGCAGGTTTTGCATCCACCGCCTTTAGCCGCGCACAAAGCGAAGCGCCACCCCTAGCGGAATGGAACATGGGTCTTGAGCTGAAAATGCGGCTTCTCGATGATTGAACTGTTGTTTTGTAAATACAACCGTCACCCTGAACTCGTTTCAGGGTCCATCGTGCAGCGGCACCCTTTGGTCGAGTTAAAACCCACCCGTGCGTCACTGTTTGGCGTGCCACGACGGGGCAGGGAAGGGCTGATAAATGGACCCTGAAACGAGTTCAGGGTGACGGTGAATTAATGTGGAAGTCCGGTAGGATGATCCCCTTAAAGCTAACCCAATTAAACCTGTACGCACCATCTCCAATCAAAAACACCCGTCACCCTGAACTCGTTTCAGGGTCCATCGTGCAGCGGCACCCTTTGGTCGAGTTAAAACCCACCCGTGCGTCACCGTTTGGCGTGTCACGACAAGGCGGGGAAGGGCTGATAAATGGACCCTGAAACAAGTTCAGGGTGACGGTGAATTAATGTGGAAGTCCGGTAGGATGATCCCCTTAGAGCTACCCCAGTTGAACTTATACGCACCTTTTCCAACCAAAACCCCCGTCACCCTGAACTCGTTTCACCTTCGGTGACTTCGTTCCAGGGTCCATAGTGCAGCGGCACCTATTGTCCGAGTTAAAACCCATCCGTGCGTCACCGTTTGGCGTGTCACGACAAGGCGGGGAAGAACTGACAAATGGACCCTGAAACAAGTTCAGGGTGACGGTGAATTAATGTGGAAGTGCTGCAAGTCGACGTTCGAAAAGCTAACCCAATTAAACCTGTACGCACCTTTTCCAACCAAAACCGCCGTCACCCTGAACTTGTTTCAGGGTCTTAGTTTTCACCGTCGAAGGACTAAGACCCTGAAACGAGTTCAGGGTGACGGAGTATGGTGCAGGGCGGCAGGGTGACGGTGCGGAGAGGTCGGTGACGGCGGTTTCAAATATATTGAAGGCGCTTACCCCAACTGCCGCGCCAAGTCACACCATTCGGGGATTGTCACCGTTTCCGGCCTGCGATCCGCTGCAATCCCGGCCTTTTCCAAGGCATCCAGCGCGCCGGGAACAGCCTTCAGGCTTTGCCGCAGCATTTTCCGTCGTTGCCCGAACGCGGCGCCGGTCAGTTTTTCGAGAACCGCCATCTTCACGCCTTCGGGCGCTTCGCCGGGGGTGATGTGCACGACGGCCGACATGACTTTTGGCGGGGGCGTGAAAGCGGAGCGGTGGACGGGCATCGCGATCTTTGCGTGCGAGCGCCACTGCGCCAATATGGCCAGCCGTCCATAAGCATCGCTGGCCGCAGGCGCGACGATGCGGTCAGCGACTTCGCGCTGGAACATCAGTGTCAGCGATAGCCATTCGGGCGGCCATGTGTCGCCGCCAAGCCAGCCGACAGCGAGCGCCGTGCCGACATTATAAGGCAGGTTGGACAGGATGTGGAACGGTCCGCCGATTTCCTTTGCCGGATCTATTTTCAGGGCGTCGCCCTCGATCACCCGCAACTGTCCGGGAAACGCCTCCGCCAATTCGGCGAGCGCGGGCAGGCAGCGATGGTCGCGTTCCACTGCAAGAACATTTGCCCCGGCGCGAAGTAATGCGCGGGTCAGGCCACCGGGGCCGGGGCCGACTTCATAGACATTCTGTCCCTTGAGTGATCCCGGGATGGCGGCAATGCGGTCGAGCAATTGTTCGTCAAACAGGAAATTCTGGCCCAATGCTTTGCTGGCCGACAGGCCATGGCGGGCGATAACATCCCGAAGCGGGGGCAATGTGGGCAGGGTCATGCCGCGTCTGCGGCTTGGCGGTTCAGCGCCGCCATTTCCGCCATTTTAATGGCCGCGATCATTGAATTGGGCATCGCGATATTCTGGCCCGCAATGCCAAAGGCGGTGCCGTGGTCTGGCGATGTCCGGACCACGGGCAGACCAAGCGTGATGTTGACGGCATCATGGAAGTAGAGTGTTTTTAAGGGGATCAGCGCCTGATCATGATAGGCGCACAAAGCTGCATCATAATGCGAACGCGCCTCGGCATGGAACATGGTGTCGGCGGACAGGGGGCCGACAACGTCAAAGCCCTCGCTGCGTATTTGCGCGATGGCGGGTTCGAAAATGTCGATTTCCTCGCGGCCCATATTGCCCGATTCGCCCGCATGGGGGTTGAAACCGGCGACTGCCAGACGCGGGTTTTCGATCCCGAAATTGCGCTGTAACCCCTTGGCCGTGGCGCGCAGCCGTTGCCGGATCAAACGCCCGTCCAGTTTGGACGCCACCGACGCGAGCGGGATATGGGTCGTCATCGGTACGACGCGAAGGTCTGGACCCGCGAGCATCATGACCGCATTATTCTTGGACACGCCGCAGCGTTCGGCGATGAATTCAGTCTGTCCGGGATGGGTGAAGCCAACGGCATATAGCTGGGTTTTTGAAACAGGCCCTGTGACCAATGCTGCCGCGCTGCCTGCACGGGCGAAGCCGATGGCCATTTCCAGCGCCTGATAGGCGCAATGCGCGCCGTCCAGATCGGGTTCGCCGGGGATGACCGAGATGCAATTGTGCACCTCGATAACCGGTAGGGCGGAATTAAAATGCGCGAAGCTATCGGCGGGATCGTCGATCTTGACGACGGGCCCATCCCAATGTGGGGTAAAGCTGCCCATGTCACCAATGGCAAAAAAGGGCGGCAGATTCGCGGCTTTACGCGCTTCCCATGCCTTGCCTATGATTTCAGGTCCAATACCTGCCGGATCGCCGACCGAAATCGCCAACGGCAGATCAAGTCGCCTTGACGGCATCAGTTATATTCGATGACTGCGTCACGGCGAAGGTCGCGCAGATAGATACGCGCCCTTTTGTTGACCCGTTCTTCCTCAAGCCGCGACATGATTTCGTCGAACGATTCCGAAGCAGCTTCCTGCGGGGCATCGCGTCCACACATGACGAAGACACGGACGCCGTCGTCTAACGAACCATAAGGCGGTGTTGACTGGCCGACTTGAAGATCAAGCATGACCTGTTGTAACGGGGCGGGGAGGTCACGGACTTTTATGCCATCGCGGTTCACGACATCGGCCCCCAATTTTTTTGCCATCTCATCTGCTGCGCCACAGCCGGTAATATTCCGCGTTTCTTCGCTGAACTGCTTCACCAACGGTGCCACGTCCGCTTCTTTGGTCCCTGCCGGGAAGTTGATTGCGATCTGCTTGAGGCTCAATACCGAATCGCGCGGGTCAGAAGTTGCAACCTGACGTTTGTCGATCAGCAGCAGGATCGATAGGCCGCCCGGCGATTCCACCACGCGAATTTCATTTGGTCCCATTTCTGTTGCCGCCGTTGCGAGCGATTGCGGCAATTGCGCCAGCGACAACCAGCCCAGATCACCGCCGACCGACGCGGTCGATGCTTCGGAAAACTGCCGGGCATAGGCAACAAAATTGCCGCCCTGCCGAAGTTGTTCGATAATTTTCTTGGCGTTTTCACTCACTGCTTCGATCGTTTCGGGGGTCGCGGAAAGATAGATTTCGCCAAGCCTGAATTCGGTGGTTCCCTTGGTTGCCTTTATGCGTTCGATGATGGCGTTCACTTCGTCGTCACTGACATTGGCCGAAGGGCGTACATTGCGCGAAAGAAGCCGGCTCCACGATAATTCGCCCTTTATCTGGCGTTTCAACGTTGCCACCGATGACCCGATGGACAACAGATATTTCTCAACTTCATTCGCAGGCCGGTTGAAATTCTGTTGGGCGACTCGGAAGAAATACTGGTTAACTTCGCCCTCGGTCACGTCAATTTCATTGGCAGCCGCCTCTTGAATCTGAAGGGTTTCGTCGATCAGATTGGCCAGAATTTGCGCGCGGAAACGGGCGACTTCTTCTGGGGGTAACTGGTTGTTATTGGCCGCGACAATCAACGCAAGCCGGTGATCGATGTCGGTGCCGGTAATGATTTCCCCATTCACCTGCGCTGTGGCGCGGCGGACATTGGGGTCATTTTTGCCGAAAAGCGTCTGGCCCTCGGGTATATCAAGCTGCGCTTTGGGTGGCGCATCATCGGACACGGTCTGCGCGATCAATGGCGTCAATGCTGTTGCGGTTGCAAGCATGGCAGCAATGGAAAGGCGCTTGGAAAACTTCATCGATGTCAATCCAGTACTAAATCAAAACAAGATTGGGAAATAGCCAGAACCTGCTGAACAGCAGATGAGCAATACCGGACCTTATCCCCCAAGTCACAGGGCCTTACACACCCAGATTGCGAAATGCCAGCCGGAACAGGAAGCTGTTGCCGCGCCGCGCATCGCCCGTCGGTTGATAATCCCGGCGCCAGGTCAGGCTGAGTGACAGGCAGTCATCGTCATAAGCCACGCCTAAGCGGTGCCGAATGGGGTCGAACCCGTCTGCCAATGTGGTTGAATCCTCGGTCGTGTCGGTAAGGTCGATAATCGTCGATCCGAAAACCGACCAATAGCGCGCAACACGCACGCGCCCGGCCAACCGGATTTCCTCGCGGTCCGAAAGATCTTCGACCGTTGGCCCGATGTTGCGGTTCAGTTTGAGATAACCTGCTTGCACATAAGTGCCCCGCGACCCGATTGTCGCGTCCACTTCGTTGCGCCGGATCGCCAGATTGTCCTTGTCGAGCCGGAAACGGTGGGTCAGCTTTATTATGTCCTTGAAACGAAATTCACTGCGGCCGACAAAATCGGATGCCTTATCGGATAGCCCGGTTCCATCCGGGAAAATCGAGGCACGGTTCGATAAACGATAGCTTTGGCCGATGTTCACATCTGCGGTAAAGCTCGTTTTTCGCAGCGCCCAATCAAAACCATAGGTGATGCGATAGTCATCTTCAAACCGGTCATAGCCCGGGAAACGATTCAGCGCGAACAGGTTGCTGTCTTCCAACTCGACTGCGCGCGAATCTTCGTTGGGGATTTTGAGATTTTTTACCGACGGCGCGGCGACCAGTTGCACGCGCGGTGTAAATATCTGCGACCCGCCAAGCGCCTTGCCAACAAAGGGCCATTTTATGTCGGCCGCACCGGCAAATATCGCCCTTGCTTGCCATCCGCTTTGGCCGCGATAAATAACCGTTGCGGTGCTCGCATTTTCGTCGCTGTGATAAACATCGCCCCGGGCCAGCGCTGTAAAAGTGACTTCCTGTCCCAGCCCGGTTAATTTCCGCAAGTCCCATTTGACCGACCCGAAAGCCCGCTGGGTATCCTGCCCGGCGGTGCGGCCAATGGCCAGGCTGTTCGCCTGAATATTGAATTTTCCGCCAAAAAGCGGGTCATTGATCCGGCGACGATAGTCGATCTCAGGCAAGGCAATCGGGGCGAGGCCCTGACGGTCGCCGGTACGCAGAGTTTGCACTGCCCAGCCGGACAATGAAAAATAGCTGTCGCTGTCGATGCGTTCAGCCGCGAAGGTGGATCGCAACCGGTCATCGCGGCTGATATCATAGCGGCGCAGAAATGTCCGGTCCGACGCCCTTCGACCCGATGCTGAAATCGACCAGTTGGGGTTAAGCTGGAACTTGCCGGAACCCTCTATATAGCCGCGGAAAACATTGTTCCCGGCCGGAACGACGGCACCGCTGGTGTCGATTCGGTTGCTGTACGTTCCATAGGCGGCGATTTGGAACGCACCTGTTTTTTCAAGCGACCGAAATTTGACCTGCCCCAGCGGAGCGGCGTCGGAAAATGCGGTAATCGCACCGGTGAGATCGCGGTTCTGGGAAATACGCCAGAAATAGGACTGTTCGACTTCAAGGCCGTTATTGCGCGAAAAGCCGACGCTGGGGACAAGGAAACCACTGCCCGCCTTTGCATCGACCGGGTGCGACAAAAAGGGCAGGGGAACGATGGGTAATCCGAACAATTCGATCCGCGCGCCTTCATATTTGACACGTTTTGTGGCCGGATCATATATGACTTTGACGGCCTTCACTTCCCAACTAGGATTTTTGGGGCATCCGTCGGGTCCCTCGACTTTGCATGCGGTATAGGCTGCATAGTCGAGTTTATAGATACCGTCCTTGCGCGACCCCCGATGCGCCGCCAGACGACTTTCGTCGGCCAGAACGACCAGCAAATTGTCGACAATGCCATCTTTCAGGCTGTCATTTACAGAAATTTTGTCGCCATAGGCCACATCGCCTTCGGGGCCGACTGACCGGATATTGCCCTCAGCGGTGACTTCGCCACTTTTGCGGTTCCATACAACCATATCGGCACGCAGCGTGTAACCATCGCGATCCACGAAAACATCGCCTTTTGCTGTCACAATATCGCTGTTCGAATCATATTCGACCGTCGCTGCTGCAAATCCGATCTTGTCTTCGGAGGCGGGATCTTTGGCAGGCGCTGGTACATCCTGCGCCATAGCGGTCGATGGCACAGTGATGCCGCCAATCAGCAAGAGTGCCAGCAAAAGCTGTATATAGGAGGGCCGAAGGGCGGGGATCATCATATAAACCGGCACGTCCTTTATAGCCGCTCTAAGCTCAGGTCCACCCATCTTGCGCCCGATCACTGTATATGCGGTTAACGGGGCGGCAACCAAGCCTATCTTTTGCTTTAATAGCGCACACAATTGAGCCTATAGAAAGCGTCAATACATAACGCCCAGCGGAAAGGCTGACCATTTTCATGAAGATTGAATTTGCCACAACACGACCCGAAGCAGCCGATGTGCTTGCATTCATTGTTACAAAAAGCAGTTTTGAAGGATTCGCATTCCCGCTCGATAACGCACAAATGGTGCACGACACCGCGAAACTCGCCCGTTTCAAGGGGGATGCAGGGCAAAGCTTTTTGCTGATCGCAAGTGAAGGTGGAAAGCTGGTGCGGATTGTTTTGCTGGGCGTTGCGGAGGGGGATGCAGGCGATTATCAAAAAGCAGGCGGCGAAATCATCGCCAAGGTGCAGACCTCGGGCGCCAAGCATATCGCGATCCACGCCGAAAACCTGTCGGCGCAGGCCGCTGCCGAGGCCGCCTATGGCGCAACTTTACGCAACTGGCGGATGGACAAATACCGCACCAAGCTTGCCGATACGTCGAAACCCTCGGTCGAGGCGCTGAGCGTCGCTGGCGCACCGGCAGAGGCCGCAACGCTCTGGTCGCGTTATGCCGCCATCGCGGACGGTGTCGCACTGACCAGGGAACTGGTCACGGAACCTGCCAATATCATCTACCCCGAAAGCTTCGTTGAACGGTGCAAGCATCTGGCGGATCTGGGCATTGAAATCACCATCCTCGACGACAAGCAAATGGCCGAACTCGGTATGGGCGCGCTGTTGGGCGTGGCGCAAGGCTCTCGTCGTCCGGCACGTCTGTTGGCGATGAAATGGGACGGAACCGGCGGCGCGCAGGCACGTCCCGTAGCCTTCGTCGGCAAGGGCGTGACCTTTGATACCGGCGGCATTTCCATCAAGCCTGCCGCAGGTATGGAAGATATGAAGTGGGATATGGGCGGCGCAGGTGCCGTTGCAGGCGTGATGAAGGCGCTCGCCGGACGCAAGGCCAAGGCCCATGTCGTCGGCATTTGCGGCCTTGTCGAAAATATGCCCGACGGCAATGCACAGCGTCCGGGCGACATCGTCACCTCCATGTCGGGGCAGACCATCGAAGTGCTGAACACCGATGCCGAAGGCCGTCTGGTCCTCTGCGATGCGCTGCACTGGACGCAGGAAACCTATAACCCTGAATATATCGTCGATCTCGCGACCCTGACGGGTGCGATCATCGTTTCGCTGGGCAGCGAATATGCCGGTATGTTCACCAACGATGATGGGCTTGCCGACAAGCTGACCGCCGCAGGTAAGGCCTCGGGCGACCCGCTCTGGCGCTTCCCGCTGTCCAAGGCCTATGACAAGATGATCGACAGCCCCATTGCCGATATGAAGAATATCGGCGGTAAGGGCGCAGGCTCGATCACCGCGGCCCAGTTCCTGCAGCGCTTCATCAAGGATGGCGTGAAATGGGCGCATCTCGACATCGCCGGTACGGTCTGGGCCGACAAGCCCGGCGCCGTCTGGGACAAGGGCGCGACCGGTTTCGGCGTGCGCCTGCTCGACCGCTTTGTGGCCGATAATTTCGAAGGCTAAAGTTCCCCTCCCGCTTGCGGGAGGGGCTAGGGGAGGGTGACTGTGGCGGAAGGCAAGACTGACCCTCCCCCAGCCCCTCCCGCAAGCGGGAGGGGAGCAAGTGCAAGTCGATTTTTACCAGCTGACCCGTGACCCTGCCGAAAAGGTGATACCCGTTCTCGCCCAGCGCGTGCTGGACGGGGGCGGGCGGATGCTGGTGGTTAGCGGGGAAGGGGATCAACTGAACCGGCTGTCGACCGCGCTGTGGAATGCCAAGCCCGACAGCTTCCTCGCCCATGCCAAGGCGGGCGAGGGGGACGATGCGTTGCAGCCCATCCTGCTCTCCACCGCGCCGGACGCGGCCAACGGCGCACGCTTCGTGGCGCTGGCCGATGGCGAATGGCGCGATGAGGCCCTGGGTTTCGACCGCATTTTCTACCTGTTTCCGCCCAGCCACACGGACAATGCCCGCACCGCCTGGCGCACACTTGCCAATCGCGAGGATGTCGAGCGCCGCTATTGGAAACAGGATGGCGGCAAATGGGTGCAGGGGCCTTAAACTTGTTATAGTGCGCCGTCATCACAGGCGGCGCGAAGAACTGAAGCCACCCGGATATCACAACCCTTGCCATGCTGCACCGCAGCGGCTAGAGGCGCGCCAGTTTTTCACGCATACTTATCAGGAGCATCTCCCATGGCGACCACCCGCACCTTTTCGATCATCAAACCCGACGCAACCCGCCGTAACCTGACCGGTGCGGTCACCAAGATGCTGGAAGAAGCCGGCCTGCGCGTCGTTGCGTCCAAGCGCATCCACATGAGCCGCGAACAGGCCGAAGGCTTCTACGCCGTGCACAAAGAGCGCCCCTTCTTCGGCGAACTGGTTGATTTCATGATCAGCGGCCCCGTCGTCGTGCAGGTTCTGGAAGGCGAAAACGCCATGCAGCGCAACCGCGACATCATGGGCGCAACCAACCCTGCCAATGCTGAACCCGGCACGATCCGCAAGGAACTGGCCGAAAGCATCGAAGCCAACACCGTCCACGGTTCGGACAGCGACGAGAACGCCGCGATCGAAATCGCTTACTTCTTCAAGCCGGAAGAAATTGTTGGGTAAGGGTACTTACACGAAGAATTCAAGGTCGCCGGAGCAATTCGGCGGCCTTTTTTCATGGCTGCTGAGGTCACGCAGTGAGGCGGAATTTGTCGGTTGGTCAGCAAACCCAAACCCAACCGCCCGTCACCCTGAACTTGTTTCAGGGTCTTATTACTGCAACGTTGCTGACTAAGACCCTGAAACAAGTTCAGGGTGACGGGTAGAGACAGGGTGTGCTCTGCACATCTTCGGCATCAGGGTAACGGGTGCGAGAATATGGCTCGAACATACCCTGTCTAGGTGGGCCCAAGACATTTCCAGCCTCTGCGAACTTTGCGCTCTCTGCGTGAACTAAGAACGGACGCGTACATGATTCACGCAGAGTTCGCCGAGGACGCGGAGAAGGTTGCAATCATCTCCGACCCGTCACCCTGAACTTGTTTCAGGGTCCATTTCGAAGTTACCCCCGAACCTTGATGGATGCGCCACCGCGACGCACTATGGCGCTGCCCCCTGAAATGCAGGGCTTCGCTGACCGATGGACCCTGAAACAAGTTCAGGGTGACGGTGTCGGAGAGTGGCAGGTCAGATCAAAACTCCCCAGCCACATCCATCAGCTTGGTCAGCTTCTTGGGTGCCACCGCGCGCCAGCTTTTGGCGAGCCAGTCGGCGATATGGTCCCAGTCTGTGTCGCCCAGATCCAGCCGGATGCCGATCCAGCCGTCGCCGAAATAGGCGGGGCGGTAATAGCGGTCTTCGTCGCTGTCGATCAGCATCGCCTGTTCTTCCGCGCCACTGATTTTCACCAAAAGCGCGGTTTTGCCGTCGCCATGATGGTCGACCGACACATAAGCGAATTTCTTGCCGCCGATGATGCCGAAACAGGGCATGCCGTGGGACGACACCTCGTCGGCTTCGGGTTGCGCCATCGCGCGTTCGCGCACTTGCGCCACCAGCCATTCGGGGTCGGTGTCGCGCGATACAAAAGCGGCGAGTGTGCGGCTATAAAGCTGATGCTCCGCAAACAGGACGCGGGCCGCAAGTGTTTCGGCGGTGTCGTCCGGCAATATGGCCACTTCGGTCTGGCCCAAAATAGGACCGGCGTCCAGCTCCGCCGTCACAAGGTGCACGCTGCATCCGGCCACTTTGTCGCCCGCATCCAGCGCCCTTTGATGCGTGTGCAGCCCCTGATATTTGGGGAGGAGCGACGGGTGGATGTTGAGCATCCGGCCTTCCCATTGCTCCACAAAAGTCTCGCTTACTATCCGCATATATCCGGCCAACGCGACATGGGTCGCGCCCGATTCCAAAATCTTGGCATGCATGATCGCGTCGTGCGCTGTCCTGTCCATTCCCTTATGTGCATGGGCAAAGGTCGCAATGCCTTCGCCTTGCGCCAAGGTCAGCCCCTCGGCATCGGGATTGTTGCTGGCCACCAGAACGATTTCATAGGGGCAATCGGGGTGCTTGGCGGCGTAGAGCAAAGCGGCCATGTTGGTGCCACTGCCCGAGATCAGGACGGCGACTTTGGCTCTGGTCATTGTGCCGCCTTTAGATCGTCATGCTGAACTTGTTTCAGCATCTTAGTTTTCAACATCGGAAGACCAAGACCCTGAAACAAGTTCAGGGTGACGGGAGTTTTGGGCACAGGATTGTTATCCCGCATGCGTTGCGGTCCAATCGCTTTTTGCGCTCCACGTCTCGGTACTGCCTGTCACCGTGCAGCCTTTTTCACCGGCCGCGATATGGCCGATGCGATGTGCGGTTTCCCCGGCGGCTTCCATCGCCGCCAGCACATCGGCCATATCGGCAGCCGCGACGACAACTGCCATGCCGATGCCGCAGTTGAATGTGCGCGCCATTTCCTCAGGTTCGATATGTCCCTGCGCCTGCAGGAATGCCATCAGGCGGGGCTGTTCCCATGCGTCCGCATCGATATGTGCGTGCAGACCGGCGGGCAGGACGCGGGGGATATTTTCCAGCAGACCGCCGCCGGTGATGTGCGCCATCGCATGCACCTTGCCCGTGCGGACGAGCGGCAACAGCGATTTCACATAGATACGTGTCGGCGCCATCAGCGCATCGATCAGCAGGACATTCTGGTCAAAAAGGGCAGGGCGGTCGAGTTTCCAGCCCTTGTCGGCGGCAAGGCGGCGGACAAGCGAGAAGCCGTTGCTGTGCACACCCGATGATGCGAGGCCAAGGATGACATCGCCGTCGGCGACCTTGTCGGAGGTCAGCACCCGATCACGCTCGACCGCGCCGACGCAGAATCCGGCGAGGTCATAATCGCCTTCGCTATACATGCCCGGCATTTCGGCCGTTTCCCCGCCGATCAGCGCGCAGCCCGCCTGTTTGCAGCCTTCGGCGATGCTGGCGACGACGGCGGTCGCCACGTCATTGTCGAGTTTGCCGGTGGCGTAATAATCGAGGAAGAAGAGTGGCTCTGCGCCCTGTACGATCAGATCGTTGACGCACATGGCGACGAGGTCGATGCCGACGCCTTCATGACGGCCCGATTCGATGGCGAGCTTCAACTTTGTACCGACACCATCATTGGCGGCCACCAAAAGGGGATCGTTAAATCCTGCTGCTTTCAGGTCGAAAAAGCCGCCAAATCCGCCAAGATCGGCGTCTGCCCCCGCGCGGCGTGTCGCCTTGGCCAGTGGTGCGATAGCGCGCACCAGTGCGTTGCCGGTTTCGATGGATACACCCGCCTTGGCATAGGTATAGGATTCGGATTGCTGATCTTTTGCGTCCATTTGTCGCCGTTAGCGAGATCAGGGTTGGAATTCCACGTCTATGTCGCCTAAAGGCAGGATGATGTTAAAAATGGGCAGGAAATGGTTTGGCATTGCGGCGATCGGCCTGCCTCTGGCGCTGATCGGCGGCGGGATTGTTGTGGCTCAGATCGAAGGCCCCAAGCGCGGCATAGCGCCGATTGCCAGCACCGGTGATTTTGAAGTGACGGGTGTTTCGGTCAATGTCACAGGTAAAAACGCCTTTGAAGCCCGGCAAAAAGGCTGGGAAGAGGCGCAGCGGCTGGCATGGTCAGCGCTTTGGCGCAAGACACATGGGGCCGCCGGTTCAACACTATCGGATTCGACCCTCGACGGCATTGTTGCGGCGATTGTCGTGGAAAATGAACAAACAGGTCCCCGCCGCTATATCGCAAAACTCAGCGTGCTGTTTGATCGCGCACGCGCGGGACAGCTGCTGGGATTCAGCGGCGTCACCCAGCGATCCGCGCCGCTGTTGCTGTTGCCCGTGACCTATTCGGCAGGTGCGCCGACAGTGTTTGAACAACGCACATCATGGCAAAGAAGCTGGGCAAAGTTTCGTACCGCCGACAGCCGGGTGGATTATGTCCGCCCAAGCGGGGCAGGGGGCGAATCATTGCTGCTCAACGCCGGACAGATGGATCGGCGCAGCCGTATCTGGTGGCGGACGATTTTGGATCAATTTGGTGCAGCCGATGTCATCATACCGATCGCGAGGATCGAACGACAATGGCCCGGCGGACCCGTGGTCGGAAAATTTTCGGCACGCTATGGGCCTGATAACAAATTTCTGGGGTCATTTATACTTCGCACCGGCAGCAGCGCAGGCATTCCGGCCATGATGGACCAGGCCGTGGTGCGGATGGACCAGCTTTTCCAATCGGCGCTCGCCGATGGCCGTCTGCGCGCTGATGCTTCGCTTGTTCTTGAAAAAGAGGTTGTCGAAGACGAGGAGCTGGATGCCGAAGAAGAGGCGATGCCGTCCGGTGAAATTGACCCGAATATCGAGGCGCCTATTGTCCAGTCGCTCGACGATGTTGTGCGCTCCATTGTTCCTGAAACACCGCCTACACCCGCTGCTCCTGCTCAGCCCCGGCCTTAAGCTTATCGCACCATGCGCCAGATAGCTTTGCCTTTGGACGAATTGCGCGGTGGCGCGTCATCCAGTCTGATCATCACGCCATCCAACGCAAACGCTTTTGCAGGCATAAGCAGTAGTGCGAACTGGCCCAAGGGCTGCGCCATTTTGACCGGCCCGGCGCGCTCGGGCAAAAGCCTCATGGCGCGCTATTTTTCAGGGCAGGGTGGCACGGTGATTGACGATGCAGAAGCGAGCGCGGCTGAAGCTTTGTTTAATGCATGGAACCGGTCGCAGGAAAGTGCCGTCCCGTTGCTTCTGTTATCGCGATGGCACCCGGTGGATTGGAACATTGTGTTGCCCGACCTGCAATCGCGGATCGGGGCTGCGCTGTTGCTTGAGATCGGCGCCCCGGATGATGAAATGATCGAACAATTGCTGCAAAAACAACTGGCGGATCGCGGTGCCGTTATCAGCATCGACGCGCTCCGCTATGTCACGCGCCGCATCGAACGCAGCTATGCGGCAATCGAAAGCTTTGCGCGCAACGCCAACGCAAAGGCGCTGGCAGACAATGCGCCGGTCAACCTGGCTTTGGTGAAGAAGATACTGGAAGTTTAACGGCAAACAAATTTCCGATATCTTCACCGTCACCCTGAACTTGTTTCAGGGTCTTAGTTTTAGACGCTGAAGAAATAAGACCCTGAAACAAGTTCAGGGTGACGGTGTTGGATTTATTCAGGGTGACGGTGTTGGATTTGTTCCGGGTGACGGTGTTGGATTTATTCAGGGTGACGGCAAATTAAGAAGTCTACCAAAAACCTAGCCGCAATTGACGCGGGTGATGATCATGTCGTCATTATAATGCACATTCAGCCGGTCGGCACGATAATCCATGGTTGCCATCGAATGCGGTGGCAACCAGCGCAGCGACGCCGATCCGCTTTGGGCGACCAATTTGCTGCCCAATTCGGCGCTGGTTTTCTGACCTATGGCATATTGCACCGATTCGGCAGCACAGGCAAAGCCACCGGCCTTTTCGATCGGAACCACCTCGGTTGTATAGGGCGCTTCGCGGACGGGGTTGGTGCAAGCGGATAATGCCAGAATCGCAATGGGGGCAAACCTGTTCATGAAAGCAATTCCTCATCAAGGGTGCGCGTCATCTTCAACTTACCATTGACCACCGCAAAGGCCAACCGTCCCTCGACCAAATCCAGCGCATCGCGCCCAAATTGTTCGAAACGCCAACCCGTCAGCATTTCCAGATCGTCCCGCTCACCCGCCGCGAGCCGTTCCAGTTCTTCGGTGCGGACAATCAGGCGCGGCGCGACGTTGATTTCGCGGGACCGGATTTTCAGCAAAAGCTTGAGCAAGTCGGCAACCAGCGATCCGTCCTTGCCACCACCGGGCGCGCTTCGAATTCGATCGGGCAAGGCGTCGCGTGCCATGGGCTGGCTCGATTCGATCACGGCAATCAGGCGCGCGCCGATCTCATTATCGCGCCAGGCGGGCGACAGGCCGCGTACCTTGGGCAGATCGGCCTGCGACTTGGGCGGATGTGCGGCGATGTCGGCGAGGGTTTCGTCCTTCATGATCCGCCCGCGCGGGATATTCTTGCGCTGCGCCTCTTTCTCGCGCCATGCGGCCATCGCCTGCAAGCGGCCGAGCACATCGGGCTTGCGCGATTGCACCTTGATCCGGCTCCACGCATTTTCGGGATCATTGCGATAATTGGCAGCGTCCGAAATGCGCTCCATCTCGTCATTCAGCCACATGCCGCGCCCGGTTGACTTCAGCTTTTCCAGCATCATCGGAAAAATCACCGACAGATGCGTCACATCGGCAATCGCGTAATCAATCTGCCTTTTGTCGAGCGGGCGGCGCGACCAGTCGGTAAAACGCGCGCCCTTGTCGAGCTGGATACCCATCCACAGATCAACCAGATTGGAATAGCCAATCTGTTCGCCTTGGCCCAGCGCCATTGCCGCGATCTGCGTGTCGAACATAGGGTGCGGTGTCTTGCCGGTCAGATTGAAGAAGATTTCGATATCCTGCCCACCAGCATGGAAAACCTTCAGCACATCTTCGTTATTGCACAAAAGATCGAGCATCGGGGTCATATCCAGCCCGTCGGCCTTGGGATCGATCGCCGCCGCTTCATTGGCGTCGGCCAACTGGATCAGGCAAAGGTCGGGATAATAGGTATTTTCCCGCATAAATTCGGTATCAACCGCAACAAAAGGCGAGTGTGCAAGGCGCGCGCATAATTCGGCGAGGCGTTTGCTGTCGGTGATGAGTGGATGAATCTGCATGTGGCATGGGCCATAACAGGCATTCACGACTTGACAAAGTGTTGCTGCAAGGTTGTTAGGCGCGCTTTCCACAGCTTTTTTGAATTGAGTGAACAATGCACGCCTATCGCACGCACAAATGCGCGGAACTTCGCGCTTCCAATGTCGGAGACACGGTCCGCCTGTCGGGCTGGGTCCATCGCAAGCGCGACCATGGCGGGGTGTTGTTCGTCGATCTGCGTGACCATTATGGCATGACTCAGATTGTCGCGGACAGTGACAGTCCAGCCTTGCCGATTCTCGAAGGGTTGCGGCTCGAAAGCGTGGTCACCATTGACGGCGACGTTAAGGCGCGCAGTGCCGCGACCATAAACGCCAATTTGCCCACCGGTGATATTGAAGTATTTGCGCGCAGCGTAACCATCCTCAGCAAATCCGAAGAATTGCCGCTGCCGGTCGCAGGGGAGCAGGAATATCCCGAAGAAACGCGCCTGAAATATCGTTTTCTCGACCTGCGCCGCGAAACGCTGCACGCCAATATCGTCAAGCGTACGCAGATTATCCGCGAAACCCGCCGCCGGATGGAAGATATCGGCTTCACCGAATATTCAACTCCGATCCTGACCGCATCCAGCCCGGAAGGCGCGCGCGACTTCCTCGTGCCCAGCCGTATCCATCCGGGCAAATTCTTCGCCCTGCCGCAGGCGCCGCAGCAGTATAAGCAATTGCTGATGGTCGCCGGTTTCGACCGCTATTTCCAGATCGCGCCGTGCTTTCGCGACGAAGACCCGCGTGCCGATCGTCTGCCGGGTGAATTTTACCAGCTCGACCTCGAAATGAGCTTCGTCACGCAGGAAGAAGTGTGGGAGACGATGGAACCCGTCATGGCGGGTGTGTTCGAAAGCTTTGCCGAAGGCCGTAAGGTCACCCCCGCAGGCGAATTCCCCCGCATTCCCTATTCCAAGGCGATGCTTGATTACGGAACGGACAAACCCGACCTGCGTAACCCGATCATCATCCATGATGTGACCGAGCATTTCCGTAAAAGCGGCTTTGGCCTGTTTGAACGCATCGTCGAAGGCGGCGGCGTCGTGCGCGCTATCCCTGCGCCGAACACGGCTGAGAAAAGCCGCAAATTCTTCGACGACATGAACGACTGGGCGCGCAGCGAAGGCCATGCAGGCCTTGGCTATGTCACGCGCAAGGGCGGCGAATTTGGCGGACCGATCGCGAAGAACCATGGCGAAGAGGGTATGAAGGCGCTCTACGAGGCCATTGGCCTTGGCCCCGATGACGGCTGTTTCTTTGCCGCTGGCAAGGAAGATCAGGCGGCGAAGCTGGCCGGTGCCGCACGCACCCGCACCGGCGAGCAGCTCGACGTGATTGAAAAGGACGCGTTCCGTTTCTGCTGGATTATCGATTTCCCCTTCTACGAATGGAGCGAAGAGGAAAAGAAGGTCGATTTCGCGCACAACCCCTTCTCGATGCCGCAAGGTGGCCTCGAAGCATTGGAAACGCAGGACCCGCTGACCATCAAGGCATTCCAATATGACATGGTTTGCAACGGCTATGAACTTGCCTCTGGCTCGATCCGGAACCAGCATCCCGACCTGATGGTCAAGGCGTTCGAACTGACCGGCCTGACGCAGGCGGATGTCGAGGAACGCTTTGGCGGCATGTACCGTGCTTTCCAATATGGCGCCCCCCCGCATGGCGGCATGGCGGCAGGTGTCGACCGTATGGTGATGCTGCTGTGCGGCGTACAAAATCTGCGCGAAATCACGCTATTCCCAATGAACCAGCGCGCCGAAGACCTGTTGATGGGCGCACCGTCGCCCGCCATGGCGAAGCAATTGCGCGAATTGCATATCCGCGTGGTGGAGCAACCTTCTAAAGCCTGATTGTCCCGAAATCGGACGGGCTTTTTGACGCCCTTGTCTAGGCCGGCGTAAGGTGCTGAACCGCGCCGATGGCAATCGATCTTTCCGATTTTGAGTCCGGCAATAAATATGACCGGGACTATGATGAAGGCCTGAAATCACTTCAGGACCGGCTGGCCGTGCAACAATCCCTGCATATTCTGCATGGCGCGCGTACATTAATCGTCATGGAAGGCTGGGACGCCGCGGGCAAGGGCGGTGCGATCAAGCGGATGACGGCCACACTCGACCCGCGTTTTTATCAGGTCTATCCGGTTTCCGCCCCGACGACCGAGGAAAAGGACAAGCATTTCCTCTGGCGGTTCTGGAACAAATTACCGGGCAAATGCGAAATCAACATCTGGGACCGCAGCCATTATGGCCGTGTGCTTGTCGAACGGGTCGAAGGATTCTGTAGCGAAGCCGAATGGCGGCGCGGCTTTGACGAAATCAACGAATTTGAATCGCGGCAAGGTGAAATTGGTACAAAGATCATCAAGTTTTTTCTGCATGTTACACAGGAAACACAAGATAAGGTGTTAACTGAGCGTTTGAACGATCCGTCTAAACGCTGGAAGGTGACGGCAGAAGATTTTCGCAATCGCGCCAAGCGCGACGCCTATCTGGACGCGATGAAAGATATGTTCAAACGCACCGACACCCATTGGGCACCCTGGACTGTCATTGACGGCAATAACCAGAAAGCGGCGCGCATGGCGGTGCTGAGCCATGTCGTGAAGGAACTCGAAGCCAGCGTACCGCAGGAATTTCCCGAGGTGGATGCAGGGATCATGGCACTGGCGACGGCGACATTGGGGTATAAGGCGGATTGAGGGGTAGGTGCTTGCGGTCTCCTTGGTGACGCACAGCAAATTCACACCCGTCGTCACCCTGGAGCCGAAGGCGTGCAGAGCACAACTTGTTTCAGGGTCCATTTGTCAGCTTATTCCTTTGTTGTGCGTAGAAAAATCAAGCTAGGACGCACGGGTGTGCTCTCTTTCGGGCTATAAGTTGCCGCTGCATGATAGACCCTGAAACAAGTTCAGGGTGACGGGTTTGAGTTGGTGACGGACTAAATGTTTAGGGTGACGAAGAGAGAGAAAAAACGGCCCGGTTTTAACCTCCGCGAACTTTGCGCTCTCTGCGTGAACCAAATAACTTGTGCATTTAGGGTTCACGCAGAGTGCGCGGAGGACGCGGAGGAGCTAGCTTTGATCTTAAACTGCCATCCCGTGACTTTCTCCTCCTCTCCCGTCACCCTGAACTTGTTTCAGGGTCTTAGTTTTCAGCGCCGCAGTAGTAAGACCCTGAAACAAGTTCAGGGTGACGGGTTTGAGTCATAAATTCAGCGTGACGGGTTAGGCGCGAGCCGCCTTCTACCCAGCTTGCGCCGCCCCTTACCCCGCCTGTTCAGGATATATAATCCCGATCACTTCCCATTCTTTCGGACCTGTCGGCAGCATTACCGTCTTCACATCCCCCACAGACGACCCGCGCAATGCGCGGGCGAGGGGGGAGTTCCATCCGATCCGGCCTGCGCCAGCATCGGCTTCGTCATCGCCGACCAGTGTGATCGTGCGATGCACATCATCGGTATCGGCGATGGTGACGGACGCCCCGAAAAATACGCGGCTGCGGTCTTCCTGGCGGGACGGATCGAGTATTTTGGCAACCTTCATCTTCTTTGAAAGCTGCCCGAGTTCGCGGTCAATGGCGCGCAGTTTTTGGCGGCCGTAAATATAATCGCCATTTTCGCTGCGGTCGCCATTACCCGCCGCCCAATGCACGATTTCGACCACCGCCGGGCGGTCGATGGCGAAAAGCTGTTCATAGCGTTCGCGCAAGGCGGCGAACCCGGCGGGTGTTATCGGATTGGTGCGTTCCAGCGGGCGGTGATTGGTCACCCCGGTGTCGATTTGCCTAGATAGGTGCTGAGCGGCGTTGCCGAACGCACCCGCGCTTTTTCGGGATGCAAGTGATCATACATCACGGCGTTTTCGAGGACGCGGTACACATAATCGCGGGTTTCGCTGAGCGGAATTTTTTCGATCCATTCTAACATGCCGATGCTTCCGGTGCGCGGATCGCCAAAGGCTTTCAGCCATTTGTTCACATTGCCCGGGCCGCCATTATAGGCGGCTATCGCCAAGGGATAGCTGCCGTCATAATAATCGAGCATCCGCTGGATATAGGTCGATCCGAGCGATATGTTATAATCGGTATCAATGGTCAGATCTTCGGGACGATAGGCCATCGCGATCTTGCCAGAGGTTTCGCGCGCCGTGCCGGGCATCAATTGCATCAAACCGCGCGCGCCAGCATGGCTTACAGCGGCTTTGTCAAACTGGCTTTCCTGCCGCATGATGGCGTGCGCCAGCGTCCAGTTATGACTTTGTGACGCAGGGACATCGACCGTCGGATAGCCATTGCCCAGCAGATCGGCATAGCCGAAATACCGCGCGCTGCGTCCGGCCATCACCGCCAGATCGGGGCGGTTGATCTTTTTCGACAAGTTGATCGCTGCGACAAAATCCTGCGGTGTTTTAGCATTTTTGGAAATGGCCCGCAGGAAATTGCTCTGGTCTTTCCAGCTGCCATATTTTGATGCCAGTGCAGCGGCGAGGAACACGGCCGGTGTGCTGGCGTCTGTCAAAGGCGCAGGCGTGACCGCCACTTGCGGAACAGGCGGCAAAGGACGTCTGAGTTGCTCAAGCGATAATTGCCCGAAAAAACTGTCATAATATACAGCAGCTTGTTCGTAATAATTTGCAGCCCGGGCTGGGTCGCCATTTTGGGCGGCGGCCTTTCCGGCCCAATGCAAGCCCTTGGACCGCGTTTGCGGTGATTTCGCTGCTGCCGCATACAGGGCAAACATTGCGGTGGCATCACCCGGACGGCCCAGCCGTTCAAGCGCAAGGCTGCCTGCCATCCATGTCAGGCTGGTATAATTATCGCGTGTCGACAGATCCTGATCGACCATCACCAATCCCGCAGGCGGGGCATCGTCCAGACGTGATGCGATCCGGTAGGCAATATCATATTGGCCATCATTCGCTGCGGCCTGGGCATGGGTCAAAAGCAGCTTGTACCAGTCTTTCAAAACCGGCGCCGGCGCAACCAGACGTGACCGGTTGGCCAATAATTCGCGCGCAGCAAAACTGTTGCCAGACAGGCGCAAGGCATCCGCCCGGGCGGCGAGCAAGCTTGCCTCTCCATTCGCGCTGTCGCCTGCTTCCTGCACTTTCAGGGCCGCATCGGGGCTGTTCAGGCGGGTCGCAAGGGCGGCGATAAAGGCAGGCCGGCGTTGCGGCGATGTATAGTCAATCCACCTTTGCGCCGCGCGTGTCGCGCTTGACCAGAGCAGGCGGTCGACCCGCGCATCATGATCTGCCGAGGTTAGCGCGGTCCCTGCAATCTTGAACAGGCGCGTTTCGTCATCATCGCTCAAAGGGCCGCTGCGCCATGCTTCACGCGTCATCGCGGCGGCGCGGGCCTTGTCCCCGGTGGCATCAAGCGCCATCGCATATTTTGCGCGACCGGTATTGGTCAATGGCGGCAGTCGGTCAAAATAGGCGACGGCCTGATTGGGGGAATAGGTCAGCGGATTGATGGCCTGTTCCGCATTTTTCCGCATCTCTTCGGCATTGGGCCAATCAGGGTAGTTTATTAAAAAGGACGCATATTCGCTAAAACTGTAAACAGTCGACGCGCTCAACATCTTCCATTGTTGCAAGGCAGCGGGGATTTTACCCTCGCTGGGGTCATATTGGATGACGGCTGGCGCGATTGTCGGAGTGCCGGTGGCGCTGGGCTGTGCAGGTTCCCCGGTGCCGCGTTGCCACTGAATTTCAGGTTCTTGCTGCGCCGCAGCCATCGCTGTGGCCGGAAGAATCAGCATCGATGCTGAAATGAGATGCTTTACCATGCTGGACATATTATGTGCCCCATCCTTATCAGGTGCTGAACGAACGACTATATTCCCCATAGATTAACCCTATGGTCCAAATTGAAAGATATTTGCCATGTTTTCAGGCTCAATACCCGCTCTAGTGACTCCTTTTTGCGACGGAGCGTTTAGCGAGAAGCATTTTCGGGCCTTGATTGACTGGCAAATCGAGCAGGGATCAAGCGCATTGGTACCTGCCGGGACCACTGGAGAAGCATCGACGCTGTCCAATGCAGAGCATCATCGCGTGATTGAGGTGTGTATTGAACAGGCCGCCGGGCGCGTGCCGGTGATTGCGGGATGCGGGTCGAATGATACGAACAACGCGATCCTGCACCTCAATTTTTCGAAAAAGAGCGGGGCTGCGGCGGGACTCGTGGTTGCGCCTTATTACAACCGGCCCAATCAGGAGGGCATTTACGCCCATTTTGAGGCCATGACGAAGAAAAATGACCTGCCGATCGTGCTGTACAACGTCCCGGCGCGGACGGTGACGGACATCAAGCCCGAGACTGTGGCGCGGCTGGCGCAGCTGCCGACCGTTATCGGCATCAAGGACGCGAGCGGCGATATGCCGCGGGTAACCGACCATCGTCTCGCCTGTGGTCCGGACTTCTGCCTGTTGTCGGGTGTCGATGAACAATCGCTCGCCTTCAACGCTGCGGGCGGGGTGGGCTGCATTTCAGTGACCGCCAACGTCGCGCCGAAGCTGTGCGCGGAGTTTCAGGCGGCCTGTGCGTCGGGGGACTATGAGTTGGCGCGTAATCTGAATGATAAGCTCTATCCGCTTCATTTGGCGCTATTTTCTGATGCATCGCCGGGGCCGATCAAATATGCCTTGTCGCGCGTAATCGAGGGCTTCCCCACCGAATTGCGCCTTCCCATGACCCCGCCGAGCGAGGCTAGCCGTCGTCAGGTTGACGTCGCTTTGGAGAATGCAGGACTTATTTCTTTGGAGAATGCAGGACTTATTTGATGTCGCGTCCCAAAACCGAAGAGTTTAACAAAGTCAAAACCGTCGCCGAAAACCGGCGCGCACGGTATGACTACCATATCGACGATAAATATGAGGCCGGGATCGTGCTGACCGGGACCGAAGTCAAATCGCTGCGCTTTGGCGAAGGGTCGATTGCGGAGAGCTATGCCGAGGTCAAGGATGACCAAATCTGGCTGATCAATGCCAATATTCCCGAATTCAGCCACGGAAATCGCTACAATCACGAACCCAAGCGCCCCCGTAAATTGCTCCTTAATCTTCGTGAAATATACAAGCTGCATGGTGCTGTGATGCGTCAGGGCATGACGCTTGTCCCACTGTCGATCTATTTCAATGGTAAAGGACGGGCAAAGGTGGAACTGGCGCTGGCCAAGGGCAAAAAGGCGCCCGACAAACGGGCAACGGAAAAAGAACGCGATTGGAAGCGCGAACAGGGACGTATCATGCGAGACCGTGGATGAGCAGAATAGGCGCTTGGATAAACAGGCAGGCCCCGACCCGCGACAGCTTTGAACGCAGCCGTTTTCTGCGCCCATTTGCCAAGCGGGTGTTTCACCCTGCCTTGTGGCGTTTTACGCGCCGCTCGGTCCCGCGCGGGGTTGCGCTTGGATTGCTCGTCGGGATTTTCCTCTTGATACCCGGTGTCCAGATCGCCGGGGTGGCATTGCTTGCCCTTCCGGCGCGCGCCAATATTCCGATCGGCGCGGCCATGACCTTTTTGAGCATGCCTGCGACCACGCCGTTCATCCTGATTGCATCGGTTTATGTCGGCGAATCGGTTTTGCGGCTCAGTGGAGGTTCGGGTCGCTTTTATGAATTGATCGAGTCAGGTGCGCCTTTGTCACAATGGCTCGATTTCCTCTGGACTGAGGCTCCATTGGCGCTTGTTCAGGGCGTTGCGGGGCTTGCGATTATTTCAATCGTGGCCGCGGCCGTCGGATATGTGCTCGCGGCATGGTTCTGGCGTTGGTGGATCAGCTCGAAATGGCGACGCCGGTCGAAAGCTATTGCCGCTAGTAGATAAGCACTCGCGCCTTTTCGGCAGGATTATAGACCGGCTCCCACTTTAGCTATGGGGAGTTGAACATGAAATTCTTGAAACAAATGGCTTTGGCCGCGTCTGTATCCACATTGGCTTTGGCCTCGCCGGCCTTGGCGCAGACAGCGCCGGCCGCAGATGCACCGGCCAAGGACGGCCCACAATTGGGCAGCTTTGGTTTTGACGATAGCGGCATGGACGCATCGGTTGCGCCGGGCGATGATTTCTACCTTTTTGCCAATGGCAAATGGGCGGCAAAGACCGAAATTCCGGCCGACAAGTCCAACTATGGCATGTTTACCGCGCTCGACGACTTGTCGAAAGATCGGGTAAAGCTGGTGCTGGATGCGGAAAAGGATGTGAAGGGCAGCAAGGCAGGTGACGTCTATGCGAGCTATCTGGATATCGCGACAGTCGAGAAAAAAGGTCTGAAGCCCATCCAGCCATGGCTGAAACAGGTGCGTGGCATCAAGAGCAAGGCGGCGTTTGAAAAGCTGCTGCCGACCGCAGCGCGCAACGGCGTGGGCGCATTGTTCGGCGGTTTTGTGGGGCAGGACGATAAAAATCCCGAAGCTTATATTTTCCAGATTTTCCAGGGCGGAACCGGTTTGCCCGACCGCGACATGTATCTGGTCGAAAATGACAAATTCGAGTCCATTCGCAAGGCCTATAAGGAATATCTGGGCAAGATGCTGACTTTGGCGGGGGAGAAGAACCCTGCGGCGCGCGCCGATGCCATTTTTGCAATGGAAAAGAAAATTGCAGAAGTTCAATGGACTAGGGAAGATAGTTCGGACGCGACCAAAACCTACAACAAGATGACTTTGGCGCAGTTGGACGGTATCACGCCCGGCCTGAAGCTGTCATCGGTGCTGACAGGTGTCAGCAAGAACATTACCGAAGTCGTCGTGGGACAACCAAGCGCCATCACCGGCATTTCAAAGATTTTTGCCGAGACCGATTTGGCCGTTCTGAAGGACCAGATGATCGTCAACAGTCTGGCGGCCTATTCCAATGTGTTGCCTGATTCGGTTTCGGACACCACATTTGCATTTTATGGCACCACTTTGCAGGGCACACCCCAGCGCGAACCGCGCTGGAAACGCGGCGTGGCGTTGACCGAGGGTACATTGGGTGACGAAGTGGGCAAAGCCTATGCCGCCAAATATTTCCCGCCCGAAACCAAGGCATCGATGAATGTTCTGGTGCAAAATGTCCTTGCTGCATTGGGTCGCCGAATTGACAATCTTTCGTGGATGCAGCCCGAAACCAAGGTCAAGGCCCGGGCAAAGCTGGCCAATTTCACGACCAAGATCGGCTATCCCGACCGATGGAAAGATTATTCCAAGCTCAAAATCGTGCGGGGCGACCTGTTTGGCAATGATATGCGGTCCAACCAATGGGGCTTTGATGATAATATCTCCAAGCTTGGCGGTCCCATCCGCCGCTGGGAATGGGGCATGTTGCCGCAAACGGTGAACGCCTATGCGAATTTCGGTATGAACGAAATCGTCTTTCCCGCTGCGATTTTGCAGCCGCCTTTCTTTGACCCCAAGGCGGACCCAGCCGTCAACTATGGCGGCATCGGCGCGGTTATCGGGCATGAGGTCAGCCACCATTTCGATGATCAGGGCGCGAAATATGACCAGAATGGCAAGCTGGCCGACTGGTGGACCGAAAGCGACGTCAAGGCGTTTGAGGCCGCTGGAAAGCAACTGATCGCGCAATATGATGCCTATCAGATTTTCCCCGACGCATCGGTGAAGGGCGAATTTACGCTGGGCGAGAATATTGGAGATTTGGCCGGATTGACCATTGCTTATGATGCCTATCGCACGTCTTTGAACGGCAAAGAGGCGCCGGTTATCGATGGCATGACCGGCGATCAGCGCTTTTTCCTGGGCTGGGCGCAGGTTTGGCGGCGCAATTATCGCGAGGCCAATTTGCGTCAGCGGTTGATAACCGACCCGCACAGCCCTTCGGCCCAGCGGGTATGGGTGGTACGCAATCTTGACAAATGGTACGATGCGTTCCAGCCGAAAGCGGACGGCAAATTATACCTCAAACCCGAGGAACGCGTCCGCATCTGGTAAGGAACCAATTTGACTAGCCGAGTCCCCCCACCGCAATTGACACTTTTCGGGCAGGAGGGGGAGGACGCTTCGCAGGTCGAGTTTCAACCCATATTGTGGCTGGCGGGTGCGACACTCGTCTCGCTCGGCATTTTATGGGTTGTAACTGAAAATCCGGTGCTGCTGGGAAGCTGCGCCGCTGCGATGATCGCGGCGTGGGGACTGGTCAATTTTGTCCGGCGCACCCGCCCGGTCGAGGTGACAGCGCAGATGTTGCCACCTGACTGGTCGATTACCCACGCCGCCGCACAGTTGAGCGCCGCCGCCATTGCAATAAGTGACCGCGCCGGTCGTCTGGTGTGCGCCAATGACCATTTTATCAAAGCCTTTCCCGGGTTGAAAGCGCCGCCAGATCTGGGTGTTGACGATGCCAACCGCGAATTTCTGGTTACCGCAGGTCGCGCCGCATGGCGCGACGGCAGCGCACGGATTGACGTGCTGTCGATGGGCGATCGGCAATATAGTGTAAAGGTCGCGCGGGCCGGAACGGCGGATGAATATCTGCTGTGGCGGCTGGCCGTGATCGAGCGGCTGGATATCGAAAGCCGGGCGATGGAACTGGTCAGCGGGCGCATCGGCCGGGCCATGGCGCAAAATGGAATCATGGCTGTGTCCATAGGAGCCGATGGCCATATTCGCGCCGCCAATATCGCCTTCACATTACGCGCCACCGGCAGCGACACTGACGTCATTACTGGAAAGCCGTTTGCCAGCTATATGCGGATGGACGAAGGCGGCAGCGTGTTTTTCGAACGAGAAGGTCGGCGCGGCTTGCCGATCCGCCTGTTGAATATCGCATTGGCCGAAGAAAAGGCGGATGGATCATCCTTGCTGCTCGCCGTCGATGAGGAAGGGGCAAAGGTTGAACGCGGCCTTGCCCTGGCGCATGTCGAACAGCTTTTATCGACGCTGCCTTTGGGGCTGGCGCTGGTCGACCGCAACGGCCGGTTTCTATTTGCCAATGATGCCTTTGCCCGGGTGCTTGACCTGTCGCCAGAGGCGATTCCTCCCTATCCCGGCGATCTTGTCATAGCCGAAGATACCGCCGCCGTGCTCGACAGCATCCGCCGCTATGGCAGTGGTGCGATGACATCGGGCGATATCGCGGTCCGCCTTAAAGAACGTCCGGACGAGGTTATCGCGCTTTCCATTGCCGGTGTGCGTGGCTTGGGTGAGGCGGCGGTGCTGCTCGGCCTGAAAGATAATAGCGAGGAAACGAAGCTAAAACGGCAGGTCGCACAACAAACGAAGATGGAATCCATCGGGCAGCTGGCCGGCGGTGTGGCGCATGATTTCAACAATATCCTGACCGCGATCATTGGCTATTGCGACCTGATGCTGTTGCGGCACCAGCCGGGTGATGGCGATTATGACGATATCCAGCAGATCAAGAATAATTCCAATCGCGCGGCCAGCCTGACGCGGCAATTGCTCGCCTTTTCGCGGCAGCAAACCTTGCGACCGCAGATATTGCAATTGCCCGATGTGGTCGCCGATGTGTCCAGCTTGCTCAAACGCCTGCTTGGTGAAACTGTCCGGTTGGAAGTGCATCATGGCCGTTCACTGGGGCCGGTGCGCGCTGACCCGGGCCAGCTTGAACAGGTCATTGTTAATCTGGGCCTGAATGCCCGTGACGCGATGGACAAGGGCGGCGTGGTGCATATCAGCACCAAATCGGTGTCGCAGGATGATGTCCGCGCGATGGGCAGCGATATTTTGCCCATTGGCGACTATGCCTTGCTGTCGGTGGAAGATAGTGGAACGGGCATATCCAAGGAAAATCTGGGCAAGATCTTCGAACCGTTTTTTACGACCAAGGAAGTGGGCAAGGGCACGGGTCTTGGCCTGTCGACGGTCTATGGTATTGTAAAACAATCTGGCGGGTTCATCTTTGCCGAATCCGAATTGGGCCAGGGAACACGGTTTGATATCTATCTTCCGGTGCATGTGGGCGAAGCCCCGGCGGCCGATACCGGCAAAAAGGAATTTTACCGGCCCAAGGATTTGTGGGGCAGCGGCCGGATATTGATTGTCGAGGATGAAGATATGGTCCGCGCGGTGGCGGAACGCGCGCTGGTCCGGCAGGGCTATGTCGTTGAAACTGCCTGCGACGGCGAAGAGGCGCTGGCGCTGTTCGCAGATGGCAAACGCTATGATCTTGTCGTGTCCGATGTGGTGATGCCCAATATGGACGGCCCGACAATGGCCCGCAATTTGCGTGGACAATTTGGCGACATAAGGTTGCTCTTCATGTCCGGCTATGCCGAGGAACAATTGCGCGAAACCATCAGTCTGGACAATGTATCGTTCCTGCCCAAACCCTTTTCGGTGCAGCAAATTGCAGAAGCTGTGCATGATGCCATGGCGATGGAGTAAGGCGTAAGGGTTGGGGACTGTCCCCAACAACAGGGATTTTCAGAAAAAACAGTTTAACTATCTAAAAAATAACGCTAATAAAAAATATGTTCCGCTCTTGTTCTTTTAGAACAAATATCGTACATCATGCTTCGTTCCGGTGATGTTCCGGACCCAGGCATGACGCTAAGGAGTGGAAAAATGGCAGCAAGTCTTAAAGTAATCGATGGAGTTCAGGCAAAGAATATGAACAGTTCAGATCGTGATAAAGCGCTGGAAGCAGCGTTGGCGCAGATTGACCGCGCCTTTGGCAAGGGTTCCGCCATGAAGCTGGGTAGTCGGGAGGCGATTGCCATTGATGCGGTTTCGACCGGCTCGCTGGGCCTCGACATCGCACTCGGAATTGGCGGTTTGCCAAAGGGGCGTGTGATTGAAATTTACGGTCCGGAAAGCTCGGGCAAGACGACCCTGACCCTGCACGCCATTGCGGAGGCGCAAAAGGCAGGGGGCACGGCGGCCTTTATCGACGCAGAACATGCGCTCGACCCCGCCTATGCCAAGAAACTGGGCGTCGATATCGATAATCTGATCGTGTCGCAGCCGGATACGGGCGAACAGGCGCTGGAAATTGCCGATACGCTGGTCCGGTCCAACGCCGTCGACATTTTGGTCATCGACTCGGTGGCCGCGCTGGTTCCACGCGCCGAAATCGAGGGCGAAATGGGCGACAGCCATGTCGGTCTGCAGGCCCGTTTGATGAGCCAGGCGCTTCGCAAGATTACAGGTTCGATCAGCCGGTCGAACTGCATGGTCATCTTCATCAACCAGATCCGCATGAAAATCGGCGTGATGTACGGTTCGCCTGAAACCACGACTGGCGGTAACGCGCTCAAATTCTACGCATCGGTCCGTCTCGACATCCGCCGCACCGGCCAGATCAAGCAGGGTGAGGATATTGTCGGCAACACCACCCGCGTGAAGGTTGTGAAGAACAAGGTGGCACCGCCCTTCAAGCAGGTCGAATTCGACATCATGTACGGGCAGGGCATTTCCAAGACCGGCGAGTTGCTCGATCTGGGTGTGAAGGCCGGTATCGTCGAAAAATCGGGCAGCTGGTTCAGCTATGATTCGATCCGCATCGGGCAGGGGCGTGAAAACTCCAAAACCTATCTGACCGAAAATCCCGAAGTGGCCGCAAAACTTGAGGCCGCGATCCGCGGCAAGACCGAGGAAGTGGCCGAAGTGATGATGACCGGTTCCGACGCGGAAGATGATATCATCGAATAAATTTCCTCTCCCCCTAAAGAGGATTAAGCGCGGTCTTGCCTGAGACCGATGCTTACGACCCGCCCTGGTCCACCCCGGGGCGGGTCATTCTTTTTGGGGCCGGGTCAGCATTTGCTATCTTTAACGAAAAAACCTTTTTAACGTTCAGCCGAGTTAACAAACCAGCATCCAAGGACAGCAAAATGGCATTGACCGTACATCATTTGAACAATTCGCGTTCCCAACGTATCCTCTGGTTGCTGGAGGAATTGGAAATTCCCTATACCATCCACCACCATCAGCGCGATGCCGTCACCAACCTGGCCCCGCCCGAATTGCTGGCGATTCACCCCCTGGGTAAATCTCCGGTGATTGAAGATGATGGCCATATCATTTATGAATCAGCTGCAATCGTTGAATATATTTGCGAACGGCATGGCGGCGACCATCTTGTTCCTGCGCGTGGGACGGCTGACCATATTCGCTATCTCGAATATCTGCACTTTGCCGAAGGTTCGGCGATGACGCCGATCTTGCTCAACATCTATACAGCACGACTTGGCGATGCAGCGGCTCCCCTCCGTCCCCGTATTGATCAACAATTGCAAAGCCATTTCCAATATATGGAAGACCGGCTTTTGCCATCGGGCTGGTTCGTCGGTGATAATCTGACCGGTGCAGATATCATGCTCAGTTTTCCAGCAGAAGCCGCTGTCAAAATGGGCCATGCATCCGGCAAGCCTAAACTTACGGCCTTTGTCGCCGCCATTCATGCGCGGCCTGCCTTTCAACGGGCGCTCGAAAAAGGTGGGCCTTATGCCTATGCCTGAATTTTTACGGATCGGCGCAAAATGCTGTCCGTTACAGGTTCCATCTAAGCAGAAATCCATCTAAGTCGCACACGCTATGACCTCAACAAATGATATCCGCCGCGGTTTTCTCGACTATTTCGGCAATGCCAGCCATGATGTGGTGCAGTCTGCCCCGCTCGTTCCCTATAATGACCCGACGTTGATGTTCGTCAACGCAGGGATGGTGCCGTTCAAAAATGTCTTCACGGGCCTTGAAAGCCGGGAGATTCCGCGCGCGACGTCGAGCCAGAAATGCGTGCGCGCCGGTGGCAAGCATAATGACCTTGATAATGTCGGCTATACCGCGCGGCACCATACTTTCTTTGAAATGCTGGGCAATTTCTCGTTCGGCGATTATTTCAAGGAAGAGGCGATTGTTCATGCATGGACATTGCTAACGAAAGTCTGGGGGCTTGATCCCCACCGGCTGACGACCACTGTTTATCATACCGATGACGAAGCGTTCGACCTGTGGCGCAAGATCGCCGGACTTCCTGAAGAACGGATCATCCGGATTGCGACCAATGACAATTTCTGGTCCATGGGTGACACCGGCCCATGCGGCCCATGCAGCGAAATTTTCTACGATCATGGCGACCATATTTTTGGCGGCCCTCCCGGAAGCCCGGATGAAGATGGCGACCGCTTTGTTGAAATCTGGAACTTGGTCTTCATGCAGTTTGAACGGCATGATGATGGCTCGCAGACCGCTTTGCCCAAACCGTCGATCGACACCGGCATGGGTCTGGAACGCATCGCGGCGGTGTTGCAGGGTGTGCACGACAATTACGATACCGACACGTTCAAATCCCTGATTGCTGCGTCGCAGGAATTGACGGGAACCAAGGCCAAAGGCGAACAGATGGCCAGCCACCGGGTCATTGCCGATCATTTGCGTTCGACCAGCTTCCTGTTGGCCGACGGGGTCATGCCGTCCAATGAAGGGCGCGGCTATGTTCTGCGCCGCATCATGCGCCGCGCTATGCGCCATGCCCATATCCTGGGGGCGAAAGAACCCTTGATGCACCGCCTTGTGGGCAATCTGGTGTCGGAAATGGGGGCCGCTTATCCCGAATTGGTGCGCGCGCAACAGTTGATCGAGGCGACCCTCAATCAGGAAGAGACCCAGTTTCGTCGCACCTTGGACAAGGGACTGAAGCTTCTGGATGAAGCAACGGCGGGCATGAAGGTGGGCGATACGCTTGCCGGTGAGACCGCATTCAAGCTTTATGACACGTTCGGCTTTCCCTATGATTTGACCGAAGATGCCTTGCGCGCGCAAGGATTTGGCATTGATGCCGCTGGCTTTGACGCGGCAATGACGGCGCAAAAAGAACGCGCGCGGGCGGCGTGGAAAGGATCGGGCGCCAAGGCTTCGGATGATGTGTGGTTCGATATTGCCGAACGCGTCGGTTCGACCGAATTTACCGGTTATTCCGCCAGTGAGGGTGAAGGTCAGGTGCTGGCCCTCGTCAATGACGGTGTCGAGGTGCAATCTGCTGTCGCGAATGACACGGTGACGGTGATTACCAACCAGACCCCATTTTACGGCGAAAGTGGCGGGCAGATGGGCGATGCGGGCGCAATCACCAGCGCGTCCATGCGGGGTGAAGTGACCGACACTGCCAAGCCTCTCGGACGATTGCACGCGCATCAGGTCACGCTGCAAAGCGGCGAGATCAAGGTTGGCGATGTCGTCACGTTGAAAATAGACACTAAACGCCGCGATGCCCTGCGCGCGAACCATAGCGCGACCCACCTGCTGCACGCGGCGTTGCGGAACAGGTTGGGCGGCCATGTGACCCAAAAGGGCAGCCTTGTTGCGCCAGATCGCTTGCGCTTTGACTTCTCGCATAATCAGGCCGTCAGCGCCGATGATATGGCGCAGATTGAAGCCGATGTGAACGCGCAAATCCGCGGCAATCGTTTGGTTTCGACGCGGCTGATGACCCCGGACGATGCTGTCGCAGCCGGCGCGCTCGCTTTATTTGGCGAAAAATATGGTGACGAAGTGCGGGTGCTGAGTATGGGCGATGCGGACGGGGTGAATTATTCGGTCGAACTGTGTGGCGGCACGCATGTCAATGCACTGGGTGATATCGCCCTGTTCACGGTGATTTCCGAGGGCGCCGTGGCCAGTGGCATTCGCCGTATAGAGGCCCTGACCGGTGAGGCGGCGCGTCAATATCTGTCAGGTCGCGAAAACCAGTTGAAAGAAATCGCCGCGATGCTGAAAACCGCACCTGATGAGGTTGCGGCGCGTGTGGAAACCTTGCTTGCGGAACGCAAACGGCTCGAAAAGGAGCTGGGCGACGCCAAGACGGCATTGGCGCTTTCGGGCGGCTCTGGCCCGAAGGCCGAGGCAGAAGATGTCAATGGCACAGCCTTCCTGGGCCAGGTCATAAACGGCATCGAACCCAAGGCGCTGCGCGGCCTTGCTGATGACCAAATGAAGGTGATTGGCACCGGCGTGGTCGCAATTGTCGCGGCGAACGAAGCGAGCAACACGATCGTCGTCGCAGTTTCTGCCGAGCTGCACGGAAAAGTCACCGCACCCGACCTCGTCCGCGCCGCAACGGCGGCAATGGGCGGGCAGGGCGGTGGTGGTCGGCCTGATATGGCGCAGGGTGGCGGCCTGGCAGGCGCAGAACAGGCGCAGGCTGCGATTGATGCGGTTAAGAGGGCAATGGCGGATTAAAGAACGGATACAATAGTATCAAATTCGCGCCAACGCCCTCAGCGCATCCGATGGCGGGAAGTGATCGGGGACACGGTCGTCAATAGCTGCCGCCATACGATCATCGCCCGCATACCAGTCGCGTTCAATTGTGGGATCGCGCAGCACAGCATCAATGGCGGCGGTCAATTCGTAACTGTGCGGCGGGAAACCATTCACTCTCAATGCTGTCCACAATGAAACATTGAGCCATTGCTTGATCGGTTCGTTTGCAATCGGGTAAGGAATAAGACCTGTACCGCTTTCAAATCGGCGAAGGCAGGCCGATAGGTCGAGGGACACCATGGCTCGACATGCAAAAGGTCGGTCGACATGGATACTACACACACCATCAACCAGGAAGGCGCAAGGGTTGGCCGGGTCGAGTAACCTGCCGGAATCGCGGTCGGCACTCGCCAGCTTCTTGGCAATCCGCGCCTCATGTTCGCCGATCAATTTTGCACGGCGAAGACGGCGGGCAATGTAGAACACTTCCACCCCGTTGACGGACACTTGTTGATAACAACAGCTTTCGCAACCTTTGCTGCATGCGAGTTTTTGCGAAGGTTTGTGCCGCGCCATGCTGACGTCGCCGATCGCGCGATAGATTTCGACGAGTTGGTCGTTTGTGTCCGGTGTGCGCTCTGCTGCCAGCCGGGCGAAGTAGCGCACCAATGCAACACTCTCATCGGGATTGAATGCGCTTGTACCAGACGCGAATTCACCCATGCACCCTTTAGTCATCAGGTGCCGGACCATGTGCGGCGGTTTCAATTTCGACATTATGAATGCTTTCTTTGCAGGAGCAGGGCAGATTTCCGCAAATGTTGCGCGTCGCGTATGACGAATTGATGACCAGTCTTTGGTAAAGATCAGGGGCCAATGGGGTCAATTACGCCTATAAAGAGCTAACTTCTTTCGGTTGTTCGCAACTTCAATTTTGGCGCTTCGTCCAACCCGCCTTGTTCCATGATGATACGGCGGAATTCGTCGCGTTTTTCATGGATGGAGGCGATGACAAAGCCCATCGGTATGCCAAGATCGACCAGTACGGCCTCTGATAATTGGAGCGAACTTTCGAGCGTTTCGGGCACCGCATCGGTCACCCCGGCCCGGTATAATTCCGCCGCATGATCGGCGTCCCGCGCGCGGGAGATGATGGTCAGGTCAGGAAATTCAGACCTGATGCGCTTGACAATCCGGGCCGTCAGAACCGGCTCATCCATCGTCAATATAAGCGCCTTGGCCTTGGCGATGTCGATCCTTTCCAGCACTTCGTGCCGCGACACGTCGCCAAACATGACATCATAACCCCGCCGCCGCGCCGACGTGACCGCATCAACGTTCGCCTCCACGGCAATATAGGGCTGGTCATGTTTAGACAGCATATCGGCAATCAACATACCAACACGTCCAAAACCCACAATGATCGCACGCTCACCATCTGGTACTGTTACCAGACGCAGCGGTTCGCTTTCCCGCAATTCAATCCGCTTCGCCATATCATGGCCGATCCGCGCTAGAATGGGTGTGATTGTCAACCCGATGGCCGTGGTCGCTTGCCAGAAAGTGGCGGTATCGGGGTCGATCAATTGCGCCGCACTCGCGGCGGCCAGCACGATCAGAGTTGTCTCGGACGGACTGGACATTAAAAGACCTGTTTCTGTCGCAGTGCCAGTCCGCGCACCGGCAATTTTCAGCAACCCACCGGTTACCAGCGACTTCACAATGATGATGCCCGACACAGCCGCCACCAATAAAGTCCAGTTTTGGCGAATGAAGTTCAGATCGATTTGCATCCCTATGGTGATCAGAAACACCCCCAAGGCGAGGCCCTTGAACGGCGCTGTGATGACTTCCACTTCATGCCGGTAATCGGTTTCGGCGATCAGTAAGCCTGCAATCAACGCGCCGAAAATGGGCGACAGGCCAACGGCGCTGGTTGCCAGACTGGCAATGATGACCACCAGCAAACTGGCCGCCAAAAATAGTTCCGGGCTTTTGGTGCGCGCTGCCTGTCCGAATAGATATGGCAGCAAAAACCGGCCAAGTACCAGCATGATGCCAACAACCAATGCACCTTCCATGATGACCGTAACCAACCCGTCGAAAGACCCGCTGGCCGCTTTTGGAGCCAATGCCCCCAGGAAAAAGATGATCGGTACAATCGCCAGATCTTCAAATAAGAGCATACCGAGTGCGCGTTGGCCAACGGCGGATTGGGTGCCTGCGATAGGAACGACCAACGCCGTCGACGAAAGTGCCAGTGCCAGCCCTAAACCAACGGCACTTGCCGCACTATAATCGAGAAATGACAGCCCGAATGCAATCAGCAGGCCACCGCCAAAAAGCTGCGCCGGGCCTAAACCAAAAACCGTCCTTCGCATTTTCCACAGCCGACGGAACGACAATTCCAGACCGATAGTGAACAAAAGCAGGATGATTCCATAATCGCCCAGCGGACTAATTTCTTCGATATCAGAAATGGTAATCCAGCGAAGCCACGGGAAACTGTCAGCCAAAGACCCAAGGCCAAAGGGACCAACCAATAGCCCGACAAGGAGAAATCCGACAATCGGGTTGATACGCACCCGGGCAAATGCCGGAATGACAACTCCGGCGGCGCCTAATATCACCAGCGCGTTGCTGAGGCCTTCTGTCTGGAGTTCGCCTGCCATTGTGCTTTTTACGCACAAGCATGATGTAAAGGGAAGGGCGGTGCCAACAAAAAAGCGCGGGACAAACGCCCCGCGCTTCGATTGTCGCTGTTAACAGGCGGCGTTTATTGCCAGCTGCCCATTTTGTTTTCGAGGTTCAAACGTACCTGTTCGAAAAACTGTTCAGTGGTCATCCATGCCTGATCTGGTCCGATCAATATGGCGAGATCCTTGGTCATATGGCCGTTTTCAACCGTTTGAATGCACACTTCTTCCAAGGTTTCGGCAAAGCGGGTAACGTCGGGAGTTTCGTCGAATTTACCACGGAATTTCAATCCACCTGTCCATGCAAAGATCGAGGCAATCGGGTTGGTGGACGTTGCCTTTCCTTGCTGATGCTGGCGGAAATGGCGGGTTACCGTGCCATGTGCGGCCTCTGCTTCGACGGTTTTACCGTCTGGTGTCATCAAGATTGAAGTCATCAAGCCGAGTGAGCCAAAGCCTTGGGCAACCTGGTCCGACTGCACATCACCGTCATAATTCTTACAGGCCCAAATGAACTTGCCCGACCATTTCAAGGCCGATGCAACCATGTCGTCAATCAGGCGATGTTCGTAAACAATGCCCAGTTCCTTGAACTTCGCCTCAAATTCATTTTCATATACATCTTGAAAAATATCTTTGAACCGGCCGTCATAGGCCTTCAATATTGTGTTTTTTGTCGACAGATATACCGGCCATTGTCGACCCACACCATAATTCAGCGAGGCGCGGGCAAAATCGCGGATCGAATCGTCAAGATTGTACATCGCCATTGCAACGCCCGATGACGGATAACGGAACACTTCTTCGTCGATAGTCCGGCCATCGTCACCATCCCATACAAGGCGCAATGTGCCCGGTCCGGGAACAAGGAAATCGGTTGCGCGATATTGGTCGCCAAAGGCGTGACGGCCGACAACAATGGGGTCGGTCCAGCCGGGAATTAGGCGGGGAACATTTTGAATGACAATAGGTTCACGAAAAACAACGCCGCCCAATATGTTGCGGATAGTGCCATTGGGTGACTTCCACATTTTTTTAAGGCCAAATTCTTCAACGCGCGCCTCGTCCGGTGTAATCGTCGCGCATTTGACGCCTACGCCATATTCACGGATGGCATTGGCCGAATCAACCGTGATGCGGTCATCGGTTTCGTCACGCTTTTCGACGCCAAGATCGTAATATTTAAGATCTATATCAAGATATGGGAGAATGAGGCGTTCGCGAATCCATTCCCAGATGATGCGGGTCATTTCGTCGCCATCTAGTTCGACGACTGGATTTTTCACCTTGATTTTGGCCATGACGGGACGCGCTTTCCATTGGGATGATTGGATCTTTGAGCGGTGCCATAGCAAAGTCTGCCATATGTTCAACTGCGCTATCACAAGCGCGGCATTTGGCGGAAATGGTTGTAACATCGCACGCCATCCCCTAGCTAGGGCCTATGAGCAGACAAGAACTGACGAACCGGGGAACCGGGGTCGCAAAATGGTCGTTTCCTCCCGTTCATCCAGAAGGCCGGAAATTCGGTCTGATTGCTGGGGGATTAACTTTATTCTTCGCCATCATGGCGTGGGAAACCCTTGCATGGCCTATGGCTGCGGTCACGATCTGGACATTGGCATTTTTCCGCGATCCCGTGCGCGCAACGCCTATTGATGACCGGTTTGTAGTATCGCCAGCCGATGGCCTGGTGACGTTGATTGAACGTGTCCCGCCGCCTGCTGAACTGTCCGGTCCGGACGGACTAGGCGATCAACCTTTGACCCGGGTTTCCATATTTATGAGTGTGTTTGACGTTCATATCAACCGGACCCCAATTCGCGGAACGATAAAGCTTGTGGTCTATATTGCCGGCAAATTCCTGAATGCCGATCTGGACAAAGCCAGTGAAGAAAATGAACGTCAGCATTTCCTTGTCGAACGCAGTGATGGTGTGCGTATTGGCTTTACGCAAATTGCCGGGTTGGTCGCCCGCAGGATCGTCGCATTTGTGAAAGAGGGCGATAGCGTTGCCAACGGGCAACGCGTGGGGCTTATCCGTTTTGGTAGCCGCGTCGACGTATATCTCCCGCAAGGCACAGCTTCACGGGTCATAAAGGGCCAAAGGTGCATCGCCGGGGAAACCGTTATTGCGGAGCTTGGCGTTGACCAAGATCTGATCGCTGTTGCACACTGATGCGTAAAGGCACGTCCTTACCCGGCATTTCATTGCGGGCCCTTGCGCCGAACGCTGTGACCGCGATTGCGCTTTGTACGGGCTTGTCCGGTGCATGGTTTGCGTTGCAGGGTCGATGGGAAAATGCGGTCGCCGCGATTGTTGTCGCGGGCGTTCTGGATGCGATGGACGGGCGTATCGCAAGGATGCTCAAGGGGGAAAGCCGTTTTGGTGCGGAATTGGATTCCCTGTCCGATGTGATTGCATTTGGCGCTACGCCTGCTTTAATCATCTATATCTGGGTGATGCAGGATATGCCACGGTTCGGGTGGACGATTTCTGTGTTTTTCGTGCTTTGTGCCGCGTTGCGTCTGGCGCGGTTTAATGCCCGGATAGATACAGATGACCAGCCTCATAAATCTGCGGGTTTCAATACAGGCGTACCATCCCCGCCAGGCGCCGGGTTGGCGCTGCTTCCGATGCTGGTCTGGTTTGAAACCGGCCAGGATTGGGTGCGGGATTATCGCTTTATCGCCCCTTGGCTGCTCATCGTGGCTGTGCTGATGATTTCCAACGTAGCGACATTTAGCTGGTCGTCGATAAAGGTGCGGCGAAGCTTCCGCTTTCTTGCTCTGGCAGGGGTTGGCCTCTTTGGCGCGACTCTGGTCGCAGCCCCTTGGGTTGCGTTAATCGGGGCGAGTATAGTTTATGTCGGGCTTTTGCCTTTCAGCATATTCAGCTACGCAAAGGTAAAGCGTGCGCGTAAGGAACCGGTTTTAGAAACTTGACCTCGTTTTCCAACGGACTATGTTCCATTTTCGTTCTGTTCCCGGAGATGCATGTTGGAGCCTTTATTGATCACCTTTGCCGCCATTGGTGCCCTGCTTCTGGGGTTAGCCATGGGCTGGTTTGCCGGCCGCCGCAGTATCAATGACGGGGCCGACACCGTTGCTTCCATGCGGTTGAGTCTGGATGGCGTTGTCGAGGAACGGGACGAGGCGAAGATGAGGCTTATCCAAGCCGAAACAGCATTAAAAGAACGCGAGCATGCTTTTGAGGCGCAATTGGCGATCTTGGCGGATGCAAAGAATTCGCTCGCTGGACAATTTTCCGAAATAAGCCAAAAATTGCTTCAAGAAGCGCAAACCACATTCCTGCAACGGGCCAATGAGCGTTTTGATCAAGCCGGTGAGAAGAATGAAGCCAAAATCAAGCAATTGCTGACACCTGTGGGGGATAAGCTTAAAGCATATGAAGAACAGGTTGAACGCATAGAAAAGGAACGTTCTGCTGCATTCGGTGATCTCAAAGGTCTGCTTGGAGAGATGAGGCAGGGCCAGGAGCGTGTAACAACCGAAGCGGCCAAGATTGTAAATTCGCTCCGCTCCGCGCCAAAAGCAAGCGGCAGATGGGGCGAGCAACAATTTGAAAATTTACTTGAAATTGCGGGCTTGAAAAATGGGATCGACTATCGAAAGGAAGTCAGTGTTACAACGCAGGACGGTGTTTTCCGTCCTGATTTCGTTATAAACTTACCCGGTGACCAGACGCTGATCGTCGACATCAAATGTCCGCTCGACGCATATTTGGCGGCCGTCGACGAATCAGAAGCCGATGGCCGGCTAGTTCATATGAAGCGGCATGCAAATGCGGTTAGCGGACATGTCCAATCCCTGGCATCAAAAGCGTATTGGAGCCAGTTTGAAAAAGCCCCCGATTATGTTGTCCTTTATATTCCCGGAGACAATTTCCTTTCGGCTGCGTTGGAGCATGATCTTGATTTGTGGGAACGGGCCGCACGAAACAGGGTCATCGTATCCGGCCCTGCCACCTTTTTTCCGTTGGCAAAAACAATCGCAGGGATGTGGCGTCAGAAAAAATTGAGTGATGAAGCGCGACAAATTGGTGCATTGGGTAAAGAAATGTACGACCGATTGGCCGTCGCGGCGGAACATCTGAAAAAAGTGGGCTCAAGTTTGGGCCGAACCGTTGGGCAATATAATGACTTTGTCGGAAGTTTTGAAAGGAATGTCCTTTCGACCGGCCGAAAATTCGCGGAATTGAACATCGAAACCGGGAAGCGTGAACTTGATGACGTTCATGCGGTGGAGGCGTTGCCGCGGTACAATGACGATCTTCCCAAAGCATTGATCGATGACCAGCGGGACGCAGCGGAATAGCGATGAACTTTAGCTTGGCCGCCGAAACTGGTTCAACACCTCATAGGCCATGACCGCAGTTGCAACGGCGGCGTTCAGGCTGTCGGCTTTGCCGCACATCGGCATTTTTACGCGCAGGTCGCACTGGGATTCATAATCGTCAGGCAATCCCTGGGCTTCATTACCGGTAAGGATGAAGCAAGGCGCGGTGTAGGCCGCGGCTTGATAGTCGACACTGGTCTGAAGGCTGGTGCCGACCAATTGGCCCTTGCCGGCGCGCAACCAGGGCAGGAAATTGTCCCACCGGCATTGAACCACTTTCTGTGTAAAAATCGCGCCCATGCTGGCACGGACCGATTCGACTGAAAACGGGTCGGTGCAATCATCGATCAAAATCAAGCCACCTGCGCCGACGGCATCACCCGTCCGCAGCATTGTACCAAGATTTCCGGGGTCCCGCATCGCGTGTGCGACCAGCCAGATTGGCGCTTGTTCGCGGTCAATATCTTCCAAAGCGGTGGGATGGTCCTTGTACACACCCATGATTATTTGGGCATTTTCCTTGCCCGACAATTTCGCCAAGATGTCGGGACTGGTTTCGATCACGTCACCGCCGGCAGCTAATACCGCGGTTTCAAGCGCGATTTCCAATGCGTGGACGTCGCGGTCTTTTACCCGGAACAGCATTTCGGGCAAGAAACCTGCGTCGCGCGCTTCTGTCATGATCCGCAAGCCTTCGGCCAGAAAAAGGCCGGCGCGTTTGCGTAGCTTTTTTTCCCGTAACCCGCGAATTTCCTTTAATAGGGGGTTGGAAAATCCCGTGATTTCACGGCGCATCAGTCTTCGCCAAAACCATCTACGACCAAACCGACCAGTTTGCCCAAAGCCAATTCGGCTTGTTCGCCTTCGACATATATGGTGATTTCACTGCCTTTGGCGGCGCCCAGCATCATGAGGCCCATGATCGAGGTTCCGGTGACACTTTGCCCGTCTTTTTCCACCTCGACCTTGATTCCGTCCGGCAGGCGGCTGACAAAAGTGACGAATTTGGCGCTGGCACGGGCGTGCAGGCCCTTTTGATTTACGATAGTGACCTGACCGCTAAGCCTGCTCACGCGATGCCTCCAAAACTTCGGAGGCGACGCTGATATATTTCCGGCCAGCCTCACGCGCAGCAGCAACCGCTTCACGCACGTTCATATTCTTGCGTGCACTGTCCAGCCTGATTAGCATTGGCAGGTTGACACCCGCAATAACCTCAACCCGCCCTGCATCCAAAAGAGAGATGGATAGGTTGGAGGGTGTTCCTCCAAAAAGGTCGGTGAGAATGATGACGCCATCGCCGATTTCGACCTGCTTAATCGCGGCGGCGATTTCTTTACGCCGTCCCTCCATATCATCGCGTGGCCCTATGCACACAGTTGCAATGTTTTGTTGAGGGCCCACGACATGTTCGAGCGCCACAAGAAATTCTTCCGCCAATCTGCCATGCGTTACCAAAATCAACCCGATCATTTGCGTTCGCTACCCCGTTTAGCCTTTTTGTTATTGGCGCCGTTAGCAGGCCCCTCCAGTGCGTCAATCGGTCTTGACGTCAGATTACGATGAACAACCGTGGGCGAAAAACCGTCATCACGCAACCATTTGCCGAATTGCTCTGCAACATGTACCGACCTGTGACGCCCACCAGTGCAGCCAAATGCGATGTTGACATAAGCTTTTCCTTGCGCGTCATAAAGCGGCAAAAGGAATCTCAGTAACTCTCTAATCTTGAACATGGCCTCTGCATATGCCGGGTCGGATTCGACATATTGGGCCACTTCCGGATCCATTCCAGTCAACGGACGAAGCGCATTGTCCCAATGTGGATTCCTGAGAAATCTCAAATCAAATACCAGATCAACATTATGCGGCACACCGCGGGAAAAGCCGAAACTGGTGATTGATATTGTCGAATGCAAATTTGCATTGTTTGAAAAGCGAGTCCGAATATCGTTTTGCAGTTCATTGGCGGACATTTTGCTAGTGTCGACGACCGTTTCGGCCCAGCGGCGCAGTGGCTCCATCATCATGCGTTCTTGGGCAATCCCGTCCATTGCAGGCCGGTCGAGGGCCATAGGGTGACGGCGGCGTGTCTCTGTGTAACGCCGTTCGATTTCCGCACCGGAACAATCCAGAAAAAGCGTCATGATGTTAAGTTCTGCGCGCTTTTGAAGCTGCATTATCTGTCGTATAAGGGCGTCTGCCTTGAAACCGCGGGTGCGACTATCAAACCCAAGAGCTAACGGGATTGATGGATTTGAACGCCCGCCAGATGCCGGTATGTCGAGCAACGCACCCGCGAGACGAATAGGGAAGTTATCGACAGCTTCCCATCCCAAATCCTCTAACGTTTTCAAAACAGTGGTTTTTCCAGCTCCCGACAGACCGGTCACCAGTAATATAGTTTGCACTTTATGGCTGGATTTTCGGGTCAATGGAACGGGCTTTCGGAAGGTCGATTAGAGGACAGTGCCATTGGCCATATGTCATCGTCAATGACCGAACGTAAAGCATACTCGACTTTCAAAGGTGCGCTGGCTTCAAATGGAGTTACTTTTAAAAGTGGGACAATATAGCCAGCCAATTCGGTTTTAAGTTCACTTGGTGGCATGCGCTCTACACTGGGTACCATTTGGGCTATGATTCGCAAACTGGCGCTTTGGATATGGCTGACTTGGACGATTCCAACACCTCTCAACTCGATTTGGCCTTCAATATTGGGCGCGATACCGATTGAAGGCGCGCGCTTGCCAGTTTCGACCAGCACGACATCGTCACTTATTAAAACAGCACCGCGATCAATGAGACGGAGGGCAAGATCGGACTTTCCAGAACCGGACGGGCCAATCAACAAAACACCATGGCCGTTCACAGCGACTGCGGTAGCATGAACCAACTCGCGTTTCATTGGCTCGATGATGAGGCACAAGGCAGGGCAATTTCAAAGCAGGCGCCTTGTTTGCCATCGACTCGATCTCTAACCGAAATACGGCCATGATGTCCTTCGACAATTGTTCGTGCAATTGCGAGGCCTAGCCCGCTATGTTTGCCAAAATTTTCAGAAGCTGGTCGTTCGCTATGAAATCGGCGGAATATCGCCTCGCGGTCTTGCTCTGGAACTCCGGGGCCTTCATCGCTAACGCGTATAATGACTTCATCTTCTGCTAGAGTGGCTGAAATTTCAACAACTGAACCGCGTGGAGAAAAAGAAACCGCATTGTCGATCAAATTCGTCAGCATACGTTCCAGCCGCACGTCTTCACCCATAACCGTCGCGATTGTTTTGTGGGGGCGGGCATAGGCTATGTTAACATCGCCATCACTATCCCTGTGTTCGCGGGCCTGGAGCAATTGTTCGATCATGTCGCCCAGATCAATAGGTTCGAACTTGGCCTTTGCCAATTGAGAGTCCACGCGGCTGGCATCTGAAATGTCACTAATCAGCCGATCCATCCGCAGCACATCCGCTTTTGCCACATCCATCAATTGTTTGCGAAGTGCAGGGTCTTCGATCCGTTCTGCCCCGTCAAGTGCCGATCTGAGCGATGCCAGCGGGTTTTTGATTTCGTGCGCCACATCCGCGGCAAAAGCTTCGGTAGCGTCAATGCGCTGCCGCAACGCTATGCTCATATCCGACAATGCCCGCGCCAGCATGCCGATTTCATCACGGCGCGAAGGCAATCGCGGAACGGTTACCTCTTGCGCCCGGCCCAGCCGCACCTTGACCGCCGCCCGGGCAAGATGCCGCAACGGCCGGACAATCGTGCGGGCCAAAAACATCGACAGCAATATCCCGATACCCAATGCAAGCAGGAAAAACATACCGATTTTGAAGCGCTCTGCCCGCACAAACAGGCGGATATCCCGTTCATTGGCCGTGCTAAGTACGCTAAAATTGCCGCTGGGCGCTGCGGCCCCTGCGCTAATTACATGGGTAAGATCCGGCGCAAATCTTGCCGAGGAGTGTGCAACCCCGGCCTTGCCCTGCCGGAGTTCAGGCCAGGCGCGCGCGGTGTCGATTTTCGGTTCGATAAAGGCGTCCAGCTCCGGAGAAAGAACGAGGAAATCGAATACCCGATCAATAAAGCGCGCCGCAATTTTCCTTACCGGTTCCTTTTCGGGATCCCGGAAAACATAAGTGGGTTCACCCAGCTCGAAACTATCCAGCAGCTTGCGTCCGGATCCGTCATAAATCCGGATTCGCGACATGTTTTTCGCGCCGAATGCTGCAACATATACACCCCTTTTTTCGACAGGAACCAGCGGCAGGCTTCGCACCAGAAATTCGGTTTGGGTTCGCGCGGCGGATTGACGCTCTTCAATCAACCTGACCCGATAGCTGTCCAGAAAGAACAGCCCGGCACCAAGCAAGGCCAGAACAAACAGATTCACGGCCAGAATACGGGCGGTCAACGATAACCCCCGGCTCCAACCCAACTGCAAATCAGCGGGCTCAACTATCGGCGAAGCGATAACCGGCCCCATATAATGTGTCGATAGCGGCAAAATCAGGGTCTACTTCCCGGAACTTGCGTCGTAAGCGTTTGATATGGCTGTCGATCGTGCGATCATCGACATAGACATCGTCCTGATACGCCGCATCCATCAATTGATCGCGCGTGCGGACCACACCGGGCCGGTTGGCCAGCGCCTCCAAAATCATGAATTCGGTCACGGTCAGGGTCAGTGATTTTCCGTCCCACTTCACGTGGTGCCGCGCAGGGTCCATTTCCAATCGGCCACGCACCATCGGTTCGGGTTCCTCGGTAGGTTCGCCGCTGGCCGTGGGCCGATCATATGTGGCGCGCCGCAATATGGCCTTCACCCGCGCGATCAACAAACGTTGCGAAAATGGTTTGGTGATATAATCGTCGGCGCCCATCGCAAGCCCCAGCGCCTCGTCCAATTCTTCGTCTTTCGAGGTCAGAAAAATCACCGGCATATCACTTTTTTCACGCAACCTGCGGAGCAGTTCGAGGCCGTCCATGCGCGGCATCTTGATATCGAATATACCAAGATCCGCAGGATTATCGATGATCGCCTTTAACGCGCTTTCCCCATCCGGATAAAGCCGGGTCACATATCCTTCGGCCTGCATCGCGATTGAGACGGATGTCAGGATATTTCGGTCATCATCCACAAGGGCGATTGTTGCGCTCATAGGATGGCTATAGGGCCGTCCGGGCGCAGGTTCAATCCATTGCATTTGACGTTTTCTTTTGTCTCGGCTACCGGCGCCGCAACATCTAGTGCATACGTATGCCCTAGATTCGCGATCTGCTATTTTCCGACTGGGGAGTTTTGTGATGTCCGTGGCTTTGAATATCTCACTTGAACAGCAAGGCATTGCAACCACTGCGAATGTGCTTTCAAACTTGGGCACCGCCCCTCTGGTGGAGGCCGCACTTCAAAATGGTGAGGGCCATTTGGCCAAAAATGGCCCGCTGGTTGTAAAAACAGGCACGCACACGGGCCGTTCCGCCAAGGACAAGTTCATTGTTCGTGATGCCGAAACGGAACAGAGCATCTGGTGGGGCAAGACAAATGTGGCGATGGATCCTGCCCATTTTGCTGCGCTGAAGGAAGATTTTCTTGCGGCTCTTGGTGGCAAGGAAAAGCTGTATGTGGCCGATCTTTTTGGCGGCTCGCAACCCGAACACCGCGTCAACGTGCGCGTCATCAATGAACTGGCTTGGCACAATCTGTTCATCCGCACATTGCTGGTTCGGCCAACACATGCCGAATTGGCGACCTTCATTCCCGAATATACCATCATTGATCTGCCCAGTTTCCGGGCTGACCCTGCGCGCCACGGCTGCCGCAGCGAAACGGTGATTGCGGTCAATTTTACCGAAAAGCTGATCCTGATTGGCGGCACGGCCTATGCCGGCGAAATGAAAAAATCGGTATTCGGTATTCTCAACTATTTGTTGCCGGTAAAGGGTGTCATGCCGATGCACTGTTCCGCCAATATCGGGCCAAAGGGCGATACGGCGGTGTTTTTCGGTCTATCAGGTACCGGCAAGACGACATTGTCCGCTGATGCCAGCCGCACTTTGATCGGCGATGATGAACATGGCTGGTCCGACACGGCCGTATTCAATTTCGAAGGCGGCTGCTACGCCAAGATGATCCGCCTGTCCGAAGAAGCCGAGCCAGAAATCTTCGCGACGACAAAGCGTTTCGGCACCGTGCTGGAAAATGTTGTCATGGACCCCGAAACGCGCGAACTCGACTTTGACGATGCGACCCTGGCCGAAAACAGCCGTGGGTCTTACCCGATCGAGTTCATCCCGAATGCGTCGGAAAAGAATATGGGCCCTGTGCCCAAGAATATCATCATGCTGACCGCCGATGCCTATGGCGTCCTGCCTCCCATCGCGAAATTGACACCGGAACAGGCGATGTACCATTTCCTGTCAGGCTACACCGCACGCGTCGCGGGTACGGAAATCGGCGTGACCGAGCCCGAAGCAACCTTTTCGACCTGTTTTGGCGCGCCCTTCATGCCGCGTCACCCCAGCATATATGGCAATCTTCTGAAAGAGCGGATTGCCAAGGGCGCCGTGCAATGCTGGCTGGTCAACACCGGCTGGACCGGCGGCAAAGCGACGATGCCCGGCATCAGCCGCATGCCCATCAAAGCAACGCGCGCCCTGTTGAATGCCGCGCTTGACGGCAGCCTGAACAATGCGGAATTCCAGAAGGATCCGAATTTCGGTTTCGAATTCCCCGTAGCGGTTCCCGGCGTCGACAGCGCCATCCTCAATCCGCGCGAAGCCTGGGCTGACAAAGCGGATTATGATGCAACGGCCCGCAATCTGGTCCAGCAATTCATTGATAATTTCGCGCAATTTGCCGATCATGTCGATGAAGGTGTAAGGCAGTCCGCACCAAAAGCAGCGTAATCGCCCGGACATTTCCGGGCCCAAGTGAAAGCCCGGAAATGTCCGAATTTGAAGTCCGCCTGTTCCAAGATGATGCCGCAATCATTGCGATAGGCGAGGGCTTGCTTGCCCGCACGCTGCCCCGCGAAGCTTGGACGCATGAGGCACATCTGGCCGCGTGCCTATGGATAGTACGCGATCGTGCCGATATCGCGCCGGAACGGGACATGGCGGCCATCATTTCGGGTTATAACGAAGCGGCAGGTGGCGTGAATGACGATCACCAAGGCTATCATGAAACAATTACGCAGGTTTATATTGCGGGTGTAAAAGCGCATTTGTCTGAAACGCCCGACGGAACTCCATTGCGGGAGGCGGTGAATACTCTGCTGCTGTCTCCGCGCGGCCGCCGCGATCTGGCTTTACATTTCTATTCGAAAGAATTGCTGTTTTCGGTTCCGGCGCGGCGGGGTTTTGTCGCACCCGATATCGCACCACTATCCGCCATTTAGGCGAAGCTGCTATGCTAAATTCTCCGCGCACTCCGCGTGAACCCACTAGCGCGGCGTTTTTTGGTTCACGCGGAGTGCGCGGAGAGCGCGGAGGAGATAGACTTCATCCCGAACTTTAGTTCCCTTCCCATCGAATCCGTCACCCTGAAACAAGTTCAGGGTGACGGTAATTGGGTGTTCAGTGGGACGGTGTGGGGATGGGGGATTGGTTCGTGCAGGGGGCAAGGGGACTGTCCCCAACCGTTTCGTCCCGCAAAGAGGAGAGGTTTGCCGCCTATACTTTTTCCACCAGCAAAACCGCGCCGTCCGCGCCTGTTACACGGACCCGTGCGCCGACGTCTGCATCCGTGCCGCGCGCCGCCCAGACGGTATCGCCAACCTTGACGCGCCCTTGGCCGTCGGCAATCGCCTCAACCACCGACACAATTTCCCCGGTCAGCCGCGCGCCCCGGTTGTTCAAATTCGGGTCGTCGGTTTCAATCGGGTTGTCGGCGAGGAATTTCTTGCCGGCAAAAACGGTCAACACCGATAATGTGGCAAACATTGCGACCTGATAGGCGACGGTGATTGGCAAGAAATAATCGAGAACCCCGACGATGATGGCAGCAAGGCCCAGCCACATCAGGAAAAATCCCGGTGCGACCATTTCGGCTGCGCCGAGGATCAGGCCCAGCGAAAGCCAGAACCAATGTGTCGAAATGCTATCGAGCCATTCGGCCATTTTGCTGTCCTTTTCTGTTCGGTTTTAACATGACCGAATTTTGGCATTTCCGCATGTTTAGGCCCGCATGTGGAGGAATGAGGCTTGGCGGATTATCCGGCATTTGGGATCAGTTATTTCTTTTCCTGATCGGCCAGCATGGACTTGGTCAATTCACCAATTCCACCAAGGGACCCGATCAATTGCGTTGCTTCAACCGGGAACAGGATTGTTTTGGCGTTGGGCGATGTCGCAAACTGGCTTATGGCTTCGGTGTATTTTTGGGCGATGAAGTAATTCAGGGCCTGTGTTCCCGAAGAGGCAATGGATTCAGAAACCATCACCGTTGCCTTGGCCTCGGCCTCTGCTTCGCGCTCGCGCGCTTCGGCGTCGCGGAAGGCGGCTTCCTTGCGGCCTTCGGCCTGCAGGATCGCGCCCTGTTTTTCACCCTCTGCGCGCAAGATTTCAGCAGCACGCATCCCTTCGGCTTCCAGAATTTGTGCGCGCTTTTCACGCTCTGCCTTCATTTGACGCGCCATCGCATTGCTGATGTCGGCGGGCGGACGGATATCCTTGACCTCTACGCGCGTAATTTTCACGCCCCACGGGCTGGTCGCATGATCCACTACGGACAACAGGCGGCCGTTGATATCGTCGCGTTTCGACAAGGTTTCATCAAGATCCATGCTGCCCATGACGGTGCGAAGATTGGTCGTCGTAATCTGCATGATGGCGACATATAGGTCGCTGACCTCATAGGCGGCCTTGGCGGCGTCGAGCACCTGAAAGAACACTACCGCATCGACGCCAACCATGGCGTTGTCCTTGGTGATGATTTCTTGCCCGGGAATGTCCAGCACCTGTTCCATCACATTCACTTTTCGCCCGACCCGGTCAAAAAAGGGTATGATGATCGTCAGGCCAGGTTGTGCCGCATGGGTGAAGCGACCGAATCTTTCGATGGTATATACAAATCCCTGCTGAACGACGGTGACACCCATCATCACGAAAATGATGACGATCAGCACCAGCAGACCGAAAAAATATTCCATAGAAAACCCCTCCGTTTGACGTCGCTATACCTGTCGTAAATATGGGACGACTTGCCAAGGAAAATCGGAACGGGCATGCGAATAATCGTCATTTTCGTCCCGCCACCCGCTTTGGACTTTAGCGGGATATGGAGTTTCTCTTATGGATGTCGCAAACATGTTAAGGTTCGTTCGTTCGGCGCTGTACGTACCCGGATCAAACGCCCGTGCGCTTGAAAAAGCGCGGGGACTGGATGCCGACATGCTGATTATCGATCTTGAGGATTCTGTTGCCGGAGAAGCCAAGGCAGGCGCGCGCGCAGCAGCGATAGCATTTGTGGCGGCAGGTGCAGGTGGCAAGCTTTTGGCGATCAGGGTAAATGGTATCGATAGTCCGGATCACCAGGCGGATATGGCGGCGCTGGCGGGCTGTGCCGCCAATCTGCTTATATTGCCCAAGGTTGAGGATATTTCGGATGTAAATGGGTTTAACCGGCCTGTGCTGGCCATGATCGAAACGCCAAAAGGGCTATATGCCGCCCGCGAGATCGCGGCCCAATCCGCTGTGGCTGGTTTGATCGCGGGAACAAACGATATCGCGGCGGAAACAGGAATATGTCCCGGGCCGCATCGGGAAGGGTTGGAACTTTCGCTACAGATGATTGTCCTTGCGGCATCGGCATCGGGCAAGCCGCGCTTTGATGGGGTGTGCAACCGGCTTGATGACATGGATGGCTTCGATTTTGAATGCCGACAGGGGGCCACATTTGGTTTTACCGGAAAAACAGTGATCCACCCGAACCAAATCGCCATCGCAAATGCAGCTTTTGGCCCCGGCGAAGCGGAAATTGCAGAAGCGTTGGAACTTGTCGCCGCAAGTCAGGGAGGGGCGCAGCGTTTTAAGGGTCGCATGATTGAATCGATGCATGTAGAGGAGGCAAAATTAACGATAGAACGTTCCCGGCATACGATGGGTGACGGCTGAATCATTCTATCTGGAGTGGAATGGAATGCGACTTTTTAAATTAGCGGTTTTTGCAACCTTCACCTTTTTGGTGACGGCGCCTGCGGTGGCAAAGGGCGTCAGCGAAATCGAGCTGCGCGAACATATTGCCGTGCTGGCAAGTGATGAATTTGAAGGCCGCAAGCCCGGTACGCCGGGCGAGGCGAAGACCGTCAAATATATCGCGGAGCAATGGGCAAAAGCAGGCTTGAAACCCGCCGCGTCGGACCACGGCTGGTTTGAACCGGTTCCCCTTATCCAGCGTGGCCGGGGGGATGCGACCTTTGTTTTTCATTCCGGCGGTCGAAAATTGCGGATTGTTTCGGACGAAATCATCTTGATCGGAAAAGACGCCCAATATGCCAAAACCGGCTTGCCGGTGGTTTTTGTCGGCATCGGGGTTACGGCGGATGGCGGTGTTGCCGCCGATGTCGCAGGAAAGCTTGCGCTGGTGCTATTTGAAGCGGACAATGCCCCGCCAAAAATGAAATCCCCGCGCGCGCGGCGCGAGGCGTTGATTGCAGCCGGGGCGGAAGCTGTCATTTTTGTTGGCGACAGTCAGGGCAATTGGCCGACACTCCGGCGGCAGCTTTTGTCGCGCCCGATAGGCTTGGAAAGCCGGGAGAAACGGGCAGAGCTCGAAGGCGCGATGAGCACAGAGTTCGCAGTTGCTCTGGTCACTGCGGCGGGACGCGACTGGGACAAATTGCGGGCGCACGCCAAGGGCGCTGATTATACCGGCGAAGCCTTGGGCGTGGATGCCGATTTCAATGTCAGCACGGATATCTACCGTTTTAACAGCTCCAATGTCATCGGCAAGCTGACGGGCCGGAAAAAGGGCAGCGGGGCCGTGCTTTTTATGGGGCATTGGGACCATCTGGGCTTGTGCGGCCCTGAAGATGCGACCGACCGGATTTGCAATGGCGCAGTCGATAATGCGAGCGGCATTGCGGTGTTGACCGAGGTCGCGCAGCGGCTGGCCCGGAAACGCCATGATCGCGATATCTACTTTATCGCCACCACCGCTGAGGAAAGCGGCCTTTTGGGCGCCTATGCCTATGCGGACAAACCGGTCTTCCCGTTGGAGGATATCGTCATTTCGCTCAACATCGATACGATCGCGATTGCGAAACGCAATTCGAAAGTTGCCATCATCGGCCGGGGGACGACCCCGCTGGATGCGACGGTGGAGGCGGTGGCGCGAAAGACGGGGCGGGCGATCGAAAGCTCGACCGACGCGAATGATTTTATCCAGCGGCAGGACGGATGGGCGCTGGCGCAAAAGGGTGTGCCTGCGTTGATGGTCGGTGGTTCGTTCGCCGATCTTGACCTGATGCAGAAGTTTCTGGGCAGCGACTATCATGGCCCCAATGACGAGCTGACGGACAAGACCGAACTGGGCGGTGCCGCCGAAGATGCGGATCTGCACATCGCGCTCGGGCAATATTTTGCCGATACCCGAAAATATAAATCGACGAAGGCTGGCGAATAAAAGGCTTACTGTTTACATGGGCCGCCACGAATCGAACGATAACGCGAATGAAGAAGCGGTGGCAGCATGAAAGAAATTCCCCTCGGCCTTACTTTTGACGATGTGCTGTTACAGCCCGGACCGTCCGACCTGCTGCCCAGCCAGGCCGATACACAAACCCGCCTGACCAACGCGATTTCGCTGAACATCCCGATCTTGTCATCCGCGATGGACACCGTCACCGAGGCCCGCATGGCGATCGTGATGGCGCAGCTGGGCGGCATTGGCGTGTTGCACCGCAATCTGAGCATCGAAGAACAATGCGCCGCGGTACGGCAGGTCAAGCGCTTTGAAAGCGGCATGGTGGTGAACCCGATCACAATCGCGCCCGACGCCACGCTTGCCGAAGCCCAGGCGTTGATGGCGACCAATGCCATATCGGGCATTCCGGTGGTGGAGGCAGGCGGCAAGCTTGCCGGAATATTGACCAACCGCGATGTCCGCTTTGCCGAAAATCCCCTGCAACCTGTGTCCGAGCTTATGACCCATGAAGATCTGGCAACGGTATCGTCGGGCGTAACGCAGGAAGAAGCGCGCCGCCTGCTGCATCATCGGCGGATCGAAAAGCTTCTTGTCGTGGATGATGGATATCGGTGCATCGGCCTGATTACGGTCAAAGACATAGAAAAAGCGGTACTTTATCCCAATGCCACAAAGGATTTTTCGGGCCGGTTGCGGGTCGCTGCGGCCACCACCGTGGGGGAAAAAGGCCTGGCCTACACCAAGGCCCTGATCGATGCGGAATGCGACCTGATCGTGGTGGATACGGCCCATGGACACAGCGCCATGGTCGCCGCAGCAGTCGCTGAAATCAAAAGAATGGCACCCGAAATCCAAATCGTTGCGGGCAATGTCGCAACCGCCGGGGCAACCCGCGCCCTGATTGATGCCGGCGCCGATGGCATTAAAGTCGGGATCGGACCGGGGTCGATTTGCACCACCCGCGTCGTTGCAGGCGTGGGCGTGCCGCAACTTACAGCGGTTATGGATTGCGCCGCCGAAGCTGCCAAGTCCAACATACCGGTCATAGCCGATGGTGGATTGCGGACATCGGGTGACATTGCCAAGGCGTTGGCGGCAGGCGCATCATCCGTCATGGTCGGGTCTTTGTTGGCAGGTACCGAAGAAGCGCCGGGCGAAACATTTCTTTATCAGGGCCGAACATATAAAAGCTATCGCGGCATGGGGTCGGTTGGTGCAATGGCGCGCGGTTCGGCGGACCGGTATTTCCAACAGGATATCAAAGACCAGCTAAAACTGGTGCCTGAAGGTATTGAAGGGCAGGTGCCTTTCAAAGGCCCCGCGCGCGATATCATTCATCAACTGGTCGGTGGGGTCAAAGCCGCGATGGGATATACCGGTTCGCGGACCATTGCCGATTTGCAACAGCGCGCGCAATTTGTCCGCATCACCAATGCAGGCTTGCGTGAAAGCCATGTGCACGACGTGACGATAACGCGCGAAGCACCCAATTATCCGACGCGATAATCCATGACGCCATCGGCACGTCTGCAATCGGCAATCGAGTTGCTCGACGCGATACTGGTCGCGGCGAAAGAGGGTGGGGCGTCGGCCGATCAGCTTGCGAAAGCCTTTTTTGCCCAGCGGCGATATGCAGGTTCGAAGGACCGAAGAGCCGTGCGCGAGCTGGCCTGGCAGGCGATACGACGTTTCGGTGAACGCCCCGAAAGCGCCCGATCTGCCTTTGTTGCACTGGCTGAAGAAGATGTGGAACTGGCCAATCTGTTTGATGGAAGCGACTATGGTCCAGCAACAATGGGTGCCGATGAACCCCGCGCCAGGGGCGGGCCGCTTCCTTTATGGATTATCCCGCATCTCAGCGACCTGATCGAAACGCATGAGCGGCCCGCATTGCTTGATCGGGCGCCGCTGGACCTGCGGGCCAATGCGCTTAAAACGAACCGCGAGGATGTAGCCGCCCAGTTGCCCGATGCGGACGTGCTGGTGCAAACATCCCATGCGTTACGATTGCCAACGGGCTATCAGGTTGAAAATCACCCATTGCTTCTCGATGGTCTTGTCGAAATTCAGGACTTGGGCAGTCAGCTTATCGTCGATGCCTGCACTGTCCGGCCCGGCATGACCGTGCTCGATTTATGCGCGGGGGCAGGCGGCAAAACGCTGGGGTTGGCCGCGGCCATGAAGAATGACGGCCATCTGATCGCCAGCGATACGAACCGGAACCGGCTCGACCAGTTAAAGCCAAGGGCAAACAGGGCAGGGGCGACCATTGTGGAAACCCGGTTACTGAATCCGGGCCGGGAAATCGACATGCTCTCCGACTTGGTAGGCCATTGCGATGTTGTGCTGATCGATGCGCCCTGTTCGGGCAGCGGGACGTGGCGGCGTAACCCGGAAACCCGGTGGCGGCTTAATCCCGTGCGTCTTGACCGCGTGTTGAGGGAACAGGAAAAGCTGTTGAACATCGGCGCACATATGGTCGCGCCGGGCGGACATTTGGTTTATGCGGTCTGCTCGATCATCGCGAATGAGGGCAGGGGCCAAGTGTCCAATTTTCTAAAGTCGCACATTGGCTGGCGCGCCGTCGAACCCGGTGTTGGTGCCGGACGTCCGGAAGGCGACGGTATAATCGTGACGCCCTATCATGACGGCAGCGATGGATTTTTCTTCGCGAAACTGGCAAAGCCGTGATAGTGATGCAACTTAAACAAATTTGGATATTGATTATGCGTTTTTCTCCGGCTGCTATTGCCCTTTCCCTGACCCTTGCCATGATTTCGAGCGCTGGTATCAGCGGCCGCGCCGACGATGATATAGATCCTCAGTCGATCGCGCTGCTCCAATCGGGCAATGATGCACTGAAGGCCGGTCAGGTCGAGGATGCCATTGGATGGTATGAAACGGCACTGGCCGTCGATCCCCGCAATCGTGCGGCCTATGTCGCCATGGCCGGGGCAGTCAGAAAACAGGGTTTGAATGGCAAAGCCATTCGCTTTTATAAAGAGGCGCTTGAAATAGAGCCCAATGACCAAATGGCGTTGGGTGGCCAGGCCGAGGCCATGATTGCGAAAGGCGCGATCGAACCGGCGCGGAAAAATATTGCGCGCCTGAAAATGCTGTGCCGCAGCGAATGTGCAGATGTGGACAAGCTGGCGATTGCCGCAACAAAGGCCAGCGAAAAATCGCAAATGCAGGCCAGCGCCGTCGAAATTAAGCCAAGCGTTGGCGACGTACCGGAATCAAAGCCATAATTTTTAACGCCTACCACCCGGTCGCTGCGCGTCTCTGCGCTGAAGGGTATAGGGGATGGCTCGCGCCTTTGCGTGAACCCTCCCTCGGTGAAAGTTAACGCAACACATAACCCCACCCCAAGCCCGTCACCCTGAAACGAGTTCAGGGTCTATTTGTCAGGTTGTTCCTGCCGTGTTGTTGTTCGCCAAACAGCGACGCGCGGTCGGGTTTCTTCTCACGCAAAGGGAACCGCTGCACGATGGACCCTGAACCAAGTTCAGGGTGACGGTAGTTGGGGGTTCAGGGTGACGATATGTTGGAAATATCGATCCGTCAGATCAATTCGCCAAATTCCGTGACCAGACTTTCATACAGCCTTCGCTTGAACGGGACGATCAATTGCGGCAGCCGGTCCGGCGTGACCCATTGCCAGCGGGAAAATTCGGGGTGGTCGGTTTGGATATCAATCTCGCTATCCGTACCTTTGAAACGCATCAGGAACCACCATTGGCGCTGGCCGCGATATTTGCCTTTCCAGATTTTACCCAGCAATTCATCGGGTAAGTCATAGAAATGTTCGTTCCGGCTGCGGGCGATGACATCGACAAGTTCGGGCGAAATGCCGGTTTCTTCGGTCAGTTCCCGCAATGCGGCCTGTTCGGCGTCCTCGCCATCATCTATGCCGCCTTGGGGCATTTGCCAGGCGTCGCCTTCGGGGGCTTTATCGATGCGTTGCCCGACAAAGACCTTTCCTTCGGTATTGGCAAGCATGATTCCCGCACAGGGGCGGTAAGGTAAATCGTCTAATTTCGGGTTCATGCGATGGCCATGACCTCTGCGAGCATGGATTTCAAGGCATCAATATTGCCCTCCACATCTTGCTGGGTGGAAGGGATGGCCTGACGGATGTTGATATGGCCATGAATCGTGCCTTCGGCGCTGCGATGTTCGACCCGGACACCGGCCTGCTTCAGCTTTTCAACATAGGCAATGCCTTGGTCCCGCAATGGATCAAGGCTGGCCGTGGTGACAAGGCTGGGCGGCATGCCGCGCTGATCGAAGTTGAGCGGCTCTGCGCGATAATCACCGGCTGTTGCCGCATGGCCTTCACCGAAATATGCCATGGCTTCGTCGGTCAGCAAATAGCCAGTCGCAAATTCCCGCATGCTCGGCCAGTCGGCATCCAGCGTGACGACCGGATAAATGGGATGCTGAACAAGAACCGGAACAGCAGCGGGATTGTCGCGCAGCGCCATCGTTGTCACAATTGCCAAATTCCCCCCCGCGCTATCGCCCGATGTAATAAGCCCGGTTACGGTCAATCCCAATTCTGCCGGACTGCTGGCAATCCAGCGGGTCGCGGTTTCACAATCCTCGGCAGGGGCGGGGAAAGGGTGTTCGGGCGACAGGCGGTAGTCAATGGAAATAACCGGCAGATCGAGCAGACGCGCAACTTCGGCGCAATAGGGTTCATAGGTGTAAAGACTGCCGATGACAAAGCCGCCGCCATGGTAAAAGACCATGACCGGTCCCGCGCTTCGGTCCGCCCGCTTGTTATATATGCGGGCAGGGATAGGGCCCGCCGGACCTGGAATGGAAATATCGCGAATAACCGCCAATTCGCCAACAGGAGCGTCGGCGACGTCGCGCATCGCCGCGGTCATGGCCCGTGCGTCGTCCGCTGGCACTTCCCAAAATTTCGGACCGGGCACTGCATTCAGAAATTGCAGGAACAGGGCGACATCGGGCCGCACATAGGGTTTGGTATCGCTCATCTTATTCTCCCTCTGCCACCTGTGATACGGTGCCGTGCCAGACAGGTCTAGCATATCCGTACATAGATTTTCTAACATTGCAGTGTCGTCATAATGGGATTAGGCAAACTGCCAATAGACAAGCAATTTTAGACGGGCTGGAACGAATGGCTACGGCATTCAAAGAAGAGCATACAGGCGCGCATACGCCTGTCCATAGCGATGCGGTTGTCGTGCGCTTTGCAGGTGATAGCGGCGACGGCATGCAATTGACCGGCGGGCAGTTCACGCTGTCTGCGGCTCTGGCAGGCAATGACTTTGCGACATTTCCCGATTTCCCGGCGGAAATCCGGGCACCGATAGGGACATTGTTCGGCGTTTCGGCTTTCCAGATCAATTTTGGATCGTCGGCCATCGATACAGCTGGCGATCAGCCTGATGTGTTGATTGCGATGAACCCTGCGGCATTGAAAACCAATGTCGGTGCCTTGCGCGAAGGCGGGCTGATTATCGCGGACACCGGTGAGTTTAATCAGCGGAACCTAGATAAGGCCAAATATAGCAGTAACCCGTTCGAAGATGGCAGCCTCGCCAAATGGCAGGTGTTGGCGTTTGACATCAGCGCCTTGACTCTGGAGGCGGTCAAACCGTTCGGCATGGGTAACAAGGATGCTTTGCGCTGCAAGAATATGTGGACGCTGGGTCTGGCGCTGTGGATGTTCGACCGTGACCGTCAGCCGATTATCGACTGGCTCAATGCAAAATTCGCCAAGAACCAGGTTCTGGCCGACGCCAATGTCGCCGCGCTGAATGCAGGGCATGCTTATGGCGAAACCGCCGAGCTTGCGGGGCCTTTGAAGCAATATCATGTCGATGCAGCGCCAGCGGTTGCCGGTCTGTATCGAACAGTAACCGGTGCCGAGTCGATTTCTTATGGTCTGGTCGCTGGCGCGCAGCTGGCTGGTCTGAAAATGTTTTTCGGTGGGTATCCGATTACGCCTGCATCGGCGATCTTGCACCATCTAAGCCGGTTGAAGGAATATGGCATCACCACATTCCAGGCAGAGGACGAGATTGCAGCGATCTGTTCGGCTATCGGCGCAAGCTATGCCGGGCAGTTGGGTGTGACCAGTTCGTCCGGCCCAGGAATTGCGCTGAAAGGTGAGGCGATGGGCCTTGCGATCATGACCGAGTTGCCGTTGGTTATCGTCAACAGCCAGCGCGGGGGGCCATCGACCGGTCTTCCTACGAAGACGGAACAGTCCGACCTGTATCAGGCGGTCTATGGCCGCAATGGCGACGCGCCAATGCCGGTCATCGCCGCACGCTCGCCCGTCGATGCGTTCGATTGCGCCGTTGAAGCGGTTCGGATTGCCGTGGAATATATGACCCCGGTGATGTTGCTGACCGATGGGTATATCGCCAATGCGGCGGAACCCTGGCTGGTGCCCGATCTGGACAGCTATACGCCGTTCCCCGTCGCGTTTCTGGAAAGTGCGCCGGAAGATGGTTTTAAACCTTATTCGCGCGACCACAAGCTGAAACGGCCCTGGGTCAAGCCCGGTACGCCGGGTCTGCTCCACCGTATCGGCGGGATCGAAAAGGAAGTCGATACTGGCCATATCAATTATGGGCCAGCAAACCATCAGGCGATGACGGACATCCGTTCGGCAAAGGTAAACGGCGTTGCGGACAGCATCCCTGACCAGATCGTGGAACAGGGCGGCGCAGGCGCTAAACTGGCGGTCGTCGGTTGGGGCTCGACCTATGGGCCGATCAAGCAGGCGGTCCGCCGCAAGCGCGCGGAGGGCGTTGATGTTGCCCATATCCATATCCGTCATATCTGGCCAATGCCCAAGAATATGGGCGCGTTGCTGAAGAGTTTTGACAAGGTCATCGTGCCGGAAATGAATACGGGCCAGTTGAAAACGGTGCTGCGCGACCAGTTTCTTGTCGATGCCAAACCGGTCAACAAGGTCTCCGGACAACCTTTTACCATCGCCGAAATCGAAGCCGCGATCGAGAGTGCATTGGGCTGACGCGCACGCGTTGCTGCCCCATTAAGGAAACGCCCATGAACGACATGACCCCTGTCAAAGCGACAAGCCCCAAGGATTGGGAAACCGATCAGGAAGTCCGCTGGTGCCCCGGCTGCGGCGACTATGCCATATTGAAGGCGGTGCAGCGCACGATGCCCGAATTGGGCAGCACGCCCGAAAATACCGTTTTCATCAGCGGCATCGGCTGTTCGTCGCGATTTCCCTATTATATGGAAACCTATGGATTCCACACAATCCACGGCCGCGCACCGGCCGTAGCGACGGGCGTGAAGCTTGCCAATCCCGACCTTGACGTCTGGATTATCACTGGTGACGGCGATGCCCTGTCCATCGGCGGCAACCACACCATGCACCTGCTGCGCCGCAATCTGGACTGCCAGATCATGCTGTTCAATAACGAGATTTACGGCCTGACCAAGGGGCAATATTCGCCCACGAGCCGTGTCGGGACCACAAGCCCCTCGACGCCTTATGGTTCCGTCGACCGTCCTGCGACACCATGCGCTTTTGCCTTGGGCTCTGGCGCGCGATTTGTTGCCCGCGGGTTTGACGTCTCCAAGAATCTGCCCGAAGTGTTGAAAGCCGCCCACGCCCACCGCGGCGCGGCCTTCATCGAAATTTTCCAGAACTGCATTGTGTATAACAAGGATGTGTTCGAAGATTTTGCCGCGCCCAAGGGGGCGGAGGACCATCAACTGTGGTTGCACAATGGCGAGCCGATGATCTTTGCCAAAGGCACCAAGGGCATCGCGCTCGACGCAGAGGCCCTGAACCTGAAAGTTGTCGATGTGGTTGACGGCGACTGGCAATCGGCAGGCGTCATCGTTCATGATGTGACCAACCGTTCGGTGGCGCATATGCTGGTGGAAATGCCCTTTGGCGAATTTCCAATGGCCTTGGGCGTCCTGTATGACGATCCGCGTCCGACCTTCAACGACGCGGTCATCGCGCAAAATGCCTCCGCCAGCGTTGGCAAGACAGCCGACCTTGGAAAGCTTCTGGCCAAGGGACAGACCTGGACCGTGGCAGACGGGCATCCGGAAGTCTGACGCCGGTGCCGACATGAAGCCGTATTGCAATCGGTGGATACCTGCGCCAGCACAATGTTATGGATAATCTTACGCATAGCCTGGTCGGCGCATTGCTGGGGCAGGCAGGATTGAAGCGCAAAACCGGTTTGGCGATGCCGACCCTCATTATCGCTGCCAATATACCCGATATCGACGCGGTCGCGGTGCTGCTTGGCGGGGACCAGCATTTGGCACTTCGGCGCGGGTTGACCCATGGTCCGGTCGCCATGTTGCTGCTGCCGCTGTTGCTTTGGGGCATCATGCTATGGTTTGACCGTTGGCAAAGCATGCGGGGCACGCGTCCGGAAAAGCGGTTGCCCGTCCATGCAAAATGGCTGTTGGCGCTCGCCTATATCGGGTGCCTAAGCCATCCGCTGTTCGACTGGTTCAACAGCTATGGCATCCGCTTGCTCGAACCTTTTTCCAGCCAGTGGTTTTATGGCGACACGATTTTTATCATCGATATCTGGTTGTGGATCGCCTTGGTTGCAGGCGTTTGGCTGTCGCTTCGGGGGGAACGGCGCGGAACGCCGAATTGGCGCATGCCCGCGCTTATGAGCATGTTCGCCATTTTCCTATATATCGCCGCCAATGGATTGATCACCGGTCGGGCGGAGCAACTGACTGGCAAAGCTGTGCAGAGCCAATTTGGTATCGTTCCTGCCATGGTAGTTGCTAATCCGGTGCCTGTGCAGTTCTGGAAACGAGAAATGCTGTGGCGTGATTCAAATCATTACGGACAAGGCACCTTCTCGGCACCCGATGCTGTTATGCTCGATCCCAAAATTGGCCAGCACCGCATGACCGATGTGTCTGCCCTAGCTGAAATGTCCCGGGACAAAAACGCCAAGGCCTATCTGTTCTGGTCACGCATGCCGATACTGCGCGAGGAACAGCGTGGATCGTCCAAGGTGCGAATCCTGACCGACCAGCGTTTTGGCAATCCGATGGTGCAAGACCGTTTCAGGGTCGAGGTACCCGCGCCCCGCACTGCACAATGACCCGGCCCGTCATCCTTTGGTTTCGTCGCGATTTACGCCTTGCCGATCAACCGGCGTTGGCGGCTGCGGTTGCGAGCGGCGCGCCCGTCATACCCGTCTATATCCTCGACGACGAAACACCCAGGCATCGCAAGATGGGCGGCGCATCGCGCTGGTGGTTGCACCACAGTCTCGCATCGCTGGACGCCGATTTGCAATCAATCGGCGCGCGCCTGATTTTGCGCCGCGGAAAGTCCGATGATATATTATCTCTGCTTGCCAAAGAAACGGGCGCTTCGGCAATCCATTTTATCAAACACTATGAACCATGGTGGCGAAATGCCGAAAAATCGTTGGCAAAGGCGTTGCCCGCAGGTTGCGACCTTGAATGCCATGATGGCAATTATCTGCTTCCCCCGGGCAGTGTCACCACAGGCAGCGGCGGGCAGTATAAGATTTACACGCCGTTCATGCGGGCATTGTGGCAGCATATGCCCCCGGCCAAGCCTGTACCAGCGCCTGAAAAACTGACCGCGCTTGCCCATTGGCCCACCAGCGATGCCCTTTCGGATTGGGGATTGCTTCCGGTTAAACCCGATTGGGCGGGTGGCATGCAGCAGCTGTGGACGCCCGGCGAACAGAGCGCAAAAGCGCGGTTGGAAGCCTTTGCCGACAAGGCGAAATTCTATGACGAAAAGCGCAATCTGCCTTCTATTGCGGGTTCTTCCTTTTTATCGCCGCACCTGCATTTTGGCGAAATATCGGCCGCGAGTTGCTGGCATGCCACCATGGCGGCCGGCGGATCGGTCGATGTTTTTCTGAAAGAGCTGGTGTGGCGGGATTATGCCCAAAATGTCATCTGCCAGTTTCCCGAATATGGCGGCAGGAATGCGCGCGACGCCTTTGACCGGATGCCGTGGCGTGACCTTGATGATCCGGCGGTAAAGGCCGATTATACCGCCTGGACAAAAGGGCAGACGGGATATCCCATTGTCGACGCAGGGATGCGTCAGTTGTGGGCAACAGGCTGGATGCACAATCGCGTGCGGATGATTGCTGCGTCTTTTCTGATCAAGCATTTGCTCATTGATTGGCGGGCAGGGGAAAAGTGGTTTTGGGACACACTTGTCGATGCCGACTATGGATCGAACGCCGTGAACTGGCAATGGACGGCGGGGTCCGGTGTCGACAGCAATATGTTCGTCCGCATCATGGCACCGCTATCGCAGTCCGAAAAATTCGATGCGGCGCACTATATCCGGCATTGGGTGCCTGAGCTATCCGATTTGGGCGAACCTTATATCCACGACCCTGAAGAACATGGGGTCCGGCCAAAAGGCTATCCGCGCAAATTGATCGGGCATAAACAGGCGCGTGAGCGGGCCTTGGGGGCTTTTGCGGGTACGAAAGGCTGAGTTGAATTACCCGTCGACGGCGATGCGTGTGCCCGTTTCACACGCATGCTGCAACATATCCACTATGGCATGTGCAACGACCGACGGTTCCTTCAGGGTGGACGGGTCCTCGCCGGGATAGGCGGCGGCACGCATTTTGGTGCGGGTTTTGCCGGGGTCGATAATAGCCACGCGGACGGCGGAGATATTCTTCACCTCTTCGCCATAGCTGCGTACCAATGTTTCTAGCGCAGCCTTGGACGCGCCATAAGCGCCCCAAAATGCGCGCGGTGTTGCGCCTACGGACGAGGTGAGGGCGATCAGGCGTCCCGCCTCGCTCTTGCGAAGCAAGGCGTCAAAAGATGCGATCAATACCTGCTGTGCAGTGACGTTCAATGTGAACAGCCGGGCAAATTCCGCCCCGTCAATGGCCGGCACAGGGGCCAAAGTTCCGAGCATCGCGGCATTGAGCACCAGATGATCAAGCTTGCCCCAACGCTCGGTCACTGCGGCGGCAAGGCGGGCGATGCTGTCACCGTCGGTTAGATCCAGCGGTGCGATGGTTGCGCTGCCACCGGCTTCAAAAATTTCGTCCTCAACGGCTTCCAGATCTTTTGCGGTACGCGCCGTGATGATCACATGCGCGCCTTGCGCGGCCAGCGCCTTTGCCGTTGCGGCACCGATCCCCCGGCTGGCACCGGTCACCAGTGCGACCTTGTCTTCAAAAATACCGCTCATGAATCAGGCAAGCTTTCTTTCGCCAAGCATGATGAGGTCACCAGCTTCTGCCTCTTCATGGTCGGTCAGGCTTGTGGGATAATCGCCGGTGAAACATGCATCGCAATATTGCGGCTTGCCATTGTTCCGCGCGTCTTCACCCAAGGCACGATACAGTCCGTCTATCGACAGAAATGCCAAACTGTCGGCCTGAATAAAGTTCCGCATTTCTTCGACATCCATCCGGCTGGCGAGCAATTTGGACCGTTCGGGCGTGTCGACGCCGTAAAAGCAACTGTTCATCGTGGGCGGGCTGGCGATCCGCATATGCACCTCTGCGGCGCCTGCTTCGCGCATCATCTGCACGATTTTCAGCGACGTCGTGCCGCGCACGATCGAATCGTCAATGAGGACAATTTTCTTGCCCGCGACAAGATTCTTGTTCGCATTATGCTTCAACTTCACACCTAAATGGCGCACGCCGTCGCCGGGCTGAATGAAGGTGCGACCGACATAATGCGACCGGATGATCCCCAGTTCAAAGGGGATGCCTGCCGCTTCGGCATAGCCGATGGCGGCGGGTGTTCCGCTATCGGGGACAGGAATGACATAATCGACATCAATCCCGTTTTCGCGCGCCAATTCGGCACCAATGGCCTTACGCACCGAATAAACGCTGATGCCTTCGACAATCGAGTCCGGGCGGGAAAAATAGACATGTTCAAATATGCACGGGCGCTGGGCGACCGGAATGAAGGGTTTGTGTGAATGAATCTCGCCATTGCGGACGACGATCAGTTCGCCCGGTTCGACGGAACGGATATATTCTGCGCCAACAATATCCAGCGCAACGGTTTCCGACGCAAAAATAATCGTATCGCCAAGCTTGCCCATAACCAATGGGCGAATGCCCAGCGGGTCGCGGCAGGCGATCATCCCTTCTGTGGTGAGGCAGATCAGCGAATAGGCGCCCTCAACCCGTTTCAACGCGTCGATCAAACGGTCGAGTAATGTTCGATAACCTGATGTTGCGACGAGATGGATGATGACTTCGGTATCGGACGTTGACTGGAATATCGAACCACGGCGTACCAGATCTTTGCGAACTGCCATCGCATTGGAAATATTGCCATTATGCGCGATTGCGAACCCGCCGGTTGCAAGGTCCGCATATAGCGGCTGCACATTGCGAAGCGAAGTTTCGCCGGTCGTCGAATATCGCACATGACCGATCGCGCAACGCCCGACCAATCCGCCGATAATTTCTTCACGGTCGAAATTTCCGGCAACATGCCCCATTGCCCGGTGGGTATGAAAATCATGGTCATCATAGCTGGTGATACCAGCCGCTTCCTGACCGCGATGCTGAAGGGCATGGAGGCCGAGCGCCACCATGGCGGAAGCGCCTTCGGTGTCATAGACGCCGAAAATCCCGCACTCCTCCCGAAGTTTGTCGTCATCAAAAGGGTCGGTGGTCAGCATTTTATCGAATCCCGCTGCGCTGCGCTGGCTGCATATAGGCATGCTTCGCCTGATTGTCTTCCCCCTTGTCGTGATAGTGTCATAAAGAAATTGTTGGCGCAGATTTTTTGCATGGTTTAATCGCATTTTCATGACCAACTTACGTGAAACAGGCTTGGCGCTCGATCCGAAATTTGATGGCGATGGACTGTTGACGGCGGTCGTCACCGATTCAACCGACGGTACTTTATTGATGGTCGGGCATATGAACGCCGATTCACTGGCAAAAAGTCAGGAAAGCGGGACGGTGGTCTTTTTTTCCCGCAGCCGTCAGCAATTGTGGCAAAAGGGCGAAACCAGCGGACATTTTCTTCATATCGTGGAAATGCGGGTTGACTGCGATCAGGACGCCATATGGATCATCGCAAAACCCGAAGGTCCGACCTGCCATACAGGCGCGCGCAGTTGTTTCTACCGGCGGATCGTCAACGGAAAACTGGAAAGCATTTGAAAAGACCACTCGTCATCGCAACTATCGCGGCGCTGCTGCTGTCCGCCTGCGGCAAAACCGAAACTACCAGCCCCAAGGGTGGTTCAAGTGCCGGTAATGCGCTCGATTTGCAGGCGATCGACGCGGGCCTATTACCGGACCCCAAAGATATGGAATTTGCCGGTCGTTATGAAACCCGCAGTGAATTGGGCACGGATAAATTTTGTGCGGTGTCCAATGGCTCGGGACAATATGACATCGGATTTTTGGCCGTTTTTGGCGATGAAAGCAAATGTGAAGCGGTGGGGACGGCTTCTGTCAAAGGCGAGAATGTCCATCTGGTTTTTACCGGCAAGGGGCAATGTGCATTTGACGCGCGTTATGACGGCACAGAATTGCGCTTTCCCGGGGTAGTTGAAAATGGATGCACGGCCTATTGTTCGGACAAAGCGAGTCTGTCAGGCACCCATTATTTCATGGTCCAGCCGGGAAATGAGGCTGCACGCGGAACGCTAGGACGCGAAATCGAGCGCCTTTGCGATTAGGACTTTATGCCGCGAACGCACGGCCTAGGCCGGAACGACCAGACATGCCTTGCCAGCGGCTTTTAACTTGGCGCACATCGCGTCCGCCGCCGATTTGCTGGCAAAAGGACCGGCTTGCAACCGCGTTATATTTCCGGCGCTTTTATAGATAGGCTGAAGCGCGGCCATTTCGGTCATGCCGCTTTTCAACGAAGACCATAGTTTCTTCGCATTTGCTTCTTCGCCAAAGGCACCGAGCTGAATACGCCACGGGCTTGCACTATTGGTTGCGACGGTGGGTGCCGCTTTGACAGGAACAGGCTTTGGCTTTGGTTGTGGTTGAGGCGCAGGCGGCACGGCAACCTGCTTGGTTGTTTTTACAGGTGGTTGCGTGTTGATCGGAAAGGCATCGGCTTGCTGGGCCGCATTGCGGGTTGCGCTCTGTTCCAGATTTCCGGCCAGAACGCTTGCTGCCTGCCGCTGTTCCAACGGAATATATTTGTCCATTTGGGCAAGGCTTTCCGATGCGGGTGTCATTCCGGCCGAAGAAGCCAGCGACATTAACGCATAGGCGCTAACCCAATCCTTGGCGATATGGGTTCCGTTGAACAATTCCGTTGCGAGCAAATAGCGCGCGCGCGGGTCGCCCCGGTCAGAAGACGCTTGCAAAATAGGCAAAGCTTCAGCAACTTTCCCTTGATAATGAAGGAGATGGCCGTAACTGTCCGTCGCTTTCAAATGACCCTGCGCGGCGGCCTTTTTATACCATTCCAGGGCAATGTTCAGATCGGTTTGGACACCGCGTCCGGTTTTATAGGCTTGCCCCATGTTAAACTGGGCGTCGGGATCGCCCTTTAAGGCAGGTTCACGCCATTCTTTGACGGCTGCTTCATAATCCCCACGGCTCCATGCATCAACGCCTGACTTGACGTCAGCGGCAACGGGTGCTGCGGCGATGGAACATGCCATGGCGGTGATCAAAAACTTTGAAAGGTGCGACCCTATCTTCATTGGTTTCCTCCGAATTCGACTTTATATGTCCCATATCCAATATCGCGGGCAATATCCAAAGCAAAACAGGCTTGGTTGCTATAAAATTTAAGAGTCAGGCGGTGCCAGCCAATTTTAGCGCATTGAAATCCCCCGCAGCGTTAACGGATTTTTAGCCCTGTTCTGTCACATCCCCTTTTGAAACATTTACAAAGGGGAATGATGTGAGGGTTCTCGCATTAGCATCACAGAAGGGCGGGTCGGGCAAAACCACGCTGTCTGGCCACTTGGCGGTTCAGGCGCAACTTGCCGGTGCCGGACCAGTCGTATTGATCGATATCGATCCGCAAGGTTCCCTCGCCGATTGGTGGAATGAACGTGAGGCTGAACTTCCCGCTTTTGCACAGACCACGGTCGCACGCCTCGCGGCGGATCTGGCGGTTCTTCGGCAACAGGGTTTCAAACTGGCTGTCATTGACACCCCGCCTGCCATCACCATGGCCATTCAAAGCGTTATTTCAGTGTCGGAACTGATCGTCGTGCCAACCCGGCCAAGTCCGCATGATCTGCGTGCTGTGGGGGCGACGGTTGATTTGTGCGAACGCGCTGGCAAGCCCTTGATCTTTGTGGTCAACGCAGCGACCCCCAAGGCCAAGATTACATCCGAAGCCGCCGTTGCGCTTTCGCAACATGGCACGGTCGCACCCATCACCCTGCATCACCGCACAGATTTTGCAGCATCCATGATCGACGGGCGCACCGTGATGGAAATCGACCCCAATGGCCGTTCCTCACAAGAAGTGATCCAGCTTTGGGCGTATATTTCCGATCGTCTGGAAAAGAATTTCCGCCGCACTGTATTCAGCGCCCCTGCCGCCGCGGCCAATCCGCAAGCTGCCACCGCCAGACCAATGGGCGGCTTTGGTCGCCGGGTTGTTGGTTAAACGCAGGATAAGGGGCAACTAAAATGGGCGAACCAAAACCAATTGCATCACTTTCGGGAATTTTGCTGGCGCGCAAGGGACTGGCACGTCCCGCAATGCGTCGGCCTTCGATGCTCGGCAGCAACGGGAATGCGGCCTTGTCGCAGGATGATCTCGGCTGGAACGACATGGGCTATGATGTCGATCCCGATCCCAATACACCGATGGATTATGAACATGGCTTCCATGGACAAAATCCTCTGGCCGGCGCTGTGCCCGAAGTGAAAAACCAGCAGGACCGCATTTTCGGAGAATTTGAATCCGATTTTGGCGCCGGTTTTGAAAGCCTTGGCGCGGCGGACCCCGAAGTTGAGCCTACGTTAACCGTTGTCAGCATGATCCCTGAACCACCCGTTCAGCCGATTTCTCGACGCGGCAAAACAGATGCGCCCCGGTCAAGGGCCCGGTCAAAGCCGGGACTGAAAGAAAAGGCAGCATTCACGCTGCGCCTTGACGGCGAGCGGCATCTGAAGCTGCGTCTGGCATGCGCGGTCCGCCATCAGTCGGCCCAAAATCTGGTGACCGATGCGCTGGACGCATTTCTCGAATCCATGCCGGAAATTGGTCATTTGGCGGCGCATGTGCCGACCAAGAAACATTGAACCCGAGTTGAGCTTTTTTGAGGTGACACCATGAATAGCAATTTTGTTGTAAAGCTCGCACTATCAACTGCCTTTGTGGCGGTTCCTGCGATGACAACCTCGACCGCCGGTTTCGGTAGCACCGAAAACGTCTCGGCCAAAAAGGCAGGACCTGAAAAAGCTTATGCCTGGGCGAAAAAAGCCGAAAAGGCGCTTGCAAAAGGCAAGACCGAACGCGCACTGACCTTTGCTGAGCTTGCTGTCGAAGCGGACCTGCAAAATCGCAATTATCGTGGGCTTCTCGCCCGGATTTACATGGCACAGGGACGCTTTGTCTCCGCCGAACGCACCTTGATGGACGTCATGGAACTGGGGCAGGTTGATCCACGCACGGTCATCAGCCTGGCCCTGTCGCGCATCGCGCAGGGCAATGTGGATTCCGCAGTGATGCTGGTCGAGGCGAACCGCGCGATTGTTCCGGTGAGCGACTATGGTCTAACACTTGCACTCGCCGGACGCTCGGGCGACGCCATCACTATTTTGACCGATGCGATCCGCATGGATGGTGCCAACGCACGGACACGGCAAAATCTCGCTCTTGCCTATGCGCTCGACGGGCGGTGGCGCGATGCGCGGGTCATGGCGTCGCAGGATATGGCGCAAACAGCGGTCAATGACCGTATCGCCGAATGGGCCCAATTCGCCCGCCCCGAAGCCTATACCCTGCGTGTGGCAGGTCTGTTGAAAGTCCGCCCGAATTTGGCCGATACCGGTCAGCCGGTCCGTCTGGCACTGAATTCCGGCCAGAATCCGGGATTGGCGATGGTTGACACAGCTTCGTCCGCCGCTGAAATCGCACCCGTTGTCGCTGAAACAGAACTTGCCGCCATCGGACCTGCACCAGCCGCCGACAGCGTCGGCTTTGCTGCCGTCGAAGCTGCGGTCCAGACCAGTGAGCCTGCACCTGTTCTGAAAATCTCGGACGCCGAACTGATAAAAGCACAGGTCGGCCCGATGAAGACCGAAATGACGAAGGCACCGGTCAAGCTGGCCATCGCTGATGTGCCATCATCGACGTCCAGCATGGCTTCGTCAGGCTTTATTGTGCAACTTGGCGCATTTTCAAACACAGCCAACGCCGCCGCTGCCTGGGCAAAATATAGCAAAAATTACAAAGCGTTGAGCGGCAAGAACTCCGCCAGTTCGACGGTGACCGTCAATGGCAAAAAACTGGTGCGTCTGGCAGCCATGGGATTTGCCAATGGTTCAACGGCCAAAGCCGCGTGTGAACAGATAAAGTCGCAAGGCGGTGCATGTCTGGTCCGCAATATGGCCGCTGACAAGCCGGTTCGCATGGCCATTGCCAAAAGCCGCCGGATTGCAGCGCGCTAAAATAGGCGAAATTAACTAGGGTCAACACCACCTAGGTTCCTGACCCTAGGCTGCAATAATCTTGCCGCCCTTTAGCATGTGCCGCACTCGTCCTTGAACCGGCAGTTTGTCAAAAGGCGTATTGCCCGCCAGCGCGGTCATCCGGTTACTATCGACCTGCCACGGCGCATATGGGTCGATAAGGATCAGGTCCGCTTCATATCCGATGGAAATCTGTCCGCTATTCAGGCCCAATATGCGTGCCGGATTGGTTGCCAAAAGCTCAAACAGCCGTCCCGTCGTGATGATTTCATCACGCACCAGATTAAGCGTCAGGGCCAGAAGCGTTTCCGCACCGGCCATACCGGGTGCCGCTTCTGAAAATGGCAGTCGCTTGTCTTCGGGGCCGCGCGGATCGTGCCCTGATGCAATCACATCAATGGTGCCGTCGGCTATGGCCGCGATGCAGGCCAGCCGATCGCTTTCGTCCCTTAAAGGCGGCGAAAGTCGGGCGAAGGTCCGAAAATCGAAAATCGCATTGTTCGACAAAAACAGATGCCCCGGCGTTATTCCGCAGCTGATTTTCAGCCCCCTGGCTTTGCCTTCCCGAATCAGGTCCAGGCTGCGTGCGGTCGTGACCTGCCGGAAATGCACATGTGCGCCGCTTTCTTCCGCAAGCATCAAATCGCGCGCAATTGCCAAGGTTTCGGTTATTGGCGATGCGCTGGAAAGCCCCAATAATGTGGCAGTTTCGCTTTCGGTTGCCACTGCATTACCGGCCAAAGCCGCATCTTCACTGTGCACAATCACGGGCAGATCAAGTGCGGCGCAATAGCGCATGATCCGCAGCATGATGCCGCTATCGCCAATCCATTTTCGGCCCGTGGCAACGCCCACCGCCCCCGCCTCTTTCATCAGGGCGATTTCTGCCATCTGCAAACCAGCCAATCCTTGCGTGGCGGCTGCGAGGGGATGGACCCATAGGTCGGGTTTGCCCTTCAGTGCGGCATAACGGACCGTTGCCGGGTCATCATGAACCGGTGATTGGTCCGGCATCAACGCCGCGCGCGTTATCCCGCCGAAACGAAAGGCAGGCTTGTCGGTTTTGAACACGCCAAAGTCGATAATGCCCGGCGCTATCAAAAGATTGGTGGCGTCAAGCTGCACAGGTTTTCCGGTGGAATCGCCGAATGAAGCAATTTTACCATCTTGAATTTGCAGCGGCATAGCCTCGGCTTTATCGGTGCCGGGCAGCAGGGCGTGGCCGTTTAAAATACTGATCGCGGTCATGCCCAACCCTCCACAGCACGTGCCTTTCGTGTCAGGATGTCCAGACATGCCATGCGGACCGCAACCCCCATTTCGACCTGTTCGGTAATGGCCGATCGTTCAATATGGTCGGCGACATTGCTGGCAATTTCGACACCACGGTTCATCGGCCCGGGATGCATCACCAGCGCGTCGGTTTTGGCAAGGGACAATCGCCTTTCGTCAAGGCCGTATAAATGATAATATTCACGTGGTGACGGGATGAAATCACCCTGCATCCGTTCATTTTGCAAGCGCAACATCATAACAACATCGGCCCCGGACAAGGCCTCGTCAAAATTGCTGAAGGCCTTGGCACCGAAAGCCTCTATTGCATGCGGCATCAATGCGGGCGGGGCAACAACGCGGACCTCGGCCCCCAGGCTTTTTAAGCAAAACAGGTTGGATCGGGCGACCCGGCTATGCAGAACGTCGCCACAAATAACCACCGTTTGGCCTTCCACACTGCCCCTGCGCCGCATGATGGTCAGCGCGTCGAGCAATGCCTGAGTGGGGTGTTCATGGCTGCCATCGCCTGCGTTCAAAACGGGGCAATCCACCTTGCTAGAAATGAGCTGGACTGCGCCCGAACTGGCATGGCGGATGACGATCGCGTCGGCGCGCATGGCGTTCAGCGTCATAGCCGTGTCGATCAGTGTTTCGCCTTTTTTCACGCTGGACTGCGCGGCGTGCATGTTGACGACATCGGCGCCCAGCCTTTTCCCGGCAATTTCAAAAGAAAGTAGCGTCCGGGTCGAATTTTCAAAAAAGGCGTTGATGATGGTCATGCCCGACAATCGGTCATCATGTTTTGCAGGGCCGGACCGGTTCAACGCGACCCAATGTTCGGCCTCTTTCAAAATGTAGAGAATTTCCCATTTCTGAAGTCCGGATATGCCCAGCAAATGTTTATGCTGAAAAGCATCCGATCCGGCTGGGAAAGCGTCGGCGGTAAAATTCTGTGTCCATGTCATTAAAGCGATGCCCTTAGAGGGAAAGCAGATACTTAGCAAGCTTCACGCGGTCAACGCGTCAATCGCACCCTGCAGGATGAATGCTGCCGCGCCGCTGTCGATCTTTTCGGCTCTTTTGGCGCGACTCATATCGGCCGCTATCATATCACGCTCGACCGCCTGCGTTGACCACCGTTCATCGCGCAGCAGGATGGGTAGCCCGATATCGGCAATGTTGCGGGCAAAGGCGCGACTCGACTGGCTGCGCGGACTTTCGCTGCCGTCCATGTTCAGGGGCAGGCCGATGACGATCCCCTTGGTCGGGCGAGTGGCGATCGCACCGATCAGTGCCACCTTATCCTTCGAAAACTTGCTCCGCTTGATAAGGTCGGCAGGCGAAGCGAAGGTCCATCCTGCGTCGCAAAAGGCGGTGCCAATCGTCTTGCTGCCGACATCCAGGCCGATCAGCACACCCCCATCCGGCAAGGCGTCCCGAAAATCAGAGACTTTTTCAAAAATCATCTGGCCAGATATTTCCGTACCCGCCACAGCGCATCGGCGCGGATATTGGCCCAGAACAGCGGGTAATCATACACATGATAATTGTTACCGGGCAACACATAGGGGCCCATATCGACCGGATCACCGATCAGTAAAAAGCCCTTTTCATCGCAGCGGGCAGGGACGGTGGTCGGGATCAGTTCGCCAGTGCTCATATCGCCCGATGGCTTAAGCGTCCCCAGATTGGCCTCGGCCAGCGCCTTGGCCTGTGCCCCGCCATTGAGGGGATTGGTGCACAGAATCGGCGTGTCCTTGCGCGGTTCGCCATTAAACCCCGTCGTGGCGTTATAAAGTTCGAGGATTTTGCTATATCTCGCTGGCTCGGCATAGCTTTCCCAGCCCATGATACAGCCTATGTCATCGGGCGACGTACATATCGGAAGGCCCATTTCCGGAATGTCGGTCGTAACCGACACTGGCCAGCCGACGACATAGGCCGCAACGATGCGCCTCGCGATAGGCTTGCCCGCGATCCGGTCTTTCAGCAAATGCGTCAAATGCAGCGCGCCCTGGCTGTGGCCCGCTAGGATGATCGGCCGGTCTTTTTGCACCGTTTTTACAAAATGGTCGAAGGCAAGCAGGATATCCTGATAGGCATCGTTCAGCGCCTGCGCCCCTTCGGGCTTGGTCGTCAGAAACGCACCAATCCCGGCCTGACGGTAGCGCGGTGCCCAGATTTCGCCCGATGCGGCAAAGGGTGTTGCCAACCCGCGTAGGAATAACCGCGCCCTTGCTTGCGATTCCTGATCATCCAATGGTGCGTTCCAATGGGTGCGGGCCATGAACGATGTGGGATGGATAAAGAAGATCGCAGCCGAACCCGGCATTTCGGCCTTTGGCGCACCGACAGGTTCCCATAGAGTCGGGTTATTGTCTTTTTGCCCGGCCCGCGAAAACCACATGGCGGGATCTTCATAGACATTGGTGGCCAGCGCCGCCTGTTTTTCGAACTTTACCGTGGGTTCCAACTGGCCAATCGCAAAGTCGGTCAACTCGTCCTGATAGATGCGTAAGACAAACCCGCCAGCAATGACCAATACGATCAGGCAAGCGAACAGATAGAGAAATTTGCGAGCCAAAGTTGTAATTCCCGATAATCGTGCGGCTGAAACAGCCAGCGCATTTAGTCTATTTGGCGAAAATAGCATCGCAAAATTGAATGTGGCCTGACAAGCGCCGCTTTTCCGTTGAAGCGAGCCATACGCAATGCTAGCGGCGCTGCTATGTCTGTAGATAAAGATACCGTGAACAAAATCGCACGGCTTTCGCGCATCGCGATCAGCGATGCAGAGGCTGACAAAATGGTCGGCGAGCTCAATGGCATTCTGGCCTGGGTAGAGCAATTGGGCGAGGTGGACGTCACCGGCGTAGAGCCGATGACTGCCGTCATCGCCAACAAGCTGCGCCTGCGCGACGACGTCGTCACCGATGGCGATGTGCGCGAAAAGGTCCTTGCCAACGCCCCGGCGCGTGAAGGCAGCTTTTTTGGCGTGCCAAAGGTGATTGAATGATGGGTAGATTATCTCTCCACACAGCCGTCACTCTGAACTTGTTTCAGGGTCTATCGTGCAGCTTAACCGGAGCAGGAACGGATAAATGGACCCTGAAACAAGTTCAGGGTGACGGAGCGGTGAAATGACCGATTTTTCAAAACTGGGCGTTGCCGCCATCCGCGACGGCGTGGCCAATGGCGAATTCAAGGCCGTCGAAGTTGCCGAAGCCCTGAACACCCGCGTCGCCAATGCCAAGGCGCTGAATGCCTTCATCGTCGAAACGCCGGAAAAGGCGCTTGAGGCCGCGGCGGCCGTTGACGCTGACCGCGCCGCAGGCAAGCCGCTTGGCAAGATGGCGGGTGTGCCGATCGGCATGAAAGATCTGTTCTGCACCGAAGGCGTGCAGACCACAGCGGCGAGCCACATTCTCGAAGGCTTTGTGCCGACCTACGAATCGACCGTGTCTGCCAATTTGTGGAAAGCGGGCGCCGGGATGCTGGGTAAGCTCAACCTCGACCAGTTCGCCATGGGGTCGTCCAACGAAACCAGCTATTTCGGCAATGTCATCTCGCCTTGGCGGCGCAACGACGGTGGCAACGCCGCACTTGCGCCCGGCGGTTCCTCGGGGGGATCATCCACCGCCATCGCCGCGCGTTTATGCCCCGCGGCAACCGGAACCGACACCGGCGGCTCGATCCGCCAGCCTGCCGCGTTCACCGGCATTAGCGGGATCAAGCCGACCTATGGCCGCTGCTCACGCTGGGGCATTGTCGCGTTTGCAAGCTCGCTCGACCAGGCAGGCCCGATGGCGCGCGATGTGCGCGATTGCGCGATCATGCTGGAGGCGATGGCGGGATTTGATCCCAAGGATTCGACGTCGCTCGATTTGCCCGTGCCTGCATGGGAGGCTGGTCTGAACAGCGATTTGAAGGGCAAGCGGATCGGTATCCCCCGCGAATATCGCCTCGACGGCATTGACGATGACATCGCCGCCATGTGGGACAATGGCATTGCCTGGCTGAAAGACGCTGGCGCCGAAGTCGTCGACGTCAGCCTGCCGCACACCAAATATGCCTTACCGGCCTATTATATCATCGCGCCTGCCGAGGCATCGTCCAATCTGGCGCGCTATGACGGTGTCCGTTTCGGCCTGCGTGACTTGCCCGAAGGTTCGGGGCTGCAGGACATGTACGCCGCGACCCGCGCCGCCGGTTTCGGCGAAGAAGTCCGCCGCCGCATCATGATCGGTACCTATGTGCTGTCCGCCGGTTTCTATGACGCCTACTATACGCAGGCGCAAAAGGTCCGCGCGCTGATCGCCCGCGATTTCGAACAGGCATGGGCAAGCTGCGACCTGATCCTCGCACCCACCGCGCCGAGCGCAGCCTTCGGTCTAGGCGAGAAAACCAGCGACCCATTGTCAATGTACCTCAACGACGTATTTGCCGTACCCGCATCCTTGGCAGGTCTTCCCGCCATGTCGGTCCCCGGCGGCCTCAGCAAAGATGGATTGCCGCTTGGCTTGCAAATCATCGGCAAGGCGCTCGATGAGCAAGCCGTGCTGAACGCGGGTCTGGCAATTGAGGAGCGGTCAGGATTTACGGCGGAAGCCGGAGAGTGGTGGTAATATGAGTGAATACCGTATCCAAGGAAACACAGGCGAATGGGAGGTCGTGATTGGCCTTGAAGTTCACGCGCAGGTGACGTCCAATGCCAAGCTCTTTTCGGGTGCTTCCGCAGCTTTCGGCGGGGAGCCGAACAGCCATGTGTCGCTGGTCGATGCCGCGATGCCGGGGATGTTGCCGGTGCCGAACCGCGAATGCCTACGTCAAGCTGTGCGTACCGGCATGGCGATCAACGCGCAGATTAACCGCTGGTCGCGTTTTGACCGCAAGAATTATTTCTACGCCGATTTGCCGCAGGGCTACCAGATTTCGCAGTTATACCACCCGATCGTGGGCGAGGGCGAAATCGAGGTGACGCTGAACGAGAAAGATCCCGATAGCCCGACCAAGAGAATCGGCATCGAACGGATCCATGTCGAGCAGGACGCCGGTAAGCTGATGCACGACCAGCATCCGACGATGTCCTTTGTCGACCTCAACCGTTCGGGAGTCGCTTTGATGGAAATCGTCTCGCGGCCGGACATGAGTTCGCCGCAAGAGGCAGGGGCGTATCTGAAAAAGCTGCGGTCGATCCTGCGTTATGTGGGGTCGTGCGACGGCAATATGGAACAGGGCTCCATGCGCGCCGACGTCAACGTATCGGTCCGCAAGCCGGGCGGTGAACTCGGCACACGGACCGAGACGAAGAATGTAAACTCGATCCGCTTCATGATGCAAGCGATTGAATATGAGGCGCAGCGTCAGGTCGATCTGATCGAAGGCGGTGGCGCTGTCGTGCAGGAAACGCGCCTGTTTGACCCCAATAAAATGGAAACCCGGTCCATGCGTTCCAAGGAAGACGCGCATGATTACCGCTATTTCCCGGACCCCGACCTATTGCCCGTCGAACTGGACGATGCGTTTCTGGAGGAGTGCCGGGCGAGCTTGCCCGAACTGCCCGATGCTAAGCGCAAGCGTTATGAGGAAATGGGGCTAACAGCTTATAATGCGGCTGTTTTAACGGCAGAGGCGGAGACGGCGTTCTGGTTTGAAGACCTGCTGGGCCATGGCGTGGATGCCAAGCAGGGGTCGAACTGGCTGATGTCCGAACTGTTCGGTGCGCTCAACAAATTGGGCAAGTCGTTGGACGAAAGCCCGGTAAATCCGGCGCAAGCCGCGGAATTGCTGGGGCTGGTGGCAGATGGCACAATCAGTGGCAGCATCGCCAAACAGGTCTTTGAAATCATGCTCGAAACCGGGCAGGGCGCCGCAGCCATCGTCGACGAACGTGGCCTGAAGCAGACCAATGATACCGACGCCATCGAAGCCGAAATCGCCAAGATCATGGCCGCGAACGAAGACAAGGTCGCCGAATATCGCTCGGGCAAGGACAAGCTGTTCGGCTTTTTTGTCGGTCAAACGATGAAGGCGATGCAAGGCAAGGCAAATCCTCAGGTTATCAATGATCTTTTGAAGAAGGTCTTGGGATGATTGCAGCGGGCAGGATTGGGATAAGCTAATCACCGCAACCCCCTTGCCCTCCTTTGCCTTTCCCGTTAGAGGCTCCCGTCGTTTGTGAAACGGCAGCTTTTCGTAAGCGGGCGTGGCGGAATTGGTAGACGCACCAGATTTAGGTTCTGGCATCGCAAGGTGTGGGGGTTCGAGTCCCTTCGCCCGCACCACGAAATGGGATTTTTCCCAAGCTGTTGTTGAACCCGAAAGCCATTTAACAGTTTAAGGCAAGCCCACCGCTTGTCCCAGATAGAGAAGATAACATGCAGACCGTCGAGACACAGAATGAAGGCCTGAAGCGCGCATATCGGATGACGATTACCGCAAAAGACGTCGAATCGCGCATTGATGCCGAGGTAAAGAAAATTGCGCCGCAAGTGCGGATGCCCGGTTTTCGCGCCGGCAAGGTTCCGGCCAATCTGGTCAAGAAAATGCACAAGGACTCCTTGTTGCAGGACGCGCTGAACAGTTCCATTCAAGAAGGTGTGCAGAAAGCGATCAGCGACAACAAGCTGCGCCCTGCGACGCAACCGCATGTGCATCTCGATAATGATTATGCGCCCGGGAAAGACGCCGTTGTTGATTTTCACCTCGAAGTGCTGCCCGCGATTGCGGCCCCCTCGATTGACGGGATTGCGCTTGAGCGTTTGACGGTCGAGGTCACCGACGCCGCTGTCGACGAATCGATCTTGAAGCTGGCCGCTGGCCAAAAAAGCTTTGAAGCGGCCGACAAGAAATATGCCGCCAAACTGGGCGACAGCGTCGTCATCGATTTTGAAGGCAAGGTTGATGGCGTCCCGTTCGACGGCGGCAAGGGCGAAGGCATGGCGGTCGAGCTTGGCTCGGGTCAGCTTATTCCCGGATTTGAAGACCAGTTGGTCGGCGTCAAAGCCAATGATGCAAAGGTCATCAACGTAACCTTCCCCGAAGATTACAACGCCGAGAACCTGAAAGGTAAAGCTGCGACCTTCGACATCGTTGTCGCCGAAGTCCGCAAGCCGGTCGAAGCGAAAGCCGACGATAATCTGGCCAAGATGTTCGGTCTTGAAGGTATCGACAAGCTGCGCGAGCTGATGAAAGTCCAAGTCGAACAGGAACATAATGGTCTGACCCGTACATATATGAAGCGTCAGCTTTTGGACCAATTGGCCGCCGGACATGATTTCGAAGTTCCGCCATCGATGGTGGAAGCGGAGTTCGAGCAAATCTGGGCGCAACTCGAGCAGGAAGCTGCACGCGAGGAAGATCCCGAAGCGGCCAAGAAGGAAATGGAAGCAGAGCGCGAAGATTATCGCGACATCGCCGTTCGCCGCGTGCGTTTGGGCCTGTTGCTGTCCGAAATCGGTCAGGCAAATGGCGTTGAAGTCAGCAACCAGGAAATGAACATGCTGGTCCAGCAAGCGGCCCAGCAATATCGTCCCGAAGACCGTCAGCGTTTCGTGCAATATCTGCAGGAAAACCCGATGGCAGCCGCGCAGTTGCGGGCACCCCTGTTCGAAGACAAGGTTGTGGATTTCCTCTTCGACAAGGCGACTGTCACTGAAAAGACGGTAACGAAGGATGTATTGGAAGCGGCCATTGAGGCCGAACCGGACGCAAAGCCTGCGCCCGCGAAAAAGGCACCTGCAAAAAAGGCCGCGGCCAAGGACGAGGCGCCTGCCAAGGAAGCCAAGCCAGCGGCCAAGAAGGCGGCTGCCAAAAAAGACGCAGATGAACCCAAGGCTGAAAAAGCGGTTGCCAAAAAGGCACCGGCAAAAAAGGCAGCGCCTGCTAAAAAATAATTTGGCTTTAAGGGCAAAAAAGGGCTCCGGCGTTTCCGGGGCCTTTTTTTTGCGCGACAAGGGCAGGGCGAACCTGATCTTAACCCTTTTCCTGCTTGAAACTTTGACGCGCGACGCCGATGTAGGCGCAAAGGCAATTGAGCCAAAGCAGAGGTATTTATGCACGATCCTTATTTCGATCCCACAACCGCACTTGTTCCTGTCGTTATTGAGCAATCTAACAGAGGCGAGCGCAGTTGGGATATTTTCTCAAGGCTCTTGCGTGAACGCATCATATTTGTGACGGGCGAAGTCGAAGACGGCATGGCCTCGATCATTACGGCGCAGTTGCTGTTCCTCGAATCGGATAATCCCAAAAAGGATATCTGGATGTACATCAACTCGCCCGGCGGCGTAGTGACTGCGGGCATGGCGATTCACGACACGATGCAATATATTCGTCCCAAGGTTGGCACAGTGTGCATCGGGCAGGCGGCATCAATGGGCAGTTTCCTCTTGGCCGCGGGCGAGCCAGGCATGCGCGTTGCGCTCACCAACAGCCGCATCATGGTGCATCAGCCTTCGGGCGGTGCCCGCGGTATGGCGTCGGACATCCAGATTCAGGCCAATGAAATCTTGCGTATTCGCAAGCGGATGAATGATCTTTATGCCAAATATACCGGCAAGCCGCTCAAGGATATTGAAAAAGCTATGGATCGTGACACCTTCCTTGAGGCCGACGAAGCCAAGGCTTTCGGCCTTGTGGACGAGGTTTTTGACAAGCGCCCGGCCAATGCGGAAGCAGAGGCGGGCTGATACTGTTAGCTTTTCATCCACCAGATTTGCTAACAAGACACACCCCCTTTTGGGCTATTGCCAAAATCGAACGCATCTTTAGGATGACGTTTTGATTACAATTCGCGTCGCTTTGACGTGAAAGCAGGACGAATTATGACGAAGTTAAGCGGATCTGACACCAAGAGCACCTTATATTGCTCATTCTGCGGCAAATCGCAGCACGAAGTCCGCAAGCTTATTGCCGGGCCTACGGTATTCATTTGTGATGAGTGCGTGGAATTGTGCAATGATATCATCCGCGAAGAAACCAAGGGGACGTTGACCGGCCGCAAGGAAGGCGAAGTGCCCAGCCCGCAGGAAATCTGCGATGTTCTGGATGATTATGTCATTGGCCAACCACAGGCAAAACGCGTTCTGTCGGTGGCGGTGCATAATCATTATAAGCGTCTGAACCATGGGGCAAAGGGTGCCGACGTCGAACTGGCGAAGTCGAACATCCTGCTCGTCGGGCCGACCGGTTGCGGCAAGACCTTGCTGGCGCAAACATTGGCCAAGACTTTCGACGTGCCGTTCACGATGGCCGATGCGACGACATTGACCGAAGCCGGCTATGTCGGTGAAGATGTCGAGAATATCATTTTGAAGCTGTTGCAGGCATCCGATTATAATGTCGAAAAGGCGCAGCGCGGCATTGTCTATATCGATGAAATCGACAAGATCAGCCGGAAGGCAGAAAACCCGTCCATTACCCGCGACGTCAGTGGGGAGGGCGTTCAGCAGGCTTTGCTGAAGTTGATGGAAGGCACCACGGCCAGCGTTCCACCGCAGGGCGGCCGCAAGCATCCGCAGCAGGAATTTCTACAGGTCGACACGACCAACATCCTGTTCATCTGCGGCGGTGCTTTTGCGGGTCTGGAGAAGATTATTTCCAACCGGCTGGAAGGCAAGTCCATCGGCTTTGGCGCGCATGTCGCCGATCCTGATGAACGCCGCACGGGCGAGGTGTTGAAGCAGATTGAGCCAGAAGATTTGCTGAAATATGGCCTGATCCCTGAATTTGTGGGCCGTTTGCCCGTGACGGCAACGCTTGAAGATCTCGACATCGCTGCTTTGGTCAAGATTCTGTCCGAACCGAAAAATGCGCTGGTGAAGCAATATCGCAAATTGTTCGAGATGGAAGATGTGGGGCTCAGCTTCACCGATGACGCGCTCGAGGCGGTTGCCAAAAAGGCTATCGAACGCAAGACCGGTGCGCGCGGCCTGCGGTCAATCCTTGAGGCGATCCTGCTGGATACGATGTTTGATTTGCCCACTTTTGACGGTGTGGATGAGGTCGTGGTCGACAAGGATGTTGTCGAAGGCCGCAAGACACCCGTTCTGGTCTACGCAAAATCGGCAAAAGCAGACAAGGAAGACGCAGCCTAGGCCAAATTCCCGGTGTGGGCTGAATAAACCTTCACTGTTGCAATAACGCAACATTGCACCAAAAATAGAAGCAATTTTAGGGCGTTGCATAAAATTGTGCGCTGCAATATTTTGCTTGCTATCTACCATTGATACGTATGCGTCCACCAGTCGATTTGGCTGTCACATAACTGCAATTTTTTGCTTTCATGGCGAAAAACATCACCTCCCCGTTCGGCTAAATTCGACACACAAGATGCGAATATCCGGATGGATTATAAAATAATGGGAATCCAACACATGAAAATTCGCTACTATTTAGCCGCCAGTGCCGCTGCGTTATCAATCGCGGTTTCTGTTTCCACACCAGTTATGGCGCAGGAAACAACGTCGTCAGTTCGTGGGACGATCGAGAGTGACAAAGGTCCTGTTGCTGGCGCGACGGTAACGGTTGTGCATGAGCCATCGGGTACAACGGCAACCAGCACGTCTGACGCGGACGGCAATTTCAGCGCCAATGGCCTTCGCATCGGCGGGCCATTCACCGTAACCGTTGACGCGGCCGGTTTTGAAACAGCGCAAATTACCGACCTCTCGCTGAGCGCAGGCCAGGCGTTTCGCTTGCCGATCATTCTGCAATCCCAGCAGGAAATCGTCGTAACCGCGTCTGCACTTCAAGGGGCTACGGAAAGTTCAAGCGGTCCGATCACCGTATTGAACCGTGAAGATATTGAAGGCGTCGCATCAATTAACCGCGACATTCGCGACCTTGCACGCCGCGATCCGTTCGCAACCATCGACCTTACCAATAGCCGGACGATTGAAATCGCAGGGCAAAATGGCCGTTTGAACCGTTTCTCGGTTGATGGCGCCCAGTTTTCCGACGATTTCGGCCTCAACAACGGTGGCTTGCCAACATCACGCGGTCCTGTACCACTGGATGCCATCGAACAGTTTTCGGTCAAGGTTGCCCCTTATGATGTTTCGGAAGGTGACTTTCAGGGCGGCGCGATCAACGTCTTGCTGCGTTCCGGCGGAAATAAATTCCATGGCTCCGCCTTTTATTCCTACACCGATGAAAATCTGACCGGCTCGCGCACCAAGGGCCGCGACATCATTCTGGATTTCGATTCGAAGCAATATGGCGGCGTACTTTCGGGTCCAATCATCAAGGACAAATTGTTCTTCATGATTGCATATGAAAAGACCGAAGAAAGCGATCCATTTGATAGTGGCCCGCAAGGTCAGGGATTCTCCGCGCCAATTCCGGGCGTGAGCCAGGCACTGGTTGATCAAATCAGCACGATTGCCCAAACCCGGTACAGCTACGACACATTGGGCGTTATTCTGAACGGTATTGAAGAAGACGAGAAAATCGTCGCCAAGCTCGATTGGAACGTCAATGACGACCACCGTGCGTCATTCACCTATATCCGCAACGTCGGCACACAGGCCAACCAGCGCAACACCTCGACCAGCACGTCCAGCCCGACGCTTGGCCTGTTCTCGACCGGCTATGAATTGTCGGAAGAAGTGAATTCCGGTGTGTTCCAACTGAACAGCAACTGGTCGGAAAAATTCTCGACCGAGCTACGCGCTTCTTACCGTGACTATAATCGTGGTCAGACGCCTTATGGCGCGACAACGCTTGGCGAAATCGCTGTGTGCGCCGATGCCGTTACCGCAGGATCGGTGACGTCGTGCACCAATGGCGTTCCCCGCATCTTCTTCGGCCCCGATCAGTTCCGTCATGCGAACGCTTTGAACACCGACAATCTGTCGATTGATTTCACGGCACGGCTGGATGCGGGCGATCACCAGTTCAAGGCATTGTTCGGCTATTCACAGACGAATGTTTTCAACTTGTTTGTTCCAAGTTCACTGGGTGTATTCTATTTTGACTCGGTCGCCGATTTTCAGGCGGGCAATGCAGGGCGCTTAATCTATCAAAATGCGGTGCCAAGCCTTGATCCCAATGACGGCGCAGCCGAATTTGGCAGCTCCAGCTTTACCTTTGGTCTGCAGGATGATTGGCAGGTTACCGATAAGCTTCTATTGAATCTCGGTGCCCGTTATGACCTGTTTGCGAACGAAGAAAAGCCGCTGTTGAACCCCAATTTTGTGACCCGCCAAGGCTTTTCAAACCGCGTAACCTTTGATGGTCGCGGCGTATTTCAGCCACGGGTCGGCTTTAGCTATGAAGCGACGGACCGGCTGATTATCAAGGGCGGCGTTGGGATTTTTGCCGGCGGTACACCGGACGTGTTCCTGTCGAACAGCTTTTCGAACACGGGTCAGCTTACCAATTCTGTAACCATTGACCGTAATACGTCAGCTGCAGGGTGCAATATTGCGGCAACGACACCGAATGTGGCGGCCATTTGTGCGGCTGCGTTAAACAATGTTTCGCTTTCAACCATTCCGGGTTTGGTTGGCCAGTTTCTTGCGACCAACGTCTCGTCGCTCCAAAATGCGCCAGTCAATGCAATCGACCCTGATTTGAAGATTGCGCGTCAATTGCGGGCGACATTGTCGGTCGATTATGACGCGGACCTTGGTCCTTTGGGCGATGGCTGGTTGCTTGGCGGCAACTTCCTTTATGGCGACGTCTTGCAGGCCTATCAATGGACCGACATCCGTTCGGTGCAGATTGGCACATTGCCTGATGGCCGCGCGCGCTTTGGCAATTTGCCAGGCACATCGGGTCCCAACCAGGACCTTTTGATGACCAACAGCACACGCGGACGCAGCTATGTTGCCGTGGCGCGTATCTCCAAACAATGGGACTTCGGGCTTGGTATCGAAGGCAGCTATACGCGGTCAGATGTAAAGGATGAAAATGCCATTACATCGACGACAGCCGGTTCCTTGTACAACAACAATGTGTTCAACACGCCAAATGCAGCATCTTACGGTCGCTCGATCTATGAGATCAAGGATCAATGGAAATTCGGTGTTAACTTCAAGCGGGAATTCTTTGGCGACAATGAAACACGTTTTAGCCTGTTTGGTGAATATCGATCAGGCCGTCCGTTCAGCCTGACCTCATTTGACAGCACCGGAACAAGCTCATCTGCACGAAGCGCGGTGTTTGGAACAACCGGCACAGGCAGCCGCCATTTGCTCTATGTTCCGACAATTGGCGATACACGGGTTTCCTTTGGCGACAATGTTGTGAACAATGTCGTCGTCCAAACAGCAGCACAGGCCGAAACCGCGTTTAACTCGCTGGTCACCAGCCTTGGTCTTGAGAAATTCCGCGGCAAGATCTTGCCGAAGAATTCGCAGACATCGCCTGACTTTTTCAAGGTCGACCTGAGCGTCAGCCAGGAATTGCCCTTGTTTATCGGCGGTGCCAAATTGAAGCTGTTTGCGGATATCGAAAATGTCTTGAACATCATCGACCATGATTGGGGCGCGCTGCGTCAGGTGGCATTCCCCTATGCTGCGACAATCGCCAATGTTCAGTGTCTGAGCACCGCGGTTCCAAGCGGAACGGGCGTTGTAAACATTGGCAGCACACCGGCCCAAAACCCGAACAATCTGCCTGCGGTTGTGAATACAACAAGCACACAGACATGCGCGCAATATCGCTATTCTAACGTGGTATCGCCCAATGTTGACCTGGTTTCACGCCAGTCGCTTTATGGCATTCGCGTGGGTGTAAAAGTTAGCTTCTAACTCTTAAGCCAATGAAAAATAATAAGGCGGGGCTTCGGCTCCGCCTTTTTTTGTTGTTCGCAACTGCGGCATAGACCTTGATTTTGTCATATAACTGCAATTATTTAGCGCCAATGGGGGCGCGTTACGATCACTCAATTCGCACGGATTCGTCACGCTAGATGCGGAACTTGCGACAGACCAAAAGTATTGAGGATCTAAGTATATGCAACTTCGTTATTTTTTGGCCGCCAGTGCTGCGGCCCTTTCGATTGCGTCTGTCGTTGCTGTTCCTGCCTCTGCCCAGCAAATCACATCGGGTATTGAAGGCCAAGTGAACGATGCATCAGGCGCCGCGATATCGGGCGCCTCGGTTAAAGTAACCGATACCCGTACAGGAAACACGCGCACATTGACGACAGACAGCAACGGCTTTTTCCGTGCCGATACGTTGACAACTGGCGGACCCTATTCGGTAACGACTACAGCCGATGGTTATGAAGGGCAGACTGTTGAAAATGTAAACATCAACCTGCAGGGCAATTCCCAACTCAAATTCGCGCTGGCAAGCGGTGCCGATGCGGAGACCATTGTTGTTTCAGGGGCCCGAGCACAATTGACTCGTTTGGCAATCGGGCCAGGCGCGTCTTTCGGTGCAGATGAACTTGAAAATCTTCCTTCCATTACCCGCGACATCCGCGATATCATCCGCATTGACCCGCGCGTCAGCCTAGATCGTACCGACGAAGTTGACCGTATTTCTTGTCTCGGCGGGAATGATCGATCGAACGCATTTTCTGTTGACGGCATACTTCAGTCCGATGTTTTTGGCCTGAACGGAACGCCATTCGCATCGCGTAACTCTTTGCCATTGCCATTTGATTCGATTGCGGAAACGTCAGTCGAATTTGCACCTTTTGACGTTCAATATGGTGCCTTTACCGGTTGCGCGATCAACGTTGTAACCAAGGCCGGCCAAAATGATTTTCACGGCACAGCCTTTTTCACCTTTGCCAGCGACGGCTTGCAAGGTGACTCAATTGCAGGAACTGATTTTACGCCAGCTCCATTCAAAGAATATCGTTGGGGGGCAACACTTTCCGGTCCGATTATCAAGGACCGCCTGTTCTTTTCTTTAGGATATGAAGAAACCGATACGGGTGACAGCCAAGATGACGGTCCTGTCGGCGCTGGCTTTGCCAACGAACTGAAATTCGTCAATGAAGCTCAATTCAATGAATTTTCTGACGTGCTGAAGAATGTTTATGGCCAAGATACTGGCGGCATCGCCCGGACTTTGCCTGAGAAGAACCGCCGCTTGTTCGGCCGTATTGACGCATATATCAATGAAGATCATCGGGTCGAACTCAGCTATCAGCGTCTTGACGAACTCAATGTCGAACCGGATGACTTTTCGGGCACGAACTTTACGGGTTTGAATACGTTTGAGCAGGAAGGCACGCAATCCAATTACTACTCAGGCCGCATCTATTCACAATGGACGGACGATTTTTCGACCCAGATCCGTATTTCGCGCGCCGAAGTACAAGACGTGCAGGGACCAGTCGGTGGTGGTGAAGCACAGTCTGATAATCCAATACCGCGCTTTATCGTTGGAACCAGCAATGTTGTAAACGGAACAACATTTGTTGGGACTTTGCAGGCCGGGCCCGGATTCTTCAGAGCAGCAAATGATCTAGCAACAACAATAACACAGGTTCGTGCCCAAGCTTCATTAAAGCGCAATAGCCATGATTTCTTGTTCGGAGTCGACTTTAACGAACTTGATGTGTTCAATTTGTTTGCGCCAAACTCGACTGGAACGTTGGTCTTTGCCAACATTAACGATTTCCGAAACGGAATATTGTCGGGCGGAAATAACACCAATCCAAACGCAGCTGCTGTTCTTGCCGCTCAAGCTGCGGGTGCTTTTGGTAACTTCACCGCAACGGGCGACGTCAATGATGCCGCAGCTTCTTGGAAGCGTCGCACTTTTTCGGTGTTGGCGCAGGATAAATGGCAAGCTTCGGATAGCCTAAACATTTTGGCTGGTGTCAGGCTTGAATGGTATCAAGGCGATGCACCGAAAGCCAACCCCAATTTCCTGGCTCGTTATGGCTTTAGCAACAGAGTGTCGTTCGGAAAATTCGATCCCGTTCTTTTACCGCGCTTAGGGTTCACTTATGATGTCGGCAATGACGGGTTTTTAAGCTCGACGCAGATCAAAGGCGGGGTTGGCGTGTTCACCGGCGGCGATCCGGCTGTCTTTGTGTCTAACGCTTTTTCGAACGACGGATTTGCAACCGGTGCAGGTCAAACTGGTGTTGCCAGTTGTTTCCCCGCCAATGGCGCGCGTGTAGATGTTGTTGTGAATGGCCAGTTTACCGGTCTCCCGGCTTGCGTCGCCAAAGATGCCGGAGTGAATTCGGCGCGTGGCCTGGCGGATACGCAATCCACTGATCCAAACTTTAAAGTTCCCACAGTCATACGTGCCAATATCGGCATAGGTACCAAATTTGGTTCAGGTGACGGTGGCTTCTTTGACAATTGGGGTTTTAACTTCGATTATATTTACAGCCATTTCAAAAACCCTGTTGATTTTGTCGACCTCGCCCAAGTGGTCGATACCCGGTTAGGCCTCAATGGATTTACGGTCGATGGCCGGCCCATTTATCGTGCGATCGATCCGACCGTAGCCGGATGTACGGCTAAGTTGAACGGCACCGGTGGTCCTGGATTTACGTTTTCCAACGTTTCACCGGCGTGTTTCAACACCGGTCGCGACGATGAAATACAGCTGACAAATGGCGCGGCTTTCGATAGCCATGTTGCGTCGGTTGTATTGTCAAAACGGTTCGGTAGTGGTGTGTTTACGGACGGTGGCAGTGTAAACTTCAACCTAGGTTATGCATTTACCGATGCAAAAAACAACCGTTTCAACAATAGCGCAACGGCAACTTCCAATTACGACTTTGCCGCCGCATTTGATCGCCAAAATTCGGCTGTTGCGACGAGCGAATTTGCAAACAAGCATAATCTCACTTTCTCGATGAACTTCAAAGAGAAGTTCTTTGGAGATTATGACACGCAGTTCGGATTTGTTTTTGTTGCACGTTCAGGCCGTCCATATAGCGTGACATGGAACGACGGAGCGGTATTCAACGACGCAGCCTCAGGTGCGGACAATGCATTGCTCTATGTTCCAACGGGCATCACGGACCCCAATCTCTCGCCGACTTCCAATGCCGCCGGTGTCGCCGAACTCGAAAAGTTTGTGGCGGCTAATCCTTGCGTAGCAAAATTCCGGGGTCGGACTTTACCACGCAACAGCTGTACCAACGATTCATTCTACGATCTTGACCTTCGGTTTAGTCAGGAACTGCCTGGGCCAGGACGATTGTTCGGTGTAGAAGATTCAGTCCGCTTGTTTGTCGACTTTGACAACTTCTTGAATTTAATCAGCGACAGTGCGAATGTGTTCCGTCGTTTCGGATTTGAAGTTAGCCCAGTCGGCCTTAGCGGCATCGATAGCGCAGGCCGCTATATCGTCAGCAACTCGTTCGAACAGCAGAATAACTCCATCCAAACCAGCTCCTCATTGTGGCGCATGCAGGTTGGGGTGAGCTATAAGTTCTGATCCGAATTCAATAAAAACAAGGGCGTGGGGAGCAATCCCCGCGCCCTTTTCATTTATAAATACAGCTATCCAGCCCGTCGCGCTGGACCACGCGGATGCGGGCGGCGATGCTGTTGCCATAGCGGCGGGTGAAGCCGCCGACCCCGTTGACCGCCCGCTTTTTGGGCAAGGGTAATATGGCAGCCAGCCGTGCCGCTTCGATCCGGGTCAGGTCTTTTGCGCTTTTCCTGTAATAACGGTGCGCCCCTGCCTCGGCGCCATAAGTGCCGATGCCTGTTTCTGCGACGTTCAGATAGACTTCCATGATCCGGCGCTTGCCCCAAATGGTTTCGATCAGAAATGTGAAATACACTTCGGGTACTTTGCGAAGATAACGGGTCCAGCCGCTGCCTTGCCACAGAAAGACATTTTTGGCGGTTTGCTGGCTGATTGTAGAGCCACCGCGCATGCGGCGTCCGCTTTTGTTGCGCTGCAACGCCTGTTCAATCGCTTCGCGGTCAAATCCGTCATGAATGCAGAATTTGCCGTCTTCTGCCGCGATGACCGCACGCACCAGATTGGGGGAGATATTGGACAATCGCGTCCAGTCCCGCGTCGCGCCATTGCTGTCGAACAGCATGGTGAGGGTGGTTGGTACCGGGACAATAGCATAAATCGCGGTCAGCGCGACGCTGCCGATTACGAAATATAACAACCATTTGAAGGTAAAGCGAGAGAAACGGGCGGAAAACGAGCGCTTCGGTTTGATCATGGATCAAAGCTAGCGCAGCGCAATCCGCCCGTCACCTATTTTTACACATTGCGTTAATTAGCGAGGATTAAACGCTTTTCGCCCGCAATTCGCATCATGGCCTTTTGCAGCTTTTCAAATGCGCGTACTTCAATCTGGCGCACACGCTCGCGGCTGACATTATAGGTCTGGCTCAGTTCTTCGAGCGTCTTGGGCTCATCGATCAGGCGACGCTCGGTCAAAATATGCTTTTCGCGGTCATTCAGGCTGTCCAGTGCTTCGGAAAGCATGGCGTGCCGCATATCGCCTTCCTGTGCGTCGGCGACACGTTCGTCCTGCAATGGTTCATTATCGACAAGCCAGTCCTGCCACTGTCCATCGCCGTCTTCGCGCATGGGTACGTTCAGCGATGTATCGCCGCCCATTGCCATGCGCCGGTTCATATTGTGCACTTCTTCTTCCGATACGCCCAGATCGGTCGCGATCTTGGCAACGGCTTCAGGATTTAAGTCGCCATCTTCAAAGGCTTGCAGATTGTTCTTCATCCGGCGAAGGTTGAAAAACAGTTTCTTCTGCGCGGCGGTGGTACCGATTTTCACCAAGCTCCAGCTGCGAAGGATGAATTCCTGCATCGATGCGCGGATCCACCACATTGCGTAGGTCGCAAGGCGGAAACCACGGTCGGGATCGAATTTCTTCACGCCCTGCATCAACCCGATATTTCCTTCGGAAATCAGCTCGGACACCGGCAGGCCGTAGCCGCGGTATCCCATTGCGATTTTCGAAACGAGGCGCAGATGTGACGTGACCAGCTGCTCAGCAGCTTTGGGGTCGCCATGTTCCTGATAGCGCTTGGCAAGCATATATTCTTGCTCGGGCTTCAAGACCGGGAACTTCCGGATTTCACTCAAATAACGATTAAGGCTTGCATCCCCCCCAAGAGCAGGGATCGTTGCCGGAACATTCTTACGATCAGACATGTTTCTCTCTTTCAGTTTTGCCTGCGCGCGGGCCTCATCAAGCACCCGATAGCAAGCGTTCCCTATCGAAACCTTATAGCCGAAGATGACTTAACAGAAGCTGCATATCTTCTGGTAAACTGCTTTCGAACAATAATGTTTCTCCAGATATCGGGTGAATAAACCCCAGCGACGCGGCGTGCAATGCCTGTCTATCGAATTTGGACTGGTTTTGTCCGATTCTGTATGGGTTTTGTCGATTAGAATAAACGGAATCACCGATCAACGGGTGTCCCAGATGCGCCATATGGACGCGGACCTGATGCGTGCGGCCTGTTTCCAATCTGCATTCGACCAGCGCGGTTTTGGCGAAATGCTCGACCGTCCGATAATGGGTAACTGCATGTTTTCCCTTGTTTTCCGGCAATACCGCCATTTTTTTGCGGTTCGTTGTTGATCGGCCGATCTGCGTTTTGACTGTTCCGGCAGGCGGTGCAGGCACTCCGCTAACGACCGCGAAATAGCGGCGTTCGATATCATGGGCGGCAAATAGCCTGGCTAGCCCCTCATGCGCGGCATTGCTCTTGGCCACGACCAGAAGGCCCGAAGTATCCTTGTCGATTCGATGGACTATTCCGGGGCGCTCGACCCCGCCGATTCCGGATAATTGGCCCTTGCAATGGTGCAGCAGGGCATTGACCAAAGTGCCGTCGGCATGGCCCGCAGCGGGATGCACGACAAGGCCAGCCGGCTTGTCGACGACGATGAGATGTTCGTCTTCAAAAATGACGGTCAGCCCAATATCCTGCGCCTCCGCCTTGTCCGGGCGCGGGGCGGGGACGCAGAGTTCGAAACTCTGTCCGGCAAATTTCTTCGACGCGGCATCATTGGTCGCCTTGCCGCCAATACGCAGGGCATCGTCCGCGATCAGGCCCTGGATACGGGCGCGCGAAAATTGGGGCAGGGCATGGGCCAATGCACTGTCCAGGCGACCTTCGCCTAACACACCTGAAAATATGGTATTTTCCCCAAGCATCGCCTAGACATGGGTGATGCCGCTGCGAATATCAAGGAAGCACCTCAACGAACTGCTGGAACAGGCAGCGGCGGCCGGAAATCTCGAATGTTGCGGGCTTCTCTTGGGACGGAACGATTGCCTGACGCAACTTGTACCCTGTGCCAATATCGCCAAGGACCCCGAACGGAATTTCGAGCTGGAACCAGCAATATTGTTGTCCCGTCACAAGGCGATGCGTGACGGTGGGTTGCCGATTATCGGCCATTATCATTCGCATCCCAACGGTCTTTCCCGGCCATCGGCAACCGACGCAGCGCAGGCGGTGGCTGATGGGCGCTATTGGCTGATTATCGCGCGGGACAATGTGACGGCATGGCGCCCCCTTGGCGAAGGCGCGCATGTAAACCGATTTGAATCCATTCCCATCCTAGTCGAGGGTTGAATCCGCTGGAAACAACGTCCATGAGCGCAGCAACAAGCTAATTGGGGACATTTTTCAATGATGGAGTCTGAAGTAGACCTTGCCAGCCTGTTATGCTCTCGGCTGTGCCATGACTTGTTGAGCCCGGTTGGTGCCATGAACAATGGTCTGGAACTGTTGGCCGACGAACATGATCCGGAAATGCGCCAACGCTGCATGGATTTGCTGGCGGAAAGTGCGAAGTCTGCGGCCGACAAGTTGAAATTCTTCCGGCTCGCCTTCGGTGCTGCCGGAGGGTTCGGCGCTGAAGTAGATCCGAATGATGCAAAAGCTGTGATCGAACCATTGGTGACCGCCAGTGGCCGCACGACGCTGGAATGGGCTGTCCCACCGGCATTCATGCCAAAGCGCGCGATCAAGATTCTGCTAAATCTTGTGCTGCTTGCAAATGACTCGTTGGTTCGGGGCGGAACGCTTTTTGTCGGAACCGAAAGCCGTGACGGGGAACATGAAATCGTGATCCGGGCGAATGGGCCTAGAATCGTCATGGATGATGCCATTCGGGCAACGCTAGCCGGCAATCTTGATGCTTCGCTGGTGGATTCGCGCACGGCTGCGGCCTGGATGGCGCGCAACTTGGCGATTCGGGGTGGTGGCTTGGTGCAGCTTGCCGAACCGGACCCTGAACATCTGATCATCGGCGCGCTGATCCGTAATTAGCAGATCGCCATCAGGGGCCGCGTAAACGGCATCTTAACCATATGACGTCACATATTTGGCTTCGGTTATCGAGGCCTGATACATGGACGAATTGCTTGACGATTTCATCGCTGAAACGCGCGAAACGCTGGAAACACTTGCTTGGCAATTGGTTCAATGGGAAAAAAATCCCCAAGACCGCACACTGATCGACAGTGTCTTTCGCTTTGTTCACACGGTAAAGGGCAGCTGCGGCTTTCTCGACCTGCCGCGCCTGCTGCGGCTCAGCCATGCCGCCGAAGATGTGTTAAGCTGCGCGCGCGATGGCCAGATTATAGCATCGCCGGCCCTCGTTTCTGCCATTTTAGCGGTCGTTGATCGCATTGCCGCATTGACCGAGGCGTTGGAATCCGGCCGCGCTCTTTATGATGATGACGCCCATCTTATTGATGCCATGCTGGGCTTTCTTCCATCGCAACGAACACAGGATGGTGCCGACGTCATCATTGATTCCGAATTGCCTGACGACGCCGGGATATTCGCCGCCGCAGGACCTGCAAAATCGCGGACTGTCCGGGTATCTTTGAACTTGCTCGACAGGTTGATGAGCGGCGTTTCGGACATGGTGCTGGCCCGAAATGAAGTATCCCGGCAATTGCGAAAGTCGCAAACAGGCGCAGAGGTCGATCATGCATTCGCCCGACTGTCGGCATCTGTTGCGGAAATGCGCGATGCTGTCGGCCTGATGCGGATGCAGAATATCGATCGGCTATTTTCCTCTTTGCCCCGTCTGTTGCGCGACATTTCGATTGAACTGGGCAAGGATGTCGAATTGCGGATTGAGGGAAGCGAAGTTGAAGTCGACCGCGAAATGGTGGAGGCACTGCGTGATCCGTTGAAGCATATCTTACGAAATGCGGTCGATCACGGCATTGAAACGGCCGACGAAAGAATGGCCGCCGGAAAGAATCCAAAAGGTCAAATCCAGATTGTTGCGCGGCAGTCGGGGAACCAGATTCTGATTGAGATCATAGATGATGGCCGCGGCATAGATTTGGAGAAACTCGGCAGTCGTGCAATTGCGGCGAAAATAGCCACTGCGGCTGACTGGCAAATCTGGAGCGAAAAGGCGAAGCTTAACACCATATTCGTGCCGGGCTTATCGACCGCACAGCAGGTTACGTCGATTTCCGGTCGGGGTGTCGGAATGGATATCGTCAGAAGTAATCTTCAGGTCATTGGCGGCACCGTCGATCTGGAAAATTTCGAAGGACAGGGTTTGAAAATGACCCTGCGTTTGCCGCTAACCCTGTCCATCATAGCGGGTCTTTCGATCAAGGCAGGCGATCAATTCTTTGGCGTATCGCGCAGCTCTGTCGTGGAAATTCTGTCGGCAACAAACAAGAATGTGAAAATAGAAGAATTAGGCGGCATCAGCGTGGCGCACATACGCGGTCAACGCTATCCTTACGCAAGGCTGGAAGAATTGCTGGACATCGGGGAGGTTGTGGATTCATCTCCGGTCAGCCGGACACTGATCGTGATCAAGCCTGCTATTGGCGCGACTTATGTACTTGATGTCGAAAGCGTGATCGACAATGAAGAACTTGTCGTAAAACCCGGCGCGCCGATCATCATGGCCACGGGTCTTTATGCCGGAACAACCTTGCCTGACAATGGACGTCCCATGCTTTTGCTCGACACCAGCGGACTGGGGGCAGCCATAGGTGTCGAACAGGTCCAGGATGATGGTGCCGGCAAATCCGACGAAATTGTGCAGCAGACCATAAAGCGCCCATCGGCCCTGCTGTTCATTGCAACCAATGGGGTGAAGCGGGCGATCCGGTTAAATGTCGTCGACCGAATTGAGGATATCGATGTCGCAGACATCACATTTGTCGGCGGTAAAATGCGGGCAAAAATCGCCGATCGACTGTATGACATATGCGAATTGGACAGCATAGCTGATACCGGCCAGATAAAATTGCTCCGCCTCAGCGATGGTCAAAATATCAAATTTCTCGCTGTTGAGGACGTGCTGGATATTTTCACACTTGATGGCGAAATCTATCCAAGCGCACAGCCCGAAATTTTTGAAGGCGTTGTCATGGCGCAAGATGAAAGCGTCGAACTGGTCAACATTTACCATTATTTCGAAACCTGTTCCGATGTCGCCCTTGCATCGAACACCAAAGCCCTTTGCTTTATCGGGACCGTGGGAGACGCCGAATGGGAAAAGCGCATTCTAGCCCCGTTGTTGACCGCGTCGGGCTATGCTGTCAGCTTTGACGACGCCGACCGGAAAAATGCGGCGATTGTCCTTTGCCGGGGGAGCGGAACGCAGGACATAGACGATACCAGAACGCTGCATTTGCGCGACACTGTTCACGCATCGCAAATGCCGTCTTCCAGTATTTACCGATATGACCGGATCGGCCTGCTCTCGGCGATTGAGCTGAAATTAGCAGGAGCAGCGTGATGACCAGTTTATTTTTGATCGCGCATATCAACGGCTGCCGGGTTGCCATCAACAGCGACCGTATCGAATCCATCGTACAGATTCCCGATATCATCTTCGTTCCCCGCGCGGACCCGTCCATAGCCGGATTGTTCGCTTTACGCAGCAGGGTGCTGACTTTGATCGATAGCCAATATGCCGTCACCGGAATTCGCCGTCGGCTGGAAAAGGGATGCCTTGCGGTCGTGGCAGAAATTGCAGGACATCATTTTGGTTTGGCCGTGGACAAGGTGGAAGATGTTGTTTCGATTGCCGCTGAACAGATCCAGAAATCCATCCAGCCATCGGCGCAATGGAAATCCGTCGTTTCGGAAACAGCTTTAGTGGGGGATCAATTGGTAATGATCCTTAATCCTGCAAAACTGGTGCAGGGCGATTTGTCGATGGCGGCCTGAATTCAAAAGTGAAACCTGCATATTAACGTGTCGATAACAACAGCAGTATAGGTTTCGTTCAGGACCAGAATGAAAGTGAATATATAATGAGAACCTGTTTGATCGTTGACGACAGCAAGGTCATCCGAAAGGTTGCCCGCCATATTCTTGAAACGATGCAATTCGACGTGGCCGAAGCGTCCGATGGCAAGGAAGCGCTCGACCATTGTTCCGGAACAACGCCGGATGTCATTTTGCTCGATTGGAATATGCCGGTGATGAGCGGAATGGATTTTCTGCGCGCCTATCGCTCGACGGTGGAATTGCCGAAAGCCAAAGTAATTTTTTGCACCACAGAAAACGGGGTTGGCCATATTAAAGCGGCGATTGATGCCGGGGCTGACGAATATGTCATGAAACCCTTTGATCGCGAAACGCTTGAGGCAAAGCTGCAAATCGTCGGTTGCTTATAGAAATCATTGATTGTGACTGTCCCTCACTTATCGACTTGCGCGGTGCCTGAATTGGAAATGGCACCGATCCGCGTAATGCTTGTGGATGACAGCGTTGTTGCCCGGTCGATATTCTCCCGTGTGCTTGGGCAGCATCGGGATATCGAGATTGTCTGTGAAGCCGCCGACGGCGATGCTGCGTTAGCGCAGCTTAATTGCAATGATGTCGATATCATCTTGCTCGATATCGAAATGCCCAAAAGATCCGGCTTGGACGCCTTGCCGGATATTCTTGTCAGGTCAAATGGTGCGCGCATTCTGGTTGTCTCGGCTTTTGCCGAAGAAAATGGTTCAGCGGCGCTCAATGCCCTGTCGCTAGGTGCGTGTGACACATTGGCAAAACCCGGAAAGTCCGGGTTTTCGGGAAAATTTTCTGAAATTCTGATCGATAAAGTGGTTCGGCTGGGGCGATCCAGACGCAATACAAAGCATGGTGACGCCATAGCCGTTGCAAAATTGGCGGTCGAATATCAGAGCCTGTCCCGACCGGAATGCATCGCCATTGGTGCGTCAACCGGCGGCATTCCGCCAATTTATGAAATCATTCGCAATCTTGTTCCAGCGCTTGATTGTCCTATTTTCATTACGCAGCATCTGCCCGACGCATTTATGAGCTTTTTCGCACGGCAATTGGGTGGGCTGACCGAACGGACCGTTTCGGTGGCAACGGCCGGTGAGGTCGTCAAAAAGAACCATATTTATATCGCACCCGGCGACGCGCATCTGACGTGCAGGCGGGGAAAAGACCGCATCATCATTGATCGTTTGGATCAATATTCACACAGCCGCTATTGTCCGTCGGTCGACGCAATGTTCGCGTCGCTCGCCGGCATTTACGGGGCGGGCTGTATGGGAATGATTTTTAGCGGAATGGGTAATGACGGCGCGGCCGGGGCATCCGACATTTTTGCAGCAGGTGGAACAACGCTTGTTCAGGATGTCGAATCTTCGGTCGTCTGGGGAATGCCAGGGGCAGTTGCCAAAGCCGGATGTGCGAGTGCGATTTTATCGCCTGCGCAAATGACGGAATTGCTTGGCCGGATTGCGAAGTCGAGATGAGCATGGTCCAGTCGCAAGCCTATACATCCTTGTCGAACCTGCTGGAAAAACATACGGGCCAGACTCTGATGGCCAACCGTCACTGGCGTATCGATATGGCGTTGAAACCGTTGATGCGGGAAAACTCGATACCTGATCTCGATACGTTGATTTCGCTGATCGATATCGACGCCGATCCAAAACTGACTAGCGCCTGTGTTGAAGCAATGGTCAATAATGAAACCTGTTTCTTTAGGGACCAAGCTAATTTTGCGCTATTGACCGGCCCTGTGCTCGATATGCTGCGCGAACAGCGCATGGGCACGAAAAAGCTGCGTATCTGGTCAGCGGCTTGCTCGACCGGACAGGAGCCTTATTCGCTCGCCATGGCATTCAATGAAAATGCCGAAAAATGGCGTGGTTGGAACATCCAGATTTTTGCGACGGACGTGTCTAGCTCAGCACTGGCACAGGCGCGTGCCGGTCGCTATTCCCAGTTTGAAATCCAGCGCGGGCTTCCGGTCATGCAGATGCTGCGCTATTTCGACCAAAGTGGCGAAGACTGGATTGCCAAGGAAAATCTGCGCCGTGCGGTGACATTTACCGAACATAATATGCTAAATCCTGCGCCACATTTTGGTAAGTTCGACGTTGTTTTATGTCGCAACATGCTGATGTATCTTGGCGAAAAAAGGCGGACGCAGGTGCTGGACGCCATCGGCACCAGAATGGCGGATGACGGGATTTTAATGCTGGGCGCGGCGGAAACCGTGATCGGCCAAACGCAAGATTTCAGGGCCAGCCAGGAATTTCGCGGTTTCTATGAACCGGTAAGCCGCGCCGCCTCTCATCTCAATGCCGCACACCGCATTTTCGGGTAAACGGTAAGGCTATGATCTGGCAATTGCTCCGCCAGTTTATATAGCCGTCGGGGCAATGATTATTGTTATAAATCAGTGGTTTAAACTGATTCCCCGGTAAGGATTCGAACCTCAATAGACGGAGTCGGAGTCCGATTTTGACCCTAGGGAATCTTATTGGCGCAATCGCTTTTCCCCCAAACACCGCCGATAACCTACCAGCATACCATCCCATGTCTCAAATGAGTTTAGACCATTGAGCTATGCTGGCCCAAAATTGCGTAGTTAAGTCTATTGAGTCAGTTTGGGTGTCTCGTGAAGCTGCTCAGGGAGGGTATACCATATTGATACACGACAATGCTGACATAAGTGCATCGACTGGATGCCCTATGACCCAAGACTCCGCACATGATGAGCGGATTGCAATTGAGAAGTCCCAGAAATGAAAGTAATATAGCCACCCTGATCGTGCCGACTTGGCGGTCCAAAATATCGCCGACCCATCCACCGGCGTTTTTAAACTTTGACGACTGGAATTGGGCAGGGAGCCGACTGTCCGGTTCTTTGTAGGTATCGATCAGTTGCTGCCGTTGAGGCATCCCAAAACGACTGGATGCTCCCGCTAACACTGCGGACATTCAAAAAGTTCGCCGGAACGACCAGAACTGCCCTTCATTCAGCTTTCTATAAATATGGCGTTCGCATGTTCTGCCTACGCCCCAACAAGATTCAGCGCTAATCTAAAATCAGTCCGGTTCTTGATCAGGTCAGCAACGCTAAACCTGTCTAAGTGGGTCATGAAGGCTGTTACTCCGCCTGCCAGAATATGCTTCAGGCCGCAGGCGGGGGTGGCTGTGCACTGGTTTGTTACCGGGTCAAAACACTCTACGAACGTCCCGACATCTTCAAACTTACGGATGATCTCACCAACGTTCAGCGCTCCAGGTGCGCGGGCAAGTGCTAATCCGCCGCCACGCCCACGAACGCTTTCGACATATCCTTCGGCGACAAGCCGCTGCGCCACTTTCATCAAGTGGTTTTTGGAAATGCCATAATGGGTTGCAATTATTTCAATGGTTTGATGTCCTTCGCTTGCGGCAAGAAACATCAATGTGCGGAGCGCGAAATCGGTTTGGACAGTCAATCTCATAAAACATGCATATTATATATTGCTTATCGGGGCAATCAGTTTATAAAAGGCATATCAAATATATGATATAGAGTCGAACTGATGAGCGCGCATTCTTATGTAGAACAAGCCAGGCTTCGAAAGGCTGCTGAAGCCGATGCAATCGGGATAAATGATGCTCTGATCTCTCGGCTAGTCGAAACATTTTACGCGCACATCCGGGGACATGTCGTGCTCGGACCGATGTTTGCAGGTAAGATCGTGAACTGGGAGCCCCATCTGGCAAGAATGAAGGATTTTTGGGCGTCAATCTCAATGGAATCCGGCCGGTTTCGCGGCAATCCGATGCTCAAGCATGTCGCGATATCCGGTATTGTGCCTGAACATTTCGTGATGTGGCTTCGCCTTTGGGATGAGACGGTGACTGAAGTGGTCGCTCATCCTGATGCCCAAGACCTCTTCCGCGACCGCGCACATCGGATCGCGGCCAGCCTGCAAACGGGGATCGCCTTGCACCATGGCGGTCTCGCCTCTCTCACAAAGGAGAAAATCGATGTTGATGGATTTTAATCTGATAGCCGCCGAAACTCGGTCAGTCGAATATCAGCAGCACGATGTTGATCTGGTTATGCCGATCAAGCCCACCCAGGAACTCAGGACATTCGCTCTGCCAAAATCAGTCTGGGCGACAATGTTTCTTGCCTATGCCATATTCTTTGGCGCACTCATCATGGTAACGGGTCATGACAAAAGCGCGCTGTTCATGATCGCGATCAGCGCGTGCTATACGCTGATGTATTTCGGGACTGCCGCAGCCATGAACACAGTCGGCGCCCCGGGCAGACCGGCAACTGTGTATGGCGATATCGATACCTTCACGGGTCAACTTGGCAAAGCGGCGGCCTTTGCACAAATTCTAATTGTGCCAATTATGGTCGCATTTTTTGGCGTTGTGATTGCGCTAATCTGGGTGAGTGTAACGCCGTAAAATTCGCGTCCTATCCTGCTTTGCCATCAATTCGCGCCTGTAAGTATATGGCACCATTGCGCAGCATCCATGGCGCAAAACAGGCGACAAAAATTATCGCAGAAGCAAGCAGCCACGCTGGATTGTCATAACGCACGGCGGCGGCGATGCGGGCCAGCGCGGCGGTCTGCATGCCGACAAAAGCAATCCATGCGACTGCGGGGAAGGATAACGGTCGGCCTGAATGGCCATGGGTAACTCGGGTGACCATGGCCACGAGGATGCTGCTTGCAAATCCGATCGTCAGCGCATGCTCCGGCGCACGACCTAATTCGATTCCGATCGAACCCAAAAAAGCTAATGCATAGCCTATAGGTGCCCAAGCAAAGCCAATGATTAAAACCCACAGCAATGCTGGCGCCTTAGCACGCGGCCACCATTTTAAGACCATCATCGCCGTGACCGTGGTTATAAAAGCGCTGCCGAGGCTTAGCAACATCATCCGGCCCGTTACCTCTGCGGCAATCAGTAACACTGTTCCAACCCAAAATGCAGTGAGAAGCCAGAACGGCCGCCACCGGACATATCCTTCGACAACATTACCGGCGAAAAATGGAACCATCCGGTGACAGACGGTGAAAAAGACTGGAAGTACAAACGCCCACAGCCCGATCCTATTGGCAAAAGGCAGGGTGTCAGTCGCCAGATCAGCCATGAATGCTAGCAAGGCGATTTGCCCCACGATGCCACAAGCAAAAGCAGCGAGGATCGACCATCCATGCCATGTAGGGCTTTTGCTATCGCGAACCTCGCGGTTCGCAATCGAAGCCAATAAAAACGCACCCCAAAGGCTGGCGAGAAATGCGGTGCCGAAGGCTCCGGTCAACAATATATCTCTACCCACAAATAGTCCGGCCCAGCACAACACAGCCGATAACGCATAGCCAATGGCCACAGGAGCGTAAGCACGCCGCTCAAGGTCAGGATATCCCATCCACCGCGGAAAGACTGTTAGCAAGAAACCGAAAAATAAAGGCGGCAAAACGAGGTAGATCAATATCGGAGCATGGAGCAGCGACGCGGGAATGTCCTCGGTAGGTAGTGCCACCGTGCCGAAGTGGATGCCCGCAAGCGCGACCGTCCACCACAGCATCGTCGCGGCCAGTTGCACGATGCCTGTCAGAAACAGCAAACGATGCGGCGCGGCAAACAGGATCGCCGATTTCACCATAGCCCGTGAACGCCGCCGACAGCACCTATGGTTGCAACAATTGATGCGGCCAGCAAAACGCGGTGTACAATCTCCATGCGCCTGAAATCTTTCTCAGGACTTGGCGATGTTGCCATACGCCTGTGAAGGAATAGCGGCTCAAGAACGAAGAGCATGACTGAAAATATAGTCCAGATCAGCAGCATCGCCCACATCCACCAATATTGCGCCTCTTTGAAGCGGCTCCACATGTCGGCCCGCCACGTCATCCAGAAACCGCTGGCACCCGCAAGCAACACCCAAATCTTTGCCTGCCATGAAAAGCCACTTTCGAGATCATGAAAGGCGGACAGGCGAGCTGGTGCGCCATATTGTCGGCGGATTGCCGGCATCGCTACAGTCGTCACAAATGCTACCCCGCCAATCCACATCAGGACAGCGACGACATGAACCACGCGAGCGATTGCCAAATCATCCATTTTCCACCTCGGCCTTATTACGATTGATGATCATCAAGTTCATTGACTAAAATCAAATATCGTTGCTACGGTTTGCGCTATTCAGCGGGCATGAACAAGCTTCTTCTCGTATCAATCTCGTGCGCGCTCGTCGAGCTATCTGCCCCAACGCCCGTGCTGGCGCAATCTGCTGGCGAACCGATCACTGTGAAACCCTATGCCGAAATCCGGTACCGGCTTGAACTCGTCGACCAAGAAGGTGTGCCGGAAAATGCGACGGCATCGACGGCCCGATTTAGAGCCGGACTTAAAACGACCGAGTGGCATGGGTTGAGTGCGCTCATCGAAGGTGAGGCGATCGCACGCCTGGGCCGGAGGCATTATAACGATACCGTGAATGGCAGGACCGACTATCCCGTAGTTGCCGATCCGTCTGATATATTGCTCAATCAAGCCTGGGTGCGTTTCAAGCCCTCCAAGGAAGTCGAGGCCATTGTGGGTCGGCAAACATTGAATTATGACAATCAGCGCTGGGTGGGTTCGGTTGGCTGGCGCCAGAATGACCAAACCTTAGATGCAGCCCGGGTGGCGGTTAAGCCAATTGCGGGTGTAACGGCTGAATACAGCTATGCTTGGCGGGTCAACCGGATATTCGGTCCGAACTCCATGCAGGGCATCTGGCGCGACAGCGACATTCATCTGCTTCGTGCGAGCTTTGAGGTTAAGCCGGTTGGCACATTGACTGCATACGGCTATTTCCTCGAATTGCCTGATGCAGTTGCTTTGTCTTCAAAGACTGTCGGAATCCGCATTTCGGGTGATCAGAAATTATCAAGCAAAGCAAAACTGCTATACTATTTAGAGTATGCCAATCAGCGTGACCTAAGCCCAAATCCGCGCAGTTTTTCGCATGACTATCTGCTTATCGAACCTGGGATCACCGTCGGCGCTGTAACCATGAAATTAGGGCTGGAGCGATTGGAGGGCGATGGGGTTACTGCGTTACAAACGCCACTGGCGACACTGCATGCGTTTAACGGTTGGGCCGACAAATTTCTGTCGACTCCAGCCGATGGCCTGCGCGACGGCTATGCGGATATGTCTGTGAAGCTTCCCCTTATTGCCGGTGTTAAGGGGACGACTCTGCGGCTGCAATATCACGATTACCACTCAACGCGGGGTGACATTGCTTATGGTCTTGAATGGGGCGGGTTGGTGGTCGCACCAATAAATAAATGGCTCGCCGCCACGCTGAAATTCGCGCACTTTAATGCAGATCGTTTTGCCACTGACACGACTAAACTCTGGTTTGCGCTTGATGCCAAGTTTTGATTGAAAGCCCCTCCTTCACGAACTTCTGGAACTCAACTTCGTTACCAGATTTCGTCTCTGACGGGATTGGGGTCGGGCCGAACAAACGCGACCAGCCTATCCCGGTCCACAATCTGAACCGTCGATCCTTCAACAAGGGCACCGTGCGCGGCCAGAGCGCCGAAAGCGCGGGAGAGATTTTCAGGTGTCATTCCCAGCAACGATGCCAGTGTCCGTTTTTCTATCGGAATTTCAAACTGGAACGCGCCGCCGCGCTCATCGCTTTCGACCAATAGATAATTCCCCAACCGTTCGACCGACTGCCTTAGCTTCATGTCGGTGAGTGCACGCACAAAATAGCGAAAACCGAATGCCAGTTCCTGCATTGCTCCGCGCATCAAGGCACGGTCATTGTCGATGGTTTCGCGAACAAGCGGTGAAGGGATCATCAAGATGCGCGAAGCGGTCAGTGTTCGTGCCGACATCAAATATGGCTGATCGGTATAGGATGCTGCCAGAATGAAGCTGCGCACGGGACGTATGATGGCCATCGTCGTCGTGCGGTCCCCGTTACCGGTGAACAACTCGACCATGCCGTCGATAAGTATGTGCAGGAAGTCTGGCTTTTGCCCTGCATCGAACAATTTCAGCGATGGTGGAAACACCTGAAGGAATGACGCGGAAAATATTCGCTCGCGCTCATCGGGAGCCATCGAGGCGAAAAAGGGCAATGCGGCAATTTCCGGCTTTTCTGCAGCGCGCATGCATTGTTCCTCCGCTTGGATAGCCGGAAGTATTAGCGGCCAATTGATAAATATCAATCATTCAAATGATGCATAATGCGGCGAGCCATGACGCTCGTTATCCCAAACCGAGTTTGAACATTTTCCGCCAATCATATTGATCCATGTCAACAAACGGCACAGCTAGAACCGTCATCGAAGAACCAGATTATTCTCTCCGCACAAGGGGCAGGTCATGGTTTCATCAACGGTCACGCCGCAACAACAGCAAGGCGCCCTTTGGCTCAGTACAACCGCTTTCACGGTTTGCTTTGCCGTCTGGACTATTTTCGCCATAATCGGGATCGAGATCAAGGCTGAGTTGGGGCTCAGCGATACCCAGTTCGGCCTTCTCGTCGGCACACCGATTCTGACGGGCTCGCTGATTCGGGTTTTCTTAGGGATATGGGCGGATCAATATGGCGGGCGGCTTGTTTTTCCGCTGACAATGCTGGCCTCGGCCGCGTCGACTTTACTTCTTTCTTATGCTGACACCTACGTCATGATGCTGTTCGCCGCTTTGGGGCTTGGGCTTGCAGGCGGCGGATTTGCGGTTGGTGTCGCCTATGTTTCCAAATGGTTTCCGCAAGAAAAGCAGGGAACAGCGCTTGGCTTTTTCGGTATGGGGAACGTTGGCGCGGCGGTTACCAAATTTGCAGCGCCTATAGTGATGGTGGCTATGGGGTGGACTGCAGTCGCACAAATATGGGCTGCAGTGCTCGCCGTTATGGCTGTGATCTTCTTCATATTTGCAAAAGACGACCCTGACTTTGCCGCGCGTAAGCTGAGCGGTACGAAACCAAAATCACTCACCGAGCAACTCGAACCGCTCCGTCACCAGCAGGTCTGGCGTTTTTCCCTCTATTATTTCTTTGTCTTTGGCGCCTTTGTTGCGCTCGCTTTATGGCTGCCCAAATATTTGATCGAGGTCTATGATCTCGATGTGAAGGTCGCAGGCATGCTGGCCGCCACTTTTTCGCTCTCGGCCAGCCTGTTCCGCGCTTATGGCGGGATGCTTTCGGACAAATTTGGTGCGCGCAAGGTCATGTATGCGACCTTTGGCATGTCGATGATCTGCCTGTTCATGCTCAGCTATCCATCAACCGACTATGTTATTCACGGGGTGAAGGGAGACATCGCCTTTTCCACATCCATGGGGCTGGTGCCTTTCGTCCTGACGGTGTTTGTGCTCGGCTTTTTCATGTCGCTCGGCAAAGCTGCGGTCTACAAGCATATTCCGGTTTACTACCCCGATCATGTTGGCGCTGTAGGCGGCATGGTGGGGATGGTGGGCGGACTGGGCGGCTTCATCCTCCCCATTATTTTCGGCGTTGTCAGCGACCTGACCAATATCTGGACCAGCTGCTTCATGGTGCTGTTCGCACTGGTAGTAGTCGCGCTCGGCTGGATGCACACCGCGATCCGTCAGATGGAACAGAAAGCGAGCGGCATCGACGCCCGCAGCTTACCGCAATTCCCCGAAATGGCCGAACTGCACGATGCTGCCAAGCATGCGCCAAGCGATGGCATGCTGATCAAAGAGTGGAAGCCCGAAGATACCGCGTTTTGGGAAACAACAGGCGAAAGGATCGCGCGGCGCAATCTGTACATCTCGATCCCCGCTTTACTGCTGGCTTTTTCGGTTTGGATGGTCTGGTCAATTGTGGTCGCCAAGCTACCGCTGATCGGGTTTGAATATACCACGGACCAGCTCTTCTGGCTCGCAGCCTTGCCGGGTCTCTCCGGCGCGACATTCCGTATATTCTACAGCTTCATGGTGCCGATATTTGGTGGACGCCTATGGACGACTCTGAGCACGGCATCCTTGCTCATTCCGGCTTTCGGAATTGGCTACGCCGTGCAGAATACAGAAACGCCCTACATCATCTTCCTGGTGCTTGCGCTGCTTTGCGGCTTTGGCGGCGGCAATTTCGCGTCGTCGATGTCGAACATCAGCTTCTTCTTTCCAAAGGCGCAAAAAGGCAATGCGATGGCGCTAAATGCCGGGCTCGGCAATCTGGGCGTGTCAGTGATGCAATTCATCATTCCTCTGGTGATTACTGCGAGCGTTTTTGGTGCATTGGGTGGCGATCCGCTTCCAAACAAAGAAGGCGGCGAGTTGTGGCTACAAAATGCAGGCTTCATCTGGGTGCCGTTTATCATTGCCTCTTCGCTGCTTGCGTGGATCGGGATGAACGACATTGCCGATGCGAAGGCAAGCTTTGCCGAACAGGCCGTCATCTTTCAGCGCAAGCATAACTGGCTGATGTGCTGGCTTTACACCGGAACGTTCGGTTCGTTCATCGGATTCTCCGCTGGCCTGCCGTTGCTTGCCAAGCACCAGTTCCCCGATGTCGATGTGCTGAAGTTCGTTTTCCTCGGACCTCTGGTGGGTGCGATTAGCCGCGCTGCCACGGGATGGGTTTCGGATCGCTGGGGCGGTGGCCGCGTAACCTTTTGGGTGTTCATCTTCATGATGATCGGCGTCGTCGGCGTGATGTATTTCCTGCAAGCCGCCAGTTGGTGGGGTTTCCTCGGCATGTTCATTTTCATGTTTTTTGTCACCGGCGTCGGCAATGCCTCCACCTTCCAGATGATCCCCAGCATCATGCGCAGCGAAATTCCGCGTCTGATGCCCGAACTTGGCAAGCCCGAACAAGTGCGGCAGGCGGAAACGGAATCGGCGGCGATTGTCGGCTTCACCTCGGCCATTGCTGCGTATGGCGCTTTCTTCATTCCGAAAAGCTTTGGTAGCGCCATTGCCGCGACCGGATCGCCTATGGCCGCGCTCATCGGGTTCTCTCTCTTCTACGCCAGCTGCGCCGTGCTGACATGGTTTGTATACACACGGCCGGGCGGGCTCCTCCACGCAATCGAACGCACGCCAAAATCCACATTAGCCACCGCTTGAAAGGGTTAAGACCATGAGCCAACTTCTCGACCGATTGACCTTCTTCAACCGTAATCGTGAGACATTCTCCGACGGCCACGGCGTCACCAATAGTGAGGCGCGCGATTGGGAGGATGGCTATCGCAAACGCTGGCAGCATGACAAGATCGTGCGCTCGACCCACGGGGTGAACTGCACCGGCAGCTGTTCGTGGAAGATTTACGTCAAGGGCGGGATCATCACCTGGGAAACGCAGCAAACCGATTATCCCCGCACGCGGCCTGAGCTGCCTAACCATGAACCGCGCGGTTGCCCGCGCGGCGCAAGCTACAGCTGGTATATTTATTCGGCCCAGCGGCTGAAATATCCACTGATCCGCTCGCGCCTCGTCCGTCTGTGGCGCGAAGCACGTAAGTCGATGACTCCGGTCGCAGCTTGGGCATCGATTGTTGAGGATGATGCCAAGCGGAAGAGCTACACGTCGATCCGCGGCCATGGAGGCTTTGTTCGCGCGCGCTGGGATGAGGTCACGGAAATAATCGCCGCCGCCAATGCGTACACTGCTCGGAAATATGGACCGGACCGGATTATCGGATTCTCTCCTATCCCCGCTATGTCGATGGTCAGCTATGCTGCCGGCTCGCGCTATTTATCGCTGATCGGCGGCACCTGCATGTCGTTCTACGACTGGTATTGCGACTTGCCGCCGGCCAGCCCGATGACATGGGGCGAACAGACTGACGTCCCCGAAAGCGCCGACTGGTATAATGCCGGTTTCCTGATGATGTGGGGATCGAACGTCCCGCAGACACGCACGCCCGACGCGCATTTCATGACCGAAGCGCGCTATCGCGGAGCAAAGGTTGCGGTCGTTTCGCCTGATTATGCGGAGGCGACGAAGTTTGCGGATATTTGGCTCAACCCCAAACAAGGGACTGACGCCGCGCTCGCAATGGCGATTGGCCATGTCATCCTTCGTGAATATCACCTTGACCGGCAGGTGGAATATTTTGAGAATTATTGCCGCCGTTATAGCGATTTCCCGATGCTCGTCCGGCTGGTTGAAAAGGATGGGGCCTATATCCCCGAACGACTATTGCGCGCGTCTGACGTAAAGGGCGATCTGGGCGAGCGTAATAATCCCGAATGGAAAACCGTCGCTTTTGATGATGCCAATGGGAAGCTCGTGGCACCTTTGGGTTCAGCTGGTTTTCGCTGGGGTCAGGAAGGCAAGTGGAACCTCGAGGAGAAGGACGGACAAGGCGCAGATGTAAAGCTGCGAATGACCGCCATTCTGGACGCAGACCGCGACGATGTGGTTGATGTTGCCTTCCCCTATTTTGGCAATCGTGAACATGACCATTTCAAAGGAACCGACCATCCTGATGTTTTGAAGCGCCGTGTGCCGGTGCGTCAGATTGATACCAAGGAAGGCAAAGCGTTTGTAGCCACGGTGTTTGATCTGTTTTGCGCCAATTACGGTCTGGATCGCGGATTGGGCGGCGATCATGTCAGCAAAAACTATGCGGATAATGAGCCTTATACACCTGCTTGGGCGGAGAAAATTACTGGTGTTCCCGCTGAACAAATCATCACCGTTGCCCGTGAATTTGCAACCAACGCTGAAAAAACCAAAGGCAAGTCGATGGTCATTTTGGGGGCTGGATTAAACCATTGGTACCATATGGACATGAACTACCGCGGCATTATCAACATGTTGGTGATGTGCGGGTGTGTCGGCCAGTCGGGCGGTGGCTGGTCACATTATGTAGGGCAGGAAAAGCTGCGTCCGCAAACCGGCTGGGCACCGCTCGCCTTTGGACTCGACTGGGTTCGCCCGCCGCGTCAGATGAACTCGACCAGTTTCTTCTACGCGCATAGCGACCAGTGGCGGTACGAAACGCTAGATGTTGATGAAATCCTGTCGCCGACGGCGCCTGACGGAGATTGGTCGGGTTCGCTCATTGATTACAATGTCCGCGCCGAACGCATGGGCTGGTTACCCAGCTCGCCTCAGCTGAAGTCTAACCCGCTGGATATTACCAAGGCGGCGAAAGCCGTTGGGATGGAGCCCAAGGATTATGTCGTTTCGGCGCTCCAATCGGGCGACCTTGAAATGTCATGCAATGACCCCGACGACCCAGCGAACTGGCCGCGTAACATGTTTGTCTGGCGTTCAAATTTGCTCGGATCTTCGGGTAAAGGCCACGAATATTTCCTCAAACATTTGCTGGGTACGCAGCATGGCGTTCAGGGCAAGGATCTTGGTGAAACCGGCGCGCAGAAGCCAGTTGAAGTCGTCTGGCATGAAGATGCACCGCAAGGCAAACTCGACCTGCTGGTCACTCTCGATTTCCGCATGTCGACAACATGTGTCTATTCCGACATCGTTCTACCGACTGCAAGCTGGTACGAAAAGGATGACTTGAACACATCGGATATGCACCCGTTCATCCACCCACTATCGGCTGCGATTGATCCGGTTTGGGAGTCCAAGTCCGATTGGGATATCTATAGAGAAATTGCGAAGAAATTCTCCGAGGTCGCCCCGGAAGTCCTGGGTGTCGAAGAGGACGTAGTGCTGACGCCAATCCTGCATGATACGCCGGGTGAAATCGCGCAGCCATTTGATGTCGCCGACTGGGGCAAGGGCGAAGTGTTGCCATTACCAGGCAAGACGATGGCGAATATTGCGGTCGTTACCCGCGATTACCCCAATGTATACAAACGTTTTACCGCTCTTGGTCCGCTCATGGAAATGATCGGCAATGGCGGTAAAGGTATCGCTTGGAATACCGAACCCGAGGTCGAACTGCTTCGCCGTTTAAACGGAGAGGTGCGCGAAGAAGGAACCTCAAAAGGCATGGCAAAAATCGAGACCGCCATCGATGCCTGTGAGGTTATCCTGAGCTTGGCGCCTGAAACCAATGGTGAGGTCGCGGTAAAGGCATGGGCTGCCTTGTCCAAGAATACCGGCCGCGACCACACGCATCTTGCCCGTCCTAAGGAGGAAGAAAAAATTCGCTTCCGTGACGTACAGGCACAACCGCGCAAGATCATATCGTCACCCACATGGTCCGGCATCGAAAGTGAGCATGTTTGCTATAATGCGGGGCACACCAATGTCCACGAGTTGATCCCTTGGCGGACACTGACGGGACGGCAACAGCTCTATCAGGATCATAAATGGATGCGCGCCTTTGGCGAGGGTTTCTGCGTCTACCGCCCACCGATCGACACAAAGGCCGTAAAGCCGATGCTCGACCGGGCGAAAGACGCGCCGCATGTGATCCTGAACTTCATCACGCCGCACCAGAAATGGGGCATCCATTCCACATACACCGACAATCAACTGATGCTAACGCTGTCACGCGGTGGCCCGATTGTTTGGATGTCAGAGACCGACGCAGCCAAGGCAGGGCTGGTCGACAATGACTGGGTGGAGGCGTTCAATTCGAACGGCGCATTAGTCGCTCGTGTCGTCGTTTCGCAACGCATGAAAGACGGCACGCTCTTCATGTATCACGCACAGGAAAAGATCGTGAACGTCCCAGGGTCCCCGCTCACAGGCCAGCGTGGCGGCATTCATAACAGCGTCACACGCGCGGTACTGAAACCCACGCACATGATCGGTGGTTACGTCCAGCAGAGCTACGGCTTCAATTACTACGGAACAGTCGGTTCCAACCGCGACGAATATGTCATCGTCCGCAAGCTTGAAAAGGTCGACTGGCTCGAAGGGCCGATGACCGCACTGGAGGCAACCCAATGAAAGTCCGCGCGCAAATCGGCAAGGTCTTGAACCTTGATAAATGTATCGGCTGCCACACCTGCTCGGTCACTTGCAAGAATGTATGGACCAGCCGCGAAGGCATGGAATATGCGTGGTTCAATAATGTCGAAACCAAACCGGGCATCGGCTATCCCAAGGATTGGGAGAACCAGAAGCGCTGGAATGGCGGCTGGGATGTCAAAGGTGGACGATTAAAGCCCAGAATGGGTGGTAAATGGCGACTGTTGTCAAAGATTTTCGCTAATCCCGACCTGCCAGAAATCGACGATTATTACGAACCCTTCACCTTCGATTATTCCCACCTTCAAGAAGCGAAGGAGAGCAAGGCTTTTCCGACGGCACGTCCACGCTCGCTAATTACGGGCAAACGGATGGAGAAAATCAACTGGGGCCCCAACTGGGAAGAAATCCTGGGCGGAGAGTTTTCCAAACGGTCTAAAGACTATAATTTCGAAGGCGTACAGAAGGAGATATACGGTCAGTTCGAAAACACCTTCATGATGTATCTGCCAAGGCTGTGCGAACATTGCCTCAACCCCACCTGCGTCGCAGCTTGTCCTTCGGGGTCGATCTACAAGCGCGAGGAAGACGGCATTGTCTTGATCGATCAGGAAAAATGCCGTGGCTGGCGGATGTGCGTGTCGGGCTGCCCCTACAAGAAAATCTATTATAACTGGAAATCGGGCAAGTCGGAAAAGTGCATCTTCTGCTATCCGCGCATAGAGGCAGGGCAACCGACCGTCTGTTCGGAAACCTGTGTCGGGCGCATCCGTTATTTGGGAGTCATGCTCTATGATGCCGACCGGATCGAAGAGGCCGCTTCGGCGGAAAATGTTGAGGATTTGTATCAGGCACAGCTCGACATCTTCCTTGACCCCAATGATCCGGCAGTCATCGAACAAGCACGCAAAGATGGTGTTCCCGAAAATTGGCTGGAGTCTGCGCGCCGCTCGCCGATATGGAAAATGGCGATGGAATGGAAAATTGCGTTCCCGCTCCATCCCGAATATCGGACCTTGCCAATGGTCTGGTACGTGCCGCCATTGTCGCCGATAAGTTCGGCCGCCAATGCCGGGCAAATTTCGGTCAACAACAATATGCCCGATGTTCGGTCATTGCGCATTCCGCTCAAATATCTTGCGAACCTGCTGACGGCAGGTGATGAGGAGCCAATTGCGCTTTGCCTTGAACGCATGCTCGCCATGCGCGGTTATATGCGATCCAAAACTGTCGAGGGCGTGATTGATGAGAGCATCGCCACTGCCGTCGGCCTTACCGGTTCGCAGATCGAAAACATGTATCACGTCATGGCAATTGCTAATTACGAGGACCGCTTCGTCATCCCAACGGGCCACCGCGAAGATGCCGAAGATATGTTCGAAGAGCGCGGTGACTGCGGCTTTTCCTTCGGCAATGGCTGTTCGAGCGGCGAAACGAAAACCAACATATTTGGTGGCCCTACCCGCAAGAAACTGCAAACTCCAACGTCACATATAACTGGGGAGATGTTCTGATGAGCATGATAACCTTGCGCGCGCTGTCTGCGCTGTTGCACTATCCTGATGAAAATCTGCGCGCTGCGGTTCCCGACATTCGGGCGACCTTGCTGGTAGAACGTATCGTCAGCGAAAAGCAGATGCTTCGTTTGGATCCGCTATTGTTCAGACTCTCGGGCGGTGACCTAATCGCGCTTCAAGAGCATTACGTCGAGCTTTTCGATCGGGGCCGAACACACAGCCTGCATCTGTTTGAATATGTCCACGGCGAAAGCCGTGACCGCGGCCAAGCGATGGTTGACCTTCGAGAGCGTTACATAGAAGCCGGGCTTGATCCGGCAACAAATGAACTGCCCGACTATTTGCCATTGTTTCTCGAATATTGTTCGACACTGCCACGCAGCACGGCTTTGACAGAGCTTGCGGAGGCGGGAACGATTATTGCGACTTTGGCGGAACGGTTGGAGTCGCGTGGGACCGACTATGCCGGTCTGCTTGGGGTATTGCGTGACCTGTCCGGCGACCAGAGTGTTCCGGCAGAAGCCTTGACACCTGTCGATGACCCAAATGATTTAGAAGCGTTGGATGCAGCATGGGAGGAAGAGGAAATAACTTTTGGCGCAATGGCACCTGCCGCCCCCTTAGCAGAACCCGCCTGTCCGATTTCAAATCGGCAAATTTTGGCAATGCAGCTGGAACAAGGAGCATGATTATGTCCGTAACCCCTAATGCCTCCCCGGCCGGGCATGAAGCCCTCGGGTCAATCCCAATCGAGCTTTGGATAAACACCTTTTTGTTTGGCATTCTTCCATATATCGCACTTGCAGTAATGGTCGTCGGGTCGATCATTCGTTATGATCGAGAGCCATATACATGGCGTACTGGATCAAGCCAATTGCTCCGCCGCAGGCAGCTCATGTGGGGCTCGGTGCTATTCCACGGCGGCGTTTTGTTCCTATTGATGGGTCACTTTGTCGGCTTGCTGACACCGCACAGCATATATCAGCATGTCATTTCAGCTGAGAACAAACAGCTGGTGGCCATAATTGCTGGCTCACTTGCAGGCGCAGTATGCCTCACAGGGTTGATATTGCTAATGCATCGCCGTTTCTTCGATGCGCGGATCAGGCAGACATCTACCATCAACGATAATGCGGTCCTGATCATATTGTTTGTGCAGTTGATGCTTGGTTTGGCCACTGTCCCATTTTCGCTGGCGCATGGCGACGCAGAAGTCATGCTAAGACTTTCCGCTTGGGCGCAGGGCATCTTCACGTTTCAGCCGGGCATAGCAAACTATGTTGCAGGGCTAGATTGGCCATATCAGGTCCATCTTGTGCTTGGGATGCTGATATTCTTAATTTTCCCATTCACTCGTCTTGTTCACATGCTGTCGGTGCCCATCCGCTACGTCTGGCGGCCTGGATATCAGATCGTGCGTTCGCGTAAGCTGGGAGCGGGTCATGGTTGACGTTCTTGATCACTCGCCCGTAATCGTAAACGGCAGGGAAATCAGCGCAGCGATGATTGCTGCCGAGGTGCAAAACCACCCTGCCACCGATGCAGTCGAAGCGTGGGCAGCTGCTGCGCGGGCACTCGTTTTGCGGCAGCTCCTTCTTGACGAGGCCGACCGGCTCGACATTGTCAGCGACGAGCTGACCGATGCCGAGGGACGAACGCTTGCCGAAGAAGATGCGAGGATTGAGGCATTGCTTGAACAGGAGGTGCAATGTCCGGCGGCCGACGAAGCGGTGACACGCCGGTTCTATGATCAGCATTTGGATCGGTTTACCTCGCCAACTTTGGTTGAGGCAGAACATATACTGTTTGCTGCATCGCCCGATGATGCCCTTGCTTACGGTCTTGCGACTGGTGATGCCCGGACAACCATCCGCGCGTTGCAAGCCGCACCAGAGAGTTTTGCGGTGCTGGCGCAAAAGCATTCGGCATGTCCTTCAAAGGAGCAGGGCGGCAATCTTGGACAAATTGGTCCCGGCCAGACTGTTAAGGAATTCGAGGACGTGCTGTTGAAGTTACCAGCAGGTGCGTTGCACCCCGAACCGGTTAAGACGCGTTTCGGTGTCCATGTGATCCGCGCCGGGCGGCGGGTTGAGGGGCAGCAATTGCCGTTCGATCTCGTGCACGAAAAGATTGCCCAATATCTGGAGGAAGCGAGCTTCCGACGCGCTGTTTCCCAATATCTGTCGATATTGGCATCGGCGGCCAAAATAGAAGGCGTTGAAATCAGCGGTGCGGACGGGCCACTGGTCCAGTGACGATGGTTTTAACGTCCAACCCAGCTGGACCCGAACTGACCGACCTCCACGGCCGCCGGTTTGAATATCTGAGGTTGTCGCTCACCGATGTTTGCAACTTCCGGTGCAGCTATTGTCTGCCTGATGGATATCGTAAAACAAAGGGTGCACCAACCCATCTTTCAGTCGACGAAATCCGCAGGCTGGTTGGCGGTTTTGCCACGCTTGGACTTTGGAAAATTCGTCTAACGGGCGGCGAGCCGACGCTGCGGACGGAGTTTCTTGAAATTGCTAAAGCCGTCTCTGGCATCGAAGGTATTCGGCAGATCGCAATCACGACCAACGGTTACCGGCTTGAGGCGCGTGCGCAGCATTATGCCGATCATGGTATCAGCGCGATCAATATCAGCATGGATTCGCTGAAGCCTGAGAAATTTCACGCCATCACTGGTCATGACCGACTCGCTGAAATTTTGAGTGGAATCGATGCATGCAAAGCGGCTGGAATAGCATCAATCAAACTGAATTCAGTGCTGCTCAAAGGATTGAACGATGACGAACTGGACGATTTCATCGCGTTTGTGGTGGAGCACGACCTTACATTGCGATTCATTGAAGTAATGCGGACGAACGATAATCCGGGATATTTTATCGAGCATCACTTACCCGGCAGTTTTGTCAGCGACCGGTTGAAATCTTCCGGCTGGCTGCGTCAATCGCGACAGGCCGGTGCCGGGCCAGCGATTGAATACGCAAACCCAACGGGTCCCGGCCGGATAGGCATCATTGCCCCTTATTCCAAAGACTTTTGTGCCAGTTGTAATCGGTTGAGAGTGTCCGCGACGGGTAAGTTGCACCTTTGCCTGTTTGGCGATGGCGGCGTCGACTTGAAGCCGTGGTTGCAAGATGATGCGCAGAAGGAAGAACTGATCGCCCGATTGCAAAAGCTGGTAGCCGGAAAAGCACCTGCGCATTTGCTGCATCAGGGCAATAGCGGTGCCACCCCGCACCTTGCATCCATAGGGGGATAATCATGGCCGGAATTGACGAAAATCTGACTTTTTACCCGCTCGGTATTGCGGTACTGACGATCTCGGACACGCGTGACGAGGAGACAGATACGTCCGGCGCGTTGCTCGTCGAGCGACTGACAAGCGCCGGACATATATTGATCGAGCGAGCGATTGTTCGCGACGATATCGAGGCGATTCAAAAGAGTTTACGGCAGTGGATAACCGATGAGAAAATCGAGATCATTCTGACAACCGGAGGCACAGGGTTTTCTCCGCGCGATAACACGCCCGAGGCTGTGAAGCCGTTACTGCGCCGCGAAATGGACGGCTTTGCTATCGCCTTCCAGCAAAAGAGCCTAGGAACTGTTGGCGTCGCCGCAATGCAATCACGCGCTTTTGCTGGGCAGGCAGGCGACAGTTTCATTTTTTGCGTGCCGGGATCGACCGGAGCTTGTCGTGATGCATGGGATGGGCTGTTGGAACTTGAACTCGACAGCAGACATAAACCTTGCTCGATAGCCGGCGCTCTGCCGCGGTTGCGTGACATTTGTTCATGATTGATTTTGGAATTTTGACGGACGTTTAAATCATCATCAGTGTCTTGATCTTCCGTCGATTCCTATAAGGTACATTGACCTGCTGGGCTTGTTCAACCGCATTTTGAATAGCCGCAGCTTAAGCATTTATTACACCCTTCCTCGCGGATCATGCCGACACAACCACATTGCAGACAAATAGGACCGCCGCTTCCGAATATTGGTTCTTTCTCTTCAGGTGGAGGTGCATTTGGCAGGTCAATGGATTGCACCGAAGCTCTTTGACCAGGAAACCATGGCTTTCATTCGAATGGCTATCGAATGCAGAGGTTAACGGCCGGCCGAATTGGGTCATCGGAAAATGTTTTGAATGACCGGTGGTGGACGCAAAGAGGCCATTCCGCAGCACGCTATAAGGCTTAAGCTCCTGCAATAGACCGCATCACTGCGGCCTGTACAACACTTAAGGTGCTAGCCCAGTGCTTGCCTGAAGAAAAATCACGCCCGCATCGTTCCCAAATATAAGATTTAAATTATTGAAAAATATAATATAATTTAAGAATTAGAGTCGATGACTCCAGCATTGCAAATATGGGAAGGGTCAGGTACCCCACTTCTCCTGCTAAGGCAGCGGCCCCAACGCAAGGGATAACAGTTGCAAATCACGGGGCGACAATCGGTCTGTTACGACCTCCGGTTTGAGCTTCCGTATCTCATTTACATATCGAATTTCGTGCGGTGATAGCCATCGTTCAGCGGCATGATCATCATGGGGGACTTCTCGAATAATACGCATCTGGGATGGCGTCGCATTGGCAAGGCCGAGAGGCATGTCCGGATGGCGAAGATCGCTTAATAAAGCATAATGATTGGTCCCGTCATCTTCAACCGATGACGAAATCTCAGGACACCGCTGCTTCAGCACCAATTTAAAGAACGCCTCAGGGTTTAAATCCAGCACAATCGCGATGTCTTTTATACGCTTAACCGGGATTGGTATTCGACCATTTGCCATATGACTCAATACCGCAGCCTGTTTATAGTTTAACTGCTTTGCGATTGTTCGAAGGCTAGTTTTGTTTTTTACTTTGGCTGTGTTTATCGCCAACTGTAGAGCAAGGGCGGCGTCTGTGTCCGCATGAGGGAATGGGTTATCTTTGACCGCGGGTATCACGTTTGTCTCCACTCTAATGTGAATCTTCAAAACGGTATTTCAACAACGCATGGATACCGAATACACTTGTGTGATGACGAACACGGCCCGTAGTCGGCAGGAATACCCAGTCATTTGCGTGGTCGTTTTAGTCTCGACGGGCATTGGCCCATGTTGCATGGAGCTGCCGGAACCCAGCGTAAAAGGAGGGAAACCCACGGAAATGCGTGATACTTTCACGTAAAGCAGCCACCGCGATTTGGCAGCTATTCTGACAATAATAATTGAAATAAATCAGTAATTTATTCTGGTTCCCCGGTAAGGATTCGAACCTCAATAGACGGAGTCAGAGTCCGTAGTCTTACCGTTAGACGACCGGGGAGCAGTGGGCGGGCCTATATGCCTGTGTCGGGGGGCGGTCAAGTCGCTGAATCGGTGGTATTGCGGCGGGTTTGCAAAAATCTTGATATTTTAACCTGTTCGTCGTAGCACTGGCGTCAGGTACCGGCGGCATATCCGATCCGGATAGAATATAAGAAGAGAGTTACGGCCATGGGCGAACATATCGCACCATCGCCGCAAAAGGGACGTGGGCGTAAAAACAAGAAGACGCCCCGTCGCAAAAAAGCGGCACCAATGGCTGCTAACGGGCAGCCGGCTTCGGCCAATGGCGCGTCGCGTTCTGCTGTCCGGTTAGCGCCTAATGGCGATTCCAGACAGGAACGTGGCGGCGAATCCAAAGCTGAAAATTCCGCAAACGCGGCGCGGCCCAACGCGCAATCCGCCCGGCGGAGCTGGTTTGAGCGCACAGCCTATGCCGCGCTTGATCTTGGCACCAATAATTGCCGGTTACTCATTGCCAAGGCCGGCGGGGATGATTTCACTGTGGTGGACGCTTTTTCCCGCGTCGTGCGGTTGGGTGAGGGGCTCACATCAACCGGGCGCATGAGCGACGAGGCGATGGACCGTGCGGTGGAAGCCCTGTCTGTCTGCGCCGACAAGCTGAAAAAGCGCAATGTTGTTCTCGCGCGGTCGGTCGCGACCGAGGCGTGCCGCCAAGCCGTCAACGGTGCCCAATTTATCGAACGGGTAAAGCGTGAGACGGGCATCCATCTCGATATCATCAGCCCGAAAGAAGAAGCGCGGCTTGCGGTAATGGGCTGCCATGCCTTGTTAGAGGCGGGCGAGGGGCCTGCGTTGATATTTGATATCGGCGGCGGTTCGACCGAACTGGTTTTGGTGTCGACCAATGGCGTGGTTCCCGAAATAATTGATTGGGTGAGCGTACCCTGGGGCGTAGTGTCCCTGACCGAGAGCGAACGCCAGGACGCCGAAGATGCGGAAAGCCTTGCCGACACCTATAAAGCCATGCGCGACAAGGTTTCGGCAAGCTTTACCGAATTTGCGGCACGCCTGCCAAAGGATGGCGGCGATCATCGGTTGCTTGGCACATCGGGGACAGTTACAACCTTGGCCAGCGTTTACCTGAAACTGCCCAGCTATGATCGCCGTGCCGTCGACGGGCTGCATTTGCCCACGGAGAAAATGCGCGAAATCAGCCGCGAGCTTGCCCGCCGATCAATCAAGGGCAGGGCGGAATTCCCGACGATTGGCCATGAACGCGCCGATCTTGTCGTCGCCGGATGCGCCATTCTGGAATCTATATTTGATATCTGGCCGGGCGAACGTTTGGGCGTTGCTGACCGGGGCATTCGTGAAGGTATTTTACGCGCCCTTATGGCAAGCGACGCAAAACGTCGCAACCGGCGGAACTGAATATGGCAGATAATCTTTTTGGCGGGAAAAATTCGGGGCGCAGCCTTGCCGGGCGGCAAAAGGTAAAAACCGCCAAGCGTCGTTCTATGCAATCCACGCGTTGGCTTGAGCGGCAATTGAACGATCCCTATGTCCGCCGCGCGCATTCCGAAGGATATCGGAGCCGGGCGGCATATAAGCTGGTCGAGCTGGATGAGAAATTTCATATATTGCGCGGTAAAAAGTCCGTACTCGATCTTGGCGTTGCGCCGGGCGGGTGGGCGCAGGTTGTCCGGCGGCAAAACCCCAAAGCAAGCGTCGTCGGCATTGATCTATTGCCTGTAGAGCCGCTCGAGGGCGTTATCCTGTTCGAAATGGATTTCATGGATGACGCCGCGCCCGGCCGGTTGATTGAAGCGTTGGGCGACGCCCCGGATCTGATCCTGTCGGATATGGCCGCCAACACCGTTGGCCATAAGCAAACCGATCATTTACGCACAATGGGCCTTGTCGAAGCAGCGGTGGATTTTGCGGTCAATGTCTTGAAACCCGGTGGAGATTTCGTTGCAAAAGTATTTGCGGGCGGAACCGACCCTGCGTTGCTATCCATATTGAAAAGCAGTTTTACCACCGTTAAACACGCAAAACCTCCGGCCAGCCGGAAGGGGTCGGTTGAATGGTATGTCATCGCGCAAGGCAAAAAGGGTTAGGCCCTGACCCTGATCGAGGTGCTCAACCTTGGTCACGCGCCTTTTTTACCGCTGCTTTCAAGGCTTCGTACCCCAATGCGCCCTCCAAAATCTGGTCGCCGATTATAAAGGTGGGGGTCCCGTTAAATCCGACCTGCTGCATGATCGACAGATTGCTCTCAATCTCTCTTTTGGCCTGCGCGGATGCGACGAAATTTTCGGCCGCCGACAGGTTCAGCCCCGCCTTGGACGCGGCGGCACGGATACGTTGCGCGTTTGGTGGCCCTGCTGCAAACATGGCGTCATGAAATGCCTGATGCTTCCCCTGACGTGCGGCGGCAAGGGCCCAGGCTGCGGCCTCACGGCTTGCAGGTGAAAGGATCGGAAGCTCGCGATATATAAGACGGATTTGCGGGTCGTCGGTCAGCAGGCGCTTTACATCGGCAACACTGGCTCGGCAAAATCCGCAGCTATAATCAGTGAATTCGACGATGGTGATATCGCCTTTCGGGTTTCCTGACTCTGCACCGGGGAAGGGGGTGGCGATTTCCTTTTGGACCGATGTCAGCCGCTTTGCCGTTTCACGCTGTTGCAAGATTTCTACAGCTTCGGTGATGATTTCCGGATTATCCAATATATAGGCGCGAACCAGCGCCTCGGTTGCCTTGCGCTGTGCGTCCGACATACCGGCGGCGGCGACTGCTGCATCGGCGGCGGTCGATGCCTGCCGGGCATTTTGGCCGACCTGACCATTATCGGCCTCCGGCGAATGCTGCCAGAATATATAGGCACCGGCCAATGCAAGCGCAGCCAACGCCAAGGCAGTGAGGTAAATTGGAATTCGGCTATTTTGGGCGATATCGTTCATGGCTTTGCGCTTATAAGGTAAATCGGGGAGATGCCAGTCATTTGGATAGTGGCGCTTTAGGTCCTGACCCCGGGTTTCTATCCCGGAGTGAAGCCCCCTAACGCCGTCGTTTTTTCAACTGCGCCAATTGTGCCTCTGCCACCATGCTAATATCCTGCGCTCTGATCCAGTCGGGGGTATATTCAGTCAGGCCGGCCATTGCGGTTTGGGCGTTGGGCAGGGCGAATTGCGGGGCACCCTCCATGAGATAGCGTTCCGCACTGGCCAGCGCTGCGCGGGATGTGTCGCCTTTTTGGGCGTAGACAACGCCCAGCTGATACCAGGCGAACGGGTTCTGATTATCTTTTGCCACCGCCGCTTTCAAAACTGTGGCGGCTTCATCGAGATTTGCCTTGTCTTCTGTGGCGACAAGCGCGTGGCCAAATATTGCCGCAATCAGCGGCTGGCTGCCGGTCAGTTCGACAGCTTTGCGTAAAGGTTGGACAGCATCCACCGGCTTGCCCGATTCAAGCAATATCTGGCCATGAAGTTCAAGGAAATACGGGTCGTCAGGCGCAGCCGCCACCAATGCGGAGGATTCTTCCAGCGCTTTTTGTGGATAGGCCCCTTTATGCCAGGCATAGGCGCGTGCATAACGGGCAGGGATGCTTTTGTCCGTTTCGGGGTAATCCCGCATTGTTTCGGTAGGGTCCGCCAGAAAACCCGTTAATTTCGCCTTGATGCGTTTGAAATCCGTTTCCCATTTCTGGTTCAAGGGTTTGTCCCAAGCCGGATCGGCAGAATAGGTATCTTCAAGAACCGATATGCGTTCGCCCGACAAGGGGTGCGTTCGGCCATAGCTGTCCTCTTGCGGAATCCCGAGGCGAAATTCGTAATTTTGCAAGGTTTTGAAAAAGTTGATCGATCCCCTCCCGGTGATACCTGCCGCGGAGAGATATCGTGCGCCAGACGCATCGGCTGTACCTTCCTGAGCGCGGCTGAACGCGAGGAATTTGCCCAATGCGGCTTGCTGACCGGCGGCCATAATGCCCATGCCCGCTTCACCTGCACCCGCAGCGATCGCCGCCGCCGCCAATATCAGTGTTGCAATACTGATCCCGTTGGCGGCCCCAACGCCCTCGGAAAAGCGGATGACGTGGCCGCCTTCGATATGGCCCAGTTCGTGGGCGATGACGCCCTGTACTTCATTTGCGGACTTCGCTGCTTCGATCAGGCCGCTATGCACGTAAACGATCTGGCCACCGGCGACAAAAGCATTGATCGACGAATCATTTATCAAAACAATATCGACATTGGCGGGTTCAAGTCCGGCTGCCCTTATCAAGGGTGCGGAAATTTCTTCGAAAAAGGCCTCGGTTTCTGCGTCCCTCAAAATCGATTGCGCCATTGCAGGTTGCACAGTCAACGATAACGCCAGCACATATGCAATAAGCATCCGAAGACATTTGGAGGAAGATAGAGCCATGATCAGGGTTGTGCCGCTAACTAAGTGAACAGGCAATGAAGAAACGGTAGGTGATCCCGCCATGCACGTGAAAAGAAAACCCCGCCAGTCGGAACGGGCGGGGTTTTCTAAACATGCCTTGACGGCCTAGCGTATCAAGGCGTCAACCGAAAGTGCGTTGCCACCAACCGGTGCGCGCAGGGCCGTCATTTTCGGCTGGCTGTTCTGTAACGGCTTCATCCTTGACCGCCTTTGCCGGGGCTTTTTTGCGGCCCGGCTTGGGCTTTGCCACAGGCGCTTCTTCAGCCACCGGTTCAGGCGCAGGCGCAGGTGCCGCTTTGGCATCGGTATTGGCTGCTTTGGCCCTGCTGCGCTTTTTGGGCGCCGGCTTTTCTTCCGAGGGTGCAGCGGTTTCGGCTGTATCCGTCACAGCCACGATCTCGGCTTCGGCTTTTGGCTTTGCACGGCTGCGGCGTTTGGGCTTTTCTGCGGCTGGTTCATCGGCAACCGGCGCAGGGGCGGGCTGTTCTTCCGCTTTGTTATCGGTCGCTGATACCGTTTCCACACCAGCGTCCGACATATCCGCGTCGGTCCGGCCGCGTCCGCGTCCACCCCGACGTCCCCGGCGGGCCTTGGGTTTTGCGTCATCAGAAGATGCGACCGTCGCGTCTGCCGGTGTTTCGGCATTGTCTTCGCGGGGTTCGTCCGCCTGATCGGTTTGTCCATCGGCATTTTCGCCCCGTTCATCCCGCTCACGTGATTTACCGCCACGGCGACCACGACGCCGTTTGCGCCGACGTCCTTCGCCACCCTCGCTATCGTCCCGTGGACGATCCTCACGAGCGCGGCGCGGTTCATTTGCCTCTTCTTCTTCGGCGTCGAAATCGTCGATTTCTTCGTCGAAATCATCCTCTTCAATGTCGATGATCGGGGGCAAGGCAATCGGCGCCTCGGGGCGCGGGCCTGAGCTGCTTACGGCCAGCTTGGCACCTTCGGTCTCTCCATTAGGAACAATCAGCACGCGGACATGATAGCGTTCTTCGATATCTGCCAACTCGCCGCGTTTGTTGTTCAGGCAATAGATGGTGGCTTCCTGGCTCGCCTGTAGCACGATCTGGTTGCCATTGCCCTTCGCCGCTTCCTCTTCAATCAGGCGCAGGGCAGACAGCGCCGCCGAAGATGCAGTGCGGACAAGGCCCGTTCCTTCGCAATGCGGGCATTGGCGGGTCGATGCTTCCAAGACACCGGTACGCAAACGCTGGCGGCTCATTTCCATCAGGCCAAAGCCGGATATCCGTCCGACCTGAATGCGGGCCCGGTCGTGCTTGAGCGCCTCTTTCATGGCGCGCTCTACTTTGCGCGCGTTGCCATGATGCTCCATATCGATGAAGTCGATGACGACCAGACCAGCCATGTCGCGCAAGCGCAATTGACGGGCAATTTCGCGCGCGGCTTCGAGGTTGGTCGAAAGCGCGGTGGCTTCGATGCCATGTTCCTTGGTCGACCGGCCGGAGTTGATGTCGATCGACACCAGTGCTTCGGTCGGGTTGATCACGATATAGCCGCCCGATTTCAGCTGTACGATCGGTTGGTACATCGCGTTCAACTGGTCTTCGACATGGTAGCGCTGGAACAAAGGCACAGGGTCGGCATAATGCTGCACACGCTTGGCATGGCTTGGCATCAGCAGCTTCATGAAATCCTTGGCGGCTTTATACCCTTCCGGACCTTCGACGAAAACTTCCTCGATATCCTTGTTATATATATCGCGGATGGCACGCTTGATCAGGTCACTGTCGGTATGGATCAGCATCGGCGCAGCGCCGCGCAGCGTCCGCTCGCGGATTTCATCCCACAAACGCGCAAGATAATCGAAGTCGCGCTTGATTTCAGGCTTTGTGCGGGCAAGTCCTGCGGTGCGTATGATGCAACCCATGGTCGCGGGCAGGGTGAGGTCGGAAATGATCGACTTCAGGCGCTTGCGATCCGCCGCGCTGTGGATCTTGCGGCTGATGCCGCCGCCATGCGAGGTGTTGGGCATCAATACGCAATACCGGCCGGCAAGGCTGAGATAGGTGGTAAGCGCCGCACCTTTATTGCCACGCTCTTCCTTGACGACTTGCACCAACAACACCTGACGGCGGTGGATGACGTCCTGAATTTTGTAGCGGCGGCGCAGGTTCATGCGCTTGGCGCGGACTTCGTCGCTGGCCTTGGGCGCACGGCCTTCACCACCATTGCGGCCACCACGGCCACGACGACGGCGATTGTTGCGGGCGTTGGTTTCATCCCGGCCATTTTCGTCGTTAGAATCGCCGCCATTTTCGCTAAGGTCAGGCTCTTCGCCTTCGCTCATGTCGATAGTGTCGACGCTATCATCGCTGTCGATTTCGATGAAATCGGACACTTCATCTTCACGCTCTTCCGAGCCTTGCATAATATCGGAAGGCTCTTCGCTTTCCTCTTCTTCCTGTTCGCGAAGCGCGGCTTCTTCGGCAGCAGCTTCGGCCTCTTCAGCCAAAAGACGTTCGCGGTCTTCCTTGGGAATCTGGTAATAGTCAGGATGGATTTCTGCAAAAGCCAGGAATCCGTGGCGGTTGCCGCCATAGTCGACAAAGGCCGCCTGAAGCGACGGTTCGACGCGGGTTACTTTTGCGAGATAGATATTGCCTTTGAGCTGCTTGTGCTCGGCTGATTCAAAATCGAACTCCTCAATCCGGTTTCCTGTGACGACTGCGACCCGGGTTTCTTCCCGGTGACGCGCGTCGATTAGCATACGCGTGGTCATTGAAATTACTCCAGCAGGTGACCGTTCCGGTTGTCAGCCCTTGGCCGCCTGCTCTATTGTTGAAGCCCTGCCGCATGGGACGCAGTGCGTCGGCGGCGGCATGGCGATATGGTTGGTAAGAAAAAATTGCGTCTGCTGCTTGTGCATGGCGGGCGAATATCGCGCGCGCTTGATTTCCAGCCCATACGCCATACCCTTGAAGGGCGGCGGTGGCGGAAATATCATGCTTCATGCAGCGTCAACCTGTTAAATGGGCAGTAAATTATCTGCACCCGATAAGAGGGACAAAGATATATGAGCCCCATAAGGGCTAGCTAGCACCCGTTTGCAATATGGGCAAGGGAATGCGTAAAAAGCTGTGTCACTGACCACCTATTTACCTGAAACGGCCCGATTGAAGAAATTTCTGGACCGATTGGCAATCAAAAACGCATAAGGCGATGATGTTGTTACCGGCGATCATCGCTGCCTTTTCATGGACCATATTGCCCACGATCGCAGGGGCGATGCCTCATGCTGGTTCTGGCGAGGCAGTCATATTGGCGGCGGGCGCGACAACACCAAATTTGGCCAGTTATCGAACGAAAACAACCAGACGGCGTTATGAAGTAACTGCGCCGATAAAACCGGCAATCACCCGAAACCTTCCCAAAATCAGCGGCCCTGCCGACCGGACGCTTCCTTTGGTCGTGCTTGATGCCGGGCATGGCGGACATGACCCCGGTGCGATCAGTCCGCATGGGGGGAAATTTGAAAAAGACGTGACACTCGCAATAGCCAGGTCGATCCGCACGGAATTGCTGAAAACCGGACGGATCAGGGTGGCGTTGACCCGGGATTCGGACAAATTTCTGATATTGCAGGATCGTTATGGCATCGCGCGAAAAATGAAGGCGGATCTGTTTATTTCCATTCACGCCGATAGCGCCGAAAATCCTGAGGCCAGCGGTGGAACCGTATATACATTGTCGGAAGTCGCATCCGACAGGGAGGCGCAGCGAATGGCGGCGCGTGAAAACAAGTCCGACATCATCAATGGCATCAATCTGGGGACGGCGGATGCCAATGTGTCTTCCATCCTGATCGATCTGACCCAGCGCGAAACGATGAATGTGTCTGCGGATTTTGCCAAATTGCTGTTACGCGAATCGCGGCCCAATATGCGGATGCGGACAAATTCGCACCGCTTTGCCTCCTTCATTGTTTTAAAAGCGCCGGACATGCCGTCGGTGCTTTTTGAAACGGGGTATCTGAGCAATAAGGATGATGTCGATTTTCTGGGCTCTGATGCGGGACAAAAGAAGGTCGCGCAAAGTGTGGCGCGTGCGGTGCAGATCCATTTTGCCCGCCGGCTTGCGACAAAATAGAGGTAAATTCGCGATCCAGGGCAGGAACAATCTGGACCTTGGCGGCAAATCGGTTAGAGAGACGCGATAATGACAGGCGCAGTGACCCCACCTGAAGAATCCGCGAGCATCAGCTATAAGTTGAAACGTGATGTTGATGGATTTGTTGGCCGTTGGCAAATTTGGTGGCAACGAAAACGCTTTCGTTGGGCCATCTATGCGGTGGGCGCCCTGTTCCTGTTCCTGGCCCTGTTTTGGGTCGTTTTTGCTCGAAATCTGCCCGATGCAGACGCGCTTATCGAATATGAATCGCCACTGCCCACTGTTGTCCGCGATGTGAATGGTGAGCCATTTCAAAGCTATGCGCGCGAACGCCGGGTGCAATTGGAATATGCGGATTTCCCGCGCCTCCTGATCCGCGCCTATCTGGCGGCTGAAGACAAGACATTTTTCAGCCATGGCGGCATCGATTATCCCGGAATAGCATCGGCGGTATTTGCCAATATATTTAGCAGCGGCCGATCACGCGGGGCTTCGACGATTACCCAGCAAGTGGCCAAAAACCTGCTGCTGACCAATGAATATAGCTATACCCGCAAGGTGAAAGAGGCGATCCTTGCCAAGCGTATCGAAGGCGCGCTGACCAAGCCGCAAATCTTGTCGCTTTATCTCAATGAAATTGCGCTTGGGCGTCAGTCATTTGGTGTAGAGGCGGCGGCGCAAGCCTATTTTGGCAAAAGTGTGGACCAGCTTGTCCTGCACGAAATGGCGTTTCTGGCGATCCTTCCCAAGGCACCTGAACGCTATGGCCGGGCCAAAAACAAGGATGCTGCAATCAGTCGGCGCAACTGGGTATTGGGCGAAATGTTCGCCAATGGCTGGATCACTAGGGCACAGTTGACGCAGGCACGCGCCCAGCCGCTCGGCCTGATCGTCCAGCGCGGGACGGGGTATAAGAATATCGGCGGCTATTTCACCGAAGAGGTGCGCCGCCAATTGATCGAGAAATTTGGCGAAACTGATAAGGATGGGCCTTATAGCGTCTATGCAGGCGGGCTGTGGGTTCGCACATCGATGAATCCGGAATATCAAAAGCTGACGACGCAGGCGTTGCGCGACGGCCTTTTGCGGTACAATGCTGGCAAGGCGTGGAAGGCCAATATGGGTACAATTGATGTATCCGATGACAAATGGTCGTCACGCTTTGCATCCACCAACATCAGTATCGATTATTCCAATTGGCGGGCAGGGGTCGCGTTGGGCAAAAACCGTGTTGGTTTTGCCGATGGTACCATTGGGCTTCTGAACGGCGGTCCCGCGGCGATGAAGGCAGGCGATGTTATCGCGGTCGTTCCCAATGGCGGTGGCAGTTATTCGGTACGAACCGTCCCCGAAGTCGGCGGCGGGATGGTGGTACAAAACCCCTTAAATGGCCGGGTGCTTGCCATACAGGGCGGGTTTGACAACCGCATATCCAGTTTCAACCGCGCCACACAGGCGCAGCGTCAGCCCGGTTCGACCATCAAGCCCTTTGTTTATGCAACTGCGCTCGACAATGGCATGACGCCCACGTCCATCATTGTCGATGGTCCCTATTGTGTGTGGCAAGGTGCCTCGCTAGGCCAGAAATGTTTCCGGAACTTTAGCGGTAGCGGGGCAGGGCCGCAAACGATGCGTTGGGGTCTGGAACAGTCGCGAAACCTGATGACCGTGCGTGCGGCCGCGGATTCGGGCATGGACAATGTCACCGATACATTCCGGGCCATGGGCATTGGCGATTATCCCGATTATCTGGCCTATGCTTTGGGGGCAGGGGATACGACGGTGTTAAAGATGGTGAATGCCTATTCGATGCTGGTCAACCATGGCCGCGAATTGAAGCCTACATTGATCGACTTTGTCCAAAACCGGAAAGGGAAAGTCATCTTTCCGGACAAATGGAAGCCATGCCAACGCTGCCGCGCGAAAGATTGGGATGGGAAGCCCATGCCACGCTTTATCGCAACCGGTAAACAGGTGATGGACCCTATCACCGCCTATCAAACCGTCCACATGCTGGAAGGTGTGATCCAGCGCGGAACCGCGACGATCCTGCGTGATCTTGACCGCCCGCTTTTCGGCAAAACAGGAACAACGACCGGACCGACCAATGTCTGGTTTATCGGCGGATCACCCCATTTGGTCGCGGGGCTTTACCTGGGCTTTGACCAGCCACGCAATATGGGCGGCTATGCCCAGGGCGGATCACTCGCCGCCCCGGTGTTCAAGCAATTTGCCCGCACCGCGATGGCCGGCATGCCCAAAACACCTTTTGTCGCGCCCTATGGCACAAGGTTGGTCCGCATCGACCGCAAGAGTGGCAAGCGCGTCTATGGATCATGGCCCGGCGACGACCCCAAAAGCGCCGTAATCTGGGAGGCGTTCAAGGCCGAAACGGAACCCAAACGCTCGATCCGGCGCGAAGATATCGAAGCACGCGGCGACAAGCCAAAGAAAAAGACAACGGCTTCGTCCGACACGGGTTCCAACAGCGGCGGAACACCCCAAGGCCCAAGCGCAGGCACAAAACGCGATCAGGAGTTTATCCAGCAAGAAGGCGGGATTTATTAGGGATATGGACATTTCGCCAGGGCGCGCCCCCTTGCCTAGAACTTCACCTCCGGCGCCGCGCTGATCGTCGGACGTTCTTCTGCGCCCAATTCCCAGAATTTCTCTTCGCCAAAACCGAAAGCGCCTGCGAACAGTACTGCAGGAAATGCCTGCCGCGCGCCGTTATAGTCTGCCGTGACCGCATTATAGGCGCGGCGCGACGCCGCCAGCTTGTCTTCCACATCGGCAAGTTCATGTTGCAACGTCTGGAAATTCTGGTTGGCTTTCAGGTCGGGATAGTTTTCCGCCAGCGCAAATAGGCTTTTCAACGCGCCGGAAAGTCCATTTTCTGCGGCCGCCGCTGCGGCGGGGTTGGATGCGCCCAGGGCTGAATTGCGCGCGGAAATTACCGCATCCAGAGTCGATTTTTCATGCGTAGCATAGCCCTGTACTGTGTTTACCAGATTGGGGATCAGGTCATGCCGCTGGCGCAACTGGGCATCGATATCGGCCCAACCCTGCCGGACATTTTGCCGCAACCCGACGAGCCTATTGTAAATCAGGATCGCAATCAGGCCTAAAAAAACAACGATACCAATGATGACCAAACCCATCGCTTTACTCCCCCTGTAACGGTCGATAGCATTGGTTATCATGGGGGAAGGGGAAAGCAAAGATGATAGCATTGCCTGATGTCGACACGCTTATGGCGGGTGGCTTGCAGGACCGGCTGGATTCCTTGATCGCGGATCGGGCCAAGGCCAAGGAGAAAATGATCTGGACCGGCGCAGGCGGCATTGTGTCGGCGATATTGGTTGGCTTCATTTTTTATACCTTCGGTTTGGAGGAGATCGGCTATTTCGCGGCCAGCGTTGTCGGCGGCGGGGCGTTGGCCTGGGCCAGCAATATCCGGCAAAAGATGATTGATTCCCTGAAGCGTGAAATGAACGGCGCGCTCGCCCGCAGCTTGCAGGTGGACTATTCGGTTTCGGCGTTTTCAGGGCAAGAATTTGAAGTGGCGCACACATATGGTCTGTTGCCAACCTTTGATGATAAATATCTGCAAGACCAATGGCATGGGTCAATCGACGGCACGGATTTCCTCTTGTACGAAGCCAAGCTGACCGAAGAGCAGGGTTCGGGCAAGAACCGGCGAACCGTGACCAAATTCGAGGGCGTCGTGCTGCGGTTCCAGTTTACGCGGCCGTTTCTGGGCACAACGCTGGTCCGCCGCGACGGCTTCAAAATCACTTTGTTTGGCGATAGCAAAAGCTACGGCGGCCAAATGTTGGAACGGATCAAAATGGTCGACCCGGGTTTTGAAGATGCGTTTGACGTTTACGGCACCGATCAGGTCGAGGCCCGTTACCTTGTCCACCCTGCTTATTGCGAACGGCTGATCGAAATGGAGCAGGAGTTTGAGGGCGATAAACTGGCCGCGCTTTTCCATGGCGGTGACCTGATTGTCACCTTGCACACCGGCAATATGTTTGAAAGCGCAACGCTCAGCCCCAAGCGCGACCGTGAATTGCTCGGCAAGACAATCGCGCAATTCGGTTCGATCACGAAATTGGTCAAATTACTGAACGAGAGGCCGCGGCATTAGCTCCCTTTGACTTGGGCCGCTAATCGGCTAAAGGCCGCCAACCTGATTTCATTCCCTTTGGAGTTTCCCCATGCGCGCCGACGCAGAAGGCTATGTTGCCCGCATTGATGCTGCCCTTAATCTCGTCAAGATGTCGCTTGATTGGGATCGCGCGCTGCGTCGCCTGGACGAATTGAACGCCAAGGTCGAAGATCCGACGCTGTGGGACAATCCCAAGGCGGCCGAAGAAGTGATGCGCGAACGCCGCCGTCTGGATGCGGCCATCGCTACTGTGCGCGAAATCGACGCCGACAAAGGCGGTACTGTCGAATTGATCGAGCTTGCAGAAATGGAGGGCGACGCCGCCCTCGCCGACGAAGGTGCCGCTTCGCTCAAGGCTTTGGCGGACCGTGCTGACCGCGACAAGGTTTCGGCCCTGTTGTCGGGTGAGGCCGACGGCAACGACACCTTCATCGAAATCCACGCAGGCGCAGGTGGTACCGAAAGCCAGGATTGGGCCGAAATGTTGCAGCGGATGTACTATCGCTGGGCGGAGCAGCGCGGATACAGAGTCGAAATGGTGGATTATCAGGCGGGCGATCAGGCAGGCATCAAATCCGCCACCATGCTGGTGAAGGGCGAAAACGCCTATGGCTATGCCAAGACCGAAAGCGGCGTGCACCGTCTCGTCCGCATTTCGCCCTATGACAGTGCGGCCAAGCGGCACACCAGCTTTTCCAGCGTCTGGGTCTATCCCGTCATCGACGACAATATCGATATCGAAATCAACGAAGGTGACCTGAAAATCGACACCTACCGCGCGTCGGGTGCAGGTGGACAGCACGTTAACACCACCGATTCCGCAGTCCGTATAACCCACAAGCCTTCAGGCATTGTGGTCGCGAGCCAGAACGACCGAAGCCAGCACAAGAACCGCGCCACCGCGATGGGTATGTTGAAGGCCCGCCTGTATGAGGCCGAATTACGCAAGCGGGAAGAGGTTGCTTCGGGCGAATATGCGGCCAAAACCGAAATCGGCTGGGGCCATCAGATCCGTTCCTATGTTCTGCAACCCTATCAGATGGTAAAAGATCTACGCACCGGAGTCACGTCACCGACGCCATCAGACGTTCTGGACGGCGACCTCGACAGCTTCATCGCCGCCGCATTGGCGCAGCGTGTGACGGGTGAGGCGGTCGCGGTTGAGGATGTGGATTGACGATAGTGGGTAACTGCGATTTTAAAAACTACTTTGCAGGCTCCAACTAAAACGGGCAGCCCCCTTTTGAGAAGCTGCCCATATTACAAAATTCTAATAAATATCAATTATTTGCTGGAGAAACTGCAGTCGTGGTATCTGCGGCGGTAGGAGCTGCTACTTCCATCGGGGCAGGGGCAGAGGCAGGCGTTACGGTGAAGACGATGTCCTCATCGATAAACGCGCTGACCTGTCCGCCGGCCGGGATGCGTGCGCTGGTGCCAGTCACAAAAAAACCGACAACCGGAACAAATGCGACCGCAGCGACTACGCCTGCGGTCCCCGTGACTCCCTTGTCATCAAACGCACCCGACATTCGCACGGTACGGCCATTCAGGGTCATGTTCAAAACCCGACCTTCCAACTTGCCGGATTTGCCCCACATTCCTTTATTACGAACCGCCGTCAATTCACCGACAACAGGTGTGCCTTTAGGAATGACCGTAACGCCGTCAACGACAACATTTTCGGCAACTTCCAAGCGAGGGCGATCACCGACTTTGGATGCCTTGTCTTCGGTTGTGATTTCGTGAAGAAATTGCACGCGCACCTGGGCACCGCCTCGGACCACACGCGTCGATGCATCGGGGCCAGGTTCGGATACTAAAGGCTTGACGCTGATCGTTGTATTTGCGGGCGCTGGTGCAGTTTGTGCGTTGGCATTGAATGGCATTGCCGTTGCAAGCAAGCCGATAAGAATCATTTTTTTCATAGATGTGCCCTCCCCATTTAGGTGAAGGCAGCTAAGCATCCTCTGCATTCAAGGCAAGTAAATTTATAAATCTATATTTGTTATTTTATCAAAATATCAAAGATGATGAAGTAATAAATCTGAAATGTAAAGAATAAGTAGCAGCACTATTTATTCTTTACATTGTTTGGATTTTTACATTACAGATACCATACCAAATTGCCGCCTATCCCCCCGGCGACGCCGCTGATCCGGCCAATAGTCCGCCATCCAGATGGACCTCGCTGCCGGTCATATAGGTGGCGTCATCCGACGCGAGCATCAGGGCGATGGCGGCCACTTCTTCGACTGTGCCAAACCGCTTTAGCGGCGTATCAGCGACCATAGCCGCCTTGCGGTCCTCGCGGTCCGGACCATCGCCGATCAATGCCTCCCACATGGGCGTTAAAATGGCCGCTGGATGGATCGAGTTGCAGCGGATGTTGAGCCCCTGTTGCGCGCAGTAAAGCGCGACGGATTTGCTGTGGTTGCGAATGGCGGCCTTGGACGAGGCATAGGCGGCCGCGCCCGGTATGCCGACAAGGCCGGAGCGGGACGACATATTGATGATCGCGCCAGCCCCCTTCGCCCGCATCGCGCCAATCGCATAGCGGCATCCCAAAAAGGTGCCGTCCAGGTTCACGGCATGTACACGGTGCCATTCGGCTAAACTGGCGTGTTCGGGGTCGTGCGGGCCGGGGCTGTCTTCGAACCCTGTGATCCCGGCATTATTGACGACAATGTCGATTTCGGGAATTGCGCGGGCCAGATTCTGCCAATCTGCCTCGGATGCCACGTCCAGCGGGAAAAAGCGGCCACCGATTTCTGCGGCCAGTGCCGATCCAGCTTCGGCGTCGATGTCGCCGATTATGACATGGGCGCCTTCCTGAGCAAAGCGGCGGGCGATGGCCGCGCCAATTCCGCGCGCGCCGCCTGTGACGAGGGCGGATTTATTCTGTAATTTGGGCATTTTGTGGTCCTGTAAATGACTATCTAAAATACTGTCATTCCCGCGAAGGCGGGAATCCATGGTCTGGCCTATCGAAAAAAAGCGGGCACGAAGACACCAAGGGGTTTCTTCGCATCTGTTGAGTCTCTGCGTGAACTAAAAGCGAATTTTGGGCTGCAAGGTCCTTCGGTGGATACCCGCCTTCGCGGGAATGACAATATGGGAATAGGGCGTGGCAATTGGAGGATCTAATCCATGACGATGTGCGAAATTGTAAAATCTTTCCGAAAATCATAACCTGTCATTAACCATAGGCGCTGTACTTCGCAGGTGTAAAACACGCATTCAGGGCGAACAAATGCAGCATATATCGCGATTTGAGAAAAGCGACGACTGTTCGTTCCTCTCCGTTCTTCCTACCGACACACTTCGTGACACGCTCGAAAAATTTCGGGTTAATCGGGCAATGCGGCTTTTGGCCGTTGTCGATGATACTGGAATCCCAGTTGGTGTAATCCGTGAAATTGATATTCGCGATTTGTTGTTTAATCCATTTGGGCACGCCTTAATGTCCAATCCAGGTTTTGGGAGTGACATTACCGGCCTGATAAGGGATTGCGCGGTGGCCGAATATGGTCAGGATAGCGCGGCGTTGATGGGGGCTTTTTCCCGCTATTCGGACAGTCCGGGATTGGTTTTAGTCACACAAGGACAATTTCGGGAAACGTTAAGCGGTGACCGTTTATTGGAGCTTCTTGCCCAAGGCAGAATAAAACGGGCGGAAAAAATCGCAAAATATGGGCAGGATTTTACGCAACATATTTTGGCGTTGTCAGGTCAAATTTCCGAAACGGCCAATCAAGTGAATAGCCTGTCCGAATCCTTAGGAAATCAGGCGCGGGAGATGACCAATGCGGCACAAGACGTCGCATCTGGCGCGGCCCAGTCCTCAATGGGGCTTCAAGATGTCAATGAAAGAGGGCATAAGCTGGCCTACGCGCTTGAACAGCTTGCGGTTGCAGCGAGTGAAGCGAAAATGGTTCGCACCCGAACCAAAAGCGTTATTGATTCTGCTGACCCACAAATGAAAGCATTGGCTGATGGCGGGGTCGAAATTGGCGGTATAATTGACGTCATCCACAAAGTCGGGAAACAGACCAATTTTCTGGCGCTAAACGCACAAATCGAGGCAGTTCGGCAAGATGCTGATAATCATGGTTTTGTCGCGGTGGCGAGCGAAATCAAGCAATTGGCAAATCAAACGAAAGTTTCGGCAGAGGAAGTTTCCAAGAAAGTGGGCAAAATTGGCCGGACTGTGGATGATGTTCTGGTGGGACATCGGGAAATTGTAGATGCCATGGAACAGATCAGCACGATTTCCGAGCAAATCGAAACGGCCGTCGACGAACAAAGTGCGACCAGTCTGGTGATCGCGGGATTTGTCGAGCAGGCCGCCGATGCAACTTCAGAAATCAGCGCTCGGGCAAAAGATATCGGTGCGCGTGCCAGTCAGGTGAATTCAAGCGCGGGTGAATTGGCGCGTGTTTCCGCTATGCTACTGGTTTCGGCAAAGGGAATAAGCGAACAAAGTCGAACTTTTGTGCAATCTATCGAATATGCCTGAGAATGCAGGCAGAGCTAGTAATTACCAGTTTTGGGTTGAATATTAGCAGCGCTGTTCTTTAGTCTTGAATATGCTTGCCGACTGCACCTATGCGCTATGGTGTTTCACACCCAGCGCAGGAGAGAGCAAGTGAGTGAGCATCAGGACTGGTTTCCCGTTCCCGAAAGCGCGACCAATCACACATATTGCTCCGCCGCGGATTATGACCGGCTCTATGCCGAAAGCATCACCGATCCCGACGCCTTTTGGGCAAAGCAGGCCGATCGTATCGACTGGTTCACGCCGCCCACGAAAATCGCGAACTGGTGTTATGATCCCGTGTCGATCAAATGGTATGAAGATGGCGTCCTGAATCTGTGCCACAATGCGGTGGACCGCCATGTTGCTGCCGGACGCGGCGATGCGGTTGCCTTTATCTTTGAACCGGATGATCCCGCAAAGGATGCCCGCCATGTCAGCTATGCCCAATTGCAGGGCGAAGTCATCCGTATGGCCAATGCGCTCAAACAGTTGGGTGTTGCCAAGGGCGACCGGGTTACAATCTATATGCCCATGTGTGCCGAGGGTGCGGTCGCGATGCTGGCCTGCGCGCGGATTGGCGCGGTGCACAGCGTTGTCTTTGGCGGTTTCTCGCCCGAAGCCATCGCCGGACGGATCGAAGATTGCGCCAGCCGCTTTGTTATCTGCGCCGATAGCGCCGTCCGGGGTGGCAAGTCGGTGCCGTTGAAGGCGAATATCGACGCTGCGCTGGAAAAGGTTGGCGGGGTCGATGCGGTGCTGGTCGTGCAGCACACGGGCGAAGCCGTTGCGATGCACGAGGGACGCGACCATTGGTTCCACGACATGCAGGTGTCGGGCGAGTGCCCCTGCGAGCCCATGAATTCTGAAGACCCGTTGTTCATTCTTTATACGTCGGGTTCGACCGGAAAGCCCAAGGGCGTGCTGCATACGGTAGGCGGCTATTCGGTATGGACTGCGGCGACGTTCCATTATGTGTTCGATTATCGACCCGGCGAAGTCTTTTTCTGCTCGGCGGATATCGGTTGGGTCACGGGGCATAGTTATGTGGTGTATGGTCCTCTGCAAAATGGCGGGACCAGCCTGATTTTCGAAGGGATACCGAGTTATCCCGACAGCGGACGCTTCTGGGACATTATTGATCGGCATCAGGTTAACATTTTCTACACCGCGCCCACAGCCTTGCGGGCCTTGATGCGCGACGGCGACGGGCCTGTGAAGGCACGGTCGCGGCAATCGCTCCGGCTTTTGGGTACGGTGGGTGAGCCGATCAACCCCGAAGCATGGCGCTGGTATCATGCGACGGTGGGTGAAGGGAAACTGCCCATCGTCGATACCTGGTGGCAGACCGAAACCGGCGGGGTGATGATCACAACGCTGCCCGGCGCGCATGGCATGAAACCGGGTAGCGCAGGCCGGCCCTTTTTCGGCATCCGCCCGCAACTGGTCGATGCCGAAGGTGCCGTGCTGGCAGATGAGCAGGTTGGCGGCGCGACAAGCGGCAATTTGTGCATCACGCATAGCTGGCCCGGGCAGGCGCGCACGGTATATGGCGATCATGACCGTTTTGTGCAGACCTATTTTTCGACCTATAAGGGCAAATATTTCACAGGCGACGGCTGTCGCCGCGATGAGGACGGCTATTGGTGGATCACGGGCCGGGTGGACGATGTTATCAATGTCTCCGGCCATCGCATGGGAACCGCCGAAGTCGAAAGCGCACTCGTCCTGCACGACAAGGTAGCCGAGGCGGCGGTTGTTGGTTTCCCGCATGATATCAAGGGGCAGGGCATTTACTGCTATGTCACGCTCAACATGGGCGAGGAGCCGTCGGACGAACTGCACGCCGAATTGCGGCAGCAGGTCCGTATCGAAATCGGCCCAATTGCATCGCCCGACCATATCCATTTCACCACCGCCCTGCCAAAGACGCGGTCGGGTAAGATTATGCGGCGGATATTACGCAAGATTGCGGAAAATGACTTTGCCGCGCTGGGCGATACGTCGACCCTAGCGGATCCCAGCGTGGTGGATGCGCTGATCGAGGGGCGGCAAAACCGCTAGTTGACGCTTGCGTCAACCTGAAGGACGGGGTAAGGAACCGCGGTTAATCGTGCGGTTAAATATCTGTGCCGCCTGTTCCGTAACGGAAGGATGCCATGACTGATTCCTCTGCCAAGACCGGCCCGCTAGCTGGTATCATGGTCATTGAACTGGCCGGTATTGGTCCCGGTCCCTATGCCGGACAATTGCTGGCAGATATGGGCGCGGATGTGGTTGTGATCGACCGGCCGGGCGGCGGCATGCCCAAGGCGGTTGATGGTCGCGGCAAGCGGTCGATCGTTCTCGACCTCAAAAAAGCCGAAGCGGTGGATGCCTTGCTTAAGCTTGTGGCGAAGGCCGATGTGCTGATCGAAGGACTGCGTCCCGGCGTGACCGAGCGCATGGGTGTCGGGCCAGAAGCGTGCCACGCGGTCAATCCCGGCCTCATTTATGGGCGCATGACCGGCTGGGGCCAAAGCGGTCCGTGGAGCCATATGGCCGGGCACGACATCAACTATATCAGCATGACCGGCGTCCTGAACGCCATTGGCAAGGACGGACAACCGCCCTTCCCGCCGCTCAACATGGTCGGCGACTTTGGCGGCGGTTCGATGTTCTTGCTGACCGGCATATTGGCGGCACTGGTTGAGCGAGGGCGGACCGGCAAGGGCAATATCGTAGACGCCGCGATCATCGACGGCACACACAGCCTGATGAGCTTTGTCCACGGCATGGCGGGTCTCGGGCAATGGCAGACCAAGCGCGAGGCCAATATGCTCGACGGCGCTGCGCCTTTCTATCGTTGTTACATGACGGCGGACGGCAAATATATGGCGGTAGGCTGTATAGAATCGCAATTCTTCGCCGCGATGATGGAGCGTCTGCCCATTGATCGGGAAGCGTTCGGGCATCAGCATGACATGGCCGCCCGGGCCAAGCAGCACGAAATGCTGGAAGATGTGTTCGCGACCAAAACCCGTGATGAGTGGGAGGCGATTTTTGCCGGGACCGATGCCTGCGTCACGCCGGTGCTGGACTATGTCGAAGCCGCAGCACACCCCGCCAATGCGGAACGGCAGGCAGTCCTGCAGGATGGCCGCTGGCTGCACCCGCAAATCGCGCCGCGCCTTGCAACGCAGCCGCTGGCTACCCATTTCGAAATTGCAACAAAAGGCGGTAACTATGCGTCGATTCTCGGCGAAGCAGGAATGACTGACCCTGAAATAACCCAATTGATCGCGGCGGGTGCCGTGGTCGCAAACAAGGACTGATTATGACCGAAGCCTATATCTATGACACGGTACGAAGCCCGCGCGGTAAAGGCCGCTCAGACGGCGCATTGCACGAGATAACGCCGCTTGATCTGGCCGCCCAAGTGCTGGCTAGCGTGCGCGACCGTAACGGTCTGGCGCCCGATGCAGTGGAAGATATCGCCTTTGGTTGCGTCTCGCCGGTCGGCGAACAGGGTGCGGTTATCACCCGCACAGCCGCGCTTCAGGCGGGCTACGCGCACACCACTTCAGGTATTCAGGTAAACCGGTTCTGCGGTTCAGGGCTTGAGGCGTCGAATATCGCGGCGGCCAAGGTCAAATCGGGCGAATGCGATCTCGCCATTGGCGGCGGTATTGAATCGATGAGCCGCGTGCCCATGGGATCGGACGGTGGCGCATGGCCTATCGACCCTCGTTCCGCCATCGCCAATTATTTCATTCCGCAGGGTATATCCGCCGACCTGATCGCGACGATCTATGGATATAGCCGCGATGATGTTGATGCCTATTCAGTCGAGAGCCAAAAACGCGCGGCAACAGCATGGGGTGAAAAGCGTTTCGCCAAATCCATCCTGCCGATCCGCGATGTGATTGGCGAGGTGATCCTTGATCATGATGAGCTGATGCGTCCCGAAACGGATATGCAATCGCTTGGCGCTTTGGCACCCGCATTCCAGATGATGGGAACAATGATGCCCGGCTTCGACGATATTGCCATGATGCGCTATCCAGAGGTGGAGAAGATCAACCATGTCCATCATGCCGGAAACAGTTCAGGCATTGTCGACGGCGCGGCTGCGGTGTTGATTGGTAACAGGCAAGCAGGCGAACGGATTGGCTTGAAACCGCGCGCACGCATTGTTTCAATGGCCTCCATCGGATCGGAACCCTCGATCATGCTGACCGGCCCCGAATTCGCCGCGCAAAAGGCTTTGTCGCGCGCCGGAATGGACAAGGGCGACATTGATGTGTGGGAATTGAACGAAGCATTTGCTGCCGTCGTCCTGCGTTTCATGGAAGCGCTGAACATCGACCATGGCGATATCAACGTGAATGGCGGCGCGATTGCGATGGGGCATCCACTAGGTGCAACCGGCGCGATGATCTTGGGCACCGTACTGGACGAACTGGAACGGTCCGGAAAATCGACCGCACTCACCACCCTGTGCATCGGCGCCGGCATGGGCACTGCGACTATCATCGAACGCGTGAATTGATCGGGATTTAGAACATGACTTACAAAACTTTTTCCGTCGACATCGACAGCGACGGCATCGCGCTTGTCACCATCGACCTTCCCGGCGCGACCATGAATGTCTGGAATGGCGACCTGATTGCCGAATTCGGCGCGTGGGTCGAAGATTTCACAACCAACGACGCGGTCAAGGGTGCCGTCATCACATCCGGCAAAGCTACCGGATTCCTCGCGGGCGCAGACCTCACCATGCTTGGCGGGGCAAAGGCGAATAGCACGAAAGAAGCCTTTGATCAGGCGTTTGCCTTGAACGCCTTGCTGCGTAAAATGGAAGCCGGTGGACAGACCGCCAAGGCATTGACCAGCGGTCAGGCCTCGGCAAAGCCGGTCGCCTGCGCGCTCAACGGTCTTGCACTGGGCGGTGGCTTGGAACTCGCGCTCGCGTGCCATTATCGCGTTGTTGCCGACAATCCGAAAATCCAGCTCGGCATGCCCGAAGTGATGGTTGGCCTGTTGCCTGGCGGCGGCGGCACCCAGCGTACACCTCGCCTGATTGGCCTTCAAAATGCAGCCATGATGATCATTCAGGGCAAGTCGCTCGATCCCGCAACGTCAAAGGCGCAGGGTCTGGTCCATGAGGTAGTTCCGGCTGCCGACCTGATCGCCAATGCCAAGGCTTGGGTAAGGGCCAATCCAAAGGTCACTGCACCTTGGGATAAGAAAGATTTCAAATTCCCCGGCGGTGCAGGCGCAATGGACCCACGCTCGGTTCAGCTTTTCGTCGGCCTGAACGCCATGGCGCACAAGGAAAGCAAGGGCAATTTCGATGCCGTCAAGGCGATCTTGTCCTGCCTGTATGAAGGCTCTATCCTGCCGTTCGACACGGCGCTTCGCGTGGAATCGAAATATTTCACCAAGCTGCTTTCGGGCAGCCAGGCGAAGAATATGATCCGCACGCTGTTCATCAACAAACAGGCTGCGGAAAAGGGCGCTGGTCGCCCCAAGGATGTGCCGCCTGTCGAAATCAAGAAAGTCGGCGTATTGGGCGGCGGCCTGATGGGATCGGGCATCACCCATGTGACGGTCAAAGGCGGCATGGATGTCGTCGTTCTCGACCGCAGCCTTGAAGACGCCAACAAGGCGGTCGATTACAGCCGCAAGATTATCGACAAGGCCGTGGGCCGTGGCAAAATGTCGAAGGAAGCGGGCGAGGCATTTATGGCTCGCATCACGCCGACGGATAATTATGACGATCTGAAAGATGTCGACCTGATTATCGAGGCCGTGTTCGAACGCCCCGACGTAAAAGCGGACGTCATCAAAAAGGCAGAGGCGGTCATTCGCCCCGACGTCGTATTCGCCTCCAACACGTCAACCTTGCCCATCACCGGCCTTGCGAAAAATTCGGTCCGTCCGGAACTGTTCATCGGACTGCATTTCTTTTCGCCGGTCGAAAAGATGCCGTTGCTGGAAATCATTCCGGGCGAACTGTCGGGCGACCGCGCTTTGGCAGCAGCATTTGACTATAATGCAAAGATCAAGAAGACCCCGATCGTCGTCAAGGACGTACGCGGTTTCTTCACCAACCGCGTCTTCCCGCCCTATATGGGCGAGGCGATGAAGCTGGTGACCGAGGGCGTGAAGCCTGCCCTGATCGAAAATGCGGCTAAGTTGCTGGGCATGCCCATCGGTCCGCTGGCGTTGCTCGACGAGACCACGTTGCAGCTGGGCTATGACGTGATGCAATCGACCAAGAAGGAATTGGGCGATGCTTACCAGCCAAGCGGGACCGAAGATTTCATGGAACTGATGGTAGTGAAGCTGGGCCGTAAAGGCCGTCGCTTCGGTTCGGGCTTTTATGACTATGATGAAAAGGGCGAGCGCCTGAGCCTTTGGAAGGGTATGGCCGATCATTATCCGCTGGCGGAAAACCAGCCGAGCGTTGAAGAGGTCAAACAACGGCTTCTCTACATTCAGTTGATCGCTACGGCCCAATGCTTTGAAGAGGACGTCGTGCGCGATCCGCAAAGCGCGGATCTGGGTGCGATTTTCGGCTGGGGCTTTGCGCCTTATACTGGCGGTCCGATGAGCTATATCGACACCGTTGGGTTAGAAAACTTCGTGCGAACCGCCGACAGCCTTGCCCAGCGTTTCGGCAACCGCTTCGCCCCGCCCAAAAGCTTCCGCGAAATGGCCGACACGGGGGCGACGCTGTATAAAGCGGCGGCATAGGGACGCCAAAACCTGTTAAACCCTCCCGTTCGTGCCGAGCGAAGTCGAGACACCTATCGGTAGCGCGCTTACGCATGGCATCTCGAATGCGCTCGATGCGAACGGATTGGGTATGGGAGTAAGTTGAGGGGGACAGCCTGATTCGTGACCAAGTCACAGCGGTTAGGACGTGAAGTCGCTCTTATTATACCCTACCCGTCACCCTGAACTTGTTTCAGGGTCCATTCGTCAGTCAATTTCTGCTCTGTCGTGGCAAGCCAATTGGCGACGCCCTGCCATTGTTACCTTAACACTTGGGTTGCCGCTGCACGATAGACCCTGAAACAAGTTCAGGGTGACGGTCCTTCGACTTTGGTTCTGTTCCGCACGACCAACAAAAAAGGGGCGGCCTCCGCTTGGGAAGGCCGCCCCTTTTGCTTTTGTTTCTTAGAACTTGGCGCGGACTGTTACGCCGTACATGCGGGGTTCTTCGATAAAGCCGATCAAGGACCTTGTACCTGCACCACCACGCAGAGGCGTGTTGGCGGTGATGCCACGGGTAATCTCGTTCGACAGGTTGGTGCCCCACAGTTCAAAGGTAAAACGTCCATCGGGCGTGGTGAGGCCGATGCGCGCATTCATCTTGAAATAATTTTCCTGCCGCGCGAGCGGAACCGGAAGACCATTGGTGTCGAGATCAATAGTCCGCGTGGTGCGGCTGTCCGAGTAGTTCATGCTGCCATTGACCAGTAATCCCCAACCCGAGCTGTTGAGCGGACCATCATAGGTCAGCCCGATGACCCCGGTGAATTTCGGCGCATTGGTCAGGTCTTGACCGCATAGCCGGGTGACTGAACCCAGCGCAGCGGGCGCAACACCGTCGGCGCAATTGCTCGGATAGCGTGCATCGGCATAGGTCAGGGCCAGATTGCCCTTCACATAATTGCCGAAGTCACCGAACAATTCCAGCTCCGCCCCCGTTGAACGGGCGGAATTGACGTTGAACGTCAGGAACTGGACGCCGGTGAATTCCAGAACCTGGAAATCGCTCATCTTCATATCGAACAAGGCAAGGTTCGCCTTGATCGGACCGAAGGTGCCTTTCACCCCGATTTCGATCTGGTTCACTTTTTCAGATTTGAACCGTGGATCGGCAAAGATCGGTGCAACCGTTCCGGCACCGGCCAATACAGCGCCGGAATTGGTCAGGTTTGCAGCGGTGGGATCAAGGTTGAAACCGCCCGATTTGAAGCCGTGGCTGTACCCGGCATAAAACAACAGGTCGGGGTTGGCTTTATATCCGACTTGCGCCGTGTAGGTAATTTCATCGTCTTTGAAGACATTCGACCATTCACGGGGCAATGGCAGGAAGTTGCTGGCAAGGCCGCCGCCAGGACCAGCCAGGGTGACGGGCGCTGCAAATGGGAAGCAGTTGAGACCGACAACGCCATTGATGATCCCATTTCTCGTCGCCGCCGGAAGCGCCGCGAAAGCTGCGTTAAAGCCGCCGTTAAAGACTGCGTTCACACTTGCCTGACAGGCCCCATTTACAGAATTCAACTGGTCGAAAGATGCGGTCTTTTTCTCGTCCACATAACGTGCGCCCAGGGTCAGGCTCAATTTGTCGGTAAAATTGATCACATTATGGGTGAAGATCGAGAAGCTTTTGGCGTCCTGACTGAAACGGTTTTCCGCAAAGGCACCCGCCGAGTTTACCGGAATTCCGCCATTGCCCAAAGCTGTAAGGGCAAAGAGCGGATTAACCCCAAGGGTGTTGGCAAAGTTAAACGCACTATTGGCCCGTTGGTAATCGGTCCCGAATGTCATGGTCTGGTCTTCGACAATATCTTCCGTCGAATAGAAACCACCGATCAACCAGTCGAGATGATCGTTAAACGCCGTTCCCTGAAACCGCAGTTCGTGGGTCATCGTCTTGATCCGGTTACCCGATGGCAAAATGCCGGGACGGGAATTTTGGCCACCAGCGCCGGTCGTGAAAATGGCGAGTGAGACGAAATCGGATTCCTGTGTCGAATTGGATTCAAAGTTCCGATACGAACCGATATAGGTCATTTTGGCGCCACCAAGGTCCCATTTCAACTCACCCGAAACGCCCCATTGTTCGGCACCATTTATGAATTGCTGGGCATTGGTAGCCAGATTTTTAAGCGCGGACGGACCCGATTGATCGACCCCGTCCGAGGCCAATCCGTGGAAAGCAAAGAACGGTGCCAATTCGGTTTCGCGAACAATCACCGCATCGCAGCAATTTTCGTCTACCTTGGAATAATCGGCGAGTAACCGGATGCTGACATCGGCATTGGGTTCAACATAGAGTTGGCCGCGCAGCATGTACCGGTCACGATTGTTGCTTTCCGCGCCCGTGGAGCTTTTCAAAAAGCCGTCACGTTTGCGATAGGTTCCCGATAGACGGAATGCGGCAACATCCTGTGCGAGTGGGACGCTGATGCCGCCTTGCACATTGATGAAGTTGAAATTGCCATAAGATGCGTTGGCAAAACCTTCAAATTCGGAAAGGTTGGCCCGCTTTGTCGTGATGTTGAGCGCACCCGCCGATGTATTGCGCCCAAACAATGTGCCTTGCGGACCACGCAAAATTTCGAGCCGTTCGAGATCGACAAGGTCACCGAGGGCAACGCCGGGGCGTGATTGGTAGACGCCGTCGATGAATACGCCGACTGAGCTTTCCAAACCGGTGTTATTACCGGTTGTGCCGACGCCGCGAATTTTGATCGAGGTACCTTGGGTTTCGGTTTGTGACGACTGGATGTTGAAGCTCGGTGAGATTGAGGACAGGGTTTTAATGTCCGAAACACCTTCGCGCTCAAGGGCTTCCGGCGCGACAGCGGTCACGGCAAGGGGAATGTCCTGAACGTCCATGGCGCGTAAGGTTGCGGTCACGATGATCGGTTCATCACCATCTTCTTCCGCCGCCGGCTGCTGTGCGAACGCGGCGGGTGCGACTAAAGTGCTGCAAATCGTGCTGCAAAGCGCAGCCGTCATGATACGGTTAAAACGACGCATTTCTCTCTCTCCTCCATATTGACTGTGGATTTTGCGACATTTTCTGTTCGTCTCGATCCAGCAGTCACTTACCAATTCACTGGGTTTTCCCGGGGAATAAGCTCTCTCTCAATCAACATCCTATCGAAGAATTTTTACAAATCCAGCAATTTAATCAGGCGATTGAATATTGCGATTTGGTGTGGCTTTTGCGTGTCGGTTCGTTATTCACTTCGACATTATGTTTGATCGACCCACCATCATCGATGACGCGTTTGTGCGTCGTGTTGCAGCCCAGGATTTTCCTGCACCGCGCAGCAATATTGCACCATTTTCAATTTCGGCTCCCCAACTGGTCGACCTGTTCGACACCCAGATCATGAGCCGCCATCTCGATTTGTGGGCGCGCCGGTCCAAGGGGAAGACATTTTATTCGATCGGCAGTTCCGGCCATGAAGGCACCGCAGCGATGGCGGCGGCGACGCGGCATACCGATATGGCGTTCCTGCATTATCGGGATGCCGCGTTTCTCATCCAGCGTAAGAAGCAGTTCGGCGGTCTGACCCCGTTATACGACATGGCTCTGTCTTTTGCTGCCGCTGCCGATGATCCGATATCAGGCGGAAGGCACAAGGTATTGGGTTGCGCCAATACGTTCGTACCTCCGCAAACCAGCACCATTGCCTCGCATCTGCCCAAGGCCGTGGGTGCGGCGCACTCTTTGGGGATGGCACAGCGGTTGAAACTTGCGGACGCCGTGCTGCCGCATGATGCGGTGATCCTGTGCTCCTTCGGTGATGCATCGGCGAACCATTCGACATCGCAAGGGGCGTTCAACTCGGCCTGTTGGGCGGCGTATCAGCATTTGCCGATGCCGATCATCTTCCTGTGTGAAGATAATGGCATCGGGATATCGGTCCGCACACCGGGCGGCTGGATCGAAGCGAATTTCGCGCACCGGCCTGCGCTGCATTACATCCAATGCGACGGGGCTGACCTGAATGACGCGGTGCGCGGATGCCGGGAAGCGGTGCGATTTGCCCGGTCTCGGCGGCGGCCTGTCTTCCTGCATATGCGGACGGTGCGATTGATGGGCCATGCCGGTGCAGATGTGGAAGCGAGCTATTCCGCGCTCGCCAATATTGAGGCCGCAGAGGCGCAGGACCCGTTACTACACAGCGCCCGCATTTTGCATGAACAGGCGGGGTTTTCGGGGGAAGAAATCGTCGGCCGCTATCAGGATATGCGCGCCCGCGTCGATCGCGTGGCGCAGGACGCACTGGCGAAACCACGGATCGAGACCGCCGCTGACGTCATGACGTCGATTGAACCCATACAGGGCTTCAAAGCATCGCCGCCTTTACCCGATGCATCGGCGAGGGACGCGCTGTTTGCCAAGGATCAGCGCAATTTGGCCAAGCCTGTCACGCTGGCGAAATCCATCAACTTTGCGCTTGCTGACCTCATGCAGCGTTACCCCAATGTCGCACTGTTCGGCGAAGATGTGGCGCGCAAGGGCGGGGTGTATGGGGTTACCCAAGGCTTGCAGGATAAATTTGGCGCGGCGCGGGTATTTGATACATTGCTCGACGAACAGACCATATTAGGCCTCGCCATCGGCATGGGGCATAATGGCTTTGTGCCGATCCCGGAAATCCAGTTTCTGGCCTATTTACACAATGCCGAGGATCAGATTCGCGGCGAGGCGGCGACTCTGTCCTTCTTCTCCAACCGCCAATACCGCAATCCCATGGTGCTTCGCATCGCCGGACTTCCCTACCAAAAGGGCTTTGGCGGGCATTTCCATAACGACAATAGCCTTGCGGTACTGACCGATATTCCGGGCATCGTCGTCGCCTGTCCCTCAAATGCCGCCGACGCCCCGGCCATGCTGCGCGAATGTGTCCGGATGGCGCATGAAGATGGCAAGGTGGTTGTATTTGTTGAACCCATCGCGCTTTACCATACCACCGATTTGGTGGAAGCGAACGATGGGGAGTGGACGGCGCCTTATGTTGCGCCCGCAGAATCGCAGAGCATAAACTTCGGTGAACTTCATCAACATGGGAATGGATCAGAACTTGCGATCATAACCTACGGAAATGGTTATTATCTTTCGCAGCAAGCAGAGGCTGAATTGCGCGCATCGGGCATTGATCTGCGGATCATCGACTTGCGCTGGCTGCACCCGTTGAACGATGCCGCCATCGTTGCGGCTGTCGCCGATTGCCGGAATATCCTGATCGTCGATGAAAGCCGCCGGACAGGCAGTTTGAGCGAGAAGCTGATGACGATCCTGGCCGAGGCCGGACGCGGCGATGTGACGCACCGGATCACCGCCGAGGATTGCTTCATACCTTTGGGTCCCGCCGCGGAGCTGGTGTTGCCCAGCCGCGAGTCGATCATCGCAGCAGCAAAGGCGGCCGTGGCATGAAAGAGACTGCGCTAGTCGTCTGCCCCGGACGTGGCACCTATAATGCACCGGAACTGGGGTATCTGAAAACCCATCATGCCGACCGCTGGGCGATGGTCGAACAACTGGACGCGCTCCGCCGTTCGCTGGGGCAGGTGCCGATTTCCGAGCTGGACGGTGCAGAGAAATATGCGCCATCGGTGCACATGACCGGCGATAATGCATCCCTGCTGATCTACGCCTGCGCCTTGGCCGATTTCGCGGCGATTGACCGGGGACGCTATGACATCGTTGCAGTCACCGGCAATTCGATGGGCTGGTATCTGGCTCTGGCCTGCGCCGGAATACTCGATTTCGAAGGTGGTGCGCGGCTAGTCAACAATATGGGCGGGATGATGCATAAGCACGGCTTCGGCGGGCAGATTGTCTGGTCGATTGTCGATGCCGACTGGCGCACCGATCCTGAAAAAATTAAGTTAGTCAGTGAGATATGCGAAGAAGCTGCATCACTATCTGATATAGAAGTCCATATTTCCATCCATCTGGGCGGCATGGTCGTTTTCGCGGCGGATGATAAGGGCCTGAAATGGGTGTCGGAGCGTCTGCCTAAGGACGACCGCTTCCCCATGCGCCTGATGAATCATGCGGCTTTCCACAGCCCGCTGCTCGACCATATCCCGAACATGGCGCGGGCCGCCAATCCGCCGGCGGATTTCGGGTGCGGTGCGCTGTCAGCGGTGGATGGGCAGGGGAGGCTCTGGTCGCCCAAGGCGTTCGATCCGGCGGCGATCTATGACTATACTTTGGGCGCGCAATTGAACCGGACCTATGATTTCACCCGCGCGGTTCAGGTCGCGGCGGCGGAGTTTGCACCGGACAAAATCATAGTCCTCGGTCCCGGAACCACATTGGGAGCGCCCACGGCGCAATCGCTGATCGCATCCGGTTGGCGCGGCCTGTCCGGGAAGGCTGATTTTCAGGTGCGGCAATCCGAAAATCCGGTGATATTATCGATGGGAATAGCCGAGCAGAGGGCGCAGGTGGTCCGCTAAACGCGGTGCATACGAATAAGCGCTAGACGCGAGGGGTCGGCAAGCTAAGGGATGGCACGTAATCGGCGCGCGCAATGCGTCGATTGTTGGAGATTGGCTGCATGAGCGAGCATAGTTCGACCCTCTTGTTATTCGGCGCGACCGGCGATCTTTCGCGGCGGATGTTGCTGCCCTCACTTTATGCGCTGCACGCCGATGAATTGATCGACCCCGCCTTGCGGATATTCGGCACGGCACGCAGCGCCTATAGCGATGCCGAGTTCCGTGAATTTGCCCGCACCGCGCTTTGCGAATTTCTGCCGGAAGACCGCAAGGCGGAAGGCATGATCGATGCCTTTTTGCAGCGTCTCCATTATCAGGCGCTGGATGCGTCACAGCCGGACGGCTTTGCCGCGCTGGCCGAGAAGATCGGTGACATTTCGGGCGGCTTGTCCATCTTCCTGTCGACCGCCCCTTCGTTGTTCGAACCCACCATAAGGGGGCTGCACAGCGCTGGCCTCGCCGGCGACAATGTGCGTATCGGTCTAGAAAAACCGCTCGGCAATGATCTGGCCAGCAGTTGCCAGATCAACGATGCGGTCAACGCCGTCTTCCCGGAAAAGCGTACATTCCGGATCGACCATTATCTTGGCAAGGAAACGGTCCAAAACCTGATGGCGCTGCGCTTTGCCAATATGCTGTTCGAACCCTTGTGGAACGCCAACGCCATCGAGCATGTGCAGATCACTGTCAGCGAAACGGTCGGTCTGGAGGGACGAGCCGGCTTTTATGACGATACCGGCGCGCTGCGCGACATGGTCCAGAACCATATGCTGCAACTTGTGGCGCTGACTGCAATGGAGCCACCCGCCAATCTGGACGCCACGGCGATCCGTGATGAGAAGGTCAAGGTGCTTCGCGCCCTGCGGCCCGTTGCCGAGGGTGATGTCGTGACTGGCCAATATGGCGATGGCGCGGTCAAGGGCGAGGCGGTGAAGAGCTATGATTCCGATCTGGGCAAGCCATCCGACACCGAAACCTTTGTCGCGATCAAGGCCTATGTCGATAATTGGCGCTGGCAGGGCGTGCCCTTTTTCTTGCGTACCGGAAAGCGCCTGCCCGAACGGCGGAGCGAGATTGTCATCCAGTTCAAACCAGTGCCGCACAATGTATTCGGTGCGCGCGGCGGACGGTTGGAGGCCAACACGCTCATCATCCGGTTGCAGCCGGAGGAATATGTGCGCCTGCTGGTGATGGCGAAAGAGCCCGGTCTGGATCGTGGCGGAGTTACGCTGCGCGAGGTGCCACTCGACCTGTCGCTTACCACCGCTTTTGCAGGGTCGCGCCGCCGGATCGCCTATGAACGGCTGCTGCTCGATCTGATCGAGGGCGACCAGACCCTGTTCGTGCGCCGTGACGAAGTGGAGGCACAATGGAAATGGGTCGATGCCATCCGCGAACTTTGGAAATCGACCGGATTAAAACCCAAAAATTACGGCGCAGGCAGCTGGGGGCCCAATGCCGCCATCGCACTTGCCGAACGGGATGGAGTAAGCTGGCATGAGTAAGCTGAACGCCACCATGGAAGCGGTGACCGCTCGCGTTATCGAACGGTCAAAGCCCGGACGCGCCGCCTATCTGGACCTGATTGCGCGGCAACGTGATGCGGGCGTCAACCGGCCCATCTTGAGCTGCGGTAATCTCGCCCATGGCTTCGCCGCCAGCGGTGAAGACAAGGCCGCGATACGAGGCGGCAAGGCGATGAATATCGGCATTATCAGCGCCTATAATGACATGCTGTCCGCGCATCAGCCCTATGGCCGTTACCCTGAACAGATGAAGATATTCGCCCGCGAAGTCGGTGCCACGGCGCAGGTCGCAGGCTCCACCCCGGCCATGTGCGACGGGGTGACGCAAGGGCAGGATTCGATGGAATTGTCGCTGTTCAGCCGCGATGTGATTGCGATGTCGACCGCAGTCGGGTTGAGCCACGGTATGTTCGAAAGCATCGCGATGCTAGGCATTTGCGACAAGATCGTGCCCGGTTTGCTGATCGGTGCACTCCGCTTCGGCCATTTGCCAACGATATTGATTCCGGCAGGCCCCATGCCGTCCGGCCTCGCCAATAAGGAAAAGCAGCGGGTTCGCCAGCTTTATGCAGAAGGCAAAGTCGGCCGCGCAGAATTGCTGGATGCGGAAGCGGCTTCCTATCATGGGGCAGGGACCTGCACCTTTTACGGAACAGCCAATTCCAACCAGATGATGATGGAAGTCATGGGGCTGCACATCCCCGGCGCGGCCTTCATCAATCCGGGTACCAAATTGCGAACGGAATTGACGCGCGCGGCGGTGCACCGTCTCGCCGAAATTGGCTGGGAAGGTGACGATTACCGTCCGCTCGGTCTTTGTGTCGATGAAAAGGCCATCATAAACGCCTGTGCGGGATTGCTGGCCACGGGCGGATCAACCAACCATGCGCTGCATATTCCAGCAATCGCGCGCGCAGCAGGCATCATGATCGATTGGGAAGATCTCGACCAGTTGTCGTCGGTTGTGCCGTTGATTGCGCGTGTTTACCCCAATGGTTCGGGCGATGTGAACCATTTCCACGCGGCAGGCGGCATGGGCTATGTGATCCGTGAGTTGCTGGATGCTGGGCTGTTGCACCGCGACATCATGACCGTCGCGGCGGATGATCTGACCGCTTACGGGCAGGAACCGGTTTTGCAGGATGAGCAACTGAGCTGGCGCGAGGCACCGGCTGTTACCGCCGATGAATCGATGCTCCGCCCGCCCTCCAACCCGTTCAGTCCTGATGGCGGGATGCGTCTGGTCACCGGCAATCTGGGCCGCGCTACTTTCAAAACCAGCGCAGTGGACCCCGCGCGGTGGACCATCGAAGCGCCGGTGCGGGTCTTCCACGACCAGAATGACGCGCTCGCTGCGTTCAAGGCGGGTGAACTCGACCGCGATGTGATTGTCGTGATTCGGTTCCAGGGACCCGCCGCCAATGGCATGCCCGAATTGCACAAGCTGACCCCGCCACTGGGTGTGTTGCAGGACAAGGGCTTCAAGGTCGCGCTGGTCACCGATGGGCGTATGTCGGGTGCGTCGGGCAAGGTTCCTGCAGCGATCCACCTCAGTCCTGAAGCTGCACGCGGCGGTGCCATTGCGAAATTGCAGGATGGGGATGTGGTCCGGCTGTGCGCCAATGACGGGGCGCTGAATGTTCTTGTCGACGAGGCCGAATGGGCGGGCCGGATGGCCGTGCCTATGCCGTCGGATCATGTCGGCACGGGACGTGAGCTGTTCGCAATGATGCGGAACGGGTCGGATGAGGCAGAAAAGGGCGGTTCGGCGATGCTGGCGGCGGCAGGTCTGTGATGGAGATTGTTTCGGTCGATATCGGCGGCACCCATGCCCGCTTCGCCATTGCCGAGGTGTCCGGTGGGCGTGTTGTCTCGTTGGGTGAGGCGGTAACGCTCAAGACAGCCGAGCATGCGAGCTTTCAAACCGCATGGGAAGATTTTGGCCGGATCACCGGAAAGCCTTTGCCGCGCGCGGCCGCAATTGCGATTGCCGGGCCTGTCGATGCCGATGTGATCAAGCTGACCAATAATCCCTGGATCATCCGGCGGTCACTGGTCTGCGAAAAACTGAATGTGGAACGCTTTGTCATCGTCAACGACTTTGGCGCCGTGGGCCATGCCGTCGCGCAGGCAGGGGCGGAGCATTTTCTGCACCTGACCGGGCCGGAACAGCCCTTGGCCGATAGTGGCACGATCAGCATCATTGGCCCCGGAACCGGACTGGGCGTGGCGCATGTATGGCGCAAGGGTGATGGCTATCATGTGCAGGCGACCGAAGGCGGGCATATCGATTTTGCGCCGCTCGATAGTATAGAAGACGCGCTGCTCGACCGGCTGCGGAAACGGTATCGCCGGGTTTCGGCAGAGCGCGTCGTGTCTGGGCCGGGGCTGGTGGAAATTTACGAAGCCTTGGCCGCTCTGGAAGGCAAAGCCGTCCAGCAACTGGACGACAAGCAGCTTTGGCAATTGGGCATGTCGGGTGAGGATAGCCTAGCTGCTGCGGCGGTTGACCGCTTCTGTCTGTCGCTGGGCAGCGTCGCGGGCGACATTACCCTCGCGCAGGGCGGATTTGCCGGTGTCGTCATCGCCGGTGGCCTCGGGCTGCGGATCAAGGATATCCTCGTCCGCTCCGGCTTTGCCGAGCGTTTCCGCGCCAAGGGGCGCTTCGAATCGTTGATGGCCGGAATTCCGGTCAAACTCATTACCCATCCGCAACCCGGCCTGTTCGGGGCAGCAGCGGCTTTCGCGCAGGAGAATATAGAGTGAAACCCGTCGAAACCGTTATGCGGACCGCGCCGGTCATTCCCGTGCTGGTCATTGAGGACGCTGCCCATGCGCGGCCTATCGCCGAAGCGCTGGTCGCAGGCGGCCTGCCCGTTTTGGAGGTTACTTTGCGGACGGCGGCGGCACTGGATGTCATTGCCGAGATGAAAAAAGTGCCCGGGGCGATCGTCGGGGCGGGGACTATTGTCGATATTGCCGGTCTGGAAAGCGCCATAGCAGCGGGGGCTGAGTTTATTGTCTCGCCCGGCTTGACCGAAAATCTGGGCAAGGCTGCGGTGGCCAAGGGCATTCCGTTCCTGCCGGGTATCGCCAATGCAGGCGATATCATGCGCGGGCTGGATCTGGGCCTCAACCATTTCAAGTTTTTCCCAGCTGAGGCGAATGGCGGGCTTCCGGCGTTGAAATCGCTGATCGGTCCCTTTGGCCAGTGCAAATTTTGCCCCACAGGAGGCATCAAACAGGAAACCGCCGCCAATTGGTTGGCCGTTCCTGAAATTTTATGTGTTGGCGGTAGCTGGCTTGTTGGTAAAGGGACACCCGATGTTGTGGCGATAGAGGCCGCAGCGCGCGCCGCCGCGGCGCTACGCATTTGATGGAGTAACAAGCGCATGGCCGAAGAAGTTGAGTGGTGGGATTTTGATGCTGCCGAAGATCTGATCGACGCGGTTGTCGGCGATGTCAGCTTCATCATTGAAAGCGCGCTCGACGCGCGGGGGCAGGCGCTGGTCGCTTTTCCCGGCGGCTCGACGCCCAAGCCGATCCTTGAAAAGCTGGCGCAAGCGAACATCCGTTGGAAAAGCGTCACGATCATCCCGACCGACGACCGGCTGGTCGCGGTGGACAACCCCTTGTCCAACGTCGCGATGATCGCGAAGATATTCATTCCAAAAGGTGCGCGGGTCTTGCCGATTACCAGCGACGCCGCCGATCATAAACTCGCCGGAAATGCCGCAAATGCTAGGCTTGCCGACCTGCATTGGCCGCCTGACCTTGTCTGGCTGGGCATGGGCGCGGACGGGCATACCGCCTCGATCTTCCCCGGACCTGATCTTAACGATGCGCTGAACGGCGGCAAAGATGTGCGTGCCGTGGGCGTTGCGCCAGATCCTTTGCCAGAAGAAGCGCCCGTCAACCGCGTGACCCTGACCGCCGCCGCCATTGCCTCTGCACGGACGACCATCATCGTCATATCAGGTGCAAAGAAGCGTGAAGTCTTGGAAAAGGCAATTGAAGACGGCGCAAATTCGACCAGCCCGGTCGGGCAGGTTTTGGAACGGATTACCATTCCGGTCGATATCTATTGCCTTGATGCGTAATGCTGGCGCGGTGAAGGTTGGGGACCGTCCCCGTATAGCGCAACCTTGGGGACTGTCCCTTTAGGGACTGTCCCCAATAAACCCGCGCAATTATACCCGGCGCATTTTGCCGGGCGCGGCGGGATTATTGAGCTTCTTCAGATAATCGGGCATTTCCAGATCGCCATTACCCACAGGTTTGCGGGCGTCTTTCGGGTTGATCGGGTGATCAAAGGCGATGCCGATCCGGCCATCGGTGACCCATGCGACATGTCCGCTGATCCAGCCAATACTGCGTAAATGGATTTCCACCGGTTCGCCGCGCGCCACGCGCATCGGGGCTTCGGCCATCAAGCCCCCTGCTGACAGGTTGCGAATTCGCACTTCGCGATCATCGACGACGCCGTTGAACCGCAGAACGGCTTTTAGCAAAAGGCTGTCGCGATTATTGCCGCGCTTGGCAGTTGCCGGATTATCAATTTTCAACAGATCGTTCATATCGCGCTACCAAGGAAGAATTCGTCTTCATGTTATGCGATAAGTGTGGCAGCGAAATGTAGCCAAAAGGTTAATAGCCACCCGATCCCGAAGGATTTCTCCCTTGGTTGATTAACCAAAGCAGGAACTGGTCCGTAACGATGAATTGCATGCGTTCACAGCCAGATTGTCAGTCGTCGCGAGATACGCGTTCCTGCCGTTCGTGGCGTTCCTGCGCTTCCAAGGTCATGGTCGCGATGGGGCGGGCGCGCAGGCGGGCGAGCGAAATGGGTTCGCCAGTGACCTGGCAATAGCCATATTCACCCTCGGTGATACGGCGCAAAGCCGCGTCAATCTTGGAAATAAGCTTGCGCTGCCGGTCACGGGTCCGCAGTTCAATGCTCCAGTCCGTCTCGCTTGAAGCACGGTCGTTGAGGTCGGGCTCGCGGATCGGGCCGTCCTGCAACTGGTTCAGCGTGCCTTGCGCTTCGGCAAGAATGCTGTTTTTCCAATCGACCAGTTGCTTTTCAAAAAATTTCAATTGACGGTCATTCATGAACGGCTCGTCATCCGCCGGAACATAAGAAGGATCCAAATCAATATTTAAATTTTTGATTTCACTGGAATTTTCGTGAGGCTTGGCGCTGGCGCCCATTATGAATTCTCCACCTCTTGCGGCCCGGGGGGAACCACGGAATCCCGCTTAAATTCAACTCTCGGGCGGCGATATAGACTCGGGTCCATAGGCGCACAAGCGGCAATTTGCGCGACGGCCAATTGCGACGCGAAAAGCAGTGGAAATCATGTCCGCGGGTAAATTGTCGCCATGTAAACAGTTCCAGTTCGGGACGATTTGTCTTTTTCCCACTGAAATTCGGCAATTTTCGAAGCGTAGCCTGTCCAAACAGGGTTAATAGAATTGAGCTTCACCAATAGATCTGCCTTTCTCCATAAATCAGAAGACGCGAAATGGGGTCCGTCTCTGCGACTTCGATTCTGCCCCAATGCTGAAGAAGGTCGAGATTATGTCAGTACGCATGGCTTTAGCGAAATTATGTGCCTGCACCTGTGGCGGCGCATTGATTGGTGGCGGCGCGATGCAAGTCGCCGATACCCCACCCGCGCAAGTGCACAAGGTTGTCAAAAAGAAGGACAAGGTCCGCAAGATCGCGCACCATGTACCGGTCCGCAAAGTCAAGCGCGTCCGCAAAGTCGTCCGCACCACCACGACCAGCACCTGCACACCCAGCGTTGTCACAGTCGCGAGCCAGGGCATGCCGCCCATTCCGGTCCCGTTCCTTCCCTCTCAGCCTTATGAAGGCGGCGGCGGCGGCGGCGTTCCTGTATTGATCGGCGGTTCGGGCGGCTTTGGCGGCGGCTTTGGCGGTGGATTTTTTGGCGGTTTCTCCGGCGGCGGTGGCGGCGGTGGAAGCATTGTGATTTCGTCGACCTCCAGCAGCACGGGCGGAACGAGCAGCGATGGCGGCGCGGCGGGCGCTTCGAGCGGAACGCCGATCGGATCTTCCGGCGCATCGAGCAGCAGTGGGTCATCCAACGGCACATCGATTATCATCAACAACAATAACAGCAACACCAGCACCGGCGGTTCAAGCAGCACATCCACCGGTGGGTCGAGCACTTCAAGCACATCGGGCGGCGTTTCCACATCAACAGGTGGCGTCAGCACCTCCACTGGCGGCGTTTCAACTTCGACCGGTGGTGTATCGACGTCAACAGGCGGTGTTTCGACATCATCGGGCAATGTCAGCACATCAAGTGGTGCGGTGACCAGTTCCGGTTCCTCCTCTTCATCCAGCTCGTCGTCATCGTCGAGTTCGTCGTCGAGCAGCAGTTCGTCCTCGGGCGGCGGCTCAGACCATCCCGGTGGTTCGGGCGGCAGCAGCGGATCTAGCGGATCATCGTCCAGTTCGTCATCCGGCGGCTCGTCAAGCTTTGGCGGCAGCACGTCTTCATCCTTTGGTGGATCATCCTCCTCGTCAAGCAGCTCTTCTTCATCCTCCAGTTCGTCATCTTCGTCGAGCGGTGGATCGACGGGCGGCTCCACCGGAGGCACCGATGTTCCGGCCCCGCCCATGGTCCTGCTCTTCGGCGCAGCCGCAGCCGGCCTGCTCGCCCGCCGCCGCGCGGCGAGGAAATCTAAGGATGTTATAGCGGCTTAGGGTCTGAAACTACGTTTTTAAGGAGTGGCCACCGGAAGAAGTGGCCATCCCTGTTCCTCACATCACTCCGCCTTGCTGGCCTTACCCGTTGCCTTTTTGGGTGCCTTGGGCTTGGCGGCTTTGGGCGGGGCGGGGGTTATTTCGAAGACTGGGGCGCCGTCTTTCATATGGACCGCCACTTCGCCGCCATGCACCAGTTTGCCGAACAATAGCTCCTCGGCCAACGGCTGCTTGATCTTTTCCTGGATCAGGCGGCCCATCGGGCGTGCGCCATAGAGCTTGTCGTAGCCGCGCTCGGTCAACCAGGCACGTGCCTCGTCGTCGAGCTTGATATGGACATTCTGGTCGGCCAGTTGCAGTTCAAGTTGCAGAATGAACTTGTCGACCACGCGTGCCACAACCTCGGTCGGCAAATAAGCAAATGGTACCTGAGCATCCAGACGGTTGCGGAATTCAGGGGCGAACAATTTCTTCACCGCCTCGTCGCCGGCATCTTCCTTGCTGATATTATTGCCGAAACCGATGCCTTCCTTCGCCATATCGCTGGCACCGGCATTTGTCGTCATGATCAGGATGACATTGCGGAAATCGACCGTCTTGCCATGATGATCGGTCAGGCGACCATTATCCATCACCTGCAGCAATATGTTGAACAGGTCCGGATGGGCCTTTTCAATTTCATCGAGCAACAGCACGCAATGCGGGTTCTGGTCGACCGCATCGGTCAGCAGGCCGCCCTGATCGAACCCGACATAGCCCGGAGGCGCACCGATCAGGCGCGAGACCGAATGGCGTTCCATATATTCGCTCATGTCGAAACGCTTGAGCGGGATTCCCATGATTGAGGCAAGTTGCCGCGCAACTTCGGTTTTGCCGACGCCGGTGGGGCCGGAAAACAGATAATTGCCAATCGGCTTGTCGCCATCACGCAAACCGGCGCGCGACAATTTGATCGCGCTTGCCAATATTTCAATGGCTTTGTCCTGTCCAAATACGACCCGTTTCAGATCCGCTTCGAGCGAGCCCAGCGCCGTCTTGTCATCGCTCGATACATTTTTCGGCGGGATACGTGCAATGGTGGCAATGACCGCTTCGATTTCGCGTGCAGTAATCAGCTTGCGCCGTTTGGACGGGGCGACCAGCATCTGCATCGCGCCAACTTCGTCAATGACGTCGATGGCCTTGTCCGGCAATTTGCGGTCGTTGATATAGCGCGCGGACAGTTCCACCGCCGCCTTCAGCGCGTCGGGCGTGTATTTGACCTTGTGATGTTCTTCAAACGCGCTGCGTAATCCGGCGAGAATTTTGATCGTGTCTTCGATTGTTGGTTCGTTGACGTCAATTTTCTGGAACCGGCGCAACAGGGCGCGGTCCTTTTCGAAATGGTTGCGGAATTCCTTGTAGGTCGTCGACCCGATGCAGCGGATGGTGCCGCCTGAAAGGGCCGGTTTCAAAAGGTTCGACGCATCCATCGCGCCACCGCTGGTCGCGCCAGCGCCGATAACGGTGTGGATTTCATCGATGAACAGGATCGCGTCGGGTAGCTTTTCAAGCTCCGATACAACGGCCTTCAACCGTTCTTCAAAGTCGCCGCGATAGCGCGTACCTGCCAGCAACGCGCCCATGTCGAGCGAGTAGATGACGGCGGGCAACAGCACTTCTGGAACCTGCTTTTCGACGATACGCCGTGCAAGTCCCTCGGCAATGGCGGTTTTGCCAACGCCGGGTTCGCCCACATAAAGCGGATTGTTCTTCGACCGGCGGCACAGGATCTGCACGGTGCGGTCAACCTCTGCACTACGGCCGATCAACGGGTCGATGCGGCCCTGCTTGGCCTTTTCGTTCAGATTGACGGTGAACTGGTCGAGCGCGCCTTCTTTCTTTTCCTTTTTCGACTTGGTGTCCTCTGGCTCTTCACTTTTTTGTTCGCTGCCCTGAATTTGGCGCGGTTCGGCCAGCTTGCCATCTTTGCCTATGCCATGGCTGATATAGGATACCGCGTCGAGGCGGCTCATATCCTGTTGCTGCAGGAAATAAACGGCATAGCTTTCCCGTTCGGAAAACAGCGCAACCAGCACATTTGCGCCGGTTACGACATCCTTGCCGGAACTTTGCACATGCAGAATGGCGCGCTGGACAACGCGCTGGAATCCACTGGTCGGTGACGGGTCGACCTTGCCATCGACGCGCAGGCTTTCCAGTTCGCTATCGAGATAGGTCATCACAACATCGGACAATTCGCCCAAATCAACGCCGCAGGCCTGCATCACCTTGGCGGCATCGGCATCGTCGATCAGCGCAAGCAGAAGATGTTCCAGCGTCGCATATTCATGCGCGCGGTCACCGGCGTGCTTGAGCGCGTTGTGAAGCGTGGCTTCCAGCGATTCCGCAAATGATGGCATGGCGTTGTTCCTTAAACTGGGGTCGCTGAATTTCTAATTCTCTATATCGGTTCCGGCTTTTGCGCTTTCAACCGCCTCGAAGAAGATAACGGCAAATGCGTGAAAAATTCATTCTTTTCGCTGATCTTTCATTTCCTGAACAACGCATCGGCGGCGCTGCGATGGCGGGTGGCAAAGGCGATTTTGCCTTCGCAACGGGTGATTTCGGATTTCAGGGTTGCGATGCGGGCTTCCAGCTCGTTAACCGACAGAGGGTCCAGATCCTGCCTGACCAGCAATGTCAGAGGATCATCACGGCGGAGGGGTAAATTCTCGTCGCTTTGCATATTTTGTAGTGTTGACTGGACCGAGGTTGCTGTCAATAAGTTCCCGCTGTAACGGGCGCAATTTTGGGGGGTCGGCATGGCAGAATTGCCACAGATGATGATGGCGATGGAGATTTCCGCGCCGGGCGGCCCCGAAGTGCTTACACCCTGTCAGCGTCCTGTGCCTGCGCCGGGTGAGAGGGAGGTCCTGCTGAAGGTCGCTTATGCTGGTGTAAACCGGCCCGATGTCATCCAGCGCAAGGGTCTTTATCCACCCCCGCCGGGCGCCAGCGACTTGCCCGGCCTTGAAGTGTCGGGAACTATTGTTGCTGTTGGCGATGGCGTCGGTGGGGCCGAAATCGGCGGGCGATATTGCGCGCTGGTTTCAGGTGGCGGCTATGCCGAATATTGCCTTGCGCGGTTTGACCAATGCCTGCCTGTTCCTGTATCACTCGACATGGCACAGGCTGCGGCGATGCCTGAAACTCTGTTCACCGTCTGGCACAATGTGTTTGAACGCGGCTATGCCCGCGATGGCGAAATGATCCTGATCCATGGTGGCACCAGCGGCATTGGTACAATGGCGATCAAATTGGGTAAATTGTTCGGGCTGGATGTTATTGTAACCTGTGGTTCGGACGAAAAATGCAATTCTGCCAAGGCGTTGGGTGCCGATCAGGCGATCAATTATAACGACACCGATTTTGTTGATGAGGTCAAGCGACTGACCGACGGGCAGGGCGTTCATATCGTGCTGGACATGGTCGCCGGCAGCTATGTCGCGCGCAACTTGCAATGCCTGCGCGACGATGGCCGTCATGTGACCATCGCGGTGCAAGGCGGGATGGTTGCCGAAATCAACATTGCACAGATTATGGTGCGCCGCCTGACACTGACTGGATCAACCTTGCGACCGCGTTCGGCGCAGTTCAAGGGGCTGCTCGCGCAGGAAATTCTTGCCAATGTCTGGCCTATGGTCGCCGAAGGGCGGCTGCGTCCGGAAATGGACCGGATTTTCGCGCTGACCGACGCTGCCGACGCCCACGCGCACATGGAATCGGGCGATCATGTCGGCAAGATTGTGCTCGCGGTTTAACCTTCGGTAATGCCGCCGAGCCAGGCTTGCACATCTGCCGCGCTTTGTTCCGGCACTTCTTCCATCGGGATGTGCCCGACCTTGGGATAGATGACGAGCTTGGCTTCGGGTAAGGCATCAGCGAACCAGTGCGCCGAACTGACCGGAATCAGATTATCCTCTTCACCCCACATAATCATCACCGGCACCTTGATGGCCGCCAGTCCCTGTTTCGACGCCTGATGGTTGTTGTGCGGCAGGGCAAAGCGCTTCATCGTCGCTTCGCGATTGCCCGGGTAGCGGTTCAGTTCCCAATAGCGGTCGATCAGCGCATCGTCGATTTTGGATTGTACCGACATCGATGTCTTGATGCTCGATTCAAACATGCTGCGCGGGGCGATGAAGCGGGTCAGTTCCTTGACCACCGGCATTCGCGCCAGACGGAACCCGATGGGTATCTTGCGCGCCTGCCATTGCGGCGCCCCCGCGGCGTCGATCAACAGCATCGCGTCGGTTTTTTCAGGATGGGCGAGGGCAAACATCCACGCGGTACCGCCACCCATGGAATTGCCGCCAATCACTGCAGATTTGACCTTTAGACGGGTCATCAACCGGTCAACGACGTCGACAAAAACGGGATAGTCATACACGCCGCCGGGATGCGCGCCGGTCAGGCCATGCCCCGGTAGGTCGAGCGTGATGATGCGATAATCCGCGCCTAAAATCTTCACCCAAGGTTGCCATGTATGAAGCGAGGCGTTGGAGCCGTGGATCAGGACGATAGCGCGCCCGTCGCGCTTGCCTTCATCACGGAAATGGACCGTCAGGCCGGGTTGCAATTCGGCAAATTGGGACGCGCCACCGCCATATTTGGCCTTCATCGCCGCCGCATCGGTGTCGGGCGCATAGCCCCACAGAAACAGCCCCGCAATTGCGAGCACGACCAAAATCCCGAACCATTTCAACAGCCGTTTCATAAGTTTCTCCCGCTTTTTCAGAATGAATGCACCCGAGTTGTTCCCGGCGCAAGTGCCATCGCGGATTGCGGCTTGCCGATTGCGCGAACTTGGCCTAATGTCTTCGACAACATATTCAGGCCGCGCCGCAAGGTGCGGCCCTTATTATTGGAGCAATAAAAATGGCCACCCCCTTGATGCAGCACGCGACCGCCGCCTGGCTGGTCGACAATACCGCGCTCAGCTTCTCGCAAATCGCCGAGTTTTGCGGGATCCACATTTTGGAAGTACAGGCCATGGCGGACGATATGACCGGCTCCAAATATACCGGCCGTGACCCTGTGCACGCTGGCGAACTGTCGATGGACGAAATTGAAAAGGGACAGGCCGACGAAGACTATGTCCTGAAAATGTCGAAAGGTCCCGATCAGGTCCGCCGCACCAAAGGCCCGCGCTATACGCCGGTGTCAAAGCGTCAGGACAAGCCCGATGGCATTGCCTGGTTGCTGCGGAACCACCCTGAGATTTCCGATGGCGCGATTTGCAAATTGATCGGCACCACCCGCAACACGATTGCCGCCATTCGTGAACGCAGCCACTGGAACATCGCTGAAATCCAGCCAAAGGATCCAGTCACTCTGGGCCTGACATCGCAACGTGAACTCGACGCCATCGTGACCCGCGCCGCGAAAAAGGCCGGCATCGACAATAGCGCCGCCGATGACGCGCGTCTCGGCACCGACCGCGAAGCCTTGATCGAAGAACTTCGCGCCGAACGCACTGAGGCCGCCCGCAAGGCAGAAGCCGCATTGAACGGTGAGGAAGACGAAGTCGCAAAGCCGGAGCTGACCGCGGATACATTGTTCAAGAAAACGGGCGAGTAAACCTCGGCCATAAGCAAATCATCTCCAATATTATCGGTTAAAGAGTCAAGACGGCCAGTTTTCTTCATCCCAGTTTCTTGACGTATGAATTACGCGCAAAATCGCGACTATTTCGCGTCCTTGATTCAGGATTAACGCATAGGCAATGATATAGGGCAAGCGGCTTACTGATTTTTCATATGTACCGCTGACCCGGCCTGGTCGCCCGGTTGCAAAGTCTGACAAAGCATCGCCCGTCTTGCGGAGCGTATCAACGATTTTATGTGCGGCATCGGGATTTTCAGCCGCAATGTAACCGAGATGTTGTTTGAGATCATCAAGCGCATCTCGTGACCAAAAGACCGCCCGTCTCATCCACGTCCGCTAGCAGATATATCTGTAATTACAGCAGATAATTCTTCCATAGCTATATCGTTGGGAACCAAATTTCCTGTATTTATGTCGTTGAGCCCACGTTTGATTCCTTCGACAATAGCCACTTCTCGCGCGACATAATGCGCGACAGCTTCGCCTGCCAGAAAAGCGCGGCTTCGCTTAGTAGCCTGAGCCAGTCGGCCTAATTGCGCCTTCGTTTCAGGAGTCACGCGTATCGTCATAGTCGATGTGGGTGCGGTTTCGGTCAATTTGTGCTCCATTGTACTCATTTGTATTTATTGATAGCACAAAAAAAGTTGATCGGCAATTTGGTGTATTTGTTCGACCCCTACCCACCTTCACCCTGAAGCCCCATCTACCGTCACCCCCGCTCCCTCCACCGTCACCCCCGCTCCCTCCACCGTCACCCCCGCTCCCTCTACCGTCACCCTCCGCTCCCTCCACCGTCACCCTGAACTTGTTTCAGGGTCCATCGTGCAGCGGCTCCGTCGGTATGAGCTAAGAGCAACCTCGCGTCGCAGCATGGCTTGTCACTACAGGTCGGGTGAGGGCTTACCAATAGACCCTGAAACAAGTTCAGGGTGACGGCTGCTTAAAATTGATGCTTGTCTCTTCGAACCTTCCCTAACGTCAGCATTGCCTTAACCGCGTGATTAAGGCACGGCTATGCAATGGCACCCAAAACACCCCCCGCATATGATGCTTCGCTCGCCGACCACGGCTTTGAAGCGAAGGAACTCAAGGGATTGACCTATCCCCTGGGCGACCATGCCCCGCAATATGGCGAAATCTATCAGCTTGCGCCTGACCTTGGCTGGACGCGGATGCCGGTTCCGGGGAATTTGTCGCATATCAATCTGTGGCTGCTTGATGATGATGCGCCGCAGGGCAATGGTTATGCGATTGCCGATACCGGCCTGTTCCTTCCCGATGTGGTCGATTACTGGAAATCGATGTTTGCAGGGCCGTTGTCGCAACGGCAACTTACGCGGATTTTTGTAACCCATTTCCACCCCGACCATGTCGGATGCGCGGGCTGGTTGGCCAATAAATTCAAGGTTCCGGTGTGGATGAACCGCACCGAATGGTTGTTGACGCGGTTGCTGGTCAACGAACAACTGGAACATCCACCCGAAGATATTTTGAGGCGCCGGAAATTATACGGCTATGATGACGAACGGCTGGACAAGATGCGAAAGGGCGGTTGGGGCAATTTTGCCCGGGCGGTTTCGCGTTTACCCAGCGGGCATCATCGGCTGGACGACGGCGCAACAGTGCGGGTCGGACATCGCGACTGGCACATCTTGACAGGCGGAGGGCACACGCCAGAGCACGCCTGTATGGTCGATCACCGCAATGGGGTGATTATCGCAGGCGACCAGATTTTACCGCGCATCACATCAAATGTGTCGATCATGGATAGCGAACCGGATGCAGACCCCTTGGCCGAATGGTTGGCGTCGATTGCGAAATTCCGGGCGGCCTTGCCCGCAGATATGCTGGTGCTGCCCGCCCATGGCTTTCCGTTCAATGGCATCCACACTCGTCTGGACCGATTGGCGGCAGGCCATCATGAGCAGCTTGACCGGTTGGAGGCGGCGCTTCGAACCAAGGAAATGCGCGGCGTAGATACGTTTGGCCTGTTGTTCGGGCGGCCGATTGATGACAGCATGTATGGCCTTGCTACAGGTGAGGCGATGGCGCATCTGCGGTATCTTGAACGCGCCGGCCGCGCCACAGTCGAGGTCCGTGACGGCGTGGGCTGGTATAGTTCAAAATAATATCGCATCGTGGCAATATGACAAACAGCATCTGGCAAAGCCATTATCTCCACCCGACCAAATGGGACCAGCATTTTGCACCGCTGGCCATGCACGATATGTTTTTCCAATCGGCAGAGCGCAGGGGCACGGCCGCTTTGGCGGACTTTATGGGCCGCAAATATAGCTATGCCGAAATGGCCGAAAGCGTACGGCGCGTGGCCAAGGGCCTGCAGGACAAGGGGATAGGGAAGGGCGATCATATTGGCCTGTTCCTGCCCAATGTGCCGCATTATATCGCCGCTTATTATGGCGCACTTGCCGCCGGGGCGACGGTGGTCAATTTTTCTCCGCTCTATTCGGTGGACGAGCTGGCGCATCAGGTGGCCGACAGCGGGACTTCGATCCTGTTCACCGTATCGGCGGCGGCGCTTTTGCCGACCGCCATCAAGGTTTTGGACAATAGCAGCCTGAAGGAACTGGTGGTGGGTAGCATCGCCGAAGCCTTGCCACGGGCCAAAAGCTTTGCCTATCGCCTGTTCAAGCGCAAGGATGTCGTCGCCATTCCGGCCGATAGCCGCATCACCACCTATGCAGCGCTTACCAACAATGAAGGGGATTACAGCGTCCAAAGCTGCGACCCTGAAAAAGACATTGCCCAGTTGCAATATACGGGCGGCACCACGGGCGTGCCCAAAGGGGCGATGCTGAGCCACCAGAATATCACCGCCAATGCACGTCAGATCAATATGCTGGACCCGCACAGCCGGATCAACATGCCGGACAATCCGGCACCCGACCGCATATTGGGTGTATTGCCATTTTTCCATGTGTTCGCCAACGCGACTGTTTTGAATCGGACCATTTATAATGGCGGCGAAATCGTCATGCTGCCACGCTTTGAAGCGAAGGCGGCGCTGGCGGCGGTGAACCGGACCCATGTGACATCGCTTCCCGGCGTGCCGACCATGTATCAGGCGTTGCTTGACTGCCCCGATATCGCAAAAACCAATTTCACCAGCCTGCGCGCCTGCATTTCCGGCGGCGCACCTTTGGCCGCCGAGTTGAAGGCGCGCTTTGAAGAACGCAGCGGTGCCGTCGTAATCGAAGGCTATGGCCTGACCGAAAGCTCCGGTGTGGTCTCGTGTAACCCCTATGAAGGGCTGAACAAATTAGGCAGTATCGGCCAGCCTATTCCGGGCACTGATGTCAAACTGCTCGACAAGGAAGACCCCACCAAGCCCGCCCCCGAAGGCGAGCCGGGCGAGTTGGTCTTTGCAGGGCCACAGGTCATGTGCGGCTATTGGAAACGGCCCGATGCCGATGCCGAAGTGTTCGTCGGCAAATATCTGCGTACCGGCGATGTGGCGACGATTGACGAGGACGGCTTCATCCATATTGTCGACCGCCTGAAAGACATGATCGCGGTCGGCGGGTTCAAGGTTTTTCCCAGCCAGGTCGAAGATGTGCTCTACAAGCATCCCGCGGTGAAAGAGGCACTCGTGATCGGCGTACCCGACGCCTATCACGGCGAAATGCCGCGCGCCTTCGTGACACTGCAAGACGGTGCCACGGAAGATGGCGCGGCGCTGATGACATGGCTGAACCCGCAATTGGGCAAGCATGAGCGGGTGCAGGCCGTTGTGGTTCGGGAGGCTTTGCCCAAGACGATGATTGGGAAGCTGGACCGGAAGGCTTTGCGGGCGGAGATTGAGTGTTAGGCGTTCTTCCTTCTAGCTAAAAAACTTCAGGCCAAAAATCCCGCAGGCGATTTTCCATAGCAATCCCCATAACATCCCCATAATCCACCCTAGTGCCCAAACACGACGCCCCGCCGCCTGTCCGCAAGATCATCCATGTCGATATGGATGCCTTTTTTGCGAGCGTGGAGCAGCGGGACAATCCGGAATTGCGGGGCAAGCCCGTTGCGGTCGGCGGGTCGTCCAAACGGGGCGTGGTGGCGGCGGCGAGTTATGAGGCGCGGGCCTTTGGTGTCCGTTCGGCCATGCCCTCGATTACGGCGCAGCGGCAATGTCCTGACCTGATTTTTGTAAAACCCCGCTTTGAAGCCTATCGCGCAGTATCGCGGCAGATCCGCGATATCTTTGCCCGGCACACCGACCTTATCCAGCCGCTGTCGCTCGATGAGGCCTATCTCGATGTGACGCAGGACAGACAGGGCATTGGCTCTGCTGTCAAGATAGCCAAGGCGATCCGTGCCGCGATCCGCGCCGAGACCGGACTGACGGCGAGCGCGGGGGTCAGCTATAACAAATTTATCGCCAAGCTGGCCAGTGACCAGAACAAGCCCGATGGATTGTGCGTCATTTTGCCTGAACAGGGCGCGGAATTTGTCGCAAGTTTACCGGTGCGGCGCTTTCATGGCGTAGGGCCACGCACGGCGGAGAAGATGGCGAAACTCGGCGTACATACCGGCGCCGACCTCGCGCAGAAGGACGAGGCCTGGCTGGCGCATCATTTCGGCAGTTGGGGCAGCTATTTGTTCAAGGCGGCGCGCGGGATTGATGACCGGCCGGTCAACGCCAATAGCGTGCGTAAATCCTTAGGCGGGGAGCTGACTTATTTTGACGACAAACGCAGCGAGGATGAACTGCGCGAGGCGCTGGACGAGATTATCGACATCGTGTGGGACCGGATCGAACGTTATCAGGCCAAGGGCAAGACATTGGTGCTGAAGGCGCGCTATTCGGATTTCCGCACGGTCACCCGGTCGCGGACTTTAGGGCATCTATTGGCCGACCGGGCCGAGTTCACGCAATTGGGCCATGCCTTGCTGGACCAGATATTGCCGGCGGAAATGGGGATAAGGTTGCTGGGTTTGACCTTGTCCGGACTGGTTGGCGATTCTGGCGATGTCGACGATGCGGCAGGGCAGGGTCGATTTGCGTTCGACGGCATTGAAGATTGAAGATATTCGCCATATATCACAAAACTGTTGTGCACATATAATACAGGAACCCCCCCCATGGCCCGCCCCCAAACTGATATAGAGGCTGGAAGAGCCGAGTTGCTGACCGTCGTCGATGATCTTGTTCGAAAACGCGGTGCAGTCGATATTTCCATGACTGACCTTGCCGCTGCGGCGGGAATGTCGCCGTCCAACCTCTACCGCTTTTTCGAAAACAAAGAGGCTTTGCTGGAGGCGGTGGCGGAACGGTTCTTTGAAGACAAGAGCAAGATCATGGTCGAGGTAACTGAATCCGACTTACCGGTGCGTAATAAAATGTATGAATTTTTTGCGCGGCGGTTCTTGGTGATGGTCCAAAAATATGAGGCGGAGCCTGACCTGCTGAAAAGCTACCTCGAAATCGGCCAGCAACATTTCGAAGTCGTGCGCGGCTATGTCGACCTTGGCGACCATTATCTATCGTTGATCGTGGCCGAGGCGATGGAGCAAGGCTATTTTCAGGGTCTGTCGATTGACGAGACGGTGTCGCTCATCAATCAAATGATACATTGTTACACGAATCCTGAGTCCATCATCTATATCGGAACCGGCAAATTGAGGGTCGAAAAACTGGCCCATATCGTCGATGCAATGTTCAACGGATTGGGCGTGCAAGCTTCAGCCGAATTAACAAAAGAATCCCATATTAAGATAGTGTCTTGAAAATATTGATTATTTTATAATCTGGCAGGAGAGCGGCCATTACCAAGATCAGTAACCGCATTACTCAGTTATTGGGCGTTGAATATCCCATTGTTCAAGCCCCGATGGGCTGGATCGCCCGCGCCCAATTGGCATCGGCGGTGTCGAATGCGGGCGGTTTGGGGATAATCGAAACCTCGTCCGGCCAACTGGAGGAGGTGCGCGCCGAAATCGTCAAGATGCGGGAACTGACCGATAAACCCTTTGGCGTCAACATCGCCCAAGCCTTTGTCCGCGACCCGGGCATCGTAGACTTCGTAGTCGATCAGGGCGTGAAATTCGTGGCGACGTCGGCAGGTGACCCGAACAAATATTGCGGCCCGTTGAAAGCGGCGGGCTTGACGGTGTTCCATGTCGTCCCGACGCTGGCGGGTGCTTTGAAAGCGATTGACGCTGGCGTCGATGGTCTGGTGGTTGAAGGCGGCGAAGGCGGCGGGTTCAAAAACCCGCGAGACGTCGCATTGATGGTCTTGCTGCCGCTGATCCGCAGCAAGGTCGACGTCCCGATTATCGCCGCCGGTGGCATGGTATGTGGACGGACGATGGCGGCGGCCTTTGCCTTGGGGGCTGAAGCTATCCAGATGGGCACCCGGATGGTCAGCGCGGCGGAATCACCAGTGCACCAAAATTGGAAGGACGCCATCATTACCGCCAAGGAAACCGATACGCTGTTCCTGAACCGGCACGGCCCCGGCCCGGCGCTGCGCGCGCTGCGGACCGAGCGGACGACGAAGCTCGATCTGGAGCCGACGGACAATATCATGGGCGAAATGCGTGGGGTTCTCGACCTTTATTTCGGTGGGGATATGGAGGCGGCTATTGCCCTGTCGGGGCAGGTGGCCGGACGCATTGACGAGGTTAAACCTGCCAAGCAGATCATCGACGAGGTCATCGCCGATTTTCACGACATCATGGGGCAAATGGCCAAGACCTATTCATAGGAGGATAATTGGACGCCGTTCTTGAAGATTTTCTGAGCGATCCGGCGGCCGATCTTTCCGCGCTGCACGATGTTGCGCGGATCAAAGGCCTGTTGGAACAGTGCGCGAGGGATGGCAGAGCGATCAGCTACTCCGAATTGCTCCTCACCCTCGGTTTCCGCTTCACCCGGCCAAAAATGCGCGCCGTTTGCAAGACGGTCGACCGGATCGACATGCTGACCGCACAGGAAGGCGCGCCCGCGCTGGCGGTGTTGGTGGTCCGCGAGGGGGATGGACTACCGGGGCAGGGCTGGTGGACCGGCCGGACCGATTATCAAGGCCAATGGACCGGTCCGCAGGCGCAGGCACATATCGCCAAGCTGCAAAGTAAAGTCTTCGCTTACTGGAAGGGGCGCGGGGGATGACCGAGATTTTCGCGGCGAAACTGCTTCGATTTGTAAGGCGCAAACTGGGCGGAAACGGTTCGATAGACGAGCTCAGTCGTCTGTCTGGCGGCGCCAATATGGAAAGCTGGTCCTTTGATTATGCAGGTCAAGGCTATGTCCTGCGCCGCGCCCCTTCCGCTGAATTGATGGTGGGGCGCGTTTATGGCCATGATGTCGAAGCCGCCGTGGTGCGTGCTGCCTTTGCAGCCGGAGTGAAGGCACCTGAAATAGTGGCGGAGATTGTTTCCGGCGATGATTTGGGAACGGGCTATCTGATGCGGCGCGTCGATGCCGAGGTTAATCCGACCCGGATTCTGGCAGATCCGCCCCCGACATTGCTTGCCGATTTTGCCCGCGAACTGGCACTGATCCACAATGTGTCGAGAGACGCTTTGCCGAATTTGCCTGTTACAACCGGGGAAAGTTTGCTGGCAGAACTCAAGGCCCGGTTTCTTGCTTTTGGCGGTGACCGTCCGGTCATGGCGTTTGCGTTGCGTTGGTTGGACGATCAATGCCCGGTCGCTGTCAATCCGGTGCTGCTGCACGGTGATTTCCGCATGGGCAACATCATGGCCAACGCGCGAGGACTGGCGGTGGTGCTTGATTGGGAACTCGCGCATTTGGGCGACCGGCATCAGGACCTCGCGTTTGGCTGCATTAACAGCTGGCGCTTTGGACATATTGATCGCCCCGCTTTTGGCCTTGGTCAACTGGATGTGTTTTGGGCAGAATATGAAACCGCCAGCGGTGTCGCCGTCGACCCGAACCGTTTCCGCTGGTGGCTGGTCTACGCGACTTTATGGTGGGGTATATGTTGCCTTCAAATGGCCGATATTTGGCGCAATGGACTAGACACCGGATTGGAGCGCGCAGTGATTGGCAGGCGTACTTCGGAAACCGAAGTGGATCTGTTGCTGCTTCTGGAACTTGACGCGCCCGCAGCAGAGCGTGGCTCTGTCATGATCCCTTCCACCACCGCAGTCCGACGCACCGGTGAACCATCCGCTTTCGAAATGCTGGAAGCGATCGCAGGTTGGATTGAAAACGAGGTCAAGCCAATGGCACAGGGCAGAGACCGGTTCATGGCCTCGGTCGCGCTAAATGCATTGGGTATGTTGCAGCGGGAATCTCAGCATCAAACCACATTATATGACAAAACCTTGTCCGACGACCTGCTGGCTGGGCGAAAGTCATTGGCGACACCTGGTTTGCTTGCCCAGTTAAAGCAACAATCGTTGCAGAAATTGCGGGTAGACCAGCCGAAATATTCGGCACTCGCCAAGGCAATCGAGCTTTGGATTTAATCGTGCAATTAAATCTTCTTGAAAAGCCGGGCATGCCCTGTCAACTCGCCCACTATCGTTTGGATTCATTGGATGGCAAAACCAGCGGAGAGGCTGAAAATCTGCCTGATTTTCTGCGGTTTTCGCGGCAAGGGAGAGAGTAAAATGTTATTCGCAATTCCAAAGGAAATCACCGACTATCTCACCACTCTCGACGAATTTATCGAGCGCGAAATCAAGCCGATAGAAAACCGCGACGACAATATCCGCTTTTTCGATCATCGTCGCGAACATGCCCGGACCGACTGGGACAATGACGGGCATCCACGCGCCGATTGGTGGGCGTTGCTGGCCGAAATGCGGCAGGTTGCGGACCGGGCAGGCCATTATCGCTATGCCATTCCGAAAGAATATGGCGGGCAGGACGGCAGCAATCTGGCGATGGCGGTCATCCGGCATCATCTGGCGCACAAAGGCCTAGGTTTGCACAATGACTTGCAGAATGAGAGCAGCATTGTCGGCAATCTGGTTCAGGTGCTGATGCTGCGTGATTTCGGAACAGAGCAACAAAGGCGCGATTTTATCCCGCTTATGCTTGAAGGCAAAATGGGGTGGAGCTTCGGTCTGACCGAAGAGCATCATGGCAGCGATGCCACGCATATGGACACGCGGGCAGTGCCGGAAGTACGAGATGGCGTGGCCGGCTATTGTATAAACGGCAACAAGATGTGGACCACCGGCTTGCCTTATACCTCGCATGTAATGACATTTGCCCGCACAAATGGCGATAATGGCAAGGCACGTGGCATTACCTGTTTCGTCGTCCCAACGGATGCCGCGGGGTTTGAAATTGGCGAATATCTGTGGACATTCAACATGCCCACCGATCACCCGAAGGTGAAATATACCGATGTATGGGTTCCTGAAAGCGCAATGTTGGGGGAATTGGACAATGGCCTCGCCGTCGCGCAGCATTTCGTACATGAAAATCGCATTCGGCAGGCGGCGTCGTCCCTCGGCGCGGCGCAATATTGTATCGACGAGGCGGTGAAATATGCGCGGGAGCGCAAGCCTTTTGGCAAGCCGCTTGCCGTCAATCAGGGCATCCAGTTTCCGCTTGTGGAGCTTCAGACTGATGCAGAAATGCTCCGTCTGTTGATCTATAAGACAGCGGCCGAAATGGACATGATGTCCAAACCGGACGTGGCCGTCCGCTTGTCTGACAAGGTCAGCATGTGCAATTACAAGGCCAATCGTCTTGTCTGCCATGCCGCAGATTTCGCCATGCAGGTTCATGGCGGCCTTGGCTATTCACGGCACAAACCGTTTGAGCATATCTATCGCCACCACCGGCGCTATCGCATTACCGAAGGCGCCGAAGAGATACAGATGCGTAAGGTTGCCGGTCATATGTTCGGGTTTATGGGTTAGGGGCGATATGCAACAGGCACAGGACTTTTACGACGAAAGCACGGCGCTCTTCGCGCTGATTGAGCCGCTTTCCGACGATGAATTTGAATCGCCTACCTTATTCAAGGGTTGGACGATCAACACTATTCTACGCCATTTACATATCTGGAATATCGCTGCTGATCTCTCCTGTGTTGATGAAGCGGCCTTTACCGAATTTTTGCAGAACATGGCGGCGGGCGTCCGGGGAGGACGGTTGCCCGATTTTGAGATGACCTATCTTGGAGGGCTGTCAGGACAGCAATTGCGGGCGGACTGGATTGGACAAGCCAAGATCATGGCCAGTCATTTTGCGGCGGTAGAGCCCAAGCAGCGTTTGAAATGGGTCGGTCCGGAAATGAGCGCGCTTAGTTCCATTACCGCGCGCCTGATGGAGACCTGGGCCCATGGCCAAGCGATTTATGATGTTTTGGGTGTTGAACGCCAAGACAGCGATCGGATCGGCAACATTGTACGTCTGGGCGTAAACACATGGGGCTGGACTTGGAAAAACCGCCGGATGGACCCGCCCGGGTCTATGCCGCGTTTGAAACTGAAAGCACCATCTGGTGCGCTTTGGGAATATGGCGAAACTTCGGAAAGCGGGTTGATTGAAGGCAGCGCAACTGAGTTCTGCCAAGTGGTCACCCAATGCCGTAATATTGCGGACACTGATTTACGGGTCAGTGGCGATATTGCAAAGCAATGGATGGTGGTCGCACAATGCTTCGCTGGGCCGCCCCAGGATCCACCCGGAGCGGGCGCGCGGTTTCTGCAATACAATTTCGACCACGGCAAAAGCATCAAGGATGAATAATGATTCCCTTTTGCGGGTCGGTCCGTCCTTCGAGCGTTTCGGCAAAGCTCTTTGCAGCATTGTCGAGGCCTTGGCGCTTGTCCACAGCGACGACGCCGTCGACAGCGCCCAAAAAGCTTTTCCAGCTTTTGGCGACTGCTTCACCAAAAGCTTTGGGACCCAGTTCTTGTATCGAAGCGACAGCATGATCGGGCGCAAAAAACAGGATTGGTTTTGGCCCCGCCATTTCGCCGCCGCCGCCAAGGCCGCGCGCCTCGACATGGGTCGCGCCGACCAGACAGCTATATTTCAACTGGTTTCCAAGCACGGCATGGATGTCATGGAGCAATTGGCTGTTACCCGCAAAATCAACCGAAACCGAAGGCTCCTGCGGCAGTTGCGCGATATCTTCATAGGCAAGTATCTGATCAAAAAGACCACATTTTTCGACAAATGCAACATTGCCTTTGGACGTCAGGCCAATGCGCTTGATGTCCAAGGACAAGTCTTTGGCCACGCTCGCCAAACCCATCGCAGTTTTCGACGACGCGCTTGTCATAGTCAGATTTTTTGCGCCGAACCATTTTTCGCGCCGGAACATGGACTCAATCAGAAAACCGGTTTTGAAAAGCGGTCCAAACAACATTCGCTCATTTTCTTTGGCGGGGTCATGTTCCGGATCGGCGTTCAGGCGGCTATACTGATTGTAGACCGGACTCATCGGTTGGCGGTGGGCGGCCATATCGGTAAATCCGCCGAAGCTGACTTTTCCCGGAAGCACATCCAGATGTGTACCCATCGGCACATAGCCATAAATGCGTTCGCCAATGGCGACGTCGGGGTTGCGCGAATCTTCAACGATAGCGTGGCCCCACATCGGGACGATGCCAAAATCGCCCTCCGCCGGAAAGAAGTTCCAATACCCAAACATGTCACCCATAACCGCGTAAGTAATATTATTTGCCGTGACAGAGAAGCTTTCGATCTTCAGCCGAACTTCCCCATCACCCAAGGGAGGCAGCGTGTCCGCATGAATATGGGTGTCGGTTAACGATGCCTTTTTTATCCAGACTGTCGACGCCAAAGCCATTCTCCTTCTTTCGTCACGATTGATCAAAACATGCTTTCAATGTGGGAAATACAATGTGATGCCAAGCAGATGTGCTGTTTTTCGTTCTTTATTACGGTTGCGATTATGCAATGAGCGTTAATTTGATGCAAGGCATGAGCAAAAGAAACAGCGAAACAGCTTTGTCCTTGGGGGGTAATTAACAATGCTGTAATGTGAATTTACCTTTTGACAATCACACCATAATGTGAAAAATACCGATTCATGTCTACACAACTTATCGCAAAACTTCGCGCCCTGGTGCATGATGGTGGTCTCTCTCGCTCCGGCTTGGCCCGAGCGGCCGGCCTTCATGCCAACACCTTGCGTGACCTGGACCAGCCCGATTGGAACCCGACGGCCGAGACGCTACGCAAGCTGGAGAGCTATTTGTTTTCCAATGACGACACACCGGCGCTGGTACCGATTGAAGAAATTATCGAAGAAGCGCGCAACGGCCGCATGTACATATTGGTTGATGACGAAGATCGGGAAAATGAAGGTGATCTTATCATTCCGGCGCAAATGGCGACACCTGATGCCGTCAATTTCATGGCAACCCATGGGCGCGGATTGATTTGCCTCACGCTCACCAAAAACCGGGTCGAACAACTGGGTCTGGATTTAATGAGCCGCGCCAATGGGACACGGCATGAAACGGCGTTCACGACATCTATCGAGGCGCGTGAGGGCGTAACCACAGGGATCAGCGCTGCCGATCGTGCACGGACAGTATCTGTTGCAATTGATGCTTCGAAAGGTCGGGACGACATTGTGACGCCAGGTCATGTATTCCCGTTGATTGCCCGTGACGGCGGCGTGTTGGTAAGGGCAGGGCATACCGAAGCTGGCTGTGATATTTCTCGCTTAGCTGGACTCAATCCCTCCAGTGTCATTTGCGAGATCATGAAAGACGATGGTACGATGGCGCGGATGGACGATCTTGTATCATTTGCGCGCCTGCACGGCCTGAAGATGGGGACCATCCGAGACCTGATCGCTTATCGCCGCAAGCATGACCATTTGGTCGAAAAGCGTGCGGAAATGAAGTTTAACAGCCGTTGGGGCGGCGAATGGACGGCGATGACTTTCTATAACAAAGCGACTGGCGACGAGACGATGGCGCTGGTCAAAGGCCGAGTTGATCCTGATAAACCAACGTTGGTGCGTATGCACACCATGTCTATGTTCGTGGATGTTTTCGGTGAAGAAAATGAACGGGCTGGCTTATTGTCGCGTTCCATGGAAGCGATTGCTGCTGAAGGGGCTGGCGTGGTTGTTGTCATCAACAAGCCTATGAAAGGCATTGTGACGCGTTTCATGCAATTGCGGGCCGAAGGCAAACAAGCTGGTGCGCCGGAAGTCGAGGAATTGCGAGATTATGGCGGTGGTGCCCAGATCCTGACCGAATTGGGTGTACAAGATATGGTCTTGCTCACAAATACACATCACACATTGGTGGGGCTTGAAGGTTATGGACTCTCCATTGTAGGCGAGCGGCCGATACCTGGCACCGGAGGCGAATAATGGCGAAGTTCCTTATAGTTGAAGCACGTTTTTACGATCATTTGAACGACATGCTCGTGGCCGGAGCCAAGGCAGCATTAAAGTCGGCTGGGCATGAAGTGGACGTTATTACCGTTCCGGGTGCGCTCGAGCTGCCTGGTACAATCGCGATGGCGGCCGAAAGCCGGCAATATGACGGTTTTGTCGCCATCGGGGTCGTGATCCGCGGCGAAACCTATCATTTTGAAATCGTGGCTGGCGAAAGTGCCCGCGGAATCATGGCGCTCACGATGGACGGAATCGCGATCGGCAACGGAATTTTGACCGTAGAAAATGAAGAGCAGGCGCTGGTGCGCGCTGATCCCAAGCAAAAGGACAAGGGCGGAGAGGCTGCAAAAGCGGCGTTGGCGCTTTACGAACTGCAGGGGCGGTTCTCGTAACAAAGTTACATATTCCCAAGACAAAAGCGGACGCTATAGTCCACATATGACAATCGCATCTTCACCGCAACAGCGCGGCTTTCTGGGAGCAATCGAGCGGTTGGGCAACAAATTGCCCGACCCTGCGATAATATTCCTGTGGCTCATTTTATTCCTGATGCTGCTATCTGCGCTGGGGCAGGTGCTCGGCTGGACGGCGTCGCTTGCCTATACGGGTGAAACTGCGCCGCAATGGGGCGAGTTGAAAGGCGGCGTGCTGACTTACAGTGCGACAAGCCTGTTTTCCGAAGAAAATATTGCGCGGCTGCTGACCGAAATGCCGCGCACACTGACCGGATTTGCGCCGCTTGGGCTAGTCATGACCCTCATTCTCGGCGCGGCTGTGGCTGAACGATCAGGGATGTTCTCGGCGCTGATCCGCATCTCGCTGCGTAACGCGCCGCGGGTCATCCTCACTCCCATCGTTGCGATCATCGGAATGGTGAGCCATCATGCATCCGACGCCGCCTATGTGGTGTTCATTCCGCTTGCCGCAATTCTGTACGCCAGCGTCGGGCGGCATCCGTTGGCAGGGCTGGCGGCGGCGTTCGCTGGGGTTTCAGGGGGCTTTGCCGGAAACGTCACGCCTGGCCAGATGGATGTGCTGCTATTTGGCTTTACGCAGGAAGCGGCGCGGATCATCGACCCGGCATGGACGATGAATCCGCTCGGTAACTGGTGGTTCATCCTTACGATCGTTGTCGTTTTCACGCCGATCATTTGGTACATTACCGATCGCGTTGTGGAGCCGCGCCTTGGGGTGTGGGGCGGCGTTCCGGACGAAGAACTTAAGGCAGAGCTTGCGCGTTCCGAAGTCACACCCGCAGAACGGCGCGGCCTGCGCGCAGCAGGGTTCGCCGAATTGGTGATTGTTTCGGCGTTTGCGGCACTCGCGCTTTGGCCGGAATACACACCGCTGATTGATGAAACGCAGGCAGGGCCCGCGCGGCTTCAGCCTTTTTACGCCGCTCTTGTCGCAGGATTTTTCTTGCTGTTTCTGGTCACTGGCATCGCATTCGGGCGCGCGGTCGGGACAATCAAAAATTCGTCGGATGTCGTCGTGATGATGCAAGAAGGGGTGCGGATGCTTGCGCCCTATCTGGTATTCGTGTTTTTCGCCGCGCATTTTGTTGCGATGTTTAACTGGTCGCGATTGGGACCGATCTTCGCAATTGATGGGGCGCTGGTGCTCCAGCAGATGAACGTACCGGCACCTTTGTTGCTGGCGGGCGTGCAATTCGTCTCGTCGTTCCTCGATCTGTTCATTGGTTCGGCAGCCGCAAAATGGAGTGCCATGGCGCCTGTGGTCGTGCCTAAATTCATGCTTCTGGGCATAAGCCCCGAGATGACGACGGCCGCTTACCGTATGGGAGATAGTTACACGAATATCATGACCCCATTGATGAGCTATTTTCCACTGATTTTGGCCTTTGCACGGCGCTATGACAAGACGCTGGGCGTTGGGTCGCTGCTCGCGCTCATGTTGCCCTATGCGCTCAGTTTCATGGTTGTCGGGCTGACAATGACGGTGACTTGGGTCACCTTCGACTTGCCACTTGGGCCGGGCGCGCAGGTTTTCTATACACCGCCGGTGGAGGCTTTCAAATGAGCGCGCCGGTTCTCGAAACGAGCGCTAATGTAGAGAGCGACGAGTATCGATCCCGTTCCGCGCACAACCGTGCGTTGCGTGACGAACTTTGGGCAAAGGTTGCAAAGGCTGCATTGGGCGGTAACGAGAAGTCACGCGAGCGGCACGTTTCACGAGGCAAGCTGTTGCCGCGAGAGCGGGTGGAGCGGCTGCTCGATCCGGGTTCGCCATTTCTGGAGATCGGCCAGCTTGCGGCCAATGCCATGTATGAAGGTGATGTGCATGGCGCGAGCCTGATCTGCGGCATCGGACGTGTATCGGGCCGCCAGTGTATGATTGTTTGCAACGATGCGACGGTGAAGGGCGGCACATATTATCCTATGACCGTCAAAAAGCATCTGCGCGCCCAGGAAATTGCCGAAGCCAACCGCCTCCCGTGCATTTATCTCGTCGACAGCGGCGGCGCAAACCTGCCGCATCAGGACGAGGTATTTCCCGACCGCGACCATTTCGGGCGCATTTTCTTCAATCAGGCGAACATGAGCGCCAAGGGTATTCCGCAAATCGCCTGCGTCATGGGTAGTTGCACCGCTGGCGGCGCTTATGTTCCTGCGATGTCCGACGAGAGCGTGATCGTCCGCAATCAGGGCACAATATTTCTGGCCGGCCCGCCGTTGGTGAAGGCCGCGACGGGTGAAGAAATCAGCGCTGAGGATCTGGGTGGCGGCGACCTGCATGGCCGCAAATCGGGTGTGGTCGATCATGTGGCGGAGAATGACGAACATGCGCTGACGATCGTGCGCGATATCATTTCGCACCTTGGCCCCATCCACAAACCCGACATCGACCTCAAAGACCCGCGACCGCCCAAATATGACGCGGATGAACTTTACGGGGTCATTCCCGACGACGTCCGCGCGCCCTATGACGTTCACGAAGTCATCGCCCGCCTCGTCGACGGCAGCGAGTTTCACGAATTCAAGGCGCTTTATGGCAGCACATTGGTCTGTGGCTTCGCGCATATATGGGGAATGCCGGTCGCGATCCTCGCCAATAACGGCGTGCTGTTTAGCGAAAGTGCGGTCAAGGGCGCGCATTTCATCGAACTTGCGTGCCAGCGGCGGATACCCTTATTGTTCCTGCAAAATATCAGCGGCTTCATGGTCGGCGGCAAATATGAGGCGGAGGGGATCGCGAAGCATGGCGCAAAACTCGTTACCGCCGTTGCCACCGCCAGCGTGCCCAAGATCACCGTGCTGATCGGCGGCAGCTTTGGTGCGGGCAATTACGGCATGTGCGGGCGCGCCTATAGCCCACGCTTCCTCTTCACCTGGCCCAATGCGCGGATCAGCGTTATGGGCGGCGAACAGGCGGCGAGCGTGCTCGCGACCGTCCACCGCGATGCGGAGAAATGGAGCGCTGAAGACGCCGAAGCCTTCAAGGCCCCGATCCGCCAGAAATATGAAGATGAAGGCAACCCCTATTACGCCACCGCGCGGATGTGGGACGACGGGATTATCGACCCGGCGCAGACGAGGGATGTGCTGGGGCTGGCGCTGGCGGCGGCGTTAAATGCCCCGGTCGAGGAGGTGCCCCGGTTCGGGGTGTTCCGGATGTGAGGTATTTGCCTGAGCCTGATCAAACCAACGCCACGTGCGCGCTGCCTGGCATCTACCGCTGGTGGATCGACGGCAAGGCGGTTTACGTTGGCCGTTATACTCGTGCAAGCCGACCATTGGGCGCATACGAGCGCAACGTCAGCAGGTTGCTCGGTGGGAAGCCTTATCGACCACAGAACCCATCCGGCTTCCGGCGGATTCATACAGCGCTTGCAGCAGCTGTGTCTTGCGAGAAGCCGATTAGACTCGAAATTGTTGAGAACTGTTCCCGCGAAGAACTAAATAGTCGAGAGCGACATTGGATTGCTTCACTGAACAAAGAGCATTCATTGAATGGAAGAAGCTTGCAAATCCTCCCCGAGCTTGTCTCGGGGAGGGGGACCGCCGCCGAAGGCGGTGGTGGAGGGGCTTGCGATGCTTAAGGATCTTGCACCGAAACCTACTGCCGGTTCTGTCGCTCGCGCGCGGAAATTGCGGAAGGAGATGACTTTACCTGAGGTGCTGCTGTGGCGTTTGCTTCGCGGTCAGCCGCAAGGAGTTAAGTTTCGAAGGCAACATCCCAGCAGTAGGATTGGCATGGACTTTTATTGTTCCGACGCGCGACTGGTGTTCGAGATTGACGGCATTGCGCATGACATGGGTGACAATCCCGAACGAGACTTCAACAGGGATGCCTGGCTTCGCTCGAAGGGGATCGACACAGTGCGGATACCGGCGACGGAAGTGCTTAAAGATGCCAACGCGGTTGCCGATGGCATTCTGAGATTGGCGCTATCGCGCCTGCCCCTCCACCACCCTGCTAACACAGGGCGGTCCCCCTCCCCGAGACAAGCTCGGGGAGGAATTGAGAAGAACGCATGATGAAAAGCCTCCTCATCGCTAACCGGGGCGAAATTGCCTGCCGGATCATTCGCACAGCGCGGGCGATGGGTATTCGCACCATTGCGGTCTATTCGGACGCGGATGCCAAGGCGCTGCATGTGCGGCAGGCCGATGAAGCGGTGCATATCGGGCCGTCTCCGGCGCGCGAGAGCTATTTGGTGGGCGAGAAGATCATCGCCGCCGCCAAGGCTACGAGCGCGGAGGCGATCCATCCGGGCTATGGCTTCCTCTCCGAAAATGCCGAATTTGCCCAGGCCGTGATCGATGCGGGGCTGATCTGGGTCGGGCCAGCGCCTGACAGCATCACCGCGATGGGGCTGAAGGATGCGGCCAAGAAATTGATGGCCGAGGCGGGCGTGCCCGTCACCCCGGGCTATATGGGCGAGAACCAGGACCCGGCGTTTCTTGGGAAACAAGCCGCTGAAATCGGCTATCCCGTGCTGATCAAGGCGGTCGCGGGTGGCGGCGGCAAGGGCATGCGTAAAGTCGAGGATGCAGCCGAATTCGCGGATGCGCTCGCCAGTTGCCAGCGTGAGGCCACCGCCTCGTTCGGCAACGCCCATGTCCTGATCGAGAAATATATCCAACGCCCGCGCCATATCGAGGTGCAGGTGTTTGGCGACACGCATGGCAACATCGTCCATTTGTTCGAACGCGACTGTTCGCTGCAACGCCGCCACCAGAAGGTAATTGAAGAAGCCCCCGCGCCCGGCATGGATGAGGCGACCCGCGAACAGCTCTGCGCGGCGGCGGTCAAGGCGGCTAAGGCAGTCGACTATGTTGGCGCAGGCACCATCGAGTTCATCGCCGACGCATCCGAAGGCCTGCGCGCCGACCGCATCTGGTTCATGGAAATGAACACGCGGCTGCAGGTCGAACACCCGGTGACCGAGGAGATTACCGGCGTCGATCTGGTGGAGTGGCAGCTGCGCGTGGCGAGCGGGGAGGCGTTGCCCAAGCGGCAAGACGAATTGCGTATCAATGGCTGGGCGATGGAGGCGCGGTTATATGCGGAGGATCCGGCGAAGGGGTTCTTGCCGAGCGTGGGACCATTGACCCATTTCGACCTATCGACCGCTTGGCGGACGGAGGGGCGGATTGAAACCGGTGTGACGCCGTGTGACCAAATTTCGCCCTTTTACGACCCGATGATTGCGAAGCTCATTGTGCACGGTGACAATCGCGACGAAGCCCGCGAGGGGCTTGCGAAGACTTGTGAGAAGGTGCGTTGCTGGCCGGTAAAAACGAATGCCGCCTTTTTGACAAAACTTCTTCGTGACGACGATTTCACGTCGGCGGATTTGGACACCGGCCTCATTGCACGGAAGCTGGACGTGCTGCAGCCCGAGGACGCGCCGAGCGAAAGCGCTTTGCAGGCAGCAGCCCTGATGGTTCTGGACGGCGCACTTGGCGGGCATCCAGAAGACATCCGAAAGACATACCTTGGCCGCGATCCGCAACGTCCAGCAGGTCTGGTCGGTTTTCGCCTTAACTCCGCGAAGCGGCTCGTCGTGGTGTCGCTCACTGATGGCTCAAAGGAATACGAGGTCCGGTTTCTTGAGCCATCGATAGCTAGCCTCCCTTGGGTCGAGACGGTGGCTGAAGGTTTTCTCGTCGATGATAATGGCCGGACATTGGTTTTGCGCCCGAGCCGCGTCGATGGAACAGGTCATCACGGCAACCATGACGGCGACATCCTCTCCCCCATGCCAGGCCGCGTCATTGCGGTCGATGTCACCGCCGGCCAAAGCGTTATAAAGGGCCAGAAACTCCTTACGCTTGAGGCGATGAAGATGGAGCATAGCCTCACCGCGCCGTTCGACGGCGTAGTGGCGGTGCTGAACGCCGAAGCTGGCGCGCAGGTGCAGGTTGAGGCTTTGTTGGTGCGGATCGAGGCGGTGGAGTGACCCCCGTAGCCGCACTCCAAACCACATCCGTCACCCTGAACTTGTTTCAGGGTCTTAATTTGTGGTGGCGAAAAAGTAAGATGCTGAAACAAGTTCAGCATGACGGACTAAGGGTAGGGTGATGGCTGGTAGATACTTCAACCAATGGCAAATCGGCGATACCATCATCCATGAAATCCGCCGCACGGTGACTGAGACCGATAATCTGCTGTTCTCGGTCATGACGCACAACCCGCAACCGCTGCACATCGACGCTGAGGCGGCCAAGGCCAGCGAGTTTGGGCAGATCCTCGTCAACGGCACTTTCACCTTTGCCCTTATGGTCGGCCTATCAGTCGGCGACACGACTTTGGGTACATTGGTCGCCAATTTGGGGTACGACAAGCTCGTCATGCCAAAGCCCGTGTTCCTCGGCGACACTCTCCGGGCCGAAACCGAAGTGATAGCTTTAAAGGAGAGCAAATCGCGGCCTGACGCAGGTGTCATCACTTTCCTTCACCGCTGTCTCAACCAGCACGACGAGGTGGTGTGCAGTTGCGAACGCGCTGCACTGTTAAAGCGAAGCGAAAGCGCGTAACCTTAACGACAGGTCGACCGAAAGCTCATGTTTATAAGCTTTTCGAAAAGGCCAGTGTACCGGTGAAACATATAAGGCTTAAACCCATGAAGCTCCGCTCTCTCCTCTTCGTGCCCGGCGACCGGCCTGAACGTTTTGCCAAGGCTTCGGCCAGCTTGGCTGATGCCATCATTATCGATTTAGAAGATTCGGTAGCGTTAGACAAAAAGGTTTCGGCGCGTGAGGCGACGGCGGAATATCTGTCCGGTGACCGACCAGTGCCTGTGTTCGTTCGGGTCAATCCACAAGACAGCCATTTAACGCATGATGACCTCGCATCCGTGCTGCCGTTCTTACCGGACGGTATCGTTCTGCCAAAGGCGGAAGGTGCCCGCTCGATAAACTGGTTGCGTGCCGAAGCGGCTGCTGTCGCAGATAATCCTGATGGTGAAGCGCCGCCGATTTTGCCCATTGCCACCGAAACGCCCGGCGCTGTTTTCGACCTTGGCAGTTTGCGCGAGGTTACGCCTTGGTTGGCCGGGGTTAGCTGGGGGGCCGAAGACCTGCCCGCTGCTGTCGGCGCTGCAACTTCGCGGGAGCCTGATGGAAGCTATACCGCGCCTTATGAACTCGTCCGTTCGCTGACCTTGTTCGCCGCCCATGCCGCAGGTGTCGCGGCTATCGATACGGTATTTCCAAATATCAGCGATGCCGATGCGTTAGACGGATATGTTGCACGCGCTGCCCGGGATGGCTTCACCGGAATGCTTGCCATTCATCCGTCCCAAGTTGCGATAATCAACAGTGCATTCACGCCATCGACGCAACAATTAGAGCACGCACAGAAGGTAGTCGACGCTTTCGCTGCCAATCCCGGTGCTGGGGTTCTACAACTGGATGGCAAGATGATCGACGCGCCGCATTTGAAGGCGGCGCTGTCAATTCTCGCCCGGGTCTAGACCCGTGTCTTAAGCCGCGAGTTTCCGGAGCACATAGTGCAGGATGCCGCCGTTCATGAAATACTCGATCTCGTTCGCTGTATCGATCCGGCACAGCGTGTCGAAGGTGAAGGTCGAGCCATCCTTGCGGGTTACGTCGACGGTCACTATTTGACGCGGCTGAAGCTTCGAGACGTTTCTGATAGTAAAGCTGTCATCGGCTGTAAGGCCCAGGCTTCCGCGGTTTTCGCCTTCTTGGAACTGCAAAGGCAAGACACCCATGCCGACGAGGTTTGAGCGGTGAATACGCTCAAAGCTTTCAACGATCACGGCGCGTACACCGAGCAGATTGGTACCCTTTGCGGCCCAGTCACGGCTTGAACCCGTGCCATATTCCTTGCCTGCGATGACGACCAGCGGCGTTCCGTCGGCCTTGTGGCGCATGGCGGCGTCGTAGATCGGCATGACTTCGCCTGCATAGCTGGACATGCCACCTTCAATACCGGGGACCATTTCGTTCTTGATGCGGATATTGGCAAAGGTGCCGCGCATCATGACTTCGTGGTGGCCACGACGTGCACCATAGCTGTTGAAATCAGCCTTGCTGACCTGATGCTCCATCAGGAACTTGCCCGCAGGCGAGTCCGCCTTGATCGAACCGGCTGGCGAAATATGGTCGGTGGTGATGGAGTCACCCAGAATTGCCAGCGGCTTGGCTTCGATAATGTCGGTCACCGGTGCCGGGGTCATGCTCATGCCGTCAAAATAGGGCGGGTTCGCAACATAGGTGGAACCAGCGCGCCACTGATAGGTGTCCGAACCTTCGACCTGGATTTTCTGCCAATGTGCGTCACCTTCATAGACCTTGGCATAGCGCGCGGTGAACATCGAACGGTCGATGTTGGCGGTCATGACATCGTGCACTTCCTGATTGGTTGGCCAGATATCGCGCAGGAATACGTCGCTACCGTCGGTCGCCTGACCAATTGGTGTGGTGGTGAAATCTTCGGTCACCGTGCCTTTCAGCGCATAAGCGACAACCAGCGGCGGCGACGCGAGGAAGTTGGCGCGCACGTCGGGGGAAACGCGGCCTTCGAAATTGCGGTTGCCCGAAATGACCGAGGCAGCGACAATGTCATTGCCGTTGATTGCGTTGGAAATCGGTTCGGCCAATGGACCGGAATTGCCGATGCAGGTGGTGCAGCCATAGCCCACCAGGTTGAAGCCAATTGCGTCCAGATCTGCGGTCAGACCCGCGCGGTCGAGATAATCGGTGACCACCTGGCTTCCCGGCGCGAGCGACGTTTTGACCCAAGGCTTTGGCCGCAAGCCAAAAGCATTGGCCTTGCGTGCTACCAGACCGGCGGCCACCAGAACCGATGGGTTGGAAGTATTGGTGCATGATGTAATCGCTGCAATCACGACGTCGCCGTCGCCAATATCATGCGTCTTGCCTTCAACCGCGACACGCTTGGCGCTGTCATGCTTATACACATTGGAAAGGTCGCCGTTGAACACATCGTCCACCTGCGTCAGGATAACTTTGTCTTGCGGCCGTTTTGGCCCGGCAAGCGAAGGCACCACGGTTGCCACATCGAGCGACAGCGTATCGGTGAACACGGGGTCCGCCATATCGGTATAGGCCCACAGGCCTTGTTCCTTGGCATAGGCCTCGACCAACGCAATCTGGTCTTCATCGCGGCCCGTGAGACGCAGATAATCGAGCGTCTTTTCATCAATGCCGAAGAAGCCGCAGGTTGCGCCATATTCAGGCGCCATATTGGCAAGCGTCGCGCGGTCGGCAAGGCTGAGCGAGGCAAGGCCCGGGCCATAATATTCGACAAAGCGTCCGACCACGCCCTTGGCACGCAGCATCTGTGTCGCGGTCAGCACGAGGTCAGTCGCGGTCACGCCCTCAGCCAATGCGCCGGTCAGCTTGAACCCGACGACTTCGGGGATCAACATCGAAACCGGCTGGCCCAACATCGCTGCTTCCGCCTCGATGCCGCCTACGCCCCATCCGAGCACGCCCAGACCGTTGATCATCGTTGTGTGACTGTCGGTACCAACACAGGTATCGGGATAAGCAATGGTGGCACCATCATCCGTTGTGGAAGTCCAGACGGCCTGTGCAATATGTTCCAGATTGACCTGATGGCAAATGCCCGTCCCGGGAGGGACTGCCTTGAAATTGGCGAGCGATTTTGAACCCCATTTCAGGAAGTCATACCGCTCCGCATTGCGCTGATATTCGATCTCGACATTCTGCTCGGCGGCTTTCGGGTGGCCGAATTCATCGACCATGACCGAGTGGTCGATGACCAGATGCACGGGAACCAGCGGATTGATCTTCTGCGCGTCGCCGCCCAGCTTGTTCATGGCATCACGCATCGCGGCCAGATCGACCACGCAAGGCACGCCGGTAAAATCCTGCAACAGCACACGGGCAGGGCGATACTGGATTTCGCGGGTGGACTTGGGGTCCGCCTGCCAATCGATCAGCGCCTGCACATCGTCTACCGAAACGGTAAAACCGCCATCTTCAAAGCGCAGCAGGTTTTCAAGCAAGACCTTCATCGAAAAGGGCAAACGCGACACATCGCCCAGCTTTTCCGATACTTTCTTGATAGAGAAATAATCCACCGTCTTGCCGCCAGCGGTCAAGGTGGAGCGGGTTTGCAGGCTGTCTAATCCGATTGCGGTCATTGTTATATACCCCTTTGATGTTGGGCTTTTTGCTGGATGGGGGAACGGCTACTCCCGCTCCCTTCGACAATCGCATGTCGAAGGTTACATTACAGTTATCAGCGGGCAGCCAAACCAGCGTAAAAGCGGGAGATTCGATTGCTGCGCGCGCCTTAGCGTGTAGGGAAAGGAAAGGGAAGGGGAGTTTGGTCCAGGGAGCCTTATGCAGCGACCCCAAAATTCACCCCTCCCGCAAAACTTCTGTTACCTCCTCCAATGTCCCGCGCACGCGGAGGAGTTGGTCTTTGCCAAAGACGATCAGGCATTCGTCATGGGCGTTGTCGGCGGTGCGGATGAATTGGACTATTTCGGGATTGACCGAGATTTTCTGGCCGTGCGTGTCGGTTAAGGTGACGAAGGGGATCATGGGGGTTCCTTTTGATTTGTGCGTTGTCTTGGCAGCTTTGCAGGCCGGGCGTAAAGGGTTGGGGGTATTTCCAACCGAACAGAAATTTTCAATCGGTCCTGTTACCCTGAACTTGGTTCAGGGTCCATCGTTCAGCTTTGCCCTGTCGTTGACTAGCTGGCGCTTCTTTGCGTCATGAGCATGCAATCATATAGGTACGGGGATGTATGCGAAATGGACCCTGAACCAAGTTCAGGATGACGGTGCTATGGGTGATATAAAAAAGAGCGCTATCGTCATCAGTCCTGAAAATCCATTGCGCTTTGGCTGGACACGGCGGCGACTTGCATAAATAAGGGCTTGGACTGGGTTGCGCCGACAGAGGTAGCGGCGGCGAGCACGTAAGGCGATATGCGGTGGCGGGTGCATAGGCCGCCGGCGCCGTCGCTGACCAAGGGGGTTTCAAATTCGACCGCGATCAATGCATCCTGTGCACGTGTCACGGTCGAGACAACAAGCTGTCCGCCGCCCAAATCAAGCACAAGGCCGGTGCCTTCGGGTACACCGAGCAAGCCGTCGATCAACGCGCCGGTCTTTGACAGGTTCCGCATCAGCGCGTCATAACGGTGATCGTCATGTATCACGCCAATGCGACGGAACACGGACCGGCGTTCGGGGCGGTGGCGTTCGGGGCCGTCGGGTTCGATCCTAAGTTCGCCGCATTTCAATTGGTGAATGACGGTTTCCTGGGTCAACGCCTTGGAATAAATCCAACCCTGAATAAAGCGCGCCCCTTTGGATTTGACGACTTCTAACTGGTCAAAGGCTTCTACGCCTTCAACTGTGGTTTCCATTCCCAAAGCGTCGGACAGGCCAATGATGGCGGCGATGATCTTCGCGCTGTTCTGGTCTTTTTGGGTGCAGCTGTCGACAAAGGTGCGATCAACCTTGATCTTGTCAAACGGAGCGGAGCGCAAATAGCTGAGTGAAGAATAGCCGGTGCCGAAATCGTCCAGCGCAAGGCGTACGCCCAAATCCTTTAGCGCACGAAAGATATCGTCGATGGTCTCTCCATCGCCCATGAACACGCTTTCGGTGAGCTCGAGTTCGAGGCGATTGGGTTCAAGGCCAGCGGTTTCGAGTGCGTGGGTGACGATGTTGATCAGGTCTGAATGTGCGAACTGGGCGGCTGAAACATTGACGGCAACGCGTACCGATTTGGGCCAGGCCATCGCGTCTTTGCATGCCTTGTTCAGGGCCCAGGCACCGATCTGGTTTATAAGGTCGGATTCTTCTGCAATGGGTACGAAAACGTCGGGTCCAATGGTACCGCGTTCGGGGTGTTCCCAGCGCATCAACGCTTCGAACGTCACGACCATATTGTCCTCGGTGCGGACGACCGGCTGGTAATGCAGTTCCAGCATATCATTGGCAAGCGCGTCGCGCAGACCTTCTTCAAGCAGCCGGCGCTCTTCGGCCTCGTCTTTCAGGTCGGCAGAATAGAAGCGGAACTGGCCGCGTCCGCCATTTTTTGCGGCGTATAGTGCAAGGTCGGCATTGTGGATCAGGTCCAGCTTGTCGATGCCATCATAAGGTGAAATCGCAATACCGACTGAGGTGCCAATGGTCGCGCGCTTATCCTCGATAGTATAGGGTTGCGACACGATTTGGATGATCTTGTTGGCCATTTCGCCCAGTTTGCCCCGGTCATCAAGGTCGGGCAGGATGATCTGGAACTCGTCGCCACCCAAACGGCCGATTTCGCCGCGTGCGCCCACGACCCGTTCCAAACGCCGCGCGACCTGACACAACAGATCATCACCCGCCGGATGGCCAAGCGTGTCGTTAACATGCTTGAACCGATCTAGATCAAGCATGATGAGCGTACAGCTGCGTTTGGCCGATTTGTAAGCGGACAATATGCTTTCCAGCTTTTTGTCCATACGGTGGCGGTTCGCAAGGCCGGTCAGTGAGTCAAATTCGGCCAAACGGGAGTCGACGAGCTTTCGTTCATATTCGACGGTGATGTCTTTCGCGCTGCCGCGATAGCCTTGAAAACTTCCGGATTTGTCGAATTTTGGATGACCTGAGATCGACCACCATGTGTGCCGCCCCTCATCCTGCCCTATGTTTAGGGCAAAGCGGACTGTCTGATCAATAATCTTGTTGCGCGCGGTCAACTGGAAATTCAGAGGCCGGTCGGACCGTTCGCCGCTGGTGCTGCTGTCGGTTTCGAACAAGGTGGTCAGCGGCTGCGCCAGCAATTCTTCGATCGGGCGATTCAATTTTTCCGCTGCATTTTCAGAAATATAGATCAACCGGAAATCCGCATCGGTCGCCCAAAGCCAGCCAATACCGGCATGTTCAAAGTCGTCGAGCACTTCAAGCCGACGGCTTGCATCAGTCGCTGTGATGACGGCTACAGAACCGTACCGTGCGCTATCACTGGGGCCCACACCGGGGAAACTACGGAAGAGTTTTGCGACGGCCATCGTCATTCCACATCAGGCAAGGGTAAAAGAAACCGGTTCATAAGAAATACACCCTAAACCGCGATGGTTACCATAACGCTAATAAACGGCGGTTTTTGGCGTTATTTAAGAGGATTTAGGGTTATCCGCACGCGCTTGTCACGGCTGGTCAGTCCCTTGATGATCTCCACATTACTGCGCGGCACCGAAATGATTTTCGCCAACAGCTCGATCACGGCCTTGTTTGCCTTGCCGTCTTCGGGTGCGGTTCTGATCCAGATTTTAAGCGCGCCATTCTCAACCGCTGCTTTTTCGACTCGAGCCCCCGGAACTACGCGAACAGGCATTTCTCCGCCCGCATCCATTAAAGCTGCGATGGTATCGGGGCTGGGGGCAGTCATCATCTTCTCCATTTTTATCAGGCCGTCATGCAGATTTTGCTACCCTTTAGCTATCAACCCGCGATACAATTGCAGCGACCCGGTTTGTAATCATTCGAATATGGCAGGAATGTAATGAAAAACAGAATGTTGAAAACCGTTTATCTTTTGACGCCTTTGGTGGTGTTGATGTCGGGCGCGACGGTGTCTTCAGGACCCGCAATGGCGCAGGCCGCCGAACGATCTCCGGTTACTTTGACCAGTGATGTAAAAATTGAACGCGTGGAAACCGGCCCAACAGGCGCAGAACAGGTAAAGCTATTCGGTCCCGGTGAAATTGCTGTAGTTCCAGGCGACAAAGTGTTGTTCACATTGATCGTCAGCAATTCTGGTAAAGAGCCAGCCTCCGGCTTTAGGGCTGTTAATCCCTTGCCCGATGCAGTCCGTTTCACTTCGGTCGCGGAAGATTGGGCCGAATTGTCGGTCGATGGTGGTACCAATTGGGGCAAGTTGGCTGACCTGAAAGTCAAAGCAAAAGATGCTTCAGGCACCACAGATGTTGAACGTGCAGCTACCCCGGATGATGTAACCCATGTCCGCTGGGTTTTCCCCGATTCAATCGCGGCAGGGGCAAAGCGGTCAATCAGCTATCGTGGCGTCGTGAAATAAGGAAATGGCGGCGCGTGTTGAAATGCGCCGCCTTCCATTTAACATATGGTCGGTCGGTATAAGGCCAGTTTTTTGTCCGGCTGTCGAATTTTTCCGAACCGCAGCTGATGATTTGGACTTTGCCCGGGACGATATTGATCAACTCAGCCACCCAGTCTGTCCCGTGCTGGCACATAGTAACCGCTCACATAGGGTAAATACGACTCAACGGGTGCGTTAACCACCTTTAAGGCTAGCTTTTGTTCCTCGATGAACGCAGCTTGAACCTATGACCTATTCTGGAACAAGCTTTCTGCGTGCTTTCCCGCGCCTTACAATTCCTCTTTTACTGGGCGTGGCGCTTGCCCTGCCTTTGGCCGCTTGTGGTGAAGAGGGTGCAAATGACGCTGCGGTTGCGGATCTTGATAATCAGTTGGTCGGCAAGGGCAGCGATCCTGAAGTCAATGCCGCGTTGAACGACCGCATTTTGGTTGATCCCGATCTGACCGACAATGCGAATATGAATACGGTCAAAGCCGCGACCAAGCCATTATCGGGTGCAACACCTGCGGACAGCGGGTTTGAAGGCGATGCATCTATCGAAGCGCTGGATGGCGCCAAGTTGATGCGTGCGCCCAAAGCAACGGTCGTTAAGGCCGAAGAATGCACCAATTGCGGTGATCGCCGTGCGGCGACGCTCGGTGGCCTTGCTGCAGATCAAGGTGTAACGCGCGGCAAGGGTACTTGCGATGCCAAGTTACAATATGGCGCGGGCTGGGCAAACAGAATGCCAGCCGAATTCCCGGTCTATCCGCAAGGCCGTGTGAAAGAAGCCGGGGGCGTGGATGGCGGCATTTGCGACATTCGGGTAGTGTCATTCTCCACATCGGCCGCCATACAGAATGTTATCGACTATTATTACACACGAGCGCGCAAGTCCGGTTATAACGCCGAACATCAATTGCGCGCCGGCGAACATGTTCTGGGCGGAACCCGGGACAATGACGGCGGAGCCTATTTCATTACCTTCAACGCAAAAGCCGGTGGCGGCACCATTGTCGACATCGTGGCCAATAATGGCCGTTAAGCGTTAAACAGACCGAAGCGCCTGGGGCGGCAGAGGTGCCGCCCTATTTTTTGTCCGAATACCAAGGCAATGGTGCATAGCATTTACCGTCTCGCTTCCCATATCGGCCTTCGCCCGCTAAGGCGGCGGGATGTATTCCATCATTCTTGTTATGTCGGGCGGAGCTATTGGGGCGGGGTTGCGCTTTGGCTTGTCGCGGGCTCTGCCTTATGCGGGGCAGGGTTGGCCTTGGTCGACCTTTGCCGCAAATATTTTGGGTGGTTTGGCAATGGGTGTTCTGGCGGCGTGGGTGTTGCGGGGCGATAACTCGGCTGAACCGTTGCGCTTATTTGTGGGTGTCGGGGTTTTAGGCGGATTTACGACATTCAGTGCATTCAGCCTGGAAATGGCACAGATGATCGAGCAAGGGCAAACGGAACTGGCCGCCGGATATGCGCTGGCTTCGGTCCTCCTCGCTTTAGGGGCATTATTTGCCGGTATGACGGCAGCAAAGGCATTATGGGTATGAGTAAGAGCGAGGAAAAAGGGATCCGGCAATTTGTCGTCCAGCCCGATGATGACGGTATCCGGCTCGACCGCTGGTTCAAGCGGCATTTACCTGACGCGTCATTCAATATTGTCTCACGCTGGGCGCGGACAGGACAGTTGCGGGTGGATGGCAAACGCGCAACGCCGGGTGATCGCTTGTCGGCAGGACAAGCGATCAGGGTGCCACCTGCAGACACAACCGCAGCGGCAAGCGCGCGACCCGTTCGTAAACGGCGCGAGTTAACAGAGGACGAAATGGAGTTCGCCCTCAGTATGGTCATACACAAGGACGATGCAGCGCTGGTTATTAACAAACCCGCAGGGTTGGCGACGCAGGGTGGAACCAAGACGGAGAACCATGTCGACGGCCTGTTGGATGCGCTCTGTTTTGAACTGGATAATCGACCAAAGCTTGTACACCGGCTGGACAAAGATACGTCGGGTGCGCTGCTGCTGGCGCGGACTTCGCGATCAGCGGGACATTTTGCCAAAGCATTTTCGTCGCGCACGGCGCGCAAAGTTTATTGGGCCTTGGTGGTAGGTGTACCCACCATTGCCGATGGTTTTATTGATCTGCCTATCGGCAAGCAACCAGGTAGCGGCGGCGAGAAAATGCATGTCGATGAAAAGGACGGGCAGTCGGCACGGACACGGTATCGTATCGTGGAACGCGCCGGAAACGCCTGTGCGTGGGTCGAATTACAACCTTATACAGGCCGCACGCACCAACTGCGCGTGCACATGGCCGCAATTGGACATCCCATTGTTGGTGATGGAAAATATGGCGGCAAGGATGCGTTTTTAACCGGAACGATCAGCCGCAAAATGCATCTGCACGCACGGCGGCTTCGTATTGATCATCCACAAGGGCACCAGATTGATGTGCGCGCCGACCTGCCACCACATATGAAGGACAGCTTTGCTGATCTTGGATTTGATATTGAACTGGGCGACGCATTGGTGCTCGATGCGCCAAAATTTTCGGAAACAGCCGAAGGCAAGAAGCGTGTTGCCGCCAACATTGCGAAATCCGCCCGCAAGGAACGAAAAGGCGAACGCCGTTCGCGCGGTGCAGTAATGGACAAGCCAAAGGACAAAAAGCGTAGCCAGTTGGCGACGGGCAAGAAAATCGCTGCGAAAAAGCCCGTGATTAAAAAAGCAATTGGCAAGAAGCCAGTGGCGAAGAAGTGAAGCAAAAGTGACGGCGAGGCTTGCGATATTTGATTGCGACGGCACACTGGTCGACAGTCAGGCGAATATCTGTTTGGCAATGGAATATACTTTTGAACAAGCCGGAATGCCACCACCTGCCCGTAACGCAATCAGACGGGTTGTTGGACTTAGCCTCTTTGAAATAATGCGTGTACTTTTGCCCAATGCAGATTCAATAAAACACACCAAAATGGTCGAACTGTATCGTGCTTCCTATCTTGCCCTGCGAAATGACGGGCTGGAGCATGAGCCTCTTTATGATGGCATGGCAGGTCTTTTGGCATCAATGGACGAAAGCGGCTGGTTGCTGGGCGTAGCAACGGGCAAATCGGATCGCGGGTTGGAACGCTGCCTTGACCATCACGCAATCAAGGGACTGTTTGTCACCTTGCAAACCGCCGACCGGCATCCTTCGAAACCCCATCCTTCGATGGTTCATCAAGCGCTCGCCGATGCCGACGTGGCGGCAGGGCGGGCGGTTGTTATTGGGGACACGGTTTACGACATCCAGATGGGCCGCGCGGCAGGTACGCGCACCATCGGCGTCAATTGGGGCTATCATCCGGTGGAAGAACTACGCGCAGCTGGTGCCGATGCCATTGCCGAATCCATGGACGAACTTGCCGCTTTGTTGGGAGATTTTGTATGACACCCGAAGACGAAACAAAGGCGCAATATCGCTTTTTGGTTATCAACATTTGCCGCATTACCGGCGCGATCATGTTGGTTATCGGCCTTGCCGTTATTGCTCGCGAAGCCTTCGGCCTTCCTAAAGTGGCTGGTTATGTGCTGTTTCTGGTGGGGATGTTCGATTTTCTGATGGTACCGGTATTCCTGTCCAAACGATGGAAAAGCACGCCAAAAATATGAGGCGTTTCTGGAAAGAAGTGACGCTTGAGCAGAGCACATTTGGCTATGCCGTGCGGCTTGACGGGCGACCGGTCAAGACACCGACCCGTAACGAACTTGCGCTGCCGACGCAGAGATTGGCCGATGCTGTGGTCGCGGAATGGGATGCTGTTGAAAAGAGCATCGATCCAGGTCGAATGCCCATTACAGGTTTTGCCAATGCAGCGATTGACCATATCGGTCCCGACCGCAGCAGCTTCGCCACAGCCATCGCCGCATATGGAGAAACCGACCTTATGTGCTATCGCGCCGCAAAAGGCGATGCGCTTGCAGATCGGCAGGCTGAAATTTGGGACCCCTGGATTAACTGGGCGCGGGGCCGTTACGACGTCAGCTTTGTAATTGTCGAAGGAATCATACATAAGCCGCAACCGGACGCGACCCTTGAAAAGTTGCGTGCGGCAGTTGCGGCGCGCGGAACGTTCGAGCTCGCGGCCATGGCAAAGCTAGCCCATCTGTCGGGATCACTAATCGCAACAATGGCGGTTGTGGAACAGGAGGGAACAGCCCAAGACATTTGGAACGCGGCCTGCCTCGACGAGTTGTGGCAGGAAGAATTGTGGGGCGCCGATTATTGGGCGCAGAAAAACCGTAATGATCGTGAAGGCGAGTTTATGCAGGCCGTGCGGTTTCTCGACCTACTTGGCACATCGACATAGGTGAAAGCCTAGGTCGCCCCAGGAAACGCATCGGTCTAAAGCCGTGCTATGACAAAGTCTCCGACGGCATCACCATCCGATTTGCCCAAAGCCGCGTTGATTGCTGGATATGCCGGCCTGCTTCCGCAGATCATCGCTGTCATACTTGTGATTTCGGACAGTGAATATCGATGGACAGGTCTTGCCGCTGCCTATGGATATGCGGCGTTTATTTTCAGTTTTCTTGGCGGCATCTGGTGGGGTTTTGGTGTGATCGCGCGAAAAGAAGGCGCCGCCGCTGGCCCCATTTTCATTCTGGCAGTCGCGCCAAGTTTGATCGCGTTTGCCAGTTATCTGCCCTGGATATGGGGATGGGAATGGCCTGGTCCCTCAATGGCGTGGATTGGAACATTTCTTATGATCTCGCCGCTGGTCGACCGATGGTTGAAAAAGCGCTGTCATCTGCCGGAAGGCTGGATGAAGATGCGCTGGCACCTCTCATTGGGATTGGGCGGTCTGACCTTTTTGCTTGCCGCGTTGGCTTAAGTGGTCCTGACCCTAGGCCTTAAGTAGCCGCTAGATCACGGACAAATCCAATAAGTCCCTTTTGCCGCCGCCTTTTCATGCGTTCAGCAGCGAGGATCTGGCGAACTTTGTTAAAACATGCCTGAATGTCGTCGTTGATCAAGACATAGTCATAGCCGTCCCAATGGCCTATTTCGGATTTGGCGCGGCTCATTCGGTCGGCGATCACGGCATCGCTGTCTTGCGCCCTGGTATGCAGTCGGCGTTCGAGTTCCTCGATGGACGGGGGTAGGATGAAAACCCGGACAACATCAGGGCCAGCTTCCTGATACAATTGCTGCGCGCCCTGCCAGTCAATATCGAATAAAACGTCACAACCGGCCGCCAGCTTTTCTTCGACCGGAGCCTTTGGCGTGCCATAACGATTTCCGAAAACATGGGCCCACTCGAGAAAATCGCCGTCTGCGGCCATTTGTTTGAAAGTCGGCACATCGGTAAAATGGTAATGCACACCATCTATTTCGCCCGGGCGTGGCGGACGCGTTGTATACGACACAGACAGGGCAATTTTTTCGTCTGCATCCAGTAACATGCGGGAAAGCGTGGATTTTCCTGCGCCCGAAGGGGAGGAAAGCACGAAAAGAAGTCCGCGTCTTGCGAGTTCGTGCGGCTTGTGAGTGTTGCTGTCGACCATAACCGCTACTGCGCGAAACAATGGGTTCGCGTCAATTGGTTTTTGGGGTGTGGTGCTTTATTCAGCGCGGCGCTCTTTGCGCTTGTCGTAAATGGTCTTGGCGGCAATGGCACCGCCTACCAGCAGCAAGCCGGGGATGGAGCGTGTCGCGATACGTGTGGCCACCAGACCCAGTCCTGCGCCCAACAGCCCATTGCCGCGCTTGCGACCGATGACTTCGCCGACAACTGCCCCTGCGATAGATCTCAACATACCGAAAACTCCCAAACATCGTCATCCTGAACCCGTTTCAGGATATTACCTTTTAATCGCCGTTTGAAGTTACGACCCTAAACCATATCTTCAGGTCTGACATGGGTATCGAAGGTGACTTCGTCAACCAGCCCGGATGCCAAAGCCGCCGCGCGCAATGTTGTTCCCGCAGCATGTGCCTGCTTTGCAATTTTTGCGGCATTGTCATATCCGATGACTGGCGCCAATGCGGTTACCAGCATGAGCGAATTTTCCATCAACGATGCGATACGAATATGGTCAGGTTCGAGACCTGCGACACAGTTTTTGGCGAAAGTGTCCATGCCGATGCTTAGCAGTTCAATGGAACGCAGGACATTTGCGCCGATGAGCGGTTTGAACACATTTAGTTCCAAATGACCTTGAAGGCCGCCTATGGTTACCGCCTGATGATTGCCAATCACTTGTGCCGCGACCATCGTCAGCATTTCGCACTGTGTCGGATTGACTTTGCCCGGCATGATTGAGCTTCCCGGCTCGTTTTCAGGAAGCAAAAGTTCGCCCAACCCCGAACGTGGACCGGACCCGAGTAAACGGATATCGTTGGCGATTTTTGTCAGGCTGACGGCTAATGTATTCAAAACTCCAGACATTTGTACCAACCCGTCATTGGAGGCTAGTGCCTCAAATTTGTTGCGGGCCGGTTCGAAAGCGATGCCGGTTGCGGTCGAGATGTCGCTTGCCATGGCTTGGTCAAATCCCTCCGGCGCGTTCAGCCCGGTGCCAACCGCGGTCCCGCCCTGCGCCAGTTTTTGCACATTATGAAGGACGGTGCCTTCAATCCGGGCGCGGTTCGCGATCAATTGGGCCACATAACCAGAAAATTCCTGGCCGAGCGTCATTGGCGTCGCATCTTGCAAATGGGTGCGGCCAATTTTGATGATGTTGGCCCAGGCGACAGATTTGGAACCAAGCGCTTCGGTAAGAATTGCTAAAGATGGCAGCAATTTGCCATGGGTTGCCTGGGCTACCGCGATATGAATTGCGGTTGGAAAGCTGTCGTTGGACGACTGTCCCTTATTTACATGGTCATTGGGGTGCACCGGCGAACTGCCACCGCGCGTGCCTGTCAGGGTTTCGTTGGCGATGCCCGCAATCACCTCGTTCACATTCATATTTGATTGTGTACCGCTACCTGTTTGCCAGATCACGAGCGGAAACTGGTCGTCAAACTCGCCGGCCAAGATACGGTCGGTGGCAGATATGATCGCAGCAGCGACTTCTGGTGCGAGTGCGCCCGACTCTCTGTGCGTTCGCGCGGCTGCACGTTTGACGTGGGTGAGGCCGTAAATAATCCCCAAAGGCATGCGTTCCTGCGCCGGGAAGGGGAAATTTGTGATGCTGCGTTGGGTTTGCGCGCCCCAATATGCCGCAGCCGGTACGTCTATAGGGCCAAAACTGTCATATTCAGCGCGGGTGTTGCCCGTCACTTTTTACGTCCAAAATCCACACTGACGACATTTGAGCCATCCTCGACCTGAACCGACGGTTCGTCATTGCCGGCGACGTCATGTGGTTCGGGGCCGGTTTCGCCGGCATCGACATGGAATTGTAACGCAAAATCGACAGCCGGATCTACAAATGCTGTGATTGCGGAATAGGGTACGAAAAGATGGGACGGTATCTGGCTGAAAGAGAGACCAACTTCAAAATGATCCGACTCGACCTTTAGGTCCCAATATTTGTGTTGAAGCACGATGGTCATTTCGTCCGGAAACCGTTCATGCAAATGGGATGGGATTGCAACGCCGGGCGCTTGTGTTTTGAAAGTAATATAGAAATGATGGTCGCCCGGCAGGCCGTTCAACGCAACATCGCCGAGCACGCGGCCCACCACAGCGCGCAGTGCCTCTTGCACAACATCGTCATAGGGAATCAGGCTATCAAAATGCTCTTCGCTCATGCGCGCTTGGTGGACCGTCGGGAAGTTGAAATCAAGATGCTTGTTGTCGTCAAGTCAACTTGCCAAGCGCGATATTATCCGTATAGCGACGCCCATGCGCTCCGGGACCATTAGCCGCAAAACCAGTGAAACGTCGATTGATGTCGAGGTAAATCTTGACGGCAGCGGCGTTTATGACATTACCACGGGTATCGGGTTTCTCGATCACATGCTGGAACAATTGTCGCGGCACTCGTTGATTGATCTGAAGGTCAATGCCGTTGGTGATCTGCATATAGACCAGCACCACACCACAGAAGATACAGGCATCGCCATCGGCGAGGCTGTTCTTCAGGCGCTGGGTGATAAGCGCGGAATTACCCGCTATGGCACGGCCTATGCACCGATGGACGAAACTCTGACACGCTGTGCGCTTGATATTTCCGGGCGTCCCTATTTTGTCTGGAAGGTATCCTTGGCTATGCCGCGGTTGGGTGAATGGGATACCGAGCTGATCGAGCATTGGTTCCACAGCTTTGCGACCGCCGCTGGGATCACCCTGCATGTCGAGAACCTGTATGGCTCGAACAACCATCATATTGTCGAGAGCTGCTACAAGGCTTTGGCCCGAGCCTTGCGGCAGGCGGTAGAGATTGATCCGCGCAAGGCGGATTCCATTCCGTCTACCAAGGGGACGCTGTAAGTCGTGTCACTGGCGCTAATTGATTATGGCGCGGGCAATCTGCATTCGGTGCACAATGCATTGAGAGCGGCTGGCGCTGTGGATGTTGTGGTGACCGCTGATCCTGACATGGTGGCGAACGCTGACCGGATCGTCTTGCCCGGCGTTGGAGCATTTGCCCATTGCTTTGAGGCTTTGTCGGCCATTGATGGCATGATTGACGCGATGGAGCGCAAAGTGCTTAGCGACGGCATTCCGTTCCTGGGCATTTGCGTCGGCATGCAGCTTCTGGCTGATGCAGGCGTTGAACATGGAAAGACGAAAGGGTTGGGTTGGATCAAGGGCACGGTTCGTGCGATTGAGCCTTTAGCAGATTTGAAAGTTCCGCATATGGGGTGGAACGACGTAACGCCAAAAACAGGCGCGCCGCTGGTAGAGAGCGGCGAAGCCTATTTTCTGCATGGCTATCACTTTGATGCCGAAAACGCAGAGGATATTTTGGCAACAAGCGATCATGGCGGTTCGCTGGTCGCTGCCATCGGCAGAGACAATATCATTGGCGTCCAATTTCATCCTGAGAAAAGCCAGACTTACGGCATCAATTTCCTGAAACGCTTTCTGGAGTGGAAGCCGTGAAGGGAGATTTAGCATGATCGTTTTTCCCGCAATCGACCTGAAAGGCGGCGAAGTAGTGCGCTTAGCCGAAGGCGATATGGACCGGGCCACCGTCTACGCAGACGATCCGGCGGCGCAGGCTTTGCTATTCGCCGAGCAGGGCGCAGAGTATTTGCACGTCGTCGACCTTGACGGTGCCTTTGCCGGACGGCCTGAAAATGCCGAGGCAGTTGAGGGAATAATCGAAAATTTCCCGGGCTATATTCAACTCGGTGGAGGTATCCGCAATGTGCAAACCGTCGAACGCTGGTTCGACATGGGCGTTGCGCGGCTCGTCATCGGAACAGCGGCGCTCAAAGACCCGCAATTTGTGAAAGATATGGCGCGCGAATTCGAAAATGGCATCGTGGTTGCCGTTGATGCACGCGACGGGTGTGTTGCGACCGAAGGTTGGGCCGAGACATCCGACATGCCGGTAGTCGATCTGGCGCGCCGGTTCGAGGATGCTGGCGTTGCATCTATCCTGTTCACCGATGTGGGCCGTGACGGAATGCTCACCGGTTGCAATATCGAAGCAACGGTTGATCTTGCCCGGGCAGTACAGATACCGGTTATCGCGAGTGGTGGGGTGAAAGGTATCGATGATATCCATATGCTTTCGCTGCATGCCAAGGACGGGATTGAAGGTGTTATTACAGGACGTGCAATTTACGACGGACGCCTCGATCTGGCGACGGCGATTGCGATGGGAAATAGGGCATGACAGTCCGGGTACGTGTTATACCTTGCCTGGATGTGGCAAATGGACGCGTCGTAAAGGGCGTAAACTTTGTTGACCTTCGCGATGCCGGTGATCCGGTAGAACAGGCGCAAGCCTATGATTTGGCGGGAGCCGACGAATTATGTTTTCTCGACATTGGTGCGAGCCACGAAGGGCGGGGTACGATCATCGACGTCGTGCGCCGCACCGCGGAAGTATGCTTCATGCCCCTGACCGTGGGCGGAGGTGTGCGGAGTGCGGACGACGCCCGGGCTTTGTTGCTGGCGGGCGCAGATAAAGTGGCGGTCAACAGTGCGGCGGTTGCCCGCCCCGAAGTGGTGGCCGACATCGCTGAACGTTTCGGAAGCCAATGTGTCGTCGCTTCGGTCGATGCACGGCGCAGCGGGGATCGTTGGGAAATCTTTACGCATGGAGGCCGCAAACCGACCGGAATAGATGCGCTGGAGCATGCGGTTAAGCTCGCCAAACTCGGCGCAGGAGAACTGCTGGTGACCAGTATGGACCGCGACGGAACACGCGACGGTTATGACCTTGAACTCATCCGTACAATTGCAGATGCCGTCAATGTGCCGGTCGTTGCAAGCGGCGGCGTTGGTCATCTTGACCATCTAGTTGAAGGCGTCGTTAAAGGCCATGCCAGTGCCGTTCTTGCCGCGTCAATATTCCATTTTGGCCAGCATAGTATCGCCCAAGCCCATGCTGCTTTGCGCTCGGCAGGCCTTGCAGTGCGGAGTTAGTTTTTTGTTATACCCGATTAAGCGAAGGGTAACAAAAATACATGGCTTGTGCATCACCAGCGAATGAGACGTGGTACCACCAACCGGCCAATGATCGCACAGATCAGGATCGAGAGGCTGTACCAAAGTCCGATATAGACAACATTGTTGAACGGGCAGTGCAGATTATAGGCAAAAGCGCCCAAGCCCCCCGATGCAATGCCGGTAAGCCAGCCGGCGCGTCCCGGTGACGAAGGCGCGCCTTTACGAAGCCAGACCACCATTGGAACCGCCGTCGCCGTCGCAGCGATTAAGCTATAGGACATGCACCGCATACCGGATTCCATCGCTGATATTGCCGGACCTACATCACCCGTGGATGCCACTACAATCGCAGCAAGAGGGAAAACTGCGGCAGCGGCAAGTGCCACTTGCCAGCCATTTTGGCTGCGGCCAACCGCCGGGCTGGCCATTGATGTTACAGCATAGCCGGTCGCACTTCCAAGCAGAAGCAAGACACCCGCACGGATCAAAAACATTTCGTCAGGATGTCCTGCCAATACATCCGCACGCATGCCCTGGGCCCATATCACAAGGGCTGTTGCCATAAAGGTTATGGCTGCCAAAAACACCAAGGGTATCTTTTGCTGCATGGGATTGACCGGTTCAAGGTCATCAACCAGCGCGGCAATGTCGAAATTCTTATTCATGTCATTCACTCTCGATAAGCGTGGCAAGTTTTTTGAGACCACGATGTATGTTTACCTTAACCAGCGGTTCGGACTGGCCACATTTGATGCAAGCCTCGGCAATGCTGAGGCCATCTATTTTTACAAGCCGGATCGCGAGCGCTTGTGCTGGCGGTAATTTATGCAGCAGATTATCGATGCTGATTTTGGCGCCGACGACATCTTCATGGCTGTCTTCGCTGTGCTGATCTTGCAATTCATCGGCGGCGTGGCGATAGGTTTGCCTTAAGCGGTCCACCCACCTATAGCGCGCAATGGCCGCGAGCCAAGGCAAGAACGGCCGCGACGGATCATAGCTGGCGCGTTTGCGATGCAGCGAAATCAAGGTTTCCTGGACAAGGTCATCAACCGCATCAGCAGCAATTTTTTGTGAAAAGAACCGTGCAAGCCATCGACCGGTTTGCTCCAGCAATACGGCGTAAGCCTGCTTGTCGCCTGCTTGTGCAAGGCGCATCAGGTCGCGCATGGTTTCTTCGCGCGCGATCATTTTGAACGCGTCAGAATTGCATCAGCGGAGAATTTTCCTCCGCCGCGCACAATGAGCACCAAAGCCAAAGCCACCCATATCATATGTACCGACCACCATGCTTCGGGATAGACGAATATCTGGATTACCATCGTCATACCTAATAGCGCCAGCGCGGAAACCCGCGTTAGCAAACCTATAACCAGTAAGGCAGGAAAGAGATGTTCGGCATAAGTCGCGAGATAGGAAGCAAGCTCAGGCGGCAAAGGAACATTGCTATATTCCTCTTTAAACAGAAATTTTGCAGTATCGCTTACCGACAGCCAGCTGCCATCTTCAACTTTCGTGCGTCCCGAGCGCCAGAAAATTCCGGCGAGGGAAAAACGGACGAATAGCAACATGGCCGATTCCGCAAACATAGACGAAAGCATCGCAACAATGCGGTGATAGGAGACTGAAAGGGCGTTCATACATCATCCGGCTTTTATCAGCGCACCTGCGCTAATGAGGTGAAAAATTGGCTCCAAAGGTGCCTGTTCACAAGCCTGTTCGATGGCAATCGCCAAAAGGTTACCCAAAGTAGCATTTTTCTCCGCCGATACAGCGCACAACGTCATTTGCAGTCGGTCCAGCGGAACGAGGCGAACTTCGATAGAAGGGCGCACAGCCAAAATGGCGGATGGTTGCAGATCGGAAAGATTTTCAACGGCAATTGCCAAAGGCGATGAAACTGGTATCAGTCTGGCCGAAGGATGCGGTGCAATGAGAAGCGAAAGCAGACTTGCCTGATCCAGTCCGGCAAGTTCGGCGAGCGTCAATGCCGTCGCTTCTGCTGCATTGTAACTTTCGAGCCATGCCCACTCGACTTGCGCCAGTTCCATAGTGGCTGCATCAGCCAGATATTCGGGAAAACGCAGTCCAATTTGGTTGTTGTTACAGGCGCGGGCTGTTTCGGTTTCGACAAATTCACGGGCTAATCTGTTAAATTCTATTTCACCGATGTATTGGCGCGTCAGCGGAAAGGTGTCTTCGAGCGCCACGATCCGGGCATGATTTATCGTATTGGCATGCGCCTTTAGCCCCAACATGATCCGTTCCACCGGACCGCTGAATAATCGCGGATCCAGCCGATCGGGGCCATCGTTGATCGTTTCGATAAAGTTCGTCTGCGCTTCAGACAGCGAAAGCATAACATGCCTCGTCCATGATTGCCTGCGCCAATGCTGCCTCTGCTAACAAAACCTCGTAATCAGGTACGTCGGTATCCCATTCGATCAATGTCGCTATAGGACCTGCGCGCTCGATAAATGTGCGATACATGCTCCAGGTTGTTTGCGTCACTTTGCTGCCATGATCGTCGATCAACAATGGTCCGCTATCGTGATTTTCGACTGCATGACCTGCCAAATGGATTTCGCCGACCAAAGCGGGATCGATAGCGTCAAGATAGGACAGAGGCGGAAAACCCAGATTGGTTGCTGATACCTCTACATTGTTGATGTCAAATAGGAGCCCGCATCCGGTGACGCCAATCAGCCGTGAGATGAACTCGACCTCTTCCATTTCGTCACCGCGATAGGCCAGATAGCGGGATGGGTTTTCTATCAATATTGATCGTTTTAGACGATCCTGAACTTTGCCGATTTCGCGAGCAAAATGGTCCAACGACGGTTTTGTATAAGGCACAGGAAGCAGGTCGGCAAAACGATTGTGGGCATTGCCTGAGAAACTTAGATGATCAGAAACCGATGCAGGTTGGTATAAATCGCAGAGTACCGCCAGCCGTTCAAGATCATAGCCATTCAATCCGTCGGCAGAACCAAGTGATAACCCGACCGAATGGAAGCTGAGCGGATAGCGTTCGGCGATGGCAGTCAGCCAACGGTGTGGCGGACCGCCATCGCCGAAATAATTCTGCGGATGGACTTCGACCCAGCAGGAGCGACCCGATGGGCATGAAGGGTCGAGCAACGCTTCATAATGTTGCGGCTTCAAACCTATCCCGACCGAAGGAGGAAGGAGGGAAGGGGTAGGCTTGATGTCCATCCGCAAACTATATGCTCTCAAATTGGGGTCGTCACCCGGAACGCGTTCGATGGAATTTCAAATGCGTCCAAAATGGCGACAAATTTGCTTAGCCCTTCATCGGCACTGGTTTGGCATTTCCTTTTTTGGCGGCAAGCGATCCGCCCATTTTTTCGCAAGAGCCCGTCGCGACATACTTCCAAGCATTGCCTTGATAATCAACAGTCGACGTGCCGGCACAGCTTGTGCCTGGCCCTGCGGCGCAATCATTTTTTGCTTTTAGTGAAATGCCATAGCATTTTTCTTTGTCGCCTGCTGCTTGTGCGGGGGCAGCTGCCATGGTTGCTGCAGCTGAAAGAGCTGCCGCGGCACCGGCCAGCTTCAAAATCATAGTGTTCATCGTGATTCTCCAATTCTGTTTGGGCATTGAGCCAGAGGGGAATGGACCATCTTTCATCTGGTCCCGCCAATCATTCGACACGCAAAAGCCAACGGTTACAATATCCGCAAAAATTCTTGTCCGCAGTCCTTGACCCGTCACAAAAACACCCTATCTGGGCACCGTTAGCACTCTCGTTTAGTGAGTGCCAACACCTATTCATTGCCGTCACCTGCTTCCCTGCGGGAGTGGCGGGATGGCGAAACAGTTAAAAGGAAGGTTCTACATGGCATTTCGTCCGTTGCATGACCGTGTCCTCGTCCGTCGGGTCGAGGCCGAAGCAAAAACCGCTGGTGGGATTATCATCCCCGACACCGCTCAGGAAAAGCCACAGGAAGGCGAAGTTGTCGCCGTAGGTTCAGGCACCAAGGCAGATGACGGCACAGTTACGCCGCTCGACGTCAAGGCTGGCGACAAGATCCTGTTTGGCAAATGGTCCGGAACCGAGGTCAAGATCGATGGGGAAGACCTGTTGATTATGAAGGAATCGGATATCCTCGGGATCGTTTCCTAACGCACGCTACTGCCGGTACCCTGAACTTGTTTCAGGGTCTTGCTTTCGACGGCCCAGACTAAGATCCTGAAACAAATTCAGGATGACGGGCCTCACATATTTGTTTTGAACAAAAGGAATTTTATCATGGCTGCTAAAGACGTGAAATTCGGACGCGATGCGCGTGAACGCATCCTGCGCGGCGTAGACATCCTCGCCGATGCGGTGAAGGTAACCTTGGGACCAAAGGGTCGCAACGTGGTTATCGACAAAAGCTTCGGTGCACCTCGGATTACCAAGGACGGCGTTACCGTCGCCAAGGAAATCGAACTGAAAGACAAGTTCGAAAATATGGGCGCTCAGATGGTTCGCGAAGTTGCTTCGAAAACCAACGACATTGCCGGTGATGGCACCACCACCGCGACTGTATTGGCGCAAGCCATCGTGCGCGAAGGTATGAAGTCGGTAGCCGCTGGCATGAACCCGATGGATTTGAAGCGTGGTATCGACCTTGCTGTTACTGCGGTTGTCGCTGACCTCGTTCAGCGCTCCAAGCCTGTTGCCGGTTCGTCGGAAGTTGCCCAAGTCGGCACCATTTCTGCAAATGGCGAAACCGAAATCGGTGAAATGATTGCCAAGGCCATGGAAAAGGTCGGCAAAGAAGGCGTCATCACTGTTGAAGAAGCAAAGGGCCGTGAAAGCGAGCTCGACGTTGTTGAAGGCATGCAGTTTGACCGTGGTTATCTGTCGCCTTACTTCATCACCAACACCGAAAAAATGTCGGTTGAACTCGACAATCCTTACATTTTGATCCACGAAAAGAAGCTCGGCAATCTGCAAGCCATGTTGCCGATCCTCGAAGCTGTGGTGCAGTCGGGCCGTCCGCTGCTGATCATCGCTGAAGACGTAGAAGGCGAAGCTTTGGCGACCCTGGTTGTCAACAAATTGCGTGGTGGCTTGAAGATCGCGGCTGTAAAGGCTCCCGGCTTCGGTGATCGTCGCAAAGCGATGCTCGAAGATATCGCCATCCTCACCAAGGGCGAAATGATCAGTGAAGATCTGGGCATCAAGCTTGAAACCGTGACACTTGGAATGCTGGGTCAGGCCAAGCGCGTCACTATCGACAAGGACAACACGATCATTGTCGACGGAGCGGGTGAAACCGACGCCATCAAGGGCCGTGTCGAAGCGATCCGTTCGCAAATTGAAAACACCACGTCGGATTATGACAAGGAAAAGCTGCAAGAACGTCTCGCAAAGCTTGCTGGCGGTGTTGCAGTTATCAAGGTCGGTGGTTCTACCGAAGTCGAAGTTAAGGAACGCAAGGACCGCGTCGATGATGCGCTGCACGCAACCCGCGCAGCTGTCGAAGAAGGCATTGTTCCTGGCGGCGGTACAGCATTGTTGTACGCAACCAAAGCGTTGGCAAATACCAAGGGTGCCAATGATGACCAGACTCGCGGCGTCGACATCATCCGCAAGGCAATCGAAGCGCCGCTGCGCCAGATTGCCCAGAATGCGGGCGTTGACGGTGCAGTTGTTGCAGGCAATCTGCTGCGTGAAAATGACGAAACCATGGGCTTCAATGCGTCGACCGACGTCTATGAAAATCTGGTCAAGGCAGGCGTGATCGATCCAACCAAGGTGGTTCGTACTGCGTTGCAGGATGCGGCATCGGTTGCCGGCCTCCTGATCACCACTGAAGCTGCGATTTCCGACGCACCTGAAGACAAGTCTGCTGGCGGTGGCGGTATGCCCGGCGGCATGGGCGGAATGGGTGGCATGGGCGGCATGGACTTCTAAGTCCAACGCCTTTGTTCAAAAAGGGGCCGGTGGGGAAACTCACCGGCCTTTTTTGTTGCGAGTCGAATGGTGCGATGCACAATCGGGGGGTCTCAACTGCCCAAACAGACGATTTTAAGGTTATAAGCCACTCAAATATATAAGTTAAAAATTTATGAAATTTCTATTGCATTGCAAAACAAGAGGAGTATTTGCCGCCGCCCAACAATAGAGGTTTCCGGTCATGCAAAATGTGCATTCGGGTTCAGTTAATTCTCAGCTCATTCATAAACATTCCCTTTCCGCACTTACAATAGGCGCGATTGGTGTGGTCTTCGGCGATATCGGAACCAGCCCGCTCTATGCGTTCCGCGAAGCATTGCACCACAGCGCGCCAATGGGCGGCATCGAGGAAGCAGCCATTTTTGGCGTATTAAGCTTGGCATTGTGGTCTCTCATTTTGGTCGTGACGGTCAAATATGTTATCTTTTTGATGCGCGCGGACAATGACGGTGAGGGCGGTGTTTTGGCTCTTTTGGCTCTAGCGGGCCGTGGCACCGGCGGCCGAACTGGTGTGGTGCTTGCACTTGGAGCCGTCGGCGCATCTCTGTTCTACGGTGATGCAATCATCACTCCGGCTTTGTCCGTTCTATCGGCGGTTGAAGGTACGAAGACAATACCAGGTATCGGAAGTGGCATTTCGCAACAGACAATTGTCAGCATAACAATCGTTATTCTGGTGCTGCTCTTTGCGATCCAATATCGCGGTACGGCGTTGGTTTCGAAATTATTTGGTCCCATTTGCGTGATCTGGTTCCTTGCAATAGGGGGGCTCGGAGTGATGCATATTTCGGATTATCCTGGGATAATTGCGGCTTTGTCGCCACATCATGCCGTCAGTTTTCTTGCCAGCAACGGAATGATTGGGCTAATTGTTCTGGGGTCGGTGTTTTTAACGGTAACGGGTGCAGAGGCACTGACTGCTGATATGGGGCATTTTGGCCGCTTCCCAATTCGCTTGAGTTGGTTCCTGCTGGTGTTTCCGGCGTTAAGCCTGAACTATTTTGGTCAAGGCGCGTTTGCGATGGCCGCATTAGAACGGGCGCGTTTAGCGGGAGTGCCATTGGAAACGCAAGACTGGTTTTTTCTGATGTGCCCGGAATCCTTTCGTTTGCCGATGATAATTCTGGCCGGTTTGGCAACGATCATCGCCAGCCAAGCTGTTATAACGGGGGCGTATTCCTTGACTCAACAAGCGATCCAGCTTGGCCTTCTGCCACGAATGAAAATCGTGCAGACATCGCCGGGCAGCGCCGGACAAATCTATATTCCGGCGATTAACTGGCTGCTGTTGTTAGGCGTATGGCTATTGGTTGTGCAGTTCGGCAATTCGTCAGCGATGGCGTCTGCCTATGGCATCGCCGTAACCGGAACGATGGTGGTTACGACCTGTCTTGCGTTTGTTGTGGTCCATAAACTTTGGAACTGGAGTCTGCCGAAATCCATGCTGGTCATGTTACCTTTTCTTGTGATCGACCTCATATTCTTTGGCGCGAACATTTTGCGGGTTGTCGATGGCGGCTGGGTCCCGCTTGCGGTCGGTTCGCTAATCTGTCTTGTCATCTGGATATGGGTTCGCGGCAAAAGACTTATTGATATTAAAGAAAATGAAAGTGTGATCACTTTGGCCGAACTCAGCAAATCGCTGACCAACAGCGAGGTCGCACGGGTCGAAGGAATGGCAGTTTATTTGACCGCCAATCCAGACGGCGTCCCCAGCACCATTTTACACAATCTTAAACATAATAAGGTTTTACATGAACGTAATGTGGTTCTTAATGTCAAAACTGCAGGCGTACCCCATGTACCGGAGGAAGAACGCGCTAAGTATGAAAAAGTTGATGCCAATTTTGCACGCGTTACGCTGCGTTACGGATTTATGGATGCCCCTGATGTTCCGCAAGCATTGGCAAGGGCCATTCCCAAATCCGATGCCCCGCTGAACGAGATGAAAACAAGTTATTTTGTCGGTCGAAGTGTGCTGTCTGCATCCAAAGACGAAGGATTGCCTTTTTGGCAGGATATTATTTTGATCTTTTTACAGCGTAATGCCTATAATCCGGCAGAATTCTTTCACATTCCATCGAACAGGATTGTTGCGCTGGGTGGGCAGGTTATAGTCTGAAATTGAACCCGCTGAGTGTCCGTCGGGAAAGGACGGAGGCAATGCAATGGGGGTTCGGAAATTACGGGTTGAACGGAGTCAGGATCGGAATTGGGATATGATATAGCGGCTATGACCCGACTGATCTTGTTCAATAAACCATTTGGTGTTTTACCGCAGTTTACGGACAAGGGCACCGTTGGATCACCGCGCCCAACTTTATCGGCTTTTGTCGATGTGCCAGATGTGTATCCTGCGGGACGGCTGGATATGGACAGCGAGGGGCTGATGCTGCTGACCGATGACGGGCGGTTGCAGGCCCGTATTTCTGACCCTCGCTTTAAAATGCCGAAAAGCTATCTGGTGCAGGTCGAAGGAACGATAACCGACGCGGCATTGGCGGCGTTGCGTGCCGGAATTATGCTGAACGACGGGATGACATTACCGGCCGAGGCAGAGTCCATTGCACCCCCCGATCTATGGCCCCGCGATCCGCCGGTGCGATTTCGCAAGACCGTACCCGATCATTGGATGCGCCTTACTATTCAGGAAGGCCGCAACCGGCAGGTGCGGCGGATGACGGCAGCGGTTGGCTTACCAACCCTGCGGCTGGTTCGTTGGGCAATCGGTGATTGGACGGTCGAAGGATTGGCGCAAGGGACATGGCGGGAGGTTGGCGATCCGGCCTGACCAGTCTTTTGCCCTTTGTCCTGCTTGTGAGGTGAAATTTGTGACAGCGGTCACATCGATATGGATGCAATAGGATGTCGGCGCGCACGGCAACAGCCAAAGCATCCCGTTCGTTCTGATAACGGACCTTTTTGTTACAAATGCTGAGCCGTGTTCGCACAATCTTTTCAGTCATCCTGCTCGAACGCAATTGCCCCATGATTGGCCAATTGCATAACCAATAAATGGACAGAATCAGGCCGTGACAATAGGACGCCCGGCACCAAACGGCTTTCCGCGCAGATTTTTCGGGCAAATGCCTCGCACTCGTCTCGGCATGGGAAACTGCGACCGTCGACGAACAGATCGACGCCGGTACCCGCTTGTATGAAGGAAAAACGGCTGGCCGGGTTTCGTACCAGCGTCGTGCCATTGGCAAGGTGCAGACGGACTTCTTCGATACTGACGGGCTCGTCCGGGGTCCAATCAACCTCCGGATATTTAGGCGTTGTGCTATATTCCCCGAACCAGCGGGCAAAGCGTTGGGGGTCGGCCAGAGTAGCGCAAACCATATGATGCAGGGTTGCCAATGCCTTGGCCGATATTTCACCCGGGTTGGACTGTTGCGCCAGTTCAGGGTCGCAATAGCGGTCGTCATCGTCCATTGCGGCAACCATATCATCGACATAATGGGCAATTAGCTCGCTGCGTGATGGCGCGCGAAAACCGACTGAATATGTCATGCAGTCGTCCCCGACTGCAACCCCATCATGCGCGATGCGTGGCGGCACATATAATATGTCGCCGGGTTCCAGCAGCCATTCGTCAGTGGCGTCGAAATTCGCCAGCAATCGCAAATCCTCATGTGGCAATAGGGGGCTGTCAGCATCGCACAACTGCCCCACGCGCCAGCGACGACGTCCATTTCCTTGAATTAGGAACACATCATATTGGTCGAAATGCGGACCCACGCCGCCGCCATCGGTGGCATAGCTGACCATGATATCGTCAATCCGCCAGTCGGGAATGAACCGGAAAGGTGCGATCAGTTCGGCCACCTGTGGCACATGATGATCGACCGCCTGCACCAGCAATGTCGACGGTTCCTGACCCAATTTGGCAAAACGCGCCTCTGCCAAGGGGCCATGTTCGACGGCCCAACTGCCTTGTGCACCGATGACAAGTCGGGACTCCACCTCTGGTTCACAGGCCAGTCCAGCCAGTTCGTCGGGGTCAAGCGGGTTGATCCACTGCGACCAGGGATTGCGGATCAATAGCGGCTTTTTTTGCCAATAGTCGCGCAGAAACAAGGCGACATCAAAATGGTCCAAGGTAATCGGGGTCACCCGGACATCTTCATCAGCATCTCGCCCATTTTCTGATGGAGCATGTTCATTGCCTTCAACGGGCGGACCATGACCTTGAAATGGGTGATAAGACCGTCGTCGTCACAACTGATCATATCGATGCCGTTGATCGCAATCCCATCGATGACCGTCTGAAATTCCAATATGGCCGAATTTTCCCGGTGCCATTCCCCGACATAGGCAAAATCGCTGTTGCCAAGCGTATGTCCGGCGGCGGCCAGATATTTGGCGGTAATCGCCTTGCCCAATTGTGGTGTATGCACCACAGGGCTTTCAAATATGCAGTCGTCATGCAGGATCGCGGCAATCGCATCGACATCGCGTGACAGGGCAACCTTATGCCAGATTTCAGCCGGGTTATGCGCCATATTCAATATCCTAGATCCAGATTGACAAGAGGTTCCAGTTTCTCGCCCTTTCGGTACCGGTCGAGATTTTCAAAGAAACGGGTCGCGGAACGGATAAACATCTTGTCCTGCGCCCGCCCCGAAAGGTGCATGGTGATGTGGGCATTGTCGAGCGTCCACAAGGGATGGTCGGCGGGCAGGGGTTCGGGTGTTGTGACATCCAGAAAAGCGCCGCCAATTTGCTTGTCGCGAAGCGCGTTTACCAGCGCTTCCTGTTCGACGACCGAACCCCGCGCGATGTTGATGAGCACGGCACTCTGTTTCATAGTCGCTAACTCGTCTGCGCCGATCATATCGTCGGTTTCTGCGGTTGCAGGAACGGCGAGTATAACCCAGTCAAATTCGCCCAAACGCGCCCGCCACGCGTCGGGCGCAAGGCTGGTCCGTCCAGGGGTTCGGCGAACGATGGTGACATCGACGCCAAAGGGTTTAAGCCGCTCCTCGATTAGCTTGCCGATCGCTCCATAGCCCAGCAGCAAAGCCTTGGAGCCGTAAAGTTCAACCTTGCCCGGCGAGTCCTGCAGCCACTCGTGCCGCTCCTGCGCGCGCACGACCTCCCGATAACCCTTCGCCATGGTCAGCATTCCCATCACAACATATTCAGCGATGGTAATCGCATTGATCCCCGCGCCGTTGGTGACCACGCAGCCTTGCTTTTTCAGTTGGGCCAAAGGCATGCCATCGACACCGGCATAGATGGAATTGAGCCATTTCATCTGCGTGGCGGCCCCGATAACAGCGGCCATATCGGCCTTGTCATACATGTCAAACCATCCGATTTCGGCCATTGGCGCCAATTCCAATGCCTCGTCTTTGGACATGAACCAGTGCGGCTCCACCCATTCAGGGAGGCGGGGTTCAATCAATGGACGGACGAGGCCCGCCATTACGAGTTTGGTTTTGGTCAACGCCAGAAAGCCTTCCATGCCACGAAGAAAAGGAACGGGATGCCCACCAGATCGACCATTGCAATGGTCTTCAACGGTTTTGGGCTATCATTCAGGAAATAGAGTGCAAGAAAGGAGAGCATGCTAATACCGGTCACCACCACGGCGGCACGCCGTGGTTGGCTGTCGAACGCCGACCAAAGGCAGAGTGCGAATACTGCAACGAACAACGCGGCGCGGTGGTGCATTAAGAGGAAAAGCGGATTGGAGTTGTCTAGGCGATACAATGTTGTGAGAGTAGCCGGCCTGAAAAATGCGAGGGCGGGCGTGGCATGCACCGCAGCAAGAACAAGCCATGCAATCTTCAGCATCATATATCCAGCTTCCAATCCCATCCGAGGGGGTCGCCGTCCATAACTTCCACGCCCTTTGCAATCAGGTCATCGCGGATCGCGTCAGAGCGGGCGAAGTCCTTGGCCGCCCGGGCTTCTTTGCGGGTGGTGAGGGCGGCTTCGATTTCCTCCTCGGTGATGAGTGTGGATTTGGGGCGAACGCGGAGGTCTTGGCGGTTGAGCATCAAAAGGTTGAGGCCCAAGACAGCGTCCATATCTTTAATCACGGCCAGCCGCTCGCCTGAGTTGACATTTTTTAGCCCTAATACGTCGTCAATCCAAATGAGGGCCTTCGGAGTATTTAGATCATCCAAGACTGAATCGTCAAAAGCCGAAAGTCTTTCAAACCACCATTCTCCCGGCTTGGTGGCGGGTTGGGAAGTGCTAGATCGTAATTGCTCAACCCCCATCACCATCCGCTTCAACCGCACAAACGCCGCTTGCAACCCTTCCCAGCTAAACTCTAATTCGCTGCGGTAGTGCGCCTGTAAGCACATCAAACGATAGGCGAGGGGGTGGAAGCCCTTGTCGATCAGCAATTGCACACGCAAAAACTCGCCCGATGACTTACTCATCTTGCCGCTGCGTTCGATCAGGAAGTTATTGTGCATCCAGATCCTTGCACCGCTATGGTCGCCGCCGCACCGCGCCTGGTTTTGGGCAATTTCATTGGGGTGGTGGATTTCGCGGTGGTCGATGCCGCCGGTGTGAATGTCAAAGGGCAGGCCTAGAAGAGCTTCGGACATAACCGAGCATTCCAGATGCCAGCCCGGCGCGCCTTTGCCCCAGGGGCTGTCCCATTCCATCTGCCGCGATTCCCCGGCGGGCGTCTTGCGCCAGATGGCAAAGTCGGCGGCGTGACGTTTGCCGTCGACTTGTTCGATCCGGCCTTCTCCATCTTCGGTTTTGGCCCGCGCCAGCGCGCCGTAATTGGCGACCGTTGATGTATCGAAATAGAGGCCGCTTTCCAGTTCGTAGCAATGCTTGTCCGCTATGCTTTTCGCGAACTCGATCATCGCGGGAACATAGTCGGTAGCAATCGACCAATGCGCCGGTTGGCGGATATTGAGTGCCCTGATGTCTTCCCAATAGGCTTCGGTATAATGCTTTGCGATATCCCAGATGGATTGTGCTTTTTCGGCCGCCATCTTTTCCATCTTGTCTTCACCCGCATCGGCGTCATCGGTCAGATGGCCGACATCGGTGATGTTGATGACATGGGTGAGCTTATAGCCTTTGTAAGAAAGCACGCGGCCCAACGTATCCGCGAAGACATAAGCCCGCATATTGCCGATATGGGGATAGTTATAGACCGTGGGGCCGCAAGTGTAGACGCGCGCCTCGCCGGGATGGATGGGAACAAAGGGTTCAAGTTGCCGGGTCAGGCTGTTGAAGAGGCGTAATTCGGTCATGGGGTGGCGATGCTGGAATTACGCGAATAGGTCAAGCCACCGTCACCCTGAACTTGTTTCAGGGTCCATTTCGCCTCGCAACTCTCCGCTCTCGGTTGCACGATGGATGCTGAAACAAGTTCAGCATGACGTGTAATTATCCTAAAACCCTTCCCAGCGGATTGCTTGATCGATTTCCACGCGTGGAACCGTGAAGCCATTCACCGGTGCGTCGGGGTCGCGATATCCTATGGCCATGCCGCAGAAGAAGATATGGTCATCATCGATGTTCAGCAATTCGCGCATATAGGTGCCGTACATAGCCCAGATTTCCTGCGCGCAACTGTCGAGGCCTTCTTCACGCAGCAGCAACATCACGGTCTGTAACCACATGCCCATGTCCGACCATTGGGGTGGCCCCATATATTTGCGGGTGTAGGTGAACAGTTGTACGGGCGCATCAAAGCTGTCCCAGTTTTTCATCATCTGCGCGACACGGCCAGCGCCATCTTCGCGTGCAAGGCCGAGGGCATCGAACATCGCCTTGCCGACACCGCGGCGCTGATCCTCATAACGGCCCTCCAGCCCCTTGGGGTAGATGTCATATTCGTGCCCTTCACCCAAAGGCGCGGTCGCTGCCTTGGCTTTGATCTTGGCGGTCAGGTCCGTTAGCGGCTGTCCGGTCAGGATGACCGCGTTCCACGGCTGCGTATTGCCGCCCGAAGGTGACCGCTGTGCCTTTTGAAGCACACGCTGGAGGACATCTTGTGGCACGGGTGTATGCAGGAACTGCCGGATCGAACGGCGGGTCGCGACGGCTTCGGTTACGTTCATATCTATAAAATTTCCGGGATGTTTCTTGCGCCATGCAAGATTCGATCGATTTCAATGACCGTTGGCTTGATTTCAAATATGATGTGGTATTTACCAGTTATGGCTGAACGTTTACCCTTGCGCCACAACGCCTTTTCCGGAAAACTGTTCGGACGCTCTGCAATTTCGAGGAATTTTGCTCGTATTTCCGCAATGAACGTCACGGCACGTGTCGGATTGTCCTGGGCGATGTAGGCTGCGATGGAATCAATGTCATTTTCTGCGCTATTGGAAATTACAAGTTCAATCATGCAGCGGAGTTTTTCGTCAATTCAGCTATCTTGAGGTATTTCGCTTCAAGTTCATCAAGCACTTCGGTCGCCGACCGATATGGACCTCTTTCACCTTCGGCAATTAGATCGCGCAGTTTTTCAAGTTTTAACAGTCGCCTTTCCTGATACTCTTGCCAATCACGCAACGCCTCGCGGACGATTTCGCTCGTGGTGGCGTATTCACCCGATTCGACAGCGGCTCGCATTCTGGCGGCCATTTCTTCAGGCATGGTGACGGTAATGCGTTCAAGTTTGGACATGATCATACTTAATCATATTATATATGATCTGTCAAACTCACTCCTCGTCAAACAAGCCTGCCAGTTGCTCGATCATCGTCCCGCCCAGTTGTTCGGCGTCCATGATGGTCACAGCGCGTTTGTAATAGCGCGTCACGTCATGGCCGATGCCGATGGCGACCAGTTGAACGGGCGAGCGGGTTTCGATCATTTCGATGACCTTGCGTAGATGTTGTTCGAGATAGCCGCCATGGTTGACCGACAGGGTGCTGTCGTCGACTGGCGCACCGTCGGAGATCACCATCAATATGCGGCGGTCTTCTGCCCGAGCAATGAGGCGGTTATGCGCCCAGAGCAAAGCCTCGCCGTCGATATTTTCCTTTAACAACCCCTCGCGCATCATCAGGCCGAGATTGCGCTTCGCGTGCCGCCAAGGCTCATCGGCCTTTTTGTAGATGATATGTCGCAGGTCATTCAGACGACCCGGCATGGGCGAACGACCGGATGCAAGCCAGTCTTCGCGCGCCTGTCCGCCTTTCCAGGCGCGAGTTGTAAAGCCCAATATCTCCGTTTTCACACCGCAGCGTTCAAGTGTGCGCGCCAAGATATCAGCGCTGATCGCCGCAATGCTGATCGGGCGGCCACGCATCGAACCGCTATTGTCGAGCAACAGGGTCACGACCGTGTCGCGGAAATCGGTTTCGCGCTCCACCTTGTATGAAAGCGAGCTTCCCGGGGACACAACAACGCGCGCCAGCCGCGCGGCGTCCAGCATGCCTTCTTCCTGATCGAAATCCCAACTGCGGTTCTGCTGCGCCATCAAGCGGCGCTGCAGCCGGTTGGCGAGTTTGGTGACCACCGATTGCAGGTTGGACAATTGCTGATCGAGATAAGCGCGAAGGCGGTTCAACTCTTCTTCGTCGGCCAGTTCGGTCGCGGTGATCGTCTCGTCATATTTGGTCGACCAGATTTTATAGTCGCTTTGCGGCAAATGGTCCCAGTTGCGCCGCTGCGGGGTAACGGGCTGCATGCCGTCGTCGCCCATTTCACCGTCGGCGCTATCTTGGTCGTCCATGTCTTCGCCGTCATAGTCGGCCTCGGTCTCTTCGCCTTCGCCATCTTGGGGCTGCGCGCGGGCTTCGGATTGACCGGCTTCACCTTCGCCGTCGTCTTCGCTTTCCCCGTCTTGCTCTTGTTGCTCGTCTGAATCATCTCCGCCGTCGTCGGCATCGGACGGGTCGATATCACCTTCGGTGAGATTGAGATGCTCCAACATGCTTTGCGTCAGAGCGGCAAAAGCCGATTGGTCGTCGAGTGCAAGGCCGAGTGCGTCCAGATCGCTACCGGCCTTGTCCTCGATCCAGCCGCGTAACATGTCGACACCCGCAGCGGCACTTTCGGGCACCGCAGTGCCGGTCAGGCGTTCGCGCACGATCAGCGACAGCGCCGTAGAGATCGGTACTTCGTCTGCCGATTGTGCGCGGCTGATCGGGTCGGTGCGGAGTTTCAGGTCAAGCGAATGGGCAAGATTGGCTGCGACACCAGCCATATTGCGCGAACCCAGTGCTTCGACACGGGCATTTTCAACGGCGTCAAAGGCGGCCCCAGCAATTGCTTCGGATGGGCGGAGTGCGGCATGACGGGACGCATTGTGATGTTTCAATTTGAGCGCAAAACTGTCGGCAAAACCCCGTGCCTCGGCGACTTGATCGGGCGGTAAAAGGCGGCCAGGCATTGGCACTTTAAAATTCTTGCCCGATTGCGAAGGCGCGTCGGCGGTGAAGGCCAGTTCTACCTCGGGTTCATGGGCAATGGCGCGGGCTGTACCAGTCAGCACCTGCTTGAATTGTTCCAACGGGGATTCGCCTGCCATTATTCAACCGCCCATTTACATGCAGCCGCCACCTGTTCCTTGGTCACTTTTCCGCTGGGTTGCAATCTGAACACATGCGCGTTTTGCGTGGCTATGCGGTCGGCATTTTCACGCGCACCATTGACGGTTGCAGCGAAATCACGGCAGACGGCTATACTACGTAAATAATCGCTATGTCCGCTACCTCCGCTGGTGACATCTGTCGTATCGACGACGGTGAAACCGGTTTTACTGGGCTGCGTTTCATATTTGGTTTTTGTCGCAAAGCATCGCGCCGGAATGCCCTTGGCGATCAGCTCCCTGGCTTCAAATGGATTGAAACAGTAAGGTGAGCCAAGGCGAGGATAGCCGTGTAACGCACGCGACACCGCCAACGCCTTGTCATTAAGAGATGCGTAAACGGTAATGCGCCGGTCATTATTCACACGCCGCGCAGCCAGAACCTCTTCGGCGATATCGCGCTCAAAATCTTCACGATCAACGTCAGGTGATGCCAATATGATATTGGAAATATTACTGGAATCGGCGTTGGTTGAGGTCCGGTCCACATATTCCACCGCCGGGATAACCAGACGGGCGCCAAGCGAATGGGAGACGATGACAATTTCCTTCACCCATTGTTGCCGCGCCAATTTGGTCAGGAAATTACGAAAATTTCGTTCGTCCCAATACATATTGGTCTCATCCACAGCATAACTCAGCAAATTGCCCTGTGATGGCCAGCTATACTGGATGATCGGGCCGTCAAATTGCGAGAGTGAAGTAATCTGCACAGTATCTTTCGCAGTGGAAGGAAATGTTTCGCGATAGCCATGCACATATAGGAGCACGCGCCCTTTACGAAGATTGGCCGCATCCCGCAGTCCGTCCCACCAGTCCGATTCAGGCTGGAACGCAAGCGGCACAATCGTCTGCTCTTTTCCCTTGGCAGGCTTGATCATCCGGGGTGGCGCAAAACGCGCATATCGGACCCGGTCTGTGCGGTGATTTGTCAACGACACATTGTCACCAAGACAATCGGGCAGGCGGCTTGTTACCGCGAAATAGTCTTTGCCAGCGACAGCGCTTGCATCGCTTTTGTCAGGATTACAGCGGGGACTCTCGGCCAGCTGGCTATGCGGAATATCTCCATATTGGACGGCCACGCTGCAGCCGGAAAGCACCAGCGGAACAAATAGAATGGCCAACAAACGCTGCATCAATTTCCTTTGGGATTTGCCGCGCGCCAATCTTTCACCGCCTTCAAAGCGCCAGAAACATGGCCTTTGACGCCCAGTTCCGAATAGGCAAAGAGAATGTTCCCATCCGGCGCGATAACATAAGTCGTGCGGTTCGATCCGCCCATGACAGGCAGGCTGACATTATAGGCTTTGATAACCGGTTTGGATGCCACACCCACGGTGAATTTATTCCGGCAGGCTTCGACGGAAAATTTCTTCAGCGTATCGATCTTATCGGCGGACATTCCGATGATCGATGCTCCATAAGCGGCAAAATCATCGGCAGCTTCTGAAAATTCATGTGCCTCAACGGTGCAGCCCGAGGTGAAAGCCTTGGGATAGAAGTAAAGGACGACCGGCCCCCGTTTCAGTGCCTTTTTGAGATTATAGGTATAGGTATCGCCTGCCAGAACAGCCTGCGTCGTGAAGTCCGTTGTGCGCGCACCGGGTTTCAATGCCGCAAATGCCGGGGCGGCAGCGAAAATAAGGGCGATGATGAGGACAAGGCGTTTCATATCATGTTCCTGAAGTAACGGTCGGGGGAAATACCCCATAGCTTAGCCAGATTTTCCAACCACGCTTTCCGGCAAATCCTTGCCGAAAACGCGCTGGTAATATTCGGCGACCAGTGCGCGTTCAGCTTCATCGCATTTGTTCAGGAACGACAGGCGGAACGCGAAGCCGACATCCTTGAAAATGGCGGTGTTTTGGGCCCAGGTGATTACAGTACGCGGGCTCATCACCGTGGATATATCGCCGTTGATAAAGCCTTGTCGCGTAAGATCGGCAACCTTGACCATATTGGCAACGCTGGCGGCATCAGTGCCCGATGCCTTGGCGAGCACGATTTCACTTTCAACCTGCGCGGGCAGATAGTTGAGGCCGACAACGATGTTCCAACGGTCCATCTGACCCTGGTTAATCGCCTGCGTGCCGTGATACAGACCGCTGGTATCGCCAAGACCAACGGTGTTGGCCGTGGCAAACAAGCGGAAAAAAGGGTTCGGACGGATGACGCGATTCTGGTCGAGCAGCGTCAACTTGCCCTCGGTTTCCAAAACCCGCTGGATCACAAACATCACGTCGGGCCGACCGGCATCATATTCGTCAAATACCAGCGCGGTCGGTGTCTGGAGCGCCCAAGGCAGCAATCCTTCGCGAAACTCGGTGACCTGTTGTCCGTCGCGCAATACTATGGCGTCACGGCCAATCAGGTCGATACGGCTGATATGCGCGTCGAGGTTAATCCGGATGCACGGCCATTTCAGGCGGGCGGCAACCTGTTCGATATGGGTTGATTTTCCGGTCCCATGATAGCCTTGCACCATGACACGCCGGTTGTGCGCGAATCCCGCCAATATTGCCAAAGTCGTGTCGGGGTCGAACACATAGCTGTCATCTGTATCGGGGACCCGTTCATCCGCGATCGAAAAGGCGGGGCATTCCATATCCACGTCAATGCCGAACATGTCACGCACGCTGATGCTTTTGTCAGGTGCAGCAAGGATGGTGGCATCGCGGCTGTCAGGCTGGATATTGGGGATGTCAGTCATTCCGTGTCTCTTCATAAAAATGCGGGAGATGTTTTAAGGTGCGTATAGGCCGCAATCACGTCTTGCAAAGCCTTTTCATAGGACCGGTTCCCGCCATTTTTGTCAGGGTGGAAAGCGCGCACCTTTTCGGAATAGGCGGTGCGTAATGCGCGACGGTCGGCATCTACGCCAAGCCCTAGCGTCTTTAGCGCGGTGCGGTCCTGCGGCGAGAGGATCTGGCCGTCGGTCCGTTCCTTGGGCATTCTTTCCCTAAATCGAGCGGAAATGGCGTCGAGCGGATCTTTAAAGTCTGCCCATTTTGGGGGCGAATCGACACCGCCATTGGCGCCGAATGCCCGCGTTTCGGAAGGCCAGAGATTCAACGGGCTTTGCGCGGCCATGATTTCTTCCATGGTCATGCCATCGAACCAGTTATACCCGGCATTGAATTCGCGGACATGGTCGAGGCATAGAAACTGATAGTCGCCCGGGCCATTGGACGATGCGGCCTGTCCTAGCGGATCGGGAGCCCTAAATTCCCCAGTTTCCCGGCACCCGGGAAAGGCGCAGGCCCGCCGCGACCCGCGCACACGGCCATGGAATCTGTCATTAGGTCGGTCGGACGCCATGATTTTCCTTGGCGAAAAACGTGACATATGGGAAGGGCTTCAAATGAAAAAAGGTCCGGCCCAACTTGAAATGGAAGCGTTGCTGACGGCAGCGTTTGCCCCATCGCGCCTTGCTGTTATCAACGATAGCGCAAAACATCATGGCCATAGCGGCGATGACGGGTCGGGGGAATCGCACTTTACCGTTGAAATTGAAAGTATCGCCTTTGCAGGCTTAAACCGTGTGACACGCCAGCGGATGGTGAACAAGGCGTTAGGGGATATCCCGGGCGAACGTGTTCACGCATTGGCTATAAAGGCCACCGTGCCCGGCGAATAAATGTGTGGGGGCAAGGGGTGGGGATGCAGGTCCAATGAACGACCTGGGAAAACCCTTGCCTGACAAGGCTTTCATGCACTAATCTTATCCCACCGGGAAAGTGGGCATAGCCTATTTGGGTCGCATCCGGAGAAATGGGGGAAGTGATGCTGTCGCGCACCTATCGGCCATCGGCTGATCTGGCACCCTATATCCGAAGATTCTATGTGTTCGAAGCACCCTTACCCGAAAATGCAATAGTCGAAGATTTTTTGTTGGCAGAAACGGCGTTTGTCAGGTGCCTGTTACGTGGAGATTGGTCTGCGGAAACCGGGCCGGGCGAATGGGGTACCGCGGGTAAAACCGTATTTTTCGGCGCGAACAGCCAGCCTTTCAAGGTGCGGGTCAAGGGCGGTTTTGCGGTCACGGGCTTTGCGATCCGCCCCAGTGGCTGGCACGCACTTTTCCCTGAATCCCATCAAACAGTCGCGGACAAGATGTTGCCTTTACAACAGCTTTGGGGCGTATTGGCGGATATTATGTTCGATGATGTCGCAAAAGCGGAGGATGACGCAGGGCAGTTGCAAGCGATGGAAAACGCGATCCGTAAACGGCTTGCTTTGTTTCAGCCGTGCGAGGCAGACAGGCAAATGGCGCAGTTTGAGATAATCGCCCGTACTGATAGCACAATTCGAATCGAGGAGGCCGCATCACAAGTCGGTCTCTCCGCCCGTCAATTGGAACGGCGATGCCTTGCGGCATTTGGTTTGACGCCAAAGGCCATTTTACGCCGGAGCCGGTTTCTGGATTCTGCCACTGCCATGCGCGGTTTCAGCAGCCCCACCGAACTGGAGCTTGGCGCACTTCGTTATTATGATCAGTCCCATATGAACAGAGAGTTTCGCCGCTACACCGGCATGACGCCGAAGGTTTTTGCCGAAGCTGTAACGCCGTTGCAAACGGCGGGTTTGAAATTGCGTGAGGAAAGCCGGTACGAAGATTGACGTCGTTCCTGACTTGACAATTTGTGGCAGGCGGCAGCATCGTTTGCGGATGATGATCATCACCCCCACTACGCACGACCTGGGCGCTTTTGAAGTACGCCGCACTTTGCCTAGCAAGGCGCGGACTATGGTCGGCCCTTTCATTTTTGTCGATCAATTCGGCCCCGCCCATTTTGTTATAGGGAGCGGAATGGATGTTCGTCCGCATCCACATATCAATCTTGCGACCGTAACCTATCTGTTTGAAGGGGCGATCGATCATCGCGACAGTCTGGGTACCTATGCGACGATCCGGCCAGGCGCTCTTAATTTGATGACTGCCGGCAAAGGTATTGTACATAGCGAAAGGACACCCTCGGCAGAACGAGCAGCAGGATCGCCGATATCGGGCATGCAGACATGGCTTGCCTTGCCCGATGGCAAAGAGGAAATTGATCCTGCGTTTGAACATGTGGCCAAAGAAGAATTGCCGTTGATTGAAGCTGGAAATGTTTCGGCACGGGTTATCATGGGGTCGCTGTGGGGTGTGACGGCACCCACGACCCAACATGCCCAAACCATTTACGCAGATATATTGATGAATGCCGGTGCAACAATTCCGATTGATGCCGACGCGGATGAGCGTGCTGTTCTTGTCGCCATGGGATCGGCAAGTCTGGACAGGGAAGTGCTGGACCCACATAATCTATATGTATTGCAGCCGGGTCAAACGATGACTTTGCGGGCGGAAAGCGATTGCCGGGTCATGCTTTTGGGCGGAGAGGCTTTCGCGACCCCGCGCCATGTCTGGTGGAATTTTGTGTCCTCTTCGCGTGATCGCATCAATCAGGCTAAATCGGATTGGAAAGCGGGGCATTTTCCTCTGGTGCCGGGCGACGACAAGGAATCCATTCCCATTCCGGAAATTCCCCTCACACGAAGTGAGTGATTGCGGATTTTTTACAATCAAATTGGATGTAATTCTGTTTCAGAAGAAATTGCGGTGGCGATTTTCCATCGCTTCCATAAGGTTAGAACCCGAATGACCGAATTCTCCCACCGTCGCCTGTCGCTTTCGACCGGTATCGAAATGGACGCCTATACCGCCGGAAACCCAGATAATCCCGCCATTATCTTTCTGCACGGCTTTCCTGAATCGCACCGTACATGGCGACACCAGATGGCGGCATTTGCTGACCGATATTATTGTATTGCGCCTGATCAGCGCGGGTATCGCGGTACTTCAAAACCGCAAGATGTTGATGCCTACACGGCGGACAAGCTGACTGCCGATATTTTTGCGCTTGCCGATGCCTTGGATGTACAGAATTTTATCATCGCCGGACATGATTGGGGCGGTGCGATTGCATGGAGTGTCGCGCTGAACGGCCAAATGGGTGCGTTTAACCCGGCTTGGGCAGGACGTGTTTCGCGTGCGATCATTGCCAATGCACCGCACCCTTATTTGTTCCAGCGTCTTTTGATTAGCGATATGAACCAGCGCGCGTCGAGCCAGTATATTCGTGCCTTTCGCGACCATGCCAATGATGCGCTGGTGCGCGAAAAGGGGCTTACCGGATTGCTGCTGGAAACGATCAAATGGGATAAACCGAGTGCCATGGAACCTACTGAACGCGCAGCGTTGCTTTCCGACTGGGAGGATCGCGACGCTTGTATCGGAATGCTCAACTGGTACCGTGCATCGGCGCTTTATGTCCCGGCAATGGATGAAGATGCGGAAATACCTGCCTTTGCTGCTGGCGAGTTTCCGCAATTGACCATTCCCACGCTCGTCGTGTGGGCCATGGACGACCTAGCTTTGCCCGCAAGCAACATAGATGGAATTGAAAAGCTTGTCCCCGCTGTTGTGGTGGAGCCGGTATATGATTGCGGCCATTTCGTGATCTGGGAAAAACCCGAGGCTGTGATTGCCGCAATGGAACGGTTTTTAGCTTAGGTCCTGATCCTAAGTCTGCCCCGCCAGCCATTCGACCCATGTGCCGTGGGCTTGCGCTTCGGCGAGCAGATGCCACCGGGGCGGCCCAGGCCAATAGCGAATGTGCAGTTCATGCTTGAAGGTTTCGCGGTTTGTTTCCAGCATCATCCAGACGAGCGGGCGTTCGGCTGATGCATTACGCCCATGCGTTTCAATCGCGTCTGTTATGGCGGCGCGGCGTTCGGCGGGAATATATTGCCAGACAATGCTGTGATTGAAAACGCGGACGACACCGGCATCCTGAGGAGTCGATAGCCTTTCCAGAACCCAGTCCAGCGCATCGGCTTTGACAATATCCGGTCGTTTCTGGGCGGCGAGTAGGATGGCAGCGTCCTTGCGTTCGAGCCTTCCGGCATTTTCCGGCCAAACATAGCTTTTGACACGTAACGCGGCGTCGGGATCGGACAGGTCAACGGGGGATTGGTCACAGCCCGATATATGCATAATTTCAACCTCTGCCTTGGGCGGCGGTGGGCCCCGCCATTCCGGTTTGATTCGCATTGGTGAGGTTTCCGGTCCGGTCTCAACACCACCCAGATCATAATGGTAGCGTTCCATCATCGTGTTGATGCCAGCGCTCGCGCCTATCTCGTTGAGTTCGAAACGTGACCCGACTTTGTCCGATAGCCAGAGCAAGCCTGCCATGAAGCTGGCCGATCTTCCGGCCTCGTTCGTTTGCGGCGGCCCATCCAGCCACGGCAACAGCCGCTGATCATGATCGCTGGTGACAGCCACAACGATGGCGTCGACCTCCGCCTGATTTGAAACATCTCCGCTATAGACAGGCAAAAGGCGTGAATCCGTGTGGGTTAGCAGCAGATGGTGGAAACCACCGGCAAGCCGCAAGGGCAGTGCATCCTCCAAGGGCAAGCCCGGCCAATGCGCGATGCGTTTGCCGCATAAGGTGTCGCCTGCCATCAATGCCAACTGCGCTTCAACGATACGCGCGGTGACCGGCGCACCGTTTCGGCGGCAATGTTCTGCTTGCACCTTGATGCCTTCGGCGACCCGCTGATCATCCATGACACCGATACCGAATGAGTCTGCCATATTGCCCTTTCCGCCTGCGGCCCCTAAAGCGCGCCCATTGTGACCGAACGCATCATCTTTGCAATCCCCAAGGGACGGATTTTGGACGAAGCGCTGCCGCTGATGCAGAGCGCGGGTATCGAGCCGGAATCTGCCTTTTTCGACGACAGCAGCCGGGCGCTGCTGTTCGCCACGAATAACCCGCACTTGAGCATCATTCGCGTGCGCGCTTTTGACGTGGCGACCTTTGTTGCCCATGGCGCGGCGCATATTGGCATTGTCGGTTCCGATGTAATTGACGAGTTCGACTATTCCGAACTCTATGCACCCGTTGATCTGGGTATCGGTCGCTGCCGGATATCGGTCGCCATGCCGGCAGACGCGTCGGATTCGGCCAATGGCGGGCATATCCGCGTCGCCACCAAATATCCGACAACGACAAGTCGCTATTACCAGACGCAGGGCATCCAGGCCGAATGTGTGAAGCTGAACGGAGCGATGGAGCTTGCGCCTTCGCTCGGTCTTTCAGGGCGGATTGTCGACCTTGTGTCGTCGGGCAAGACATTGGCGGAAAATGGCCTTGTTGAAACAGATATCATTTCACAGGTTTCTGCCCGGCTGATCGTCAACAGGGCTGCTTTCAAGATGATGAGCGGGACTTTGCCTGCGTTGGTTGAACGCTTCCGGTTATTGTCAGGCGACCGTGCGGCTGCTTGATTCCTCGGCCAAGGGCTTCGACGAAGCCTTTGACGCGCTGGTCAACGACCGGCGTGAAACTGATTCCGACGTTTCGAGCATCGTCGAGCAGACGATCCGCAATGTGCGGACAAGGGGCGACGTGACGCTGCTTGAGTTGACCCAGCGCTTCGACGGGTTCGATTTGAACAAAGAAGGCTGGCAAGTCGATGCCGCCACGTGCAAGGCCGCATTTGACGGCCTCGCGCCCGATTTGCGTGACGCCCTGAAACTGGCGGCCAAGCGCATAAGAGCATATCATAAGGCACAATTGCCCAAGGACCGCGACTATACCGATAAGGCGGGCGTTCGCCTTGGCGCGCGCTGGTCGGCTGTGGATGCGGCGGGTGTCTATGTGCCCGGTGGTCGCGCGGCCTATCCGTCCTCTGTGTTGATGAACGCCATTCCCGCCAAGGTCGCAGGTGTCGCGCGCCTCGTCATGGTGACGCCAACGCCCGGTGGTGAAGTAAATCCCACAGTGATGGCGGCGGCGCATTTGGCCGGTGTGGATGAGATATGGCGTGTCGGCGGGGCGCAGGCTATTGCCGCACTTGCCTATGGCACGGACCGGATCCGGCCTGTCGACGTAATCACTGGCCCAGGTAACGCATGGGTGGCGGAGGCCAAGCGGCAGTTATACGGCGTGGTCGGCATCGACATGGTCGCCGGTCCATCGGAAATTGTCGTGGTCGCCGACGCCAAAAATAAAGCCGAATGGATCGCGGCCGATCTGCTCAGCCAAGCAGAGCATGATCCAACGAGCCAATCCATATTGTTCACCGACAACGCCACCTTTGCGGATAAGGTCGCTCTGGCGGTCGATGCTCAAATCGCTGGATTGGCAACCGGCGCAGTGGCGAAGCAAAGCTGGTCGGCCAATGGTGCGATCATCATTGTCAAAAATCTTGAAGACGCAATGCCGCTCGTGAACCGTTTGGCTGCCGAGCATCTTGAACTTGCCGTCGATGATGTCCGCGCCGAAACGCTTTTTAATCTGGTTCGCCATGCAGGATCAGTCTTCCTCGGCCGTATGACACCCGAAGCGATTGGTGATTATGTGGCAGGTCCCAACCATGTTCTTCCGACGGGTCGCCGTGCGCGTTTTTCATCCGGTTTATCGGTGCTCGATTTTATGAAGCGCACCAGTTTCATCGCGCTCGATACCCAATCCATCAAAGCTATTGGCCCGGCGGCCGCAACCTTGGCCGATGCCGAAGGCTTACCCGCACATGCCGCCAGCGTCAGGAAAAGATTATGAAATCCCGCAATTCCAAATCCCGCTCGGCTGCGCGTCTGGCCGCTGTGCAGGCTTTGTATCAAATGGATATGGAAAAAGTCGGGTTGGCCCGCCTGCTCGACGAATTTCACGCCCACCGGCTAGGTGCCGAGATCGAAGACGCGCAATATGCGGATGCCGAGGTTGATTTTTTCGATGACGTTGTGGCTGGCGTGAATGCGCGGCGCGCGGAAATCGATGCTTTGGTTGAAGGCAAACTGGGCGAAATGTGGAAAATGGGACGGCTCGACAAGACGATGCTTCAGATTTTGCGTTGCGGCACCTATGAGCTGATTGCCCGCGCCGACATCCCCACGGGCGCGGTTATCGACGAATATATGGACGTTGCCCATGCCTTTTTTGACAAGAAGGATGCAAAGTTCGTCAACGGCTTGCTCGACGCGGTGGCAAAAGACGTTCGCGGATAATTTGCGCGAAGTCGCGGTGCAATGTGCCGCGCTGAAACCAGTTCTGGATCAATGCAGCTTGGGCTAATGTTCGGCCATGACCTCCGAATCCACCTTCATCGGCCTAATGCGCGCAATGGCGACAGACCCTGCGGCGCGGGATTTGCTGGACGATTGTGCGGTGATCAGCCTGGGTTCGGAAAACCTAATTCTGACCCACGACATGATGGCAGAAGATGTCCACTGGTTGCCAAGTGCCGATCCGGCCGATGTCGCTTGGAAGTTGGTGGCTTCAAATCTCTCAGACCTCGCGGCCAAGGGCGCACGTCCTTTGGGTGTGTTGCTGGGCTTTATGTTGGGTGAGGATTCGTGGGACCGGGCATTTGCAGTGGGTTTACATAAAGCGCTTAGCCATTTTGGGGTCGCTTTGCTGGGCGGGGATACCGTTGCAAACCGGGGCGACAAGCGGGCCTTGGGGCTCACAGCTATTGGCGCTGCGACATGCGCGCCGGTTCCTTCGCGCGGCGGTGCGATGCCCGGTGATCTTGTCTATGTGACAGGAACGCTAGGTGATGCATTGGCAGGCTTTGAATTGATCGAAGCCGGCTTTGACGAAGTCGGCCCGCTGGCCACTGCTTACAACCGCCCAGAGCCGCGTCTAGCCGAAGGACAGTTACTGGCGCCGTTGGTCCATGCGATGATGGATGTGTCCGATGGATTGCTGCTTGACGCCGAACGGCTGGCAAATGCCAGCAAAATGGGAATAGCCATCGATCTGTCGAAAATACCGCTCTCACCTGCTTATATCAACTATCGCGGAGATGCGCTGGAAAGCCGGTTGCAGGCCGCAAGCTGGGGGGATGATTACCAACTGCTTTTTGCCATATCGCCCGAAATACAGATTCCCGTCGCAGCACAAGCAATCGGGTGCGTCACCCAAGGCGCTGGCCTGATATTGTTTGATGGGGACAAAGCATTACCGCGTCCCGCAACACTGGGATATCAGCATCAGTGATTTTGCGTTCACGGCCTAATCGGCTGGAAAAGGACGTTTTTTAAGGGTTGCGTTGTCGCTTGTCGTCGCCCTATAGCTTTGCAGCTTGCATCTTTCGGGAGGAGGATGCCATTCTATGCTGTAATAGCAAAACTAAAGGGGAGAGGACATTTCATGTCTCTGACAATAATCGCAATATTATGCGGGTTGCTTGCCGTCGTGTACGGTTTTGTAACCAGCCGCCAGGTGCTTAGCGCATCGGCTGGCAATGAAAAAATGCAAGAGATCGCCGCCGCCATACAAGAGGGTGCACAGGCCTATCTTGGGCGTCAATATCGCACAATCGCAATTGTAGGTGTTGTTGTTGCCATTTTGGTCGCGCTGTTTCTTGGGATTATTCCCACGATCGGCTTCGTGATTGGTGCCGTTCTGTCGGGCGTTGCCGGTTATATCGGGATGAATATCTCGGTCCGTGCCAACGTCCGGACAGCTGCGGCGGCCCAAACCGGCTTGCAGGCAGGCTTGACCATGGCGTTTCGCGCCGGGGCAATCACCGGCATGCTCGTTGCCGGTCTGGCCCTTCTCGCAATTGCGGTGTTCTTTTGGTACCTGACCGACATCCGTGGGTTTGCACCAAATGACCGTGCGGTTGTCGATGCGCTGGTCGCGCTTGCTTTCGGCGCTTCGTTGATTTCGATCTTCGCACGTTTGGGCGGCGGTATCTTTACAAAAGCCGCCGACGTGGGTGCCGACCTTGTCGGCAAGGTTGAGGCTGGAATACCAGAGGATGACCCACGGAACCCTGCGGTTATTGCAGACAATGTGGGCGACAATGTTGGCGATTGCGCCGGTATGGCCGCTGACTTGTTCGAAACCTATGTTGTCACCGTCGGTGCCACAATGGTTTTGATCGCATTGTTGGTGAAGGGCGTCACCGATGCTGGCTTGTTCTTGAACCTGATGACCCTCCCGCTCCTGATTGGCGGAGTATGTGTAGTAACATCGATTATCGGCACTTATTTTGTCCGTCTGGGCAATGGAACCAATGTCATGGGGGCCATGTATAAAGGCTTTCTGGTGACGGCAATTCTGTCTGTTCCCGCGATATGGATGGCAATCAGCTATGCCTTGGGCGGCATGGAAACCGATGTTGGCGGATTTACCGGACGAACCTTGTTCTATTGTTCGCTGCTGGGTTTGGTTGTTACCGGTTTGATAATCTGGATTACCGAATATTATACCGGAACCAATTATCGGCCGGTACGGTCAATCGCAAAGGCATCTGAAACCGGTCACGGGACCAACGTCATCCAAGGCCTGGCGATCAGCCTTGAATCGACTGCGATGCCAACTATCGTCATCTGTGCCGGTATCATAATCGCGTTCCAGCTGGCTGGCGTTATCGGCATTGCGTTCGCCGCAACTGCCATGTTGGCTTTGGCTGGTATGGTCGTGGCGCTTGATGCCTATGGTCCTGTGACGGATAACGCAGGTGGTATTGCCGAAATGGCGGGTCTTGATGATTCCGTCCGGGAAAAGACCGACCTGCTTGACGCTGTTGGCAATACGACAAAGGCTGTTACCAAAGGCTATGCCATCGGTTCGGCCGGTTTGGCTGCATTAGTGTTATTTGCATGCTATACCACCGACCTAAGGGAATTTTTCCCTCAATTGACGGTCAATTTCAGTCTTGAAAACCCCTATGTCATCGTCGGCCTGCTGCTCGGCGCGCTTCTGCCGTACCTCTTTGGAGCGATGGGCATGACTGCGGTGGGCCGTGCTGCTGGTGAAGTGGTAAAGGATGTGCGCGACCAGTTCGCAAACGACCCCGGCATCATGACCTATGCGTCAAAACCCAATTATGCCCGCACTGTCGATTTGGTGACCAAGGCCGCTATCAAGGAAATGATTATTCCATCCTTGTTGCCGGTTCTGACGCCCATTGCGGTGTATTTCATCATCACGGCCGTGGCTGGACAAGCCGAAGGCTTCGCTGCTTTAGGCGCATTGCTTCTGGGTGTGATCGTCGGTGGATTGTTCGTTGCGATCTCGATGACTTCGGGTGGCGGTGCATGGGATAATGCCAAGAAGTTCATTGAGGACGGCAACCATGGTGGCAAGGGATCGGACGCGCACAAGGCGGCGGTCACAGGCGATACCGTGGGCGATCCTTATAAGGACACGGCGGGACCTGCGGTGAACCCGATGATCAAGATCACAAATATCGTGGCCTTGCTCTTGCTTGCGGCACTGGCTCATGGCGGAATGTAAGCTTCGCCTTCTTTAGGGTCTAAAACCCCGCTGAATGTGAATTCGGCGGGGTTTTTTCGTGGGTCATTAGCAAATTCTTTGCCGCTTGCTGTTACGGCGAATTCCGACGTTCGGGGCAAGGGGCAATATGGCGACGCGGGCAAAGGATGCCACTAAAAGGGCAGGGGTATTCAGCCACCAGCTATCGAGCTGGCGGGACGCGGCTGACGGTTGCTTTGTCGCCGCCTGGCGTGACCTTGGCGACAATGCCGCCGAGCCCAATATATTTACCGAAAGCTGGTTTTTGCGCCCCGCGCTGGATCAGTTTGACGCCTTCGGACGGGTCAAACTATTTTCACTTTGGGACCGTGATCGGCTGTGTGGATTGATGCCCCTGTCAACCCAGCAGCGTTATGGCCGTTGGCCTATGCCACATGTGCAAAATTGGCTTCACCACAATGCATTTCTCGGCACTCCGATTGTACGGGCAGGATATGAAGACCAATTTTGGACCGAAATGTTGGCGTGCCTCGACAATGATCCAGGACAATCCCTATTTCTGCACATCAACGGATTGAATATCGGCGGGACTGTGGCGCGTGCTTTGGAAAATGTCTGCGCCAATACTGGCAGACGTTTCGCATTGGTACACCGAACCGAGCGCGCATTTCTGGAAAGTGGTTTGACGCCTGACAGCTATTTCGAAAATGCCGTGCGTGCCAAAAAGCGCAAAGAGCTTCGGCGGCAGAAAAGCCGGCTGGCAGAAATGGGTGCTTTGACATTCTCTCGAGATCAAAGTGGTACGGGAATTGCGGCGTGGACAGAGGAGTTTCTAACTCTGGAGCAGCGCGGGTGGAAAGGCCGGAGCGGATCAGCACTGGCAAGTGCTCCAGCGACCAGGAACATGTTTATTGAAGTGCTGGCGGCCGCTTGCGTTGCGGGTAAACTCGAACGGTTGGACTTGCGTCTCGAGGGCAAGCCTCTGGCTATGCTGGTTAACTTCATATCAGCGTCGGGCTGCTTTTCCTTTAAAACAGCCTTTGACGAAGATTATGCCAGATTTTCGCCGGGTGTTTTGTTGCAAATTGAAAATCTGGCGATGCTCGACCGTCCGGACATCGCGTGGTGCGACAGTTGCGCTGCACCGGGGCATCCGATGATCGATAGTATCTGGACCGGACGTCGCACCATTGGACGCTATTCGGTCGCTATAGGCGGAGCAGGTCGAAGGGCGATTTTCGGGGCGTTTCTCAACACAGAATTAGCCCGAAACGCGGTGCCGGTTGCGACCATGGAACAGGTAAATGGTGCAGGAGACGATACATGAAGCCGATCTTCGAGAACGAAGCGCGGCAGAAATTTGCCGAAGCCTATCCCGAAATACCACATATCATCGCCCATAATCTGCGGGCACATCCGCTTTTGTCATTGGATGCGCTCGCGGTGCTGGGGGAAGCTTTGCCTGCTCCATCGGTTGAATATAATAAGGGGGATTTGCCGGTCGGAATTGATCCGCAGCATGTGCCGGCGAATGGAATGAATATCGGGGATACGATAAGAAATGCCAACACCAGCGGCAGTTGGGCTGTATTGAAAAATATTGAGCAGATTCCCGATTATGCTGCATTGCTTCTGGAATTACTAAACGAATTGAAGCCCCAAATCGAGGCCAAGACAGGAAATATGCTAAAGCCGCAGGGTTTTATTTTTGTGTCCAGTCCAAACGCGGTCACGCCTTATCATTTTGATCCGGAACATAATATCCTGCTGCAATTATCCGGTACCAAAGTGATGACACAGTTCCCGGCTGGTGATCCCTTATATGCGCCGGATGAAACCCATGAAGGATATCACACCGGTGGCCACCGGAATCTGGTGTGGCATGATGACCTCTCCGTTGGCGGAACCGAATGGCCATTACATCCAGGGCAGGGGCTATTTGTTCCGGTCATGGCCCCGCATCATGTAAAAAATGGAACTGCGGTATCGATCTCCCTTTCGATAACGTGGCGCAGTGACTGGAGCTTTGCTGAGGCCGATGCGCGCGCATTCAATCATATGTTGCGAAAATGGGGCGCCTCGCCTCGTGCACCCGGACGCTTCCCCGCGCAAAATCGGGGGAAGGCGATCGCTTGGCGCATATTGCGAAAGCTTCGTGGCTAAAATCTCTTTCGAAAACTGAATTCAAATACCCGGCCGCGCGGATCAAGATACGCTGGTTGAAACCCCAACGGCACATCGCCATTCTGATCCCGCACATCGATAACATCATTCAAGATGTTTTCCACACGCAGCACAATCCGGCTGCCTTTCAAAAAAGGAGCCGCCTTTACCATTCGGGCCTGTTGATCCAGATTTACAAAAAAGAACGCGTTGATGGCTGCCACGCCGCTAAATCGCAAATCATTGCTACCCGGAAGGCCAGTACCGTTCGCAGTGGTGCCGCTTTTATATGTGCCTTGTAACCGCATACCAAAGCCTTTGTGGAACACACCGCCAGATAATTCGACTTCGTGCCTTGATGCGCCGCCATTGCTGTTCACGGCCGAACCATTCAGCAGGTCGAGCACAGGGACACCGGGCTGGATCACTATTCGTTCCTGAATGCGGTAAATATGGGTGAGCGCAAGGCTCCATCGGCTTGGCATGCCGCCGCCTGGACCAAAGCCGCCGCCACCGCCGCGCGGCCCCCCTGCGCCAGGCGGGCGCCCGCCGCCGGGGTTGCTGGCACCGGGCGAACCACCCATTGGCCCGCGCCCTTGCGACTGAGGCCCGATGGAGCCCGATATGTTGAAGCCAAGGCGAAGCCGTTGGGATTGTTCACGGTCAAAATTGACGGGCCGCTGATCAATGCTAAGCAATTCCCCGTTGGCGCCGCGGGTGGCGCGGCCGGGAAATGCGGCTTCAATCTCTGGTGTTAGCAGCGGGAAATTTGCGGTCGTGTTGCGGCTGTTATTTTTGAAATAGCTAAGCTGGATTCCAAGATCTTTGACAAAGACGGGATTCCAGCTCGCATTTAAAATAAGATCGCGGCGGCTTTCCCCGATCAGCGTCGGATTTCCGCCGCTAACAATCGTGATGAACTGGCTTTGCCCGGTGGCAAAATCAAAAATGGCCACATTGGGCGTTGCGATGACCGGATTGCCCAGCTGATTGATACCGGGTGCATTTTCATCGCCAGTGATGGAAGCCTGAAATGTCAGGTTTTTGGCGGGCGACCAGCGCAATCCGGCACCATATTCGGTCAATTGGCCAAAGTCGGACAGATCGCTAAATCCGATATTGCCATTGATAGCCCACTCACCAATTACGCGTCCAATGCCAAAATCCGATCCTGTCAGGGGCAGCTCGGCATTGACCGAGTGACTGAAAATCGTTCGCCGAAGCGATACATCTGTATTCGCGCCCAGACGAAATGTATCGCTGTCCAGCATTTGCCGGGTGAACCCGGAGGCGAATGTCATCTGAACTTCGCCAGCGGGCAAGGTGAAGGGCGATCCGGCGATTGTGCTGCGGGTCTCGATATTCTGGACGAGCGTGTTGGCTAGATCAGGTGCCAGGAAAAGCAGGTCCGCGCCGAAATCTTGTGAAAAAGGATTGGCTGCACCTGACAAAACTGCCGCTTGCAAAGGTGCAAAATCAACAGCCCTTGTCGTTCGTGTCTGTGTATCTGTCCGTGCATAATTTCCGGTCACGGTCCAGCGCCAACCACTGACTAAATGGTTGAAAGTTCCGCCTGTCTGAAATGTATGCACCTCGCTTTCACGTTCGAGAGGGCGTGGTGTGTCGAAATAGCGGTTGATCGTGACATCATTGCCAAACGGTGAAAACCGGCTGCTTCCGGGAAGCACGAAGGTTGCACCAGGAAGGCCGAGCAAAGCTGTGCTGCCATTAAGCGCATAATTTACATTGAGTGATATGATCGACTGCGGTGCGAGCAGATAGCTCCAGCTTCCATTGGCCTCCAGTCGCTCGGATTGTGGCAACAGGGTTCTAAATTGACCAATATCACCACTATTAAGAATATCTGCCGTAGATGCAAATTGCGATAATGTCGGGTTGCTTACCCCGACCGGGACGCCGGCCTGAGTCACGATAGAACCGGCAAGTGCGGAAAGCGCTGGTGAAATTTCGCCATTGGGCGTTATCCCGCTGATGTTACCGTCGCGTGCCAGCAAGGAATTGTCTGCGGAAATAAGGTCACGCTCGAACTCGGTCAGTCGCGTTTGCCGCTCAATTTCAACATCAAGGTTTATCCGGGTATTTGGGCCGATGCGGGTGAAGGTCGTTTCAAATTGATTGCTGCCAAAACCACCTTCCTGCGGTTGGGCATGTTCAATTTCGGTTGAAAATGACGAAAAATTGTCTTTCAGAATGAAGTTGATAACCCGTTGATCGGGACGAAATCCGTATTTTAGCGCCACTTCTTCGGGGAATATCTGCACCTGCTTGACTGCCTCGGGCGGTAAATCGCGCAGTTCCCGGAATCCCGAAATGCGTTGTCCGTTCAGTAGGATAATCGGTTGGCCGCCGCCTCGGCCGCGCCCCGAACTGGCTTGTGGGGCCACCGCGGCTACCAATTCGGTCAGCGACGATGCGCCGACCGCGGCAATATCTGCTTCGTTTAACTGCTCGACAGGTGGGACATCGGTATCAACCGACCCACGGATTCGTTCGGCTGTAACAACGATTTCGTCACTTGTGTCGAGTTCGCCCTCCTCGACCAGTTGCTGGACGCCGGTACCGGACGGTGGCGAGTCACTGATGGCCCAAGCCGGTGCCGCCGTGGAAACAAGCAATAGCGTGCCTAAAGAATATCGTTTCATGTGGGGGAGAAACTCTGATTTTTGATTTATGGCTGATGAGTATTTAGGATTAAGAACTAGTAATAAAGATGAACTTTGTCACGATTTGTCGCAATACGGCTTTTGTGCGGTGCCTCTTTCCTTTTGCACTTATACCGGCTAAGGGCGCTGCAACATTGGAAATTCAAGCATTTTAAGGGGCCGAATGGCAAAAGAAGAATTACTCGAAATGCGTGGCACGGTGCGCGAATTGCTGCCCAACGCCATGTTTCGTGTCGAGCTGGAAAATGGCCATGAAGTATTGGGCCATACCGCTGGCAAAATGCGTAAAAATCGCATCCGCGTGCTCGTGGGTGACGAGGTTTTGTGCGAGCTCACCCCTTATGATCTGACCAAAGGCCGGATCACTTACCGCTTTAAGTAAGACGGCGCAGACCTTGGGTCTGAACCCGAAACTTGTTCTGGCTTCATCCAGCCCTCGCCGGCGCGACCTGTTGGCGCGTTTAGGCGTGGTGCCGGATCGTATTGCGTCTCCGGATATCGATGAATCCCCACGCAAAGGCGAAGTGCCGCGCATATATGCCTTGCGAATGGCCGAAGAAAAGGCGGTGGCGGTGTCACGTGGGGTGGATGAAATTGTCATCGCAGGCGACACGACGGTAGCCGTCGGCCGCCGAATCCTGCAACAAGCTGCCGATGGGGAGATGCAGCGGGGCTTTCTTGAACTGCTCAGCGGGCGGCGGCATCATGTTCTGAGCGCGGTTGCCATCATTGATGTAGACGGGCGGATGCGTAGCTGCATTTGCGACAGCATCGTGCGCTTCAAACGTTTGGGGGCAGATGAGATTCAAAGCTACATCGATTGTGGCGAAGGGTTGGGCAAGGCTGGTGGTTACGCCATACAGGGCAGGGCCGAGGCTTTGATCGATTGGATGGCCGGAAGTCATTCCGGCGTCGTCGGCTTGCCACTTTATGAGACGCGCACCTTGCTACGGGCATCGGGATACCGGCTTGATTGAAATATGGACCGACGACGCACCCGGCGAACGCCGCGCTGCATTGGTTGTGAACAATGAAATCGTCGAAATTCACATCCAGCGCGATTTACACCCGATTTTGGGGATGGTCGGTGCGGGTCGTATAGATCGGCAAACGCCAACTGGCAGCTATGTCATAGGCGATAACGGATTTGAAGTGTTGGTCCGGGCAAATACCGGTAAAACCGACGGTGCACCGATTTTATTTCAAATCACTCGAGAAAGCATAGCGGAACCGGGACGGTTAAAACCGGCAGAAGGTCGCGAAATTTTAGATGCGCTGCCAATGACCGACGTGAACAGCCTATGGGCTGACCGATTGCAAAATTTGGATATAAGCGGCGCTGCCCCGATCATTAAGCCCTTTGGTGAAAGTTTTGACAGTGCAATGGCGGGATCATCCCGCATAGGCGATGTGACGGTGCATTTTCAACGGACTAAAGCCGGCCTTGTTTTTGACGTCGACGGCATCGGTGATCCTTTTGCGATCAACGCCGTGGCTGCACGGGAAATCGCACGTTTATTGAGGCTATACCAGATTGGCGGAATGGCAATTGTTGATTTTGTAGCTGTTGATTCTAAATCAAGGCGGCAAGATATTGCGGATATTTTCGATGCCGCATCTGTGCCGGATGGCAGGGCGTTTGAACGCAGTGCCATCAACGGGTTCGGCCTGATGCAGATTGTCCGAAGCCGACCCAGGCCTTCCGTACTTGACCAGCTGTTCGGTGCAAGGATTGGCGCTTTGTCCGACGAAACACAGGCATTGTGGCTCTATAGGGATGTCGCGCGATCATCGGGTTTTGGACCACGCATTGTTACCACCAGCGAAAATATCGCCAGCTTGATGCTGTCATCAAAATGGCAGGAGCTGCGTACAGAATGTGAAAGGATTACCGGCGCAGCCATGTCGATCGTTGTAGAGCGCGGGATGACGGGCTATGGACATGTCCATGTCGCGCAGAGCTAATCAATGCCCCTTGTGTAAAAAAGCGCAAAGCGCCGATTTCAAGCCATTTTGTAGCCAAGGGTGCAAGGACAGAGACCTGTTGAAATGGTTGGATGAAGGCTATCGCCTGGCGGGACCGGCAGCTGATTATCAAGATAGCATCGACAGGGATGAAAGAGACTGATTTTGCGCTTGCCAAGGGGTATATCGCCTCTCTATAGGCTGCGCTCCCACACGGTTTTTGCTGTGTAGCCCGAGTAGCTCAGGGGTAGAGCAGCGGATTGAAAATCCGCGTGTCGGTGGTTCAAATCCGCCCTCGGGCACCATTTTCTGATATGGTTTACGGTCGGTGCGTTTCTTGAGAAGACGCGAAGCGGGCGTGTAATCAGAGTAGTCGTGATCTCGTCTTCGTGAACTTTTAATTACGTCGCCCTGAACTTGTTTCACCTGCGGTGACTGCATTTAATAGGTCCTGATCCTAAGACGCTGAAACGCAGTCACCGCAGGTGAAACAAGTTCAGGGCGACCGAATAGCGGGCGATCCCCCTAAAGGCCGGTCATTGTCGGATCCGACCCCAACCTCTCCAAACTTTTTTCGTGGATGGTGCGGATAGCCTATGCTGCTTTCTCTCCCCACGTTAATCCCCAAAGAAAAAGCCGGAGCAGCGATGCTGCCCCGGCTCTTTTTTACACAATTTGGGGTGTTTAGAATTTGAAGCGGGCTACCGCACCATAAGTACGCGGCTGGCTCGGATAACCTGAAACGGTGCCGCTTTGCGCCACGCCGTCGAAAACTGTCAGGATGTATTTATCATTGAGCAAGTTACGCGCCCATAGTCCCAATTCCAGTCCGTTGCTCAAAGCAAAGGTGGACGAGGCGTTCACCAGATTAACTTCGCGTTTGAAGTTGTTCGCACCAAATGTAGGCAAGCCGTTGTTGATCAGCGTATTGCTTTCATGGTTGAAATCAAGGCGGGTGATCAGGCGATTGCCGCTTCCACCGAATTCATGGGTGTAAGTGGCCGATGTCGAGATGCTGTATTCAGGAATACCAGCAGGCCGCTCGCCGGTCAAATCGCCGAGAGGCCCAGCGGTGAAGCTATCAAAGAGTGGGTCAAGATAGGTCATAGCGAAAGTCAGCGCGAGGCCCTTTGCCGGATTGATCTTCGCATCCAATTCGAAACCACGGACCGACTGCTCTTCTGCATTGCTCAGACCGAAACCGGTGCCGGTGAACAAAAAGCTTTGGAAACCCTTTAGCGACTGGTCAAACACAGCGAGGTTGACGCTCACACCGGGGAACTGGGCTTTCAAGCCGATTTCGAAGACTTCTGCATCTTCTGGTCCGGCAAAACGTGAACCAGTCGACAGATTTGGTACTGCAAGACCGGCGTCAAGAATGGCTGATGGTGGTGCAAGGAAGTTTGAACCACGCGTACCGCGAATGAAATCCGTGGATGAAGGACGGCTGTCACGCGACAGGTTTACCGAGCTGGCTTTGAAACCGGTGGCATAGCTAAAATACGCGTTGATATTGTCCGACACATCATAGGCTACACGAAGGGTATAGCTCAGATCATCGTCGCGGGTCCGGCCATCTTCCACAGCATTTGGAATGTTGAGGAACGGCGGCTGGAACTGAAATGCTGCCAGTCCAAGGAACGGATTGGCGGCAGATGTAGCAGCAGCAGCCAATGCAGCCTGGTTAGCAGCCGGTAGCGCCAAGAACTGGGCACGATTTCTAACGGCACCACCAGTAGCGATCCCGATAAAGGCATCAACCAAATTGATCTGGCCCAATTCGTCAAACGAAGTCTGGGAAAGCGCAAAATCCTTTTTATCTTTGGTGTAGTTGAAGCCACCAGTGAAGACGAGGCCATCGATTGGCTCAAAATCAACCGTCCCGAAAACCGACCAGGATGTGTTATCCAAAGTGTAGGCTTCCGACGTAAGTAAACCAGGTGAGAAAATCGAATTTTGTGGAAGACCCAGCGCCGCTTCAACGCCATTGAAGACGGCCGGATTGCCCGCCAGCAATGAGAAGAAGGGCCGCGCAGCAGCGCCAACGGTAAGCGAGCTGTCTTGCTTCACCGACTCATCAAAATAGAAACCACCGAGCAAGAAGTTGATCGGGCCGTCGAAATCTGAAGTAATCCGGAACTCTTGGGTTAGGGTTTCGACTTGCTGGTCACGAATTTCGTTGACGATATCAGCGCTGGTGAAGTCGACATCTTGATCGACGAAGTTTTTCAGTTCGCGATAGGAGCTGATCGAAGTTACCGAAATCGGACCGGATTCCCAATCGACCTGCACCGAGCCGCCATAATTGTCGACTTCGTTTACCGGCGGACGGTTCAGAAAAATGTCATAGCTGAAGAAATCAGTGCTTAAAGCGCCGCCCACCCCAAACACAGCCGGTGCAGTTGGTCCCGCAACCAAAGTGCTAACAACGCAGCAGATTTCATCAATGTTAGAATAGTCGACGATAGCCCGGATTTTCAGGCTTTCGCTTGGTTCTACCAACAACTGGCCACGTGCCGTCCAGCGGTTACGATCGGAAACATCTTCGTCTAAATTGACAATGGTTCCGTAACCATCACGACGGTTATAGCTTGCATCGACCGAAAATGCGACATTTTCGCTGATTGGGCCGGTTACATCGCCCTTGATGGTGAAGGCATTGAAATTGCCATAAGTTGCTTCGACGCTGCCGCCAAAATCATACTGTGGCGCACGGGTAATAACCGAAATAACGCCTGCAGAAGCGTTCTTGCCGAAAAGGGTCGATTGTGGTCCGTTCAGAACCTCAATGCGTTGTACATTTGCAAGGTCGTTCAACGACGAAGCAGAGCGCGAACGGAAAACGCCATCAATGAAAACGCCAACCGATGGTTCGATCCCGAAATTGTTGTCGCCATTACCGAAGCCGCGGATAATGAATGTCGACGATGAAGAATTCTGCAATTGGCTGACGCGCAATGAAGGCACCACCGTTTTCAGATCAAGTATGTCACGGATTTGAGCCTGTTCGATAGTCTCACCCGAGGTAACCGAAACGGAAATTGGAATTTCCTGCAACGTCTGCTCTCGCTTTGTCGCGGTTACGATGATGACGTTTTCGTCTGCGGCCGCTTCTTCCGATTGCGGTGTTGCGTCTTGTGCGTATGCGATGGATCCCATTCCAAGCGACGCAATGCTAATAGTCGATAGCATGGATGCTTTCATCAACCGATTTGCAAAATTCATAAACTCTCTCCTGTTGTATCTTTGTGCCGGTGTTCCGGCTTTCCATGGGGAAATTATTATTTTATCGCTTCCAAGTGGGTCAATGACCCACCAAGAAACTTTGCAATTTCAATAACGCCACAAATGCGGCGCAGCAATTGGATAGTTTGCAAAGCGCAAATATAGTCGAATGTGCGATAAAAATGATACGGTGCCCTTGATCCGCAATTTGTGAACGGACGTATATTATGCCGAAAATGGTTAAGAAGTCCGATCTTCCGTCGAAAATTTGCATGGCTTGTGAAAAGCCGTTCACTTGGCGCAAAAAATGGGCGAAGGATTGGGACAATGTCCTCTACTGTTCCGATCGATGCAGAAGAAGTAGGTAGGTCAGGAAATGGTGCCGGCTACAAGGTTCGAACTCGTGACCCCCTGATTACAAATCAGGTGCTCTACCAACTGAGCTAAGCCGGCACATTCCACGCGCCCTTAGCGTCAAATGACGCCAAAGGTCCAGCCCTCTGTTGATGCTATCGTCAAATTTAATTGGGCCGGATTCCAAAATGCCTGATTTCCCGCGTTTTTTCGAAGCCAAGCAGCGGTCAAAATCGCATCTGTCGCATGGTCGGTGTAGCGATCCATGGGAATATGGGGCTGTGAACCCAATGCCGAAAGCGCTGCGTCCAGCGCAATGGGGTCACGGATTTTGCTTCTGCCCTTTCGCATACCTGCGGCCCGGGCGGCGATCTGGGTATAGATTTCGATGATTTGCGGACCGCTATGGGAAGGGGGATCAAAGGGCCAGATTGGCAAAGTCTTGCTGATATGGTGCAAAAAACGCATCCCGGAAAAACTTGCCTTGGCCACCTGAGCGGCGCCGATGACATCATAAACAGTGGAGGGTTTTCCGCCCCCTTGGGCATTGTACCGCGCTTCGCACTGGCGCAAATGCATGAAATCCGCTTTTTGCCCGTCTGCTGCACCAAAGTAAAAATGCCCCCGGTGCCGTTGTTCGAGCAGCGATGCCGCCCCAAGATCCACATCATCGCATTGTGCATCGACATAGGCCCAAAATGCGCGGGCATTTTCAGGTACAGCTTCGCCCGGCAAATAGCTGCCACGTTCGACAAAAGGAGGGGCGAAGCTGAAATCAAAACCGATCAGAATACTGTCTTGCTGCGCTAATAACCAATCGGCAACGTCCTGCCGCGACCAGTGCTTGCCTGGCGGAGCGACAAGTATTGGCGCTTTTGTGCCCTGTTCACACCAGGCAAGCGCGATGCCCTTATGCCTGTTGCCCTTGGCGCCAGACCAGTCGACACATGCAAAGCGGTCATATGTTCGCATCACAATATCACGTATTTGACGTGGAACGGTGATAGGGTAGCGGATGGGTCAACGCCGACTAGCCCCGATTTTTGCGGAGCGTGTCCCAATGGAGCAGACGCTCTGCAATCTTGTGTTCAAAACCGCGATCTACGGGGTGATATAAAGTGACGGGCGTCACCGCATCGGGCCAATAATTGGCGCCAGAAAATCCATTTTCCGCGTCATGGTCATAGGCATAGCCCTTTCCATATCCGATATCCTTCATCAGCTTTGTCGGTGCATTCAGGATATGGGCAGGTGGCATCAGAGAGCCTGTATCGCGGGCCATTTTCCAGGCGGACTTCTGGGCTTTATAGGCGGCGTTGGATTTGGGTGCCGTTGCGAGATAAAGGCAAGCCTGAACAATCGCCAATTCACCTTCCGGGCTGCCAAGAAATTCATAGGCATCTTTGGCCGCAAGGCATTGGACCAGCGCCTGCGGGTCAGCAAGGCCGATATCTTCGCTCGCAAAACGGACAAGGCGGCGCAGTACATAAAGCGGTTCCTCACCCGCAACCAGCATCCTCGCCATCCAGTAAAGCGCCGCCTGAGGATCAGATCCGCGCAGGCTTTTGTGCAGCGCAGATATCAGATTGTAATGCCCCTCACGATCCTTGTCATAAACGGGCATCCTTCTTTGCAACAAGGCGGCCATAGCGACAGGATCCAGCGGCTTTTCAATCGCAACTGAAAAAAGCGTTTCGGCTTGATTGAGCAAAAATCGACCATCACCATCGGCGCTAGACACCAACGCGGATCGGGCATCTGCTTTGACAGGAAGTGGACGCTGCTCGACATCTTCTGCCCGCGATAACAATGTATCGAGCGCTGCATCATCAAGCCGGTGCAACACCATAACCTGTGTGCGGGACAATAAAGCGGCGTTTAATTCAAAAGACGGGTTTTCAGTAGTCGCGCCAACAAGTGTCACCACGCCGCTTTCTACAAAGGGTAAAAAACCGTCCTGTTGCGCGCGGTTAAAGCGGTGGATTTCATCTACGAACAGCAGGGTTTTCTTCCCCGTGCGCGCCATGGTCTCGGCCTCGGCAAAGGCTTTTTTAAGGTCGGCGACCCCGGAAAACACGGCCGAAATGGCCTTGTAATGCATATCGACCGCATCGGCGAGCAGTCGAGCGATGCTCGTTTTTCCCGTTCCAGGTGGTCCCCACAGGATCATTGATGATAATTTGCCTGCGGCCACCATTCGCCCGATAGCGCCATTTTTGCCAGTCAAATGCTCTTGCCCGATAATCTGGGCAAGTTGCGTAGGTCGTAACCTGTCGGCGAGCGGGCCGTTGGCCGTGGTTGTCTGTGACAATTCGGGTGACCCAAAGAGATCCGGCATTACGGGACCATGGAACGCGCGGCGCGCTGGCGAATGAGCCGTGCATAGGTATCAGCCACCGTTTGATTGATCGCATCCCAGCTATAGTCGAGTGATCGGAATTCCCCCGCATTGCCATGCTGGTGACGCAATTCCGCGTTGGTACAATAATTTTGCAAAACATCTGCAAACTGGTTGATCGCGCCAGGGGTGATCAATCGTCCAGAGACCTTGTCTTCGACCAAACTTTGGCTGCCGGTTGCTTTTGCAGCAACAACCGGAAGGCCGCAGGCCATTGCTTCAAGTGTAACATTGCCGAAAGTTTCGGTGACGCTCGGGTTGAACAGCAAGTCCATGCAGGCGACCGCGCGGCCCAGATCGGCTCCGCCTTGAAATCCGACGAACCGGGCGTGGGGCAGGCGACTTTCGAACCAGCCACGGGCAGGGCCTTCGCCGATGACCATAACCTGATGTAGCACTTGGCGGCGACGGAGTTGATCGATAGCATCAGAAAAGACGTCGAGACCTTTTTCCATTACCAGCCGACCAAGAAATCCGATCACGGGAATATCATCGGTCAAATTCTGGGACCGACGCCATTCCATATCGCGACGTTGCGGATTGAAAATGTCCCGGTCCACACCACGTGACCAGATATCAATATCATAATTCATCCGCTGTTCGCGTAAGACCTGCGCGAAACTCTCCGATGGCGCGACCAGCGCATCACATTTGCGATAAAGCTTGCGAAGCCAAGCCTCCACCAATGGTTCTATAAATGATAGGTTATAATAGCGGAAATAGGTTTCGAACCGCGTATGGACGGAACAAAGGACAGGCAAATTGCGGTTACGTGCCCACTGGGCAGCCTGACGTGAAACCCGATCCGGGCTGGAAATATGGATGACATTTGGGCCGAAAGCCTCAAGATCGCGCCGGACATTTCGTGAAAGCGACAAAGGGATGCGGTATTCCGGCCGGTTGGGAATTGCCATGGACGGAACGCTGATCAAATCCCCGGTCGGTGGAAAGGCGGGGACGGCAACGGTCGGCGAATATATCCGGACTTGCGCGCCTTGACGCAGCAAATATCCGACAAGCCGGTTTAACGCCTGATTGGCGCCATCGCGGACATAATTATAATTGCCGCTGAACAGGGCAATGCGAAGATCGCTGGTTTGCATGGATAGGCTTTTAGACAGCGGAGGGCGGATTGCCAATGAGAATGGAAGGAATGCGTGTCTCGACTTCGCTCGACACGAACGGGTAAGGGGATCTTTATGATTATGACTCGTTTAGACAACCTCCTAATCGGCGGTCCAAAGCCTTTCCGCGCCGATGGCACAATGAGCGCGATGGCGCGCGACCCTGTACACCGACCAGTTATGCTGCGAACGCTAGGATTTGAAGGTGATGAGGTTGCCGACCCAACTGTGCATGGCGGCGTAGACAAGGCGGTGCATTTTTATCCTGTGGAACATTACCCAAAATGGATAGCGCATTTTGCAGGTGAGGGCATATCGCATCCGCTGCTTGATTCCGCTGGAGCCTTTGGTGAGAATATCAGCGCAACGGGCCTGACTGAGGATAAAGTCCGCATCGGCGACCGTTTCCGTATCGGCAAGGCACTGGTCGAGGTCGCGCAAGGGCGGCAACCTTGCTGGAAAATCGACCATCATTTCGGGGTACATGGCTTGACGGGCGCGGTCATCAAAACCGGCCGCTGCGGCGGTTACTTCCGCGTGATCGAAGAAGGCGAGGTCGCGCCAGGGGACCAGATCGAGCAGGTCGAACAGGCAGGCCATGATTGGGCGATAGCACGGGTATTCAAACTGCTGATCGGCGGCGGCCATCGGGGGGATGGCGCAAACGCGGATTTAAAGGCGTTGGCGGAACTTGAAACGCTCGCCGAAAGCTGGCGGGGTAGGGCGGTTAAGTTGGTGGCGTGATTAGAGCTGTGTTGTAGCATTCTTCCAAACTAGTCTGTCCAAAGACGCTCTTGAAGTTCATCATCAAGAACCTCAAGTGCCGCTACGATATGCGTAAAGTTACCGGGCAGCGCAAATTGGTCAGGTCGGCCGTATCGGAACCAGTGCAGCTTGAACGGCTCGTTCAGGACAACTAGAATGTCACGAAGATTTGGCGCTTCGGACTTGAAACCTGCTGCTTCCGCTAAATCAAGAGCCTTGATTAGGTCGTGCCCTATATCTCGCAGAGGCTTCTCGTCTTGTGCACCGCCCCACCCGACAATTGCGGCCTTGAGCATTAACTCCAACCCGAGCCCAAGAAGATAGTGCGTGGACAGCGAATAGGTACCGTTAAACGCAAAATGTTCCGGATCGGGTAACTGCCTGTCTTGACCATCCAAGATTGCAGACCTGTATAAAAGATCAGATGCCAATGCGTGGGATCGGCCTGTTTCGAAGAGCTGGCGTGCTAGATCCATTGCCATCAAAAGACCTCCATGAATGACCAAATTTGTGCATTTCGATATAGAGCGGTCTTTAGTTCATTGCACTGATCCAAACCCCATCACTCGCCCTCTTCGTCCAAATCCGGCACCGGGGCGAACAGCCTTATCTTCGTCACCCGCTTCTCGTCTGCTTCGAGTATCTCCAACCGCCAACCGCTGGCTTCGTGGCGCAGCATCTGGCCGACATTCGGTACCTGACCAGCAATTACGAACGCCAGCCCACCTAAAGTATCGACATCCTCGTCGATCAGCGCCAGTTTCGGGTCGATGGCTTCGGCCAAGTCGTCGAGTTCGGCGCGCGCGTCGGCTTCCCACATTTCGGGGCTTAGTTGCGTGAACAGGGTCTCGGGTTCGTCATCATGTTCGTCTTCGATTTCACCGACGATTTCCTCGACCAGGTCCTCGATGGTGACGAGACCTTCGGTGCCTGAATATTCGTCCAGTACGATGGCGAGGTGCGTGCGGGTGCGGCGCATTTCGTCCAGGAGTGCGAGGACGCTCATATTTTGGGGGACAAAACGCGGCTGGCGGATGAAGGCTTCAAGGCTTTTTGGCGCTTCCCGGCCTTCCGCCAACACCGCGAATATATCCTTGATGTGAATCATTCCCGTAATTCTATCGAGCGTCTCGCAGTAGACGGGCAGGCGGCTGTGGCCGTGTTCGGCGAACGAGGCAACGCATTCGGCAAAGCTTGCGCTTTCATCGATGGCGATAATGTCACTGCGTGGCACCATAACGTCGTCGACGCGGTGTTCGCTGAAATGGAGCAGGTTTCGCAGCATCGTGCGCTCGACTGCGGTCAGGTCGCCGTCCTGATCGGACTGGCGGCTTTCCTCGTCATCTTCTTCATGTTCGGCGATCGCTTCTTCAAGCTGTTCGCGTAACGTCGGTTCGTGATTGCGGCCAAAAAACATCGTTTTTAGCCGCTGCCATATTCGTCCGTCGCTATCGTCGTCGGTTGCGGTTTTTGCACCGCTAAAACTGTCACCCTCTGACATTGGGGAAAATCGGTGCCTCTTATTACCTGTGCTAAACGCTATATGGATTGGGGAGGCCCATTGATGCAAGCGCTTTTACTTCCAAAGCCTCCATCGCCTCTGCGTCGTCATCCTCGATATGGTCGTGACCAAGTAAGTGTAGCATACCATGTATGACCAAATGTGTGGCATGGTCGGCAATGGGGATGTTCTTTTCGGCGGCTTCGGCCTCGCAAACGCCATAAGCCAAGATGATGTCGCCCAATAGCAACTCCATCTCCGGCTCGTCACCCTGAACTTGTTTCAGGGTCCATTGGGCCGCCTCACCATCCGGTCTTTGAGGTGCGATGGACCCTGAAACGAGTTCAGGGTGACGGAGAGAATTCAATTCACCGTCATCCAACGTGGGAAAGCTCAGGACATTGGTCGGCTTATCCTTATCGCGCCATTCGCGATTAAGGGCGTGGACCTCGTCATTGTCCGACAGCTTGATGCTCACCTCGATTGGCGAAGGATAATCCGAAAGCCCCGGTAACCCGGCAAATTTTACCGCCGCATCCACCGCCTTTTCAACTTCTACTTGTCCGAACCCGCTGTTGCGCCACTCCAGCCCGATGTCCAATTCGACATCAATCATTCCCGCCCCTCATAAGCATCGACAATGCGTCCGACCAATGGATGGCGGACAACGTCGCTGCTGTTGAACCTTATGGTTTGAATGCCATCGACGCCTTCCAGACGCTGCACTGCGTCGTTAAGGCCGGACATACGTTCACCGCCGGGAATATCCACCTGATGAGGGTCTCCACAAATCACCATCCGGCTGTTCATACCAAAACGGGTAAGAAACATTTTCATTTGTGCCGCCGTGGTATTCTGCGCCTCATCCAATATGATGAAGGCATCGGCCAAGGTGCGACCGCGCATAAAGGCAATGGGGGCGATTTCGATTTCACCTGATGCAATTCGCCTTTCGACCTGTTCGGCAGGCAGGCAATCATAGAGAGCGTCGTAAATAGGACGCAGATAGGGATCGACCTTCTCTTTCATATCGCCCGGTAAAAAGCCCAGCCGTTCGCCTGCTTCGACGGCAGGACGTGAAAGCACCAGGCGCTGGACGGCGCCGGTAATCAACATGGCCACAGCCTGCGCGACAGCTAGATATGTTTTACCGGTCCCGGCTGGCCCAAGTGCAAAGATAATCTCGTCGCGGGCCAAGGCTTCCATATAGGGAACTTGATTTGCGGAACGGGGAACGAGTGTTTTCTTTCGGGTGCGGATCATAATTCCGGGTGCGTCGGACACTTCCTTGCGGACAATGCCTTCCAGCGTCGGTTCCGCTGTCATTGCAATAATCGACTGAACGGCTTCTGCATCGATATTTTCACCTCGAAGCACTCTTGAATAAATATCGTTGAGAATGTCGCGGGTTCGCGCCGTTGCCCCTGCTTCGCCCTCAATCTGCACGCGGTTGCCCCGTGCGGAGATATATACCCCCAAACGATTTTCAATTGTCACCAGATTTCGGTCAAATTCTCCGAAAACGGAATTGATGAGATGGGGTTTGTCAAAGCTCATTTCGAGCCGCGACATATCACCAGCTTGCGCTTGTGCCCTTTTTGCCATTCAGGCCGCTGCTCTCATATCGGGTTCGCCTTTCAAACTTAATGGTCCAGACTCGGTAATGTCGACGGTCACAATATCGCCGATACCAAGCTCTGGCGCAAGCACATGCACCGATTGCATCCACGGAGATTTACCAATTAATTGTCCGGGCAATTTTCCCGGTCTTTCAAGCAACACTTCACAGGTCGTTCCTGCCATTTTGGCGTTGAAGGCTGATTGATCTGCCATCAACTGGGCCTGTAACTGCTGCAGGCGCTGGTCCATGACATCCGAAGGTATCTGGTCGATCATATCTGCCGCCGGTGTTCCGGGCCGTGGGCTGTATTTGAAAGAGAATGCCTGTGCGTAGCCAACTGTTTTGACTAGGCTAAGTGTGTCGGCGAAGTCCGCGTCACTTTCGCCGGGGAAGCCGACAATAAAATCTCCCGAAAGCGCGATGTCGGGACGAATGGACCGGACCCTGTCCAGAATTACAAGATAGCTATCGCGACTGTGGCTGCGATTCATGGCTTTTAAAATGGGGTCTGACCCTGACTGTACCGGTAGGTGCAGGAAAGGCATAAGCTTTTCGACATCGCCATGCGCCGCAATCAAACCGTCCGTCATGTCATTGGGGTGGCTGGTCATGTACCGTATCCGTTTGATACCCTCCACCCGGTCCAGTGCCCGGATCAGCCCGTCCAGCCCCTGCATTTTGCCTGTGTCATCTTCCCCGGTCCACGCATTCACATTTTGCCCGAGCAATGTGATTTCCTTTGCGCCGCCGTCGACCAGTGCCTTGGCCTCGTCGATCAGCGCGCGCCAGCTACGCGATACTTCGGCGCCGCGGGTATAGGGCACGACGCAATAGGTACAGAATTTGTCGCAGCCTTCCTGTACAGTCAAAAACGCCGATGCCCCTGTTTTTCGTAAAGAAGGAAGCTGCGAAAATTTGTCGAGGCCGGGCAGATCGAGGTCCACCGCCTTTTTACCGGCGGCGGCATCAGCAATCATTTGCGGTAAGTTATGATAGGCCTGTGGTCCCACAACAATGTCGACCGTTGGGGCACGTCGGCTGATCTCACTTCCTTCGGCCTGGGCGACGCACCCGGCGATTGCGATCATTGGGCCGCCGGGGTTTCGGCTCGTTTTGCCGAGCCTTCCGATTTCAGAATAGACCTTCTCAGCCGCTTTTTCGCGAATATGGCAGGTGTTCAGCACGACCAGATCTGCGTCATTTTTGTCATCGGCCGCGATCATGCCTTGTGCATCGAACAATTCGGCCATCCGCTCGCCATCATAAACATTCATCTGGCAGCCGTAATTTTTGATCGAGTAGGTTTTGGGTGAATTCATGCTCATGACGAGCGCCTATACATAGCGCGATAGGGGGCCGCCAGCCTCCATCGCCGAACCGATACGTGCACGAACCTCTGCCGAAATGGCTTTGCGGTCAGGATAATGGGCTGGATCAAAAGGGTCGAGAAAATGGAGGGTCGCGGTTATCGGCTTGAGATAGGATAGAAGCCGCCAGAAATTATCGGTCACCTTTTCGTCGCCGATCCACGCGATGCGCCGGGTATGGAGACCATAGTTGATATAGACAGGCTGTACCAACATGCCGGGGGGAGGAGGGACAAGTGCCGCGAAAAGAGAAGGCTTAAACGGCAAAAGTCCCGTGCCGTCATGGGTGGTACCTTCCGGGAAAATCGTTACCGGCTGGTCACTTGTCATGGCTGAACGCAATTCATCAACCTGGTCGCCAACGCTTAACCTGTTTTCGCGACTGACAAAAATAGTATTGTTGATTTTGCAAAGCCAGCCGATCAATGGCCAGCTTTCGATACCATCATTGGCGACAAAAGTGCAGCCGGTCACCCCGGACATGACCGGAATATCTATCCAGCTGTGATGATTCGCCGCGTAAAAGACGTTTCTTCGAATTCGCGTACCGGTTGTCGCCGTGGCTATTCCACTGGTCCAACTGATCGAGAGCAAAAAAAGCCGCGGCCAAGGCGAATCTTGCCGGAACAAACGCCATATATTGTGTAACAAAAGGCCGACGATCAAGCTGCCGATCATCAGCAGAAGCCTGAAAAGGAACATAAACTGGCCCGCGATCAAAGCGGCAAGATTACGCCGATCAATCCTTACGGTCGATGGCGACGCCATAAAGCTCCATCCGGTGATCGACCAGGCGATAGCCAAGCCGTTCGGCAATGATTTTTTGAAGTGCCTCAAGTTCGGGGTCGACAAATTCGACAACTTTGCCGGTTTCTACATCGATTAAATGGTCATGATGCGCTTCGGGTGAGGCTTCATAACGCGCGCGGCCATCGCCAAAATCATGGCGATCCAATATCCCTGCTTCTTCGAACAGGCGCACCGTTCGATACACTGTTGCGATCGAGATTTTGGGGTCGATGGCCGATGACCGCCGATAAAGTTCTTCGACGTCGGGATGGTCGACGGCGTCTGATATCACACGGGCGATCACGCGACGTTGGTCTGTTATGCGGAGGCCGCGTTCCTGGCACAATGCCTCAATATCGATTTTCGTGTCCATCATTGACGATGTTTAGTGCGGCCCCGCGATTCGTCAAAGAAAAAGGCCGGGCTAAAACCCGGCCTTCAACTTTTTCTTCATAATGAAGACGTTGCTATTGGCAGCGTATTTATTATTTTACCTTTTTCTTGCGGCCCGATCCGGGTGCCCGGCCAAGTCCAATTGCCTTTGCCAAAACACGGCGTTGTTCGGCGTAGGCGGGGGCCACCATCGGATAGTCCGCGGCCAGACCCCATTTTGCGCGATAATCTTCAGGCGTCATGCCATAATGCGTCATAAGGTGCCGCTTCAGCATTTTCAGTTTTTTGCCGTCTTCAAGACAAACGATATAATCTTTCTTGATTGAAGTACGGATTGGTACAGCAGGTTCCAAAGCAGCTTCGGCAACCACTACCTCGGCCGATAATCCGGCGAGTGCGGCGTGTACATTTCCGATCAATGTCGGCACGTCCGAAACTGCTACGCTGTTATTACTTACATGTGCCGCAACTATATCGGCGGTTAAAGTGATGAGCAATTCCGCTGCATCGATACTTTCTTGTGACATCTAAAATCTCCTTGACCCCATTTTTGTTTTTACTAGCAAAAAACGAGTTATAGGCGATGTCACATCAAGTCAATAATACTATAGTTTGTAAGCCATTGTAATTGCATCGGGCCTTTGCCCTTCAATGCTGTTATAATATTTTTGACGACGGCCAATAGGTTCAAAACCGATGTTGCTGTAAAACGCCATCGCGTTATTTCCTTCGCGGCATTCAAGAAATAATTGAGTTCTATTTCCGATCAAGGCCTTTTTTATGGTTTCTTGCAGTAACAAGCTACCTATTTTCTGCCGTTGCCAATTTTGTGCAACACCAATCATCAGCAGTTCTTCCGTGTCCAAAACCCACCGACTTATCGAGAAACCAAGAATGGATGTTCCGGATTTTGCAACCAACATTTGGCAATCCGGCATAGCCAGCGCGGAAAGGCACTGCGCCGCGGTCCACGCTTCCCCGAAAGAAGGGTCGAACGCATCCCCCATTATGGGCATGATGGATGCAATGTCCGCAGCATCGCCCTCGACGATTTCGATCATGCCGGCACCATTAGGGGCTTTGCATCCGGTGCGCGGCCATAGACAGGGGTGGGCATAAGCATGGGCAAATCAGTTATCAAATGCCATTTTTTCGCATCCGGTAAAAGATCGATCCATGATTTCCCTAAGATTTTCGGATCAAAATCTCCACTGATAAGGGGCGCGCGGGACTTGGCTGAGATGGCATCCGGCTTGATTGATATAGTCGGCGAAATGGAACTAGCGGTCGCGTTAAAACTACCAAAGAAATATTCACCATGCCCGCCTGTCATTACAATATCGACCGCCGTGGCATCGGGGCATTTTTCGAGCGCCATTGCCGCCACTAAAGACAGGCATCCATAGCCATTTACAGGAACCTCCCAGGCAAGGCCCAGCGCTTTTGCAGCCGCAACGCCAATTCTGATGCCAGTAAAGCTGCCGGGTCCGACATCAACCATGATCTGGTCGGCCCGGCCACGTTCGGGCAACGCGGCGATCAGTGGCAACAGGTGTTCGGCGTGACCTCTGCCAATTACGTCATAGCTGGCGGCCAACAGGCTTTGGCCATGGAATAAAGCGACGGAACAAGCCTTTGTCGCGGTATCAATGACAAGAGTACGCATGAACCGGACCAGACCAATCAGGCGATTTTATTGAAACGATCAAATTCCGGCCGCGGGCTGCGTTCAAATATGCTGGCAGGGTCGCCATAGCCCAGCGTCGATATGAAATTGGACTTAACCTGACTGTCGGCAAAAAAGGCCTCATCAACCGCGTCATTGTTGAAACCCGACATCGGGCCAGTATCAAGGCCGAGAGCACGCGCCGCCATTATGAAATAGCCCCCTTGCAGGCTTGAATTGCGGAATGCGGTTTTTGCGATCAAGTCATCATTGCCAACAAACCAACTGCGGGCATCGGTATGCGGGAATAATTCAGGTAATTGTTCATAGAATTCCATGTCCATACCGATGATAACGGAAACGGGTGCTTTTAAGATTTTCTCGCCATTGGCTGGCACCGACAGGGCCGCAAGTTTTTCCTTCGCCTCTTGACTGACACACCAGACAATGCGGGCAGGAAGGCAGTTGGCTGAGGTTGGACCAAATTTCATCAAGTCCCAAATAGCGGTCAATTGATCCTTGCTGACCGCCTTGTCCAAATAGCCGTTATAGGTTCGCGCTTTACTAAATAACTGGTCCAAAGCGGCATTGTTCAAAGGGGCTGTCATTATTTCAGGATGCTTTCCATATTTCGGCAAAATCAGGCGGCGCGTACTTCAGTTACTTCTGGCACATAATGTTTCAAAAGCTGTTCAATGCCATTTTTCAGAGTAGCCGAAGATGAAGGGCAGCCCGAACAGGCGCCCTGCATTTGAAGGAAGACAACACCTTTCTGAAATCCGCGATATACGATGTCACCGCCATCATTGGCGACCGCAGGTCGGACACGGGTTTCGATAAGTTCCTTGATCTGGACAACAATATCTTCATCTGCCGGGTCATCAAGTGGATAGTCTGCTTGCGCGGACGGAACCGAAAAACCAGCGGCAGGTGCATGAAATAAAGGCATGTTGGCGCTGAAATGGTCAAGCAATATGCCAAGAACATCCGGTTTCAAAACTGCCCATTCAACACCCGGTGCGGCCGTTACCGAAATAAATTCGCGCCCGAAAAATACCCCGGTCACGTCACCCAGTCCGAAAAGCGCCTCCGCCAGCGGCGATGCAGACGCCTCTTCGGGGTCGGCAAAATCACGAGTGCCATTTTCCATCACGATCTGCCCGGGCAGAAATTTAATGGTGGCAGGGTTGGGTGTCAGTTCGGTTTCTATGAGCATCCGCCATATGTGGTGCCGGCGCGGGCAAAGTGCAAGCGAGTTTTCCTTGACAGGGGACAAGCAACTGTCATCCCGAACGACAGATTTGGGAGAATGGAAATGACGAACCAGCACGAAAAAACAGCATGGGTCACCGGCGCCTCTTCTGGCATTGGGGAGGCTTTGGTCAAAGCCTTTGTCGCTGATGGTGGTTCGGCAATTTTATCGGGCCGGAATCTGCCTGAGCTGGAACGTGTTGCAAGCGAGTCCGGTGCACCTGACAGGTGTCACATCTTGCCATTCGACACGTTGGATTTTGATAAATTGCCCAAAATGGTGGAGGCGGCCGTGGCGTTTCGCGGCGCTATCGATGTCTTGGTGAATAATGCGGGCATTTCGCAACGGTCTTTGGCAATCGATACGGATTTTTCGGTTTACGACCGGATCATCGCGGTCGACCTGCTGGCGCCGATTGCGCTTACGCAGGCGGTGCTGCGGCATATGCTGGAGCGTGGATCGGGTCAGCTTGTGATGATATCGAGCGTTGCCGGAAAAGCAGGCGTTCCGTTACGTACTGCGTATTGCGCGGCGAAACATGGACTGGTCGGTTATAGCGACGCGCTGAGAAGTGAAATTGCAGGGCAGGGGGTCGGGGTGCTTGTTGTGGCACCCGGCTCGGTTCGCACCAATGTTTCGCGCAATGCACTGAACGCAGACGGTTCTGTGCGAGGTAGCAGCGACGCGGCTATTGATAATGGTATAGATCCGGCCGTGGTGGCCAATATGATCTGGACCGCAGTTGCCGAAAAGAAGCGGGAAATTGTCATCGCCGAGGGAATGGAGGCGAACATCCCGATTCTTAGAGCCCAATATCCCGATCGGCTTTTCGATATGGTTGAAGCTATGGTCGCCAGCGGATATGCCCAAAAACTGGCGGTGCCGTCATCGCAATGACGACGGCCCTGACCCTAACTTCGCCCAGCGCGCAACGCAGCCCCTGCGGCGAAAGGTGATAGGACGGCAATAACAATTGATGTGGCTGCAAGCAATTGCATGGCGTTTCCGGGGGTATCCGACAATGTTCCGGCACCAAATATCAGAATCGGAACGGCAAGCGGGACAAGTAAAAGGCCACCCAGTGCGCTCGCCCCGTTAAGACCCGCAGTCAGTGCGGAGATGGTCACAGAAAGTCCCGACAGCGCTGGCATCGCAATGGCAAGGCCGGTGAGCAGGGTCAAAACTTTTGTTTCCGGCAGCCCTATCAACGCCGATGCAATGATGGACGCCAGCAAAAGGGGCATGGCAAAAGCGACCAATTGACCGACGATCTTGACAGTAGCGACCACTTCTTCGGACCAGCCACGAATAGCCAATTGGTCAAGCATGCCCGATTGGCGGTCTGGCAAAATGAGACGTTCGATAGGCAATATCGTTGAAAGCAAAGCCGCAATCCACAAAATACCGCCGCCGGTGCGAGCAAGCAACATCTTGTCCGGACCCGTGACAAAGGGGAAAAGCGTTGCAACCGCCAAATAGAAAATAACGGGCAACCAGATGCCACCGCCCGTCAAGGCCAAACGGATTTCCCGTCTGACAAGGGTCAGAAAATGCCTCATGCCATCTGGCCTGAACTGTCCAGCAACAGGCTTTGCGTGATGTTGATCGACGGGGATTGGTGCGCGGCGAGAAGGGTTAGGCCACCGGCCGCCAAATGCCTTAAAATGGCACGATCCAAATGCGCGCTGCTGGCACTATCAAGGCCATTATAGGGTTCATCCAGCAACCAGATTGCAGCATTTGATGACAACACCCGTGCCAGACCTGCCCGCTTTTTTTGCCCTGTCGACAGATAGCGCACCGGAACATCGCAAAGAGAAAGCAAATCCATTTCTGAAAGCGCCGAGTCACAATCGGCAGGCGTCCCGCCGTCCAGATCAGCCCAGAATTTAAGCGCATGGCCGACGGTCATATTGGGTTCAAGCGCGAGATTCTCATCAGACAGCGCTACCCGTCCCTCGACCTCCGCCCGGCCCGACGTGATGTCGAGCAATCCGGCAATTGTTCGCAATAATGTCGACTTTCCGCACCCATTTGCACCTCTAACCCAAATAAGGTCACCGGCATTTGCATCCAACATCATGCCTGACAATACCCTCCGGTTACCGCGGTTTATCGCGACATTTTCGAGCCGTATAAAAGGGGCATAGGCTTGACGTGCAGTCATGCGGCGACATAGGCATGATTTTGGTGAATTGCAAAATCGGGAAATATATATGGCGGTGTCAAAGTTGAACGATGAAGATAGGGCGACGGCGCTGAACCATTTGCCGAAATGGACATATGATAGTGACTCCGGTGGTATCCGACGCACGCTGAAATTTGAGGATTTCGCCCAGGCTTTCGGCTTTATGACACGCATCGCCATTTTGGCCGAAAAGGCTGATCATCACCCTGAATGGTTCAATGTTTATAATCGCGTTGAAATTCACCTGACGACCCATGATGCCGGCGGCTTATCTCAACGCGATGTCGAAATGGCGAATGCCATCGATGCTATGACGGCTTAGCCTGCACTATATTTCCCAACCCTTCCATCAATCCAAGGGATTTGCGGAGGCGGTTTGGAAACCACCTTGCTGAAAATGCGAGCTGTTTGGCCATCTTGTTTACGGTTGTATGTACCTGTTCGCCATGAATGGCATTCCAGGCAGCAGGGCCGATGACCGAAACAGGGCTGACTTCGATGCCCACGGACTGCAGCTTTTCTTTGCCGGTCATATTGCTGCCTGCGTCAACGGCGCCGATGATGTTGGTGTCAATGAAGCCGGGCATCAAGCTGCGGGATTTGATGCCTAATTTGCGCCATTCAATGTCATGGGCCTCGGCAAGACCGCGCACGGCGAATTTTGTAGCGCTATAGACACTCAGCCCCGCCGACCCATAAATGCCCGCCGCCGAACTGGTGTAAAGCACGCAGGAATCGGGTGTGTTTTTCAAAAATTCAAAGCAAGCGCGTGTGCCGCTTATGACGCCGGTCAGGTTGATGGCGATCATCCTGTCAATGTCTTCGTCGGTCATTTCCTGTATCGGCCCGCCCGTTCCAATTCCTGCATTGTTAAACAACACGGTCATTTGGCCGCCGGTATGTTTGCCAAATTCGGCCACCGCCTTTTTCCATTGCGCCCGGTCAGTGACGTCAAGCTTGTGTACTGATGACATGCCGGGTGGCAGCATTTTTGCAGTTTCGGCAAGTCCCGCAGTGTCGACATCGGCAAGGCCAATGAACCACCCCACATTGGCGAAATATCGCGCGACTTCGCGACCAAGACCGGATGCAGCACCGGTTACAAACATGCTTTTTTGTTTTTCAGCCATTTTGGCGACTCTCCCGTTTACATAAGTGTCAGCCACATCAATTTGACGTGAACGTCAACTGTTTCTTGCGACTATCAACAAGGCTGGATAAATCGGCACCAACCAAGGAGTCCAAATGTTTCGGTATTTTACGCTATTTGCTGCTCTGTGCGCATGCCTAAGTTCGGGCTCGGCCTATGCCGAGGTCGTAGCGACTTTCTACAGCCACGATTTTGGCGATCATTTCCCGCATGCATTCGTCAAATTGGAAGGTAAGGTGGATTCCACGGGGGAAAGGGTCGATACCAATTATGGCTTTACCGCAGTCAGCGTTTCGCCCGCCATATTGATGGGGTCGGTCAAAGGCATGATCGAAACCAAAGGCGATAAGTATATCGCCAGCAGCAACCGGCATTTTTCGCTGCGCCTGTCGGATTCTGAATATGCCAAGCTCATCACATTCGTAGACAAATGGCGGAACATGCCGGGCAAAAGCTACAATCTGAACAGCCGCAATTGCGTGCATTTCGCCATGGAGGCGGCAGCTTTGCTTGGCCTGAACATCAACAGAAAAAGCAAATTCTTCAAAAAACCGAAAAGTTTTATATTAGAAATGATGAAACTGAACCCCGGTTTGAAACCTTAGGATCACGGCCTAGATGACCTGAAAACCTTTGGCGTAGATATGCCATGTAAAAATCGCCGCCGCTCCGCGATGGGGGCGCCATTTTTCGGCGATCAGACGCACTTCTTTTTCCGACGGGCGGGCATCCAGCTTTAGCAGGCGTCCAACACCTTCTTGAACAGCAAGATCACCTGCCGGCCAGATGTCGACGCGGCCCTCGGCGAACAGCAGATAGATTTCAGCGGACCATCGGCCAATACCTTTAACCTTGGTGAGATAGGTGATGGCTTCTTCGTCATCCAGCGGCAAAGCATCGAGCGGAAGTTCTCCCGACACAACCAATTCGGCCAGCGAACGGGCATAGCCTTGTTTTTGTCGGCTAAGTCCGCATGCGCGCAAGGCATCAAAATCCTGCTCGATCAATTTGTCCGGGGCACATCCTTCACCCAGCAAAGTCTCGAGCTTGTTCCAGACAGATGCCGCCGCGGCGACGCTAACCTGCTGGCCTACGATGGTGCTTAGCAATGTTGTGTAGCCAGGGTCCCGAATACGCGCATCGGGATATCCTGTCGCCGTTATCGCATCGGCAAAGCGCGGCTCGATCAAGGCCAGCGCGTCAAGTGCGCTTTTCAGCCCGGTTGCGGAAATACCCATTATCCGACCAACTTCAAAAGCGCCATTGGCGCACCATATAATGCAGGACCAATGTCCCAGCGCAATATTTGCATTCCAGCCGCATCTTCGGGGCCGTCCTCGCTATTATTGGCGAGGATTTTTGCATCGGTTGTCAATGTAAAGCTTCCCTTTATCGCAATGGGTTCGGCAGGCATTTTTTCTGTCCCGCTTTTTCCAAGAAATCCGGCAGCCATGCTACCCATGCCTATTAGGGAGCTTAGCGACATTTCAGGATCGGACCGGAAAGCAGGCGCCTCCACGCGAAGTCTGCCATTATCCCATCGGGTGATATGGATCATCGGTTCGCCAAGGGCATAACGCGGAATGACAGGGAAGGCATAATCATCGGCCAGCTTTCCACTGGTGCCATAGTCCACCATGAACACCCCCTTGCCGATATGTTCGACCTTGTGCCAGGCGGACAAGCGCTCCACTTCGCGGGTAAAGCGTTTGATGGTTTCGGGATTTTCCGGGTCGATTCCGCCCAGCATCATTTCGGCCATTTTGCGGCCTTGTTCGTCGCGCTTTTTCTTTTCTGCCTGTTCGGTGTCCCACGCTGCCTTTTGCTGCTTGATTTCGTCAGGCGTACATTCGCGTTCGTTGCTGTTCCATGAATCAGCATTGGCTGCGGCCGCTCCAGCGGCTTCGGCTGCTGCGGCGGCCGCGTCTGCCGCAGCGGCGTTTATTTCTTCTTCGGTAGGGTTCTGCTCGTCCTGAAAGCCCAGCAGATTCGCGCGCCAGTTCGACGCCGGAACCGCACTAAAAATCGGACCACCGACCGCAACGACATCGTCTTGCTTAAGTTCAAGTTCCAACGTCTCGCTATTCTCTACCACCGGTTCGATCTTATCGTTCCAGCACATGGCCTTGAACTCGGCTTTGCCTTCCTTGCCGAGAAAATCGCTGTTTAGCAGATTGGCGAGGCCGACCAGTTGGATCTGCCCTTTATACGTGAAGCTGAAATCACCATTTTTGCGGACCGTCATCGCAGACTCAAATTCTCCGGGTAGGATAAGGCATCCGCACAATGAAAAACAGGCAAGCGAAGCGACCGCTAACTTTGCCCATGTCGTGACCAGCCTTTTTTGCATCGCGATTCCCCTTCGCTTCTATCCCCGCCTCACCGTTGCCGCATATAGCGCTATGGCTGCGGCATTGGATACATTAAGCGATTCCATCTGTTCGCTGATTGGCAGCTTTGCCAGTTGGTCGCAATGCTCCTCGATATTGTGGCGCATACCATCGCCTTCCGCGCCTAGGACCAGCGCATTGCGGCCCGGCGTCAATGCCTGATCCAGAGTAGCAGTTGCATGGCCGGACAGGCCAATGCGCCAAAAACCGGCTTCGGCAATTTCTTCGAGCGCCCGCGCCAGATTAACGACCCGCACCCAAGGGGTGATTTCAATTCCGCCCGATGCCGCCTTGGCCAATGCACCGGATTCGGGTGGGGCATGACGATCCTGCGTCACCACAGCGACGGCGTTGAATGCCGCGGCCGTGCGGAATATTGCACCCACATTATGCGGGTCGGTAACCTGATCCAGAATCAATAATGGCCGCGTATCGCCCTCATCCACCGCAAGTATGTCGGTAAGCCATACATCCTCAAGCGGCGCCACCTCAAGCACCAGTCCCTGATGCGGGGCATCTTTGGGCACGAAACGGGCAAGGTCTGCGACCTCAGCAAACTGTACGGATAAACCATCGGGAATGACGATCTTGTCAATTTCCTCACGCGTTCCCCAAAGCTTGATCAGTCGCCTTTCGGGATTGTCCAGCGCGGCATAAACAGCGTGACGGCCGTAAAATTTCGGATTGCCACTGGTGGGAGCTGCGCCACGGCGGCGATGGCTTTTATGAGAAGACATGATTTGCGTTCAATCCAAAAGAAAATGCGTTGATTGCAGTCCCTTTCCCACTTGAGGCATTGACAGGCAAGTACCGTTTCGCCATTGGGCTGCTTCCTTAGCGGAACCGGCCCTTATGTTTATGCATTAAGACCCGCTAAAGACGTGGACAGGTGGCCGAGTGGTTAAAGGCAGCAGACTGTAAATCTGCCCGGTTTTCCGTACGCTGGTTCGAATCCAGCCCTGTCCACCAATATATTTTGCGCTAACCCCTCAAGCACTCTCCCGCAACAACAACCGGACAGGTACCGGCGTTGTATCTGGTGTGGCACCCTTTAATAGCGCGATAAGCGCTTCGACAAGCATTTCACCTGCCTTGTAGTAATCCTGCTCGATGGTGGTTAGAGGTGGCTGGGCATATGCGCCGGTGGCTATGCCGTCGAAGCCGATGACGCAGACATCCTTGCCGACAGCTATGCCCGCTTCATCCAGCGCGCGCAGAGCACCAAGTGCTATGAAGTCGTTGGCGCAGAACAGGCCGTCAAAGCTGGTCTTGTCGCGCAGCAGCGCTTTGACTGCGGCATAACCCTGGTCCTCCCGCACCGCATTTTCCGGCAGGGTGGGGCAAATGATGGGCAGGTCATGTTCGTGCGTGAGATCCTTATAGGTGTTGATCCGGTCCTGAAATTGCGGCTGTTCGCTATTCATCGGGCCAATATATGCGATGTTGCGGCATCCCTTTGCGCGCAAGTGGTCGATGGCAAGCCTTGTGCCCATCACATTGTCGCTTTTGATGGAAACAAGATCTTCCTTGCTCGCGCCCCAGCAGATCATGGGCGTGTTATGCCGGGCATATTCTCCGAAATATTGCCAGCCTTCGACATTTTGCCCGCTGCCGATGACGATCAGGCCGTCGGACTGGCGGCTGCCCGTATAATTGGCGAAGAAATTGGCGGGAGAATCCTGAAAAGAGACAATCAGATTATAACCACGCTCCGACGCCGATGCGGCGATACAGCCGAGCAGCGAGAGGTAGAAGGGGTTGATGTTCGCCTTATTCTCCCCCCGGCGACACAGGATGACAAGGGCGATGGAAAAGGTCTGCTGCGTGCGGAGGCGCAGGGCATTGTGGTCAACCGAATAATTGAGTTCCTTCGCCAAGGCCACGATCCGCGCGCGGGTGTCTTCGTTGACTTTTTTGTCGCCACGCAGCGCGCGCGACACTGTGGGTTGTGATACCCCCAGCATCGCTGCGATCTGATGCGCTGTAATCCGCCCCTCTTTGCCCATGCCGCGCCGGTTAGCACCAAGGCGCGCCGGAGTCACGCGGCCAGCGCGGTTTCCGGTGCGACAAATTCCAGATTGAGGCTGTCGGCAACGGCTTTGCTGGTCACCTTGCCCTTGTGGACATTGAGCCCCGCGAGCAGGCCGCGCCCGGTTTCGGACAAGGCGTGCAGCGCGCCCACACCCTTGTCGGCCAGCGCAAGGCCATAGGGCAAAGTAGCGTTATTCAATGCCGCAGCGCTGGTTTGCGGCACGGCGCCGGGCATGTTGGCGACGCAATAATGGATGATGCCGTCGACAACATAGGTAGGCTCTGCATGGGTGGTGGCCTTTGATGTTTCAAAGCAACCGCCTTGGTCGATGGCAACGTCGACGAGGACCGAGCCCGGCTTCATATGTTTCAACATGGCACGAGTGACGAGTTTCGGTGCGCTGGCACCGGGGATCAAGACCGCGCCGACAACCGCATCGGCAATGCTGATTTCATGGTCAATGGTTTCCAGCGTTGAATAGCGTGTGCGGACGCGGCCCTGGAATAGTTCGTCCAGTTCGCGCAGGCGGGGGATGGAACGGTCTACAATGGTGACTTCCGCGCCAAGGCCGACGGCCATACGCGCCGCATGGGTGCCAACAACGCCGCCACCGATCACACAGACGCGGCCTGCGGGCACTCCGGGAACGCCGCCCAACAGGATGCCTGCACCGCCTTCGCTGCGCCGCATCGCTTCGCCAGCGGCTTCGATAGCGAGGCGGCCTGCAACTTCGCTCATCGGTGCGAGCAACGGCAGGGTGCCCTTGTCGTCGGTCACGGTTTCATAGGCGATGGCTGTGCAGCCGCTGGCGATCAGGCCCTTTGCTTGTTCAGGATCGGGTGCGAGGTGGAGATAGGTGAAAAGAAGTTGGTCTGGGCGAAGCTGCACCCATTCCGAAGGCTGAGGTTCCTTAACCTTTACGATCATATCGCACCCTGCGAAGATTTCGGCAGCCGTGCTGGCTATCTCGGCACCCGCGGCGCGATAGGCGTCATCCGTTGCCATAATGCCAGCGCCTGCACCCGATTGGACGACAACCTGATGGCCACGGGCAACATATTCGCGCACCGCACCGGGGGTGAGGCCGACCCGATATTCGTGAACCTTGATCTCGCTGGGAACGCCGACACGCATTTCTCTTCTCCTGAATTGAGTCTCTGTGCTGGAGAAATAGCACTGTACTTCTGCGGTTAATCCGCAAAGATTCGACAGGATGTGTTATATGACGCATATATTCTGCGCTAAAATTTAATAGGATGAAGATGATATGCAACTTGATCGCGCCGACCGCAAATTACTCCGCGCTTTGGTCGCAAATGGCCGGGCGACCCAGCAGGAGTTGGGGGACGCGGCAGGGCTGTCGCCAAGTGCGGCGGCACGGCGGCAAAAGGCTTTGGAAGATGCGGGCATCTTGCGGGGATATCGCGCAGATGTGAATCTACGCAAGTTGGGCATGGGCGCGACGGTGATGGTCACCATCACGCTGGATAGCCAAAGCGAGGAAGCAATGGGTGCGTTTGAAGCGGCGGTGGCCGAAAGCCCTTCGATCATCCGCTGTCACCTTATGAGCGGCCGTAACGATTATCTTCTGGTTGTGCGGGCGGCATCGATCGAGGATTATGAAATAATCCACCGCCAGGAAATCGCCCGCTTACCTCGGGTCGCACGTATTGAAACAGCATTTGCGCTGCGCGAAGTGATCAACCGCACCGTCCCGCCAAGATTACTGGAATAGAACCGGTGTTCTAGCGCATTTCGAAGTATTTCGCGGTGAATAATGCAAATTTATCGGTAAAATGTCGTTAACATTTCGTTGATGATAAATACGTCCAATGAAATGTAAGAAGCTACATGTAATAAGATGTCATCGCTGTTCAAAATAGATACGTTGAAGCGATAGAATATACAGAAAATAATTGAAATTTATTCACTGAAATCACGGGTCGCGACGCGTGATATGCGGGCGCGTGGCTATGTTGCCGATCCCGCTTTGGAGAATATCATGAATATTGTTCTTTTCTGGAATGGCGTATTACTTGAATGTTCACGCCGTGACTTTACCCGTGGTTATGCAAATAGCCAGCAACCCGGGCCGATTCGCACATCGCGGGCGATGGCGATTGTCCATCTCGCCATTCACGATGCCATTGCTTTTAAAAATGGCATTCCCGGTGCTGCCTATCTGAACAAGAAAGGCATTCCGCATACCGTCGCTGCGCCGCCTGCTGGCGCTTTAGATGATGTTGTGGCGGGTGCGGCCGTGACAACGTTGAAGGCAATGTATCCACGTTATGCGGATTTTGTCGATGACAGCTATGATGGTGGCAACAATGCCCGGTTCAACTATGGTGAAGAGATCGCCAATGCGTTGCTGGCCGCGCGGGTAAATGACGGATCAGACGTTATGTTGACGCCGCCACAAGTGGTTTCGCCTGTTTACGGCCAACATCGCGCTGACCCGTTCATGCCTGGTCAACCCAGGCTTGGTCTGGCGTGGGGCAATGTGACCCGATTTACGGGTAATGCACACAAGCCCTTGGATCCATATCCAGGGCAGGGATTGGCAAACTTACTGACTGACCCCGGTTATAAAGCCGACTATGATGAAGTCATGCAATATGGCGCGGCAGAGCGTCGTAGCAGAACCGCCGAGCAGGAACGCATGGGGGTCTACTGGGCCTATGATGGAGTTATGAACTTGGGCGTTCCTCCCCGATTGTATAACCAAATTGCCCGAAAGATTGTTTTGAATAAATCGCTCAGCGTCGCCCGCACAGCCGAGATATTTGCACAACTGAATGTTGCAATGGCCGATGCCGGGATTGATGCATGGCATTATAAATATCTTTATGATTTATGGCGTCCTGTTGTCGGTATCAGGGCGGAGGCAGCACCTTATGGCGATCCGTTTTGGTCGCCTTTGGGCGCACCACAAACCAATGTGACTGGCAGGTCCACATTTACCCCGCCTTTTCCAGCTTATCCATCCGGACACGCGACATTTGGCGCGGCATTGTTCCAGTCGCTACGGCTGGCATTAAACCCATCCGCAAACCCTTTAACAACTGCCGATGTTATGGCTGAAGAAAATGGTGCAGGGCCAGTTGAAGCGAGTGAAAGCTTCACCTTTGTGTCTGATGAGTTGGACGGCATTGCTTTTGATTCCAATAGCTCTGTTCGTCAAAAGGTTCCAATAAGCTTCAGCAATTTTGCCCGCCCGATTTGGGAGAATTCCGTTAGCCGTATCTTTTTAGGCGTGCATTGGCGCTTTGACGGACTGCCGCGCAATGCTGCCGACAATATTGGCGGGGTCCCCTTGGGCTTAGCGATAGGAAAAGAAGTACATGACTTCTTCAATTCCGGTACCTCTTTAGGAGGTCCCGCCTAACTTTATTGGGCGTACATGCTGGCAACAACTGCCCAATTTTTCTGAGTTTGAAGACGTGTGTCGCGAAAATCGGCGCACGTCTTCGCGTTTTCGACGACGCTTTACGCCAGGGTGGTTTAAGCAATGTTTAAACTGTGACGAAATTGTCACATTGGTTAAAAAGGACATCAGCGCAGACACTAAATTGCTTGATCGCAAGTTCTTTTGATGTTTGTGTGCAGTTGCACAATGGGCGCTGACAAATAAAAATCAATCATAGCGCGGGCAATAGATTTAGCGGGAAGAGCACGGCATCTGTCGGTGGCGGTTTTTGAACCTGCTTCCGGCTATTTTATAACGCACCTAAGAAGGGGTATTTTATGGGTAACTCGATTTTGAAAATGGCCTTGGTGAGCGTCGCTATTAGCGCATTTGCAACTGCTGCACCAGCGTTCGCGCAAGAGGCCGAGGAAGAGTCCGGTCCGATCACCATTTCAGGCGGCGTCACTGTTGTGTCGGACTACCGCTTCCGCGGGGTGTCTTTGTCGGACAAGGATTTTGCGGTGCAACCGACCATTACTATTAGCCATGAATCTGGATTTTACGTTGGCGCATGGGGTTCAAATCTATCTGAAAACACGGGCGACGATGTTGAAATAGACCTTTACGCCGGTTTTGCGGGTGGAGAAGAACTGACCTATGATATCGGCGCGACCTATTATTTGTACCCCGGAGTTTCCAGCCTAAATTATGTTGAGTTCACCGGAAAGTTGGGATCAACCTTCGGTCCGGCTACGGTCGGCGTACAATTGTCTTACGTTCCAAGTCAGGACAATACAGGCAACAGCGATAACATCTATTATGGCACCAATGCATCCATCGCCTTGCCTGATTCGCCTATTTCGGTAGTCGGTTCTATTGGTGTCGAGGACGGCGCATTTACGGCCGGTAATGAAAAGGTCGATTGGTCGCTCGGTCTGACGGCGGAAGTGTCTGGCTTTACCCTGGGCGCTTCGTATGTTGACACAAACCGCCGTTCGATTTTCGCCGCTGAAGACTCAAAAGCGGGTGTTGTTTTCTCTTTGAACTACGCTTTCTAAGTTAGTTTTTCAGGTTCTTCGCAAAATTTCGCATGCCGGGCTTGACCTTTCAAGCCTGGCATGTCCTTATCCAGCTTACAGAAAGCTGGTGAAAAACAATGTCTGTCAATCTTGCGAGTTGGATCGCAGAGCATAAAATCGACGAAGTCGAGTGCATCGTTCCTGACATAAATGGTGTTCAACGCGGCAAGGTATTGCCTGCCAAAAAATTCCTGTCGTCTGTTCGCGATAAATCGCTGCGAATTCCCGGCAGCGTGTTTATCTGCACCATCGATGGCCACTATCCTGAAGATATCGAGGATGTTTGGGACAAGGATCCCGACAAGATATTGATTGCCGACCCGGACACGATTTGCGTCGCCCCCGGCTTCAAATCGCCTACCGCCTTTGTCATTGCCGATGCCTTTAATGGCGATGGGACCGAGGTTGACTTGGCCCCACGAACAATCTTGAAGAAGGTGCTTGGCCTTTATGCGGCCAAAGGCTGGAAACCGATCATCGCGCCCGAGGTCGAGTTCTATCTTGTGTCGCAAAACACCGATCCCGATTTCCCGCTCGTCCCGCCCACAGGTTCAAGCGGCCGCGCGGAAACCGCAAGCCAGCCTTACGGGCTGGAGGCGATGAATGAATATGAAGATATTATCGACCATATTTACGACAATTGTGAACTGATGGGTCTGGATATCGATACGATGATCCACGAAATGGGCGCCGCCCAGTTGGAAGTGAACTTCATCCACGGCGACCCGCTCAAACTCGCCGATCAGGTCTTCCTGTTCAAACGGGTCGTGCGCGCCGTTGCCAAGCAGCATGGAGTTTATGCGACATTCATGGCCAACCCGATGGCCGGACAACCGGGCAGCGCGATGCACATTCACCAATCGGTGGTCGATGCAGGAACGGGCAAGAATCTTTTTTCGAACGCCAATGGCAAGGATAGCGCGATGTTCCGCAGCTATATTGCGGGACTTGTGAAATTCATGCCGCAGATTTCGCCATTATGGGCCCCCAACGTCAACAGCTTCCGGCGGATGCGTCCTGACAGCGCCGCACCGATCAATGTCCAATGGGGCGAAGATAACCGCAGTTGTGGCTTTCGCGTTCCGATTTCGGACAAGGCCAACCGCCGTGTTGAAAATCGGCTGCCGGGTGCGGATTCCAACCCTTATCTGGCGATGGCAGCGTCGCTCGTCTGCGGCTATATCGGTATGGTCGAGCGCATGGTGCCAGCCAAAGCCATTACCGGCAGCGCCTATAACCGCGCGCGCACATTGCCGCGCACCCTGGAGGCGGCGCTTGACCGATTTTCGGCCTGCAAGCCGGTTCGAAATTTGCTCGGCGAAGATTTCTTCGAGATTTTCTATGCGGTCAAAGATTATGAGCTGTTCAACTACCAATCAGTTGTGAGTAGCTGGGAACGCGAGCATTTGTTGTTGCGGGTATAGTCCGGTGACGGCGCGTCGCATCCAAATCGAAACAGCGCACGCAGAGGATTTTGCGCCTGCATCGGACAGGGTAGTTCGCGGAAGTCCACGCGGCGAAACCCGTAACGCTTATGAATCTGCCGATGGACGTAAATATTTCGGCGAATGGAGCTGCGGGGAGGGGGCCTGGCGTGTGTCCTATTCGGAATGGGAATATTGCCGCATATTGGAAGGCCAAGTGCGATTGACCGGCGATGACGGCACTGTTGTCGAAGCAGGTCCGGATGGTAATTTGGTCATCGAACCCGGCTTCGAAGGCATGTGGGAAAATCTGACCCCGGTCCGAAAACTCTATGTCATCGATCTCGCTTCACCCGCAGTGGGCACGGACTAGGTCCGCCATTCTTTGATGACTGACGCTCTTAACAACAGCTATTATCGTGCCACCGCCAATGCGTGGGAGGCGCAGCCCGCCTTCATAGGCGAGGGGGATTATGACGTTGCGGTCATTGGAGGTGGATATACAGGGCTATCAGCCGCACTTGCCTGCGCGGAAAAGGGGCTGAAGGTTACTCTGCTAGAAGCCAAGACTATCGGCTACGGCGCATCGGGGCGGAATGGCGGGCAACTGATCCCCGGCCTGCGCTGGTCGATGCGAGAGCTGGATGAAGAATTCGGACGCGAACGGGCGCAGGCGATTTTCGATTTGGCCTATGGTGCGGTTGATCTGGTGAAAAGTCGGATCGCCCGACATGATATTCAATGTGACTTGAAGAGCGGACATCTGGAGGCCGCCTACAAGCCCGCCCATTTTGATGCGATGCAGCGCGATGCCGAATATCTGGAAAAGCAATTTGGCTGGGAAAGCGAAATTGTGCAGCCGAAGGATATGGGGCAGCATATCAATGGCGACGGATATCATGGCGGCATTTACGATTCCCGGGGTGGGCATTTTCATCCGTTGAATTATGCCTTGGGGCTTGCGACGGCAGCTCGAACGGCTGGTGTGACCCTTTTTGAGAATAGTTTTGTGCGGCCGGAAGACGTGAATGCCCGCAATGTGATTTTGGCGACCGACAGTTGGATTCACGACCTCGACGACAGGCTTGGCCGATACACGATCCCGATCATGAATTATAATATTGCTACCGCCCCCTTGCCGGATGCCGCGGAATTGCTTCCCAGCGATGCGGCGGTGGCGGACAGTCGCTTTGTGCTCAACTATTTCCGTCTGTCCGCCGACAAACGCCTCATCTTTGGCGGAGGCGAGAAATATGTGCAGACGCCGCCGTCTGATATCGCCGGCTTTGTCCGCAAGCATATTGTCGAGGTGTTTCCCTCGCTTGCCAACACGCCCATCGATTATGCGTGGGGTGGGGCAGTGGGCGTTACGATGAACCGTCTCCCGCATATGGGCCGCGAGGGCAATGTATTTTTCGCCCACGGCTTTTCCGGCCATGGGGCCTTGGTTACAACGCTGGCGGGTGAGTTGTTGGCGGAGGCAGTGACAGGGACAATGGAGCGATTTGATGTCTTTGCCAATCTACCGCACCGGCCCTTTCCCGGCGGCAAATGGCTTGCCCGGCCAATCGCGACCCTGGGTCTGCTTTATTATGCCTTGCGAGACCGGCTGTGATTGATCCGAACATATTATCCGCACTGCGCGCACGGGAAGTCGCCCGTTTCATCGCGGCCAACCCGAAGTCCAAAAGCTGCTTCGATAACTCCAATGGCTGGTTCCAGCATGTGCCGTTCCACTGGATGCTGGACTGGCCAAGCCCCTTTCCGATCGTCGCGGCCAGCGCACAAGGCGCCACCCTAACCGGCCTAGACGGACAGATATTCGACGATTTTTGCCTTGGCGACACCGCCAGCATGTTTGGCCATTCCCCGTCGGCACTTGCCGTTGCGTTGGCCGAGCAAGCAGGGCATGGGCTAAGCTATATGCTGCCTACGACCAAGGGGGCGGAATTGGGCGATATGTTGGCCGGGATGTTCGGCTTGCCCAATTGGCAGGTGACTACAACCGCCAGCGAGGCAAACCGTGCAGTCATTCGCTGGTGCCGCGGTTTAACGGGACGTAGCAAAATCCTTATTTTCAATGGCTGTTATCATGGCGCGGTCGATGATGTGTTTGTCGATTTGCGAGATGGTGTTGCGGCCAACAGGCCGAGCCTGATCGGGCAGGTGCAGGATTTGCTGCCGACCACGGTCGCTATCGAGTTCAATGATGTGGCGGCGCTGGAAAGCGCGTTGCGGGGCGGCGATATTGCGTGCGTACTGGCGGAACCGGTAATGACCAATATCGGCATGGTCCGGGACGCGCCGGGCTATTTGGAAACACTGCGCCGCTTGTGCAGCGAAACCGGGACATTGCTGGTTTTTGACGAGACGCACACAATCTCGTCCGGCTTTGGCGGGCATAGCAACAGATATGGGCCGATGCCGGATGTCATGGTCATAGGCAAGTCCATCGGCGGAGGTGTACCCTGCGCGGTCTATGGCTTTTCCGCAGAAATTTCGGTCCGAATGGAGGCACTGAACAAGGCGCGTCCTGCGGGACATAGCGGCATCGGGACGACCCTGTCGGCCAATGCGCTGGCGATTACAGCGATGCATGCCATGCTGGGGCAGGTCATCACACGGGAAGCGTATGATCATATGCTGGCCATGGCGGACAGTCTGGTTTTGGGGCTCAACAAGGTCATAGAGACTCATCGGTTGCCGTGGCATGTCAGCCATGTGGGTGCGCGCGTCGAATTTGTCTGCGCCCCGCGTCCACCCGCTAACGGCACCGAAGCGCGGGCGGCAATGGATCATTCCCTTGAAAGCATGGTCCACCTGTACCTTACCAATCGCGGCATATTGCTCGCGCCGTTCCACAATATGATGCTGCTCAGCCCCGTGACGCAGGAGGCGCAGATTGATCGCCTCTTGCAAGCGCTTGATTCCTGTGTAGGCGAGCTTTTGGAGTAATGAATATGATTAGACGCGCCAAATCATCTGCAACCATCGCGCCACGCAGCGAGGCCGAGGCTTTTTTTGCCGCCAATCCGGATATCGATTCTGTCGAAATGATCTACACCGATTTCGGCGGCGTCCCGCGCGGTAAGCGTTTGCGGCAACATGAGGTGTTGTCGGTGTATGAAATCGGCCGTTTCTTTCCGGGTTCGATTACGGTGGTTGATATCACCGGTCAGGATACTGTTGAAACCGGCCTTGTCTGGGAAGATGGAGATGCTGACCGGTCAATGAAGCCGATTCCGGGCACTTTGGTCAAAACGCCTTGGGCGGGCGATAATGCCGCACAATTCATGGTCGATTTCTATGAGCTGGATGGCCAGCCCCACGATCTGGACCCCCGTCATGTGCTTGGTCTTGTCGTCGACCGTTTTGCCGAAATGGGCCTGACTCCTGCGTTAGCGGTGGAACTCGAATTTTACCTGCTTGACCCTAAAAGGGCGAGGGATGGCTCGGTGCGTCCGGCGCGTCCGGAATATAGCGGCACGACGCCACAAATGGTGGAGGTTTATGGCTTGCGCGAGCTGGACGATTTTCGGCCATTTTTCGACGAGCTTTACGAAGCCTGCGATATTCAGGGCATTCCGCTCGAATCCGCCATTTCGGAATTTGCGCCTGGACAGTGCGAGTTGACGTTGCGCTACAAACCCGACGTTCTGCGCGCGTGCGATGATGCCATCATGTACAAGCGCGTCGTCAAGGCGGTGGCGCAGGCGCATGGATTGGAGGCAACATTCATGGCCAAGCCTTTTGCCGAGCAAGCTGGATCGGGCATGCATATCCATGTGTCGATGAATGATGCCGATGGCAAAAACCTGTTTGCCGATGAAAATCCGGAAGGCACGCCAATGCTGCGCCATGCCATAGGCGGCATGATTTCTTCGATTGGCGACTGTTTTGCGCTTTTTGCGCCGCATGCCAACAGCTATCGCCGGTTCAAGGCCAACAGCTATGCCCCGGTCGCACCGACCTGGGGGGTCAATAATCGTACAGTATCTTTCCGCATTCCGGCAGGACCACCGGCAAGTCGCCATGTCGAACATCGCGCCTGTGGTGCCGATGCAAACCCCTATTTGGCGGTCGCAGGCGTATTGGCGGGCATGCACCATGGCATCGTTAAACAGATTGATCCCGGCTCGGCCGTGGTTGGCAACGGCTATGATCGGGACAGTTCAGGCGACGATAAGCCGCCCAGTAACTGGTTTGCAGCGGTCGACAGGTTCCACGCATCAGGCCTGATGCGGGATTATCTGGGTGAACGCTTTGTCGACATGTTTACTATTGTGAAGCGCGTCGAACAGGATCGCTATTTCGGTCACGTGCCATCAATCGACTATGACTGGTATTTACGGAACGCTTGATTTTATGCCTGCACTGGGAAGCGGGCAAGGACATTTTCCATGACCGCAAGGTTAAGCAATGTGTCAAATTCGCAACCGACCATCGTGCCGTCATTCCACACGATCTTCGCCTGAAGCGCCGAAAGACCGGGCAGGGTCAGCCAGACGCGCGTCCCAGCCGTCATGCCGGTAAGTGCCTCACATGCCACGCCGGAAAGTGATAGATCTTTGACCACAACGGAAAAAGACGGTGAGCCCGATGGCCGCATTTGCGCGGGAATATGCAGCTTTACGCGTGGCGCACAGCGATCTTCCTGCGCGGCGTCTTCATACCGCATATAAGTTCGTTCCAAATTTTGCGAGATGATCATCATCGATACTCCCAACATGAATAAGATGGGATAACTTATCTAAATGAATGATTTATGTCATCTTAGGGTAAAGGGCCTGTTTACCAAATACCCAATTATGCAGCGCTTGCTTTTTGGCGCGTCTCTCTCCATATGCGCGGCGGGAGTCGGATGGACGTGGCACTCGCCAACCTGGTCAGATCCTGACGGAAGCAGCCACAACGAATTCGCTGCGGGTCATTCGGCTCCTAATTTATTTCTGCTGCGGGCTCATGCGGCAAGAAAACATCTTCGACATTGGTATTGACGCGGCCTAACATGGTAACGATGGACGATTCACCTGAAATAATAAGCGCCGAGCGCGACCCGGATATGCCGGATGATGCGCTGGGACTTGGTCTGGATATGCCGCAGCAGGCAAAGCCGGTCGCCGCAGGCGGAGCGGCATATCGCGTATTGGCGCGTAAATATCGTCCCCAAACTTTTGCCGAATTGATCGGGCAGGGCGCAATGGTGCAGACGCTCGGTAATGCGATTAAGCGCGACCGTCTGGCTCATGCTTTCTTGATGACGGGTGTTCGCGGGGTCGGTAAAACCTCCACAGCACGGCTGATTGCCAAGGCGTTAAACTGTATCGGGCCAGACGGGCAGGGCGGCCCGACCATCGATCCTTGCGGTCTATGCGAACCGTGCGTCGCCATTGCCGAGGGGCGGCATATTGATGTCATCGAAATGGATGCCGCAAGCCATACAGGCGTTGATGATGTGCGCGAAATTATTGAGGCTGTCCGCTATTCTGCGGTGTCTGCTCGATATAAAATCTACATTATCGATGAAGTGCATATGCTGTCCAAAAACGCTTTCAACGCATTATTGAAAACTTTGGAAGAACCGCCGGGCCATGTGAAGTTTCTTTTTGCTACAACAGAAGTGAACAAAGTTCCGATCACGGTTCTGTCGCGGTGCCAGCGGTTTGACTTGAAACGGATTTCGACCGAACTTCTGGCTAGGCACTTTGCTGATATCGCAGCCAAAGAGGCGGTTGGTGCAGAAGAGGAAGCTCTGACTTTGGTGGCACAGGCTGCTGAGGGGTCGGTTCGCGATGGCCTGTCTATCCTCGATCAAGCAATAGCCCATGCCGACATGGAAGGCGATGGCACGGTCACGGCTTCACAGGTGCGCGACATGCTGGGCTTATCCGATCGTGGAGCGATTCGGCGCTTGTTCGGCCTGATACTGGCTGGTGACGCGCAGGCGATGCTGGCGGAGGCCAAGAGCCAATATAATCTTGGCGTAGAACCGTTGGCCATGTTTGCCGGGCTATTGTCCGAAGTGCATCGCCTGACGCTTGCCAAGATTGGTGCACCGCGCGACGGTGCGCTTGATGCAGCAGCGGCGACGGTGGTCGATGATTTTGCCGATCAATTGTCTTTTTCCAATCTTCATCGTCTATGGCAATTGTTGTTAAAGGGACAGGAAGAAGTCGGCCGTGCATTGGTTCCGCTTGATGCGGCTGACATGGCGCTGCTGCGCGTTATTCACGCAGCAAGCTTGCCTGACCCCGGTAAGTTGGCAAAAATGATCGCGCAGGGCAGTTTTAATGCAGCGTCACCAACATCGGCGCCGACCGCATTAGACATCCCCCCGCCAACAACTGTCCAGACCCTGATGCCGGCCAATTTCGACGCCTTACTCGAGCGCTTGTCGCGTGAAGGCTATGTCAGTTTGGAAATGACATTGCGTGACGTCGTGCGTTTGGTCGAATATTCTCCGCCGTTGCTCGCCTATCAATTGGCGGGGCCGGTCGTGCCTGATTTTGTGGCGGAGTTGCGCGACGCGTTGGCAAAAATAACTGGAACGCGCTGGGACGTTGAGGAACGCGAGGGCCCGGCACAGCCAAGCCTCTTGGAAAAGGAGCGCGCCCAAGCAGATGCCGACCGCCACGCAATAATGGAATCACCTCTTGTAAAGGCAGCTTTTGCCGCTTTTCCTGAGGCTGAGCTGCTCGACAGCGATACTGAAGAAACCAAATGGAGTAAACGTGCATGAAGAGCATGGAAGAGATGATCAAGGCTGCACAGGAAGCCGCCCAGAACATCCAAAAGCAGATGGAGCAAGCACAGGTTACACTTGATACAATAGAAGTGGAAGGCGTGTCGGGCGGAGGTCTTGTCAAAGTACGAGCAACTGCCAAAGGTCGGATTTTGGGCGTGTCGATCGACGACGGCCTGATCGTTCCCGACGACAAGGGAATGCTCGAAGATCTGATTACCGCCGCTTTTAACGATGCGCGCGAAAAGGCCGACGCTGCGAGCAACGCCGAAATGAGCAAAATGTCGAGTGGATTGCCCTTGCCGGCAGGGTTCAAACTGCCTTTTTAAGAGTGAATAGAGAAAGGCCGGGTGTTGATAGACCCGGCTTTTCCCCAACAAAAGCAGGGTACTTTACGTAATTTCATTGAAAGAGGCGCAAAAGCACACATATTGAGGCACAATAGGGTCGGCACCGTTTCATGGGCCGCCAGTTGGAGTATATATGGAATTGAACCTTCCGCTTTTGCCATTGCGCGATATTGTAGTTTTCCCCGGAATGATTGTGCCGCTTTTTGTAGGTCGCGATAAATCTGTTGTTGCGCTGGAAAGGGCTATGTCAGCCAACAAGGAAATTTTCCTGGTCGCACAGTTAGACCCTGCCGAGGATGATCCTGAAAAAGACGATTTATATGATATCGGTGTAACCGCGACGATCATGCAATTGCTAAAATTGCCGGATGGAACGGTTCGCGTGCTGGTTGAAGGAAAGCAACGCGCGGAATTGCGCGATCTGGTCGATCATGGCAGCGATTATGTAGAGGTCGCTGTAAAACTGATCGATGAGCAGACCATTGAAGGGCCAGAAGCGACCGCCATGATGCGGTCAGTGACCGAGCAGTTTGAAAATTATTCGAAGCTCAACAAAAAAATGCCCGCCGAAACAGCGGTTCAATTGACAGAAATTGCAACACCCGCTGCGCTGGCCGATGCCGTTGCTGCCAATATCCAGCTGAAAGTGTCGGACAAGCAGTCCTTGCTGGTCGAACCCAATCCAATGCGTCGGCTTGAGATGGCCTTTGCCTTTATGGAAGGCGAATTGGGCGTGCTTCAGGTCGAAAAGAAAATCCGCGGGCGGGTTAAGCGCCAAATGGAAAAGACGCAGCGTGAATATTATTTGAATGAGCAGATGAAAGCCATACAACGCGAACTTGGCAATGATGATGGCGAGGGTGGCGACGAAGTTGCCGAACTGCAAACCAAAATCGACACAATGAAACTGTCGAAAGAAGCCAAGGCCAAGGCCAATGCGGAGTTGAAGAAACTGCGCGGCATGGCACCCATGTCTGCTGAAGCCACGGTTGTTCGTAACTATCTGGATACTTTGCTAGGCATACCATGGGGCAAAAAGTCCAAGCTGAAGCGCGATATTGCCAAGGCGCAAGAAGTCCTAGACTCTGATCATTTTGCGCTGGAAAAGGTCAAAGATAGAATAGTCGAATATCTGGCGGTACAGGCGCGGACCAATAAGTTAAAGGGTCCCATTCTTTGTCTGGTCGGCCCCCCGGGGGTCGGCAAAACTTCGCTGGGCAAATCGATTGCCAAGGCTACGGGGCGCGAATTTATTCGCCAGTCGCTGGGCGGTGTACGTGACGAAGCCGAGATACGCGGACATCGGCGGACCTATATTGGTTCCATGCCGGGCAAGGTGGCCGCGAATCTGAAAAAGGCAGGGACGATGAATCCGCTTTTCCTGCTCGATGAGATCGACAAATTGGGTCAGGATTTCCGAGGTGATCCGGCTTCTGCGCTGCTTGAGGTGTTAGATCCTGAGCAGAATAACAAGTTTAACGACCATTATCTCGAAATCGACTTGGATTTGTCAGACGTCATGTTTGTGACCACGGCAAACAGCATGAATTTGCCACAGGCTTTGTTGGACCGGATGGAGATTATCCGTCTTGAAGGCTACACCGAAGATGAAAAGCTGGAAATCGCAAAGCGCCACTTGTTCGAAAAGCAGGTTGAGGCGCATGGTTTGAAGCCGGAGGAATTCTCGGTTTCCGATGATGCGTTACGCGATCTCATCCGCTATTATACGCGCGAGGCGGGCGTTCGGACATTGGAACGGGAAATCGCAAAGCTGGCGCGTAAGGCTCTGCGCCGGATTCTGGAAGGTAAGACGCAAAGCGTTGCGATAACGCCAGAAAATCTCTCTGATTTTTCAGGCGTCCGCAAATATCGCCATGATATGGGTGAGGAAGAAAATCAGATTGGCGCGGTTACCGGACTGGCATGGACCGAAGTGGGCGGCGAATTGCTGACTATTGAAGCGGTTACTGTTCCGGGCAAGGGACAGATCAAAACGACGGGCAAGCTTGGCGAAGTCATGGGGGAATCGATTCAGGCCGCGCTGAGCTATGTGAAGGCGCGTGCGCCCAGCTATGGCATCAAACCTAGCCTGTTTGGCCGGAAAGACGTCCATATTCATTTGCCTGAAGGCGCAGTGCCAAAGGACGGCCCATCTGCTGGTGTTGGAATGGTAACGTGCATCGTTTCCACGCTGACCGGAATTGCGGTACATCGTGATGTGGCGATGACGGGCGAGGTGACTTTACGCGGGCGTGTGTTGCCAATTGGCGGGTTAAAGGAAAAACTGCTCGCCGCCCTTCGTGGAGGTATCAAGACCGTTTTGATCCCTCAGGATAACGAAAAAGATCTTGCTGAGATTCCAGCTAACATCAAGGAAGGATTGGAAATCATTCCGGTTAGCCATGTCGATCAGGTCTTGGCACGCGCATTGGTCTCGCCGTTGATCCCCGTCGAATGGTCAGAAGCTGATGAGTTAGCGGCTGCTCTGCCACCTTCAATGGGTAATGAAAGTAGCACTTCGGTAACGCATTAGCCCGTCAAGATGGGAATGTTTGGTGGATGTAAGTGCAATACGTCGTGTTTTTCACAGAAAATGACGGTTTTATGCCGATATTTCCTTTGACAGCGCGCACATTCTCATCATTATCCCGCCACCGGCCTAAGCCGCGACTCAATTAAACAATAAATGAGTCTCATATATTTTTTTCAGAGGGGGGTTCCCAATATGAACAAACAAGATCTCGTCAATGCAGTTGCGGATGCAAGTGGCTTGACAAAGGCAGATGCGGGTAAAGCTGTTGAAGCTACTTTTGAAGCCATAACCGGAACATTGAAAAAGGGCGGTGAAGTCCGCTTGGTTGGTTTCGGCACTTTTGGTGTAGCAAAGCGTAAGGCATCGACCGGTCGTAATCCACGTACAGGTGAACCAATGACCATTAAAGCGTCGACACAGCCTAAGTTTAAGGCTGGCAAGGCGCTTAAGGACGCAGTGAACTAAAGTTCACTCTCTGTTTTTGGAGAAGAGGGCGGGGCGCAAGCTTTCGCCCTTTTCTTTATGGTGCCGCAGCGCGAGAGCACAAAAAAGCGCCCCAAGGCGCTTCTTTTAAGAACCGAATTATATCCGATCAGGCGGCGAGAAGAAAATCCGATGGTGCGGTGGCTTTGCGTGGAAAGACAATAACCTCGGCAACTGGCTGTGGCTTACGGCCCCTGATTTCACCGAATGTGATACGGCGTTCGACAGCAACCGCCGGGGCAAATTCCATATCGATCACTTCAATAATACGCGGCATTGCATTTGAAAAGGTGAGGGCGATTACGGCTACCGACGCAATAAGGGCGATAGCAAAGAGGAGAGAAGCAATGAAGGTCATGGCACTGGTCCTTTCTATCCCCCATGTCGTCTATAAAGGGGGTTAGCTTGTGGTTTTATGAACGACTTGCACTCTATGTTCTATATATGTTCTTTTATGTCAAGCTCTATTATATCCCGGCAATACTCAGGGATAGGGTGTGGAATGCCTGTGGATAACTTGGCTCGGCGGAAAAAGTTCAATTCGCGCTCTGTTTGGACCGCCGCTCGGCAAACCACTGCTGCAACATTTTTTGTGTACAGCCGGTAAAGCCACCCGATCCATTAACCGAACAGCTGTTGGGACGCAGGTCTGCGGCGAACGAATCGAGCGTATCGACGGCAGAAGACCAGGACCGGTCAGTCACGACTCGTTCCTTCTTTCGTAGCGCGACCGGTATGCGGTACCGTTCGTTTTCCGGCACCGTGGCACAGACGACAATTTCGTCACCTTCAGGTTCGCGGCACTTTTCTTCCCCGATGGCGACCAGAAACGAGATCCGCTCTGGCATTTCCGAAGGTGACGGGACGACTTCGTCTTGCGCGAGGGCATGACTTGAAGACAGGAAAACACTGGCCATTAGAAGGGACTTTAAAACGGCCATCGCGATTCTCCTGAAGGTGGAGTAACCGGAGGTAGCTACGGGTGGTGAACCTCCTATTAATCGGCTTTACCGCTTGACGAATCCTGCATTGCTCTCTAACGGCCCGCTCATTCCACATGGGAAACACACATACCGGTGCGGATCGCTCCCTTTCAGGGCTGTGTGACGTTCTAGTTTCCCAGAGGCTCAACCGGAAGGAGAAGTACCATGGCGGCACCTGTCGTTACCATGCAGCAATTGCTTGAAGCTGGGGCCCATTTCGGCCACCAAACACACCGTTGGAACCCGCGTATGAAGCCGTATATCTTCGGCGCGCGCAACGGCATCCACATTCTTGACCTGTCGCAGTCCGTGCCTTTGTTCGCACGCGCGCTCGACTTCGTTGCCCAGACCGTCGCTTCGGGCGGCAAGGTTCTGTTTGTAGGCACCAAGCGCCAGGCGCAGGGTCCGATCGCGGACGCAGCACGCGCTTCGGGTCAGCATTTCGTCAACCACCGCTGGTTGGGCGGCATGCTCACCAACTGGAAGACCATTTCGAACTCGATCAAAAAACTGAAAACCCTCGAAGAGCAGCTTTCGGGTGACACGCACGGCTTCACCAAGAAGGAAATCCTTCAGATGACCCGCGAACGTGACAAGCTTGAAATGAGCTTGGGTGGTATTCGCGATATGGGTGGCATTCCGGACGTAATGTTTGTGATCGACGCCAACAAGGAAGAACTTGCCATCAAGGAAGCCAACGTTCTCGGCATTCCTGTGATCGCAATCCTCGATTCGAACGTTTCGCCCGACGGCATCGCGTTCCCTGTTCCTGCCAACGACGACGCGGCGCGTGCCATTCGCCTGTATTGCGACGCTATTGCGACGGCATCGAGCAAGGGCAATGTCAGTGCCAAGGTTGCCAAGGGCGTCGATCTTGGTGCCGAAATTGAGCCGGCAGCGGAACCTGCGTTGACCGAAGCTGCTCCGGTAGCAGAAGATGCGCCTGCAACGATGGAAGAAGCCGTCGGAGCGGAAGAGGCGCCGGTTGCTGAAGTCGCTGCGGACGAAACACCTGCCGCAGAAGCGTAACAATATTTTGTCATTCCCGCCCAAGCGGCGATCCATGGCCTGAACTGTCGGTTTAAACGGACAGTGCTGACCATGGACCCCGGCAAAGTGGGGATGACACTGTTTAGAGCAGAGAGGGGCCTGCCTCTCGCCAACCAAATTCGAAAGGACAAATTCATGTCTGCAATTACAGCTTCAGCCGTCAAGGAATTGCGTGAGCTTTCCGGTGCCGGAATGATGGATGCTAAAAAAGCGCTGGAAGAAACCAATGGTGACATGGAAGCCGCGGTCGATCTTTTGCGTGCAAAGGGGCTTGCGACAGCAGCCAAGAAATCAAGCCGGACTGCAGCCGAAGGGCTGGTCGGCGTCGCGGTTGACGGCACCATGGGAACGGCTGTTGAAGTCAATAGCCAGACCGACTTTGTGGCCAAGAACGAACAGTTTCAGGAATTTGTAACGACCGTGACCGGCGTTGCCTTGAAGCTGGCGGCGAATGATGCTGAATCCATTTTGGCCGCGCCTTATGGCAATGGCGAAACGGTTCAGGAAAAACTGACGAACAATATTGCCACCATCGGTGAGAATATGCTGATCCGTCGCGCCAAGTCCTTGTCCGTCAGCAATGGCCGTGTCGTGTCATATGTCCACAACGCAGCAGCGCCCGGCATGGGCGGGATCGGTGTGCTTGTCGCACTGGAAAGCGAAGCTGATGCGGCAACGCTAGATGGTTTGGGCAAGCAGCTTGCCATGCATATCGCGGCAGCCTTTCCGCTGTCACTTGATGAAAGCGGCCTTGATGCTGACACGCTGGAACGGGAGCGGGGTATTGCGCGTGAAAAGGCGTCCGAAAGTGGTAAGCCTGCCGATATCGTCGAAAAGATGGTTGAGGGCGCGGTGAAGAAATTCGCAAAAGAAAACGCGCTGCTCAGCCAGTTGTTCGTCATGGACGGCAAGACCGCGATTGCCGATGTCGTTGCGGCAGCCGGCAAGGAAGCGGGCAAGCAGATCGTGCTGAAGGACTATGTCCGTTTTCAGCTTGGCGAAGGTATCGAAAAGGAAGTATCCGACTTCGCAGCCGAAGTGGCCGCAGCGGTTGGCGCTTAAGGCGAACTGACTCTCCAGAGACAGTTCACGACCTAGGGTCAGGACCTATTAAATACACTTGCGAGGTTTGAGGCCATTTTGCACAGGGCAAGGAAGGAAGCCGCAGGGATATAGATATATCTCAAGGCTTTCTGACGCAACCATGGGCAAAATGGGTCAAATCCTTCGGACGTCAAAATGGCTTTGATCTCGAACCAAAATACGCTTGCCGATAAAATGACTATCGGCGGCGCGCATTTTGCTCCGATATCTTCGCCATTTTGACGCCTCGCAAGTGTATTTAATAGGTCCTGACCCTAGTGCAGTTTATGCACTTGGCGATATGGCGTGCGGCTCCTATAGCTGTGCGCCATAATTGCATCGGGGATTGAGGATTATATGGGCACAACCGGCTATCGCCGTATCCTGCTGAAACTATCTGGCGAAGTGTTGATGGGGGAGCAATCATTCGGCATTGACCCCGATACCGTTGCCCGTGTCGCTGAAGAAGTGAAGGCCGCGAAAGATACCGGCCTGCAACTGTGCCTCGTCATTGGCGGGGGGAATATCTTCCGCGGTATGGCCGGGGCAGCCAAGGGCATGGACCGGGCGCAGGCCGATTATATGGGCATGCTCGCCACCGTCATGAATGCGCTCGCCATGCAGAATGCTCTCGAACAGCTCGGAGTACCTACGCGAGTGCAGTCGGCCATCGAAATGGACAAGGTGTGCGAACCCGTCATTCGCCGACGGGCCGAACGCCATCTTGAAAAGGGCCGGATTGTCATTTTTGCAGCAGGCGTCGGCGCACCCTATTTTACCACCGATAGCGGCGCTGCGCTGCGTGCCGCTGAAATGAAGTGCGATGCTTTGTTCAAGGGAACTTCGGTAGACGGTGTTTATGACGCCGACCCGAAGAAAGTCGCCTCTGCAACGCGCTATGAACGATTGTCCTATGATCGAGTATTGTCGGACAATCTGAAGGTAATGGACGCCAGTGCCGTGGCGCTTTGCAGGGATAATGATATCCCTATCGTGGTATTTTCGATCCGCGAACAAGGCAATATTTTGAAGGTGCTTGATGGTAGCGGCACCTTTACTGTGGTTGAAAGTGAAGGGAATTAAATCATGCCGCAATATGACAAAGCTGATGTCGAACGTCGCATGAAGGGCGCTGTGGATTCGTTCAAAAGCGATCTGAGCGGTTTACGCACCGGTCGTGCCAATGTGACTTTGCTCGATCCGGTTGTGGTCGAAGTCTATGGTTCCAACATGCCGTTGAATCAGGTGGCCACTGTTAGCGCGCCGGAACCGCGTATGTTGTCGGTGCAAGTATGGGATAGATCCAACGTGACGCCAGTTGAAAAGGCGATTCGTTCTGCAGGCTTGGGATTGAACCCGATTACCGATGGACAGATGCTTCGCCTTCCTATTCCCGACCTTACCGAAGAGCGGCGCAAAGAGCTGGCAAAATTGGCCGGGCAATATGCGGAGAAAGCAAAAATCGCCATTCGGAACGTGCGCCGTGATGCTAATGACGGGCTGAAAACTGATGAAAATAAAAAAGAAATCAGCGAAGATGATCGTAAGCGCCTTGAAACCGAAGTGCAGAAAATGACCGACGAGATGATTAAGGCTGTCGATGACGCGGCGGCGCATAAGGAAAAGGAAATCATGAGCCAGTGATTTTGGCGCAAACCGCTTTCCCAAATCCGTTCGTGTCGAGCGCAGTCGAGGCACCTATAGGGCATGCGCGTACCCACAGTGTCGCAACGACGCTCGACACGAACGGGTCCTGGTGATTTTGTGATGGTTGCTGCTCAGCCTGCTACCCGAATTGAATCAGGCACCGGACAGATGCCTCGCCACGTTGCGATCATCATGGATGGTAACGGCCGATGGGCAAAGAAGCGATTGTTACCGCGTGCCATGGGGCATAAAAAGGGGGTCGAGACTGTCCGCAACATCGTGCGCGCAGCAGGCGATCTCGGGCTCGAAGCGTTGAGCCTATACGCATTTTCCAGTGAAAACTGGAAACGGCCCGAGGACGAAATCAGCGATTTGATGGGGCTGATGCGGAGTTTCATCAAATCCGACATTGACGAATTCACTGCCAATGACGTCCGTTTGAAAATAATCGGGAATTATAAGGCACTTGCGCCTGATATTGTAGAAATGCTTGATGAAGCGTTGGACCGGACGGCACATAATAGCCGCACCACATTGGCCGTTGCGCTAAACTATGGCGCACAGGATGAGCTGGTTCGTGCAGCACGGGCAGCCGCAGCGCAGGGGGCGATAACGGCGGAGTCGATTGAGGCAAATCTCGATACTGCCGACATGCCGCCGCTGGATCTTTTAATCCGGACTTCGGGTGAACAGAGGCTGTCCAATTTTATGCTGTGGCAGGCAGCTTATGCCGAATTCTGGTTCACCGACACACTCTGGCCGGATTTCGATAAGGCGGAATTGGCGCGGGCGCTTCATGAATTTGCCGAACGTGAAAGGCGCTTTGGCGGCAGATGAACGACAACAGCGCGCCGTTGGCCAAACCTCGTTCCGATCTTGGTATACGCACGGCATCGGGCGTTGTGATGATGCTCGTGGCTGCCGGTGCCATCTGGCTGGGTGGGCCGATCTTTGCCCTGTTTACGGCCGCCATTACCGTTGGTCTTTTGTTTGAATGGACCAGATTGGTCCTGAAATTATCATCTGGCATAATCGGAAAGCTGGTCTGGATATTCGCCGGCCTTGTGTACATAGGTGTCGCCACTGCATTTCTGGTTTTTTTACGTGAATTTGCCGAGATCTATATATTGTTAGGGATCATAGGGGTGGTCATTGCGACCGATACCGGGGCTTATTTTGCCGGGCGGGCATTTGGTGGTCCAAAAATAGCTCCGGCCATCAGCCCGTCGAAAACATGGTCTGGACTATGTGGCGGTATGGCAATGGCTGCCCTGTTTCTTGGGATTGAGGGCCATTTTACAGAAGGCTTTGCCTTGTGGCAACCGCTGCTGGGTGCAGGGCTGGCCATCGTTGCACAGGCTGGGGATTTTTTTGAAAGCTGGATGAAGCGGCGGGCAGGGGTCAAGGATTCAGGGACACTTATACCCGGTCACGGCGGATTGTTCGACCGGGCGGACGGTTTGGTTGCGGTATTATGTGCCACGGCACTATTGGTGCTTTTCCTGCAAATAACGGGCCAGTGGTGATGCGGCGTATTTCGATTTTCGGCGCGACAGGGTCAGTTGGTCTTTCGACACTCGATCTGGTTCGTCAGCATCGTTCGGCTTTTAAGATTGTGGCCTTGACCGCCAACGGCAATGCGGAAAAGCTCGCCGAACTGGCGCGGGAATTTGACGCCGAAATCGCGGTTGTTGCGCAAGAGAATGCTTATTCAACATTACGGGCCGCTCTGGCAGGCACGCAGATCGAAGCTGCTGCCGGCGCGGCGGCATTGGTTGCGGCGGCAAAGCGCAATGTTGATTGGACGATGGCCTCCATTGTAGGCTGCGCTGGACTTCCTCCCACTATGGCTGCGATTGAACAGGGCAGGACTGTGGCATTGGCGAACAAGGAAGCGTTAGTGTCGGCAGGGGATATAATGATGGCCGCTGTTGCACGATCTGGCGCGACATTATTGCCGGTGGATAGCGAGCATAATGCGATATTCCAATGCCTGAATGGCGCAAAAATCGATCAGGTCCGAAAGATCACACTTACAGCAAGCGGCGGTCCGTTTCGGAATTTTACCCTGGACCAGATGGGCAGCGTCACGCCGAAACAGGCCGTTGCACATCCCAATTGGGATATGGGCGCAAAAATCAGCGTTGATTCGGCAACGATGATGAATAAAGGCTTAGAGTTGATCGAAGCATATCATCTGTTTCCCGTCGGTCTTGATCGGTTGGATATTCTCGTTCATCCGCAGTCAGTCATCCACTCGATGGTTGAATATCGTGATTGTTCGACGCTCGCCCAACTCGGCTCACCCGATATGCGTATTCCAATTGCGAGCGCATTGGCGTGGCCTGAACGTCTTGCAACCAATTGTTTGCCGCTTGATTTGGCCAGCATAGGTCAATTAAGTTTCGAAAAGCCTGACGTAATTCGCTTCCCGTCCTTGCGTCTTGCCCGCTCAGCGATCAGTGAAGGTGGCGCAAAACCTGCAATTTTAAATGCTGCCAACGAAGTGGCGGTTGCCGCGTTTCTGAAAGGTGCGATCGGTTTTCTTGATATTGCCGCACTGGTGGAAATGACATTGAACGGGTATGTGCCCGAAAGTCCTCTATCCTTGGACGATTTGTTCAGCATTGATGCAGACGCACGGCGGTACGCGTTGGAATATATGGAAAAGGTCGCATATGGCAGTTGAATCGCCCAATATCATCATCACCCTGCTTGCGTTTTTGACGTTGATCGGGACCCTTGTTGTGGTCCATGAGCTAGGCCACTATTTCGTCGGTCGCTGGTTTGGGGTAAAAGCCGAGAAATTTTCGATTGGTTTTGGTCCCCAAATCTATGGCCGGACTGATAAGCGTGGCACATTATGGCGCGTTGGCGTGCTACCCTTGGGTGGATATGTGCAGTTTGCGGGCGATATGAACCCGTCCAGTCAAGCTGATGAAAGCTGGAAATCCTTACCGGAGGTGGAGCGAAACCAGACATTCCAATCCAAGCCATTGTGGCAGCGCGCTTTGATTGTTTTTGCGGGGCCTGCGGTTAATTTCATTCTCGCCATCCTTATCGCCATGGGTTTTCTGCTGGCATTTGGAAAATCCGTGACGCCGCCGGTTATCGACATCGTGCAACCCAACAGCCCTGCCGCCGTTGCCGGTTTGATACCGGGAGACCAAATCATCTCGTTCAATGGTCGCGCGATCGAAACATTCGATGAAATGGCGAATGAGATCATTATGATTCCCGGCGAAACGGCGAAGATTGAAATCAAGCGCGGCGACCGGATTATAGTGAAGAACGCGCGCGTCGCAGTTGCTGAAGAAACTGACCGTTTCGGGAATAAATACCGTGTCGGTCGTATTGGCGTTGGCGCTACCGGGATAGAAGTCCGTAAGGTTGGTATCATCGAGGCGCCTTGGGCAGCAATAGTGCAAACCGGAAATGTCCTGAGGCAACAAATGATCGGTTTGGGGCAGATTATTTCCGGTCGACGTCCGCTTACCGAATTGGGTGGTCCGCTGAAAATCGCGAAGGTCTCCGGCGAAGCGATGAGCATGGGCATTTTGACCTTTATAAGCCTTGCGGCGCTGATCTCGATTAACTTGGGGTTCATCAACCTCCTGCCAATTCCCATGCTGGATGGCGGTCATTTGCTGCTCTATGCGATTGAGGCGGTCCGCAAGCGACCGGCGACACCGCTGGTGCAAGAATGGGCATTTCGGGCTGGATTTGCGATGTTGGTAGGCTTCATGATAATGGTGACCTTTAATGATCTTGCCTCCTTTGGCCTATTTGGTGGTGGATAGAGTTCACTGCACACTTGATTGCGGACGCAGCTTGGGGCAGGGACGCAACTTCTCTAGCGGGCCATCGGCTCAATAACCGGTGGGGGCCGGGCATCAGATCGGATGACAATGAATTTCAAAGCACTTGGCATATATTTGATGGGTTCAACCGCGTTGGCGGCGACTGGAACGATGGCACTTGTGACGCCTGCGTTCGCACAGGCCGCGCCATCGGCGACCCAGCCTGCTCCTGTTGTGCAGGCGGACCAGATTCAGTCCATAACAGTTGTCGGGACACAACGTCTCGAACCTGACACCGTTCGGTCTTATATGCGCCTTCGTGTTGGACAAAATTGGAGCCAGGTTGCGGGGGACCAGGCTCTAAAAGAGCTTTATGCGACTGAATTATTTGCCGATGTTTCCATTCGTAATAATGCCGGCGCTGTTGTTGTTGAAGTGCGTGAAAATCCGGTCGTCAACCGGATTATACTGGAAGGCAATAAACGCCTGAAAAACGACAAGATCGAGCCTGAAATTAAATTGGCGCCACGACAGATATATTCACGGTCAAAAGTCCGGGCCGATGTCGCGCGGATAATTGAACTTTACAAACGTCAAGGCAGGTTCGCTGCGTCTATTGAACCCAAATTGGTGCAACTGGACCAGAACCGCGTCGATATCGTATTTGAAATTACCGAAGGGCCAAAGTCCAAGGTTCAGCAGATTAACATTATCGGTAACGATAAATTCAGCGACAACCAATTGCGCGGTGAAATGGTTACGAAACAGGCACGTTTCTATACATTTTTCAGCTCCGGGACCAGCTATGACCCTGATCGGTTGGCATTTGACCAACAAAAGCTGCGGCAATTTTACCTGACGCAGGGCTATGCCGATTTCCGAGTGGTGTCGGCGGTCGCAGAATTGACGCCGGACAAGCAGGATTTCATCATCACCTATGTGGTTGAAGAAGGCGAGCGCTACAAGTTCGGTGATGTGAAGGTCGAAAGCCAGATCCGCGACTTTGATTCGGAGCGCCTGACTTCCACTTTGCGAATGAAAAAAGGCGATTGGTATAACGCGAAGATGGTCGAAGATACCGTCGAAGGGCTGTCCGAAACCGCCGGCCTGTTCGGCTATGCATTTGCAGACGTAAATCCGAACTTCATTCGCGACAAAGAAACACTGACCATGGGCATCACTTTTGATGTTGCCGAAAGTCAACGTGTGTTCGTGGAGCGGATCGACATAAACGGCAACACACTAACGCAGGACAAGGTGGTCCGCCGCGAATTCCGACTAAACGAAGGCGATGCGTTTAACAGCATTCAGGTTAAGCGGACCGCAGACCGGATCAAGTCGCTTGGATATTTCCAGGAGGAACTGGCTGTAGAACAAGCGCAGGGCAGCGCGCCAGACCGTATCGTGTTGACCACCAATGTCGAAGAGAAGGCAACAGGCGAACTATCCCTTTCCGCCGGTTTCTCCTCGATTGAGAATTTCATTTTCCAAGGTTCCATAAAACAACGTAACTTCCGTGGTTTGGGGCAAGAGCTTCGGACAAATATTTCATATTCCTCCTTTTCGAAATCTGCTGAAATCGGGTTTACCGAGCCTTATTTGCTGGATCGCTCAATTGCTATTTCGGGGGACATTTTTCGGCGCGATCTGAACAGTTTCAATTTCTTCAACAATCAACGCAACACAACATTTCAACAAGCAACGACCGGTTTGCAGATTCGCGTTGGCGTGCCGATCAACGAATTTGTTTATTTTCAAGCCCGCTACGGCCTGAGCCAGGACGATATCACGCTTGATCGTAATTCGTTCTTCTCTGATCCGGATGGCGCGGGGCCATTGCCAGCCAGCTGTGACCCACTTCTTGCCGGAAGGTTTTTATGCGACGCAATCGGGAACCGGCTGACTTCGTCGCTGGGTTATACCTTGCTTTATGATGATCGCGACAATCGCGTGCGTCCGACCCGGGGTCAAAGTGCTGGGATCAGTCAGGATTTCGCAGGTCTAGGCGGAGACGTGCGTTATATAAAAACGCGTATTAACGCTGATAAATATTGGCGCATCGGTGGCAGCAATTTCATCTTCTCGGTCGCTTTGGAAGGTGGATATATCCACTCACTTGAAAATCGCAATATTGCCGGCGTAGACGATGTGCGTCTAACGGATCGTTTCTACCTCGGCGAACCGCAAATGCGCGGATTTGACATTCGTGGAGTAGGTCCGAGGGTGCAACGCCTCACCTTCAGTCAGGAACTGCAGAACGGTGTTGTTGTTAATGTTCCGATATTTGATCGTAACAAAATTCAAGATGATGCGATCGGCGGGCGTTTTTACTATCTGGGTCGGGCCGAATTGCAGATTCCTTTAGGCACCGGGGCAAAAGAACTGGGTCTGCGTCCATCTGTATTCGTGGATGTCGGCTCTGTGTTCGATGTTACCAGACCGATATTGCAGTCCGTTCAAGCGCGGTCAGCATTGACCGCTCCTGTACCTAATGCACCCCTATTCTTCACGGGTGTCGTCACTGATGGCGTGTTTCAGCAGGATACTGTTGCGACCAACGCCGACGGAACGGCGCGTACTCCCGTGTTGCAATTTGAAGAACGCTTTTTTGGCGATAGCTTCAAACCTCGTCTTTCAGTTGGCTTTGGTGTCAACTGGAACTCGCCATTTGGTCCGTTCAGGATCGACATAGCCCGCGCACTTCTCAAACAGACGGGCGACGATACCAAGTTATTTACATTCAACGTAGGGACTCAATTCTAATGAAAATTCGCCATTCCGCATTTGCGGTTGCACTTATGACCTCAGCCATTCTGGCGGCTCCTGCCGCTGCTCAGGTTGCAGGTATTGCAACAGCAGAAACATCTGTTGCCATCGCTCGTTCAAAGGCATTGGGTGCAGCATATCAGTCAATTGGTACGCAATATGCAACTTATGCCCAGCAAATTCAGCAAAAACGCAAAGAAATCAATGATATCAACGTACAGCTTGATACAAATAAAGACAAGGAACTGACGCAAGCAGAATTGGATGCTGCAATTAAGGCGAAAAATCCTTTGATTGCACAAGTCGAAGCTAAGCAAAAGGAAATCACTCAGCTTCAGGATCCAATTATCAAGGCGCAACTCTATTCGGTTGAACAGATTGCCCTGAAATATGAAGCTGCACAGCAGGCCGTCATTACCGCCAAGAAAATCAACATCATTTTGGCGCCGGATGCTTTTGTCTGGGCACCGGATGCGGTAGATGTGACAGGCGCCATTACCGCTGAGCTTGACAAGGTGGTTCCATCGGTCGGAACCACACCGCCAGCAGATTGGCGTCCTTCGCGTCAAGGCGCGGCATTGTTCCAGCAAATCCAGCAGCTGTTTGAAAATGCTGCTCGGGTACAAGCCGCACAAGCTGCTAGCCAGCCAGCTGCCGCAAAGGCGCCAACAGCAGCGCAGCCCGACGGCCGCTAAGCCAAATGCCTGAGGCAGATTTCAGTACCTATGATGTCCGCCGGGTGATGGCGGTGCTTCCGCACCGCTATCCGATGCTCTTGGTTGACCGCGTGGAGGAGCTTGTCGTTGACGAGCGCATCCGCGCGGTCAAAGCCGTTACAATCAACGAAGGCTTTTTCCAGGGACATTTCCCCGGAAGGCCGATCATGCCTGGCGTGCTGATTGTCGAAGCCTTAGCGCAAGCCGCCGGTATCCTTGCGATGGAAAGCCTTGGCTTGGCCGGTTCAGGCAAGCTGGTCTATTTCATGGCCATCGACAATGCCAAATTCCGCGCTCCGGTGGAGCCTGGCTGCCTTCTTTATCTTGACGTAACCTTCACACAAAAGCGTCCACGAGTGTGCAAATTTACCGGGCGTGCGCTTATGGGCGATACGGTCGCGGCCGAGGCAGAGTTTATGGCGATGATCGCCGACCCGCCTTCCTGACAGCAAAGAAAAGAGACTCCGCTGAGGCGGGGCTTTTCAACCTTGCCAAGCGCAGCACGTGCCGCTAAGGGCGGCGCTTCCGAATTTTAGGGCTACCGGTCGGAAACCGGCGGCTGAACCAAGGAATTACACATGAAAGCCGATATTCACCCCGATTATCACATGATCAAAGTGCAGATGACCGACGGCACTGTCTTCGAAACCCGCTCTACTTGGGGCAAGGAAGGCGACACGCTGGCGCTCGACATAGATCCGACCTCGCACCCCGCATGGACCGGTGGTTCAGGTCGTATGCTGGATACCGGCGGCCGCGTTGCCCAGTTCAACAAGCGTTTTGGCGGGCTTAGCCTCAAGAAATAAGCGGTGGTGGGGATTGTTCTCTACACCAAATTATAGGGGACTGTCCAAATAGGGACGGTCTCCAATGGGACGCTCACCTGAAGGCTTGACGCCGGACGGGAGCAACCCCTAAGGAACGCGCCTGCCTTAGTGGCGCTATGGCGATCGTAGCTCAGTTGGTTAGAGCGCTGGTTTGTGGTACCAGAGGTCGGGGGTTCAAGACCCCTCGATCGCCCCATTTTTCCTTCCAATTTCAGGATGACAAACAGCTCGCGTAATATTATTACGCGGCTTCGCAATTTGATTCCGTCTCTCGGCTCCGGCTGTACGACCACAAGGGGAATGAGTGATGCCCGCAATTTGGGATTTGCCTGATTTTGATTCGCACGAAGCCGTGCATTTTTTCGAGGATCGCGCGACCGGCCTTAAGGCTGTCATTGCGGTTCATTCCACCCATTTGGGACCTGCCGCGGGCGGCACTCGTTTCTGGCATTACGCCGATAGCCAGTCAGCAATCACGGATGCGCTGCGTCTGTCGCGTGGAATGAGTTATAAAAATGCGATGGCAGGACTTGCCGCTGGTGGTGGCAAGGCGGTCATCCTCGCCAATCCGACACGGGCAAAGCCTGCGGAACTGCTCGACGCTTTTGCGCGTGCGGTTGATTCGCTCGGCGGGAAATATGTGACAGCGCAAGATGTCGGCATGTCCGAGGCTGACATGGTGCACCTGTCGAAAACAACCGCCCATGTTGCAGGACTGCCCAATCAAGGGGGCGACCCCGGACCCTATACTGCGCGCGGCGTTTATCTGGGCGTACAGGCAGCGGCAAAACATGTGTTCGGCACTGACGATATGCATGGTGTGCATGTGGCCATTCAGGGCGTGGGCAGCGTCGGGGGCGGACTTGCCCGATATCTGGCGCAGCAGGGTGCGAAACTGACGCTTGCGGATGTGGACGCCGCACGTGCTGCGGCACTTGCCGCCGAACTGGGGGGGGCATCGGTTGCAGCCGATTCTATCATGAGTGTCGAGGCCGATATCTTCAGCCCTTGTGCGCTGGGTGCGGTTCTAGCCGAAGATACGGTTGCGGGTTTGAAGGTTAAGGCAGTCGCGGGTGGCGCGAATAATCAGCTCGCAAAGGGAACCGAAGGCCGGATGTTGGCCGACCGCGGTATCCTTTACGCTCCAGACTATGTCATCAATGCCGGTGGGATCATCAATGTCCTGCGGCACATTGATGCCGCCGATGATGCAGAAATCAACCGTCGGATCGACACGATTCCGGGCCGACTTTCGGAAATCTGGAAGGAAAGTGATGCCAGCGGTTCGACACCTGCGGAGGTCGCTGACAAAATGGCGCAAAAGCTTATTGGCCGTTGATGTGAATCCATTGGCGTAACGCTTTTGCGGTGCTAGAGGCGGGGAATTATATGCACCGCTTCGCTAATCCTGCCCGTTTCCTGCGCCTTGCAAGGCCACTGACGCCTGCACTGTTCTGGCTGGGGCTTCTATTGGCGCTCGGGGCCTGTTTATGGGGCCTGTTCGCGGTGCCGACCGAACGCCTGATGGGCGATACGGTTAAGATCATCTTCGTCCATGTTCCCTCCGCATGGCTCGGCATGGGGGGATGGATGGGGATTGCGATTGCCAGTCTCGTCCAGCTTGTGTGGCGCCATCCGCTTGCGGGAATCGCGGCGCGTGCCATCGCTGTCCCCGGTGCGACGTTCGCCGCCATTTGCCTGATGACGGGGTCGATCTGGGGTCGTCCGACTTGGGGTACCTGGTGGGTCTGGGATGGCCGGTTGACGTCGATGTTGGTCCTGTTTTTCCTGTATCTCGGCTATATCGCGCTCGCCAACGCGAGCAGTGAAAAGGGCGATACCAGCCGCGTTGCTGCCGTCTTCGGTATCATCGGTGCAGTGAATATCCCGATCATCAACCGTTCGGTCATCTGGTGGGAAAGCCAGCATCAAAAGGCGAGCATAACTCTAGGAGGATCATCCATCGACGGTGCGTATCTTGCGCCCCTGTTTGTGGCTGTGGCGGGTTTCAGCCTGTTGTTCGGCGCGTTGGTTTTGATGCGGATGCGCGCAGCGCTCGCGGAAATGCGTATTGATGCGCGAATGCGCCGCATGGCGGACGACTAATGCCCCATCTGCCTTTCATCATCGCCGCTTTTTCGGTCACGGGTGTCGGCATGCTGTGGCTCACCGTGTCGAGCTATCTTGCCATGCGCCGTTCAGAGGCCTTGGCGGATGATTTGAGGCAGCAACCATGAAACCAGCAACGCCATATAAATTCCGTTCGCCTCGAGCGAAGTCGAGAGGTCCATACGCATGGCGCACCGTAAAGGTGTCTCGACTACGCTCGACACGAACGGGAGGTGGTGGTTTGGCATGAAACCCAAACATCAGCGTTTGGTGCTGGCCCTTGTGGCTTTCGTCGCCTTAATCGGGGCGGGCTTTATCGCCGCTGCTGCCTTGAAGGAAGAGGCGTCCTATTTTTACACCCCCGCCACCATGGCCAAGGCGAAGATTGAGCCGGGTAAAGCCGTCCGTCTGGGCGGTATGGTCCAAAAGGGATCGATCGTGCGCGGCGCTGACGGGGTGTCGATAACCTTTATCGTACAGGATCGCGACGCAACGCAGAAGGTCGCCTATCGCGGCATAACGCCGGATCTGTTTGTTGAGGGATCGGGCGTGGTGGCCGATGGCCGACTTCGCCCTGACGGCGTTTTTGTAGCTGACAGCCTGTTGGCCAAACATGACGAAAACTACGTGCCCAAGGAATTGGCTGATATCGATATGAACACCGCCGAGCACACCAAGGATACCCTTTCGAAATGATCGCCGAAACCGGATTGGCCGCGCTCTGGCTGGCGGCGGCGATGGCGCTGCTGCAACTGGTTGGCGGTTTGACTCTGTTGCGCGGGGAAGGGAAGTTGACGCCGCTCATCAAGCCCGCCGCACTTGTGCAGGGCGCATTGTGTGTGGTTTCGTTCGCATCGCTGATGTGGCTATTCTATGTCACCGACTTGTCGGTGTTGCTGGTCGCGAGCAACAGCCATATCGACAAGCCACTGATTTTCAAGCTGGCCGGAACATGGGGCAATCATGAAGGCTCGATGTTGCTGTGGGTGTCGGTATTGTCGCTGTCGGGTGCGGCCATTGCGTTGCTGGAAAAGCGGATCGACACGCGCACGTTGAACGCAACCTTGGCGGTGCAGGCCTTTGTGGCGCTCGGCTTTTTCGCCTTTCTGCTTTTCTCGTCCAATCCGTTCGAGCGCCTGGTTCCCGCGCCAGTCGAGGGGGCAGGTCTGAACCCGTTGTTGCAGGACATTGGCCTCGCCTTCCATCCGCCGACGCTTTACATTGGCTATGTCGGGCTTTCGGTTGCATTCTCCTTTGCCGTCGCCGCAATGCTGACCGGGCAGGTTGGACCTGCCTTTGCCCGCGCCATGCGGCCGTGGGTGCTGGGCGCGTGGATATTCCTGACCGTCGGTATCACCGCAGGTAGCTATTGGGCCTATTATGAACTGGGCTGGGGTGGCTGGTGGTTCTGGGATCCGGTTGAAAATGCCTCACTCATGCCGTGGCTTGCCGCGACAGCCCTGCTGCATTCGGTCAGCGTATTGGCCACGCGCAACGCATTGCGCGCGTGGACGATCATGCTGGCGTTGGTAGCGTTCGCCATGTCGATGGCAGGTACTTTCCTTGTCCGGTCGGGTATCTTGACGAGCGTACACGCCTTTGCGGTCGATCCTGAGCGTGGGTCCTTCATTCTTGCACTGATGCTGATGTACACCAGTCTGGCGTTCCTGGTCTTTGCCACCCGCATCGGCACCGTAAAGCAGGGAGAGCCATTCCAGATCGTCAGCCGCGAGGGCGGCATTGTCGCCAATAACATCTTCCTGAGTGTCATATTGGCTATCGTCCTCATCGGTACACTCTACCCATTGGCGGCCGAGACAATGGGCGACAAGATTTCGGTTGGCCCGCCCTATTTCAACAAGGCTACCGCGCCGATTGCATTGCTTTTAATGGTCGCATTGTTGTTGGGACCGATGCTGCGCTGGCGGCGGGACGAATTGAAGCGGCATAAATATTGGCTTGTCGGATTTTTCGCGATCAGCCTGTGGACAGGGGTTGCCATTTGGCGCTTTGTGCCCGGCGTGGGCGTATTCCCGATTTTGGGATTGGCCTTGTCGCTGGCCCTTGCCATCGCCGCTTGGGTGCCGCTTAAAGGTCGCAAGCTATTGCGGACACCATTGCCGGTCTTTGGTATGGTAGTCGCGCATTTCGGCCTTGCGGTCAGCGTGTTTGGTATGGCCGCCGAGTCCGGCTTTTCCCGTGAAACCCTGACCGCGCTCGCGCCTGGAGAAAGCGCCAAGGTTGCCGATTGGCAGGTCAAACTGGATGATGTCCGGCCTGTCGTGGGCGACAATTGGGTAGCGATTGAAGGGCAGTTGATTGCCCGTAATGGCGACAAGAAGTTTATTCTTCGTCCGCAATCGCGTCAATTTTACCGCCCGGAACAACAGACCAGCGAAGCGGCGCTGCTGACACGCTGGAACGGGCAGCTATATGCCGTCATCGCCCAGCCTGATGAAAATGGCGATGGCCGCTGGCAGGTCCGCCTTTGGTGGAAGCCTTTTGTGACCTTTATCTGGTTCGGCGGATTACTCGTCGCGCTCGGTGGCGCGATATCCCTTTTGGGAAGAATGTTCCGCCGCCCGAAAAAGCCCGCTGTCAATAAATGGGCGCAGGCATGAACCGGACCTGGCTCCTCTGGCTGCCCTTGGCCGTGGTCGCCTTCATAGGCGGCCTTGCCATTTACGGTTTGGTCGTGCCGAAAGACGATATGGTTCACAGCGCGATGGTCGGACGCAAATTGCCTGAATTTGCGCTACCGCCTGCGACGGTGGGGGTGGCGGGGCTGTCCAACCGTGATCTGGCGGATGGCAAACCGCGACTTCTGAATATTTTCGCCAGCTGGTGCATCCCCTGCAAGGCGGAGGCTCCCTATCTCGAGGCGCTCAAGAAATCCGGTGCGGAAATCGACGCCATTGCCATTCGCGACAAACCTGAAGATGTGGCCGCATTTCTTGCCGAGTTCGGCAATCCGTTCCGGCGGATCGGTTCGGACAATGAAATGGCGGTCCAGTTGAAACTTGGTTCGTCGGGTGTGCCGGAGACTTATGTGATCGGCGGGGACGGAACAATATTGTACCAGCATATCGGCGACATTCGCGCCGAGCATGTGCCTATGTTGCTTGAAAAACTGCGGGAAGCGCAATGATGTGGCGGTTGTTACTCCTCGCCAGCGTTCTGCTTTTGGCAGCGGTTCCGCAAGAATCAATGGCACAGGGCAGTGGTCCCACGCCTGAGCTCGCCAATCGTCAACTAACCAATCCCGCGCAGGAAAAGGCGGCAACCCAAGTGATGCACGCGCTACGCTGTATCCAGTGTCAGGGCCAATCGATTGCCGACAGCGACGCGCCGATGGCGGCGACGATGCGTGCTGAAGTTCGGCAGCAGATTGCGGATGGAAAGAAGCCCGATGCGATCCGCCAGTGGATGATCGAACGCTATGGTGAGTGGGTCAGCTTTGAACCTGATATGAAGGGATCGGGATTGCTGCTGTGGGCGGCCCCATTGCTTTTGCTGTTACTCGGCCTGTTTATGGCGCGTGGTCTGTTCCGGAGGAAATCATGAGTGGTTGGGTAAGTCTTGGCCTGCTGGCGGTCCTCAGCCTTGGCGCATTGTTGGCCATCGGCCGGTTTAAAGGTGGATTATGGCAGATTGCGGCCGCAGCGATTTTGCTGGGGATGACGGGCTATGCCTTGCAGGGGCGGCCCGCGGTGCCTGCGTCACCTGCCAAATCCTTGGGCGGGAAAGAGGATGCCGCGGTCCAGTTGGTCGAAATGCGTGCGGATATGGACCAGAGTTTCGGCGGCGCAAAACGCTGGCTGGTGACGGCGGATTCCTTTGCCAAGCAAGGGGATTACCAGCTTTCGGCATCTTATATCCAGGCCGGTTTGCGGCAGAACCCGGAAGATCCCGATCTTTGGTCGGCATTGGGTCTGCAACTGATGCTGGCAAGCCAAGGGCAGATGTCCCCGCCCGCGCAACTGGCGTTCGACAAAGCAAGGGAAATTCGGCCCAATTATCCGGCGCCCTATTATTTTGCCGGTCTGTCGCGCCTGTTCGACGGAGATTTGAATTCGGCGATTTTGCTGTGGGAAAAGGCCGTGTCGCTTGCAACTCCTAGAGCAATGTGGAAGCCGAGGCTTGAGTCGCAATTGCAAGCGGCGAAGGCCTTGCAGGCCCAAGCAATGAATCGCCCCGAAGTTAATTCTGCAACCAATTGAAAAATAGATATATTATATTGAAGAATTGATCGATATTGCGTGGTTGTTAAGGGATTAAGGCCGTGCTATCGCCCGCCGCCCGTCGATGAATATTCAAAGAGTTAACGGGCCTTGTGTCAGGGGTATGAAATGGTCGCTTCGCAAGCCGCAGATGATTTTGGTCAGACAGACGACGGCCAACATCATGGTCACGCTCCGCAAGGGTCGCTTCTTGCATTATGTGTCGGAACGGTAGGTGTCGTCTTTGGCGACATCGGAACCAGTCCCATTTATGCGTTCCGCGAAACATTTGCCGGCCACCACCCCATAGACCCCGACCCCATGCATATCAAAGGCGTATTGAGCCTTGTATTCTGGTCGATGATGATCGTGGTGACGTTCAAATATGTCTTCACCATCATGAAGGCCGATAACAAAGGCGAAGGAGGCAGCCTTGCGTTGCTCGCGCTGATCAACCGGCAGACGGCAGGCGCGAAATGGACGGCTCCGATTGTGATGCTGGGCGTTTTTGCCACTGCACTGTTTTACGGCGATTCCATGATTACCCCTGCCATGTCGATCTTGTCGGCCGCAGAAGGTCTTAAATATGTCAGTTCAGGTTTTGATCCGTGGATTGTACCTATCTCTATCGCGATCATAGCTGCGCTGTTTGCTTTTCAATCACGCGGTACGGCCAAGGTTGGCCAGTGGTTTGGCCCTATCATGCTGATTTACTTTGCAGTGTTGGCTGGACTCGGCATATTGCATTTGACAAAAATGCCGTTGATCGTGCTCGACGTTCTCAACCCGCTGAACGCGCTTTATTTCTTTTATATAGAAGGCTTCACTGCCTTTGTGGCCATGGGTACGGTCGTTTTGGCGGTCACCGGGGCGGAAGCGCTCTATGCCGATATGGGGCATTTTGGGCGTCGACCAATTAAGTTTAGCTGGCTGTTCTTCGTTCTGCCTGCGCTGATGCTGAACTATATGGGGCAGGGCGCGATGATTCTGACGATGACGCCGGCCGAAGCGCAAGAGGCGATCCGCGACCCCTTCTTCCTGATGGTACCGGACATGATCAGTACGCCGGTCATCATACTTACCATTCTTGCGGCGATTATTGCGAGCCAGGCGGTTATTTCCGGCGCGTTCTCCCTGACGCAGCAGGCTATCCAACTGGGGTTCATGCCGCGACTCAGTATCCAGCACACCAGCGAGAAGGCCGCAGGCCAAATCTACATTCCGGCGATCAACTGGGGATTGGCGGTCATGGTCCTGCTGCTTGTGCTGTTCTTCCAGTCATCGTCCAACCTCGCCGCCGCATACGGAATTGCGGTGACGGGCGCGATGTTCATCGATACTTGCCTGATCGCAGTCGTGCTTATCACGCTCTGGAAATGGCCAAAGTGGAAAGCGCTGCCGATACTGGCGCTCTTTTTCATTGTCGACTTTGCCTATTTCAGCGCGAATCTGCTGAAAGTGCCTTCGGGTGGTTGGGTTCCGCTTTTGATCGGGCTTGTGATCTTCACCTTGCTCACAACATGGTCGCGGGGCCGCGCGTTAATGCGTGACCGGATGGCAGAGAGCACAATGCCTATGGAGATATTCATCAAATCCGCCGCAAACAGCGCAACCCGTGTTCCCGGGACAGCCATCTTCATGGCTTCGTCCGCCAGCGGTGTGCCGTCGGCATTGCTGCACAATATCAAGCATAACAAGATCCTGCACGAACGTGTCCTGATCCTGACGGTACAGATTGAAGACATGCCTTTCGTTTCGCCGGCTGATCGGGTGTTTTGCAAAGATTTGGGAGAGGGATTCTTCCGCGTTAAACTGCGTTTTGGGTTTCTTGAAGAAACTGATGTCCCCGCGACGTTGGACAAGGTTGACCTGTGCGGACCAAAATTCGAGATGATGCACACCAGCTTCTTCCTGTCGCGGCAGACGCTGATCGCATCAAAAATTCCAGGTATGGCGATCTGGCGTGAAAAGGTCTTCGCATGGATGCTTCGCAACGCGGCTAACGCGATGGAGTTTTTCAAGCTCCCCAGCAACCGTGTGGTCGAACTCGGCAGTCAGGTCGAGATTTAACAGCCGGGCCGAGCAAGGAAATAAGCGGTTTACGAAATTAAGTCTGGACGAATGTTACGCAATACGGCTATCGACGCAACATAATGTCAAAGACCGCTTCTTGCCTGCTTCTTCTACGACTTACACGCCCTTAGGCGTGTGGATAGTCCGGTCTTGCCCGGAACAACCCGCCTAAGGGTTTACAGCCAGCTCAAGAAACCCCACAGCACGCAGACTTGCGTGTCTTAGCGAAGTTGCAAATCATGATGTTATCCGACCCAAGCCGAAAATACCGTCCCTTTCCGCAGGTGGACTTGCCTGATAGGCAATGGCCTGGCCGCACAATCACAAAGGCACCGCGCTGGCTGTCGACAGACCTGCGTGACGGTAACCAGGCACTGATCGATCCGATGGGCGCGGAAAAGAAGCAACGCTTTTTCGATTTGCTGGTAAAAGTTGGCGTCAAGGAAATCGAAGTCGGATTCCCGAGCGCGGGTGCGACCGAATTTGATTTTATTTCCGGCCTCGTCCAGTCGGGCCGTGTCCCTGATGACGTCATGGTACAGGTGCTGACCCAATCGCGCAAAGACCTGATCGATACCAGCTTTGAAAGCTTGCGCGGCGCACGCGCGGCAATTGTCCACCTCTATAATGCGGTGTCGCCTGCCTGGCGACAGATCGTGTTCAACATGACCATGCCTGAGATCAAACAGATAGCGGTTGAAGGAGCAAAGCTGCTGCGCGATAATGCAGCGGCACAGCCCGATACCGATTGGCATTTCGAATATAGCCCGGAAACTTTCTCCACTGCTGAACTGGATTTTAGTTTGGAGGTGTGCAGCGCGGTGATGGACATATTGAAGCCAACGCCTGATCAACCCATCATTTTCAACCTGCCGGCTACCGTCGAAGCGGCAATGCCGAACATTTATGCCGACCAGATCGAATATTTCGGCCGAAACGTTCCGAACCGTGACAGCGTTATTATCTCGCTGCACACGCATAATGACCGGGGCACCGGGGTCGCTGCCACGGAACTGGGATTGCTGGCGGGTGCCGACCGGGTCGAAGGCTGTCTATTCGGCAATGGGGAGCGGACGGGCAATGTCGACCTCGTCACTGTCGCGCTCAACATGTACACCCAAGGGCTGAGCCCCGGCCTCGATTTCTCCGATATCGATGAAGTCATAAAAACCGTCGAATATTGCAACCAGTTGCCAGTCCATCCGCGCCATCCCTATGCTGGAGAACTGGTCTTCACTGCCTTTTCAGGCTCGCATCAGGACGCCATCAAGAAAGGCTTCGCCGCTCAGGCGCGGCGCAATGATGAGTTGTGGCAGGTGCCCTATCTGCCCATCGACCCTGCCGATCTTGGCCAAAGCTATGAAGCGGTGATCCGCGTCAATTCGCAAAGCGGCAAGGGCGGCGTCGCATGGGTTCTTGAACAGGACCATGGTCTAAAACTGCCCAAGCGGATGCAGGCCAATTTCTCGTCCACCGTTCAGGAGCTTTCCGACAGCACGGGCAGCGAATTGACCAGCACCGATATCTGGGAATCATTTGAGAAACGATACCATTTGAAGGGGGACAGCCGGTTCCGGCTCATTGATTTTCAGGAAAGCCAAAGTCCGAAGCAACAGGACGAGCGTATCTTCGCTGGCAAAATCCGCATCGACGGTGTTGAGCAAAGTGTCAGTGGTCGGGGTAATGGCCTTATTTCCAGTCTTGCCAATGCGCTGGAAAGCGCACTGGGCGGGCCGCTTGATATTATCGACTATAGCGAACATGCCATCGGTCACGGCACCGATGCCCGTGCCGCCGCCTATGTTGAGTGCCGGGTAGGTGACGGACCGGTGCTGTTCGGCGTGGGCATCAGCCGTGACGTTGCGACGGCTAGTGTTCGCGCAATATTAAGTGCCGCAAATGGGGCGGACTAGGCCGTGAACTCATAGATATCGTCGTCGAGGCGTCAAAATGGCTTTGATCTCGAACCAAAATACGCTTGCAGGCAGAGTAACTGCCTGACGGCGCGCATTTTGGCCCGATATCTTCGCCATTTTGACGTCCGAAGGATTTGACCCATTTTGCCCATGGCTGCGTCAGAAAGCCTTGAGATACATCTATATCCCTGCGGCTTCCTTCCTTGCCCTGTGCAAAATGGCCTCAAACCTCGACGACAATATGTATGAGTTCACGGCCTAGTTCGGCGGGGCGGGTTTTTTAACCAATTTGCCCCGTTAAAAGGCTGCGCGTCGCGTTCTCGATATTTTCCTGCCGCATCAGGCTTTCACCGACAAGGAACGTGTGTACACCGCTGTCCGCCATTCTCACGCAATCGGCATGTGAGGCGATCCCGCTTTCGCAAACAAGCAGTTTGTCGCTTGGCACCATGGCGGCCAACCGTTCAGTAGTCGCCAGGTCGACATCGAAGCTTTTCAAATTTCTGTTGTTGACGCCGATCAGTCGTGATTTCAGGTGCGATAAAGCGCGCTCCAATTCCTTTTCGTCATGCACTTCGACCAGAACATCCAGTCCAAGCGCAAGAGCTGCGTCTTCAATTTCAGACATGGCCATATCGTCAAGCGCGGCAACAATAATCAGAATGGCATCCGCACCCATTACGCGGGATTCAGCGCATTGCCACGGGTCGATCATGAAGTCTTTGCGGATTACCGGCAGGTCGCATGCGGCGCGGGCCGAAACCAGATAATCTTCATGCCCTTGAAAATAAGGCGCATCTGTCAATATCGATAAACAGGCTGCACCACCTGCTTGATACGCTTGGGCATGGGCAGGTGGATCGAAATCGGCACGTATCAGACCCTTGGACGGACTCGCTTTCTTGATTTCGGCAATGAGGGCAAATCCGGTGTCTGCTTTGTTTCGTAGGGCTGATTCAAACCCGCGCACGGGTGAAGGCTCTGGCCAACAGGACAAGCCTTGCACTTTGCGCGCGGCAACTTCGATACGCTTCGTGGCGCAGATTTCGGCGAGTCTGTCAGTCATCAATATTCCATCCAGCACCTTAGCAACGTTTTTGCTAACCCTTTATCAATCGCTTCGGCAGCTTCTTCGATGCCGCTGTGCCAGTCGTTCACAACACCTGCTACCATAAGAGCAGCAGCTGCATTCAGGAGGACGGCGTCTCGATAGGCACCAGTCCCTCCGTCAAGCAGGCGGGTGAGTGCGGCTGCGTTATAGGCGGCATCACCGCCCTTCAGGTCTTCGACGGGATGGCGGGGCAATCCAGCGGTTTCAGGAGTTATCCGAACCATGGTCTGACCTAGCCGCACAATGCTGCTGGTGCCTGAAATAGACAGTTCGTCCAATGGCTCGTCACCTGCGACCAACATGGCATCGTCATATCCCAGCAGGTCCAGGGCACCAGCGTAGACGCTAAGAAAATCAGGCCGCGCAACTCCAATCAGTTGGCGTTTGACCATGGCCGGGTTCGCAGCCGGGCCGGTCAGATTGAATATCGTCCGTTTGCCGATAGCCTTGCGAATGGGTGCAAGCGCCCCAAGAGCGGGATGATGTTTTTGCGCGAATAGGAAACAGATGCCAAGGTCGGCGAGGGTGGCCTGCGCCGTGTCGCTGGCACGGTCAAGATTGAGCCCGAGTGCCTCCAGCGTGTCGGCAGCGCCGGATTTGGACGATGCCGCGCGGTTGCCATGCTTGGCCACTGGAACATCGCATGCCGCAACGACAATGGCGACGGCGGTCGAGATGTTCAGGCTGTGGCTACCATCGCCTCCGGTGCCGCACACATCAATTGTGCCAGCAGGCGCTTCGATAGCGATCATCCGTTTCCGCATTTCACGCACAGCAGCAGCAATTTCTATGCTTGTTTCTTCGCGATTAGACAGGATGGTCAGAAATTGTTGAATGTCGCAGGCAGCGGCCTTACCATCAAGGATAAGGCCAAAAGCCTCCGCAGCCACATCGGCCGTGAGCGGGGCAGATGCGTCGGGAAGGATAGTCATCCCCGTTCTTTCACCGACATTCCCGATATCCGCATAAAGTTTGCAAGCATTGCATGGCCATGTTGTGTGGCGATGCTTTCGGGGTGGAACTGGACGCTATGGATGGGCAATGTCACGTGACGAAAACCCATCACATGTCCATCATTTGACGTTGCGTTTACAATGAGGCTGTCTGGAATATTTTCTACGATCAGACTATGATATCGCGTGGCGGTAAATGGCGAAGGCAAACCGGCAAATAATCCGCTACCATCATGCGTTACAGGTGAGGTTTTGCCATGCATCAAACCCCCGCGGGCCACGGTTCCGCCAAAATGCTGGCCAATTGTCTGATGCCCCAAACAGACGCCCAACAGGGGCTTGCCGGCATCCGCACAAGCTGCAACGAGGTCAAGACTGACGCCCGCTTCGTCGGGGGTCTTAGGCCCCGGTGAAATCAGAAAGGCCTGTGCGCCAGAAGACAATGCTTGTCCCGCCGACATATCATCATTCCGAACAACCTCGACCTCTGCGCCGAGTTCCATCAAATAATGGACGAGGTTCCAGGTGAAGCTGTCATAATTGTCGATCACCAATATCATTGTCCAAAACCCGCCTCGCTGGCGACTTTGATTGCCTCGCGTGCGGCGGCGATCAGGGCGCCCGCTTTGGCTTCACATTCGCGCTGTTCATATTCGGGGTCGCTGTCCGCAACAATTCCGGCCCCTGCCTGCACATGCATCACGCCATTTTTAACCACCGCAGTACGCAGCACAATACAGCTGTCCATATCGCCATTGGGGCTGAAATAGCCGACGCCGCCTGCATAAGCGCCGCGGGTTTCCGGTTCGAGCTCGGCGATAATCTCGCACGCTCTGACTTTGGGGGCTCCGCTGACGGTGCCCGCGGGAAAACCAGCAAACAGGGCATCAATGGCGTCTTTGCCTTCTGCCAGTTCACCAACGACGTTGGACACAATGTGCATCACATGGCTATAAAATTCGACCATATAGCTGTCAGTTACGGTGACACTGCCGCCTTTGGTTACGCGCCCAACATCATTGCGACCAAGGTCCAATAGCATCAAATGTTCAGCCCGCTCCTTGGGGTCGGCGAGCAAAGACGTGCGGTTTTCTGCATCTTCAATACTGTTTTTGCCGCGGGGGCGCGTGCCTGCAATTGGGCGTATGGTAACCTCACCACCGCGTGCACGGACCAGTATTTCCGGACTTGACCCGATCAGCGCAAAGCCGGGAAGGTCAATGAAATATAAAAAGGGTGAAGGATTGATGCGGCGCAATGCCCTGTAAAGATCAACAGGGGGCAAAGTGAACGGCGCGGTAAAGCGCTGGGCAAGCACTACCTGAAAAATGTCGCCCGCCTCGATATAGTTTTTCGCCCGTGCGACCATTTCGGCATAGCGGCCATCGGGCAGGACAGGATTAAGCTGGATGGACGCGATATCTTTGACGGCCATCGGGATATGTTTTGTGTCATGCCCTGCATCCAGCATCCGTTCCGCCTCGTCCAGACGTTCATGCGCCAAAGCAATCGCCCGTCCATCTTGCGCGTCGGTCCAGATCGGCGACACCAGGTACATTTCATCTTTCAACCGGTCAAAAACCACTAGGACGGTCGGGCGAACAAACAGCATATCGGGCAGCTCAAGCTCCGACTGCGGTGCACGCGGAAGCTTTTCGACCAGTCCAATGGTTTCATATCCGAAATACCCGACCAGACAGGCCAAAGCGGATGGCAATTCCGTGGGGACATCCATCCGGCATTGTGTAGCCAAAGCGCGCAAGGCATCTAATGCGGGTAATGGCTCGGTTTCAAATGAATCCCTGTCGGTCAGCCATTGCCGGTTGACCTCCGCTTTATTGCCCTGTGCCCGAAAAACAAGGTCGGGGGCGATACCGATAAGGCTGTGTCGTCCACGTGTTTCACCGCCCTCGACCGATTCCAGAATGAAATCGCCACGTTCAGGAACAAATAGTTTTAACGCAGCCGATACCGGCGTTTCGGTATCGGCGATGCGTTTACGCCAGATCAGGGCCGGATTAGTTGACGTCACGCTTTGTAAGGCGCGCGCGCAATTCTGCGATGCCGTCGTCATTTTTCTCAATTCCAACAGCTTTTGCCGCGGCTGCGACGAGTTGCTCCCCATATTCGGTTTGCAATAATCCTGATAATTCGAGCTTTCGGGCACGGAGCATTTCTGCATTCCCGCTGGCATCGCCTTTTTTGATATCCGTCAAGGAAACAACATACCATCCGCGGTCTTCACCGCCTTGCAGCGTTTTGGCTGTGCCTTTTTTCATCGCGAACATCATTGCCAATGGGGGTGGGATTGGGCGACCTTGACGGGTCAGGTCAGCCCGGGTGCCGTTTATCGCCTCGACTTGTGCGCCTTTTACATTAGCAGCCGCCAAAGCGGCGGGTAAAGTCTGGCCGCCATCCACTGCTTTGCGGATGCGTTCAGCCGCAGCGCGGGCACCCTTCGCACCTTCGGCAAGCGCCCATTGCTGCTGAATGATAGCGCGAACCGACGCAAGCGGTGGAGGAGCTGCTTCTTCGAAATCGGCTACTGCGATCATCGCAAATCGCTCGCCAGGAATAATTTCAATCAACTGCGCTTCGCCATTGGTTTCGAGTTGGAAAGCGGCGGGTAGAATAACCTGCATTTCCGGTATCGGTTTATACGCAGGGTTGGCAATATTCCTGCCATTAGCCAGCAATTTGGGTGAAGTTTCGATCTTCAATCCATTTTGTTTGGCCATATCGGTTATGGTCGAACCACCGGCGAAAGCATCTTCGATTTCGGATGTCATTTCGGTTAGCATTTCTTCGCTGCGCGTCTTGGTGAGTTCAGCCTCGATCTCGGCGCGAGCCGCGTCGAGCGACTTGGCAGCAACTTGATTGATTTTATCCACGCGAACAACCGCCCAGCCCAGCTTGCCACGTGCAGGTTTCGCCAAAGTCCCGGGCGCGGCCGCAAACACAGCTTCGGCCACCGCAGCCGAGGCGCTGCCGGAAAGATTGGTTTTAACGACATTGTTCATACTGGTCACGGAAAGCCCTAATCCATTCGCCACTTCTGACAGCGATTTGCCACTGTTCACCTGAGCGACAACAGATTTGGCTGCGGCTTCGGTCGGGACTATGACCTGACTGATATTGCGAGATTGTGATGCTGCAAATTTCTGGGCATTGGCTTTGTAATAGGCGGCAATGTCTGACGGGGTCGGCTTTGCTCGGGCGGCAATGATCGTTTTGTCAAAAATCGCGTAGCTAATCGCGCGTTTTTCGGGAATTGTGAACTTGGCGGCATTGTCCTTGTAATATTTCTCCAAAACGACCTCGCTGGGCGGGGCCGCCGGAAAAAATGCCAATGATGGCAGAGAAGCAACTTGTCCCGATCGTTGTTCCAAAACCAGCGAAGAATAGGGCAAGACCATGCTGTCAGGGGCCATCGGACCGCTGGCAGCGGTCGGAAGCAATTGCTGGGCAAATAGATTTTGTGCAATATCCTCACGAATGGCTTGCTCGCTGATGCCTATTTGCTGGGCAAAGGCCCGAAAAGCTTCAGCGCTGAATTTGCCATCAAGGCCCATTGCGCCGGGAATTTTACGAATTTCCGAACCAACAAGACGTTCACTAACCGCCACACCATATTCACTGCCAAATTCTGCCAATGCATATCGGTTGATGAGCTGTTCAAGCGTCGAATCAAGCCCCCCACTCTCAACGAACCTTACCATGTCTAAAGTGGGGTTGTTCTGACGTTCTGCCTTTAGCCGATTTTCCAGAGCATCGTTCAGTTCGCCAAGCGTAATATTCCGGTCACCGACCCGAGCGACGTTCCCGCCGCTCAATCCGCCGAAATTTCCGTTGCCACTGACGTCACCCAGTGCAAAGGCAATCGCAATCATCCCGACAAATATGAGTGCTATAATTGCACCGAATTTTGAATTTATAAGTGAGCGAATGAAACTGATCATGAACGACGTTTTCTCGATAAGGGACAATTGGGAGCCGCTTTAGGCGGCAAGGCATTCGCAATCAAGGGATAGACTTGCGACAAAGGTTGAAACACGGGCATAGCACCTCACAGATTCGAGTTTCAACGACCGGGGGAAGTGTTGATGCGTAAATATATCGTCGGCAATTGGAAGATGAACGGGACATCCCGAGACTTGCCAGAGATTGCAGCCATTGCCGACATGGCGGCCCATTATCCAACCGTGGACAGCGCACTTTGCCTGCCTGCCTCGCTTATCAGCCGGGTAACAGCTCAGATATTGGACTATCCTATTGGCGGGCAGGACTGTCATGGACATGTTTCAGGCGCGCATACCGGATGTATTTCTGGCGAAATGTTGGTGGATGCCGGGGCAAAGCTAACGCTTGTCGGCCATAGCGAGCGCCGATCCGCCCAGCATGAATCGGATGCCGACATTCGCGCCAAAGCTATCGCTGCACATAAGGCAGGGTTGAAGGTCATCGTTTGCGTTGGAGAAACATTGGATGAACGGGACGCAGGTCGTGCTTTGGACATTGTTCTGGGCCAATTGGCGCAATCGCTGCCTGATGATATGTCCGGAGACTGGTTAAGTATTGCCTATGAACCTGTTTGGGCCATCGGCACAGGCCGGATACCCGATGAAACCGATGTTTCAGAAATGCATGGGGCAATCCGGTCACAATTAATGGCGCGTTTTGGGCCGACAGGAGCAGCGATCCATATTTTATATGGTGGTTCAATGAATGGGGAAAATGCTGCCATGCTATTAGCGATACCAAATGTTGACGGAGGACTAATCGGTGGTGCCAGCCTTGGCGCTTCCAAATTTGAACCTATAATCGCCGCCGCTGCCAAATCCTGCGAATAGCATTGAAGATTGAAGGCAGCATCGCTATGTGGGCGGCTTCACTGGCGTAAAATCGCTCTTAAATTTCGGAATTTCATATGGGTCTTTTTCATTTTCTTATCGTTGTGCAGGCCATTGTTTCAGCATCATTGGTCGGCGTTGTCTTGATGCAACGGTCAGAGGGTGGCGGACTAGGCATGGGTGGAAGCCCGTCCGGTTTGATGTCCGCACGCGGTGCCGCAGATTTTATGACCCGGCTTACGACAATTTTGGCAACGATGTTTATTTTATTGTCAATTTCCCTTGCTTTCGTTGCCGCGCGCGAGGGCGGAACCAGCAAAATCGACACATCGCTCCAACGAACTGAAGTTCCGGCAACGCAACCTGCACCGGCAGAGCCTGCCGAACAGACACCGGCAAAGGGCGACACAACAGCGCCGGCTCCACAAGTTCCACTGGATAAATAAGCTGGCCGGAAACAGTTGGGAAATGGGTAAGGCGTGGGTTTTTAGAAGTATGGCCGTTCTGATAAGCCCATCATCACACCGCCCGTCGTGCGGCGGAGATGTTTGAGCAGTCATAAAAAACTATTTTTGCACATATTTATTTGCATAAAACAGATTCGCCCGCTTGTCTTTTGTCTCAAAGGGGCTTTATGCCTTTTCTCCCATGGCACGGTTTATTTTCATCACCGGTGGCGTGGTTTCCTCGCTTGGTAAAGGTCTTATGGCGGCGTCTTTGGCTGCCCTTTTGCAAGCGCGTGGATATCGTGTACGGATCCGTAAATTCGATCCCTATCTCAATGTCGATCCGGGAACGATGTCGCCTTATCAGCATGGTGAAGTCTATGTTACGGATGACGGCGCTGAAACTGACCTCGATTTAGGGCATTATGAAAGATTTACCGGCGTGTCTGCGCGGCAGTCGGACAATGTTACCTCAGGCCGGATTTACCAGACTATAATCCAGAAAGAACGGCGTGGTGATTATCTGGGGGCAACGGTACAGGTTATTCCGCATGTCACAGACGCCATTAAGGAATTTGCCAAGGCAGAAACCGACGATCTGGATTTTGTGCTATGCGAAATTGGCGGGACTGTCGGTGACATTGAATCATTGCCGTTCATTGAGGCTATCCGGCAATTACGCAATGAACTGGGTCGCGAAAGGACCTTGTCGGTTCATGTAACATTGGTGCCCTATATTGCGGCGGCTGGCGAGCTAAAGACTAAGCCGACGCAACATAGTGTCCGCGAATTGACATCTCTTGGAATTCAGCCCGACGTTTTACTATGTCGTTGCGAACATCCTCTTCCTGAAAACGAACGTGCAAAAATCGCAGCTTTTTGCAACGTCCGCAAAGAAGCAGTCATTCCGGCCCTTGATGCCAAGAGTATCTATGCGGTTCCGTTGCAATATCACGCGGAAGGCCTTGATATTGAGGTTTTGCGCGCCTTTGGACTAGATGCCTCCGGTAAGCCGGATCTTTCACGATGGGAAGATATCATTGACCGGCAATCAAATCCTGAAGGCGAGGTAACCATTGGGGTAGTTGGCAAATATGTTGGACTGGCCGACGCCTACAAATCGTTGAACGAAGCGCTTACCCATGGTGGATTGGCCAACCGGGTTAAGGTCAACATCAATTGGATCGACGCCGAGTTATTTGCCCAATCCGAAGCAGAGATTGCAGCTGCGCTCGAACCGATGCACGCTATTCTGGTACCCGGCGGATTTGGTGAGCGTGGGTCGGAAGGTAAGATCGCGTCGGTTAAATTTGCCCGTGAACGACAGGTGCCATTTTTCGGGATATGCCTCGGAATGCAAATGGCGTGTATCGAGGCCGCGCGGAACACAGCCGGGATTTCCAATGCGTCCAGTACTGAATTTGGCCCGACAGACGAGCCTGTTGTCGGCATTATTACCGAGTGGATGACTGAAGAAGGCCTCCAAAAGCGCGAGGTAGGCGGAGATCTTGGCGGAACCATGAGATTGGGCGCCTATGATGCGAAGTTGACGGGCAATAGCCATGTCGCAACCATATATGGCAGCACCGAAATTTCTGAACGGCATCGTCATCGCTATGAGGTCAATGCACGCTATAAAGCTGCCCTTGAGCAAGGCGGACTTGTTTTCAGCGGAATGTCACCTGACGGGGAATTGCCTGAAATTGTGGAACGTCCTGATCACCCTTGGTTTATTGGTGTGCAGTTCCATCCAGAGTTGAAATCTAAACCATTCGCACCCCACCCGCTTTTTGCGAGTTTTGTTGAGGCGGCATTGCGACAAAGCCGTTTGGTTTGATAATAAAAAAGTTACACAATATTGATATATGAGCTGTAGCAGCGGTAATGTAACAACCTGTCAAATCTGGTTTCTTATCCAATGGGCCCAATTGCGACCCGGGCTGATTGGATGGAAAAGGGCACGTGAGTGCCAGGGGCGACCGAGGAGTCGGTCGCCCCGAACTTACTAGCCTTGATCAGGCGGACTTCGTACCTTTTTTCTTCCCTTCATCATGATCGATCACGGTCGGGACGTTTTGGCCGCCAATTTCGATCCGGCGGGGTTTCAGCGCCTCAGGTACTTCGCGGACCAATGTAACGAGCAGAAGGCCGTCGGCCAGGTCTGCGTTTGTCACATGTATATGGTCGGCCAACTGAAAGCGCCGTTCAAAATTACGATTCGCAATCCCCATATGAAGAAAATCGCGGTTGTCATTGCTGTCTGAATGCTTGCTGCCCGTTACAATAAGCAAATTCTGCTGTGCTGTGATCTCGATTTCTTCAGGCTTGAAACCTGCGACGGCCACGGTCACGAGGTAATCATTCTCGCCAATACGCTCAATGTTGAAAGGGGGGTAATTTTCATTTTGAGCGGCGCGGCCCGTGTTTTCGAGCAGTTCGAACAGCCGGTCAAAGCCGACGGTATTGCGGCGGTAAGGTGTGAAATCAAAACGGTTCATGTCAAATTCTCCTTAAAGCAATTTGGTTTTTTGCAGGCCCGTATGTGGCACCTGCGGTCATATGTGGATCCTTTTGGGCACCCAGCGAACAAGATGGTGAAGACGCAGAAATTTTCAAGAGTGCAAAAAACAAGACCGCCCGGATTGTTCCGGACGGCCTTATTTGCAGCTTTGCTAGCGCATTTTTCAGTCCCTGCCGATCCCCACCGGCGGGGCTGACTTTTCCCCCTGAACCCTCGGCCACGCGGGCTTCGACGAATTCCAAGCTGTCATCATCCTGCACACGCAATTTTGCAAACCTTAGTGAATTCTACCCGACGCTTTTTCAAAAGCTGTTGCAAGCCTGCAACAACGCTTGCCAGCGGCTTTAGCCGCTTCTAAGAGCGCAACATGCCCAAAATGTTGAATAAAGGCCGCCGATGATCCTGTCCCGCTATGAACGGATGGTCGCACGTCGATATTTGCTGCCTAACAAAGGTGAGGGCTTTATCTTCCTAGTTGCCAGCATCAGCCTGGTTGCCGTTGCACTCGGAGTCGCCGCGCTGATTATCGTTATGAGTGTCATGAACGGGTTCCGGGCAGAGTTGTTTGATAAAATCGTCGGGCTTAATGGGCATGCCGTCGTGCAGGGTTATGGCGGAAGGTTGCAAGACTGGCGACAAGTGCTCGCTGATGTCAAGGCAACTCCCGGTGTCACTAATGCGACGGCGCTGATCGAACAGCCGTTATTGACCACATATGAAGGTCGGGTTGAAGCCATATTGGCGCGTGGTATGTCGGTTGCCGATATCCGTGACAACGAAACTTTGAACGGCAAAACTGTTGCCGGTGATTTAAAGGAACTGAGTGCAGGCGAGGACAAGGTCGCGATTGGTTCGCGTCTCGCGCAAAATCTGGGTGTGCAGGTTGGGCAAAGCATAACGATCATCAATCCGGCGGGCCGAACTACGCCCTTCGGGACCGTTCCGCGTGAAATTTCTTATGAAGTTGCCGCCATCTTCGAGGTCGGCGTCTATGACTATGACAAGGCGTTTGTCATCATGCCGATCGAGCGGGCGCAGGTGTTGATGCTGTTGGGTGATGAAGTCGGTATGATTGAAATCAAGACAAATGATCCCGATCAGGTCAACCAGATATTGCGACCCTTATTGCCCAAAATCGAAAATAAGGGCCTGATTGTTGACTGGAAAAGCATGAACGCATCGCTATTTGAAGCGCTGGCGGTGGAACGGGTAGCAATGTTTGTGGTGCTCTCGATCATTGTACTGGTTGCGGTGTTCAACATATTGTCATCGCTCATCATGCTGGTTCGCGCCAAGACCCGTGATATTGCGATATTGCGAACTATGGGGGCATCACGCAAATCGTTACTGCGGATATTTATGACCGTGGGCTTGTTGATCGGGTCAGCAGGCATAGTCCTCGGATTGGTTTTAGGGGCGATATTCTTGTATTTCCGGCAATCGGTGGTGAACTTCGTGCAACTTGTGACCGGCCAGAATTTGTGGGACCCCTCGATCCGCTTCCTGACCGAGTTGCCATCACGCACCGATCCTATGGAAGTGCTGGCGATTTGCGGTCTGGCCTTGCTTTTCAGCTTTCTTGCAACATTATATCCGGCCTTGAAAGCGGCAAGTACGGACCCTGTGCAGGTGCTGCGTTATGAGTAAGATTGTCGAATTGACCGATGTACGACGTACATTCGTGCAAGGTGATATCACAATAGAGGTGTTACGCGGCATCAACCTGGCTGTAGAAACTGGCGAATTGGTTGCCTTGCTGGGGCCGTCCGGGTCAGGCAAGTCCACCTTATTGCAAGCAGTTGGACTGCTGGAAGGCGGATTTTCCGGATCGATCAAAGTCGACGGAGAAGAGGTCGCTACGGCCAGCGTTGATCGCCAGACCGAAATCCGTCGGGAAAAGCTTGGTTTTGTCTATCAATTCCATCATTTGCTGCCTGATTTTGATGCGCTTGAAAATGTGATACTGCCACAATTGATTGCCGATGCCTCTCCTGCTGCTGCCCATGAACGCGCAACGCATTTGTTAAACAAGCTTGGCCTTGCCGAGCGGCTGCATCACCGACCCTCCAAATTATCTGGCGGCGAACAGCAACGTGTGGCTGTCGCCCGAGCATTGGCCAACCGGCCCAAGCTGGTTTTGGCCGATGAACCCACAGGCAATCTTGATGAACATACTGCCGATGTCGTATTGGGCGAATTTATGGCGCTTGTACGGGGTGAAGGATCGGCGGCGATTGTTGCGACGCATAATGAGCGACTCGCGGCAAAGATGGATCGTGTATTCAGGTTGCATGAAGGTGTATTGGCTTAGAGTCAGGACCTTAGGGGAGAGCAGTAATGTCATTATATGATTTCAATGTAAAAATGCCCGGTGGCCGGGAAGAAGCGATGACTGAACACGCAGGCAAGGTGTTGCTGGTCGTCAATACTGCTTCGAAATGTGGGTTCACTCCACAATATGAGGGACTTGAGGCTCTTTATCGCACTTATAAGGATCAAGGTTTTGAAGTTCTTGCCTTTCCTTGCAATCAGTTCGGCGCGCAAGAACCCGGGGACGAGGAAGAAATCAAGAATTTCTGCTCTTTAACATATGATGTGTCTTTTCCATTGGCAGCCAAGGTGGATGTAAATGGGGAGAATGAGGACCCGCTTTGGCATTATCTAAAGAAACAACAGGCCGGTTTGATGGGGTCACGCGGGATCAAATGGAATTTCACCAAATTCCTCGTTGATCGAAAGGGCAATGTTGTCGCCCGGCACGGCCCTCAGGTAAAACCCGCTGCATTGGCGAAAGATATTGAGAAATTATTGGCGCAGGTCGCATAACTCGGAAAACTTTCCACAGCCAAGCAGCCTTGCGAAATTGCCGAATCGGTCCGGTGCAGCCTAAGCTGTGCCAATGGCCTTTGTCCCGTTCATACCATTGCGTGTTTTTTCGGCATATACCATGCTGGAAGGGGCAATAGAGCCGAAAGCCATTGGTGAAACCGCTAGGAAACTGGGCTTTCCAGCCATTGCCATTTGCGACCGTAACGGGCTTTATGGTGTCATGCCTTTTCAGGATGGCGCGAAAGCAAAGGGTATACAGCCGGTTATCGGGACCTTGCTGGCGGTGCGACGGCCTTCGGGTGACGGGCAATTTGTTCGCGACTGGTTGCCACTCTATGCACAGGATGAAGCTGGTTATCATAATTTGTGCCGCCTTGTATCCATGGCGCATCTCGACCGGCCCGAGGAATTTGATGCACATGTTACTTTTGAACAGCTAACGGGCCTGACCGATGGCGTCATTGCACTGACCGGCGGCGGCGAAGGGGCGCTGGCGCGCTTGCTTGCGGCGGGGCAGGCAAATACGGCACTGGATTATCTGCACCGGTTGAAGACTTTGTTTCCTGACCGACTCTATGTAGAATTGAGCCGACGCCGCGACCCGGTGGAAGATGCAGCAGAAAGTGCGCTGATCGATTTGGCCTACGCGCATAACGTACCTCTGGTCGCTACAAACCCCGCATTTTTTGCCGAGCCGGAATTTTTCGACGCGCATGATGCCATGCTGTGTATTGCCGATGGTGAATATGTCGAAAATCAGGACCGCCGCAAAAGCAGTCGCGAAACCTGGATCAAAACCGGTAAGCAGATGGCGGAACTATTTGCCGATGTGCCTGAGGCGCTGGCCAATAGCTTGGTTGTTGCGAGACGCTGTGCAATCGGTGCACCTTATCGTAACCCAATCCTGCCCAGTCTTGCCGGTGACCGGGCCGCAGAAGACAGGCAATTACGTGATGATGCGCGCGCTGGACTTGAAAAGCGTCTTGAGACCGCTGGTATTACCGACTTGGCCGAGCGACAGCTCTATTTTGATCGGCTGCAATTTGAAGCCGATGTCATCTGCACAATGGGCTTCCCCGGATATTTCCTGATCGTTGCGGATTTCATCAAATGGGCAAAGGAGCAGGATATTGCAGTCGGACCGGGCCGTGGATCCGGCGCTGGATCGCTGGTGGCGTGGGCGCTCACGATTACCGATCTGGACCCCATCAAACTTGGCCTGCTGTTTGAACGGTTTTTGAACCCGGATCGTGTGTCGATGCCCGACTTCGATATCGATTTCTGCGAAACGAGGCGGGGGGAAGTTATCCGTTATGTGCAGAAAAAATATGGCTCACGGCAGGTTGCCCAGATTATCACTTTCGGAAAGTTAAAGGCCCGGGCAGTGCTGCGCGACACCGGCCGCGTTCTGCAAATGAGCTATGGTCAGGTTGATCGTCTGTGCAAGCAGGTTCCCAATCACCCCACGGATCCGTGGGATTTGAAGCGTGCGCTTGGTGGTGTGGCCGAACTACGCGAAGAATATCGGCGCGATGACCAAGTCAGGCGGCTATTTGATCTGGCAATGAAGTTGGAAGGCTTGCCACGTCACAGTTCAACCCATGCGGCAGGTGTGGTCATTGGCGATCGGGAATTGTCCGAACTGGCGCCCTTATATCGCGATCCACGTTCGGACATGCCGGTTACGCAATTTGACATGAAATATGTCGAAAGCGCTGGTCTGGTAAAATTCGATTTTCTCGGGCTGAAAACATTATCGGTCTTGCAGAAAGCAAGCCAGATGCTTGCCAAACGCGGTGTCGAAATCAATCTTGACCTGTTGCCGCATGATGATCCGGCTGTGTATGAATTGCTTCAACGGGGTGATACGGTCGGCGTGTTCCAGCTGGAATCCGAAGGAATGCGAAGGACATTGGCCGCGGTTAAGCCGACCAATTTTGGTGACATCATCGCGCTCGTGTCGTTGTATCGACCGGGACCCATGGATAATATTCCGATGTTCGGTCGCCGAAAAAATGGCGAAGAGACAATTGAATATCCGCATCATTTGCTGGAACCAGTTTTAAACGAAACCTACGGAATTTTTGTTTATCAGGAACAGGTTATGCAGGCCGCGCAAATATTGGCGGGCTACAGCTTGGGCGAGGCCGATCTTTTACGCCGTGCCATGGGTAAAAAGGTCCAGTCGGAAATGGACGCGCAGCGCGGACGTTTCGTGACAGGGTGTGCGACGCACGACATTCCACCCAACCGTGCCAATGAATTGTTTGATTTGATCGACAAATTTGCCGGCTATGGTTTTAACAAGAGCCATGCGGCGGCCTATGCTGTACTTGCTTACCAGACTGCCTGGTTAAAAACGCACCATCCCGAGGAGTTTTTTGCCGCATCCATGTGCTTTGATATGCACCAGACTGACAAGCTTGGTATTTTCATTGATGATATGCGTCGACTGGGCATTGTCTGCTTGCCGCCCGACGTCAATCGCAGCGAAGCCGAATATATTGTCGAAAGTGATGGTGAAGGGGGGCTTGCTGTTCGTTATGCCCTGGGCGGCGTAAAAAATGTAGGCGAACGTGCGATGGAAGTGTTGGTGGCTGAACGTGATACCGCTGGCCCTTTTGCCAGCCTTGATGACTTTGCCAACCGGGCTGATCCTGCACAATTGAACCGACGCAGCCTTGAAAATCTTGCGGCATCGGGTGCGTTTGATTCACTAGATTCCAATCGGGCAGCGGTCCATGCCGCCGCCGAAACCTTGTTGGCAGCAGCACAATCTGCACGCGATTCGCGTGAAAGTGGCCAAGGCGGGCTATTTGGTGAAGGTGGATCCGATATCGCAAAATTGCGGATCGACCAGAATTTGCACTGGACTTTGGGCGAACAGATGAACCGGGAAAAAGAGGCGTTTGGCTTTTATTTTTCGGCCCACCCCTGTTCCCAATTCGATGCCATCGCTGCCAGTCACGGTGCGAAATCATATAGTATTTGGCTTGAAAGCGGTCCAATCCCAGAAGGCGTGCGCCGCGCCGCAACAATGTCAGCCTTGATCGAAGGCGTTCGCTGGCGAGAATCACGCAAAGGCAAGCGTTTCATGGTTGCCGACTTTTCCGATCAAAGCGGCCAGTTTTCGGTACGCTGTTTCGATGAAGCCGTCGGCGTGCAATTGTCCGAATGGGCGAAAGAAGCGGCTTGTCTATTGCTTTCGTGTGAAATGGATATGCGGCCGGGTGATGAAGTTCCCAGCTTTACGGTTAAGAACGCAAAACCACTTGCCAGCCTGACAAGCAATGCGCGTCTGAAGATGCAACTTGATATTATTAGCGAAACGGGGATGTCGCAACTGGCGCAACTGGTGGAACCCTTGCATGGTGGTAAAAGCGAACTGGTGGTCAAAACGCGCACAGCAGATGGCCGATGGACACATATCATGCTGGGCCGCCGCTACCAATTGGACGCGTCATTGCTGGATAAAGTGAAATCGATAGAAGGTGTCGATAATGTAGAGCTTGCGCCCTTGGGGCCTGTTTTGGCATTGGTACATTAAAGATATAAAAAACAGGAGAGAACAATGCAGGGCAGCATGCAGGATTGGGACCTTCGGGTCACGCAATTGATCGACTATGCGGCGCGTGAGCATGGCACCCGTGAAATTGTGACGCGCTGGGCCGATGGCAGCATTGAACGCTCAAACTGGGCCGGCGTTGCCGACGAGGCTCGCAAATTGTCGCAAGCCTTTAACGGATTTGGCCTTGAAAAAGGCGACCGCATCGCAACCTTTGCGATGAACCACCACCGTCATCTTGCGGCATGGTATGGTGCGATCGGCTTTGGCGGCGTAATTCACACTGTCAATATTCGGCTGTTCGACGAAGACCTGATCTACATCATGAATCATGCCGAAGACAAAGTATTGATGTATGATGCTGCGTTTCAACCCGTAATCGAACGATTAAAGCCGCATTTAAAAACGGTTGAGCATTACATCATATTTGATGATGCCGAAAGCTATGGCGCCTTAATAGCTGCCCAAGACGGTCATTATGAATGGGCTACAGGCGACGAACGCGACCCATGCATGCTGTGTTACACCAGCGGCACAACAGGCAACCCAAAAGGTGTTTTGTACCAACATCGATCAACAATGTTGCATGCGATGGCCGAAATTGCACCGGCAATATTCGATCTCAGCCCACAAGCAGCGTTGCTTCCGATCGTGCCGATGTTTCATGCCGCCAGTTGGGGTCTGCCTTTTGCAGGAGCTGCAGCAGGCGTTAAATTTGTTTTTTCGGCAACTAATGAAGCGCCGATTTTGCACCGGCTGATACTGGATGAAGGCATTACCCATAGCGCAGGCGTTCCCACCGTGTGGCTTTCCATGTTTGGGCATCTTGATGCGGAATCCGCTGCGGGGCGAGATGCGTCGCTTGGCAAACTGCGTTTGGTGACCATCGGCGGATCTGCGGCGCCGCGTGGCATGATCGAACGATTAATGAAATCAGGTGTTAGGGTCAGCCATGCCTGGGGAATGACGGAAACTTCACCCATCGGCACAATGGGCGCGCCGACACCTAATTGGGATGAGTTGACACTTGATGAACAAATAGATGTTGTTTGCAAACAGGGCAGGGTTCCTTTTGGTGTCGAATTGCGGGTCATTGACAAGGATGGCAATGTGGCCCCGCGTGACGGTGTGACATCGGGTGCCCTCCAAATTCGCGGCCCTTGGGTAATCAAACGCTATTTCAAGGCCGACGCCGACACAGTCGATGCCGAACAGTGGTTTGACACAGGGGATGTGTCGGTATTGCACCCGGATGGGACAATGCAGATTACCGACAGGGTGAAGGATGTGATCAAATCGGGCGGGGAATGGATTAGTTCCGTCGAGCTTGAAAACATCGCCGTAGGTTGTCCCGGCATAGCGGAGGCGGGTGCGATTGGTATACCCCATCCCAAATGGGACGAACGGCCCGTACTGATTGCGGTGAAAAAGCCGGGGGCAGACATAGACGAAGCCGCAGTGAAAGCCTATCTTGCGGAACGTATCGTTAAATGGTGGATGCCTGACCGCGTTTTATTTGTCGATGAATTGCCGCACACTGGAACCGGTAAAATTCAAAAAGTAGCCTTGCGTCAACAATTCAAAGACTTGGTTTTGGAGGGTTAAGTTATGACCGACGCCTATATTGACCCTACGCGTGAAGCATTTGACCTATTCAAATCCTTGCCGCGCGACGTGCCGATCAATATGCTGAACCTGCTACGTTTCAATGCCGTAGCGCGCTATCCAGCCGACCATCCACATGCATCTCAGGGTTGGAGCGGGGAACAAGCCTATCGTGAATATGGCAAAACGAGCGGTCCGATTTTCCAGCGTGTTGGCGGTACGATCATCTGGCGCGGCCAGATGGAAGCGATGGTTATAGGTCCGGATGACAAGCAATGGGATATGTCGTTCATCGCCCGTTACCCCAACAGCGCCGCATTCATGGATATGGTCACCGATGCCGAATATCGAAAAGCAGTCGTAAACAGGCAAGCGGCGATCCAGACGAGCAGGCTGATCCGTTTTAAACCATTGGATGGCGACGAAAGCAGCTTTGGCTAAGTCTAAAACAGGCTGAGTTGCCCATCGCAATTGGGTGGTACAAACAAGTCGCTTCGTATGTTCCATTTGGAATTGTCGAGTGCATGTTTGGCTTTGGCGATCCGTATCCGTGACCTTATCAAATCGGCCCAAGCGCCGACACCGAGCATCCGGCTGAAAAAGGCCGGGTCATTGTCTTTACCACCTCGTAGATCATGAATGATGCGCATCACCTTGTCCGCCCGGTCCGGAAAATGCATATCCAGCCAATTACGAAACAATGGTGCGACTTCATGGGGAAGGCGGATGGGGATCCACGATATGCTGCGCGCACCATGAACGGCAGCGGCGGCCACGATCGATTCAATTTCATGGTCAGTTATCGCAGGTATGATCGGCGCGATATTTACATGTACATAAATTCCGGCATCGGCCAAATCGCGCACCGCATCCAGCCGTTTCATCGGTGTCGATGCCCTTGGTTCCAATATCCGCGCAAGCTTTGCATCAAGTGTGGTAACCGAAAGCGCAACTCCTGTCAGTTGATCCTTCGCCAGATCAGCCAATAAGGCAATGTCATCCGTCACTTTTGCCGACTTTGTCGTAATGACGATCGGATGGCGTGTTTCGGCCATCACTTCCAGTATTTGGCGGGTAATGCGGTAAGTTCGTTCAATGGGTTGATACGGGTCGGTGTTGGTGCCTATCGCAATCGGTGCCGGACGATAACCCGGCTTGGAAAGTGTTTTGCGTAAAAGCTTTGCAGCATCGGGTTTGGCAAATAGCCGACTTTCAAAATCCAGACCTGGGGAAAGATCATGAAAGGCGTGGCTAGGGCGGGCGTAACAATAGATGCAACCATGTTCACACCCTCGATAGGCATTGACGGATCTGTCAAAAGGAAGGTCGGGGGATGTATTGAAACTTAAAATGGATTTGGGATGTTCCTCGGTCACTGTTGTACGCAATTGCGGCGCACCACCATCATGTACCTGGCATCCGTCCATCCAGTCGCCATCCCATTCTCGATCAGGTAGATTAAACCTCAGAGAAGTCCGGTTTGAAGGAGCGCCGCGCCCTTTTTTCGAGTCAGGATGGTTTGCCTTTTGCACATGACCTTTATTGCACAAGTTCAGGAACAAATAAAGAACAAACTAGACCTCGCGTAGTCTTGGCATCAATTCCACAAAGTTACAGGGCCGATGTCGACTGTCGAGTTGATGCACCAGAATTTGGTCCCAGCCATCTTTCACCGCGCCATTTGAACCGGGAAGAGCAAATATATAGGTCCCCCGTGCCAATACAGCGCAGGCACGCGACTGGATCGTGGAAGTGCCTATATTGGCAAAGCTGAGCCACCGAAATAACTCGCCAAAACCGGGAATATCTTTCGACTTTACACGATCCAAAGCTTCCGGCGTGACATCACGGCCGGTCAGTCCCGTTCCGCCTGTGGATATCACCACGTCAATGCGCTCGTCATCGATCCAATTGTGCAGACGTGCGGTGATCATCGCGACATCGTCGCGTAAAATCGCACGTTCGACAATTTTATGACCTGCTGCGGCGATCCGGTCCGCCAGAATATTCCCGCTGCTATCATCATCGGTCGTGCGGGTATCGGACACCGTCAATAATGCGATGTTCACGGGCTTGAACGGGCTGCTTTCATCGAGCGGCAATGGAACCTCCTGATATGCGGCGGGCGACGACATTTCCTTCACCATCGGGAAAATTGGGCCAGAGAAGTTGTGCAAGCCCCGTTAGACTACCTGATGCCTTGTTTTCACGCATTTCATAAATCCAGTAATTCCGCAAAACGATGGTAACGTAACCGCGCGTTTCCCAATATGGAATCGATTCAACAAAAAGTAATGGATCGCCATTGTCGCGTATTTCCAAATTCCATCGGGCCAATGGCGTCGGTCCGGCATTATAGGCCGCGATAACTTTGGGCAAAAGCCCACCGGTCGCTGGCATATCCCGTAATCTTTCAAGATAAGACTGCCCATATTCAAGATTGACAGATGGCAGGCTCAGTTCGGATGGCGTGACGCTGTTTCCGCGGGCGCGCGCAATATCTTGCGCGGTGCCCGGGCGCACTTGCATCAGGCCGCGGGCTCCCGCCGCACTGACTACATCGGTGCGAAACGACGATTCTTGCAAGGTATGTGCATAAACAAGCGACGGCGAAACGCGCCACCCACCGCTTGGTTCCCAATTCGGCATGGGATATCTGGACATGGCACTGCTTTGATCCCGCGATGGCCCATAATGTCCCAACCAAAATTGGGTCGAAGCAAGGTTGAGGGATCCGGCGAGTTGCGCCAAATTAGAATGCTGACGCGCATCACCGATTTTTGCCTGATAACGTAAAGCCTCATCGGCCAGTTTCGTCTGCCCAATTTCGGTCAACGCAACCGCCAAAAATGCGTTTTCCTGGGATTTTAGGGCGTTCCAATCAAGCTTGGATATTTTCGCCGCTTTGCGGGCGATCGGTTCCATGCCCAATGATTCACTCGCCAGAAGACCGTAAAAAGTTTCGGGCAATTGTGCGGCCCGTTGCATCCGGGCCTGTATTTGTTGTGGCTGCTTTGCCGCCATCGCCGCACGCGCGCTCCAAAACAGCCCAGCAGCTTTCAAATCGTCATTTGTCGCCAGCCGCGCAACCGTATCAAATGCGTCGAAGGCGCTGTCAAAATCCTTTAAACGCCATGATGCAAGGCCATAGGCCCACGCTGCCTGCGTTCCCCATTCCCCGCCGCCTACGCGGGCAATACCCGCCAAGCGCTTTGCCGAGAGGTCATCATTTTCAATATAGTAGGACCAGGAAACGCGATATCGCAATTCGGTGAGCGCATCGGGAGACAGTTCGGCCGACTTGCTTTCCAACAACAATTCTGCGGATGCCGGATCATCATTTTTAATGAAAAGCTGCAATTCGTTTCGCAATGCATCGCTTGCAACATTATTTGGCAAATCCCGCTTGGGCGCGCCGCCAAGCCACGAAAATCGGCGGATGCCAGGGCGTTCTGGAAGTGATTCAACGCCTCTTTTACGTGCCATTCTCGCCAATTGTTCAGCCTGCGGCAAATAGGGTGCGCTTTGTAACAGCGCTTGCAATTTCGCAGCATCGACAAGGGGGCTATTGGGGGCAAGATAGAGTTCGGCGGTGGCCATGGCGGCCATTGGCCCTGGCGGTGCTATCGCGATCAGTTTTTCGGCCTCAACCCATTTTTCACCGCGAATAGCGCTATAAATGTCGGCAAAGGCTGCTTTATCATTGGCATTCAACACGGTAGGTGCGGGCTGTGCCGACACAATGGCCCGGAATCCTTCGCTGGTATTTGCATGTACCGTCGACAAAGGGGCCAGTGCAGTTGCAAAAAATAGCAGCGTAGTTTTTTTCACAATTCCGACCTTTTTGCAAACATCTGCAAATCGCGCCAAGCTTGAGCTTTCAAGGATGGCCGTGCGATTAATGTCCGCGGATGGAATGTCGTCATGACAGGCATGCTGATCCCGTCATGGTTAATTTTCCCTAAAATCCTGCGTGATTTCAGAAGTTCTTCGCCGAGCAGAGCATTGCATGCCGACGAGCCGAGCAAAATGATAGCATTGGGTTTAACCAATGCAATCTGATGCCTGATAAACTCTGTCAATTGGGGAAGAGATTCGTCGGGAATTTCGCCGGTTGACGGGCGGGTCGTTGCAAGTGCGGTCCAATAGCAGGCGGACAAATCAATCTCGATGGCAGCCAGCATTTTGTTGAGCAAGGCACCTGATGCACCACCGTCCAGAGCGCCGCTCGCCAGATCATCGGCGTCGGGCAAATCGGATACGATCACTATATCGGATTTTGCAGGTCCAACGGCTGGTAGTGACGCTGTGCCGAATTTATTCCCCGGCAAATCGGCGCCATTGGCAATCATGTCTTTAAGCCGATCAATATCACCGGGCCATGCAATCAGAGATTTGGTCGCTATCGAAATGGCAGGGGCTGCCGTTTCGATTTTACTAAAATCCTGCTTTTCAACAGATTTTTCCAGTGCATCAATGGCCAGCCAATTCACCGTCTGATCGGACACCACAGCATCAAGGCCCGCAAGATTCCACCAACTGGTAAGAGCTTCGACCATGTGCGATGCGGTGATTTGTCTCTGCTGCTCCATATTTCCCTTCAGTCACCGGTTGACGGCGGGGTCAATTGCTTGGCATGGCAATATTCCGTAGGTTGTTCGATATTCAGGATGGCCCGAATAGAAGATGGGGTAAAGGAAAAAGGCGATGAGTGAACGGGAATCGATGCCTTATGACGTTGTAATCGTTGGCGCGGGGCCAGCAGGTCTTTCTGCGGCGATCCGCATCAAACAGAAATCGCCCGACACCAGCGTGTGCATCCTTGAAAAAGGATCGGAAGTAGGCGCGCACATTCTTTCGGGTGCGGTTATCGATCCAAAGGCGCTGGATGAACTGATTCCTGATTGGCGCGAACAAGGATGCCCGCTTGCCGAAGTGCCGGTCAATGACAATCAACATTGGGTATTGACCAAAACAGGCAAGTTCAATGTGCCGCATATTCTAACCCCGGGGTTCATGCACAATAAGGGTACCTATACAGGATCGCTGGGAAATTTGTGTAGATGGCTGGCCGGGCAGGCAGAAAATCTCGGCGTTGAAATTTTTCCCGGATTTTCCGCTGCGGAAATTTTATATAATGACGATGGCTCGGTAAAGGGTGTCGCGACTGGCGACATGGGCATCGCCCGTGATGGCAGTCACAAGTCGGACTATACCCAAGGTTTGGAGCTCCATGCAAAATACACATTTTTTGCAGAAGGCGTGCGCGGTCATTTGACCAAATTGCTGAAACCTAAATTTGCACTTGATGCGGAGTGTGAACCGCAAGTTTATGGCATCGGTATCAAGGAATTATGGGATATTCCGCCCGAGCAGCATCATGCCGGACGCGTGATCCACAGCCAAGGCTGGCCATTGAGCGATGCCAATGGCGGGGCATTTTTATATCATCAGGCGAATAATCAGGTCGCTTTAGGTTTTGTTGTCTGGCTGAATTACGCCAACCCATATTTGTCGCCGTTTGAAGAATTGCAGCGTTGGAAAACACACCCTGAAATCAGGAAAATACTGACGGGTGGCAAGCGTGTATCTTATGGTGCGCGTGCGATTAGCGATGGTGGTTTCCAGTCCGTCCCCAAGCTGGCATTTCCAGGTGGCGCGTTAATCGGATGTACCGCAGGGTTTTTAAATGTTCCGCGTATTAAAGGCACGCATACGTCAATGAAGTCGGGCATGTTGGCAGCAGATGCAGCAGTCGACGCGCTTGCCGCAGGGCGTGCACATGACGAACTTTCGGCCTATCAAAGCGGTTATGAAAATAGCTGGATTTATAAAGAACTGGCTATTGTTCGCAATGTCCTTCCCTTGGTTGAGAAATTCGGGAATTTCTGGGGCACGATGTTCGCCGGTATTAACATGTGGCTCGAAAATTTCGGTATAAAGATGCCGTTTACGATGAAGCACCATGCAGATCATAAGGCGCTCAAGAAAAAAGTAGATTCAACGCCTATCCAATATCCAAAGCCTGATGGCGTTTTCAGTTTTGATCGGTTATCTTCCGTGTTCTTGTCAAATACGAACCATGCCGAAGACCAGCCAGTACATTTACAAGTGAAAAATTTGGACTTGCAAAAAACAAGTGAATTCATGGAATTCGCAGGTCCATCGACCCGTTATTGCCCTGCTGGTGTTTATGAGTGGATTGAAGAAGATGGCAAGGAACCGCGCTATCAAATCAATTCCCAGAATTGCGTACATTGCAAAACGTGCGACATCAAAGACCCGAACCAGAATATCAATTGGGTATCTCCGGAGGGTGGCGGTGGGCCAAATTATCCAAATATGTAAGATTTCATGTGGCTTCGCTTTACTTTTAGCCATGCCGGCAATTGGTGAAGCAAAAACAGAAAATCTCGCCGAACGCTATGTTTCTGCCCGTGTTGCGGAAATCGGCGAGCTGGACAGTATCGCAGTTGAGGGATATCTCAAATTGCAGGCCACAATACCTGAGAGCGAAATACTCGCGGACAGGCTATTTGTCGCTGCAGTCCGGTCAGGAGATATGCCCGCAGCTGTGCGTGCGGCGCGTGGCCAGTCGCAGAACAAAAAAGGTAATGCAGAAACCGCATTAATATTGTTTGCCGAAGCATGGCGTCAGCGTAATTTTCAGTTAGCCGACCTCGCCGCCGATGAACTTTCTGGCAGGGGCAATCTTGCGTTCATGTCGCCGGTTCTCAAAAGCTGGTTGAGGATCAAACAGGGCCAACCTGCCGGATTTGCTGAAGTTGATCCGGTAAAAAATGGTGTGCTTGCCTATTATTCGACTGATCAGCGGATTTATTTTGATTTGGCAGCCGGTCAATTAGATGCGGCAAAGACGGGATTGCGTTCAATCTCCTCACAAAAAGGAGATTATGTCCGCAATGTCATGATATCCGGCGCCGAAGCTTTCGCTTTTGAAAATAGCGACGCTGCCTTTGCTACGGCGTTGATGCGCGCTGCGGCAGGCTCGGCGGCGGCTAAAAAGATTACACCGGCAAAAATGACCGCTGATAACGGCTTAGCGACATTTTACGCCCGAATCTCCACCGCGTTGACCGAGCAGAGCCAGCCGCAGGAAGGCCTTGTCCTTGCCCGGATCGCGAACTGGATTGCGCCATCGCGCCCGGATGTGCTGTTGGCTTTGGCAAATAGCTTACTTGCCAACAAACTTCAGGGTGAAGCTCTGGCTGTGCTGGAGACGGTGCCGCTGGATTCGCCTTATTATCCCGCGGCACTTGAAAGCAGGATCGCTTATTTAATAAAAGATGATAATCCCGAACAGGCACTGGTCGTCGCCAAAGAGGCCGTTGCGCGGGATGCGACGTCTGTTTCAAATCAATTGCTGGAGGCGCGAGCCCAGCAGGCGGTCGGCAATTTAGCCGAGGTTGTTGGAATATATCGCGCAATTACCAATGCACAGGATTTTGGAAAACTGGCACCACGGCAGCAGGCCAATTATCGCTTGTTGCTTGCGTCCGCACTCGAACAAGCCAATGAATGGCCCGCGGCAAAGGCGGAGCTTGAACGCCTGCTCGTCACAGATCCCAACAACGCCGAAGGGTTGAACCTATTGGGATATTCTTTGCTCGAACGTGATGGGGATATCACCAAAGCATTGGCTTTGGTCAAGCGCGCCTATGAAATAAGCCCTGATTCCAGTGCCATAGCCGATTCCCTCGGCTGGGCCTATTATCTCAAAGGGGATGTTGCAAGCGCTTTGCCGTTGCTTGAAAAGGCTGCGAAAGCGGCGGGGTCGGACGTTGCGATAAACGAGCATCTTGGCGACACATATTGGGCATTAGGACGCCGACGTGATGCCCGTTATGCCTGGCGTGTCGCCCGCTATAGCTCCGACGGCACAACTGCGGAGCGGCTGTTACAGAAAATCGATACCGGATTATCCGGGCCGAAGCCTTGATCGCCCCGGCCTTGGAGACGGCCTATGCCAAAATCAATCTTGCCCTCCACGTTCGCGCGCGGCGTGCGGATGGTTATCACCAACTCGAGACTGTCTTTGCCTTTCTGGACCAGGGCGATCACCTGACATGTGCGAATTCCGATCGATTTTCTTTGACCCTATCCGGCAAATTTGCGGATGGGCTCGCGGATGAATCCGTCAGTGATAACCTGATATTTCGTGCGGCAAATTTATATGCGGGCGGTGTCGCACCAGCTGTTGCATTTTGCTTGGAAAAAAGCCTGCCGATTGCAGCGGGATTGGGGGGTGGATCCGCCGACGCTGCTGCGGCACTCCGTTTACTCAACACTTGTAGCAGCGCGCCTTTACCGACTGAAAGGCTGCTTGAAATTGCAGCATTGCTGGGGGCAGATGTCCCGGCCTGTATAGGTAGCGTTCCCGTCACGGGGCGTGGTATCGGAACGATGCTGGAACAGGTTGAAAATGATGTCAGCGGCTTGTCTTGTTTGCTCGTTAATCCCAATAAGCCGCTGTCGACAGCGCCGGTTTTTCGAGCATGGGATGGTCTTGATCGCGGGCCAATGCCGCAAGGCTCGGCCCGCGACATCCTGTTGGGCGGTAGAAATGATCTGGAGATTCCGGCGATAAGATTATGTCCAGAAATTGCCGAAATTCTCCTATTTTTGAAAAGCACACGCCCTCTTGTATCACGCATGTCTGGTTCAGGAGCGACCTGTTTTGCACTTTATGAAGATGCCGGAATGCTGGAACAGGTTCGTACTGAAATTTCGGCTATGCACCCGGGATGGTGGACAATGGCAGGTCAACTGCGATGACGGACGCACCTTACCGCATATTGGGCGTACCTGTGCCAAATGGCCTGCTGATCGTCGGCGACCACGCATCCAACAGAATTCCACCGGACATTGATCTTGGGATCGCCCCCGACCAAATGCTCCGCCATATTGCATGGGACATTGGCGTTGCTGATGTCGCGGAGCATATAGTAAATGATTATCGCTGCGCTGCGATATTGGGAAATGTCTCTCGTCTTGTAACCGATTTGAATCGATATCCCGACGAAAGCGATGTCATACCCGGTCAAAGTGACGGGCTTTTCATTCCGGGGAACTGCCTGGATGGAGAGGCGCGGGCCGCAAGGATTGGTAGATATTATACGCCCTACCATGATCGGCTGTCTTCGATTTTGCAGGATCAGCGGCCAGCACTCATCCTTTCCATCCACAGCTTCACCCCGCGGTTAAGCAGCCGACCGGACGAGCAGCGCCCATGGGAAGTCGGGATATTATATAATGACTTCGAAATTCCGTCGAAACTCGCGATCCGCTTTTTGGATGAAGCGGGAATAAAGGTGGGCGATCAATTGCCTTATTCAGGTAAGGCGCTGAACGCGACGATGAACCGCCATGCCGAGGCCAATTCTATTCCCTATATCGGCATTGAATTGCGCCAGAATGAGGTTGAACATAGTGCAGGACAGGTAAGATTCGCACGGATATTGACCGAAATGTGCCATTATGTTTCAGAAAAGCTTGGCTTGGGGTTGCAAAAGCCATAGAGGCGCGCCTGTATCAGGAGTTAAAAATGCCGCATCAATTTGACAAATCGAAATTGCCCAGCCGTCACGTTTCGGTGGGGCCAGAGCGCGCACCTCATCGCAGCTATTATTACGCAATGGGCCTGACTGCTGAAGAGATTGCCCGTCCTTTTGTGGGCGTAGTTTCGGCTGGAAACGACAGCGCCCCATGCAATACGACACTTGACGCACAGGCGGATATCGCCCGAAAAGGCGTGGAGCAGGGCGGGGGGATGCCTCGCCGATTTAACACGATTACCGTTACTGACGGCATCGCCATGGGTCATCAGGGCATGAAATCATCCCTGATTAGCCGTGAAGTCATCGCGGATTCGGTGGAATTGTCGGTTCGCGGCCATTGCTATGATGCGTTGGTGGGTTTTGCCGGATGCGACAAATCGCTGCCGGGTATAATGATGGCCATGTTACGTCTGAACGTACCGTCAATCTTTGTATATGGCGGTTCGATCTTGCCGGGCCGGTACCGGGACAAGGATGTGACGGTTAAAGATGTGTTTGAAATTGTTGGTAAATATGCCGCTGGTGCATGCCCATTAGCTGAAGTTGAAGAGTTGGAACGTGTCGCCTGTCCAGGGCATGGGGCATGTGGTGGTCAATATACTGCAAATACAATGGCGTGTGTTGGCGAGGCGATTGGCCTGTCACTACCAAACAGCAACATGGCGCCAGCGCCCTATTCCACGCGGGACCAGATCGCCCATGCAGCGGGCGTGCAGGTTATGGATTTGCTTGCCAAAAACATCAGGCCGCGTGACATCTGTACGCGCGAAGCTTTTGTAAATGCAGCACGAATTGTTGCTGCTACGGGCGGCTCCACCAATGGTGCGTTGCATTTACCTGCTATGGCCCATGAAGCCGGCATTGCTTTTGATTTGTTCGATGTCGCCGATATTTTCAAAACAACCCCCTATATGGCCGATTTGCAGCCCGGTGGGCAATTTGTAGCCCGCGACATGTATGATGCAGGCGGAGTGTATATGCTGATGAAATCCCTATTGAGCGAGGGGCTTTTGCATGGCGACTGCATGACTGTCACCGGCAAGACACTGGGGGAAAATATCGAAGAGATTACCTGGAATCCTGATCAAAAAGTGATTTACCCCGCCAATGCGCCAATCACGCCAACGGGCGGCGTCGTCGGTCTTCGCGGAACACTTGCACCCAATGGAGCGATTGTAAAAGTCGCCGGAATGGAGCGCCTGACATTTACAGGCCCTGCCCAAGTGTTCGATTGCGAAGAGGACTGTTTCGCCGCGGTGGAAGCGCGTCAAATTCGCGAAGGTTCGGTCATCGTTATACGCTATGAAGGGCCAAAGGGTGGCCCCGGAATGCGCGAAATGTTGTCGACCACTGCCGCGCTCTATGGTCAGGGCATGGGCGAAAAAGTGGCGTTGATAACAGATGGACGCTTTTCAGGTGCGACACGGGGGTTCTGTATCGGGCATGTTGGACCTGAAGCAGCAGATTGCGGACCAATCGCACTGATTGAAGATGGCGATGAAATCATGATCGACGCCGACAAGGGCGTCATTGATCTTAATGTCGCCACCGAAATATTGGAAGAGCGGCGCAAGCGCTGGGTTCCGCGTTCAACGGATTATGCATCAGGCGCACTTTGGCGTTATGCCCAGAATGTCGGCCCAGCCTATCAAGGCGCGGTTACGCATCCCGGCGGAAAGGCCGAGACTCATATATATGCGGATATCTAGGCTAGCCGTTTCATATTTGATTATTTTGACCCTGTCTGCTTGTGGTGGCGGGGACCAGAGCGATGCCGAACGGAAAACCGCACAAGATGCCGCCCGCAATGGCAAGGTGGAGTGTGCATTGTCAGGTTCCTCTCGTTTTGAACGCATATGTTCAACCGAGCAGAGTGCAGGTGGTGACGGTCAGATTCTGGTTATTCGTCATCCGGATGGCGGATTTCGACGCTTTAATATATTGACCGATGGCAGGGGGCTGGTGCCAGCCGACGGGTTTGACGAAACACGGATTATCGTGTTGGACAAGGGTCTGATCGAAGTAAGCTCGGGCGACGATAAATACAGATTACCCGCCCAGATAAAAGGAAATCAGTCAGAAAGCGGTAAAGACGCAGGTTGATTGCCATCGGCATCACGGGCATGGGGCGCTATGACCGTTTCAAATGAAGTTATCAGGGTCGCTGCACGAGGCGACGGCGTTACCGCAGATGGCCGCTATGTTGCCCATGCCGCGCCCGGCGACCTGCTTGATCCATTGGGAGGCTTGATTCACGGACCGCATCACGCAACCCCGCCATGTCGGCATTTCCCCTTGTGCGGCGGGTGCCAGTTACAGCATCTTGATGAAGACAGTCTGCGGACCTTTATCGCGGGGCGTGTGACGCACGCATTGGCCACGCAACAGGTGGACATAGGCGAGGTGATGCCGGTTCATCTTTCGCCCCCGACATCGCGGCGCCGCGTCGCGGTGCGGTCGGCCTGGGCTGGCAAGCAATTGCACTTAGGGTTTAGTACAGAAAAAAGTCACCGCATTATAGATCTGCAACAATGTGACGTCATGGCGCCTCAATTGTTCGCGCTTCTAAATCCATTGCGTGCACTGATTGCGCCGCGCCTCAATCGTGCACGGCAGGTGCAGATAAAACTGGCCGTGGTGGATCAGGGCGTTGATGTGCTGATTGAAAACTGGATTGCCAATGATCTGGACACACATGAAGCGCTGTCCGAATTTGCAAAAACCTATCACCTAGCCCGCCTTTCGCTGGATGAGGGCTATGGCCCCGTTCCATTCTGGGAACCTGAGCCTGTTACTATATCATTGGGCGGGGTGGCCGTTGCTTACACGCCTTATGGATTTTTGCAGGCAACCTGTGATGGAGAGGCGGCGTTGATCGCGGCAGTCCATGAAATTACCAGTGGCAAAAGCCTGATTGCCGATTTGTTCGCCGGATTAGGTACGTTTGCTCTTTCTTTTGGTACTGGCGTCAAAGTTTATGCAGGTGAAGCGGATCGAGAAGCAATAACGGGGCTTAAGGCCGCTGCGGGTCGAGCAGGGCGTTCCATTTTTGCCGAACATCGAGATTTATTCAGACGGCCACTCAGCGCCGGGGAACTGAACAAGTTTCAGGCCGTCATACTCGATCCCCCGCGGGCGGGCGCAAAAGAACAGGTTGCACAACTGGCCGCATCCGATGTGGGCGATGTTGCTTATGTCAGCTGCAACCCAGCCAGTTTTGCCCGTGATGCCAAAACATTGGTCGCTGCCGGATACAGGCTGCAGCGGATCTGGCCGATTGGTCAGTTCCGCTGGTCAACCCATATCGAGCTTGTCGGGCAATTTACCCGTTAGTAAAAACGGCCATCATAGCATGTATTGTCAGCGCCATGAGTGCCAAAGACGATAAAGCAAAAAGCGTGAAGCGGACAATGATACGATTCCACAATGCCTGAACCAGACTATGTGCGATGCGTAAGCCCACATAGGCCCAGGCAATGGTCGCGTTCAGACCATCGCCCCAACCGGAAATCGCAAGCAACAGGGCAACGGCATAAAATACCGTAGGTGCTTCATGCAAATGGTTGTAATTATGGGCTATCCATTGGATATGAGAAGGCAATAGCTGATCCAGATCGCTTCCCTTGCCACCCGTCCATTTGTTCAGATCCAGTTCCTTCACCTTTTGCATGGCGGGAATTCGGGTGATGTACATCCAAACCCACATAATCATGGTCCATGCGGCCAGTACCGCCACGGGCTGAAGAATATCGCTATGCATTATAAAATCCCCCTAAATTGTTGCTATGACGGCATGCACGGCAAGCACCACCAGACAGATGGTTGCAAGAACGAATATCGAAAAACGCACCATCACCACATTGAACAGTGATTGGTAAAGCGAATGAATAATCCGTAAAATCGTATAGCCCCACGCCAAATTGACCATTGAAGGCGTTGATGCACCGGCCACCGCGATAATCAGAACCGCCGCATAAAATATCGTCGGTTGCTCCATCAAATGCGTGTAATTATGGGATTTCCAATTCACATTGGCGGGTAACACAGCCTCTAAATCCTGTCCGCGACCGCCCGGAGGTGCGGCTTTAAGATCCATCCCGGATTTGAATATGGCAGGAAAACGTGTGGCTGCCATCCATAGAAGCATCACGAGCGACCAAGCGACCAGCACGGCTGCTGGTGCCAATATTGACGTATCCATGTAAAGACCCTCTCTGTCTATTATGACAGGGAGGGTGCTTCACTAAAATTAAATTGTCAATTGCAACTTATTGGTGGGATGTAGATGTCCGCATCGGCCGATGGACAGCGTCATTATCGCGAACGTCGCCATAAAGTGTTGCCATGGGCGCATCCTCGACAATAATCGTTTCAGTCTCACCAAAGCCGTTAAACTCGGTCCGCATCGCGCAACCATAGGCGCCAAGCATCCCGACTTCGATATAATCACCGGCCTTGATATCGTCCGGCAAGATAAATGGCCCCGCCATATAGTCCATATCGTCACAGGTAGGGCCGTAGAAGCTGAATTCGGCCATTTGTGTGCCAATCGCCGTGTTCGAGCGCAACAATGTCACAGGGAAGCGCCAGCCAACATGGGCGGCGTCGAACAATGATCCATAGGCACCGTCATTTATATACAGTTCGCGGCCACGCCGCTTTTCCACCCGGACCAGCAATGACGCATATTCTGCACATAGGGCGCGACCCGGTTCGCACCAAAGCTCTGCTGAATAGCTGATTGGCAAATCTTCGAACATTGTGTGGATAACGTCGAAATAGCTTTCCAGATCAGGGGGCTCCATACCGGGATATACTGACGGAAAACCGCCGCCGACATCCACTATATCGACCGTTACAGACGCTTTTACAATGGCCGCACGAACATGCCCCATCGCTTCGGCAAAGGCCGCAGGGGACATTGCCTGACTGCCAACATGAAAGCATATTCCCAAGGCGTCGGCGACTTGTCGCGTAGCGACGAGCAGGTCCGCCACCTCCGACGGATCGGCCCCGAATTTGGACGCAAGACTCAGTTTCGCATGTTCGGACGAAACCCGAATGCGGACGCACAGTTCAAGATCGGTTGCGCCCTTGGTGGCGCGCACAATCTTTTGCAGTTCTTCATGACTGTCGAGGCTGAATGTACGAACGCCGTGGTTGTGATAAGCCTGCGCGATGGCACGTTCGGATTTTACCGGGTGCATGAAGCACAATTTCGCATCCGGCAAAAACTTGTTCACCAACCGGACTTCGCCAAGCGATGCAACATCATAATGGGTAATGCCGGCATCCCAAAGAAGCTCAAGCAGGGCAGGTGAGGGATTGGCCTTAACCGCATAGAGCGACTTACCCTGAAACTTCTCAACGAAGAAACGGGCAGCGCGCGTTGCGGCGTGCGGGCGAAGGAGCGTGATTGGTTCGTCCGGGCTTGTGCTCCGGACTACAGCAAGTGCGTCGATGTTCTCGTACAACTCAAGGGACCCCCAAAAAATAAACAGAAACAACAAGGCTGCCTTGCGGTTATTGGAAGTCCCCCTGGGGCAGCGGATGAGCGCATTATGAAAAACAGGGACGGTTGTAAAGCGATTCGTGTAGTTTTTTAGCTGAGCCGGTCCCGGAACTCGGTCCAATCGAATTGCTTGACGCATTTCAACTCGTCTGTCGCGCTGTTCCAGAGCCATATGGAGGGCAAAGGTACACCATTGAAGGTGTTTGTCTTGACCATAGAATAATGGGCCTGATCGAGGAAGGCGAAGCGGGCACCGGGTTCGGCAGATACGGGCAATCGGTAATCGCCGATAATATCGCCCGCCAAACAGGATGGGCCGCCAAGGCGGATGGCAGGGCCATCATCCCGTTCGCCAAGCATGGCGGGCCGATAGGGCGCCTCAATGACATCGGGCATGTGGCATGTGGCGCTGATGTCCGTAATCCCGACGCCGATGCCATTTTCAAACATGTCGAGCAGTTCGCCGACCAATATCCCTGCATCTAGGGCAATGGCTTCACCAGGTTCCAGATAAACGTCGAGACCGGTCTCGGCCCGAACCGATTGCAGAAAGGAGATCAACTCTTCGCGCTGATAATCCGCACGAGTAATGTGATGGCCGCCGCCAAAATTGAGCCATTTGATCTGGCTGAAATAGGGTGCGATTTTGGGTTTCAGGGCGTCCCATGTCCGTTTGAGCGGAGCAAAATCCTGTTCGCATAGCGTATGGAAATGCAGGCCAGAAACACCTTCGAGATGTTCCGCCCTCAACTGGCTGACTGGAAAACCGAGGCGTGAGCCCGGAGAGCAGGGATCATATTTGGCGACCTCGCCCTCGGCATGTTCGGGGTTGATACGTAGACCGACATCGGTGCTGTCGTTCAGGAAAGAGGCAAAGCGGCGGTGTTGGGTCGGGCTGTTGAAGATCACATGGTCCGAGATGCCAACAATCTCCGCCATGTCGGCTTCTTTATAGCCCGCGCAATAGGTCGCAATTTCGCCGCGATATTTCTCGCTCGCCAAGCGGGCTTCCCACAATCCGCTGGTGCAGACACCGTCGAGATATTCGCCGATAACAGGCGCTAGTTCCCACATGGAAAAAGCCTTCATGGCAGCCAGAATCTTGGCGCCCGATCTTGCCTTCACATCGGCCAGAATGGCAAGATTTCGCCGGATCGCCATTTCGTCCACGACAAAGGCGGGCGAGGGGACGCGGTTTAAATCAAATCGGGCAAAGGCCCCGGGATCGCCAGCTTTGGTTTCCATATTATCATCCTGTTTTTGGTTCTCGCAGAGACGTTGAGTTCGCGCAGGGACCGCAGAGAGCCTATTCTGGTTTATAGTCGTTCACCATACGACGGATGCCGTCCTTCATGGTTGCTTCGGAAAAATTCAGAAGCAACCCGACGGGCTGCTTAAATATCCTCAAATAGGTAAGCAATTGACGGGCATGGGCCTTGTCCAGTCTTTCCACAGACTTGATTTCGAGAATGAGTCGATCATCGACCAGAATGTCTATTTTAAATGCTGCTTCGAATGCATGATTATCAAAAATGAGCGGTACGGGCACTTGCCGAGCTACTTTCAGCCCCCTTGCTTCCAACCCGCCAGCTAAAATCGTCTCGTAAACGCTTTCGAACAAGCCTGGCCCAAGCTCTCTATGGATAGAAATGCATTCATCCACAACGATAGCGCTGATTTCATCAATTCGCATTCATACCCCTTTGCGGTCTCTGCGTGATCTCTGCACCTCTGCGAGAACCAGAAATCAAAAACCCAAAGGTCCGTCGAGTTCCTTCACCTGCCAAGGCAGGCCATGTGCGTTCAGCATGTCCATGAACGGATCGGGATCGAACTGCTCCATGTTCCAGACGCCAGCGCCCGACCACTTGCCCGTCACCAACATCGCTGCGCCGATCATCGCAGGAACTCCTGTCGTATAGCTGACGGCTTGGTTGCCGGTTTCGGCATAGGCGTCTTCATGGTCGCAGATATTGTAGATGTAGAGCGTCTTTTCTTTGCCATCCTTGCCAAGTCCGGTCGCGATGCAGCCGATATTGGTCTTGCCCTTGGTCGTCGGGCCAAGGCTCGCCGGTTCCGGTAAAACAGCCTTCAGGAACTGCAACGGAATGATTTCCCTGCCTTCATACATCACGGGATCAATTCGCGTCATGCCGACGGCCTGAAGCACATTGAGGTGCGTTATGTAAGCATCGCCAAAGGTCATCCAGAACCGTATGCGCTTGATCTCGGGCAAATGGGTTTTCAGGCTTTCGATTTCCTCATGATACATGAGGTACATGTTTTTGGGGCCAACCGCCTCAAAATCAAAGCTCTGCTTTACCGACATGGGCGGTGTTTCGACCCAATCACCATTTTCCCAATGCCGCGCCACGGCCGTAACTTCGCGGATGTTGATTTCCGGATTGAAATTGGTGGCAAAGGCCTGCCCGTGATCACCGCCATTGCAATCCAAAATGTCGAGCGTGTCGATCCGGTCGAAATGATGCTTTTTCAGATAGGTGGTGAAGACGCTGGTGACCCCGGGGTCGAAACCGGAACCAAGCAGCGCGGTCAAGCCAGCATCCTTGAAACGGTCCTGATATGCCCACTGCCAATGATATTCGAACTTGGCGACATCCAAAGGTTCATAATTGGCGGTGTCCATATAATGCACGCCAGCCGCAAGGCAGGCCTCCATGATATTGAGGTCTTGATACGGCAGGGCAAGGTTTACAACCAAGGCAGGCTTGATGCTGTTCAGCAGCGTGGTGGTTGCCGCGATGTCATCCGCATCCAATCCATAGGTATCGATGTCAACACCGGTGCGGGCCTTTACCGAATCCGCAATCGCATCGCACTTCGATTTGGTGCGGCTCGCAAGGCTGATATGGCTGAAAATTTCGGGGTTCATTGCCATCTTGTGGACAGCCACCGAACCAACGCCGCCTGCGCCAATAACCAACACCTTGCTCATTTGCCCGTTCCTTTTATCAGGGATTCGTTAGCGCACGCATATAGGGGTCTTTTATGACAGGACAAGAATTGCTCTCACCCGGCCGTAAACCAGACCATGCAGGAATAGTGCGCGCGGCGGCAAAGATTACCAAAATCCTGCCCCAAACTCCTTTATTGCCGTTGGAAATTGACGGCATAACATTGTGGTGCAAGGCAGAAATGCTGCAACCTGTCGGTGCATTTAAAATTCGAGGAGCCTGGCACCGGCTTACCGATTTGACGCGAGAGCAACAGGCGAGGGGGGTGGTCGGCGTTTCAAGTGGAAACCATGCCCAAGGTGTCGCGTGGGCGGCAAAGCGGCTTGGAATCGCCGCGACGATTGTCATGCCGTCCAATGCCCCCAAAACGAAACTCGACGCGACCCGGGCATATGGGGCAGACATCATTCTATATGATCGTGCAACCGAATCGCGGGATGAAATTGCTGCAGGGCTGATCGCAAAAAGCGGCGCTACATTAGTGCATGCCTATGGTGATCCATGGGTGATCGAAGGGCAAGGCAGCGCCGGTATAGAAATCATCGATCAGCTAAAAGACAGAGGGTTGGGCGGTCCAGACCAAATTGTGGCGTGTTGCGGTGGTGGAGGGCTTGCAGCGGGTCTTTCATTGGCCTGTCCCGATGCCGAAATGGTTATTGCCGAACCCGAAGGATGGGATGACGTCATAAGATCACTTGAGGCCGATGAAATTTTGCCTGTGCGTGACCTTGGTTATCCAACGAAGTGCGATGCGTTGCAAACCCCGCAAACCTACCCAATCAATTTTGAAGTGCTGCGGCATCGGGTGTCGAAAGGCGTTGCGGTATCAACATCCGAAGTGGCCGCGGCGATGCGGCTTGTATTTGAAAAACTGCATCTGGTCGTTGAACCGGGCGGCGCCGTCGCTTTGGCGGCGGTCATGTCGGGCAAGGTGACGGCAAAACCAATAACCGTCGTCACATTGTCAGGTGGCAATGTCGACCGCGATACTTATATTCAGATGGTAGGTTAAGCCGCTTGGGCGACGCGCAGTTCCAACCGCCCCCAGATTTCCACAAGCGCATCGGTCAATTCGCGCATCATATTTTCGTCATGATGCGGACCCGGCGTGAAACGCAGGCGTTCGGTGCCGCGCGGTACGGTTGGATAGTTGATCGGCTGCACATAAACGCCATATTCGGCCAGCAACGTGTCGCTGATCCTTTTGGCCTTGACCGGATCCCCCACCATCAGTGGCACAATGTGCGTATTGCTCATCATAACAGGCAGGCCAGCCTCTGCAAAAAGTGCCTTCAACATTGCCGCGTTGGCTTGTTGGGCATCGCGCTCTTCGCTCGACGATTTGAGATGTTTGACCGCCGCCAACACGCCAGCAACCAGCACCGGTGAAAGCGATGTTGTGAAGATAAAACCGGGTGCATAGCTGCGGATGACATCGACGATTTTTTGATCCGCGGCAATATATCCGCCCATCACGCCAAAGGCCTTGCCCAAGGTGCCCTCGATTATGGTTACCCGGTCTGCCACGCCGTCACGTTCGGTAATACCGCCACCGCGTGCGCCATACATACCAACCGCATGCACTTCGTCGCAATAGGTCAGCGCATTATATTTATCTGCCAGATCGCATACGGCCGCAATCGGCGCTACATCACCATCCATTGAATATACGCTTTCAAAAGCAATCAATTTCGGTGCTTCGGGATCGTCGGCAGCCAGAAGCTCTTCAAGATGAGCTATGTCATTATGACGCCATACACGCTTTTCACATCCGGCATTGCGGATGCCGGCGATCATCGACGCATGATTGAGCTCGTCGGAATAAATGATACATCCGGGCAGAACCTTTGCCAGGGTCGACAAGGTGGCATCGTTCGATACATAGCCGGACGTAAACAGCAACGCCCCACCCTTGCCATGAAGATCGGCAAGTTCATGTTCCAGTTCGATATGATAATGCGTATTGCCACCAATGTTTCGGGTTCCACCCGAACCGGCGCCGACATCGTGTAAAGCCTCTTCCATCGCGGAAATAACTTTCGGATGCTGGCCCATGCACAGATAGTCATTGGAGCACCACACCGTAATCGGTTTTGGTCCATTATGCCCGGCAAAGCACCGCGCATTGGGATAGGCCCCTTTGTTTCGCAAAATGTCGATGAAAACGCGATAACGCCCCTCAGCGTGGAGACGGTCAATGGCCTTGTCAAAAACTGCATCGTAATTCACGGAACATACACCCCGATATGGACTGCCTCGGCAGCATTTAGTCGCCCTTAATCGCCGGAAACGGAAAAATCCAGCGCGAACGACTTGCAATAACCGTCGTTGCAATTGCCTCTATAGCCCGGAAGCGGTTAAAGTGATTTGATCTGGGTCAAACCGAATGTTGCGAGCGCAGGGCGCAAAGCGTTGATGTCCTGAACGTTCCCGGTCGTTACAAATATGCCGTCTGTTGGGGCAGGTGGCCAATTTTGTTCCGCAGTAAGATGGGATATGCGCCTGGCTATGCCTGCAGATCCATCAACAAAGCGAATCCCATTTGAAGCGGCGGCCAATTCGTCTTGAACCAATGGAAAATGGGTGCATCCCAAAACAACGACATCCAGACGGTCACCATCCGGGTGATTGGTCAGGCCGCGCATCGCATCTTGATACACTTGGGGGTCGACACATTCTGTCCTCAGCTTGGATTCAGCGGCATGCACCAGTTCAGGGGCGGCATGGCGCAACAAAGTCATGCCTGGCGCATGCGCCATTTGCAGTCTGTCGACATAGGCTTGCCTGATCGTTGCCGCAGTTCCCAATAAACCGATCACTCCGGTCTGCGTCATTTCCGCCGCAGGTTTGATCGCGGGAACCGTTCCGACCACGGGCACATCCAGCGCAGCGCGGACATGCGACAGGGCAATGGTGCAAGCGGTGTTGCAAGCAATAGCAATTAAGCGCGGACGATATCGTTCGACCAACCGGCCTAGCAGTGCAGGGACACGGGCCATAATCTCGGCCTCGCTCTTTGTTCCATAGGGCAATCCGGCATAGTCTGCCGCATAGACCAGAGGCGCGAATGGCAAGGATTGCCTGACTTCACGCAACACCGATAATCCGCCAATGCCAGAATCGAAAAATAGTAAAGGTGCGCTCGGATCGCTTGACGACATCGGGATCTGATATCGGTATGACCGGTTTTAGGCAAGTTAAGCTGACTTGAGAAGGCGGAACAAAACAGCTACGTAATACAGATAGTTAGAGGATTCGCCCCATGACCGCCATTTGGCCAAACATTATTCCGGCATTGTTTCTGGGCTATTTGCTCGGTTCAATCCCGTTCGGCCTGTTGCTGACAAAAGCGGCGGGCGGCGGTGACATTCGCCATATAGGTTCGGGCAATATCGGCGCGACAAATGTACTACGGACAGGACGCAAAGGATTGGCCGCACTAACCTTGCTGCTCGATTTGTTGAAGGGCCTGACCGCTGTTTGGTTGGCGCAGCGATTTCTGCCCGGTGCCATGGTATTTGCCGCAGCAGGGGCTTTTTTCGGGCATCTTTATCCGGTGTGGCTAAAATTCAAAGGCGGCAAGGGGGTCGCGACCTATGCCGGCATCTTGTTCGGACTGTTTTGGCAGATTGGTGTGGTTTATGCGATCACATGGGTCGGCGCATTGCTGATTTTCCGGATTTCGTCGGTTGGAGGGTTGCTCGCCGCAATAGTGGCGCCAATCGCAGCTGTTTATTTCCGGCAATTTGAACTTGTGCCGTTGCTTGGTGCCTGCTCGGGGATAATTTTCTGGAAACATCATGCGAATATCAAAAATTTGATCCACGGTACGGAACCGCGAATCGGGAAAAGTAAAGTCTGAGCCTGTAAAATGCCGTTTGGCCAGACCTCGTTTGATAAACTGCGCCTCATTCGTTCACCGAACATTGGTCCGGTCACCTATCGCCGGTTGATTGCGCGTTTCGGCAGCGCAAAGCAGGCTTTGGATGCGTTGCCGGATTTGGTAATAGGCGGCGGCGAGACCAAGGCGATACTGGCGAACCCCGCGATGATAGAACGTGAAATGACCGCCATCGCGGCATTACGCGCACGATATATCTTCATGGATGATGCCGATTATCCTGAATTGCTGTCCCATATTGATAATGCGCCGCCGGTCATCACCGTGCGTGGTGAAATCGGGTTGTTGGGTCGACCGACGGTCGCGATGGTCGGCGCACGCAATGCATCGGCCGGGGCCTGCAGATTTGCACGGACATTGGCGTTCGAATTAGGGCAGGCCGGAATCTCGGTGGTATCTGGACTGGCTCGCGGCATCGATACCGCCGCCCACATCGGGTCGATAGATAGCGGAACGGTGGCAGTGATCGCTGGCGGGATTGATGTGGTCTATCCGCCGGAGAACCAGGACCTTCAAAATGCCATTGCCGAGCGCGGGCTGCTGATTGCGGAACAACCGCCTGCGACCGAACCGCGTGCCCGGCACTTTCCATATCGCAACCGGATTATCGCCGGACTGGCCTTGGGAACGGTTGTGATTGAAGCCGCCCCGAAATCGGGGTCGCTCATCACGGCACGACTCGCCGCAGAATCGGGGCGGGAGGTTATGGCCATTCCAGGCTCCCCTCTCGACCCCCGTTCACACGGATGTAACCAGTTGATCCGCGAAGGCGCCACTTTGGTGCAAAATGCAGCTGATATATCTGAACTGATCCAACCGATTGACGCGCAAATGGTTCGCCGCCCATCAGGCAAGGTCCCTCCAACTTTTCCAGTTTCAGAAGAAACGGGCGCAGAACGACAGTCGGTTATCAACCTGATGGGGATGACCTATGTCTCGGTTGACGAACTTGTTCGCCAGTCAGGCTGCAATCAATCACTTGTTCAGATGGTTTTGCTGGAAATGGAACTGGCTGGAAAATTGGAACGCGGGGCAGGTGGAAAAGTGCGTCTGGCGGCATGAATTTTTTGGCTTGACGGCACACCATTAACCCCATCAGCCTATACGCGTACGCGAGAGATTTTAGAAAAGTTCATAATATCATGCAATTAGTCATCGTTGAATCACCTGCAAAAGCCAAGACAATCGAGAAGTATCTGGGGCCTGGCTACAAGGTACTCGCCTCCTATGGACATATTCGGGATCTTCCGCCGAAAGATGGTTCGGTTGACCCTGACAACGGCTTTGAAATGCTGTGGGACAATTATGCAGACAAGGCGAAGCAGTTAAAGGCTATCACCGACGAAGCCAAGAAAGCGGACGGCCTGATACTCGCAACCGACCCTGATCGTGAAGGGGAGGCTATTAGTTGGCATGTTCAGGAAGTGTTGGCGAAGAAAAAGGCGCTTCCAAAAAATGTCGGGCGGGTTACGTTTAACGCAATTACCAAGGCGGCGGTGACTGAGGCGATGGCGCGGCCGAGGGAGCTGGATATCGACTTGATCGATGCCTACCGTGCCCGGCGTGCGCTTGATTATCTGGTCGGATTTACCCTTTCACCGGTTTTGTGGAGAAAACTTCCCGGGGCAAAATCGGCGGGTCGTGTGCAATCCGTTGCGCTTCGTCTGATTGTTGAGCGTGACCGTGAAATCGAAGCATTTCGGCCGCAGGAATATTGGTCAGTCAAGGCCAATATGGAACATAAGGGGCAAAAATTCGAAGCAAGATTGACCCGCCATGTGGGTGTCAAGCTTGATAAAATGGACCTGAAAAGCGAACCACAGGCCGAAGCCGCGCGATTGGCCGTCGAGTCAGGAAATTTCTTGGTCGACAATGTTGAAACAAGACCGGTTACCCGTAATCCGCAACCCCCATTCACGACGTCAACCTTGCAGCAGGAAGCGGCACGCAAGCTCGGTTTTTCCGCCAGCCATACGATGAGAGTCGCGCAAGGGCTGTATGAAGACGGCGCCATAACCTATATGCGTACGGATGGTGTGCAAATGGACGGCAGCGCGATTTCAGCAGCTCGCAAAACTATCGCCGATCGGTTCGATAGTGGTTATTTACCTGAAAAACCACGCGTCTATCAAACCAAAGCGAAGAACGCACAAGAGGCGCACGAGGCCATTCGCCCGACCGATTTTTCAAAAGATAAAGCGGGATCGGGGGATCATGGACGGCTGTACGACCTCATATATAAACGCGCGATGGCGAGCCAGATGGCTTCGGCCAGAATGGAGCGCACAACAGTCGATCTGCTCGACGGCACGGGTCAAACCGGGTTGCGCGCAACTGGTCAGGTCATGAAATTTCCTGGATTTCTAGCCGTTTATGAAGAAGGGCTTGATGATAGCGAGGGCGAAGACAGTGCCATTCTGCCGCCCATGACCGCCGGAGATTCTCCTGCAAAACATGGAGTAGAAAAGACCCAGCATTTTACGCAACCCCCACCGCGATTTTCCGAAGCCACGTTGGTAAAGCGGTTAGAAGAGTTGGGTATTGGTCGACCTTCGACCTATGCCTCAACTATTCAGGTACTAAAAGATCGCGCCTATGTCCGGGTGGAAAAAAACCGTTTCTTTACTGAGGAATCAGGTCGGCTTTTAACAGCCTTTCTCGAACGTTATTTCGAACGCTACGTCGCATATGATTATACCGCGGGTCTGGAAGATCAGCTTGATGACATCAGCGGTGGCAGGGCGCAGTGGCAGGTATTTCTGGAGAGTTTTTGGCGTGATTTCAAACCAAAAACAGTTGAGGTCCTGGACTTAAAACCGTCCGACATAACGGCCGAGTTGGACAAATTTCTTTCCCCCTATCTTTTTCCTGAACTTGAAGACGGAAGCGATCCACGGCTTTGCCCCAAATGCGGCGAAGGCAAACTGGCTCTGCGCGGCGGCCGCTTTGGTGCTTTTGTGGCGTGTTCGAACTATCCTGATTGTAAATATACACGAAAATTTGCACAGCCGGGCGGTGAAAACGGGGAAGACACTGGTCCAGAAGTCCTTGGTGTGCACCCCGAAACCGAATTGGAAATAAGCCGAAAGTCGGGCCGATTTGGACCTTATGTTGAAATGGGCGAAGGCAAAGATGCCAAGCGTGCGTCCATACCTAAGGATATCCCATCCGAAGATTTTGGCCTCGAATGGGCGGTCAAGCTGCTGTCACTTCCGCGTATCGTAGGGGCGCACCCTGAAAGTGGAGAGCCGGTGACGGCCTCAATAGGACGCTATGGCCCCTATTTGATGCATGCAGGTAAATATGCGCGATTGACGACGACGACGGAGGTTTTTGAAACCGGTATGAACAGCGCCGTCGTCAAGCTAGCGGAGGCTGCGGCCAACCCCGGCCGTGGCCGCGGCGCGGCGCGGGCACCACTTAAAGAACTGGGTAAACATCCGCGGACCGAAGCGGAAATCAAGTTAATGGAAGGGCGCTTTGGTCCTTATGTCACCGATGGCGTAACCAATGCAACTTTGCCAAAATCAATAGCGCCCGATGCCCTGACTTTGGAGGAGGCCGCGCAACTGATAGATGCGCGTGCAGCCATGCCGTCAAAGGGAAAGGCAAAGAAAAAAGCCGCCCCCAAAAAAGCAGCGCCCAAGAAAAAGGCGCCAGCAAAAAAGGTGAAAAAGGCCGAATGATTGAACGGCGTTACAAGCGCTATTCCACCCATTCCAGCCCGATGTCGCGATAGATACTGCGATCTTCATCCCATTTTGCGTGGACTTTGACGTGAAGGTATAAATGCACCCGGACTCCCATTAACTTGGCGAGTTCGATACGAGCCGCTTCGCCGATTGTTTTTATACGAGTTCCGCCCTTGCCCAATATAATTGCCCTTTGTGTAGGGCGGGCAACCAAAATCTGCTGATGAATTTCCAGTGAACCATCATCGCGTTCGACATATTTTTCGGTTTCAACGGCGCTGGCATATGGCAATTCTTCGTGCAACTGCAAATAGAGTTGCTCGCGCGTGATTTCAGACGCGATCAAACGATCGGTGGCGTCCGAAACCTGATCCTCAGGGAAATGCCATTCGCCATCGGGCATCGTGTCGGCAAGGGCAGTTTTGAATTCTGCCAAGCCGTCTCCCGTCGCGGCGCTGATGAAATAAATCTGCTCAAATTCGCAAATCTCGGTAATTTTAGAGGTTAGAGATAACAACTTTTCCTTTGCTGCAATATCTACCTTGTTCAGCACCAACCATTTACGCTCCGGGCGATTTTTCAAACCTTCCAATATTTTTTCGACTTTAGGGCCTGCTCCCGCGCGTCCATCGACAATCAAGGCAATCAGGTCGGCATCACCGGCACCATCCCAAGCGGCGGCAACCATGGCCCGATCAAGCCGGCGTTGTGCGGCAAAGATTCCGGGCGTATCGACCAATATAATCTGGGTCTCCCCCTCCAGAGCAACACCCAGCATTCGCGTGCGAGTGGTTTGCGCCTTTGGGCTGACAATCGCTACTTTTTGGCCGACAAGGGCGTTCACCAATGTCGATTTACCTGCATTCGGTGCGCCGATGATGGCGACATGACCACATTTTTTGGTCATGCATAAGCCTCCAGAAAAGCGAGCGCTGCGGCGGTTTCTGCCGCTTGTTTGCTGTTTGCCGAGGCACTGATGGGGTCGAAACCTTTTACCGTGACAGTGATTTCAAAGCGCATGGCGTGGGGTGGGCCTTCCTTTTTGGTGATCTGATAGTCAGGAACCTTGCGGCCATTGGCGGCGCACCATTCCTGCAATGCTGATTTAGGATGTTTGGGTGCGCCGTTGGCGGTTTCGATTAAAGGGCCCCAAAGCCGTTCGATCAATATACGTGCGGTATCAAGGCCATGATCAAGGTAAAGGGCGCCGATTAAAGCTTCCATCGCGTCGCCCAGCACATTGTCGCTTTGCTGGGCACCGTCATCGCGTGCCTGCTTTCCCAATTTGATATAGGCAAATAACTCTATTTCGCGCGCTATTTCTGCACATGTAGTGCCTGAAACAAGTGCATTGAGCCGATGCGAAAGTCGTCCCTCAGCCTCCGATTCATAGCGCTCATACAGAATATCGGCGATAACAAGTCCCAGGATGCGATCACCCAGAAACTCTAGGCGCTGATAGTCTGGTTGTCCGGTACTACCATGTGTGAGCGCCCGTTGATATATTTCGACATCTTTCGGCCGGACGGGAAGCAGCTGAAATAGCCATTCTTCTTGAGAAATTTCGTTCAAAAGCCTTGCCCAATTCTTTCTGGACGCGCGGCGCTGAACCAGGTCCAGGGCAACAATAAGCGGGCGGACCCGTCGGTCGAAAAAACACTCACTAATGCCCGGCCGACCAGATATTCTTGAGGTACTATACCGATTGCCTTCCCATCTGCAGGAAAGCGGCTATCTGCGCTGCGATCACGATTGTCGCCCATCAGGAACAATTGGCCTTCACCGACAACAAACGCCTCGGTGTCATCCCCCGGCAAGCCAGAATCCAGATCAAGAATGTCGTAAGTCTTTCCGCCCGGTAATGTTTCTGTATAGCGCGGATATCGACACTGTGTTCCGCCCGCCTTGGCGCGCTCCTCAAAATCCGGGCGCCAGCATGGAAAGGGCGAGCCATCAAGCGCTGCGGCGTCCTTCATATTGTCTGATACAGGAATAACGAGATCGGCAATCCGCTCTTTTTTGACCGCCACACCGTTGATTTCCAAAATGCCACCTCGCATTTGAATGACGTCACCGGGCAACCCGATAACTCGTTTTATATAATCATCCTTCAACGTCGGCGGCGCTTTGAAAACAACGACATCGCCGCGTTCCGGCTGACTTGCAAAAATCCGACCCGGTATGATGGGTAGCGAGAACGGCATGCTGTACTTGGAGTATCCATAAGGCCATTTTGCAACCAATAGATAATCGCCAATCAGCAAGCGAGGCTGCATTGATTCAGAAGGTATGTTGAACGGCGACACAATGAAACTTCGCAAAATAAACACAAATAGAGCGAGTTTCAGCAAGAAAGCACCATAATCGCGCCATTCGGAGGACGACTTGCTGGACGACTGGTGCAAATTGGTTCCGGCGTTACCGGATTCAGACTGTTCGGTGGTTGATGTCACAAAAACTCGCAATTTAGCTGTCAATAGCTGACGGAATAACTGGCCTTCTAATAGCAAGCCGCGCTAATGGCCAGTACCGAGATTCTCACTACCAAATGATAGGGAAAGCGAATGACGAACAGCAATTGGACAGCGCTTGAACAGCATGAAGAACAAACGCTGATTGCCCTATTTGAGAGGGACGCAGACCGTGTTTCAAAGCTGACAGTTGAACTTGGCGGTATTCGTTTTGATCTTTCAAAAACGCATCTTGATGACGGATTGCTCTCGGATTTTTCGGCACTTGCAAATGATGCCGGACTCGGGGCGGCGAAAGAGGCGCTGTTTAGCGGCGCTATAGTGAACACCACCGAAGACCGTGCTGCTGAACATACAGCAGAACGCGGATCGGGAAATGCAGAAGCTGTCACCCATGCACGGGAATTGCAAAAGCGGATGCGTAGTTTGGTTGATGCCATAGATGTCGGGGCTTTTGGTGAAATCCGACATGTTCTTCATATAGGTATAGGTGGTTCGGCATTGGGACCCAAATTGTTGATGGACGCACTTGGCCGCGACGATGCCCGATATGATATAAAAGTCGTATCCAACGTTGATGGGGCGGCTTTGGCAGAGGCCACGCGGGACTTGGACCCGTTAAAAACCCTTGTTGCTGTGGCATCAAAAACCTTCACAACAACCGAGACTCTGTTGAACGCGACGAGCGCTATGGAATGGATGCAAAAAGGCGGTGTGGCAGATCCATATGCCCAATTCATAGCGCTGACTGCCTATCCGGAAAAAGCGATTGAATGGGGCATCGACGAGAGCCGCATTTTGCCCTTTAACGAAGCAGTCGGCGGGCGATATTCACTATGGTGTTCTATCGGATTTCCGGTCGCGCTTGGCCTGGGCTGGTCGGCATTTGAAGAAATGCTTGAAGGCGCTGCGACAATGGACAGGCATTTCAGGAACGCGCCCACACTCGAAAATGCGCCGACACTGGCGGCATTTGCAGATCTTTTTTATGCCCAGTGTAAGGGCAGTCAGACGCGCGCCGTGTTCGCCTATGACGAACGTTTGAGATTGCTGCCCGATTATCTTCAACAGCTTGAAATGGAATCTAACGGAAAGTCGGTTACGGCAAAAGGCGCCCCGCTTGGTCGCCACAGTTCGCCGGTTACATGGGGTGGTGTCGGTACCGATGCCCAACATGCGGTTTTCCAGCTGCTGCATCAGGGAACACACCTTATTCCCGTTGAGTTTATTGCAAGCAAGACGCCGGGTCATGATTTTGATGTCGCCCATCATGAAGCATTGCTCATCAACTGCTTTGCACAAGGTGCTGCGCTCATGTCGGGGCGCAATAGCGATGATCTGGCGCGCAATTATGTCGGCGACCGTCCGTCAACGACCATTTTGCTGGACGACGTGACCCCTGCTATTGTCGGCGCATTGATTGCCTTTTACGAACATCGCACCTTTGCCAATGCAACACTGCTTGGCATAAATCCATTTGACCAATTTGGCGTCGAGCTTGGAAAACAGATCGCCAAGGACATTGCGGAAAACGGACCTGTCGGCTTTGACCCGTCGACCACCGCGTTGATTGAGGCTGCACTGGGCGATATCTAGAAACCTTCATTTTGCTCGATTTTTGTAACGAACAAAATCACTTTGCGGAATGCGTGCTCATACCCACATTACCGGTACCATTTGAAAGAAATACCACATGTCCGATTATGATTTTGACCTGTTTGTAATAGGGGCTGGGTCCGGCGGTGTTCGTGCCGCACGAATTGCAGCATCGCATGGCGCGACCGTTGCCGTAGCCGAAGAATATCGCGTGGGTGGCACCTGTGTCATCCGGGGCTGCGTTCCGAAAAAACTGCTGGTTTATGGTTCGCATTTTGCTGAAGATCTGGCGGATGCAAAACGCTTTGGCTGGAACACAGATGGTGCACATTTTGACTGGTCAACCTTGCGCGACAACGTCGCTGCAGAGGTTGACCGGTTAGAAGGTCTATATGGCGAGATATTTGTCAGCAATGGGGTTGAGATATTTCATGAACGTGCGGTCGTAACTGGCCCTAACAATGTGCGGCTTGCCAATGGACGGGATATTTCCGCCAGATATATCTTGATTGCCACGGGCGCATGGCCGTCAATTCCTGATGTACCCGGTGCCGATTTAGGGATCACATCAAATGAAGTGTTTCATTTGCCGGAGCTACCCAAACGCGCCGTGATTGCAGGTGCTGGTTACATTGCCAATGAATTTGCCGGGATATTTAATGAGCTTGGCGTAGATGTCACACTGGTCACGCGCGGTGACAAGATGCTGCGGAGTTACGACCAGGAAATCGTCGAAAAACTGATAGGGATTAGCAGGGAAAAGGGCATTGATATACGGATGAACTTTCCGTTCAAAAGCGCGGTGAAACAGGGTGATGGCAGCATATTGATTGATGGCGGTGATGCAGGTATGGTGGAAACTGACCTGCTAATGTGGGCCATTGGCCGCAGCCCCAACAGCAATAACCTTGGACTGGAAACGGCTGGCGTGGCGCTGGACAATAATGGGGCCGTTATTGTCGGGAGTGACAATCGCACCAGCGTTCCAAGCATTTATGCAGTTGGCGATGTCACCAACAGAGTACAATTGACGCCCGTTGCTATTAGGGAAGGTCATGCCTTCGCCGATAGCGTCTTTGGCAATGCTCCGCGTACAATTGATTATAACTGCATTCCGACAGCCGTGTTTAGCAATCCACCAATTGCATCTGTGGGCATGACCGAGGAGCAAGCAAATGCCACCTTGTCGCAGGTCAAGGTATATCGCAGCGATTTCAGGGCAATGAAAAACGTTTTGGCGGGGCGTAACGAAAGGGCGCTTTATAAAATGATTGTGGATGGTTCCACCGACAAAGTCGTTGGTTTGCATCTCATTGGTCCTGAAAGCGGTGAAATTCTGCAAGCGGCTGCCATCGCCGTGAAGGCAGGACTGACTAAGCAAGCGTTTGATGATACGGTCGCGCTGCACCCCAGTATGTCTGAAGAGCTTGTTTTGATGAAATAACTAGGGGAAGTAAGTCAGAGGCGATGACGCATTCCACTGCGGGTAACGTCGCATCATGGTGTCAAAAAGCGTCGAGTTTACCAGCTCGCCCAGCCATTTTTTAATCCCGTCCAAGGGATGGCCGTCAAACCAGATTCTGTCGGTTGCGGCAAATTGCCGAATAAAAGGGAAAATCGCGATGTCGGTAAGGCTAGCAGTCCTGCCGCCCAGATAAGGCTTTTCCGATAATATCTGGTTCAGCCGCTGCACATGTACCAGTGCTTCTTCACGCGAGTCCAAGCCATCGGCAAGTCCAAAGCGGTGCGGATATTTGTAGCGGTCTAACGCTTGCTTGAAAGGGCCGTCATTGGCCGAAATCAGGTCTTCGTCAATAACGGAAAGCCAGCCTTCAGGGTCGTTTTGCGCCAATGCCCAGCGCATGATGTCAAGGCTTTCATCGATAATCTCGCCATCATTTTTAACCAGTACAGGCACGGTGGCTTTTGAAGATATCGCAAGCAATTCCGGCGGCTTGTCGCGCAGGACAACCTCGCGCAACTCGACGTTCATCCCGCTGACTGCCACGGCCATCCGCGCCCGCATGGCATAAGGGCATCTGCGAAAACTATACAGGATCGGCAAGGTCCCCAAGGTCAATCGCGGTGCAGTGTCGCGCCAATGTGCCGTTGCCCGCGCTTGCGCGCCAAGGCGATTTGCTTTTGGCGCTCGGCGAAACGACTGCGGTCTTCCTCGCTGCGTTCATGATAGCAGGCCGGACAGGATATGCCTTCTTTGAACAATGGCGACTGCTTGTCGTCATCCGAAATGGGGTGGCGGCACGCGCGGCATAATTGCTTGCTGCCCAATTCCAGACCGTGTTTCACCGAAACCCGGTCGTCAAAGACAAAGCATTCGCCCTGCCATTTGCTGTCTTGTTCCGATATAGTTTCAAGATAGCGCAAGATGCCGCCTTCAAGGTGGAAAACATCATCAATACCTTCCGCCTTCAGGAAAGCGGTCGATTTTTCGCAGCGTATGCCGCCAGTGCAGAACATCGCGAATTTGGTTTTTCCCTGAGATAGATTCTGGCGATTTTCGCGGAACCATTGGGGAAAATCGCGGAATGCCTTGGTCCTAGGATCAACCGCCCCTTCAAAAGTACCGATGGCCACCTCATAATCATTGCGTGTATCGATGAGCACGGTGTCAGGGTCCGAAATCAGCGCATTCCAGTCCTCCGGTTGCACATAGGTGCCGACTTCACGCTTCGGATCAATACCATCGACGCCCATCGTGACAATTTCGCGCTTTAGTCTGACTTTCAAACGGTAAAATGGCATAGCCAAAGCGTGCGAATATTTGACGTCAAGGTCGCCGCAACCGGGAAGAGACTTCAGATACGCGACCACATCATCAATGGCATCCGGGGACCCGGCTATGGTGCCATTTATCCCCTCATGCGCCAGCAAAATCGTACCCTTTATGCCCTGCAATTCGCACCGTTCCGCAATTTGCGGCTGATACTCGGACGGGTTTTCAAAATGTGCAAAGCGATAGAGCGCTGCAACTTTAATGGGATATTGCGTCGACATGTCGCGCCTATAGGCAAAGCAGGCTTTTCAGGCAATGCGGTACGGCACGACATCGCGGCGGTCAGGATCCACGATTATTGGTCGGTCGCTTGGCGGAAATGCCCGTTGGTCGCAATCCCCGCGCGGACAGATACGGCACGACGCGCCTATCGGGGTGGCTGCGTGCGGGGAAGTGAGATCCAATCCGTCGGCATAGATGAAATCCCGCGCATGTTCGATTTCGCAACCCAAGGCCACGGCATAGCGGCGGGGTGCGCGGGCATAGCTTCCCGATGGTTTTACCAGTCCCTTGGCCATCGAAACATAGCGCACGCCATCGGGCGTTTCGGCGAGCTGAACCAATATGCGGTCGGGTATTGCCACCGCTTCATGCACGATCCACAACGGGCAAGCGCCCCCAAAACGCGCAAATTGCAAACGGGTCGCACTGTGGCGTTTGGTAATGTTTCCGGCCATGTCCACGCGGCAGAAAAAGAAGGGCAGGCCGCGTGCACCCGACCGTTGCAATGTCGAAAGCCGATGGCAAGCTTGCTCAAAGCTGACTCCGAATACCTGTCGCAGCCGGTCAATGTCATGGCGCAGGCTGCGCGCTTCGAGCCGGAACTGGTTATAAGGCATCAGCAACGCCCCCGCCGCATAATTGGCAAGGCCGACAAACAACAATTGCCGCGAGGACGCACTGCGTAATCCGGCGGCTTCAACTATGGCGGATATATCGTCTAGCAAGGCAAGCGCGACCAATTGATGTGCAAGCTGAAACCTCTGGCTTTCGGCGGGTTGGCTCTGATCTATTACCAGATGGCCTGCCTCCTGATCGAATTGACGCAGGCCGGCATTGGCCGAATATATCAATGATATTGCCAATGCCTCACGCAAATAGCTCTCGATATTCTCGGCGGACGGGGAGATGGATTTGCCCATAAGGCGGGTCGCCAATTCTTCCGCCGCGCGGTCCAGTTGGTCGACATAATTGCCCGCCATATGGAACCAGTCGCGTACTTCTTCCCACGGCAGGCGGCTGCCACCTGCATTCTCGCTCGACAAGGCCTCATCGACAATCTGTAGCCGCTCTCCCGTTCGTCTATACGCCGAGTGGAGAGCAACAAATTGGTCAGCAAGGGCTGGTTGCTGTTCGGCAATTCGCGTCAGTTGATCGACCGACAGCGGCGTCGAAAACAAAGGATCGCTGGCTGCCTCACGCAGCGCAGCAAAGCGTCGCGTAGTTGTATCTTCCTCAAATTCTTGCCAATCCAGCGGGAAGTCACGTGACAATATTTCGATGAGAGTCGGCGTTAAGGGCCGGTCATCATGTTCCAATTGCGATAGATATGATACCGATATGCCGAGTAGCACCGCCATTTCGGACTGTTTCAAGCCCCGACCATCGCGTAAATTACGCAATTGCGATCCTGCAAAAATTCGCCGCTTTGCCAAGTTAAACCGCCGTTCCAAACAAACCTGATCTAATAGGACAGCTTAGTTTGCAAATTTTGACTTCGCAACTTTGCAAATTCACATTGGACATTGTGCGTTACCTGAAGCAAGAAAGCGCACTGGATTGGGGGGTTGCCATGTCGGCGAACGTTGCTGAACTTGAAAAAAGACGCGCTGCGTCGAAATTGGGCGGTGGTCAAAAGCGAATTGAGGCCCAGCACGCCAAGGGCCGTCTGACGGCGCGCGAGCGAATTGATATCCTGCTGGACGAAGGTTCGTTTGAAGAACTGGATGCTTATGTCGAGCATAATTGCACCGACTTTGGCATGGCCGAACAAAAGATCCCGGGCGACGGCGTGGTCACCGGCAGCGGCACGATCAACGGCCGTTTGGTCTATGTCTATAGTCAGGATTTTACTGTATTTGGCGGGTCGCTATCCGAAGCGCATGCGATGAAAATTTGCAAGGTGATGGACAACGCCATGAAGGTCGGCGCGCCGGTGATCGGCATGAACGATAGCGGCGGGGCGCGCATTCAAGAGGGCGTGGCAAGCCTTGGCGGCTATGCCGAGGTGTTCCAGCGCAATGTGCTCGCCAGCGGCGTTGTCCCGCAGATTTCGCTTATCATGGGGCCATGCGCGGGCGGGGCGGTTTACTCGCCTGCCATGACCGACTTCATCTTCATGGTGAAGGACAGCAGCTATATGTTCGTCACTGGCCCCGATGTGGTCAAAACCGTGACCAACGAGGTTGTGACGCAGGAAGAATTGGGCGGCGCAGTGTCGCACACGACCAAATCGGGCGTCGCCGACAATGCGTTCGAGAATGATATCGAGGCGTTGCTGTCGACCCGCGATTTCTTTGACTATCTGCCCGAGAATAACCGCATGGGTGTTCCGGAACGGCCCACGGATGACCCGTGGGACCGCATGGAGCCCAGCCTCGATACGCTGATTCCGCCGAGTGCTAACCAGCCTTATGATATGCACGAGCTGATCCGCAAAACGGTTGACGAAGGCGATTTCTTCGATGTGCAGCCGACCCACGCGGCAAACATCATCATCGGTTTCGGCCGTATCGAGGGCCGCACCGTCGGCATCGTCGCCAATCAGCCGATGGTGCTGGCGGGCGTGCTCGACATCAACAGCAGCCGCAAGGCCGCCCGCTTCGTCCGTTTCTGCGATGCGTTTGAAATCCCTATTGTGACCTTCGTTGATGTTCCAGGCTTTCTGCCCGGCACGGCCCAGGAATATGGCGGGATCATCAAGCATGGCGCAAAACTGCTCTTCGCCTATGCCGAGGCGACCGTGCCCAAGATCACCGTCATCACCCGCAAGGCCTATGGCGGCGCATACGACGTTATGGCGTCCAAGCATCTGCGCGGTGATTTGAACTACGCGTGGCCCACTGCCGAAATCGCAGTGATGGGCGCGAAGGGCGCGGTGGAAATCATCTTCCGCGGGCTTTCGGCGGAGGAGCAGGCCGTGAAGACTGCCGAATATGAAGACCGCTTCGCCAACCCCTTTGTGGCGGCTTCGAAGGGGTTCATTGATGAGGTGATCTACCCGCACTCAACGCGGCGGCGGATTGCCCTGGGGTTGCGGAAGCTGCGGAACAAGGCGTTGGAAAACCCTTGGAAGAAGCATGATAACATTCCACTGTGATAACTGGTATGCGGTCATTATTGGTCCCATACCTATTCTTCTCATTATTTATTCTGTTTTTGAAATTGCAAAAAATGGAAAAATGTCCGGAGGGAGTTCGGCTGACAATAACGCGTGGTATCTTGACGCAAAAAAACAGCCAAGGAGATATAGAATTCGGTTGGCAGCTTATGCCTTTTTATCTGGCGTGATATGCACATTGCTTTTTCAATATCTTAGATTTCAATGCTAAGGACAAAAGGGTTCTACTCATGAAACTAGGCCGTCTCAACCATATCGGCATCGCGACACCTTCCATCGCGGACAGCATCGTCTTTTACCTCGACGTGATGGGCGCTTGCATCAATCATCTCAAAACATTATAATGAGCTTATAATGTTAAGGAGTAAGCCATGCAAACCGAACGTGTAACCTATCTTACCAGCGCCGAACAAAAAGCAGCGCTTGAGGCTTTTGCCAAGGCTCGGGGCGAAAGCGTGGGCAATGTTCTGCGTGAAGCAACCGTGCGCTACATGGCTCAACCGACGGAGCCAAATGAGGAGGAGGAAGCACTCAAGCTTCTTGCGAAGGAATTAAATGAAGCCGCGCCGCGTATACAGGCGTCGCTTGACCGCACCCATGCCAAAATGGTCGCACTCCATGAAGAGATGGATGCCTTTTTCGCAGAAAAGGGCATCCGGTAATGAGTAGCATTGGCGATATCTTGTCCGGCGTGAAGAAGGTGCTGCTGCTGGAAGAATCGGTTGGGCGAATCGAGAAAAATTTCGAAACTCTAAGCGAGGATGTCCGTCGCACGCGGGACTATGCGGATAGCATTGATCGCCGGGTAGCGAGACTTGAGGGCTTTATCGAGGGCGCAACAGCTGCTTCGAGCCAACAAGCCCGTTTACCCAAGGATTAGAATGATGAAACTAGGCCGTCTCAACCATATCGGCGTCGCAACGCCCTCTATCGCAGATAGCATCGTCTTTTACCGCGATGTGATGGGTGCGACGAAAATTCATGCGCCGTTCGACCTGCCCGATCAGGGGGTGAAGGTCTGCTTTGTCGACACGCCCGGCGCGGACGGCGCATTGAACGGCACGCAGATCGAGCTGGTCGAGCCGCTGCCGGGCAATGCCTCCATCGCGGCGTTCCTTGAGAAGAACCCGGCGGGCGGGCAGCATCATGTCTGCTACGAAGTCCCCGATATCCACGTCGCCAAGGCCGAGTTCGAAAGCTTAGACAAGCGCGTATTGGGCGAACCGAGGATTGGCGCGCACGGGACGCTCATTTTCTTCGTGCACCCCAAGGACATGGGCGGTGTGCTGACCGAGATTATGGAGGTGCCGGCTGTACCGGGAGGGCACTAACCCAACAAAGCATCACGCCGTCACCCTGAACTTGTTTCAGGGTCCATCGTGCAACCGAGCCCCAAGGGGGTAGAGGCGAAATGGACCCTGAAACAAGTTCAGGGTGACAAGGAAAAATATGGGAGTGAGTACCAAAATGACCTACGAAACTATCCGCCTGGACATTGCGGATCAGATCGCCACGATCATGTTGAATCGACCGGAGCGGTTGAACGCCTGTTCGCTGCCTATGGCCGATGAAATTTCGGATGCGCTGGACCGTTTGGAAGACGCCCGTGTGCTGGTCATCACCGGCGCGGGTCGCGCCTTTTGTTCCGGCGCAGACCTAGCCGCGCGCAGCGACCGACCGGTCACTGGCGGGCAGGGCAGCTATATCGCGCTGACCGAGAAATATAATCCGATGATCGTCAAGTTGCTGCGTCTCAACATTCCGGTGATTACCGCGGTGAACGGACCGGCTGCAGGCGTCGGCTGTTCCATCGGGCTGGTTGGCGATTTCGTGTTGGCGGGCAAGAGCGGATATTTCCTGCAGGCTTTCGTCAATATCGGTCTGGTGCCAGATGGCGGTTCCACCTGGATGCTGCCGCGTCTCGTCGGCAAGGCACGCGCCACGCAGATGATGATGCTGGGGGAAAAGATTTTCGGCGAACAGGCCGAAGATTGGGGCCTCATTTATAAATGCGTGGCCGACGAAGCGCTTGCCGAAGAAACCAAGGCGCTCGCGACACGGCTCGCAACGGGGCCGACGCTGGCCTATGCCACAATGCGAAAGAACATATTGACCGCGCTCGAACATGGTCTCGCCGACACATTGCAGGCCGAAGCCGAGGGGCAGCGTATCGCAGGTTCCAGCGCAGATGCCCGCGAAGGTGGAATAGCATTTTTGCAGAAGCGGAAAGCGGAGTTTAAGGGGGCATAACCCCCTCTCCCCTGAAAGAGAGAGGGCATTGGGAAGATCGAATGACAAGTTACGACGATTGGAAAAAGGCAGCGGATAAAGAGGTCAAGGGTAAGGACCTGACCTGGCACACGCCAGAGGGTATAGCCGTAAAGCCGCTGTATACGTCCGATGACGCAGGCGATCCGGGTCTTCCCGGTTTTGCCCCATTTACGCGGGGCGTGCGGGCGTCAATGTATGCGGGTCGACCGTGGACCATTCGTCAATATGCAGGCTTTTCTACCGCCGAAGAATCCAACGCTTTTTATCGCCGCAATCTGGCAGCGGGGCAGAAGGGTCTTTCGGTAGCCTTCGATCTTGCAACGCACCGTGGTTATGACAGCGACCATCCCCGCGTTGTCGGCGATGTCGGCAAGGCAGGCGTCGCGATAGACTCCGTCGAGGATATGAAAATCCTGTTTGACGGTATTCCGTTGGACCAGATGTCGGTCAGCATGACGATGAACGGCGCGGTCATTCCCATCCTCGCCTTCTTTATCGTAGCCGGTGAAGAACAGGGCGTTTCACAAGCGCAACTGGACGGGACTATCCAGAATGATATTCTGAAAGAGTTCATGGTCCGCAACACCTACATCTATCCGCCCGAACCTTCGATGCGGATTGTGTCGGACATCATCGCCTACACCAGCGCGCATATGCCCAAGTTCAACAGCATTTCGATTTCCGGCTATCATATGCATGAAGCCGGCGCGACGGCGGTGCAGGAACTGGCCTTCACCATCGCCGACGGCAAGGAATATGTGCAGCGTGCCATGGCAAGCGGCTTGGACATCGATGCCTTTGCCGGCAGGCTGTCGTTTTTCTTCGGCATCGGCATGAACTTTTTCATGGAAGTGTCCAAGCTACGTGCCGCGCGGACATTGTGGCACCGTGTGATGGATGGTCTCGGCGCAAAGGACGAACGCTCCAAGATGCTGCGGACCCATTGCCAGACGTCGGGCGTGTCGTTGCAGGAGCAAGACCCCTATAATAATGTCGTCCGTACCACGATCGAGGCGATGGCCGCGACCTTGGGTGGAACCCAGTCGTTGCACACCAATGCGCTGGACGAAGCCATAGCATTGCCCACTGAATTTTCGGCGCGGATCGCGCGCAATACCCAGATCATATTGACCGAGGAAACCGGGATCACCAAGGTCGTCGATCCCCTCGGCGGCAGTTTTTATGTCGAAGCATTGACTGCGGAACTGGTCGATCAGGCTTGGAAAATTATCGGCGAGGTCGATGAACTGGGCGGCATGACCAAGGCGGTCGCGTCCGGCATGCCCAAGCGATTGATCGAAGAAGCCGCTGCTGCGCGGCAAGCACGGGTGGACAAGGGCGAGGACGTCATTGTCGGGGTCAACAAATACCGGCTCGGCACCGAGGAACAGCTCGATACGCTCGACATCGATAATGATGCAGTTCGACAGGGGCAGATTGCGCGATTGGCCAAAACTCGTGCAGCGCGTGACGAAGCGGTCTGTCAGCGGGCCCTTACTGCCCTGACCGAGGCCGCCCGCCACTCCCCGTTCGAGTCGAGCGAAGTCGAGACACCGGGAAGTAGCGCGCGAACCGATGGGCCTCTCGGCGTTGCTCGAGGCGAACGGAATTTTGAAGACAATTTGTTAGCCAGAGCGATCGACGCAGCCCGCGCTCGTGCAACATTAGGTGAAATTTCGGACGCGATGGAGACCGTCTTCGGTCGCTATGCCACCACCCCCGTTCCTGTAAAAGGCATCTACGGCAGCGCGCATGAATTTGACGCGGCTTGGGCTTTGGTGGTCGAAGGTGTCGACGCCGTTGGCCGCCGCCTCGGCCACAAACCCCGCGTCCTCATCGCCAAAATGGGCCAAGACGGGCATGATCGCGGTGCTAATGTGGTCGCAAGCGCTTTCAGTGACATGGGCTTCGACGCCATTAGCGGACCGTTGTTCCAAACGCCGGAGGAAACGCTTGCGTTAGCTCTTGAAAAAGACGTCGACGCAATCGGCGCATCATCGCTCGCTGCGGGTCATAAAACAAATATCCCCAAACTCATCCACCTCCTGCGCGAAGCGGGCCGCCCTGACATCAAAGTCTTCGCCGGCGGCGTTATCCCGCCGCAGGATTATGAATTTCTGCGCGACGCAGGTGTCGTCGGTATTTACGGACCGGGCAGCAACATCGTCGAATGTGCAGGCGACATATTGCGTCTGCTTGGCCACAATATGCCGCCTTTGGGAGAAGCTGCTTGACCCAAACAATAAAACTCTCTGCGGTCTTTGCTTCCTCTGCGCCTCTGCGCGAACCAAAAAACGTTGCAGGTTTCGGGCAGAGGCGCAGAGATCACGCAGAGACCGCAGAGAAGAGATTTATCTATGATTGTTAGAACCGACTGGACCCGCGAAGAAATCGCGACACTGTTCGACCTGCCGTTTGATGAACTGGTCTATCAGGCCGCAACTGTCCATCGCGCGCATCATGCAGTGGGACAAATTCAGCTTTGCACCTTGCTGAGCATCAAGACTGGCGGCTGTCCCGAAGATTGCGGCTATTGCAGCCAATCGGTGAAGGCCGATAGCGGGGTCGAGGCCACCAAGTTGATGGATGTGCAGGCGGTGCTGCAAAAGGCGGCGCAGGCGGCGGACAACGGTTCACGCCGTTTCTGCATGGGGGCTGCATGGCGCAACCCCAAGGACCGCGACATGCCCGCGATTGTCGAGATCGTGAAGGGCGTGCGGCAGATGGGCATGGAAACCTGTATGACCTTGGGCATGTTGTCGCCCAAACAGGCCGATATACTGGCCGAGGCGGGGCTCGATTATTACAACCACAATATCGACACCTCGCCCGAACGCTATAACGAGATCATCACCACGCGGACGATGGAGGACAGACTCGACACGCTGGCCGAAGTTCGCCGTGCTGGCATCAACGTGTGCAGCGGTGGCATCGTCGGCATGGGCGAAACGCGCGCCGACAGGGTGGGCTTCATCCACACGCTGGCGACCTTGCCGGCCCACCCCGAAAGCGTTCCCGTCAACGCGCTGGTGCCGGTGAAGGGCACCGTGCTGGGCGATATGCTCGCCGATACGCCACTGGCGAAGATCGACGATATCGAATTCGTCCGCACGATTGCCGTGGCGCGTATCACCATGCCGATGAGCATGGTGCGGCTGAGCGCGGGGCGCGAGTCAATGTCCGAGGCGACGCAGGCCTTGTGCTTCATGGCGGGCGCGAACAGCATATTCACCGGCGACAAACTGCTCACCGCAGCCAATGCAGGCGACGACAAGGACGCGGCGATGCTGACGAAGCTAGGGCTGGTGCCGATGGAGGCAGAGGAGCCTCTGCGAGCTTGCAAGGCTTTGGAGGCGGTGGAGTAAAAGTTATGAGTAAGAAAACCTCACTTCTACTAACGCTAGCTTTTTGGACGGTCTGCGCACTCTACGGCTACTACCGCGTGACAGGATGCCCCGCCAATGCCACGCCTGAGGCCTGCGCTATCGGGCAAGCTCGTCTAATGAATTTTTACTACATAGGTACCGGTGCCTTGTTGATTGTCCTGCTTGGGATTTGGTGGACCGGGGCAAGGAAAAAATAATGTTCAAAAAAATCCTGATCGCAAACCGTGGCGAAATTGCTTGCCGGATCATCAAGACCGCGCGGCGCATGGGGATCGCGACCGTTGCGGTCTATTCCGATGCCGATGCGCGTGCGCCCTTTGTGCAGATGGCCGACGAAGCGGTGCATATCGGGCCTTCGCCTGCGGCGCAGTCCTATCTGCTCGCCGACAAGATCATCGCGGCGTGCAAGCAAACTGGCGCGGAGGCGGTGCATCCGGGCTATGGTTTTCTGTCCGAACGCACCAGCTTTGCCGAGGCGCTCGCTGCCGAAGGCATTGCCTTCATCGGCCCGCCTGTGAACGCGATTGCCGCAATGGGCGACAAGATCGAGTCCAAGAAACTCGCGCTGGCGGCGGGCGTCAATGTCGTCCCCGGCTTTGTCGGCGAGATTGACGATACCGAACATGCGGTGCGGATTTCGGCGGAAATCGGCTATCCCGTGATGATGAAGGCCAGCGCTGGCGGCGGCGGCAAGGGAATGCGGCTTGCCTATAATGAACAGGACGTGCGCGAAGGGTTTGAAGCCACGAAACGGGAAGGCCTGAATTCGTTCGGCGACGACCGCGTGTTTATCGAGAAGTTCATCCTCAATCCGCGCCATATCGAAATCCAAATACTGGGCGACCAGCATGGCAATATCCTTTATCTGAACGAACGTGAATGTTCGATCCAGCGACGGCACCAAAAGGTGGTGGAGGAAGCACCTTCGCCTTTCGTTACGCCAAAGATGCGGAAAGCGATGGGCGAACAATGCGTGGCGCTTTCGCGTGCGGTTGGCTATTACTCCGCAGGCACCGTCGAACTCATCGTGTCGGGCGCCGACCCCAGCGGTGAAAGTTTCTACTTCCTCGAAATGAACACCCGCTTGCAGGTCGAACACCCTGTCACCGAATGCATCACCGGGATCGATCTGGTCGAACAGATGATCCGCGTCGCCGCTGGTGAAAAGCTCAGCATGACGCAGGACGACATCAAAATCGACGGTTGGGCAATCGAGAACCGCGTCTATGCCGAAGACCCCTATCGCGGTTTCCTCCCTTCGACAGGCCGCTTGACCCGCTATCGCCCACCAATCCCCCAGAAACCGTTCACATCGAGCGAAGTCGAGATGCCCCAAGATCGGGCGCGAACGGACGGTGTCTCGACTTCGCTCGACACGAACGGATTAAGAGGTGTAGGCGGAGTGAGAGTAGACGACGGCGTCGCCGAAGGCGGCGAAGTCAGCATGTTCTACGATCCGATGATCGCCAAGCTGGTCACTTGGGGGGCAACGCGCGACGAAGCCGCCGACTTGCAAATCGCAGCGCTCGACCGGTTCGAAATTGAAGGCCTGGGCCATAATATCGATTTCGTCAGCGCGATCATGCAGCATCCCCGCTTTCGTTCAGGCGAGTTGACGACTGGCTTTATTGCAGAAGAATATCCCGATGGATTCCATGGGGCACCGGCAGACACAGACCTCATTAAATCGTTGGCGGCCATTGCCGGATTTATCGCAACAGCAGAAGCCGATCGCGCACGTCAGGTTGACGGCCAGTTGGGCAGCACGCTTCCGCCTCCTTCGCGCTGGCAGGTCAAGATCGGCGATGCGGTACACAACATAGAGATGGATGATGGCGCTATTTTAGTTGATGGCGAAGACTTTGCCTTGTCGATGGAATATGTACCCGGTGACCGTCTGATCGAGGCCGAAGTCGGCGAAGAGGAATTGGCTGTCAAAGTGGCAAAGACCCGAACAGGGTTCAAACTAAACACCCGCGGCGCAAGCCACATGGTCCGCGTTCTACCCGGACATATTGCCCATCTGGCCGCGCATATGGTCGATAAGATCCCGCCCGATCTGTCAAAATATCTCATTTGCCCCATGCCCGGCCTAATCACTGCAGTGCATGTGTCCGTCGGTGACAAGGTGGAGGCGGGACAGCCGCTGGCCATCGTCGAAGCGATGAAGATGGAAAATATTTTGAGAGCAGAGAAATCAGGCGTGGTGAAGAGCATTAATGCCGTCGCTGGGGAGAGCCTTGCAGTCGATGCCGTCATTCTAGAGATGGAATAAAGCAATTTTAGTCGATAATGTCATCCGGATTGCCAGCGGCGACAGCGAATGTTTCATAAGGCCGTCCGCCGGTGGGTCGCTGTCTTCGTGGAGTGTCGGTGGCCAACATCTGTTCCGATGCGCGGGGCCGGATCGAAACCCTCTGGAATCCGCCTCTTTTCCATTAGTCCCCTATTCGAACCGCATTGGCCATGCACAGTTTAGCTGGGATGGAACAAGGTACGCGCTGCCGGCCCATGTACAGGCGGCACCTCATGCTATTCACGGGATCGGGTGGGAACGTCCGTGGCACGTACACCACCATAATCCTGACTCGGCGATATTATTCTTATCCCATCCTGGCGATCGTGATTGGCCTTGGCCGTTTGAGGCCGAACAGCATATATTCATTGGCCAAAATTGGCTTGAGCTTCGTCTCATAGCCAAAAATACGCATAGTGCCGCAGTCCCTTTGGCGTTTGGACTTCACCCATATTTTAACAGTAAGAACGCATCGTTGCGATTTGAGGCGGGAAATTTCTACCCATCTGGGGCCGACAATTTACCGCTCGAAGGTGAACAGATCGGTGCCGGAAACCAGTTTGAACATGGCAAAGCAGTAAGCGAAGTAGATGTTGATAATCTATATGGCCAATGGCTTGGTACTGCACGGATTGAGTGGGAAGGGGAACGCCTTGCATTAGAGATCACATCCGATTTGCCGCACGCCGTCGTTTACACGCCTGTCGAAACCGACTTTTTCTGTTTCGAACCGGTACCACATATCAACAATGCCATAAATCGTTCCGATGGCGACATGCCGGTGATCGAACCGGATGAGCGTTTTGTGGCAACTATCCGCTTTTGCGGAATTCCAGCTTGAGCTGTGCGCGCCGGTCTGCCATCAATGCCACGCGGGAGGCGGCGAAATGGCAAAGTCATTTGGGAAACCGGAATCTGATCAGACCCAGATCCTGCGTTCGCGTTGTTTGAATGGTGAGACGCTGAAATGACATTACCTGTAACTGCTTTCGTCGCCGCTATTTGCGCGATCATGTTGCTGATCACCGCGATGGATACAGTCCGTCACCGGATGCGGGCGAAAATAGCCTTTGGCGATAATGCGGATCAGGGGATCATCAGTGCAAGTCGCAGCCATGGAAATTTGGCGGAGAATGCGCCCATTGTTATATTGATGCTGGCTTTTCTGGAAATGAGCCGAGCCAATCATATGGCGTTGATGGCTATTGGTGCGCTTTTTCTTGCCGGCCGTGTTTCCCATATCATTGGCCTTTACGCGAAAGCTGAACCCGGCAAGCCACCTTTACCCCGCAGTATCGGGGTTATCCTGACTTGGATTACTCTTGCATCGTTGAGCGGTTGGACGATCGGCCTTTTGGCCGCTAACAACTGACTTTATTCAATTATGGCAACCGCGCGGATCCAGCCTGCACTGGCGCGCTCTATTTTCACGGGAAAGCAACTCAGCGTCCAGCCAAAGGCGGGCAGGGACTCCAGATTGGTCAGTTTCTCAATCTGATAATAGGGCATGATGCGTCCGGCTTTATGCCCTTCCCAGATGATATCCGGATCCCGCGTTTCCGCCCAGCGACGGGCCGTATGGCTGAAGGGGGCGTCCCAGCTCCATGCATCGGTGCCGACGACGTGTACGCCATGTTGGGTCAGATACAGCGTCGCTTCTGCCCCCATACCACAACCTTGGTCGGTGAAGTTGTCGGTCCCGTAAACGGCGCCTGACTGGACGAGTACGATATCATTCGGTCTCAGCGTATAGCCGACACGCTCAAGTTCATTTTCTACTTCCTGCGCGGTAACGACATGACCGGCGGGCAGATGTGAAAAGTCGAGTTTCACCCCTGGCCGGAAAAATAGGTCAAGTGGCGCTTCGTCGATCGATGGGGCAGGGGTCGCGCCGCTGTCTGTCGTCGAATGAAAATGCCAGGGGGCATCCATATGCGTCCCGTTATGGGTGCTCAATGTCAGGCTTTCGACGGCCCATCCTTCGCCATCGGGCAAATCCTCGCGCGTCAGCCCCGGAAAGAACATCGCAATCTGCTCCCATGTGTTCTCATGGGTCATATAGGTGATCTGCGGCCGCATGACCGGCGGGTCGGAAACGACATCATTGGTGATAGGGATGGATAGGTCAATGAAGCGGGGCATAGGTCTCTCCTCAGCCGGAAAGCTAAGGGCGGTTGTGGATAAACGCAACATGCCGCTTGAACCGCGCTTCGTTCGCGATAAGACAGGGGCAAGAGCTTGAGGGGATAAATATGGCGGACGCCGCTGCAACCGAAGTCGTGCTTGATCCGAAACGGGATCGGCTGGTCATTACCGCATCGTCCTTGGGGACCGTGTTCGAATGGTATGATTTCTTCGTCTACGGCATATTGGCAGCCCTGATCGGCAAACTGTTTTTTCCCGCCGACAATCCCACAGCAGCAACGCTGGCTTCTTTAGCGATCTTCGGGGCAGGTTTCGGGGTCCGTCCTTTCGGTGCCATCCTCTTTGGATATTTTGGCGACAAGATAGGCAGAAAATATACTTTTCTCGTCACCATCACCTTGATGGGCGTCGCGACTGCGGCCATCGGTATGTTACCGACATTTGAAACTGCGGGTCTGTGGGCAGCGGGAATGCTGTTACTGCTTCGTTGCTTGCAAGGTCTGGCTTTGGGCGGCGAATATGGCGGAGCGGCAATTTATGTCGCTGAACACGCGCCTGACGGCAAACGCGGCCAGTATACAAGCTGGATACAGGCTTCGGTCGCAGGTGGATTTTTGCTTGCGGTGATCGTCGTTTTGGCAACACGCCAGTCGATGAGCCCCGAAGCCTTTGAAGAATGGGGATGGCGCATACCTTTCCTCACCTCGATTCTGCTTTTGGCGATTTCGCTCTATATGCGGTTGAAGCTGTCAGAAAGCCCGGTTTTCAAGGCGATGAAAGAAGCGGGCACGACGTCCAAAAATCCCTTTGTCGATAGCTTCAAATATCCCGGCAACATCAAGCGCATTTTCGTGGCGATGTTCGGTGTCGCAGCGGGATTGACGGTGATTTATTATACATCGCAATTTGGCACGCTTTATTTCCTTACCGGAACAGCCCGCGTGCCTGAAACCGACGCTTTGCTATATATGGCGGTAGGCGCAGCCCTGGCGGCGCCCACTTATGTGGCATGCGGATGGTTGTCCGACAAATGGGGTCGGAAACGTCTGCTACTGCTGGGCTATGCCTTGGCGATTGTCGGTGTGTTTCCCATTTTCTGGATGATGGCCGATGCTGCCAATCCGGCGTTGGCAAGGGCTACAAAAAGCAATCCGGTCACCCTTTCGCTGCCCGAATGTGATTTCAATGCGCTCAACCGGGTTCATGAAAGCGAATGTGCGGAGGCACTGAACTTCCTGACCAAACGCGGCATTGCCTATAGTAAGGTTGAAAGCGATACGGTGACCTTGAAAGTCGGGTCGGCCGAATTGAAGGGTTTTGATGAAAAATCCTATATAGCGACGCTTGAGCGTGCCGGTTATCCTGACAAATCCGATCCGGCGGAACGACAGCCGTGGAAAATTATCCTGTCGGTATTCCTGATGGTCGCCTTGTCAGGAATGACCTATGGGCAGGTTGCTGCCATCATGGTGGAAATGTTTCCGGCAAAAATCCGCTATACTTCCATGTCGATACCCTATCATATCGGCACCGGCTATTTTGGAGGTTTCCTCCCCTATATTTCGCAATATATTGTGGCGCAGACGGGTCAGCCATTTTCCGGCCTATGGTATACTGTCGCAGTTACCGCGATGGCCTTTGTGGTGGCGTTGATCTGGCTTCCGGAAACGTCGGGACGAACCGAGCTGGATTGACAGTTTTGCCATCGCAGGCGAAGGGCAGCCATGGTTGAATTTTCCTCGCCGCTTCGATTACATCTTGATGGAGCCACTTTGGTCGCCAATTGGCGCTATATGCAGTCGCAGGGAAACGCAGCATGTGGCGCAGCGGTGAAAGCCAATGGCTATGGACTTGGTGCAAGACAGGTCGTGGCGCGATTGCGGGACGCAGGATGCCGTAATTTCTTTGTGGCCCATTGGGGCGAGGCGTTGGAAATCGCCGATTTGGTTCCGCCTGAATGGATCGCGGTTTTGAACGGGATCGAAGCGCGCGAAATTCCTGCGATCAAACAACTGGGCGCCATTCCAGTTCTCAATACTCCACATCAATTGGCGCTTTGGAAAGCCTCTGGTGGCGGCACGTGCCACGTCATGGTCGATACCGGAATCAATAGGCTGGGTATTGGCCCTGAACATGTCTCGGATGCTCTATTTGCAGGATTGGATATCGATTTATTGATATCACACCTTGCGTCGGCTGACGAAGATTCCCCACAAAATGCCGCACAATTGGACCGATTCCAGCAATTGTCCAAACTGGTCACGGCGAACCGATATAGCTTGGCCAACAGTGCCGGGGTGTTTCTTGGGCCCGATTATCACTTCGACCTCGTCCGGCCAGGACTTGCGCTATATGGTGGGGTAACAAGGCCGGAAATGGAAGCGGCAATAAAGCCCGTTGTCAAACTTGCGGCACGGATTTTGCAAACAAGATGGCTGCAAGCCGGTGATAGTGTCGGCTATAACGCGACCTATATCTGCTCGTCACCAACACAGGTTGCGACGATATCAATCGGCTATGCCGATGGATATTTACGCAGCTTTGGCGGCGTTGGTTTGCTCGATTTAAATGGCAAATCAGTCCCTGTGATCGGGCGGGTATCGATGGACTTGGTAACTGTAGACATCACAAGCATATCAGATGCCATAGAGGGCGACTGGATCGACGTTAATTACAACTTGGCGAAAAACGCAAAGTTGACCGGCCTGTCACAATATGAATTGCTCACCAATTTAGGAAAGCGATTTGAATATATTTGGAGTTAAGGCGGATAGGTTGGCAAACCGTTTGCAATCTGGATCATAGAAATATGTAAAGCACCTGCCCAAAAAAAGGGCGACGATTTCTCGCCGCCCCTTCTTGAATTGGAACCTATCGGTCTCAGTAGTTGGCTTTGAAGCCCAGATAGAAGAACCGACCACGGTTATCATAGATACCGCTTCCGCCGCCGATTCCTGTCAGACCCAATGGTGGTTCTTTGTTCAGCAGGTTGTTTACACCGGCATAAAAATTGAACTTGTCGGTCACATCAACCGCAACCTTGATGTCGTGATAGAAAACCGATGGGTAGAAAAGCGTTTCCGAAGCATCGAGGTTTTGAGCAGGATCTCCATTAAGTGGGAAGATGCTGGTATAGCCGACCTGAAGCTGCTTGCCGATGAAGCGCAGATTATAGCCGATATCAACTTTCCCGATTTTCAGATTTGTATCCCACGAGAATTCATCAACCGGATCGCCCAACTGATAAAGAAGACGTGTGATAAACGCAGGATCCGTGGGATCCTGGAATGTGTCATTCTGGAAGGTGTGCGTGTAATTCAAACGCGTTGACAACTTGCCGATACCATCAATTTCTCGGTTATAACCGACCTCAACGTCGATCCCGCGAACCTTGAAGCCCGCAAAGTTAACGCTTGATTGCAACAGACTTCCTTCGAGCACCTGGAACAAGACTTCTCCATTTGGACCCGCCGCAGTTGTATTGCGCTGAAACAGCCCGCAGAACGGGTTGTTGAGCGTGGCCAAATCATAACATTGGTTCAAAATGGTCTGTGCACCTACCGATGCAATCGCTTTGTTCACCTTAATATCAAAATAATCCGCCGAAATCGACAGCCCTGGAACAAAGGACGGCTGGAATACCCCGCCCACAGTCAGAGAATCAGACGTTTCTGCTGCCAGATCCGGGTTACCACCACTGACAATTTCCAATGATTGCGAATAAATGAAGTTATATCCTGCAGGTGCCCCGGCCGCTGTACAATTGGCCGCGCGATTTGCGGTACCGTTTGCCAAGTTATTCAACGAACAAGGATCAACAACGGTTGCAAAATTCTGACCAGGAACAGCAAACAGTTCGGACAGATTAGGCGCCCGGACTGCGCGACCATAGTTGGCGCGGAGTTTCAGATCATCGATCGGCGCATATTCTATGCCGGCATTATAGCTGTAAACTGTACCGGCGCCTTGCTTATAATCTGCGACGCGGCCAGCAGCCGTTACTGTCAATTCCTTTGCAAATGGCAAGTCTTTCAAGAACGGAATGCGAATTTCGCCAAATGCTTCCTTCACTTCAAATGCTGGTGATGTGAATGTTGGAATAGCGTTGTAGAATGTATACCCCGCATTGACCAAAGGATCTTGTGTGTAGAAGTTGGTTTCCTTGCGATATTCCGCGCCGATAGCAAAACCGACAGGGCCACCTGGAAGCTCAAACAATTGGCTCAAGTCGCCGGAAACAAATCCGTTCACGTCAAATTGCGTGATTTTTCCCTGGGCCGTAGTGTCAGCCAGCAAATAGTTTCGCTGCGCCTGAGTGAATTGGCCACCAAACACGTTGATGGGAACGCAAGCGGCAACATCTGCTGCAAGGATGGCGGCATCACCAACTGTATCGATTGCCGCAGCTGGATTGATTGTTGAGTTACAGACGACTTTTCCACCCTGCAGCGGATCTGCGACTGCATCAATTGCCAGCAAGAAGCGCTGCGTATTCAAGTTACCAAGAATGCGATTCTTTTCCTTGAATTCCCCGTAGTTAACCGAGGCTTCATATTGCCAATCATCGTTGAAAGTGCCTCGGACGCCAAGAACGCCACGATAGGTTTCACGTTCAAAAAGTTCCTTGCGAGCGCCAAGGCCTGTCATGTTCAAACGAACCGAGAATCTGGAGGCGCCAGTAGGGGCAACGCCGTTGGCCAATGTCAATTGCTGGGTAAGCAATGCACGTGCCTGCGCGGTCAAGAATGGGTTATCAAGACGAGGACGTTCACGTGGGTCACCGCCAAGCGTCGTACCGGTGATAAATGCAGGGCCCGAATTTCCGGTGCCGGCTGCATCCGTGCGAACATATTTCGCTTCAAAGAACGGCTGGAACGCATCGGAAACATCAAAATGGCCAATGACATTTGCCGAATAACGGTCAAGCTTTGGTGAAAGCTGGATCTGGTCGCCACCGCGGAAATTTTCACCATTACCACCAATGAAGCTACCATTAGGGCCAAGTCCGACCCGAATGCCGGTAAGCGGTGCCAAAGTTCCATCTGCATTAAATTGCAGCGGCACATTGTAGAATCCGCCCAATGGATCAAGCCCGCCATTGAGAGCGGCATTGCCGCCAACGCGGACAACGCCGGTGTTTGACAAGCCTGCGCTGCGAATGTTGCGTAAGAAAATTGTGTCTGCAATACCATCGCTATTGCCGGCTACGCCGGTGTCGCGATCCACTGTTATAAAAGCATCTTGCGATGCAATAAATGGACGATTGGCACCGAAATATTGCTCTTGACGCGCATATTCGAGGCTCACGGCAATATTACCACGGCCGTCAGCAAAGTTCTGACCACCAGTTGCAGAAACAAAATATGATCCCGCATCTGAATATTCACTTATTCCGCCCTGACCGCGAAGCTGCAGTCCTTCAAAATCCTTTTTCAGGATGAAGTTAACAACCCCGGCAATGGCGTCAGAACCATAAACAGCCGAACTGCCGCCGGTCACGATATCAACCCGTTCAATCAAATCGGTCGGGAATGTATTTGTATCTGGCGAAACGCCGTTGCTTAGAATGTCGGAGCCGACGTGACGGCGCCCATTGACCAAGACCAATGTACGCTGCGTTCCCAAACCGCGAAGGTCGAGCAGGTTAAGACCGGCAGTTCCAAGGAAGCGCGTTGAGTTTGCCTGGCTGAATGTGCTGCGGAGCGCAGGAAGCTGGTTGAGCTTGTCACCGATGGAAATCACGCCTGATTCAAGAAGGTCTTCGCCCAGCACGCTGGTGACCGGTACCGACGAGGTCAGGTTAGGCGAAGAAATGCGCGAACCGGTAACCAAAATCGGTGCGCCATCGCCTTCTTCTTCTTCAACTGCGGCTTCGTCGGCCGGTGCAGTTTGAGCGAAGGCTGGCGCGGAAAACGCCAAAACGACACAGGCAAGCGAAGACGCCGCCAAAAAACGTGACTTTCTCATATATATTAGCTCCCCAGCTATTAGTTGTTTGAAAAACAATCTCACGGGTAAAGCGTGCATGTCTGTTGTGTGCAAGCGCTAAGCAGGTTGGGAGTTAATTTTGGCTCGACTGTTGCCGATCTGCCACATGAGGCGCGTGGACGACGAGTCTCGTAATTTAACAATTTAAGTTATTACTAGTGAGAATATTGTAATATTATTACACAGGTTAGTCGCCGCTGTTTTCAAAATGACTTTTGACACGAAAACATGATCAAATGCGCTAGTGATAACTTTCATACAAGTTTTTTCGATTGATCGCCTTGTTCCGATGGGGCGGGCATCCTAATTCCCGCTTCCATGTCATGTTTTATGTCAATTCAGTGACAAGCTTTCATCAGGCTCGGCGATACCGATTCGTGAAACCTGATTAGGATACGCCATCTATGTTGCAGTGCAGGATAATCTAGTGCTAGTGGATGGAGGTTAATCCCGAAAGGAACATGGTTCATGGCACGCGCAGCCAGTAAAAGCGGGGACGGCCCGATCATCATCAAAAAATACGCCAATCGGCGACTGTATAATACACAGTCATCCAAATATATAACACTTGATTTCCTTGCCGAGTTGACTCGAAAAGATATAGATTTCAAGGTATTGGATGCAAAAACCAATGATGACATCACGCATGGTGTATTGACCCAGATCATCATGGAGGAGGAAAATAGCGGTCAACAAATGTTGCCCGTCGGTTTTTTGCGGCAGCTTATTTCAATGTATGGCGATTCCATGCAGGGAATGGTTCCGCAATTTCTGGAAAGTTCCATGGATAATTTCCGGAAGAACCAGAAGCAGGTTCAGGAAGTTATTGAAACAGCGATAACGTCGGGGCCGTTTGGACATATCGCAAAACAAAATATCGAATTCATGCGTTCTGCCAGGGAAGCGCTCATGCCCAATTTGACAGGTAAAAAGCCTGAAAAATCGGAGAGCCTTGCCGAATTGAAACAGCAAATGGCGGCTTTGCAGGCGAAGATCGATAAGCTGTCTTCTTAATATAAATATAAATAATTCAAATAAATAGCGGATATTGTTTTGACAAAAAATGCATTAAACGTCACCCGCGCGCAAAACTTTGCCAGCTGGTATCAGGAAGTTATTTCAGAAGCCGATCTTGCCGAAGAATCTGGTGTGCGCGGGTGCATGGTGATCCGGCCATGGGGATATGGCATTTGGGAGCGCATTCAAAAGTTGATGGACGCGCAAATCAAGGCTGCCGGGGTCGACAATTGCTATTTTCCGCTGTTCATCCCGCTATCTTTTTTTGAAAAGGAAGCGGACCATGTCGAGGGTTTCGCCAAGGAAATGGCGGTCGTAACGCATCACAGGCTGGTCAGTGACGGTAAAGGGAAGCTGATTCCCGACCCTGAATCCAAGCTGGAAGAACCATTGGTCGTTCGCCCTACATCAGAAACGGTAATCGGTGCCGCGATGAGCCGGTGGGCCCAAAGCTGGCGCGATTTACCTTTGATGGTGAACCAATGGGCAAATGTCGTGCGCTGGGAAATGCGGACTCGCATGTTTTTACGCACCAGTGAATTTTTATGGCAGGAAGGGCACACGGCCCATGTCGACAGGGCAGATGCCCTTAAGGAAACCATGCGCGCGCTCGAAATGTACCGCGTTTTTGCCGAAGGTCCACTTGCCATGCCTGTTATGGCGGGCGAAAAGCCCGAAAATGAGCGATTTCCAGGCGCCGTCGCAACCTATTCGATCGAAGCAATGATGCAGGATGGCAAAGCCCTGCAGGCCGGAACGTCGCATTATCTCGGCACCGGCTTTGCGGAATCTTCAGGGATCCGGTATCAGGACAAAGAGGGCAGCCAGCAATATGCACACACCACCAGCTGGGGTGTCTCGACGCGTTTAATTGGCGGGGTCATCATGACCCATGGCGACGATGACGGCTTGCGCTGTCCGCCCCAGATTGCACCGCACCAGATTATCATCATTCCGATGCTGCGCGACAATGAGGATGACGAGGCGGTTTTAGAATATTGCCGCGCCCTGCGTACCGAATTGCTGGCGCTTTCGGCGTTCGGTGAGCCACTTCGTGTATTGCTCGACACCAAAGCGACCAAGGCGTCCAACAAACGCTGGTCCTGGGTCAAAAAGGGTGCGCCGATCGTTGTCGAAGTCGGTCCTCGCGATGTCTCCGAGGGGAAAGCAGCGGTTTTACGGCGTGACCGGCTGTACAAGGACGATGGCAAGCTCGCCACAGCCTTCACGCCACGAGCTGAATTTGTCAGCGGCGCTGTTGCAATGATCGAAGATATTCAGGCCACGCTTTATGCGGAGGCGAAGGCCCGCATGGACGCCAATATCCGCCGCGATGTGACCGACCTCGCCACCCATTTTGCGGGCGATGAAGCCGGATTTGCCGGATGGGTCGAAGTGCAATGGGCACGGCCGACGGGTGCTGTGCTCGATCAGATTGTCGAGCAGTTGAAAGCTCTGAAACTGACCATGCGTAACAGCCCGCTTGATGCAGCTCCTGTAGTTGGCTCATGTTTCTTTACCGGAGAGCCAGCGGTCGAGCGGATTTTGATCGGGCGGACTTATTAGGGTTCGACATTTTGTTCGCTCGAAGACGCGAAGACACGAAGGATTTTGACTGATGCCGAATGTGGAAGAGTTATCGGCTATAGTTGTCGATATTGCATTCGGCATGCACCGTGACAATCATAGAGACTTCGCGTCTTCGCGTCTTCGCGCGAACAATGACATCGTGCATTCACTGTGAAGAAGGCTCAGCCCTTCGGTCTTCCAACCCGCGACCAGATCATGGCGTTTATCCAATCGTCAAACGAACCTGCCGGAAAGCGTGAAATTGCGCGTGAATTCGGGTTGCGTGGGAATGAGAAAATCGCGCTCAAGGCGCTGCTGAAGGATATGACCGACGAAGGGCTAATCGATATGGCACCGGGTCGCGCATTTCATAAGATGGGCGGCGTACCCAAGGTTACGGTTCTCAAAATCGTCGGCATTGATGGCAACCAGCCTGTTGCTGTTCCCGAACATTGGGAAGCCGAGGGCATCCCGATCCCCAAAATCCGTGTTGTGGAGGCCAAGGGAAAGCGTGGGGCGCTTGGAATAGGCGACCGGATCCTTGCCCGCACCGAAGAGCGCGGCAACGGCTGGACGGCGCACGTCATGAAAAAGCTCGCCAAGGGAAGCGAGCAGATATTGGGCGTGGTCGAAAGTGGCGACAATGGCCGTTTCTGGCTGAAATCCGTAGATAAAAAGGCGCGTTTCGACACGCCCATTGGTGAGGTTGGGGATGCGAAGGCCGGTGATCTGGTCCTGGCAGAGCTTACCGGTAACGCACAACGCAAGTCGGCGCGGGTGACCCAAGTGCTCGGCGATCCCTTTGCGCCGAAAAGCTTTAGCCTGATTGCGATCCACAAATATGGCATTCCTTTTGAAATGCCGGAAAATGCCGAAGTGGAGGCCGCTTTGGTCAGCCGCTTGCCGGTCACCGCGGACCATCGCGAAGATTTGCGGCATTTACCGATCATCGCGATCGACCCACGCGACGCCCGCGATTTCGATGATGCCATTTGGGCAGCGCCCAATGCGGAGACAGGCGGCTTTGATGCCATCGTCGCCATTGCCGATGTCAGCTATTATGTCCGCCCCGGCAGCGCGCTCGACCGCGAAGCCGTCAAACGCGGAAATAGTGTTTACTTCCCGGACCTCGTGGTCCCGATGCTCCCCCACGCCTTGTCCTCCGACAAATGCTCATTACGGGCAGGGGAAGATCGGGCGGTGATTGCTTGCCATCTGGCGATCGGCAAGACCGGACAAGTGACGTCATGGCGTTTTGCCCGCGCTGTGGCCCGGATTTCCGCCAATATTCCCTATCCCGACGCGCAGGCGGCAATAGATGGAAAGATGGAAAATCCCCTGCTGGAGACCGCGCTCAAGCCGCTTTGGGCGTGCTGGCGGTTGCTGGCGCGGGCAAGGAGCAAGCGCGCGCCGCTGGAACTGAACCTACCGGAAAAGCGGATCACGCTCGACGAGCAGGGGCGCGTCACGGGCGTTGCGGAGCGTGAGCAACTGGAGGCGCACCGGTTGGTCGAAGATTTCATGATCGCCGCAAATGTCGCCGCCGCAAAAGCGCTGGAGGCAAAGAAATCGCCGCTCATCTACCGCGCGCACGAACCGCCGAGCCGCGAAAAGCTGGTCGCTCTCAAGGAATATCTGCAGACCTTCGACATTGATTTCGCGCTGGGCCAAGTCATCAAGCCTGAGACGTTCAATATGATCCTGAGCAAGGTCATCGACGAGGAAATCCGCCCACAAATTATGGAAGCAGTGCTTAGGAGCCAGACCCAGGCCTATTACGGTCCGACAAATGTCGGCCATTTCGGCCTGTCGCTTGGCAGTTATGCCCACTTTACCTCGCCCATTCGTCGCTATGCCGACCTGATCGTCCACCGCGCGCTTGTCAGCGCTTATGGCCTGGAAATGCCAAAGCCGAAGCTGAATGATGTGGAGCCGATGACCGGCTTGACCGATGTTGCGGTCGCCAAGCTTGGCGCCACGGCCGAAGCAATCAGCCGCACCGAACGCCGTGCCATGGAAGCCGAGCGCGAGACCACCGACCGCTACATCGCCGCCTATCTGTCGGCACATGTTGGGGAAATTGTGCAGGCGCGCATCACCGGCGTGCAGAATTTCGGATTTTTCGCAACAGTTGAAGGGGTTGGCGGCGATGGCTTGGTGCCTGTATCAACTCTAGGCAAGGACTATTTCCATTATGACGAGGCGAGCCAGACCCTGATCGGTGAAAAGACACGGCAGGAATTCCGGCCCGGCATGCGTCTTGAACTGCGGCTGGCCGAGGCCAATCCCGTGTCGGGGTCGCTGCGCTTCGAATTGCCCGAAGGCGGCAGCTATGCCTCTGATCGGCCGAGGCACAAGGGTAAGCCGCGCAAATTTGACACAGGAAAACGTGGACGCCCCCAGAATATCCGGCATCAGGGAAAGAAGCGATAGCCCGTAGCTTAATCACGATCCCAAATTTGCGTTCTCGGCCTAACTAAGGTCATCCAAACCTTTATCACTGAGTGACCCGGGAATCACCATTACCGGGCAGGGCAAAGTTCCCGCGTTAATACCGGTAAAATGTGCGATGAGTGGCCCTGGCGCACCTTGAGCCGCCGACCCCAGCACAAGCGCGGCTATTTCGGGATGTTCGGCTAGCATCGCTTTTACAACTTCAATGGCGTCGCCTGATTTAACGGTGATGGCCGGTCGCACGCCTAATTCTTCGAATATTGATCCGGCTGCAGCGGTCACGAGTTCTTCCGCCCGAACCCGCGCTTCTGCCTCCATCGTGGCCTGAACACCGCCCCACGCAACAAAATCAGCCTGTTCCACAAGCGCCAAGATATGAACTGCGCCCCCCGTTTTTGCGGCGCGGCGCGAGGCAAACCGCAAGGCAAGCCGCGCTTCGTCCGTTTCGTCAATGACCACCAAATATGTCCGCATGCGTACCCCCCGGCTTGTCCTTGTTGTTCAAGCCATTATGAATTCGTATAGCCTGCGCGAAATTTGAAGCCTTGGCAACCTTATCGCGCTTGACGCTGGGGAAAGCTTGGCTATTCGATGAACTGAAATCTTGACCCAGAAAAGGCCGTTCGAATGCCCATAGAACTTAAAATGCCCGCACTTTCCCCGACAATGGAAGAGGGTACGCTTGCGAAATGGCTTGTGAAAGAAGGGGACAAGGTTTCGTCAGGTGATTTGTTGGCCGAAATCGAAACCGATAAGGCAACCATGGAATTCGAAGCGGTTGATGAAGGCATTATCACGAAATTGATGGTGGCAGAGGGCACCGATGGGGTAAAGGTCGGGACGGTTATCGCCACGATTGCAGGTGAAGATGATGACTCCACACCTGCGCCAAAGGCCGCGCCTATATTGCCAAAGGCCGAAGTTGCCGCACCGGTACAAGCTACGCCGGCACCGCCTGCCGCTTCTATCGCACCAACCGCGCCATCCCATGACGACCGGATAAAGGCCAGCCCTCTCGCCCGCCGCATCGCAAATGAACGCGCGATTGACCTTTCAAAAATTTCCGGCACTGGACCGAACGGTCGTATCGTCAAACATGATGTCGAAGCCGCTGCAGGTGGCAACCTTGCCGGACCTGCTCCGATTGCGGCGGCCATACCGCAAGCTGCTTCTGCGCCTGCGGCCCCCGCGGCCCCTGTTCCTGTCCCCGATTATGGCATTCCGCATGAAGCGATCAAGCTGACCAACATGCGTAAAACTATTGCCCGTCGCCTGACCGAGAGCAAGCAACAGGTGCCGCATATCTATCTGACGGTCGATGTCCGACTTGACGCCTTGCTGAAATTGCGGGGCGAATTAAATGCCGCGCTTGAGGGGCAGGGCATTAAATTGTCGGTCAATGACCTACTGATAAAAGCTTTGGCTAAGGCATTGATGCAGGTGCCAAATTGTAATGTGTCTTTTGCGGGCGATACTATGTTGCAGTATAGCCGCGCCGATATCAGCGTCGCGGTCAGCATACCGACCGGCCTGATCACACCGATTATCGTAGATGCCGGTAACAAGTCGGTTTCGGCTATTTCGACCGAAATGTCTGCGCTGGCCGCCAAGGCCAAGGAAGGCAAGTTGCAACCCCATGAATTCCAGGGCGGTACCGCGTCCATCTCCAATATGGGCATGATGGGTATCAAGCAGTTTGAAGCCGTCATCAACCCGCCACAAGGCATGATCCTGGCCATAGGTGCAGGTGAAAAGCGCCCCTATATCGTCGACGACGCATTGGCGATTGCGACCGTCATGAGCGCCACCGGCAGCTTCGATCACCGCGCCATCGATGGGGCGGATGGGGCGATGCTGATGAAGGTGTTCAAGGAATTGGTGGAGAAGCCTCTGGGGTTGGTGGCTTAACAATGGCCCTTTTGGAGTCATTTCTATTTTATCAGGGCCGGGAAGGTTGAGTTTTGAAGTAGGCACGCCGCCCCCCTCTCCCCTTGCGGGAGAGGGAGGGGCCCGCCGCGAAGCGGTGGGAGGGTGTGGGGTCGCGTCGCGGCAAGCGACGCAAAAGACTTTGGTGCAAGTTCAATCCCGTCATGAGCTATTGAAAAAGCGTGCGAGATATATGCGCGCTAATCCCACAGATGCCGAACGGAAGCTTTGGTATATCCTGCGTGATAAGCGGCTGAACGGGTTGCGATGGCGTCGACAACAGGTAATTGATGATCGCTATATAGTCGATTTTGTCTGCTTTGAGTATCGGTTGATTGTTGAAGCGGATGGCAGTCAGCATGTAGCAAGTGAAGCCGATGTCAGACGCGATGTTTGGCTAATGGGTCAAGGCTTCTGCATTCTGCGTTTCTGGAATGGCGACATCTTGAACAATATGGAAGGCGTGGCAGAAGCAATTATCGCTGCGCCTCGAAATAATACCGCACAGACGTGCGGCGCCCCCACACCCAACCCTCTCCCGCAAGGGGAGAGGGCTAACGAGCATGGAGCTAAATTGTGAGCAATTACGACCTTATCGTCCTCGGCTCCGGCCCCGGTGGCTATGTCGCCGCGATCCGTGCCGCGCAGCTCGGTCTGAAGACAGCCATCGTCGAGCGTGAGAATTTGGGCGGGATCTGCCTTAACTGGGGTTGCATTCCCACCAAGGCATTGCTGAGGTCGGCGGAAATCTACCATTATATGCAGCATGCGGGTGACTATGGCCTGACGGCGGCGAATATCAGCGCAGATATCGATGCGGTGGTGAAGCGCTCACGCGGTGTAGCCAAGCAGCTCAATCAGGGCGTCACGCATCTGATGAAGAAGAACAAGATCACCGTCCATATGGGCGACGGCAAGCTGACCGCACCGGGCAAGCTAAGCGTGACCAAAGACGGCAAGGTGGAAGAACTCACCGCCAAGAATATCATCATCGCCACCGGCGCACGCGCACGCGATTTGCCCTTTGCGCCTGCTGACGGAAAGCGCATCTGGACCTATCGCCACGCAATGGTGCCGCCGGAAATGCCCACGAAACTGTTGGTTATAGGTTCCGGCGCCATCGGTATCGAATTTGCGAGCTTCTATAATGACATGGGCGCTGAGGTGACCGTTGTCGAAATGATGGACCGCATTGTTCCCGTTGAAGACGCCGATGTCTCAACTTTCCTTGAAAAGTCCCTGAAAAAACAGGGAATGACGATCATGACCGGTGCGGGAGTCGAAAGCTTGAATGCCACGGCAAGCGGCGTGTCCGTTGCGATCAAGGGCAAAGATGGCGCCGTCGTGAATGGCGAATATACCCACTGCATCGTCGCCATTGGCATTGTGCCCAATACCGAGAATATCGGATTGGAAACGCTGGGCATCACGACTACCAAAGGCCATATCGATACCGACCCGATGTGCCGCACCAATGTGCCGGGCATCTGGGCAATCGGCGATGTGACCGCGCCGCCTTGGTTGGCGCACAAGGCCAGCCATGAAGGCGTTATTGCCGCCGAAGCGATCGCCGGAGGTCATCCGCATGCCATGGACCCGAAAAATATCCCGGGCTGCACCTATTGCCATCCGCAGGTTGCCAGCGTTGGCCTGACCGAAGCCAAGGCCAAGGAAGCCGGCTATGACGTGAAGGTCGGCAACTTCCCTTTCATCGGCAACGGCAAAGCCATTGCGCTGGGCGAGGCAGAAGGTTTCATCAAGACCGTTTTCGACGCCAAAACTGGCGAATTGCTGGGCGCGCACATGGTGGGCGCGGAAGTGACCGAATTGATCCAGGGCTATACCATTGGTAAAACAGCTGAACTGGTCGAGGCCGATTTTATGCACACCGTATTCCCCCATCCGACCCTGAGCGAGATGATGCACGAAAGTGTGCTGGGGGCTTATGGCAAAATGTTGCATATGTAGAATGTCGCCGTCTGCCAGAGTCGAGACGGTACAATAGGGCTAATTTGCTGACGCTACCTATCCGCCTTTTAAGCGCCGCCTTGCTGCTGTTTGCCCTTGTTATTGGCTTGGGCTTTGCGGTGGATGATGGCCATTTTCGGGCGTTCGACCTCACCGTCTCCGACGCGCTGAATATGCAACGTGGCGTGACCCCTGAATGGCTGATCCTGACTATGCAGGGCGTTAGCTGGATTGGGGGCGGGGCGCAGCGTTATGTCATTGTGGCGATCCTGACTTTGGCTCTTTGGCGCTGGTGGGGCTGGGGCGCGGCGCTTGCTATGGGGCTGACAACCTTGGTTTCCGCCTTTACGTCTGACGTCATGAAGGCATTTTTTGGTCGGGTCCGTCCGGATCTGGTGCCGCAACTGGATATCATCCACAGTCCGGCCTTTCCCAGTGGTCATTCGAACAATGCCGCCGTGGTCTATATCCTGTTCATCATGCTCGTACCGCAGGCACGGCATCCCCTTTGGCGGGCCGCAGCGGCCGTCATGATAGTCCTGACCGGCATATCGCGGATCATGCTCGGCGTCCATTGGCCGACCGATGTTCTGGGTGGCTGGATGCTCGGCACGTCCTTTGCCTTGGCTGCGGCGGCGATCATTGCCTATCGCCAGCGTCAGCGCACGGCCCATTTTCCGTCGGTCCTCTCGCCTTAATCTGCGCGATGGCGTTTTTCTCTGTCCACCGCGCCATGTTTTTGCCATCTTGTCAGAATCGAATTGCTGCAGGATGTAAGAATATGAAAAGAAATGTGAACTTCGGGACGAAAGCTCGGATTTTGGCGCTTTGCAGCGCCGCACTTTTTACCACTGCGGCGAACGCGCAGAATATCGTCATCACAGCTGACAAGATGGTCGATGTGCTGACCGGGAAGGTCGTCGAATATCCAGCGATTTTCGTCGGGGAAGACGGCCGGATATCCAGCATTGCAGACGCGCGCACGGTGAAGTGGAGCAGCGACGTCAAGCATATCAATCTGTCGGGCAAGACATTGCTGCCCGGATTGATCGATATGCATGTTCATCTCGATAGTCCCGCCGACATTGGAGGCTATCGCGGGTTGGAGTTCACCGACAGCTTTTGGGGCATGGCTTCCGTTGGTAATGCACATGCGATGCTAAAGGCGGGTTTTACGACTGTGCGGAATGTCGGTTCTGCCAACCGAAATGACATTGGCCTGAAACAGGCGATTGAAAACGGCTATGCTGTGGGTCCGCGCATTGTTCCGGCAGGTTATGCGCTCGGTGCAACTGGCGGACATTGCGATTCTACCTTCCTGCCACCCAGCCTTGAAAAAGCCGAAAAGGAAGAGGGCATCGCCGACAGCCCGGATGAACTCCGCTATCAGGTCCGGCGCCAACGCAAATATGGCGCGGAAGTTATTAAGGTATGTGCCACAGGCGGCGTTTTTTCCCGCAACACCGAACCTGGGCAGCAGCAGCTTTCCGAGAGCGAACTACGCGTTATTGCGGACGAGGCGCATCAATGGGGCCTTCGGGTCGCGGCACACGCGCATGGTGGCGACGGCATCAAGGCCGCTATCAAGGCGGGGATCGATACCATTGAGCACGCAAGTCTGGTCGATGATGAAGGCATAAAGCTTGCAGCGGCGCGGATACGTCCGGTCTGGTTCTCAATGGATATCTATAACACCGAATATACACAGGCGGAGGGTGCGAAGAACGGCGTGCTCGAAGATAATCTTAGAAAAGACCGGGAAGTTGCTCAAATACAAAGGGATAATTTCCGTAAGGCACATAAGTCCGGGGTCAAAATGGTTTTTGGTTCGGACGCCGGCGTGATGCCACACGGCGATGTTGGCAAGCAATTCCGCGTCATGGTTGAATATGGCATGACCCCGCTTGAAGCTATTCAAGCCGCGACACGCAATGGCGCACTGGCGCTGGGCCGTGAAAAAGATGTCGGGGCCATCGAGGTTGGACGTTATGCCGATATCATTGCGGTCGACGGTAACCCTTTAACAAATGTGCGCGAGTTGGAGTCGGTCGATGCAGTTGTAAAAAGTGGCAAACTGATCGAATGAAGTCGGCCTGTTCAGCTTGGCGATATCGATGCAAGTGCATTGATTGACCGGTGGAACCTGTGGTAATGCTTTTGACGCAAGGTTCACAGAACCGATGTTGAAATGTAGCTGGGGGTTATGAATATGTTGACTTTGGTCGCCGCAACTATGCTGAGCATGGCCGCTATGAAGTCCGATCCGATGGATAATGCGCGCAAGGCATTCAACAATTGTATGATCGAAACGCACAACAAAGCCATCGATGATAAAACACCACCCAATAGCTTTACCAAATTGGCGGACGAGGCTTGCGTGACCGAACGTGGCGCCTATCGCGACATATTGATTAAGTCGGAACGCTCTTATGGGTCAAACCAGAATGACGCCGAAAAATTCGCCAACGAAGAAGTGCAGATGATTGTTGATTCGATCGTCAGTAGCTTCAACGAAAATCTTGAAAACAATGCAAAATTAACTCCTGAAAAATAAGGGAATATGCCTCTATAACGCTATCCAGCCCCAGGCAAGACTTGTAAGGCAGGTGACGGACAGCGTCTTGATGACATTCCATTTCAGGCGGAAAATCAGAAACGCGGCAAGCAGCGAAAGCAGCGCGGCTTGACTGCTGAAACTTGATAAGTCCGGCCAATATAGGCGGGCAGGGCCAAATTGCCGTTCTGCGACACCCGCGAACAAGACGTGCAATGCGAACCAGATGGTCAGATTAGCGATCACGCCAACAATCGCGGCGGTTAAGGTTGCCAGACCGCCTTTTAACCATTGTGCATTTTCCATTCGCTCTACCCAAGGGGCGAATGCGAAAATCCACAGAAAACAGGGGGCAAATGTGACCCAGGTCGTAAGGCCAGCGCCAATTATACCGGCAATCAACGGGGCAAAAGGTTCAGGCGAACGAAAGGCCGCCAGATAGCCGACAAATTGGGTGACCATTATCAACGGGCCGGGCGTTGTTTCGGCAAGACCAAGTCCATCCGCCATTTCCCCGGCGCTTAGCCAGCCATAACCCTGCACCGCCTCCTGCGCCATATAGGCGAGCACGGCATAGGCCCCGCCAAAGGTGACGATGGCTAATTGGGAGAAGAAGCTGCCAATCTGCCAAAGCACATGATCCTGGCCCAAGGTGAGTAGCACAACGACCATTGGCGCGGCCCATATCGTCAGCCATATTCCAACGGTTCCAAGCGTTTTACCCCAGGGACGCGGGGTTGTCACCGGCGGGGCAAGTCCAGTTTTCAAGGCCAGCCACCGGGGTTGCCGCTGCGCCACCACAATCCCGGTCAGGCCAGCACCTAAAACAACAAGTGGAAAGGGCAGGTTAAAGAAGAATAGCGCCACAAACGCGACCGCCGCCATGGCCAGCTTGAAACTTGTATTCAGCGCCCGTCCACCGATGCGGATTAGTGCCTGAACCACAATCGCCAGGACGGCAGCCTTCATGCCTAAAAACAGGGCCGCAAACCATGTGAGATTCGCGGCATAGGCATAGAGGATAGACAGCGCCAGAATGATAAGAGCACCCGGCACAACAAACAGCAATCCTGCCGCAAGCCCACCTTTGACACCATGCATTCGCCAGCCAATCCAAGTCGCGAGTTGTTGCGCTTCGGGACCGGGAAGCAAATGACAAAAATTCAGCGCATGGAGATATTGCTCTTCGTCAATCCATTTGCGCTCCTCTACCAATTCCCGGTGCATCAACGCTATTTGCCCAACAGGGCCGCCAAAACTGAGGCAGCCGATACGCGTGAAAACACGGACAAGTTCTGAGAAAGGAGGGGTTGTAATTTGGGACGCCATATCCACTCCAAGTCTTAAACGCCTGAAAAATCAAACGAAAAAAACAACATTTGGGCGAAGCGCCTATTCGGGAAGTTGCCTTGCCCCGATAGAAGGGTGTTAGCTCGAACCCAATAATCCATGCAAGGAAAAACTGGCGGACAGGGTGGGATTCGAACCCACGGTGAGCTTCCACCCACGACGGTTTTCAAGACCGTTGCCTTAAACCACTCGGCCACCTGTCCGCGACGAAATTGCCACTAGCCAGCAATTTGCGGCCATGCAAGCGATGAGATATCAAAATTTCGTCGCTTTTGCGTTGGATGGCCTGTCATTAACGACCAAAGTCATTCACACATCGCCCGTATTGTGGCAACATATTGGCCATCATGGACCAAGGGGATTGATTGTGGAAGTCGGCAAAGCTGCACATTTAAAAGGGCTGGGCCTTTCCTTGGCTCTGTTGGCGCAGCCATGCCTTGCACAGGATGCGGTTATGCCTGATCAACAGGCTATTGCCCTGGAAAGGGGCTTTCGAGCTTATCTTTCCCAAGTGCGGCAGCGGGCATTAAATGAAGGCGTGTCGGTCAAGACGGTTGATACGGTGCTTCCTTCAATCAGCTATAATGAACGTGTCGTCCGGCTTGACCGTTCCCAACCCGAAGGCGCAACCGACGCACCCGTTCCCAATTTCGCCCCCTATAAGGCGCGGCATGTGGACAGTTCGCGGATCGGCAGGGGACGCAGCAAATACACGGAATTGCGGCCGATGCTGGGACGGATCGAGGCGGAAACGGGCGTGCCCGAAGAGATTATGATCGCCATTTACGGCCACGAAACCAATTATGGGGCCGTGACCGGCAATTATAACGCGCCCGAAGCGCTTGCCTCGCTTGCATATGAAGGCCGCCGTCGCAGCCTGTTCGAAGCGGAGCTGATCGCTGTCCTGAAAATGATTGACCGAGGCGTGCCGCAATATGCAATTACCGGAAGTTGGGCAGGGGCTTTGGGAAAACCACAGTTTTTGCCCTCCGTCTATCTTCGTCTGGCGCGGGACGGCGACGGTGACGGATATGCGGACATCTGGAAAAGCGAAGTCGATGCGATGACTTCAATCGCCAATTATTTTGTAAAGTCGGGTTGGCGGCGAGATGAAGAATGGGGGTTTGCCGTTCAAGTCCCCGCGACATTTAACCGCGCTGGCGTAAAGACGTTGATGACTGCTCCGCGTTGCCCGCGCGTATTTGCCCGACATAGCAAATGGATGACAATTGCCGAATGGAGACAGTCGGGCTTGACCACCGAGCGCGGTTTTTGGCCAAAAGACACTATGCTTGCAACCTTGGTAGAGCCTGACGGCCCCGGAAAGACCGCCTATTTACTCGGTAGCAACTACCGCGTGATATTGGATTATAACTGTTCTAATTTCTACGCGCTTTCGGTGGGGTTACTGGCTGATGAGGTTCGCAAATAAAAATTCATACGCTTTGGTGATATTCGCCGCATTGGCAGGTTGCGTTACCTTTGGGGACAGTCCGACAGCGACGACTTCTGCCGCTGTGGCACCGGAAGGTTCAGGGGTCAGCGATGATCCTGTAAAAATCGGTGCGCCCTATGTCATCGAAGGCACGACATATGTACCTCAGGACAACCCGACCTATGATGACGTAGGTTTGGCGAATATCTATCCTGCAACAGGAATGTCGGGCGCGCATCGAACTTTGCCACTGCCAAGCTATGTCGAAGTGACTGAATTGAACAATGGCCGGACAATTCTCGTCCGCATCAGCGATCGTGGGCCGATGTCGGGCAATGGCCTAATCGAAATATCGCCTTTGGCGGCGCAGCAATTGGGATTGTCGGCGCACGTGCCCACAGCTGTCCGCGTCCGGAGGGTAAATCCGCCGGAGCAAGAAAAGGCGGTGTTGCGCGACGGAGCCATGGCATCGCAGCGTATCGACACGCCCGAGTCGCTCCTGAGAGTTTTACGGGCCAAATTGGCCAAATCTCAACCTGTGGTAACAGTCGAGCCACAGCATGAACAGGCAAGGGCTATAGAAATAAAGGCACCACCATCCAAAACCAGTGTGCCGGACAAAATAACTCCTAAAAAGGCGGTGACCGCGGCGGGAAACTATGTCGTTCAGCTGGGGGCATTTTCCGATGAAAAACGGGCGGCTTTGCTGGCCAGAAAAGAAGGTGCTACAGTTGTTTCTGGCGGCGCGGGCGGATTGTACCGTGTCCGATTGGGCCCATTTGCTGATAAAGCGGCTGCCGAAGCAGGATTGAAAAATGCCCGTGGCAAAGGCTTTAATCAGGCGCAAATCTATCGCAATTGATGCCCCCAGACCCGCAGCGCCAGTCTAAATGGCGTAAATTTCAGTCGCACATTGTCCATTGGCACTAGCATTTTCGGCTGGCTGGCCACATAGCGGATATGTGGACAAGCATGAATGAGAGTGCCTTGATTTTGTCAAAAATGTCAAAAAAATTCAATAGACAGAGCGGGTTGCCTTATTCTGGAGGTAAAAAATCCGCCCACCGGGTCAAGGCATGAACGCACGGGGGCGCTTTCTTTCCGTTGAAGGGGGTGAGGGGGTCGGCAAGTCAACGCAGATCCTTGCGCTCGCAGACGCTATTCGTCAGGCCGGTCATGATGTGGTCATCACCCGCGAACCGGGTGGCACATCTGGTGCAGAAACCATCCGGCAGCTTGTACTGGGTGGCAGCGCGGAACGCTGGTACCCCCGGGCCGAAGCGCTTTTGTTTGCCGCGGCCAGAAGCGATCATGTCGAACGGCTGATCAAACCGGCACTGGAAAGCGGGAAATGGGTTATTTCCGACCGGTTTCTGGATAGCAGCCGCGCATATCAAGGCGGCGGTTCAGGCCTTTCCGATGCGGATATATTGACCTTGCATCAGATCGGTAGCCGGGGCCTGCTACCCGACAGGACGCTGGTTCTTCGTCTCGATTCCGGTGAAGCCATACGCCGCGCCTCGGCGCGGGATGCGGGGCAGGCTGATCGTATTCAAGGCCGCAATTCGGCCTTTCATTCGGATGTCGACAATGCCTTTGTCAGTTTTGCCGAAACCGACCCCCGCGTCAGGCTGGTTGATGCGTCGGGGGAGCCAAAGACCGTGACGGCGCGCTTGCTATCCGAAATTTCCGATCTTCTTATAAAATCATGACTGAATATATCGGGCATGATGCGGCGTGGCGACAATTTTCATCGGCTATGCTTGCTGGCAAACTGCACCATGGATGGATAATCGCAGGACCGCGCGGATTGGGGAAGGCGGGTTTTGCACGGCGGGCGGCGGCGGCGCTGGTTGATCCTGAGGGACAATTTGCCACGATGATAGACCGCGGGTCGCATCCTGATATTCTGACCATTAAACGCTTACCCAAAGACCCACCAAAGGAAGATGAAGAAATTGATGAAAATGCGGAACTTAAACGCAGCATCAGCATCGACCAGATCCGCCAACTGCAATCTGCCTTAACGACACGACCCGGTCTGTCAAACAAGCGTGCGATCATCATCGACGCAGCCGATGATCTGGAACGCAGCGGCGCCAATGCGCTTTTGAAATCTTTGGAAGAGCCGCCTGTCGGAACCTATTTTCTATTGGTCAGTCACGCCAGCGATCGATTATTGCCAACGGTTCGATCCCGCTGTCAGATGTTGCGGTTCGAACCTTTGGATGATCAGCAAATGTCTGTCGCCCTGCGTGCGGCTGCGCCCGATATCAGCGTCCAAGAATTGGACAGCTATATAAAATTCGGCAAGGGCTCCCCAGGGCAAGCTCTTGATTTCATGGGACTTGATCTGCGTCAGTTGGAAGACGCCATGACGTCAATTTTGCATACAGGTGATCGGAACAATCAAATACGGAGCCTATTGGCCGACCAATTGGCATTGAAAGCAGCGCAGCCACGTTATGAAGCATTTTTGAGGCTTGCGCCTTCGTTAATCGCCGATTGCGCGCGCCAAATGCAGGCGGGTGACGTAACGCGCGCAACCGATGCGTGGGCCAGCGCAAGCGCATTGGCGAACCGCGCAATCGCTCTCAGCCTTGATAAACAGAGCGTTGTTTTCCAAATGGGAAGCTTGCTGGCTTCGGTGCAACCGAATAAGGCAGCGTAAATCAATCAAACGCTAGAGAGTTCATGTCCGACCCTTTTTACATCACAACCGCAATCGCATATCCCAATGGCAAGCCCCATATCGGTCATGCCTATGAAGCGATAGCAACCGATGCCATTGCACGTTTTCAACGGCTGATGGGGCGCGATGTTCGATTTATCACTGGCACGGACGAGCATGGATTGAAAATGGTTCAGACGGCCCGTGCCGCCGGGCGCGATACGCTGGAATTCGCTGACGAAATGTCGTCTTACTTCAAAGAGATGTGCGACAAACTGAACATTTCATATACGGCTTTTGTCCGCACCAGTGAAGATCGGCACCATCAGGCCAGTCAGGCGCTGTGGAAGGCGATGGAAGCGAGCGGTGATTTATATCTTGATCGATATGAAGGCTGGTATTCGGTTCGTGATGAAGCCTTTTATGACGAAAGTGAACTGCATATCGGGGAGGGGGGTATCAAGCTTTCGCCCCAAGATACGCCCGTTGAATGGACGGTCGAGGAAACATGGTTCTTCAGGCTTTCGCGCTATCAGGATGCATTGCTTAAGCTGTTTGAAGAAAACCCCGAATTCATCCAGCCCGATAGCCGCCGCAACGAGGTCATGCGCTTTGTTGAAGGCGGGTTACGTGATTTAAGCGTTTCGCGTACCAGTTTCGATTGGGGGGTCAAAGTTCCCGGTTCACCTGACCATGTCATGTATGTTTGGGTCGACGCACTCACCACCTATATGACCGGCGTTGGTTATCCCGACGATAGGAGCGAGTTTGCGAGATTTTGGCCTGCCGACGTTCATATCATCGGTAAAGACATTGTACGGTTCCACGCCGTTTACTGGCCGGCATTCCTGATGTCTGCGGGACTGCCGTTGCCAAAGCGGATTTTTGGCCACGGCTTTCTGCTTTCCCGTGGAGAAAAAATGTCCAAATCGCTCGGCAATGTCGTCGACCCCATGGAACTGGCGCACCTGTTTGGCGTCGATGCGCTGCGCTATTTTTTCTTGCGGGAAGTCAGCTTCGGTCAAGATGGAAGCTACAGCGCAGAAGCAATTGTTACGCGCGTCAATGCAGATCTGGCCAATAGTTTTGGCAACCTTGCACAACGGACATTGTCGCTGATCTTCAAAAATTGTGATGGATATCTACCGGAAATACATGGGCATCATCGTGAAGATGAAGAATTGTTCCGAACAATCGGAAATAGTGTTTCAAACGAGATTCCCAACCATTTCCAGAATCTTGCAATGTCGCAAGGCTTGGAAAGCTGGATACAGGCAGTGTTCGCTTGCAACGCCTATATTGACGCGCAAGCGCCATGGGCGTTGAAGAAAGCAGACCCGAAGCGGATGGAAACGATATTGGCAACCTTGTTCATATCCATCGCACAATTGGCCGTCGCTGCATTACCGGTCATTCCCGAAAGTGCCAAAAAATTGCTCGACCAGATGGGCATACCGAAGGCGGTCCGGAACTTTGAAATGATCGGTACACATTGGTATTCAGGCCTTGCCGAAAGCAATTATCGCTTGGAGCAACCTCAGGGTTTGTTCCCGAGACTTGAGCTTCCGCTGGACGAGGGGAGTGGCACTTGAACCTGGTCGATTCCCATTGCCATCTCAACTATAAAGGGTTGATAGAGCAGCAGGACGAGGTTCTTACGCGGGCACGTGCGGGCGGCGTAACCGCGATGCTGAATATTTCTACGCGTGAAAGCGAATGGGATGAAATAGTTGGGTTAGCTGAACAGCAACCGGATATTTGGGCGTCTGTGGGTATTCACCCGCATGAAGCCGACGGCCATTTGGGCGTCGATGCCGCAAAACTTATTGATCGCGCACGCCATGAACGGGTGATCGGAATTGGCGAGACTGGTCTGGACTATTTTTACGACCATAGCGATCGCGCACAACAACGCGCATCTTTTGTCGAACATATTGTGGCAGCGCGGGAAACCGGCCTTCCGCTCATCGTACATACGCGCGATGCCGAGGATGACACGGCGCAGATTCTGTCGGATGAAATGGCCAGGGGCCGTTTCACCGGCGTGATCCATTGCTTCACGGCCAGCGCAGATTTTGCCCGGATTGCGCTTGATCTGGGGTTTTATATTTCATTATCCGGTATTGTGACATTCAAAAACGCGGCTGACTTGCAAGATGTTGCCAAATGGCTTCCGCATGATCGAATATTGGTGGAAACCGACGCCCCATTTTTGGCACCTGTGCCGCATCGTGGCAAAACCGGTGAACCGGGCTTTGTTGCCGATACAACCCGTTATGTTGCGGGGCTGCGGGGCGAAACTTTTGAAGCATTTGCACAGCAAACCAGCGAAAATTTCTATCGTCTTTTCACAAAGGCGGTGCCATGAACTTTATGGAGGACGGCCCATCGCTCATCTGGGGCATTGTCTGCGTTTTGCTTTTAGTAAGCGCTTTGGCGGCGCGACGCTTGCCTTTTGGCCAGGTCGCCAAGATGACACTTGCCTGGATCGCCATTTTTGCCGCTTTTTTTGCGGTTTTCAGTTTTCGGTTCGAATTTCGTCAAATTTGGGATCGCGTCAAGTCCGAAGTGGCCGGCACAGCCAACCAGTCTGTCGATCAGCAAGCCATTATTATCAAGCGTCAGGATGACGGGCATTATTGGCTGCAGGTCGAAGTCAACACGACGCCGGTACGTTTTTTGATCGACAGTGGTGCGACCACGACGGCGATCAATGAAAATACGGCCATCGAAGCATCGGTCGAAGTGGATCGGGATGGATATCCCGTGATCATATCCACCGCCAATGGCCGTGTAACGGCTCAACGCGGCTCGATAAAGCTTTTGGCAATTGGTCCACATCGAATAGAGGACCATCATGTCGTCGTTTCTGATAAGTTTGATGACACGAATGTCTTGGGAATGAACTTTCTCGACAGCATGAAAAGCTGGAAGGTCGAAGGCAATGTCATGACCTTGCAGCCCTGATATCATCAATTACTTAACATAATATATATTATCGAACTTTTCTATGAACCCAAATTCTGCCCCAAATATTACCACCCTTGCGACCATCATGGCCCGTTTACGCAACCGGGATACTGGCTGCCCATGGGACATTGAACAAGATTTTGGCAGCATTGCACCATATACAATTGAAGAAGCATATGAAGTTGCGGATGCCATAGAGCGTGCTGACATGGATTCGTTGAAAGACGAACTGGGCGATCTTTTGCTTCAAGTTGTTTTCCACAGCCAGATGGCCAGCGAACGTGGTATTTTTGATTTACAGGACGTTATTGACGGCATCTGCGAAAAGATGACAAGACGCCATCCACATATATTCGGCGATGGTAACGCATATGATGCCAAAACCGTGACCGATAACTGGGAAAACATTAAGGCTGCGGAGCGTGATGCGAAAGCCGATGGGAGTGCGTTGGCAGGTGTCGCAACCGCCCTACCCGCATTGCTTCGCGCCCAGAAAATCCAGAAACGGGCGGCAAGAACTGGTTTTGATTGGCCTGATGTAGAAGGCGCAACGGCCAAGATATATGAAGAAATTCAAGAGGTTCAGGCGGCGACTTCGGCCGATGAATTAACCGATGAGATTGGCGATCTGTTATTTGCAGTCGTAAACATGGCGCGTTTCCATGATGTGGACGCAGAATCTGCCTTGAAATCGGCAAACGCAAAATTTGAGCGACGTTTCCGCGCGATGGAAGCATTGTCCGGTGCGAGATTTGCCGAACTTTCCCTGACTGAAAAAGAAGAGCTTTGGCAATTGGTCAAATCCCGAGAAAGCAAAGCAATGTCAAACGATCAGGGCAAGTCCAAGACATAGGGGAACTGTTTTTCAAACTGCCCCCAAAGTTGCTGACTTAGGGACACTTCGATCGATAGATTGCCTTTCCCTTCGCTTCTGACATCTACCTTCCCGCGTGCGTGTAGCCAGGCTAGGATCGCTCCGTCATTGTTCGGGATTGTGATTATCCGAACGATATTTCGTTTGGCGATAATTGCCGACAGGCTTTGCTTGAACGCAACGACCCCTTCCCCGGTTTCGGCCGATATCATAAGAATATCCGCATTGCGTTTCGCAATCGCAGTTAATTCCAAGCGTCGTTCGTCGCTCAAAAGATCGACTTTGTTCCAGATTTCAATGATTTCCGGCCCCGATCCATCATCTTCACTCTGCCCGATCCCCAGATCGCGCAGTATCGATAGCACGTCGTCGCGCTGGGCATCGCTTTCGCTATGGGCAATATCCCGGACATGCACGATAATATCGGCAGAAATCACTTCTTCCAACGTCGCACGAAAGGCTGCGACCAGTTGCGTTGGAAGATCTGATACAAAACCGACGGTGTCGGATAGGATAGCCTTTTCAACCCCCGGAAGTGAAATTTCCCGCATTGTTGGGTCCAGTGTTGCAAAGAGCATGTCCTCGGCAAGAACAGTTGCGCGTGTCAGACGGTTGAACAATGTGGATTTGCCCGCATTTGTATAGCCGACAAGGGCGATTACCGGCCACGGCGCCCTTTTGCGTCGGGCACGATGCAGAGATCGCGTCCGCTTCACATCCTCCAGCTCCCGCCGCAATCTTGCCATCCGATCGCGGATCATCCTGCGGTCAGCTTCGATTTGCGTTTCGCCCGGCCCTCCCAAAAAACCGAAACCACCACGTTGCCGTTCCAAATGGGTCCAGCTGCGGACCAGCCGGCCTGCCTGATAATCCAGATGTGCCAGTTCGACCTGTAACCGACCTTCTGCCGTTGCCGCGCGTTCGCCAAAGATTTCGAGAATTAATCCTGTCCGGTCGATCGTCTTGAGACCGGTTTTTTCCTCCAGATTGCGTTGCTGTATTGCGGTCAGTGATGCATCGACAATCAAAAGATCGATTTCAAGCTCACGCCCGATTTCGGCTATTTCCTCGACCTGCCCGCCCCCCAATAGAGTGACAGCACGGGGGCTGCGAACGCGATAATGTTTCTTGCGGACGACCTGCAACCCGATAGCGAGCGCAAGACCCTCGGCTTCATCCAGCCGGGCCTCTGCGCCTACCGCTGCTTTACCCGGCAATTCGGGGTAGATAACAAGAGTACGAGCGCCGCGGGCAAATTCGTCCGAATCACTACGATCAAAGACGCTCAAACATCGCCCTCATCTACGCCATGATTATATTCGGCCAAATTGACGGGATGGGCGGGCTGAATTGTCGAAACGGCATGCTTATAAACAAGCTGCGTCGTACCATCACGTTCCAGCAATAACGAAAACAGGTCATAAGCCGCAATTGCCCCCTGCAACATCACGCCATTTACCAGAAATGTGGTAACTGATTCGCGTTTGTCACACATGGCGTGCAGGAATACATCTTGTAACATGCCTGCTCTATGGGTCACTCGTGACATCATTTCTTCAAATATAGCGCGGTCCGGCGAAGATGAAGGCATGATTGTTGAAATAGAATGCTTATACACCAATTGTGACATACCATCACGGCGCAGAAGAACCGAAAAGTTATCAAACCATGTAACAACACCCTGTAGTTTAACTCCTTTTACAAGGAACATGGTTACCGGTGTTTTTGACTTTCTGAGGGAGTTCAGAAAGAGGTCTTGGAGACCATTATTCTTTTCAGTCATTGTCATTATCCGTTTATTTTATCTTTTTGCAAATGCAGGCTGGACCCTGATTGCAAGCCCTAACGTGCATGTGATGCATTTTATTTACAACAGTGACATTTTTTTCGCAATTGCGGTATTTATGCAGTCGGGCCCCAGGTTCACGGCCTAGTCCTCGTCATCGACGGCCTCGTCGCCATTTTTGCGAACGGAAATTCCCAGCAATTTCAGTTTCCGGTGAAGCGCTGACCGCTCCATGCCTACAAATGCCGCAGTTTTGGAAATATTTCCTGAAAAACGCTTGATCTGAACCCGCAGATATTCCCGTTCAAAGGCCTCCCTTGCCTCGCGTAATGGGGCACCCATCAGGGAGGTGACATTATGTTCGGAACCTTCATAGCTGTTGATGATTTCGGACGGCAACATGTCCGCTTCAATCCGGTGAATCCGGTTTGACGGCGCCAATATGATCGTCCGTTCGATGATATTCCTCAACTGTCTGACATTGCCGGGCCATTCGCACGCCTGCAACGCGGCCATAGCGTCATCCGATATAACCGGTGGCGATATTCGATGTTCGGACGCAAAGCGGGCCGCATAATGGTTGGCTAGATCAGGAATGTCTTCGCGTCGGCTCGCCAAAGGCGGAATCTCGACGGGCACGACATTAAGCCGATAGAACAGATCTTCACGAAAACGACCTTCGGCGATTTCCAGCGCCAAATCCCTTGCGGTGGCCGATACAAAGCGGACGTCGACGCGAATCTGGCGGTCTCCGCCTACCCGAACGAAGCTTTGATCGGTCAGCACCCGTAAAATTTTACCTTGAGTCGTCCAAGGCATATCGGCAACTTCATCAAGGAACAATGTTCCGCCATGCGCTTTTTCCAGCATCCCGGCCTGCACCAGGCTGCCATCCTGCTCTATTCCGAATAACTCTTCATCAAAGCGTTCCGGCGACAAGCGCGCGGCACTCACCGACACAAAAGTAGATTCCGACCGCGGACTCCAACTGTGCAAAAGCCGCGCAGCGACCTCTTTTCCTACCCCGGCAGGGCCCGTAATCAACATACGGCTACCGGTGCCGGACACTTTTTTCAACGTCGCGCGCACATTGTTGATTGCGGCCGATGAACCGTTCAGTTCCTCTGAATGCCCTACCCTTGCGCGCAAAGATGCGTTTTCGGCACGCAACCTCTCCGTCTCTGTTGCTTTAGCAACCAGATGAAGAAGTTTTTCGGCTTCAAAGGGCTTCTCGATAAAATCAACAGCGCCCTGCGATATCGCGGCAACTGCGGTATCAATATTACCATGCCCCGAAAACACAATCACCGGTATTTGCGGATCACGGCTTTTTATCGCCTTTAGAAGTTCGATGCCATCCATCGATGACCCGCGCAGCCAAACGTCAAGCAAGATCAATGAAGGCAAGCGTTCATCAAGTGCGGACAGCGCTTCATCGGCGGTGGCGGCGGTGCGCGTGTTATAGCCGTCGTCGTCCAGCACGCCGGACACCAGATCCCTGATGTCCTGTTCGTCATCTACTACCAAAATATCGAGCGCCATGTTTAAAACTCGTCCTGTGCTAATTTACTTTGTTCCGCCGGCGAAAATGCATTTTTCACTTTTTCCGCTACCATTTGCGGGATGAACGTCAGAGTTATGATCGCGCCGCCGCCAGGAGAATCCTGTAATGAGATTTCACCAAAATGTTCCTCGACAATCTTCTTGACGATCGCCAGGCCAAGGCCCGACCCTGTCGCCCGATTGGTAATATATGGCTCCATTATCCGGTCGCGATCTTCAGGAAGGCCAATGCCATTGTCGCAAATCTGGATATAGAGATGACCGCTGGATTCCTTGATTTCGACCGAAATCTTACCGTCAATCGGGTTCGATTTCTGTCTTTCCTGAATAGATTCAACGGCATTTTTCAATATATTGGTAAAAGCTTGCCCCAATTGCCGCCGGTCGGAAATCAGCATCGGTGACTGCGCGATGGGTTGGTAACTAAAACTGATATCGGGATGTGCCACTTCAAATAGAAAAACCGCATGTCCGACAATGTCCTGCAGATTTTCGTTTCTGAAAACGGGTTTCGGCATTCGGGCAAAGGATGAAAATTCATCGACAATATTGCGTAAGTCGCCCACCTGCCGGATAATGGTCGCGGTAAGCTGCTCAAAAATGCCGCTGTCATTTTCCACCTGCTTGCCGAATCTCCGTTGCAATCGTTCGGCGGCGAGTTGGATAGGGGTTAGCGGATTTTTGATTTCATGCGCGATACGCCGCGCGACATCGGACCACGCAGCCCGGCGCTGGTCCGCCAATTGCTGGCTGATATCTTCGAATGTGACCACAACACCCCTTTCCCTTTGCGTCGCCTTGACAGCCACGGTCAAAGGCTCTGGTCCGTCGCCCAGTTGGACCACGCCGCGGGATCGGTCTTCCGTCAATTCGGCAAGCGCAGGTGCCACATCCCTGAATTTCAGACCCACGATCGTTTGCGCCTTGCCGAAAAGCATTTTTTCCGCGGTCGAATTGGCGAGTTCGATTTCGCCTTGTTCATTGACCGAGACGACACCTGCCGACACAGATTCCAGCACCGTCTCTATGAATACCCGTCTTTCGCCTAATTGATGGTTCGTGGCCAACAACGCACCCGTCTGACGTTCCAGGCGTTCCGTCATCCGGTTAAATGATTGCGACAGAAACCCGACCTCATCGGCACGATATTGATCTTCGCTGACCCGTGCAGAAAGATCGCCCCCTGCAATACGCTGTGCAGCCTCGACCAGATTGTTGACAGGACGCACAAGCCGGTCAGCGACGCGCAAAGCAATCCAGAGGGTAATCCCGATAATCAGCAGAGACACGATATAAAGCGCTATATTGAATTGCAGTTGCAACGCGCGGGAGCGGGCGACCATCTTGTCATAATCCCTCAAGACCGATTGCGCCTTCGCACCCAGCTGAAAGGACGGCACTGACAAGGCCCGGCTCGCATAAAGATAGCTGCGCGGTGAATCGAACAACACCGTGACCACTTCAATCCGGTCGGTCCGATTGGTCACAACCGTGCCCTCCCCCGCTTGCAATTTTGCCAAGGTTTCGGGCGGGATCCAGTCTTGCGTGCGGCCTGTATTTTCGGTCGCGACGGCTTCAGTGCGCTGTATGCCGTCCGCCTGGACCGATACAATTGCGGATTCACTTAACCTGCGGCGAAAAACCTGTTCGAAATAATAGCTAAGAAATGCCGGGTCGTCGGGATTTGTCTGGCTTAAGGCATTGCGAAAATCGCCCGCCATTGTCAGTGTTTCGTCACCCACATCCCGCGCGTTGACTTCATAATAGCCTTTGGCAAGTTCGCCGGCATTTTCCAGCATGCCGCGGGCCGATCCTGAAAACCAGAATTGCACGCCGCTTTGGAACAGCAGGGACGCAAAAACGACCAGTAGCAATGTCGGGACGGCCGTGATCGCGGAGAAAATCGCGACGAGCCGCACATGCAATAATTGCTGGCTATCGATATTGCTGCCTTCGGCCCGCTTCAATGCGATCCGGCGTCCGAAAAGCACCAGCAGCAAAGTTGCAGGCAAAAGATTTGCAACCAACATGGTTGCCGATGCCGCAGGAGAAAGTGGTTCTGACTGGGGGCCTTGATCCATCAAGATAAAAGCCGTTGCTGCGGTCACACCGATCAACAGCAACGCGCTGCCAATCTCCATAAATTTGATCGACTGGCTATTGCCGAGCGCGTTGGCGGTCGACTGAAGCAAACGCTTGGCGAACGATTGCCCGTTTCCTTCCTCGATCATTGGGGTTGTTGCCATAAAGCCACTGTGGCAGCGTCAGCGTTGCCTGAAAAGCACAAAATTGCGCGTTTCATAACTTGTCATCTTGCCCAAAACCCGATTCAACCTGAAAGTCCGGTACCAATCCCATATTCGGTCAGCTTTTTGCGTAACGTGTTCCTGTTGATCCCAAGCAATGCCGCTGCTTTCAACTGATTACCTTTAACCTGCCGCATGACATGTTGCAGCAAAGGCGTTTCGAATTGGGCCAATGCCTTGGGATAAATCTTGTCTCTTATATGCCCCCGCTGTTTATGATCCCTAAGAAACTGGACGACCGCTGCTTCAAAACTGGCGCCTTGTACCGGCGCGTCGCCGTCTGGCGCACTTTCCACATTTTGGAAAATGGTGGAATCGGTAATGACGTCCTCACGGCACACCAGCGCCAGACGATAGATCAGATTTCGAAGCTCCCTGATATTCCCGCGCCAGGGCATCGTCATTAACGCCGCGATTGCGCTATCATCAATTTTCCTGAGCGGAAGGCCGTCTTTGGCGGCAAGGATCAAAAAATGATGTGCCAGCAAACCGATGTCATCGGTGCGATCGCGCAGTGGCGGCATATGTATCGGCACCACATTCAGACGGTAAAACAGATCTTCACGAAATTTACCATTCGCGATCAATTCCTCAAGCCGTTGATTGGTGGCAGCGATGATACGGACGTCCAGCCTGATACTGGCTTTTCCGCCGATGCGGCTTATAACGCCACTTTGCAACGCGCGTAATAGGCGGGTTTGGGCATGTTTGGGCATGTCGCCAATTTCATCGAGAAATAGCGTGCCCCCCTGCGCCTGTTCAAAACGGCCTATGGCCTGTCCTACTGCGCCGGTAAAAGAGCCTTTTTCGTGCCCGAAAAGTTCAGCCTCTATCAACTCGCTTGGAATCGCGGCCATGTTCACTGCAACAAAGGGTCCGGTTTGCCGGTGACCCAGACTATGAATAGCCTCCGCCACCAATTCCTTGCCGGTACCACTTTCCCCCGAAATCAGCACTGAAAGGTCATTGCGGAGCAAACGCGCAACCATTCTGTAAACATCCTGCATGGCCACACTCCTGCCGATCATGGGCAGGTTGGCTTCGGACAGGGTATCTGCGCCGCTATCCGGCGTGGTACGTCGCTTATCAATTCCCTGTTTTACCGCCAGGACAAGGTCGTTCAGGTCAAATGGCTTGGGGAAATATTCGAACGCATTGATTTCGCTGGCGCGCACGGCGGTTTCCAGAGTGTTTTGTGCGGACATGATAATCACCGGCATGTCCGGCGTTGCCGCCATCACCTCTTTCAATGTCGCCAGCCCGTCGCTGTCTTTCAGCACCACATCGGTCAGCATCAAATCAAAATGCCCCGTATCGAGTGCCGCATTTCGTGCACTGACTGAATCACAAATCTGGGTATCGATATTCTCCGCCGATAAAGCGGCGCTAACGACCATCCCGATCGATGCGTCATCTTCGACGATCAAAACTCTGGGATTGGTCATATGTCAGCTTTCATAGTTGCGACGGGCAGGAAAAGGCGGAAAATGGTGATATTCTTCTGAACGTCACGTTCAAACACAATGCGGCTGTTCATATTTTGGGCAAGATTCCGCACAATCGCAAGGCCAAGGCCCTGCCCGTCACGCTTGGTGGTTACGAACGGGGAAAACAGTTCATCCTCGATATGCGCGGGCACGCCGGGGCCGTTGTCAGAAATGGCGATTTCGACGGGCAGCTTTACCGATTTTCGTTCAAGGTCAGCCTCACGCAGGGCGCCGCTCATCACAAAACGGGTGGATATGCCGATGACCCCATCCAGCCTGCCTTGCAACGCATCAACCGCATTTTGCATCAGATTTATCAATATCTGGACCATACCGTCGGCATCGATAAGCACTTCGGGAAGGGACGGGTCATAATTGATCGAAAGTTCAGGCATTGCCCGATTCGCCGCCCTGAGTGATCGGATCGCACGTTCGATCAACAAATGCACATTTGCAGGCGCAAGTTCCGGCGGTTCGGATCGTCCAAGTTTTTGCATCTGATCCAGCAACCGGGCAATCCGGTCGACTTCATTGACTATCAATTCGGTCAAAGGCTGATTTTTCTTGTCCACATGCCGTGCCAGTAATTGCGCCGCTCCTTTTATCCCTGCCAGAGGATTTTTGATTTCGTGCCCCAATATCGCCGGCGCACCCATAGCCTGCTGTTGCCCGCTGTCTTTCTGTTCGCCGATATGTTCACGACCCCCATGTCGGGGGGAAATAACGGCAATCCGCCAGTCGGTTTCACCGGGCAGTAACGAAATGTTGATGTCGACGGTGATCGACCCGTGGACAGACTTCAATTCCATATCCTGCGCCGAAAGGTCATTTTCCTGGGAAACAAGCGCAAGATTCATTCGCTCGCTTTCAAAAAGCAAAACCGATTCGACAAACTGCCCTTCAAGTCGTTTTCTGCTTCTGCCAAAAAACGCCTCGCTTGCATCATTGGCGTAAGCAATTTTGTTATCGGGCGAGATAAGCAAAACCGGCACCGGAATATTGGTCAGGATTTGCCCAAAGTCCGGATGCTTCATCGCCGAATGCGCCATCAGGCCGCAGTGCGCGACAAAAATGGTTCGTAAAAACGTGTCAGTTCATCGACGACAATTTCAGGGTCATCGATACGGTTCACAAAATTGCGAAACTCCGCCGAACCGTTCAGTCCCTTGGTATACCAGCCAATATGCTTTCGCGCACACCGTAGCCCGACATCATTTCCATAAAGATCCAGCATCGCCCGATAATGTTCGATGATGAGGTGATATTGCGCCTCGATACCCGGATCGGGCAAAATGCTTCCATTGCGGAACCAGTGCATCATCTGGCTCAACAGCCACGGCTTGCCATAAGCGCCGCGGCCTACCATGATTCCATCAGCGCCACTTTGTTCCAACGCTTGTTCAGCATCGGAAATCGTGCAGATATCGCCATTGACGATAACGGGAACAGACACCCGATCCTTGACATTGCGGACAAAGGCCCAATCGGCGGACCCTTTATACATCTGGTTACGGGTACGGCCATGGACCGTCACCATTTTTGCGCCCAGATCTTCGGCGATATGCGCCAGTTCCGGGGCATTCAGACTGCCATGGTCCCACCCCATCCGCATTTTCACCGTGACCGGAACCGAAACCGCCTTTACCGTCGCTTCGATCAAGCTGGCAGCCAATGGCAAATCGCGCATCAACGCAGAACCCGCATCGCCATTCACCACTTTTTTGACCGGGCACCCCATATTGATGTCGATGATCGCGGCGCCGCGATCTTCATTTAGCTTGGCTGCCTCCCCCATTTCATAGGCGGTGCATCCGGCCAATTGCATGGAAACCGGTTCTTCGATCGCGTCCCATTCGCATTTTTGTAATGATTGCCTCGTTTCGCGAACCATAGCCTGGCTGGCGATCATTTCAGTGACATTCAGCCCTGATCCGAAACGCCGGACGATTTTACGAAATGGCATATCGGTAACACCGGTCATCGGTGCCAAAATGACAGGGCAATCAATTTCGATATTGCCGATGTGAATGGGTGCGAGTTTCATCTTTTCTACATTGCCTAAAATTTAGGCAGGCCGTTACTCGCTTTCGGCTTGGCGTGCAACAGCGGGATGGCTAAGGCGCGACAATGGCTTCACGTCCGCATATCATTGCCCTCATCGTTGCGGCCGGTTCGGGCAGCCGGGCCGGTGGATCAACTCCCAAGCAATTTTGCAAGGTAAAAGGGCAGCCGATGCTGCGCCACAGCTATGCTGTTTTTTCCAACCGCCCGGAAATAGAGAGTGTCGTCCTGGTCATCGGGGCCGGACAGGAAAATCAGGCGCAGGCCGCGGTTGAAGGATTGCCCGCCCCACTTTTGGTAACCGGCGGCGCAACGCGGCGCGAAAGTGTTCGCAACGGGCTGGCCGCAATCGCGCAAATGGGGGGGGCAGATTATGTGTTGATACATGATGCTGCGCGACCCTTTCTGCCCGAACAGGTGATTGACGACCTGCTAAATGCGCTTTTGGAGGCACCGGGAGCAGTGCCTGCCCTGCCGATGGTCGACAGCATCGCGCGCGGGACGGACATATTGACCGAGACAGTAGAGCGAGAAAATCTGTGGCGGATCCAAACACCCCAGGCCTTCCATTTCAGTGCAATCCATGCTGCACATTTGGGCTGGAGTGGTGCAGAACCGACCGATGACGCCCGGATGCTAATGGCCAATGGCTTGGAAGTGCATATTGTTCCGGGCGACGACGCTTTGACAAAAATGACATTTGCCAAGGACTTTTCAGGAAAAGACATGATTACTTCGATGCGAAGCGGAACAGGGTTCGACGTCCATCGTCTGGTCGCCGGTGAACAATTATGGCTTTGCGGCGTTCTGATCCCGTATGACAAAGGTCTTTCAGGTCATAGCGATGCCGATGTCGCGCTGCACGCCTTGACCGATGCGATGCTAGGCGCACTCGCCTTGGGTGATATCGGTGACCATTTCCCGCCTTCCGATCCCCAATGGAAGGGGGCGTCGTCTGACCGCTTTTTGGCCCATGCGATGAAATTGGCGCGCGATATGGGGTACGAGCTTTCAAACGTCGATGTCACCATAATTTGCGAGGCTCCTAAAATAGGGCCGCATCGATCCGCAATGCGGGCGCGCATTGCGGAAATAACCGGTACAGATATCGAGCGTATATCGGTAAAAGCGACGACAACCGAATTGCTTGGCTTTACCGGGCGCGGTGAAGGTATAGCAGCCCAAGCGATTGCCACTTTTGAAAAGCCAAACTGATGAAATCCGTCCTGCCCCAGAAAATAGCCAAATTGGCCGAACGCGTTGTCGCCGAAAATCGCGCTGCGGGGCGAACGATCGCAACCGCTGAAAGCTGCACTGGCGGGCTGGTCGCAGCGGCTATAACCGAAGTACCGGGCAGCAGTTCGGTTCTGGACAGCGGCTTTGTGACCTATTCAAACGAAGCTAAAATGAGAATGCTTGGTGTAAATGCCGATATTCTTGACACTTTCGGTGCGGTTTCCGTTGCGGTGGCATGGGCAATGGCACAAGGTGCCTTGAAACGAAGCGGTGCCGATATTGCCGTGGCGATCAGTGGAATTGCCGGACCCGACGGGGGTACGGAAAAAAAGCCGGTGGGAACCGTTGTATTCGCCGTCGCCGAAAAAGGGAAAGATGCCGAGGATATGGTCGGCGACAAAATTCAGTTCGGTTCCGACAAAAGCAGAGCGGATATTCGCAGTTATGCGACGCTTCACGCGTTGGGGCTATTGCTTCCCCCCGCCCCGTAAAGGACGTCCGCCCGCTCGATAAATGCAGATGTCATCTTGCGGAGTGCCGCGTCAAAAAATTGCCCTGCCAACGCTTCGAACACCTTGTTCCGGAACGAAAAATCAACGGTAAAATCCACCGTTGAACCACCATCCGCATTATCTTCAAACCGCCAGCTATTATGCAGATGCTTCATCGGTCCATCAAGATAATCGACCGTTATCGATGAATTTTCTGTCTTTAAAACCCGACTGCTGAATGTTTCGCGCAATGATTTGAAACCGACGATCATGTCGGCCAGCATTTCACTGTCGTCATCCTTTCGGATACGCACGGCGCTGACCCAGGGAAGAAATTCGGGATAGCGACCGACATCGGCAACCAGATCAAACATTTGCGCGGCGCTGTGCGGCAAAGTCCGGCGTTCGTGGTGGTGGGGCATCGGCGTTGGATCTAGCCTGCTTTGGCCAGTTGTGCCGCCCGTGCGTCGCGCATTTTGGCGAAATCGTCCCCCGCATGGTAGCTCGAACGTGTGAGCGGACTGGAAGCGACCAACAAAAACCCCTTCGCCCTTGCAATAGCAGCATATGCATCGAAAGCTTGAGGCGTCACAAAATCCATGACTTTGGTATGCTTGGGTGTCGGCTGCAAATATTGGCCCATCGTCAAAAAGTCGATGCCGGCGCTCCGCATGTCGTCCATGACCTGATGCACTTCCATCCGTTCTTCACCCAAACCAAGCATGACACCGGATTTAGTGAAAATAGATGGATCATGCCGTTTGACAGATTCAAGCAAACGCAACGATGCGTAATAACGCGCGCCCGGTCTTATCGTCGGGTACAGACGCGGCACCGTCTCCAGATTGTGGTTATACACATCGGGACGGGCGGCAACGATAGCCTCAACGGCCGCATCTGCCTTGTTCCTGAAATCGGGTGTCAGGATTTCAATCGTCGTTTTGGGGGTATTGCGACGCAGCGCTTCAATCACTTTGACGAACTGACTGGCACCACCATCGGGCAAATCATCGCGGTCCACCGACGTGATCACGATATGCTCCAATCCCATTTTTGCAGCGGCAATCGCAACATGCTCCGGCTCAAGTGGATCAACCGCCTTTGGCATGCCCGTTTTGACGTTACAAAATGCACATGCCCTCGTGCATACATCGCCCAATATCATGACGGTGGCATGTTTCTTCGTCCAGCATTCACCGATATTGGGGCATGCCGCTTCTTCGCACACAGTATTCAGATTAAGGTCGCGCATAAGGCGACGGGTTTCATTAAAACCTGCGCTTGTCGGCGCTTTTACCCTGATCCAGTCAGGTTTGCGTTCACGCTGTGGTCGTTCGGGCGGGATGATGGGTGCGTTCATGTCGCCCAGATAGCGATGCGGCACCCACTTGCCAACTGCAACTTGCCTGCTATCGAGAGGGTGTTTTTGCAATCAGGAGGTGGTATGATCGTTGATACGCTGACATCTCCGGTCATTTTGTTCTTCGTTCTGGGCTTTTTGGCGGCGCTGGCAAAGTCGGACCTTTCCATTCCCGAGGCTTTTGCAAAAGCCATGTCTCTATATTTGATGGCGGCCATCGGGTTGAAAGGCGGCGTTGAAGTTGCGTCCAGCGGGATTACCGCCGACCTTATCGCCGCTTCTGTGGCGGGTATAGCCTTAAGCTTTTTGCTGCCGATCATCGCATTCGCGCTGCTACGCAGCTTTGGCGGCCTTTCAAAAATTGATGCCGGTGCGGTTGCAGCACATTATGGTTCGGTCAGTGTCGTTACTTTTGTGACCGCAAAGGAAATATTGACCGGTCAGGGATTGGGGCCGGCTGGCTATATGGTTGCCGTTCTGGCATTGATGGAAACACCCGCCATCATCAGCGGCCTGGTGCTGGCACGCCGCGGACAAGCGTCGTCAGGCGCCACGGTCCCTTGGCACGAAGTGCTTACGAACGCTTCGGTCGTCCTGCTCGTCGGTAGTTTTGTAATCGGAATGATCGCAGGGAAGGACGGTTTCGCGCCTGTTAAACCGTTATTTGACACCGGCTTTCGCGGTGTCCTTTGCCTGTTTTTGCTCGACATGGGGCTGATCGCGGCCCGGCGATTGGTGCAATCGCGGAAAATAACGCTAAAACTGGTGGTTCTCGCCATCATTTTACCGGTGCTGAACGGTGTCATCGGGACGACATTGGGGACCGCCATCGGCCTAGACATTGCCTCTGCGGCGGCGCTTGGAATTCTCGCGGCAAGCGCGTCTTATATCGCCGTCCCGGCTGCGATGCGTCTGGCATTGCCAGAGGCTGATCCGGGGATTTATTTGAGCATGTCTTTGGGTATCACCTTTCCATTCAATATCATCTTCGGCATTTCACTGATGGCCGCTTATGCTCAGCTGATCGGATAGAATATGGCAGAAACAGTCACCCGGAAACGGATCGAAATACTCGTCGACACCCCTCTTGCCCCCCGGATTACCGCCCTGATCAAGGCAGTAGATATCTCGGGGTGGAGTCTTATTCATGTTGATTCAGGCGGTGGCCGGAACGGTCAATGGCAACAGGACGATGTTACCGGCGCTGCGGCGAAAACCATTGTCCTTGTCGTCGCATCCACAGAAAAGGCAAATCATCTGGTGGACGCCCTGGTTCCTTTGCTGGATAGCTACCGGCTCCTGCTCACCATTGGTGATGTCCAGGTTGTTCGTGGGGACCGCTTTTAAATGCCGGAATTTGCTTCGTTGATTGAAGGTTACAAGCGGTTTCGAAATGATGCCTATGTCAAGCAAAAGGCGCGTTTTGACGCTCTGGCCAGTGACGGTCAATCGCCGCCCGTGATGATTATTTCCTGCTGCGACAGCCGTGTCGATCCGGCAACGGTTTTTGATACAGTGCCGGGTCAAGTCTTCGCGCTGAGAAATGTCGCAAATCTCGTTCCGCCTTATGAAACAGGCGGTGGTCTCCACGGTGTGTCGGCTGCGATCGAATTTGGCGTTCTTGGTCTGGAGGTCAGGCATATCGTCATTCTCGGTCACGCCCAGTGCGGCGGGATCACGGCTTCGCTGTCGGGCAGCGATCTTGGTCAGCAGGGCCATAGTTTTGTCGATAAATGGGTGGGCATCATCGATGATGCCCGTGACGCAATTTTGGCGGCCAATTGCGATGATCCGCAACATGCGCTGGAACTGGAAACGGTTAGGGTAAGCCTTGCCAATTTACGCACATTTCCCTTCATTACAGAGCGTGAAAAGACGGGCTTTCTCAAACTCCATGGTGCCTATTTCGGGATAGCGCAGGGTGAGTTACATGTTCTTGATGAAGCAACAGGAATGTTCGAGCCGCAATGACATCAAGCCTACAAGATACTGAATTTTATAATGATATTGACTTAAGTTTTACCAAAGCGTGGGACTTGATTGAGCCGGGTGCAAGCAAAAGATCATCCGCGGCCCACACGCCGGTGGTGGGAACTGTGGATGGCGACGGCGTCCCCCAATTGCGTGTCATGGTCCTGCGCGAGGCGGATCGCAATATGCGCCGCTTGCGATTTCACACTGATTTACGCTCAACCAAAATCGGCGAAATCGCCTTGAATAGCAACGCATCGGTGCTGATGTATGACGCCGGTGAAAGGCTGCAATTGCGATTGGGAGGCAAGGCAATTTTGGCCACCGATCCCGAAGCTGTAAATATCGCATGGTCAGGCTCTACGCCGTTTGCAAGGCGTTGCTACATGTCGGAAATGGCACCGGCAACGCCCAGTGAGGGGCCAACATCGGGTTTACCCCAATGGATCGAAGGCCGCCAACCCGACGAAGCGCAACTGAGCGACGCCCGCGAAAATTTCGCGCTATTGTTGTTCGAGGTTCGCTCTATCGAATGGTTATTTCTTGCCAATATGGGCCACCGGCGTGCGCGTTGGGATTGGCAGGATGAAAACAGTTCATGGACCGGCCGTTGGCTTGTTCCCTGACGAACAGCGATCAATAAAGGTTTTCACCATGATTAAGTGCCGCGACGCCGCTATCGCAAGATCGGCATCTGCACGGCTCTCCGCATTGAAATAGGCAATATCGGGCTCGTTCAAGGCGAGGTAATTCGACATGGACCCGTCGCTTTGATCTACCTCTTCATGCCAGAAATGTATCCCGCTGTCGGATAAGGCGCGCCCACATGCCTTTGTCGCCGCAGATGGGGAGCCATGGGCACGCGCATGGGCGACCAGCCCGAGCGTGTCATAATTGGCCATCAGGGGAATTGGGCTTACCGCCAGTAACGCACCTTTTCGTGCTCGCTTTTCACCTTGGCGGAAAGCGATCTTGTCAACGATGCTGATATCGCCCCTGCCCCCTTGGCCATCGCCCGCAAATCCAGGGCTGTTGGTGTGCAACGCGATAACCGGCTGGCCGATGGGGCGCTGATCAAGGATCGTGGATGTGAATGCCGGGGATTGGCTGTCAAAATTCCGGTTAGGGTCACATGCCGCTTTTTTGCGGACATCAACCCCGCAACGGCCATAACCGCTTTGCATCCGGGCGCTTCCGTTTCCGCTATTCACGGCGATACCGACCCCGCCATGTTCCTTAAGCGCGGCAATCATCGCGTCGAAAGCGGCATTTTCGTCATCATGCGGCACAAGCCAAAGTGGACCATAAGGCTTGGCAGTGTTGGTAAACCGGATCAGATGCCAGTCAAATCCGTTCTCTGAAAATCGATAGTCCGCAATTTCGATGCCGCTGAAAAATCCAGTTTCCGAAATATTTCGCGCGACATCATCATCGGCCGCGATCCATTGTTCAACCGGACCCACAGCCCATATATTATGTGCAGATGCGCCACCGCACAATATCCCGGCGGCCAGTGCATAGCCCAATATCCGTCTGGAAATTGTCACAGCGCTTTCCCGAATATATGGATGAATCCTATCGCGTCATTTTCTTGTAGGTAGCCCGATGTGGCCGGGTCGCTTCGTCACCAAGGCGGGCAATCTTGTCCTCTTCGTAAGATTCAAAATTACCTTCAAACCATTCGACATGGCTATCGCCTTCAAATGCGAGAATATGGGTCGCCAGACGGTCGAGGAAAAAGCGGTCATGGCTTATGACCACCGCGCAACCGGCAAAACTTTCCAATGCCTCTTCCAACGCAGACAATGTTTCCACATCAAGATCGTTGGTAGGTTCGTCAAGCAACAGAACATTGCCGCCCTCTTTCAGCATCTTGGCCATGTGGACGCGATTGCGTTCGCCGCCCGACAATAATCCGACCTTTTTCTGTTGATCCGTGCCCTTGAAATTGAATGCACCAACATAAGCGCGCGTTGGCGTTTCATGTTTGCCCAATTTCATGAAATCCGCCCCACCGGAAATTTCTTCCCAGACATTTTTATTGGGATCAAGGTCGTCACGGCTCTGGTCGACAAAGCCCAAGCGCACTGTCTCGCCAATATCAACTTCGCCGCTATCCGGGGTTTCCTGACCGGTGATTAACCGGAACAAGGTCGATTTACCTGCACCATTGGGGCCGATAACACCGACGATGCCGCCGGGCGGAATGCTGAACGACAAGTTTTCGAACAATAATTTGTCGCCATAGGCTTTCGACACATTTTTGACTTCGATCACCTTGCTGCCCAGACGTTCCGGTATCTGGATAACAATCTGTGCCTTTCCAGGGGTGCGGTTCTCCTGTGCCTCGACCAATTGATCGAAAGATTTGATACGCGCCTTGGATTTGGTTTGCCGCGCCTTGGGGCTTTGCCGGATCCATTCCAGCTCGTCCTTGATCGCCTTTTGCCGTCCGGCATCTTCACGCGATTCCTGTTCGAGCCGCTTGGCTTTCTTTTCCAGATAGGTGGAATAATTGCCTTCATAGACAAAATACCGTCCACGATCGAGTTCGAGTATCCAGCTGACGACATTATCCAGAAAATAACGGTCGTGGGTAACCAGAATGACGTTGCCCTTATAGTCGACGAGATGCTTTTCCAGCCACGCCACAGATTCGGCATCAAGATGGTTGGTCGGTTCGTCGAGCAGCAATATGTCAGGCTTTTCCAGCAGCAATCGGGTCAAGGCAATTCTGCGCTTTTCGCCGCCTGACAGGTTCGTAACCGGACTATCTGCAGGCGGGCAACGCAGGGCGTCCATGGCCAGTTCCAACTGGCTATCGAGGCTCCACCCATCGACGGCGTCAATCTTTTCCTGCAGCGTTCCCATTTCTTCCATCAAGGCATCGAAATCGGCGTCTTCTGGCGGGTCGGCCATCAGCATCGATATTTCGTTGAAACGGTCCACCAGATCCGCAACCGGGCGGACTCCGTCCATGACATTTTCCTTGACCGTTTTGTTCGGATCAAGTTCGGGTTCCTGCGCCAGATATCCCACGCGGATGTTTTCGCCCGGCCATGCTTCACCGGTAAATTCCGTGTCCATGCCAGCCATGATTTTCATCAGCGTCGATTTACCGGTACCGTTCGGACCAACGATGCCGATTTTAGCATCCGGGTAAAATTGCAAATTGATATTGCTGAGGACGGGCTTACTCGCGCCGGGGAAGGTTTTGGTCATCCCTTTCATTACGAAGCTATATTGCGCTGCCATGTCGGTAACTTTCCTGTCTGGGATTTACTTTGATTTGGCCGCTTCCCTAACCATCTGGCCTTATCCTCGCAAGGCGGGATTGCAAAACTATGGCAGGCTATTATGCCTGTGCCCCATGAACAAACATTCCAGATCATTCGCCGCAGCATCAATGCTGCTGATTTCAGCAACTTATTCCGTCGCCAACGCACAATCGACATTATCTGATGCACGCGAAAGCGTGCTGAAAAGTGACGAAGTAGCGTATGACGTCATCGAAGGCCTGACCACCGAAATCGGCCCCCGTCAGGGCGGAACAGAGGCAGAGGCGCGGGCGCGAATCTGGGCGGTAAACAAGTTGAAGGCGCTGGGTTTCGAAAATGTCCGCATTGAAGAATTCAAGATGCCGACTTGGGTCCGGGGCGAAGAAAAGGCGGAAATTTCATCGCCTTTCAGGCAAAAGCTCGCCATCACGGCGCTGGGCAATAGCGGTAGCACTGGCGAAGCGGGACTGGAGGCTGAAATTGCCTATTTCCCGACTTTGGATGACCTGCGCGTTGTCCCGGATGGCAGCCTGAAAGGCAAGATCGCCTTTGTCAGCCATGCCATGCACCGGACGCAAGACGGCAGCAGCTATGCCGCCTTTGGACCTGCGCGATTTGTCGGCCCGAACATTGCGGCGAAAAAGGGGGCTGCGGCGATCATTATTCGGTCGGCAGGAACCGATTATCATCGCAATCCGCACACCGGCAACACCAACTTTGAAGCCGGGGTTACGCCGATTCCGTCCGGCGCAATTTCGATACCGGATGCGGAAAATCTCGAAAGAATGCTCGGGCGCGGCAAAGCCATAACCATGAAACTTAAACTGACGCCGCAAAATATCGGAATGCAGACATCGGGCAATGTTCTGGCCGAAATACCCGGTAGTAACCCGAAATTGCCGATTATTGTCATCGCATGTCATCTCGACAGTTGGGATCTTGGGACCGGCGCGATTGATGATGCCGCAGGATGTGGAATAATAACAGCGGCGGCCAAGCATCTGAAAACATTAGGACAACCTAAACGGACTGTTCGACTTTTGTGGGCAGGTGCCGAAGAAGTGGGGGTTTGGGGCGGCAAGGATTATGGCGCGCAACATGCGACCGAAGGACATGGTCTGGCCATGGAATCCGATTTTGGCGCCGGTAATGTATGGGCTGTCGATTTTCTGCTTCCTGAAAGTGCGTCCGAACTGAAAAGAAAGATAGTTGCAGCACTTGCCCCACTCGGCGTTGTTCCCCGTAAGAATGTTGCTGCTGGCGGTGCCGATATCGGGGCAATAATCGCCGCCCAAAAACCGGGAATCATCGACTTGCAACAAGATGGCACCAAATATTTTGACCTGCATCACACGCCTGACGACACGCTGGACAAGATCGATAAGGCCGAATTGCGCCAAAATGTGGCCGCTTGGGTTTCCACCCTTGCGTTGGTTGCAAATTATGAAGGCCCGCTCAATCCGGAGCCGATGCCATGAGAACTCGGATTTTTCTGGTTTGCATGATCGCGGTTTTATCGGCCTGTACATCCCAGCCGTCTGCCGTTAAATCGGGCGATCCTGAAAAAACCGCCACAGACGATAACAAGCAGGACAAGATCGGAAACCGTCAGGATTCGATCGAAAAGGCAGCTGAAGAGGCCACCAAAATAATAGAAGCCGACGCAAAAGCCGACATCGATGCCCTTGGGCAAAACGGGTCAAATTCCCCCGGGGCGCCCAACTAGGATCGACCATGATGTTTTGGGTCCTGAACCTTACAAATTCGGCGCAATTTACAAACGCTCCCTTAACCAATCCTTGAGGTTCTCCGGCTAACGCGAGAAGCATGCTTGCGCGCATAGTCATAGTTGATGATCGTTCGACCAATTTGCGCGTCTACGCGCAATATGTCGCAATGATGGGTCCGGAATACTCCGCCACATGCTTCCACAGTGCTGTAGAGGCATTGAAGTGGCTCGAAACCGAGCATGCCGACCTCCTCATCGTTGATTATCGTATGCCTGAAATGGATGGCGCGGCCTTTATTTCCAAATTCAGGGCACGAACAGTTGGCGCACATATTCCGGCGATCATCATCACCGCACGGCAAGACAGGGAATGCCGGATTAGTGCGCTGGATGCAGGGGCAACAGATTTTCTGCAAAGTCCTGTGTCTCATGTCGAGTTTCGCGACCGCGCCATTTTGCTGCTCGGCCAGTTTCAAAAACAACAGGAACTGAAACAGTCCCTCGCCCTCAATAACCGCACTGTGCCCGGCGAAGACGACGGTATTGAACCGACTGGCAAATCCATGCTGGAACAGATTATCGACACAACGCCGATTTTGATCAATGCCACTGATCGCAACGGCAAATTCCTGTTTCTGAATTCCTACCAAGCCGCCCTATTTGGTCGCGATCCCGAAGAATTGGTCGGCCATCCGATCACTGAAATTCTACCCCCTGAAGTTGTCGAACGCGAACAACGCCGGAATAATGTCATTTTGGAAACCGGCATTTCGATTCCCAATTATGAAGAGAAATTTGTTAGTGAAGACATTGAACTGACCTTTCATTGCAACAAGTCGCCTTTGTTAAACAAAGATAATCAAACCATCGGGATATTGACCACAGGGCTGGACATCACGGCGCGCAAATTTGCCGAAGAACATCGGACCCATCTGGCTTTGCATGATATGCTTACCGGCCTTCCGAACCGGACTTTGCTGTCCGAACGCATGCGAATTACGATTGATGATTGCAATGCGACGGGCAAAGGTGCGGCGCTGCTGTTACTTGATCTGGACCGGTTCAAGGTCATTAACGACACCAGAGGGCATCAGGCTGGCGACATGTTGCTGCGTCAGGTTGCCGAACGATTGAGCGGAGCGTTGGACAAAAATGGGTTCGCCGCCCGAATTGGCGGTGATGAATTTGCTATCGTCATGCAAAATCTTGAAAGCCAGGACCAGTTGGTTGCCAGTTGTTCGAAGCTGTTGACACAAATTGGCGAGCCCTATTCGGTTGGCGGGGTGGAGCAATTGATCGGGGCGAGCATCGGTATTGCCCTGATCCCCGACGATGGCAATTCGTCGGATGAACTTCTCCGGCTTGCCGACCTGGCGATGTATGAGGCCAAATCATCGGGCCGAAACAGATTCTGTTTCTTTTCACCCAGAATGAACCAGATCGCGCAGCTAAATGCCGGGGTCGAAAGTGATTTGCGTGACGCGCTCAACCATGAACAACTGTTCCTGGAATATCAGCCCATTGTTGACATTGGAACCGGCAATTATGTGGGACTAGAGGCACTGTTACGGTGGCAACACCCCGTGCGCGGGCGGCTTGTGCCCCATGATTTCATCCGCGTTGCCAATGACTCCGGGCTGATCGGAAATATCGGTCAGTGGGTCATCAACAAGGCATGCAGGCAAATTTCAGCCTTTGCAGATGAAGGCATTATCCTGCCACCTGTCGCCGTCAATGTGTCGCCGAAGCAATTTCAATATAGCAATATGAGCGCGGACATTCTGGAAAATATTGCCACATATAATATTCCCACGGGCAGGCTTGCGATTGAAATTACCGAAGAATTATTGTTGGAACATAATCAGGAAGTGCGCGACCAGCTGATGAAATTGCGTTCCAGCGGGGTCGGCATTTCGATTGACGATTTCGGAACGGGCTATTCATCGTTGCAATATCTGCGCGATCTGCCGGCAACGCGCTTGAAAATCGATCAGACCTTTATCGCGCGTATCGAAAATTCTTCTGCCGACCGCGCCATTATATCGACAATCGCCCATTTGGCCCATGCCCTGAATATGCGCGTGGTGGCGGAAGGTGTCGAGAATGAAGCGCAATTTGCACTGCTCCGGGCATCGGGCTGTGACGAGGCACAGGGATTTTTACTTGGCCGTCCTCTGGCGGTAAACGAACTTCGCAATCTCTTTACCGGTCTCGCCCCTAAAGTTGAAACAGGCGCACCATGATTGCCTATTTAAAGCAGATACGCGGCCAACTCAGCCCGGAACAGGAAATTTTACGCAACCGCCTGGTCATGGGCGGAGCGTCTGGCATTGGCTGTTACTTGTTTGCATTTGACACGATCATCTTTTCTGCATTTTTCGCCTATCTGTCCTTCAACGCCGTTTTGTATGCCATGCAGAAAAGAGGCATCAGACGTCCCGAAGAACGATGGTTCTCCGCAATCATTCTGGATGTGATGATGGCGTTTACGGTGATGATGCGCGAACCGGAGCATATGTCCATATTCTACCCCATCATATTATGGATGATATTGGGCAACGGATTTCGATATGGCTTGAAATGGCTGTTTATTGCCGCAATTTTTTCGACAATTGCATTTGGTTTCATCGTGGCTTCGACAGAATATTGGCAGCGAAATTCCAATCTGGGATATGCACTGACTCTCGGGCTCATGGTTATCCCTGCTTATTGTTCGACACTGATCCGCAAAATTTCCCATGCCAAGGAACAGGCCGAAATGGCCAGCAAGGCGAAAAGCTATTTCCTTGCAAGCGTGAGCCACGAATTACGCACCCCGTTGAATGCCATCATCGGTTATGGCAACCATTTGCGCCAATCCGAAATGCCACGCGCGCAAAAGGAAATGATCGAGGCCAGCGTTTTGGCGGGGGAACATCTGCTTCACCTGATCGAACAATTGATTGAAGTCGCCAAAACGGGCACTGGTTCGGCGCAGGTAAAAACATCCGCATTCCGTCCGACCGAATTGCTGACCGAAATCCGCAACATCATGGCGGTCCGTATCGAAGACAAAGGCTTGGCGCTCCATTTGCAAGCCGAGCCGCTGTCAGACCGTCTGGTTGAGGGACCGACAGATGTGTTGCGGAACATTTTGCTCAATCTGGTCGGCAACGCGCTCAAATTTACCGAGGCGGGCAATATTTCGATCCATAGCGGCTTTTCGATTCAGGCAGGCAAGGATTATATCTGGTTTTCGGTGAGCGATACCGGCATCGGGATCGCGGAAAGCGCGATCGAACGCATTTTCCAGCCCTTTCAGCAAGCGGACGAAACGGTATTGAACCGCTTTGGTGGAACAGGTCTCGGCTTGGCCATCTGCAAGCAGCTCGTCGAGCAGGTCAACGGCCGGATATCGGCGGAAAGCAATTTGGGTCGGGGAAGTACTTTCCTGATCGAAGTACCGGTCAATCTGGTCGAGATTGAAGAAACTGAATGGGTTTCCGGGACCAGCGACCTCGTTCACATCATATCCTTTGGCAATATTGCGCCGGAATTGCTGGTAGAGGCAAGGACAGCGGACAATTTCATTTTGCGGCACATCAACTGTGAAACGCCAGCAGAACTGGCTGCCATTATCGCGGATAAAGGGCTTCATCAATTTAAGGTGGCCCTGATTTCGCACGCGCTAGCGCGCCAAATCGAGCCGGAAAGCCCCATTTGGGATAGCTTTGCAGATGCCGAAATCGCGCCTGTTCTTGTTACTGATGACAATGCGGTGGATATCGAAGAAGTTGCCTTGCGCGCGGCATTTGCATCGATTTTGCCCGCGTCGCCCAATTTTGCAGAATTGCGGAGCGCCATCCGGATCGGATGTTCTTTCGCGCGGCAGTTCAAACCTGTCGACGAAAATGCACCTTCGGAAAAACCCCATTATCAACCGCGCAAGATATTGGTCGCCGACGACAATCGCACCAACCGGAATGTGTTGGGAGCCATTTTGGGGACGGCGCATCATGAAGTCACAATGGTGGCCGATGGTGACGAGGCGCTGGATGCCCTAGAAAATGGGCAATTCGACATTTTGTTGCTCGACATAAATATGCCGCGCTTGAACGGCATAGATGCCTGCATGATGTGGCGCCAAATAGAAGGGGGTCGCCAGCATTTGCCAATTGTCGGCGTTACAGCCGATGCCACGGCAGATACGGAAATCCGGTGCCGGAAAGCGGGTATGGATTTGCGGATCACAAAACCGGTCGATGCCAAGCTGTTGCTTGCGACCATTGAACAGCTATGTGCGCCATCCGCGCACGGCGCCGCATTGATCGAGAGCATCGGACCCGACCCGATGAACGTCGTTGTTCCGCTCGCCCCTGTTGCCACGCCCTCCCATGCGGCGATAGACCCGAGCCAAATTGAATATCTCATGTCAATCGGGGACGGGGTGTTTGTTTCGGGCATGATCGACGGATTTTTTGAAGACACCGAACAGACGCTCGAACCGTTGCGGCGGTCGGTTCATGATGGAAAAGTTCACGATTTCAGATTTTGCGCCCATGCCATCAAAAGTTCGAGCAACAATATGGGTGCCAAAAAACTGGCAGAACTCTGCGGAAAACTGGAACGTGTTACCGAAGCCGAATTTGAAGAGAACCGTTTCCACTATCTGCGGAAAATCGAACAGGAACTGGATATGGTCCTGTGCGCGTTAAGAGAGCTGAGTGAAGAGCAATCTTACGAACGACAATCCAGCAGCACGGCTAGGCCGTGACGGCCTAGACAGCAGCCTTCAGGCTGCGCTGAATCCGGCGCTCTTGCGCGTCGGCGAGCCGTTCCATTTTTCGAACGTCAGCCTCGGTCAAGGTCATGGCAGTTTCCGCCCAGATATTCGTGATCCGGAGCAATTCCTCCAATTCCACCGGATCGGCAGCTCTGCGCGCCAAATAGACCGCCCGTTCCGCGGCAAAACGCGCCTGACCTTTTTGGCAATATTCGACAATGGCGGCCTCGCCCTGCCCGTCATCGACCAATATGTCGACGATACCAAGGTCGTATAATTCCTCTGCGCTATGGATTTTGCCCTCTAATATGAAGCTTTCCGCTGTCTTGCGGCCGACCCGGCGCAGCAGGAAGCTATAGGCCCCCATTCCCGGAAAGAGGTTGAAGATGATTTCCGGCAGCCCCATCCGCGCGCTGCGTTCGGCGACAAGAATATCGAAAGCCAGCGCATGTTCAAACCCGCCGCCGAGCGCATCACCCTGAACCAGAGCCATTGTGATGATCGGCGCGCCAAAGCTGTTGGCATTGGCATATTGCATCCGCACGCAGGTTTCGGCGTAACTCCGCATGGCCGCCAAATCACGGTTACGGATACATTCGGCAAAATGCCGAAGATCGCCGCCCAAATTATAGATGCCCGGTGTTTTAGAACCGCATACGAAATAGCGTAAATCATCATGCGCGCTATTTGCCGGAATTGTATAATTGTTCGCGATCCAGTCCTGCACCTGCTGGATTTCAGCGCCCAGGCTATAGGTATAACTGGGGCGGCCCGTCTGATCCATGAAGCACCAAAAGATCTTATCTTCCCGATCATGCCGGAGCGAGATTTCACGAAAATTGCGTTCGGTTATCGGAATACCCAGAACACGTTCCTGCAAAGCGAGAACCGGTTTTTCAACTGCGCCATCAATAACGCGAGAGTGGAATGCCATAAAGCCCCCGATAAATCAGTGTCCGGCCACCCCAACCAGTAGCTTTGCATAGCATAAATTTCTAAACTGCAAGACGAATTTCATCGGTTGCGGATATAATTGAGATGCTAGATATTCTAAACGAAGCCTTTTCAGGCTTTGCCGTTCGAAACGATCAATTGGTGGTCAAAATATAAACGAGCGGTGTCAACAAAGTCGGTGCAATCTGGAGGGCGTCCTTAAACAGTCTGCGTGCCTGCGAATCTCCAACAACCACGACGTCATTTGCGAACACTTCCGGGTCATTATAATTGCCGCGCCTTATCGCCTTCAAATTATACAAGGCTGCCATTTTCTGGCCGTTAACAGTTCGAAAAATGACGACATCATCCAGTTTGGCGAATTCGGCAGTGCCTTTTGCCACGGCCACCGCCCGCATCAACGTCATGCGGCCGATGACAGGATAAAGGCCCGGTTCGCGCACTTGTCCGTCGATAGTGACGACCTGGCTAACCGTTTCTTTTAAATTCACGGTGACTTGGGGGTCACGCACATATTGCCCGCGCAACCGGCCTTCAATTTCCTCTTCAAGTTCACCTGGGGTCTTGCCGGCGGCAGTGATGATCCCTGCCAGCGGAAAGGAAATTCGCCCCCCGGCATCAGTTTGCACTTCCTGTTTGCTCAATTCTTCAATGCCGAAAACATCGATGACAAGTTTATCAAAGGGACCAATCAAATAGGGCCGATTCTGCTCAAATAAATCCAGACGGGTCGGTTCAGGTAAAACATTGCTGTCTACGATCTTTATATCCGATGCACTTCCCACACTACCCAATTGCGAACTTCCGCAAGAAGCCAGGGTAAATGACAAAAGAAGCATCAAGAATCGGTAAAACATTTTAACATCCCAGAATTTATAAGCAGTCCTGCTAGCGAACACCGAATATTAAAGCCACCATTTTTGGCTTTCACAGTGCAAAGGTAAATGGCGGAGAGATAGGGATTCGAACCCTAGGTACCCTCACGAGCACGCCGCATTTCGAGTGCGGTGCTTTCGACCACTCAGCCATCTCTCCGCAAATCCGCAGGGCTGGTCAGTGCCGCAAAACGGCGCGCCCTGAAGACAGAGCGGGGCCATTAACCGAAGTTTTTCGCTTTGCCAAGCGGCAAGGTTGATTTGCCCATATAATGCGCTGATATGGGCTATATGCGTAACAAGGTTTTGATTCCCGAAGTAGCGATTGCCCAATTTGCGATTGGCGATGTTGTACGGCACCGTATTTTCGACTTTCGCGGTGTGGTGTTTGATATTGATCCGGTTTTTTCCAACAGCGACGAATGGTATGAATCCATACCCGAACCCGTGCGTCCGTCAAAAGAACAGCCCTTTTATCACCTGTTCGCCGAAAATGCGGACAGCAGCTATATCGCCTATGTCAGCCAGCAAAATCTATTGGCCGATGATGAACATGGGCCAATTACACATCCGGGTATAAAAGCCGTTTTTGAAGGTTGGACCGGCAAACGGTATGAAATGAAAAGGCTGATGCGTCAGTGAACTGTTGGCGGCATGGCCGCGATCCAGTCTTCCAGCACCTTCACCCCCTCTGCATGATGCAACGCCCGGCCCAGTTCGGGCATGGCAATGCCAGGATCCGTGCTTTTCATGCGTGAAATCAGGATCGAGCGTTCCGGATGTCCGGCCTCGATGATGAAATCCAGATCTCCGCTCGCCCGTCCGGCGGCCACTGGCCTTTTCCCGATTCCGGCGGAGGCTGCATCGGTGGCTGAGCCGTCGAGGAACAGCCCACTATTGCTCGCGGCTCCTTTCGGGGCATGGCAATGGCCGCAATTCACCTTGAGATAAATATGCGCCCGATCTTGCAGATTGTGTGGATCGCGATCGTCCCATCTGGCCCATTTTGCAAAACTTGCCAGCGTCGGGATTTGCCGCGTGAAGCGCGCCGCGTCCCCGGAACGCGGAAATTCCATATTTTGCCAGATCGGGCCGATGGGCGTAATCTGTTCGGCCGATGAATGGCATTGTTTGCACTGGTTTTTATTGGGCACGGCATAGCTGATTGAGGTTTTTGCCCCATGAAGATCGAAGCTGACCGGGATCCGGGTGCCGCCGACACGTAAGTCGGCATCACTGCCGTCGGCGCGCCACACATAGGGCAAAGCCACCCACCCATTGGCCCTGTGCAACAATAGCCGGGTTTCCAAAATGTTGAGGTTGCCTGTTTCAACATCCTGATACCCAAAGCTTTTGACCAAAGCGGTTCCTACGGGAAAAACCAGCTTGCCCTGAGCATCAGCGGTTACGACGCCGTCGCGGGGAATGAAGATGAAACGTTGTTTTTCGGCATAATCGGAAAATAACGGCGTGCGTAACGTATAGGGAATCATCTGCGATGACGGATGCGCCGCGCCGCCCTTGAAAAAGCCGAATTCGGACAATGTAGGCGGATTTTGTTCGCCAGCGATCATGTTTTCGGCGATTTCTGGATCGTTGGCCGATGTCGCGACGGCTGTTGCGAAACACGCAAGAAGCGGCAACAGCCAGCGCATCATCGGACCACAGCCTCCATCGAATCAGGCAATTTAATCGCTGGTAATGCAGCAGGGCGCGTGGTCGAGACCGCCAGCGGAACAGGCGATGCCGTTGCGGGATCAGCCAAAATATCAGTCAATCCAAGCGAAAGCGCAGATACGGTATCCGATACTATCGGTGCTTTGGTAGGGCCACCTGCGCCATCCCAGAAAATCGCCGGAAAACTGCCGCCCATCGCTGCTGCGATTTCCTTGCCGCCGCGAAATTTGGGGTCCCATCCTGCGCGGCCATGCTGATTATCCCAAATCACCACATCGCGGGGCAAAGGGTCATATTTCGGGTCATTGTGGGGGAAACGGTAGCCAACGACCATGATGTTCGACGTGCCATTTTCGCCCAACACATTATCGAAAATTTCGACATTGCGATTGGCCATGACCATGACCCCGGTGCCGGTCGGCACATTCGCCACGATATTGCCCTTTGGCGCAAAATTCGGTGTCATGTTATCGACAATGATATTGTCGAAAATCCGTACATTATGACCGCCCATCTGCGGTAAATTTGGCAAATCGAACACCAGGATACCACCGGTGTTGTGCGTCGCGATATTGTCGTGCACATCGGCATCAAAGCTGTTTTCGATTTCGATACCCGCAACATTTTCCGAGGCGATTGATTCCCGGACAATGATGTTTCTCGATTGTCCGACATATATTCCGGCGTCCGATGCGCCACGCACGATAACGCTATCAATCAGGACATCTTTACTTTCAACCGGATAAATGCCGTAGGCGCCGTTGGTTTCCTTCGGACCACCTGTCCATTCAACCCGCAATTGAAAATAAACGATCCGGTCCGCACCCTTGGATTTTATGCCGTCACCCTTGCTATTTTCCACACCGAAATCTCGCAAGACCACATCATCCGATGTGACCAAAAGCCCCTCACCTGCGCCTTGCTGTCCTGAAAAATCGAGGATCGAAAGCTTGGCGCCCATCCCCTTCACCGTGACATTGTTCACATCGAGCGACAATCCGTCGGTAAGACTAAATCGCCCCGCCCCGAGTTCGACCACATCGCCGGGTTCGGCGGCGATCAAAGCCTCTTGCAAACGCGCCTGCGCGCCGTCACCGGGCGCGACAGCGATTGTTTTTGCAAAAGCAGGTTGCACAAGCGCGCACATGGCAGCGCCAACGATTCCAATGTTCCTCATCCTCATGCGGATAAGATGCCTGATGAAAATCAAAAAGCCAAGGGAGATTAAAAGGGGCCGGAATACGCGCTTTCAATTAGCGTTAGGGGCTGTTCCCTGCATCACCCAATATCCAGTCCACGCCGGCATCGGCATGAATTTCCGTGCTGTCATAAATGGGCAGGACATTGGCTTTTGTATCCACGATCATGCACAATTCAGTGCAGCCCAGAACGACCGCCTTAATGCCTTCCTGATCGATTTCAGTGATGATGGTTTTCAAGGTGCGTTCGGACTCGCGCCTTACTTGACCAAGCATCAACTCGTCATAGATGATCCGGTCGAGATCTTTGACATCATCCATTTCCGCCGGCATCAACGTAACGCCATGTTTGACAAGGCGTTGGCGATACCAATTTTCCGCCATGACATTGGCCGTGCCCAGCAAGGCGGCGGACTGGACGCCACCTGCCTTCATCTTCTCACCCACCGCATCGGCAATATGGATGATTGGAACAGAGACGGATTGGGCAACGCGGTCATAGACCTTGTGCATGCTGTTCGCGCCGATCAGGATCGCAGTGGCCCCGGCTTGTTCAAGGCGTTGCGCCGACCCTGTCAGGACTTCGGCGACATGGCCCCAATCCTGTTCGCTGTTCGCCTTGGCAATGTCGCAGAAATTCAGGCTTTCGATTATCAATGGGGCGTTGCACGACCCGTTGGTCCGCTTCAAAACCTGCTTGTTGATCCGTGCATAATAGAGCTCGGTTGAATACCAGCTCATGCCACCGATAAGTCCCATTTTACGCATATCAGATTCCCATTTTCAAAACCAAAATGCCGCCCCGAAATATCTCGAGGCGGCCTTTTGACCTTCGTTAGCGTGAAGTGACCTAATGCTGCAAGGCTTTGACGATGTCTTCGCACATCTTCTTGGCATCGGCGAGGAGCATCATGGTCTGGTCCATATAAAAGACGTCGTTATCGACGCCCGCATAGCCGACGCCGCCCATCGAACGTTTGACGAAGAAAACGGTCTTCGCCTTATCCACATCGAACACGGGCATCCCGTAAATGGGCGATGTCTTGTCGGTCTTCGCGGCGGGGTTCACCACATCATTCGCGCCGATGATGAACGCGACATCGGCTTGTGCGAATTCGCTGTTGATATCTTCCAGCTCGAATACCTCGTCATAGGGAACCGATGCTTCTGCCAGCAGGACGTTCATATGCCCCGGCATACGGCCGGCAACCGGGTGAATGGCGTACTTCACCTTCACGCCCTGTTTTTTGAGAACATCAGCCATTTCACGCAAGACATGCTGGGCCTGCGCCACCGCCATGCCGTAACCGGGGACGATAATCACGCTTTCGGCCTGCTGCATCATATAGGCGGCATCTTCGGCAGAGCCGCGCTTCCATGGGCGTTGTTCCTTGGCCTCGCCACCTGACGCCGCCGCTTCTGCCCCAAAGCCGCCCGCGATCACGCTGATGAAGCTGCGGTTCATGGCCTTGCACATGATATAGGACAGTATCGCACCCGACGAGCCGACCAATGCGCCGGTGATAATCATTGCGGTATTGTGCAAGGTAAAGCCCATCGCCGCCGCCGCCCAGCCTGAATAGCTGTTGAGCATGGATACCACCACCGGCATATCCGCCCCACCGATGGGGATGATCAGCAAAAATCCGATCAGGAAGCTCAATCCGGTTATCGTCCAGAATATCCAGGGCGACTGGTCAATGGTAAAATAGCCCACCAAACCGACAATCGCGGCCAATGTCGTAAGATTTATCAAATGCCGCAGCGGCAACAATATCGGCGCGCCCGACATCTTGCCCGCCAGTTTCAGGAAGGCGATGACCGACCCTGAAAAGGTGATCGCACCAATGGCGATACCCAGACCCATTTCGACGCGGCTGACCGGATTGATCAGGCCATCCGCACCGGTAATACCAAAAGCAACCGGATTCAAAAACGCCGCAGCGGCAACCAGTACCGCCGCCATACCCACCAGACTGTGAAATGCAGCCACAAGTTGCGGCATATCGGTCATGGCGATGCGGCGGGCGATGACCCAGCCAATGCCGCCACCGATGGCGATCGCGCCCAATATCTCGGGCAGAGAAGCTACTTCATGCGTCACCAGCGTCGTCACCACGGCAATCAGCATACCGGCCATGCCGAAGCGGTTACCCCGCTGCGATGTTGCAGGTGAGGAAAGCCCACGCAGCGCAAGAATGAAGAAAACGCCCGATATCAGATAGGCGAGCATAACCCATGCAGGAGGAGCAGCATGTTCCATGGCTTAACGCTCCTTTTTCTTATACATGGCCAGCATGCGCGCCGTCACGGCGAAGCCACCGAAGATATTGACGCTGGCCAATGCCACCGCAATCAACCCCAGCCATTTGGCACTTGGCGACCCCGCCGCCGCCGACGCGATCAGCGCACCGACGATGATGACGGAAGAAATCGCATTGGTGACCGCCATCAACGGCGTGTGCAAGGCGGGCGTAACTGACCAAACGACATAATAGCCCACGAAACAGGCCATCACAAAGATGGATAGGATTGATATGAAGTCCATTATGCCCCCCTCACGCCAAAAGGCGTTCATTCACGACTTTGCCGTCCTTGGTCAGACGGATTGCGGCGGTTATTTCGTCATCATCGGGCAGCACCGGCCTACCAGCTTCCTTGTCCCAAAAGGCAGAAAGGAAGTTAAACAGGTTGCGCGAAAACAGCGCAGACGTATCCGCTGCCAGATGGGCGGGCGTATTGGCATAGCCGATAATCTTGACGCCATGTTTGATGACGACTTCGTCCGCCTTTGATCCCTCGACATTCCCGCCCTGCGCGACGGCAAGGTCAAAGATGACCGACCCCGGTTTCATCGTCGCAATCTGGGCGTCGGATACGAGCCGCGGTGCAGGACGCCCGGGTATCAGCGCCGTTGTAATGACGATATCCTGCTTGGCGATATGTGCCGAGACAAGTTCGGCCTGTGCAGCCTTATATTCATCCGACATTTCGGTCGCATAGCCACCGGCGCCCTCGCCTTCGATACCGGCGACATTTTCAACGAAAATGGCTTTGGCACCGAGCGATTCGATCTGTTCCTTGGTTGCCGAACGAACGTCCGTTGCAGATACCTGCGCGCCCAGACGGCGTGCCGTGGCGATGGCCTGCAAACCTGCAACACCAACTCCCATGATGAACGCTTTGGCGGCGCTAACCGTCCCTGCCGCCGTCATCATCATCGGAAAAGCACGACCATAGACCGAAGCAGCTTCGATCACCGCCTTATAACCGGAAAGATTGGACTGCGACGACAATATGTCCATGGACTGTGCACGCGTGATACGCGGCATAAATTCCATGGCCAGCGCCTCGACCCCCGCCTTGGCATAAGCGTCGATGCGCGCACGTTGGCCGAAAGGGTCAAGCCCAGCGACAAGCCAGGCGCCGCTTTTCATGCCTTTCAACGCCTTCGGGTCGGGACCTTGAATGCCTAATATGATATCGGCATCCTTGATGGTCGCGGAAAGATCACCGACCGATGCACCCATCGCTTCATAATCGGCATCATTGACCGAAGCAGCAACCCCTGCGCCTTTCTCAATGGAAACACGCGCGCCCAAGCCAATAAATTTCTTTACTGTTTCAGGTGATGCAGCAACGCGGGATTCGCCAGCGGCGGTTTCTTTCAATACAGCGATTTTTACCACGTCAGGCGGCGCGGCTGGCGATAATCAACACAACCAGTGCAGTCACCGAAGCCGCAACAATAGCGCCCCATTTGAACAATGTGATAAATCCGCTGTACGCTTCCTTAGCCGGTCCCAAATCCTGATTATGTGCCAATGCTGCCTCCTTTTACGATTTCTCTCTTTCTGCCTTAACCTGTGATTTTCCATTGCTCAAGACGCACGACCAAAGAAAATATGCGCCGTGCTTAATCGGCTCTTTACTCATTTGCGTTACCACAACTTTCCTTGACCCTGTTCATGGATGGTGAATGCTAGAACAAGAGACCCGATTGTTGATGCTTGTCGACGACGAGCCTGCCCAGTGCAGGCTGGTGTCGGCGATAGCTTCACGTGCCGGTTGGCGCACGGTTTTCGCGCGCGATGCCGAGACCGCCATTGCCATGCTGGGCACGCAGGATGGTATGATGCTGGACGCAATTATCCTTGATCAGTGGGTACCCGGTTCCGACGCCGCATCTTTGATCGCAGAACTCAAATCACGCCGTCCTGCGCTTCCCATATTGTTGATGACCGCTATTGGGTCGAACGAAGCAGCCATTGAAGCCATGCGCGCAGGTGCATCGGATTATATCATCAAACCCGTTGCCGCCGAACGGCTGATCGCGGCGCTCAGCCTCGCATCTGACAAGAGCAAGGAGTTTGGCGAACTCCACCCGTTGACCGAAAAAATTACCCAGCCCTTGGCCTTTGAAGAAATCATCGGTTCTGCGCCGGCATTTCGCGCCGCGCTTGCGATCGCCGCCAAGGCTGCACGCAGCCGCGCACCTATCTTTATCGAGGGGGAATCAGGCGTGGGCAAAGAGGTGGTTGCCGACGCGATTCACGCCGCCAGCCCCCGATCCAAGCTGCCGTTGCTGAAAGTTAATTGCGGCGCGATATCGCCCAACCTGCTCGATTCAGTACTATTCGGGCATGAAAAAGATGCTTTTGCCGGGGCATTTGATCGGCGGATTGGTATCTTGCAACAGGCCGAAGGAGGCGCTGTATTTCTGGACGAGGTTGACCATCTACCCCAGGAAACGCAGGTCCGGCTTGTGCGGCTGCTCACCCAGAATGAAATACAGCCCTTGGGCGCGGCGCATAGCTTTCGAATAGATGTCCGGCTGATATCTGCGAGCAATTCCAATTTGGCTGAAAAACTGGCGCTGGGCGAATTTCGTGAAGATCTGTTTTACCGGTTGAACGTCGTTCAACTGACCATTCCGCCCTTGCGCGAACGGACCAGCGACATTCCCGCACTTGCCCGCCACTTCCTTGGCCGTCTGGCTAGCCAGCCCGGTTTACGCAGCCTTGGCATCACTGACGAAGCCTTGACCGTGCTGCGCGGCTATAGCTGGCCAGGAAATGTCCGCCAATTGCAAAGCGCCCTGTTCCGCGCCGCCGTCCTGTGCGAACGCGATGCGCTGACGCCCGGAGAATTTCCGCAGATCTCAGCTGCTGTTGGCGTGCCGGGCAATGGCGGCTCGACTGGTGCGGGCGCGAACGACGGTATCGGTGTTACCCTCTACGAAGCCGACGGCAATATGCGGCCATTGGAAGAAATTGAAGCCGACGTCATTCGCCTCGCCATCGGACATTATCGCGGCCGCATGACCGAAGTCGCGCGCCGTTTGGGCATTGGACGGTCGACCTTGTATCGCAAGCTGGCGGATCTGGGGATTAGCGACGTGGCTTGAGAGGATCGGGCAGACTCCCCGCCTTTCGATCCCGTCACCCTGAACTTGTTTCACCTTCGGTGACTGCGTTCCAGGGTCTTATTTTTCACCGTCGCCGACTAGGACCCTGAAACAAGTTCAGGGTGACGGTGAAGAGAGAGGCATTTGTTGAAACTTGGTTTGTAGACTCAAAAAGCAGCGAAACATCCTGACACTACAACCCTTCCATTCCCGTCACCCTGAACTCGTTTCAGGGTCCATTTATCAGCGAAACTCCTCCGGGTGAGTGACAAGCCATATCGCGCCGCACGGCTGCATTTGCTTTCAAACTGAAGTTGCCATGGTGCGATGCACCCTGAACCAAGTTCAGGGTGACGGCTTGATTTTTTACATGTCGGTTTCGATAACGACTTTACGCCGCCCCCTAATTCTTCCCCAAAATCGCAGTCGTAATCCAATACCCCACAACTGACGCCGATCCCGTCAGCACGGTGCCCCAAATGATATCCAGCACCGTCACTTTTGTGCTCCACACTTTCATCGTCGCGTGGTTCGTCAAATCATAAGTCATATAGCAAAAGAAGCCTAGCAATGCGCCCCAGATCAGGGCTGTTTGCCATTTGCCGCTCAGCAGCGCAGGACCAACCGCAAAGATCATCATGCCCAATATGTAGAGCAGGTAAAAGACGATAGCAGGCCCCAGACGGAATCCGTTTTTCATCATCAATTCGCCGATTTCGGGCTGATACAGCCGGGTATACATGGTGCGGAGCCAGAAGCTGTCGATCACCGCAAAGGCAATTCCGGTTGCGATGTACCCGACGATATATTTGGCAATCATGGCATTTCCTTTTTCGAGCTGTTGGTCACATTGTCGGCCACCGGCGGCCAAGGAGCAATGCGGTCAAAGCCCTGTAAGGTTGGGCTTATGCCCTTGCCGTCAAAGCCGCATCGCGAAGCCCCCGCCAGACCTGGACAGCCTGAACGGTTTCGGCGGCATCGTGGACACGGATGATATGCGCGCCTTGCTCCACCGCTTTCATGGCGAGGAAAAGCGATCCGCCGAGACGGTGTTCCACGGGGGCTTCATTTGACAGCGCACCAATCATCCGTTTCCGGCTGGCCCCGAACAGCAAGGCGCAGCCCAAACCATGAAATACCGACATATTGTTGATCAGCGACAGATTGTCGGTTAGCGATTTGCCAAAGCCGATGCCGGGATCGACCAATATCTTGTCACGCGATATGCCCGCGGCTTCGACGGCCTCAACCCGCTCTTCCAGCCAGTCGAACACGTTGGTGACGACGTCATCATAGTCGCCGCCCTTGTGCGGATCGGTACCATGGCCGGGCGCGTGCATCAGGACGACGGGCACATTAAGGGTCTTTGCGATCTCCAGCGACCGGTCATCGAACAGCAATGCCGATATGTCGTTGACCATGGCCGCGCCCGCAATCACAGCAGCTTCCATCACGGCACCCTTGCGCGTGTCGATGGATATGGCCGTTCCCGAAGCGGCGAGGCGGCGGATCAGCGGTTCGACCCGCGAAATCTCGTCCCCTTCCCACACCAGCGGTGCCCCGGGGCGTGTGGATTCTCCGCCAATATCGATAAGGGCGGCACCGGCACTCGTCATCGCAAATGCCGCTTCCACCGCTGTTTCAATATCCGCATTTTTGCCGCCATCGGAAAAACTGTCCGGCGTCATGTTCATGATGCCCATCACCTGCGGTTGATCGAGGCGGATGGTCCGGTCCCCCAATTGCAGGGCCGCGCGTGGCATTGTCAGCCGGGTATAAAGCTGGACACAGCGCGCCTGCTTTTCCGCCGGGATCCCGGCAAGATATTCCTCCCATTGCCGCATATCGACAAGCTGCCGCACGGTGCTGGCGCCTGTGCGGTCGATGACCTCAATCTGCGAGAACCACAGCATTGTGCCCGCAAGCCGAAAAGCCGCGCCGTCATGCCGCTGCGGACTTTCAACAAAGGCCGTCGGACGAAGGTAAAGGTCGATCACGGCTCGGTTGCAAGAAGATAGGTTTGGCGCAGATCGTCAATGGGCTTCATCGCGCCGTCGGATGCCGCAAAATGCCAATAGGTCCAGCCATTGCAGCTCGGCGCATTTTGAATGGTCGAACCGACCTTATGGATGGAGCCATCGACGGCACCGCAGGCAATTGACCCATCGGCGCGCACGACTGCTTCGAACTGCCGCTTGCGGTCAAACAGCTTCGCACCGGGTGTCAGATAGCCCGCCTCGACCAATTGCCCGAAAGCGACCTTGGGGGCGGACTTGGGCGATTGCATTGTCTTCAACGCGCTCTCATCCAGAGGCAATGCTGCGGCAATCCGCTCTTCGGCGACTTCGCAATACACATCTTCGCGTTCGCAACCGATCCAGTCCCGACCCAAACGTCGCGCGACAGCCCCGGTGGTGCCTGTTCCGAAAAACGGATCAAGCACGACATCGCCGGGTTTGGTGCAGGCCAACAGGATGCGGTACAACAATGCCTCGGGCTTCTGCGTCGGGTGGGCTTTTGTGCCGTTGCGCTTCAACCGTTCCTGACCGCCGCAAATCGGGATCAGCCAGTCCGAGCGCATTTGAAGTTCGTCGTTCAGCGTTTTCATCGCGCGATAGTTGAACGTATATTTCGATTTCTCGCTTTTCGACGCCCAGATCAGCGTTTCATGCGCGTTGGTAAAGCGGGTGCCCTTGAAATTGGGCATCGGGTTCGACTTACGCCAGACAATGTCGTTCAAAATCCAGTAACCGGCATCCTGCACTGCTGTGCCGACGCGGAATATATTGTGGTAGCTGCCAATGACCCAGAGCGAGCCGTTCGGCTTCAATATCCGGCGCGCTTCGGCGAGCCAAGCGCGGGTAAAGGCGTCGTAGGTTGCGAAGGTGTCGAACTTGTCCCAGTCATCATCGACCGCATCGACCTTGCTGTTGTCGGGACGCAGCAGGTCGCCGCCAAGCTGCAGATTATAGGGCGGATCGGCAAAGACCATATCGATGCACGCATCGGGTAGCGACCGCATCGCTTCGATGCAGTCCATTTTCAAAATCTGGTTCAAAGGCAAATCGGCCTGTGGCGCTGCGGTCTTTACCGTCGCTGGCCGAATTTTTTCAATGACACCCATATGCGATACTCCCGAACCCTGTTTAGCCCGCAGTGAGTCGCGACGGAGTTAACGTCAAGCCAATTAATCCGCCGCGAATCGCGCGGACGGGGCCACAAATTGCCTTATCTGGCGGGAACGAAACGAGTCCGACACAAGATGTAGAGTCTCCGGATTCATGGGGGACTCAACGGGTGGTGGTGTTGCGCGAAGGACTCACATCCGAAGATTTTACATATCGTTACATCAAAACCATCTGTGCAACAGGCGCGAAGCTCCGGCGGTGCAAGGGTGTGGGCCCCAAGCGGCGGAGCGCCTCCATATGGATCGCCGCGCCATATCCTTTATTCGATGCCCATCCATAGCCGGGAAACTCCCGATCCGCCTCGACCATCAGGCGGTCACGATGTTCCTTGGCGATGATGCTCGCCGCCGAAATACAGGGGTGGATGGCATCGCCCCCCACGACCGCCCGCGCCTGATAGGTCCATTTGGGCAGACGATTGCCATCGACCATGACCAGCGCGGGCGTAATCGCCAGCGCCTCGACCGCGCGTGTCATCGCCAGCAGCGTCGCTTGCAGGATATTGATCCGGTCGATTTCCTCGACGCTGCACAGGCCAACGGCCCATCGGCATTTGGCCTTTATCTGCTCTTCTAAGGCCGCGCGTTTCTTGGGCGACAGCTTTTTACTGTCGTCCAGCCCGTCGATCCCCTCTTCACAGAGTACCACGGCGGCGGCCACGACAGGCCCCGCAAGTGGACCGCGCCCGGCTTCGTCTACACCGACAATCATATCCGCCAGGCTGGATAGCGCCTGTTTTCGCCTGCGCTATAGAGGCACACCATATTGCCCGCCGGATCCAGCAACCGCGCTTCACGCCAGCCCCAGCTTTCGTCCTGCGGCATCTGGTCGAACATATAGCCCTGGCTGAGCAGTTCGCTGACCCAGGCGTCGAGCCGCTTGCTTTCAAAATAGACCACGGTCGATGTTGAGCACGCATCACTTTGGTGGACCGAAAAGGTCACACCATTGGGCATTTCGAAACGGGCATAGCCGTTGGATGGGCTGTCCACAATTTGCTGCAAACCCAATGTGCGGTAAAAATCCACTGACGCGCTATAGTCGCGGCATCCGACCGTCACCTGATTGAGCGAAGGTCCTGCGACCATCGCATCTTCGCGCACCGATTGGTGCCCCATCGGCCCATGTCCCTGCCCAAGCCCCGGCGCGTCGTGCAAGGCAAGGCGCACGAACAGGCGCGCGCGTTCGATGGCGGGGACCAGATCCATCCCCTGCCCCAAGCCGGTGGCAATCGCCGTGGCGAGCGTGCAGCCGGTGCCGTGCGTGCTGCGGGTCGCGATCCGTTCGTCGGACCAGCTAACACATTGCTCCTCTGCCAGATGGAGTTCGTCAACGATCAAATCATCATCGGAATGGCCACCCTTGATCAGCACAGGAATATGCCGCGCCAACAGCGCGTTCTTGCCGCCCAGTGCCTCCAGCTCCGGCAAATTGGGCGTCGTAATCGTGGCGAGCCGCATCAGCCGTTCGAAGGCGGAGATGGTGTCGGCATCGGCCAAAACCGCGCCACTTGTCGCGACCATGACGGGGTCGAACACGATCGGGCAGGATAGTTCGGCGAGGCTGTCGGCAACCGCATGGGCCGTATCCGCGCTACCGATCATGCCGATCTTCACGGCATCAACGCCAATATCGCTGACGACCGAAGCAATCTGGTCAATGACCATGTCGGTCGGCACCATATGGACCGCATCGACACCCAAGCTGTTCTGCGCGGTGATCGCGGTGATCGATGTCATCGCATGGCCGCCGAGCATGGTGACGGTTTTTATGTCCGCCTGAATACCCGCGCCACCGCCGCTGTCTGAGCCAGCTATGATGAGGACACGGACAGGTTTGCCGTCGCTGTTCAAGCTGCCGCGACCTTTACCGCATCGCAGATCGCATCGACGAGCTTTTCGACCTGCGCCGCATCGTCGCCTTCGGCCATAACCCGGATCACAGGTTCCGTCCCCGACGGGCGGATGACCAGACGGCCCTTGCCCGCCAGTTCAGCTTCGGCCTGCGCGATGACGGCCTGCACCGCCGGATTGTCCAGCGGCTTGCCGCCCGAAAAGCGGACGTTTTTCAAAAGCTGCGGCACAGGATCGAACAGGTGCAGCACCTCGCTGGCAGGCTTCCCGCTTTCGACCAGTTGCGCCAACACTTGCAGCGCAGCGATCGTGCCATCGCCGGTCGTGGCGTGGTCGAGCAGGATCATATGCCCCGATTGCTCCCCCCCCACATTGATGCCATGGTTCCGCATCTCTTCAAGAACATAGCGGTCGCCCACCTTGGCGCGCACCAGCTTCAGATGCTGGCTTTCGAGATACCGTTCCAGCCCCAGATTGGACATGACCGTGGCGACGATGCCATCCCCCGTCAGCTTGCCCGCACGGCTCATCGCCGTGCCGAGCAGCGCCATGATCTGATCGCCGTCCACAACCCGGCCTTTTTCATCGACAACGATCAGCCGGTCGGCGTCGCCATCAAGCGCAATACCGATATCCGCGCCTGCCGAAACGAGCGTTTCCTGCAAGGTGGTGACATAGGTCGAACCGACCTTGTCGTTGATGTTCTTACCATTGGGGCTAACCCCGATCGGCGTGACCTGCGCGCCTAATTCCCAGATTGCGGTGGGGGCGACCTGATAGGCCGCGCCATGCGCGCAATCGAGAACAACATGAAGTCCATCAAATCGGATATGTTCGGGAACCGATGCCTTGACTGCATGGATATAGCGGCCCCGGCTGTCCTCGATCCGCCGCGCCCTGCCCACGTCTGGCGCATTGGCAAGTTTTGCAGGCTTGTCGAGCAAGGCTTCAATCGCAATTTCATCCGTGTCGGACAGCTTGAAACCGTCCGGTCCAAACAATTTGATGCCGTTATCTTCATAAGGGTTATGGCTCGCCGAAATCATCACGCCCAGATCGGCGCGCATCGACCGGGTCAGCAGAGCGACCGCCGGTGTCGGGATGGGGCCAAATTGCACCACATCCATACCCACGCTGGTAAATCCGGCGACCAGCGCATTTTCGATCATATAACCCGAAAGCCGCGTATCCTTGCCGATCACGACGCGATGCTTGTGCGCGCCACGCAGGAAATGCGCGCCTGCAGCCTGCCCGACCTTCATCGCCATTTCGGGCGTCATCGCGCCTGCATTGGTGCGGCCTCTGATCCCGTCGGTTCCGAAATATTTACGCGCCATGCCAGTTCCTGATATCCGGGCGGAATTACGACAAAAAATGCAACCGCGAAGCCTCTCCCTTGCATAGGGGGCGGCAGGCTGGCAAGACTTCTCGTCATGTCTAACGCAACACGTATCCTTATCGCTTTGGTTGCCGGTCTCCTGCTCGGTATCCTTCTGACCTCGCAAATACCTGCCGTTGCCAAGCAGCTCGATTTTGCATTCGATATCCTCGGCACATTGTGGCTGAACGCGCTCCGCATGACCGTCGTACCGTTGATCGTCGCGCTCGTCATAACTGGGATCGTCAAAAGCGCAGAAGCCGCACGCGCAGGTCCCATGGCCGCGCGCACGGTCACATGGATCGTTGTGATGATGGGCCTGTCCGCCTGCATGGGCGCGATCCTTACGCCGACCTTCCTTGCCCTCGTCCCAATGCCGCAGGAAAGCGCCGATGCCCTGCGGTCCGCGTTGACAACCGCCGCTGCGGTTGGCGAGCAACCCGGCTTGCGGGACTTTATCGTCGCGCTTGTTCCGACCAATGCGATTGCGGCGGCGGCCAGCGATTCCATCCTGCCGCTGCTGATCTTCACCATGACCTTCGCCTTTGCCATTACGCGGCTAGCCCCCGATCCGCGCCAGCAAATGGCCGGTTTTTTCAGCGCATTGGCCGATGCCATGGTGATCGTGATTGAATGGGTGCTGAAACTCGCGCCCATCGGCGTGTTCGCCCTCGCCTTCGTCGTTGGCGCGCGCTCGGGCTTTGCCGCGCTGGGTGCGGTTCTGCACTATATCGGAATCGTGTCGATGGTTGGTATCGTGGTCGGTGCCTTTGCCTATCCCGTTGCCGTCTTTGCCGGAAAGGTCCGATTCACCGACTATGCCCGCCAGATCGCGCCGGTGCAGGCCTTTGCCGTATCGACGCAATCCTCGCTCGCCAGCCTGCCGTTGATGCTGCAAAAGTCCGAAGCATTGGGTGTGCGGGAATCCACCGCCGGTCTGGTGTTGCCCATGGCAGTCGCCCTGTTGCGCGTCACCGGCCCCGCGATGAATCTTGCGGTGGCGCTTTATGTCGCCAACTGGTTCAATATCGAACTCGATGCTTTTGATTATGCCTTTGCCATTTTCATCGCCGCCCTGACATCCATGGGCGCAGTCAGCCTGCCTGGCACGGTCAGCTTCGTCACCTCGATCGCGCCAATCTGTCTGGCGCTAGGCATTCCAGTTGAACCGCTGGCCTTGTTGATCGCCGTCGAAACGCTTCCCGATATTTTCAGAACGACAGGCAATGTCCAAATGGATGTCGCACTTGCCACCGCCATTGAGGCCCCCGAAAAGGAGAAGTTGGATGCAGTATCGCACGCTGGGTAACGGATTGAACGTCAGCGCCATTGGCGTTGGCTGCATGCCGATGATCAAGGGCGGCAACATCACCTATGGTGAGGAAGCCGATTCCGATGAAGCCATCAAGACCATCCACCGCGCCATAGACCTTGGCATCACCTTTTTCGACACGGCCCAAATCTATGGCCCCTTTTCCAATGAAGAGCTGGTGGGCGAAGCGATCAAGGGCAAACGCGACGGGCTGGTCATCGCCAGCAAGTTCGGGTTCAAATTCGACGGCGGCAATATTGTCGGCGTCGATGGATCAGGGACCAATGCAAAATCGGCCGTCGAAGGAACCTTGAAGCGCCTCGGCATTGATTGCCTTGATCTTTATTACCAGCACCGTGTCGACCCTGCTGTACCGATCGAGGAAACTGTCGGCGCGATGGCCGACCTGATTACCGAAGGCAAAATCAAGCATATCGGCCTGTCCGAAGCCGGACCGGAAACCTTGCGCCGTGCTGCGGCGGTCGCGCCGATCTCTGCCCTGCAAAGCGAATATTCGCTGTGGGAACGTGACATTGAGGATGAGATTTTACCCACTTGCCGCGAACTCGGTATCGGTTTTGTGCCTTACTCCCCCTTGGGACGCGGCTTTCTGACCGGCTCGATCCGTAGCCTTGATGACCTGCCCGAAAATGACTGGCGCCGTCAGGACCCGCGCTATCAGGGCGAGAATTTCGCGACCAACCTGAAGCTGGTGGGCATTGTGGCTGAGGTTGCATCTAAACATGACGCGTCCAACGCACAAATTGCGCTCGCCTGGTTGATGGCACAGGGGGAAGACATTGTCCCCATTCCCGGCTTCAAACGGCGCGCCACCTTGGAAGACAGCGCGAAGGCGGCGGACATCCAACTGGACGCGGAAGATCTTGCTAAACTCGAAGCCGCAGCCCCCCGCGGCGGAACCGCCGGTCCGCGCTACGGCGAGCGGGGGATGAAGATGGTGCGGTTGTAAGGAACATCGCCCAATTTCAAGCTGACACGCCGTCACCCTGAGCCAACACGTCGTTACCCTGAACTATACCCGTCACCCTGAACTATACCCGTCACCCTGAACTATACCCGTCACCCTGAACTCGTTTCAGGGTCCATCGTGCAGCGGCTCTATCGGCAGGGGCTAAACGCAACCGTGCGTCGCAGCATGGCTTGTCACTAAAGCGCAGGCTAGGACTGACAAATGGACCCTGAAACAGGTTCAGGGTGACGGTGAAGAAAAGGACGGTTGTTGAATCTCGGTATGCAGCCCCAAAAAGCAATGAAACAACCCAACATTTCAGCACTTCTATACCCGTCACCCTGAACTATACCCGTCACCCTGAACTCGTTTCAGGGTCCATCGTGCAGCGGCTCTATCTGCAGGGGCTAAACGCAACCGTGCGTCGCAGCATGGCTTGTCACTAAAGCGCAGGCTAGGACTGACAAATGGACCCTGAAACAAGTTCAGGGTGACGGCTGGGTATAACAAAATTGGGCTGAAAATTAGCCTGTATCCAACCCTAAACCGCCAACCAGCGGAAAATACCCGCACCAGCAACACCCATATAAGGATGGCTCCATGTCGCCGCCAGCCACAGTACAACACCCGCAATCCACGGCCCCAAGCCCACCGAAAGCAGCGCGGACAGGCGCGGCCAGAAATGTGTCCGTCGCAACCATGCTTCCCATTCGACACCGGTCAATTTCAATTTCTTGATCTCCTGCCCCTTGGACCCGACAAGCGCGAGGAACAGGATACTGCCGGAAAAAATGAAATTGTCGGTGCGCGGTGCGACAAGGATATGGGCCATTGCCCACAGGGCAAATCCCCACATCATCGGGTGCCGCGTGACTTTGAAAACACCGGACGGGGTTTGTGCGGCCATGGCGTCGGGCATGCCGGGCAATGACGGGTTGCGGATGAAAGAGCCTGCAAACAAGATAGCGGCCAATAAAGTTAACACGCTGGCCACCGCCCAGATGATGTCGCTGACGGGCCAGAATAGATCCGCCTTTGGCGCGCGGCCAAATTCGATCACCATCCACACGAACAACGCCAATGATACTGCCGAATAAGCGAGTAAAAATCCATTGGCACCAAACCCGCGAACAAGCGTTGCACGCCAAGGGTGAGACATTAAAAAATGCGTCCCGACAAATGAAACACAGGCAAAAACGAGAAGCAGATATTCGTTCATTTCACACTCTCCCGCCCCCGAAAAACGCGCAATTTCACGTGCAGATTATCTACCGGTCATAGGCTTTTGGCAAATCCCCTTCTGTCGGGCGGGCATAACGATCGCGCAATCGTTGCTGACGATTGCCCGACGGTTGTTCAACACCGTCGATGATAACGGTCGTTGCCGCGCTGGACAATTCAAGCGGGTCGCCATCCCACAGAACAACATCGGCTGCTTTTCCGGATTTCAGGCTGCCCAGCGTTTCGCCGACACCCATGATCTCGGCGGGAACCGAAGTGATGGCGGAAAAAGCTTCATCCCATGTCAAGCCGGTGGCACCCGGTACCTTTTCCAGACTAACAAGGTTTCCGGCATATTGGGTGGTATATCGCAATTGATGGGCATCACGGTCATTGATCATGCCGATGGCGACTTTAACGCCTGCATCTTTCATGCGCCCGACATTGCTTTGCGTCGCGCCCAGCATTTCGAATGTGACCGGCAAGTCGTTCAAGGCGGATGCTATGACCGGAATACCGGCCTGAACCAATTGCCGGGCCACGCGCCACCCTTCGGTTACCCCGACGAAAACCATTTTAATCGCCGGAAATTCGCGTTTCAATTCGATCAGGCGCAACATGTCATTGGCCCCTTCGACGTGGATTAACAAGCGTGTCTCACCGCGAAGAACCGACAATAATGCCTTGGCATCTTCCGCTTTTAGCAAGTCATCATCGAAGTTATCGCGTCCGGTGGCATATTCCTGCGCCTCGCGCAGCATCGCCCGGAAATGCAGATGCGTTCCAGCACGGCTACCTCCGGCATTGGCGGCACCGTCTTCGCCGAAAATGGCGAACTGGAATGCGCGGGCTTTCGTGACGCTGTCGCTGTCTGCACCCAGATCGGCTATGGCACCCTGCCCTGCAAAAATACTGCCCGATGGTTCGGGGGCGACGACCGCTCTGGTTACTCCGGCAGAACGGTTCACGGCGAATGGTGTCCGGAATGGATCGATGGCGGGCGCAATGTCAATCGCGGCTGAAAACCCACTTTTGCCGCCACTTTTATCATTGGTGCCATCAACCGCATCCACCTCCGCGAGGCCGAGCCGGGTGAAACCTGCGAATATGCCCGGTGTGACCCATTTGCCGCTGGCGTCGATTTTCCGCGCGTCCGCAGGAATAGCGACACCCGCACCGGCCGCCACGATGGTGCCTTCGCGAATGACGACGGTACCGCCATCAATAGGCGCGCTGCCGTCGCCAATCACCAGCTTGCCGCCGGTAATGGCAATCGTTTCGGCATAGGATGGCGATGTCAAAGCCGCCATTGCGGCCGCTGCGTAAAGGAAATGCCTCATTTCACATCTCCTTCACCGGGTTGGCCCAGTTCGAAATCGCTCACCGGGCGAAGCCTGGGATTGGCCGCATCATACATCATTGCCCCGTCGATCCACACTTTGTCCGGCCGCGAATACACGCTGAGCGGGTTGCCGTTCCACAAGACGACATCGGCCATTTTGCCGGGCTTCAAGCTGCCCGTCTTGTCGGCAATGCCCAGCGCTTTTGCCGGGTTATAGGTCAGCCAGGTGATGACATCGGCGTCGGATATCTTGAACCCCATGCGCCGCCCATCTGCCTGCGCCTTTGCCGCCTCTTGATTCAAACGCTGAATCTGGTTTTCATCGTCGGAATGGATAATGACGCAGGCGCCGCTATTATGCAGGATTGCCGCATTTTCGGGAATCGCGTCATAGGCCTCCATCTTGAAGCCCCACCAATCGGCCCAGACAGCCGAGCAGACGCCATTGTCACGCAACAGGTCTGCAATCTTGTAGCTTTCAACCGCATGGTGGAACGCGGTGACCTTATAGCCGAATTCCTTCGCCATATCGAGGACGATGGCCATTTCGTCGGCGCGGTAGCAATGGTTCTGGATCAGGATATCGCCATCGAGCACGCCTGCCAGCGTTTCCATGCCCAAATCGCGGGTGAATTCCTTGCCGCTATCGCGTTTTTTCTTATATTCCTGCGCTTTGATCCAAGTCTGGCGATTGACCGCCAGATTGCCCATGCGGGTGGAGGGCATTCGCCCCTTGCTGCCATAAACCCGCTTCGGATTTTCCCCGCAGGCCATCTTCAATCCATAAGGCGCACCGGGAAATTTCATTCCCTGCACGGTGCGGGAATAGACATTTTTCAGAACGACGGAACGGCCGCCCATCAGATTCGCTGAGCCGGGCAAAATCTGCAAAGATGTAATCCCGCCATTGGTCAGCGCGCGGCTGAAACCCGGGTCTTGGGGCCAGACGCTATGTTCGGCCCAAACCTCGGGCGTCGTGGGCGATGTGGCTTCATTGCCATCATCATGCGCCTCCACCGATGGCGTCGGATAATCGCCAAGGTGCGAGTGGATATCGATGATCCCCGGTGTCACAAATTTACCGCGCCCGTCCACCACCAGCATATTGTCGGGAATTGCCATATCCGGCCCGCCAATGCCGCTGATCTTGCCGCCGGACATCAGCACCACGCCATTGTCGATCCTGCCGCCCTCACCATCATAGATGGTGACATTGCGGATCGCCGTGGCGGTGCCGGGATAGGCCTTGTATGTCGACGCAAAAGGCGCTTCGACCTTTGCCGCAGGCTTCTCCGCCGCCTTGCTTGTCGCGGTTGCAGGCCCATCCCCTTGCGCGGCGCACCCGGCCACCGCCGCGGCCAGAAAGAGCAGCGCCAATTTGTTCATATTCATCATTTCACACCATGCATCAAACGCTTGAGAGGATAGGCGATGAGCATCAGCAGCACACCGATGCCGACCGAAATCCAGCCGATGGTCGTGAACACGTCGACATAGGTGTTAAGGCTGACTTTCAGGTTCGTCACTTGCCCGCCCACCGTTTCGACGCTGGCAACTTGCGCGACGACACCGGCGACATATTGCGCGACCGATATCGACAGGAACCACACGCCCATCATCATGCCGACAATGCGCGCAATGGACAGCTTTGTGATCATCGACAGGCCGACCGGCGAAATGCACAGTTCGGCAATCGAATGGATCAGATACAGCCCTGCCAGCCACCACAGGCCAACCTTGAAATCATCCCCGGCAAATTGCGATCCCCAGACGAGGAAAAGAAAGCCGAAACCAACGCCCATCAGGCCGATGCCGAATTTGATCGGAATGCCCGGTTCGATCCCGCGCTTTGCCATTGCATTCCACAAAATGGAAAATACAGGGGCCAGGGCAACGATGAAAAACGCATTGAAAAATTGCGTTTGACCGGCGGAAATGCTGAACCAACCAAAGACCGACAGGTCGGTGTTCCGGTCGGCGAACAAGGTCAGCGATGAACCCGCCTGTTCAAACAAGGTCCAGAATACAACGTTGAAGATGATCAGCACCATGGCGGCGATCATCATCTGGAATTCGACCTTGGACCCTTTGAGATAGGACCAGAACAAAATCGCCGGCACGCCGATCAGGAAGGTGCCGAACAGCAATTTGCCCATGATGGGCAGCGTCGCGATATAACCCAATATGCCGCTTCCCGCTTCGGGCTTTACATAACCCATGAGGTTGGAAAACAGGAACCAGACAACAGGTACCGCAAGCAATGCGCCACCATAGATCAGCCAGTCGCGGCTCGACGTTGCATCTGCAGGACGTTCGCCATAGCCGTCCAGACGACCGCCATCGAACTGGATCAGCGCCCATGATGCGAGCATGCCAATCGCGGCAAGGCCAAACCCGGCCCACCATCCATAGGCGTCCGCCAAAAACGGACATGCAAGTTGCGATAGCAGAGAGCCTAAGTTGATACCCATATAGAATATGGTGAAACCGGCATCGCGGCGCTGGTCGCCCTGGTCATAGAGCGAGCCGACCATGGTCGAGATATTGGGTTTGAAGAAACCATTGCCAATCGTAACCATCGACAGGCCGATCAGCAGCAACATTGTGTAGAAAGACGAACGCTCGCCCGATGCCTTGAAATTCCCTGCGTCAACCTTGCGAACCTCGGTGCCATCGGCCCCCAGCAGCGACACGGTCTTGTCGTCATTGCCCTTGATTTGCAGTTTCTGGCCATCGTCAGTGACAAATTGCCGTTGGGCTTCGCCCTTGCCTTCAACGGTCACTTCATATCGCTGACCATCGATTGTGGCATAGGGCTTGGCCGCTTCACCGCCGAAACAGAGCGTGAAATAGCCAAGCGCCATCAAAATGGCGCCAAATTTCACCGAACGTTTCGAGCCAAGATACCGATCCGCGATCAACCCGCCGATCAGCGGCGTGAGGTACACCAAAGCGGTAAAGCCGCCATAGATCGACGCCGTCGTCGTATCATCAAAAAGGAAATGCTGCGCCAGATACAGCGTGAGCAACGCCCGCATGCCATAATAGCCAAAGCGTTCCCACATCTCGGTTGTGAACAATCGCGCAAGTTGCTTGGGGTGACCAAACCATCCGTCTTTGCCTTGCGTGCTGGCCTGTGTGTAATTGCCTGGAATTGCACCAGGTTCGGCCGCTGAATCGTCCATAACTGTGGTCATGCTGGAAAGAACCCCTCGAATTTTGCTAAACCCCTCTCCGGGGGCAGATCATTAAACCCTAACGGAAAAATTGCGTGTGTGAAGAATTTTGTTGCGCGGCCCTGCAGATTCCGATGAATGGCGGATACATGTTTAACGATCTATCCTCTGTACAAGCCTATCTCGCCACGCGCCGTTCGGGCAAGCCACGCGACATGGTCGCGCCCGGCCCGGACGCATCGACGCTGGCTGAAATCGTGGCATTGGCAACGCGCACGCCCGATCATGGCAAGTTATTCCCGTGGCGTCTGACCCATATTGCCGACCGCAAGGCATTTGCCACACTGCTGGAAAACGCCTTTCTGGCCGCAAATCCGGACGCACGCACGGCCCAGATCGAAGCCGCCATCGCGCCTGCCTTCATGGCACCGACGCTGATCGCCCTGATTTATGCCCCGCAACCCAGCGCGAAAATTCCGCTGTGGGAACAGCAGATGAGCGTCGGCGCGGTCGGCATGAACCTGCTGCACGCCGCGCACGCCCATGGATTTGTCGGCAGCTGGATTACCGGATGGGCCTGTTATGATCCGATGGTCAGCCTTGCCTTTTGCCCGGGCGACGAACAACTTGCCGGTTTCTTCTACATCGGTTCCGCCGGGCAGCAGCTGGAGGAACGGCCAAGGCCCGAACTTTCCCTTATTTTGCGGCAATGGCCCTGAAGTGAAACCTTGACGCGCTCTACTGTATTATGGCAGTAAGGTTGCGATGAAAAGTGATGCCAAACCTGTCTATATGAAATTGCGCGACGTGATTGCGGCCGCAATTTTGGACGGCGAATATAAAGAAGGCGACATGTTGCCTTCGGTCCGCGCTTTTGCGGCAGATCAAGGGGCCAATCCCCTGACGGTGGCAAAGGCGTATCAATTGTTTCAAGATAGCGGACTGGTCGATGTCAAACGCGGCGTCGGGCTTTTCGTGGCCAGTGGTGCGGTTGCCAAATTGCGCCATTTCGAACGCGATCATTTCGTCAAAAATGTCTGGCCCGATGTCATGGCACAAATGCAGCGCGCCGGTGTCAGCCCTGCGGAATTACTGGCGCTTTGCTGACATTCGATAGGCGGCCTGCGCGCGCCTAAATGCCGCGGCTACCTGTGTGTTTTCAGGCATCAAAATAACCGCCTTTTGCAGCAATTCCTTCGCAGCCTTGGGCCGTCGGCCCTGTTGCAACAAAGCCTGCCCATAAATATGGGTGACCATCGCATTGGCAGGCGCAATATGATACGCAATCTCGGCAAAATGTACCGCTTTGGCATGATGCCGCGCACCAGAATAGGCACGCGCCAGATTGGCCAAAAGAATCGCATCATTATTGCCCAGACGCCCCCTTACCCGTTCAAGCAGGATAATCGCCTGATCCCAATTACGGGCATCAAGATTGCGATAGCCTGCCAGACGGAGCGCCGATAAATTGGTCGGGTTGTAAGCCAGAAAGGCCGCAAGCGTCTCGCGCGCCTCATCTTCGCGCCCGGTCATGGACAGGGCATCGACCAGACGCAGCATCACAGGTTCGGTAAAGCTGATCTGCCTTGCCTTTTGAAACGCAACAATCGCCGCAGGCAGGTTCGCCCGTGCCATTTCCAGATCACCCACGATGATATGGGCGTCGGCAACACCGCCATTGCCGGCTTGCAGCCGCAATGCTTCGTTCAATGCGGTTTCGATATCGCCCTGCGCCGCCAAAAGCCGGATATAAGGCAATATAGTTTGGGCATTATCAGGGTCTTGCCGCGCTGCCCGGGCGGCGCTGTCCAATGTTTCAGGTTCGGGCAAAGGCAAAGAAGTACGGATCGCGGCAATAGCGGCATCGTCGATCGGATTGGTCGCCCGTTCTGGCTGATTGCTGGCGACAAAGGCCAAGGCAGTCAGTTTCAGGCTATATGTATCGGCATCCGGTCGGGATGCAATTTCGCGGATGATATCAAGCGAACCCAAAGGATCCCCTGCGCGGTACATCGCCAATGCGAGTAATGTCCGGACCTGCCGGTTGCGCGGTTGTCGGCCAAGCAATATCTGCAACTGGTCAACGGCACGATTAAAATTGCCCAATTCCAATTCGCAAATCGCCCCAAGCAAGATGGCGGCGGGCATGTCGCCTAGCGTGGAGCCTGTTTTTGCTAATATGCGGCTGGCCAAGGCATAGTTACCGGCACGGGCCGCCAGCACCGCCTGTGCATAATATGCCTTTGCATTATTCGGGTCGAGCGCAAGAAGGGCGCGTGTTTGCGCCAACATATCGCGATAACGCCCTGCATCGCCAAGCGTCAGGGCATATTCTTCAAGCAACGGGATGTCGTTGGGGTTGATCTGAAGCCCGCGTTCAAACCAGGGCAGTGCGGCGACCACGCCAAATTGGGTTCGCATCAAACGTCCACGAAATTCGAGCGCACGCACATTGCGCGGGTCGCGTTTGAACGCATATTCAACCGCGTCAATCGCGCCTCTCTGATCGCCTTGTACAAAACGCAACCGCGCCACATCTGTCCATATCTGGCTATCGTTAGGGGACAGCCGGATCGCCTCGTCAAAACTGCCCTGTGCGGCTGCCAGATCGCCACGATCCATCTGCACGCGTCCCAATATACGTAACGCATAAGGCCGATTGGCCTGCGGAATGGAGGGTGATTTCAATAGGCGCTCGGCGGCATCCCATTCCCCCTGCAACCAATAGGCATGTCCCAGCAAATGCGCCGTCTGGTCCTTGTTAACCCCTGCCAATTGCGCCCGTTCCAGCGCGTCCTGCGCCGCCGGCGCATCAAAAAGATCAAGGCAGACACGCGCCTGTGCCAGCAAGGCCTGCCCGAATTTCGGGTCTTCTTTCACCGCGTTCATCAACGCCACACGGGCGGCGCGCAGATCGCCCGTTTTTATATATTGCTGCGCCTCTTGATAAGATGATGCGGCGGTTTTACCCCCCATATCCGTGACCAGAAACGCGCCACCTGCAATCAGCATACATATAGCCGTCAGGAAGAATAAGGACGTTCGGCGCGACATGGATGACGATCAGTCAGACCTGAAGATCATATTGCTTTAGCAGATCATATAAGGTCGGACGGCTAATGCCCAATAATTTGGCCGCGCCGGATATATTGCCTTCGGTCCGCGCGATTGCACGCTTGATGGCCTTGCGGTCTGCGGCCTCTCGTGCGGCTTTCAGGTTGAGCAATAGTTCATCATCATCCTCATCGCCGAAATCCAGATCGTCCGCCGTTACAAATTTGCCATCGGCCATGATGACCGCCCTTTTGACGCGGTTTTCCAATTCCCGCACATTACCCGGCCATTTCCATTGATCGATAGCGGTCAAGGCACTGCTCGACATGCCTTTAATCGACGGATTCATTTCGCGGGCAAAGCGGCTGACAAAATATTTCGCCAGCAAAAGCGCATCACCGGTGCGTTCGATCAAGGACGGAATGGGCACCGTGACCTCTGCCAGACGGTAATAGAGATCGTCTCTGAAAGTCTGATCGGCGATCATCTTGTTCAAATTGCGATGGGTGGCGCATACCACGCGCACATCAACCGCAATGGGCTTGCGTCCGCCAATGCGCTCAATCGTGCGTTCTTGCAAAAAACGCAGAAGCTTGACCTGCAACGGTAAGGGAATGTCGCCAACTTCATCCAGAAACAGGGTCCCGCCATTGGCGATTTCTATCTTGCCCTCGGTTGTCTTTACGGCCCCTGTAAATGCACCTTTTTCATGGCCGAATAGTTCCGATTCTAAAAGATTTTCGGGAATGGCCCCGCAATTGATCGCGACAAATGGCTTGTCGGCGCGGTCACTGGCATTGTGCAGGCCGCGCGCCAGCAGTTCCTTGCCTGTCCCGCTCGCCCCCAGCAGCAATACCGACACATTTGTCGGCGCGACCCGTTCGATGGTCCGTGCAACCTTTACCATTTCGGGCGACGCCGAAATGATGCTTCCCAACAGCAATTCGCCCTCGGCATTGGGCTGTTGCAATTGTTCATTCTGCATTTCCAGTTGGCGGACATGGAATGCGCGTTTGACGATCAGGTGCAGCTCATCAATATCGACCGGCTTTTGGTAAAAATCCCATGCGCCTGCTGATATGGCCCGCAACGCGCTTTCGCGCGCGCCATGGCCCGATGCCACGATGATCTTGGTATCAGGCTTTAACTTCAGCATTTCGTCCAGAACGGCAAAGCCTTCTGTCACGCCATCAGGATCAGGCGGCAGGCCAAGATCCAGCGTCACCACATCGGGTTCTTCGGCCCGCAATAGCGCCATTGCTTCATCGCGATTGGCGGCGCAGAATACCTCGAAATCCTCATATGACCATTTCAGTTGCTTTTGCAGCCCCAGATCATCTTCGACGATGAGCAATTTTTGGCGTGTGTCCATGATCTTCATGCCGCTTCGTCCATATTAACAGGGGGTTTGATTTCAGTTGCCTTGGGCAATAACAGGGTGAAGATTGTTCCCTTCCCCGGCTTGCTGGTAACGCGAAGTTGACCGCCCATCGACATTGCCAATGCCTTTGCCTCATAGGCGCCAATGCCAAATCCGCCTTCCTTGGTGGATTCGAACGGTTTGAACAGCATTTTGGAAATGAACATTTCGGACATGCCCACACCCTGGTCGCTAATATGGATCGCGATATCCTTGTCCTGAATGGTGCAGCTAATCCGGATCGGTGCGCCATCTTCGCTGGCTTCAATCGCATTTTGCACCAGATGGCCGATAATCGTTTCCACTCGCGCAGGGTCGGCCGTTGCGAACATTCCAGGCTTTAATTCGGCATCGATCGGGTAGATCAGGCGCTTGTCATGCACCGCTTTCATCACCGCTTCACCGATATCGAAGATAATCGGCGCGGACTGCCGTGATTTGTTATGCTGCGACAGGCGGGCCAGCAGCTCGTTCATCTTGTCGACCGATGACCGCAACGTATCGATCATATCGACCCGAAATTCCGGCTTTTCGGCATGGCGTTCGGCGTTGCGGGCCAATATACTTAGCTGACTGACCAGATTTTTGATGTCATGCGCGACAAAGGCAAAGCGGCGGTTGAACTGTTCAAATTGCTGGCTTTCGGCAAGCGCCTGCTGGCTGGCAGCTTCGGCCAGATAGCTCGCCAATTGCCGCCCGACGACGCGCAGCATATCCAGATCCTCCCAATCCAGCGCGCGCGGCAGGCGGGGGCGGGCCAATATGACCAGCCCTGCAAGCTTGCCAAAATGCACAAGCGGAACGACGGCCCAGGCCTGGGTTTCATCATATAGCCATTGCGGAATCGCCCGCGGGTCGCTCCTGTCGTCGGTTCCTGCCCGGACCTGGTCCATCGATACAATATGGCCTGTGGTCTCAAAAAAGGGCATCGTCATTGATGTCACGCAATGTGCGGGTACATTGGCCGTGGCCCAGTTCCACCGCGCCTGAAGCGTCAACCGCCCTTCCTCATCCGGCACCAGAAGCAGGCCGCCGGGGCTGTCGAATATATCGGCCAGCGACTTTATCACCCGTTCATAAAAAGGCGCGGCCTCTTTGGACGGGAAACCGATGGTATCGGCAAAGCGCATCCATTCGGACCGGTAGTCATAACGGTGCTGGAAAAAATTCTTGGCGATGATGACGTTCAGCCAGCTTTTGAACCGGCCCGACGGCAGCACCAGCAACGCGGCCAGTGACATTCCAAAGATCAGCGTAATCTGCGCCAGACGGACATAGGTGCCGCCGACAATCTCCAGCGCGGTCGCAAGGATGACCATGCCCAGCATGTAAACCGCAATTGCGACAAGCGAGACGGACTGAAACGCGACGGAGCGTGACAGGCGGAACCCCCAATTGCTGTTGCGCCGAGCCGCCATCACAAACACCGGCGCCAGCAACGCCGTCACAAAGCCGCGGGTCTCGATCAATTCGTCCGAAGGCCCTGCGGTGATATATCCGATCGTGTACAGATTCAGGTCATAGGTCCACATTGCGGCCAGCGCGGCCATGGGCAGGCTGATGCCCCAGCGGGCCTCTGGCGCCGACACGGTGTAGAGATTATGCACCACGACAAGCGCGCCCACGGCAAAGATCATCCGCATTGTCATTGCCGACTGCATCACGATATTGGCGTTGAAACTGCCAAAGCCGAACATCGCGCCCACGGCATCGATCATCGGCTGCAACAGCAATATCACCAACAGGACCACGTAGATCATATTGATGGTGCGCGGCTGTTCCCTGCCCTCACCGCTTTTCAGCAAAAAGAACATGAAGCCCAGCCAAGCCAGATTGCGTGCGCTTTCGGCCCACAAGGCCGGCAGGCTTAGCGCCCCTGAAACAATAGCAGCCACGCCCCATAAAGACGTCACCGCCATCGAACAGATCAGCCAGATCTGCTGACGGTTGCGGGTTCCATATTTGTGGAAAAGCCAGATCGCCAGAGCCGCATAGGCAAAGGCAACAGCAGCATGTCCCCAAAAGCCGATAGTGGGCAAGACCCCGTCCATCACCGCGCACCCTCTGGCCATAAAATAACGCGGATGGTTTGCAGCAGGATCAACAAATCAAGGAACGGCGTGTAGTTTTTGGCATAATAAAGATCATATTCCAGCTTGTGCCGCGCATCTTCTTTCGATGCACCATAAGGATAATTGATCTGCGCCCACCCGGTTATGCCGGGCTTGACCATGTGCCGTTCGGCATAATATGAAAGCTGTTGCTCCAGATCGGCGACAAATTCGGGGCGCTCCGGGCGCGGCCCGACGAAACTCATTTGACCTTTCAGCACATTCCACGTCTGGGGAAGCTCATCGATCCTTACTTTGCGGATGAAGCGGCCAACCCGTGTAATCCGCGGGTCATCCTGTTCCGCCCAAAGTGCCTTTCCGCCAATCTCCGCATCCTCCTGCATCGACCGCAGTTTCACGACCGTATAGGGCTGGCCAAACAGGCCGACCCGTGTCTGACGGTAAAAGGCGGGGCCCTTGCTCTCAAATTTCACCAGAAGCGCGAACAGGAAAATGATCGGGGCGGTCAGGCACAATAAGGCGGAACTCGCCACGATATCGAACATACGTTTGGAAAGCCCCGACAACCGCCTGCCCGAAGAAAAACCGTCCGAGAAAATCAGCCAGCTCGGGTTGACGCTGTCCAGATCGACCCGGCCTGTCTCCCGCTCCAGAAAGGTCGAAATGTCGTTGACATGCACACCTGTCGTTTTAATCCGCAACAAATCGTCAAGCGGCAAGGCATTGCGCCTTTCCTCAAGCGCCAGAACGACCTCGCTCGTCCCCAGCTTCACGACATAATCCGACAAATTATAGATTGCACTGCGGTTGATCGCTTCGGGGATGACGCGCTTGTTTTCGTCCATGGCGATATAGCCGACGACGACAAATCCCGACCCGGCCTTTGCCTCCAGATCCTTGATCCGTTGCGCCCGTCGCCCGGCCCCCAGCACGAGCAACCGCCGCTTGAAACTCTCTCCGCCGATCAAGCTGCCCAATATCGCCCGGCTTGCAGCCAGATAGACGAAGGCCAAAATCATCGCATAAAGTGAGTTGGACCGCCAAAGCGTCATGCCCGGAAAGGCAAAGGCCATGACTGACTGGAAAATAACACCCAGCGAAACCGCGACCAACAGGCGCGCAATTGCAAAGCGCAGGGACTGCAGGGCATCAGGGCCATAGACGCCGACGGCCATGGCCGCGACATGGACCGATGCGGCAAAGGTGAATAACTGCCCGAAACGGTTGCCGATATAATCGACATGCATACCGATCTGGTTGGCCCTGATCACCCACGCCGTTTCTGCCGCCGCGATCAGCAGACAAAAATCGATTATCGCGAGAAACAACACCGCATAAGGTATATAATGCTTGAAAAGCCGGATCATGTCGGGATTTTTAACAACCAAAAGTAAAGTGTCGATTAACTTTACACATTTGTTACAACATTCTGGAAAATTTCTTTTTTTTGATGTTTGACGGGGCCCAATTCGGAAGTATTAAGCGGCTCATCTTTACCCGAGCAATGAAATGGAGCAACCGGTGACTATCACTCCTGTCATTCTATCCGGTGGCGGAGGCACGCGATTGTGGCCGATGTCCACACCGGTTTCACCCAAACAGTTTCTGGCGCTGACCGGTGTGCACACGATGTTCCAGCTCACCGCCATGCGCGTCAGGGACCGCACCCGGTTCACCGCGCCCATCGTGGTCGCCAATGTCGCCCACGCCCAAATTGTCGAAGAGCAGTTGGCGGCGGTAGGAATCAATGATGCCATCCTCTTGCTGGAACCGTGCGCGCGCAATACGGCACCTGCCATCGCATTGGCAGCATTAGCCTGCCCCGACGCAGAAACGGCCATGCTGGTCATGCCCAGCGACCATGTCATTGCAGATCTGGCGGCTTTCGATGCCGCAACCGATGCCCTTTTGCCGCTGGTCGAAAATGGCTGGCTGGCAACATACGGGATCAGCCCGACGGCCCCTGAAACAGGCTATGGCTATATCCAGCTGGACGCAGCCCAGGCGCCGGGGGTTCACGCCGTCAGGCGGTTCGTCGAAAAACCGGATATCGCCCGCGCCACGGAAATGATTGCCGGCGGCGACCATGTCTGGAACGGTGGTATTTTCCTGTTCCGGGCAGACAATTTTCTTGAAGCATTATCGGCCCATGCCCCCGATATGCTGGCGGCGGCAAAATCTTCTATGGCGCTGGCAACAATGCAAGGCCACCGGATTTATCCCCAGCTCGCGGCCTTTGAACAATGCCCGTCGGACAGCATCGACTATGCCGTAATGGAAAAAGCCGACCGCGTTGCCGTCGCCCCCGTCAGCATGGGGTGGTCCGACGTGGGCAGCTGGGATTCGCTGCACGAAATCAGGGACAAAGACGGAGACGATAATGCATTGTCGGGAGCAGTCCGCATTGACGCCAGCACCGGCAATCTGGTCCACGCCGACGGCATTCGGATATCCTTGCATGGAGTCAACGACCTGATTGTCGTGGCCAACGGCACCGAAGTAATGATCTTGCCAAGGGGGAAAAGCCAGAAAGTCCGGGATTTTGCCAAAGATTAAAGCGCCCGCTGACTCCCCTCCCGCCTGCGGGAGGGGCTGGGGGAGGGTGTGTCGGTGAGGTTGTAAGGCGTGCCTTACGGCCCGCCCCCTCCCCTAACCCCTCCCGCAGGCGGGAGGGGGATTGGTGCCTACATCGACTGGCGCAATGCCAGCCTCGATACCCCGGTCGCGCCTTAATTGGAGACGTTGACCTTTAATTCGGTGTGCGCATTCTGCCAATCAAAGCGCCGGATCATATAGCGGGTCGACGGCAGGATCAGATCGAACACAACATCACTGCCTAATGTCGACGCGTCGACGGCTTCGAAACGGATGTTTGTCAGACCCATTTCTTCGGCTTCCATCCGGGCGACAAGAATGTCCTCTGCACAGGCATCAAAACCGGTGAAGCGGCTATTGGGATAGAGTTTGGCTAATTGATTGATCGCCTGACCTGTGCCGCAGCTAATGTCAGCAACATCTATTCCACGTTCCAATTTGTCGACGAGCCCAGGTTGCAGTCGCATGATATGATCTTCCAAAGCCATAACTGCGGTACGACTGTTTTCGTCCGCAATATAATCATAAGAAAAAGTGCCTTCAAAGCGGGCGCGTTTGGCCATATCTTGCTCGTTTATGACGTTAGCCCGATTTGAATCGTAAAGCTTGTTGAACATGGGTCGCTCCTTTACAAGGCGAAAGCCTCGTACTATTCTATACAATTGAGACCGTTTGTTTCACCGTGTGAACCACCGTTGTAATTTTATAATTTAGCGTGTAAATTTTAAGCAAAGGAGAGTTATTTGCCGCTTGGGAAGCAAATTCATGCCAACCTCCTCGGCGAAATAGCGTTATCCCGCGGCGGTCAGCCACTTGAACTGCCTGCTTCACGCAAAACGCGTGCGTTGTTTATTTATCTTCTGCTGCACGAAAAGCCGGTGCGCCGCGAACGATTGTGCGAAATTTTCTTTGATATCCCAGATGATCCGCGTGCCGCCCTGCGCTGGTCCCTGTCCAAATTGCGCCTGATGCTCGGTCAGGATGCCCATCGTCTTGATGCCGACCGTGAACGTGTGTCGCTCGATGCGTCCGGTTTCATTCTGGACATTGACCATCTGGATGCAGAACAGGCCATGGAAATGCCTTTACCGGGGATCGATTTGCCCGGGCTGGAGGAATATTCCTTGTGGCTTGGCGCAGAACGGGCCGCCATCGACCGAAAACGCGCCCGTCGGTTGGATGAGGCCGCCCGCAACGGGCGGCATTCCGACGCCGAACGTAAAAGATTTGCCGCAGCCGCAGACGCCCTGAGCGATGACATCAAACCCGAAGTCAAGCCCGTCGCGCATCAGTCAATACGCTATTGCTTTGCCAAAGATGGCGCGCGTATCGCTTATGCTGTTACCGGTACCGGCCCGGTTTTGGTCAAAACCGCGAATTGGCTAAACCATCTGGAACTGGATTGGGGAAGCCCCTTATGGGGGCGCATGGTCGGTGGCCTGTCAGAAGATTTCAGACTTGTGCGCTATGATGAACGCGCCAACGGCCTTTCCGATTGGGACGTCAATGAACTGACATTCGAGGCGTTGGTCAGCGATCTGGAGGCTGTGGTCGATTCATTGGGTCTTCAGCGCTTTCCCCTTTTCGGCCTGTCCCAAGGTGCGGCGGTCAGCATCGAATATGCCGCACGGCATCCTGAACGGGTATCGCACCTGATCCTTTTGGGTGGCTATAGCAGCGGCTGGCGTCACTGGGCCGATAAGGATGATGCAGCCGAACGTGAAGCGGTGATGACCTTGGTGAAAAACGGCTGGGGCAAGGATACGCCGCTCTATCGCCAGATTTTTTCGGAATCCTTCACGCCGTCGGCCACGACGGAAGAATTGGAATGGTTTAACAATTTTCAGCGGCAGACAGTGTCCCCGTCAAATGCCGTTGCCTTTCTTGAAATATTCAGCCGCCTGGATGTGCGCCACCGCTTGCCTGAACTGGATGTCCCAACCCTTATCTTCCACGCCCGTGGTGACAAGCGGGTCGGCATGGAACATGCCATTGAACTTGCATCATCCATCAAGGGGGCTTCGCTGGTCACGCTGGATACCGACAACCATATCTTGCGCGCACAGGAACCCGCAATGGAGGTCGTGCTGGAACGGATCAGGGAATTTTTGGGAACTTAGGTGGATGAGCGCGCCCTACTCCCCTCCCGCTTGCGGGAGGGGGATTGGCGCGTTCATTGACTGGCCCAATTTCTACTCTCTCCGCGAACTCCGCGTGAACCAAAAACACAGCGCTAATTAGGTTCACGCGGAGTTCGCGGAGTGCGCGGAGCAGGCAGACTTCATCCTGAACCTCAGTTCCCTTCCCGTTGAATCCTACTTACCCGTCACCCTGAACTTGGTTCAGGGTCTATCTATCAGCCCGTTTCTGCCTTGTCGTGGCACGCCAAGTGGCGACGTGCGGTTGGGTTTGCTCTCTTGCACAGGATCTGCGGCGCGATGGACCCTGAAACAAGTTCAGGGTGACGGGACGGGGGATTCAGGGTGGCGGGGGTTGGGGATTGGGGTTCAGGGTGGAGCGAGCGAGATTTCGGCCCGCTCACTCCCCTCCCGCGTGCGGGAGGGGCTGGGGGAGGGTGTGTCGGTGAGGTCGCAAGGCGGACCTAACGGCCCGCACCCTCCCCTAACCCCTCCCGCAAGCGGGAGGGGGATTGATACCTTTTGCTCTCCCTTCTTCCTTTTTCCCTTTTTCCTTCTGACGAAAAAAATTCCCCGTCACTCCATATCAAAAGAAAATGGCGACAGACCTCTTTCGCGTTCGTTGAATACGAGCACCCTACCGGCAGGCGGCGCGCTGCGTTGGGGGCATTCGGGGCGGGTGCAGGCGGGGCAGCCAAGGCCGATCGGGGTTGCGGGCGCTAAATTAAGGTCAATTCCGCGCGCGGCCGCCAAAGGTGACGCAAGCTTTGCATCAAGGCCAAGGCATATTGCAAATTCCGCCTCAACCGATCCACTCACCGCGGTTTGCGGGTGAACCGTTCGCGACAAGGTGAACCACCGGTCGCCGTCTTCCAGTTCGACCAGATGCGGCAGCAGCGAACCTGGACGGGCAAAGACATTATGTACCTGCCACAAGGGGCACCGCCGTTCCGTCCCGACGAGCGGCGACGCGCTGGCACCGGCAAAACGCTTGCTGCTTTGGCCGGCGCGATCAATCCGCAGCATGAAAAAGGGCAAGCCACGTTGGCCGACCCGCTGCAACGTCGTCAGCCGGTGGGCGACCTGTTCAAAGCCTGCGCCAAAGCGGCGTTGCAACAGGACGATGTCATACCCCGTTGCCTCGCATGCGCGCAGGAAACGGGCATAGGGCATCATGACAGCGGCGGCGAAATAGCTGGTCAAATGGCGGCGGTACAGTCGCTCGCCTGCGCGTTCGGCAAAGCTGGCGCCTGCCACCAGCGCATCGATTTCGGCTTTTGCCTCGATCAACGCAAGCTGGAACGCGGCGGCAAAGGTGCGGCTGGCGGGGTCGAGCAGTTCGGAAAGCTGAAGCTGGCGGGCATGAAGATCAAGCTTTCGCAAATGGCCGGGCATCACGTCAAAGGGCAGGATACGGATGCTGAGTTGATGTTTGACCCGCAGCCGTTCGGTAATCGCGCCATAAAGATCAGCATTGGCAAGGCGCAATTCATCGGCCAGCTTTTCGGCGGCGACGTCAAGGTCGGCGAAATGGTTGCGCCACCGTTCGATCTCGGCCCTTGCCGAGGCGATGGCTTCGGGCTCTATGGTCGAACCACGTGCGGCACTGCTTTCGCCGCTGCTGCCATGCGAACCGCCCGATAGTCGATCAAAGGCACGGGCGAAGGCTTCGGCGGCGTCGGGGCTGGCGGCGATCCAGTCTTCGATTTGCACCCTTTCTATCGTCAGGTCGGCAAACATCGGGTCGGACAGACGGCGGCGAATGGCCTCAACCCCGCCGCCGGGGGTTGATCCGGTCAAGGTGCGCGGGTCAAAATCATAGCGCTCGGCAAGCTTCAGCAATAATGTCGCCGTCAACGGACGCTGGTTGCGCTCGATCAGGTTCAGATAAGACGGGGAAACATCGAGCGCTTCGGCCATTGCGGCCTGGGTCAGGCCATTGGCCCTGCGGATACGGCGGACGGCGTGGCCCGCAAAAAGCTTTTGCTCGGACATGGAGAGGCATTTGTCACATTATTTACAACATGACAACGTTAATCTTATTTTGTGCGACGCACACACAACAAATATTACAATCTCGACTCGCTTTTTCCGGCATTTTCTGCGACCCCATGCTTCAGCCGAGTTAATAACCTCGAAGGAATTGTAAATGTCGTACAAAGATCAAATAGCGCAAACCAGCAAGCTGATCGCAGCGCAAAATGGAACTTGGGACTCCATCAGTCCCGAATCCGTGGCCAGAATGCAGATCCAAAACCGCTTTCAAACCGGCCTTGATATTGCCCGCTACACCGCCAATATCATGCGGCAGGACATGGCTGCTTATGATGCGGACCCGTCTTATTACACGCAGTCGCTCGGCTGTTGGCACGGGTTCATCGCGCAGCAAAAGATGATTGCCGTCAAAAAGCATTTTGGCACAACCAAGCAGCGCTATCTGTATCTGTCGGGCTGGATGATCGCGGCTCTCCGCAGCGAATTCGGCCCCCTGCCCGACCAGTCGATGCATGAAAAAACCAGCGTTCCGGCGCTTATCGAAGAACTCTATACATTCTTGCGGCAGGCCGATTCCCGCGAACTCAACATCTTGTTCCGCGACCTCGACAAAGCACGCGAGAATGGCGAAACCGCAAAAGAGACCGAGCTGCTTGGTAAAATCGAAAATTACGAAACCCATGTCGTGCCCATCATCGCTGATATCGATGCAGGCTTCGGCAATGCAGAAGCCACCTATCTGCTCGCCAAGAAGATGATCGAAGCGGGAGCCTGCGCCCTGCAAATCGAAAACCAGGTTTCCGACGAAAAGCAGTGTGGCCATCAGGATGGTAAAGTTACCGTACCTCACGAAGATTTCCTCCAAAAAATCCGCGCTTGCCGCTACGCCTTCCTGGAATTGGGTGTGCCGGATGGTATCATTGTGGCCCGTACCGACTCGCTGGGCGCTGGCTTGACGAAGCAAATCGCTGTTTCAAAAGAAGCGGGTGATCTGGGCGATCAATATAATAGCTTCCTCGATTGCGAGGAAATCGATCCGGCAACGGCGCGCAATGGCGACGTCATCCTCAACCGCAACGGAAAGCTGCTGCGTCCCAAGCGCTTGCCGTCCAACCTGTTTCAGTTCCGTTCTGGCACTGGCGAAGACCGGTGCGTTCTCGATTGCATCACCAGCCTGCAAAATGGCGCTGACCTGATCTGGATCGAAACCGAAAAGCCCCATATCGAGCAGATTGCAGGCATGGTTGACCGTATTCGCGAGGTCGTTCCCAATGCAAAGCTTGCCTATAACAACTCGCCTAGCTTCAACTGGACGTTGAATTTCCGTCAGCAGGTATTCGACGCCTGGAGCGCCGAAGGTAAGGATGTTTCGGCCTATGACCGCGCCAATTTGATGAGCGCATCCTACGACGAAACCGCACTGGGTGAAGAAGCTGATACCCGAATTCAGAACTTCCAGCGGGATTCGGCGAAGCGGGCTGGTATCTTCCACCATCTCATCACTTTGCCGACATATCACACCGCGGCACTCAGCACGGATAATCTGGCCAAGGATTATTTCGGCGAAATGGGCATGCTGGGTTATGTTGCCGGCGTCCAGCGCAAGGAGATCCGCCAAGGCATCGCTTGTGTAAAGCACCAGAATATGTCGGGATCGGACATTGGTGACGATCATAAGGAATATTTTGCCGGTGAAGCCGCGTTGAAGGCGGGCGGTAAAGATAACACCATGAACCAGTTCGCCAACGCCGCTTGATATTGGGAGAATTCAGATGAGCGAACCACAACGCGCAAGGGCAGTGCTTTCTACCGAAGATCTGACATTGCTGCGTCAAGCATTGGTTTTCTATCTGGAGGCGATCAAGGACAAGCCGGAATCGGTCAAATTCGCAAGGCTTTACCATCGTTTGGGTAGCGCCGGAGGGAAGTAAGCTTTTACAATTTCCTGGGGAGGAAAACACCTAGGCCGCTGACAGAGATGTCGGCGGCCTTTTTTCCCGGGATCTGGCTCGCATCGCTAATATATTATTAACAGGCTTGGGGTAACTGCAGAAGCGGAAACAGGTCGGGATTGAGTATGGACAATATCTTGAAATTGCTATTGGGCGTGCTCGGTGTAGCCGCGCTCATCACATTTGTAACCTCAAGCCTTACATATGACGAGCAACCCCTCGCCGTCGCCCAGGCCGCGCCCGTCGCGAATCCGACGCCGCCGGTTAATGAAAACAATGGCGAAACTCCGCTCGAAGACGTGACCGATAACAGCTCGCCAGAAGAAGATGGCGAGGATATTCTCGCGATCGGCGTGCCTGTCATCGATGGTAATCCTTATGGCAGCAGTAACCAGCAATCACTTCAAAGTGAAGTCCAGGTCCCGCAAGAACAGGTACCTAACGCGACACCCTATTATGGCCAGGTTCCATCGCAGGCCTATGTCGCCCCTCAATATAATGTACCTCAGCAGACAGCTGGCAATTACGACCCCGCGCTGACCGGACAATAGGCGATGGCGAAACAGCAAGAAGGAAACTTGTCAAAACACTCTATTGCGCGGTCCACCCACCATCGACCGAAAGATTTGTTCCGGTAATTGCGCTGGCTTCATCCCGACACAAGAACAATGCAAGAGCAGCCAGTTGATCAACCTGGACAAACTTCTTTTGAGGCTGGTTGGCCAATAGAACATCATTTATAACTTCATCGCGAGTCAACCCGCGCGCCTTCATAGTATCCGGAATCTGGTTTTCGACCAAAGAGGTCCAGACATAGCCGGGGCAAATGCAATTGACGGTGATGCCCTGAGTGGCCACTTCGAGTGCAATGGTTTTCGTCAAACCCGCCAACCCGTGTTTGGCCGCATTATATGCCGACTTATATGGGCTTGCGACAAGGCTGTGCATGGAACCGGTGTTAATAATCCGTCCCCATCCCGCAGATTTCATGGTCGGCAGCGCCGCTTTTGTGGTGTGAAACGCCGATGATAGAATGATTGCCAGAATGGCATCCCATTTATCCTCCGAAAACTCGTCAACCGGAGCAACATGCTGGATGCCGGCATTGTTGATAAGGATGTCCGGACCGCCCAGCTCACGGTTACAATCAGCAACCATCGCCCGGATTTGCCCAGGCAAAGTCATATCCGCCGCACTATAAACCGCACCTGACCCACTAGACGATTGCAGCTCTTTTATTATATCGGCGATTTCCTCCGTTTCACCGAAACCGTTTATCATGATATTAGCGCCTTGCGCGGCAAGTGCTTTGGCATATCCTAAGCCGATACCAGATGTTGATCCCGTGATGAGTGCAGTTTTGCCTTTTAGAAACATGACAGAACACCTTTGCTTATTGGGGAAGTTTACTTGCTCTTTTCACCGCTAACGGCAATGCTAGGTTCCGGCAACAGGGGAGAATCTTATGCGCCTCGATGATTTAGACCCGAGCGGAAATGTCAGCGATCAAGGATCGGGAGGCGGTGGCTTTGGCGGCGGTGGCGGAGGCGGCATGCTCGGGCTTATCTTCGGTCTGCTACCCATGCTCCTTGGTCGCAAAATGGGCTGCGGTTCCGTCCTGCTGATTGCTGTCGTTGGGTATTTTGTCGTCTCCAGCGGGATGCTGACTATGGGCGGACCTGTATCTGCACCCGGTACCAGTCAGCAATCCAGTACGGGCAATGTGGCGTGCGATACGCAAGAAGAGTTATTCGCATGCCGCGTTCTCAAATCCACGGAAGACACTTGGGGCAAACTCTTGCGCGACTATCGCCCCACGAAACTCAATTTCTATCAGGGCGGCGGCCAATCCGGCTGTGGTCCGGCGCAGTCGGCCATGGGGCCATTTTATTGTCCTTCGGATGAAGGCATTTATTTGGACACAAGTTTCTTCCAGCAGATGGAAAAGCAGATGGGTGCTGGCGGCGACTTTGCTTATGCCTATGTCGTGGCACATGAAGTCGGACACCATGTCCAGAATCTGGCGGGAATCGCAAACCAGGTGCGGAAGCTTCAGGCACAATCGAGCCAGACAGACGGGAACCGCCTGCAAGTCGCGATGGAATTGCAAGCAGATTGCTTTGCTGGAGTTTGGGCCGGGATTAACTCTGACCGTATCGAGCCAGGCGACATTGAAGAAGGAATGCGCGCAGCCAATGCCATTGGCGACGATACCCTTATGCAGCAAGCCGGGCGCGCGCCCGTCGAAAGCATGTTCACCCACGGCACATCGGAACAGCGTATGGAGGCGCTGCAACGGGGTATCCGTAGCAAGAACCCCAGTGCCTGCAATTATCTCCAAGGCGTGCAGTAGTTTGCATGCAGCTTAGCGATTGCCATAATGTCGAGGATTTCCGACGCCTCGCAAAGGCACGCCTGCCGTCACCGATCTTCAATTATATTGACGGCGCTGCGGATGACGAGCGGACCAAAGACCGCAACATATCGGCATATGACGACTGCGATCTGGTTCCCAATGTCCTTGCCGGGGTTTCCGAAATCGACATGGGCGTGACAGTCATGGGCAAGCCCATCGCCATGCCGTTGATGCTGTCGCCGACGGCATTACAGCGGCTTTTCCACTGGCAAGGTGAACGCGCGGTGGCCGCGACGGCGCAGAAATTTGGCACATGGTTCGGGATTTCTTCTCTCGCGACCGTCAGCATCGAGGAGATCGGGGAAACCATAGCGTCTCCGAAGATGTTCCAGCTCTACATTCATAAAGATAAGGGCCTCAATCAGTCGATGATCGAACGCTGCAAGGCAGCGAAGTTCGATGCCATTGCCTTGACCGTTGATACCATTGTTTCGGGCAACCGGGAACGCTGTCTGCGAAGCGGTTTTACTTCACCGCCGCGGTTCACGCCGGCGTCTGTGTTCAGTTACGCGATCCACCCCATGTGGGCGATCAACTACCTGTTCCGCGAGAAATTTGCGTTGCCTAATCTCGAAACGCATGTCGATGCGGGCACCAATGTGGCGGTTTCGGTCGCCGAATATTTCAACACGATGCTCGATACATCGATGGACTGGGCCATGGCGGAAAAGGTCCGGTCGGACTGGGGCGGCGAATTCTGCCTGAAAGGGATTATGTCGGTTGAGGACGCCAAACGGGCGGTCGATATCGGTGCGACGGCGATCATGGTGTCCAACCATGGCGGGCGGCAACTTGACGGCTCGCGCTCACCTTTTGACCAAATATCGGAAATCGCCGATGCGGTGGGCGGCAAGATCGACATCATCTGTGACGGCGGAGTGCGTCGTGGCAGCCATGTCCTGAAAGCAATCGCCGCCGGGGCAACGGCCTGCTCTGGTGGACGATTATATCTCTACGCGCTGGCCGCAGCTGGCGAGGCGGGCGTCCAGCGTGTGGTCGGCAAGCTGCGAGACGAAATCGAGCGCGACATGAAGCTCATGGGTGTCCGATCCGTCCCGGAACTTGATGCGTCTAAGCTGCGCTGGCGGTAGGTACCTCCGCCGTCTCACGCCGGGCGCCCCAGTCAATCGCACGGGTGGCCCACATGACAACCGCGAGGGCTACGAAGAGCAGCAGCGATCCGATAATCAGCGAATATGCTTCTAGGTTCAGCAGCACATAAAGCGTTGCATAAAGCCCGACGAGCAACCCGCCGATGAACCGCGCACGCAACCAACTTTTTAACACGGCGGCAGAGTAAGCCGTCAAAAGCCCGGTTATTGCGCCAGCCGCGATAAGATATGCCCACATGAAGCCCACCACCTCGGCAAAGGCCAGCAGGAGCACGAAGAATAGCACCAGCCCGGCTCCGGTCAGCAGATACTCCGCCGCAGCAACGCGTGCCCCTGCAATCACATCGAACATCAGATAGGCTAGGAAGGTAAAGCCAATAAACAGGAAGCCGTACTTAACCGACCGATCAACCTGGCTGTACAGATCAACAGGCTCAATCAAGCCAATCGTCGCCGCCTGGCTCGGCCCGCCAACCGCTGGGACATTCCGCGCCGAGGATAGAGTGACGGTACTATATTGTTCAGTCGTCAACGGCGGCGCGTTGTCGTCGGTCGCGACAATCGCCTGCCCCAGCGCCAGATTGGTCACCGCATGGGTCGACGTGAACCCGCTGGATTTCACGTCCCTCTTCACAGGCAGAAAATCACCCGCAAAGCTTGGGCTGGGCCAGGTGGACTTTACATCCCACGTCGTTTCGCCACCGCGCGGCACCATCGTCAGCGACTTATTGCCGCGTATCGCAAAGCTATATTCCACGTCCAGCGGTACGGCGCCTGTCCAGTCGACAAAGCTGAAAAAGCCCGAATTGTTAGAGGCCGCCAAGCCCTTACCCGGCTGCAGTCCTAGCGTTGCTCCATTCACCTGAACCTTGCTGTCTTTCTGAAGCCCGCGCGCATCCGACACGCCGAAGCGCAGTTCAGCCCCGGCAAAGTCGATATTCTCGCGCGGAATGCCGTAACGGGCAAAATCATCCGGCAACGCAAAGCGCGCCTTTCCGCTGTTTGCCGCAACGAACAGCACACTTTCATAAATGGATTTCTTTTTCCGGTCCGGTTTCAGCACGGTACGGATCGCATTTGTTTCGGGCGAAAGAAAAAGCTCTTTCTTCACCTGAACCGTCCGCGTGGTTTGCCTTCCGTTCTCGTCGACTGTTTCCACGCTACTCGCGGTATAGGGTAAGACAAGCACTGGCCCGACAACGACCTGAGGTCCGCCCCACCCCGCCGCAATGGCATTTTGGGCAATATTGGATTGCTCCTGCCGATCCCACAGCAACGCGTAGACCATCATCAGTGGAATGATGAGGACAAGACCAATGATACCGGCAAAGAAGAGTTTCCAGCCGGGACTTCGTTCAGATGTCATGATATGCTTTCCTTTCACCACCGAACGGTTCATCTACGAAATAGCACGTTTCGTCTATATATTATGCGATGAACCCCAGATTAACGGTCCGCGTAACCCGTTCAACACAACCGGGATCAAGCTGTGCTGCGTAAAAACCAAAGTGCGATAAGCGCGATCATCACCGCAAATATCCGTCGGATCAAGTGCTGACAGTCGCCTTGGGTCAGCCAATCATGCGCCGATCCCGCCAAAATAACGATGACAAGATGGATGACCGTCGCGATTCCGACATAGCTGAAAGACAGAAGAATTGTTTGTGGACCAACCGGAAAACCCGTGTCGATATAGGCGGGAAGCACAGCGATAAAAAAGATCGCTGCCTTGGGATTGAGCAAATTCAGCAACAAGCCGTGCCGGAACCAGTCCACCAATCGGCTATGGTCCATGGCAGGATCGGATGTTTCTGTCTCGCTCGACCAGGTTGTCCAAGCCAACCACAAAAGATACCCAACACCGGCATAGCGCAGGAAACTGAATATAATGGGCGAACTTGTTGCCAGTTCAGACAAGCCAAAGGCAGAAGCACCGCCCAAAAGTACGAGCCCCAAAGCAATACCCGCCACCGCTGCAAACCCGGATTCGCGTCCCTTGCTCGCACTCGTCAATGCCAGCCATGCCATATTAGGTCCCGGGGTTAGCTCAATGAGCAATGCCATGATCAAAAACGGTACATACAGAGCGGTCACCATCAATGGTCTATGGCACGCCCGCATGGGATAGTCGATTGCGCTTGGCTTTAGCAGCTTCGATAACCATGTAGACGGGATGACCAAATTTTCGCTTCTGGATCTTGTGCCCGTCATCGAAGGCGGAACTGTAGCTGCCGCTTTGGCGAATGCTGCAGACCTCGCCAAACATTGCGAACAGCTTGGATTTACCCGTTACTGGGTAGCCGAACATCACGGCATGCGTGGCATCGCCAGCGCGGCGACCAGCGTCGTCATCGCCCATATTGCTGCTGCAACGCAGTCGATCCGTGTGGGATCAGGCGGTATCATGCTGCCCAATCATGCGCCTTTGGTAATTGCCGAACAATTTGGAACGCTCGACGCCTTGCATCCCGGACGCATTGATCTCGGCCTTGGCCGTGCGCCGGGCAGCGACCAGCGGGTGGCGACTGCGATCCGCCGTACACTTGATAGCGACCCAAACGCCTTCCCGCGCGACGTAATGGAGTTGCAAAGCTACTTCGCGGATGATGGCCAAACCGGCATTGCAGCAACACCCGGCGCTGGGGCCGATGTTCAACTCTATATTCTAGGCAGCAGCCTTTATGGAGCGCAAGTGGCGGCTGCGCTCGGTTTGCCGTTTGCTTTCGCCAGCCATTTTGCGCCGGACATGCTGGACGAGGCGCTGCAAATTTACCGCACTCATTTTAGACCCAGCGCTGTACTTGATGCACCTTATACGATGGCCGCGCTCAATATAATTGCTGCCCCGACCGATTCAGAAGCAGCGTTTCTCGCCTCGTCAATGCAACAGAGTTTTGTGTCGCTGCGTTCCGGCAATCCGCGTCAAATGCCGCCACCTATTGAAGGCTATTACGAGTCCCTGCCCCCGCAGTTTCAGGGCATGCTGGACCACGTCCTGTCTTGTAGCGCAATCGGCGCACCCGACAGCGTTAAGACTGCCGTAATCGCTTTCATTGATCGCACCAAGGCCGACGAAATCATTGTTGCCTGTTCCATATTTGATCATGAGATGCGCAAGCGCAGTCTCTCAATAGCAACCGAGATTCTAAGCCAGCGATAAATTGTCCGCCTAAAAACAGGCGAGCGATTAGTAAACCCGAGCCTTCGGCTTGATATACTCAGCCTCGTCGGTGAGCGTGTAATCATGCACCGCGCGGTAATCCAAGGTCACATTGCCGCCTGAACCACCCCATCCGTCAAACCATGACGCGGTATGCTTCATCCAGTTCGCATCGTCACGATTTGGGAAATCCTCATGCGCGTGGGCACCGCGGCTTTCCTTGCGGTTGTTCGCGCTTTCCATCGTGCAGACGGCCTGCGCCATCAAATTGTCGAGCTCGAGCGTTTCGATGAGGTCGGTGTTCCAGATTAGGCTGCGGTCGGTAACGGCGACATCTTCCATCCGCTTGTTGACCTTCTGCATCAACTGGACGCCTTCCGCGAGAAGTTCTGTGTCGCGGAAAACAGCGGCGTGCTTTTGCATTGTCTGCTGCATTTCCAACCGGATTTTGGCCGTCGGCGAACCACCCTTGGCGTTACGGAATTTCTCCACGCGCGCCAGCGGCAGGTCGGTTGCACTTTTGGGAAGCGGACGGTGCGATGCGCCGGGCTTCAAAGTTTCTTTAAGATGCAATCCAGTTGCACGGCCGAACACGACAAGGTCGATCAGGGAGTTGGAACCCAAACGGTTCGCGCCATGGACCGAAACGCACGCGGCTTCGCCCACAGCATAGAGTCCGGGCACGACCGCATCGTCATTGCCGTCCTTTTTGGTCACAACCTGGCCATGATAATTGCACGGAATTCCGCCCATATTATAATGGACGGTCGGGCAGACCGGCAGTGGTTGCCGCGTCAAATCAACGCCGGCGAAAATCTTTCCGCTTTCGGTAATACCCGGCAACCGTTCACCCAGCACTTTAGGATCGATATGGTCGAGGTGCAGGTAAATATGGTCCTTGCCAGGCCCGACGCCACGTCCTTCGCGCATTTCGAGCGCCATCGAACGGCTCACCACGTCGCGTGACGCAAGATCCTTGGCCGACGGTGCGTATCGCTCCATAAAGCGTTCGCCTTCGCTGTTGGTCAGATAACCACCCTCGCCGCGTGCGCCTTCGGTAATGAGCACGCCAGCGCCATAAATTCCGGTCGGGTGGAATTGCACGAATTCCATATCCTGCAACGGCAATCCTGCGCGCAACACCATGCCGCCGCCATCACCTGTGCAGGTATGCGCCGAGGTTGCCGAGAAGTAGGCACGGCCATAACCGCCAGTGGCAAGAACCACGGCATGGCTTTTGAACCGGTGTATGCTGCCATCTTCCATGCACAGCGCGATCACACCCCGGCATTCGCCGTCTTCCATGATCAAATCGAGCGCAAAATACTCAATGAAGAAGTCTGCGTCATATTTCAGGCTTTGCTGGTACAAGGCGTGCAACATCGCATGGCCGGTGCGGTCAGCAGCAGCGCATGTGCGTTGAACAGGAGGCCCTTCACCCATATTCTGCATATGGCCACCGAAGGGACGCTGATAAATTGTTCCGTCCGTGTTCCGCGAAAACGGAACGCCAGCATGCTCCAACTCATACACAGCAGCAGGTGCTTCACGCACCATATATTCAATGGCGTCCTGATCGCCCAGCCAGTCCGACCCCTTGACGGTGTCGTACATATGCCATGTCCAATGGTCAGGACTGTTGTTCCCAAGCGACGCCGCGATTCCGCCTTGTGCAGCTACCGTATGGCTACGCGTCGGGAATACCTTTGTAATGCAGGCAGTTTTCAAACCGGCCTCCGCGCTTCCCATGGTGGCGCGCAGGCCAGAGCCGCCCGCACCAACAACTACGGTGTCATAGGTGTGGTCAATAATCTTGTAAGCGTCTGACATCAGGCGGCAGCTCCGGTGAATGCTAGTTTAGCGACGGTAAAAATTCCGAAGACGGCACCGCCAACTACGTAGAAATTGAGCAAAGTCATGGCACCGAATTTCAACGCGTCGTCATGGACATAATCTTCGATCAATACCTGAAGACCCAAGCGGGCGTGCCAGAAGATGCTGACCAGCATCAATATCATGGGAACGGCAACCGATGGCTTTGCGAGCCAAAGCGCCAGTGTCGCCTGATCAAAATTAGGCATCAACAGCAACGATGCGACCAACCAAGTGGTCAGCAATAAATTGCCAACCGCAGTCGTGCGCTGGCTGATCCAGTGTGAGCCACCGTGTTTCGCGGAACCAAGGCCCCGCACTTTACCGATATTTGTTCCGCTACCCATGCTTCAAACTCCGATAACGCGTGATGCCACGACCAGCGCAACCAATGCAGTTGCAAAAATGGCCGCTACGAATGCAGCAAGCGCCCATGTCCTGTTCGTCTTGAGTTCATATCCAGCCCCCATATCGAGGACAAAATGGCGCAATCCAGAAAAAAGATGCTGAAAAAAGCTGAACGTTACCGTCAGAGCGACTAACCTGAAAAACCAGTTACACGCCAATTCGAAGCCGGATCCGTCATCACCTGCCGAAACAACATATTTCTGGAAAACCGCGTAACTTGATGCTCCGCCGCCAATCGCCGAAAGCCACCAAAGAAGAGTCAGCATGCCTGCGGTGGCAAGAATAAAACCTGTCGCGCGGTGCATAATTGAAATCGCCATTTGTGGCGACCAGCGATAGATTTGCAAATGCGGCGACAAAGGCCGTGTCGTTTTATGCCCCATGATTTGCGGTCCTTCAGATAGATCGGGTGGAACCCTCAATCGCAATTATGTGTCGCTCTTTACCGCTTTAGTAGCTGCGCGCAAGGCTTCTGACGCGCCTGGTCTATTTTGCAAAGACCAGTAATACATAACCCGCCGTTAACCATTGCACATGTAAAAACGTACCAGCATCGACAGGATTTGGCTGAATGTGGATTTGGAGCGAATGAATGGACCAAGATAAACACGGGCATCGATTGAATATCGAAGCTATTATAGCTCCCTATGATAGTGACAGAACCCTGTCAGAAAATTGCCGGAAACTTTCGGTCTATTTCGAAGGTCGTTATGTTGAGCTTAGCGAGGATTATTGGTCCTATTGGCGAAACTCCCCAGAATTCGGTTCAAGTTTGCAAGGCGAAACCTATACGAAATCGAGGGATTTGCTAACCACCTACATGGAAATGCGAACCGCGCGATTTGAAGAACGCAAATGGCTTAATATAAGCAGGGCACTTATTGTCGATTCCTTTGAACGCGGCATTCCCCTGGACGCTGTGCTGGCCGCAACCGGTACCGCCAATGCACGATCCACAGGGATGATTTTAAGCCAGACCGGATTGTCGATTGAAGAAATTCGGATACTTGTTGATACCATTTCAAAACTCAACGCGATTGAACTAACTACATTTGCAGTCATCTATCGCGAATATGAACAAAAGCGCCATTATGAGGCTAAAGCCGCGAATTCAGCCAATTTTGAAACTGATATCGGAAACGCGACTTCAGCGATTTCGGAGCAAACCACCATGTTGAAATATCAGGCCGCAAACAGTTCACAAATGGCCCACGGTATGCTGGCTAAAACCTCGGAAGTTGCCGCTGCGTCAGAACAATCTGCGGTTGCCATGCGAGAGGCTGCCCAAACTGCGGCAGGACTTATCCGCGCTATTGAAGATGCGCGCACCGAAGTGGAAACCGCGTCGGACGTTGCCACACGCGCCGCAGCCCAGGCCACGCAAAGTGTGATTGCAACTGACACGCTATCCGAACAGTCGCAATCCATTGATTCAATACTCGCACTCATCCGCGAAATTGCCGGGCAAACCAATTTGCTGGCGCTCAACGCCACAATCGAAGCGGCGCGCGCAGGCGATGCCGGTCGCGGTTTTGCCGTGGTGGCACAGGAAGTCAAAAGTCTGGCCAACCAGACAGCCCAGGCAACCGACGAAATCGCGCAAAAAATCTCTGCCATTCAAAATGCAACCAAAGCGTCGGTCGAATCCAATGCGGCAATTCGCTCAATTGTTGGCGAAGTTCAGCACTCTGCGGAACGAATCCGGCACGCGATGGAAGATCAAGCCCAGACAGTCACAATGATTACAGCATCGGTCGATGAAACCGCGCTTGCTGCTGATTTAATGTCGAACACTATATCCGCCATTAGGTCCGACACCGAAAATGTCGTTTCCGAAATTACTGCATTGGAACAAGGTTTCAACGAAGTGAATTCCAAATTATCGTCGCTTCGTCATAATGCGAGTAAATTTGCCGGCAGCCTCGGATAACTCAAAACCGCGATGATTTACGATAACGGACATTGAATTTCCCGGCCCGTTGTGAAAAGCAGCGGGAATGAAAACCAAAATATTAGTAACTGGTTCCTCGCGTGGAATCGGTGCCGCCATCGTCAATGCGTTTGACCCGGATCTGTTTGATGTTGTTGGCCTCTCCAGCCGGGATGGTGACCTGGCGGATCCACTTGTGCCATCGCATTTATGGCGCAGCGCGGTGCAACGGTTTGATGGCCAAATTGATGTCCTCATCAACAATGCCGGTATCTTTGATGCCAACCTGCTCGATTCATCGGAGGCGGATTGGCTGGAGAGCTGGAACCGGACGATGCAGATAAACCTCACGGCGAGCGCTGTGCTCTGCCGTTTGGCGGTGTTGCACTGGAAAGAAACGCAACGGTCCGGCCGTATCGTCAATATTGCTAGCCGCGCCGCCTATCGCGGGGATAGCCCGGAGCATTGGCATTATGCCGCATCCAAGGCGGGCATGGTCGCGATGACGAAGACAATTGCCCGTGGCTATGCTTCTGAAGGAATTCTTGCCTTTGCGATATGCCCGGGCTTTACCATGACCGGAATGGCGGAAGATTATTTGGCAAGCAGAGGCGGCGACAAGCTCCTGGCGGATATTCCTCTTGGCAAAGTTGCGGACCCTGAAGAGGTCGCTGCCATTGCAAAATTCTGTGCGGTCAATGCCCCGCCATCGATGACCGGCGCTGTTCTGGACGTGAACGGAGCCAGTTATGTCCGGTAAGCTTATGGCGCTGGCCATGTTGTTATTGGCGGGATGCGCCCCTGGCCAAAGCCTGACGCAAATAAAGGCTGACCAAAAATATAGTGGCCAATATATTGCCCAGCAATGCGAAGGCAAGGATGGCTGGAGCGATAAGGCACCGCCTGCATCGGTATTTGGCAATGTTTATATGGTTGGAACATGTGGCATCACCGTTCTGCTGATCACTTCACCCACCGGGCATATACTAATCGACGGGGCAACCGAAGAAGCCGCTGCGTCCATTGCCGAAAATATTCGTAAGCTGGGATTCAATCCAGCAGACGTAAAATACCTACTTAGCAGCCATGAACATATGGATCATGTCGGCGGTCTGGCCGAATTAAAACGGATCACGGGCGCTCAAATGATCGCAAGAGCCGAGGCGAAAGCCAGTCTGGAAAGCGGACAATATCATTCCGATGACCCACAAAGGGGTGTTTTCCCGGCATTTCCCGGGATTAAAGTCGACCAGGTTATAAAAGACGGTGAAACAGTCACGCTGGGCCCCTTGCGCCTTCGCGCCTTGGCCACGCCAGGACATAGCCCGGGCGGTACGAGCTGGACATGGCAATCATGTAAGGCCGGCAAGTGCTTGCAATTTGTCTATGTCGACAGTCTGGGTGCTGTGTCGGCGGATGATTATAGGTTCACAGACCATCCCGAATATGTGTCCATGTTTCGCGCTACTATCGAAAAAGTCGCTGCGCTCCATCCATGCGACGTACTGATCGCGCCGCATAATTCCCAAAGCCAGTTTTTGGAACGTCTGTCGGGTGTCAAAATGTTGGTCGATACCAACGGGTGCAAAAATTACGCAAATGCGGCGCGTGACAAGCTCGACAAGCGCCTTGTTAGCGAGAAATTGAAATGAGTTGGAAGGTTACCCTGCCTTGCACGCGGCAAGAAGCAGAAGCTTTGCATGAAGAGGACGAATGGCTGGCCACTATGGACCCTGTACCATCGATCGTCGCCGACGAAGTGGAAGCGTTCAACGACGCGAAATGGCGGATTGAAGTTTACTTCGCAAAAAAACCTGACTCTTCAATCGTGGCCTTGATCCAAAGCCGTCTTCCCAGTGCTGCCGAGGCAAAGCCTATACTTGCAAAACTGCCCGACGAAGATTGGGTTGTGTTAAGCCAGCAAGGGTTGAAACCGGTGCGCGCGGGACGCTTCTATATCCATACCGATGCCAATAAAGGCAAGGTCCCCGCAGACACAATTTCAATTCATATCGAGGCAAGTCGCGCTTTTGGCACCGGTGGTCACGAAACCACGAGTGGATGCCTCACAATGCTGGATAAACTAAAGCGTCAGGGCAAACGATATGAGCTGATCGCTGATATCGGCACGGGCACCGGATTGCTGGCCTTTGCTGCCTGCCATCTTTGGCCTCGCGCCTATCTTACCGCATCGGACATCGACCCTGTAAGCGTTGACGTTACCGCTGAAAACGCCAGATTGAACGGATATCTGCTGGGCGCGAGACAAGGTGAAATTGCCCTGTGCACGGCGTCCGGAACAGATCACCCTCTCATTCGGCAGCGCGCGCCCTATGACCTTTTGATTGCCAATATTTTAGCCGGGCCGCTTATCGAACTGGCCCCTTCGCTTGCACAGATTTTGGGTGAAGGCGGCACATTGATGGTGGCCGGATTGCTGGATAGTCAGGCCTGTGCCGTAGTCAGCGCTTACCGCAAACTGGGCTTTCGTTTGCAACGGCGCCAGAACACCGGCGATTGGCCGTGCCTGATATTTGTCAAACGAACCCGTTATGGCTGGCAACGACCATTGCGGGCCGATGGGAGAACCAGCCAACCACCAGGGGATTTTGGTACATGGTGAGATATTGGCCAATTGCATCACGCCGCCGCTTGGGTCATATCACCTGGTAATGGGAACAGATTCTATATTGGTAGATTTTGATGCGGCCCGTCGTGCGTCGCTCACCGACGCGTTATTGCGTTGTGGAAAAGGTGATCGTTCTGCCTTTGAATCCGTTTATAAAGCGACTTCTGCGAAACTATTTGGGGTGTGCCTGCGTATCTTCTCCGATAGAAATGAAGCGGAAGAAGCATTGCAGGACGCCTATATCACAATCTGGAACAGGGCCGCGAGTTTCGAAGCTGGCCGTGCAAGTCCAATAAGCTGGCTCGTGACGGTAACACGAAACCGCGCGATCGACCGTCTGCGTTCAAAAGGAAAAGCAGGGCTGGCTCCGCTCGATGAGGCTGCGGAAATCGCAGATCAATCACCTTTGGCCGATGCACAACTTCTCGCGCAAGGTGAAGATGATCTCCTTTATGGTTGCATTGACGGTCTTGACCCCCGTGACGCCCATTTTATTCGTAGCGCATTTATTGGTGGCGCAACCTATGCCGATCTTGCCGCGCATGAAGGCGAACCATTAGGCACTATCAAAAGCCGGATACGGCGGGCCTTGATGAAATTACGCACCTGTATGGAGGTGGCGTCGTGACTATACTACATGAAGATGATATGGCTTTGGCCGGTGAATATGTACTGGGTCTTCTCGATGCAGCTTCTTGTGCAACAGTCGAGGCCCGCATGGCAACCGACTCCAGTTTTGCCGCGGAAATTGAGGCTTGGCGGCTGCGCTTGCAGCCGATGTTGGGCGGCGATGAAGCCCCTCCGGCACATATGTGGCGCGCCATAGAAAGCGCCCTGCCCCTGCCAACCGATCAGGATGTCGGCGCTGGTAAACTGCTATTCTGGCGATCGTTGACCGGCATTTCGGTCAGCGCCGCCGCCATATTGGGCATTTTGCTATTACAAAGGCCTGACGGCGCACCGTTACCAGCGCCCGAAGCTCCCTTAATTGCCGCATTGGGCAGTGAAACCGGCTCTGCCTCTTTGACCGCAAGTTATGACGCAAATACCGGTCGTATGATCGTCACGCCCGTTTCGCTCGATACCGGAAAACTCTATCCAGAGCTTTGGATTATCCCGGCAGATGGGACGGCGCGGTCATTGGGCATTGTCGGCAGCAAATCAGCAACTGCCATTATCGTCCCTGCGGATTTGCGACAATATCTCGGTTCAGGTGGCACTTTAGCGATCACACCCGAACCCGAAGGTGGCGCACCCGGTGGAAAAGCGACCGGCCCTGTTATTGCGAGCGGAAAAATCGCGACTTTATAAAATTATTTTCGACATGCTGCATCCGGCCTCATCATGCCTTCGTACCTGTACGTAGCACGCCACCCCCCGGACGTGCACAGAACAGGAAAGTAGAAACCATGTACACGTCGAAACAGTTTATTTTAGCACTCGCCCTCGCATCATCCGCAATTGGCGGCACGGCAGCCTTTGCCAATCACCACAAGATGGCCAACCCAACTGTAGGCGGTGCAGCAATGTTCCCTGCGAAGACAATCGCTGAAAATGCCTCGGCAGCGCCTAATTTGACCACGCTGGTTGCAGCGGTCAAGGCAGCGGGCCTGGTAGAAACACTCGCCAGCCCCGGCCCCTTTACCGTGTTTGCCCCAACAAACACCGCATTTGAAAAGCTTCCAGAAGGCACGGTCGGAATGCTGGTAAAGCCAGAAAACAAAGCAACGTTGACCAAGATCCTGACCTATCATGTTGTATCCGGCAAGTTGACCGCCAGCGACATTATTGCCGCGATTAAATCGGGCGGCGGTAGCGCAACCTTGACCACGGTTGCGGGCGAAAAATTGACCGCGCGCATGTCAGGAAACAGCGTCGTCATTACCGATGGAAAAGGCGGCCAATCCGCTGTCACCACCGCTGATGTCATGCAATCAAATGGCGTCGTCCATGTCATCGACTCGGTTTTGCTGCCTTAAGCGGCAGTGAATGCGGGGGCCGGTTGCTTTTCCCCCTCCCTTTTAGCGACCGGCCCCTTGCACATAGGCCTGCGTTCCGCGCGTAAGTATAACATCATTGGTCAAGATATCGGCAACTGCAATATCGGGAAGCTTCTCGAGGCTTCGATATAAGGGCGCAAAATCTGTATTCACTGTCACATGGCGTAGCTGCTCCAAGCTGGGAATTACGAAGTAATTTTGCTGAAAATCATCAATCCGATACTCCGTTCGCATAACGCGCATCAGGTCGAATTCTATCCGATTGGGACTGGAATCATCCAGGGCAAAGACGCTTTCGGCAAAGCTCGATACGATACCCGCACCATATATTCTCAATCCGTCAGGTTGCTGGATTAAACCGAATTCAACCGTGTACCAATATAGCCGCGCCAAATGGTCGAGTGCACCATATTCCAGCGACCGCAAACCGCCTTTTCCATATGCCACCATAAAATCCGCAAAGACAGGATCGGCCAACATTGGAACATGGCCGAAAACGTCGTGGAACACGTCCGGCTCCTGTAAATAATCGAGCTGGTCTGGCCTTCTTATGAAATTCCCAGCGGGAAAGCGGCGATTTGCCAAATGGTCGAAAAAAATGTCATCAGGAACCAGTCCTGGCACCGCAACAACTTCCCAACCTGTCGCGGCCAACAAACGCGCATTCAGTTCGCGATAGTCAGGAATTCCCGGCCTAGATAATTTCAACACATCCAACCCACGCATAAAAGCGTCGGCTGCGCGTTCGGGCAACATTTCGGATTGTCGCGCAAAAAGCAAATCCCACATGGCATGTTCATCCGCGCTGAATGCATCCCAATTCTGGGAAACCGTCCAATCGGCATTGGCACCATCAGGTGGCGTTTCATATACATGCTGGAAATCGGCCATAGGAAAGTGGTTACACTTGAAACTGTTTTACATCAACAACCCTTAAGGTCAGAACGATTTAAATGTGCTTACGAGCAGAATGACCTCAAACCTCGTCAAAGATAAGTAGGCGTTTATGGCCTAGTTTTTCATCCATCGCTTTAAGGCTGCGGGATCTTCAATTACCAAATGTCCATAATGTCTCGAAACAAAGCCAAGGCCTTCAAGTTCAGCCAAGGCAGAGGCTATGGTCATACGGGACACACCGACCAATTCAGCCAGTTCCTGTTGCTTTATTCCTAACGTTACGGGCGGTTCCCGGTCTGCAACAAAAGCCAACAAACGCTGCGCCAATCTTTTGGGTGCAGGCATGTTCCTGAATACCAAAAGATTGTCGAGGGCCTCCTGCAATTGTTTTGCCAAGATTTTGAGCATTTCGCGGGATATTTCAGTTGAACCTGCAATGATATCTGACAAAATCGCCTCACTTACCCAAAGCATTTCCGTTTTGCCCAATGCCTCCGCATCCAGCACCCTTCTAAATTGGCCCAGGCAAGCCAATTCGCCGAAACTATCCCCTGGGCCCAAAATGAACAAGACGTGCATCATACCCTGCTTGTCCTGATGCCCCAACTTGACCTGTCCTTTATCGATGATCCAGAATCCACCCGCAGAATCGCCACGTTGATGCAAAAACTGACCCGATTCGAAGTTCCGGCGAACCGCTTTACTTCGCAATTCTGTTCGAAGGGCTTCTGGAAAACTGGCAAAGAGTGCCGGAGCATCGACCGACCGGCCAATGTTTTCAGACAGATGATCCGATTGTAAAGTTGTTGACATTATTGTGACACTAACCGTCATATAAAAGTTATGAAGCAAGACCTTTCGGAGTCGCGGGATCTGGTGTCAGGCATAATGCCGATATTGGTCAAAAATTGAAGGGATAAAGCTTTGGACCGCGCGGCACGAGGGGGATCGCTGCGGTTCTGGCGGCGTACTGGCTGCTCCTTTTAGCCAGTACGCCGCCAAGCTTTCTTTGGGTCCTGACCCTAGCTAGCAGCCATGATTGCGGCCCACTCCGCTTCGTTAACGATCTTAACACCCAAGGCTGTCGCCTGCTTCAACTTCGAACCCGCGCCGGGCCCTGCCACAACAAGATCGGTTTTGGCACTTACCGAACCTGCGGCCTTTGCACCTAGTGCCTCCGCTTGAGCCTTTGCTTCGTCGCGGCTCATGGTTTCCAGCTTTCCGGTGAACACAATGGTTTTGCCAGTCCACTCACTTTCCCGGATGTTAGACACATAGGCGGGCGGATCAACTTCCCGCATCAGATCGTCCCATACATCCCGATTATGCAGTTCGTGGAAAAAGTCTCCCAGCGCTTCGGCTACTGTCGGGCCTATCCCGTCAATACTCGTTAGCTCGGCCACCGCCGAAACATCGCCCGCAGCAACGCGCTTGCCAATCTCGGCAATCGCGTCGAGTGTTCCGAAATTGCGGACCAGATCTTTTGATGTCCCTGCCCCGACATGCCGGATTCCCAAACCGAAAAGCAACTTCATAGGATCGGGCGCGCGCTTTGCCTGTATGGCTGCCAACAGATTATCCACAGACTTATCCTGCCACCCGTCACGCGCCAAAATCTCTTGTCGGCGGGCGTGGAGGCGAAAGATATCCGCAGGACTTTCCAGCCAGCCGGCCGCAAAAAACTCCTGCACTGATTTTTCGCCCAGCCCTTCGATATCAAGCGCTGCACGGCTAACGAAATGGATAAGCCGCTGCACACGTTGTGCAGGGCAGATCAAACCGCCGGTGCAGCGAACATCCACCTCACCCTCTTCCGCCACCGCTTCAGATCCGCATTCGGGGCAGTGGTCGGGAAAATCAAAGGCGGGCCGATCAATATCGCGGGTCAAATTGTCCACGATTTGGGGAATAACATCCCCTGCCCGCTGAACGATGACCCGGTCGCCGGGCCTTACGCCCAACCGGGCAATTTCGTCGCGATTGTGCAAGGTAACATTGGATACGACAACACCCCCGACCGTGACCGGTTTCAAACGGCCGACGGGTGTCAGCTTACCGGTCCGGCCAACCTGGATATCAACCGATTCCAAGGTTGTTTCGGCCTGCTCTGCCGGGAATTTATGCGCGATTGCCCAGCGGGGTGCTTTCGCCACAAAGCCAAGCCGTTCCTGCCAATCCAGCCGATCAACCTTATACACCACCCCATCAATATCATAAGGCAACTCTGCCCGCTGACGCTGGATGTTGGCATAATGCGCCAATGCGCCGGTCGCATTATCGACCTGAATCAATAGAGGCGATACCGGAACGCCCCATTCCGCAATCGCAGTCATAACACCCATTTGACTATCGGCAGGCAATCCACTCACATCGCCCCAGCCATGGGCCAGAAAACGTAAAGGGCGAGATGCTGTGATGCTCGCATCTTTCTGGCGTAATGACCCGGCGGCCGCGTTGCGCGGATTGGCGAAAATCTTTCCGCCTTTTGTTTCTTGCTCGGAATTAAGGGCCGCAAAGTCTGACTTGGCCATGTAAACTTCGCCGCGGATTTCTAACAGTGCAGGCGGGTTGCCTGAAAGATGCTGCGGTATATCGGATATGGTTGCCACATTCGCAGTGACATCTTCACCGACAGTACCGTCACCCCGGGTTGCAGCCTGTTTCAGAACGCCATTTTCATAGTGCAGTGATAGGGACAATCCGTCGATTTTATCCTCGGCTGTTAATTCCACTGAAGCTTCGGAAGGCAAATTCAGGAACCGGCGGATCCGTCCTACAAAGTCCTCGACGTCTTCGGCATTGAAGGCATTATCTAGGCTCATCATGCGTTTGGCGTGGGTGACTTTCTTGAGGCCGGAGCCATCGACCGCGGCGCCTACCTGGCGGTTCGGGCTGTCGGGACGGATCAGGTGAGGGAACGCCGTTTCAAGTTCATTGTTGCGGCGGACCAATGCGTCATATTCCGCGTCGGATATCTCCGGCGCGTCTTCGGCATGGTAGCGTTTGTTGTGATAGGCGATCTGCTTGGCAAGCCGCATAAGTTCATTGGCGGCATCTGCTTCATTCGGAATTGTCACACACCCTCCAGCAACCGTTCGGCTTGCGCCCTTGCCTCATCAGTCACTTCGGCGCCCGAAAGCATCCGCGCGATTTCCTGCCGCCTTGCTTCTGCATCAAGCAGAACAACACCGGTCCGGGTAACTGTCCCGTGGCTGGACTTGGCAATGAAGTAATGCGCCTGCCCCTTGGCCGCGACCTGCGGGCTGTGCGTCACCGCCAGCAATTGCGTATGGCGGGCAAGCCGGGCAAGCCGCTCACCGATGGCCGCGGCAACCGCGCCGCCAACACCCCGGTCAATTTCGTCGAAGATGATCGTGGCCGCCCCACCCTCTTCGGCCAAGGCAACCTTCAAAGCCAGAATGAAGCGCGACAATTCGCCGCCCGATGCGATTTTCGCCAAGGGCGCAAATGGCGCGCCCGGGTTTGTGGAGATAAGAAACTCCACCCGGTCCATACCGGTACTGCTCCAACGATCCTCAGGCAGACGCTCAACGACGGTCTGGAACTGCGCCGCATCCAGTTTCAACGGTGCGAGTTCGGCTTTGACCGCCGCGTCCAGCTTTGCAGCGGCTTGCGAGCGCGCCGCGCTCATTGCTTCGGCGGCGTCAACAAAGGCGCTGTGCTTGGCCCTGACCTCCGCCTCCAGCTTCGCGAGCCCTTCCCCACCAGCCTGAATGGAATCGAGCCGGGCATTCAGATTTTCCTGCAACGACACTATCGCATCGGGCGCAACATTATGCTTGCGCGCCAATGCCCGCAGTTCGAACAGGCGCTCTTCAATTTCATCCAGACGCGCAGGCTCAAACTCGATCGCCCGTGCCGCAGCGTTCAATTTGTCTTCTGCCTCGCTCGCCTCGATAACCGCGCGATCAAGTGCGGTAAGCGCCTCGGCCAGTAAGGGATGTGCATCGGCCAACCGGTCCAATTTGCGTGCCGCAGAGCGGATCAAGGCCAAACCGCTTTTTGGACCGTCAAAGCTTTCAAGAACCGCTTTCAAATCCTCGGCAATACGCTCCCCCTTTTGCATGTCGGAGCGTTCACCGGCCAGTTGCTCTTCTTCGCCGGGTTGCGGATTAAATTTTGCCAGTTCGGCAACGGCATGTTCCAGCCATTCCCGGTCACGCGCCGCATTTTCAAGCGCCTCGCGTGCGACATCAAGCCGGGACTTAGCCTCTTGCCAGGCGGTATAGTGACTGGCGACCAAGGCGGTATCGCACCGTCCGAAGCTATCGAGCAAAAGTCGGTGTCCGCGCGGATTGAGCATGCCACGATCATCATGCTGCCCGTGAATTTCCACCAGAGCCGCACCGACATCCCGCAACAATGCAGCAGAACAGGGCTGATCGTTGATAAAGGCCTTGCTGCCTCCGTCGGCCTTGACTGAACGCCGGATCAGCAGCGGCTCTTTTTTATCGATTTCGATATCATTATCCGCCAGCAGACTCACGACATTGTCGGGTGCATCAAAACTCGCCGTCACTTGCGCCCGTTCGGCGCCGTTACGCACAAGGCCGCTATCGGCCCTTGCCCCTAGCGCCAAGCCCAGTGCATCGAGCAATATCGATTTACCCGCACCGGTCTCGCCCGTCAGGACGCCCAATCCACCTGCAAATTCAAGGTCCAGCGCCTCGATCAGCACCACATCGCGGATCGAAAGCCCCGTTAGCATGGCATTAGGCCGTGAACCCATAAATATTATCGTCGAGGTTTGAGGCTATTTTGTTCAGAGCAAGGAAGGAAGCCGCCGGGATATGGATATATCTCAAGGCTTTCTGACGCAGCGATGGGCAAAATGGGTCAAATCCTTCGGACGTCATAATGGCTTCGATCTCGAACCAAAATACACTTGCAGGCAAAATGACTGCCTGACTGCGCGCATTTTGGTCCGATATCTTCGCCATTTTGAAGCCTCGACGATAATATTTATGGGTTCCCGGCCTAAGCGCTGGGCGCGTGCTTCTGCATCAAGTCATAAGCGCGTTTGTACCATTCGCTGCCGGGATAATTGGCCCCAAGAACAGCCGCCGCCTTCTTTGCCTCTTCTGGAACGCCCATAGCAAGATAGGATTCAGTCAGGCGATATAGAGCCTCAGGCGCGTGGGTTGTCGTATCAAATTTGTCGACAACTTCACGAAAGCGCAGCGAAGACGCCAGCCACAGTGCGCGGCGCTGGTAAAAGCGGCCAATTTCCATTTCCTTGCCGGCCAAATGGTCACGGACAAGGTCAACTTTCAAGGTAGCATCAGCGGCATAGCGCGAAGTCGGGTAACGACGCTGTACCTCACCCAAAGCGGCCAAGGCCTGTTCCGAAATCTTTTGGTCACGTGTCACATCGCTAATTTGTTCATAATAGCTAAGCGCAATCAGATAATAGGCATAGGCCGCATCTTTGTTTCCCGGGTGAATAGACAGGAACCGGCGAGATGACTGGATCGATTCGTTATATTTTTGCGCCATATAATAGCTGAAAGAACTCATCAGCTGGGCACGGCGCGCCCATGGTGAATAGGGATGCTGGCGCTCGACTTCATCAAACAGGGCCGCCGCCACAGGATATTGCTTGTTATCCAGCTTCTCTTTTGCCGCCGCGTACAGCGTGTTTACATCGCGCGCGACGTAGCGGGTGTTGCTACCCGGTTTTGCACCGCCGCCGCCAAGCCCGAGGGCGGCGCAGCCAGAAAGCATCGAAGAGGCGGCAAGCAATGCCACAGACACAAGCAGTTTTTTGTTCATGACCATTCCCTAGTTAATCTTGAGCGCGCCGCCAAGTGCTTTGCTGATTTTGTCCCCAGATGCCTGTTTCACCCTGTATCGCACATGAATTTTGTCATCATGGGCCGGGAACGTCATCGCCATATCTTAAAACGAGCGAGTCACTCATTACCCTTGTGCCGTTAAACTGTGCCCAGTCGGTATTGGGGCCAACTGGCGCGGGTGATCCTGTCGGCATTTTTTCAACCGCGTAAAGATAATCAATGTATAATAGACCCGCTTGCTTTCGCTCAAATTGAAGCGACAGTTTTGCATTCGGGGTCTCGGCACGCCAGCCAATCCGCGTCGCTTGCCCTGCGGGAATCCTCACCTTCCGGTTATTTACCCGGATGTTGTCCAAATCTGCAACCGGGCGAATTGTAAAGTTCATCAACCGAGGTGCGACCTTGCTTTCCATATTTATTGTTACCTGATTGCCTTGTTCGACCATGCTGATGTTGGGTGGTGGCATGGGAGCAGAAGGAGCGCTTACCGCCTTCCATTTCAGGCTTTCAAATCCTTTGGGCGATATGGAAACTACATTGCCATCGGGCAACTCGCGCGCGGTCGAACTGGTTGCCCAGAAATTTCTGCCACTTTGCCGGTCACTATAGTAAAAAAGGTCGCCCGGTTTAGGTTTGCGTTCTGAAAAGCTGGCATGAAAGGAAAAAAAAATTCCGCCAACGATAGCAAGGCCGATCAACCCTGTGCCTATGCGGGTTGACCTTCGCAAATTGCCAAAGTCCATAATCACCGGTCCGATAAGGGTCACGGCAAACGGAATGATCAAAGCAATGGGCGCAGGTGTCATGGGTGCAACCGACACATAGGTAACAATGACCCCAATCAGCAATAATGCCCCCCATAGCCCCCCAACTATCGCGCTTGCACACAGAACAGCAGGCGTTTGCCACCCTGTCCTCGCCGCCAGATTCAGTAAAATTGCACCGATCAACCCGCCCCAGTCGAACAGCCAACTTGCCCCCGGCATCCATATTTGTGCGGCAAGCGCACAAAGCAGCATCAATATGACCGAACCTGTCCACATTGCGGCGCGCGGCTTGACCACCAATATGGAACCAGCCGCGAATGCGACATATATCCATAAAACCGCACCCATTTCATTGATGCGTTCACGCAAGGGAATCATGCCGTTGCCATAGGCAAAACTCGCAACCAAATGGCTTATGACACCGACCCCGACGGTGAGAGCTAGCATGCCGGCAGTGCCATAGAGCGCCTGACGCCACCCTACACCCAGCCGTTGCACCTGGGCCGTGTGCAGGAAACCGAAGCCGATCGCCACCAGTACCCACCCCATCCACAGCGGATAGCGCACGACGAAAAGACCGAAAAAATCGAAATAGGCTGAATCCGCCCCTTGCGCTGGCAATGCATTTGCATTGGCAAGTGCCCGCGTCGTGGTCAGTGCAAAATTACCCAAATGCCGTAAAGCGCCGATGTCCAGATTCTCGATATTGTCGGTGGGCATATGATAGTCGAGCAACCGGTCAATAAAGGCTGCGTTGATACCCGTTACGCCTTTTGCCAACGGGACCGAGAGATCGGTGTCATTTGGAAGCATTTTATAGACATCATTGGCAAGGCTGTTGCCAGTCGGGGAAATCGCATTGCTTGCCCAAGTTTCAATCAAGCCAGCATTGCCCGGCGATGTCTGGAACATGATAGCCCGACCGCGCGAACCGCGCGCTTCGACATTGACGACTGCGCCGATCCTTTGCGCCAGAGTGTGGCGGTCAAAAAATTCATGTGCGCCAATCAGACCTAGCTCTTCTGCATCAGTGGCGATAAAAATCACGTCCCGCGTCGGCTTTGGACCGGTTGACATAACCCGCGCAGTTTCGATAAGCGCCGCAACCCCCGCGCCATCATCCGCAGCGCCATTGGCCCATGGCGCACTGTCATAATGCGCCATCAATGCCACAGCCTTGTCGGCGCGATTACGCCCCGGTAGCACTGCGATAATATTTTCATAAGGCGCAACGTTAACTGACCCGTTTCTCCGCCGGTCAAAATTTGCCTGCCGTACCCCGACACCTGTCTGCGTACTCACTTCAAGCCCCATCGAAGCAAAGCGTGAGACAAGCCAATTTCGCGTTTTATCATGGCCGGGCGAGCCGACGGGTCTTGGTTCACTTGCGATTGCGCGCAATGTGGCCTGTGCGGACTGTACGGAATATCCTGTGCCGCCATCATGTGAAGGTGGCACGCGCGTGATGAGGGCTATCGCAATTGCAGCAGCTACAACAAAAGGTAGAAACAAATATCGACGCATTAAAAAGGGTCCCCCCAGACCCGTCGCGACCACAATTGAAGGAGAATAATCAGCTATACTGAATTTTAACCATAAAACAAATTTTGCGATACCATGTAAAACTTGATGCGTCACATTCTGATACAAATCAGGCTGCTTCAAACAAAAAAGGGGCCGCCGCAGCGACCCCTTTCCTCTCCAGTGCCTTTACAGGCTTAGTCTTTCAGGAAGGCCGGTACATGGTCGGGATCGCCCCCGCCATTATTGCCGCCTTCATTGCCACCTTCGGAGCGTTCACGACGCGGGCCACGGTCGCCGCGGCCTTCGCCCCGGCCACCATCCCGGCGTGGACCACGATCACCGCGACCTTCGCCACGACCACCTTCGCGGCCGCCGTCACGACGGGGACCACGATCGCTGCGCTCGCTCTTTTCGCGGGGCGGACGTGTGTCTTCCAGTTCTTCGCCAGTTTCCTGATCAACAACGCGCATCGACAGCCGAACCTTGCCGCGCGGATCGATTTCGAGAACCTTGACCTTGACGTCCATGCCTTCGCTGACAACGTCCGTTACCTTTTCAACGCGTTCGTTCCGCATTTCGCTGACATGGACGAGGCCGTCCTTGCCGCCCATGAAATTCACGAACGCACCGAAATCGACGAGGTTTACAACCTTGCCGTCATAGATCTTGCCGACTTCAGCTTCTTCAACGATGCCGCTGATCCACTTGCGAGCCGCTTCAATCTGGGTCAGGTCGCTCGACGAGATCTTGATCAGACCTTCGTCATCAATGTCCACCTTGGCGCCGGTCGTTGCCACGATTTCGCGGATAACCTTGCCACCGGTGCCGATGATGTCACGGATCTTCGCCTTGTCGATCTGCATCGTTTCAATGCGCGGTGCATGTGCCGACAGTTCGCCACGGACTTCGCCCAATGCCTTGGCCATTTCGCCCAGGATATGCGCGCGGCCTTCCTTGGCTTGGGTCAATGCGGCTTCGAAGATTTCGCGGGTAATCCCGGCAATCTTGATGTCCATCTGCATCGTGGTGATGCCTTCGGAAGTACCTGCAACCTTGAAATCCATGTCGCCCAGATGATCTTCATCACCCAGAATGTCGGACAGAATTGCAAAATCCTTACCTTCGAGGATCAGGCCCATGGCAATGCCGCTGACCGGACGCTTGATCGGGACGCCGGCGTCCATCATGGCGAGGCTTCCGCCGCATACCGATGCCATCGACGACGAACCGTTGGATTCGGTAATGTCGCTGGTCAGACGGATGGTATAGGGAAACTCGTCCTTGGTTGGCAGAACAGGGTGCAAAGCGCGCCATGCAAGCTTGCCATGGCCGACTTCACGACGACCCGGCGCGCCGAAGCGGCCGACTTCACCAACCGAATAGGGCGGGAAGTTATAGTGCAGCATGAAATGCTCGTAATGCAGGCCACCAAGGCCGTCGATCATCTGCTCTGCGTCCTTGGTGCCCAAGGTGCAGGTCGCGATGGTCTGGGTTTCGCCACGGGTGAACAGGGCGGAACCATGTGCGCGCGGCAGAAAGTGCGTTTCGCCGAGGATCGGACGAATCTGCGTGGTGGTGCGTCCGTCAATGCGGGTGCCGTCTTTCAGGATGGCGCCGCGAACGATTTCGGCTTCCAGCTTCTTCATCAGCTTGCCAGCAGCCATCTGGTCCTGCGGGGTTGCATCGGCAAAGGCTTCTTTCGCCTTTGCACGCGCTTCGTTCAGGGCGTTGCTGCGCGCCGACTTGTCGGTCAGCTTGTACGCTGCGGCAATATCCTTGCCGATCAGCTTCTTCAGCTTGTCTTTTGCAGCCGAAAGATCGGCCTGCTCTGCCATTGCCCAAGGTTCCTTGGCGGCTTGCTCGGCAAGCTTCACGATGGCTTTGACGATTTCCTTACATGCATCATGTGCAAACAGGACGGCGCCAAGCATGATTTCTTCCGAAAGCTCATTGGCTTCGGATTCAACCATCATCACGGCATCATAAGTTGCCGCGACCACCAGATCGAGGTCGCCTTCGGCAACCTGTTCGTCGGTGGGGTTCAGGATATATTCGCCGTTCACATAACCAACACGTGCCGCGCCGATCGGGCCCATGAAAGGAACGCCCGAAATGGTCAGAGCAGCCGAAGTTGCAACCATCGCAAGAATGTCGGGCTCATTGTGGCCGTCATAGCTTAGAACCTGTGCAATAGCGTTGATTTCATTATAGAAACCTTCGGGGAAAAGCGGACGGACCGGACGGTCGATCAGACGCGAAACCAGTGTTTCCTTCTCCGTGGCGCCACGTTCGCGCTTGAAAAAGCCGCCGGGTATGCGACCGGCTGCGGAATATTTTTCCTGATAGTGAACGGTCAACGGGAAGAAATCCTGACCTTCTTTCACTGACTTCGCAGCGGTAACCGCGCAAAGAACAACAGTTTCGCCCAGCGACGCCATGACAGCACCGTCGGCTTGACGGGCAACCTTGCCCGTTTCGAGTGTCAGGGTTTGTCCGCCCCACTCGATTGATACAGTTTTCGTATTAAACATAGATTTTCCTTTGACTCAGCACCGCCCTATTGCGGTGTGAGGCCTCTTGATTGCGGAAATACCGATCCGCTGCGGGTGGGGCTAAAAAGCGCCCCTATGGCAAACCAGCCTCATTGCCGGATCGCCCCATAAGCAAAAAGCGGCCCGTTTGGGGGCCGCTTTCGCATAATTACTTGCGAAGACCGAGCTTCGCGATGAGTGCGGCGTAACGGTCCGCATCAATTTTCTTCAAATAGTCCAGAAGCGAACGGCGCTTGTTGACCATCATCAAAAGACCACGACGCGAATGGTTGTCCTTGTGGTGATCCTTGAAATGACCCGTCAGGGCGTTGATCCGGTCGGTCAGAATGGCAACCTGCACTTCAGGCGATCCGGTATCATTAGGCTCACGAGCATGCTCTTTGATAACCTGGGCTTTACGTTCAGCAGTAATAGACATATTTTTCCTTCGAACATCATGGTTTTAAAGGTTAAAGCCACGGACGGATCTTAATTCTCCGTCGATGCTCTCCACCAGCGCAATAGGCCGCATTTCCGCGTCCCTCGCCCAATGTAGACCATCTTTCATGGCAATCCCGGTCAAGACGCGACCCTGTTGGATCGCCCTTGCCTGTTCCGGGGAGAGATCAAGAGCCGGGATGTCGACCAGCCCTGCCTCTATCGGCAAGATAATGTCTTCTTGGGCCGCCCCTTGGCCGAAAGCATTCAGTTTGTCCAGCGAAATCGCGCTTTCCAAGTCAAATGGTCCGGCGCGGGTCCGGCGGAGCATGGTCACATGACCCACGGTACCCACAGCATAAGCGATATCGCGGGCAAGTGAACGGATATAGGTGCCTTTGGAAACATGGGCCGAAAAGGTCACCGAACTCAAAGTCTCGTCACCCTGAACTTGTTTCAGGGTCGTACTATTCTGCTCGTCAAAATAAGACCCTGAAACAAGTTCAGGGTGATGGAGTGTGAGGCTGTGGACGAATATTGACCGCGCGTTCATCTCCACATCTTCGCCTGCTCTGGCCCGTTCATACGCACGCTTGCCATCGATTTTGATAGCTGAATATGCCGGTGGAATTTGCGCGATGGCACCGGTGAACTCGCCCAAAACCAGCTCTATTTCTGATATGGTCGGCCGAAGGTCCGAAGTCGCTACGACCTTGCCCTCGGCATCAAGGCCTCTTGTTTCGGCTCCGAAACTTATGGTGAACTCATATGTCTTCGATGCATCGAGCATTCGCCCGCAGAGCTTTGTCGCTTCACCCAATGCTATCGGCAACACCCCCGTTGCCAGGGGATCGAGGGTCCCGCCATGGCCCACTTTAACTTTGCCAAAGCCAGCCTGACGCAGGTTCCGCTTAACCGCGGCCACGGCCTGGGTGGAGCCCAAACCCAATGGTTTATCCAATATGATCCAGCCATGCATGGCCTGCCTTTAAGGCCGTCCACGCTTTAGTCAATTTGAAGGCGCGACCACATCCTTGGCGGCAACTTTCGCAGCGTTCCGCAATTTCAGCCTTTCCTTGCGCGGCAAAGGCTTTTCCGAAGTCTGCAGGCTGATCAACGGGCATTTCTGACCCCGCACAATGATCGAACTGAATTTATCAAAATGCGGTGATCCGCCAGTATCGAACCCAATGGCTTGGGCAAAATCCAGATCATGGCAGCCACCCATAAGCTCCGCATAATACCAACGGCGCTGACGATCCTCAAGCCAGACGCCGTCGCTGCCGTCGGCTTCGAAATTGCGAATGGCGTCGTGGTGCGGAAAGATGATCTTACTTTCCACGCCAAGTTCGGGCCAGACATAGGGTTCCGGCCTTTTTGCTTCAACAGGGGCAGCCAGGGTTGCTGCGGCTAAGGCGATGATAAAGAAGCTTTTCATGTCGGCGATGATAAATTGGCGAACCTGAACGGGCGATTAAAATTTATCATAACGACCGTGCCGCCATAAAATGTTTCCGGCACATCGCAACATAGCGATCATCCCCCCCAATTTCGGTCTGCGCGCCATCAATGACGGCTTTGCCGAACTCGTCCACCCGGAGATTCATTGTTGCCTTGCGACCGCAGTCGCACACGCCTTTCAGTTCGACCAGACTATCGGCAATGCCAAGTAGCGCAGCTGAGCCAGGAAATAATTCGCCCTGAAAGTCGGTCCTCAATCCATAGCAGACGACCGGTATTGCATATTCATCGGCCAGTCGGGCGCACTGCCATACCTGTTCTTTCGACAGAAACTGGGCTTCGTCAATCAATACACAAGCAAGCGGCGCTTCCCGATGCCTTTCGAGTACCGCCCATTCTATATCCGTCGCCGCTTCAAACCTGCTGGCATCCCCCGCAAGCCCGATCCGCGAGCTGATCGCGCCAAACCCGGGACGGTCATCCAGTGCGGCGGTCCAAAGCATGACCTTCATCCCCCGCTCGCCATAGTTGAACGCCGCCTGCAGCAGGGTCGACGATTTTCCGGCGTTCATCGATGCGTAATAGAAATAGAGCTTGGCCATCTTTTAAGACCGCAACGTGCGGACAGCCAAAGGCGTTTCGGAACCCGCTTGTTGCGCGAACTTACGATCAAAACTGACGAATTCGGTTATGATGTCCGAAGTACTGGCAAGATGAATCATATCTGCGAAATCTGCACCGGCATTGTAGCGATCGATAGCCCAGGTGACTGCAATAATATTAGGCATGATGATCATTTTTGATTGGGAAAGCGTTGTAAGAATGTCCACAACGTCTTTTCTTGGCAAACCGGCGCGAGATTCGAGCACCCAACACAACTCCAGTAGAACTGTCCAACTGACAAAGCATTCGTTCTCCGATATAAGCTGCGCGGCGATATCGGCTTCGGCAATTGTGTCGTTGAGAATGTAGCGAGCTAAAACGCTAGTATCTAGAGCGATCACCCGTCGATGTGCTTCCGTTTGCGAAACTCTCTTTCGGCTTCAGCGGACCAGCTCAGCTGATCGATCGTCAACATAGGCCCATCATATTTAACAATCTTGCGTATCCGCGCAGTGGTCTCTTCAAAGCTCAACTTTTGCTTCGCGCGTGGTTCGCGCAACAAAACACCATCCGGAGTCTCTATGACATCGAGGACGACACCTTGAGTCAATCCCAACCGATCACGCGTATCTTTTGGAATAACGACCTGCCCTTTGGCTGAAATACGGGTTTGAGCGTTCATGACGGTAAGATACATCTTACTTCAATCGAAGTCAATTGTCGTCGGTCAAATCCTGTTGCACCTTCGGTTGGGCCAACAGCCCTTCAATATGCGTCGCCTGATCAAAGCTATCATCCGCCAGGAACTTCAACTTCGCCGCATATTTCATGCTGACTCGCGTAGCTACTTCCTTTTGGAAAAACGCCGTGTTGGTACGAAGCGCCTTTAGCACTACCTCCTCATTCGCACCGAGCAACGGCTTGATGAAAGCCGTCGCATGGCGCAAATCAGGCGACATCCGGACTTCCGTGACGCTGACGCTGTGGCTGGTCAGTACATCGTCATGCACTTCGCCCCTCGCCAGCAGTTCGGACAGAATATGCCGGAACTGCTCGCCAACGCGCAGCAACCGGACCGAGCGACCTTCGGGCGAGACATCGTTATGTTTGGCCATAATGCCTCCTTTGGCGGCGACGCCAGACTTACAAAGTCCGTTCGCGCTCCTCGACTTCGAAGATTTCCAGCATATCGCCTGCCTTGACATCGTTGGTATCGGCCAACACCACACCACATTCGAGGCCCGCGCGGACTTCGTCGACATTGTCTTTGAAGCGGCGCAACGAAGCGATGGTGGTTTTCGAGACGATAACGTCGTCGCGTGTAAGACGTGTGGACAGACCTTTGCGGATGAAGCCATCGACCACCAGCAAACCGGCTGCCTTGTCGCGCTTGCCTGCAGAGAACACATCCTTGACTTCGGCACGACCGACGACGGTTTCGATGATTTCCGGCCCAAGTTCGCCCGCCATTTCCTTGGCAATGTCGGCAGTCAGGTGATAAATGACGTCGAAATATTTCAAACGCACACGATCCCGCTTGGCCAATGCCGCTGCTTTGGTGTTCGGACGCACGTTGAAACCGATCAGCGGCGCATTCGATGCCGCTGCCAGCAACATGTCGGACTCGGTTATCCCGCCCACGCCAGCAAGCAGGACACGGACCTTGATTTCGTCTGTCGAGATGTTGTTGAGCGCGGTCACAATTGCTTCGACCGACCCTTGAACATCACCCTTGATAACCACAGGATATTCCATCGCGCGTGTGGCGGACAGATTGTCGAACAGGTTTTCGAGATTGGGTGTAACCTGGGCGGTGCGAACCTTGGTCGACTGTTCCTTGCGGTACAGGGCAACTTCGCGGGCGCGCGCTTCATTTTCAACAACCGTCAAAACATCGCCCGCCGACGGTACGCCGGTTAGACCTAATACTTCAACCGGCGTGGCAGGCCCCGCTTCGGAAACCTGTTGCCCCTTGTCGTTGATCAACGCGCGGACTTTCCCGCTTTCCGAACCGACAACAAAGATATCACCGCGCTTCAACGTACCGCGCTTGACCAATACGGTCGCGACCGCGCCGCGTCCCTTGTCAAGCTGGGCTTCGACCACAATTGCTTCGGCGGAACGGTCTGGATTGGCTTTCAATTCCATAACCTCGGCCTGCAACGCCAGCTTTTCGAGCAGCGTGTCGAGCCCGGTCTTTTTCAAGGCAGACACTTCGACGTCCTGAACTTCGCCGCCCATTTGTTCAACAATCACTTCATGTTCAAGCAAGCGTTCACGCACCTTTTGCGGGTTGGCGCCTTCCTTGTCGATCTTGTTGATTGCAATAATCATCGGCACACCGGCTTCTTTGCTGTGCTTGATCGCTTCAATGGTTTGCGGCATCAGGCCATCATCAGCCGCAACAACCAATATGACGATATCGGTAACCGACGCACCACGACGGCGCATTTGGGTGAAGGCTTCGTGGCCCGGTGTATCAAGGAAGGTAATAAGCGAGCCATCCTTTGCCTTCACCTGATAGGCGCCGATATGCTGCGTAATTCCGCCTGCCTCGCCGGAAACAACATTGGCCCCGCGCAGGGCGTCCAGCAAAGAGGTTTTGCCGTGGTCGACATGGCCCATGACCGTGACAACCGGCGGACGCGGTTTTTGCGTTTCGGGGGCATCGACGTCTTCGTCATGCACGATGTCGACATCGGCATCGGACACGCGGGTGATGTTGTGGCCAAATTCTTCAACCAGCAATTCTGCGGTATCCTGGTCGATCGTTTCGTTGATCGTGACAGGCATGCCCATCTTGAACAATGCCTTTACCAGATCGCTGCCTTTTTCGGCCATACGGTTGGCAAGTTCCTGAACCGTGATGGTTTCAGGTACGACAACATCGCGGCTTTGCTTGGGTTGGGCGGTGCGATTGCCACCGCCATGCAGCCGCTTTTCCTTTTCACGGGCGCGTTTCAGCGCCGCCAATGAACGGGCGCGTGCGCCTTCATCATCATCAAGTGCGCGGGTTACGGTCAGCTTGCCCGATTGGCGACGGTCGGCCGTGCGATCACGCGCCGGACGATGCGGCGCCTTTTTCGCTTCTTCGCGCTCACGCTCGGTCGGTGCCGGGGCAGCCGCGGGACGCTTGGGCGATTCCACAGGTGTGAACCGGCGCGGAGCAGGCGCTGCGCCATCGTCATTGCTGACCGCAGGTTCAGGTTCCTGCTCAACTACAGGGGTTTCCGCAATGGCAGGTGCCGGGGCTTCTTCAGCCTTACGATTTTCTTCGGCGCGACGCTTTTCCTCTTCGGCGGCCCGGGCCCGCGCTTCGTCTTCACGGCGACGGCTTTCTTCAAGCATCGACAGGCGCGCTTCCTCGGCCTCACGCAACAATTTTGCCTGACGCTCCTGACGGCTGAGCATGTCATTTGCCATAGGCTTTGGCGCGGGCGCAGCGGCAACAGGCGCAGCAGGAGGCGGTGGCGGAGGTGGCGGAGGTGGTGCAGCGACTTCAGGTTCCGGCGCATAGCCCGGCTTGCCAACCAGTTTCTTGCGCTTCACCTCGACCACAACCTTGTTAGTGCGGCCGTGGCTAAAGGTCTGTTTGACTTCACCAGACTCAAGCGAGCGGCTCAAGGTGAGCGGCTTGCGCGTTAATGTCGGCTTGTTGTTGGTATCATCACTCATCGAAACAGAACCCGTCCTTACTCAATCAATTGCGGGGATATCAGTATCGGGGCCCCACTTTTCCGAAGCATTGCTTGCGGAATCGAGGGGCGCATTACTGCATCCTTTGAAATTTAGCCAGCGTCCAAGATGATGTGTCACCCTGTCGGCTGCTTTTTGGTCGATTAGTGCGACATGCACGGCATTTTGCCGTCCCAGTGCAGCCGACAATGCGTCACGGTCAACCGGCAGTTTGACACCACCCTTGCCCGTTCCTTCTGCATCTTCGCCTACCCGCCACGCCTGGTCGCGCTTGCCACTGCCGTCGGTACTTGCGTCAGATGCGTGCAGCAAAAGCCGGACTTGACCGCTGCGAGAGGCAGCATCAATTTTCTCTGCACCCAAGATAAGGTGCCCTGCCCGTGCTTCCAAGCCCAACCGGTCAAGAAAGGCCTTTTCCAAACCACGTTCGATCCGCCCTGCCAGATCGTCAATCAATGCAATTTTTTCTGTCTTGAACGCGCGGCGCAGCAATCCGGCCAGCTTGCCCTTGTCTTGCGCCTTGGCAAGCTCTTCGTGGTTTACACCTATCCAGGCGCCGCGACCGGGGGCTTTGGCGAACACGTCCGGCGCGACGGTACCGTCGGGACCAAGCGCAAGCCGGATGAGCGTGGCGCGGTCGCCATGCTCACCCGATAATATGCACTTCCTTATTGGGGAGTGTCGGTTCTCATTGGGAGTCGTCCGCTGCAACCGCGTCCTCCTCTTCGAACCAATGGGCACGCGCGGCCATGATGATCTCATTGCCCTGCTCTTCGGACAAGCCGAACACAGCCAATATGCCTGCCTTATCTTCGGTGCGATTGCGGCGAACTTCGCGGTCACTGCGTTCGTTACGGCGCGGTTCGCGGGCTTTCTGGATCAGCTCGTCGGTTGCAAGATCGGCCAGATCGTCCAGCGTCTTGATACCTGCCTTGCCCAACACCACCAGCATCGCTTCGGTCAGGACCGGCAATTCAGCCAGCGCATCCTCTACACCCAATTCACGGCGTTCCGTGCGGTTAGCTTCTTCGCGGCGCTCCAGCGCTTCTTGTGCGCGGTTTTGCAGCTCCGATGCCAGATCTTCATCAAAGCCTTCAATTGCCGCGATTTCCGACGGATCGACATAAGCGACTTCTTCAAGCTCGCTAAAGCCTTCGGCAACCAGCAACTGTGCAAGCGTTTCGTCAACGTCCAGTTCCTGCTGGAACATTTCCGAACGTTCGACAAATTCCTTCTGCCGCTTCTCGCTCGATTCCGCCTCGGTCATGATGTCGATACCGCGGCCGGTCAATTGCGACGCCAGACGGACATTCTGTCCGCGACGGCCAATGGCAAGGCTTAGCTGATCGTCGGGAACAACAACTTCGATGCGGCCTTCTTCTTCGTCGATGACCACGCGGCTAACCGTTGCGGGTTGTAGCGCGTTCACGATGAACGTCGCAGTATCTTCTGACCAGGGGATGATGTCGATCTTTTCACCCTGCATTTCCTGAACAACAGCCTGCACGCGGCTGCCCTTCATGCCGACGCAGGCGCCGACAGGGTCGATGCTGCTGTCATAGCTGATGACACCGATCTTCGCACGGCTGCCGGGGTCACGCGCGGCGGCCTTGATCTCGATGACACCGTCGTAGATTTCAGGAACTTCCTGCGCGAACAACTTCTTCATGAAGTCAGGATGCGCGCGGCTCAGCAAAATCTGCGGGCCGCGATTTTCGCGCTGCACCTTCATGATGAGGGCACGGACGCGGTCACCGTTGCGGACGACTTCGCGCGGAATTTGCTGGTCGCGGCGGATGACGCCCTCGGCACGGCCCAAATCGACGACGACGTGGCCAAATTCCACGGACTTCACAACGCCGGTGATGATTTCACCCGCACGTTCCTTGAACTCTTCATATTGACGTTCCCGCTCGGCATCGCGGACCTTCTGGAAAATAACCTGCTTGGCCGATTGTGCGTCGATACGGCCCAGATCCACCGGAGGCAGCGGGTCAACAATGAAGTCACCGACGGCCGAACCTTTTTGCAGCTTTTCCGCCTGCTTCAAATCGACCTGTTTGAAATAATCCTCAACCTCTTCAACAACCTCGACCACGCGCCACAGGCGAAGATCGCCGGTCTGCGTATCAAGCTTTGCACGAATGTCGTTTTCCGCGCCATAACGTGCACGGGCTGCCCGCTGGATCGCTTCTTCGAGAGCTTCGACGACAATCGCCTTGTCGATCATCTTCTCAGAGGCAACCGCATTGGCAATTGCGAGCAATTCAGCCTTGTTCGCGGCGATTGTATTAGCCATTGTCTTCGTCTTCCTGTGCTTCGTCGTGAATGGGGTCAGCTTCTACTTCGTCTGCGCCATCACTGTTGATGGGCGCAGTCGACGCAATCAGCCGGTCTGTCAATAGCAGCTTGGCCGAACCAAGTGCGGAATAGGGAAAAGTCAGGCGACCTGCTTTGCGATCATCCACCAAAATGATGTCGCCATCAACACCGGCCAGATCGCCACGCATATTTTTGCGGCCATCCATTGGCTCGGCAAGTTCAATTTTCGCCTCATGCCCTTTCCAGTCGGCGAAATCGGCAAGTCGGGTCAACGGACGGTCAATGCCCGGTGAGCTGACCTCCAACCGATAGGCTTCCTCAATCGGGTCGAGTTCATCAAACAGGTCGGAAATACGGTGCGACAAGGCAGCGCAGTCATCGATGCCGAGTTGCCGGGTATCGGGACGCTCCGCCATGACTTGCAATGTCGGCTCATCACTTCCCTGCGCGCCATTTTCGAACCACGCAACGCGCACGAGCGTAAAGCCGAGCGCTTGCGCTTCGGGCGATATCAACGCGGACAATTTGTCGAGGTCGGGCAAATTCGGTCTTTCTCAGGCTTTCTGCAAAGCTTTCAGGTGCCGGCCCCGATAGGCGCCAGCGCTTCCAAAATCTCGCGATGTAAGGATGGAAGCTTTATATCGCCTATAAGGATATTATGCAAGCCTCTTGCTATCGAGGGGCAGGCACACCAATTCGTGTCGATGCACAGCAAAGGAACCGCCCCCATGAACAAACCTGCTTTACTGTTATCGGCAACATTCATGATCGCTGCATGTCAACCAACCGCCAGCGACGCCGCAGCAGCCCGCACTGCTGACATACCCTTTGATATTACCGTCGTTGCTGATTTCGATCAGCCATGGGCCATGACCTTCATTCCGGATACACCCTATGCGTTGATAACGGAGAAAAAAGGAAAGCTGAAACTTTGGCAAAATGACGGCGCGGTGGTCGACATTGCGGGGGTTCCTGCGGTCGCTTATGGTGGCCAGGGGGGCCTGGGCGATGTTATTTTGCATCCCGACTTTGCCAATAACCAATATATCTACCTCAGCTTTGCCGAAGCGGGTGCGGGTGGCTTTGGCGCGGCTGTCGCCCGGGCGAAGCTGCAACTGGATGATGCAAAGCCTGCTTTGAGCGATGTCCAGATAATCTGGCGACAGGAACCCAAAGTTTCAGGACAGGGCCATTATGGCCACCGCCTCGCCTTTGGCCCCGACGCCATGCTGTATATCAGCAGCGGCGAGCGGCAGAAATTCCAACCAGCACAGGATTTGAACCAGAATCTCGGCAAGATTGTCCGCCTGACCGATGGTGGCATGGTGCCGTCTGACAATCCCTTTTACGATCGGGGCCGGGTCACATCGCAAATCTGGTCCTACGGCCATCGCAATCCGCTCGGGCTCGCCTTTGATGCACAGGGGCGTTTATGGAATCAGGAAATGGGACCTGAGGGCGGCGACGAATTGAACCTTGTCAAGAAAGCCGCCAATTACGGCTATCCCAAAGCATCAAATGGCCGCAATTATGGATCATTCACCGACGATATGCCCGATCATAAAGCCGGTGATGGATTTGAAGCGCCCAAGGTATTTTGGAACCCTGCAATCTCTCCGGGTGGATTGATGATTTATTCCGGCGACATGTTTCCGGAATGGAAAGGCGATGCTTTCATTGGAGGATTGGGTGCCCAGGCGCTGGTCAGGGTCAAATTGGACGGCGAAAACGCCACCAAAGGCGATCAGTGGGACATGGGCGCCCGCATCCGGGAAGTCGAACAAGGCCCAGATGGTGCCATCTGGTTACTTGAAGATGGCAACAACGGGTCTGAAGGACGCCTGATCAAGCTGACCCCGAAAAAATAGACGGCGGCCTGCGGCGGCATTCAAGGCGCAGCAGTTACCGTGCCCGTCAGATCGGCGAGGAAGGACCGGACGCGCTTTGCGTTCATTCCCAAATCACTGACCCCGACACGACTGACAGAGCGCATGTCGACGACGCTGCCTTCACCGGTATCGGTAGGGCGCACGCGGATCACGACGTCATCTTTGAATTTGAAAAATGCGCTGGTTACGGTCGCTTCCATCCGCCCCTCTTCTGGCAAGGAAATGGCGACTGTCCAGCCCCGCGCCTTGGCCAGACGATCGGCCTTTGCAACAACCATTGGCACAGGTTCGTTGATGCGGACCGAGCGGATATCGCCATAGGCCTTTTGATGCACCATGACCCAACGTTGTTGCGGGGTCAGGCCCTTCATCTGGGCATCGTCCGCGCCCGGAATATTGTCGAGATTATCGGCCCTGAGCTGAAGCGTCCGAAATTCCGGCGGATCGGCCAGATCGGTCGAAACATCGTGAATGGCAGGCACTGACAAGGCGGAAAACAGGAACGTTCCGACCCACCCCACATAAGCCAAGGCAACCAACATTCCAGCCCATCGGCGACCGCGTGGCGCAGGATTGATCGACTTGCGCGCGCGCCAGCCAAATAATGCCCCGAATAGCAAGGCACCAATGCCCAGAAAGAACGCCCAGGTGACGCCTTTCAGGCCCGACGTAAATTCCCAAAAGCCCCACCCTGTGCCAATTGCCGACACAAGGCCCCATGATAACGCGCCGACGCCGGCAAGCAGAACGAATGTACCCTGATAATCAAACTTCTTTTTCTCTGCCATCGGCATTGCAGGTGACGGGTTCACGGAAGGCGACGCCATTTCGGCCTGCTCGGCGGAATTATCCTGTTCGTTCAAAACCTGTTTCCTTATCATGACGACTTAACCGCGCCATGCTAATCGAAGTTCCTTCAGATGGCAATTTACCACTTAAATTATGTTTCCCCATGACATTCAATTGGACAAAATTTCCGCAAACTGACAGGAGGCGGCATGTTTACCGATCCTGTTTTGCAGAAACGCGCCAAGCGATTCATCTTGCTGACGGTGTTCATTTATTCGGCAGGTTTTGGCATCATCATGCCAGTGCTTCCCGATCTTATACGTGAACTTACCCATTTGAGTCTGTCGGAAGCGACCCGCATGGGTGCGTGGATTGGCGCGGCCTATGGGGTTTTTCAGTTTTTACTGGGCCCCATGATGGGCAATCTTGGCGACCGGTTCGGACGACGACCTGTATTTCTGTTTTCGCTCTTTGGCTTTGGCACAGATTTTCTGCTGATGGGTTTAGCCCCGTCGGTCCTGTGGCTTTTCGTGGGCCGGTCGATTGCCGGCGGCTTTGGTGCGATATTTGGCCCGGCCAATGCGGCCATGGCTGATATGTCGAGCGCAGAAGACCGGGCGGCAAGCTTTGGCAAAGTGGGCGCTGCCTTTGGCCTTGGATTCATAATGGGTCCTGCCCTCGGCGGCCTGCTCGGGGAATATGGCACGCGCGTCCCCTTTTTCTTTGCGGCCGGACTTGCCTTTGCAAATGCTATCTATGGCTATTTCATCTTTCCCGAAACCATGGCGAAAGACAAGCAACGCGCATTTGAGTGGCGTCGTGCCAACCCTTTTGGGGCGCTGGCTAATCTGGGCAAGATAAAGGGCATTTTACCGATTGCCCTGATCTATTTTCTGTGGGTCTGCGCGATCAACATCTATCCCGCCACCTGGTCCTTTTTCGCACCCGCGCAATTTGGGTGGGACAGCAAGATGGTCGGAATATCCCTGACACTCGTTGGCGTATCGATGCTGCTGTTCCAGTCGCTGGTCATTGGCCGAGTTGTGAAGCGCTTTGGCGAGCGGACCACAGCGATTATCGGGATGACCTTTGGCTTTGCCAGTTTCACAATCACGGCATTTCTCACCAACGGGACCATTGCATTGCTGCTGAATGTCGTCAATGGATTTTCCGGAATGGCGATGCCTGCAATCAATGCAATGATGTCACAAAGAACGCCGCAAAACCAACAAGGCGAATTGCAGGGATTGAACGGTAGCATGTCGGCGCTCGCCATTTTGATGGCGCAGCTTGTGTACAATAATATGCTTTCTACGTTTACCGGAAAATCCGCGCCAATTCACTTTCCCGGCGCCCCTTTTCTTATCGCGGCTTCTCTTACCATTTTGACTTTAACCTTGCTCATCCTGTTGTCCCGGCGCGATCCTGATCCTGCAAAGCTGTAAAAATGGTGCGGCCAGTTCCCCTTTCCAGCGTTTCTGCTGTTGCGGTCGAAAACCTGTTGGACGCCGCCTTTGGCTGTGACCGACATCAACGCACCGCCTATCTGCTTCGTCAGGGAATGCCTGTCATTGACCGGCTTTCATTCGGTATATTGGCGAAAGACGAATTGATTGGCAGCATCCAATGCTGGCCAATTGCCGCGGGGTTATCACCCCTCATTTTAGTCGGCCCGGTTGCGGTAACCCCCGATAGACAAAGGCAGGGTATTGGAAAAATCCTGATGCAGGCGATGCTGGAATCGGCCGTACCGGACGATGCGCCAATGGTGATGATCGGCGACCTTGAATATTATGGACGCTTCGGGTTTAGCGCGGACCATAGCTCTGGCTGGACACTGCCCGGTCCATGGGAACCGCACCGGCTCTTGCTCAGAAATCCGGCGCAAATTCCCCTGCCATCAAGGGCAAATTTGGGACCACGCCACATCTAGGGTCAGGAAATAGCGGGTCTGTGTCGTGGCGCATTGGGAAAAACCAATATCCCTGCGGCTTACGGCAACGCTCCACGCCAAATGGGCGCAATTCTGGACGATGATGGTGATAAATTCACGGCCCGGTTTGACGGCTGCGTCCTTTGGCCTTATCGATTTTCTATGCCTTATGAAGTGCCAGATCTGGCCATGTTGACCCTTGCCGAAGTTGCCGAACTGGTCGCCGCACGGAAATTGCCGGCGGTGGAAAGCTGGCAACCGACGAATATCGGCGAAAGCGACATGCGAATAGCATCCGATGGCAAATGGTTTCATCAGGGTGGAGAAATCCGGCGGCCCGCGATGGTGCGCGCCTTTTCCAGCCTGTTGCGCCGCGAAGCCGACGGCGCTTACTGGTTGGTCACACCGCACCAAAAATTGTCGATCATGGTCGATGACGCCCCATTTTTGGCAGTCGAAATGCAAAGCGAGGGTGAAGGGCAAAGCCGTTCACTCGCATTTCGTTTGAACAGCGATGATCTGGTTTTGGCCGGTCCGGAAAACATGATCGAGATGCGTGATGAGATTCCATATCTGCATGTCAGGGCCGGACTATGGGCAAAAATCGCCCGACCGGTTTTTTATGAACTGGTCGAAATTGCGCTGAACGAAATGGGGGGGATTGACAGCTCAACCATGCCCCAGGTCTGGAGCGATGGATCAGCATTTCCCATTGGTGTGATGTCATGAACTGGATTGACCATATCGGCGGGGCCCTTGATCCATCACGCAGCATCGCGATTGAAGATGAGCGTGACCTTGGACAAGACAGCCATCGCCCCGCTGCTATCTTGATACCGATAACAGAGCGCCCAGAACCCGGCGTCATTCTGACCCAAAGACCCGACTGGCTACGCAGCCATGCCGGGCAAGTCGCTTTTCCCGGTGGCAAAATTGACGCCACCGACGCCGATGCAGTCTCCGCCGCATTGCGTGAGGCGCATGAGGAGCTGAATATCGATCCGGCAGTTGTGAACGTCATCGGCGTCGCCGACACCTATTATTCGGGCAGCGGATATCGCATTGCCCCTGTTGTCGGCATCATTCCGCCCGATCTTCCGCTTTTGGCGAACCCTGATGAGGTTGAAGACTGGTTTGAAGTTCCTTTGTCTTTCCTGCTTGACCCGGCCAATGCCACAAAGAAAGAAACGATGTGGAACGGGCAAGTGCGGACCTATTATGATATGCAATGGCAGAACCGGCGAATATGGGGGGTTACGGCCGGGATTATCGCAAATCTGGTCCGTCGCCTGACATGACATCGCAGATATCAAACGCCGCCTGGTTTCGTGCCGACAGCCTGCGCCGAGTAGTCGATGCGTTGCGCGACGATGTGGGCGGCCCCCGCATTGTTGGCGGTGCCGTTCGTGACACGTTGATCGGTGTCGACGTGACCGATGTTGATCTGGCGACACCATTTATCCCGACAGCAGTCATCGACCGGCTGGAATCGGCGCGTATCAAAGCGGTACCGACCGGCATTGATCATGGTACCGTCACGGCGGTTGTGGATGGCCGAAATTATGAAATCACAACGCTACGCCGCGATGTTGCGACCGACGGTAGGCGTGCCACCGTCGCCTTTTCAACTGACTGGCGCGAAGATGCATCGCGGCGTGATTTTACCATCAATGCACTATATGCAGACCCCTACAGTGGAGAGGTTTTTGACTATTTTGACGGGCAATCGGATCTGGCAGCGGGAACCGTTCGCTTTATCGGCGATGCGGATCAGCGGATCGCTGAAGATTTCCTTAGGATATTAAGATATTTCCGGTTCCTTGCCCGTTTTGGCCATGGTGCCATTGATACGCGGGCATTGCGCGCCTGTGCAAAAGGCGTTCATGGATTGACGGCCCTGTCGCGTGAACGGATTGCCCAGGAATTAACGCGATTGATGGCACTTTCCAACCCGGTATTGGCGGTGGAATTGATGATCGATAATGGCATATTCGCGCCGTTCCTGCCCGAATTAAAGGATCGCGCGGCGGCGCATTTGGAACAGCTATATGCGCGTGAAGTCGCACATCATCAAAAAATCTCGCTGTCCGCACGCCTGCTCACCCTGTTACCACGCGACGCAATTGTTGTGGACCGCGTTGCCGCCCGGTTGAAGCTGTCCAATAAATTGCGTGACAATTTGGCCAAGCGGGTAAGCACCCCTGATCCGTCGGTTCGGAATATCAGGGAAATCGCCTATCGCAGCGGAATGGACTGCGCGACCGACGCGGCGATGCTTTATGCCGACGGGGAAATTCTGCGCGACTGCATGGCAAAGCTGGGTACAAATTCTGTGCCTGAATTCGAATTGAAGGGCGGAGATTTAATTGCACTCGGGCTGCCAGCTGGCACCGTTGTCGGCAAGGCCCTTCACACCGTAGAAACATCATGGATTTCCGAAGATTTCCCCCCGCGCGCCCGGCAGATGGAAATCGCGCGTCAGCTTGTCGGAACGCTTCTGTCCGCATCCAAAAAGGCGTAGGCCGCCTCACCCGTCATTGGCCGGGCGAAATAATAGCCCTGACCAACCGAGCAACCCAAGCGCCGCAGAACCTCAGAAATTTCGCTGCTTTCTATGCCTTCGGCGGTGGTTTTCATGCCCAGCGCGCGGGCCAGCGACAGCACAGTGCGGACAATCGCACGCTTGTCCTTGTTGACCATCATTTCGGATACGAAACTGCGGTCGATTTTCAGCACATCGATCGGCAATTGCTGCAAATAAGCGAGATTGGAGTAGCCTGTTCCAAAATCATCCATCGCCAAATTGGTGTCGAGAGCCTTCAAATTGTCGAGCAATAACTTCGCCCCGATCGGATCGTTGATGAACGCACTTTCGGTCAGTTCCAACGTCAGGCGGTTGCCTGGTATCTTCGCCCCGCGCAACGCCGCTGATACAGCTTCGACGACATCGTCACGTTGAATTTGCACCGCGGACATATTGACCGATATTCGAAAATCCTGATCGCCGCTCAGGCGGGAATCCCATAATGCGATGGTCTTGGCCGCTTCTTCCAACGCCCACCGTCCCAAGGGAACAATCAGGCCACTTTCTTCAGCCACCGGGATGAAATCAACAGGGGAAATGGCCCCAAGGTCGGGATGATGCCAGCGCGCAAGGGCCTCGAAACCGCTGAGCGAGCCTGTATCGAGATCGACCAACGGTTGATAATGCAGTTCAAGTTCGCCCATTTGCAACGCCCGGCGCAAATCGGTTTCCATGCTAAATCTGCGACGGGCCGTATCGACGGTGCCCGGGGTATAAAGTTCGAATGCCTTGGTGTGTTTCGCCTTTTTCAAGGCAATCTGCGCGTGGCGCAGCGTGTCCATCGGATCATCGCTGCCCACGCTGCCAATCGCAGCAGCAGCGGCGCAATCCACCTGTATTTCAAGACTGGACAGCTGGCACGGCGTTGCAAAGGCATCCATCAGCCGGTTTGCGATCCGCCGCACATCCGAACAATCATCGCCCAACTGCACGAACAGGGCAAATTCATTGCCGCCCAGCCTGCACAAAATTTCATTGCTGCGCGTCCGCGAATTTAATCGGCGGGCGACGGTGATGATAAGTTCGTCACCCACCATCGCGCCTGCGGATTCATTGATCCGGCTGAATCGGGCAAGATCGATCAAGATGATCGCATAGGCCAGGTCCGACCCATTTTCGGATAGCGCTTCAATCCTTCCTTCGATTTCTTCTTCAAATCCGGTCCGGTTGCAAAAACCGGTGAGGCTGTCGCTCAGCATTTCGCGACGGAGATTAAGGCGGCTGGTTGCCTCTGCCGTGCGGTCGACCATCGACAGCAGGATCATGGTTCCCTCCGCACCGAACCGTGCGATGCTGATTTCCAATTCCCGCTTGTTGACAGGGTCAGGTGATTGCCAGCATTCGAAATGCGTTTCCCTGCCACCCTCGATCATGGTGAATGCGCGGTCGGCCAATGTTCCAAGGTCAAGTCCGGCTTCCCGTTCAAAACCGAGCGCCAAATCATCGAATTTTGGGTTGCTTAGAACATATTCCACCCGATCATCCTGCAACCGAAAAATCGCACCGGCAATTGGAAGTGAGGCCAGCCAGCCAAATTCCAGGCGTGGATCGACCAGATTTGGCGGCGCACCCTTCGTCAGCTTTGCGCTGAAAGGGGATAACTCGGCAATATCGCTGCGGATAATATGCTTCATTTCACCAGTTCATAAGAAGAAGACGTAAAAAAGTGTCTCTTATGTTTTGGTGGATATTTGGTTAATTTTTCGACGTTCTGTTGTTAGTCAAACCGGTTATTGCGCGGAAATCCTTGTGGAGGAAGCCGACCAGCGGCTCCGCGCGCCACGCGCCACAGCGACATGTCATTTTCTGTCCGGGTGCGACCACTGTCACCACCCATTGCCCAGCTCAAGCCCTCGCTCAAAAGGAAGCACATCGCATCGGCAAGTCCGCCATCCTTATAGCGTTGGAGCGTTACGCCCTGCCCCTTGGACATTTCTGGCACCTCGCTCAGCGGGAAGACGACTAGCTTGCGGTTATCGCCAACGACTGCGAGATATTGGTCCTTCAACAAGGCCTCATCTTGCGTTTCGGGCGGTGCAGGGCGCACAACCTTTAGCCGCGCACCGGGTTTCAATGTCACCACGCCGCGCCCTTTGCGGGTTTCGGCTATGACATCCGCCATCTTCGCAATGAAGCCCTTGCCCGTGGAGGCCGCGAGCAACATCCGTCCATTGGCTGTGGCGGGAAAGACGGAAACAATGTCATTGCCCGCTTCGATGTCCACCATCGACCCGACCGGTTCGCCAAAACCACGCGCACCGGGCAATTTGTCCGCACCCAATGTGTAGAAACGACCATTTGCCGTCGCAATCAGGATTTTGTCCGTCGTCTGCGTGTGGAATGCGAAGGCCAGGCTGTCACCTTCCTTGAACTTGTAATCCGCCTTCGCCGACAGGTCCGCATGGCCCTTCATGGCCTTGATCCAGCCCCGTTTCGACATGATGACCGTCACCGGTTCACGTTCGACAAAGGCTTCGAGCGAAATTTCCCGCGCCTGTCCGGCTTCTTCCAACGACGTGCGACGTCGGCCCAATTCGGTATCCTCGGCATAGCTTTTGCGTAACGCCGCCAGATCCTTCTTCAGCCGGGTCTTTTGCCGCGCAGGGCTTTCGATCAACTTCACCAATTCTTCGCGTTCCGCCTGCAATTCGCCAAGTTCGCGGCGCAGCTCCATTTCCTCAAGCCGGCGCAGCGACCGCAGGCGCATGTTTAAGATCGCCTCTGCCTGCCGGTCGTTGAGCTGGAATTCTTCCATCATCACCGGCTTGGGTTCATCCTCGGTACGGATGATCTCGATAATCCGGTCCAGATTGAGGAAGGCGATGATATAGCCTTCGAGCAGTTCCAGACGGGCATCGATCTTGTCGAGCCGGTGCTGTGAACGGCGTACCAAGACTTCCAGTTGATGGTGGAGCCAGTGCCGCAGCACCTCACCGATGCCCATGACGCGCGGAGTACGCTCGGCATCCAGCACGTTGAGATTGAGCGAAAAGCGCGTTTCCAGATCCGTCAGGCGGAACAGAGCGTTTTTCAGGTCATCGGGGTCAACATTACGGCTTTTAGGCACCAGCACGATGCGGATGAGTTCGTCACTTTCGTCGCGAATGTCTTCCAATATCGGCAGTTTCTTGTCGGCAATCAGTTGGGCGATCTGCTCAATCAACTTGCCCTTTTGCACCTGATAGGGAATTTCCGACACCACAAGTTGCCACGTACCGCCCGACTGTTTTTCAACACCGCTTTGTTCCCAGTTCCCCGCCTCGTCACGCCCGGTTGAAAAGCGCGCCCGGACGCGCATCGCACCGCGACCGCTGGCATAGGCGGCGCTGATCACGTCTTTGCTGTCGACCAAAAGGCCACCCGTCGCAAAATCGGGACCCTGGACGATCCCCATTATCTGTTCATGCGATGCAGAAGGCTCGTCAATCAACAGCGTCGCCGCATCAATGATTTCCGCGACATTGTGCGAAGGGATGCTGGTCGCCATACCCACGGCAATGCCGCTGGCACCATTAGCGAGCAAATTGGGGAAAAGCCCGGGCATCACCTCAGGCTCTTCATCCTCGCCATTATAAGTCGGCCGGAAATCGGAGGCATTCTCATCCAGACCGTTCATCAACTCGATGGCGGTCTTGGTCAGGCGGGCCTCGGTATATCGGTAAGCCGCCGCATTATCGCCGTCGATATTCCCGAAATTTCCCTGCCCGTCGACCAGCGGATAGCGGAGCGAAAATGTCTGGGCGAGGCGCACCATCGCATCATAGACCGACTGGTCCCCATGGGGGTGATATTTACCGATGACATCGCCCACAACACGGGCGCATTTTTTGTACCCCTGCGACGGATCAAGCTTAAGCAACCGCATCGCCCACAACAGCCGTCGGTGTACCGGTTTCAGGCCATCACGCAAATCCGGCAAGGACCGCGCGGTGATCGTCGACATCGCGTAAATCAGATAACGTTCGGATAAGGCCGCATCAAAGGGCGCATCGACGATGGCGTCGAACGGATCTTCTGGCAATGTATCAACTGTATCGGACATTGCAGCCCCGATAGCGGCGGTTAGGCATCGCGCAAAGTGGCGAATTCAGCAATCCACAGATTTGTTATCAAAGGCCTGCTCTGCTAACGGGGCGGCGACTCTTATATTCTGCTGAAAGCTGCGCCCATGATCCCTCGTTATTCCCGCCCCGCCATGACCAAAATCTGGGAGCCGGAGAACCGGTTCCGCATCTGGTTTGAAATCGAGGCGCATGCAACCGACGCACTTGCGGAACTGGGTGTCGTACCAAAATCGGCTGCCGAGGCCCTTTGGACGTGGTGGGCAACCAACCCTGCCATCGACGTTGCTGCAATTGACGCCATTGAAGCAGTCACGAAGCATGACGTCATAGCGTTTTTGACATGGGTGGCCGAACAGGTCGGCGACGAAGCCCGCTTCATGCATCAGGGTATGACATCATCCGACGTGCTGGATACCTGCCTCGCTGTGCAGTTAACGCAGGCAACCGACCTTCTGCTCGCAGATATGGATGCGTTGCTTGCGGCCCTGAAAACCCGGGCGATGGAGCATAAATTCACGCCCACCATCGGTCGTAGCCATGGCATACATGCAGAACCGGTGACCTTTGGGTTGAAACTGGCGCAGGCCTATGCGGAATTTGCGCGCGGACGCGAACGTCTTGTCGCGGCCCGGGCCGAGATTGCGACGTGTGCGATTTCGGGGGCGGTTGGAACATTTGCCAATATCGACCCCAAGGTTGAGGCGCATGTGGCCGCGAAGCTGGGTCTTTCGGTTGAGCCCGTTTCAACACAGGTCATCCCACGCGACCGGCACGCCATGTTTTTTGCGATTTTGGGTGTCATTGCATCGTCGATTGAACGGCTCGCCATAGAAATCCGTCATCTGCAACGCACCGAAGTGTTGGAGGCGGAAGAATATTTCTCGCCGGGCCAAAAAGGCAGTTCGGCGATGCCGCACAAGCGCAACCCGATCCTGACCGAAAATCTGACCGGACTTGCCCGCATGGTCCGCAGCGCGGTGACCCCGGCGATGGAAAATGTCGCGCTGTGGCATGAGCGTGATATTTCCCATTCCTCGGTCGAACGCTACATCGGCCCCGACGCAACGATCACGCTCGATTTTGCGCTGGGCCGTTTGACCGGAGTTGTAGAGAAACTGCTGGTTTATCCCGCCCGTATGCAAAAGAATCTCGACCGCATGGGCGGCCTTGTTCATTCGCAGCGGGTTTTGCTTGCCCTTACGCAGGCCGGCATCAGCCGTGAAGACAGCTATACCATCGTACAACGCAACGCGATGAAAGTATGGGAGTCGGATGGGGCGCTGTCACTTTTGGAACTGCTAAAAGCCGATCCCGATGTTGCTGCCAAGATGAGCGCGGAGGAAATAGAAGACCGGTTCAATCTTGATTATCATTTCAAACATGTGCATACGATTTTTGACCGGGTTTTTGGGTAAGTTATTGATTGGTAACTGCGCCGCTACGCAATAACTTCACACAACCACCCACCGTCACCCTGAACTTGTTTCAGGGTCCATCGGGCAAAGTTACCCATAACGTGAAAGGTAGCGTAGCCGTGCGGCATCGTTTGGCTTGCCAAGACAAGCAAGGGGTGGGCTGTTAAATAGACCCTGAAACAAGTTCAGGGTGACGGGTTGGATATTTTGATCGGGCTGGAGCAATAATCAATTCTTCCCCCTACCCAAGCCGACAAACATCCCATAAGGTATGGAAAAAGGAGCCACCCCCCCATGCGATTTTTGAAAACACTGATCTGGGTGACCGTGATTGTCGGCCTGATTGTGTTCGCAACGAACAATTGGGTGCCTGTCTCGATCAGCCTGTGGGGCGGCATGCGGTTGGATACTAAATTGCCGGCGCTCGTCATTGCCGCACTTTTGATCGGTTTCTTGCCGCTTTATTCCATCCACCGCACCATGATGTGGCGCATGAAACGGCGGATTTTGACGTTGGAGAGCAGCCAGCGGACCGCTACCTTCCCGCCTCCTCCGCCACCTGCCGGGCCCAAACCTGGCTACACTTCGGGAGATGCCGCATGACAAACCCGCTCTATGTGGCCATCGACACGCCTTATCTCGACAATGCGCTGGAACTGGTGAAGCGGATCAAACATCATGTCGGCGGCGTAAAACTGGGCCTCGAATTTTTTTGTGCCAATGGCCATCATGGTGTGCATGAAGTGCAGAAACTGGGCTTGCCGATCTTCCTTGACCTGAAATTGCATGACATTCCCAATACGGTTGCCAAGGCTATGCAGGCGATCCATGCGCTTGAACCGGCTATTGTCACCATCCACGCCGCCGGTGGACGGGCGATGATGGAAGATGCCAAGGCGGCCGCAGGGGCGCATACAAAGGTCGTTGCGGTGACCGTGCTGACCAGCCTTGATGACCATGACCTTAGCCGTATCGGGGTTCCCGACAGCCCCGACGCGCAAGTCGCCCGACTTGCGGCATTGGCAAAGGACGCTGGGCTGGATGGTATCGTCTGTTCCGGTCATGAGGTAAAAGCAGTCAAAAAGCTTTGGAAAGACGGCTTTTTCGTCGTTCCCGGCCTGCGTCCCGAAGGTGGCCAAAGCGGCGACCAGAAACGCACGGTCACCCCGCGGCAAGCCCGCGACGACGGCGCAAGCGTCCTTGTGATAGGCCGTCCGATTACCAAGGCGGAGAGCCCTGACGATGCAGCACGGGCTATCGTCGGGACGCTTTAGTGGAATGATTGCAAATTACCGTTGGGCCAATTCAACCGATTATGATGTTTTGGGCGAAGTCATCTTTGATGCCGTCAGAAACGGTCCCAGCCTTTACAACGAAGCCCAGCGTCGCGCTTGGATGGAAGTGCCGCGATCTGGTCCTGAATGGCATAAGCATTTGGCAGAACAGTCGATAGCTATTGCAGAAAATGACGCTGCGATTGTTGGTTTGATGAGCCTGAAACAAGACGGATATCTTGATTTTGCGTTCATCCGGCCCCCGTTTCAGGGCACCGGGATATTTCGAATATTATATGCTATGATCTTCAAATTGGCCCTGTCGCAGGGTCATTCAAAGATTCTTGTTCATGCCAGCCTGATGGCTCAACCGGCATTTTCCGCGATGGGTTTTGAAATCGTAAAGAAGGAAAGCGTTGATGTGGACGGCCAGTGTCTTGATCGTTTTGAAATGCAATGGCTGAAGCAGAATCCCGCTTAACGCCTTACCTAGCAATATTGTCATCCCCGTGCAGGCGGGAATCCATGGCCTGACTTTTTGGTTGGAATTGTTCGCACAAAGACACGAAGGCACAAAGAAGTTGCTTCGTGCCTTTGTGCAAACCAAATCGTCTCATGTAAAAAATATCAGACCATGGATTCCCGCTTTCGCAGGAATGACAAATGTGGTTTGGGGTTGCCATGCCAACCCAGATCAAAATTTGCGGCCTGAAGACCGAAGCTGAAATCGTTGCTGCGGCAAAAAGTGGCGCGACGCATATTGGGCTGAACAATTACGAACCAAGTCCGCGTTATGTGGACCTTGAACAGGCAGCGGCCTTACGCATGCGGACGCCAGCGCATGTGAAGGTCGTTCTGCTGCTCGTCAATGCCGAACCCGGTTATACGGCCAAAGCACTTGAAATTGTGAAGCCCGATGTGGTGCAGTTTCATGGCACCGAAACGCACCAATGGCTTCGCCTGTTGAAAGGCGCGACATCGGCCGAAATCTGGAAAGCGCTTGGCGTAAAAGACGCAGAAACGCTTAAAAATAGCGCGCGTTTTGTCGGTGCGGCGGACCTGTTGCTGTTCGATGCCCCGGCGCAGGCATTGCCCGGCGGCACTGGGATGCGGTTTGACTGGTCGCTCCTTGCCGATCACCGCCATGAATTACCGTGGGGTCTGGCAGGCGGGTTGACCCCGACGAATGTGGCGGACGCGTTGCGCCAGACGCACGCACCGATGGTAGACACATCGTCGGGCGTAGAATCTGCACCCGGCATCAAGGATATGGACAAGATTGCCGAGTTCTGCAAAGCGGTGCGCGATTATGACAACAGCTGAACCCACCCCGAACTCTTTCCGCAACCAGCCCGACGAGCGTGGCCATTTTGGCCAGTTTGGCGGACGATATGTGGCCGAAACACTGATGCCGCTCGTGCTCGATCTCGAACGGCATTACCGGCTCGCCAAAACCGACCCGGCGTTTCAGGCGCAGTTTGACGATTTGCTGGAGCATTATGTCGGACGCCCTTCCCCGCTTTATTATGCCGAGCGGCTGACCGACGAAGTCCGCAAGACCGCGCCAGAAGGCAAAGGCGCGCAGATCTGGTTCAAGCGTGATGAACTGAACCATACCGGCGCACACAAGATCAACAATTGCATCGGCCAGATTTTGCTCGCCATACGGATGGGCAAGACGCGCATCATCGCCGAAACCGGCGCGGGACAGCATGGCGTTGCAACAGCCACCGTGTGCGCGCGCTTTGGCCTGCCCTGCTTCATTTATATGGGCGCGAAAGATATCGAACGGCAGCAGCCCAATGTATTTCGTATGCGCTTACTTGGTGCAGAGGTTATCCCCGTAACCAGCGGCGCGGGCACGCTCAAAGACGCCATGAACGAAGGCCTGCGTGATTGGGTCGCCAATGTCCACGACACGTTTTATATCATAGGCACCGCCGCCGGTCCGCATCCCTATCCCGAACTGGTCCGCGATTTTCAAAGCGTCATCGGCAAGGAAGCCCGCGCCCAGATGTTGAGCCGGACGGGTCGCTTGCCCGACATGCTCGTCGCCGCCATCGGCGGTGGGTCGAACGCCATCGGTCTGTTCCATCCTTTCCTCGACGACAAGGATGTCGCGATGTTGGGCATCGAAGCCGCAGGTCATGGTCTGGAAAAAGAACATGCCGCAAGTCTGGCTGGCGGGCGCCCCGGTATCTTGCATGGTAACAAGACCTATCTGCTGCAAGACGAAGACGGCCAGATTGCCGAAGCGCATTCCATTTCGGCGGGGCTTGATTATCCTGGCATCGGGCCGGAACATAGCTGGCTGAAGGAAATTGGCCGCGTGCGGTACGACAGCGTGACTGATGTCGAAGCGCTCAGCGCATTCCAGTTGCTGTGCCGCACCGAAGGCATCATCCCCGCCCTCGAACCCGCCCACGCCATTGCGGCGGTGGAGCGCGAGGCAAGGAAAATGGACCGCGACCAGATCATCTTGGCGAACCTGTGTGGCCGTGGGGACAAGGATATCTTCACCGTGGCCGAGGCTTTGGGGACGGTGATATGAGCAATCCCCGCGCCTGTCACCCTGAACTTGTTTCAGGGTCTTACTTTCGCAAGCCGCAGAAAACTAAGATGCTGAAACAAGTTCAGCATGACGGAAAGGGGTGCACATGACCCGCCTTTCTGCCGCCTTTTCCAAATCACACTCCGCGCTCGTCACCTTCATTACCGCAGGCGATGGCGACACAGCGGCCAATCTCGACGCGCTTGTCGCCGGTGGCGCGGATGTGATTGAATTGGGGATGCCGTTTACCGACCCGATGGCTGACGGCCCTGTCATTCAGGAGGCGAATATCCGCAGCCTTAACGCTGGCACCACCACCGCCGATATTTTCGCAATTGCCGCAGCCTTCCGCGCGCGCCACCCTGATACGCCGCTTGTCCTCATGGGCTATGCCAACCCGATGACGATCCGGGGCGGGGAATGGTTTGCGTCCGAATGCAACAAGGCAGGCGTCGACGGCGTAATATGCGTCGACATCCCGCCGGAGGAAGACCCCGAACTCGGACCATTGTTGCGTTCGGCCGGGATCGACCTGATCCGTCTGGCCACGCCAACCACTGACAAGGCACGTTTGCCAGCGGTACTCGATGGTGCCTCCGGCTTTCTCTATTATGTCAGCGTGGCGGGGATAACAGGCCTGCAACAGGCGGCCCAGACCAGCATTGATGAGGCGGTTGCCCGCTTGAAAGCCTATACCGACCTGCCCGTCGCCGTCGGCTTCGGCGTCCGCACGCCTCAGCAAGCCGCCAACATCGCCCGCGTCGCCGATGGCGTGGTGGTCGGGTCTGCTCTTGTGGAACTGGTGGCGGAGCATGGCAGCAATGCCGCTGGTGCCCTGCGCGATTATGTGGCATCCCTGAAACACGCAATCGTCGCAGCCAGAAAGGCCTGAATATGAACTGGGTCACCCGCGTCCGCAACGCCATCCCCTTCATCGCCAAGCGCGAAACGGCCGAAACGCTCTGGCACAAGTGCAAGGGCTGCAATGCCATGATTTTCCTCAAGGAATTTGAGGAGAACCAGTCGGTATGCCCAAAATGTGGACATCATGGCCGCATCGGACCGGCTGAGCGTTTCGCTGCGCTGTTCGATGACGACAGCTATGATGTTCTCAAGCCACCCATTGTCGGCGAAGATCCTTTGAAGTTCAAAGATACCAAAAAATACACCGACCGCATAAAAGCCGCCCGCCTCGCCACCGGGGAGCAGGACGCGATGATCAGCGCCAAAGGCGAAATCAACGGCCAGACCGCCGTCGTCAGCGTGCAGGATTTCGCCTTCATGGGCGGGTCGATGGGCATGGCCGTGGGTGAAGCCTTTGTCGATGCGGTCAAGGCCGCAATCCGCGCCAAATGCCCCTACATCATTTTCACTGCCGCTGGTGGCGCGCGGATGCAGGAGGGGATTTTGTCCCTGATGCAGATGCCGCGCTCAACTGTGGCGATCCAGATGCTCCACGATGCGGGCCTGCCTTATATTGTCGTGCTGACCGATCCGACCACAGGCGGTGTAACGGCTTCCTATGCCATGCTGGGCGACGTACAAATCGCGGAGCCGGGTGCGCTTATCGGCTTTGCAGGGCAGCGGGTGATCGAACAGACGATCCGCGAAAAACTGCCCGAAGGCTTCCAGCGTGCGGAATATCTGCTCGAACATGGCATGATCGACATGGTCACCCACCGCCACGATTTGCGCGGGGTGCTGTCACAGTTGATCGGTTATCTGGCGCCCGAGAAGAAGGCGGCTTGAGGCAAGAACGTTGTTTTCTACTCCCCGTCATCCTGAACTTGTTTCAGGATCCATCGTGCAAGTAAAGACGTCGGTCGCGACCGGAAAATGGACCCTGAAACAAGTTCAGGGTGACGCCCTCTTAATTTGGTCCAATTAGTCGCATGCCCGACCACGCCCACTCCACCCACCCCGCCGTTCAGGCGCAACTTGATCGGCTGACCATGCTGTCCCCCGGACGGGATGTGCTGGGGTTGGAGCGCATTACCGCCTTGCTCGACAGGCTTGGCAATCCGCATCACCAGTTGCCGCCGACATTTCACGTCGCAGGTACCAACGGGAAGGGGTCGACCTGTGCCTTCCTCCGCAGTGCGATTGAGGCCGCCGGAATGACAGTTCATGTCTATTCCAGCCCGCATCTGGTCCGCTTCAACGAACGTATTCGCGTCGCGGGGAAGCTGATTGACGATGGAATGCTTGCCTCGCTCCTTGCCGAAGTGCTCGACCATGCCGAGGGATTGCAGGCGAGCTTTTTCGAAGTCACCACCGCCGTTGCCTTCCTTGCCTTTGCCCGCACGCCCGCAGACGCCTGCATCGTTGAAGTCGGTTTGGGTGGACGGCTTGACGCCACCAATGTTCTTGCAAGCCCGGTCGCTTGTGGAATTGCGTCGCTTGGCATCGACCATGAAGCATTTCTGCTTGCGCCCGAGGCCGGCACGCCAGACGCACCGCTCGACCGTATTGCCTTTGAAAAAGCAGGCATTGCGAAAGCCGGGTCCCCCCTGCTCATTCAGAAATACGCGGCATCGATGGTTGATACCATCACCGCAACCGCCCGACGGACGAGTGCCAAACTGCTCGCGCGCGGGACGGATTGGGACGCCGCGGTCTATGAAGGGCGCCTGCACTACCGTGATGAAAAGGGGAAACTCACCCTCCCTTTGCCCCGCATGTCCGGTGCACACCAAGCGGATAATGCGGCCCTTGCCGTTGCGATGCTCCGTCACCAATCCGCACTCGCCATCCCCGAGGCAGCTTTGTCTGCTGCCATGGAACGGACCCGTTGGCCCGCGCGGATGCAAATGTTGGCGGAGGGTCCGTTGAAGGCCAAATTGCCAAAAGGCCGCACATTATGGCTAGATGGAGGCCATAACCCTGATGCCGGCGTAGCTATTGCAAAGTTGCTAACCGACGGCCCTTCGGTGCATGTCATTCTCGGCATGCTCGCGAACAAGGATGCCGTTGGTTTCCTAGAGCCGTTCGCCGATAAGATCGCATCGCTACATGCTGTGCCCATCCCCGGACATGAGCATCATGACGCTAAGGATCTATGCCGGTTGGTCCAGGACGATATGGGCGTATTGAATACATACCCAGTCGCGACCGTGTCCGAGGCTTTGGACCGGATCACAGCAACAGAGCCAAGCGGCGATGTGCTGATCTGCGGTTCGCTCTATCTTGCGGGCGAAGTTTTGCGCGCAAATGAGCAAATCCCGGATTGAACTTGTCTCCATACCGTCACCCTGAACTTGCGGGTAGGTTTTCATGACTTGGTCACCAAAGCGCCCGACATTGTCATCCCGCGAAGGCGGGGATCCATGGGCTGCCCTTGCCACCTAACAACGCCTATTGTTCGCGCAAAGACGCGAAGGCACAAAGCAACCCCTTGGCGTCTTCGCGTCTTTGCGCGAACCATTCCAACCGAAAAGTCACGCCATGGATTCCCGCCTGCGCGGGAATGACAAAATGTGGGTCTGGGTTTCGGCATATACAAACGAAACCGTGCCACGCAGGTCAGACGTAGAGAGGCAAAATGGACCATGGAACCAGTTCAGGGTGACCATCTCTTTGTTTCGAGGATTACGAAACTTGCGAACCTGAGAGCTTTCCCTGTCCCTTCCAAGCCAGCAAGCCACCCAACGCCAAGACCGCTGCAAAAATAGCTGTTATGCTATTCGCGAGTTCCAAGGGTTGCGACAAGAGGAGGCCAATTAGACCTACGACAACGAGGACAAAGCCAAAGATGCGGGCAGGTCCCACCGGTTCTTTCAGTGCCTTCTCGTCGACTGCCTCCACCTGATGAATACTCTGTACAACATAGCCTTTACTCCACAGGACCCATAGCAGTATCATTCCCGGAATAGCTGCCACCACAGTAAAGCCCCAGAAACCGACCCAACCCACCTTTTCGGCGACAATGCCCGCAGGTCCGGCCATGAAAGTGCGACCAACACCCGCAAATGAAGATAGCAAGGCGAATTGCGTAGCGGTGTAAGCAATGCTGGATAGCCCCGACAAATAGGTTGTGAACACGGTCAAGCCTATGCCGCTGGTCATATTTTCGGTGCAAATCGCGGCAACCATCATCCAGTAATTGTTGCCGGAAGCCGCCAATATCATGAACATGACGTTCGAAAACATCATCATCAAGCCCGAAATCAGAAGCGCCCGGCCCATGCCAAGCCACAATATAAAGGGTGCGCCTAAGGCAGAACCAACAATCAGTGCGCCAAAGCCCCAGAGCTTGTTCGCGGAAATATAATCCAGATCGGAAAAGCCAAGATCGACGATCATCGGACTAAGCATCGCTTGCCCCATGGCATCGCCCACTTTGTAGACCAGCACAAAGCCCAATATGATGAAGGCACCGTGCCGTGTCAGAAATTCGCGGAACGGATTAACCACCGCTTCGGTTAACCACTGGCCAGGCTTCATGCCGGACACATGCGCGAACCGGTCCACAAATTTGCCCGGACCCGCCCAAAGCGCACCGACAATGGCTGGAATGATACAGAAAGCGGTCAATCCGTAGGCAGTGGCCCACCCAAGGCCTAATCCTTCTTGGGAAGCGAAATAGATCGTGCCTGCCCCCGCAATCAGATTGCCAGTGCGATATCCGAATTGGTTGGTTGCCGTTCCGTGGGCAAATTCGTCTTCTTCTAATATCTCGATGCGATAGGCATCGATGACGATATCCTGCGTCGCGGAGAGGAACGCTGTAATCAGCGCCCAGATTGCGAACAGCGTCATGTTGCCCGGTTGCGGGTTGCTTGCCCCCAATTGCCATATCGAAAAGAACAGCAACGCCTGCACGAAAAACAGCCAACTGCGACGCTGGCCGAAGGCTTTCGTCAAAAATGGCAAACGCAATTTGTCGACCAAAGGCGCCCAAAGAAACTTGATCGTGTACGGAATGCCCAATGCCACCGCGAAACCAATCGTCGCGGTATCAATGCCGACTTTTGCCAACCAGAATGTCATGGTGGCGACCAGCAGGGTGAGCGGGAAACCGCTCGATATTCCCAGAAGAAAGGTGATGACCGGATTTTTACGGAGATAGGGACGGAATGCGGGAACGAGCAACGCGATCACTGGCAAAGATGCAAGGATCGCGATAAAAATGAAAAAGCGTGCTAAATCGACCGACATCCGGACCCCTCCGATATTCTTTGTCTGAATGACTAACGTCATTTTCCTGAATGGCCAGTGACTTTAACAATGAAGTGACTTTAACAGTGACGTGACTTTTCAATCGCAATGCGTCAAAGGCGCAATCATGGCCAAACCACCGACCAGAGCGCCCGCGCGCCCCGCCAAACCACCCCGCCTTCGCTGGGACACAAAGCCCGTGCGTAAAGCACGGCCCGATGCTGCCCCGTCCAAGGGTGCATTGGAACGTGTTGATGGCGAGGAACGCATCGCGAAATTGCTCGCCCGCGCCGGTGTTGCCTCTCGGCGGGAGATTGAACGGATGATCGCCGATGGACGGATCACCCTGAATGGCGAGAAGGTCGAAACGCCCGCAACGGTGCTGAAATCGCTGCATGGCGTTGCGGTGGATGGCAAGGCTGTGGGACAACCGGCACCGACGCAGCTCTATCTGTTCCACAAGCCCGAAGGATGTTTGACGGCTGAACGCGATTTTAGCGGGCGCAAAACCATCTATGATATTTTGCCCAAGGATTTGCCGCGTCTGATGCCGATTGGACGGCTCGACCTGAATACCGAAGGCTTGTTGTTGCTGACCAATGATGGCGAATTCAAACGGCAGATGGAATTACCCTCCACCGGAATCGAACGCACCTATCGTGCACGCTGCTTTGGCGATGTCACGCAGGAGCAGTTGGAAGAGTTGATCCATGGCATCGAGATCGAAGGCGTTCGCTATGGCCAGATCGACGCCAATCTGGAACGACGGACGGGACGCAATGGCTGGATCGAAATGACCTTGACAGAGGGCAAAAACCGCGAAGTACGGCGCGTTTTGGAACATCTCGGCCTTGAGGTCAGCCGCCTGATCCGCACCCGATATGGACAATTTGTGTTGGGTGACATGGCCCCCGGAAGCGTCGGAGAGGTGCGTAGGGTGGACCTGATCGAGTTTCGAAAGACATTGAAATGAAGTCCCCCACCCGCTTGCGGGAGGGGTTAGGGGAGGGTCACGCACCTCACCACCTCTCGCGCACCCTCACCCTCCCCCTGCCCCTCCCGCAAGCGGGTGGGGAGTTATGAGGATCATTGCCGGCCAATGGCGGTCGCGGCCTTTAGTGGCGCCCAAGGGGGATACGACCCGACCGACGGCGGATCGCACCCGCGAAACGCTGTTTTCCATGCTGAACAGTCGCCTGGGTTCCTTTGAGGAATTGGCTGTACTGGACCTGTTTGCCGGGTCAGGCGCATTGGGGCTGGAGGCATTGTCGCGCGGCGCGGCGCATTGCACTTTTGTCGAGCAGGATGCCAACGCACTGAAGGCGCTGGAAACCAATATCGACAAGCTTGCGGCCAAGGCGCAGTCCGACATTCGTCGCGGCTCAGTGCTTTCACTGGGTTCGGCCATAAAGCCTTTTGATCTTGTCTTCATGGACGCGCCATATGCGAGCGGCGCGGGATCTGTGGCACTCGACAAACTGGCGCGGTTGCGCTGGTTCGCGCCGTCTGCATGGATCAGTATCGAGACAGACACCAAGGAGACCATTGATGTCAAAGGCTTTGTGATCGATACGGTTCGTGACGTCGGCAAGGCGCGCCTGACATTGCTTCGACCGGATGAAATTTTATGACCAACCCTAGAATTTCAGGTGGCGATTGGGGCATTATCATGCTGCTGTCGCTCATCTGGGGCGGGGCCTTTTTCATGATTTCGCTGGGATTACGGAGTTTTCCGCCGACGACCCTCGCTTTTTTGCGGATGGCGCTTGCGGTGCCCCCGATGTTGATCGCGTTGGCCTATCTGGGGCAGAAACTGCCGACCGACCGCCGAAGCTGGGGACAGCTATTTGTGTTGGGCGGGCTGAATGCGGCCTTTCCTTTCATGCTGTTTTTCTGGGGACAATCCCATATCAGTACGGGTCTTGGATCGATATTGAATGCGACTACGCCGCTTTGGGGCGTAGTGCTCGCCCATATGTTCACACAGCATGAAAAGGCCACACCGTCGCGGATCGTAGGCGTGTTATTAGGTTTAGCGGGTATCATCGTGATGGTTGGAACCGGCGCGCTCAAAGGCATGACGAGCGATGTTCTGGCGCAAATCGCCTGTCTTTTTGCGACCGTCCTCTACGCCGTCGCCGCAATTTACGGGCGCACCTTATCACAATCCACGATGACGCCGATTGTCGTTGCAACAGGTCAGGTATTCACCGCGGCGATCCTCATCCTGCCGTTCATGCTGATAATTGACCAGCCATGGACCCTGCCCTTCGCCCGTTGGGATGCATGGGTCGGCGCATTTGGTCTTGCCATTCCATCAACGGCTTTTGCTTATTTCCTCTATTTCCGGCTGATCGACCGCGCAGGCGCATCCAATGCGATGCTTGTTGCCTTTATCCAGCCCGTTGTCGCAATCATCCTTGGCGTCCTTGCACTTGGGGAGTCATTTGCGACAAAAGAAGTGATCGGTGCGGCGTTGATTGGGTTGGGTTTGGTCGCAATCGACGGACGGGTGTTTGCAAAGCTTGCACCGAGGCGTTCCGTTCCCTAACTGTTCGCTGATGCCCGAAGCAAGTTTACAAAATGATCCGCCGTGGTTGCACGGCCTGAATCCGCCGCAGCGTGAGGCCGTGTTGACCACCGAAGGGCCAGTGCTTCTGTTGGCGGGCGCTGGCACTGGCAAGACGGCCGCCCTGACTGCACGTATGGCGCAGATATTGTATATGCGGCTTGCATGGCCATCGGAAATATTGGCGGTCACCTTCACCAACAAGGCCGCGCGCGAAATGCGTGAACGGATCGGTGCGATGGTGGGCGAAGCGGTTGAGGGCATGCCGTGGCTGGGGACGTTCCACAGCATCGGCGCCAAACTCCTCCGCCGCCATGCCGAGATTATCGGCTTGCAAAGCAATTTCACCATCATCGACACCGACGACCAGATCCGCCTGTTGAAGCAGTTGATCCAGTCCGAAGACCTTGATGAAAAGCGCTTCCCTGCCCGCGGCCTTGCGGCCTTGCTCGACAAGTGGAAAAACGCCGGAAAATCGCCATCGGACCTCGATGCAGCCGACAATGAAGCTTTTGCCAATGGTAAGGGACAGCGGATGTACGCGCTGTATCAGGCGCGGCTTCTGGCCCTAAATGCCTGCGACTTTGGGGATTTGCTGCTGCACGGTTTGAACCTGCTCAAGAACAATCGCGATATTCTTGAAAAATATCAGGCGCAGTTCAAATATATCCTGGTCGACGAATATCAGGACACCAACGCCGTCCAATATCTCTGGCTGCGTCTGCTCGCGCAAAAGCGGAAGAATATCTGCTGCGTGGGCGATGACGACCAAAGCATCTATTCCTGGCGCGGGGCGGAAGTTGCCAATATCCTGCGCTTTGAAAAGGATTTTCCGGGCGCGAAGATCATCAAGCTGGAACAAAATTACCGCAGCACACCCCATATCCTGGCCGCCGCCAGCGGCCTGATCGACGCCAACAGCGCGCGTCTGGGCAAGACCTTGTGGACCGAGCTGGATGAAGGCGAAAAGGTCCGTATCATCGGCGTGTGGGATGGTCCTGAAGAAGCACGGCGTGTCGGTGAAGAAATCGAGAGCCTGCAATATAAGGGGGAAAGCCTTGACAGTATCGCCATCCTCGTCCGCGCCCAGCATCAGACCCGCGAATTTGAAGACCGCTTCATACAAATCGGCCTTAACTATCGGATAATCGGTGGTTTTCGTTTTTACGAACGGGCCGAAATCCGCGATGCGATTGCCTATTTGCGGATTGTCAACCAACCCGCCGATGACCTCGCCTTTGAACGCATCGTCAATGTCCCAAAACGCGGCATTGGGGATAAGGCTGTGGAAAAGATCCACATCCTTGCCCGCGCCGACCAAGCCCCGCTCAGCGTTGCCGCCGCCCGGTTGGTGGGTACCGACGAACTTTCCGGCAAAGCGCGCAAGTCGCTTGCCGACCTTGTCGTCGACATCGCCCGCTGGCGGGACGAGGCGTCGCGCATGACGCCTGCTGATCTGACGCGGCTGATCTTGGACGAAAGCGGCTATACCGCTGTGTTACAGGCCGAACGCAGTGTTGAGGCATCGGGACGGCTCGAAAACCTGAACGAACTTGCGCGCGCGATGGAAGAATATGAAACATTGGGCGAGTTTCTGGAACATGTCAGTCTGGTCATGGACAATGACCGGGGCGACACAGGCGCCAGCGTCACCATCATGACAATTCATGCCGCCAAAGGATTGGAATATAATAATATATTTCTTGTAGGATGGGAAGACGGCATTTTCCCGTCGCAGCGTGCCCTGGATGAAGGCGGCCTCGCCTCACTGGAGGAAGAACGTCGCCTCGCCTATGTCGCGATTACCCGTGCGCGGCGCAAATGCACCATCATCCACGCCGCCAACCGCCGCATCTATGGCCAATGGACGTCAAGCATTCCAAGTCGCTTCATCGAAGAATTGCCGCTAGATCATATCGAGGCCGAACAGACGATGACGGGCGGAGCATCGCTGTGGCGGGCAAACTGGTCCGAACAATCCGACCCCTTTGCCCATCTCGCCGCCGCCAATCAGGGACGCAGCAATGCACGCGGCCCCGGCTGGCAACGGGCCGCGACCAGCGGTGGATTTAACCCCAGACCACAGCGCATCGCCGAAAATACAAAGAGCGCGGTAAGTTTAGGCAATAAAGGCCGCAGCGACCTTTCAATCGGAATGCGCGTTTTCCACGAAAAATTCGGCTATGGCAGCATCGCGGAAATTGAGGGCAACAAGCTGGAAATCGACTTTGAAACTGCCGGGCGTAAACGGGTGATGGACAGTTTCGTATCAACGGGGTGAAATGCGGCCAGCGACATGGCCCGGCATGACGTCATCCCACCCGGTGCGCGCTTCTGCGATGAATGCCTTCAACCGGTCCCCTTGACGGATCCACGCTGCTTCGGTTTCGCTATTCCAGTCCGTGCCGGCCGCTTCTGCGACCGTTTCAATGGTCAAAGCGATCCAGCTTTCATATTCAACCCACGGTAATTGCCCGAAATTGCGGTGGGTGAAGGCCAGTTCGGCAACCAGTGGCCAGACCCATTGTTCCTCGCCCCTCGCCAATCCCATCATCATTTCCAGCGTTTCATCGGTCATGCGCCGGGACGCAGCATCAAGGTTCAGAAAATCGGAACGCCGTTCGGGCCAAGCCGCAAAAAATTTGTCGAACAGGGCAAATCGCAGCTCTACCCCTGCGTTGGCCCCCGCAATCAGGCTCTTTTCCATGAGTTCAGCGTCGGACGATATCATGTCCTCCACGCTCTCACACAATAACGCCTGTTCAAAGGAAAATATATCGTTCCGCCCCTAAAGATCCGCACCAAACCGCCGTAAAACCATGAAATACCAGTGGCGAATGTTTACGCGCCAGAGAAATGGACCATTTCATGGAACTGAACCCTTCGTTGAACATAGTTTCAACCCCAATATCGGACGATGCCCAACCGGTGAGCGACCGGCGTGCGGGTGAACGCCAGGTTTCGGTGATGCTTACCGCCAAGCTGGAGGCTGGCGGGCGGCAACAGCCATGCCGTATCCTGAACATTTCGGTCAAAGGCGCGAACATCGAGACGCTGATCGAGCTGCAAGTCGGGCAGCCGATCGAAATAGAGTTTCGTTCGAACCTGAAACTGCATGGCATTGTTCGCTGGGTCCGAAAATCGCAGGCGGGTGTGGAATTTCAAAACGCAATTGACCTCAATGAAATCTGGAAACGGACCGAAGTCAGCATCATGCGGATCAAGCCAAGACCGCCCCGCTTTTGTTGCTTTGCTCCGGCAACGATTGAAACCGCAGACGGCAACCAGCTTTGCCAGATTATAGATATTTCAGCGTCAGGATTACGCGTTATTGACCTATTAAACGTTCCAAGTGGCGCGACCGTAATGATCGAAGCGGATGGACTGCCCCGCCACCGCGCCGTCGTCATCTGGTGCAATGCCAATTCGGCCGGATTGAAGCTCGTCAACGCGTATAAATATAGTGAGCTTGAATCCTGGTTACTTCGTCAAGAGGGACGTTCAGACGCGGAACGCCATGCTAATTGAAATAGAGGCCGAGCAACTTCGGGTCGGAATGTATGTCCATTCACTTGACCTGTCCTGGTACAATCATCCGTTTTGGCGGCGGCGATTCCTGATAAATAATGAAGCGGATTTGTCGACGCTTTTGGCGTTGGGAACCCGCGTGATTGTCATTGATGATAGCAAAGGGCTCGCCCCGCAGCCCAGGCATGACCCTGTTCCTGATGTCGTCAGCATTCCAGCTCCGCCGGGCGATATCGCCCACGAAGCGGTCCTGGTAAAATCCAGTCCCGTGCCGACAACACCTGCGCCACATGGTCCCAATAGCAAACCGATACCCTTGGTTGGTGCGGCGCGCGAAGCCGAAATGCAGCGCGCTTCAAAAATGTTGCACCGATCCAAGACCGAGGTGATGACCCTTTTCGGCAATGCGCGCATGGGGAAAGCCATATCGACGCGCAAGCTAACAAATCTGGTCGCGCAGATTTCGGACAGCGTCAACAAAGATCCGACCATAATCCTGAATATCGCACGGCTGAAAACAAAGGATGAATATACGTTCCTGCATTCAGTTTCAGTCTGCGCCTTGATGATAAATCTGGCACGAAAGCTGGGGCTGGATGAGGTTGTCGTGCAGGATCTGGGCATGGCCGGAATGCTCCACGATCTTGGGAAAATGGCGATCCCTGATGTGATTTTGAACAAGCCGGCCAAATTGGATGAAGACGAATGGCGCATTGTCCGCAGTCATCCGGAAAAAGGCCATGCCATATTATCGTCGGCAAAATGCGGGACCGAAACCGCATTGGATGTGTGCCTGCACCATCACGAAAAAATGGACGGCACAGGTTATCCCCATAAAATCAAGGGTGAGGATTTAAGTCTGGCCGCACGAATGGCCGCAATCTGCGATGTCTACGACGCGATCACGTCGCAGCGCAGTTACAATGCGCCGCTGTCCGGCGCGGTTGCGTTATCAAAAATGTTAAGCTGGAAAGGTCATTTTGACCAATCGCTGCTCCGTATTTTTATTGAAAGCCTCGGCATTTCGCCAATTGGAACCGTGGTCCAGCTCACCGATGGTACATTCGCAACGGTAATCGGCGAAAACCCGGGAGATTTTTCGCAACCGATTGTCAGGACATTCCATGATCCTGAAAATCCGGTTTCATGTGTACCCAAGGACATCCGCATTTCCAGAATAGAAGGCACCGTGCAGATTCATGAGATCATATATGACCTGACGCCGGAGTTGGCGGAAAAAGCAAGAGCCACGTCGCGTTAGCTCTCACCCCGTCAGGCTGATACCTCTCACCCTGATACCTCACTCCCGCTACCCTGATACCTCACTCCCGCCACCCTGATACTTTCCTCCCCCGTCACCCTGAACTTGGTTCAGGGTCCATCCCGCAGATTTCTTCTCGGTGCAAAGCGCAGCGCAACCGCGCGTCGCGCTGCGGGTTGCCGCAGTGACGACAGAAATGAACCGATAGATGGACCCTGGAACGCAGTCACCGAAGGTGAACCAAGTTCAGGGTGACAAAGCGGAGAAAAGGGCGCGGGTTGTTATTCGATTGAATTCGTGGTGAAGATAACCGATCAACTTGATTGCACATCTTCGCATTCGTCCATAGTGAGACAAAGGATGACCGCAGCCGAAGTCCATCCGCTCTCCATCCCCGATTACCGCTATTTTTGGCTCAGCCGGTTCATGGCGGTCCTGGCGACCATGGGCATGGTCGTCGTCATTGGATATCAGGCCTATGACATTGCGCGCAGTGACTATGGGATGTCGATCCGCGAAGCATCTCTGCAACTGGGACTATTGGGGTTATTCCAGTTCATCCCGCTAGCATTGCTGACCCCGGTTGCCGGATGGGCCGCGGACCGGTGGGAACGCCGGACAGTGGCAAGGGTGGCCAACTGCATCGATATGCTGGTCGCATTGACGCTGGGGTGGTTCACCTTGCATGATATGTTGACCCTACCACTGCTTTTTGGCTTTGCCGCGTTGCACGGGGTGGCGCGGGTGTTTGTCGGGCCGGCAATGTCGGCCATTGCACCCAATATCGTGCCCGCCGCATCCCTGCCCCGCGCCATCGCGTTAAGTTCCATTGCCTGGCAAGTCGGGTCGGTCATAGGCCCCGCAAGCGGCGGGTTGCTGTTTGCGGGCAATCCATCATCGCCATATTGGGTGTCGGCTGGCCTGTTGCTGCTTGCAACCATCAGCCTCAGCTTCGTCAAACCGGTGTTTCCGCCGCCTATGGAGCGTAAAATACATCCCGTCAGGCAAATGATCGATGGCATCAAATACACATGGAGCGAACGGTTTTTACTGGGCGCGATTACGCTGGATTTATTTGCCGTGCTGCTGGCCGGGGCGACGGCATTGTTGCCGGTATATGCGCGCGACATTTTGCAGGTTGGGCCCGATGGGCTGGGGCAATTGCGGGCTGCCCCGGCGGTTGGGGCTTCGCTGGTTGCCTTACTCCTGACCCTGCGCCCCTTGCGCCATAATGTGGGCAGCAAGATGCTCTGGGCGGTGGTCATATTCGGTCTGGCGACCATCGGTTTCGGGTTCAGCCATGAAATCGGGGCGCGGGTCTTTGGCAATGGCCGGATCGACTGGCTGAACATGGGCGCTGGCATGGCGGTGGCATTGGTGATGCTGGTCATCCTTGGTGCATCCGATATGCTTTCGGTCTATGTGCGATCCTCACTTGTTCAATTGAACACGCCCGATGACATGCGCGGGCGGGTCAGTTCCGTGTCCGGCCTCGCCATTTCGGCCTCCAATGAGCTGGGCGAACTGCAATCCGGGGTGGCTGCCGCTTTGCTTGGTCCTGTCGGCGCGGTTGTTTTTGGCGGCGCCGGTGCCATAATGGTAACAGGCCTATGGGCATGGCTGTTCCCTGAACTAAAAAATGCCCGCACATTCGAACCGCAATATAGAGGAAAAAGTCCATGAAAGCGCAATCCATCCTCGAAACCATCGGCAACAGCCCGCATATCCGCCTTGGCCGGATGTTTGCAGGCGCCGAAGTGTGGGTGAAGTCGGAGCGATCAAACCCCGGCGGATCGATCAAGGACCGGATCGGCCTTGCCATGATCGAAGCTGCGGAAAAGGACGGAAGCCTGAAGCCCGGCGGAACGATTATAGAGCCGACTTCGGGGAATACCGGCGTCGGGCTGGCCATGGTGGCGGCGGTCAAGGGATATCGGCTGATCCTTGTCATGCCCGAATCCATGTCGCTCGAACGCCGCCGCCTGATGCTTGCTTATGGGGCGACATTTGACCTGACACCCCGTGAAAAGGGTATGAAGGGCGCCATCGAACGCGCGATGGAGCTGGTGGCCGGAACGCCCAATTCCTGGATGCCGCAACAATTTGAAAACCCCGCCAATATCGATGTACATGTCCACACGACCGCTCAGGAAATATTGGCCGATTTCGCGGACACGCCCATTGACGCCATGATAACCGGTGTTGGCACCGGCGGACATATTACCGGGTGCGCCGAAGTGTTGAAAAAGGCGTGGCCCGCCATCAAGATTTTTGCAGTTGAACCCACATTGTCCCCCGTCATCAGCGGCGGCCAACCGGGGCCACATGCCATCCAAGGCATAGGCGCAGGCTTCATCCCTGCCAATTTGCATACGGCGTTGCTCGACGGCGTTATTCAGGTTGATCCCGAAAGCGCAAAGGAAATGGCCCGCCGTGCAGCGCGTGAAGAAGGCATGCTGGTCGGCATCTCATCAGGTGCGACACTGGCCGCTATCGCGCAGAAGTTGCCCGATCTGCCTAGCGGAAGCAGAATCTTGGGCTTCAACTATGACACCGGCGAACGCTATCTGTCGGTGCCCGACTTCCTGCCAGTGGAATGAATGAAACGGGCCGGGGCAGATCGTGCCCCGGCTCCGCTTTGATGAGCGCCCCTTGCGACCCGAAGGCGCTCTTATTCAGCTTTGGATTTCTTCTCCATCGGGTCGTCGGGCTTGCCGTCGCCATCATTATCGAATCGGTCCGGTTTGCCGTCTCCATTCACATCCCACGCATCGGGCACACCATTCCCATCACGATCCCATGCGTCGGGTTTGCCATCTTCGTTGGAATCGATTGTCGGTGGTGGCACCGCCCCTTCGGGCGCAGGTGCCGTTTGCGCGACAGCCGCGCTGTGGAAAGTTAAAGCTGCGATTGCCGATACGACAGTGCTCGCGACCCATTTTTGTTTTTGAGACATTGGTTGCTCCTTAAAAGCCAACCCCCTGTCAAAGCCGAACATCGGCCAAATATGGTCCGCACGCCAGCATCATGCGTCGGTAAGTGGCGGGAAAGAGGCTGGCCGAAAACCCGCCTCTTCCCATCGCAATTCACGCCCCGTTGACCGTCAGGCGACGGCAAACATCGCGGGTGATAGCGCCATAATCGCCTCGCTTCCGGCTTCAATCTTGCGACGCAGCGAACCGCAATCGGGCAAGAATCGTTCCGCAAAATAGCGCGCCGTAACGAGCTTTGTTTCGTAAAAAGCCGCGTTTCCGGTTCCCGCATCAAGCGCCCGCTGCGCCGCTTCGGCCATACGCAACCATTGCAGCCCGAGCGCGATAATGCCCATGATATGCATATAATGATGTGCGCCTGCCCCGACATTGTCCGGGTTCGCCATGCCATTTTGCATGAACCACATGGTCGCCGCCTTCAATTCGCCATTGGCTTTTTCCAGACGACCGGCAAGGTCGGCGAGCGCACCCGATTTTGCCGAAGCGCATTCGTCATCGACAACCTTAAAAAAGGCCTGAACCGCACGGCCGCCATTTTGCGCCAGCTTGCGGCCAACCAGGTCCATCGCCTGCACGCCATTGGTGCCTTCATAGATCATGGCGATCCGCGCATCGCGGACATATTGTTCCATGCCCCATTCGCCAATATAGCCATGTCCGCCATAAACCTGTTGCGCGTTGGTCGCGATTTCATAGCCCTTGTCGGTGCCATATCCTTTGATAACCGGCGTCAGCAATGACAGCAGGTCATCGGCCATCTGCCGTTCTTCCTCGGTCTGTGCGTGATGCAGCAAATCGGCCTGCAATGCGCCCCACAGACATAAGGCGCGCATTGCTTCGGTAAAGGCTTTGGCATCCATCAACATCCGGCGGACATCGGGGTGGACGAACAGGGTGTCGGCTTTCTGGTCAAGGTCCTTCGGGCCGGTAAGCGCCCGTCCCTGACGCCGGTCCTGTGCGTAATGCACCGCGTTTTGATACGCCACTTCGGCAATGCCCAAACCTTGCTGCCCCACGCCAAGGCGCGCGATATTCATCATGATAAACATCGCGGCAAGGCCCTTATTTTCTTCGCCCACCAGATAACCGGTCGCGCCGTCATAGTTCATCACGCAGGTCGAATTGCCGTGAATGCCCATTTTATGTTCGATCGATCCACAAGAAAGTGCATTGCGTGCGCCCAGCGTTCCATCATCATTGACCAGAAATTTGGGCACGATGAACAGCGAGATGCCCTTCACATTGTCCGGCGCATCGGGTGTCTTTGCCAGCACCAGATGAATGATATTTTCGGTCAAGTCATGCTCGCCGGATGAAATGAAGATTTTCATGCCGGTAATGGAATGTGACCCATCGCCATTGGGAACCGCCTTGGTGCGGATCAGGCCCAGATCGGTGCCGCAATGCGGCTCCGTCAGGTTCATGGTTCCACCCCATTTGCCCGAGATCATGTTCGGGGCATATTTGGCCTTTTGCTCTTCGCTGCCTTTGACCAGTATCGCCGATACCGCGCCGTGGGTCAGGCCGGGATACATGGCAAATGCCATGTTGGAACTGGCCATATATTCTTCAAACGCCATCGACACGATGTGCGGCATGCCCTGACCGCCAAATTCGGCAGGCGCGGACAAGGTGCCCCAGCCGGCATCGCAATATTGCTTATACGCTTCCTTAAACCCGTCAGGGGTCGTCACGCTGCCATCTTCGTGCCGGGTGCAGCCCTGCAAATCACCAACCTGATTAAGCGGGAACAGCACGCCCTCGACAAATTTCGCACCCTCGCCCAAAATCGCCTCGATCATGTCGGCGCTGGCATTTTCAAAACCGGGAAGGTTGGCGAAGCGTTCAATACCCAAAACTTCGTTGATAACAAATTGGGTGTCACGAACGGGAGCTTGATAATTTGGCATGATATGTCCTTCGACGGGTAAAGATAAAAAGTTTCAGGCCGCAGCCGATTTTTCGGATTCTTCGACCTGTTCGACCATGGCTACAAAGTCGGTCAGTTCGTTGATCGCGCTTTCGATATCATCACGTTGCGCCTTTAATAAATTGATACGGTCCCGGCATTTTTCGATTGTCACGCGGCGCTGGATATTGCGGCCATCATTCAGGTCATACAGGTCGATCATCTCGCGAATTTCCGCAAGGCTGAACCCGACGCGCTTCGCCCTTAATATCCACGCCAACCTCGCCCGGTCCCGCTTCGAATAGATACGCGCCAGACCAAGTCGTTCCGGCGAAATAAGCCCTTGATCCTCATAAAAGCGCAATGCACGGGCGGTGACGTCAAATTCGGTCGACAAATCGGAAATTGTAAAGGAATCGCGATTGAATACATCAGGCGTGTCAATTGTGGCATCGGCATGCCGTTCATTTCGTGACAGATGATCCATAGCGACGTTATCCCTCTTCGTTGCACTAACGTCACTACTTTACGTTAGCGTAAACGTCAATCGGGATTTTCGCCCTTCAGGTACCGGGCACCGCGATTGGTGCTATGGGTCCGGGCTGATTAACAGGGACCCCCGTTTCCACCGCTGGTTCAGCCACAGGCTCCACCTTGGGCTCGGGCCGCTTCACAGGGGTCGAAATATTTTGCAGCACGACCACTTCCTGATTCATCTGCGTTGCATCAAACAGGGCCTTTGCAAAAGGATGCGGCAGGCGGATGCACCCATGGGAAGCGGGATAGCCGGGCAATTGGCCGCCATGCATGGCGATGCCGTCCCAGGTCAGCCGCTGCATATAGGGCATGGGCGCGTTGCTGTAGAGATTTGACTTATGATCGATATTCTTTTGCAGAATATTGAAATAGCCAGTCGGCGTTTCCTTCCCCTTTTTACCGGAGGAAATCGTGCTGAAACCCAGCAGCTTGTCATTCTGGAAAACATAGATCCGCTGGATATCGAGCACGACCACAATTTTCATCGGCCCTTCATAACTTTCCCGCGTTTCCCAAACAAATTGACCCGGTTTGAGCGCGTCGACAGGTCCCTTCTTGCGGACCGGTTTTGGGGCGGGCGGCGGGGGCGTTAACGACGGCGGGGGCGTTTCCGCCTGCTGCATTGGCGGCGCAACAGGCGGCGGCGGCAGTTGCTGCGTCGCAGCGCCCTCCCCTGCCACCTGCGCCAAGGCAGGCGCGGTGATTACCAGCATCAGGCTGGCCGACAAATTGCGAATGATCGCAAGGAACTGCATGAAAATGCCCCGAATGAAGATGGATACGCTTTTTGCGACCTGCGTTATTCTGCCCATATAGCAATTGCCGACGATGCTTTCGACCGGATTTTCGCGTGGCAGCAAAAATAATCGAGCCTAACCGTCCGCAATTTGCGGCCAAATGCCGGATGTAAGGCTTTTAGCAACGCTTGCCAGTCACTATCTCTCCTATCATGATCAATTTTGGGCGCAGACAGTTTTTCCATTCGGCCATCATCGGTGCCGCAGCCTTCGCCGCGCCCGGTTTCGCGCACGATGTCATTTTCCAGTCGGGCACCGGAACACCGGCAGGTGACGGCCCCTCGCCGATTTTGCTCGCACGGGCCAAGGCCGCCCTGGACACGCACCGGTCCCGCATCCATGTGACCGACCGGTTGGCCATTGCCGATTTTTCAAAACCATCACGCGACCCGCGTTTTTATATCGTTGATCTTAAAAGCGGGAAAGCGACCTCATTCCTTGTCGCCCATGGCAAAGGCTCTGATCCTTCGCACAGCGGTTGGGTCCAAAGCTTTTCCAACAGCCATGGGTCAGAAGCGACCTCGGCGGGTGCCTATATGGTCGGCGAAACCTATTTCGGCCAATATGGCGAATCCCGCCGCCTGCTTGGCCTCGAACCGCAAAATGACCAGGCGGAAGCGCGGGCGATTGTCATTCATCCGGCCTGGTATGTGAACAGGTCGCTCATTCAGGAACAGGGCAAAATCGGCAGAAGCCAAGGCTGCTTCGCCTTTGACCAAAATGATATCGGACAGATACTCCAGCAGGTCGCTCCGGGGACGTTATTGTTCGCCGACAAGGCTTAGGCTCTGGTCTAACCCGCGGCGCCGGTTTTTTTCGTCAGAAGGAAAAAGAATAATAAGGAAAAAGTAACGGCGGCGTGATTTAAAAAATTGCGCCTCTTCTTCCTTTTTTTCTTATTCCTTCTGACGAAAAATATTCACAACGGCTCCGTCAAAAGAGGGCGTTAGGAGCAATTTCCCAACACCTTCTGCCCAGATATCATCCCTTAAACACGCCGCATATCACGCGTTTACCGCTATTTCCCGTTGGATCGGTTTTATAATCATCCTGCTTTTCATGAATGATCAGCGCCGCGCCGTCTGCATCAAGCAAACCGCCTTCGCCTTTTAAAACTATATCGGGTATCCGGAATACCAACAACACCTTGTTATCCGCGCCAACAATCGCATTGGGAAGGTCGCCGCCATGCGCGCCCATCGGGTTGTCGCGTCCATGTTGTTTCATTCCAGGGTTCCAATGGCCCCCGGCGGTGGCGAAATCAGGGCCTTCACATTTGCCGATACTGTGCAGATGCATGCCGAATGTCCCGGATGTCGATGCCTGAGCGCTGACCGCAAGATATAGCCCGTCATTTTGTTTTGTCAGCGAAGCAACGCCAACCGACACGCCATCAGCGGTTATTAAATCCGCAGATATGATCTCGGTTGCCGCACTGTTCGGGGGTGAGGCCATTGTCGAACATCCCGCCACAAGGGGAAGGATACACATCGTTAAAAATGAACGCATGCTGTTTTCCTATTTTCGCACATTGGACCCGAGGGCCACGTTGGCATTGGTATCAGAAACACTAACCAGTTCAAACCGTTTAGGGTTCCCATCATCGTCTAAAAATCTGCCCAATCGCCGCGCCCGACACCTTGGGCATAGAGCAATGCGGTCAGGTCATTGTGCCGGATCCCAAAATTGGAAGCCGTCGCCAAAACCGGTCGTGGGCGAAAACCGGCACCGATCCCCCCGCCTGTAACCGCAGCGGCGATCATGGGCAGGTCGTTTGCACCATCGCCAACCGCCAATGCCCCCTCCATCAAAATGCCCTGTCTGGCCGCCGCAGCCTCCAGAACCGCGCGCTTGGTTGCCGCGTCGACAATCGACCCGATCAAGGCACCGGTCAGATTGCCATCAACAATTTCCAATATATTGGCGTGAACCTCGGCAAAACCCAGATTGTGCGCGACCTCATCGGCAAAGCGCGTAAATCCGCCCGACACCAGCACCCGATGCGCGCCCCAATTGGCCATTGTCTTTACCAAAGTCCCGGCCCCCGGCATTGGACGCACACGTTCTTCAAGGCATCGGGCAATGATTTTTTCATCTAGCCCCGCCAACAAGGCGACCCGCGCCGTCAATGCCTCGGCAAAATCCAGCTCGCCTGCCATCGCGCGCTCGGTGATCGCGGCAATTTCGACCTTTATCCCGGCATAGTCGGCCAGTTCGTCGATACATTCGACGGTGATCATCGTGCTATCCATATCGGACACCAGCAACATCTTGCGGCGATGGAGGCCGGATTGGCAGATGATGTCAAAATCCGCCTCAAGCGGGGACAGCGCCCGTCGTGCGGACGCTATGTCTCCGGTAAAGCCGATGTCCAGGGCTTTGCCGGTGTCGATCCATTCGATCTCCGCCGGGATGCAGCCTGCCTGCGCCAGACGGTCACAGGCTTCGGAAATTACTCCGCTTTCGGTCAAATCTGCTGCTATTAACGTGGCGATGGGCATATCGAATCCTGAAACTAAGCCGAAGTTGGCGCTTATTGCGGGTCCAACCGCCAGCGGCAAGACCGCACTCGCGCTGCATCTGGCAAAAAAGCGTAATATTGTGATTATCAACGCCGACAGCGCGCAAGTATATTCCGATTTACCGATATTGAGCGCGCAACCTTCACCCCACGAACTCACGAGCGCGCCGCATCGTCTATTTGGCTATCTGGATGGGACCAAAACCTGCTCTGCGGCGCAATGGGCGGCTGATGCAAAAACGGAAATCACCCGCGCCCATCAATCGGGCGCTTTGCCGGTGCTGGTCGGGGGCACCGGGCTTTACGTGCGAACCTTGCTGGATGGTATCGCGCCAATTCCGGATATCGACCCTATGTTGCGCGCAGAAATCCGCAGCCTAGATGTGGCCGCCGCTTTTGCCGAATTGCGGTCCCTGGACCCTCAAATGGCCGCGATGCTGGCACCATCCGACAGCAGCCGGATCGCCCGCGCGCTGGAGGTTTTTAGGGCAACGGGGCGCAGCATTGCCGACTGGCGGCGGGACAAAGTGGGGGGCATAAGTGATGCCGTGGAATTGCGCCCCCTGATATTACTGCCGCCGCGTGACTGGCTGTATCAGCGGTGCGATCGGCGCTTTGACGCGATGATGGATGCAGGTGCGGTGGCAGAAGTTTCGGCATTGCTGGCGCGGCGGATTCCCGGCGATGCCCCGGTGATGCGCGCCATCGGCGTTCGTGAGATATCCGACTTTCTGTCTGGCCAATTGTCGCAGGATGACGCCGTGGCGCTGGGCAAAATAGCGACACGGCAATATGCCAAACGGCAATATACCTGGTTCAGAAACCAGTCACCAGCGGCATGGGCAAGGCGGAATGATATTTTAAGTGGCAAATATAGCGATGAAATTGAAATATTATTACAATAATAATGGTTGACACAATATATTCTAATAACTAGTGGCACCCCTCTTGCTAAATCTATTGCAGCGCAGCATGGCGAAAATATAGGCCAAGCCGTGATGTGAACATTATCGAACAGGACAACAAAGTGCCCGAAAAATCCGGTGCGGAAATATTGATCGACTGCCTCGTTGAACAGGGGGTGGATACCGTATTCGGATATCCAGGCGGGGCGGTTTTGCCGATTTACGACGCCTTGTTCCAACAGAAAAAGATCAAGCATGTACTGGTCCGGCACGAAGCGGGCGCCGCCCACGCGGCGGAGGGTTATGCGCGTTCCACCGGCAAACCCGGCGTTGTTTTGGTGACGTCCGGCCCCGGCGCAACCAATGCAGTAACGGGTATCGCCGATGCTTTTCTGGATTCGATACCGATGATCGTCCTTACCGGTCAGGTTGCCACCACCCTGATCGGCACCGATGCCTTTCAGGAAGCAGATACGGTCGGCATCACCCGCCATTGTTCAAAACATAATTATCTGGTGAAAGACCCCGCCGACCTTGCCGCCACAGTGCGGGAGGCGTTCATGATTGCGACCAAGGGCCGTCCCGGTCCGGTGGTCATCGACATTCCCAAAAATGTGCAGGTCGCCACCGCGCGGACGGACATCAAAAGCAATGTTCCCAATCGTTTCCATGCAGCAGGTGAAGCGGACTATGTCGCGATCAACAAGGCTGTGGATCTGCTCGCCAATGCCAAGGCCCCGATTTTCTACACCGGCGGCGGCATTATCAATTCCGGCCCACATGCCAGCGCCGCTTTACGCGAACTGGCCGAATTGTGCGGTGCGCCCGTTACCTCGACACTGATGGGTCTGGGCGCCTATCCTGCCTCTGGCGACGCATGGCTGGGGATGCTGGGGATGCACGGTACTTATGAAGCCAATATGGCGATGAACCAGTGCGATGTCATGTTCTGCCTCGGTGCGCGCTTTGATGATCGGGTCACAGGCCGTCTGGACGCCTTTTCACCGGACAGTTACAAAATCCACATCGATATTGACCGCAGCTCGATCAACAAGACAATCCGTGTCGATTTGCCGATTATCGCCGATGTCGGCACCGCGATCCGGCAAATGATCGATGTGTGGAAAGGGCGCAAGTACAAGCCGCAGCCGCTGACCGAATGGTGGGCACGCATCAAAGGCTGGCGGGCGGTTGAATGCCTGAACTACCCCGCCAGCACCGACGAAATCATGCCGCAATTTGCCATCGAACGGCTGTTTGCCGCAACGAAGGACAAGGCCCCGATCATCACGACCGAGGTTGGCCAGCACCAGATGTGGGCCGCGCAGCATTTCCATTTTGATGCGCCCAATAAATGGCTGACAAGCGGCGGCCTTGGCACGATGGGCTATGGCCTGCCCGCCGCCATTGGCGCGCAGATGGGCCATCCTGATGCGCTGGTCATCGATATTGCCGGTGAAGCATCGATCCAGATGAACATTCAGGAAATGGGCACCGCCACCCAATATCGCCTGCCGGTCAAGGTCTTCATCCTCAACAATGAATGGATGGGCATGGTTCGCCAATGGCAGGAACTGACCTATGAAAGCCGCTATTCCGAAAGTTATTCGGACAGCCTGCCCGACTTTGTCGCGCTTGCCGAAGCCTATGGCTGGAAGGGCATACGTTGCGAAAAGCCGGAGGAACTGGACGCCGCCATCGCCGAAATGCTTGCCTATGATGGCCCTGTGATGTTCGATTGCCGCGTGTCGAAAAAGGCGAATTGCTTCCCGATGATCCCATCTGGCGCGGCGCACACGGAAATGATCCTGAATTCGGACGAAGTTTCCGGTACGATGGATGACGAAGCAAAGGCGCTGGTCTGATGCATATCAAGGAAGAACTCGCCGAGCGGCACGTCCTGACGCTGACCGTCGATAACGAAGCCGGAACCTTGGCCCGGATCGCGGGCATGTTTACATCGCGCGGATATAATATCGACAGCCTGACCGTGGCCGACATCAGCGAAGACCATACGACAAGCCGCATCACCATCGTCACCAAAGGTCCGCCGCCCGTCATCGACCAGATCATCGCGCAATGCGAACGGCTGGTGCCGGTGCACAAGGTAACCGACCTGACTGAGGCCGGCCCCCATGTCGAACGCGAACTGGCGCTGGTCAAGGTTCAGGGGTCGGGTGACCAGCGGGTCGAGGCTATGCGGCTGGCCGACATTTACCGCGCCCGCGTCATCGATGCGACGGTCAGCAGCTTTATTTTTGAAATTACAGGTGGCCCAGACAAGATCGACACCTTCGTCACATTGATGCGCGAAGTCGGCCTTGTCGAGGTTGGCCGCACCGGAATCGTTGGCCTGATGCGGGGCAGCGAAGCGAGCTAATCAATAGAAATCAAAACCGCCGTCATCCAGAACTTGTTTCAGGGTGACGGTAATGGAAAAGGGAATAGTGAGATGAAAGTATTTTACGACGCCGATTGTGATCTCGGCCTTATCAAGGACAAGAAGATCGCGATTGTCGGCTATGGCAGTCAGGGTCATGCCCATGCCCAGAATCTGCGCGACAGCGGCGTCGCCGATGTGGCCATCGCCCTGCGCGCTGGGTCAGCCACCGCAAAGAAGGCCGAAGCCGCTGGTTTCAAGGTTCTCGCCAATGCCGATGCGGCCGCTTGGGCAGACATTTTGATGATCCTTGCACCGGACGAGCATCAGGCCGCCATCTACGCCGACGATCTGCACGCCAATATGAAACCCGGCGCGGCGCTGGCCTTTGCCCATGGCCTCAACGTCCATTTCGGCCTGATCGAGCCACGCGCCGATGTTGACGTCATCATGATCGCGCCCAAAGGCCCCGGCCATACCGTCCGCAGCGAATATCAAAAAGGCGGCGGCGTCCCCTGCCTGATCGCCATCGCGCAAAATGCCAGCGGCAACGCGCATGATATCGCCCTTGCCTATGCCAGCGGTGTTGGCGGTGGGCGCAGCGGGATTATCGAAACGAACTTTCGTGAAGAATGCGAAACCGATCTGTTCGGCGAACAGGCCGTGCTGTGCGGTGGCATCACCCATTTAATCCAGGCCGGGTTCGAAACCCTGACCGAAGCTGGCTATGCGCCGGAAATGGCCTATTTCGAATGCCTGCATGAAACCAAGCTGATCGTCGACCTGCTCTATGAAGGCGGCATCGCCAATATGCGTTATTCGATCAGCAACACCGCCGAATATGGCGACATCACCACCGGCCCGCGTATCATCACCGATGAAACCAAGGCCGAAATGAAGCGCGTATTGGCCGACATCCAGTCGGGCCGCTTCGTCAAGAATTTCGTTCTCGACAACCGCGCCGGTCAACCCGAACTAAAAGCCGCGCGCAAGGCCGCGGCAGCCCATCCGATCGAAGCCACCGGCGCGCAATTGCGCGCCATGATGCCATGGATCGCAAAGAATAAGTTGGTCGACCAAGCGAAAAATTAGGCGCTATCAAAGCTTGACTATTTAAGGGGAGGCATCAACATGGTGCCTCCCCTTTTATTTTTGGAGCATCCCCCATGCGTAAATTTCTTCTTGCTTTGCCCCTTTTGGCCGCATTGCCATTGATGGCGCAAAGCGCGCCGCAATTGCCCGGCGTTGCCGACATTAGCCGGGTCGCCGCCGGTACCTATAAAACCGACCCCAGCCACACATTGATCGGATGGCGCGTAAGCCATTTCGGCTTCAACGATTATTTCGGCATTTTTGGCGACGCGACAGGTACGTTGAATATCGATCCAGCGAAGCCGAACGCCGCCAAGGTCGACATCACTATTCCCGTCGGCAAATTGACGACAGCCAATGCCGGTTTGACCGGCCATATGCTCTCACCCGGTAAGAATGGCGGGAAAGCCGACTTTTTCGGTGCCGCCCCGGCCGATGCTAAATTTGTGTCGACCAAAGTCGAAGCCAGCGGCATGACGGCAAAGATCACCGGCGATCTGACGCTGAACGGCGTAACAAAACCGGTCGTTCTGGACGCGAAATTTTCAGGCGCGGGGAACAATCCGTTTAACAAGAAAGCCACTATCGGCTTCCATGCGACAACCACGATCAAGCGGAGCGAATTTGGCGTGTCTTATGGCATTCCGGTTATTTCCGACGACGTGGTGCTCGATATTTCGGTCGCGTTCGAAAAAGCGTCATAACTTTGGGTAATGGGGGCAGTCGCATGACCGATTGCCCTCACACCGCCTACAAACTAGCCCCCGAACTTGGCGTCGTCGGGGAAGGTCGGCCAGTTCACATCGCCCTGCTTGATATAGCCCGCAATATCTTTGAGCCACGTCGCCCGAACCTCGGCATCGAAGTTCAGATATAGCTTACCATCGACCACGCGATATTGCGTTGGGTCCCCCGGCGCGAGATATCCGCGCGCCATCGCCCATGAACAATGCCCACCATATTGCGGGGCAAAGGCTGTCGGATCGGCTTTGAAAGCTGCGGCGTTTTCGGCGCTGGCGAAATGATAGTCGGCACCGTCATGTCGCACCGTAAACGCCGCGCTGCCCATCACCGGCGCGCCATCGCCCCGAAAATAGCTGACGACATCAAAACCACTGACCGCGACGCCTTCATTTTGCGAGGCAACATAAACGGGCCCTGCAACCGCTGCATCAGTCAACACCAAAGGCGCTGCGATACCGGTGGCAAGGACAAGAAGTAAAAATTTCTTCACGCGGCACTCTCCATTAAAAGGGTACCTGACCGCGACGATGAAGGGGTGGCCATATTACGGTCAGGTTATCACCCTGTTCGATGGAACCGGCCATTTGGTTTCAGGGGATGAAATTTATTTTTGAATTTGGCATTCGGCGTAGGCGCAATAACCGGAACACCTAAACGAACTCGCGGTTACCGTTACCCAAAAAAAATCCGTCACCCTTCTAAAAAAACTCCGTCACCCTGAACTTGTTTCACCTGCGGTGACTGCGTTCCAGGGTCTTAGTTTTCAACGTCCAAGCACTAAGACCCTGAAACAAGTTCAGGGTGACGGTTGGGATTGTTGGGGTGGCGGCGTAGCGGAGGATGTTGTCGAAATGCCCTGTAGAGTTCGCAGATATGCTGCATATTTCACGCAAAGGCGCGAAGATTTTTAAGAGGGCGGCCATGCATATCAAAGTCAATGGCGCCTATGCTTGTGTGACACATTAAGGGGCGTCCGCCCTCTTGAAAATCTTTGCGCCTTTGCGTGAAAATTTTCTTCAGTGAATGCTAACTCAACACGTCACCGTTCCCAAAAAACCGTCACCCTGAACTCGTTTCAGGGTCCATTTGTAAGCCTGTCCCTGCCCTGTTGTGACAAGCCACGCCGTTACGCACGGTTGCTATCCAAACATCCCGCCGGAGCCGCTGCACGATGGACCCTGGAACGCAGTCACCGCAGGTGAAACAAGTTCAGGGTGACGTTTAAGGTAATTCAGGGTGATCTTGAGAAATATTCAAACAGGCAATGCTCTCAACGCAAAACCCTACCCGCGATACACCTTGTCCAGATTGGCCTTCGCCGCGCGATATTCGCTTTCCAGTTGGTCGACAAATTCGGCCACCGTCTTGACCGCCTTGACCGCGCCTATTCCTTGGCCGGAACCCCATATATCCTTCCACGCCTTGGCCTCGCTATTGCCGCCGGAGCCGAAGTTCATGGTCGAAATATCGCCCTTGGGCAGGTTGTTGGGGTCCATTCCGGCGCGTTCGATTGACTGGCGCAGATAGTTGCCGCTGACCCCGGTGAACAGGTCGGAATAGACAATGTCGGCGGCCTTTGCCTCGACGATATTGTCCTTATAGCCTTCGACCGCATTGGCTTCCTTGGTCGCAATGAACGCGCTGCCGATATAGGCGAGGTCTGCGCCCATGGCCTGCGCCGCCAAAACGGATGCGCCATGAGCGATCGACCCCGACAAAGCCACCGGCCCATCAAACCATTCGCGGATTTCACGCATCAACGCGAAAGGTGAGGTTACACCGGCATGTCCCCCGGCACCTGCCGCCACCGGAATCAGGCCATCTGCGCCTTTTTCAATCGCCTTGTGCGCGAAACGGTCATTGATAACGTCGTGCAACACGATCCCGCCCCAGCTATGGACCGCCTTATTCAATTCTTCCTGAGCGCCCAAGGACGTAATCGTCACCGGCACCTGCCATTTAGCGCAGGTCGCGATATCTTCCTGCAGGCGATTGTTCGATTTATGTACGATCTGGTTGACGGCATAAGGCGCGGCTGGACGGTCGGGATTGTCGCGGTTATGCGCGGCCAACTCCTCGGTAATCTGGTGCAGCCATTCGTCAAGCTGGCTGGCCGGACGGGCGTTGAGCGCCGGAAATGATCCGACAACCCCTGCCTTGCATTGCGCGATCACCAATTCGGGACCCGAAACGATGAACAACGGTGAACCGATAATCGGCAGACGGAGTTTGTCAAAAATTGCCGGAAGAGCCATAGGTCGAATCCTCTCTTAATTGCGTGTTTAACTGCCGGTTAGCCACAGCAAACCACCGCTGTCAAATGGCGGTTTTGTGGTCCGCCGTGCCGTAACGGCAAAGAACGGCACAGATGACATCCCGCCCCGCAATTGGCGGAATAGCCCCCTCGACTTCATGCCGCGCCCGATGCAATAAGCCGTTATGACAAAACTTACCCATCTGGATGCCACAGGCGCTGCACATATGGTCGATGTGTCGGCAAAGGCGGACACCGCGCGTCAGGCCGTTGCCGAAGGTCGCATTGCAATGTCACGCGACGCACTGGTCGCAATCCGCGAAGGCACCGCCAAAAAAGGGGATGTTCTGGCCACCGCGCGCATCGCCGGCATCATGGCGGCGAAGAAAACGGCCGAACTCATTCCCTTGTGCCATCCATTGATGCTATCGAAAGTGGCGGTCGATTTCGCGTTTGAAGAAAGCGGCATTCGTGTCACCGCTCTGGTCCGGCTGACCGGGCAAACCGGCGTGGAAATGGAGGCGATGACCGCCGTTTCGGTTGCCCTGCTGACCATTTATGACATGGCCAAGGCGATCGACAAGGGCATGACCATTTCAGGGGTCCAGCTTCTGTCCAAGTCGGGCGGAAAATCCGGCGAATGGAGTCGAGGCGAATGCTAAAGGTCGAGGAGGCGCAGGCCCGTTTAGTGGCATTGGCCGATCCACTCGCCCCAGTCAGCAGGCCCGTTGCGGCCTGTGCCGGCCATTATCTTGCCGAACCGGTCATCGCGCAACGGACCCAGCCAGCGGCGGATTTATCGGCGATGGATGGCTATGCCATTCGTTTTGCCGACCTGCCCGGCCCATGGCGCGTCATAGGCGAAAGTGCGGCCGGGCGGCCTTTTTCGGGTGACATGGGCCCGGGTGAAGCCGTGCGGATATTTACCGGCGCGCATCTGCCAATGGGCGCCGACAGTATTTTAATACAGGAAGAAGCTTCGCGTGACGGCGCTATTATGGCGTTGACGGGTGAAGGGCCACCCGAAACCGGCGCGCATATCAGGCGAAAGGGCAGCGACTTTTCAAAGGGCGATGCGCTTTTGGCAATGGGTGAAAAGTTGAACGCAGGCGGCATCGCGGCGGCGGTGATGGCAGGATATGGCGCGCTGAATGTCGGCGGACGTCCCAAAATCTCGATCATCGCCACCGGCGATGAATTGCGCCCGGCAGGCGTCGCCTGCGATGATGTCCATATCCCCTCGTCCAACAGCGTCATGCTGACGGCGATGCTGGCGTCCCTGCCCTGTGACATTGATGACAGGGGCATCGTCGCCGACAGGCTAGATGATGTCGAGGCGATGCTGCGTTCCTGCAGCGGTTCCGACATTATCGTGACCAGCGGCGGCGCGTCGGTGGGTGATCATGATCTGGTTTTGCCCGCCTTGCAGAATATAGGCGCCACGATTGATTTCTGGAAGGTCGCCATGCGACCGGGCAAACCGTTGATGGCGGGGCGGATCGGCGCTTCGATTGTGCTGGGTTTGCCCGGGAACCCTTCTTCGGCCTTTGTCACCGCGTTTTTGTTCCTGCTGCCTTTGGTGCGGCATCTGGCGGGGTGCAAAGCGCCTTTTCCAGAAGTTTTTACCCTGCGTGATACATGCGACCTGCCACCGCCCGGCGCGCGCACGGAATATTTCCGCGCCAAGATAACTAATAGTTATTTAACAGATATTTATGGCAGAGACAGCGGCCTGATAACCCCGCTTTCCCAAGCCAATGCCCTGCTCATCAACCCCCAAAAAACCGGTGACGAAGCTTCAGCCGAATTAACAAAATACTATCATTTGCTGGATTGATTGCCGGAAATGTGCAGAATTTATTGTTCTTGACTTGATCCATTCTGTTCTCTAATCGTTCCTGCCATGTTCAATGAAACGGGAACAAGATAATGCTCACCGCGAAACAACATGAATTGCTTCTTTTTATACATGAGCGCCTCGAAGGCAGCGGCATTTCTCCTTCTTTTGAGGAGATGAAGGAAGCTTTGGATTTAAAGAGCAAGTCTGGTGTGCACCGCTTGATCGGCGCGCTCGAAGAACGGGGCTTTATCCGGCGGCTGGCCAATCGTGCCCGTGCACTTGAAGTGATGAAAATGCCCGAAGGCGGCAGCAGCCGTTCTGCGACGGTCACCAAATTGACACCCGCAATTGCTTCGAACAAGGCGCAGGTTAATTTGCCAGTGGCCGCCAATGACGTTCTTGAAATCCCCTTGCATGGCAAGATCGCTGCCGGTGTTCCGATTGAGGCGTTGGAGGGGCAAAGCTCGCTTTCGGTGCCGATGGCCTTGCTGGGCAGCGGGGAACATTATGCGCTTGAAGTTTCCGGCGACTCTATGGTCGAGGCGGGCATTTTGGATGGTGACTATGCCCTGATCAAAAAAGCAAACACCGCGCGTGACGGCGAAATCGTGGTCGCTTTGGTCCGTGGTGAAGAGGCAACGCTAAAATATCTGCGCCGTGATGGCCAGCGGATCAGGCTTGATCCGGCCAATCAGGCGTATGAGCCGCAATATTTCGACGCACACGAAGTTGAGGTGCAGGGCAAGCTTGCAGGGCTATTGCGGCGCTATCATTGAGGAAGATCTGCCTGCGTCCTGGCGGCGCGGGCGGCCTTGACCCACGGATAATGGGCGTTGCTGTCATTAACGGTGATAAGCCTTTGCTGGGATAGAAAGAAGGCCAGTCCGCCGGTTTGTTCCAACATTTTCCGGTCGGCTTTGATCCATTTGGGCCGACATGAAGATGGCAGCCACCGGTCACTAATGACAATATCAACCCGTTTACACGCCGCCGCCATTTCCATGGCCGGTATCGGGTAAGGCGTTCGGGTGGCAAGAATTAGCCAGCGCCGTTTGTCCCGGAGAATCGATATGATACAGATGTCGACCGAGCATTGCGCGCCGCGCCATTGTTCAATAGCGACAGGCTCGGCCAATGTGCCCACCTTCTCCAACAGCATATCCCGCGCAAATTCCCCGGCCCGGGACCGCAGCAAGGTTACCTCTCCATTGGGTTCGGCAAGCGCCAGATGCTGTCCGTCACCTGTCACCACTATGTCGGGCCGGGGCGCATTCACCATTGCGATAAATCCCGCTAATATTGGCAATATCCCAAGATATCGAACCCGGCTTTTGATTAAACCGGCAATCAGGGCGCCCCAGACAATCGCCAAATATGCCCAAAAGGGCATGGCGGGTAACATCGTGACGGCTCCCGGCAAGGTGCTGACATATCGGGCGATGACAAGAATGGCAGCAACCCCCTGCCCGGCCACCCACCAAAATGGTGATCCCAATCCTGCGATATCCGTCATTAAAGCCAAGGCTTGCGCCGGCATGATGATGAAAGTGGTCAAGGGAATGGCGATCACATTGGCAAGCGCGCTGTACATGCCGGTACGATGGAAATGGAACAGCGCTATCGGGGCTAATATCAGCTCAATGGCAATCCCGGTCAGGATCAATGCCACCAGGCCCCGGCCTGCCCGAAACAGGATCGATTCTTCCCTTGGAGCGGCCCATTGCTTCATCCACCGGGTCTCGTGCAAAAACAGGATGGTCGCGACTGCTGCAAAACTTAGCTGGAAACTTGGCCCTGCCATGGATTCCGGCCAGAATAACAAGATGACACAGGCGCCGAATGCGACAAGACGTAATGTCAAAGCATCGCGGCCAAGTGCCATTGCCAGCAAGACCAGCAAGGCCGCGATACAGGACCTGACCGTGGGAACCTCGGCACCGGCAAGCATTGTATATGCCACGGCCCCCATAGCGGCAAAGCAGGCCGACAATAATGGAACCGTAAATCTGAGCGCTATTGCCGGAAAGATCGACAGGACCCGGCTACACAGAAAGAAAAGAAAGCCTATTATGGCGGTGACATGCAATCCGCTGATCGAAAGCAGATGCGCCATTCCACTGTCGCGCATGGCTTGTGCATCAGAAGGGTCGATATTCCCTTGATCTCCGGTAATCAAGGCAGCGCCGATTTCGCCAGTGCCCTGCGGCATTTCACCAATGATATGCCCGGTCAATGCAGTGCGAATATCGTCAAGGAATATGGCGTTTCCCGATTGTTTGAAAATAGTGACCGGGCCAATAGCGCTGCCGGTTGCGCCGATCTGAGAAAACCATGCACGTCGCGCAAAATCATAACCGCCCGGAAGCGAAGGCCCGGCGGGCGGCATCAAGCGCGCACGCAGAAAAACGATGCTTCCAACCCTGAATTTCCGGTTCTCATATTGTGCGGGTTTCAAATTGACCCTGATTTTCGGTGGAAGTTGTTGCTGTCCCTTGGTATCAAGCTCAAGGCGAACGACATCGCGTGCACCCAAAATCTCCACCTTTGCAATGCGCCCATAAAGCGGACCAACCCAGATTTTGCCCAAAACCGGCGCGGCCACGCGCTCAGATTTCAACGCGATCGCACCGAAACCTACGCTGAAGGCGATACCTGCAATGAAAAGCGTGCGGCCCAACCGACGATCAAGACCAAGAGATGCTCCCGCGACAGAAAGGGACAGGAATATCAGGACATAGGGTATGAGCCGTTCAGTGCCCGCAAATTGCCAAAGCCCAATTCCCGTTCCGATGGTGACTGGCAACCAAAGCGGCAATTGATGGCGTTCCAGTTCCAGCCAGCCTTCGACCTTTGCCATGATATCTGCAAGATGGATTGGATAGACGGGATTCGGGAGCTGTTTATTCAAGTAATGACGAAAAAACCCAATCATGTCAGAAACGTAGCATCTATGTCACAGATGACAAATATAACAATATCAAAACTAAATGCTTTGCCTTGACGACCGTGTATTTTCGCACCATGGCCGACAAAACAATAATGCCAATTTCTCCCCAAGAAATAGCGGCAGTTGAGGGGCCTAAAGCAATCACATCTGGCGTTTCTGACGCCTTTTGTCGAACATGGAACATGGCCTTTAATCAGGGCTTGAAACAGGGGCGCCCGAAACATCGGGACGGAAGTAATGGAGTTTGATGATGGCTGATAATAATGCAACGCTGACAATTGGTGATAACAGCTACGCGCTACCTGTCATGAAAGGCAGCGAAGGGCCGGATGTCCTTGATATTCGAAAATTATATAGTGCTTCAGACCATTTTACGTTCGATCCGGGCTTCACCTCTACGGCAAGTTGTGAATCGGCGATTACATTCATTGATGGTGATGAAGGCATTTTGCTGCACCGGGGCTATTCGATTGAAGAACTCTCTGAAAAGTCTAGCTTTATGGAGGTCTCCTACCTCTTGCTAAACGGGGAGCTGCCAAGCAAAGCGCAGCTTGGTGATTTCAGCCAGACAATCTCTCGCCATACAATGCTGCACGAACAGTTGGCGACCTTCTATCGTGGTTTTCGTCGCGACGCCCATCCAATGGCGATCATGTGCGGCGTGGTTGGGGCTTTATCGGCATTTTACCATGACTCTACCGACATAAGCGACCCAACCCACCGTATGATTTCAAGTCACCGGTTGATTGCCAAAATGCCGACCATTGCCGCAATGGCGTATAAATATTCAATGGGTCAGCCGTTCCTTTATCCCGACAACAGCTTGTCCTATACTGGCAACTTCCTTCGCATGACTTTCGGCGTTCCAGCTGAACCTTATTTTGTTAATCCGGTCATTGAACGGGCAATGGATCGTATTTTCATTCTCCATGCTGACCATGAACAAAATGCATCTACGTCTACCGTGCGCCTCGCCGGGTCGTCGGGTGCCAACCCGTTTGCCTGCATCGCGGCAGGTATTGCATGTCTTTGGGGCCCGGCACATGGCGGTGCGAATGAGGCCGCGCTCAATATGCTGCGGGAAATTGGGACGCCGGATAAAATCCCGCACTATATCGAGCGCGCGAAGGACAAGAATGATCCCTTCCGGTTGATGGGCTTTGGCCATCGTGTGTATAAAAACTACGATCCGCGGGCCACGGTCATGCAAAAAACGGTGCGTGAAGTTTTGACCGAACTCAAAGTCAGCGACCCGATTTTCGATGTTGCGCTTCAGCTTGAAGAAATGGCCCTCAACGATCCTTATTTCATCGAGAAAAAGCTGTTTCCGAACGTCGATTTTTATTCAGGCATCATTTTGTCTGCCATCGGTTTCCCGACGGAAATGTTTACCGTGCTATTTGCGCTTTCACGTACAGTAGGTTGGGTAGCACAGTGGAATGAGATGATCTCTGACCCGGGCCAGAAAATCGGCCGCCCCCGCCAGCTTTATACCGGACCGCAGGCGCGGCCTTATACCTCGTTTGACGCGCGGTAAATATTTTTAGGAATTCGGCAGACGGAGGACGAATTTCGCGCCTCCGTCGTCTGAATTGGTGACCGACAATTCACCGCCCATGGCGCGGGCCAGTCGTCGGGAGATATACAAGCCCAGACCGCTTCCCCCATCGCCGGAGCGACCGAGACGTTCAAATTTTTCAAAGATCTTGTCTCGGTCTTCGATTGAGATACCCCTTCCCTGATCACTTACCGTAACCACGGCGAAGCGATCTGCCGTTTCTGTTTCGATAGATATCACCGTGCCATCCGGCGAATATCGGATTGCATTGTTGACCAGATTCAAAAGAATTTGCAGCGTTCTTCGAAACTCGGCAATTGCGGTAACCTTGGACGCGTCGGTCGGGGTATGGATCACGATACGATGATCCGCAGCCTTGAGCGCGAGTAAACCCGCTACCCGGCGTGCCACATCACCCAGTTCAATCTCGTCACGGGCTGTGCGAAAATCAGGCCGTTCAACCGCCTCCAGGTCGCCAAGGTCGTCAACCAAAGCCGACAGGTGTCGCGCGGCATTGGCAATGTCCCGCGCATATAAGGCATAATTTTCGCGGATGGGCCCCTGCAATTCCCCGCCAATAGTTTCCGCATTCGCAATTATTCTGCCCAGGGGCTGGCGAAGCACTGGCGCAAGATTCTTGCCAAAAAGCGCCCCGCCCACAGGGGCCAGTGCGGCAATAGCAAGTGTCTCCTCACCATGCGAGACAAAACTCAGCCGAAATCCAACGGCACGCTGTTGTTCATCAACAAGTTGCTCGCCCCAAACATCAAACAACCGCCCATCAATTTGTCGCCTTATTTGTGCATTCTCTATTGAACTACCCAAAGATAAAGCATTTAATACAACATTCAAAGAATCCCCGTTTTCCATAATGGAAGCGAGAATGGCGCAGCCATCTTTACCAAAGTCCGTCGTCGCCAAACCGTGTGAGACATCGCCTTTTGCACTTAACAATCGCAACTGGGTGTCAAAAATTAGGTTATTGTTTATAGATTCGAACGGACGGGATGATTTATGGCCTCCATGCTTTTGATCTGCCAATGTTCTCCAGCTGACAATGGCGACTTTAGCGACTTGCGGTGATGGATAAACTTCAATCCACAACTCCAGTTTCTCTTCATAGTCGGCGACCTTAACGGCACGGGAGAGCTTCATCTGTAAGTTAAGTGATAGCCGGACCAATTTCGCAATCGCAGGGACTGCTAGTGCCCCTCCTTCGATTCCACCCGCCCGCTGGTTTAGAAGCGAAAGCGCTTCATCAGCCCAAAGCAGCTTCCCTTTACTGTCAACTTCGGCAAAGACTGGCCTGGATAGATGCGGAACGTTCACCCCGATATTCCAGCTAAAAGAAACTGCGACCGTTCTGACGCCCAGAAACCAATTTCTTCCGATGCAGCTTCAAACGAAATCGACGAATATCCGACTTCAAAGAGTCCTGCATCATGGGAAGATATTAGATCGCCGCTAAACAGAACAATGTTTTGAACTGCATGCTGTATTGGAAAATTGCAGGCAGATAAGAGGATGGCGTGAGGGGTTGTTGAGTGCGAGTTAAGCAGTCGCAAAACATGGTCGAAATCGAGTTCCAAACGCGCGGAAAGTGCGGCAGTGTATAAGTGCAATCCGGAAACCTCCGGAAAATAGAAATCACTGTTATCTACTCCATTGGTGAGATGCACAATTTTCTTCGCAGCATCCTGAGCGCGATCAGCCTCCGAATATTGCGATAGGAGGAATTTCGCTGAAGCAATGATGTCAGGTCGCCTGTCACCTTCTATGACTTCTATTGCGGCGACTATCCGCCAACATAACTTGTGCAGCAATTCCGGTGGGAGCGCGAGATAGCTATGGCCGGAACCAAGCCGCTGAAGGCTTTCGGCCGCCAACAATGTTTGTGCAGCCTCGGCAATCGCACCATCCGAATGGTCAAGAAGCAGCACCGGCAGGCTGGTCACTTTATTTTTGATAAAGGAATTCAGGCGCTCTTCGGCGACCCTTGCCAATATGAAGTCGATCAGATCCGGTTCGCGCAAAAATCCAGAGGACGCCAATATCTCCCAAGTTACGGGACGTGGCGTATCTGAGCTGATATTGAATATCTTTTCCAGATCAGACACCAGCGTTATGATTCTGGTTGAAACCTGATTGATCGTTTCATCGCTCAGCGGATTTATCGCCTTCGGAAAGATAATCCCTGCGACATCCGAACACAATGCATGAATGTCGCGCGCATGTGTAGCTGCCACTTTCAATAACTCAAATTTTTCGCCAAAACCGTGATCCAACGGAATTTCCAAGCTAATTAGATCGTGAATCGTAACCAATAAAGGTTAACGTCGCTTTAAGCCTGATTCAACTTTACCACTTTGCTCTCAAATATATACCGCCCGGCAATGAGAAGTAAAAGTTGCGAAATCGCTAAAACCCGAAGACCAATTGAAAAGGCCGATAGAGTTTGAGCTACAATCAAACCAAAAACAAACAGGCTTGGCGAATGTGTCACAGATTTCGTCCATGCCGGCAATTCCAGTTTTCGCGCCAATAGGGCAAGCCCGATAGAAATGGCCATAAACAAAACCGGATCGGATCCATAATCGCTTGCGGAATATGCCATCGCCAATCCTGCCGCACATAGGAAGAGCCAGAAGAAGACAACAAGCGCCGACGGCGCATTACGGTTACGATCTTCTCCCATCGCGATAACATTCAAATGGTTGCAGAAAACCGCCAACAGCGCAGTCCATAGCGCCAGATCTTGCCAATCCAGCATCGCCATTGTGAAACAGATGATAGCAAAAGAAATTCCTGAAAATTTTGAGCCAACGCGATATCCATCACTTTTCCAGATATGGGGCGCAAGCCACCTTGCGATAGGGGCGTAGATAAGCCGCTCGGTCCATCCAAGGATAGAATCGGCCCTGTTCCGCAATATTTGTATATTGAGCGCATCGGCAATGACCGAATTGGAAACGTGTACGATATCCATTTTCTGAACAACTATCTGTTGCAATGGCAAAAACGGGACTTTTTCTTGAATAGCATGGCGGAGCAACGAAGAAATAATACTCCAGTCGTCCGGAAGGTCGCTCATCGAAAAAATGCGCTTGGCTTCGATCGATGCAAAACCCGACCAACGTGTGTTGAGATCAATTCTCTCAAAACCGGCATTCTCTTCCCTACTGTCGAAAGTTGCAATGAATGCGCCGTCACTTGTCGTCAACTCGATGACGAATTTTTCCGACAAAAAGTGATCTTCTGCAAGAAGATAGAGTCGCATTTCAGGTTCGACAAGTGTCTGTAAATCTTTGATAGAACGCGCAAACTCGATTGACACTCCCTCTCTTCGAAAGCCATCAACCAATTCCAGCAGCGCGCCGGAAACCTGATCCACCTCAATGATAAAAAAGGTACAGCCCGCCTTATGGAGCGCTCTTATCTGCAACTCCAAAATAGTGTGCCCCACCACCGGCTTATGACTTTCAGCGCCGTTCCGGACGTTTACTCCATCGGACGCATTTGCCGTTGATAGAAGTGCAGCGACATTCATCGAGTGAGCAGAAATCGACATATTCATGCCGATATGGGCTGTGATCAACTATTGCCACCCAATTTTTTGCGTTTAACCAATTTATCGATGGGTCACCATTGCGGTGCCTCTCCAACTAGGCCTATGCATATCGGCCAAGGCTCCGTATCCTCTCATCTGAAGCGGAAACGGGGTGGGTTCGTCCGATCTTCCACATCTGACCTAACTTCATCACGCGGTAAATTCGTACGTCTCGATTTCTTGGATAGCTCTCCCGATTTTGCGTAAGACAACCGGATCTCCGGGAGCACCTTCCACAGCTTCGTCCGCCAAAAGCATCAATTTCATGGCCCCGAAACTAGCTGCAAGACCCTTAAGTCTCCAGCTTGTATATTGCCAGTTCGCATCACATCGTGACCGAGTTAGAAGGCTTAATTGCCTCTTGGCACTTTCGACAAAAGTAGCGCGCAGTTCAGCTATTAGCGCGCTGTCTTCGCCAGCGGCAGCCTTTAAAGCTGTGTCAAACGAGCCATAATCCATAGACATTCAAAACTTATAACGAACATAGGGTTAACTTTGCGTTTCCCTGTGGATAAAATATGGTAAACAGGTTGTTATGACTTCACGATCAAAAATTATAGGCCTTACAAGGCATATAGAAAGCCCCGAGCTGGCAACACATGTGCCTGTACCGGAAAGCGCGGCTGATGAGTCCCCATTCATCACTGATGCGGACCTTGAAAGCAGTGGCTATCAATCGGATTGGGAATATCCGGAAATCCGGACAAGCAGTTGGAAAGAATATCTATTTCCTGCATTTGCTATCCTGTCCGCTTTAATGTGGTCAGTATTTTTCGGCGTCACAAATTATCCTGAAGTCATGCAGGGAATTTCCGCGGAACGTGCAATTACGTTAACAAATATGTGGGCATTGCCCCTTGTGCTATTGGCGGTCACATGGCTGCTGGCAATGCGTCACAGTCGCGCAGAGTCGACCCGTTTTGGCGATGTCGCCCGATTGTTACGGCAAGAAAGTGAATCGCTTGAGGCACGTATGCGAACGGTCAACGAAGAAATTTCCATGGCACGGCAATTTCTCTCGCAAAATGCGCTGGAGCTGGAATCGGTCGGTAAACGCTCATCACAACATATGTTGGAAGCGGCCGAAATATTGACCGCATCGCTTGCCGATAGCGATGAAAAGGCAAAGACTTTAGAGGCCGTCAGCAACGCAGCCACGAGCAACCTGGAGCAATTGCGGAAACATTTGCCTGTCGTTACCAGCGCGGCCAAGGATGTCACCAATCAAATCGGAAGTGCCGGAAACAATGCACAGCTTCAGATAAAACTTCTAATTTCCGGCCTGGAACGTATCGGAGAGGCTGGTATTTCAACCCGTGATTATATCGACCAAGTCGGATCTCGTGCAGAAACTGTTTTTGAAAAACTCGATAAAATTTCACGTGAAGGCGCCGCTGCATTAGACCATGCGGGCGTCGAAAGTGAGAAACGCGCGGCATTGTCCGCAGCTTTGTTAAACAGCGCTGCTGAAAATATGGTGCAGAAAATAGCAACCATATCCAGCGATTTGGAAAGCCTTATTCAAGAAAGTTCTGAAAAAATTGGAGAAAATGTCTCGCAGGTCAAGAACAGCCTCATAGACCTATCGGAGCAATCAGAAGAAGAACGCTCCCGCATTTTTGCGATTATCGGCGAGGTTGAAAAACATATAGGATTGAGCTCGGCCAGAATTACTGAAATCGATCAAGCCGCAACTGACCAGACGGCAAAACTTGCATTCGCAGTTTCTGCTTTGAGCGAAAGTACACGCGCAGTCGGAACCGATCTGAACAATAATCAGCAAATTACCCGGTCTTTGATGGAATTGTCCGATCGACTTCTGCTGGCATTGAAAACGGTCAACCATGAAATATCGAGCACAATTCCCGGGTCGATAGAATTGATTGATACGAACTTTTCCGTCGCAGCAGAACAAATTCATGCGGCGTCGGGAAGTGCTCAGCAACTCAATGAGCTGAGTGAGTCTCTTTTGGACAGAACGAACAATCTTGGCACCTTAATCAACAGTCAGAGGGGCGACGTTGAAAAGATAATGACCGAAAGCGACGCCTATTTTGTGGCGCGTCATGAACAGGTGGAAACACTCACTTTGGCGTTGGCAGAAACCCGCGCCCTGCTGGATACGATTACGAATGAAGCTAAATCCAAATTGAACATTTCGCTCGAGGGGCTGCGTGCGAGTACAAAACAGGCGGCTGAAGATAGTCGTCGGATAATCGATGAAGAGCTGGCGCATGTCGCCGATCGTTTGACAGAACAAAATCAGGCATCGCTTGCCACCGCAATCAATAATCAGGTCAATTCCATGAATGATCTTATCCACGCAGCGATTGAGCGGAATCTGACATTATCTGAAACGTCGACGGTCAAGCTAACATCGCAAATCAGTCAACTTGAAGAACTGGCCACCAATCTTGAAAAGCGCATTGCAGAAAGCCGGAGCGGCTTTGAAGGTATCGATGATGACAGTTTTGCCCGCCGAATGGTGCTGCTGACTGAATCGTTGAATTCTACTTCGATCGATGTTGCCAAAATTCTTTCAAATGAAGTCACAGACACCGCTTGGGCTGCCTATTTGAAAGGAGACCGCGGCGTCTTTACCCGGCGTGCAGTCAGGCTTTTAGACGCAGGAGAGTCGCGAACAATCGCAACGCATTATGGCCAGGACGCCGAGTTTCGGGAACATGTAAACCGGTATATCCATGACTTCGAGGCCATGATGCGCGTGTTGCTCAGCACCCGTGATGGAAATGCAATATGTGTCACAATGCTATCATCGGATGTGGGCAAGCTTTATGTGGCTTTGGCGCAAGCGATTGAGCGGCTTCGAAGCTAAGCCCTTAACTATTGGGCGGTGAAATGAGAAAATCGAAGCTGTGGCGCGTGACCCAGCCATAGATATAGTTGGCGTAATAAAGGCCGAAGAGCAGCGCCGAAAGCACCGTTGTTCGTAAGATGATTACGCCGGGCCGAAAATTTCCGGGGGCACTGTCGGCTTGCCCGGGAATCTTCTCCAGTCCCATTTCTTCATGGGTTTTTACGCCAATTGGCAATATCACAAATGCGCTCATCACCCAGAAAAGAGCGTAAATTGCGACGATTGATATCCAGTTCATGCGGTCTCCAATATCATGACATCTACGATCGGTTTTTTGCCGGTCCAACTGGTGGCGACACGACGAACTGCCAACCTTGTTGATTCACGAAGTTTCTCAAAGTCGCCTTTATTTTCCCGAACGGTCTTGTTCACTGCAGCGGTGACATCATCCAGAAAATCTTCCAGATCTTCCTCTATTGGTATCCCATGCAAGCGGATTTGAGGGCTACCCGATATTTTATCGCGACTATCCAAAGCAAATGCGACGGAAATCAATCCATACCATGACAGTTTACGACGTTCATTTATTGTCGAGCCATCTGCTGAAATGATGGTGTCGCCATCCAGGATCAATCTACCGGTTCGTTCCTTGCCGATGATTTCCGGCTTGCCCGGCGCAAGACGGACAACATCGCCATTGGATTGAACCAACGCATTTTTTACACCATGCGCCATTGCAAACCGGGCTTGTTCAGCCATGTGCCGACGCTCACCATGGACAGGCACCAATAGCTCCGGCTTGATCCAATCGTAAAGCTTGGCCAATTCAGGCTGCCCGGGATGGCCGGATACATGCACATGCGCCTGCTTTTCGGTCACGGTCAGAATATTACGCTCGGCAAGCTTGTTCATGATAACGCCAATGGCGATTTCATTTCCGGGGATCTGTTTCGAAGAAAAGATAACCGTATCGCCCTCTTCCAGTTTAACCGGATGGTTGCCTTCCGCAATTCGCGCCAGAGCGGCACGTGCTTCACCTTGCCCACCTGTTGCAACGACCATGACCTCTTTGCGTGCCAGTCCGTCGACAGATTCCATATCAACCGTCTTGGGCAGGTCTTTAAGATAACCATTGGCTTGTGCAGCTTCGATAATGCGGTGCAACGACCGGCCTGCAAAACACAGGGTTCGGCCCGTTTCCCGCGCGACTTCACCCATGGTTTGCAAACGCGCTGCGTTCGAAGCGAATGTCGTCAAAAGCACGCGCCCCTTTGCCGCCTTTACTGATTTCAAAAGGTCCGCTTTCACGCTACCTTCACTGCCGCTGTCTCCTGCGTTAAAGGCGTTGGTTGAATCGCATATAAGAGCCAAAATTCCTTCATCGCCAATTGCGCTCAGCTGTTCGGCGGTGGACGGTTTGCCAATGACTGGCTGTTCATCCAGTTTCCAATCCCCACTGTGGAATATCTTGCCATAGGGCGTCGAAATGACGCAGGCGCTCATTTCCAATATTGAGTGCGCCAATGTTACAAGCTGAAATCCGAACGGGCCAAGTGCAAAGCTGCCCTCCATCGGAATGATGTTCAGCTCGACACTGTCCAATATGCCCTCTTCTTCCAACTTCCCGCGTATGAGCGTCGCGGTAAAGGGTGTGGCATAGAGCGGCACACCTAAATCCGCGGCAAAATAGGCGACTGCGCCAATATGGTCTTCATGGCCGTGGGTCAGCACGATCCCCAACAGGTCGTCTTTGCGCTGTTCGATAAATTCCAGATCAGGCAATATCAAATCAATACCGGGATATTCCGCATTTGCGAATGTAAGGCCAAGGTCGACCATGACCCATTTGCCCTGGCAGCCATAGAGATTGACGTTCATGCCAATCTCGTTCGACCCGCCCAGCGCGAGGAAAAGAAGTTCATTTTTCGGGGTAGTCATTATTGCCTGTCTCGATTCCTGTATAAATACGCCAGCCCCCGCAGCGTCAAATCCGGTTCTACCCGGTCAAATAAATGGCCATGCTGCTGAAAAAGGATGGCAAGACCACCGGTCGCGATGACCGTAACCGGCTTGCCAATTTCAGCCTTCATCCGTGCGACCATCCCTTCGATCATCGCCACATAGCCCCAATAGATACCAATCTGCATTTGTCCAACTGTTGTCGTACCAATAACGCTTTCATTTGGCGGCGGCTCGATTGCAATACGCGGTAACATGGCGGCGGCAGCGTAAAGTGCATCAAGGCTGAGATTAACGCCCGGGGCAATGCTCCCCCCCCGATAGGAACCGTCGGGACCGATATAGTCGAACGTGGTCGCCGTACCGAAACTGATCACCAGCTTGTCACCTTCCGCCAAAGACTGTGCAGCAATGGCATTGACGGCGCGATCAGCACCAACCGATTGTGGTTCATCAACCTTCAACTGGATGCCCCAGCCCACAGCCCCTCGCCCCGCTATTAAAGCCTCGCAATCAAAATAATGGGAGGCGAGCAGTTGTAAATTGTGAAGCGCGCGGGGCACAACCGTTGCAATAATCACGGCCTTGATATCGCTTCTACGGAAACCGGCCATCTGGATCAATTGATCCAGCCACACCGCATATTCATCCGCAGTGCGCCGCGCATCTGTAGCGATGCGCCAACGCTTCACAATTTCTCCACTGTCGTCGACCAGTGCGAATTTGACGTTGGTGTTGCCGGTATCAATGGCGAGCAGCATAGTCGGTCCTCTGATTAAACAAGAAAAACATCGGCGGCATGAATGGCATGGATCGTCCCATCCGCCAAGCGAAGCTGAAGCGCACCTTCTGCGGTCAGCCCGGCGTAAAGTCCATCTTCACGCGCCCCATCGGGTAACTGCACCGATAACGCCGTCCCGACGGGATGGGCCGCCTTTTGCCATTCGGCGGTCAATGCCTGCAGGCCATATTGACGCCAGCGCGCCAACCAGATTGCCATGTTAGACGCCAAAATCTCGACGACGGCTTGCGGATGCGGCGGCAGGGCGCCGAGTGACTGCAGGTTGGTAGTTGCACGCCCCGGAATATCAGGTGACGAAGCTAGATTGATCCCGATACCGACAACAACCGCGTGACCTGTCCGTTCGAGCAAGATACCGCATAATTTAGCACCTTCTGCCGACAGAACGTCATTAGGCCATTTGATCTGCACGGCGCATTCCGGTGCAATTTGGTGCAGCGTGTCACGTACCGCCAACGCAGCAACAAATGCCAGCGACGGTGCCTGCGGATCGCTAGGCTGCAGGCGGACGATGGTGCTGGCGAACAGATTACCATCCGAGCTTTCCCAACTGCGCCCCATACGCCCGCGGCCGCCGTCTTGAGCATCGGCGCGAAGCCAAAGACCTTCGGGCGCGCCAATAGTCGCACGCTGCAGCAGGTCGGCGTTGGTCGACCCGGTTAATGTAACTTCTTCGAAAATGGGGTTCAGAAGAGCGCCCTTGCGGCTTGGGCCGACAGAGCTGCCAGAACCGGAATAGCGAGATAGCCAAGTGGCGAGACAGCCGCGGCCATAATTCCGCCGGTCCAGCTCAAGACCAGGTCGTCGGACGGCGCAATCACATCTACCGGTTCGTCAAAATACATGACCTTGACAACCTTCAGATAGTAGAACGCTCCGATTACCGAAGCGGAAATCCCGATGACGGCGAGCGGAAGTAGGTTTGCAGCCACAGCGGCCTGAAACACTACCAGCTTGCCCCAGAACCCGAACAGCGGAGGTATACCCGCCAGACTGAACATGAAGATAGCGAAGACGGCAGCCAAAGCGGGGCGGGTTTTCGAGAGGCCGGCGATATCGCCAAATGTTTCCCGATACGACCCGTCATGCGCCTTCAACTGCATTAGCGCGATAAAGCTACCCAGCGTCATGGCGACATAAATCGCAAGGTAGACAAGCATGGCAGCAACACCTTGCTCCGTCCCGGCGGCGAGGCCGATGAGGATGAAGCCGATATTGTTGATAGAGCTATAGGCCAGCAGACGTTTCAAATTCTGCTGTCCAATCGCGCCTACGGCACCGATGATGATCGACATCAGAGCCACGACGATGACAATTTGCTGCCATACAATCACTTCGTTTCCGAATGCCTCAATTACCACACGGATCAACAACGCCGTCGCTGCAACCTTCGGGGCGCTCGCAAAAAAAGCGGTTACCGGTGTCGGCGCACCTTCGTAAACGTCCGGCGTCCACATATGGAATGGCGCAGCGCTGATCTTGAAGGCAAGGCCCGAAAGAACGAACACGACGCCGAAGATCATTCCAAGACCGACGTCACCATTCAAAGCAACACCAATGGCGCTAAAACTGGTTGAGCCGGTAAAGCCGTACAGCAATGACATGCCGAACAGCAGAATGCCGCTCGCCAACGCGCCCAGTACGAAATACTTCAAACCGGCTTCGGCAGAACGCCCGTCATAACGCGCAAAACTCGCCAAGACATAAGCCGCCAAACTGTTAAGTTCGAGCCCGATATAAAGCGTCACCAGATCCGTCGCTGAAACCATGATACTCATGCCAATGGCAGCAAGCAGGATCAGCACGGGATATTCCGCCCGCATAGCCCCCATCTTTTCCAGAAATCGCGGTGCGATCATCAATGAAATGGCGGCGGCAAAGTAGATCAAAATCTTCGCATAATTTCCGAATGCGTCATTCCCGATCAAGCCATCAAATGCTGTGGCATCGGTTTGCGTGCATAGGGAGTGCACTACATAAGCACCGGAGCCGACCAATGCGGCAACCGCCAAGATGCTTGCCAACCTACCTGCTTCACTCCGCCAGGCAGAAAGAAGCAGCAAAACCAGCGCAGAAAAGCTGAGAATAACCTCGGGACGAACGAGGAAAAGTGAAGCATTAAGGTCCATTAGTGCTGGCTCCCCTCAGCCTTGTTCTTTTCTTCGCCATGGCCCCTGACCCGATATTTCGCGGTCGTGGGATCATTGGCCTTTAATTTGCTGTCCCCTGCGGGTGCAGCCCGTTCAATCCGCTCTACGATGGTCGCCACATCGCGGCGTATGGGGCCGAGGAAGCTTTCGGGATAGACCCCCATCCACAACACCGCCGCCGCTATTGGCGCGAGCAGCCAGATTTCACGGCCGTCAATGTCGGGCATTGCCGCCGCATCAGCATTTTTCTGCTCGCCAAAGGCAATACGACGATAGAGGTAGAGCATATAGCCCGCGCCCAAAATGATGCCGGTGGTTGCGATCAAAGTAGCCCAGGTCGACACCTTATAGGCACCCGCCAGCGACAGGAATTCGCCCACAAAACCGCTGGTTCCGGGAAGCCCGACGCTGGCCATCGTAAAGAACATGAAGAGCAGCGCATATTTGGGCATATTGATGCTCAACCCACCATAACGATTGATTTCGCGTGTATGCAGCCGGTCGTAAATCACGCCGACACACAGGAACAGCGCGCCCGAGACCAGACCATGGCTCAACATAACGATAATCGCGCCTTCAATACCTTGCTGGTTAAAGGTGAAGAGACCGACGGTCACAATCGCCATATGGGCAACCGACGAATAGGCGATCAGCTTCTTCATATCATTCTGCACCAGTGCAACCAAAGAGGTGTATACAACGGCGATCATCGAAAGGCCGAAAACCAGCGGAATGAAGTCGGCACTGGCTTCTGGAAACATCGGCAGCGAGAAACGCAGGAAGCCATAGCCGCCCATTTTCAGCAAAACGCCCGCCAGAATGACCGAACCGGCGGTCGGTGCCTGAACGTGGGCATCCGGCAACCATGTATGGACAGGCCACATCGGCATCTTGACAGCAAAGCTCGCAAAGAACGCCAGCCACAGCCATTTCTGTGCCTCGACCGGGAAGTCGGTATTCAGCAGCGTCGGGATGTCTGCTGTTCCAGCAGTCTGGATCATCCACAACATTGCGATCAACATCACGACCGACCCGAGAAGCGTATATAGGAAGAATTTATATGAAGCATAAATACGCTCTGCCCCGCCCCAGATGCCGATAATCAGATACATCGGGATCAGACCGGCTTCGAAGAAGATGTAGAAAAGCAGCAGATCCTGGGCGGCAAACACGCCGATCATCAAAGTTTCCATAAGGAGGAACGCGGCCATATACTCGCCAACACGGCTCTGAATAGCGCGCCAGCTAGCCCCTATACAAATCGGCATCAGAAACACCGAAAGCATGATGAGCATCAACGAAATACCATCAATACCGAGCTTCCAACCTATGGGGCCAAATAATTGCTCGTTTTCGACAAACTGCCACTGCGCGCCCGCCGGATCATAGCTGACCCACAACCACACACCCAAAACAAGATTAAGCAATGTCGCGAAAAGGGCCAGCAGGCGGGCGGTTTCGGCGCGCGCGAACAAACAGGCGATTGCGGCCACCATCGGGATGGCCAGCATGATCGAAAGAATTGGGAGTGCTGCGGCGTTCATTATGCTTTCACCATCATCCAGCTTACCGCCGCGACAAGTCCCAGAAGCATGACCAGTGCATAGGTGTAAAGATATCCCGACTGCATCCGCACAGCCATCCGACTGCTGAAGTTCACCAACGCGGCTGAACCGTTGGGACCATATCTATCAATGATGCCAATGTCCCCCTGCTGCCAGAAAAGGCGGCCAAGCCAGAAGGCCGGACGGACGAAGATCAGGTTATAAAGCTCGTCAAAATACCATTTATTGAGGAAGAAACGGTAGAGCGGAGCGAACATGGTTGCGACCTTCTGCGGTGCATCGTCAGAGCGCTGGTACATCAGATACGCAACGGCAAGACCGGTCAGCATCGCCACAGTTGACGACAGTTTCACCCACAACGGCACCTCATGCATCGCGTGCATCAAATGCTCGTTGAAATAGAGCGTGCTATTGGCCCAGAATCCCTTGCCTGTCTCCGCCTCGATGAAGCCGCCATGGAACAGGAAGCCTGCAATTACCGCGCCGAGGGTCAACACTCCAAGCGGGATCAGCATCGACAACGGACTTTCATGCGGATGGTAGCCGCCTGTAGAATCTGAGGCGGTCTCTGGCGTCTTGTGGACGCTGTGCTGGATGTGCTCGCTCTGTATCCAGCGCGGCTTTCCGAAGAAGGTCAGGAACATCAGCCGCCAGCTATAGAAGCTGGTCAGCAATGCCGCGATGACCCCGATAGCAAAGCCATACATGTGATAGGTCGATCCGCTTGCAAAGGCAGCTTCGATAATGGCATCCTTCGAATAGAAACCTGCAAATCCGCCCACGCCGACAATGCCCACACCGGTAATGGCGAGCGTTCCTGCCATCATCGCCCAGAAAGTCAGCGGGATATGTTTCCGCAAACCGCCATAATAGCGCATATCCTGTTCATGGTGCATCGCATGGATCACCGATCCTGCGCCAAGGAACAACAACGCCTTGAAGAAAGCGTGGGTAAACAGATGGAACATTGCGGCACCATAGGCACCGGTTCCAGCGGCGAAGAACATATAGCCGAGCTGTGAGCAGGTCGAATAGGCGATGACGCGCTTGATATCGGTCTGGACCAGACCGACGGTGGCGGCAAAGATCGCGGTCGTTGCACCAATAATTGTGACGACATTCAACGCAAACTGGCTTGTTTCAAACAGCGGCGACAAACGGCAGACCATGAACACACCAGCGGTCACCATCGTTGCCGCGTGGATCAGCGCCGACACTGGTGTCGGGCCCTCCATCGCGTCGGGAAGCCATGTGTGCAGCCCCAACTGTGCCGATTTACCCATCGCGCCGATGAACAGCAAGACGCAGAGCAAGCTCATCGTATCCACGCGGTAGCCGAGGAAACCGATGCTCGATCCTACTTTGTCCGGCGCAGCGGCAAGGATATCAGGGATCGAAACCGTACCGAACAGCCAGAAAACACCAAAAATGCCTAGCATGAAGCCCAAATCACCGACGCGGTTGACGACAAATGCCTTGATCGCGGCCGCATTGGCGCTGGGCTTTTTGTACCAGAAACCGATCAGCAGATAGGACGCAAGCCCCACGCCTTCCCAACCAAAGAACATCTGCACGAGATTGTTCGCTGTCACCAGCATCAACATGGCGAAGGTAAACAGCGACAGATAGGCGAAGAAGCGTGGCTGATCGGGATCTTCCTCCATATAGCCCCAGCTATATAGATGGACGAGCGCAGATACGGTGGTGATGACCACCAGCATGACCGCCGTCAGCGCGTCGACGCGCAATTCCCAGTCAAAAGCAAGCGCGCCCGACTGGACCCAGGTCATTACGGGCTCGACATAAGCCTTTTCAGTGCCTGTCAGGAAGCCGATGAAAATTGGCCAACTGAGAAGACAGGCGGTAAACAGACCAGCGGTCGTGATCGTCTTGGCCGCAACCGTACCGATGAAACGCTGGCCAAGGCCGGCGATCAGCGCTGCCAGCAGCGGCAGGAAAACGATGATATGTATCGAAGTCACTGGATGTTCACCCCTTCATCCGATTGACATCGTCGACGGCAATCGTGCCGCGACCACGGAAATAGATAACCAAAATGGCAAGCCCGATTGCCGCCTCACTGGCGGCAACAGTCAGCACGAACATCGCAAAAATCTGACCGGTCAAATCGCCTAAGAAAGCGCTGAAGGCCACAAGGTTGATGTTCACGGCGAGCAGGATCAGCTCGATCGCCATCAAAATGATGATGACATTTTTGCGGTTCAGGAAAATGCCCAGCACGCCCATCACGAACAGGATGGAGCTGACCACGAGATAATGTTCGATCCCAATCACTGGCCCAGCCCCAATTTCCCAAAACCGTCATGCTGAACTTGTTTCAGCATCTTAATTTTCGACGGCACAGCGATAGTAAGACCCTGAACCAAGTTCAGGGTGACAGTTTTGGCGTTGTAAGCATGACGTATCACAGTTCGACCCCCTGCCCGACCGGCTGATTCACATTGCGCGTCGCATCCTGTGGACGGCGCATATTCTGGCTGTTGATATTCTGGCCCTTTGTGCCGTGACTACGGCGGTGGGTCAGAACAATCGCGCCCACCATGGCAACGAGCAGGATCAAACCGGCGCTTTCGAACAGGAAGATATATTTGCTGTAGAGCAGGTTCCCTATCGCCTCGATATTCGGCACGCTGTTGGACACCGTTGCCGGTCCAGCCTCTGGAATGCCAAGCTTGACCGCGCCTGCGCGATAGGCACCGATGCCAAGAATGAGCTCGGCTACCAATATCACCGCCAGCAAGAGCCCGAGCGGTACATTTTTGACGAAACCGGCCCGCAATTCGGTAAAATCTATGTCGAGCATCATCACGACAAAGAGGAACAGCACCGCCACCGCGCCAACATAGACAATGACGAGCAGCATCGCGATAAATTCCGCACCGATCAGGACCATCAGGCCCGCCGCGTTAAAAAAGGCAACGATCAGCCACAGCACGCTGTGCACCGGATTGCGCGCAAATATCACCATCGCGGCGGACGCGATGAGGATACTGGCGAAGAGGTAAAATGAGATGACCTGAATCACAATCCGCGCCCCTTATCGATAGGCCGCATCGGCGGCAAGGTTCGCAGCAATCGCGCGTTCCCATTTGTCGCCGTTGGCGAGCAGCTTGTTCTTGTCATAGAGAAGCTCCTCACGCGTTTCGGTGGCATATTCAAAATTCGGCCCTTCAACGATGGCATCGACAGGGCAGGCTTCCTGACAGAAACCGCAATAGATGCACTTCGTCATATCAATGTCGTAGCGCGTAGTCCGGCGGCTGCCGTCTTCGCGAGGTTCGGCCTCGATGGTGATTGCTTGCGCCGGACACACCGCCTCGCACAGCTTGCATGCGATGCAGCGTTCTTCGCCATTGGGATAACGCCGCAGCGCATGTTCGCCCCGGAAACGCGGCGACAGCGGGTTCTTTTCAAACGGATAGTTCACCGTCGCCTTGGGCTTGAAGAAATATTGCAAGGTCAGCCAATGCGCCTTGACGAATTCCCACAGGGTGAAGGACTTTATGAGATGGGCAATGGTGGTCATGCAAAATGTCCCGTGTACATGAGGTATCCGCTCACCAGAAATACCCAGAAGAGCGATATCGGCAGGAATATCTTCCAGCCCAGACGCATCAACTGGTCATAGCGGTAACGCGGCACGGTGGATTTTACCCAGGCGAAGATGAAGAACATCACGAGGATTTTGGTAAAGAACCATATGATGCCCGGCACCATATAGAGCGGTGCCCAATCGACCGGTGGCAGCCATCCGCCCCAGAAAAGGATCGCGTTCAGCGCGCACATCAGTAGCACATTGGCATATTCACCAAGCCAGAAGAGTGCGAAGGCCATCGACGAATATTCGGTCTGGTACCCGGCAACCAGTTCGCTTTCCGCTTCAGTCAAATCGAATGGCGCACGTGCTGTTTCGGCCATAGCGCTGATCAGGAACATCACAGATATCGGGAACAGCAGCGGGTTAAGCGCAAAAGCGTTGATAAAGCCCAGCACATGGCCCTTTTGCGCCTCAATAATGCCGCCCATGTTGAACGTGCCAGCCCACAGGACGACGCAGATCAGGATGAAACCGATGGACACTTCATAGGAAATCATCTGTGCCGCTGCGCGCATCGCGGAATAGAAAGGATATTTGGAGTTGGATGCCCAACCCGAAATCACGACGCCGTAGACGCCGAGACTGCTGATCGCGAGGATGTAGAGCAGGCCGACATTGATATCGGCAAGCACGACGCCATCGGCAAAGGGTATGACCGCCCACGCCATCAACGCCACGGTAAAGGTAATGATCGGCGCGATCAGGAACAGGCCACGGTTCGACGCGCTTGGGATGATTGTTTCCTGAAGGAACACCTTCAAGCCGTCGGCAAAAGATTGCAAAACGCCGAAAGGACCCACAACGTTCGGACCACGGCGCAGCGCAAAAGCCGCCCATAATTTCCGTTCCGCATAAATGATCATCGCAACCGCCAGCATGAGCGGTAACGCGATTAGCAAAATTCCGGCAATGGTGGCGGTAAACCACGCACCTTCATAGGACATGCCGAGGGATTGGAAGAATGAGGTCACTTCACTTCCCCCAATGCGTCATGCTGAACTTGTTTCAGCATCTTAGTTATTGATGTCGCAGCAGTAAGACCCTGAAACAAGTTCAGGGTGACAGTGTGCGTCGTGGCGCGCTGTGCTCTCATTCCGCTGCCTCCAGAAACTCTTCACCATGCACCAGTTCGGCCGAGCAGCGTTGCATCGTCTCCGACGCGCGGCAAATGGCGTTGGTGAGGTAAAAATCCTTGATCGGATAGTCGGCGATCTTGCCGCTGACCATCGCAGGCAGTTTGGGTTCGCTCCAGCCATAATTGGCCAGACCTTCTACGCCGAGAGCAGGAACGGCCTTCGCCATTTCTGCATGCAGCGCATCAAGACTATCGAATGGCAGACGCTTGCCGAGCACATCGGACAGCGCACGGAAAATCGCCCAATCTTCACGGGCATCTCCGGGCGGGAATATCGCACGTTCACCGCGCTGGACGCGACCTTCGAGGTTTACATAGGTACCGGATTTTTCGCTGTAAGCTGCACCCGGCAGGATCACATCGGCATGATGTGCGCCCTGATCGCCGTGATGGCCGACATAGACTTTGAACGTCTTGGCAAAGAGGCTGTAATCCACCTCATCCGCACCAAGGAAAAACGCCAGCTTCGGCTTTTTCTTCGCCAATGCCTTGATTCCGCCGTCATAGGCATAACCCAGCATCAGGCCACCCATGCGGGCCGCCGCGAAATGCAGGACGTTGAAACCGTTCCAGCCATCACGCACCAATTTATACTTTTTGGCAAAGGCCAATGCCGCGCCGTGGACGCCTTCGTAGCGGAGAGCGCCGCCGCCGACGATGATCGCGGGACGCTCAGCCGCCTTCAATGCATCCGCCAACGCCTTGGACGCTTTGGTCAAGGCCGAAAGATCGTCGCCCAGCCACTCGACCTTATAAGTCAGGTCGGTCACCGGACCGATCGCGAAAACCTTCGCACCCTTTTTGCGGACAGCCTTCTGCACACGGGTGTTTACCAACGCGGCTTCGCGACGCAGGTCGCTGCCCACGAGCAAAATGACATCGGCATTTTCGATGCCAGCGATGGTGGTATTGAAATTAACCGCGCTCAACGACGAGGTGTCATAGGCAAGACCGGTCTGGCGGCCTTCGAGCATCGCCGAACCGGCAAGCTCGCGCGCGGCGAACATGGTTTCGCAATCGACCTGGTCACCTGCAAGCACCGCGGCTTCGCCCGACCAATGTGCCTTCACAGCGTCAAATGCCTCGGCCCAGCTTACGGCGACCAGCTTGCCGTCCTTGCGGACATAAGGCTTGTCGAGGCGACGATGGGTCAAACCGTCGACGGCGTGACGGGTTTTATCCGACGCCCATTCTTCATTCACATCATCGTTGATCCGCGGCAAAGCGCGCAGCACGGCACGACCCCGGCTGTCGAGACGGATATTGGTGCCAACGGCATCCATAACGTCGATGCTCGGCGTCTTTTTGAGTTCCCACGGACGGGCCTCAAACGCATAAGGTTTCGACGTCAGCGCGCCCACGGGGCACAGGTCAACCACATTGCCGGACAATTCGCTGGTCACCGCACGTTCCAGATAGCTGGTGATCTGCATATTCTCGCCGCGACCGATTGCACCGATTTCTTCAATTCCTGCAACTTCTTCCGCAAAACGGACGCAGCGGGTGCACTGGATGCAGCGGGTCATCACCGTCTTGACGATAGGGCCCATATATTTCTCGGTCACCGCACGCTTATTCTCATCATAGCGCGAGGCGCCCCGGCCATAGGCCACGGACTGGTCCTGCAAATCGCATTCCCCGCCCTGATCGCAAATCGGGCAATCGAGCGGGTGGTTGATCAGGAGGAACTCCATCACCCCTTCCCGCGCCTTCTTCACCATCGGGCTGTCGGTCTTGATGATTTGCCCTTCGGTCGCAGGCAGTGCGCAACTTGCCTGCGGCTTGGGTGGACCGGGAGCAACCTCCACCAGACACATACGGCAATTGCCCGCAATGGACAGCCGCTCATGATAGCAGAAACGCGGAATTTCCTTGCCCGCAAGCTCACATGCTTGCAGCACGGTGGCTCCAGCGGGGACTTCGATTTCGAGGCCGTCTACAGTGACTTTAGGCATGGACCGAACCTTTTACTTTACCGTCATGCTGAACTTGTTTCAGCATCCATCGTGAAGCACGTCCGGAGCTAGAAAGGCTAAATAGACCCTGAAACAAGTTCAGGGTGACGGTGGTGGCTGAGTTATGCGTCACTCCGCCGCCTCCAACATCGCGCCGCGTTCCGCAATCCGTCGCTCCATCTCGGGGCGGAAATGCTTGATGAGGCCCTGAATCGGCCACGCCGCTGCATCGCCAAGCGCGCAGATGGTGTGGCCTTCGACCTGTTTGGTGACTTCATACAGCATGTCGATCTCGGATGCCGCGGCATCGCCGGTACGCATGCGTTCCATCACACGCCACATCCAGCCTGTTCCTTCACGGCACGGCGTGCATTGGCCGCAGCTTTCATGCTTGTAGAAATACGATAACCGCGAAATGGCGCGGACGATGTCGGTGGACTTGTCCATTACGATGACCGCGGCAGTGCCAAGACCGGAGCCGACTTCCTTGCAGCCGTCGAAATCCATCGGCACGTCCATCATCATGGCGGCGGGAACCAAAGGAACCGACGATCCGCCGGGGATCACTGCGAGCAGATTGTCCCACCCGCCGCGCACACCGCCGCAATGCTTTTCAATCAACTCGCGGAACGGAATGCTCATCGACTCTTCGACGACGCAGGGCTTTTCGACATGGCCCGAGATCTGGAACAGCTTCGTGCCATGGTTGTTTTCACGGCCAAAGCTTTTGAACCACGCAGCGCCGCGCCGCAGGATGGTCGGAACCACCGCGATGCTCTCCACATTGTTCACAGTCGTCGGGCAGCCATAAAGGCCGGCGCCTGCCGGGAAAGGCGGTTTCAGGCGCGGTTGGCCTTTTTTGCCTTCCAGACTTTCGATCATCGCGGTTTCTTCACCGCAAATATATGCGCCTGCGCCGCGATGGACGAAGACGTCGAAATCATAGCCCGATTTGGCAGCATTCTTGCCGAGCAGGCCAGCGGCATACGCCTCGGCCACAGCCTTTTCGAGGACCTTGGCTTCGAAAATATATTCGCCGCGAATGTAGATATAGGCGGCCCGGGCGCGCATGGCGAAACCAGCAATCAGCGCACCTTCGATCAGCTTGTGCGGATCATGACGGATGATTTCGCGGTCCTTGCACGAACCGGGCTCAGATTCATCGGCGTTGATGACGAGAAAGTTGGGACGTTCGGGTGTCGGAGCCTTGGGCATGAAGCTCCACTTCATCCCCGTCGGGAACCCTGCCCCGCCGCGTCCGCGCAAACCGGAAGCTTTCACTTCCTCGATAATCGCATCCTGCCCGACTTTCATCAAAGCGGCAGTCTTGTCCCAATCTCCACGCTTTTGCGCAGCTTTCAGGCCGAAATCCTGATAGCCATAGAGGTTGGTGAAAATACGGTCTTTATCCTGGAGCATCAACCCAATCCTCCCAGCATGAACCAGGCACCGCCTGCGATGATCAGACCGATTACCGCGAGCTTAATGATGCCGGTCAGCAATTTCCAAGCGACGAATGCGGCGACCAGAACGCCGATGAGGGGAAGCCATTCCATTAGTTTAGCTCCCACTTCAAAAACCCGTCATGCTGAACTTGTTTCAGCATCTTAGTTTTCAACGTCCTGAAGTAGGACCCTGAACCAAGTTCAGGGTGACGGTGGGTAGAGTGTAAAAGTTGATTCACTTCCACTCCCCCCGATAATCATGATTCTTGTCGACCATCGCCTTCAATGTCGTCGGCCCGCCATAGGGTTCCACCGTATGCCGTCCGGGCAATTGCGTGCCAATCTTGGGCTGCTTACCATCGGCCAGATCCCCAAGGATCGCGGTCATGCTGTCATAATCGAGATCTTCGAAATTATCATCGTTGATCTGGACCATCGGTGCGGAGGAACAGTTGCCCATGCACTCGACTTCGGTCAGCGTGAACAAACCGTCCGGCGTGGTCGCACCTTTGACAAGACCGCGGTTTTTGCACGCCGCCATGATATCGTCCGATCCACGCAGCATGCACGGGGTCGTTCCGCACACCTGCACATGATAACGGCCAACGGGCGCAAGGTTGTACATGGTGTAGAAGGTCGCAACCTCATAGGCGCGCATATAGGGCATGCCGAGATATTGGGCGACATATTCGATGACCGGAACCGGCAGCCAGCCCTGCGTCTTCGTCTCTTCTCCAACCTGCCGCTGGGCAAGGTCGAGCAGCGCCATCACCGCTGATTGCTGACGACCAGCGGGGTAGCGGCCGATATAGATGTCGGCTTTCTTCTTATATTCGGGCGAGAAAGCAAAATTGCCCCACTTTGCGCGGGTTTCTGCTTCGTCAGGGATATGTGCTGCGTCAGCCATGTCGTTCCTTACGTCCCCAAATTCGTCCGGCGTAAGCGCCAAAGGCCATGGCCGCCCCGGTCGAACCGAGTTCTTTCACATTTACGTGGCTATGAAACAGCCAGAGATAGGTCGCCACCAGTGCAAACGACCCCAATAGGGCAGCCGCCATGAACAGGACTTCTCTCAAAATCACCGGTCACACTCCCCGAACACAATGTCGAGCGCGCCTAAAATAGCGGTCGTGTCCGCCAGCATGTGGCCGCGCGACATGAAGTCCATGGCCTGCAAATGCGAGAAGGCTGTCGGGCGGATTTTGCAGCGATAGGGTTTGTTGGTGCCATCCGACACCAGATAGACGCCAAACTCGCCCTTTGGGCTTTCGGTAGCGACATAGACGCTGCCTGCCGGAACCTTGAAGCCTTCGGTGTACAGTTTGAAATGGTGGATCAACGCTTCCATGCTCTGCTTCATTTCGGCGCGCTTGGGCGGGACGATCTTGCGGTCGTCGCTGCACACAGGGCCTTCGGGCATTTGGCTAAGGCATTGTTTCATGATGCGGATCGACTGGCGCACTTCCTCGACGCGGACCATGAAGCGGTCGTAGCAATCGCCTCGCGTGCCGACGGGAATGTCGAAATCCATCTTGGCATAAACGTCATAAGGCTGACTTTTGCGGATATCCCAGGGGATGCCCGCCGCGCGGATCATCGGGCCGGAAAAGCCCCATTTGATCGAGTCTTCACGACTGACGATAGCAATATCGACGTTGCGCTGTTTGAAAATGCGGTTGTCGACAACAAGCTTCATCGCGTCTTCAAACAGGCGCGGCAGACGGTCGTCGAGCCATTCGCCAATATCGGTCAACAGCTTCAGCGGCACATCCTGATGCACGCCGCCGGGACGGAACCATGCGGTGTGCATCCGCGCACCGCTGGCGCGTTCAAAAAAGCCCATGCAATCTTCGCGCGCTTCGTAAAGCCACAGACCCGGCGTCATCGCGCCCACGTCGAGCGCATGGTGCGCGATGTTGAGCAGATGGTTCGAAATGCGGGTCATTTCCGCAAAGAACACACGCAAATATTGCGCGCGCAACGGCACTTCGAGGTTCAGCAGCTTCTCGATCGCCAGTACATAGCTATGTTCCATCGCCAAGGGCGACGCATAATCGAGCCGGTCGAAATAGGGTAGCGCCTGCAAATAGGTCTTATATTCGATCAGCTTTTCGGTGCCGCGATGCAGCAGGCCGATATGGGGGTCGAGCCGCTCGACAATTTCACCATCCAACTCCATGACCAGACGCAACACGCCGTGCGCTGCTGGATGCTGCGGACCGAAGTTAATCGTGTAGTTTTCGATGACCTCATCACCGGTGGTGGGGGCCAGATCCTGTTGAAGGTTCATTCTTTCACCGCCTTCGGTTTCCGCACCGTGCGCTTTTTAGCTTCCACATTGGCCGCCGCTCCGGCGCCGGTCTGCGATGGCTTATCCGTCGTTTTGGGATCATTCACCTGCGGCGGCGTGCCACGCGGCGGTTCGTTTGATTTGATCACCTTCTCATCACCGGGCAGCACATAGTCCGCACCTTCCCATGGCGAGAGGAAGTCGAAGCTGCGGAAATCCTGTGCCAGCTGCACCGGCTCATATTTTACGCGCTTTTCTTCTTCGGAATAACGCAACTCTACATAGCCGGTCAGCGGGAAATCCTTGCGCTGCGGATGGCCGGTGAAGCCATAGTCGGTCAGGATACGGCGGAGATCCTCATTGCCAGAGAACAGCACGCCATACATATCGAACACTTCACGTTCCAACCAGCCAGCGACAGGCCAGATGCCGGTCACCGATGGAACAGCGACATCTTCGCTGGTCGTCACATGGACGCGGATGCGGTGGTTTTTGGTGAGGCTCAGCAGGAAATAGACGATCTCAAAACGCGGATCGCGGTCGGGCCAATCGACCCCCGCAATTTCCATGAGTTGTTGATATCCGCATTCATCGCGCAGTTGGGTGAGGACGCCCACCAGAGCATCCCGCTTCACATGCAGCGCGAGTTCGCCATTGGCCTCATCCACGCTGACGAGGTCTTTGCCCAGCAGCTTCTTGATCGCGGCAACGGTGCCTTTCGGCTTTTCCATATGCGGAGCAGAATGGGTCACCGTTCGAGTGTCCCTACCCGGCGGATCTTCCGCTGCAGCTGCATGATACCATAAAGCAGCGCTTCCGCTGTCGGAGGGCATCCGGGTACGTAGATGTCTACCGGAACAATCCGGTCGCAACCGCGCACGACACTATAGCTATAATGATAATAGCCGCCGCCATTGGCACAGCTGCCCATGGAAATGACATATTTGGGTTCCGACATCTGGTCGTAGACCTTGCGTAACGCCGGCGCCATTTTGTTGCACAGCGTGCCGGCAACAATCATGACGTCGGACTGACGCGGGGATGCGCGCGGTGCGATACCGAAACGTTCAAAGTCATAACGCGGCATATAACCGTGGATCATCTCGACCGCACAGCAGGCCAGACCAAAAGTCATTGGCCACAACGAACCGGTCCGTGCCCAGTTAAACAGATCTTCCGTCGACGAAACGACAAAGCCTTTGTCGCTTACTTCGCTTTCAATATCGTTGAAGAAACCGGAATCAGGAACGGATGCGTCCGCCGGTGTCTGCGCGATTACTCCCATTCGAGGGCTCCCACTTTCCACGCATAAATAAAGCCTATGACCAGTTCGAACAGGAACAGCATCATGGTGCCCCAGCCCACCCAGCCCGTTTCACCCAAGCTGACGGCCCAAGGAAACAGGAACGCAGCTTCGAGATCGAAGATGATGAACAGGATGGCGACAAGGTAAAAACGGACATCAAACTGGCTGCGCGAATCTTCAAACGCAGGAAACCCGCACTCATATTCCGCAAGCTTTGCCTCGGTCGGCTGGTGCGATCCCGTTAACCGCGACACGCCCATAGGTAAAAACACAAACGCCGACGACAGGGCAAGCGCCACAAACAGAAATAATAAGATCGGCAGATATTGCGATAAATCAGTCATAACAGACTCGCTTTGGCCCCGTAAACGTGCCGCGCTTTTAGGCAGAAGAATCCCAGCCTGCAAGGCCTGCACTCCGCTTTTCAAGCCATTTTAGCGGTTTATTTCAAAGCACCTGCCAACAACTTGTGCAGCTTGCTGTGCAAAATGTCATTTGCGGCCAGAACCTGCGTGTCAGCGATGTGCGGACTGCGCCCCCGATAGTCGGTTACAAAGCCACCGGCTTCACGCACCAGCAGGCATCCCGCCGCTGTATCCCATGCCGAAAGCCCACTTTCCCAAAAGCCGTCGTAACGTCCGGCTGCAAGCCAGGCGAGGTCTAGGCTGGCGGCACCAAAACGACGGATGCCGGCGACTTGCGGACCTATGGCGGCAAATATCTTACCCCATTCTTCAAAGTCGCCATGCCCCTTATATGGGGTTCCAGTGGCGACCAGCGCTTCGTTCAATTGACGACGCGCCGACACCCGCATGCGGCGGTGCCCGAGCCAGGCGCCCTTGCCACGCTCCGCCCAAAAGCTTTCATCGGTAATCGGGTTGTATACCAACCCGGCGAAGATATCGCCCCATCCCGAACCGTCGGGTTTTGGGTCTTGCACAGCAATCGAAATCGCGAAATGCGGAATACCGTGTAGAAAGTTGCTTGTCCCGTCGAGCGGATCGACAATGAAGCGCGGCTTGCCATCGGCCCCCGCAATTTCGCCGCCTTCTTCCAAAAGAAAGCCCCAGTCAGGCCGGGCAATTTCCAGTTCGCGGAAAATAGTGTCTTCGGCGCGTTCATCGGCCTTGGATACAAAGTCAGCCGGCCCCTTTTGCGAAACCTGCAGATGCTCGATCTCACCGAAATCGCGACGCAATTTGCCACCCGCTTTGCGGGCTGCTTTTTCCATGATGGTCAAAAGACCGGTCAGTGCAGGCATCAGTCAGCCTTCCGGACATATTCCCGTTCGTAAACATCTACGACAATCCGCGTGCCTGCGCTGATGAACGGCGGCACCATGACGCGCACGCCGTTATCAAGGATGGCTGGCTTGTAACTGGACGAAGCTGTCTGCCCTTTAACGACCGCGTCGGCTTCAACAACGGTTGCTTCGATCTGGTCCGGCAAGGCCACGGAAAGCGCCTCTTCCTCATACATTTCCATAACGACATCCATCCCATCCTGCAGGAATGCAGCGGCATCGCCCAAAAGGTCGCTTGGTAGGGTCACCTGATCATAGGTTTCCTTGTCCATGAAAACGAGATTCTCGCCTTCGGCATAGAGGAACTGGAAATCTTTCTGGTCGAGACGAACCTTTTCGACACTTTCAGCCGAACGGAAACGGATGTTGTTCTTGCGGCCATCACGCAGGTTTTTGAGTTCGACCTGCATATAGGCCCCGCCCTTGCCCGGCTGGGTATGCGCGGTTTTTACCACACGCCACAGACCGTTTTCATATTCAAGGATGTTACCCGGCTTGATTTCAACCGCGTTGATTTTCATGGAACGAACTCGCTAACAAATGGAAAGAGCAGACACGCGCTGCGTGCCGTTGGTCGCGGCCTTTAACGGGCGCGACCGAATTAGGCAAGCAGGGCGTTAAACGCTTTTACCGCTTCGGCGGGACCTTGGGGATGATTCCACACCGCACCGGACACCGCCAGAAAATCGGCACCAGCCTCGACAAGCGGCTTTGCATTGTCCGGCGTGATTCCACCAATGGCGACACATGGGATTTCCGTCACCAGCGTCCATTTCTGCACGGTATCGAGTTCGGCGATATGCTTGACCTCTTTGGTGTTCGTCGGGAAAAATGCGCCAAAGGCGACATAATCCGCCCCGGCCTCGGCCGCTTCCATCGCCAGATGGCGGCTGTTGTGGCATGTCACCCCGATCTGGGCATCGCGGCCCAGTTGTTCACGGGCATCCCGCGCATCGCCGTCACCCTGCCCCAGATGAACGCCGTCGGCCTTCAGGCGTTTGGCAAGCGAAATGCTATCATTGACGATAAAAGCGACGTCATGCCGTGCACAGATTTCCTGCAACGGTGCCGCCAAGGCAGTTGCTTCATGCTGGTCAATGCCCTTGACCCGAAACTGGAACGCCGCAACGGGTCCAACGGCCAAGGCCTGTTCTAGTTTTTCAGGAAATGCCCCGCCAACGTCGAGCGGGGAAATGAGATATAGCTGGCATCCAATGTCGGTCATGCCGCGCCTTTAGCGGGGGTTTAGGCTGGCGGCAAATGTCTTACGCATAGCCGCCAGCCCCTCTCCAACCTCAGGTCGCCGAAGCGGAGGCAATCTCGTCAATCGCACCGCCAAGCGAGGCGTCGAATTCGGCGTCGGTCATCTGGTGACGCAGGTCCTCCAGCAACGCGCGCGAGAAGCTGGCTATGATACCCTGGTTCTTTGCCAATTCCACGCATGCTTCGGGGCGGGCAAATCCGCCGGACAGCGCCACCACACGCAGTACGCGCGGATGCTGGACCAGCGGATCGAACAGTCCGGCTTCGGCCGGGATTGAAAGCTTCAGCATGACCTTGTGGTCACCCGACACATTGTCGAGAGCCTTCAGGATTTCGTCGCGCAGGATCACGTCGCTTTGTGCCCGATCCGCACTCTTGATGTTCACTTCAGGTTCGATAATCGGCATCAGGCCTTGGCCCAAAATCTGTTCGGCAACTTCAAACTGCTGCTTCACAATTGCCGCGATTCCCGTGGGCGACGCGCTGTTGATGACCGAGCGCTTCTTGGTGCCGAACACGCCCTTTTCCCGCGCGCGGGCCAGCAAACTGTCGAGTTCCGGCATCGGTTTCATCATCTGAACCCCGTCGGCTTCGTCTTCCAGTCCCTTGTCGACTTTCAGAAAAGGAACGACGCCGCGTTCCCACAGTGCCGTTGGTACGGGCTTGCCGTCTGCTGTACCGTCCATGGTGCGTTCGAACAGGATCGCCCCAATCACCTTGCCGTTGGAAAAGCTGGGCGATGTGATGATGCGGGTCCGCATGTCGTGGATCAGGCAAAACATTTCCTCATCATTGCTATAGGCGTCCTCTTCAACGCCATAGCCACGCAACGCCTTGGGGGTCGAACCACCGCTCTGGTCGAGCGCGGCGATAAAGCCTGCGCCGCTGGCGATCTTGTCGAACATTTTCGGATCGTGCATTCTCAATTCCTAATCTTTCCTGTTTGCATACGTATGCAAGAGCACAATAAAAAAAACGGGGCAATGCGCCCCGTGGGGTTAATCCGTTTGAAGCGCATCTACTCCCGGTAAGGGCTTGCCTTCCATCCATTCGAGAAACGCACCGCCGGCGGTGGAAACGAAGGTGAAATCGTTCGAGACACCGGCATGGGCCAAAGCAGCGACAGTATCGCCGCCACCGGCAACCGAGATAAGCGAACCTTCTTTGGTCAACGCGGCGGCGGTCTTTGCCAAAGCTACGGTTGCCTTATCGAAAGGCTCCATCTCGAACGCACCCAAAGGGCCGTTCCAAACCAAGGTTTTGCACGTTTTCAACACATCGGCGAGTGCTTCAACAGCGGCAGGGCCGACGTCCAAGATCATTTCATCCTTAGCGACTTCGTGTACATTGACGGTCCGGATCGGCGGATTGCTGCGGAATTCGACTGACGTCACGACGTCATAAGGGAGATGGACAGTGCATCCCGATGCATCCGCGGTTTCCAAAATGGCGTTCGCGGTGTCAGCGAGGTCATGTTCGCACAGCGACTTGCCCACATCGATGCCGCGCGCCGCCAAAAAGGTGTTGGCCATGCCGCCACCGATGATCAGGTGATCGACTTGCTTCACCAGATTGTTGAGCACGTCGAGCTTGGTAGAAACCTTCGCTCCGCCGACGACAGCCGCTACGGGATGTTCAGGATTACCCAAGGCCGCTTCCAGCGCCTTGAGTTCGGCCTCCATCGAGCGACCGGCATAAGCAGGCAATACATGGGCCAGCCCTTCGGTCGACATATGTGCCCGGTGTGCGGCGGAGAATGCGTCATTCACGTAGAAATCGCCATTTTCCGCAACAGCCTTCGCCAGTTCCGGATCGTTCTTTTCCTCGCCCGGCCAGAAGCGTGTGTTCTCGAGTAGCGCGATATCACCATCGGCAAGGATACCAACCGATTGCCGCACTACATCACCCGCAATTTCGGGCACAAACATGATTTCTCGCCCGACAACTTCCTGCAGCGCGTCCAGCACCATGGAAACCGACATTTCACTATGCTTTGCACCCTTTGGACGACCAAAATGCGCCAGCAGCAGCACCTTGGCGCCCTTGTTGCTCAGCTCCAATACGGTCGGCAACAAGGCGCGCAGGCGCATGTCATCGGTGACACGGCCGTCGGCCATGGGGACGTTCAGGTCAACACGCACCAGCGCGCGCTTGCCCTTGATGTCCCCAAGATCGTCCAAAGTGCGAAATGCCATGGTTTCAGCCCTTACAGCAGCTTGCCAATGACGCCGGCTGTATCCACCATACGGTTGGAGAAGCCCCATTCATTGTCATACCAGCTCAGAACGCGAACCAGTTTACCGTCGATAACCGCTGTTTCCAGGCTATCGATGGTCGAGCTGGCCGGGCAATGGTTATAATCGATCGAAACCAGCGGCTCGTCCGAATAGGCCAAAACGCCCTTCAGCGCGCCTTCCGAAGCCGCCTTGAGCAGCGCGTTTACCTCTTCCTTGGTGGTGTCACGCTTTGGCGTGAAGGTCAGATCGACGATGCTGACATTGGGCGTCGGCACACGAATTGCCGAACCGTCCAGCTTGCCCTTCAGTTCGGGCATAACCTCACCCACCGCACGGGCAGCGCCGGTGGTGGTGGGGATCATCGACATCGCAGCGGCGCGTGCACGGCGCATATCGTCGTGGATCTGGTCCAGAATTTTCTGGTCATTGGTGTAGCTGTGGATGGTGGTCATCAGGCCGCGCTCGATACCGATGGCGTCGTTCAGGACCTTCGCGAGCGGCGCCAGGCAGTTGGTGGTGCAGCTTGCGTTGGAAACAATCACGTCGGCGGCAGTCAATACTTCATGGTTGACCCCGAAAACCACTGTTTTATCTACATTTTTGCCTGGCGCCGAAATCAGCACGCGCTTGGCGCCAGCGGCCAGATGTTTTTCGGCACTGGCACGATCCGTGAAGAAGCCGGTGCATTCCAGCGCAATATCGACACCGTTTGCGGCGTGCGGCAGGTTTGCAGGGTCACGCTCGGCAGTCACATGGATGCGCTTGCCATTGACGATGATGTCGTTGCCATCTGCTTCGACCGTGCCTGGGAATGGACCATGCACGCTATCGCGCTTGAACAGCAATGCATTCGCCTTTGCCGGGGCCAGATCGTTGATCGCAACGAGTTCCAGGTCATGGTCATCGCGCTCAAGTATCGCGCGGGCAACCAAACGACCAATGCGGCCAAATCCGTTAATAGCTACTTTGACAGTCATATATGCTCCTATCAGCCTAATTTGGCGATGATTTGAGGGGTAATTTTGTCGGCAGAGAAACCAAAATGGTCCATCAGAACCTTGCCGGGCGCCGATGCTCCGAAGCGGTCGAGACCGATATTCAGTCCGTTTGAGCCGGTAATATCGCTCCAGCCAAAGGTGGTGCCAGCTTCAATCGACACACGTAGCGTGCCATCATCCGGCAGCACGTCGTTCCGGTAGGCTGCATCCTGCGCCAGAAAACGGGTCATGCTGGGCATGGATACCACATCCGCGCCGATACCCTTGGCTTCCAACTGCGCCGCGACTTCGGCGGCCAGCGCCACTTCCGACCCGGTGGCGATCAGGATGACCTTACGCGCGGTCCCGGCGGACTGGATGCGGTAAGCACCCTTGGCGGACATATTGCTGTCAACCGACGTCCGCACCATCGCCAAATCCTGACGCGAAAGAGCCAATACGGACGGCCCATCATTGCGTTCCAGCGCGAGTTGCCAACATTCTGCCACTTCAATGGCATCGCAAGGGCGGAAAACTTCGAGGTTCGGGATCATTCGCAGGCTCTGCAATTGTTCGATCGGTTGGTGCGTAGGGCCGTCTTCGCCCTGCCCGATGCTGTCATGGGTCAGCACGTAAACAACCCGCAACCCTTGCAATGCCGACAGGCGAATTGCGGGGCGGGCATAGTCAGAGAAGATCAAGAACGTGCCGCCAAAAGGAACGACGCCGCCGTGCAAAGCCATCCCGTTCATCGCCGCCGCCATGCCGAATTCACGGATACCATAATAGATATATCGGCCCGAATAATCATCTTTATTCAGAGGCTTGGTAAAAGATGTTTTGGTGTTGTTTGAACCGGTCAGATCGGCGGAACCGCCCAACAATTCCGGAAATGCCTCGGTCAAAGGACCCAGAGCCATTTCGGAAGATTTGCGCGTTGCGGCCTTGGGCTGGTCCACAGCTAGCTGCGCCTTATAGGCCGACATCGCCGACGTTGCGTCGATATCGCCTGCCATGCGACGCATGAATTCGGTTTTATTGGAGCTATTTGAAAGCCGTACTTGCCATTCATTCTTAGCTGATACGCCCTTGACACCCAATGCGCGCCAAGCCGACAAAATGTCGTCGGGCACTTCAAACGGGGCGCTGTCCCAGCCAAGTTGCTGGCGTGTGGCGGCTATTTCTTCGTCGCCCAGCGGAGATCCATGGACCTTGGAACTGCCCTGCTTGTTGGGGGCGCCATAGCCGATGATCGTGTGGCAGGCGATCAACGACGGCCGCGGGTCCGCGACGGCCTCTGCCATCGCACGCCTGATGTCGTCGAAATCATGCCCGTCGCATTTGACAACATGCCATCCGGTGGCGGCATAGCGCGCAGCGATATCTTCGCTCGACGACAGATCGACCGCACCGTCGATGGTGATCCGGTTGTCGTCCCACAACACATTCAAACGACCGAGGCCAAGATGTCCGGCAAGGCCGATCGCCTCATGGTTGATGCCTTCCATCAGGCAGCCGTCGCCAGCAACGACCCATGTTCTATGGTCCACCAACTGATCACCGAAAACCGCGTTCAGGTGCCGCTCGGCAATGGCCATACCGACTGCCATCGCCAGACCTTGCCCCAAGGGCCCAGTCGTGGCTTCTACACCTTCCAGCTCGAAATTTTCAGGGTGGCCAGCGCAAGGGCTGTGCAACTGGCGGAAATTGCGGATATTATCCATGGTCGGCCGCGCATAACCTGTCAGATGCAGCGTGGCATAAGCGAGCATAGAGCCATGTCCAGCCGACAGCACAAAACGGTCGCGGTCAGGCCATTTCGGGTCGGCGGGATCGAATTTCAGAAAGTCGGAATAAAGAACTGTCGCAACATCTGCCATGCCCATCGGCATTCCGGGATGCCCGCTATTGGCAGCTTGAACCGCATCCATAGCCAGTGCTCTGATCGCATTGGCCATCTGCCGTTGGTTGACAGTCATCTATCTCATTCCCCTATTACGGCCGGACCCAATTTCGACCTCGCTTATCTCCAGCCCGGAGGCCCACAGAAAACGGCTTTGATTGGCGGAGCCCGGGCAGTTCCGAGTCGCCGGAGCGCACCCTTTGCGGAGCGAAGTTGCAGGCGTCAAGCCAAAGGCGCGCAAATTGCACCTTAAGCGCGGTTCTGTGTCATTTGGAAGCGCATTTGCCAAATGGGTTTAATTTGCTAAATTGCACGAAATAACGGGAGTAACTCATGCCCCAGCAACAACTAATTCTTACAATAGGCAGGATCGAGCGCGCTCTTTCCCGGTTGGAACAAGTCTCAACCACGCGAACGAACGGAGTTCAGGATTCAAAATTGCTTGAAAAACACGAACAATTGAAAGCGCAGGCACGTTTGGCACTTAATGAAATAGACATTATTCTGGCCGGAGGCGCGCGCTGATGGCCGATGTCAGGCTTTTGATCGCCGGTCGCGAATATATCGTCACGTGCAAAGATGGCGAAGAATCCAGACTTCATACATTGGGCGCAATGGTTGACGAAATGGCGCGTGAAGCGGGTGGCTCTTCTGGCGGGTTGAATGAAAGCCGGTTGCTCCTTTTTTCGGCCCTGTTGCTCGCAGATAAATTGCACGACAGCAAAAATGGTTCAGTAAATGGCGGTACAACAGCGCAGGCCAACGACGACCCGGCGCTCGCCCAAGCCTTAGTCGCGTTGGAAAAACTGGCTGGTCGAATTGAATCTCTTGCCGACAGGCTTGAGGAATAAGCCGGGACACCCTATATAAACCGTGGCGGGACTGCACGGCACGAACTGATGAGAACATCCCTGAGGCGATTATTTATCTAAGGGAGCTGTCCCTGTTTGGACCGTGGTCCAGACTAAACGGCGCCCACCTGACGTTTTGGCGTCAGAGGATATTCCGGGAAACGACCCATTGTGGTTCCGCTAACCCCTTGAAGGGAAATTGATATCGTGGACAGCGTTGCGGATAAAAACACACAACGTGCCCGATACCGTCAGATCAGGGATGATTTTGTTCGAAATCTGGGGGACAATGATCGCGCCTTGTGTTTCTCCCACATTCCCGGTCTTTTGAACATGCATTTACAGGCTGGAACTGTCCTGGCTGGCTATATTGCCAAAGGGTCCGAGGCCGATCCTTCACGGTTGTTGGCCCAGGCCCATGAACAAGGGTGCCAGATCGCCCTGCCCCATGTTACTTCGAAAAGCGCGCCGATGCGTTTTTTGCGATGGTCGCCGGGCGAACCGTTAATTGCAGGGGCCTTTGGCTTGATGCAACCTGATGCCAGCGCAGAAGTTGTGCGGCCCGATGTCCTGTTGGTGCCGCTTGTCGCTTTTGACGACCGCCTGATGCGCCTTGGACAGGGTGCGGGCCATTATGACCGAGCACTGAGTCTATTAGAAAACAGCTTTGTCGTCGGCCTTGGCTGGTGCATACAGCATGCTGCGGTCTTGCCTAATGACCCTTGGGACATTCCGCTCGACGCTATGCTGACCGAAAAATCCTGGATAACATTATGACCAAACCACCTACCCCGCCATCATGGCGCAAACCTGTCGGGATGCTGGCTATATTGGGGATCATTCTGCTTTGGGCTATCCTGATTGTAAGCGCGTCGGAATATATCGGCCAGATGCATATATTGGCGCAGGCCGTCATTTATCTGGTCGCTGGAATAATCTGGATTGCGCCATTGCGGCCGTTGTTGATCTGGATTGAAACCGGATCGTTCAAAGCGCCACCATTACCCTGAATTTTTAAGGGGTGGCGCGAGTGACGGGGCTCGAACCCGCGACCTCCGGCGTGACAGGCCGGCGCTCTAACCAACTGAGCTACACCCGCTAACTTGCGGTGGAGGCGCACTAGAAGCGAGGACAGATTCTGTCAACGCACTTTGTCGCTATTCGCAAAATTGTAACAAATGGCGCGGTCACCGCGTCAAAATTCCGTCGTCCTACCAACAGCGATATGCTGAATTTTTGACTCTGAATTTCCCCATCAAACAGCCGATTTTTTAGCTGTTTGACGTCACGACGTCCCATGCTATATCTAAAGTTATATTTTTTAAGATTTTACAAATTGTTACCGTTTGCAATACATGTTTTTTACTTATTTTCATATAGTTAAGGTGGTTAACTGCTGTGTCTGAGATTAACGGTTTCTTGACATTATTGCGACATAAGGTGCGTGATGAAGACCAGATATCATATTCGTCCGCGCCATAACATACGTCCACAAAGTTGCATTTACGCACTTTTGGCGTCGATTTCGGTGGCGGTATTTTCGTTGCCCAATGCCGCCCATGCTGCGGGTACATTGGCTGGGACTGACATTCAAAACGTCGCGTCGGCGACTTTTGATACGGCAGCCGGGCCGGTAACCATCCAATCCAACACAGTCACGATCAAGGTCGATGAACTTCTTGACGTCACGGTGTCATCAACCGATCCGGGCGATGTCATAACCTCACCCGGGCAAACATCGAATGTTCAACGTTTCCGGGTTTCCAACACCGGAAACGGGGATGAAGCATTTGCGCTTACCGCCACGGTTGCAAATGGCGGGGACGATTTCGACCCCAGCCTGCAACAGATTGTCATTGATGCCAATGGTAATGGCGTTTTCGATGCGGGTGTGGATGTCGTATATACCGCAGGCGTCAATGAACCCGTCATTGCGCCGGATCAGAATATCACAGTATTTGTCATAACCTCAACCCCCGCGGGCGTTGTCGACACCAATCGGGCCAATGTCAGCATAGTAGCAGCAGCCGTCACCGGTACGGGCGCGCCCGGAACCAGCTTTGCCAATGCAGGCCAGGGTGGCGGTAATGCGGTGGTGGGTCCGACCGGTGCACAAAGTTCGGCCAGCGGCTTTCTTGCAGTTCAGGCGACATCCGTAACTTTAAACAAAACCGCGACCATCCTGGATCCGTTCGGTGGCAATCGTCCTGTTCCAGGTGCCATTGTCACCTATTCTCTAGTCGCAACCGTCGCGGGCACTGGCCTGCTGAACAATCTGGTCATTACAGACCCTATTCCTGTCGGATCGCAATATCAGCCCGCATCGTTGACATTGGAAGCGACCGCCCTGACCGACGCCGCCGATGCCGATGCCGGTAATTTCAATGGCACACGCATCAGTGTCGCCGCCGGCAATGTACCTGCCGGTCAAACAAGAACCGTGACTTTCAAGGTGCTTATCCCATGAAATTGATCATTCGCATCATGATGGCTTTTGCCACTTTAACCGGCGCATCTTTAGCAGTGGCGGCAACGCCATTGCAGTTGAGCAGCGATGTTTTTGTCGAGCGCACAATTGAAGGTGTCGACGGAACCAAAACGGTTGTTCTCGAAAAACCGAAAATGGTGACGCCGGGCGACAGTCTTGTTTTTGTCGTCAAATATAAAAATGTCAGTGCAACCACGGCAACCAATTTCGTGGTCACCAATCCTTTGCCGCCCGCTGTGGCCTTTAACGGTACATCGGACGGACAGGAAATCGTTTCCATCGACGGAGGAAAGAACTGGGGATTCCTTGGCGATTTGCGCGTTGCGAAAGAAGATGGCGCCACCCGAGCGGCGCAACGTAGCGATGTCACACATATAAAATGGAATCTGAATCAACCGCTGACCGCCGGGGCGGAAGGCAAATTGATATTTCGGGGAGTCGTAAAATGACACCCGAAACCGTTTCGATCGCGGCGGAGTGGGCGCGATCCATAATTTGCAACAGGAGTAAAAGCTATGACCAGTAAGCTAAAACTGCTCGTCACATCATCAGGCGTATCTCTGGCAATGCTGTGCTCTGCGCCAGCATTTGCTGGTGGTACAACGCAGGGCACTAGCATTACAAACAATGTGAACGTCAATTTCCAAGTGGGCGGCGTTCCGCAAACACAAGCGTCGGCCTCTGACGTTTTTGTCGTTGACCGTAAAGTAATCTTTTCTCTCGCGGAAAAAGCGCCGATCGGCACGACATCTGTGAGTCCGGGCCAGACCGGTCAGATTACGACCTTTGTATTGGCCAACACGTCAAACGACACGCTCGATTTCACAATCACGCCATCACAACTCGTAGGCGGAACGGCCGCGCATGGCGGTACGGATGCGTTTAACGTCACCAATCTGCTGGTTTGCCTTGATGCGAACGCGGATAATACCTGCGATGCTGCAGCTACGGCAACTTTGACGATCAATGATCTGGTTGCTGATGCGAATACGACCATTTTGGTGGTTGGTGACATTCCGTTGTCGGCTACAAATGGTCAGGTTGCAGGCATTTCATTGAGCGCAGCCGCGCTCAACAGCAATGGAACGGCAATTACCGCTGCAACCGACGCAACCGTCAACGGTGCTGGCACGGTGGAAACCATCTTCGCCGACACCGCGAAATCCGGTAACGGTGGCACCTCGGTTGCGCGTGACGGTATCGATGTCGCAACCGACGATTACACTGTTTCTGCTGCAGTCCTTAGCGTCTTCAAGACGAGCCGGATCATCAGCGACGGCGTAAGCAGCAGCAACTTCAAGTCTGTGCCGGGTGCTGTGGTTGAATATTGCATCTCGGTGGCAAACGCCGCTAGCGGTGCGACGGCAACGAACATCACCATTTCTGACCTTGTGCCGACCAATACGACGTATCAGGCTGGTACGATCCGCGTAAATGGGACGGTGACAAGCCCTGGTGCAGGACAAACCTGTGCTGCAGGTACGGCCGTAACTGATGCTTCGGACGTAGATGCCGGCAGCTTCGGCACTCCAGCCAACACAGTGGCAGGCACGTTGAATAACATCGCTGGAGGTAGCTCCAGCGCGCTTATTTTCCGCGCCACCATCAACTAAGAGACAAAGGGGGCGGCGTGCGACGATGTCGGCGTCGCCCTTTTCAAAAAATGGGACCCTTTACAAAAATTATTATACAAGCCGCAGGTGTGCTGGCGACAGGACTCATGTTTCCTGTCGCCAGCTTACCTGCGATCGCGCAAACGACCCCGCAAATTATAACCAATACCGCGACCGTAGAATGGGACGTCGGGGCACAGAAACTGTCGCGAACGTCCAATACAATACAATTTGCTGTTGAACCGCCCCCCGTTCCCGAAGCGACATTGTCGTTGTTGCGGTTTTCGAACGCAACAGGGGCAACCACCGCCAACCTCCCGTCAACTGTTTGTGTCGGGAATAGCGGTCCTTCCTTTGTCCGTTTCGAAGGGGTCTACGCTGGATTGAGCACCACGCCGGCCCGCCTGTTGCCGGCCAATGCGATCCGGGCGGGCGAACCGTTGGTCATCCAGATGGATGCTGCCATCAAAAATCTAAATTCTACTTCGATTGATACATTCGAGGTGGTGATTTCTACACAAGCCGGTGATCAGGAACGTATCACGCTTACAGAATCTAACCCGAATAGCGGGCGATTTTATGGCTTCCTTAACACCAGAGCGATCCCGCCGGTTCCAGCGCAAGGTGATTGTGTGCTTTCAGTCAACCCTGGCGATAAGATCAATGTGGAATTTGATGACAAGACAACCGGAAACCGGCTCGGCGATGCGGATGTTGAAATTCTGATCGATCCATTCGGAATGTCATTTGACAGTGGCGATGGCGCTCCTGTCAATGGAACGACAGTGACAATCGTGGATGCCACAACTGGTGCACCAGCGGAAGTTTTCGGCGATGACGGGGTGTCCGCTTTCCCCAATAGCATTGTCACTGGCAGCACGGTGACCGACAGCAGCGGTCGAATTTATGCATTCACGTCAGGGTTTTACCGGTTCCCCTTTTTGCGACAGGGTACCTATCGCCTTATTGTTTCGCCTCCTACCCCTTTTACTTTCCCGTCGGTTGCCTCGCTGTCAGAATTGGCCGTGCTAAATCGGCCCGATGGCGGGCAATTTGAAATAGTGGCGGGTTCATTTGGTGGGGTCATTACCCTGTCGGATCCTGCGCCTGTCCGCATCGATATCCCTCTCGATCAACCGGGCGGAGAACTGGCGTTGAGCAAAACAACCTCCACGGCCACTGCAACGCCGGGCGATATCGTTCAATTCCGGATAGAAGTGCGTAATCCAAACAGGTCACGCAATACCGGACCGATTACAATCACCGATCAACTACCTGAATCGATGCGTTTACGCCTAAATAGCGTCAGATATCAGGGGGTAAATATTACCCCGACGGTAGGGAATGACGGCAATAGCTTTTCAGTTTCATTGCCACCGCTGGCGGCGGGTGGCGCAGGCTTACTGACTTATCTTGCGGAAATACGTCAGGATGCGCGGCCGGGGAACGCAGTCAACCTGGCCTTTGCGAACGATAATCGTGGCGCCACCAGTGATCGCGTTGATGCCGCCGTTCGAATTGTGCGCGACGGGATCAGCGAAAGATTTACTCTGGTTGGTCGCGTTACCGAGGGGGGATGTTCCATCGATCCGCGCGATGCCAAGGGTATCGCCGGCGTCCGCGTGATGTTGCAGGACGGGTCATACACCGTCACCGATTCAGATGGACGCTATCATTTTGAAGGGTTAATTCCCGGCATTCATGTCGTGCAGGTCGACCCTAGTAGCTTTCCGCTTAATCAGGCCCCTGTGGATTGCGCGCAAAATACGCGCAGCGCAGGTAGCGCGATTTCCCGCTTTGTCGAAGGACGGGGCGGCAGCCTGAAACGCGCAGATTTCCGGGCCATTGAAACTGCGGCGCGCGCTGAAAATCGCATAGCAGCCACCCCCTTTCCCGATGTAATGAGCGATCCGGAAGCGGCGGGCGCTGACCGTGACTGGATTGCCGGACAAGCGGCTGGAACAGAATTTCTTTACCCAGCAATGGATCACAACCCCCGCGTAAAGTCGATCCGCATTGCGGTTAAGCACAGTTCGGGTCAGACCGTTGAATTATTGGCCAATGGCAAAAAGGTCGATCCTCTCAATTATGATGGCACAAAAAAAAGTGCCGATGGCCAAGTCAATGTCGCCTTGTGGCGCGGTGTCGGTATTGAAGATGGGCCGAACAAGCTGATCGCAAATATCAAAGATGCGTCCGGCAATGTGGTCGAAACACTCGAGCGGGATGTATATTTCGCCCATGCCCCGATGAAGGCACAATTTTTGAAAGACAAGTCCATCTTGCTAGCAGATGGCGTGACGCGGCCGCGCATTGCAGTCCGGTTAACCGATCGCAGTGGTAAGCCAATCCAACACGGTTCGGTCGGCGATTTCAGCGTCACAGCGCCCTACCGTCCGGCAATTGAGGTCGACGCCGAGCAAGCCCGTCAATTGTCGGGTCTGGAACGTGCAGCGCCCGTATGGCGGGTGCAAGGCGACGATGGCATCGCCTATATCGAACTTGAACCCACGACGGCATCGGGCTCACTCGCCATCGGTTTCAACTTTGTCGATGGCGAAGTTCGGCGTGAACAGCGGGTGGAAACTTGGCTGGACCCGGGCAATCGTCCCTGGACCGTCGTCGGTTTCGCTGCTGGAACCATTGGATTTAACAAGCTTGAAGAAGGCTTGGAAGAACATGCCGGCGATACAGACTCGCTCAATATTGATGGTCGTATAGCGCTTTATGCCAAGGGTCGTGTTAGCGGCAAATGGCTGATGACCATGGCGTATGACACGGACAAAAAAGAAGACGAAACCCGCTTTGCCGGTGTTATCGACCCGCGCAGCTATTACACGATTTATGCCGACCGCACTGACCAGCGTTATGACGCAGCATCAGTTCGCCGACTATATCTTAAGCTGGAGCGTCCGCAATTTTATGCGCTGTTTGGAGATTATCAAACCGGCATCGATGAACCGGAACTCGCCCGCTATCAGCGTTCTTTCAATGGCGTGAAGGCGGAATATCGCAACGATGCCATACAGGCGACGGCATTTGGATCGGATACGCCCACGCGCTTCCGTCGTGAGGAAATACAGGGCAATGGCTTGTCCGGCCCCTATGCCCTTTCGGCGCGCGATGTCATTGCAAATAGCGAGCTTATCATTTTGGAAACGCGCGACCGATTGCGGTCGGACCGGATTGTCGAACGCAAGACGCTGTTCCGTCACATTGACTATGACATTGATTATCTGGCCGGTACTCTGCGTTTCCGCCAACCCATTTTATCGCGTGGTAGCGGACTTGATCCGCAGTTCATCATTGCTGAATATGAAGTCGACGGTATCGGCAAGCGTGTGGCAAACGCAGGCGGACGCGTCCGCTGGAAAAGCGCGGATGAAAAACTGCAAATCGCCGCCACGGGCATTCACGACGAAAATGATGTTTCCAAAACCGATCTGGTCGGTGCGGATCTCATTTATCGTCCCGGCATTGGAACCGAAATCCGCGCCGAATTTGCCGGGTCATCAGCCCAGTCAAAATCAAACGCGCCAGCCGCACGTGGTGCAATCGCCTGGATGATTGAGGCCGAACATCATGATGAAAATTACGACATAGTCGCTTATGTACGTGAACAGCAGGCCGGATTTGGGGTTGGCCAGATCAATCGCTCCGAAATCGGCACGCGCAAATTTGGCGTTGATGGCCGTGTGCGCCTGACTGAAAAGCTGTCGGCATCGTTAATTGCTTATCAGGAAGAGTTTTTCGGAAACGATGCGCGTCGCCGCGCTGCAATTGGCGAGCTGGAATATCGGGACGGAAACACCACATTACGCGCAGGTTTGACACATGCCGATGACCAACTTTCCGATGGTACGAACAATCAGTCGTCCCTCGTCAAACTGGGCGCTTCACAACGTCTACTGGATGGTAAACTGGAATTGTCGGGCCAGACCGAATTTGCCTTAAACGATCAGGATGAAAGCGTCGACTTCCCCGCGCGGCATAGTGTATCGGCGCGCTATGCCATTCGGTCCGATGTCGCGTTGATCGCAGGTTATGAAATTGCCAAGGGCGAAAACATAAATGCGCGAACGGCCCGCCTTGGTTTCGACGTTGCGCCTTGGGCCGGTGGCCGCATATTGGCCAGCGCCAACCAGCAACAGATTACCGAATTTGGCCCCCGTACCTTTGCCGCTTACGGCCTCGCCCAGTCTTTCCGGATTAGCGAAAAATGGTCTGTCGACATGACGGTCGACGGCAATAAGACATTGAACGGTTTTAGCCGCGCAGATGTCGTCAATCCCTTGCAACCTGTCGCATCAGGTGGATTTCTGGGAAGCGACAGCAGCCTGACCGAAGATTTCACAGCGGTAACCGGCGGCGCAACCTATCGCGGTGACCGGTGGAGCTGGACTGGCCGCGCTGAATATCGCGACGGTGAAACCACCACCCGTTATGGCCTGACCACCGCCATCCTGCGCCAGATTGGCGAAGGCCGTGCCGTGGGCGGAGCATTTAGCTGGTTCCGCGCCAATGAAATTGGCGGAGCATCTACCACCACAGCGCAAGCCGAAATAAGCTGGGCCCACCGCCCTGCCGATAGCCAGTGGGCGATCCTGAACAAAACCGAATTCCGCTATGATGCGGTGCGCGATGCTGTTGCTGGCGAAGCAGGCCCAATTGGCGGCGCACCGCTCAATATTGATGGCGATGCCAAATCACGGCGTGTCATCAACAGCCTTTCGGTGAACTACACCCCGATTGACGATCTGGACGGGAATTTTGTCGAACGCGGCGAATATGCCCTTTTTTGGGGAACCCGTTACTCCACAGACCGCTTCGGCCCCGATGATGTCGAAGGCTGGAGCAATGTGGTCGGTGTCGACGCGAAATTCGACTTCAGCAAATATGCAGATTTCGGTGCCGCAGGCACCGTTCGTATCGGAACCGGCGGCAAAAATATTGCTTATTCCGTTGGCCCGGTCCTGACCGTTGCCCCTATCGACAACAGCAATATATCGGTTGGGTATAATATTGTGGGCTTTGAAGATCGCGACTTTGAAGAGAGCCGCTACACCCGATCCGGGCCGTATATAACGCTCAAGCTCAAGTTCGACCAGAATAGCCTTGCCGGCATCAAATTTTAAGGTCTTACACCTAGTCGGCGAAGAGCAGCACGGGCGTCTCGACCAGTTTTTTGAGCGCCTGCACATAACTTGCGGCATCCCAGCCGTCGACGACGCGATGGTCGCAGCTAATGGACAGGTTCATCAGCTTGCGCGCCTCGATCGTATCACCCACAAACATCGGACGTTCGACGATCTTGTTTGGACCGATGATCGCAACCTCAGGCCGATTGATGACAGGTGTGGTGGCGATTCCGCCCAGCGGCCCTAATGACGTTATCGTCATCGTAGATCCTGACAATTCCTCGCTTTTCGCGCTGCCATTGCGTGCGGCGTCAGCCAATCTGCTAATTTCTGACGCCAATTGCCAGATATTCCGGTCCTGTGCGTCGCGTATGACTGGAACCATCAATCCGGCCGGGGTTTGCGTGGCCATACCCAGATGAACCGATCCGTGACGTGTAACGATGCCAGCTTCGTCATCGAAACGGGCATTCAGCATCGGGAATTGCGGGATCGTTTTGCAAATTGCCACGATCAACATTGGTAAAAGGGTCAGCTTTGGTTTGCTTCCCCGGTTCGCATTCAGGTCCGCACGCATGGCTTCGATAGCTGTCACGTCAATTTCGTCGACATAGGTAAAGTGGGGAATATGGCGCTTGGACGCCGCCATATTATCGGCAATACGCCGACGCATGCCAATCACCTTGATACTCTCATCATTGCGCTTGGCCGAACTTTGCGGCGCGCGATAGCCCTGCCCTGAACCATAGTTCAAATAGGCATCAAGGTCGGCATGGCGCACATGCCCGCCTGCCGCCTTGACGTCACTCAAATCCACACCCAGATCCTTCGCACGAGCGCGCACAGCGGGCGATGCGGTAACGACGCGGTGGGCCGTAATGGCAGATTCCGGTACCGTTGCCTTTTCCGTTTGGGCCTCAACAGCTACGGTGGCAAGCACCGGCGCTTGCTGTATTTCATCCTCATCCGCTTTTGTTTCGGCAGGTACCGCCACAGCTTCCAGTATCTTCGGACTGACGTCACTGACGTCACTCGTCGTTTCGATTTCAACCAGCATGGACCCGATGGCAATAACATCGCCTTCATCGCCCGCGACCCTAGTCACCACGCCGGCGACCGGACTTTCCATTTCAACCGTGGCCTTGTCGGTCATCATATCGGCAAGCGGCTGGTCTTCTGTAATATGGTCGCCTACTTTGACATGCCACGCCACAATTTCTGCCTCGGCAATGCCTTCGCCAATATCGGGGAGGTTGAATGTGAATTTGGCCATCAGCTCAATCCTTCATGATCTTGTCAAATGCGCGTGCAAGCCGCACCGGTCCCGGGAAGTAAGCCCATTCAAGGCTGTGTGGATAGGGCGTGTCGAAACCGGTCACACGTTCAACAGGCGCTTCCAGATAATAGAAGCAGCGTTCCTGCACCTGCGCTGATAATTCGGCGCCAAAACCACTCGTCCGTGTCGCCTCATGCACCACCATGCAACGCCCGGTTTTTTTGACCGAGGCTTCGATCGTTTCAATATCGAGTGGCAATAAAGTACGCAGATCTATGATTTCCGCATCGATTCCATGTTCGGCGACAACGGCTTTGACCACATGGACCATGGTGCCATAGGTGAGAACGGTGACGGCCCCGCCTTCGCGAACGATCGCCGCTTTGCCTAATTCTATCCGGTAATGCCCCTCCGGCACTGCGCTGCCTTCATGTTTTGACCAAGGCTCGACGGGTCGGTCGTAATAGCCTGTAAACGGGCCATTATAGATACGCTTGGGTTCAAAAAAGACGACGGGATCATTATCCTCGATGGCGGCGATCAGCAGTCCCTTGGCGTCATAGGGCGTGGCAGGGATAACCGTTTTTATGCCGCAAACATGGGTGAACAGGCTTTCCGGGCTTTGACTATGGGTTTGGCCCCCGAAAATGCCGCCACCAAAGGGGGATCGCACGGTCATCGGACAGATGAAGTCATTTGCGGACCGATAGCGCATACGTGCCGCTTCGCTGACCAATTGATCAAGACCGGGGTAGATATAATCGGCAAACTGGATTTCTGGCACGGGACGCAGGCCATAGGCTGCCATGCCCACACCAACACCGATGATGCCGCATTCGCTGATCGGTGTGTCAAACACCCGGGTCTTGCCATGCTTTTTCTGCAAACCTGCCGTGGCGCGAAACACCCCGCCAAAATAGCCAACATCTTCACCCATGATCACAACATCCGGGTCCTGGCCTAACATGACGTCAAGTGCGCTGTTAATTGCTTCGATCATGTTCATGGTTTTGGTCGCAGCGTCAGACATCAGCGCGCCTCCCATTCCGGACCGAATTTGTCGTGCTGTTCTTCGAGCATTTGCGCGCATTGTTCTTTCAAGTGCGCCGGCATTTCTTCGAAGACATCTTCAAACATGGTTTCAAATGGATGATGCAGACCATGGCCCAAAATGCCATTTTGCTCGGCTTCTTTCTGCTTGGCTTTGACCTCATCGGACAAAGTCGCAACCAGCGCCTCATGCTGCTCGTGCGTCCATTCCCCCGTCGCAATCAGATGCGCTTTTAACCGTTCAACAGGGTCGCCCAAGGGCCACAGGGCATATTCTTCAGCGGCGCGATAGGCATTGGGATCGTCGGAGGTCGAATGCCCTTCCCCACGATAGGTGAAATATTCGATCAGGGTCGGGCCATTGTTGGTCCGCGCCCGATTGGCCGCCCATTGCATCGCGGCATAAACTGCCAGCACATCGTTTCCATCGACCCGTAGTCCAGCAATGCCATAGCCGATGGCTTTCGCAGCGAAGGTCGTCCGTTCACTTCCGGCAAATCCTGAAAAAGAGGAAATAGCCCATTGGTTGTTCACAACCTGAAAAATAACTGGCGCATTATAAACGGCGGCGAACGTTAGCGCGCTGTGGAAATCACCTTCGGCCGTAGAGCCGTCACCGCACCATACAGCTGCAATACGGGTATCGGCCCGCGACGCCGACGCCATTGCCCAACCTACGGCTTGCGGATATTGCGTCGTTAAATTTCCCGAAATGCTGAAAAAGCCATAGTCTTTGGCGGAATACATGATCGGCAATTGCCGCCCTTTCAACCGGTCACCACGGTTGGAATATATCTGGTTCATCATGTCGACCAGTGGATAATCGCGTGTAATTAAAATGCCTTGCTGGCGATAGCTCGGAAAACACATGTCATCCCGGTGTAAAGCCATTGTGGTCGCGACCGATGTCGCTTCCTCACCAAATGATTTCATGTAAAAGCTTGTTTTGCCCTGCCGCTGCGCGCGGAACATCCGGTCATCAAAGGCGCGCAAGGTCAACATCTTGCGCAGCATCAATCGCAAAGTATCTGCGCTTAACCCGGGGTTCCAGCTACCTGTCGCGGCATTTTCATCATCAAGGACCCGGACAAGGCCATAGGCCAGTGCATGAATATCCGCCGGCGCCACATGTTCATCAGGGCGGGCGATTGCGTCTACTTCGGGGACTATAATATCGCTGAAATCCGCCTTGTCTCCGGGCCGGAATTTGGGTTCGGGAATATGCAGATGCAGCGGCGCAAGATTTTCCCTTTGATGCTGCCCCATGCTTGTTCCTCCGCCTCTGAACTCCCTGAACGACTCAGGTAATTTATTGTCTGCGATTGTTATATTATTTCAAGCATTGCTTTAGGTCAATAGTGCTGACCTATCCTGCATTCATACCGCGACCGGCGCGGAAATATGGGATTGTGGCGTATAATCGACGACTTCAAAATCCTCAATTGCAAAGTCGAATATACTCTGCGGCGTGCGAAGTAATTTCAACTTTGGGTTACCCGATGGCGTGCGCGATAATTGCTCCTCCACCAGATCACTATGATTGAGATAGAGATGTACATCACCGCCCTGCCAAATCAACTCGCCCGGCTGATATCCGCAAACGTTGGCGAGCATCCGGATCAAAAGCGCGGCTGAAAAGGCATTGAAGGCAAAGCCCAGACCCAGATCGCAAGATCGCTGAAATAATATGCAGCTTAATACCCCATCGGCGACATGAAACTGATAGGTTTTGTGACAAGGCGGCAATGCCATCCGGTCCAGTTCAGCTACATTCCACCCTTCGATGATATGTCGTCTTGAACCCGGATTGTTTTTCAGGCTTTCGACCAGCAGGCTGACCTGATCGATGCCTTTTTCCATTTTCTGGAATAGCCCCTCGCCCACCGGTTGATAATTGGGCCAATTCACCCATTGCGCCCCATAAACAGGGCCAAGATCGCCCCATTTTTCCGCAAATTCAGCGCTGCCCACAATTTGGGCCTCGAAATCATCCTGCGTGATGTCGCTTCCGGTTTCGCGGCGATAGCGGTCAAGCGGCCAGTCGGTCCATATCCGCACCTTTTGCTGCAATAGCGGGCGGATGTTGGTGTTTCCGGTCAAAAACCAAAGCATTTCACGGGCCGCAGTTTTCCAATATACCCGTTTCGTCGTTAGCAAGGGGACGGCATCGTCCGCCAATGAAAACCGCATCATCGCGCCGAAAACAGCGCGGGTTCCAACACCGGTCCGGTCACGCTGAACCGTTCCTTCTGTCCATATCCGGCGCATGAGAGCGAGATATTGGTCTTCATAATGCGGTGCAGGTTCCATGGCGGAAAGGCTAGAACGTGCCGATGATTCTGGCAACTGCCGCTGGTACCGCAATATACGTCTTGAAACCCGAAAATCGCCGGATTATATCCGCCGCCTGCATCCGGCGGTTTTCAGCCAGTTTCGGTTGCGGGTCGGGAAATAGCTCAGCCTGGTAGAGCACTGCCTTCGGGAGGCAGGGGCCGGAGGTTCGAATCCTCTTTTCCCGACCAGTTATTTCGCGGTTTTCTGTACATTTATGCTTCCTTATAGACAGGGGCTGCCGGTTCATTGTGAACCTCGCCGGGTAAAATATCGATTTCGAGAGCATCAGCGACGCCCCGCATATAACCGTGCGAATAACGCGAATAGTGTATCTCAGTCGTGCGACTGTCGTCGTGTCCCATGTACCGCGCAAGCAGGCTCATCGGGATCCCGAGTTCGGCAGCCCAGACCGCGCCGGTGTGGCGCAGGATGCATCCCTATATCGAAAAGTGCATGCCCCGCTGCCTACACAATTATGAGGTTGCCTAGAAGGTGAAAATCATTCATATTTTGATTTGGGTGAGACTTCGTGATGTGATTGGATTGAGAGAGGGGCTTAAGATGAATAAACGTTTGATTGTTTGCATTGCGGTGCTGCTGGCGTTGTCGGGATGTTCATCAGAAACAGAAGGTGGCAGTGTTCCTGGCGATTCAAAGTTCGCCGACGAATTACAAACCAAATTGCTAGATGCAAAACCTGGGGACGTAATCCTCATCCCCGAAGGCAAATTTTCATTCACGCGCGGCCTAAGTCTCTCAGTAGACGGTGTGACAATCCGAGGCGCTGGCATGGATAAGTCCATATTGTCTTTCAAAGGCCAAGTGGCAGGAGCCGAAGGGTTGTTGGTGACGGCCAGCGATTTTACAATTGAGAATCTTGCGATTGAAGACACTAAGGGCGATGCGCTGAAAATAACCAAGGGCAACAACATTGTCATCCGCAGCGTCCGGACTGAATGGACCGGCGGCTATTCGACTAGAAATGGTGCCTATGGAATCTATCCAGTTCAAACGACTAATGTCTTGATGGAAGACAATGTTGCAATAGGTGCATCGGACGCGGGTATCTATGTGGGCCAGTCAAAGAATGTGGTCGTCAGGCGCAACCGCGCTGAATTCAACGTTGCAGGGATCGAAATCGAAAACACGATCGATGCCGATGTCTACGAGAATCTTGCTGCCAACAACACCGGCGGCATATTGGTTTTTAACATGCCAAACCTGCCGCAGGAAGGCAAGAACACCCGGGTTTTCAACAACAAGGTGATCAAGAACAACACGGAGAATTTCGGCCATAAAGGCACGCCCGTTGCTAGTATCCCGGCAGGCACTGGTATCTCAATAAACTCGAACGATCATGTTGAGATTTTTGGAAATGAAGTGGTTGAAAACAACACGGCAAATATTATCGTATCTAGCTTGTTTTCGACCAACTATTCCAATGACAAGAAGGCACCTAATTACGATCCCTACCCTGAATCGATTTATATCTATGGCAATAAATTTTCCGGCGGCGGCGGATCGCCTGACGGTATGGACCTTAAGGCCCTAAAGGTTTCTCTTTTTGGTATCAACGGCAGGTTCCCGGACATTTTATGGGATGGCTATTTTAACAAGGCATTGCTCGTAAACGGACAATTGCCAATGGCGATGCGTATTTGTATCAATAATGGCGCGTCCGGCATCGCCAATGCGGACGGACCAGGCGGCTATAAGAATCCCAGCACCGATATTACTCCGCACAAGTGCGACCTTCCAAAACTGCCACCAGTAAAGCTTGAATCAGCCGCGCGATGATACAGAAATTGAGGAACCTGATTGGATTGGCCATCGTTTCGGCATTGCTCGCGTCCTGTGGTGGCAGCGCAGACCAATCACCTGTCTTCCATTCCGAAACTAATCCCGAGCTACTCAGCGAATGGCATATGTTGTCCGTTAAGGACAAAACGCTTCAATTGGGCGAAAGGGTCACACCGTATGATCTCAACACGCCGCTTTTTTCCGACTACGCGCACAAGTTGCGCACGATCTGGATGCCTGAAGGTAAAGCCGCCAATTATGATGCGAACGATGCTTTCGATTTCCCGGTGGGAACCGTAATAACCAAAACATTCTATTATCAAGTTCCGGTGGGGTCATCCGCAAAGGATGGTTCTGTGCTGCGAAACGCAGACAACACCAGCCAATTACTCAACGCTGGATTTGAATTGCCCTCGGTAAGGCTCGTCGAAACGCGCATTCTCGTTAACCGGGCGACTGGCTGGGTTGCACTGCCTTATGTGTGGAATGAGGAGCAGACCGATGCAGTGCTAAAACGCACAGGTGATATCAAAAATCTCAAACTGGTAGATGAAAAGAACCAAAAGAAGCTCTTTTCTTATGTTGTTCCCAACACTAATCAATGTGCAGGATGCCATGCAACGAACTCCGTTACGCGCAAGATCCAGCCAATCGGTTTGAAGGCCCGGCATCTCAACAAGATATATACATATAAAGACCGAGCAGAAAATCAGCTCGTCAGGTGGCAGGCCAGCGGTTTTCTACACGGCGTTCCAGAAAGTTCGCGCGTACCACGAAATGCGCTGTGGAATGATACCAATGTCGCTCTGGACCAGAGAGCGCGATCCTATCTCGATATCAACTGTTCGCACTGTCACAATCGCAATGGGGCGGCAAGCACATCGGGCCTGCTGCTCGAACTTGACTCTCCCAATGGTTTAAGTCTTGGCGTGTGCAAATTACCAATCGCTGCAGGAACTGGCACGGGCGATAGAAAGTTCGGGATAGTTCCGGGCAAGCCCGACGAATCAATCTTCACATACAGAATTGCATCGACCAATCCGGAAGAGATGATGCCGGAACTCGGTAGATCTGTTTCCCACGATGAGGGCGTCGCGCTTATTCGGCAATGGATTGCGGAGATGCGCGGGGCCTGCCCTTGATATCAGGTAGAAAGATATAATGACAAATAGGCCCTGAGTGTTTTGACCATTTCAAGAAATGGCGAGGCGTTGCCACCAATACGCAGCTGTTCAAAATAGGCTTGCTCGACAAAGGTAAACAGCTTGGAGGCGGTCTGAGCGACAAGGTCAATGTCACCGTTGTGGAAGCCATCTTTACCCGCGCGCCATCTCGCGGCAAAAATCTTTGATGTCTCGTCGACACATTCTTGCCGGACCTTTTGCAACATGGGATCTGCCATCATCTGCAGCAAGTTTCCGTAGGCTGGATGCTGACGGTACAGATCGATGGCCTGCGCCAATATCTCTTCTGAGAGCATTTCCCATGTTTTTTCGTCATCCGCATTTTGCATGACTGCGAAAATCCGTGCGCGCAATTCACCGTTCAATTTTTCGAACAAGGTGCGGTAAATGCTGAACACGTTCGGGAAGTAACGATAAACGGACCCAACAGGGATCCTAGCTTGAACGGCAATCGCGCTGGTCGTCACCTTCTCACCCGCCGCCAGCAAAGTTTCAGTTGCGCGCAGAATATCGGCAATGCGCCGCTGTGCTCGAGCCTGCCTTGGCTCAATTCGTGTGTCCAGTAACAATGTTTCGCTCAAAATCTGCTCTCGATAGCCGCGACGGCTGTTAACAAATGAAATAACGCTAGGAAAGTGAAAAAATTTCTGTTTTAATGATCGTGACGCAGCTTGATACCATTAGACACGAGGCGGAAAATCCGTCCGGTAACATGAACAGAACGCTCAGGATAGCTGTTTGGGAGGATGAGACAATGAAAGCGTTTAAAACAAATTGCCGTATGAAGACATTTTTGATTCTGTCTGCTTCAACTGCTACAATTGTTATCGCACCGATGGCGTCGGCGCAGACAGCTGAAGACGAAAATACGGACTTTGAAATTGTCGTGACCGCGCAAAAGCGCGAACAGAACCTGCAAGACGTCCCGATTCCTATTCAAGTTGTCAGTGACGAATTCATTAATGATCTCGCCGCTGACAATATCAGCGATATCAGCAGATTCATTCCCGGCCTGGAGGTCAGTGCTGGAAGCCCAACCCAGCCCAGCTACAAAATCAGGGGTGTACAGACATCGGACTTTGGCGTTGGCACTGATCCCGCAGTTGGCGTTTATGTCGACGGCATATATTCGGCGCGATCAGGCGCCGCCGTTTTGTCATTTGGGGATATTGAACGGATCGAAGTTCTTAAAGGACCTCAAGGAACGCTTTTCGGACGAAATTCAGCGGCCGGAGCGGTATCCATCATTACAAAAAAGCCCGTCGACCGTTTCGAAGGCAAGCTACAGGCGCGGCTGGGCAATTATGCGAAAAAGCGCATTGAGGGACTGTTGAATGTCCCCATCGGAGACAATCTGGCCCTGCGGGTCAACGGATTGTACAACAAGCGCAATGGACTGTTCCGGGACGCAGCAACAGGCGAAAGACTAAACCGCGAAAACAACTGGGCAGCACGTGCCGCCCTTCGCTGGGAGATTTCCAGCGACACCGATGCGACCCTTACCTGGACGCACGACAATCTCGATCAGGATGCCCGACCAGCCATCGGTATTGTATCTATCCCACCCGCGCCAGGTCAGCCGCCTGTGCCATCCGTGCCGGCAGACTATTTGAATCCCTTTAAAGTCCCAATTTTCAATGATGTGATTGACAATCACGAGACACGGAATCTTGATGAAACCAGCTTGACCATTAATCATGATTTTGGCGATATTGCGTTCAGCTCGATTTCTTCGTGGCGGAAATTTCGCACTGAAAATCGTGAGGATGAGGACGGCACAAACCGCGTCGACCTGTATTTCGACACCAATAACCGGGAAAGAAACGAAAGCTGGTATCAAGAACTGCGTCTTGCGGGCGAAACAGGTGCGTTCAACTGGATCGTGGGAACTAGCTACTTTAACGAAAAAGCGCAGCAGGTTAGCGACACATTTACATTCACGGACACGGTCAATACGACGCTGGGAAATGTTGGCTTAGGCACACCGTTTACCGACCTGGAAAATGGTCTGCTTATACCACTTGGTGTTCCCGCCACACTATTGGGGCATGGGTGGCGCGAAGCCATGTTCAATGAAGGCAAGTTTAAGGCCTTTGCGGCCTATGCTGACGTTATTTGGGCCGTCAGTGATCGCCTGAAACTAACGGTGGGTGGCCGCTATACCAAGGACAAGAAGAGATTTCAGTGGCTCAACGGTCCGCGCGAAGCTCCAACTCTGGATGCCACATTGCAGTCTCTTGCGGCTCAAGGCATTCTGGGTCTGGCTGGCGTCACCCCGGCGGACTTTCAATTTGACCTTGTTTTCGATCAAAGCCCGCTGGCTGGTATCGGGTGCGACAATGGCGGAACAGTTACAGAAGGTGCACCGTGTGTTTTAAAACGCTCATACAGCAATTTCAGCCCACGGGTGGTGGTCGATTACAAAGTAGCTGACGACATATTGCTATATGCTTCATTTACCAAAGGCTACAAGGCTGGCGGTTTTAATAGCGTTCAAATCGCTTCGGAATTCAAAAATGAAGATGTCACCAATTTTGAATTCGGCGTCAAAAGCCAATTTCGCGAGGCTCACCTTATCTTGAATTTGTCGGGCTTCAGATATGTCTATAAAAACAAGCAATCCATCCGTCTGGGTTTGCCAGCGGGAAGTTCGATACCTCAATATCTTGTGGAAACCAGCGACGATCAGGCATGGGGCGCCGATTTTGAACTGAATTGGAATCCAGTTAAACCATTGAGGCTGTTTGCCAACACGCAATATATTGACTCCACTTTCAAAAAACGGGTTTTAGCCAATAATTTGGATCTGTCTGGACAGCCCACAGGCGAACCGAAATTATCGACCGCTTTTGGCGCGCGTTATGAACATATATTTGAAGGCGGTAGTCGTTTGGCTTTTCAAGCGGCCCATTCCTATCGCGGCAGAACCCGTCAGAACGACGATTCGATAGCTCAGGGGGCTTTGTCTGCAACGACAGCTTTCAAAACGGGCAGCATTCAAAACAGAACCGACCTTCGGTTGAGTTGGACTAGCAAGGATGAGCGATTTGAATTTGGCCTTTATGGGAACAACGTGTTCAACAACCGCTATGTCAGCGTCAATAACCTTACAAAGGACACGCTTGGCACTCCGTTTGTATCCATTTCTGAGCCTGTATTTTGGGGTGGCGACGTGACCGTCAAGTTTTAGCTGACCGACTTTCAAAGGAATAGGATAAGATTTCCGATTCATAAACTGACAGCAGTGCCCGTCCAATGAGATCGCATGGTTGTAAACCCAAAGGCGAGCCGACCACGGAAACTCGCAGCGTGTGTCAATGACCCCGGCGAAAGGCCAAAGGGCCTTGTCACCGGGTGCGAAATTCGCCAACTTGTCTCGTGGTTGAAATCGCGAACACAACTGTGCACAGCGCCCCGCCCTCTTCGCGCTTGCCGATGTCGCGGCGATCGATGATTGTTGCTGGACTTTCGACCGTTGTCGAATGGTATGATTTCACCTTGTACCTCTATTTTTCAACCGTGTTGGCGCGCGTGTTCTTCGGAAATAGCCCGCAGTCGATGACCGAAACGCTCGGCGGCTTTGCAATCGCATATCTTATGCGACCAGTCGGAGCGCTGGTTTTTGGTCATTTTGGTGACCGGATGGGCCGGCGAGTGACGATGCTGGGTTCGATGGCTTTGATGACCATCGCAATGCTCGCAACCGCAATGCTGCCAACTTTTGCTCAAATTGGCCCGCTTGCCGGCTTGCTGCTGATCGGGCTGCGCTGTTTGATGTCGTTTTCGGTTGGCGGTGAATATACCGGCGTCGTCGCTTATTTGATGGAAGGTGCAAAGGACAATCGGCGCGGATTGATCACCAGCTGTGCATCGGCGGCAAGCGAAATCGGCGCGCTGTTGGCGGCCGGTGCGGCGGCACTGACCGTTTGGGCATTGCCCGAAGAGTCACTTGTATCATGGGGATGGCGCCTGCCCTTCCTGTTTGGCGCAGCGCTCGCCGGCTTGGTGCTGATTACCCGCGCAACGCTCGAAGAAACTCCGGAATTCCTGCGGCAGCGTGATGCCGGCACAGTACCGAAAAAACCCATCCGGCAGACACTAACGCGACACCGTAGCGCTATTGCACGCGGTTTTGCGATTTCTGCATTGGGTTCAATCACCTACTATGTCGGTATTACCTATGTACCGGTGTTCCTTGATGCCACTGGTACCATGCCGGAGACGCGCGCGCTGTCGATCTCTGTTCTTGCAGCACTGACGGTTATCCTGGTTACGCCCCTGATAGGACTTGCGTCGGACCGTTTTGGTCGTCGTCCCGTGCTGCTCGTTCTGGCACTTGGCGGCATAATGCTGCCAACGGGGATGTTTGCGGTCATGGCTGGTGGTGGAGCTGCGGCCTGGGCTGGCGCAATTGTCATGGCGGCGCTTGGAGGGGCCGTTAGCGCCGTCGGCGCCGTCACGACTGCGGAGCAATTCCCAGGCGAGGGTAGACTCAGCGGCCTCGCATTAGGCGCTACAACTGCAACTGCCATATTCGGTGGTCTCACGCCTTTGGTTGCACATCTTTTGGTGACGAACAGTGGATGGGCCGCAGCACCCGGCGCAATGATCGCCCTTGTTGCATTATGTGTGATCATGATATTTTGGCATATGCCTGAGACGGCACCAGCTCGCGCCAGACCCTAAGCTAATTTTGCTCGCCGCACAGTTTGTGAAGTTACACAGATGTGCGGGTATAAGATACCAGTCTCCTTTAGGTCCGTTTGTCGCCTTTCTGTTTGATGCCCATAAAACGCTTTTCAGCCTGGCACCGGTTCCAAAAGAGGGTGTAGCTGACGGCAACCCTTGAAAGTCGGTAAATGGTCAATGCAGACCCATGACAGTCGATCAGGCGCATCTTTGACTAGGTCAGAACGAGATTGGTGAGGACAATTGATGGCCAAATCTCAGTTGACTGACTTTACCGATCATCTTGTTCACTTAGGATGGGGACCACTGGGGTCCACTTAGGATCGGGACCTAGCTTTCCCTGCCGCCTGACCGGCCCTTGCAATCTACCGCGCGGTGCGCCACTCTCCAGCCAAGCGGAGGCGATACACATGCGTTTCATTATAACTGGTATTTTAGCAGCAGCAGTAATCGTACCCGTATCAGCAGCAGACAAACGCCTCATGACTGTCGACGATCTCTCCCGTCTGAAAACGGTCAGCGCACCGGCGATTGATCCTGACGGAGAATGGGTAGCCTACAGCGTCGGTGAGGTCGATGTCGACGGCGATAAGACATTCAGCCATATCTGGATGACCAGCTGGGATGGCACCCGCACGGTGCAGCTCACCAGCCGTAAAGGCGAGAGTGAGTCTTCGCCGCGGTGGAGTTTGGATGGTCGCTATCTGGCATTTATTTCGGCGCGGGATGACGAAAAAGAACGTGATCAGCTTTGGCTTTTGGATCGCAGCGGTGGGGAGGCTAAACCGCCGGCTCAGATTGATGGATCAGTCATTGATTATGCCTGGTCGCCGAACGGCAAGCAGATCGCCTTGATCGTTCTTGATGCTGATCCTAATGAAGCGGGCAATGTAGCAGGACAGGCAACGATCCATCCACCACAAACGCCGGGCAAGCCGAATACGGATACAATTTCGCCTAAACAGCCCAAGGCTGCGGACTCTGCATTATTGGCTAATGGAAAGAAGGAAGAGAAGAAGCTCAAACCGATAGTAGTAGACCGGTATCAGTTCAAACGGGACATGGATGGTTATCTGGGCAAACAACGCCAGCGTCTTGTCGTTCTTGATCTTTCCAGTGGCAATACCCGTCGGCTGACCACAGGCGATTTTGATGAATATCTTCCTTCATGGTCTCCGGATGGAAAGCAGATCGCCTTCGTAAGCAATCGCGACCAGGATCCGGACCGCACATATAACTCCGATCTGTTCGTTGTGCCTGCCATGGGCGCCCCCACAGCGCCAATAGCGCTGACGAGTTTCAAAGGGGCAGATAACGACCCTTCGTTTGAGAGCTACCCGGTTTGGAGCCCTGACGGGAGGAGTATCGCATATTTGCAAGGTGGGCCAATCGAGCTCTTCGCATATGGCGTCCGAAAACTTGCAGTGATTGCCGCAACCGGAGGCACGCCCAAAATACTAACGGCAGGTCTTGATCGAAATGTATCGCAGCCGGTTTGGTCACGCGATGGCAAGTCCCTTCGATTTTTAGTGGAAGACGATGGCGCAGAGCGGCTCAGCCGAGTCTCCGTAAACGGTGGCTCCATACAACCGATCCTGACCGAAAGGCGTGATGTCCTTTCAATATTCCAGCAGGGCGACAAGACTGCTATTTTGTCCTCTAACGCAGTGTCTCCGCCCGAAGTGTTCGCATTGGAAGGGCAAAACCTTCGGCCGCTATCCAAGGCAAATGACACTCTGCTTGAACAGCTTAAGCTGGCGCCTGTGGAGGAGACTCGCTTCAAAAGCTCAGATGGCACTGAAATCCACGGTTTCCTGGTGCGACCACCTGCTGCTGCGCTGGGCAAGGTACCGACCTTGCTTCGTATCCACGGCGGTCCGCAGTCCCAGTTCAGCGCATCGTTCAGCCCGGAATGGCAAATCTTTGCTGCTAATGGCTATGCAGTAGTTGCCGCCAATCCGCGCGGCAGCACCGGCCGCGGCCAGGACTTTGCTAAGGCGATCTATGCAGCGTGGGGCTCTGTTGATGTTCAAGATGTTCTAGCTGCCGTCGATGACGCGGTCAGTCGCGGTGTTGCCGATCCTAACCGTCTCGGCGTTGGCGGGTGGAGCTATGGCGGCATGTTGACCAACTACACCATCGCCAGCGATCGGCGCTTCAAGGCAGCGACCAGCGGTGCCAGCATTTCCAACATCCTCGCAGGCTATGGCACCGATCAGTACATTCGTGATTATGAAATGGAACTCGGCAAACCTTGGGAGAAACTGGAAACATGGATGAAAGTCTCCTATCCTTTCTATCAAGCCAACCGGATCGTGACGCCCACCTTGTTTCTTGCCGGAGACAAAGATTTCAACGTACCGCTTTTAAACAGCGAGCAGATGTATCAGGCACTACAAAGCCAAGGTATTGACACGCAGCTTGTTATTTATCCTGGTCAATTTCATGGTCTTGACCGGCCGAGCTTCATCCGCGACCGAATGCAGCGGTATCTGGACTGGTATTCAGCTCGGCTCAAATAGCTGGAATGCAAGCGTCCCTTCGTTTGCCAGTACATGCTTATCGTCGAAAGTGGCCTTATGAATGACGGGATAGCAGAAGTGGAAACAGCTAATATTGTTGCAAAAAATGCTGCGATATCAATAACGGAAACCGCAGAAAACCGTCACTTCCAAGAAGTGGTCGGGGAGACAGGATTCGAACCTGCGACCCTCTGGTCCCAAACCAGATGCGCTACCAGGCTGCGCTACTCCCCGACTGGTATAACAATGTATCGACCGTTGCCGGTCCTTTTTGGCCATTAGACCTTGGCAGATCGACGATCCACCCTTGCCCTTGCCCTTGCCCTTGCCCTTGCCGGCCAACGCCAATGCGGTGGCTGGTGGGCCCGGAGGGACTCGAACCCCCGACCTAGCCGTTATGAGCGGCCAGCTCTAACCAACTGAGCTACAGGCCCCGACCGGCTAGCCAATCGCAAGCGGGCCGATAGCGGAACAATGGGACCGCTGGCAAGTGTTTATCTTATGTCGGGCAATTTAACTGGCTGGCAGTCCGGATTTCAGCCATATTCGCAGGCCGCACCCCGTTTTCCAGCAAGTGCTGGAACACATGAATGAACCAGTCGTACAAGTCATCCAGATGTTCCTGCGTGCGGACATAAGGTGTGCAACCAGCGGCAAGAGATGGGGAATGAAAGGACAGGTTTATGATCGAGACACCTTCTTGCAGGGCAAGATCAATGCCTTCGATTGCCTTTTCCAGCGGAATTCCCTCAGGCGTTAATGCAATGCGTTCAATCATGCTTGACCGGGCAAGAACCGACCGCGCAGCATGCGATCCGAACCACTCACCATAGACCACATTTCCGGCCGACCGCATGGCCCCTGCAAATATCGTGGTGAGCGGCAATTCCAGCAATGCGCCCTTTTGGATCCAATAGGGGTGGACCGGATGATGGGTGTAATTCGGGCCGCCTTGTTCCGAATAATCGAAACGCGCGCGGACCGAACTGTCAATTGATATGCCGAGGTCGACGAGGATGTCCGCCGTGGCAGCCCCTGCGCCATACCGCCCGGCCCTGTACGAATCCGGCTTGATACCTGTGCGTCCGACAATCCTGTTATAAAGATTCGTCAGTTTCGCCCGCTCCAGATCAGGCGGCAGGTTGCAGGCATAGCTGTTCGCCGGGCTTAACATTTCATCAAATGGCGGATTGACCCATGGATGCAATTGCACCCCTATTTCCGCCCGGCCTGCATGGACAAATCCGCTTAACATATCGACGCCAAAGGCATCTTCCATGATCGGGTAGTCCACCATATAGCAAGGCTTGATGCCGAAACGGTCGCACAAATCCTGAAATTTCGGGACGGCTTTCAAATGTTCAGTGCCATATCCTTGCCGCGAAAACGGGCCATTCCAATCAAATTCTTCCTCGGTATCAACCGTTAGAATGAAACGCGGGCTTCCCAAGGCTGACATGTCTGCAAAATCGAACAAGGGGGCAGAATGATGGTTGAGAAAGGGCATCTTCACATATCGATTCTGCGCCTGCACTTCATTCTCGCTCTTCGTCTCTGAAACCGGTGCGACTTTCACTGGTCGCGGGAAGAGATAATATCAGGGCTTCATTGTAGAAACGTAAATCGCCACCCACATTTTTGGCCAGGCTACGGACAAGCCGCAGCGAAAAGCCAAGGCCCAAAAGCGGCGCTTCACTCGATTCATCCAAAGTTGCCGGTCCGGAACCGAATAATTCTGCCTCGTCCAGTTCCAACAATTTTCTTGGCAAGCTGAGTACGAAACGGTTGGTTGCATTCACGCCCGGTTCGGTACGGAAGCGGCCGTCCAGCACCTCATCTGGCTCGCACCCGATAATGACCGCAGATAGCAGACGCGAAAAAATCCGCTCCGCCAGTTCTTTGTCCAGTGCAAATGGCCGGACAGGATGTGCGTGCACAAGGTTGAGCGTGACCATCAACAGATCGCTCAAACCGCGCAGGCGTTCGGCAAGCTTGCTGGTCAACCAGTCACAATCCGTTGACCCAGGTTCTGCAAAAAAACTGCCGGCCTCAATCTTCGCGGCTGTGGTCAGATCATCAAATCCGGAAAGAAGACGTTCGGCATCATTCAGGATATTGCGGGCGAGAACACGGTAATCTTCAGTGACCGGACCAAATAATTGCTGTTCAATGATTTCCGAAAAGCCAATGATCGCGCCAAGCGGAGTCCGCAGTTCATGCACCAATTGCTGGATATGGTCGGAACTTTGGCGGCCTTCCTGCGATAACAAGGCGCTTTCGGCGATTGTCGGGCGGCGAAATATGCCGCGATATCCGTTGAACCGGCCGCTGATATGGTCGAAAAATGGTGCCGCATTTATCCGCCAATCCCCCGCGACTGCCGGTGCGCCGCAAAGGCGCATACGCGCATTTTCCAAGGGCATACGCTGCCGGAAAGCAGCCGCGCCATATGCATCTGGTCCGGGGCCGTCATCAAATGCAGGCTCGGCAATATCGACACCTACAACCGCGCCGGGCGGTGCCCCTTCGATCCAGCTGACTGTTCCGTTTTCATCGGTTTCGAATCGAATCTCGTCAATGATTTGCGGAAATTCGGTAAATGGCCCGCTATCCATCGGGATATGGGGAACCATTGCCGACTGGCGCTCGGACCGCAGCTTTTCGATTCGCTCGACGATATCACGAATCCGGACGCCATTTATGCCGCTGCTTTCGGCCCAGCCATCTGGAACCGGCAATACATAATCCGCAGCCGCGCAAAGTGTTAGCGCTCGTTCACTCTTAGGCCCGAGATCTTTCCGGTTACGCAGGAATCCGCGAGCCCGTACCGGCATTGCCGGGATGATACCGGACCATTCATCGTCCGTCAGGCACGCGCCGGAAACGACCGCCGAGGCGACTTTGGGAACGTCCCCTGACAATAGAAGGACGAGTGGCGCGGACGATATTCTGCCATGCAACGATCTGACGCATTGTTCGCGGACTTTGGGCGTCACCAATGGGAGAAAGTCGCGTATTTTCTGCAGGCCGTTCGCGACATATTCCATGTCAAATTCCGAGGGATTTTGAGCAAGTATATCAACGAGTTGCTGCCATTTTGCGGCCGCACCCAAATCGCTGTCATTTGCCTGACGCAAGGCAGTTTCTAGACGATCGTCAAAGCGCAATTACAAACATTCCTAATTCGAAATTATCCCTGTCCCTATGACCGATATACCCGCTTAAAGCTATTCGAAAGCGGCAAAATAAACGCGTCACACTATGGGACAATTGCAATCCGCTATAATAATATTATAAGTTCGAGTACAATTGGAAATGGGAAATAACATAATCATGGCCACGATGAACCTGGATTCGATAGATTTGAAGCTTCTTGCCGAGTTACAAGCCGATGGCCGGATTACCAATGTAGAACTGGCCACCAAAGTCGGGCTAACGGCGCCGCCTTGTTTGCGTAGAATGCGGGCGCTGGAACAATCTGGAACGATCAAATCCTATCACGCCGATATCGATGCGGCTTCGCTGGGATATACAATCACCGTTTTTGCAATGGTGAGCTTGAAAAGCCAGGCAGAGGACGATCTCAAGGCATTTGAACATCATGTCCGCGCCTTACCCGACGTCAGGGAATGCCATATGCTGAACGGGGAAATAGATTTCATCCTGAAAATTGTCGCACGCGACCTGCAATCCTTTCAGGAGTTTCTCACTTCAAAACTGACTTCGGCGGCCAATGTGAGCAGCGTCAAAACATCATTAACGATTCGCACGGCCAAGGATGAGCCCGGGGTACCAATTCCCGCCATATAAAAAGGGAGGCAGTCTGCCCCCCTTTTTTCGCGCTAGATCAGAATATTCCGGAAAATCAAGTCGCGGTTGGTGCCGGTGTGGCAGCAGCCGATGCTTTTACCATATGGTCGATGTACATTACCCAATATTCGCCAATCGCCTTGCGGTTCGCACCGGTTATCATGGCAAAATCGGCTTTCGCACCGGCATAGTCGGCAAGCATCACTTTCGACATGGCGAGGCGGAAACGTGTGCGGTCGGTCTGGTCTTTTCCATCCTTGTCCAATATCGGCGCTTTGGTGAGGGCCGATTCATACAATTCTTTCGCCGTGTCATATTTCTTATGTGAAAAGAATGAATCTGCGGTCAGCGATGCAAGCATGCCTTTCGGGCTGGCCTTTGCCGGTGCAATCGTGCCAGCCAAAGTCGCAGTATCTTCGGCCAGGCGGGATTTTGCTTCGGTGAATTTTTCGCTGAACGTCACATTGTTGCGGGAAATGACACCCTTTGCAAAACCCTCTTCCAAAACCGCAACGGCTTCGGCCGGATAACGAACGCCAATATAGCTCAAACTATCAAGATATTGGGCATATTCCTGTTGGAAACGCAGTCCGTTGGTGACCCGCATCAAACGCAAAACATCCAGTTCTTCTTCCGGATTCAAGGTCAACGACCGGTCAAAAAATGCCAGAGCATCGTGCCAGTAATCAGGGTTGTTTTCGGTGGCGAGCAATTGCTTGTACCAATTGGCGGCGCCCACATAATTTTTGGCCTTCGACGACAATATCGCCGCGCGGACAAAATAGGCCTTATTCACCTTGCCCGCTGCCTTGTCAGCTTCAATTGCCTTTGCAAGCCAGGTGATCGCTTCGGCGTCCTTATTCTGTTGCGACATTGCGTTGGAGATTAAAAACTCAATCGTATTGCCGCGATGCCCCATATTATAGGCATCGATCATCAGCTTTTCCGCGCTCGCGAAATTTTTGCTGTCATAGGCGATAGCCGCCTTGCGAAATGTATATTCGGTCTTGATGTTTGCAGGTGTCGTTGCCGATGCCAGCAACAGATCTATGCCCTGTTCCTGCAACGCCATATCCTTGACCCCTGCCCCGATATTGATGGCAAGAATGCCCGCCTCATAGCGGTCGTCATCATTGGCAATTGCGGCCACGACCTTCGGGAATTCGGCTTTCGCGCCTTCGGGGTTTTTCTGCTTGTTCAAAATATCAACTACTGCGGAAAAAGCCGCGATAAACGGCTTCGAATAGTTGCGCTTGGGTGCTGCGGGTGCGGCTTCCTTTTTATCCTTACCCTTCTTTTCCTTGACGGGTTTATCCTGTGCAAAGGCCGATGTAGCCATGTTGGGCAGTGCGACAAGCGACAGGATCAGGGCAAATTTGGAAACAGACTTCATTCTACTCTCCGCGATTAAGGTGTTAGGCATATTATCTGCACTACATTCTACTATAGATGTTCGCCCGGTATAGCGCAAATATCATAGTGATGGTGCATGAATTGCGGTTGAACGGCGGAGAATACAGGCAGTTTATGGCGAAAACATCAGCACTCATCATAGGGGCAAGTGGTGGCATTGGTGCCGCGATGGCCGATTTGGTCGAACAGCAGGGTGCCTTTGAAACCGTTGTGCGCCTGTCCCGACACAGCAGCCCGGCGATAGATTTATGTGATGAAAACAGCATCAAAGTTGCAGCACAAATTCTGTCGCAATCCGAAGTTGCACCGACCTTGATATGCGTGACTACGGGTATATTGCATCGCGATGGAAAGGGTCCGGAAAAAAGCTTGCGGGAACTAGACCCTGAATGGATGCTTGAAAATTACCGCCTGAACGCGGTCGGTCCGGCATTGGTGGCCAAACATTTCCTTCCGATCATGCCAAAATCCGGGCGCATTTGCCTTGCGATCCTGTCTGCGCGCGTAGGCAGCATTTCGGACAATCGCCTCGGCGGCTGGCATAGTTACCGTGCATCAAAAGCCGCACTGAACATGTTGATCCGCAACCTTGCGATAGAATGGCAACGTAAAAATCCGGAGAGTATCGTCGTGGGGCTTCACCCCGGAACGGTGGAAACCGCGTTGAGCGCACCCTTTAAAGGCAACCCTGTCCATGAACGGTTTTCGGCGGAAACGGCGGCCGGTCAATTGCTTGATGTTCTTCAAAATCTGACGCCAGCCGATTCAGGGCAACTATTGGCTTATGATGGCGCAGTGATTGCACCTTAGGCCGAATTCGGGCCTTATCTGTGGATAAGTTGTCGAAAAAGGCGTTTTTCATGCGGCTTCGGGTGGCTTTGTTTGGCCGCCTCGGCTACTATGCTAATATTCTAAAAATATAAGGATTTTCGCGGCGTGAGCGATGATAATGCCACTCTAGACCCCTCAGATATTTCCCCGGTCGACATTGTCGATGAAATGAAGTCGAGCTATCTTGACTATGCCATGTCGGTCATCGTGGCACGGGCGCTTCCCGATGTACGCGACGGACTAAAGCCTGTGCACCGCCGTATATTGTTCGCCAGCCAGGAAGGCGGCTTTGTCGCCGGGCGGCCCTATCGCAAATCCGCAAAAATCGTCGGCGACGTCATGGGCAATTATCACCCGCATGGCGATAGCGCCATTTATGATGCCCTGGCACGCATGACACAGGATTGGTCCTTGCGCGTGCCGTTGATCGACGGTCAGGGCAATTTCGGTTCGATGGACCCCGACCCCCCCGCGTCGATGCGGTATACCGAGGCGCGGTTGAACAAGGTTGCCAATGCCCTGCTCGATGACCTCGACAAGGACACGGTCGATTTTCAACCCAATTATGACGGCAGCCGGCAGGAACCGCAGGTTCTGCCCGCGCGCTTTCCCAATTTGCTGGTCAATGGTGCAGGCGGCATTGCGGTCGGCATGGCGACCAATATTCCGCCGCACAATCTGGGGGAAGTTATCAGGGCCTGTCTGGCTTACATCGATAATCCGGCAATTTCGGTTGACGAGCTGATTGAGATCATACCCGCGCCCGATTTTCCGACCGCGCCGCTGATTTTGGGACAAGGCGGTGCACGATCGGCCTATCGTGAAGGCAAGGGCTCGATCATGATGCGCGCCCGGCATGAGATTGAAGAAGGCCGGGGCGACCGGCGTTCAATCGTTCTCACCAGCATACCGTTTCAGGTCGGCAAGTCCGGTCTCGTCGAAAAAATTGCCGAAGCTGCGAAAGACAAACGGATTGAAGGCGTTTCGGATATCCGTGATGAATCAAGCCGCAAGGGCGTGCGGATCGTCATTGATCTGAAGCGCGATGCGACGACGGATGTCGTGCTTAACCAGTTGTGGCGGCATACACAGGCGCAATCGAGCTTCCCTGCCAATATGCTCGCCATTCGTGGCGGACGGCCCGAAGTGCTTAACCTGCGCGATATTATCGAAAGTTTCGTCCGGTTCCGTGAAGAGGTCATTACCCGCCGCACGAAGTTCGAACTGAACAAGGCCCGTGAACGCGCCCATCTTTTGCTTGGGCTGGTGGTTGCGGTCACCAATCTGGATGAGGTTGTCCGCATTATCCGGGGGTCGGCAAGCCCTGCCGAAGCCCGGGCTGCATTGATTGCCCGCCAATGGCCGATCGCCGAAATTGCCCCCTATATCAAATTGGTCGAGGCGGTTGAGGCTGATGTTACGGGGGACAGCTATCAGCTATCCGAACTGCAGGTCCGTGCCATTCTCGAACTGCGTTTGCATCGCCTAACAGCGCTTGGTCGTGACGAAATTGGCAAGGAATTATCGGGACTTGCCGTCAGTATTACAGAGTTTCTGGCAATATTGGGCGACCGCGTAAAACTATATGCGGTCTTGCGCGATGAACTGGTGGCGATAGACGCAGAATTTTCGACACCACGTCTGTGCGAAATCACCGCAAGCTGGGACGGTCTTGACGACGAAGATCTGATGGAACGCGAAGAAATGGTCGTGACCGTTACCCATGGCGGCTATATCAAGCGCACCCCACTCGCCACATTCCGCGCGCAGGCCCGTGGTGGTAAGGGTCGCGCCGGTATGGCGACGAAGGATGAGGACGCGATTACCGAATTGTTCGTCACCAGCACGCATACGCCGGTCCTGTTCTTTTCCAACATCGGTAAAGTGTATCGCTTGAAAGTATGGAAACTGCCCGAGGGTGGGCCGCAGACACGCGGTCGCCCAATGGTCAATCTGCTTCCGCTTGGCGAAGGCGAAGTCATATCCAACGTGTTGACTTTGCCCGAGGATGAGGCCGAATGGGGCGGCTTGAGCGTCGTTTTTGCGACGGCCAAAGGCTATGCACGGCGCAATAGCATGGACGCTTTTGCCAATGTGCCATCCAACGGCAAGATCGCCATGAAATTTGAAGGCGAAGATGCCGACGATCGTTTGATCGGAGTCGAATTGCTGAGCGTCGATGACGACATATTGCTCGCCAGCCGCAACGGGAAGGCGATCCGCTTTGCCGCCGATGACATTCGCGAATTCCAAAGCCGCGCATCGACGGGTGTACGTGCCATGAAATTGGGTAAGGATGATCAGGTGATGTCGCTGTCGATCCTGCAAAGGGTCGGAACCACGGCTGAGGAACGGGAAGATTATCTGCGCTTTGCGCCCTGGAAGCCTGAAAAAGAAGGGGAGCCGACACTTTCCACAGAGCGGATTTCGGAAATGGCCGAATGCGAACAATTCATCCTGACCGTGTGCGCCAACGGCTATGGCAAGCTTTCATCGGCCTATGGCTATCGCCGCACCGGTCGCGGGGGTCAGGGCATTACCAATATCGACAATGTCGAACGCAACGGCCCCGTCGTCGCCAGCTTTCCGGCCACCAAGGGCGACCAGTTGATGCTGGTCACCGATCAGGCCAAGTTGATCCGCATGCCATTGGACAGCTTACGCGTTCTGGGCCGCGGCACGGCCGGTGTCCGCCTGTTCAATGTCGGTGAGAACGAACATGTTGTCAGCGCCGCCAAAATTGAGGAAAGCGATGATGATACCGATGACGCAATCGAAACACCATCAACGCAAGAGCCGGAGAATGAAGGCTAGGCCGTGATCTAAATGTCCCATGCAACAGGGGGCGGGTTTTTTAATTGCGGTCCGATTGACCGGAATTCAATCCCGCTCTTCCCCTTGTGCATAATGGCCGCGCTTGACCAATGTTTGGGCGACGCCGACGGCAATCATCAGCACGCCGAAATAATAAAGATACCATATCGCCACACTGGTCATTTCGGATTGCGCCAAGGGGCCAAGACGGGCGAAGATCAACAGGTCTGACACAACAAACAGCACGGCGCCCATACCGACGCGATACCTTGGAAAATTGCTGCTCCATGCCATGGCCGCCATGGCTGCCAAAACGACGCTATAGGCGGCGACCTGAACACCTTGTTCCGGATTTCCAGGCGCAAAATAGGCGATGACCGGCGTCAAAAGAAACAGCATCACCGCAAATAGCTTCTGGCTAAAAACAGCACCCACCCTGCGGTGGCGGGCATAAATTGCGATTGCCGCCAGATGCCCTGCGGCAAATGCAATGGCCCCGGCCGTCATATTCAGCTCAATCAGCCCATCGCCCAGCGCGTACAGCGCCAACATGACAGCCAACAAAATAAATTCGCCGACATGATGGCGGCGCAAGGCGAAGGGAACCAGCAAGCCCACCGCTGCCATTTTCCAGATGATGGCAAATATCCCGCCCTCAATCGGCAACCATAGCCATGTCGCCGGAAAGCTTAATCCGGCTAGCAGACTGGCCAATAACCAAGGTCGTTTGTGCGCCAAATCCTGCGCCATAGGCATTTTCCCCTTTAACTCAGCCTTCTTGTAAACATCCTTGCAAGACAAGGGGAATATATTCTGCCATCCGGTCCGCCGTCAGCCCGGCACCTGCGCGAATGCCGATATCGCCGTGCAACCAAGCCGCAATTGCCGCCGCGTCGAACGCCGGCACACCTTGGGCCAACAATCCGCAGACCATGCCGGACAAGATATCGCCCGACCCTGCTGTCGCAAGCCAAGGGGAAGAATGCCGGTTGATGGCAAAGCGCCCAGTTGGCGCCGCAATCACGCTGTGTGTTCCCTTTAAAAGGACGACCGAGCCCGACCGTCGCGCCGCCTCCACCGCCGCCGCAACAGGATCTGCGGTTGCAATATCGGGGAACAGGCGCGCAAATTCGCCAAGATGTGGCGTCATGACGACATCTTCCGATATAGCATTGAATAATTGTATATTTCCGTCTGAAAAAACGGTGAGAGCATCCGCGTCCAGCAAGACCGGTTTCTTCAAGGCAAGCAATTGGAGTACCAAAAGGCGCAGGCTATCGTCGGCCCCTGCCCCCGGCCCTACGGCGATGGCCCGCACCCGATCATCAATGGCGCTGAGCGTCGCGTCCTTTTCCCTGAGCATGATCGCCGTGACATGTGCCGCCTGTTCACAAAGCGCCGGGCGATCCCCCAATATCGTCACCAGTCCCGCCCCTACCGCCAACGCCGCCTGGGCGCATAGCCGCGATGCGCCGGTCTTTAGCACAGGTCCGCTTATCACCATTGCATGGCCGCGCAGATATTTATGGGTGTCTGGCGCTGGCAGCGTCAATCGGGGCTGCGTAATCAGCATTTCGCGGGATGTTTTTAGGGTGAATGTCATAGAGACATCATGACGCTTTTGCCTGTGCTTTCCCACGAAATTTTGATAGCCGCCATCGCCATGGACAAAAAACATGACGTACATATCATCGGCGGAGGATTGGCCGGCAGCGAAGCCGCATGGCAGTTGGCCCGGCGCGGCTATCGTGTCAGATTGTCGGAAATGCGTGGATCAGGTGAAATGACACCGGCCCATCAAACCGATGGTCTTGCAGAACTGGTCTGTTCAAACAGCTTTCGTTCAGATGACGCACAAAGCAATGCGGTCGGCCTGCTCCATCAGGAAATGCGCGAACTTGGCTCTCTCATCATGTCAGCGGCAGAGGTTGCAAAGGTTCCGGCGGGGTCGGCTCTGGCCGTGGACCGGGATTTATTCTCAGAAATAGTAACCAATAAACTGAAAAACATAAGCAATATAGAAATTGTGCGCGAGCGGATTGATGAAATTTCGTCCGACGTTCCGACCATAATCGCAACCGGCCCGCTAACCGCAACCAATTTGGCGCATAATATCATGGCGAAAACCGGTGAAGATCGGCTGGCCTTTTTCGACGCCATTGCGCCAATCGTCTATCATGACAGCATCGACATGGATGTCGCTTGGTACGCATCGCGTTGGGATAAGGGCGAGGGCAAGGATTATATCAACTGCCCCATGGACGAAGCCCAATATCGCGCCTTTCACCAAGGATTGATGGATTCCGAAAAAACCGAGTTCAAAGAATGGGAAGCGAATACGCCTTATTTTGAAGGCTGTATGCCCATAGAAGTTATGGCTTCACGCGGACTGGATACCTTGCGATTTGGTCCGATGAAACCGGTGGGTCTCGATAACCCCAAAACCGGCCGATGGATGCATGCAGTCGTGCAATTGCGGCAGGACAACAAGCTGGGTAGCCTTTGGAATATGGTGGGTTTCCAGACCAAGATGAAACATGCCGCACAAGTGGAGTTGTTCCGCACAATCCCTGGATTGGAAAGGGCTGAATTTGCCCGTTTAGGTGGCCTGCATCGCAACACTTTCATCCGTTCACCAATATTGCTGGATCGCCAATTGCGCCTGAAAACCGCCCCCCATATTCGCTTTGCCGGTCAAATTACCGGATGCGAAGGATATGTCGAAAGCAGCGCAATCGGGTTGATGGCCGGTATCATGCTGGCGGCCGAATTTACCGGTTCCGAAGTGCCCCAGCCCCCCGCAACCACGGCATTGGGCGCTTTGCTGGGACACATAACGGGCGATGCACATGCCGATGACTATCAACCGATGAATGTCAACTTCGGCCTGTTTGCTCCGTTAGAAGAAAATTGCCATAAAAAACAACGCAAAGCTGCCATCACCGCCCGCGCCCGCACGGATCTGGCGCAGTGGATAAAGGCTCATAAAATTGCGGCCTAACCAACTGTTATATATATTTTAACATCGACAAGCGGGTTTAGCGGCTTGTTTGGGCCGGGTTCGTGCAAATTCCTTACGGGTCAACAAATTATCCGCATCCTTGTCGGCGGCGGCAAAGCGATCTCCTGTTGCAACGGCCCACTCTTCGAACGTCAGCAAATTATTACCGTCGCGATCGAGCAGCTTAAAGGCTTTCGTCCGGCTTCCCATCATTTCGACACGCGATATCAGTTCGTCACGGTTTCGGTCATAACGGTTGAACCGCACTTCCTCTCGGCTGGTCTTGGGCGCTTCGGGGGGCGATGGCGGCGGCGGACCAAAGGCAGGCGCATTCACGCCTGCTTTAGGCAATGCATCCGATACAGCCTCCACCGGAGGGGCCACAGGAATCGGATTTTCCGATGCGGCCTGTGTCTGCCAAAGCCACAGCCCCCCGGCCGCCAGCATCAGCGCACCTATACCACCTAACAATATTCTCTGCAATTCCATAACCCTAGCACAAATTGACGTCATGCCGTTGTGGCCAGAAATTTAAAGGCCCGTCAAGCTATGCAAGATCAATCGGGGGCCGGAAACACCGCGAGACAGCAGTGTCAAAATCGTCAGTGGCCGGAATATGCGACCCTTTAGCATCGGAATATTGGGTGCATCCTGACCTGACATCTCACCACCATAGCGGGAAGCAACATCGCCTCTCGCCCATTCTTCTCCTGCTGCAGCGGCGCTTTGACCCAGTCCGATCAGACGGCAATACCCGTTAAAAACTGCATCACCCCGCTTTTGGGCAAAGGCATCCAATTCGGCGGCGGTCCATTCACCATCACATGGCAATATTTCCCAGGCATCGACCAACTCGCCCGCAATGGCCAGCAATTCAGGCCTGCCCTGATCGAACAAAGCTGATAGCAAAGGCTCCCCTGTGGGTCGCTCGGCGGCTTGCGCTCCAAAAGCGTCGCGCCACCACGCCAGCTTTAACTGCGCGATCATCGGTTCGGTGGCCCGTTGGATAATCTGGGCCAGACGTTCATCAAGCAAAAGCAACAGTGCAAATGGCACCCGCGTCGACTTTGGCGCGTAAGCAACCGCGAGTCGCAGCGGCGGTGGAAGCTGTTCAACTATCTCTATCATTCCAACAACCCAACCGGTTTGTGCGGCAAATCACAGTTAACGGGCCACTAACCATTTAAATTTAAGAAGCGCTTACGCTGATTTGATAATCGCTAACATTGAATTTTAATCTGTGGAACAGGGGAACGCCACGATGTCTGCAAAGACCGACGCTGGAAAGCGGACCGGATTTCTCGCTCGATTGCGGAATGACCAGTCTGGCAACACTATTGCGATCTTCGCGGCTGCACTATTTCCGATGGCCGGTCTGGTCGGCGGTGCGGTCGACATGGCGCGGCTATATTCTGTAAAAAACCGCCTGCAGGCGGGCTGCGATGCTGGATCATTGGCTGCGCGTAAGGTTATGGGCAACGGCCGCTGGGACATCAACAATGACGGCAACCGCGTGAATGATTTAACCTATTTGTCCGGGTTGCAGATGTTCGATTTCAACTTTGAGAACGGCTATCTCGGTTCGGAAAACCGTACCCGCAATTTTGTCGAATCAAACGGAACGGTAAATGGCACTGCACAGGCGGATGTGCCAATGACATTGATGCGAATTCTGGGTGAAGACGAACGCACGGTCAGTGTAACCTGCACCAGCCAGATGAAAATTCCGCACACTGACGTGATGTTCGTGCTGGACGTTACAGGATCGATGTCGAGCACCATTCCGGGTGACAGTACCGGATTGACCAAGATCAATGGTCTGAAACGGGCGACCAAATGTTTTTATGAAGCATTGGCAAGGCAAAATGTTGACGATGTAACACCTGCGGACTGCTACAAGTCGGCAAACCCGATCGGCGATTTGTCGACCCTGACGCAGTTACGCTTTGGCTTTGTCCCGTTTGACGAGCAGGTAAATATCGGCTCGGTCCTTCAAAACGGCTATTATAAAGACACGCAAACATTCCAGTCGCGGCAGGCCGACCTGGAAAATGTTTGGACATGGACGGTCGGCGGCGCGAGTGGTATTACCGGCTGGTTAAACGACTGGACGCCGGCAAGTCCGCCTACAAATCCTTATAATACCAGGCAAAGTACAAGCGGCTGGTCTGATGTCACCTCGGATGTCGTTACCTTGCAAGGTACAAAACCCTTCCGTCAAACCGGGGCCACCAGTAGCTCGAGCTGCACCGGTTCCACCTACAACAACTTGCCGAGCAGCTCAAATCAGCTCACGGCGCTTACTGAAACGGGTGGTTCCACGACAACGAACACGTTGACAACATCCACGCCGGTATATCCGGATTCCCAACAAGTATTGACCCACAATCAGACGCGACCTTTCACAGTGACGCAATACCGGTATGTCTGGGAAAGTCGCAGTGGCACAACTTCGTGCTTTCTGGAACGCCGCACCCACACAACAAATTATACCAAAACCCAAACAGGCGGAACGTCCACGAAACCCATTACATGGCTGCAACGCCAACGTGTCATCGGTTGGATCTATAAACCCGTCGCGTTCAACGTGTCGTCCCTGCAGGCAGGTGGCGGTGATGACACCAGTACGAGTTATAACAGCTCGATCAATCTACCCCTGAACGAGACGACAACCACCGTAAACCTCTCGGGACAAGCGACTTCATCATCACTCAGAATCGTTTCGAACGCGAGTGTTTCCTGGAGTGGATGTATTGAGGAACGCCAGACAGTCAGAGATGACGACGGCGATCCGACGGATGATTTCAATCCAATTCCGGACGATGCCTTTGACCTCGACATCGACATGATACCCGATACGAGCGATGAAGCCACGCGCTGGGGCTTCCAATTGGCGAATGCCGTTTGGGGCCGTCACAACAATGTCGGGTTCGATTCCGACGGGAACGGTTCCGCCGATTATTTTGAACCTGTCTTGGCGGATGTCTGGCGTGCCACGACAAGCTCGTCCAACCCTTCTGGAATGTCCCGAAATACCAGCCCCGGATGCCCGTCAGTTGCCGCACGAAAAATGGCGACCTATCGGGATGCGAGTGGTGCGACCAGTTATAAAAACTATGTGAATTCCCTATCACCTGGTGGCAACACCTACCATGATATTGGCCTGTTGTGGGGTGCACGACTTTTGTCGCCTACAGGTTTGTTTGCAAGTGAAAATGCAACGACCCCCGATGGTCAGGAAATTCAGCGACACATGATTTTCATGACCGATGGTGAAACCGCAACATCAGGTAACAACTACACGCCCTATGGGATTGAAGGTTGGGACAGGCGACGGACTGCAACCGGAACAAATCCAACACGAAACATATTGAACGCTGATACCGACGCGCGGACCATAGCATTATGCAGCGCGATCAAAAATCTCGGCAATAACGGCGTAACTGTTTGGGTGGTCTATTATGGCACGACAGATTTCGCCACAACCGAGCGCATGAAAAACTGTGCGACAACAAGAAATAACCATTTCTTTGAGGCATCGAACACGCAGTTGTTAATCGAGTCATTCAATAAAATTGCTGAATCCATTTCCGAACTCAAATTGACGGGGTGATCACTATGCTTACCAAATTTCGCCGGCCATTTGTAAAAGTTGTGAAGGACTGCGAAGGCACGTCTATTGTGGAATTCGCGGTCATTTCACCTGTGATGTTCACACTGCTTTTCGGCGGCTTCGATTTCGGCCACACATTATATATGAAGTCGGTATTGCAGGGCGCCATCAACAAAGCCGCCCGCGATTCCGCATTGGAAACAGGGACGGTTGCCGAAGTGCAGGCTGCGGTCGATCAAAAGGTGATCGATCAGGTCACCGCCGTGCATCGCACAGCCGAATTTGACACTGACAGTTTCAGTCGATCCTATTTCCGCACCTTTACCGACGCGGCATTTCCCGAAAGCGAAGTGTGGGATGATACAAACAGCGATGGCGAATGTAATAATGACGAAAATTACATCGACGAAAACAACAACAGTACTTTTGACGCTGATGGTATTGCGGACGGTCAGGGTTATACCCGCGACGCGGTGAAATATTCGGCGACCGTCAGATATGATCGCCTTTTCCCGTTGGCAGGCCTGCTGGGTATCAGCAACCGTGTCGAACTTACCGCGTCGACCGTTATCGCGAACCAGCCTTATGGTCAAAAGGCAGCAGCCATTACGCGAAAGTGTGAAGATGCTTAGAAAACCGAAACGAATTTTGGGCGGGCCAAACTCGCTCGTCACAAACGAAAGCGGCCTCGCCTTGATCGAGTTCGCATTCATTGCGCCTGTGTTTATGGTCTTTGTCGCTTCGGGGGCAGAGCTTGCCAATTATGCGACCGAGTCAACGCAAGTGTCGCAATTGGCGCTTCAGGTGGCGGACAACGCAGCCCGCATTGGCGAAGGTGATCCTTTGGCCAACAAAAAGATCACCGAAACGCAGATCAACGACTTATTCACCGGTGCGGAAATTCATGCCGGCGATCTCGATATCTACGGGTCGCATGTCGAAGATGGCAACGCCGTGCCCAATGGCCGCATCATATTGTCCAGCCTTGAAACCATGGCCAACCCCAATCCGACCGGGAAATTCAAGATTGCCTGGCAGCGGTGCCGGGGGTTGGCGACGACATTTACCCCGCAATATGGCGTTGCTGGCGAACCAAGCGGTACGAATATGAGCGGCATGGGACCTGTGGGTCGTCAAGTAACTGCTATTGCAGGAACGCCCGTGATGTTCGCTGAGGTTCGGTACCGCTATCAACCGCTTTTTCTGAATGGCTTTGCCATCAAGGATTATGAAAACATCAATGCCGTCGCGGCAATGATGGTCCGTGATGCGCGCGATCTGACTACGGTGTTCAATACAGAAGGTGCCGTCGCCGCCTCTTGCACTTAACGGCCCAACACCTTTCGTACACCGGCCACAATTTTGTCGGCATTGACTAACGCCGCTTTTTCCAGATTTGCGGCATAGGGCATTGGCACGTCTTCATTCGTCACCCGAATGACGGGTGCGTCGAGATCATCAAAACCGTCTTCCATGCAGATCGCGATGATTTCGCTGCCTATTGAACATACCGGCCAGCCTTCTTCGGCAAAGACCAGCCTGTTCGTTTTTGCAAGGCTTGCCAAAATGGTCGCTTTGTCGAGCGGGCGGATTGTCCGCAAGTCGATGACCTCGGCACTGACCCCTTCATTTGCAAGCTTGTCCGCCGCCTCGAGCGACATGCCCACACCGATGGAATAGCTGACAATGGTAACGTCGGTCCCTTCGCGCATCACCCGCGCTTTTCCAATCGGAAGCACGTGATCGGCAAGGTCGGGAATTTCAAATGTGCGCCCGTACAGCAGCTCATTTTCCAGGAAAACCACCGGATCTTCGCACCGGATCGCAGCTTTCAGCAATCCTTTTGCATCGGCCGCATCATAGGGGCAGATGACGATGAGACCGGGCACGCTGGCATACCAAGGCGCATAATTCTGGCTATGTTGAGCGCCAACACGCGCCGCAGCGCCATTGGGGCCGCGAAATACGATGGGGCATCGCATTTGTCCGCCGGACATATAGTTGGTTTTCGCCGCAGAATTGATGATGTGATCGATCGCCTGCATCGCGAAGTTGAAGGTCATGAATTCAATCACCGGCCGCAATCCGCCCATCGCGGCACCGGTGCCGATTCCGGCAAATCCATATTCGGTAATCGGCGTGTCGATCACCCGGCGCGCACCAAATTCGGCCAGCAAGCCTTGCGTTACCTTATAGGCGCCTTGATACTCAGCGACTTCCTCGCCCATGACGAACACGCGATCATCGCGCCGCATTTCTTCCGCCATTGCGTCGCGCAACGCCTCACGCAGCGTGAGCGATACCATAGCAGTCCCCGCCGGAACCGCCGGATCGGATTTGGCAACGCTTGGCAGCGACGCCGGAGCCGTAACCACAGGCGCTTCAACAGGTGCAGCCGCAACAGGCATAGGCGCAGGTGCAGGTGCAGGTGCAGGTGCAGGTGCAGGTGCAGGTGGGGGAGTAGCGGCTTCATCTTCCCCTGCAATCAACGCGATCACGGTGCCGACTTTCACGCCATCTGTTCCTTCAGGGACAGTAATCGAGGAAATCACGCCTTCATCAACGGCTTCAAATTCCATCGTCGCCTTATCAGTCTCGATTTCTGCAAGAATATCGCCCGATTTGACGCTGTCGCCTTCCTTCACCAGCCATTTGGCCAGCGTACCTTCTTCCATTGTTGGCGAAAGCGCAGGCATTTTAAGTTCGATTGCCATCAATATTGCTCCACCAGAACGTCAGTATAAAGTTCGCCCAATTCCGGTTCTGAAGAACTTTCGGCAAAGTCGGCGGATTCATTTACGATGGTACGGATTTCCTTTTCGAGCGCTTTCAATTCATCCTCGCTGACGCCCATTTCGGCAAGATAGGCTTTGCAACCTTCGATAGGGTCGCTGTTATCGCGAACCGACTGCACTTCGTCGCGGCTGCGATATTTGGCTGGGTCGGACATGGAATGCCCGCGATAGCGATAGGTTTTCATCTCCAACAAAACAGGCCCCTTGCCGCTCCGCACCCAATCCAGCGCGACTTCCGCTGCGCCGCGCACGGCAAGGACATCCATGCCGTCAACCTGTATTCCAGGAATGCGGAAACTTTCGCCCCGACGGTAAAGCTGGTCTTCGGAAGAAGCGCGATTGACACTGGTTCCCATCGCATATTGGTTATTTTCGATCACGAAAATGATCGGCAGCTTCCACAATTCGGCCATGTTGAAGCTTTCATAGACCTGCCCCTGGTTCGATGCCCCGTCGCCGAAATAGGCCAGGCAGACGCCGCCATCACCAGAATATTTATGCCCAAATGCCAAACCTGCCCCCAGCGAGACCTGCGCGCCGACAATGCCGTGGCCGCCGTAAAATTTATGGGTTGTCGAAAACATATGCATCGAACCGCCCTTGCCGCGCGAAATACCCGCGGCACGACCCGTCAATTCAGCCATAATCAGATTGGGATCAATGCCATAGGCTAACATATGGCCGTGGTCGCGATAGCCGGTAATGACGCTGTCCTTACCGGGCGTCAGCGCCGATTGCAGGCCGATGGCGACCGCCTCTTGCCCGATATATAAATGGCAAAACCCGCCGATCAGCCCCAGCCCGTATAGCTGCCCCGCCTTTTCCTCAAAACGGCGGATCAGCAACATGTCCCGATAGAATTTCAGCAATTCTTCTTTGCTGGCTTTATAGGGAACCGGCTCAGTCGGCCTTTCCCTGTTGGCGCGCGCCGCGTCTTCGCTGACGGTCGCAATCTTTGAGGCGGCTTTCTTCGCGGGGGTCTTGGCCAAAGCGTAATCCTCTGCTGATAATTTCGGGCGGTCTTGAATTTCCGCCTAGTCAAATTCAATGCCCGTGAAAAGCGCTTTTCCGTTACGAAAAGCGGTGCATAGCTATTCATTATTTGCAACCGCCCTTACTTTAGCGGAACAACGACCTCATCAGGGGCAACGACATTGAGTTCCTTACGCATCAACTCCCCGGCAAGGTCGGGGTCAACATTATCACGATCCAGCAAAAGTTGCCGGTTGCGAAGCGAATCCCGCTCTTTTTTTAACTCGGCCAGCTCTATTTTGCGTTCGCTCAGCGCGGCGCGGTAATCGGTCCACGCGATAATCCCCGTTGGCCCCAGCAAGGCATAAGACGCGATACCTAGCAACGCGACAAGCGCCAGCCCCGGTCCAACGACCGTCTTCATATATTGCGAATTCTTCTTGCCTTGGACCATGCCGAATTAGAACACCATTTTCAGCGCCAAGGCAAGAATGTGGATTAGCGGAATATGCTGCGCCCTGCGAATTGAGCGGCTGCGCCCAATTCTTCCTCGATACGGATGAGCTGGTTGTACTTCGCCAACCGGTCCGACCGCGCAAGGCTTCCGGTTTTGATCTGTCCGCAATTGGTCGCAACGGCGAGGTCGGCGATTGTCGCATCTTCCGTCTCACCCGAACGGTGCGACATGACCGCCGTGTAGGACGCACAGTGCGCCATCGACACGGCAGCCAGCGTTTCCGTCAAGGTACCGATCTGGTTGACTTTCACTAGCAGCGAATTGGCAAGGCCCTTGCCGATACCCATCGACAGACGTTCAGGGTTGGTCACGAACAGATCGTCACCGACCAGCTGGACTTCATGACCGATCTTGTCAGTCAGCGCCTTCCAGCCTTCGAAATCATCTTCGCTCATGCCATCTTCGATGGAGCGGATTGGATAGTCCTTACACAAAGCGGCCAGATAATCAGCCATTTCATGCGGGCTGAGCGATAGCCCCTCACCGGAAATTTCATATTTGCCATTTTTGAAGAACTCGGTCGCCGCGCAGTCGAGCGCGAGGACGACTTCGTCGCCAACCTTGAAGCCAGCTTTTTCAATCGACGCCATGATGAAATCGAGCGCGTCGCGGGTCGACGCCAGATTGGGCGCAAAACCGCCTTCATCACCAACCGCCGTGGCCAGTCCCTTTTCATGAAGGCCTTTTTTCAGGGTATGGAAAATCTCCGAACCCCAGCGCACGGCCTCTGCAATAGAGTCGGCGCCAACCGGCATGACCATGAATTCCTGAAAATCGATGGGATTGTCGGCATGTTCGCCGCCATTAATGATGTTCATCATCGGCACGGGCAGAACATGCGCGTTGACGCCGCCCACATAGCGATAGAGCGGCAATCCACGCGCATCGGCGGCGGCCTTGGCAACTGCAAGGCTGACACCCAATATGGCATTTGCACCCAGGTTCGCTTTATTGTCGGTGCCATCAAGGTCGATCATGACCGCGTCAATATCTTCCTGATCTTCGGCATCCAGATCGAGCAATGCTTCGGAAATAGGGCCGTTGACGGATTCGACCGCCTGCAACACACCCTTGCCCATATAGCGCGCCTTGTCGCCATCGCGCTTTTCGACGGCCTCATATGCGCCGGTCGAAGCGCCCGACGGCACCGCCGCACGACCGAAGCTGCCATCTTCCAGCAGCACATCGACTTCGACCGTCGGGTTCCCCCGGCTGTCCAATATCTCGCGGGCGTGAATGTCGATAATTCCGGTCATGAAAGGCTCCATTTGATGGCTTTGGGAACGTAAGCGCGCCTCTATCGTTCTGCCTTTGATTTGGCAATGTTGCGCGGAGATAAAGATTTATATTCGATAATAGCGGTGATATAGTTGACTAAGGCACCTTGAATACAAATATCTAAGTGTAATGACGCACCCTATCCAACCTTAAGGAGTTCCGAAATGGCCGAAACCGCGAAACCGAAAACAGCCGCAAAGACTGCTGCGAAGCCGAAAGCTGCGCCGAAAGCGTCTGTCCCGAAAAAACCTGCGGCGACGGCCAAAAAAGCGCCTGTATCCAAGGCGATGGTAAAGGCTGCTCCGGCCAAGGGCAAAACCGAAAATGTTACCGCAAAGGTCAAGTCAGATATGAATGATTTCAAGGCAAAAGCCACCGATAGCGCCAAAGCCGCCGCTGAAAAAGGCAAGGAACGTGCCACTGAAGCCGTTGGCAGCATTGGCAAGCTGATCCGCGATAGCGCAGCGACCATCGATGAAAATGTCGGCAAACAATATGGCGATTATGCCCGGGGCGCAGCGGATGCCGTTGACGGTTTTGCGACCAAGCTGGACGCAAAAGATGTTGACGCACTCGCCGAAGACGCACGGCAATTTGTTCGCAAAAGCCCGGCAATTGCCATTGGCGCGGCGGCTGCGGTCGGCTTTGTTCTGGCGCGTTTGTTCCGTTCAGGCGGGAAAGATTCCTGAATTACGAACGGCAGCATTGCCATTTACGGCCTCTGGTCGTTAAGCAGGTGGAATGACGGACGACCATGACCCCAAGACCATAGACCGGTCGGATGAAAAATCCGCCGCGTCGCCCGTTGAACAGATAACACTGGTGCTCGATGATGTGCGTGCTTTGGTGAAGGCCGAACTGCGCTATTTTCAAACCCGGCTCGACTATAGCCGTTATGTTATGAAATGGTCGCTGCTTTTTGGTGTGATCGCTATCATCACCCTAAGCGGCGCAGCCATTGCCCTTATTTTAGGCACCTTGTTAACTTTGGCACCGCATATCGGGCCCGGCAGCGCAACATTGGTTACGGTCGCCGGGTTTCTGGTCATCGGCCTGACATCCGCTTTGGCCGCGAGACATTGGATGAAAAAAGTCCATTTCACCGACATAGAGAATGATGATCATGACAGAATTTAAAGAGCCGGGGGGTACCGACCGAAAATCCGTAATTCTGTCAGATGCCGAGCGCAGGAACCTGCGCCGGAAACTGCGCGAGACGGTTGGAATAGCGCAAGATGTCCTGCACCCGCGAAACCAGATGAAATTGCTGGTAGACAAAGGCAAGGCCGAGGCGACGCGGATCGCCGGTTCGGCCACCCGATTGGCCAGAAAAAACGCCCCTATCATTGGTGCGGTTGGATTAGGCGCATTATTATTTGCCGCGCGCCGTCCTATTTCGAAATGGATTTCAACGCGGCGACAGGGTAGAAGCAAACCGCCAGTAGGCGAATGACACAGGAACTTTGATATGAGCAAGATCGGCGAAAGCATCAAAACCGCAACTGAGAGTGCAAAAGAAGGCCTGGCATCTGCCAAGGCCCGGACCGGCAAGACCAGTGCAGCGGCCCGTGAAAAAGCCGCTGAGGCCTATGAAAAAGGACGGGAAGCAGCCACAAGGAGCGTGCAGCAGTCGCGTGAATATGCACATAAAGCCGCCGAGAAAACCAGCAGCGGTATAGACAAAAATCCACTGGCCATCGTCCTGGGCGGCATCGCCATCGGCGCGATTGTCGGTGCGCTGTTGCCGCGTACAGAACGTGAAACCCGTTTGATGGGCAAGACCGGCAAGAAGCTGAACAAAAAGGCCAAGGAAATGGCAAAGGCCGCAAAATCTGCGGGCAAAGACAAGGTGGACAGCCTCGGCCTCAATGGCGATGCGGTCCGCGACCAGTTTCGGGATCTGGTCAGCAAAGCGGCTGAAGCGGTAAAGGCAGCGGGGCAAGCCGCAACCGAGGCTGCGAAAAAGAAAGATTAAGGGGCAGGAATTTGACTGAAGCAAAATTGCATATGGTGTTCGGGGGCCGGGTGAGAGACCCCCAGACTTTGGAATTTACCGATCTGGACAAACTCGACATTGTCGGGATGTTCGCCGATTATGCCACCGCCGAAGAAGCATGGCGGGCCGCCGCGCAAAAGACGGTCGATGATGCCGAAATGAAATATGTCGTGGTGCATCTGCATAAATTGCTGCAACCGCAGGATTGATTTGTGTTTAGGCGGGGCTACTTGCTCCCCAATCGTTTAGGCCTTGTTTTTTCGTCAGAAGGAAAAAGGCAATAAGGAAGAATAAGGGAAAATTGTGTGCTGCAAGGCAGCGCCTTTTTTCTTCTTTATCTTATTCCTTTCGACGAAAATTCCCCTGCTCCGGCATGGTTCACGCCTTGCGGTATCGCCATAAAAGCAACGGCCTGGCCAGAAACAGGCCGGCAACAAAGCCGCCAATATGCGACCAGATCGCAATGCTTATGCCCAAATCCGGTCCGACAAAACCTAAAGCCAGGTTCAGCCCCACCCATGCAAGTGTAAGATGCAGGGGCCGGGCGATGTGGGCGGGGACCGGTCCCCATGCCTTGGGTTGTTGGTTGGGAAACAACAATACATAGGCACCGATGATCGAAGAAATAGCGCCACTCGCACCTATGGCAGGGGCCATCATACCGGCAGACATCGGCCATTGCATGACAGCGGCAAGCCACTCGGTTCCGGCAGCCGCATATGCCCCGACCAGATAAAGTCCAAGATACAGGTTGCCACCCAAAACCCGTTCGACCATTTTACCGATCAACAACAGCATCAACATGTTCATCACCACATGCATGATACCGCCGTGCAGAAACGCAGCGCTTAACGGTGTAAGCATGGCGGGAACCAGAAAACCCATCCCTGCAAATGCGGAACTGTCGCCGCTTAACCGGATCGGAAACAACCCGCCTGCAACCACTGCATATTGCCACCATATCGGAACCAGCAAGACAACGGCAATCGCCAGATTGACGATAACAAGCGCATTGGTAACAGGGCCGCGAACCATATTCATGGTGCCACCAACTGCGTCATGGTTCAAATAAACTCGATTTTCGATACGAGATAATATTTGTCGCCCGAAGGCACCGTAACTTCGACTTCGTCCTCGACCACACGGCCGATCAGGGCGCGGCCCAAGGGTGAATTATAGGAAATACGGCCCGCCTTGGCATCCGCTTCGGTTTCACCAACCAGCTGGTATCGAACGGGCTTGTCGTCTTCATCCATCAACGTAACGGTTGCGCCAAATACAATCTTGTCGCCCGACAGGGTCGACGGGTCGATTATCTGTGCGCGGCCGATTTTGTCTTCAATCTCGTTAATTGCGGCTTCGACTTGGCCCTGACGCTCTTTCGCGGCGTGATATTCGGCGTTTTCCGACAAGTCGCCATGCGCGCGCGCTTCCTCGATTGCTTCGACAATCAACGGACGCTCGTCACGAAAGCGCTTCAGGTCGGTCGTCAGCTTTTCATAGCCTTCGGCCAACATCGGATATTTTTCAAAACTCGCCATTGTGGCCTAACCCTTCATTCTGACGTCTTCGTCACAAAATCTTCCCCACCGGAGGAGCGGTCAAACCCATCCGATATGCAGTTTCAAATATATGGGAGGAATACTGCTTGGCCTAATAATAGTCCTGAAGTGGTCGAACTTCAAGTTGCCGTTGCTGCAAGGACGCAATCGCCTGTGCCACAGCGACACTTCCAGCGGCTGTCGTATATTGCGAAACCTTGCCAACCAGCGCGGAACGGCGGATTTCTTCGCTGTCTTTCAGGCTCTGCCACCCTTCCGTCGTGTTGAAAATCAGGTGGATTTCGCCATCCTTGATCTTGTCGACGATATGCGGGCGGCCCTGTGCGACCTTGTTCACCCGCTCGACTTCGATTCCCTGCGCCAACAGATAGTCTGCGGTGCCACCGGTTGCACACACGGTAAAGCCGCATTCGATGGCCTGCCTGACCGCAGGAACGATGACCGGCTTGTCGCTGTCCTTCACCGACACAAAAAGTTTACCGCCCATCGGCGGCGGCATCCGCGCGCCGATCTGCGATTTCGCAAAGGCTGTCGCGAAATCCTTGTCGATACCCATGACTTCGCCGGTCGACTTCATTTCGGGCGAAAGCACAGGGTCGACGCCCGGAAAACGGTCAAACGGGAACACCGCCTCCTTGACCGCAATATAATCGATATCGAGATTGATCGGCGGCAAGTCCTTGAGCTTTTCGCCCGCCATGACCCGCGCAGCAATCTTGGCAATCGGCGCGCCAATGGCTTTGGCAACGAAGGGCACCGTCCGGCTTGCCCGTGGATTGACCTCGATCAGATAGACCTTGCCATCCTTGACCGCGAACTGGACATTCATCAGCCCGCGGACGCGCAGGTTGAACGCCAGCAATTCGGCCTGACGCCGTATTTCCGCGATGATGTCGACGGGCAGACTGTAAGGCGGTATGGTGCAGGCGGAATCGCCGCTGTGCACCCCGGCTTCCTCAATATGCTGGAGGATTCCGGCCACAACCACATCGTCACCGTCGCAAATCGCGTCGACATCGACTTCGATGGCGTCACGCAGATAGCTGTCGATCAAGACCGGCGAGTCGCCGGAAACGATCACGGCGGTCTGGATATAGTTTTCGAGCTGCGCCTGCGTGTCGACAATTTCCATGGCCCGGCCACCGAGCACATAGGAAGGACGCATCAACACGGGATAGCCAATCTTATCGGCCACCGCGATGGCCTCTTCGCGGCTGCGCGCGATACCGTTTTCGGGCTGCCGTAGCTTGAGCTTGTTGATCAGCGCGGCAAAACGCTCTCGGTCTTCGGCAAGATCAATCGCGTCAGGCGACGTACCAAGGATAGGAATACCGGCCGCTTCCAGCGACTTGGCCAAATTCAGCGGGGTTTGCCCGCCAAATTGCACGATCACACCCTTCAGCGTGCCCTTTTGCTGCTCGACATGCAGGATTTCGAGCACATCTTCGGCGGTTAACGGTTCGAAATAAAGCCGGTCGGATGTGTCATAGTCGGTGGACACCGTTTCGGGATTGCAGTTGACCATGATCGTCTCATAGCCCGCATCCGCCAGTGCAAAGCAGGCATGGACGCAGCAATAGTCGAACTCAATCCCCTGCCCGATGCGGTTCGGACCGCCGCCCAAGATCACGATCTTCTCGCGATCCGACGGCTGGCTCTCGCATTCGGGCGCACCAAAGCTGGGCGCTTCATAGGTCGAATACATATAAGGCGTCTTCGCCTCGAATTCGGCGGCGCAGGTGTCGATGCGCTTGAACACGGGACGGACGCCCAGTTTGTGGCGCAGCGTGCGGACTTCTTCCTCGGTCACCGCACCGGCCATGGCGCGTGCAGCCTGCATCGCAATGCCGGAGCCGTGGCGCACAGCCGTTTCCATGCCGGGCCGGATATTGAGCGATTCCACCGCCAGATAGGCAAGACGTTTATCCGAAAAACCCATCGCCTTCAGACGACGCAGCGCCTCGGGGCCATTGGGCAGGCCGTTGGCCTTGATGGCATTTTCTTCGGCAATGATTTCTTCGAGCCGCTCCAGAAACCATGGATCGAACTTGGCGATGGCGTGAATTTCCGCAACGCTCATGCCCTCACGCAGCGCCTGGGCCGCGACCAGCAAGCGGTCCGGCGTGGCCCGCGACAGTTCGGCGGATAGTGCATCTTTCGACGCGCCGCGCAGCGCATCGATATAGTTGAAGCCCGAAAGCCCGGTTTCCAGACCGCGCAAGGCCTTCTGCATGCTTTCGTGGATGTTGCGGCCAATCGCCATCACCTCACCCACCGACTTCATGGCGGTGTGCAGCAACGGTTCGGCACCCTTGAACTTTTCAAAGGCGAAGCGCGGGATTTTGGTGACGACATAGTCAATCGTCGGTTCGAACGATGCTGGCGTCGCGCCGGTAATGTCGTTGGTGATCTCGTCGAGCGTATAGCCCACCGCCAGCTTCGCCGCGACCTTGGCAATGGGGAAGCCGGTGGCCTTGGACGCCAACGCCGACGACCGCGACACGCGCGGGTTCATCTCGATAACGATCAGGCGGCCGTCAGCAGGATTGACTGCGAACTGTACGTTCGAACCGCCTGTTTCTACACCGATTTCACGCAAGCAGGCGATGCTGGCGTTACGCATGATCTGATATTCCTTATCGGTCAGCGTCAGCGCAGGGGCGACCGTGATCGAGTCGCCGGTATGCACGCCCATCGGGTCGATGTTCTCGATGGAGCAAATGATGATGGCGTTGTCGTTGCGGTCGCGCACGACCTCCATCTCATATTCTTTCCAGCCGAGCAGTGATTCCTCGATCAGAACCTCGGTCGTGGGCGAGGCATCCAAGCCACCGGTCACGATCTGGATGAACTCGTCGCGATTATAGGCGATCCCGCCGCCGGTGCCGCCCATGGTGAAGCTTGGACGGATAATCGCAGGCAAGCCGGTGCGTTCCAGCACTTCCAGCGCCTCGTCCAGCGAATGCGCGATGCCCGAGCGCGCCGATTCCAGCCCGATCTTGGTCATCGCATCGCGGAATTTGATCCGGTCCTCGGCCTTGTCGATCGCCTCGGCATCCGCGCCGATCATCTCGACACCATATTTCGCCAGTGTGCCGTCGTTGAACAGCGCCAGCGCGACGTTCAGCGCCGTCTGCCCACCCATCGTAGGGAGCACCGCGTCGGGGCGCTCTTTTTCGATGATCTTGGCCACGATTTCAGGCGCAATCGGCTCGACATAGGTAGCATCGGCCATGTCCGGATCGGTCATAATCGTCGCCGGATTGGAGTTGACGAGGATGATGCGATACCCCTCCTCACGCAGCGCCTTGCACGCTTGCGTCCCCGAATAGTCAAATTCGCACGCTTGCCCGATAATGATCGGGCCTGCACCGATGATCAGGATGGAGGAGATGTCGGTTCTTTTGGGCATTATAATCCTAGTAGCGGGCCAAGTAGTTCAATCAAGATAACAGCAAGCTGCCCGATAATTCCTCCAGCAAATTCTTTAGCTAGCCATGCAAGGGCTGTTCCCAACACGGCGCTCAACGCAACCACACGGACTGAAGGACCTTTTAGAAGCTCTTCGCTCGCGCGCAATTCGGCTAAAATCCGTTCTCTTTCTGTCAGTTTTCCGTCGTCGTCATTATGTCCGCGGATAACGTTCGCAATTTCATCTATCTTCCCGATAATTTCATCGCGAAGGTCTGAGTTATCATCTAACCTTACAATTCGGTCAGACGCGGGAATTTGAACCGAAGGTTGTTCAAGGATAGGCCGCCCAAGATTAATTTCGCTTTCACCGAACTTCGACGCCGCATTTTCTAAAAACTTTCTGCCAATAACGTTATATTTGTAAATTAGTGAATTAGTGTTTTCTGAGCCCAATTGGTTTAGCTGAGACAATTTCGGGTATGTGAATCTGTAAAATTCGCCCGCCATTTCGTCGTGGATGAGTTCAGCGGCACCACCTTCTAGTGCGCGCGCTAGGACGTGTTCTAACACATCGGTTGATATGTCTATTCCTACGAGCCAACGTATGTTGGCTAGTATCGAAGCTTTATCGACGAATGTTTGCTCCAAATACTTTGTTTGTTTTACAGCTTCACTAATGAAAGCTGCCTCCACGTAGTCTGTCAGCATCATAGTCATTTCGTCTTCATCATCCCCGCAAATTTCTCGAAGAGATAATGGCTGTCCTGCGGCCCCGGAGAGGCCTCGGGGTGATATTGGACGCTGAAGGCTGGCTGGTCGACCAGTTCAAAGCCACAATTTGACCCGTCAAACAGGCTGGTATGCGTCGCTTTGGCATTGGCGGGGAGCGTTTCCGCATCGACCGCAAAGCCATGGTTCATGCTCGTAATCTCGACCGCGCCATCGGACAGGCGCTTGACCGGGTGGTTTGCGCCGCGGTGGCCTTGATGCATCTTCTCCGTCGTCGCGCCGACTGCGAGGGCGAGCATCTGGTGGCCGAGGCAAATGCCGAACAGCGGCTTTTTCGTTTCCAGCCATTGCTGGATGACCGGCACGGCATATACCCCCGTCGCAGCGGGGTCGCCGGGGCCGTTGGAGAGGAACAGGCCATCGGGCGCGTGGGCAATGATGTCCTCGAAACTCGCGGTGGCGGAAACGACGGTGACGTCACAACCGACATCGACCAGATTGCGGAGGATATTGTGCTTGATGCCATAATCGATGGCGACGACGCGTGGTTTTGGCTTTTGGGGTATCTCGACGTCGCTCGATACGAACGGTGAAAGAGAGGCCGGTGATTTATTCCCGTTCGTGTCGAGCGTAGTCGAGACACCAGTCGGCACAACAAAACCCTCACCCAATTTCCACAAACCCTTGTCCCAGCCATAGGTCTGCAACGTCGTCACATCCTTGGCGAGATCCATGCCTTCCAACCCGGCCCAAGCCTTTGCCTTTGCGAGCAAAGTTGGCACATCAAATTTACCATTCGCCGAATGCGCGATTACCGCATTGGGCGCGCCATTGATGCGGATCAGGCGGGTCAGCGCGCGGGTATCGACGCCGGAAATGCCGATGCGGCCATTGGCCGTCATCCAGCTATCGAAATGCTGCGTGCTACGGAAATTTGACGGGTCGGTCACATCCTGACGCACGATCGCGCCCAGTGCATGGGGGTTCAGCGCCTCCACATCCTCAGGGTTAGTGCCGACATTGCCGATATGGGGAAAGGTGAAGTTGATGATTTGCCCGGCATAGGATGGGTCGGTCATGACCTCTTGATAGCCGGTCATCGCGGTGTTGAAGCAGACTTCGCCCACCGCATGTCCTTCGGCACCAAAGCCCCTGCCCCAGACGACCTCGCCAGACGCCAATACCAATACGCCTGTCGCTCCGGTGGGCGCGCGCGTAGAGGTGGGGTCGGCCATGATTGGGGTCGCTCCGGTCAGAAAATTGCAGCAATGTCGCTAAGGCACCGCGCCTAGACATGGCGGGCCGAAGCGTCAATGCGGAAAACGAGAAAGTTGTGGAATAGTAATTCCCAAGCTACGGGCTTGATCGTCACCCTGAACTCGTTTCAGGGTCCATTTATTCGATCAATCTCTGCCCTTTGCCGCACAATAGACCTTGAAACAAGTTCAGGGTGACGGTGTGTGGATGATTGGCTATCGTTATCGATTACCTTCATTGAGAGAAAATCATGATTCGTGACACCATAAAAGCCGCCCAGATTACCGCCATGAAAGCAGGCGAAAAAGACCGCCTCGCCGCCGTTCGCCTTATCCTTGCCAAGATCAAGGACCGCGACATCGAATTGCGAACCGCGTCGGTATTGCCGGATGATGACGCGATGGTCGTCGAAGTCATGCAGAAGATGATCAAGCAACGCCGCGAATCCATTGCGTTGTACGAACAGGGCGGCCGCACGGAGTTGGCCGCTGTAGAAGCGGCGGAACTTGCCATCATCGAAGAATTCCTACCCGCGCAAATGTCCGAGGCCGAAACCAGCGCCGCCATCGAAGGCATCAAGGCCGAACTCGGCGCCTCCACCGTCAAGGATATGGGCCGCGTGATGGCAACCCTAAAAGAACGCCACGGCCCACAGCTTGATATGAGCAAGGCCAGCGGGTTGGTGAAAGCGGCTTTGGCCTGAAGTGTCCCTAACCCCGCAATGGCTAGACGAACTCCGTTCGCGGATCACGCTTTCCGCGTTGATCGGCCGTACCGTAAAGGTTACCAAGGCGGGGCGGGAGCATAAGGCCTGTTGTCCTTTCCATAATGAAAAGACGCCCAGTTTCACGATCAACGATGAAAAGGGCTTCTACCATTGTTTCGGCTGCTCCGCGCATGGCGATGCCATAAGGTGGATGACGGACCAGCGCGGGCTGTCGTTTATGGACGCGATCAAGGAGCTCGCGGCCGAAGCAGGCATGGAGGTGCCTGCGGCGGATCCGAAGGCCGCGCAACGTGCTGAAAAAGCAAATAATTTATATGATGTCATGACGGCGGCGCAGGACTGGTTTGTGCAGCAGCTGCAAGGCGTCGACGGCGCGGGCGCGCGGGCCTATCTGCAGAAACGTGGTTTTTCGGCGAAGACTATCCAGGAATTCGGTTTCGGATTGGCCCCAGACAACCGCACTGCGCTCAAATCCGCCTTGCAGAAATTCGGAAACCCCATGCTGGTCGAGGCGGGCCTGCTGATCGCGGTGGACGACAAGGAACCCTATGACCGGTTCCGTGGCCGTCTGATGATCCCGATCCGCGACCCGCGCGGGCGCGTCATTGCCTTTGGCGGGCGCATATTGGGGGATGGCGAGCCCAAATATCTGAACTCCCCCGATACGCCGTTGTTCGACAAGGGGCGCACGCTTTACAATCTCGACAAATGCTCCCCCGCCTCGCGTAAAACAGGCCGGGTGATAGTGGTCGAAGGCTATATGGACGTCATCGCCATCGCACAGGCGGGGTTTGCCGACGCTGTCGCACCGCTGGGAACCGCTTTGACGGAGCAACAGATCCAGATGCTGTGGCGCATGACCGAAAAGCCCCTGCTCTGCTTCGATGGCGACAGCGCCGGACAGAAAGCCGCCATGCGCGCCGCCTTGCGGGCGCTGCCCTTGCTGAAACCCGGCCACAGCCTGCAATTTGTGACCATGCCGCAGGGGCAAGACCCCGATGATCTGGTCAAGAAATCAGGGCCGAAGGCGCTCGCCGAACTTCTGGATGCATCAGAACCGCTGGTCGAGCGTCTCTGGCGGAACGAAGTGGCCGCCGGGCCGCTCGATACCCCCGAAGACCGCGCCGGCCTGAAACAACGGTTGGGCGGGCATATGGCGAATATCGCCGATGGTGAAATCCGCCGTCACTATGCCGATGCCTTTCGCGAACGGTTCGATACTCTATTCGCCGCCAAACCTCGTCCAGCATTTCAACCAGGTGCCACCCCGCGCAAGGGTGGTGGGAAAGACTGGCGTAAACCGCAAATCCTGCCACCGGGCGCTGAAACCAAAAGCTTTAACGCGAAAAATTCCGACTTTCTGGTGCAAGGCGTGTTGGGCGCTCTTTTACGAAACCCGGCCCTGATCGAAAGTCATCATGAGGCATTGAGCGACTTCATTCCCGCCGACCCGAATCACGCAAAATTGCTGGGCGCGATGCTTGATGCAAGTTTTGCCAAAGAATCGCTTGATACAGACGGGTTAATTACCATATTGGACGAGAAGTTGTATAATGTCGCCATATCGCTGCTCCACAGCAACGGCAAAGTCTTTGCCTTTAACCGTGGAGAAGTCGGGGTGGAAAGCGGCGGGTTGTCCAACGCTTCAAAGGAATTGGGTGAAGCAATCAGGCTGATGAAGCAGCGTCCCGCGCTGGAAGAAGCTCTGGAACGTGCCACATTGCGGGCAAGTTCAGAGATGACCGACGAGACTTTTGCAGAACAGCAACGATTGCGCGCCGAGAAAAAGGCATTTGACGACCGCATTATCGCATTTTTTCGGCGCGATGCGGATGGTTTATAGAATTTACGGGGAATTATTTTGGCAAGTCGCGCAAATGAAAATGAAGAAGATATGTCCGAAAATGGTGATGCACCACTGATCGACCTGAATGATGCGACCGTCAAAAAGCTGCTTGCCAAGGCGAAGCGCCGGGGTTTCCTGACCTATGACGAACTGAACGCTGCCCTGCCGCAGGACCAGATGTCTTCGGAGCAGATTGAGGATGTCATGTCCGCAATCAACGACATGGGTGTGCAGATTGTTGAAAATGAAGAAGCGGGCGAAGACAGCGAGGATGATCAGGAGGAAGAAGTCGAAACCATCGACAATATCTCCGAAAACGACCCCCGCTCGCTGACCAACACGACCAAGAAGACCGGGACGGGCGAACGCACCGATGACCCTGTGCGTATGTATCTGCGCGAAATGGGCGCGGTTGAGCTGCTCAGTCGCGAAGGCGAAATCGCGATTGCCAAGCGCATCGAATCCGGCCGCGACACCATGATCCTCGGCCTGTGCGAAAGCCCGATCACCTTCCACGCCATTATCGACTGGTCCAATGCGCTGAACGACGGCAATATGCAGTTGCGCGAAATCCTCGATCTGGACGCCATGTTGTCCAAGGAACCTGCGCCCGAAAGCCTGACCGAAGATGGTGAGGAAGAAGGCGATGGCGAAATCAGCGAAAAGACCGCTGGGCCATCCTATAAAGAAGAAGAAGAAGTCGAAGACGAGCCGGAAACGGCCGACGACGACGATGACGATATGACCGAGCGCCGCGCGCGTCCTGTGGAGGAAGAGGAAGAGGACAACACCCTCAGCCTCGCGCAGATGGAAGAAGCGCTGAAGCCTGCGGCTTTGGAGCGTTTTGCCAAGATCGCATCGCTGTTCAAGAAATTCTCCAACATCCAGCTCGACCGTATGCGCGCGCTGAATGCCGGTGAAGATTTCTCCACCGCCTCGGAAAATAAATATCACAAATTGCGCGAAGAATTGACCGCCGAGGTGGAATCGGTCCAGTTTCACGCGAACAAGATCGAATATCTGGTCGACCAGTTATATTCGTTCAACCGTCGTTTGACTGCCCTTGGCGGCCAGATGCTGCGCTTGGCCGAACGGCATAAAGTTCCGCGCAAGGCGTTTCTCGACAGCTATATGGGCCATGAGCTTGACGAAAACTGGCTGACCGACGTTGCCAATATTGACAAGAAATGGACCGCCTTTGCAACCAACGAGGCCGATGGCGTAGAACGTATCCGCGCCGAAATCGCCGACATTGCCGCGAATACAGGCATGAGCCTGAACGAATTCCGCCGCATCGTGAACATGGTGCAAAAAGGCGAGCGCGAGGCGCGTATCGCCAAGAAGGAAATGGTCGAGGCCAATCTGCGCCTCGTGATTTCCATCGCCAAAAAGTACACCAACCGCGGACTTCAGTTCCTCGACCTCATTCAGGAAGGCAATATCGGCCTGATGAAGGCGGTCGATAAGTTCGAATATCGCCGCGGCTACAAGTTCAGCACTTACGCAACCTGGTGGATCCGGCAGGCCATTACCCGCTCGATCGCCGATCAGGCGCGCACCATCCGCATTCCGGTGCACATGATCGAAACGATCAACAAATTGGTTCGCACGAGCCGCCAGTTCCTGCATGAACAGGGCCGCGAGCCGACACCGGAGGAAATGGCCGAGCGCCTTTCCATGCCGCTGGAAAAGGTCCGTAAGGTGATGAAAATCGCCAAGGAACCGATCAGCCTTGAAACCCCGATCGGGGATGAGGAAGACAGCCATCTGGGTGACTTCATCGAGGATAAGAATGCGATCATCCCTGTGGATGCCGCCATTCAGGCGAACCTCAAGGAAACGGTGACCCGCGTCCTTGCCTCCCTCACCCCGCGTGAAGAACGTGTTTTGCGTATGCGCTTTGGTATCGGCATGAACACCGACCACACGTTGGAAGAAGTCGGCCAGCAGTTCAGCGTGACCCGCGAACGTATCCGGCAGATCGAGGCAAAAGCGCTGCGTAAGCTGAAACACCCAAGCCGGAGCCGCAAGATGCGGTCGTTCTTAGACCAGTAATAATCGGGTTAAGCGGTTGGCGTTCTGCCAATCGCTTCCTCAATCGGCTCTTTCAGCATCAGCGCGCCCGGCACACTTAAATGGTGGCTGTCGAAATATAACGGCGCGCCATGTGCAAAGGTCAGACAACGTGATGTCGGGCAAAATACCCGGGCTGGGTAAACGCGGGTCAGCAGTCGGTGGTGGCCAAGCTCACCCAAAATCCGGGTCGCCCGCCATTGCCGTTCCACATAAAGATTTTTCGACACTGTAAAATCAGCCGGATTTTCGCCTCTCGTACTCATCAAGGCGAGCGTTTGTGGAATATTATATCCGGTTTCAGGAATCGGATAGACCAGCACGACATGCTTCCCATTGGCCATCAATATCTGCACAAGATTTCGGATGCCGTCCCTGAAATGGTGCCGCGCTGCATCGCTGAATAATGGATAAGGCTCTCCATCAGGGCCGATCAACTTTGGCGCGCCATTATTGGTTTCAGCTTCGCCCGTCGAAACAAAGCGCCCTTCGAGATAGAGTGACCAGCGCGCCGCCAAGATAACGGTGCGGATTTCATCATTCTTCAAAACATAATCGAGCCGCTTGCGATTGCCTTCGACACATTCAACGCTGGTCCCTGCGCCTAAAAGCGGTGGACATTGCGGCGATGCGCCATAGACAATTCCTGATCCGCTATCCTTTGCCACTTGATCCAGCGCACCGAACAAAGCGCCAGCGTGGGAGTCGCCCCACAGAAACACGGAGGCATTTTTAGGGTTTCCAATCGTGCACCGCGAATTGACCGCAAGTTGCAGTTCAACCTTTTCGCAAATATCGGATTCCGGGTTCATCGATTTTTCATAGGACGCAAGCTTGACGGTCCGGTCCTTGAACCTGTCCGGCAACCCGCCGCTGAAATAGATGGCAGCCGAAACGCAGGTGACAAGAAATATCGATGCACCGCCCAATGCAAACACAGACCGCTGCGGCGTTTCGTCATAGGGCCGCCGGAACGGCATTTCGATAAATCTCCACGACAGATAGCCAATCGCGATCGCCGCCGCCGAAAGCCCGACATTTTGGAGCAACGTCAGTCGTCCGATAACCATATAATTGACGAAAACGAACAAAGGCCAGTGCCACAGATAAACCGAATAGGAAATTTGTCCGACAAAGCGTAATCCGGAAATGGACAATAATCGTCCGGTTGCCACATCCTTCCCTGCCCAGATCAGCAATGCGGTTCCCAAACATGGGACCAGCGCCACTGCGCCCGGAAAAACGGTCAAATCATCAAAAATGATAAATGTGCCGGCCAAAATGGTCAGGCCGGCAAGTCCCGCAACTGTCGCGGTCAATCGATGCTCGGGTTGTTTGAAAAGACCCACCGCCAGCAAGGCACCGACCAAAAATTCCCACATCCTAAATGGCATCAGGTAAAATGCGGTCGACTGATCCAAATGGGTCATCCAGACACAGGCGGCAAATGATATCGTCGCCATGGCCAGTAAAATGCTTTTGATATGTATCGGCCATTTTCGCAATATCAGCATCAATATCACCGGATAGATGATATAAACCTGCTCCTCGACCGCGAGAGACCATGTATGCAACAGGACTCGGACCTTGGCATCGCCTTCAAAATAGCCGGTCTGGGTCCAATAGGCGATGTTCGAAACAAAGGCTGCCGCGCCAAAGGCATTGCGCGACATATAGGTAAAGTCTTGAGGTAAAAGAATGATGGCCCCCGCCACAAGCGCCACCAACAACATTGCAAAAAGTGCAGGGAAAAGACGCCTGATCCGCCGTTCATAAAAGCGCAGCAGCGAAAAATTATCATCGGCAATTTCGCCAACGATCAACCGTGAAATCAGGAACCCCGAAATCACGAAGAATATGTCAACGCCGACATAACCGCCCGGCACAAAACCCAGGTCGGCATGAAAAAACAGCACCGCAAGCACGGCAATGGCCCGAAGTCCATCGATGTCAGGGCGGTACGCGAGCGCCGAACCTGCCTTTGGGCCGCTATCATTCATTGATCTATGTCCCGGGCCTTGCCAATAGTCGCACGAAAAAGCGCCATCAAAGCATAGCCTGACTGTGCCGATTGTCATTTAAGCATTGGTATTACCCAGTAATAGCCGAACCACGCCAATCAGCGATGTTACGGCATTTTCCTGACCGTGCCTGCAATTTCCCCCTCATTGAACGCATCTGTATGCAAGTTGAGGACTATCAGGCCATCATCCAATGATTTGACAAAATCTTCAAAATTTAGCGTGGATTGAAGTGTCTTTGCACCAATTTCATATTGGTAATCTTTGAGATTCACTTGAAAACCGTCAGATGTCGATGAATATGCCGCGCCATAAGGGACAGGTAGCGCAAGTTCCGAATTTCCCACAAAACTGCCCGTCGCGGAATCATACGCCCCATATTTATGAAAATGTATTGGCCCAATCGGCGTTTCCATGAGCCGGTCCCACAAATCCGCAATCGTCAGTCCTTTAACCGCGATAAGCACATTTACCGATTTGGTCTGGGTATCGACCTGAAGCATCGCCGTCCCGGTTGCTTCTGATCCCGTGCCTTTAGGGCTTAAATTGCCATCAAGCAGGACTTCATAATTTCTGACCTCGGCATAAGCCGGCGTCGCTGCCGACATGCACAAACAAAAAATAGCCAGAAAAATGTTAGATTTGAAATGCACGTGCATCGCCGAGATGCGCCTTATGTTTAAAATTAACAAAATTTCGCGAAATCTTTGCATGATTTAAAACCTCCCAAATCGAACTTAGGGTCAGGACCACTTATATGCGATCAGATGCTAATGTAAAAACAGGGCTTTGCACATGAAATATACTGACCGTGCAGGAGGAATGGATGCAAGGAAATGCAATTTTTTCGGCTTTTCTTAAGTCCTATATTATTCAACTATATAAGCCTTGATATTGGAATCATCGGGCGGGTCGCCTGATAGGGAATTTGCGTAAAGCCGTTTCGAATCGGGTTATGCAGACGAAGCAGAATCAAATTTTTCCTTCGTCGAAACCGTCTTTTAAAAGCCTAAAAAAAAGGGCGGCAATCCAACCGGATGACCGCCCCTTTTTGTCTATGTTACGACGTTAGAAACGCAATTTGGTTCCGAAATAGAACCGGCGACCAATAGCGTCATAAGTTCCGGCGTCCGTTTCGGCTCCTGTTGTATTTCCGGGCAGTCCGGAAGGGATAACCGTCGGATCATTACCTAACAGATTATCCACACCGACAAAGAATTCGAACTCATCAGCGGCCCGATAGCGGATTTGGGCATCGGCATAGAATTCCGCTGGAATTCGTGCACGTGGATCGTTTCGTTCAACCTCAAAGCCTGCCAGGAATTGGTCGTCAAGAAATGACTCGCCAATAAATGTGCCTCGTAATGTGAGGTCCACCTTGTTTATGCTGTAATTGGCAGAAACAAAGAATTTGTCCTTCGCAGCGCCGATTTCCCCTGCAAAGAAATCTTTGTCAGAACCCGGTAAGGGAATGACAAACCCGTCGAGCAGGTGGGTGTAGCTTAGTGACAGATTGAGACGTCCGCTAAATACTTCCTGGGTATATGTAGCTGTGAAGTCGAGGCCTTCAGCTTTCAAACCGCCGGAATTGGTAACAGCCGAATCGATTTCATCCAGTGAACCTGCACTGTTTGATCCTTCAGGTGCCGCGCGGCGTTTGATAAAGTCGCAAAAGGATTGCTCGCCTTGTTTGAAGCACTGATCGAGAATGAACTGGCGCGGCGTTGATACGATCGCATCCTTAACCCTGATATTGTAATAGGATGCGGTGAAGCCGAAGTTCCGCAGCGCGTCAATCGAACGAGGATTGATGATAAGACGCGCCGTGAAAGAATCGCCCTTTTCTTCGCCCAACAAAGGATTTCCGCGATCAAAACCGCTTATGCCTTGCAAGTCAGCCTGATTAAGGGTGAATTTTCCATTTTGTGCGATATTCGCATTCACACCCGCAAAGGATCGGCAAACCTCACCCAATTTCCCAGCCGTTGCGGCAGTTACGCCTTCGCACGGATCGATCAGACCAGTAGGAAAATTCTGGCTTGGCGGTGAAAAAAGTTCATTGATGTTCGGCGCACGCGTCGAACGCGCCCAAATGGCAGTAAGCCGGATGTCTTCAACAGGCGAAAAGTCGACGCCACCATTGTAGCTGTACGTCTTTCCGACGGTCGAATAGTCCGAGATTCGTCCAGCGCCGGTCAGCGACAGACTATGTATGAATGTTTCCGACAACAGCGGAACGTTCACTTCGCCATAAAGTTCATACACGTCGAACGAACCAACTGTTCGCGGAATCGCATTGCCGCCATTCAAACCTGCTTGTTGCAGTGCATCAAATTCCGAAAGGCTGAATTCATCGCGATATTCTGCACCAACGGCCAATCCGATGTCACCGGCGCCGAACAGATTGCCCAAGGTGCCATAAGCGTTAACTCCGGCAAGCTTTTGCGTTGTTATGGTGCTCAAAAAACCGGGTGCGTCAATAAAGCGCAACGCATCTGCACTGATGGTGTTGCGACCAAAAATATTGACCGGAACACAGCCATCTTCCTGGGCATCAAGATCGGCACAAACAAGTTTTCCAGCGGCATCACGCTTTACGTTCAATGCATTACGCAAGTTTACAACGTTGAATTGCCCCGACGACACCTGCGATTCAGAGGTTTCACCATAGCTGTAAAACGCATCCCATTTCCAATCGCCAAACAAACCGCCGCGCGCCCCGCCCAGGATGCGGAACGTGTCACGATTTGCCCGGTTTCCGCGAAGAGCGACGTCACTAAGACGACGGGTAAAGGCAACGTCGCGCAGCCCATCACCATTATTGTCTTTTAACAATGCCAGTAATTGCGCTGGAACAAAGGGATTCACCACTATTGCACCTGTCGGTTTGCCATCGGCATCCAGCTGGCGATTTTCGATATTGAAAAAGCCGCCAGTGGCCTTGAACACATCGGCAGAGTCCAAAGGAAAGGGTTCTAATTCCGTCTTTGTTTTCGTCTTGGCATACGTTCCTTCAAAAAAGACCTCAATATCGTCCGAGACGTCATAGCTGGCATTGGTCGCCAGCAGATATCTTTCGGTCGGAATGGCGATTGTTCGGAACGCCGACCGATTGAATCCATCGGCAGGACGGGTTGCGTCGCCATTTGTCGAAAACCCTAAAATGAACTTATTGTTGGCGTCGAAAGTGCCAACACTTACCCCCGGCGCATTAAAGAACCGGCCTTGTGGAGCGAAGCTGGAAAAAAATGGTTGGCGGATTTTGAAAAAATTATCCGGGTCGCGCGTAAAGAACTGGTCTATCGCAGAAATCTCTCGATCCCGTGAAAACACGGCACCTTCTTTGGAATATCCCAAATGGGTCATGAATTTACCGCGGCCGTCGCTGAAAGATCCACCGAAAGTGAGATCGGCCTGACGCCGCAAATCATCGCCTTCTTCGGCAATACCGACCTGTCCGCCTGCCTCGATACCTTCAAAATCGGTTTTATAGATGATGTTTACAACACCTGCGACCGCATCAGAACCGTAAACAGCCGAAGCGCCACCGGTCAGGATATCAACGCGATCGATAAATTGGGTTGGAATCGTGTTGAGATCGACCGAACTGGAACCCGGAACACCTGCAACAAACCGGCGACCATTGACCAAAACCAAAGTCCGCGCGGAACCCAGATTTCGTAAATCGACGGTTGCGGCACCTGCGCTTGCAGTCGAAAAGTTTGAATTGGTACGGCTGATCCCCGGCGTTCCGAAGGCAGGATTTTCAAGCAACAATTCCTGAAGGTTAACAACACCCGATTGCTCGATCGAACCTTCGCTTAATGTTTGCAAAGGCGATGGTGAAGTCAGCCCGTTCACGCTGATACGTGATCCAGTGACGACAATAGCGGCGCCGTCTTCTTCAGCGGCGTCTGCGGCCTCTTGTGCGAAGGAAGGTACCGAGATCAATCCCAGTCCTATCGCAAGTGGCGCAGCAGCGTATTTTATCTTTCTGATATATGTGGATTTCATTGCACGACCCCTAAATTCTGTTTTTGCGACACCAAAGTTGTGTGTCGCAATTTCGTTCAAAATTCCCGGCACTGCAGAATGGCGGAGCGATTCCATGCTCCCCGACGCAATGTTTGACCCAAGATCGTGGATTCCTGACTCAAATCGTCGGTTCAGGCAAAGATAAATATTACTTTAGTTATATAAATATGAGCTGTGTAGCATTTATGTCACATTTATCGGGACATCGATCCATCCCTCACCAGAAAATCTTCCCCTCACGTAAACATGTCATTTAGGAGTTTTTGCTACGCCCCCTCAATCAAGTGCTGTGAAAAGGCCGCTTGATCGTCATGCGGAGTGGGCAATGGACAATCTGGCGCGGCCGGAAAAGGTGAAGGGATTTGGATTATCGTTTACCGACGCCATATTGGCCGACGGGTGCGTTTCCATTGTGCAGCCCCTGGCCGATTTCATCAGCGAAGGTGCGACCCGGCCCGATTTGCGGTCCCCGTTCAAATTTGCGCGAGGTGCGCTGGTTGCCGACATCGCGCATTTTATCAACATATCGCACGGACGGCACCCGGGCATCGTCGACCATGCCGCACACAAAATCGCCGATGATGCGGCGCGCAGTTGGCTGATCAAGGCGATTGATGGCTTTGCAATAGAACGCCAATTTATGAATGCCCTGACCGTTGCGGCGGGGCCGGAACGTCGGCACCATGGTGAAAATAACGTCGCCGCGCTGATCACCGGACAGACCCGCAATTTCGAAATGCTTGCTACGTCCGACCGAAAAGGTTGCCCGGCGGGCGCGGCGCTTGCCTTTGTCATCGACTGGCACCGCAGCCGCCCTTGTCTGGAAGCTGTGGCGCTACACGTGGGCATGGATGTGCCTCCTATTGCCCTGCCGGCCATCGCCGAATGCGCCGATGTCGCCGAAAATCTGGGGGTAACAGATAATTACCGCAGGGCGATGCGCTTTGGCGCTGAACAGATATTGGCACAGCAGCGCGGGTTATGGCGGCTGATTGCAGCGCGTCATATCGAGGCATTGGAAGGTTAAACGTGAGCTTTGTAAATAATGCCGTCGGTGATCTACTGAGGCGTTGACGCATATAGATTTAATGATATCCAAACGCTTCAAGTGTGATTTAAACTAGGGGCGATTAAATGAAAAAACTTGTGATTGTGGCAGCATTAGGTCTTTCTCTTTCAGGCTGCGCCTCGCGCTATGCAGCTACTCCATATCTTGCACCGGCACAGCCTATCCAGACCGTTTCACTTGCACAGGATATCACGCCTTCTGAGGCGAGCGCATTTGAAGTTGCATCGGTAGGGTCCAATTTTGGCTTAATCGGCGCACTGATAGACGCAGGTGTCCAGGACAGCCGTAAAGACCGGGTCAACGAAGCGTTGTCTGGCGTTAAATTTGATGCTGAAATGGAAATGCAGGCGGTTCTCAGCCAAGCTTTGCAAAGCAAGAATATTCAGGTGACTATTTTATCCGGCGAAGATCGTAAAAAGCGCGAGTTTTTGTTGAAATATCCGAAAAATGAAAATGGGCAAGCGACGCTGGACGTCGTCGTGCTGAACTACGGATATATTTCAGCAGGTAGCGGACAACCTTGGCGGCCAACAGTCATGGCTGATGTTCAGTTGGTTGATGCCGACGGCAAACAAATATTGCTGAAAAACCGGATCGCCTATAATGTTGTAAATCCACAACAAGGTATCATAACGCTCTATCCCGATCCGCAATATATCTTCAGCGGTCGGGAAGAAATGATAAACAACCCTGAAAAGTTGGCTGAAGGTTTGCGTGTCGCATTGACTGCGGTTGCGGTAGAATCTGTAAAACTTATTCAGTGAGATTAATTATGAAAAAGGTTGTTTATTTAGCGGCAAGCTGCGCGCTGTTGGCCAGTTGCGCCTCTGGCCCGGGTTTTTCCTCGCCAGTAACCAAATTTGCAGGCGTCAACTGTCTGGCGAAGCCGGATCTGACTACGGCAACAAGTTTGGAGTTCAAGAAAAAGAAGAAGTTTAACGAATTGTCAGTTCCCGTTGTCCAGACATCGAAATGCCTGTCGACTGCAAATGGCGATACACCATTTCAGTTGTTTGCAATTCCTGGAGTTACTCAAAACCGGGTTTTTGAAATCGGCAGCGCAGTTGAACCGTTGCGGGTTTTTTCTCCAGACATTGCCACGCTGGATGGCAATGGCAATGTTGTCAGACGGTTTTCCAAAGACCAGTTTGCATTTCGTGGCGGCGTTTATTCCGTTCAGATGCGGGCGCTAGAGAATGAAAAATTTGTTCTCGTTACAACGGCCCCCCAAGAAGTTGGTAAATTCTTTGATAGTATCCAGACATCAACAAGTACGACGAGTGTTTATACCGGCTTTGGTGCCGCTAACTGGACCAATGGCGTAGACCGGAATTACACCCGGGCATTTTCCTATGAAGGTACAATTATTGCGAGGGTAGTCGACACCACGCCATCAACAAAATAGCCTAAAGTCGCGGCGTGGAAACGACGGCGCAGTTGATGCTTGCATCCTGCGCCGTCGCCACTTAACGAATTAACCGTTCGATTAAGTGATGGGATTTGATGATGCGTTTTGAAGGCACCGACAAATATGTGGCGACCGATGACCTGAAGGTTGCGGTCAACGCGGCGACGAGATTGCGCCGTCCGTTGCTGGTCAAGGGTGAACCGGGCACCGGTAAAACCGTGCTGGCCCAGGAAATTGCGACTGCCCTTGGCGCGCCGCTGATCGAATGGAACATCAAATCCACAACCAAGGCGCATCAGGGCCTGTATGAATATGACGCCGTCGCCCGTCTTCGCGACAGCCAGTTGGGCGACGAGCGGGTGCATGATATCCGCAACTACATCAAAAAAGGCAAATTGTGGGAGGCGTTTACCAGCCCGCAACTGCCCGTGCTGCTGATCGACGAGATCGACAAGGCCGACATCGAATTCCCGAACGACCTGTTGCAGGAACTCGACCGGATGGAGTTCTTCGTTTACGAAACGCAGGAGACGATCAAGGCGGTCGAACGTCCCATCGTCATCATCACCTCGAACAATGAAAAGGAACTGCCCGACGCGTTTCTGCGCCGCTGTTTCTTCCACTATATCAAATTCCCCGACCGAGAAACGATGCAGTCCATCATCGACGTCCACTTCCCCGATATCCAGAAAATCCTGGTGTCGAAGGCGATGGATATTTTCTACGAAGTCCGCGATGTGCCGGGCCTTAAGAAAAAGCCGTCGACGTCGGAACTGCTCGACTGGCTCAAGCTGCTTCTGCACGAAGATATGCCGCTCGACGTTCTGCAATCGCGCGACCCGACCAAGGCGATCCCGCCGCTGCACGGTGCGCTGCTGAAAAACGAGCAGGACGTGATGCTGTTCGAACGCCTTGCCTTCATGGCGCGACGTCAGGGTGGTTAGGGTTTGGGCGGTTAAATCGTATACGCGATTTCGAGGTCGCCCCAACGGCGGCCATTGATCCGCAGCGGAACATAGACATTGCGGACGACCTTATAGGTTTTGCCATCGCCTTCATGTCGGTACACCGCCATGATATAGTCCTTCTCGCTCGCTTTCGCCGTAATGTCGCATCCTTCGAACAGGACGCGGCCGTTGCGGCAATATTTGGTGTCATGCGCCAAATCACCAATGGGCGGGCGCGAATATTCTCTGAGATGGACGGGCAGAAAACCCTTACTACTGCTGCACACCACCGACATGATGGCATCAGGGTCCATCGCCTTGACTGATTCCAGCACCGGTTGCCAGTTCCGCTCGGCCCAGTCAGTCAGGCCCGTTCTGAACCGGGGTGGATTGCTGCCTTCAATCTGCTGCAGATCGGTATCGAACAGTGCGTTCATGGTCAAAGCCCCCTGCCCGATAGCCGCCTCGGTCAGCGTCTCGACCCGACGCGCCTGCGCTGTCGCCAGTTCGACATATTTCAGATCATCCAGCGAAAGCCCGCTATGGACGATCGAATCGAACATTCCGTTGGCAAGGCTTTCCAGCTCGACCAATTGGTGATGCGCTTTGCCGACGGCATTGTACATCGCGCCATTGGCCTCGGCCACGGCATCACGCACGCGCTGCGATTCAATCAGGCTTTGGTGCACATCGGCCGTATTTGCCGCAATTTCACGGCTGCGGTCACCCATTTGACCGATGATATCGCTAACATTGTGGATGAGTTCCTGCAGGCTGGAAAACTGCCGCTGGGCCTCGCTGCTCGTTGAAATACCGTCTTCAATTTGCCCCACAAATTTCGCAGCTTCATTGGAAAGCGAATTGACCGTGCCGGTAATTTCAACCGCCGCAGCGCGTGAATCGAGCGCCAGCTTTTTGACTTCAGCGGCAACCACCGAAAAAGTTTGTCCGGCATCCCCTGCCTTTTCTGCTTCTATCGCGGCATTCAGCGCCAGCATATTGGTGGTCCGCGCAATGGTATCAATCGACTGGGATACCCGTTTGACCTGATCCATCGCGGCGGCAAAACCGGTGATATGCGTGCCAAGATTTCCAATGAGTTCGACCAGACCTGAAAAGCTGGCGAGCGACATTTTTACCGTGTCATTTCCACCCATCAAGCGACTTACCGCTGCTTCGGACAGCGCGCTTGCCTCTGATGTGGCCTGCGTTACTTCGGCAATGTCGGAATCAAGCCGCAACGTAAGTTCGGTCAATTCCGAATGCCGCGTCTTCAGCCAATCGGCAGAATCAAGCGCTTCTTCGAGGACACCGGCGGCTTCCGCGCATCCGATAGTCACGTCGCCGCACATTCTGGATGTATCCCGTACCCATTGGTTTTCGGGAATCTCGATTTTGTCCATCTTCATAGATTGCGGCCTTTTTGACTGGTTCACGCGACCGTACATCCTTATGGTTATCGCTTAGTTAACCCTGTTAGGTTGACGGACACCGCCCAAGTCGGCACAAGCTAACGCCACATATTTGTAAGGGCAGAGCCGGTGTTTTTTTCATTCATGGACGAATTGCGTACCGCGGGAATATCCGCATCGCTCAAGGAACATCTCGCCCTGCTGGAAGCGCTTGAAGCGGACGTTATCGCCCAGAATCCCGAGGAATTCTATTATCTTGCCCGCACCACATTGGTAAAGGACGAGGCGCTGCTTGACCGGTTCGACCAGGTTTTCGGCAAAGTGTTCAAAGGCATCTTTACCGAATATGGTCAGAATCCCATTGATGTCCCATCCGATTGGCTAAAGGCGATTGCCGAAAAATATCTGTCGCCCGAGGAAATGGCCAAAATCGAAAAGATGGGCAGTTGGGACGAGCTGATGGATACGCTGAAAAAACGGCTCGAAGAGCAGGAAAAGCGACATCAGGGCGGCAGCAAATGGATCGGTACCGGCGGCACATCGCCCTATGGCAATTCCGGTTACAATCCCGAAGGCGTCCGCATCGGTGGAGAATCAAAGCATAAACGCGCGGTCAAAGTCTGGGAAAAGCGCGAATTCCAGAATCTCGACCACACCCGTGAACTCGGCACCCGTAACATCAAGATTGCCATGCGCCGCCTGCGCCGCTTTGCGCGCGATGGCGCAGCCGAAGAGCTGGATATCGACGGCACCATCAATGGCACGGCACGTAAAGGCTGGCTGGATATCCAGATGCGGCCCGAACGGCGCAATGCGATCAAGGTGCTCCTGTTGCTGGATGTCGGCGGGTCCATGGACCCCTTCATCAAATTATGTGAAGAATTATTCAGTGCGGCCACGAGCGAGTTCAAAAATTTGGAATTTTTCTACTTCCACAACTGCCCCTATGAAGGACTGTGGAAAGACAATAAGCGCCGTTTCGCGGAGCGCACACCGACCTGGGACGTTCTGCACAAATTCCCGCATGATTATAAAGTCGTCTTGGTCGGCGATGCATCGATGAGCCCTTATGAAATCACGCATCCGGGAGGCTCGGTCGAACATTTCAACGAGGAATCGGGCGCGGTCTGGCTCCACCGGATCAGCAACACCTACCCCGCCACTGTGTGGCTGAACCCCGTGCCCGAAAAGCAGTGGGGCTATTCGCAATCGACCAAGATCATCAAGGAAGTGATCAACGACCGGATGTATCCGCTGACGCTGGAGGGGCTGGATGATGCTATGCGGGAGTTGAGCCGGAAGCATGGGCATTGAGCGGGCTTTGCTGCTGACAGTTTTTTTCGCTGCTTTTATTTTTCGCTAGAAGGAAAAAGACAAAAAGGAAGAAGACGGCAGTTTAATACTTACAAATCATTGTGTTGATTGGCGGTCGGTTTTGTGCGAGTCCGTACATGCGACGTTTTACACGAGATTTGTTTTGTTAAAGAAATCGCAAGAGGATCACTTGGCAGCCGTAATTGATGCGGGCTATCATCTGCATAAGGAAATCGGACCGGGATTGCTTGAATCCGTTTATGAAACTGTTTTGGCAGCGCGATTGAAACGCCAAGGCTTGAAAGTTGTCCGGCAAATGCCAGTTGATGTTAGAATTGATGGTTTGGATTTTGCCAACGCTGATCGGGTTGATCTCTTCGTCAATGACTGGCTCGTCCTGGAATTAAAGGCTTTGGAGAAATTGTTGGGCGTTCACATTCGCCAAACGCAAACATATGTTAAACTCCTAAATCAGCCCATGGGACTTGTTATAAATTTCGGCTCTGAAATGTATCGGCATGGCGTACGGCGAGTTTACAGCAGCAGATAATGCAATTGCCGCCGCCTTCTTCCTTTTCGCCTTCTTCCTTCTAGCGAAAAAAATCCCACCTCAGTAAATCAAACACCCAGCCCGATCCTCAACCCAAGCCGCCTCATCCGACCCGCAAACCGCATCCAGATCGTCCGCAGTAGAACCTTCAAGATCGACCCACTCCCGCAAACCGGTCCCGCCGTTGATCACATCAATCGCCAGCTTCCCCAATTCATATTCATAGGGAAAATCCCGCCACAGGTCATAATTGGGATACAACCCCCGGATCGCCTTGAACGCCAGCGCCTGTATGCGCCAAGGCTGAAACGCCTGATGATCATACGACGCCCCTTCGGCATGGATGTGCACGCCGTGGCACAGGCTGTGGACATGTTTGTGGAAAGTCGGTTCAAACCATATTTCGCGTAACGTGCAGCCGGTCAGCCATTGCGGCGCAAAGCGGCGCATTTCGGCGATGACAGCGCGGGCGTCGATGTCGGGTGCGCCGAATATTTCCAGGGGCCGCGTGGTGCCGCGTCCCTCCGACAAAGTCGTGCCCTCCAGCATCACGGTCCCTGCATAGGCGCGCGCCATGTTGATATTGGGCGCATTGGGGCTCGGGTTGATCCAGAGCCTGTCGGCTGGCCAGCCAAAGCCGGGGGCGTCATCGGGATGATACCCCTCCATCGGGACGACATGATAATCGACATCGATTTTATAATGATCGATAAACCATCGGCCCAGCTCGCCCAAGGTCAGGCCGTGGCGCATCGGGATTGGCCCCGCACCGACGAAACTTTCCCATCCGGGCAAAAGCGTCAGCCCTTCAACGGGCCGTCCGGCCGGATTGGGGCGGTCGAGAACCCAGACCGATTTGCCATGCTCGGCCGCAGCTTCCAGCATATAAAGCAGCGTCGTGATGAAGGTATAGATACGGCAGCCCAGATCCTGCATGTCGATCAATATGACATCGAATGTGCCCATCGATTGTGCGGTGGGACGGCGCACTTCGCCGTAGAGACTGAACACCGGCACGCCGTGTACAGGATCGGTGAAATCGGGCGATTCCATCATATTGTCCTGCTTGTCGCCGCGCAGACCATGCTGCGGCCCGAACGCGGCAGTAATGTTAATATCATCCAACGCCGCAAGCGCATCGAAGCTATGTGTCAGGTCCGATGTGACTGAGGCGGGATGGGCGAGTAGCGCGATGCGCTTGCCCTGTAACGGTGCACGCAGCGAAGGCTCGGTGAGCAGGCGATCTATTCCAAATTTCATGCCGCGCTTGGTGCCTCCAGATAAAGCGCAAAGCAATCCCTATGATGAAAATCAGGCTTTCCATCGGGATGCGTCAAGGCCCAATAGGATGTGGTATCGCCGGTTTCCGCAATCACTGCGGTCAGGCCGATCCACAACGGCCCTTCGCGCCATTCATCCGGCAATTGGAGTTCCGCCTCCAACGCGAAATGGGTTTCGCTGGCATCGCCATAAATTTGCGGACGATAGGTCATCAATTCGGTCATGCCCGAACGATATCCACCAAAATGATAAGCCGCCCATTGGCTGGACGGCGAAAAATTATACTCCAGATACGCATCGCCGGTTTCCCGTCGCACGAACAATTCGCAACAGGTGGTTTTCCATAATTCATCGGTCCGCATCGGGGCCAATGTGTCCGGAATTTCCAATGAATTCAGATCGCAATCGATATGATAACGCAGCCATAGCGCACCTGAGCCCTGCCGCGTCATCGCAACTTGGATATTGTCGGCCATGAAGGGCGGGGTTGCCGGGTGACAGCGTAGCGCGATATCCTCTATCGAAATATTGGCCAATCTCGAAACTCCATGCTAGGCGCTGCCGCGTTATGACTGCTTACAAATCCGACCTCCTCCGCCTGCTTGATGAGCGTGGCTACATTCACCAGGCAACCGATGCCGCAGGGCTTGATGCCTTGGCGACCAAAGAAGTCGTACCGGGCTATATCGGCTTCGATCCGACTGCGCCATCGCTTCATGTCGGCAGTCTTGTGCAGATCATGCTACTGCGCCGTCTGCAACAGGCGGGGCACAAACCGATCGTCCTGATGGGCGGTGGCACCGGCAAGATTGGCGACCCCAGTTTCAAGGATGAAGCCCGCAAATTGCTGACCAATGAGGTTATTCAGGAAAATTGCGCTTCGATTAGGCGGATTTTCGAACGCTTCCTGACCTTCGGGAACGGACCGACGGATGCGGTTATGCTCGATAACAGCGAGTGGCTCGACGCCCTCGAATATATCCCCTTCCTGCGTGAAGTCGGGCAGCATTTTTCGATCAATCGGATGCTCAGCTTTGATTCGGTCAAGCTGCGTCTGGATCGCGAACAGTCGCTCTCTTTCCTTGAATTCAACTATATGATTTTGCAGGCCTATGACTTTATGGAATTGTCACGCCGTGCCGCGTGCCGCCTGCAAATGGGCGGGTCCGATCAATGGGGCAATATCGTCAACGGCATCGAACTTGCCCGCCGCATGGACGGTACCGAGGTTTATGGTGTCACGACCCCGCTGATTACTACGGCGGACGGTGGCAAGATGGGTAAGACGATGTCGGGCGCCGTTTGGCTGCACGAAGACCAGTTGACTGCCTATGATTATTGGCAATTCTGGCGCAACACCGATGACCGCGATGTGGGCCGCTTTCTGCGGTTGTTCACCGATGTGCCGCTTGATGAAATCGAACGGCTGGAGCAACTGGAAGGCGCGGAAATCAACGCGGCGAAGATTGCACTGGCCAATGCGGCGACCGAAATGTGCCGTGGCGCAGATGCTGCAAAGCTGGCGGAAGAGACGGCGCGCAAGACCTTTGAAGAGGGTGCGACCGGCGGAAATCTGCCGGTGTTTGAGGCCGAAGGCGCGATCTCGATCCTTGATGCGTTGGTCGGATTGAACTTTGTCACGTCCAAAAAGGAAGCCCGGCGGTTGATCGAGGGCGGCGGCGCGCGGATCAATGGTGAGGCCGTTTCGGACGAAAACATAATGATTCCATCCGGTTCGGATGAAATCAAATTGTCGGCAGGAAAGAAAAAGCACGGAATTTTGCGCTTTTCCTAAGTTTTCTCGGTAAACACCGTTAAAGGATTATTTTACCATTTATTTGTAAATTACCACCATAACCAAGCCATTGATGGCAAAACAAAGGTCGTAATTTATGGCGCAACCCGCACCGAATACCGAAATGGATTTACGCCGGGCGGCTCGCCATCGGGCGAACCACAAGGTGATTGCGGAAAGCAAGTTTCATGGCGACCAGACGATCCACATCGTCAACGTGTCGGCGCATGGCTTCATGATCGACGACAATATGGTGTTCGAACGTGGTGACCGCGTGGAATTGCGCTTGCCCGTCGTTGGCCGGTTGGAAGCGTTGGTGATCTGGACCGTGGAAAACCGTGCCGGATTCCAGTTCGAGCGCGTGGTTCGCCTGCCCGATTTCCTTGCATTGCTGGAGCATGTAAGCCCCAAATTGCGCTAAGCTATCCGCCGCGCAGGGTCGCGATACCGGCGTCCCGTTCAAACAGATAAAGACATAGACGCGCCGCCTCCCCGCGTGGGCCCGCCAGTCCGCCGTCGCGGTCCAGCAAAAGCCGCGCGTCATCGGCCGCCACGCTGATCAATGCGCGCACCTGTTCGGGCGTTGCGACGCGGAACGGACTGTCGCCCGACTGCCGCGTCCCCAGCAACTCGCCTGCCCCGCGCAGTTTCAAATCCTCCTCGGCGATGCGGAAGCCGTCGTTTGTCTCGCGCATCAACGCCAGCCGCGCCCGCGCCGTCTCGCCAATCTGGGCGCTGCGGATCAGCAGGCAGACCGACTTCTCGGCCCCGCGACCGACCCGCCCGCGCAACTGGTGCAACTGGGCAAGGCCGAAGCGGTCGGCGGCTTCGACGATCATCAGGCTGGCATTGGGCACATCGACCCCGACCTCGATTACCGTGGTCGCCACCAGCAGCCGGGTTTCGCCACGGATGAAGCGTTCCATGACAGCATCCTTTTCCGCCCCCTTCATCCGCCCATGCACGACCGCCACCTGCTCGCCAAAGCGCAGCCGGAGCATTTCGGCACGCTGTTCGGCGGCGGCAAGGTCGCTATTCTCGCTTTCCTCGACCAGCGGACAGACCCAGAAAGCCTGCTTGCCCGCCGAAAGATGCCGCGCCACGCCGTCGACAATCTCGGGCAGACGCTCTTGCGAGATCACCCGTGTCTCCACCGGCGTCCGCCCCGGTGGCAGCTCGTCAATTTGCGAGGAATCCATTTCGCCATAAGCCGCAAGTGCAAGGCTGCGCGGGATCGGCGTCGCGGTCATCACCAGCAGATGCGGCACCCCCCTGCCCTTGCGCGACAGCATCAGCCGCTGCGACACGCCAAAGCGGTGCTGTTCATCAATCACCGCGAGGGCGAGCGCCTTATAGGTCACCGCCTCTTGGAATATCGCATGGGTGCCGACCAAAATATGGATGCTGCCATCGGCCAGCCCCATCAACGTCGCCTCACGCAGCTTGCCCTTCTCGCGGCCGGTCAGGATGGCGATATTAACGGGTAGCCCCGCCAGCAATTTCTGCAAGCCCGCAAAATGCTGCCGCGCCAATATTTCGGTCGGGGCAAGCATCGCGCCCTGCATCCCGGCTTCCACCGCACGCAGCAACGCACGCAGCGCGACCATCGTCTTGCCCGCGCCGACATCGCCCTGCAACAGCCGCAGCATCGGGCGCGATTGGGCAATATCGCCCTCAATCTCTGCAATCACCCGCTGCTGCGCGCCGGTCAGTGCAAAGGGCAGTTGCAGCCTGTCCACCAACGCCCCGGTGCCCGAAATCGGCACCGCCTTGCGCTGGTCCATCGCCGCCCGCACCAACCGCATGGCGAGCTGGTTGGAAAACAGCTCATCATAGGCCAGCCGGTCCCGGTTTGCCGCATCATCCTTGTGGTGGACCTGATGCAATGCGGCGTTCCACCCCGCCCAATTGCGCGCCGTCAGCAAGCTCGGCTCGATCCATTCGGGCAGGTCCGGCAAATGCTCAAGCGCCGCCGACGCAAGCTGCCCCATCCGCCTGTTCGTCAACCCTTCCGACAGCGGATAGACCGGTTCGGCGAGGCCGGGGGCGCCAGCCTCTCCCACGGCAACGATATGGTCGGGATGCACCATCTGCAATTCATCGCCATAACGGTCGAGCTTGCCGGAGATGATCCGCGCCTCCCCCACCGGCAACTGCTTGCGCGCCCATCCTCCATTGCGGCCAAAGAAGGTCAATGTGATATAATTGCCCTCCGCATCCGCGGCATAGATTCGCAGCGGCGCCCGTGCGCTGCCGCTGCTGCGGTGGTCCATGACCGTGACGGCGAGAATGATGTTGCACCCGACATCCGCAACATCGAGCCGCTGGACAGCCTTGCGGTAGGTCCAGCTTGCGGGAAAATGGTACAGCACATCCTTGATCCGCACCAAAGCCAGTCTCTCAAGCGGTTTGGCCAGCCCCGGTCCAACGCCTTTCATCGCGCGCACTTCTGCAAATAACGGATTGAGAATATCTGGACGCATGGCTAGGGCCATCTATAACCGGAAACTCTCATAAAAGCACAAGCATAAAGGATGCGCCCGATGGACGCCGACCCCTATCTTCGCAAATTGCACTTTCGCGCGCACCACCGTGGCACGCGAGAGGCGGACGCCATGGTCGGCGGCTTTTTCGACACTTACCACGCCCAGTGGAGCGAGGCGGATTTCGCCTGGTTCGAACAGTTGTTGGAAGAACAGGATGTCGACATCATGGCCTGGGCCCTGCAAACCGCAGCACCCGACCCCGGCTTGGCAGGGCCGATGATGGACCTGCTCCAACAGCTCGATTTCATCTCCTTGCCGGAAGGGCTTGGGAAATGATGTCGCCCGCTTTTCGCCGTCATGCTGAACTTGTTTCAGCATCTTATTTTGCCACGTGGCATGAAACTAAGACCCTGAAACAAGTTCAGGGTGACGTGGTGATAAACGACCGGCTTGAGATTTCCTCCGCTTTACGCTGTCATGCTGAACTTGTTTCAGCATCTTATTTTGCAACGTGGCAAGAAACTAAGACCCTGAAACAAGTTCAGGGTGACGTACTGATGTGCGACTGGCTTGATTTGCAGATTGATGCGGTTCGATAGGTTTTCATGCCCGATATCCAAAAAATCATAACTGCCAAGTCACCTCTTACCCTGTCGTCGGTGCCGTCGGGCTTCGCGCCGCTGCTGCTTGCCGATCTGACACGTGCGGCAAAGGCGCGGACCCTGTACATCGCGCCCGACGATAGCGCGATGCGCGCCATTGCCGATGCGGTTCCCTTTTTTGCGCCCGAAGTCGAAATCTTGCAACTTCCGGCGTGGGATTGCCTGCCCTATGACCGCGCCTCGCCCTCCGTCGCGGTCACATCGCAACGTATGTCCACCCTGCAAGCCTTGCAGCAACCGACATCCAAAAAGCAGTTGGTGCTGACCACCATCGGTGCAGTCATCCAGAAATATGTGACGCCCTTCCGTATCCGGCAAACGGGAGAGCGGTTGACGGCAGGACGGGAGATCACTCGCGAACGGCTCGCCTCGCTTCTGCAATCCAATGGTTATTTCCGCGTCGATACCGTTGCCGAAGCGGGCGAATTTGCCATTCGCGGCAGCATCGTCGACCTGTTTCCGGCGGGCAGCGAATTTGGCCTGCGCCTCGATTTTTTTGGCGACGAGATTGAAAGCATCCGCCGTTTCAACCCGTCGGATCAACGCAGTATCGACTGGGTCGAGCATTTCGATATCCTGCCCGCTGTCGAAGCGTTGATGGACGAAGAAGCGATCAAGCGGTTCCGCGTCGGCTACCGTGAACGCTTCGGCGTCACCGCCACTGGCGATCCTCTTTATCAGGCCGTGTCCGAAGGCCGCCGCCTGTCCGGTATGGACCATTGGTTGCCGCTATTCGAAGAACGCATGGCGACGATCTTCGACCATGTCGGCGCAGATGCACTGGTTATCCGCGATGCGGGTGCTATCGCCGCGGGGCAATCACGGCTGGACGCCATAGCCGATTATTACGACAACCGCGTCAAGGCGCAGGTCGCCGAACCCGGCAGCTACCGTCCCTTGCCACCTGAAATGCTCTATCTTTCAGGGGACGGGGTGGAAAAGGTGCTTGCCGACAATGCCGCACATCTTCTGACCCCGTTCGCGCAGCCGGATTCCGACCGGACCATCGATTTTGCCATCGCCACCGCCCGTGATTTTGCGCCCGAACGCACGCAAAAAGCGAATGTATACGAGGCCGTGGCCGGTCATCTTAAATCGCTGATAAAAGGCGGCAGCCGCCCCATCATCGCCAGCTATTCCAACGGCGCACGCGAACGGCTGAAGGGTCTGTTGAAAGATCATGGTGCCCCGCCCCTCGCCGATGCCGACGGTTGGCAGGAAGCGCTCGGCATGACTTCCCCCCTCCCGCAAGCGGGAGGGGCTTGGGGAGGGTCAGTCAAGTCAGGCCCGGGGCGCCCTCCCCTAACCCCTCCCGCAGGCGGGAGGGGTACCGTTGCCATGGTCGTCCTGCCCATCGATCACGGCTTCACGTCGAGCGATATCGCGCTGATCAGCGAGCAGGATATGCTTGGCGACCGGCTTGTCCGCCGTCACAAGAAACGCAAATCAGCCGACGCTTTCCTTGCTGAACTCGCCGCGCTCAGCCCCGGTGATCTGGTGGTGCATCAGGATCACGGTATCGGCCGTTATGAAGGGCTGATTTCCATCCCCGTCGGTAACAGCCCGCACGACTGTGTGGCGTTGAGCTATTCGGGCGGCGACAAGCTTTATGTCCCTGTTGAAAATATCGACGTCCTGTCGCGCTATGGCTCGGACAGCGAAAATGTAAGCCTCGACAAATTGGGCGGCGAAGCATGGCAACGGCGCAAGTCAAAGCTGAAAGAACGCATTCGCGCCATCGCGCACGAACTGCTGAAAACCGCTGCTGAACGGGCCCTTCGTCCCGGCGCGGTCATCGAAGTCGATGATCAGGCCTATGCCAGCTTTGTCGACCGTTTCCCCTATGAGGAAACCGAAGACCAGTTGCGGGTTATCGAAGAAGTGCTGGATGACCTGTCGGCGGGCAAGCCCATGGACCGTCTGGTCTGCGGCGATGTGGGCTTCGGAAAAACCGAGGTCGCGATGCGCGCCGCCTTTGCCGTGGCACTGGCCGGGTATCAGGTTGCCGTTATTGCGCCGACAACCTTATTGGCGCGGCAGCATTATACCAATTTCCTGGACCGTTTCCGGGACCTTCCGCTGAAACTCGGGCGCCTGTCGCGGCTCGTGCCTGCCGCAGAAGCCACCGCCACGCGCGAAGGTCTGGCCGATGGCACGGTCGACATCGTGATCGGAACCCATGCGGTCCTTGCAAAATCGCTGCAATTCAGGCGGCTGGGTCTCGTCATCGTGGATGAAGAACAGCGTTTTGGCGTCAACCACAAGGAGCAGTTGAAAGCGCTGAAGACCGACGTCCATATGCTGACCCTGACCGCGACCCCCATTCCCCGCACCTTGCAGATGGCGATGTCGGGATTGCGCGAATTGTCGGTTATCCAGACCCCGCCGGTCGACCGCCTCGCGGTGCGGACCTACGTCATGCCATGGGACCCGGTTGTGTTGCGCGAGGCATTGCTACGCGAACATTATCGCGGCGGGCAAAGCTTTTTCGTGGTGCCGCGTATCGCCGACCTCACCGAAATCGAGGAATTCCTGCGAACCGAAGTGCCCGAAATCAAACATGTCACCGCGCACGGCCAGATGTCGGCAACTCAGGTCGAAGAGCGGATGAGCGCCTTTTACGAAAAGCGCTATGACGTCCTTCTGTCGACGACAATCGTCGAAAGCGGTCTCGATATCCCGAGCGCCAACACGCTCATCATCCACCGCGCCGACCGCTTTGGTCTTGCACAGCTTTACCAGTTACGCGGCCGTGTGGGCCGGTCAAAGACGCGTGCCTATGCCTATATGACTCACGAGGCAAACCGCGTGCTGACCGAAACTGCGGAAAAACGGCTCAAGGTGCTGGGCGATCTCGACAGCCTTGGCGCCGGGTTCCAGCTTGCCAGCCATGACCTCGACATTCGCGGTGCGGGCAATCTGGTCGGCGACGAACAATCGGGGCATATCAAGGAAGTCGGGTTCGAACTGTACCAGTCGATGCTGGAGGATGCGATTTTAGAAGCGCGGGCGGATGCCAGCGGCTTTGCCAAACCGCGCGGCAGCTTCTCGCCGCAGATCACCATCGATGCGCCGATCCTGATTCCCGACGATTATGTCCCCGACCTGTCGGTCCGCATGGCGCTGTACCGCCGCCTGAACGAACTGGAGGAAGGTCAGGACATAGAAGGCTTTGCCGCAGAAATTACCGACCGTTTCGGCACCATTCCGGAACCGACGCAAAATCTGCTCAAGCTTATCCAGATCAAGCAAAATGCACTTGTCGCGCAAGTCGCCAAGATCGAGGTCGGTGCGCGCGGAACGCTGGTCAGCTTCCACGACGACACCCCGCCCAATGTCCCGGGCCTGCTCGCCTATGTCGCCAAATTGGGCGAAACGGCAAAGCTGCGCCCCGACAGCAAGCTGGTCATAAACCGCGTCTGGGGCGACCCGGCGTCGCGGTTGAACGGATGTTTGCAATTGTCGAAGGGTCTGGCCAATCTTGCGCGGAAGGCGGGGTAGCCGGGCTGTTGGGGACAGGGTCAAGTGCCCACCCTCTCCCCTTCAGGGGAGAGGTACGAAGCCTTATTGCTTTAGCAATTAGGCGCAGTGGAGAGGGGGAGTTCGCGCACAAACCTCACCGTCCAGCCCCTCTCCGCTGCGACTAGGCGGCAAGCCACCAAGTCTCGCACCTCTCCCCTAAAGGAGAGAGGGAATGTCGTTTGGGACTGTTCCCTTAAACCCCCACCCTCAATTCGCCCTTAGTGCAAACCGCTCAAACTCGGCCGGCGCCAGCGGAGGCGACCGCAGGAATCCCTGAAAATAATCGCACCCTTCGGCCCGCAACATCTCCAGCTCTTCGGCCTTCTCCACGCCCTCGGCGATTATCGCCATTCCCAATGCCTTGGCCATCGCGATGATCGCGCGCATGATGATCCGGTCTTTGCCGGTGCCTACAATATCCGGCGTCATGCCCTTGTCGATTTTGAGATAATCAAGCGGCAAGGATTTGAGATAGGCCAGACTGGAATAGCCGGTTCCGAAATCATCAACCGCGATCCGCATACCCTTGGCGCGCAGCAATTCGAGCTGTCCCGCCGTCCGCTCCAGATCGCGGATCAGGCTTTCCTCGGTCAGCTCCAGCGTCAATCGTTCGGGTGCAAAACCGGCCTGCGCCACCAATTCCAGTAGATGCGCCCCATAATATTCGGTCAGTTCCTCCGCACCCAGATTGACCGCAAGGCGCAGGTCGCTGAGCGCGGCAGGCCAAGCGGCGGCGATGTTGATCGCCTTGTCCTGAATCAGGTGCGACAATTCCTCGCGCAAATCGCACCGGTCCGCCGACGCGAACAGGTCGCCTGCGCCAATCTCGCCCAATTGGGGATGGTTCAGCCGGGCAAGTGCCTCGGCACCAACTAGCCGTCCGGACGACACTTCGAACTGCGGTTGCAGCAATATCACAATCTCTCGCGCCGCAAGCGCCGAACGCAGCGCTACATCGACCTGCTCCATGGCGGGGTTGAACGGGGCCTGCGCCTCGGCAACGACATAGCGTTTGCCCTTGCGGCCATAGGCTTTGGCAAGCGCGTCCGCAGCACGGGCGGCCAAATTTGGGCGGCTTTCGGTGGGCCGCGACAAGGCGATTCCCAAACGTGCATTGATATGCAGCGGGGCTGCGCCCTCGCCCAGATCGACCGAGACCATTTCGAGCAGTTTTTGTGCGGCGAGTTCAAGCTGCTTTCCGCCCGCATTGCCATCGACCACCAGCATGAATTCCCGCCCCGGCATCTTGGCCATCAGGCGGATCGGCGATAGCTGTTGTTCGGCAAAGGCGCGGATTTGCTGGCCCACACGCCGGATAACCGCATCGCCCATAGCGCGGCCCAAGCGGTCGTTAATCTGCTTCAGGTCCTTGATGCCGAGCAGCAGCACCGTCACCGGCTCCTGCGACGCTTCGGCCAGCCATTCGCGCACATGGCGGGCGCGGCGCATGGTCAAATTGTTGCTGGATGTGTCGCGCAATGATTGCATCCTGCGGCTTTAGCGCGAATATCTTTAGCAACTCTTGCGATTTTCGCATTTCGGCTTTGTAAGCCGGAAATTTCTGCTTACATGACCAATATGATTGACGGACAAGGGCGCCATATCGATTATCTCCGTATCTCGGTGACCGACCGGTGCAATTTCCGGTGCCATTATTGCATGCCTGAAAAGCAGACTTTTCTGCCCCATGGCGATCTGTTGGATTATAGCGAAATCGCGCTTCTCGCGAACCGCTTCATCGCGCACGGCATCCGCAAAATCCGCCTGACAGGCGGCGAACCGCTGGTCCGGCGGGATATTGAGGTACTGCTGAAGGAACTTGGCGGCCATGTCGAGGCAGGCCGTCTGGACGAACTGACCCTGACCACCAATGGCAGCCGGTTGACTCAATTTGCCCCTATATTGGCCAACGCAAGCTTCAGCCGAATTAACATAAGCCTCGACAGCCTGAACCCCGAAACCTTCCGCACCATCACCCGCGGTGGCGATTTGACTCAGGTTTTGTCAGGAATCGCGGCGGCGGCAGCGCAGGGAATAGGCATTAAAATCAACATGGTGGCGCTGAAGGACGAGAATGAGGCCGAATTGGTCGCCATGGCCGAATTTTGCGCGGCAAATGGCTATGACCTGTCGCTTATCGAAACTATGCCCTTGGGCGAAGGCGTCGCAGACCGGCAAGACCGCTATATCGCCATGGATGACTTCATCGCACCCTTGCGCGAACGCTATGCGTTGTCGCCGCTGGCGCATCGCAGTTCTGGCCCTGCCCGATACTGGAATGTCGCCCCGCTGGGCCTGCGACTGGGGCTGATTACGCCGCTCAGCCATAATTTCTGCGACGATTGCAACCGACTGCGCCTGACGACCGATGGCAAGATTTATATGTGCCTTGGGTCCACCATGCATGTCGATTTCCGCAAGGCGCTTCGCGAGGATGGCATGGCGGCGGTCGACACATTGCTACAAAAGGCGCTGCGTCTGAAGCCGGCGCGGCATGACTTCGAACGGCAGATGGCCGATCCCGAACTGCGCCTGTCACGCCATATGAATGCAACCGGCGGATGACCGACTATACCCGTCTCGCGGTGCTCGCGTCCGCCACCCCGACCGCGCGGGAGGCGGAGGCCATTTTGCGCGAACAGATCGATTTTGTATCGCTGGACGATGCCGAGGCGGTAATCGTTTTGGGCGGCGACGGCCATATGCTGCAGGTTTTGCACCGGCTGCACGAGGATCGCCGCGACATTCCCGCTTATGGCATGAACCGTGGGACCATCGGCTTTCTGATGAACGGATGGCAGCCGGGCGAGCTGCTGAACCGCCTATCCCGCGCCAAGGCTTTTCAGGTCCGGCCGCTGGTCGCGACGATTACAACCGTCGGTGGACAGAGTTTCACCCTGCCCGCGATCAACGAAGTATCCCTTCTGCGCGAGACCCGGCAGGCGGCGAAGCTGGAGATTTCGGTGAATGGCCGGGCGGTGATACCCGAGCTGATTTGCGACGGCATATTGGTGTCCACGCCCGCCGGGTCGACCGCTTACAATCTGTCCGCCAATGGCCCGATCCTGCCGCTTGATTCGTCGCTGCTCGCCCTCACCCCCATCAGCCCGTTCCGCCCCCGCCGATGGAAGGGCGCGATCTTGCCGGACCGCTATGTCATCAAGCTGAAGATATTGGAGGCCGGCAAACGCCCCGTCAGCGCCGTCGCCGACCAGCGGGAAATCCGAGACATTTCCCACGTTGAAGTGGCCCTCGACCGCAACCGCGCGCTCACGCTTTTATTCGATCCGGAACATGCTTTGGACGACCGGATTGCAATGGAACAATTTATTGTCTGAATTGGCAAAGGGCGCTTGCCAAAGTTTAAAAAGCGCTGCTATAGGCGCGCCTCTGCCCGAGCAATCGGGCTGCTCCCTGGTAGCTCAGTGGTAGAGCAGTTGACTGTTAATCAATTGGTCGGGGGTTCGAATCCCTCCCGGGGAGCCAAATTTATCTAACGCATTGATTTTAATGTTCAATTTGTCTGTGAGACAAGTTGAACTAGAAGATAGCTTTTTTGTCTCACATGCAACATATTGATTTTACTAACTTTGTGCTCCCTTTTCGGGGGAGCCATATGTCTGTTGTCCATTAACATTCGCTGTAAGCTCAACACATCGGGTCAGCTCGATACGTTGAAGATTAAAATCCAATGGTATGTTGTGGTAGATAGCGCCTCCTTCAACAAGCTCCACACACCCTTGACCCCAACCCCCTCCCCCTCTATACGAAATCCAACACCTACACCGTCGGGAACAGCTGCGTCTTCGCGTGGACGTGGCTAAGGCATTGGCGGATATGGTTTTCACATCGCGAAACGGCTGCACGGCAGGACCCGAATCCGGGGCTGTTGCCATGCGGCCTTTTCCTGTCTTGTGAAACACCCTTCACGCGCCTGACATTCTGAACGAAGGCAAAGCACCTTATGGCATCTCGTACCGCTCCTGCGACACTCTCGCGTCAAAAGCGTATCCGTAAAATTTTTGGTGACATTCATGAAGTCATCGACATGCCCAATTTGATCGAGGTCCAGCGCGAAAGCTATGAGCAGTTCCTGCGCTCTGACCCGTCGATCGGTTATGTATCCGGACTAGAAAAAACTTTGCGGAGCGTTTTTCCGGTCAAGGATTTTGCCGGAACGTCGGAACTGGACTTTGTCCATTACGAACTGGAAGACCCGAAATATGACGTGGAAGAATGCCGTCAGCGCGGAATCACTTATGCCGCGCAGATGAAGGTGACGCTGCGCCTGATCGTGTTCGAGGTTGACCCCGATACCGAAGCGCGCTCGGTTCTCGATATCAAGGAACAGGACGTCTATATGGGCGATATGCCGCTCATGACGCATAACGGCACCTTCTTCATCAACGGGACAGAGCGCGTTATCGTGTCGCAGATGCACCGTTCGCCGGGCGTCCTGTTCGACCATGACCGTGGCAAGACGCACTCTTCGGGCAAATATCTGTTTGCCGCGCGCGTCATTCCCTATCGCGGGTCGTGGCTCGACTTTGAATTTGATGCCAAGGATATTGTCAACGTGCGGATCGACCGTAAGCGCAAGCTGCCGGTATCGACCCTGCTTTATGGTCTGGGCATGAATGATGAGGAAATCCTCAACCATTTCTATGACCGCGTGACGTTCCAGCGTGGGAAGGGTGGATGGATCATCCCCTTCAATGCGGAACAATGGCGCGCGTCGAAGCCGATGTTCGACATTGTCGATGCCAAATCGGGTGAGGTTATCTTCCCTGCTGGCACCAAGATCACGCCGCGCGCTGCCAACAAGGCGGTGAAGGATGGGCTGACCCAGTTGCTGATCCCGACCGAAGAAATCTTTGGCCGCTATTCCGCGTTCGAACTGATCGATGAGAAGACCGGACGGATCTATGTCGAGGCGGGCGATGAAATCACTGCCGAAAACCTTGAAATGCTGGACAAGGCGGGGATTGATGCGATCGAATTGCTCGACATCGACCATGTCATCACCGGTGCATGGATCCGCAACACGCTGAAGGCCGACAAGGCCGAGAACCGCGACATGGGCCTTGATGCGATCTATCGCGTGATGCGCCCTGGCGAGCCGCCCACGCGCGAAACGGCGGAGGCTTTGTTTGCCGGGCTGTTCTTCGATGCGGATCGCTATGACTTGTCGGCAGTGGGCCGCGTCAAGCTGAACATGCGGTTGGGCCTCGATGCCGCTGATGACCACACCACTTTGCGGAATGAAGATATTCTTGCGGTGGTCAAGGAACTGGTCAACCTGAAGGATGGCAAGGGCGAAATCGACGATATCGACAACCTTGGCAACCGCCGGGTGCGTTCGGTCGGTGAGCTGCTCGAAAACCAGTATCGCGTTGGCCTTTTGCGGATGGAGCGTGCGGTCAAGGAACGCATGTCAAGCGTAGATGTCTCCACTGTGATGCCAAATGACCTGATCAACGCCAAACCGGCGGTGGCTGCGGTGCGCGAATTCTTTGGTTCGTCGCAATTGTCGCAGTTCATGGACCAGACCAATCCGCTCTCCGAAGTGACGCACAAGCGCCGTGTTTCGGCCCTTGGACCAGGCGGTCTGACCCGCGAACGCGCCGGCTTCGAAGTTCGCGACGTCCATCCGACCCATTATGGACGCATCTGCCCGATTGAAACGCCGGAAGGCCCGAACATCGGTCTGATCAACAGCCTCGCAAGCTTCAGCCGAGTTAACAAATATGGTTTCATCGAAACTCCATACCGCAAAGTCATCGACCACAAGGTCACCGACGATGTGGTCTATCTGTCGGCAATGGAAGAGCAGAAAAACACGATTGCTCAGGCCAACGCAGAACTGACCGAAGACGGCAGCTTCGCCGAAGAACTGATCTCGGCCCGCGAAGCCGGCGAATTCCTGATGGCACCTCGCGATCAGGTCACCTTGATGGACGTTAGCCCAAAACAGCTGGTTTCGGTCGCAGCGTCGCTGATCCCGTTCCTGGAAAATGATGACGCCAACCGCGCTCTGATGGGATCGAACATGCAACGTCAGGCCGTTCCCCTGCTGCGCGCAGAGGCACCGTTTGTCGGCACCGGCATGGAAGAAACCGTAGCTCGCGATTCCGGCGCTGCCATCGGCGCACGCCGCACCGGCATCGTCGATCAGGTGGACGCAACCCGCATTGTGGTTCGGGTAACTGGCGAAGTCGAAGCTGGACAATCCGGCGTGGACATCTACACGCTGCAAAAATTCCAGCGTTCCAACCAGAACACCTGCATCAACCAGAAGCCGTTGGTTAAGGTTGGCGACGTGATCGAAGCCGGTGATATCATCGCCGACGGTCCTTCGACCGAGCTGGGCGAACTGGCATTGGGCAAGAACAGCCTCGTCGCATTCATGCCCTGGAATGGTTATAACTACGAAGACTCGATCCTGATTTCGGAACGCATCGTGAAGGATGACGTCTTTACGTCGATCCATATCGAAGAGTTCGAAGTTATGGCCCGCGATACCAAGCTTGGCCCCGAAGACATTACCCGCGATATTCCGAACGTCGGCGAAGAAGCTCTTCGCAGCCTCGACGAAGCGGGTATCGTCTACATCGGTGCCGAAGTGCATCCCGGTGATATCTTGGTCGGCAAGATCACGCCAAAGGGCGAAAGCCCGATGACGCCGGAAGAAAAGCTTCTGCGTGCTATCTTTGGCGAAAAGGCCAGCGACGTTCGCGATACCTCGCTGAAACTGCCCCCCGGCGTTGCCGGTACGGTTGTCGAAGTGCGCGTGTTCAACCGTCATGGTATCGACAAGGACGAGCGTGCGATGGCCATCGAACGCGAAGAAATCGAACGTCTTGCCAAGGACCGTGAGGACGAACGCTCGATTTTGAACCGTGCTACTTACAATCGTCTGCGGGACATGCTGATCGGTCAAACCGTTGCGGCCGCTCCAAAGGCGCTCAAAAAAGGCGACACGATCAACGAGGAAAACCTCGCTGAAGTTGAGCGTCACGAATGGTGGAAGATCGCCGTTGTCGACGACAAAATTCAAGGCGACCTTGAAGCCGTCAAAGTTCAGTATGACGACGCCGTCAAACTGATCGTCGAGAAATTCGAAGATCGTCGCGAGAAGCTGGAGCGCGGCGATGAACTGGCACCTGGCGTGCTCAAGATGGTCAAGGTCTTCGTCGCAGTGAAGCGCAAGCTTCAGCCAGGGGACAAGATGGCCGGTCGTCACGGGAACAAGGGGGTTATCTCGCGGATCCTTCCGCAAGAAGACATGCCTTTCCTTGCTGATGGTACACCCGTCGACATCGTGCTCAACCCGCTCGGCGTGCCGTCGCGCATGAATGTTGGTCAGATTTTCGAAACCCATCTGGGCTGGGCTGCGCGCGGCCTGGGCAAGCAGATAGGTGAAGCTCTCGAAGATTGGCGCCATGCCAACCCAAATCCAGAAGCCGCCGCACCACCGGAAGCGGTGCGCGAGCGTCTTGTCCATGCCTATGGCGAAGATTATGCCAAGGAAATCAATGGCCGCAGCGATGCCGATATCATTGAGCTGGCTGGCAATGTCATCACCGGCGTCCCCATGGGCACCCCTGTGTTTGACGGCGCACGCGAAGCCGATGTGACGACGATGCTTCAGCTGGCTGGACTTGATGGATCAGGTCAGTCCGATTTGTTCGATGGACGCACCGGCGACAAGTTTGACCGCAAGGTAACTGTGGGCATTATCTACATGCTCAAATTGCATCACTTGGTTGATGACAAGATCCACGCCCGCTCCATCGGACCTTACAGCCTTGTTACCCAGCAGCCGCTGGGCGGTAAGGCGCAGTTCGGCGGCCAGCGCTTCGGGGAAATGGAGGTCTGGGCTCTGCAAGCCTATGGTGCCGCCTACACCCTGCAGGAAATGCTGACGGTCAAGTCGGATGACGTGATCGGTCGTACCAAGGTCTACGAGGCCATCGTCAAGGGTGACGACACCTTCGAAGCCGGTATTCCCGAAAGCTTCAACGTTCTGGTCAAGGAAATGCGTTCATTAGGTCTCAACGTAGACCTGAAAGCGCATGATCTTGTCGAAGGCGATGAGGGCTTTGCCGAGGCCGCGGAATAAGGGGTGACCTACTCCCCTCCTGCATGCGGGAGGGGTCGGGGGAGGGTCAGTCCTTCCCCCCTCGGTATCACCCTCCCCTAACCCCTCCCGCAAGCGGGAGGAGGATTTAAGGATAACAAAATGAACGAACTGTCCAAATTCAACAATCCCGTCGCCAAGGTCGAAACATTCGACCAGATCCAGATCGGCATCGCGTCACCGGAAAAAATCCGCAGCTGGTCATTCGGCGAAATCAAAAAGCCCGAAACCATCAACTACCGCACGTTCAAGCCGGAGCGTGATGGCCTTTTCTGCGCCCGTATCTTTGGTCCGGTGAAGGATTATGAATGCTTGTGCGGCAAGTATAAGCGTATGAAATATAAGGGCGTTGTCTGCGAAAAGTGCGGCGTTGAAGTCACCGTCACCAAGGTGCGTCGTGAGCGTATGGGCCATATCGAGCTTGCTGCTCCGGTCGCACACATCTGGTTCCTGAAATCGCTGCCATCGCGCATCGGCCTGCTTCTCGACATGCAGTTGAAGCAGCTTGAACGTGTTCTCTATTTTGAGAACTATATCGTCACCGAACCGGGCCTAACGGCGCTTGAGAAATTCCAGCTTCTTTCAGAAGACGAGTTGCTCGACGCGCAAGACGAATATGGCGAAGACGCATTCACCGCATCCATCGGTGCCGAAGCCGTCAAGACCATGCTGATGGATCTTGACCTTGAACAGGAACGCACTGACCTGCTCGACGAGCTAGCTGTTACCAAGTCGGAGCTGAAGCCCAAGAAGATCATCAAGCGTTTGAAGGTCGTCGAAAGCTTCATCGATTCAGGTAACAAGCCTGAGTGGATGATCCTTGATGTCATTCCGGTCATTCCGCCAGAATTGCGTCCTTTGGTTCCACTGGATGGTGGCCGTTTTGCTACATCCGATCTGAACGATCTTTACCGCCGTGTTATCAACCGTAACAACCGTTTGAAGCGCCTGATCGAGTTGCGTGCGCCGGACATCATCGTCCGCAACGAAAAGCGTATGTTGCAGGAAGCTGTTGATGCGCTGTTCGACAATGGCCGTCGTGGCCGCACCATCACCGGAGCCAACAAGCGTCCGCTGAAGTCGTTGTCCGACATGCTCAAGGGCAAGCAGGGCCGCTTCCGCCAGAACTTGCTCGGCAAGCGCGTCGATTATTCGGGCCGTTCGGTTATTGTGACCGGACCTGAACTGAAATTGCATCAGTGCGGTCTGCCGAAGAAGATGGCGCTCGAACTGTTCAAGCCGTTCATCTATTCGCGCCTCGATGCCAAGGGTCTGTCCATGACCCTGAAGCAGGCGAAGAAGTGGGTCGAAAAGGAACGCAAGGAAGTTTGGGACATCCTCGATGAGGTTATCCGCGAGCATCCGGTGCTTTTGAACCGCGCCCCGACGCTTCACCGCTTGGGCATTCAGGCGTTCGAACCTGTCCTGATCGAAGGTAAGGCTATCCAGCTTCACCCGCTCGTTTGTTCGGCATTCAACGCCGACTTTGACGGTGACCAGATGGCTGTCCACGTTCCGCTGAGCCTTGAGGCGCAGTTGGAAGCACGCGTATTGATGATGTCGACCAACAACATCCTGTCGCCAGCCAATGGTAAGCCAATCATCGTGCCTTCACAGGACATGGTGCTTGGTCTGTATTATCTGTCGATGGACCGCAAAGGCGAACCGGGCGAAGGCATGATGCTCTCGGATATGGCCGAAGTGCATCAGGCGATTGAAGTTGGCGCGGTAACGCTCCACTCCAAGATCATCGCCCGCGTGCCACAGACTGGCGAAGATGGTGTTGAGCGCATGGTGCGTTTCGACACGACCCCTGGCCGTATGCTTCTCGCCGAGACCCTGCCGAAGAGCCACCGCGTTCCTTTCGAAACCGTCAACCGTCTTCTGACGAAGAAGGAAATCGGCGACGTTATCGATCAGGTCTATCGCCACACTGGCCAGAAAGACACGGTATTGTTCGCCGATGCGATCATGTCACTTGGTTTCAAATATGCGTTCAAGGCCGGCATTTCGTTCGGCAAGGACGATATGATCATTCCGGAAGAAAAGACCGAGATGGTTGCCGAAACCAAGGCGATTGTTGCCGATTTCGAACAGCAATATCAGGATGGTCTGATCACGCAGCAGGAAAAATACAACAAGGTCATCGACGCGTGGTCGACCTGTGGCGACAAGGTTGCCAACGCCATGATGGACAAGCTGAAGGCATCGCCTTTGGACGAACATGGCCGCGAATTGCCTGTCAACTCGGTGTATATGATGAGCCACTCCGGTGCGCGTGGTTCGCCCGCGCAGATGAAGCAGCTTGCCGGTATGCGTGGTCTGATGGCCAAGCCGTCGGGCGAAATCATCGAAACGCCGATCATTTCGAACTTTAAGGAAGGTCTGACCGTTCTTGAGTATTTCAACTCGACCCACGGTGCCCGTAAGGGTCTGGCCGATACCGCACTCAAGACGGCAAACTCGGGTTATCTGACCCGTCGTCTTGTGGACGTATCGCAAGATTGCACTATCGTCGAAGTTGACTGCGGCACCGAACGTGCACTGGAAATGCGTTCGATTGTACAGGGTGGCTCCACCATCGCGTCGCTCGGTGAGCGCGTCCTTGGACGGACCACGGCGGAAGATATCATGGGCCTAGATGGCAAGGTTCTGATCCCGTCAGGGACATTGCTGGACGAACCTATGGTTGCCGCGATGGAAGAAACCGGCCTGCAAGCCCTGAAAATCCGCAGCCCTCTGGTCTGCGAATCCAAGGTCGGCGTCTGTGGCACCTGCTATGGCCGTGACCTTGCGCGTGGTACTCCGGTGAACATCGGTGAAGCGGTCGGCGTTATTGCTGCCCAGTCTATCGGTGAGCCCGGTACCCAGTTGACAATGCGTACCTTCCACATTGGTGGCGCGGCACAGTTGAACGAACAGTCAAACCTTGATGCGACTGCATCGGGTAAGGTCATGTACCGCGACCTGCCTAGTATTGTCGACAAGCGTAAGAAGCGCCTGGCGATGGCACGTAACGGCGAACTGGTTATCGTCGACAAGGATGGCCGTGAAATGGAAATCCACCGTCTGCCTTATGGTGCGACGCTGGCATTCCCCGACGGCGCTGAAGTCAATGTCGGTGACCGCCTGGCAGAATGGGATCCATTCACCATGCCGATCATCACCGAAAAATCGGGTATTGTGAAATATCAGGACCTGATCGACGGCAAGACGCTGACCGAACAAACGGACGAAGCGACGGGCATCGCCCAGCGTGTCGTTACCGAAGATCGTGCGGGCAGCCGCAGCAAGAAGGAAGACCTGCGTCCGCGCCTGACGCTATTGGATGACGATAGCGGTGAAGCGGCACGTTATCTTCTTGGTGTCGGCACGATGCTCTCGGTCGAAGATGGTGCAGAGGTTCAGGCAGGCGATGTTCTCGCTCGTGTGACCCGCGAATCCGCCAAGACCCGCGACATCACCGGCGGTTTGCCGCGCGTTGCCGAACTGTTCGAAGCACGTATTCCGAAGGACAACGCAATTATCGCGAAGATTTCGGGCCGCGTCGAATTCGTTCGTGACTATAAGGCGAAACGCAAGATCGCGATTGTCCCGGAAGAAGGCGATCGTATCGAATATCTGATCCAGAAGTCGAAGGTTCTCGACGTGCAGGAAGGCGATTTCGTCCGTAAGGGTGACAATCTGATTGCCGGTTCACCGAACCCGCATGACATCCTCGAAGTCATGGGCATCGAGGCACTGGCCGAATATCTGGTTGCCGAAATTCAGGAAGTTTATCGTCTGCAAGGCGTGAAGATCAACGACAAGCACATCGAAACGATTGTTCGCCAGATGCTGCAAAAAGTTGAAATCACCTTTGGCGGTGACACCACCCTGCTTCCTGGCGAACAGGTTGACCGTGAGGAAATGGATGCGATCAACGCAAAGCTGACCAAGGGTCAGGCTCCAGCCACGGGGAACCCGGTCTTGCTGGGCATTACCAAGGCTTCGTTGCAAACGCGTTCGTTCATCTCGGCCGCTTCGTTCCAGGAAACCACCCGCGTGCTGACGCAGGCGGCGGTTGAGGGCAAGAAGGACATTCTGACCGGCTTGAAGGAAAACGTCATTGTGGGTCGCCTGATCCCGGCGGGTACAGGTTCAGCGATGAACCGTATGCGCGTAACGGCAACCAGCCGCGATGCCGCTTTGCGTGCCAGCTACCGCGCGCTTCAGGAAAGCCTGATCGCGCCGGAAACCGCTGCCGAGGAACACGCTGCAGAACTAGCACAAGGACCCGAAGCCGCGATTGGCGACGATGTTCTGGCCAAGGTAATTGCCGATGACCTGACCACAGAAGATGCCGCAATCGACGATGTCATTGAAATCGACAGCGACGAAGAAGAGTAAGCTTAAAAACAAACCCGCCGGAATCGATTTCCGGCGGGTTTGTTATTCAGAATTTGCCCGACAGGGTAAGCTGGATCAATGGGTCAAGCGACCGTTTTCGGTTGATTATCTCGCGCAGTACACCTGAAGCACGGGTGTCATTGAAAATAAATCGATCCCGCCGAAAATCTGATAAATCAATTACTTGCAGTCGCAATGTGCCCAATTTTAATTTAGTATATTCAATGAATATGTTGGTTTTGATGCCCTCGCTCTGCCGTCTAAATTCATCAAGGAAGAAACTGTTATTGGCGCCCTCAACATAGAACGAAGCCCCATATACAATCCCAAGTTGCGACACATCATAGCGCAAATCCCACTGCTGATGCCATAATGACCGATTGGACCTTCGCCGCTTTTGTCCAGTCACCGGGTCTGTGACACGACTGTCGTGGTAATGGCCAACATATTTGACTTCGATCCCACTCACACCAAAGGGTTTTGTCAGCCAATCAAATGGAAGCGTAATTTCAAGTTCGCCATTCCAACGCTTGCTATCGCCAATGTTCCCTGCCCCATCAAACTGGGCGGTAATATTACCTGCGGCGTCACGCAAAGTAATGGGGACCAGATCCTGCGTATCGCTAACAAGCTGATAATCTCCGCGAAACTGGATACTGCCACGGTCAAGAAACTTGTGCCTAACCAACGCCGAAAAAGTCGTCGTTTTCTCGGGCACCAGATCAGCGTTTCCGGCGTCCACCTGGTTGCCCAACCCGACATCCAGCGACGTCGCAAACTCCTCAAAATCCAGTTGCTCCACCTGCCGCTCGGCACGAAATTCAAAGGTCGTCTGTGAATCAACTGTCCAAGTTGCCGCCGCACGCGGCTTCAGAAATTTGAATTGGCGCGACGCCAAGCTGTCACCCGATAGCGTCAGCTTGGAAAATTCTGCAATTGCACCAACCTCGATTTTCCAGGAAGGGCCGACCGCCCAGATGTCAGTCACAAACGGTTCTATCCGAACTTCTTCAACCAGAACATTCGATGCGGGAAATGACGTTACTGCCCCTGCAACCGAACTCGCGGCAGAAAATTTGGCATCCAGCCGATTATAAGCAACTTCGCCGCCAAATTGGATTGCGTGGCCTTTGACTGCATTTACGTCATTTTGAATACGAGCAACGGCTTCGCTCGGTTGGTTACGACTGCGTGTTTCAAACCGTGTCAACGGCTGACCACGCCTGTCGACGGCAATACTGCTGTCATTGCTCTCTCTGGCATTACGGTAAAGCCCGATAATCTTCGTGTTAAATTGGGGACCCAATCCAAATTCTACATCACCGCCAAATTCATATCCAAGGTCGTTTATCGGCCCGTCGCGAAGCAATAACTCGCTGCCGATATCGAGGCCAGCGGAGGAAAAATAGCTTCCTTCGCGTCGATCAAAACTATCTTCAAAACGCACCTGGCCGTTCAGGTTTACTTTCGCCGCCCCTAAACGCGTCTTTATTGATCCTCCGATCGCGGCTTCATCGAAACCACCATTCCCCTGATAATGCCGCCGTTCAACAAATGCCCCCGACCCCGTCCTGAAATCCTCCGGTCCAAACCCATAAATGCGTTCGGAGTAGGAGCTGACGTTCAGTTCGATGGTTGTCCGGTTTCGTCGAAGCGTTGCCGAGGCGTTGATCGATGGCTGAAAACCGTACCGAGTTCCGGCGACGATATTGCCCTCATATGTGCCACTAATTTTTTCCGAAACTTTCCGGATTACATTGACAATTTGTCCCTTGCCCTGCGCTTCTGAGTCAGCGCCCGCTTGTTCGGTCAGTTCGATATACGCAACTTCGCTGGCCGGGATACGTGCAAGGATCGTGAAGATATCATCCGCTTTGCTCGACGGGCGGTCTCCATCAATCAAAACATTGCCGGCATTTTCGCCGAAACCGCGTCTGCCATTGCCGTCGTCAATCGAGAATCCGGGAATTCGTCGAACCATATCAAGGGCGGTTACAGGCGAATACATGGCGAAGAAGTCGCCGCGAAACTGGCGCTTACCTTCAGCCTGGGTCAATACCGAGGATGATTTTTCGACCTCTTCAGCTTGCAAAGCCGGGCTTGAAAGCAAATATCCTGCGGCTGTTATCAACAGCGCGAAAGGGCGACTTGCGTATGTCATCTCAACTCCCCGCCGTCCGCCGCTGAATGCGGCCAGTACTTGCTGGCAGTCGTCTATGTCAGTTTTGAAAGTTAAAACATGGATGTTCGATGGACGATGCAGATGTTCGACAAAATGCAAAAATTTACATTTATCAGTTGTTTGTCGACAAAAAATGCACGTTCACCGATAAATGCGCCTGCACGGCGCGGTGCATCCGCTTAAATTGGTCGCCCCTGCTCGATTTCGATTTGCTCGTTAAGCTGCGCTGCGGTGGCGCAAGCATCCTCATTGCCATCGTCGCATTTCTGACGTGCTTTATCTCGTTGCCGCGCCAGTTTCCCCAACGCCTCTTCACGCTTTCGTATTTCGCGGCCACGATTTTCGTCTGCTTCAGATTGACTGGTAGTGAGCACGTCCGCTGTTTTGGAAACGATCTTGACGGGCGCAGTAACCACATCAGCGACTACGGATGCGACACATCCAGACAACAAAAATCCCAAAACCAATGACAAAACCAGACGCATACGCAACTCCCGCTCTTCGCATAACCGGACTACCTTGGCTATGACGAGACGTACCTTAACATCGCGCGCACTACTTTAACAGGTTGATCGCAATCGCCCTTACTTCATCGGCCATGTCTGGTCGTTCAAGTGCTACAGCCAGATTGGCTTCAATATATCCAACTTTCGATCCGCAATCGTAACGGTTACCGTCAAAAGTCACCGCATGAAACGCTTGCTTCCCGATCATTTGGGCCATCGCATCGGTGAGCTGAATTTCTCCACCTGCGCCTTTGCCCTGCCCTTCAAGGACACGCATGACTTCCGGTTGCAGAATGTATCGACCGGAGATTATGAGGTTGGAAGGCGCATCTTCAACCTTAGGTTTTTCAACCAGTCCCAGAACTTCGGTTACAGCGCCTTCGCTTTGACCGGGTCGAATAACGCCATAGCTTGAAACCTTGTCGTGCGGAATTTCCAGAACGCTGATCATGTTACCGCCAATTGTGCGGTATTCTTCCACCATTTGCTTCATACATCCGGGCGAACCGTGCATAAATTCATCAGGCAAGAAAATGGCAAAAGGCTCGTCACCCACAATATCCCGCGCGCACCAGATTGCATGCCCCAGACCCAATGGCTCTTGCTGACGGACATAAGCGCAATTTCCAGGGCCAAGCCTGGTCGGTTCCAAAACCGATAGGTCTTTTCCACGTTCGGACATTGTTTTTTCAAGTTCGTAAGCGATATCGAAATGGTCTTCGATCGCACTTTTACCGCGACCCGTCACAAATATCATTTGCTCGATGCCAGCCTCACGAGCTTCATCGACCGCATATTGAATAAGTGGCCGGTCAACAATCGGCAGCATCTCTTTCGGTATGGCCTTTGTGGCAGGTAAAAAACGGGTGCCAAGTCCTGCTACGGGGAAGACGGCTTTGCGTATCGGTTTAATTTCCATGTGGGCAGCTTTATCCGAGTAAGTAAATTTGTCGATTACCCTGAAGGATAGTCGAATGGAAATTTCGCAGATTGATCAATTCGTCAATTTTTGTGCGAATGCTTTTTTCAATTTTGCCAATTTAGGCGGAATAACTGCCAGGCAATAGGGGTTACGCTGCCCTTCACCGTCCCAATATTCCTGATGATAATCTTCAGCAGGATACCAAATTGCCGGACCTTCAATAGACGTTACAATCGGAGTTGGCCAATCGACAGAGGCTCTAACTATGCCCGCTTGCGCTTCGATACGTTGCTCGTCATTTAGCGGAAAAATTGCGGAACGATATTGCGTGCCGATGTCATTCCCTTGCCGATTCAATTGCGTCGGATCGTGCGTTGCGAAAAAAATATCGAGCAAATCGGCATAACTGATGACTTCAGGATCAAATCCAATTCGAATAGCCTCTGCGTGGCCAGTATCGCCGTTGCATACCTGCTTGTAGCTGGGGTCGGCAACAGTACCGCCGATATAGCCGCTTATGACGCTACTCACGCCGTTTAGCTGACCAAACACCGCCTCTGTGCACCAGAAGCATCCGCCAGCAAAAATTGCCTCATCATGTGGCATTTAATTGTCCTTCATTTTTCTCGGATTTAGCCGTCGCTTTGGCATCATCCCCGCGCACGACCAGCAAATACATTGCCGGTGTGACAATACGTGATAGCAACGTTGAAGAAATCAAGCCCCCGATCAATACTATTGCCAATGGCCCATAAAGGCTCCCACCAAAAAGCGCCAAGGGCATAAGGCCACCGATTGCAGTTACCGACGTGAGCAGCACAGGCAGGAAGCGGACTTCGCCGGCTTGTTCAATCGCTTCACGCAACCCTAGGCCGCGCTGGCGCAATTGGCTCGTAAAGTCTACCAGCAGGATCGAATTTTTAATTTCGATCCCAACCAATGCAATGAATCCGATGACGGCGAGAAAAGAGAGGTTGTTTCCAGTAACAACTAAGGCAATCAAGCCCCCAAATGTTCCAAGGGGGATAACACCGGCAACAACCAACGCTTCTTTATAGCGACCGAATTCGGCAACTAGGATCGCGAAGATGCTAAACATCGCGATCATTACAATTGGCCCGAACCCTGCGAATGTATCGTTTATTTTTTCGGCTTCTCCTCCAATTCCGATCGAATAACCCGGTTTTAGCGCAATTTTATCCATCTTACTTTGGGCGTCGCGATTGACTTTCGAAACTACAACCCCATCTTTGATCTGTGCCGTAACACTCACATTTCGCTCAAGATTATAGCGATACACGGCTGCAGGCGTGCTCTCCAATATGGGGCGGCTAATCTCGGCGAGTTGAACCGATTGCCCACTGCGGTTGGGAACATAGATCGATTCTAATGCGGATATCGGATGCGTTTCTGCCAAAGGAAGCCGAACCACCACGGGATAGCTATCCCCTTCCACGTCCCGAAAAGTCCCGGACCGTTCGCCCGACAATGCAAGCCTGATCGCTCTACGCGCAGCTCCCGACTGTACATCAAGTAACGCGGCTTTTGCATCATCAATTCGCACATCCAGGTCAACGCGGTCAAACGCAACCGGATTATTTACATCGCGCGCGCCGGGCGTATCGCGCAGCACTTGTTCCATCTTTGATGCAATTTTTCGAAGTTCATCCTGTTCAGGACCATAGACACGGAACTCGACTGGTGCATTGATTGGTGCGCCATTCTGAAACAGAACGATCTTTATCCGGGCACCGGGAATATTGTCCAGTTTTTGGCGCAAGCGGTCTATCATCGCCCTTGCCTCTGCGCCTTTCCAGTCATCCATTATCGCCAAAACTTCGCCATGTGTCGGGTTTTCACCACGTTGAAACACATTATAGAATACCGGGGGATTATATGCGCCGATGTTTTCTGCGCGAACTTTGATCATGGGTTCGGTTTTCAGTATATTCGACACTTCCCGAACAATACGCCCGGTTTCGGCAATGCTTGAACCTTGTTCTGTTTCTACCGTAACCCTGAAATAGGATGTATCGGCATTCGGAAACAAGCTGAAGCCCAAAATGGGGACAAGAAAAAAGGCGGCGCATGTTATAGCCAATGCGCCCCATACCGTGCGCCGCGGACGATCCAATGCCCAATGCAGCATGGGATGATAAAAACGATCGATTTTGTTCATCAACCATCGCAACAAAGCGTTGCCACCTTCATGTTCATCTCGATTCAATATCCGGCTCGCCAGGAATGGTACGATGGTAAGTGACACAATCATCGATGCCGTAATTGTGGCAACGATTGTACCGATAAAACTCTGTGTGAATTTTCCCGCACCTTCGGGAAGGAAAAACAAAGGGAAAAATGCAAAAACGAGAACTCCTGTTGAGCCGATGACGGCCATCGTGATTTCTTTGGTACCGTCAATCGCGGCCTGATCCCGGCCTTTCCCCATCCGCAAATGCCGGGCGATATTCTCTACCACTACGATGGAATCATCCACCAGCAAGCCGAGTGATAAGATAAAACCTGCGACCACCAGTTGACTGAGATTGAAGCCCATGGCCGATATCGCCAACAATCCCGACGCTATCGACAGGGGAATCGAAATCATCACAATAATCGACGCCCGCCATCCCAATGGCAACAAAGTGAACAAGACAAGAAACAGCGCAATACCAAAGTCACGCGCCAATTCTTTTAACCGTTTGCTGATATCCTTGCTCTGGTCGAACTGAACCACAGCTTTGATGTCAGGCGGCAAAAGTTTTTGCTGAACTGCCAATTCTTTCACCAACAAATTTCTGAGCTTGGTTGCGTCAGTTCCTTGCTTCTGGTTGGCGGTTATCCAAATTGCGCGTTGCCCATTATGGCTCACCTTGACGCGTTGCTCGGCTGCGCCATATTGGACATCAGCGATATCGCCGACGCGAAGCAAAGTTCCATGATTGCTTCTCAGCGGTAGATTGCGGATAGTGTCTAGATCACGAAATGCACCGCCAGCTTCCACGTTGAAGCGCCGTGAGCCGCTTGTCACGGCACCGGCAGGAACATCGGCACCGCCAACACGAATTGCATCCGCCACCGAACTCGCTGGCACACGCAACGCGGCAAGGCGTCCAGCGTTAATCGAAACGCTTATTTCAGGTTGCGGCAATCCATAAATTTCGGATTGCCGAACTTCTTTGTATCTCCCTAGCGCCTCGCTAATATCGCGGGCATATTTTTCCATCCGATACCAACTCGCAGTTTCACTGAGCAACGCGATTTGTAAAATCGATGTATTTGTAGTTCGGATTTTTTCGAACGTTAGTCGCTGCAAATCAGAGGGTAACTGGCTTCTGATGGCCGTAACTTCGCGAACTGTATCATTGAAATATTGGTCTGGGTCGCCTGACCAATCAAATTCAGCGCGAATAACGGCGCTGCCGTCAGTACTCGTTGATGCGACATTCTGCACGTCTTCCAAACCTTGCAGAAGTTCTTCGATCGGTTTGGTGATGGTCTGTTCTATTTCGGCAGGGTCAGCACCCGGTTGCAAGGCGACGATAGAAACAACGGGCATCGAAAAATGGGGATCGACTGCACGCGGTACTTCTTGAAAGGCCGAAAACCCCAAGGCGCACAGGAGCGCAAACAAGACCAGCGTCAGCTGCCATTTGCGAATTGCTACTTCGGCGACATGCATGATTTAACGAAGCGCCGTCACGATGCGGACTTTCGACCCTGTTCGCAGTTTTTCAAGCCCTGAGGTCACAATCTTATCGCCCGGCCGTATCCCTCCTGACACCATCACAAACTGATCGGTGACCCGTTCAATTGCGACATTACGGGTTTCAACGCGGTTTTTCGAATCCACAACGTAAACAAGTCCCTCGCCTGTGCGAACTCCGAAAAGGGCACTTGCAGGAATTTGCAGTGCCCCGCCCTCTGATACAGGCAGTTTTATATTCGCCGTCCCAATTTGTCCTGACTTTAATTTTGCCTGTCGCGGCAACTGGAACTGAACGGTAAACGCGCCAGTAGCCTCATTTGCGCGGCCGTCGATTTCGGAAATCGTCGCTCGAATCAATTCTCCGGCTGATGATTCAATCGAAATATCGGCAGTCATCCCAACCCGCAGCTGGGCTGCATCCCGATCAATTATCGGGACACGAAAAACAAAGCCACCATCATTCTCTCCCAAGATCAGAGCTGGTGTCCCCGCAGCGATAACTTGCCCGGGTTGCACATTTCGGGCCAGTATAACGCCGCCAGATGGTGCATATAACTGCGAAGTGCCTGACGCGAACCCGGCTTGCCTTACTCTGGCGTCGGCGGCCTTCAAGCTGGCCTCGGCGGTTTCAAAGCGCGCCTTTGTTATCCACCCGTCGGCATAAAGTGACTTGACCCGTTCAAATTCAGATCTGGCACGATCACGTTCGGCAACTGCGACGCTCACATCCGCGCCGACAGTTGTCGAATCGAGCGCCGCCAGCAATACGCCCCGATTTACGGTGTCGCCCTCTTCAAAGCGGACAGTCGCTACTTTCCCGGCGGTTGTAAAACCCAACGGGGTTTCACGGCGAAATCGAACCGTTCCGACAGCATTGATAACCCGTTGCATACTATCCTGCTGTGCGGTGATAATCTGAACTGGATGTGTTTCATCGATGGTGGCGCGGGGTACGGCTTTTTCCTGGCTGCACGCTGCAAGCAGGATTACGGGAAGCCAGATCGCTAAACTTTTCTGTGCACGAAGCAATTTCGCCCTCCCCATATATTCTCAGCACCCGGTGATAGGCCAATCATTGGCGGGATGAAACACCATCCTGATATGCAACTGATTTTTTTCTACTGCGTGTCCAAATGGCCACCCGTAAGCAATGGCGGGGGCGACAAACCCTGAAGTTTCGGTGTTTTGGCAATCACCTCAATTTCAGCCCGCAGCGTCTTTATCCGGTTTTTCCATCGAAGATGCGTCGCGTCGGAGAAGATTCCGAGATCCGTTTTGCGGCCAAATCGTTCCGCAAAACGGAGCGCCGCGAGCGGATCATATCCCGCATTTGCCATCAGCCACACCGAAAGCCGGTCAGCCTCGATCTCTGTCGCCAAAATATGATGGGCTTTGCGGCCAGTTTTTTCGAGCTGATTTCTATGATCCAGAAGATTGTGCGAAAATTCATGGGCTACAGCGGCGGCCAGTTCGTCGTCGCTGGCCACAAATGTCATCAATCCTTCTGTTATCCGCACATTTTCGCCATCTGCGCCTGCGTCGAGGGTTGATTTGGTGTCGACCCAAAATCGCGAAACACAAATTGGGGTTGGTTCAATCAGAAAAGTTTTGGGACCCGTGACTGTGTTCAGCTCCAACCGGATCGAACGGCTGCTGGCCAGTGCCTTCTGCACGTCCGCTTGCACCCGCTCCAGACGCTCGGCGCTTTTCGAGGATGCTGGTCCGGCTTGCCCGGTCCAAGACCTGCCATTCAGGCCGAGAAGACCGTCGCCGGTTTGAATTCCGCTGCGTTCGGCCGGTCCGCCCGGAACCAACGCCGCGACCGAGATCGGTGCCCGAAATATCAGGGCACGGCGTGCCTCATTCGGGTCGGGATATTGCCGTTCGTCCTGAAGTACCCACCCCAGATTTCGCTCAAGCTTTTTGCAGAAGGGTGCATTGGCGGATGCCAGACGGTAGCCGATCACCGCCAGACGGGCATCTTGCTGAGCCAGCTCCTGATAAGCGTTCACCTTTTCGGGGTGAGGAGAAGCATTGGCTATATTTGCGAGTCCAAAGACACCGCAGAATGCGATCCACTTCATCGTGCCGCAGCTCTTTTCAACCGATCATTTATGGCCACCCCTATGCCTTTATCTGGAATATCTGCCACAGCTATCGAACGATATGGGCTGGCATCGGCGCGATGCAATGCGTCGAACAGATGAGCTGCCGCTTGGGCAAGGTCAGCGGTGGGGGACAGGTTGTCGTGCCCCGCTACCTCTCCAAAACCGATGAGCCATTCGCCGTCCTGAGCTGTCCGGGCGTTCAACCGCACTGCTTTGGTGGGGGCATAGTGGCTGGCGAGTTGGCCGGGGGCTTCGATCTTTTGGCCGGTTTGTTGACTCGGCTGAAGCTTCGAGAAGGTTTGGAGAGTTTCGGCGGCCACGGGTCCTGGGCGCAATATTTCTATATTTTCCAGTCTTATAGCGGCAATAGTTGACTCCAAACCTTCTTTACAGGGTCCAGCGTCCAAAATCATCGGAACCGACCCGCCCAGGCTCGCCAACACATGCTCGGCTCTTGTAGGACTGATCCCTCCGCTTTTGTTCGCCGATGGTGCCGCAAGGTTCAGTCCGCTCTTTGCCAATACCGCCTGCATCACCGGATGCGCCGGGCAGCGCAGCGCGATCGTCGGCAGGCCAGCGGTCACCGCCGCCGCCACTTTGGCCCCTTCGCGCAACGGCAGAACTAACGTCAACGCCCCCGGCCAGAACGCCGCCGCCAGTTGCCGCGCCAAAGGTCCAAACTCGGCCAGTTCCTCGGCAGCCGCCAGATCGGGCACATGGACGATCAGCGGATTGAAATCCGGCCGTCCCTTCGCCGCATAGATATGCGCCACGGCATCCGCATTGCTGGCATCGGCGGCAAGGCCATAGACCGTCTCGGTGGGAATCGCCACGATCTGCCCACCCCGCAAAAGGTCGGCAGCCGCCGTAATCGCAGCGTCATCGGCGGGCACAACCCAGCCATTCCCCAAGGTATTTGAGCCTAGCATCAGTTCGGTCTATAGGCGCTGTGCAACCCGCTTTCACAGGAAATTTTTCGTCCCATGACCTTTGCTGCCCCTATCGCCGAACAACTCTTCGTTTTGAAGCATATCACCGGGATTGATGCGCTGGCCCAACATGGCCGTTTCGCCGACGCAACCGCCGATGTTGTGCAGGCAATTGTCGAAGGGATCGGCGAATTCGCTGCCAATGAATTCGCCCCGCTGAACCGCATCGGCGACGTCGTCGGGGCCCGGTTGATCGACGGGAAAGTGGTCATGCCCGACGGCTTCGTCGCCGCCTATCAATCTTATGTGGCCAATGGTTGGGGATCAATCAACGCGCCGTCCGACTTTGGCGGACAGGGCCTGCCCTTCAGCATGGCGACCGTCGCGCTTGATTCCCTTGGCGCTGCCAACATGGCCTTTGCGTTGTGCCCCATTTTGTCGGTCGGCGCGATTGAAGCCATCAACCACCATGGCTCGGAATCCCAAAAGGCAGCCTATCTTCCCAAGCTATCCACGGCGGAGTGGAGCGGCACCATGAACCTGACCGAGCCGCAGGCCGGATCGGACGTCGGCGCCCTTCGCGCTACGGCAACCCCCTTGGGTGATGGCCGATACCAGATCCGCGGCCAAAAAATCTATATCAGCTTTGGTGACCATGACATGGTGGAGAATATCGTCCACCTCGTGCTCGCCCGCACACCCGATGCACCCGCGGGAACCAAGGGCATTTCGCTGTTTCTGGTCCCGAAATACCAGCTGACCGCTGACGGAGGCATCGGCAAGGCGAACGATATCAAGGTTGTTTCGATCGAACATAAGATGGGCATCAATGCCTCACCCACTTGCGTCCTTGCCTTTGGCGAGGAAGGCGAATGTGTCGGTGAATTGATCGGCCCCGAATTTGGCGGGATGCGCGCCATGTTCACGATGATGAACAACGCCCGCCTCAACGTCGGGTTGCAAGGTGTGCAAATCGCCGAAGCCGCGACGCAAAAGGCGATCTGGTTCGCGCGCGAACGGGTGCAGTCGGCCAAGGCGGGTGGTGCATCACGGGATTCGGTGGCAATTATCGAGCACCCTGATGTGCGCCGCATGCTTTTGCGGATGAAGGCAGGAACCCAGGCCATCCGCGCTCTGCTCTACTTCGCCTCGGGCTATGTTGACCGCGCCGCATTGGGCGAAGACGGCGCGCGTGAGATGGTCGACCTCCTCACCCCGCTCGCCAAGACCTATGGCACTGACCTCGGCAGCGAAATCGCTTCGCTCGGCATACAGGTGCATGGCGGCATGGGCTTTGTCGAGGAAACAGGCGCAGCCCAATATTATCGCGACATCCGCATCGCCGCGATTTACGAAGGCACGAACGGCATACAGGCGGCGGACCTTGTTGGCCGCAAGCTCGCTATGGAGGGCGGCGATGTCATTCGCCGTCATCTGCAAACCATCGCCGCCGACGCGGGCGGCAACGCCCCCCTGACCGCGCTTGCCGGGGCCTGTGCCGAGGTGACCGAGTGGATGCTGGGCGCCAGCGTCGATGATCGTCTCGCCGGAAGCTACGCCTATACGCAGATGATGGCCATTGCGACGTCTGGCTGGCTTATGCTGCGGCAATTGCGGGCCGCTCAGGCGGAACAGGCCGCCAATGGCACCAATGCCTTTCTGGATGGCAAGGTCGTGGCCTGCCGCTATTATCTCGAAGTCATGGTGGCCGAAGCCCTTTCGCTGAAGACCGGCGCGATGGCCGGTTCCGAATTGCTATATATGCTGGACGCAGAGGGGATGGCGGCTTGAACACGGATATTTTGAAGCGCATCGCCGAAGCGCTCGAAAGACTGTCCCCCCCGCCTGCCCCGCCGATGGACCTGTCGGCTTATCCTGCCTATCATTGGGATGGAAAACGGCTCGCGCCGGTCCACCATTTCCGGCCGTTGCCTATCGATCTGATCGTCGGCGTTGATCGCCAGAAAGCCGATATGCTGGAAAACAGCCGCCGCCATGCCTCCGGCGCGGCAGCGCATGATGTGCTTCTCTGGGGCGCGCGCGGCATGGGCAAATCGGCGCTGGTCAAATCCGTCGTCGGGGAATTACAGAAAGAAGGGTTGTTTGTCGCGCTGGTGGAGGCGTCTTCGGCTCAGGTGGCGACCCTGCATCTGTTATTCGAGGAACTGTCCGTATCCGGGCGACGCTACATTCTGTTTGTCGATGATATTGCCTTTGATACGAACGACAACGGACCGCGCTTGCTCCGCTCGCTTTTGGAAGGCGGGGCAGAGGCCCGCCCAAACAATGTGCGGCTCTATGTGACATCGAACCGACGGAACATCGTTGACCGGACGATGGCCGAGCAAACCGATGCCATCAACGCCCGCGACAATATCGACGACAGCCTCGCGCTCGCCGACCGATTCGGGTTGAAACTTGGTTTTCAATATGCCGATCAGGAAGCCTTTGTGTCGATGGTCGCGGCCTATGCCAGCCATTTCGACCTTGACTGGGACGAAGCCGACGCCCTCGCCTTCGCCCATCAACGCGGCGGCCGATCCGGCCGGGTGGCGTGGCATTATACGGTGGAACTCGCCGGACGCGCGGGGCGCAAGATTTAGGATTATTTTTCCGATTTCTTTCTCAATCAAGCGCCGTCACCCTGAACTTGTTTCAGGGTCCATTTTACCGCGAAGCCCACCGCTTGAAAAGTAAACCAGCCGTGCGTCACCATTTGGTTTTCCACGGACACATCGGAATTGAGCTGAGAAATGGACCCTGAAACAAGTTCAGGGTGACGGGAAAAAAGAGACAAAGGGGACAGTCCCTAAAGGGACACTCCCCATCACCTCAACCCTTGGCCTTCACCCGCCAGACAATATTGCCGACATCATCGCTCACCAGCAAGGAACCGTCCTTCGCAACCGTCAGCATCGTCGGCCGGCCCTGGGCATTGCCATCCTTGTCCAGGAAACCGGTCAACACGCGCACAGGCTTGCCAACAGGCTCGCCCTTGGGAAACGGCACGAAGATCACGTCATAGCCCGAGGCAGGCTTGCGGTTCCACGATCCGTGACGGGCGACAAAAGCACCCTCGGTCAGGGACGCGCCGAGCTTTGCATTATAGCCAAAGGCCAGGCCCAGCGGGGCGGTGTGGACACCCAAGGCATAGTCCGGGCGGCGTTCATATTCGCGCTTTTCGGGCTTGGGCGGCGACACGCGGGCGTCGGTAAAGCCGCCCCAATAATGTTGCGGCCAGCCATAATCGGCGCCAAATTCCACGAGGGCCAGATAATCAGGAACCAGATCGGACCCGAGCATGTCGCGTTCGTTGACCACGGTCCACAAACGTCCCGACTTGTCCCAATCGAGGCCCACTGGATTACGCAGGCCCGTTGCATAAGGAAGCTTTTTGCCCGTCGCCAGATCGAGTTCGAGAACCATGGCGCGGCCACGTTCGACTTCCATGCCCCGTTCGGCGATATTGCTGTTCGATCCGACCGAGATGTAGAGTTTGTTCCCATCGAGCGACGCGGCGAGATTGCGTGTCCAATGGTTGTTGGGGGCCATGGCGTTCAACTTGGTGATCTCACGGCCTTTGGCGGTGATGCTCGTCGCGCCTTCCTTATAGGGGAAGGCCAGCACTGCATCGGTATTGGCAACATAGAGGGTGTCGCCGACGAGAACCATTCCGAATGGCGCGTTCAGGCCAGTGATATAGGGCGTCTTGAGTTCCGCCTTGCCATCGCCATCGGCGTCGCGCAGCAGGCTGATCCGGTTGGCCGACGGCACACCTGCCCCCGCCTTGTCCAGCAGCCAGCGCATGACCATGCCTTCGATACCGCCGCCGTCGCGCGGGGGCGAATTGGATTCGGCCACCAGCACATCGCCATTGGGCAGCACATATATATTGCGGGGATGGTCCAGCCCCTCGGCAAAGCGTTCGACAACAAGGCCCGGCGCCGCCACCGGCGCTTCACCGGCTTTCCAGCGGTCGACATCGGCCACGTTGATTGTCGGAAACATTTCCGGCCGGGGCTGGGTCAGTTCTGGTTTGGGACCTTCAAGAGCCGCAAGCGGAAGCTTTGCCTCGTCCGGGCGGGTCAGGAACCATATACCGATCAGACCCAGAACGATGAAAATCAGAACTATGTTACGTACATGTTTCCACATGGCTTAAATCCTCTCAGGCCCGCTTTCGGTCGAACAGCCAAACCACCAAGGCGATCACGACACCTGTTGCAAAACCGATCATCATTCCTGCGGATGGTTGATTGAAAGCAATGCCGCCAATGGCGCCGAATAGGAGGCCGAGTGCGATGAAAATGCCGCCAGCAAGGCGGGGTTGGCTATTGTTCGTTTCAGACATGCCGCCCCTTTGCCACCAATGCCGCCTGACAGGCAAGCGGGAACATCGTGCTTAATTTCCGCTAACCAATTGCTTTGACGAAACGGCCACGCCCCGACGCTAATGCCGACCATGCAGACAGGCCGTTTCACCCGGGCCTGTCTGCCACCCGAAGCCCTTGCGAAAGCCCGTTCCGCCCATGTTTTTACCGCTCTATGTCGAACCGCGCGATGTTGTCGAGGCAGAGGCGCTGATCGACCAATTTGGTAAAACCGCCGGACTGGAGGCGGCTGACCGGGCCGAGGCGAGCCGCAATGTGGGCAACCACCTGCATTATTGCCGCTGGCGCCAGATTGAACGGCTGATCATCATGCTCAGCATCGAAACGACGCTGGGCACTATTCACTAAACGGCGTTTCTGGCCGGACTTTTAGCCGGTTTAGAGTCATTTTCTGGCCAGTCTCGCGGCGTAGACGCCAAAGACTCGGGTTCAAGAAATAACAATAAAAGTACACGTCACCCTGAACTTGTTTCAGGGTCCATCGTGCAGCCGCATCCATGGTTTAAGTTAAAACCTACCCGGACGTAGCCATTTGGCTTGCCCAGACACCATAGGGAAGAACGAACAAATGGACCCTGAAACAAGTTCAGGGTGACGGTTAGGGTTTACTGGAGAATTTGCTTCCCTAAACCTCATCCTCCAACGACAGCAGCGATGCGTTGCCACCTGCGCTCGTCGTGTCCGTGCTGGTCGTGCGTTCGGCACAGAAACGGTAAAGATAGTGCGGGCCGCCCGCTTTGGGTCCTGTACCGGATAGACCCTCCCCGCCAAAGGGCTGACTGCCCACGACTGCGCCGATCATGGAACGGTTGATGTAGAGATTGCCGACACGCGCCATTTGCTCGACAGCTTCGCTGCTGCGCGCGATCCGGCTGTGCAGGCCCATGGTCAGGCCGAAGCCCTTGGCATTTACGCGCTGCACCGTTGCGTCGAGCGTTCCGGCCTTCCATGTCGCCACGTGGACGAGCGGGCCGAACCATTCATTTTGCAACTGGTCGAGATCGTCGAGCCGGATGACCGTGGGCGGAACGAACAGGCCCTTGGCCGGGACCGCAACGCTGTGGAAGATGCGGTCTTTCACGCTTTGGCGATAGGCCATCAGCTTGTCATAGGATACCTGGTCAATCACCGGGCCGATGTCTGTTGCCGGATCGGACGGATCGCCGACATTCAGGCAATCCATCGCACCGCGCAGCATTTCGAGCGTATGGTCCGCAATATCTTCCTGCAACAAAAGCAGGCGCAGGGCCGAACAGCGCTGTCCTGCGGATTGGAACCCCGAGATGATGACATCGCGGACGACCTGTTCGGACAGAGCGGTGGAATCGACGATCATGGCATTCAAACCACCTGTTTCGGCGATCAACGGCACCAAGGGCCTGTCGTCATCGAGCAACAGATTGCGGGCAATGGCCTTGGCGGTCGGGACCGACCCTGTGAAGACAACGCCGCAAATGCGGGTGTCGGACGTCAACTGCGCGCCGACATCGCCAGCTCCCGTCACCAGTTGTAACGCATCCTCAGGGACACCGGCCTGATGCGCGAGCGCAACTGCAAAGGCGGCGATGGCGGGCGTTTGCGGCGCGGGCTTTGCAACGACCGCATTACCGGCCACCAAGGCGGCGGCGACTTGTCCCAAAAAGATGGCGAGCGGGAAGTTCCACGGGGCGATGGCAACCCAGACCCCGCGCCCTTCATGACGCAGCACATTACGTTCGCCCGTCGGCCCGGGCAGTTCCACCGGCACCAGATCGGCAATGGCGCGTGCGGAATAATAGCGGCAGAAATCGATGGCCTCGCGCACTTCGGATAGCGCATCGGGGATGGTTTTCTTCGCCTCCTGCACCGCAAGCGCCATCAGCTTGAGGCGGTTTTCTTCGAGCAGGTCGGCGAGGCGGCCCAAGCATTCGGCTCGTGTGTAGAGCGAACTGGACGACCATGCGGGGTAAGCGGCCAAGGCCCGGCTGACGGCATCGGCTGCATTCGGGCCAGCGGCTATGCCAAGATTTGCCGGTTTGGCGATTTCGGCTGCGGTCGACGCCAAAATGTCGGCGTCATCCAGATCGAGGCCCTGGCTGTTCACGCGCTCCGGCTGGAACAGGTCTGCGGGCAAGGCGATGGCGGGGTGGCGCGTGCCGCCGACCGCCATGACCTTTTCAACCGGATCGGCGAGTAGTTCCTCTTCGCTGACCGACTGGTCGGCGAGCTGGTGGACAAAGCTGCTGTTCGCGCCATTTTCCAGCAGGCGGCGGACGAGATAGGCGAGCAGGTCGCGGTGGCCGCCGACGGGGGCATAGGTGCGGCAGTGATAGCCTTCGTCCTGCACCAACCGCTCGAACAGCCCTTCGCCCATGCCGTGCAGCCGCTGGAATTCAAAATCACGCCGGTTGCCGGCCCAGTGCACGATGGTCGCGATGGTCAGCGCATTGTGGCTCGCCAGCGCGGGGCGGATGTGCGCGGCGTCGAACATGTCGCGGGCGCAGGCGAGGTAGGACACGTCGGTTGCAGGCTTGCGCGTGAAGAGCGGGAAATCGCTAAGCCCGCGTTCCTGCGCGTGCTTGATTTCGCTGTCCCAATAGGCGCCCTTCACGAGGCGCACCTGAAGGATCCGGCGTGTATCGGCGCCCAGCGCATTTGCCCAAGCGATGGTCGGCCGCGCGCGCTTGGAATAGGCCTGCACCGCCATGCCCAGCCCGTCCCAGCCGTTCAGCGCCGGATCGCGTGCCACGCGTTCGATGATATCAAGGCTCATCTCCAGCCGCGCGGCCTCTTCGGCATCAATGGTCAACTGAACGCCGAGCGAGGCGGCCTTGGACGCGAGTTCGCGCACCATGGCGGCAAGTTCGGGCACACAAGTCGCTGCCTGCGCGGTTTCGTAGCGGGGGTGCAGCGCCGACAGCTTCACCGAAACGCTGTGCCCGCGCGCCGCGTTCTGCCCGACCGAGGCGATGGCATTGGCATAGGCTTCGAAATAGCGCTCGGCATCGGCGCGGGTCCGGGCGGCCTCGCCCAGCATGTCGAAACTGGCAGTAAAGCCGCGGTTTTCCTTGGCATCCATGCGCTTCATGGCTTCGTCGATGGTCCGGCCCATGACAAAGACCTGCCCCATCAGCCGCATCGCCGCGCCCACGGCCTGCCGCACAAAGGGCTCGCCAGCACGCGCGATCAGACGCTTCAGGCTGCTGTTGCTGTCGCCCAGCACCGCTTTACCGAGCACCAGCCCCCAGGTCGCGCCGTTGACGAGCAGGCTCGACGATTGCCCCTTATGCCCGCGCCAGTCGGCATCGACCAGCTTGTCCGCGATCAACAGATCCGCAGTTTCAGGATCCGGAACGCGCAAAAACGCCTCAGCGAGCGATAAAAGCGATGTCCCTTCCTCGGTACCCAGTCGATATTCCTGCAAGAACTGGTTGACCCAGCCGTCCGATTGCGCCGTCCGCAAATCCCTGAGCAGGTCGCGCGCAACCGCTACAATTGCGTCACGTTCCCCGGCATCGGCTTGGGCGGCGGCAACCAACGGGGCGAGCACCTCAGGCTCTGGCTTGTGATGATAAGGACGGATGGCGGCGCGTGCGGAGTCGAGCGATAAGGTCATGCTCTCGCTTTGCCGGATATTAGCCACACAGACAAGTTTCAGTTGTAACGAAAAAAGGCCAGTACCGTCTCCGATACTGGCCTCCCCCTCGAAGGGTCAGGTTTTCGCTCTGCGGCAGAGAAGGTTCAGGGATGTCGCAGAGCGAAATGGCTGAATTAGCGATAACGACGGCGGCAGTTGCTGTCGGATTTGTCGATGGCGCGTCCAGCCAATGCCCCAACGGCCAAACCGATAATGCTGCCTTCGGTCTTGTTGCCACGGCGGGCGACTTCATTACCGAGCAATCCGCCAGCTACGGCGCCAATAATCGTCCCGCCTGTGCCCTTGTCGCAACGTGCGTTGTTGCGGTAATAACGATCGCCACGGCGATCACTCTTGCGGTCATAACGGTCGTAACGGCTATTATCACTGTAATAGTCATCATCATATCCGCGATCTGCCTGTGCGGGAACTGCAACAAAACCTGTCAGGGCAGTTGCAGCAAGAACAAGGGTTCCAACGCTTTTACGGAATTTCGTCATGTCAATTCTCCAGTTCGTTTCGTACCCACCCGTTTCGGGGACAGGGGGCAATTTGTTTTCCCAACAATGCTGCTATGGAGCAGTGTGTTTGAGTGTAATCTGAATGCGTTTGTTATCTTCCGTTCATGTTTGCGCCTCTTAAGATGAACAGGGTCGAGATTGCATGGTTTTGAAATTGTCGCGTCTGATCTTAATCATTTTGCTCGCGATGTTTACCGTCGGCGGGGTCAGGATTATCCAGCCGAACCACAGCCAGACTATCGGGATTAAACCGGTACAACTGGATCCTGCCCATCATGGCCAACGTCGTCTGGGCGAGCTCGTTTTCCTGTCAGCCTGGCAATTAGATAGCCCGAATGAAGATTTCGGCGGTATATCGGGGTTAGCCGCATTGCCCGGTGATCGTTTCATCGGTATCAGCGACGCAGGTACGTTGATCGGCTTTGGCCTGACCAATGATGATCGAATCGACAGACCGTTTATCTCGCCTTTGCCCGAAACCAATCAACCCGGCAGCAGCTATCTCGACAGGGATAGCGAAGGCATCACGTTCGACGCACAGAGCGGTCAATTCTGGATTAGCTACGAAGCCAAACACGCCATCCGGCGTTTTTCCCGCTCCTTTGCCCGACTCGATGGCGAGGTCCGTCCAAAAGAAATGCAGCTATGGCCCCGAAACAAGGGCGCAGAAACATTGATCCGCATGAAAGATGGCCGCTTCATCATTGTTTCGGAAAGCCTTGAAGACGACGGTACGCATCAGGCACTTTTGTTTTCAGGCGACCCTATTGAACCCGGGTCGGTAAAAACCGGATTCCGCTATCGCCCGCCATCAGGCTATCGGGCAACAGACGGGATACAAATGCCGGACGGCAGGATCATGCTGCTGCACCGCGCGGTTGGCTTCCCAAGCGGATTTTCCGCAAAGCTCGGCATCGCATCGCCGCCGGATATGGCCGACAATGTGCATTGGAAAAGCAGAATAATTGCAACCCTGTCGGCACCTTTGCTGGTCGACAATATGGAAGGCATCGCAGTAAAACAGGTTGGCAAGGATACGATTATCTGGCTTATTTCAGACAGTAATTTCAATATCTTGCAACGCACGATTCTCATGAAATTCCGGCTATCGGAACGTGGAGGCAATAAAAAACCGGAAGCGATCGCCGCCCCCGGTTTTGAATCTCTGAACTAGGCGCTGGTTGAGCGCCAGAATTTACGCAGCGACTTTTTGCTTCTTGGCGATTTCTTTCTTCACCTTGCGTGCATTGGTCGAAAGTTTTTCATCCGATGTCTTCAGCAACCAGTTATCAAGACCGCCAACATGTTCGACAGAACGCAGACCGTGGGTCGATACCTTGAACTTATACCCTTGTTCCAACGCGTCGGACAACAAGGTCACATTCTGCAGATTCGGCAGAAATGTGCGCTTTGTCTTGTTGTTGGCGTGGCTCACATTGTTGCCGACCAAACGGCCCTTACCGGTGAGTTCGCAGATGCGCGTCATGATATTTATCCTGTATAAAATGAGTGTATGCGGAATCACTGACCCGCGAAAGTCGCTGCCCCTAACCTTCCGGGCGAAAAAGGTCAAGTCGCAGATATAGCCAATTGCGCCATTGTCGGGTAGCGCAAACCCATGTCATTGCCCAATGCCCGAAAAATGATGGAAGAAGCGCTCACCCTAGCCCGGTTGGCCGCCACGGCTGGTGAAGTGCCGGTTGGTGCCATCGTGGTCAAGGACGGGCAGATTATCGGGCGCGGCGCAAACCGTCCATTGGGAAACCATGACCCCACCGCCCATGCCGAAATCATCGCGCTGCGCGAGGCTGCCGCTGCGCTTGGCAACGACCGGCTGACCGGATGCGAGCTATGGGTAACCCTTGAACCCTGCGCCATGTGCGCCGGCGCCATCGCCCACGCCCGCATCGCCCGCCTCTATTTCGGTGCCGACGACCCCAAAGGCGGTGCCGTCACCCACGGCCCCCGCCTTTTCGACCAGCCCACCGTGCATCACCGGCCCGAAGTGTACGCCGGAATCGCGGCTGACGAAGCGGCAGCGTTGCTCAAGGCGTTTTTTGCAGAGCGGCGGTAGAGCGCCTGCAAAAGTATAACGGGGGCTTCTCTTTTCTTTTTCAACTTAGGCGTGGCGATGGCGGATGGGTTGTGCCGGTTTTTTCGTCAGAAGAAAAACGAGAAAAAAGGAAAAAGGAATGCAGCCCGATACACATTCGGCACCCGGCCCGTCTCACTTCGTTCTTTTCTTTCTTCCAGATAATCCTTTGGCACGAAACTTTGCCAATCATACACCTTTGCAACCCAAAACAGCGGGTACGCATCAATGAACTGAACGAATGGCGGCCTTTAGTGTGCCCAAGAATTATCGGGAATGGCCGAAATGTTAGCGAGATCGCTCAGGTCGTTGTTATAGCACCCCGTCCGCCGCACCTCAGTTGACGTCCACAAGCCGCGGTCCAGGCTATATGATTCTTGGTATTCCGCAGACTGTGCTATCTGTCCCGACAGGAGAACCGAAATGCCCCACGTCTTGCCGTCTAATATGACACGTCGCGGTGTGCTCGCAATTGCCGGCGCAGGGGGTTTGGCGCTCGCGACCCGATCATTCGCTGCGAAACCGAGCTTTGCCGTTCCGCAGGTCGATCGTCTGACACTTCAGGTCGTCGATGACGCCGCGACCTTCGGTCCCTTCCTTGAAAATCTCGATCTTCCGGGCCTAAAAGTCATGCGGGCAGGCAATGGCGGCCAGCCAAACATACCGCGCATGTTGCCGCGCGCCGTCGTCGGCGAATTCGGCCTTTCGATCCTCGGAGACTCGGCGATCGGAACCAGCAAACGGCGCGTTTTGATCGATTTCGGTTATTCCAGAGAGACACTGCTGACCAATATGCAGCTGCTTGGCATCGATCCCACGACGATTGATGCCGCGGTGCTCAGTCACGGCCATCTCGACCATTATGGCGGCTTCACAGGCGTGTTTGGTGAAGCAGTATCGAACGCCCGCCGCGTCCCGCTGTTCGTGGGCGGCGAGGAAGCGTTCTGCGAACGCGTGGCGATGATCGGCAATCCACCGCCGATCATGGGAACGCTTGATCGCATGGCGCTCTCGAGAGCCGGCTTCGATGTGACGATCCGCCCCGATGCTGCAGTTGTTGCAGACCAGGCGTTTACGACGGGGATCATTCCCCTTGAAAGCTTCGAACGCTCGGCCATTCCCACACGGATGCGACCAGGTATCGGCTGTGATCGTGCAAGCCTCAATGCGGCCAAGCGATCGGCGACGGAATTGCCCGACGACGCCGAGCATGAGCTCGCCACCTGCTATGCAGTCAAAGGCCTCGGCTTGGTTGTGATTGCATCGTGCAGCCACCGCGGCGTAATCAACTCCGTTCTTCGCGCACAGGCGATCTCAGGTATCAAGAAAGTCCATGCCGTGCTGGGCGGCTTTCACCTCGTTCGCCCCCGAACCGAAGAAGAAGCCCGACGGACGGTTGCCGAGTTCGCCTTGATCGATCCGACGTACATCGTGCCAATGCACTGTACGGGCGAAGTTTTTATCGCCGAAGCCTTGCGCGTGATGCCGCAAAAGGTCGTGCGCTCCTATGTTGGGTCGAAGTTCGTTTTCTCTGAAGACGCTTGAGTTCGGCAACCGAGTCAGAGGGACCGTGCCGCGGATTGCCCTGCACGCGTTACCGCGCTGCGGATTGCTGAAGGCTATTGTCCACGACACCTACCGCGCCCGAACTTGCTTTGAAGGCGCCGAACGATCATAGCTAATGAACGAAAGGCAGGTTGCAAGTCATCAAACATCGGCGGGGAACGGCAGGAATGTTGTGGTTAGCGGACGGCTATTGTCCCACAAGAACCGCCTCTTTAGCCTTCCCATCCATCAGTTGAGCTATCGCATTGCGGAAGTTTTCAAGCTCGGGATAGTTGGTCTTGAAAGTCGTGCGAACACAGTTGGACGGCGCTCCGTCACCCATTTCTATGTAATCACGTAACCAAACTTGAACTGACAAATTCCCTCGCTTGTCAGCGGGGGCGACTTCAATGCTAACCACGAGGGAGTCGCCCTCCCAAGGCTCGTAACCCCAAGCTGCCTTGATTGGAGTCTCTGGCAAAATTGGATACATGGACAGAGCTTCACCGAACTCTTTCACATCCTGCCATTGCACCCAAAAACCACCTTGACCTGAAAAGTGGTCGCCAAGGACATCTACCTTTAGCCAACCAAAATCGTCGTTTGGGTCATCGCTAAATCGGTAACCGAAGGTCAAGCTGGTGCTCATGCCGACGATTTAGTGATATAATCGAACGTCCGCAATGTTGTCGTTTGCCGACAGTCCGCTTTTGTTGCATAATGTCCGAAAGCTGCCGTTCGTTCAGCCTATGAACCAATGGCAGGGACCGCCTTCAAGAATTCATAGCATTATCGAAATGCATGCGTCTTTCTAACTTTACGACTGATTTGAGTAGTTTCTGTAATTATCAAATACTGCTTATGTGAGACATTACATGCGGGACACCGCAGAACTGTCTGGTCCGAAACAGGTCCGCAAAAGTGTATATTTTATTGATTTAATTGACTTAATGGCTTTCCTCCCGGGGAGCCATTTTTACCTACATCAGGCCCCAGCCCTGCCACAGCAGACGCAGCGCGGCATAGCCCACCAACAGCGCGGTCAATGTCTTGAGCAGGCGCGGTGTCAGGATCTTCATCCCCAACATGCTGCCAATCTGGCCGCCCACAAAAACAGCGATCAGCAGCGGCCAATACTGCCCCGCCGGTTCGGCCAGCGATTGCGGCCCCGCCTTGATAAGCTGCCCCGCCAATCCGGTGACCGAGTTGATCAGGATATATAATGACGCAAAGGCCGCAATCCGGCGGGCATTGGACCATCGGATCAGGTGCAACACCGGCGCCATGAATATCCCACCGCCAATGCCGGACAGGCCGGCCAGCAAGCCCACGCCGCCCGATAGGACCAGCAGCATCCGCTTGGAAATACGCCGTGGCGCCATCCTTTCAGGCTGCACAATCAACGCCACCGCCGATATCAACAATGCGCTGCCCAATATCATGAGAAACAGCCATTGTTTGAGCGGTACAAGTCCACCGATAAAGGCAAGCGGTGCCGAAACAAGCAACAGGGGCATGACCTGCGGCCATTTCACCAACCCTGCCCGAACGAAGCGATAGCTGCCACCGGACACAACGACGATATTGCACAACAGTGAAATGATGGGAATGAGCGCGTAATCAATGCCCCACAATCCCAGCAGGGCCGTGTAAGTTGACCCTCCACCAAAACCTACTGACGCGTAAATCAACGCCACCAAAGCGAATAAACCGGTAAGCCAGACCATCATCGCCTCCCCCAAATGTACAGCGTCATCCTGAACCACCTTCACGATGAACTGCAAGGATGTTTTACGAGAACCAAGCTGTTGGGCTCGCATTATACTCTTGGTCGGGTCCTCTTAGGTGTCGGTCAGTAGGCTCCGTGACAATGCTTATATTTTTGACCCGATCCACAAGGACATGGGTCATTTCTGCGAATATCGGGATTACCGGCAAAGGGATCGGTTCCTTGCATCGCCGAAGCTTGGCGCACAGCGCGCGTTGTCACCAATCCTAGCGAAGCTGGATCAACATCGGCGCTGTCATCTTCACCTGTGAACGGGTCAATGTGGGTCGTCAGAAAATCCGGAAGTTCGGGCAATTCAGGTGGCACCAATTCCTGCTCTGCCTTGAATTCATTGGTTGCAATGGCTTTGGTAACGCCTTCTCGAATGGCGGCAAGCATCCTTTCAAAGAGACCGAATGCTTCCTGCTTATACTCATTGATAGGATTTTTCTGTGCATAAGCGCGCAAATAAATTACCTGCCGCAAGGCATCGAGCGTGGAAAGATGCTCTTTCCAGTGATGGTCAAGCGTCTGCAATAATATGCTTTTCTCAACTTGTCGCCAAACGGTCACATCCAGTTCGACCCCCTTGGCGGCAAATTTCGCCGTCGCCATTTCGGCAAGACGCGATTCAATGATTTCCGGCTCAATCGCATCTTCCTGCAACCAGCTGTCGATATCGGGAGCCAAGCCGAGCACTTCGGCACATTTCTGCTTTAGTCCGTCAATATCCCATTGCTCTGGATATGTACCCACCGGACAATGATCGCCGACCATCATATTGACGGTATCGTTCCGCATATCTTCAATAATTTCGTCAACGGCTTCGGCATCCATGATATCGCTGCGTTGTTCATATATGACCTTGCGCTGGTCGTTCATGACATTGTCATATTCCACCAGCTGTTTGCGGATATCATAATTGCGCGCCTCGACTTTCCTTTGCGCGGTTTCAATTGCTTTCGATAGCCATTTGCCCCCAATCGCTTCGCCATCCTCAAGGCTCGAATTCATCATGCGCGAGAACAATGTTTCCGATCCGAATATCCGCAAAAGATCATCGTCAAGCGACAGATAGAAGCGCGAAAGACCCGGGTCACCTTGACGTCCGGAACGACCGCGCAACTGATTATCGATACGTCGGCTTTCATGGCGCTCGGTTGCCAATACGAATAAGCCACCAGCTTCAATAACCTTCGCCTTTTCCGCAGCAATTTCGGCCTTCAAAGCAGCAACGGCGGCGTCGCGCTCTGGACCTTCGGGCATATCGCCAATTTCATCTTCCAAGCGGAATTCATAGTTGCCGCCCAACTGGATGTCGGTGCCACGTCCCGCCATGTTCGTGGCAATCGTCACACTTCCCAATCGGCCTGCCTGGGCAACAATATGCGCTTCGCTTTCATGAAAACGAGCATTCAGAACGCTATGCTTAACACCCTCTTTTTCCAGAAACTCCGAAAGTAATTCAGATTTCTCAATGGACACAGTTCCCACCAAAACCGGCTGACCCCGATCATTGGCCTCCTTGATTGTCTTGGCAATCGCGCCGAATTTGTCCTGTGTATTCTTATAGAATTGATCATCCTCATCGATACGCTTGACCGGCAAATTGGTTGGTATTTCGACGACGTTCAACTTGTAAATCTCGTGAAATTCGCCTGCTTCTGTCGCGGCGGTTCCGGTCATACCTGACAGCTTTGGATACATGCGGAAATAGTTTTGGAAAGTTATGGTTGCCAATGTCTGATTTTCGGGTTCGATCTGAACGCCTTCTTTGGCCTCAACCGCCTGATGCAAACCATTGGACCAACGACGCCCGTCCATCATCCGACCGGTAAATTCGTCGATGATGATGACTTTGCCGTCCTTTACGATGTAATCAGTATCGCGCTTAAACATGACATTTGCTTTGAGCGCCTGGTCGAGGTGATGCACGACCAATGTATTTTCATAATCATAAAGATTTGAACCAGTTAACAAACCGGCATCTTCCAGCAACCGCTCCGCTTTTTCGGTCCCATCCTCCGTCAAAGTGAGATTGCGGCTTTTTTCGTCCTTTTCATAATCGCCATCGTCAAGTTGCAGCACGACCGCGTGGACTTGCATGTAGAGTTCCGATTTGTCGTCGGTTGGCCCCGAAATAATCAATGGAGTTCGGGCTTCATCAACGAGGATCGAGTCCACTTCATCAACTATGGCGAAATTAAATGGCCGCTGGACCATTTGTGCGCGCTCATATTTCATATTATCGCGCAGATAATCAAATCCGAGTTCGTTATTTGTCGCATAGGTTATGTCGCTATTGTAGGCGGCCCGCCGTTCATGTTCGGAAACGCTGGGAACAACGACACCGGTCGTCAAACCAAGAAATCCGTATATGCGCCCCATCCACTCGGCATCGCGGCGGGCCAGATAGTCATTAACGGTAACGACATGGACGCCTTTGCCCTCAAGAGCGTTGAGATAACAGGCCAGCGTTTCTGTAAGCGTCTTTCCCTCGCCGGTCCGCATTTCTGCGATCTCACCACGGTGAAGCACGATCCCGCCAACCATTTGCACGTCGAAATGCCGCATACCCATCACGCGCTTGGACGCTTCGCGCACCGTTGCAAATGCCTCTGGCAGTATATCGTCAAGAGTTTCGCCTGAATTCAGGCGATCGCGAAATATCTGCGTCTGTTGAGTCAGGCGTTCATCCGCCATTGCCGATATTTCATCTTCTAACGCATTGATTTTTTGTACGATCTTCATGATCGATTTGACGTAACGGTCGTTCGAAGAACCGAATATAGCTTTTGCTACTCCACCAAGCATGGGGGTTTCCTTTGATGTATTTATATATGAAAGCGCCATAGGCTGGCGGCGATAAAAAGGGGCTCAACAATTTGGTGCGTGCGAAGACGCGCCACAATTCTCTATTGTAGAGAAACGTCGTGCGCCATCACCGGCGTTGGCGCGATAAAAATTTTCGCATCAAATGTGCGGGGCGAGATCGTGCGCGAAGGCGCAGCCCTCTTGATACTGACAAGGATAGAGGGCGGCATATCCCGTCGCTGGACAAGCGCGACTGACGCGGCAACACTCGCCGCTGAAGACATGGCAGAACCCAAAGTAGCAGGCGTAGCCGACATTGGTCGCGCGGCTTCTGCTGCGGAAAATCCGGTCATCATCGCCAAGAGATAAATCAGCAAACGCATGGTAGGCCCTGTTTAGTGCTTCGGGGCATATAGGCATGCCGTCCACTTAAGTCTATCCCGAACGCAGCAATGCTTTTTTTGGAAGAAGTTGCAATCATTGCCGACACCGTTTCAACATTTGTTTCGACGAAATTTACTGCTAGCCCCTCACAAGGATATAAGACTTCTGTACCGGCGCACCCTCATCGCCGTTTTTGAACGAAAGACTCTCAATTTGTCAGCAAAATCGCCCCTCGCCCTGCCCTTTCCTGCCATGCCATCGATTGCAGGGGCAACGCCGCGCATTGCGCGGGCGGGGTACAAGGATTGGGGGCGGTGCGATTTGACATTTGTCGAACTCGATGAGGGCACGACAGTCGCTGGAGTCACCACGCAGAACATATGCTGTTCGTCCGAAGTCGAACTATGCCGGCAGAATATCAAAGGCGGACAGGCTCGCGCGCTTGTCGTCAATGCAGGTAACAGCAACGCCTTTACGGGGCGGCGCGGGCTGGCAGCGGTCGAAGCCATTACCTCCAAAGTCGCGGCGCATCTAAGCTGTGCCCAAGACACTGTGTTTGTGTCGTCCACGGGCGTCATCGGCGTCCCCCTGCCCAAAGATAAAGCCGAAGCCGGTCTCGACGCCATATTCAACGCCGAACCCTGTTCATGGGAAGATGCGGCCAACACCATTGGAACGACAGATACCTTTGCGAAAGGTGCCACGGCCAGCGCCATGATTGACGGGGTCAAGGTGAATCTTGTGGGGATCATCAAAGGGTCGGGCATGATCGCGCCCGACATGGCTACCATGCTGGGCTATATCTTTACCGATGCTTCCGTCGAGGCACCCTTTCTTCAGCAGCTCTTGTCCGAAGCAAATAGCGGTAGCTTTAGCTGCATCACGGTGGATAGCGACACGTCGACCAGCGACACGGTGCTCGCCTTTGCAACCGGCAAGGCCGGAAACGCGACGCTTGGCTCCTTTGCCGATGCCGGTGCAGATGCCTTCGCCGCCGCATTGCGCGACACTTGCTTGCAACTTGCCCATTTGGTCGTCCGCGATGGCGAAGGCGCGCAGAAATTTATCGCGATTCATGTGAGCGGTGCCGTAAATGACGACAGCGCCCGGCGCGTGGGTTTGGCTATCGCCAATTCGCCGCTCGTTAAAACAGCGATTGCCGGTGAGGATGCCAATTGGGGGCGCGTCGTGATGGCAGTCGGAAAAGCGGGGGAACCTGCGGATCGTGACTTGCTGTCGATCAGCTTTGGTTCAACCCAGGTCGCGCGGCACGGTTTACCGGTGGACGGTTATGATGAGACCCCTGTTGCGGTACATCTGAAGGGCCAGGAAATCGAAATCGGCGTTGATCTGGGACTCGGCACTGGCCGGGCGAGCGTGTGGACGTGCGACCTCACCCACGGCTATATCAGCATCAACGCCGATTATCGAAGTTAGGGTCGAAACCCTATATGACGGCATCGAAAGGGTGACCCCGCGATGCCGCAAATTTCTTTAAAGTGCGGCTTCAAGCCAGCCTTTGATCTGCGCTTTGGGTGCGGCACCAACCTTGGTGTCGGCGATTTCGCCGCCCTTGAACAGGATCATCGTCGGAATGCCGCGCACGCCATATTTGGCGGGGGTGTCGGGATGGTCGTCGATATTCAGCTTCACAATATCGACCTGTCCGCCCAGTTCTTCGCTGATTTCTTCGAGGCTGGGGCCGATCATTTTACACGGGCCGCACCATTCTGCCCAGAAATCGACGAGAACGGGACGTTCGGATTGCAGTACTTGCGCGCTGAAATCGCTATCGCCTACGGATTTGGTAGCCATAATAATCTCCTTTGTTGACCCGCAATCTATGCGCTGCAGGGCGGACTGACAAGGCAGCGACACGATAGAATTGCTTTTAAACGGTAGAGGCAGGTTTGTGGGGCTGCAAAACGCTATCCGGCAAGCGGACAAGGCGCGGGGCGTGGGTGAAGAGCAGTGATGCCTCCACCACGGAGTCTGGGAATATCGTCTCGAATGCCGCGACATAATGCGCCATTTGCCTAAGATACGGCGTGATAACGCTCTGTTCATCTTGGGGGACGGAGCGGCCGGTCTTGAAGTCGATGATCCTTACGCGTCCCGGCTCGACGATCATCCTGTCGATCCGTCCGGTGATCACCGTTTCACCTACCAGCGCCGCCAAAGGCACCTCTGCCCGGGCATCGGCCTTGAAGAAATCCGCCCATTCGGGGTTGCGAACGACCGCCGTTACGGCGTCGAGGATCTGGCGCTTGTCGATAGCGGCGTCGCGCACGGTAATGTCCAGCCATTTGGCGGCGGCATCGAGGGACGCCTCGTCCGTGATCCGCTCGAACAGCGCGTGCAACAATTTCCCCCGCGTCGCCGCCGCCTGCATCGCGAGGCTGGGCGGGGCGTCGCCATAGTCGTCATCCTCAAGCCGTGATGGTACCAGAGGCCTTGGCGGGCGGGATTCCTGCGGTGCGGGGGCAAAGAGCCATGCAGGTGCTTCCAACGGAGCGGGGTTGTCCTTTGCGCTTTGATCGCGGGTGGCGGGCGGCGCGGCCGATACGCCATCTGCACCCACATGCCGCATGACCTGGCCCCAGCGCACGTCATCCTCCCATTCATGGCCGAGGGCGCGCATCGCGCCTTCCATCATCGCGAACCAGCTGTCCGCTGGAGGAACGCCCTTATTCTGCCCGCTCAACGCCCCGCCCATGATCAGCCGCTCCTCGGCGCGCGTGACCGCGACGTAGAGGAGGCGGCGATGTTCCTGCAGTTCGCGGGTCTCCTGCAGCTCTACAATCTCCTGCAATCGCCCCGACTTTTCAGCGCTGCGGATGGCGAGCAGCGGCACATTCTTGCCTTCATCCATGACGAGCGCCGACGTCCGGTCGGGTTTCTTGCGCGGATCGGAGGTGGCGTCGGCGAGAATGACGACGGGCGCCTGCAGGCCCTTGGACCCATGCACCGTCATCACCCGCACCTCGTTCGCACCACCCGCGCCTTCGCGCTTGATGATATTCTCGCCCTTTTCAAACCAGTGCAGAAAGCTCTGCAGCCCGCCGCCTTGCTGTTGCTGGAACAGCAGCGCAGTGTTCAGCATTTCCTCCATCGGCACCAACGCTTCGGTCCCCAACCGCGCCACGAATTTCCGCCGCGCGCCGATGGGTCCGGACAATATCTGTTCGAGGAAATCATAGACGGTCACAAAATCCGCCGCGTCCAGCATGGCGCGCAGCGGCTCCAGCTCATCGGCAATCGCGTCCTGCCCGCGCAGATGCTGCCACAGGCTGACCTTCCGCTCCCCACGATAGCAAAATTCGAGTAGCTTTTCCTGTGTCCAACCGATAATCGGCGACACCATGATGCACGCAAGGCTGAGGTCGTCGAGCGGCTGCAACACGAAGCGGATGACCGCCAGCAGGTCCTGCACCACCAGCGGCTGGGCAAGCCGCAGGCGGTCGACACCGGCCACCGGAACACCACGCTCATGCAATTGCGCGACGAGCAGCGAAGCAACATCGCTCCGATTGCGAAGAAGGAACATGATATCCTTCGGCTCCAACGGCCGCTTTTGCGTCGCAAGCCACGGCTTCTGGTCGATCAGTTCCTTCGCATAATCCGCCAGCCTTTCGGCAAGGTCGCGCTTTTGATTGGGGACCCAGCTTTCCTCGTCATCGTCCCCCTCTTCGTCGGCGGACTTCGGTGATACAGGTGTCAGGAGTTCGACCATCCCGACCTCGGCCGGCATCCGGCTATAATGGTCGGGAACCTCGTCCGAGATACCGAAATTCGCGTGCCCCACTTCATCGATCAGCGCATTGACGAATTGCAAGACCGGTGTCGTTGACCGGAAACTTTGCGACAGGGTCAGGCGGGCGAGTTCTCCCCCTGCCCCCGCAATATCCTCGCCGAATTTCTTTCCTGCCTCTTCGTAGCGTTCGGGTGCGGTGCCCTGAAACCCGTAAATGGCCTGCTTGAAATCGCCGACGGAGAATATGGTCCGGATGGTATCGGCATTCTGGCCAAAGCCGCTGAAAAAGTCGGACGCGAGCGCGGCCACAATGTCCCATTGCGCCTGATTTGTATCTTGCGCTTCGTCGACGAGAATATGGTCGATCTGCTTGTCCAGCTTGAAGCGCACCCATTGCGCCATTGCGCCGCTGTTGAGCAGCGCGGCGGTACGCCGGATCATATCGTCAAAGTCGATCACACCCCGTGCATGCTTGGCGTGGGTGTAAAATTGGGCCAGCCTCTTGCCGACGAGCAAGGCGCTGGCGAGCCGTTCGGCATAGTCGGCGCGTGTCAGAGTCTCCAACAGCGGTTTGGTCCAGTTTGCGAGGTCGAGAGCTAATTCAGGATACTCATCGACTTGAGGAACCTGACCCTTTGTTTGTGTCTGCGGTTCGTCTTTCGACTTGTTCCACCAGCAGAAATGCAACTTTTCGAGGGTTGCCCCACGTTGCGTCACATCGGATTCCAGCCATTCCGATATGGTAGCAGCACGCTTCAGACCGGTCGCGGTTCCCCAAACTTTGTTCAATGCTGCGACGGTTTCTAGCGCACTGCGATCTATCGCATCATCGGACAGTGCCAATGCAATCCAATCGTCCAGGGGCTCTTCAAATGTAACCCCCGCCAAGCGCCGCGCCCAAACAATAGCCCCCGCCCCTTCGGGAATAGCCTCCATAACATCCGGAACCGCCGCACATTTGGCGAGGAATTTCGCCGCCGCCTCTTCGCCCATAGCAAGGCTCAGCTTTTGCAGGCTTCGGATCAAGTCGTGATCATGTGCCTCTTCAGCCGCGATGACCATGCTGGCCAGCGCCTCGCGCAGCAGCGCCTGCTGCTCGGCCCCTTCGATCGGCTTGAATCCCGGGACCAGACCTGCCTCTTCGGGAAAGCTTCCCAAAAGCGACTGGCAGAAACTGTGGATGGTCAAAATCTGCAACCCGCCACCCGGTGCATCCAACACTTTGGCGAACAATTCGCTGGCGCGCTGGCGGTATTCCGGGCCCGACTTGGCCCCGATTGCCTCCATATCTTGGAACAGCGCGGTGTCTTCCAACTGCACCCAGGATGCGAGCCGTTGATTGATACGTTCCGCCATTTCCGCAGCTCCCGCCTTGGTAAAGGTGATGCACAACAGATTTTCGGGTTCGACTCCTTCCTCCAGCAACAACCGGATGACGCGCGCGGTCAATACCTGCGTCTTGCCGGTGCCAGCCGAGGCGCTGAGCCAGATATTCTCCTCTGGCTGGACCGCCGCCAACTGCGCGGGGATGAGCGGATAGAGCGGCTTGGGTTCCTTTTCGTCGCTCATGCGCCGTCCGCCTCGGCAATCGACTGGCGACCGTCCCATTCCTGCAGGCGCATCAAATGGTCATAGTCGGCATAGTTTGAGTATTCGGGGTGCAGTTTCGCCGTAAAAGGAGCTTCACCCAATATCCACAGGTTCAACGCGTCTTCGGCCTGACGCGTGATGAAGGCCACAAATTCGTCGGCCGCTTTCTTTTTGTCGCTGGCCTTTGTTGCCGTAGCATGGGCGATATATCCAAAAGCACCTCGCTTCTGGTCTTTACCTAAACTCCAATATTCAAATCCCAGCGCGTCGCCGCTTACGCCCTTTATCGCGCCGCGTTCGGCCATCAAACCGATCAGCCCCAACTGCAACGCAAAACCCGCATTAATCTGCTTGGGCTTGGGCGATCCGCCGGTCTTATAATCCATGATGATCAGACTGCCATCGGCGGCAGCATCAATACGGTCGGCGCGGCCGGTAATGGTGATACCGCACAAGTCAAATTTGCCTTTCTCTTCGGCAACCAGCAACTGCCGCCCATCTTCGTCCCGCAGCTTTTGTGTTTGGTCGGCAATCCAGCGCAGACCTTCGGCAATACGGGGCTGCCACAGCGTCCGAAGAATGGGATCAAGCGCGCCGTTGGTCAGCAAGGCGTCCGCTCGCGCAATCAACTTTTCCGGGGCGCATTTGTCGTCGCGGAACCATTTTTCCAATATGTCGTGCACAAGGATGCCGCGCCATTTGTGGTCGGGTTCGGCATCGACCGGATCCATGGGACGCAACCGCAAAACGCGCTTGGCGTAAAAGGAATAAGGGTCCGACTTGAGCTGGTCGAAATCGGTTACCGAAATGCCCACGCGCCGCTGCTCCGCCGTCGGCATCGGTTTGGGCCGGGGTGCGAATTGCAGCTTTTCACGCACATCGTCCAATAGTGCGGCCAGTTGCGGCGTGGTTTCATCCTGCTGCAACGCATCGCCAAGATAGGCACGCATCCGCAGCAGAAAGCGCGAAGCCACACTTGGCCCGCCACGATCACGACGCGCCCGCGTGAGCACCACATCTTTTGCGCCGAGCGCCGTCGCCAAATCATGCGCCGAAAGACCGACATTGCGATCAAGCGTCGCCAGACCCAAATGCCGACGGATCGCCGGGGCCAGCCAAGGGTCCGGCTGCGCAATTTGCGGCCAGACTGTTTCATTGAGGCCTGCACAGATGACAAGATCCGCCTTTTGCAAGCGGGCCTCCAGCAAACCGTATATGGCGACCCGTGGATGGCCACCATAAGGCGGACGAACGACAGCACCGGAAAGCAGTTCGGTTATAATTGCGGGCAACGCGCTGCTGTCGTCCATGGGAATGGCGGACAAGTTGCACTCACCCAATTCGGCCAAGGCCCCCGCCAGCTCTCGGCCTGCGGCACCTTTCCAGATCTGTCCGTCCGTCAATGTATCGGCGACCATCTTCATGGCATCGAGCGCAGCGACAAGCCCGCCCTTTGCACCATCGTCCAGCAATGTGAGCTGGCCGCTATAGACTGTCCACCACAGGTTAAGCGCGTCATCCGCCGCCTTGGCAATTTCATCCGCAAAAGCAAAAATGCCCACGCCAACACTTGGCCCGCGCATACGGGCATCGAGCGAGCGCGCCTGATTGAGCCAATCCAACCGGTCCATTTTCATGCGGACAAGCGGGTGCTTTGCGATCTCCAATACGTCGGTCGCCGAAAAACGCCGTGCCACGGCATTGGCCAGACCCAGAAACAAGGCGCCCTCGGGCGATTGCAACAAGGGCTTACCTGCGCTGTCATCCACCGAAATGCCCCAGCGGCGCAACTGCGACGCCACCCGCGCTGCAATTTCACGATCCGGAGTGATCAATGCTGCGCGTTGTCCGGCATTTTCGAGCCGTTGCCGCATGTGGACAGCGATGATTTTCGCTTCCTGCGCGCTGTCGTCGGCCTCGATCAGGCGCACATGCACCATTTTTTTTCGGTCGGCGTGAAGTGCCCGCCAATGCGTACTGCGTTCCGGAAGGCAGAAAATATCGGTGATGCTGTCGGCCATCGCGGGCGCCGCACCGGATGAGACCGGTGCAACTTCGTCCCGCGCAATCGCCATGCGATCAAGCAACAGCCGTAAATGGAATTGCGGATGCACTTCGGCATTGCGACGGGGCTTTGGAACACCGTCTTCGGTCTTGGGCGGACGCAAGGCATCCCAATCCGCCTCAGGCATATTCAGGTCCACACCCGGCAGGATCACCGATCCGTTGGGCAGCCGTGCAATCCGGCGCAACAGGTTGGAAACAGCCATGGCCGATGTCGTTATGCCGGCGGCAATCAAAGGCGAAGACAGCGGATTTTCGCGCAAACGCTGTTCGAGCCTGCCCAGCAAAATATTCCTGCGTTCCGCGGGGCCCAGCAGCTTGCGGTTGGCAAGTTCGGTGCGATAGGCTGGAATGATCTCGCTGATCTGACCGTAGGCGCTGAGCCAATGTTCCGGAAGTTCGGCCACCGCCTCTACCGACTTGAGCCGTTCAAAATCGACCTGCTCGATCTCCAGCTCGTCGATCATTTCCGCCAGTTTACGCGCAAGACGCAGGGATTCCGCAGCGGTGACGGATTGCCCCGCTGGCCGGTGTTTCACCACCAGATCGGCCAGCAACAGGATACGGCTTGTGGGACTTATAACCGGCCAGACGACGTCATCGTCCGACAGCGGGTCCAAAATTGGCCCCAGCGCCTCGTCCAGCGCGAGGTCACCAATCGCCACCATTTTCGGCAGCAGTAATCCCGGTGAGACGGTGCGGACAAAGGCTTCGGTCATCGCCTTGATCGCGCGGTTGTTCGGCAAAAGCAGCGTCATCCGCGTTATGCCAAGCGGATCATCGCCGCAGTTCGCCAGAACAAAACCTACTGTCGCATCGCAAAAATCCGAGCCGAGGGGAACCGTGAAGACGCGGGTCGCCCGATGTGCGGGTTCAGCGCTGGGCATGGCTCATCAATTTCGCCTCGGTTGCTGCGATTGCGTCGGGATATCCGACATCGAACCACAGGCCCTGATGCACCAACCCATGGCAACGCCCTTTGGCAATGGCGCGATCCCAAAAGACATTGGTTGAAAATACTTCTGACGGCGGATCGATGATGAGGCGCTTGGACAGCATCTGGATTCCGGTCCAGACATAGGCGGCCTGCTGATCGGCTTTCCTGCGGGACAAACGGCCATCGGCATCCAGATCAAAGTCACCCTGGCCTTGGGTATTATTTGCCTCGGCATAGGGAATCAGCAGCATGAGGACGTCCATGGCGTCGTCATCCCATGCCGCCATCAACCGGGTGAAAGCGTTTTTGCCGTCATTGGTCCACCAATTGTCGGCATTGACGCAAATGAAGGGGTCGTCGGGAATGAGCGGCAGGGCCCGTACCAGCCCGCCACCTGTATCCAGCAGCAGATCGCGCTCGTCCGAGATGGCGACCTCAAAATCGGCGGCATGGTCCGCCATATGGTCCTCGACCTGCGATGCACGATAATGGGCGTTGATGACAATCTGGCCGACGCCAGCGTCCCGTAAATGGTCCAGCACATGGTCGAGCAAGGCAGTACCCGCGACCTCGACAAGCGGCTTGGGCCTGTCTGCCGTCAACGGCATCATCCGCGTGCCCTTGCCTGCCGCCATGATCATGGCGGTGTTCACATGATGGCTCATTCCGGTGCCAGCATATTGGGGGCGATACGACGAACTTCGTGCGGGATATATGTGTCGAACCAGCTTTTCAGCGGCGCAAGCCCAGGATGGTCCAGATCGCGTTCGAGCAGTTTCCACATGCGTGGCAAAAAGTCGAGATAACGCTCCTTCCCATCACGCTTCCACAGCCGTGTGAAAATGCCGATGATCTTGGTATTCCGTTGTGCGCCAACCAGGGCATAGTGATACAGGAAATCGTCCCCGGGACTTGCCGTGCGGATATAATGATCCAGCATTTCCGCCTCTAGTTCCACGGACACATCGCGACGTGCATCTTGCAGCAGCGACACCAGATCATAGGCGGGGTGCCCGATCAAGGCGTCCTGAAAATCAATCAGACCCTGATCTCCGTCGTCGAGGAGCATGACATTTTCTGCATGATAATCGCGCAAGACAGTCACCATATAGGCATTGGCAATCGGTGCGAGTGTTTTGCGCCAGATCCCGTCAAATTCGGCCGGATCGAAATCGAGCCGCATGGCCGGCATGTACCATTCGGTCAGCAGCCGCACCTCGCGCAGATAGACCTCTTCGTTATAGGGCGGCAGGTCGGCACAGGTGCTTTTGGACAGGGCTATGATGGTGTCGATGGCCCGCCGGTAGATTTTTTCCTCATCAGCCGGGAACGCATCCAGATGTTCACGCATGCGCCGGTCGCCGAAATCTTCGATCAGGACGAGCCCGCGCGTCAGGTCTTTCCCGTATATGACGGGAGCGCGAAACCCCTGTCCGGTCAGATATTGGGCGACATCGATGAAAGGCTTCGGGTCTTCATGCGGTGGCGGGGCGTCCATCAAAATGGCGCTCCCCTTCTCGGCATGTGACACCCGGAAGTAACGGCGGAACGAGGCATCGCCCGGCATGGGGTACACCCGTGCAGCGCTCCAGCCGCTATGGTGCAGAAATTCATCCAGCCCGGCGGGCATGACAGGGTCAATCTGTTGCGTCATTTTCTTCCGTCTTCATCTGTACCGCACGCGAACCGTCCGGCTGAGGCTGTATGTCAATCGAGAGGGTCGGCACCGTATATTCGGCGCCTGCCCGGCCCGCCCATTCCACCAAGGTGATCCGGTCGGACCGCTCGTCCGCAAGGCCGAGTTCCTCCAGGTCGGCGACACCATCTAACCGATACAAATCTGCATGGGCGACGGCAATCGATACTTCGGGGGGATCATATTGATGCACGATGGCGTAGGACGGGCTTGCGACTTCCCCGCTGAAACCCAGACCTTGCAATATCCCCGCACATAACACCGTTTTTCCGGCGCCCAAGGGACCGTCAATCGATACCCAGTCGCCGACGTGCAGGGTGCCCGCCAACTCCCGGCCAAAAGCGCGCATCTCTTCTTCGGTCTTCAGGATCATCGGCTCGGGATCGTCATGATGATGGTGGAACCTTCGCCCGGTTTGGACTCGATGCGGAACGTGCCATGATGCGTTTCGATCAATTGCTTGGCGAGCGGCAGGCCGAGCCCTTGCAATATGGGATCGTCGGAAAGCTGCAACGCCTTCTTGCCATCGCCTTGGACGATTTTCTGGTTTTCTTCACTGATGCCGGGGCCATTATCGGAGACGATGATCTCGAGCAGGTCATTGCTCTTGCGGGCGTATAAAAGGACTTCGCCGCCCGCTTTGTGATACCGTATGGCGTTATCAAGAATTTGACTGACCGCCTGTCCTATTCGCTTAGGGTCCAGTGAAAACGTGCCTTTTGCTTCTTCAATCTGCAAATGAAGGACGACGTCGCGTTCCTTCGCAAAACCCTCTTTCGCTGCAGCCACATCAACAAACAGCTTGTGCACATCCACTTTCTCGCGGGCAATCGGCATCACACCCGCTTCACTTTGGCTATAATCAAGTACGGTATTGATCTGTTCCGACAATCGTTCTGCCGACGTTAGTATCGCGTCAACATATTCTTTCGCCTGATCGTTCAAATCGCCCGCAACCCCCGCTTTCAACAAATCGGCAAATCCACTTATCGACGTCAGCGGCGTCCGGAATTCATAGCTCATATTCGCCAGGAACTTCGCTTTGATGCCGTCAGCTTCCTGCAATGCGGCATTGCGGTCGCGCAGCGCGTGCTCGATCTTCAGACTGTCAGACATATCCAACATCGTGAACAAGGCATTGCCGTCGGGTAAAGGAATGGTTGCGATCTGAAAAATTCGTTCATCTGCAAATGCCGCTTTACTGCGACGTTGCTCTCTATTGGCTGTGGTCATACGTACCAGTTCGCCAATGATCGAAATTTGGGACTGCTTTTTAAGATGCCTGGACATCAGCGGCAAAATTTCATCTAGCCGCGGGTGTTTTATCAAAATTTCATCCGGGAGTCCCCAGGTTTCGGCAAATAAACGGTTCCAGATGCTCAAACGCCCATCAGCCGCAAATACCGCAATTGCTTCAAACAGATTGTCAAATGTTGCAGTTCTAACACGCAACAAGATATCGCGTGCGCTCGCCAATTGAGCTTGTTCGGTCCGATCTTCGAATATGAGCAACAGACCACCATCAGGAACCGGTTGCGCCAATACGCGCAAATGCGTTCCATCCGGCAACAACCAATTTTCTTCACTCGGTTCAGGGTTGCGAAACCAATTTTCCCGCTCACCCCGCCAAGCCGGAAAATCACGAACTTCGGGCAACTTCCCATTTTCACGCATCCGGTCAAGCACACGGGCAAATTCCGGCTTTTCGGTTAGCCACTGGTCCCGAAATGCAAACTGCCGCTGGAATGGCAAATTCGCAAAGATCAAGGAATAGTCGGAACCGAATTGAACAACCCCGGCTGACATCATATTCAACAGGTGCCGTTGTGCATCGGATAATTGCCGAAATTCGTTTCGGGCGGCAGTCAAGTCTTGAATGTCAATCGCCAGCCCCGCCACGCCGGAAGAACCGTCAGTGCCCAAGGGTATGTCAAACACCCTCAATTGCCGCCTTTCCGCGCCCAATGTCGCCGAAACAATGCGTTCGATTTTCTGTCCTTTTTGCATAGCCTCCGAAGCAAACGCCGCAGCGGTTTTGCCGTTTTCAGGCTCCAGCAACTCAATGCCATCTTGCACAACCTGAAATCCGTCGGATGCCCCTACCGCTTCGACATAAGCCATGTTCACAAAGTTCAGCGACAAATCCGGACTGCGATGCCACATAGGCAAAGGTGCGGATTCAATAAGTCCGGCCAAAGCAGCAAAGGCTGATTTTGCCTTTTCGGATTCTTCAGTCCGTGCTTCTAATTCCCGCAAGCTGTCCGTGGAATCGAAAAACCATAGCAACGCAGCGCCATTGGGGTAAATTACGGTGTCGGCAATGCCCCCGACGACAAGGAGCCTGCGAGGAGAACCTGACACAGGCAAGGGCAGCACAAAGTCTTTCCCGGTTCGTTGCGTTTCGCGCACCTTTTCTTCAAGCATGGCAAGGTCAGTACTGCTCAAGCCACCATCGTCATGCCCGCCAAGGTCGCTAAGTGTCGAGGCAGGTGCTGACAATCCCATCAACCTTGAAAAGCGGTCCGCGGCCTCAATTCGGCCATCCCCTTTGACCACAACAGGGAATGCAGGTGCTGTTTCCAGCAGCCGGGCCAACCGGGATGTCTGACGCAACATCCTGTGCGACTGCCGCCGTAACGACAGGCCAACCCAAATGGCAACAGTGGCCCCTACAAGCCATAAAGCCATCAAAATGCCTATCAGGGCAATTGGCAGGCCCTCGCCCGTCATTGGTCCGCTATCCTTTGCGCTTTCACTCGTTTGCTAATGCCCGAAAGGCCACGCGGCGCAACAAAAAAACCCGCCACGTTTCCGCAGCGGGCTTTTCCAAGGGCAAAAAATGTGGATCAATAACGATAGTGATCTGGCTTGAACGGCCCGGCGGTGGACACGCCGATATAGCTGGCCTGCTTTTCGGTGAGTTTCGTCAGCTTCACGCCCAGTTTTTCAAGGTGCAGCATAGCCACCTTTTCATCAAGGTGCTTAGGCAGAACATAAACTTCATTCTTGTAATTGGCACCGTTCGTCCAAAGCTCGATCTGGGCCAGAACCTGATTGGTGAAACTCGACGACATCACGAAGCTCGGGTGCCCTGTGGCACATCCAAGGTTCACAAGACGGCCCTTTGCCAGCACGATAATCTGTTTGCCGTCCGGAAATTCAACGAGGTCGGTTCCGGGCTTCACTTCGGTCCAGTTATAATTGGACAGGGCCGCTATCTGGATTTCGCTGTCGAAATGGCCGATATTGCACACAATGCTCATCGGTTTCATGTTCATCATATGCTCGGCGGTAATGACGTCCGCATTTCCGGTCGCAGTGCAAAAGATATCCGCCCGTGTCACAGCTTCTTCCATCGTAACGACTTCAAAGCCTTCCATCGCCGCCTGCAAAGCGCAGATCGGGTCGACTTCGGTGACCATTACGCGCGCGCCGCCGTTGCGGAGCGACTGGGCCGAACCCTTCCCGACGTCGCCGAAACCGGCAACGCATGCAACCTTACCGGCCAACATAACGTCGGTGGCGCGACGGATCGCATCGACGAGCGATTCCTTGCAACCATAGAGATTGTCGAACTTCGACTTGGTCACGCTGTCATTGACGTTAATTGCCGGGAAAGGCAGTTCGCCCTTTTTGGCAATTTCGTAAAGACGGTGCACGCCCGTCGTGGTTTCTTCGGACACGCCCTTCAGATTGCGGACCGTCTCGGTCAGATAGCCGGGCTTTGCGGCTACAAAAGCCTTCAGCGCACGTTGGAATTCGACTTCTTCTTCGTTTTCCGGCTCGGCAAAGCTTTCGCCACGCTCCAGCTTTGCGCCCCACAGCGCAAACATGGTCGCATCGCCACCATCGTCCAAAATGATATTCGCAGTGGTGTCATCACCCCAATCAAAAATACGGCCGACATAGTCCCAATAGTCGGCCAGGCTTTCGCCCTTCACCGCAAATACAGGGATATCGCGCGCCGCAATCGCCGCAGCGGCGTGGTCCTGCGTCGAAAAGATGTTGCAGGTCGCCCAGCGTACATCAGCGCCCAGCGCCACAAGCGTTTCGATGAGTACCGCAGTCTGGATCGTCATGTGCAACGACCCGACAATACGCGCGCCCTTCAAAGGCTGGGACGCGCCAAATTCTTCACGCAGGGCCATAAGGCCGGGCATTTCGGTTTCGGCAATGTTGATTTCTTTACGGCCAAAATCGGCCTCGCCGATATCGGCAATGACATAATCGTTGAAAGCCACAGGCTTGATCTCCGGGAGGGTTTAGAATGGCCCTGCCCATAGCCCCGGCCTTCACCGAAATCAAATATAAAGATTACTTTATATGCTGGGTCCCCCGAATTAGGGTCAGGGCCTAGGGGCGCGTTGCAATCCGTGTCGGGCAGACCGGACCACTCCAAGATTGGCCGACCACTGTAGAATCTGCAGCTGCAGCCATGGTCACAACGCCATGAGATTCCGACGACAGTTTCGTCGCAAGATCTTTCAGTTGCTTGCAATTCATGGTCTTGTGGCCATTCCCATAACTGTTCGCAAAGCCGATAGACATTCGGTCCAACGCCCCTTCGGCACCGCGGGCACCATAGGTCTGGGCCAGATATCCTTTCAACGCGGCATTTTGCGACCCGATCAGGCTGTTATGTTTTGTAACGAAGCGGTTATATTGCGGCAGGAAATTGTCCGGTGTGTTCCGGCACCGCAAGGCAGTGACCATCAACATCGTATTGAGATGCTTTATCTTGGCTGCATCCTGCGCGGCATTGGTCCAGCACGCATGTGCCGGTTGCGACGACAGCGCAACCATAGCTGCAACAAAAGCCAATTTTTTCGAAAAGCTTATCATTTCCCCAACCCCTTTGCTTGTTCAACAGGCAAAGAATTGACGATCCTGATGAATCAACCGCTAAGGGAAATGGTAAATAAAGTTAAACCACATATCCGATTGAAAACTGGCAGAGATAAATTTTGCGAAAAATGGCACAATTTGAGAAATGCGTGGTTCAGCAGACACGTCGGATGTCCGCCCTGCCTCGACATGCTTGACACATGGATGGTCGTCACAGATTAGAATGAATCAAAATCACCCCTGAAAGGAATGCATATGAGTATCTCAGTTGGCGACAAAATTCCCGATGTAAAATTGGTCAAGGCAACCGCAGAAGGTCCGCAACCGGTCCAGTCCGCTGACTTTTTCGCCGGCCGCCGAATCGCGCTTTTTTCCGTGCCTGGTGCCTTCACGCCAACCTGTTCGGCGCGCCATCTTCCGGGCTTTGTGGAAAAGGCAGACGAGCTAGCCGCAAAGGGCATTGATGAAATCGCTTGCACGGCGGTGAACGACGCTTTTGTGCTTGGCGCATGGAACAAGTCTGGTGGATCGGACGCCATTACAATGCTCGCCGATGGCAATGGCGATTTTGCATCCGCACTAGGACTGGAAATGGATGGATCGGCGTTCGGCATGGGCAAGCGTGGGCAGCGTTTCTCGCTGGTCGTCAACGATGGCGTTGTCGAACAGGTCAATGTCGAAGCTCCCGGCGATTTTAATGTAAGTTCGGCGGACCATATGTTGGGTCAGTTATAAACTTCTGTCGCGACCCCGGTCGTGAACTTATATTATTGATGCAATCAAGGGAGGGGTAACCCTCCCTTTTTTGTTGCGAAAAATGCAAAGTTCGTCGACATGATCTTATGCCCAGCACAGAATCCAGCCATATAATCCGGCAGCTTGTCGCCGAATATGAATCCTCGGTAAAACGTCTGCAAACAGCGCTTTCGCGCTATCTAAAAGACGGAATAGTACCGACAGAAAATGAACGGCTAGGACGTGATTTCTGCTATCCTGAACTGATTATCAATTATCGGGGCAAAGAACGGGAAACCGTTTCGAACCTCGCCTTTGGCAAATTGGAAAAAGTCGGGACATATCGGACGAGTTTTACCAAGCCAGAGATGTTTTCCGATTATGTGGGCGAACAGCTCGACCTGCTTTCGGAACAATATGAAGTTGAAATTTCAGTCGGGCGCAGCGGGCAGGAAATTCCTTTCCCCTATGTCTTGGATGGTTCGGCCGACCTTGATTTGGGGGTGACGAGCCCCAGTGAATTGGCCCGACATTTCCCAACGACAGAGCTTGCCGACATTGGTGACGAAATTGCCGACGGCCTTTTGCGAATAAAGGGTGACGACAATTCGCCGCTTGCATTGTTCGATGCACTCCGCACCGATTTCTCGCTGGCCCGGCTGCGCCATTACACCGGCGCGCCTGCCGAACATGTGCAAAATTATATCCTATTCACCAACTATCATCGATATGTGGATGAATTTGTCAGCTGGGCCTGCAAGCAAGTCGGCAATGGCCGATATACAGCCTTGTCCGGCGCTGGCGGTTTGTTTGTCGACAAGCCCACCGATAATGCAGCCCAGTTGGTGGCCGATAGCACATGGCGCCGCCATCAGATGCCTGCCTATCACCTGATGGCGCCCGATCGCTCCGGGGTTACACTGGTCAATATTGGCGTCGGTCCTTCCAACGCCAAAACAATTTGTGACCATTTGGCAGTGATGCGACCCGAAGCATGGTTGATGATTGGCCATTGCGGTGGCTTGCGGGAAACGCAGCGAATCGGGGATTATGTTCTCGCGCATGCCTATCTGCGCGATGATCATATTCTGGATGAGGTTTTACCGCCCGAAATTCCCATTCCTCCCATTGCAGAAGTTCAGCAAGCCCTGGCCGCTGCGGCCGAAAGAGTATCGGGTACAAGCGGAGCCAATTTGAAACGGCGGATGCGGACAGGTACGGTCGTCACCACCGATGACCGCAATTGGGAACTGCGCTATTCGGCTTCAGCCTTACGTTTTTCCCAAAGTCGCGCGATCGCCATCGATATGGAATCAGCAACCATCGCAGCGCAGGGTTACCGGTTCCGCGTTCCTTATGGCACATTGCTATGCGTGTCGGACAAGCCGCTGCACGGCGAGATCAAATTACCGGGGCAAGCCAATCGATTCTACGAAGAAGCGATAGCCGCGCATTTACAGATCGGCATCCAGACATGCGAGCTTTTGCGCGATGCTGGCAACAGCCTGCATAGCCGAAAACTTCGGGCCTTTAACGAACCACCCTTTCGTTAGGCGGTTAAAGGGTGGTGATCACCACCCTTTTTTGGTGCCTTTATTCTGGGCCTTGAGCCATTTCATCAGCGGGGCGAAATATTCCAGCATCGCCTTGCCGGACATTTCCCGGCTGCCGGTGAACGCCTCCAATGCATCAGGCCATGGTTTGGATGCCCCCATTTCCAACATTGCATTCAGGCGGGCGCCAACGTCTTTATTGCCATAAAAAGAGCAGCGATGCAGCGGGCCTTTCCAGCCGGCCGTGTCACAGGCGGCCTTGTAAAACTGGAACTGCAAAATCCGTGCAAGGAAGTAACGGGTATAAGGGGTGTTTCCGGGGACATGATATTTGGCCCCGGCATCAAAAGCATCGGCGGGACGCTCGACCGGTGGGACAATGCCTTGATATTGGGTGCGTAATTTGGTCCAGGCGGTGTTGTAATCGGCAGGTTTGATATCCCCTGCAAACACACCCCAACGCCATTTATCGACAATCACACTGAATGGCAGAAACGCAACCTTGTCCATCGCCTGACGCAACAGAAGCCCGTTGTCCTTGTCGGCATTGGGTACTTTGCTTGCATCCAACAAGCCAATCTGAACCAGATAATCAGGTGTGATCGAAAGCGCGATCGCATCGCCTATGGCTTCGTGGAAACCATCATTGGCACCGTTCAGATGCAAATAGCTCTGTTTATTATAGGCGCGTTGATAATAATTATGGCCCAGTTCATGATGTACGGTCACAAAATCATTGCTGTTGATCTTGATGCACATCTTGATCCGCAAATCATCAACATTGTCGATATCCCATGCAGATGCATGGCATACCACTTCACGGTCGGCGGGTTTCAAAAATTGCGAGCGCGCATAAAAACTTTCGGGCAAAGGCGCAAAGCCGAGCGAAGAGAAAAACCCTTCGCCCGTCTTTACCATGCCGACTTCATCTATTTTCTTGGCTTTGAGCAATTCGCCAATATCATATCCGATATCGCCCGACCCCGCAGGTGCAACGACATCATAGATATCGCCCCATTCCTGCGCCCACATATTGCCGAGCAGGTCCGCGCGGATCGGCCCGGTCTTTCCTTGAACATTATCGCCATATTTCTTGTTCAATTGGGTTCGGACATAAGTATGAAGTTCGTCATAAAGCGGCTTTACTTCAAGCCAGAGCTTGTCCGTCAACTTGGCAAAATCATCAGCCGGCATGTCATAGCCGGACCGCCACATCGCGCCAAGATCGGCAAAACCAAGCTCATTTGCGCCCTTATTGGCAATCTCGGCCATGCGGACATAGTCATTTTTCATCGGTGCGCCGACATTATCGTGCCAGCTCACCCACATTTCCTTCAGCTCTTCGGGGTTGCGGTTTGTGCCCATTTCGGCCTCAATATCCGACCCATTGATCGGCTGGCCTCTTAACGTTCCCTTACCCTTGCCATAAGCAGAGTTGAGTTTGGTTGCGATTTCCGACAGCTCTTTTGCGGCACCCGGTGTCGTCGGCGCAGGCAAAACCAACCCGCCGCGAAGGATATCCAATTTGCGTTTGCTGACCGCCGATAGCCCCGCGACATTCTGGTATCTGGCGGCCTCAAGGGCATATTGCACCGATTTTTCGGTTCCGATTTCACCATATTTGGCTGCAATCGCGTCGGTATCGTCGGTAATATAGGTGTTGTTTATCCAGGCCACACGGTTTCCCTCGACCGAGAAATCGAAAAGATCCTTTTCGGCCCGGGCAAGGAAGGACTCTGCGTCCGCAACCGTTGGCTGGGTCGACACGGTTGCCATATCCTGTGCAATTGCAATCGAGGGTAAAGAAAAAGATGCGACCGCCAAAGCGGCTAGCGAAACGAGATTTTTCATATATTTAGTCCCAGCAAATATTGTGGCACGATGTTGGAACTTTCTTACCCTGCCGTCAAGATACGCGACGCGCCATTCGTCGAAGGAATAAAGCGGCTAGCAGACCAAAAAAGGTGGTGAGGAAGGCGGTTGACTTTACTGGCTGCGCGACCGCCGCGATATAAGCCAGCCGGTCATTCCCGGCAAAGGTCATTGCCTGGACAAATTGGCAAATTGTTTCGACATAATCGGCAATGCCAACGATGAAGGATGCACCAACTATGACCCAACCCAATCGGCGAATGGATGCTTTGCCCGAACGTGCAAATAACCGCCCGCCGCAATAGGCCCCAAATGAGTAAACACCGATATAGACAAGATCGATGGCCATGCCCAAACGGGCCAGATTCATCACGCCTGCCGCTTGCCACGCCGCCTGAATGGCATCCACTCGAAGGGCGTTGCCGGCAGATTGATGGTCCCTGATGCCCCAGGGAGAAACCGCATTGGTAAACCACGGATTCATGGCGATCATCGCTGCAAGAATGAGCAAGCCGGCCAACCAAAAGCGCCAGAAAAGACGTTCGATTCTGCTTTCCGGCATTATGAAATCACCTTTCCCAATGCGCCTGCCCGGGCGTCAACTGCTGTTAGTCGGTACATGACATAGTCCCTATGCTGACCTTGATGTTCGCGAACATATTCCTTCACCAATCTTCCACCAAGCCGCTCCACCGCAGTGCGCGATCGAAAGTTACGTGCACCGACTTGAAATATGATGTTTCCGACATGCGGGAATATATAGTTCAGCATCAGGGCCTTAACCTCACGGTTATAACCTCCGCGCCAATGCGAACATGCAAAAAAGGTCCAGCCTATCTCAATTTCGTCAGCGTCCGCATCGTAATTGGCAAATCGCGTGCTGCCGATCATCGTTCCGTCAGTCTGGTCGATTATCGCGAATGCGCCACCCGACATCATCGCCTCGTCAAAAAAATCTTCAAACACCTCTCGCTTGTGCCGATCTGGATATGGATGCATCGCCCAGATAGCGGGATCCGAGGCGACGACGAACAATGCGTCAAAGTCATCTTCAGCGAGAGGACGCAGTCTTGTTTTTTCGCCCGAAAGAATGGGTTGTATGTCAAATGGCGGACGGTTCACCATGCCTCTCCCGTCAACGCGCCAACCATCGCTCGCCCGAGTTCCGGTTTAACAACCGCACTCATGTGATTACCGGGAATCTCAAATAACCTTCCGTGCGGAAAAGCATTTGCAAGTTCGACTGCAGAACCATTGTCCTGATCATCAACACCGCAGATGATGGCGATGGGCAAATCAAATTCACGTAATTGCGCCTCTTCAGTATCGACAAATGTATCCAAAATATGGCGCAGGGCCACCGGGTCGCCCTTCGTGGTTTTCAGAAAGGCTTCGGCCATAAATGCCGCCGACCCGCGCTCATGCTGGCCCAGATTGTCCAGAATATGCTTGAAATGACTGCCCCGATTGCTCGTTCTGGTTAGCCCATCGAGCCCCATGCCCGAAATAATCGCGCGTCCCGGCTTGGCGCCACGAACCAGCATCCGCGCCACCGTCCGCCCGCCGAGCGAATAGCCGCCCAGATCATAATCCATGACGTCAAGGTGCGCCAGCAGGGCGAACTGGTCATCCGCCAGTATATCCTTGGGGTAAAGCGCCGCATCGTGGGGCTTACCACTCAACCCATGGGCGCGCAGGTCTGGCATAAGGACGCGGTACCCTGCATCGGCGAGCTTTTCGGCATGGCCATATTTGATCCAGTTGGTATCTGCATCACTGAAATATCCATGAATCAGAAGCAACGGTCGCCCTGCCCCTATTTCCCTCCAACTGATTTCAACTCCGTCGATGCTGGAAAAACTCTGGGTGGCGATTGTCATGCAGCCCCTTTCAGGCATTTTTTATGTGTCGGTGCTTGCCATGTCCTGCCTGCCGAGAAAAGCCATTTTTCCGCCCGACCTTATCAACATATCTTGTATATAATAAGCATAGCTATTATGTTGATGGAATGAGTGACGATCTTGGTTTCCTTCTTGGCGACGCCGCCCGCTTGCTGCGGCGGTCTTTTGACGAACGCGCGCGCGCCGTTGGTGTAACCCGTCCGCAATGGCGTGTTCTGGCGCTGTTAAAGCGGTTTGATGGCTGCACGCAGGTGACAATGGCCGACATGCTGGATGTGGAGCCCATTACGCTTGGCCGAATGATAGATCGATTACAGGAATCGGGCTTGGTCGAACGCCGTGCCGACCCCAAAGACCGCAGGGCATGGCGTCTGCATCTGACGACCTTGGGCGAAAGCCGCATTGGCGCGTTGCGCCCCACCGCGCTTGCGTTATTTGACGATGCCTTGGCAGGGCTTGACGACGCCCAGCGCACCCAACTCGAATCCATGTTGAACACCATCCGCACCAACCTGACCCGCAAACCATTAGAGACTGCCCATGGCTGAAGCCGATCCCCAAATGGACATCAACACCAGCGTCCGCAAAAAGCCAAACCGCTTTGCACGTATCGCGGTCATGATTTCTGTACCCCTGCTGCTGATCATCGGCGGCGTAAGCTATTACATCGCCAACGACCATTATGTGTCGACCGACAATGCCTATGTTCAGCAGGACAAGGTTTCGATCTCGTCCGAAGTCGGTGGCCGCATAGTCGAGGTTGCCGTGCGTGAGAACCAGAAGGTTCAGACTGGCGACCTTCTGTTCCGGATCGATCCGGAGCCCTATCGCATTGCCATCGATCAAGCCGATGCGAGCATCGCCGCCGCGCAAGTGCGCGTTACGGCGCTCGAAACCGATTTCCAGACGACCGGTGTGGACATTGACAGCGCCCGCGAAGATGTCGCCTTTTTCGAAAAAGAATATCAGCGGCAGTCAAAGCTGATGCAAGACGGGTTTACGACCCGCGCCCGTTTGCAAGCCGCAGAACATGCATTATCCGATGCGCGAAGCCGTGTTGCCTCGGCGCAGGCCGAAGCAACCAAGGCGCGCGCGGCCCTTGCAACCGGTTCCGCAGCGCCCGGAATCAACCCGGCTGTCAAAGCTGGTCAGGCACAACGCGAACAGGCCATGCTCAATCTTTCCCGGACAGTCGTGCGCGCACCCCTTGCTGGTGTTGTCAGTCAGGCCGACCGGTTGCAGGTTGGACAGATGATGGTCCAGGGTTTGCCCGGCGTCACCATTGTCGCCTGCGACCGTAGTTGGATCGAAGCCAATTTCAAGGAAACCGACCTTGCCAAAATGCGGGTTGGACAGCCTGCCGAAATCACCTTTGATGCCTATCCCGACCTGAAAGTGCGCGGCAAGGTTTCCAGCATTGGCGCAGGAACAGGGTCCGAATTTTCCGTTCTCCCTGCACAAAATGCCAATGGCAACTGGGTGAAAGTGACACAGAGGGTGCCGGTTCGCATAAGGATTACCGACACACCAAAGCGCAAAATGATCGCGGGGCTGTCGGCACATGTCCGCATCGACACCGATCAATAATCCCGGCGACATCGCGGCTTATCCGGTCGCGAATAAACCCCTTCTGACGCTCGCGGTCATGGGCGCGACGATTATACAGATACTCGATTCAACAATCGCCAATGTCGCCATTCCGCACATGCAGACCAGCCTTGGCGCGACAATGGACACCATCACTTGGGTCCTCACCAGCTATATCGTCGCCAGTGCCGTCGCCATGCCGATTACCGGCTGGCTCGCCGACCGCATTGGCAGCCGAAAACTGTTTTTGGGGGCAGTGGCCGGATTCATTCTGGCATCCATGTTGTGCGGCATTGCGACCAGCCTGTCCGAAATGGTTGCCTTCCGCATTCTTCAGGGGATTTGCGCTGCCTTTATCGGTCCGCTGTCGCAAACGATCATGCTAGACATCAACAAACCGTCCGAGGCACCCCGCGCGATGGCGATATGGGGCATGGGTATCATGATCGCGCCGATATTGGGGCCCATGATTGGTGGTTGGTTGACCGAAAGCTATAACTGGCGCTGGGTGTTTTATATCAATCTGCCCATCGGAATTCCAACCTTGGCGCTTTTATGGTGGCTGCTGCCTTCGCGCCCCATTGTGCGGCGCGAACTCGACCGTTTCGGCTTTGCAATGTTGGCAATCGGTCTGGCAACTCTCCAGCTTCTGCTTGACCGAGGCCAACAGGAAGACTGGCTGCAAAGCTGGGAAATCATTGTCGAGCTGCTGGTTGTTGTGGCTGCGCTGTGGATGTTCATGGTGCATCAGCTAACGACCCACCGGCCAATGTTCGAACGCCTGCTCGTAACCGACCGCAACTTTTTCATCTCGCTCAATATGATGTTGCTGGTGGGGATGATGATGTTCGGAATCTTTGCCCTGCTTCCGCCGATGCTGCAAAATCTCTACGGCTACAGCGTTTACGACACGGGCGTTTTGCTCGCCCCGCGCGGGGTCGGGATCCTGCTTGCAATGTTTATCGCATCGCGCCTCACCGGAAAGATCGACCCACGGATTATCATCTTCAGTGGTTTTGTCATGACCGCGGTGTCGATGTGGGTGATGACCCAATGGTCCCTGAATATGGACTGGCATCTGATTGTCTACACCGGCCTGTTCCAGGGCTTTGGCATGGGCTTTGTGTTTATCCCGCTCAATGGCGTTGCTTTTTCCACGCTACCGATGCGTCTGCGTACCGATGGATCGGCGCTGCTCTATCTGTTCCGCAGCCTGGGTGGCAGCTTCGGCATTTCCATCATGACAACGATGCTGGCGCGCAACATACAGACAAGCCATGCGGATCTGGCTGGCCATGTTACCGCGACTTCCATCCCGACGCTTGATTTGTCGACTACAGACCGTCTGGGTTCATTGGGTGAAGCGGGGCTGCAATTGATTAACCTGGAGATTAACCGGCAGGCGACGATGATCGCCTATCTGGATGACTTCAAGCTGATGATGTTCCTGCTGATAGCGATTAGCCCGCTTATCTTTCTGCTCAAACCCGGGAAACCAGCGGTCGGACCGCAACCGGCAATGGCGGACTAGGCTGGATTTTCGCGGGGCGTCAGACCCTTTTGCTGCATCCGCCAGACCGCCATATCGATACGGTCCTGACCGAAAAACGGTTCGCCATCGAACACCAAAGTAGGTACGCCCCAATGACCGGCGGCTTCGAGCGCTGCCTGATTGGCGGCGATTTCTGCGTCTAACGCCTCGGCATCCCGCTCGGCTTCGGTATCCAGTTCCGCGAGGTCGAGGCCAGCGCGCGTCGCCGCGCCTGCCAGATGATCGCCCTCATGCCAATTCTCCGCGCCGCCCCAGATCAACCGCGACACCTCGTCACAAAAGGCCAGGCTCTGCCCCCGACGTGCAGCGGCCTGACCCAGGCGTGTGAGGCGGAAGATATAGGGTTGTTCGTCCGCGATCTGCCGCGTGATCACGTTCTGGACGATGGGATCGGGCCGTGGCGGGCCAAAGGGAATGCCGTGGAACTGCGCCACGCGGAACATGTCGGTAAAGGTGTAGCGCAGCCAGTTGGGATGGCTGCGTTCAAAAAAGGCCGGTTCCCGGATCGCCAGCGGATAGACCGGGCGAAGATTGACGGCCAGGTCATATTCCTCGGTCAGGGCACGATAGCGCCGCGTGGCGAGGTAGCTGTAAGGGCTGCGGAACGACCAGAACAGGTCGGCGGTCATTGTCATATTTTCTCTCTCCAGCGCAAAGACATGCACGATAGCCCTGCATCGATGCGGCTGATCTGCTCGACACTCAAGCCGATGGTCGGGATGCCAAAGGATTCCACGATGGTGCGGCTTTTATGAAACTCGGCACCCATCAAAATGCTGTCCCGGATACGCAGCTTGTTTGCAGCCTTTTCTTCGCCCTCCGGGACCTCAACCACACGCATGCCCGCAAAAGCAGGCGAATTCACCATGGGTGCGAGGGCAAATACCGTCTCTTCATCAATCAGGCTGCAGCCTGTTTTGAAATGCAGAATGCCGGGCGGCGTTTCAGCAATCTCGCCCTTTTTGCCCAGACGCGCCAAAAGCGAAATCAGCTCCTCCGCGCCTGCACGATCCGTGCGGTTGGAAAGGCCGATCAGAACACGATCCCGCACAACCAAAATATCCCCGCCGTCGGCATGGCCCGGCCCCTGCATGTGCAGGACCTTTTCAAACCGATCTTCGAGGACAGGCGCCAACAACGCAGACTCCCCTGCCCGGCTCGGTGCCGCCAGGTTGAGTACAATCGCCCCTTCGCCAAAGACCAGCGCGGGGTCCTCCACGAAGATGGAATCCGGAAACTCTTCCGACGCCGCAAGCTGCGTCACATGCAGCCCGAGTCCCTCCAGCGTGCGGACATAGGCCGCATGTTCGGCGCAGAGCGCTTCAAAATCGGGGTCCGGCCCATCCTCTGCCCGCAGCCCTGCCACGACGGACGCAGCGGGGCTTCGGACGATGGCATGGCTATAGTCAAACATGCACGATGACCGGAATTACCCCTTCTTCAAATGCCGCCGTCCCAACAGTTCGGCGATCTGCACGGCATTCAAGGCCGCCCCCTTGCGAAGGTTATCGGACACGCACCAGAAGGCAAGTCCGTTATCGACGGTGGGGTCTTCGCGCACGCGGCTGATATAGGTTGCATCGTCGCCAGCGGCTTCGATTGGTGTGGCATAGCCGCCATCTTCCTGCTTATCGACCAGCATGATGCCCGGCGCTTCGCGCAGGATCGACTTTGCCTTGGCTGCCGACATTTCACGATCATATTCGATGTTCACAGCTTCGCTATGGCCAACAAAGACAGGCACTCGGACGCAGGTGGCAGTCAGCTTGATCTTCGGATCGAGGATCTTCTTGACCTCGACCATCATCTTCCATTCTTCCTTGGTATAGCCGTCTTCCAGGAAGCTATCGATGTGCGGGATGACGTTGAACGCTATCTGCTTGGTGAATTTCTTCGGCTCTGCGCTGTCGCCGACAAAGATGTTGCGGCTCTGTTCGAACAGTTCGTCCATGCCTTCCTTGCCCGCACCGGACACCGACTGATAGGTCGATACCACCACGCGGGTGATGTTCGCATAATCGTGCAAAGGCTTCAGCGCGACCACAAGCTGCGCGGTCGAGCAATTGGGGTTGGCGATGATATTCTTGCGCTTGTACCCGTCAATCGCGTCCGGGTTCACTTCCGGCACGATCAGGGGAATGTCCGGGTCCATCCGGTGAAGCGAGCTGTTGTCGATTACAACGCATCCAGCCGCCGCCGCAATGGGCGCGAATTTCTTGGTCGCATCGGAACCGATCGCGAAAATCGCCATGTCCCAACCGGCCCAGTCGAAATTCTCGATATTCTGGACCTTCAGCATTTTGCCGGTGTCGCCATATTCGATTTCTATGCCCTGGCTGCGTGAAGATGCCAGTACGGCGACTTCGTCAGCGGGGAATTCGCGCTCGGCAAGGATGTTGACGACTTCGCGGCCAACATTGCCCGTCGCGCCCGCAACTACGATACGATAACCCATGTGAATTTTCCTCAGATTTGGTTTGGACAAAGAAAAAGGCCGGGCTCTTTGTGGGAGCCCGGCCTTTCATGTTCGGTTTAAGAACGCCGCGGAGCCCCTGCTTATTCAGCAGCCTCGGTGGTCTTAATAGGGCGCGGGTCGCGGCGCTCGGCAATACGTGCCTTCTTACCGGTCAAACCGCGCAGATAATACAGCTTAGCACGACGCACGACGCCGCGACGGACAACTTCGATGCTGTCGATATTCGGGCTGTACAAAGGAAATACGCGCTCAACGCCTTCGCCGAACGACATTTTGCGAACGGTAAAGTTGGAGCCCATGCCCTTGTTCGAACGCGCGATGCACACGCCTTCGTAATTCTGGATACGCGTGCGGTCACCTTCGATAACCTTCACGCCGACCTTGATGGTGTCACCAGCGCGGAAGGCCGGGATGGTCTTGGTTGCTGCCAATGCCGCAATGGCTTCGGCTTCTAATGTCTGGATGAGGTTCATGCCCCATTTAATCCTTATTCTTCTGTTGCACGTCAGAGGCAGGCCGAACCCGGGCGTCCTTGTAACGCCCCCAAAGGTCCGGTCTGCGTAACCGGGTGTCATCCTCCGCCCTTTGTTTCCGCCAGGCGGCGATTTTCGCATGATCCCCCGATCGCAACACTTCAGGGATCATCCGCCCTTCCCAATCATTGGGTCGGGTATAGTGCGGATATTCAAGCAATCCTTGTTCAAAGGACTCTTCATCACCGCTGGAAGTCGCGCCCATTACGCCGGGAAGCAGCCGAATGCAAGCATCTAACAGCATCAAAGCCCCAATTTCTCCGCCGGACAGGACGATATCGCCCATGCTGACCTGTTCGATTTCGGGGTGGGCGTCGAAAAGACGTTCATCGAAACCCTCGAAACGCCCGCAGATTATGGTGACGCCGGGGCCAGAGGCGAGTTCTCGGATGCGGGATTGGGTGATAGGTGCGCCGCGCGGGGTCATGGCAAGTATAGGGGCCACACCTCCATTTCCGTTCGTGTTGAGCGAAGTCGAGACACCATGCGTGGCCGAAAGGCCTCTCGACTTCGCTCGAGGCGAACGGATTTTTTCTAAGTTCTTGGCCATTTCTTTTTGGGCATATTCAACCGCGGCCGAGAGAATATCCGCCCGCAGAACCATCCCTGCCCCGCCGCCTGCAGGGGTGTCGTCAACGGTGCGGTGCTTGTCGGTCGCAAAGTCGCGTATGTGGATGGGCGAACAGGTCCATTTCCCCTCCTCCAACGCACGCCCCGCCAGCGAAATGCCCAGCGGACCGGGGAACATATCTGGGTAGAGGGTGAGGATTTGGGTTTGGAATGTCATTTACGCGACCAACCGAAAACAACCTCAAGGCCTACCAATAGCACAAAAACCAAAGTTCCAGCAGCAATGCAGTTGCCCACCAAATCTTGCCAAGAATAGCCGCCTGTCATGTTTCCTATGATTACTAGCGACATTCCCAATACCGCCGAAAGCGCTACGCGCTTTCTTCGCCTGCCATCACCACCGATTCCAAAGAATGCGAGTGTCCAAGTAATAACTGTGGGTAAAGCAACTGTAAACGCTAAGCCTGCTGCAAAGAAAATAATGTCCTTCACAGCTTCAAACCGTCCAATTCTCAACCTTCAACCCCGGCACATCGGCGAAGTCTTTTTCGTTATTTGAAATGACTGTAGCCCCGATGCTAAGCGCATGGGCCGCCAGCAGCCGATCAAAGCGGGCACGTTTAAACGGCAAGTTCGCGTATGCTCGAGCTGCGGCTTCATCAAATGGAATAATCTGCACGACGCTCAAAAAATCGTCTATAACCTCACGATCCGGCGGATATCCGAGATTTTCGCCCATTATAATCTCTGCAAAACTTATCGCCGAAATTGCTACTTCACCGACGTTACACTCTGCTAGGCGCAAACGTAACTCGGGGTACGTACCAAGCATTGCATAGATAGAACAATCTGTATCGAGAAGGAAGCGGATCACTCTGCCTCTTTTGCCATTCGCGCTGCAATCGTGCTTGGGCGTTCATCAAAGTCGCGCCGCTCTGGCACACGCAGACCTTTTGCCTTGCCCCAGAATTTATCTACATTGATTTTCTTTTTTGCAGGCACTTTAGCGCGAATATGCAGTTCGCCGTCATCCTCCGTTATTGTCCATTCACGGTCTGGTTCGACGCCTAACGCAGCAGGCATCCTGATAGCCACCGAGTTGCCCGACTTAAAACTTTTCGCGGAATATTCAGTACCCATGAAGGCTCTCCGTATATACACAATGTATATACTATATTACAAAATCCGCGTCAATCAAGATGCGCTCACCCCATTCAGGGACGGCATCGGCGGTCATTGGAACCATGAATTTCTTCCCGTCGGGGCGTTGGATTTCTAACACATCGCTCGCGCCGAAATTTTCGACGGCAATGCAAGTGCCAAGATCCGTCCCATCGGTGGACACGCACGGCAGCCCGAGCAGGTCGCTATAATAATATTCACCTTCGCCTAAAGAAGGTAGCGCCTCCCGCGGGACAGTCAGGACGGTGCTCCGCAACTTTTCCGCGGCGTTTCGATCGTTGATTTCGGCAAAGCGGGCGATGGCGCCGTCTTTGGTGGGGCGCAATGACTTGACCGTCAAGGCGCCGTCATTGAAGCTTTTATGCTGTTTGAGGCTGTCGATGCTGTCTGCAAACAGCTTCAGCCGCACCTCACCCGTCACGCCATGCGCGCCAGAAATAGCGGCCAGCGTAACGGTGGTAACGGCCAAGTCCCCTTCCCGCTTGCGGGAAGAGTTAGGGGGGGGTGAGTGCCGTGACGAGACTGACCCTCCCCCGCCCCCTCCCGCAGGCGGGAGGGGAGAAGGCATTAGCCTTCTGCCTTTTCTTGCGGAGCTTCTTCGGCTGCAGGTGCAGCTTCTTCAGCCGCAGGTGCAACTTCTTCAGCGGCAGGTGCTTCTTCGGCTGCGGGTGCAGCTTCTTCAGCAACCGCTTCAGCCGGGGCCGCTTCTTCTGCAGCAGGGGCTTCTTCTACAACTTCAGGCTCTGGCTCAGGTGCAGGCGCAGCGGCAGCAACAGCAGCGGCTTCGGCCGCTTCAGCTGCCTTGGTCGCCTTATCTTCAGCGCGATCCTTGGCTTTCTGGCCAGGCTCACCCTTGTTTGGGTTGGTCTTTACCTTACGTTCCTTGACACCTGCAAGGTCAAGGAAACGGGCAACGCGGTCCGAAGGCTGCGCGCCTGCGGCCAGCCAATGCTTAGCGCGTTCGGCGTCAAGGATCATGCGCTCCGCACTGTCCTTGGGAAGTTGCGGGTTGTAGCTGCCGATCCGTTCAATGAACTTGCCGTCGCGAGGTGCGCGGGCGTCGGCTACGACGATTTTGTAATAAGGGCGCTTCTTGGAACCGCCGCGTGACAAACGCATGGATAATGCCATAAAACTAACTCACCTTTCTGGTATAAAAATACATTAAATTAAAACTTTATTTCTTTTTATTAAGAAGTCTTGCGAGGTCAGGGGGAAGTCCTCCTGCGCCGCCGCCCAACCCGGGCAAACCGCCCATTCCCGGCGGCATCGCGCCGGGGGGCAGGCCGTGCATACCCTCCATCGCTCCGCCCAGATCTGCGCCACCCTTGCCGCCGAACATCGCGGCCAGGCCCTTCAGCCCGCCCATCTTGCGGATGCGCTTCATGGCGGTGGCCATTTCCTGATGCATCTTGATCAGCTTGTTCACATCCTGCACCGTCATGCCGGAGCCTTTGGCAATGCGGATTTTCCGCTTGGCGTTCAGCAATTCCGGCTTCGCCCGCTCCTTTGGCGTCATGGAGCCGATGATGGCGTCCATGTGGATCAGCAGCTTGTCGTTCATGCCGCTGGCGTCCATCGCCGCCTTGGCTTTTTTCATGCCCGGCATCATGCCCGCCAGCGCGCCCAAACCGCCCATTTTGGTCATCTGGCGGAATTGGGTCCTCAGGTCGTCCATATCGAACTGACCCTTGGCCATTTTCGCAGCGAGCTTGTCGGCTTCGTCCTTGTCGACAATTTCCGCCGCCCGCTCGACCAGCCCGACGACATCGCCCATGCCGAGGATGCGGCCAGCCACACGTTCGGGATTGAAAGCCTCAAGGGCATCCAGCTTTTCGCCAACACCGGCGAATTTGATCGGCTTGCCGGTAATGGCGCGCATCGACAGCGCCGCACCACCGCGCGCATCGCCATCCATACGGGTCAGCACGATGCCGGTCAGATCAACACGCTCGCCGAAATTCTTGGCGACATTGACGGCATCCTGACCCGTCAGCGAGTCTACCACCAGAAGGATTTCCTGCGGCGCCGAAACCTTCGCCACCGCCTGCATTTCGTCCATCAACTGCTGGTCGACGTGCAGACGTCCGGCGGTATCGAGCAAAAGAACGTCAAAGCCCTGCAATTTCGCGGCCTGCATCGCGCGCTTGGCGATGTCGACCGGCTGCTGCCCCTGCACGATGGGCAAGGTCGCCACTTCGGTCTGCGTCCCAAGCGTTGCAAGCTGCTCCTGAGCGGCAGGGCGGTTGACGTCGAGCGAAGCCATTAGGACTTTTTTGCCCTGCTTCGCCTTCAACATCTTCGCGATTTTGGCGGTCGTGGTGGTTTTACCGGAGCCTTGCAGACCGACCATCATGATGATCGCCGGCGGCGCGACAGCCAAATTCAGGTCGCTTTGCTCTGCACCGAGCATTTCGACAAGCGCATCGTTGACGATCTTGACGACCTGCTGGCCGGGCGTGACCGATTTCAGGACCGACTGGCCCACAGCCTTTTCGGTCGCCTTGTCCACAAATTCGCGGACCACTGGCAGGGCAACGTCGGCCTCCAGCAAAGCGACGCGCACTTCGCGCATGGCTTCGCGGACATCGGCCTCGTTCAACGCACCGCGACCACGCAGGCGGTCAAACACCCCCCCTAACCGGTCGCTCAGCTTGTCAAACATGCGTCTTCCTTACCAAAACGCCCGTTTCCGGGCATAAACGAACAAAAAGCCGGTGAGCGAAACTTCGCCGACCAGCCTGGAAAAGATTGATTTTCCATAAATTCAAATGCGGACTCTCGCCCGCTGTGCGCCCCATTAGTCGGATCGGCTGCGAAATGCAAGTTTCTTTGATGACGAACGCGCCGCTAAACTGAAAACACAATGTTATGCGCCGGATTTAATCAAATGTTGACCTTTTTCGGCGCATTAACCAGCCGGATTGGAACTCGTAAGTCTATGGAACTACAACCAGCAGGCAATTCAAGCAGCGCGCCCGCAATCTTGACCCATGTTAAGATCGGCAGCCGCTTTATCTATGGCTTTGTGATGTTTGGCGCGATTTCCATGTTTGTGGCGATCGGCGGTCAAGTTGGCGCACAGACCGTTCGGACCTTTATTGGCAACAGCCCGGGTGCCGACCAGGTTATGGTCACGGCACTCCTTTTGAATATCGCATTGATATTGTTAATATGGCGTCGGACAAGCGCGCTGAGCGATGAAATTGATGTGTACCGTAAAGCCGAGGTGCGCGCGCAGCATTTGGCGATGACCGATCCGTTGACCAATTTGTTCAACCGTCGCGCCGTCAAGGAAAAAACCGCCGAACTGAGCGCGCGGGCCTCTCGCCGCGGAAAATCCATCGCCTTTTTGATGGTTGATCTCGATGGCTTCAAGAAAATCAACGATCTTTATGGTCATGATTGTGGCGACTTTCTGTTGCGCGAAGTAGCAGATCGAATGCGCGACGTCATCCCGCCAAGCAGCGTCATTGCCCGTTTAGGCGGAGATGAATTCGGGATTTGCGTAGTCTTTGAACCTGAATATCCCGAGGCAGTCGACCGTATTGCAGAAGATTTGGTCGATGCACTCGCCCGCCCCGTCGCGATTTCGGACTCGGAACAGACAGTAACCGCTTCGGTGGGCATTAGTCGGCCTGAACTGGATTGTGATTCAATCGATATGCTGATCCGACGCGCGGACATCGCATTGTATGCGGCGAAGAAAAATGGCCGCAATTGCTATAGCTGGTTTGAAAATGGAATGGAAACCGAACTGCGTTCGCGCAACTCGCTCGAAGGTGACATTCGGGCCGCGATTCCAAATGATGAATTTGTACCCTATTTTGAACAGCAGATCGATCTTGTCACCGGTGATCTGATGGGTTTTGAAATGCTTGCCCGATGGGTATCTCCGGTGCGTGGCTTAATCCCACCCGATGATTTCATTCCGATCGCTGAAGAAACCGGCATGATCGGCGATCTGTCGATGAGCATCATTCGCAAGGCGATGGTCGAGGCAAAAAACTGGGATCCCAAATTGACGATTTCGGTCAATATTTCGCCTGTCCAACTCAAAGACCCGTGGCTCGCTCAAAAGATCGTGAAGCTTCTCGTCGAAACCGGATTTCCGGCGAGCCGCTTGGAGGTGGAAATTACCGAAAGCTCGCTGTTCAAAAACCTCAGTCTGGCACAGTCAATTGTGGGCAGCCTCAAAAACCAGGGTATCCGGATAGCGTTGGATGATTTTGGTACAGGGTATAGTTCGCTGGCGCATTTACGTGCTTTGCCATTTGACCGCATCAAAATAGACCGCAGCTTTGTATCCTCAATGTTCGACAATGCCGAAAGCGCCGCTATCGTCAGCGCCATTGCCGGATTAGGTGCCAGCCTTGACGTCCCGATTACCGCAGAAGGTATCGAAAATGACAATATCCTCTCGCGATTGAGGGCCTTAGGTTGCTCAAAAGGTCAAGGATGGTATTTTGGCCAGCCGATGAATATCGATCAGGTCCGAAATTTGCTAAGTCAAAAGGACCTACTGCCCGCCCGTCGCCGACAGGCCGAGGTAACATCAACACCTTATGTGAATGTTGAGGAACGCAAGGCGTCCTGATGGCACCGATGTCCCGCCGGACGTTGGATGAATTCTGGACTTGAGCGCACACTGCCCCTAAATCGCGCGGCATGACGCGTGGCAAATTTCACAAGATGCATGGTTTGGGCAATGATTTCGTGATCATTGATACCCGCATCTCCCCTGTGGAGATGACGAACGCGCGCGCGCGCGCCATGGCGGACCGCAAAACGGGGATTGGTTGCGACCAACTCATCCTGCTGGAACCTTCCGACGTGGCGACGGTCCGGATGCGGATATTCAATCAGGATGGCAGCGAAGTCGAATCCTGCGGAAATGCGACGCGCTGTGTCGTATCGCTGCTCGGGCAGGATGCAATGATCGAAACCGCTGGCGGTATGATTGACGGCGCCTATCACGAAAACAGCATCACGCTGCACATGCCACCGCCCCGTTTCGACTGGCAGGATATTCCGCTTGCCTTCGCAATGGATAGCGCAGCCATGCCCATGGCCTGGGACGAACTGGCCAGCCCTATGGCGGTGAATGTCGGAAACCCCCACGCCATCTTTTTTGTAGACGATATAGACGCAGTCGATTTGGCGCATCTGGGGCCGCAGATCGAACATGACGCCGCCTTCCCTGAACGCGTAAATGTCAATGTCGCGACGGTCCGGGACGGGGCCGTGTTCTTACGCGTATGGGAACGCGGCGTCGGTGAAACGCGGGCCTGCGGCACGGGCGCTTGTGCCACGGCCGTCGCCGCCATCCGGCAAGGCAAGGTGGCGTCACCTGTCACCGTCCATCAGGCAGGTGGCAGTTTGACCATTGGCTGGGAACCTGGCGGGCTGATCGAAATGACCGGCGGGGCGACTTATGTTTTCGCGGGCGAAGCCGATTGGGACGATTTCGGGTGAGCCAGATTGAAGTTATCAGTATGGGCTGCCGCCTCAATCTGGCGGAAAGCAATGCGCTGGCCGAACAGTTGGCGGATCAGGACGATGTCGTCATCGTCAACAGCTGCGCGGTGACAAATGAAGCCGTGCGCCAAACCCGGCAAGCAATCCGGCAAGCGCGCAAACGACGCCCCGATGCCCGCATCATGGTCACAGGCTGCGCCGCACAGGTGGAGCCAGAAACCTTCCGCAATATGCCCGAAGTTTCTGCCATCTTTGGCAATGCCGAAAAACAGGATCCCATTCTGCTCAACCAGATCGTAAAGAGCCCCGATCGTCCCGTCGTCGTATCCGACATCATGACGTTGCAGCAGACCGCGCCGCATCTGGTCACCGCCTATTCGGGAAAGACCCGCGCCTTTGTCGAGGTGCAAAATGGCTGCGACCATCGCTGCACCTTCTGCATCATTCCCTTTGGCCGTGGCAACAGCCGCTCGGTTCCGGCGGGCAGCGTGGTCAGTCATATCCGCGCGCTGGTCGACAAAGGCTTTAAAGAAGTCGTGCTGACTGGCGTGGACGTCACAAGCTATGGCCCCGATCTTCCCGGGAAGGACAATCTGGGCTTGCTTGTGGAGCGGATTTTGAAGCTTGTGCCTGATCTGGAACGGCTACGACTTTCCTCCATCGATGGCGTTGAAATTGACGAGCGCCTGTTTGCGCTGCTGACGGGTGAACCGCGTCTGATGCCGCACGTCCACCTGTCGCTGCAGGCTGGCGACAATATGATCCTGAAGCGGATGAAGCGCCGGCATAGCCGTGAAATGGCCATCGACCTGGTTGCGCGGATGAAAGCCTTGCGTCCTGAAATCGCCATCGGTGCCGACATCATTGCCGGATTTCCAACCGAAGATGATGCGATGTTCCAGAACAGCCTCGATCTGGTCCGCCAATGCCAGATCGTGCATGGGCATATCTTCCCCTATTCCCCCAAATTGGGAACGCCCGCCGCGAAAATGCCGCAAGTTCCGGCTGCCCAGATCAAGGCGCGTGCCAAGGCGCTGCGCGAAGCGGTCGCCGCCGAACGCAGCGTATGGCTCGGCACATTGACGGGTTCGGTACAGAAAATTGCGGTCGAAAAAGGTGGTCGTGCTGGTCATGCCGAAAATTTTGCTTATGTGGGTCTCGACAGGCCAATGCCCGAAGGCAGCATCGTGTCGGCCCGCATGTTAGAGACAAAGGACGGTATGTTGCACGCAGAGGTCATTGCATGAGCGAGAATGCAGGTTGGAAAGACCGGCTGTTTGGCGGCCTCAAAAAGACATCAAGCAAGCTGACCGATAATATCACCGGTCTGGTCACCAAGGCCAAGCTGGATGCAGAGGATCTGGACGAGATTGAAGATGCGTTGATCGAATCGGACCTTGGCCCGGCAATGGCCGTGCAAATCCGCGAAAAAATTGCCGCCGGACGTTTTGAAAAGGGCATTGATGCCGAAGGTATCAGGCAGATCGTCGAGGATGAGATTGCCGCCGTTCTGGCACCCGTCGCCGAACCCCTCGACATCGATGCCTTTCCGCGGCCCCAAGTTATCCTTGTAATCGGTGTGAATGGGTCGGGCAAGACGACGACGATTGCCAAGCTGGCCCATCTGTTCCTGGAGCAGGATTATGGCGTCATGCTTGCCGCCGGCGACACATTCCGCGCCGCGGCCATTGGACAGTTGAAGGTCTGGGCGGACCGTATCGGCGTACCGATTGTCACCGGCCCCGAGGGCGGCGATGCCGCAGGGGTCGTATTCGACGCGGTCAAGCGCGCAACCGCAGAAGGTATTGATGTCCTGATCGTCGACACCGCTGGACGCCTGCAGAACAAGCGCGAGCTCATGGACGAACTCGCCAAAATCCGGCGTGTCCTGGGGCGCCTTAACCCTGAGGCACCGCATGACGTCGTTCTGGTTCTGGATGCCACGACCGGGCAAAATGCCTTGTCGCAAATCGAAATTTTCAAGGAAGTCGCCAATGTCACCGGCCTCGTCATGACCAAATTGGATGGCAGCGCGCGCGGCGGTATATTGGTTGCCGCAGCCAAGCAGTTCGGCCTGCCGATCCATGCCATCGGCGTCGGGGAAACCATCGATGACCTGCGCCCCTTCAACGCGCAGGACCTCGCCCGCGCGATTAGCGGCGGCGCGCAATGACATCTGAACCAACGGCAAAAAAGCCCTCGGGCTTGCTCAGTTTCGGGCTCGATTTTGGCCCTTTGCTGCTATTCTTTCTCGCATCGCGCTTTGGCCATTCCGATACTGATCCCGTGCAAGGTCCGCTGGTCGGAACAGCGGCATTCATGGTGGCGATCGTCGTCGCGATGATCGTGTCCAAATGGAAAACGGGGCATATTTCGCCCATGATGAAAATGTCGGCGGTGTTCGTCATTGGCTTTGGCGCACTGACCCTTTGGTTTCGGGATTTCGGTTTTATCCAGCACAAGGCGACAGCAGTCTATTTGCTGTTTGCGGCCATTATTCTCATCGGCTGGGCGCGGTCGAAACCTGCGCTGAAATATTTGCTGGAACAGGCGTATGACGGGTTGAGCGATGATGGTTGGTTGAAGCTTTCGCTAAGCTGGGGGCTGTTCTTTCTGGGGCTGGCCATTCTCAACGAGATTCTCATCCCGCTTTTGACCAACGACCAATATATCACCGTCAAGACATTCGGCTTGCCCGCACTTTCATTTCTATTCGCGATGGCAAATATCCCGATGCTGTTGCGGCACGGGCTAAATCTCGGCGATGAAACGAAGGAAGATGACAAGCCTGACTTGTAACCAGACCATCGCTTGGCTAGGCTAGGGACAGAATAGACGTAAATCATAGGGGATTTGAAATGGCAAAATTTTTTGGAAATCTTCATCTGGTGCTGGTCGCGGGACTGGTGCTGGCGGTGGCGGTGATGTTTGGCGTTGATGGCGACGCACTGACCGCGCAGTCTGTAACACGGTGGCTGCACACATTTTTCGGCATCGTGTGGATCGGCCTGCTCTATTATTTCAATTTCGTACAAATCCCGACAATGCCAAAAATTCCTGCTGAATTGAAGCCTGGCATTTCCAAACATATCGCACCGTCCGCTTTGTTTTTCTTCCGCTGGGGTGCCGCGTTGACTGTGCTTACCGGTATCATTGTTGCAGTTCTCGCTGGATACGCGCATCAGGCCTTTACACTGCAAGACCCGTTCAAGCTGATCGGTATCGGTATGTGGCTTGCGGTGATCATGGCATTCAACGTCTGGTTCATCATCTGGCCGAACCAGAAAAAGGCGCTGGGCATTGTCGAAGCTGACGATGCAACCAAGGCAAAGGCGGCCACCACCGCGATGATGACATCGCGCCTGAACACGTTGCTGTCTATTCCGATGCTCTACTGCATGGTCAGCGCCAACGGCGGCTGATCTATCCCCTCTCCCGCAAGCGGGAGGGGGACAAAGATTTCACGCGAAGACGCGAAGATTATCAAGGGGGCGGTTGCCCGTAAAAAATGTCCCGCATGCTTCGGCATAAGCAACGGCAATATGCGCGCCTGCCCTCTTAAAAACCTTCGCGCCTTTGCGTGAACTATTCAAACCTTGCCAACACACCCTCCCCCGGCCCCTCCCGCAAGCGGGAGGGGCCGGGGGAGGGTGTGCTCACTCGGCCTCTATATTTACACAAACTCACGCGCTCTGCCGTTACCCCGAACCCCAAACCACCGTTACCCCAACAAATCATGTTTCTTCAATGTATGCCGTAACTGGTCATAACTGAGGTTGAGCGCCTTTGCGGTCTGGCGTTGGTTATAGCGGCATTTGGCCAGCGCCTGTTCCAGCACAGCCTTTTCATATTTCTCGGTCGCCTCGCGAAAGTCGGAGACGTCCACCATCTGACTCAAATCGGTGGAATAGCGCGGCTCGGCGGTTTCGTTGTCCTTGCTCGTCGGCGCGTTGGTCGGTGCGGCTGCGGCAATGCCGGTCCGCCATGGGCTGTCGAACGGGTCGAACTGGATATAGTCGACGGGCTGCCCCGGATCAGCCCAGCGATAGACCGCACGTTCGACGACATTACGCAGTTCGCGCACATTGCCCGGCCACAGATGGTTGTCCATTGCCCGCCGTGCCAGCTCGCCAAAGCCGGGCCAGCCATCCCAGCCCAGTTCCGCCGCCATGCGGCGACCGAAATAATCGGACAGCACCTCGACATCACCTTCCCGCACCCGCAGCGGGGGCAAGGTGACGACTTCAAAGCAGAGCCGGTCCAAAAGGTCGGCGCGGAATCTGCCCGCCTCGACCATATTGGGCAAATGTTCGTTGGTAGCGGCAACGATGCGGACATCCACCCGCACGGGACGCGAGGATCCGATACGGGTCACCTCGCCATATTCCACCGCGCGCAGCAACCGTTCCTGTGCGCCCATGCTGAGCGTGCCCAACTCGTCGAGGAACAGCGTCCCGCCATCCGCCTCTTCAAAGCGCCCTTCGCGAGAGCGCGTGGCACCCGTAAAGGCGCCTGCCTCATGCCCGAACAATTCCGCTTCGATCAGGGTCTCCGGCAGGGCAGCGCAGTTCATGGTCACCAGCGGCCCGTCCCAGCGGGAGCTGAGGCGGTGCAGACGTTCGGCGATCAATTCCTTACCCGTCCCCCGTTCGCCAACCACCAGCACCGGCCGGTTCAGCGGTGCGGCGCGGCTGGCGCGCTCCACCGCGTCCAGAAAGGCAGACGATTGTCCGATAAATTGATGGCTATCACGCTCCATTTTTAAAGATTGGCATATTTCACCACCTAATAGCAATATTTACTAGGCGATATGGGTGAGAAATATGAAAAACTGGCTAATTTCCGCGAAAAAATGGAATTGGCACGCTCCCTGCAATACTGTTTGCAAGCCGGCACAAGCAGGCAAAGCAAATAAAGGGAAGACCAACATGAGCACCGAAAACAAAGCACAGGAAAGCTTCAAAGAAAGCGAAAGCCGTCTCTGGGTGGCCGTGGCCTTGTCCATGTCCATGATCTTTACCAGCTATGCAATTTCGGTGTTCAATCACCAGGAAGACAATCAGGTCAATGCATACACCCACTCCCAACGGCCAAACGTCGTCAGCTATCTTGCCTGACTTCGTAAGCCCGCGACCGGGGTCACTCGGCTCCCCCCCTCCCCCTAAGAGGTCCCCGGTCGCCCCCATTTTTGAAGACGCGTACAGAACAAGTCATAACCGGAGTTACCCTATGGGCATTTTTTCACGAACCCGCGACATCATCGCCGCCAACGTCACCGACTTGCTCGACAAGTCGCAAGACCCGGCAAAGATGATCCGTATGATCATCCTCGAGATGGAAGAAACCCTTGTCGAAGTCCGCGCCTCTGCCGCGCGCACGATCGCCGACCAGAAAGAACTGCGTCGCCATATCGACAAGCTGAACACTCTTGAGGCGGATTGGACGGACAAGGCGCATCTGGCGCTGTCGAAGGGTCGTGAAGATCTTGCCAAGGCAGCTTTGCTCGAAAAGCGCAAAGCCACAGACATGAAGGACCAGCTGACTGCCGAAGTCGATGTTCTCAACGATGCCCTGAAAGCATCAGAGCAGGATATTCACAAGCTGCAGAAAAAGCTCGCCGACGCCCGCAGCCGCCAGAATGCGCTGATGACCCGCCTCGAAAGCGCGGAAAATCAGGTCAAGCTGCGGACCATGTATAATGGTGACAAGGTTCGTGAGGCCTTTTCCCGCTTCGATGTTTTGGAACGCCGGGTCGACGAAGCCCAGGGCTATGCAGACTCACTGGCCATTGGCAGCGACGCACCCCGCACTCTTGGTGACGAAATCGCCGCCCTCGAATCCTTCGATGTCGTCGACGCCGAACTGGAGGCGATGAAAAAAGCCATGAAGCAAGAAACAAAGAAGGAGGGCTGAGATTATGGACGGTGAAATCATCATGGTGCCGATTGTTGTGGGCATCCTCTTTCTCGGCCTCCCCTGGCTCATTCTCCACCATCTCACCAAATGGAAAACGGCGGCGACGCTGACCAATGATGACGAACGGCTGCTGGGCGAAATGTACGAACTGGCCCGCCGCCTGGAAGATCGCATGGACACGGTGGAACGTCTTGTCGGACAGGATAACCCCAATTTCACACCTCGCCGCATCGACCATGACGCAGAAGATTATACCGCAGAAAATATCCGCCGGCTGGAAAGGAACCGTTGAGATGAGCAGCAAACACACACAATTTTATCTCGACAAGCAAAATGCCAAATGGAAAGGCGTGTGCGCCGGGATTTCCGACTATACCGGTGTGGATGTTCTCTGGGTCCGTCTCGGCGCAGTCATTCTGACACTGGCGGGTGGTTTCCCCTGGACCTTGGTCGCCTATTTTGGCGCCGCCTGGTTCGCCAACAAAAAGCCGATCCACCTCTATGTCGACAATGACGACCAGAAATTCTGGCAAGGCGTCCGGCAATCCCCTGCCCGCACAACGCGCGACATTCGGTCACGCTTCCGGGAAATCGACAACCGCCTGGCCGATGTCGAACTCTATTATGTCAGCAACAACAAACAGCTGGCCGACGAAATCGAAAGCCTGCGCTAAGCGCGGTTATTGGGAGGAAATAGCATGTTCACCCTTATCGTCCTTGGCCTGATTGCCTGGTTTGCTTACCGGCACTTCGCCAAGAAAAAACGGGATGCCGACCAACGCAACTGGCGGGTCGAATATCGCAATTCGGACATTAAACCGGTTACCCGCCGCCTGCCTTGGAAGGATTTGCCATGAGTTTTGGAGGATCTTCATTCATCGTCGCGATCGTCATGATCTGCACGGCTGGATGGATTATCAACAACTGGATCCGGGCCCGTCACGGCTATCCGCTCGAAAATGAATGGGGCGGAACGACGCCAAAGGTCGATGTTGACGCCGATCGCAAGATCAATTTGCTCAGCAGCGAGAATGAGACGCTGAATGGAAAAATCGGCAATCTCGAAGAGCGTATCGCCGTGTTGGAACGCATCGTCACCGACAAGGCCGGGCGTCTGTCGGAAGAAATTGAAAAACTGCGCTAGGCGCAAGGGGAGGGAAAAATGGATCCGACTTTGATCGAGGGCCTGATGCGGCTGGCGATGCCTGTAACCTTAATCACCGTCGTCGGCGTTGCTGGTTGGGTTGTCACAACATGGATGCGTATCAAAAATGGCTATCCGCTGGATGGTGCATGGGGTCAGGCAGTCTATCCAAAAAATGATCAGGAAGCAGTAGAGCGCGTCAAACTGCTCAGTCAGGAAAATGCCCAGCTGCGCGCCGAATTAGGGTCGATCAAGGATCGCCTGGCCAATGTCGAAAAGATTGTGGTCGACGACAGCCACCGGCTGACGGCGGAAATCGAAGCGCTTCGCGGCCCTTCAAATTAGGAGCGGAAAATGGACGGCATTATCATTCCCATACTCGGCATCAGCTGTGGACTATTGGCCATATTTGGCGGCGTATTTGTGAAACCCTGGTTTGCATACCGCCAACGAAAGCTTGAGCTTGAAGCACAGTTGATTGCCGAAAAAGCGGCCCAATATGCCGCGAATAATGGTCGGCTCGAACAACGCGTACAAGTGTTGGAGCGGATCATCACAGACAGTGGGTATGAAGTCGCCCATGCGATAGAAAATCTGCGCGAGACCCCGGTTACGCGCATAGAAAAAGAGGAGGTGTAACGATGTTCGATGAAATCTGGATTTTAATCCCGCTGGCTCCTTTCCTCCTCGGCGGTTTCGCCATCTGGTCGAGGCACAAGCAAAAGGAAATGGAATTGGGCGGCGGCCAGCAAAGGATGCTCGGCGAACCCGACGCCTTGCGGATGCACGAGGAAATCCGAACGCTGAAAGACAGGATTCAGGTTCTCGAACGGATCGCTACGGAAAACAACGCCGCCAATGACATTAACCGGCAAATCGAACAATTGCGGGACCGCTAAACGGTCCCCCGCTGACTGAAAGGAAGGAACCCCATGTCTCAGGATCCCAATTTCTATATCATAATCGGCGCATTCATGCTGACCTGTGTGGCCGTAGTGTCCACGCTCAGCCTGCGTGGCTGGCGCGACTGGATTGCGCTGAAGCATGCCGAACTGGACATTGCCCGGCAGGGCGGTGACGCGCCCCTCCCGTCCGCTACCTCGCGTATTGAAGTCGCCGACCTGAAAGAACGAGTGAAAAAGCTGGAAGCTATTGCGGCAGGGATTGATATCTGAAGCCTGCCGCCATAAGCGGGGCGCGACATGACCGCGCTTGATGACATTTTTGAAGAATATGACTTTCTGGACGCAGACGACCGTTACCGTTTGCTGATCGACCTTGGCAAAGAATTGCCGGTCATGCCCGACGCGCTTAAAACCGATGCGACGTTGGTGCGCGGATGTTCGGCGAGTGTCTGGGTCTACCCCGTCACTGATGCAGAAAAGCTCACATTTCTCGCCGACAGCAATGCCGCTATTACCAAGGGCATTATCGCGCTTGTCCTGAAAACCGTCGAAGGCAAGGCCGCATCCGAAATTGGCCGAACAGATATCGAAAGTGCCCTTGCGCCGTTCGACCTGAAAAACCAACTCAGTTCAAACCGGACGCAGGGCATCCCCAATATGATCGCGCTGATCCGCGAAACCGCCGCGCGCTACGCTAGCTGAACGGAACGTCTTTATTTCAAAAAGCGATAGGCCAGTATCGGCACCATTGAAGCGCCGACGAGTGGAAAGACGACTGCCATAGCGATCAGCCCCCATTTAAGGCCTTGCGGCAAATGCGCCTCTTTAGGAACGGTCGGCGCGGCAAGTTCGCCCTTTGGTCGGCGTTTCCAATAATGCACCAGAGCAGAAATGACGGCACCGATCAGCCCAAGGCACACCAGTAAATTGGCAAGCTGGTTTACCCACCCATATTGCCGACCCATGTGGAACATGGTGCCCCATTCGATTGCACGGCCGCCTGCACTATATTGCGCCCAGCCGATATCATCGATCACATTGCCATTTGCGGGATCCACATGGATTGTCCGCTGCCCTTCGGCTTTGTCGGGAATATAGTTGATCATGAACGTCCCGCCCGGACCGTCAGGATAAAATATACGTACACCTTCGCCAAATTGCCCGCGGTCCAGCATCGTAAGATGCGGTTCGACGTTTGCGATACCAACGCTTGGCGCACCGCCTTCGGGCATCGGGCTATTTTGAATGACCCAGGGGATTTTCGTTTTTGCCGGATCGTCGGCATTTCCCATATGCTGCATATGATCCATATGATCATGCGCGGGGGGCATCTTTCGAACCGCGCCTGATTTGTGCTCGGCATGTGCGACGGGTGCGTGCGCTGCAAAATTCGGGGTCGGTGCGACAAAGGGGGCATATTCCCCGATCCTCGCAAGCTGCACCCCCCAAAAGGCGGACCAAGGCAGCCCTGTCAACACAAGCAACACAACAAATACCGAAATGAATGCCGACGGAACAGCGTGCAAATCGCGCCACATCCTGCGCCCACCTGCGCCAATCCGCGGCACCAAAACCCCCTTCACACTCCAGTTTCTGGGCCACCACATCCAAAGCCCGGTCACCAGTATCACCAAAGTCCAGCACGCCACCAGCTCGACAATATGGCTGCCGACCTCTCCGCCCAGCAAGGTTCCGTGAATGCGCCGGATGAACGCCATCGGTGCATCTTGCGGGTTCCGGATGGCCGTTACTTCCAGGGTATAGGGGTTGAGATGCACCTCATGTTTCCGGCCGTCCAAACCCTGCAGGAGCCATTTGGACGTATCATCCTTAGCAAAAGGAAGAACCACGCGCTTCACCTCGCTGGCAGGGTCAATTGCTTTGACCGCCGCCTCCTGCATGGCAAGCGACGTCGGCCTGCCTTCGATTTTAACCTTGGCAAAATCACGATCCCACCAATTTTCAAACTCTCGGTCGAATAAGTAAAGGCTGCCCGTTATCGCCAAAAGCAGCAAGACAGGCGCGACACACAGCCCTGCATAAAAATGCAATTGCCACACTGATCGATAAGATGAAGGCACGGGCAATGCCTGATCGTTCGCGTGTTTTTCCTCGGTGGCACGCAAAAGGCTTCTGATCTTCATGAGTTCTTCCTAAATCTAAACGGGAGAAGGGCCGCAAAGCAGCCCGATGGTTTAGATGTAGGAGGGTGGACCTATGGCCGGTGGCGGCGGCGCGGCGAGGCCGTGACCTACCGAAATCTCGCGCATCGCAAAAACGGGAACCGCCGTTGCAACGGGCGGCATGGCGACAAAGGCCGTATCGGCTGGCGCATCGCCAGCCATCGCGGCACCAGCAAAGGCGCAGGGTTGATGCTCGACCGATTTTCCCTTGGCCGGGTCATCCTTGTGCAGCTTGCCCGATTTGTCCATCCAGACCGTCTGCGTGTCCATGCCGGTACAGATGGTCAGTGCAAAGCCGCGCTCGCTGGATGGCATAAAGCCGGACGGAATGGCGACCCGCACGGCCAGCGCCAGCACAATCAGCGCCGCCGACAGTTTTCGTAAAGGCGAAAAACGATGAATCACGCGCGCCCTATGCGCCCGTACTTTTGGTCGCGCAAGCCCCCTATCCCTTCCATTCCCGCCGCTCTTCGGCGACGCGCAGAACGTCATAGGCCGCCTGCCCCGCCTGAAAAGCTTTGGCCGCATCGGCATTGCCCGGGTTTACATCAGGGTGGGTTTCCTTGGCGATTTTGCGCCAGGCTTTTTTGGCATCTTCGAAATTGGAATCGCTATCGAGCCCCAATATATCGAGCGCATGCATCTCGTCACGCGTCCGGCTGCCATCGCCAGACCCAGCCCAGCCATAATGGGCGGCTTCCTTATAACCCGATGCATCGCGCCGCTCATTGGCTTCGCGCTGTTCCGCCTCTTCTTTGGTCAACCCCTCAAAATAGTCCCAGCCGCGATTATATTCGGCGGCGTGATCTTCACAAAACATCCAGCGGTCCGGATTATTGGGCGATTTGGGTGCGGGGCAGTTGCCGGCTTTATTGCAGCCATAGCGGTCGCAAAGCCGCACCTGCTGTGCTTCACTGCTGCTGCCATAGCCGCGCCAGCGGGGGAATCCCCAGTCATTTTTCCGTGTGGATCGAACCATGCCGCCGACTTAGCGACGGCATGGCAATATTGCTAGAGGCTAGGATGAGGTTCTATTAAATACACTTCCAAAAAGGCGACTGCCCCAACATCCCATCCTAACGCGCAATTTATGCGCCGGACATCGCCCCGGCCATCATCGCGCTGCCAAAGAAAGTCGAGAATAAAAGCCCGAGGATGATACCAGAAACAACAAGTGTCAAAACGATGTAAATCAGAACGATGACGACCGTGAAACCGGCCACTTTTTCCTGCGGCACACCCAGAACAGGCTTCAGCCCCAGATAAATGAGGTAAACCACATAGGCAATTGCCGCCAATGAAACCAGACCACCCAAAATCGGGACCCAAGCTACCAAACCTGCAACCCAAGTGGGTGTTGACGCATATGCCATAAGTTTTGTTGCCTGCGTCGAGTCAGATTTGCCGTTAAAGCTGGGTGAAACACTGTTTACGATAATGGACATCAAATATAATGTGACCATCGACAGAACATAGCCAATGACGGCCATGCCAGCTACGGCGGTAAAGCCCATAGCCATTGCTCCGCCGCCCAAGCCGCCAAAGCTTCCAGCTGACATGCCAAGTGCGCCGGTGATTACTCCGGTCGCTAACGGAATTGCGGCCAGGATCATTGCATAGCCGGTGAAAATTCCACCAACCGTTGCAGGTTCGTCTGCAATGACATTCCATTCATCGACAGACTTCAGGATGATATTTTTCGCACGATCCACAATCGACATTGCTTTACCCCTCAGTAAAATAGTCTCCAAGAGCAAGACAGAACATAATCATGGCCTTATGTAAATGTTGACGTTAGCGTAAAGGAGTCGAAGATGCGGTTTTTAATGAGAATATTTGTGACATTGATCGGCATTATGGCCTTGCTCGGCGTCAACCCGCATTGGTTCAATCTTCAGGAAATAGCCGATGGACGCGGCATCGAAGCGATAGGCGCTATCGGGCGCGCAAATGTGCGGGCCGATGTCGGCGGCCTGTTTCTGGCCATTGCATTGCTGGCCTTGATTGCAGCGGCAAAGCAAAGCCGGACGTGGCTGCTTGCGGCCATGTTGGTTGTCGGCAGTGCGTTATTGGGGCGTTTTGTGAGTGTGGCCATCGACGGCTATGTAGCCCGTGTCGGACCGCCCATGCTTACCGAAGCGGCAGTAATCGGCATCTTTGCCATGGCCTATTGGGCATGGGGTAAAAAGCCAGAGGGTCTATAAGCCGGGTTTTGTCCACCGCCCGAAGGCGATTGTGCGACCATTCATCTAGGCGGAACATTGCTGCGCCGCTCATGCAACCAACCCGGGCGACTGGCAGGAGGATGCCATGTGCCGCCCCTATTCGGTTTTGCTCCCGGTGGGGTTTGCCGTGCCGTTCCTGTTGCCAGCAACGCGGTGCGCTCTTACCGCACCATTTCGACCTTACCGCATCGCAATGCGGAGGTATGATTTCTGTGGCACTTTCCCTTGAGTTACCTCAGCCGGACGTTATCCGGCACCGTTCCTCGCTGGAGCCCGGACTTTCCTCCCCAACACAGTTACCCGTGAAGCGGCGGTCGCCCAACCCTCTGGCCCTGCCTATGTAGCACCCCCGCCTTCATAGGCCAAGAGCAGGCTCCACAATATTGCACGGCATTCGCCATCGATCACGCCGTCGATATTTTCTGGGCGGAAACGGCGCTGAAACGCGACCACGGCGGCACGGCCATCGGCCACGCTATAGCCATAGCGTTCCAGTGCAAGCAGGAATGCGGCATCGGTCCAGCCCGGATCGACCAGTTTTTCGGTCGGACGCGGTACGGCAAAGCCAAGTTTTGCCAAACGTCCCCAATCGAACAATTCACCCGGGTCTTCCTTGCGCGCAGGCGCCACATCGCTATGCCCCACGACATTTCGAGGTTCGATATGATAGGTTCTGACAAGTTCCGCGACCAGGCGGGTAACCGAATCCATCTGCGCTTCGGGAAATGCGCGATAGCCAAATTCATGGCCCGGATTGACGATTTCAATGCCGATGCTGGCGCTATTGCAATCGGTTATGCCGCGCCAAAAAGATACACCTGCATGCTGCGCCCGCTGTTCTTCGCGCACCATATGCACCACTTGCCCGTTTTCATCGACGACATAATGGGCGGATACTTTGGAAGCAGGATTTGCAAGCCATTCAATGGCCGCCGCGCCAGACTGCATCCCGGTATAATGCAATATCAGCATCGTAATTGGCAAAGTGCGCTCACCAAAATTGGGCGAAGGTGTCCAAAGCATCGTCATCGCCCCGTCATAGGCAAAGCGCGATCCCGGCGCAATGTCACAGCGCGCGCCGCGGACGCCTGATAGGAAAACAGCAAATATTGAGGTACATTCTGCATTTTATGGCGCATGCATCCATGGCCAGTTCGCCGCGCTGGACAAATAGTGCGAGAAGCTACGCCGTCGATACCGCAAGACACCACAGCCCCTTTGTCTTCGCGTAAGGTATTGGTTGAGAAGGTTAAGTGGTCCCCATCCCAAGATGGGGACCTAACTGGTCATTAAAAATCATCACCGACGATGCCAGCTTGCTTTAAAATATTGTTCGCCGAAATTTTTGAACGAAGATCGTGTTGCACAACAAATCGCGTTCGGGAAATTGGGCTTTGCCACAATTCGTGGCTACCTTTCGCCTGCGAAACATATTCACAGCCATTTGCCTTCAGTTTCTTCAGCAATTTCCGGCGGTAGTCGGCCATTTAAGCAGGAATCAAAACCCTGCGTTTTGCTAGGCCGTGCGCTGCGATGCAAATTGGCATGTCAAAAGCTTCGTGATCGGCGGGTAGCATCCCGTTAGCTTCAAGCAAAATAGGAATCAGCCCTTCGACGTCATCTAATAGTTTCATCAAATCCTGATGTTCAGAAACCAAACCGGGAACATCTTCGCTTGTTGCGACCCAAACCTTTGCAATATCGTCAAATTCAGCTTTAACCATTACGGAGTCCGGTGCTTTTACCATCTAAATTTACGCCTCTATATTTTTGACTGTTTATAGCCAAAAGCCCCTGTCACAGGCGTGAACGAACAGGGCAGATATATGTGCCAATGGTAAAAAATCAAACAACAAAATAACAGTATATTTTGTCGCTACAATCGAGCGATGATGTCGCCCGCTGACAGGTAACACCAGATGCCATTGCAGCCAATCCAACCAAAGCAACTTGCTTAGGATTATATCCGCGGCTGTCGTCGCGCCACGACGCCTCACGCGGCCCTGACTTTGTCACCTCTATGGTCGCGTGGCATTGAATTGTTGGATTGCTTCTGCCAATTTTGACCTACCCTTTTTCTCTATGGAAAAGGCGGCGCTCTTTGACATTGGGAATAGCAAAATTCTGTAGGATATATTCTTGCAAAGAGGCACGAAAATCGATGCGTTCATGCGGCTTTCGGTATGCGGGCCAGGCGGAAAACATGCGGTTTTCCACTTTATGAAAAGGCGCGTGCAAGCTTCAGCCGAATTAACAAAGTCCAGATTATCCCCCGACGATGCGGCAGGAACCCAGATATACTTTATTCATGTCCATCGACGCTGCATCGGCTGCAGGGGCCATGAACAGATTGGCGGAACCTGCGGATGTATCGATATCACTGATTATGATGATGCGCGAAAGTGCAGGACTAATCGAGCGCGCCATCTCCACCCGGACGGGCCAAAGGTCTATGACGCGGTCAAAGGCCAGCTTACCGTCTTTGGCCAAGCCAGCCGGGTCATTGATGATGGCCGTTGCCGGATCAACGGGTTCTGGTGCGGATGTCGGATCAGGCGGCGGAGTCTGCCGCTTCGGAATGGAGGGCAAGTGAAGCGAAAAAGGGAACGACCCTTCATATTGAATTTCGTCACGAGATTGCGCCCGCGATGGGTCCAGATTTAGCGCGCGAGCCAAGGTGCAGTGCAGCGTTCGGGCCGGCAACATTTCAGCATAGGAAGCGCCGCCGGTCGCACCCGTCACCGATGCGGGGGCGTGAAGCATTGCAAAAGCGAGTAGCGATGAAAAGATCAGTTTGGGCATGCGCCATGCCATGCCGCGGTGCTATGACAATAAAATGAAATGTGCACAATTTTACGTCAGGCCGTTATTGGGTCGATAGCCTTGATAAATTTCGCGGGAACACCGCCGACGACAGTCAACGGCGCAACATCGTTCGTCACGACCGCGCCTGCCGCAACCACAGCACCTTTGCCAATGGTAACACCGCCTGTGATGATGGCACCTGCGCCAATCCATACCTCGTCTTCAACGTTAATCGGCAAGACGATGTCGCCTCTTCCTCGTCCTTTAACATAGATCAGCCCGTGACTCACTGTTTCGAAAGACACATTGGGCCCGACCTGAACATTCTGGCCAATCGATACTGGCGCACCGGGTGTGCCGAAACGGGTATTGCTGTTGAAAAAGGTACCGCGGCCAATCGAAATATTCTTTGCGCCGCCGATGGGCCGGATCGTCAATGGTCCCCAAATGACACAGCGACCTTTGATATTTAATCCTGCCAAAGCGTAAAATATGTGCCTTATCCGGTCAGAAGCACGCAATCGCGGCAAATGATTGGCCAGTGCCAAGAAAATCAGTTCGCGCATGTCATCAACATGCAACAATTACTTGTTCTAGCGTCGACGAGCTAGCCGCGACCATTTTTCTAGCACGGGACGTCATGATTCTCTTTCGCCTTACCCTTTTGGCGACGATCTTTGTTTCTGGAACTGCGTTTGCACAAACGCGCGAACCCTTCCAATCCGAACCGTCAGGCCCTCTTTTACGCAGCAATGTTGCAGGTTCGCGACAACCGGCAGGCATGGCGTCCGAAGGCATAACCGCAGGCGGCATCCAAATTCAGCCGTCATTGACGGTAAAAGTGGAAAGCGACAGCAATGTTCTGAATCGCGCGACGCAGAAACGCGGGTCTGTTTTTGTGGTGTTGGCACCGACAATAAATGCCGCAGGCGGAACTGAACAAGCAGGCTATGTCATCAGAGCGCAGGCTGCTGTTGCGCGATTCGCATCGATAACCAGCCAAAATAGTGAAACTTTTGGAATAGAGGCCAATGGGCGTCTCGCCATTGCCAAAAAAGCTTCGATTTTTGCGCGCATTGCATTCGACAGACGCAATGAACCGCGAGGTCAGGCCGGCGAGACAATAACGGAGGGTAGTCCCGCAGAATATGACCAGATTGAAGCGCAGATCGCCGCTCGGGCAGAAACCGGGGCATTGCGATTAACGGCATCTGCCACCGCGTCCAAACGCAGCTATGCGGATATCAAGCTTGAAAATGGGCGAATCGAAGACCAGCAGTTTCGCGCCAGCAATATTGTCGCGCTTGCCGCAAAAGCTGAATATGCCCTGCCAAATGGCGGGGTGATATTTGCTACCGGCACCTACAGCAATGCCGACAGCCCCAATGCGCCGTCCTGTTGCGACCAAAGCTCCAAAGGCGGACAGTTCGTCGCAGGGACCCGGACCGAATTAAGCAAACTGATCAGCGCGGAAATATCCGCAGGCTATGTGAAACGTGACTATATTTCGTCGATCTACAAGGACTTTGGTGGTCCGATCTGGAAGGCAAAGGTAGATTGGTATCCGACACCGTTAATGAGCCTGTCGGTTTCGAGCGGCCGAACGATCGTAAATAGCGGCATTCCGACAGTTGCGGGAATCATTGTCGACACAACAGCGTTGCAGCTTTTTTACGAAATTCGGCGAAATTTCGATGTTGTTTTCACTCTGGCAAGATCCGACGAAAATTATCGCGAAATAGATACCAATGCTACCGCAACACTTATTGGTCTGGAAGGACGCTATATCTTCAACAACCGGATGACGGGCGGGCTGTTCTCACGTCTGCGTGATCGATCGTCGACCAATCAGCTGCAACTCAGCGGTGGCAGTGGTATGGAGGCGGGGCTTTGGCTTCGTGCGTCGTTATAAAAGCGGATGGATAAGATGAACTTACCTGATCGCTATCTCGGTAATGAATTGGCAGTCCGCGCGACGCCAGCAAATCTGCCTGGCGCACCGATACAAGCTGTGGCGGCCGACCGATTGGACCTTCGGTTTCTGCTCAGTATTTTCCGTCGCCGCTTCAGGCTGTTCGTGACGATAGTCGGCACCGCAGTTGTCATCGCATTTCTATTCACTTTGAAGCAACCCAAATTGTATCAAGCGACAGTTGATGTCGTCATGAACAAATTTTCTGGAGAAATTGTACCTGATTCCAGTGAGGTACAAAGCGAAAGCCCGAAACGCTCCGAAGAAGTGGACACCGAACTCAAAATCATCAAATCGCAGGAAATGGCAGCGCAGGTCATTGATCGGTTGAAACTGGTACAGGACCGTGAATTTGTCGACACCATAATTGGCGGTAGTGGTATAACCGCCTCGATCAAGGACTTGCTGGGAATCAAGCCCCCAGCTTTGCCCGCTGACAATCTGAAACGACGTCTGGCAGATGCCATGCTCGGCTCATTAAAGGCCGATCGAATGGAAACGGCCTACGCCATCCGGATCACCTATACCAACCCTGACCCGAAACGATCCGCACAGATAGCCAACGCATTTGCCGCCAGCTATTCAGAAAGCGCGGTGCGGACCAAGCGCGCCGAAAATGAAAAGACATTGGCGCTGCTGCGAACACGTATCGAAGAGTTGCGCTCACAAGCCCAATCAGATTTCGGTGCGGTGCAAAATTTTCGGGTCCGCAACAATTTATTAAGTGCACAGGCCACTCAGCTCGCCGAGCAAGAAGCGGCAGCTTATGGCCAACAACTCGCCACCGCTCGCGCAGCGGCAGCAGCCGACCGCGGCCGAGCGAACAATGCCAGCGGAGCAGGTGCAGCAGCGGCAGTCAATTCCCCTGTTATTCAATCTCTCCGGGCACAACGCGCCACCATCAGTGTACGAATAGCGGATCTATCGGGTCGATATCTGGATGATCATCCGGACCTTGTAACAGCAAGGCGTGAAATGGCCGATATTGACGGTCAAATTTCGACTGAAATTGACCGTGTGAAATCAGGTGTAAACTCCGGCTATGCCTCAAGTGCCTCGGCAACATCACAACAAGTTGGTTCGCTTCAGGGCAACCTCAGTTCCGCACGCGCAGCGCTGGCAGCGAACAACATTGCATTGGTAGGTCTGGACGATCTGAACCGGAAGGCACAGGCATCCCAAACCCTTTATGAAAGTTACTTAAGTCGGTATCGCGAAGTTCTGGCACAGTCGGGAACCGAACGCCCGGAAGCGCGATTGCTATCATCGGCAAAAGTTCCCGAGCGGCCCTCAAGTCCCAATATGATCTTAAACCTTGCTCTCGGTTTGGTTATTGGGACTTTGTTGGGCGCCGGTTCGGCGATTGCTGTTGAAACGGCATATTCCGGACTGACGACGGGAGATGAAGTCGAGGGGCGGCTCGGCATACGCTATCTTGGCGGAATTCCCTCGCTCGTGTCCGTGGATGTTGAAGGTAATGATCCTGCCCAGTCTTTCATAACCGATCCAGGCTCGGCCTATGCAGAATCAGTGCGTGGATTGCTGGCATCTGTCCGGCAAAGCAACAAGGCTCGCAGCCATGTCATTGCGGTAACATCGGCCCTTCCTGGTGAAGGGAAAACCTCACTTGCCGCTTCGATTACGCGCGCTGCTGCGCTCGCTGGTGAAGCTGTGATCGTCATAGATTGTGATCTTGTACGCTGCACATTAAGCAAGCGGTTCAATGCAAACATATCGCGCCCGGGCCTTCGCGAGATGATCCATGGTGAAGCCAAATTGGGCGATGCAATGTTCAAGGATCCTGACAGCAATGCCATGATCCTGCCTATTACGAATTCATTTTCGGACAGTGAGCGGTTGCTTGAAAAAGGCAATTTCCACAAGTTGATTGCGGTCCTAAGGGAACATTTCTCGCTTATTGTGCTCGATCTCGCTCCGATACTTCCTGTCGCCGAGACTCGCGAAATCACGTCATTGGTCGACAATGTGATCATTTCTACACTTTGGCGCAAAACATCCGATACTGCGGTGCGCGCCGCGTTAAAACTATTACCTCTCCATATAATCGAAGATATCGGGATCACGCTCAACCGGATTGATATGAAAAAACAAGTCAAATTTGGCGATGGCGATGCGGCATTTTATTATGACAAATATAAAAACTACTACCGACGTCGCTGACACGCGCCGCGTTGCGATAATACACTATTGGCTCGTGGGGATGCGAGGTGGTGAAAGAGTATTAGAGAGGTTACTTCACCTTTACCCGAATGCCGATATCTTTACACATGTCTATGTGCCTGAGGCGATGTCCGCCATCATCCGCGCCCGGCCGGTATATACTAGCTTTATTCAGAAACTTCCCGGCGCGCGACGCCATTATCAGAAATATCTTCCACTTATGCCAATGGCTTTAGAGGAACTGAACTTACGCGGCTACGACCTTGTTATTAGCAGTGAATCTGGTCCAGCCAAGGGTGTAATCGCCGCGCCAGATGCATTGCATATATGCTACACCCATTCGCCCATGCGGTATTTGTGGGACCATTATCACGATTATCGCAGCTCAGCAGGCCGGCTTACGAAGATGATGATGCCGCCTTTGTTTAACTATTTACGGCAATGGGACACCATATCCTCTGCTAGGGTAGATCATTTTGTTGCAAATTCCCATTTCATCAAACAGCGTATTGCCCGGGCGTGGCGGCGCGATTCTGATGTTGTACACCCTCCTGTTGCGACCGATGAATTCGGAAAATCGAATAGTGTAAGCGCGCAATTTCTATGGGTCGGGCAAATGATAGCTTACAAACGGCCGGACATAGTGGTCGATGCATTTAACCGCCTTGGCTTGCCTTTACTGATGGTGGGTGATGGCGATATGGCCGCCATGGTCGAAAAGCGCGCAGGGCCCAATATTACTATCAAAAGACGCTTAGATTTCGCGAATTTGAAACAAGCCTATGCGAATTGCAGAGCGTTGGTTTTTGCAGCTGAGGAAGATTTTGGCATCGTTCCGGTAGAGGCGAATGCCAGTGGGCGCCCGGTAATCGCCTTCGGCCGCGGAGGAATAAATGACTCCATCATTCCAGAAGAAACAGGTCTGTTCTTTCAAACCCAAAGTGCGGAATCGATAATGGAGGCTGTAGAGGCTTTTGAAGCCTGGATACCTCATTTTGATCCAGATAAAGCCGTGGAGAATGCATCGCGTTTTTCGCCTGACAATTTCGACAGAGGCTTTATCCAGGCAGTCCGGAAGGCCAGCGGATGACCATATCGCGCTTCGTTTTGCTGCTTACCTTCATCCTATCGGCAAGCGCGCATGTGCAGAGTGTTCAGGCACAAAATGCGCCGGGCCCCCTCGGCGTCACCACGCATTTTAGTCAAGGCTGGCCCATTTCGCTGATCGAACGAGCCCAATCAATCGGCGTGGGATCCATCCGTGACTCTTTGCATTGGCCCGATATCGAGAAAAGTCCTGGTGTCTATGATTTCTCCAGCAAAAAGACACAGCATGTAACGAGCGCCTGTGCTGCCGATATGACAGTGCTGCTCGGCCTGGAACCTCGAAATCCGCTATATGACAATAAACTCACGGCGCATTCGCCAAATGCCCAATCAGCATTCGCAAATTTTGTTAAAGCGATTGCCGACCGATATTCAGGATGCGTGATTGCCATTGAAGTCGGCAATGAGATTAATGGCCGTGGAGGAATGACAGGCCCGGCCGCAACGGCGCGCGCTGCTTCGCATACTGCTTTGTTGAAGGCAGTATATCAACGTGTCAAACCCGGCCACCCGGGCATCGCAATTCTAGGTGGTTCGACAAACGCGATCGGAACAGGTTTCCTAAAGTCACTATTTGCGGCAGGGGCGCTAGACTATATGGATGGTGTTGCCATTCACCCGTATCGCAAAGAACCCGAAGCTGTTGATTGGGAAATAGGGCGTCTAAATGATGCATTGCTCGCTGCTGGCAAAATCCGGCCCATTTGGGTGACCGAATTCAGCCGCGACTTTGAACGCCCAACCGATGCAGCTCCATTTTTTCTAAAAATGCTTTCATTGATGCAAGGTGCCGGGGTAAGGCATAACTACTGGTATGCCTTGATCGACCAATCATGGTTTCCAACCATGGGACTGCTGACGTTAAAGGGTGAAGAAAAGCCCGGTTCACGAGCGTTTGCTTATGCAGCAAATCACCTTGCCCCGCTCGGAAATGCAATCCGTGTTGATCATGGCGATCCCACGCTATTCCATTTTCGTTTCGGACCTTCCACCCATATATTATGGGGTTCGCGCCGCACGATCATCGCCGGACCCAATGCGCGTTTTCGTAATGCCGAAGGTGCCCTCATTCCAACCGTTCTTGAATTATCTGATATGCCGATCATCGTTGATGGCATTGCAAACATCCAATTTGGTCGGGCCGAAATTCTGGCAGACAGTGAATATGGTTTTGCAAGCGGGCCGCTATCATGGTTTGCCATCAGCAAGACTGGTGCAATTGTTCCGTTGGTCCCGATTGATTGGAAATGGACAAGCTATCTCGGCAGTAAGACCGTGCCGCAAATGATCGTAAACCCCGCAGGCATCGGTCCAGCAGGGCAATATAGCGCTCTGGTTCGTTACACGGCGGATCGTTCGGTTAACGCTATAGCGTCATTTTGCCTAAACCCTGTTGGGAAATTTGGAGACGGCGTGACAGTCGAAATCAAGCAAAACGGAAAACCACTTTGGTCGGGATCTGTGGGAATATTGTCTGGAAAGCGGACGTCGCACGTTGCGGTTGCGCTTAAATCCGGCGATAATGTCGATCTTGTCATAAACCCCAATGCAAATGCTGGGGGTGACCGAATGGCATATCGGTTCAGGATTTCTCTTTCTGCCGCCGACGCAACGGACTGCTGAAATGCTTCCCACACATTTTGGAGCGCTTGTAGCAGGGATAGCGCTTATTCTTCTTTGGCGCTCTGGCATTTTGGCGATGCTGCGTATGACTTTGCTGTTTTCGCTTATGGGGGGATCAGCCGCCATCATCCTGACCGCTTTGGGGGGATCCACGATACAGCCTGCCATTTTTGCATTGGGATTCCTGTTTTTAAAGGCCGTTTTACCCGGTCCGGGACAGGCCCAAAAATTCCAGATCGCGGCAAAGGACTTGTCCTTTTTGGCGATATTCATTCTCTATGGCGTCGCGGGAGCGTTCATTTTACCCAATATTTTTGCAGGCACCATCGCAGTTACACCCCTTAGACCCATTCCGAACGGATATATTTTCGCCGCCTTTCCACTCGGTTTCAGTAGCCAGAATATTACGTCTGCGGTTTATCTTTTAGCCACCTTGATTGCGGCACTAGCGGGCCATATCGCCAGTCAGGGACAAAAATCCGAAATTGCGATAGCCCGCACCGCAGCTATCGTGTGCGCGGTGCATGCCTTGCTTGGACTTTCTAGCGTGCTGCTGGCAGGGACAGCCTGGGTATCTGTGCTTAAATTTTTCCGCAACGGTTTCTATGCACAGCTCGATCAATCCTTTGACGGCTTTGTCCGAATGAACGGGATTTGGCCAGAGCCGGCGGTTTTCGCAGCCTATGGCTTTGCCTGGCTCGTTTTTGTGACAGAGCTTTGGCTTCGCAATGTCGAGCCGAAATGGACAGGTCGAAGCGCGGCATTGCTGGTTGTCGCCCTGCTTATTTCCACATCGACCACAGCCTATATCGGCCTTGCGGCTTATGGATTGATCATCGGGTTTCGAATGCTCTTTTTTCCAGGCTCTGTTTCCATGCGGAAAGCCTTGCTTTTGCTCTCCGGCGGTATGGTCGGCATTGCGGCAATACTTGCTCTATTGGCATTCAATCCTGACGCAGCGGCATCTTTTGCCGACTTTGTCGCTAAATTTACCTTGGACAAGGCGTCGAGTGCATCGGCATTGCAGCGCAGTTTTTGGGCGAAACAAGGAATTGAAGCCTTTTGGGCTACCGGTGGATTGGGCGTTGGTCCAGGAAGTTTTCGTTCTTCCAGTATCGTCACCGCAGTCATCGGATCAACCGGATTGATCGGCACCGCGGCCTTGCTCGCGCATCTTATCCGTGTTTTCAAACCGCATTACCGCTCCACTTATCTGCGTGTTGATGACACGCGTCGGGCGACGGGCGTGGCTGCGTCGTGGGCTGCCATCGTTATGCTGATACCGGCAACATTTTCCGCAGCCTCGCCCGACCCGGGGTTCATCTGGGGCTTTTTCAGCGGGTTCGCTCTGGCCCTGCGACGCCTTCCTCCAGAACACCAGGTTTCTTAGGCCCCGACCCTAAACTCCACTCGTCCCAAATCGGCCCGTGAGACGCGGTTTTGTAACAACAATCGGCAAAACGGACACACGATTCGAAAAATGGGGCATAAAAAGTGCGGGTCTTTGTAATTGTCGCGACTGTAGGGCGTGCTGATCTGTTGCAGCGAACGGTGAATCAACTGGCGAAGCAAACACGACAGCCCGATGGCATAGTAATTAGTGCGTCAACATCTGCTGATGTCGGCGAACTGGAGCAGAATTCGGAATTGCCGTTAGAAATTATCTTTGCCGAAAAAGGATTGCCCAGGCAACGCAATGCGGGACTGCGCCATATCGCTGGTCGTGCCGACATTGTGGTCTTTTTTGATGATGATTTCGTCCCGGCGCATAATTATCTGGAGGCATTGGAAGAAGTTTTCACACTTCGTCCAAATCTTGTCGGCGCGACTGGGAAGCTTTTGGCCGATGGCATCAAAAGCTCTGGAATTTCTTTCGACCAGGGCGCGGCAATGGTCGACGCACATCAACCGGCCGACATCATACAAGAACGGTCCCTGCCCGCCCTTTATGGATGCAATCTGTGTGTCCGTATGTCGGCTGCTGAAAATATATGGTTCGACGAAACCTTGCCGCTTTATGGCTGGCAAGAAGATGTCGACTTCTCGTTCCAACTGGGACGCAATGGTATTTTGATCTATACCAATCTGCTCACTGGTGTGCATCTTGGAATGAAAGGTGGCAGGACATCGGGGAAACGACTTGGTTATTCGCAAATCGCAAACCCCGTTTATCTGCTGCACAAAAAGACCATTCCTCCAAAACTTGCGTGGCGCTTGATGAGCAGGAACTTCATCGCCAATCTCGCGCGCAGTTTCTATCCCGAACCACATGTAGACCGATTTGGCCGCCTGCAGGGCAATGCGGTGGCATTTTACGATCTGTGTGCAGGTCGGCTCCATCCGCAGCGTATTTTACAACTCTAGGCGAATTGCCATGGCGTCAAACAAAGAAGGCATAGTCAGCGGTGGAATTGGCTTCCTATCCCGTGCAACTGTGCAGTTTCTATTATTCGGTGTCACTATTGTGGCAACGCGCCAACTCTCAATATCAGAATTTGGCTCCTATGCTTTGGCTTCACTCTTCCTGATTGTCGCGCGTGCATTATTTTATGTTGGCCCTTATGAATATCTTCTCAAAACACCGCATACGCCATCGCTCTATTCAACGTGCCTCAGGGCAAATATTATTTTAGCTGCCGCCATTTCATGCCTTCTTGCGCTTGTATATTTGATCGCCTTTCGGATGTTTGAAACAAATGATGTCAGCAGACTTATTGCGTTACTAGCGCCTTCGATTTTCCTGGTCGCGATAACCGCCTGGTATGAAGCTGTATTGTTGCGCGATCTGCGGGTTAGACGCTATTATCTTAGTACATTGATCGGCGATTGCATCGGTGCCGCGCTGGCGGTGTTCTTGCTCCTGAAAGGATATGGCGTCGTATCACTTGTTGCACAAACCTATGCCCGTCTGCTGATATTATTCATTTTATATGCCATTGGCACGACCCATCGCCCTGCCCTGGGGCATGGTTGGACACATGTCCGTGAAGTGTTCCTCTGGTCTAAAGAGCGATATTATGCGGTTTTGCTGAATTTTTCGTCGACCTATGGCGCTGACGTGGTTTTGGGTATTTTACTATCTCCGGCTGCCACGGGTCTATATCGCGCGTCCAGCCGGATCGTATCCACGCTGACCGATCTGTTTGCCCAGCCATTACAAAAAATTTCCCAAACAAACCTTTCGGCGCGGCTCGTCCGGGAAAAAAGCCTCGATTCCTCTTGGCTCACAATGCTCTCCGGCGTTGGCGCAATTGGTTGGGCGGGCCTAATCACTCTTGCATTTCTTGCTGACGATCTAGTTCCTCTGGCTTTGGGTGAAAAATGGACCCCCGCCGTTCCGATCGTAGTCAGTTTTTGTGCCGTTAAATCATTTATGTTGCTGGACGCTGTCACAACCTCATTCCTGGTTTGCCATGACCGGCAGAAACAGATGTTGCGCGTTCAGATATGCGTTGCACTCGCCGTTATCATGCTTTCATGGTTTGTGGCACCGTTCGGCCCGGTGTGGGTTGCGATTGCAGTTGGGTGTGCCACCGCAACGATGAGCCTGATTTACGGCGCAATGGTTTTAAAACTGTCAAAAGCTGGCGCTGAAGCAATATTTGATATGATTAAAACCAGCGCTCCGCCTGTAATTGGTACTGTCTTGGCGTTAACATTGTTCGATCAGCTTCTTCCGGATTTACCAAGAGAACAGGCTGTATTCTGGGGTCTGATTGCGGCGGCCACGGGTTCCATGACGGGTGCTTTTATTGTCCGCACCAGGATTTTGACAGCAATTGGAAGCCTCGGTCATTTGCCGGATGCGAAGCCGAGCCGGGTTGCCCCATGATCAAGCAGTTGGCCGGCGGCGCAACTGCCCTGATTGATCGTCGATGTCAGTTTGACAAAGCGGTGTTTATATTGGGTCATATGCGCTGCGGGTCGACCGCGCTTTCGCATATATTATGCAGTCACGAACAAATCAGCGGCTATGGTGAAGCGCATATTCGCTACAAAGACCGGTCCGCACTTGGATTGCTAATCCTTAATCAAATCAAACGAAATGGCCATCTCTCCAGTTCTAAATATCTATTCGATAAAATTCTACACTCCCGATATGATTCAGATGTAAGTGATCATTTTTTTAACAGCTATGCGATTTTTATCATTAGAGAACCAATAAATACAATAAAATCCATAGGCAAATTGTTCAAATTAATAGGCTCAAACGAGTATTCCAACGATGTTTTCATAGCAGATTACTATGAAGAGCGATTATCTACCCTGATACGTAACTGGGAAAAATTCCCTTTCAGTCAAAAAATCGGAATTTCATTTCAGCAATTGACATCAGATACGGATAATATGTTAGATCAGATATCAAACATGATCGGCCTTGAACCAGCTTTGACCAATAAATATGAACAGCCTAAGAATAAATTAGGCCATGGAGCCGGTGATCCGCTTACATCTCACAAGTATAATAAAATTATTTCTGATAATATTTCAACAACTTCTACCGATGTCGCGCATAACATAAATTTGCCTGAAAGTAGGATCACGGAATTAGACAGTTTGTATCAACATGCTCTGTCTGTTGTCACGCAGATGTAACGAAATTCTGGTTAACGAATAGTTGAACTATCACCCCGAGGTGAAGTTAAAACAGGGTCCGCAAAAATATCTAGCGAATTGGCATCGTTGTGGCGATGCTTGTCAAGAATTATTTGTATTCATGTATACACGCGAATTTTTATCTTTATTTTTAACAAGGGAACTCGAATATGGCTAATGATCCAACCGGCGGTGACGACATTATTGTTGGCACTCCAGAAGACGACATCATCAATGGACTTGCTGGCGATGACAGAATTTCCGGCGGCGAAGGCAATGATGTTTTAATTGGCGGTAATGGTAACGACCTGTTGATTGGCGGCAATGGCGACGATAAATTGTTCGGCGGTGCTGACAATGACACTTTGATTGGTGGCTTCGGCAACGATAATCTTAGCGGCGGCGTTGGCGACGATAAATTGTTCGGCGGCGACGATAGCGACCGATTGGCCGGTGGCGATGGAATGGATATTCTCAACGGTGGCAATGGCGAAGACTATATGCTTGGCGGTAACGACAATGACGTCTTGACTGGCGGCGAAGGAATCGACCGTTTAACCGGCGGCCTTGGCCGTGATGTCATGACTGGCGGAACCGAGGGCGATATCTTCTTTTTCCGAGCTGGTGATTCCGAAGCAGGCGCCGGACTTCGCGATGTCATCACCGACTTTTCGGTTGGAGAAGACAAGATCAATTTGGCTTCGTTAAACCTGGACGCGTCACAAATCTCGTTCCAAAGCTTTGCAGGCGGCGCAAGCACCGTGATCGCAATCGATACTGACGGCGATTCAGTCGTCGACTTTGAGATTCAGTTGAACAAAGCGACTGGTGTATCACTCTCCGATTTGATCATTTAATGCTTATGCAGGCCAGGACCTTCATCCGGTCCTGGCCTGATAGCAATGGGAAGTGAATGGCTGCGTTGCCATTTCTCAAGACGAAAGAGCTTCATGCTCCTGTGACCCAAGTAAAGCGCCGATCTACTTTTGGTTTAACATATTCACCTGAGCTTTATGCAGCTATCTCGGGCCGGAAGGGTGTGCTTGCAATATTTTTGGGCATGAGCGCCTTGCTGAATGTCCTGATGCTGTCTGGCGCGATATTCATGCTGCTGGTGTATGATGAAGTGCTGCCCGGTCGAAGCGTCCCCAGCTTGGTCGGCTTGGTCATATTGGTGATTATCGCATTTGCCTTTCAAGCGATTATTGAGCATTTACGCAATCAGTTGACGGCCCAATGTGGAGCGATATTCGAAAAGTCGCTGTCGGATCGCGTATTCGGCATTATGCATGCGTCAAAATTGCGCGGAACTGAGAGACGCGATGCTCCCCTCCCCTCTCGCGACCTCGACCTTTTGGGAAAGTTCTTGGCAAGCCCTGGGCCGATGGCAATTTTCGACTTACCTTGGGTTATGTTGTTTCTGGCCATATTATTTGCGTTCCATCCCTTGCTGGGATTGGTAAGCCTTGCAGGTGCGGTGATATTGGTGATCCTGACCGTTGTTACCGACCGGATGACGATGTCGCAGATCGACATATCGACAAGACGCGGTGCCGAACGCGGCACATATCTGGAATCATGTCGCCGAAACGCGGAGGTCATACATGCACTAGGCATGCGGCAATATGCGTTGGCAGGCTGGAATCGGTTTAATGAAGTGTACCACGGCACAAATGCGGGAATCTCAGCCCGGTTAAGCGCCATGCGGACCTTCAGCAAGACGTTCAGGATGCTTCTCCAGTCGCTGATACTTGCTTGCGGCGCATGGCTGGTCATCAATGACAATGCATCTGGCGGCGTCATCATCGCGAGCACTATCCTTTCATCAAGGGCGCTGGCACCGATCGAAATCGCAATTGGACAATGGCGGGGATTCATTTCGGCACGGCAGGCATGGAACAGGCTGGCTGATTGCTTAAGTAATGCACCCAATGCAGTGACGGAAACCGAACTGCCAATTCCATCCCGCGAGTTACGAGTTGAAAGCCTTGTCGCTGTGGCCCCGGGCACCCAATATGTTGTATTCCGCGACATAAGCTTTCGACTGAATGCAGGGGATGCGATGGCTATTGTAGGGCCAAGCGGATCGGGGAAGAGTACGCTTGCATCGACCTTGGTCGGCATCATCCCTCCGGCGCGGGGCACAGTCCGCCTTGACGGTGCCACCCTTTCGCAGTGGGATAGCGACACCATCGGGGCCCATATAGGGTATCTGCCACAAGATATTGAATTATTTGACGGAAGTGTGGCGCAAAATATTGCGAGATTCAATCCTGAGGCCAGCAGCCCAGAAATCATCGAAGCAGCAAAAGACGCTGGCGTGCATGAACTCATCACCGGCTTGCCAGAAGGTTACGACACGATATTGGGCAGCCAAGGCCGTAATTTGTCGGCAGGCCAAAGACAACGCATAGCATTGGCGCGCGCGCTATTTCGCAAACCTTTTCTTGTCGTGCTTGATGAACCAAATTCCAATCTGGACGCGGTGGGTGATTTTGCGCTGAACTATGCCATTGCCGCGGCACGTGAGCGCGGGGCCATTGTCATTATTGTTGCCCATCGACCCAGCGCCCTATCGGAAATTTGCAAGTTGCTTTGGCTTGATCAAGGCGTTGCCAGAGCGTTCGGCAACAAAGAAGATATCCTGCCGAAGTTAACCGGGGGGCCAGCGCAAACCAAAGCCGGACAGATTTCTTCGGCTGCGAACATGTGATGGATACAATGTAATGAACAGGATTTTGCTCGCCAACGACCCGCAATCCGATTGGACAGACCCGCAGAAAAAGCTCTCGTCCATTTTGCGTAAGTCCAAAATTGCAATCGCCCTGCTTTGCATCGGATTTGGGGGTGCGCTGACTTTTGTTCCAATAACCGGTGCCGTTATCGCAAATGGAGAAGTTGCGATTGCCTCAGGTGTTAAAAAGATCGCTCATCCAATCGGCGGTGTTGTTGCGGCAATACATGTCAGCAATGGAGACAGGGTGAAAAAAGGCCAGATATTGTTGCGCTTCGACACCAATGTTTCGTCTGCAGGCGCGGCCATGGCGTTGGAGAGCATTGACCAATTGCTGGCGAGAGAGGCGCGATTGCGGGCCGAGCGTGACGGCTTGAAAAACATTTCATTTCCAGAAATCCTGACATCACGGATGTCGGAAGAAGAAGTTACCCGTGCCATCGACGAAGAACGTCGGGCATTTGCGTTAAACCGGCAAGCGATATTGTCCCAACGGCAAACGGTCATGCAACAGATAAACCAGGCAGAACACTCCATTAGCGGGTTTCAAGTCCAGGCTGATGTTTACAGAAATCAAGAAGCGCTCATCGCTGAAGAACGCAATGCCAACGATAAATTGTGGGAAAAAGGATATACCACCCTCCAACGCCGCAATGAATTGCATCGGGCGGCGGAAGGCGTGAGAGGCAATGTCGCGTCGGCCGAAACCAACGAAGCGCAAACACGGGCACGAATTGCCGAACTGCAAGAGCGGATCTTGCTTCTTGAGGACAATTCACGTCGATCTGCAGGGGAAGAACTTGCAGAAGTACAGTCCCGCTTGATCGAACTGCGCCAAAGAAATGTCGTTGCACAAGACACCAACAGCCGCAACCTCGTGCGAGCGCCTTATGATGGCGTCATCGACAAATTGGCGTTCGGTACAATCGGTGGAGTTGTACCCGCTGGCGCGACCATCATGGAAATTGTTCCTGATAACGACATGCTCATAGTAACAGCGCGGGTTCGCCCTAAGGATATCGATCAATTGCAAACTGGCAAGGATGTCATGTTGCGATTCTCGGCTTTTGATATGCAAACAACGCCCCAAATTGCTGGCAAAGTATCAAAAATAGGGGCCGATCGTACAACCGATATAGAGCTGGGAATCGCCTATTACCCTATTGAAGTTGCAATTTCGAAAAGCCAGATCGCGAAACTGGGACCCCTTAAACTGCGGCCGGGAATGCCCGTCGAAGCTTTCTTCAAGACGGGTAACCGCACATTATTGGCATTTTTATTCAAGCCACTATCGGACCAGATAGCTCGCGCGTTTAGGTAGTAAATCAAAGCCTTACTTCAGTTAAGGCTTTTTTTCTTTCCGTTAACCACCTCTTCGCTATACTCATGCATTCCCGCTGTTCGTAAAACATGTGGGATTTGTCTGCAAAATCCTATATGGTATAGCAAAATGGATAATAAAAACAGGACAGAGGTAAACGCCAATGTTAGGCGGGACTTATCTCAAGAACCTGTAAAAGGTTCAAAAATTGCTGGAGAGGAACGGAACATGTACGCCATTTCCGACATATCATCGCTCAATGCGACGCAACGCCCGGTGTCATTTCTTGGATGGAGCTTGGCATTCGTTCTGGGCGCAGCCATCTGGGTGACGATTTTTTATCTGATTTGACCCGGGTGTTAAACAGATGAAAATGGCAGGTATCTAGTAAGATCCCTTCGTACCCAACACAGCGGGTACCGTTTTGAGAACGATGTTCATGTCAAACAAGAAAGATGCCTTGCGCCGATATTCGCAGTCTAGCTGAACCCGCTCATCATAACTGACATCGTTGCGTCCACTCACTTGCCAAAGACCGGTTAGCCCAGGCTTCACCGCGCAATAATCTGAAAAAAAGCTTCCATATTTCAGAATCTCGGCGCGTACAATTGGACGGGGCCCGACAACACTCATTTCCCCGGACAGGATATTGAGCAATTGTGGCAATTCATCAAGACTGAGTTTACGGACCACGCCCCCTAGTCTGGAAACGCGGGGATCATTTCTTAGCTTATGATCCAAATCCCATTCGCGTCGCGCTTCGGGTGAAGTCGCCAGCAAATCTTCCAGTAGCCGTTCGGCATCTTCATGCATCGTGCGGAATTTGAAGCAGTTAAACATCCGCCCATGCCGGCCAACCCTTTGCTGTACAAAGAATAAGCGCCCTGGACTATCAATCTGCAATGCGATTGAAAGAAGGATAAGAACCGGAAGCGATACCAGCAAAAAAACAAGAGCAAATGTAATGTCGAAAGTGCGCTTCAAATACCGCTCGTGCTTTCCGAGTTGGTCGACAATAGGCTCGCCACCCGCTTCAGGAAGCTGGGCGTCGGCAAAACCGCCTTGCGCGGAAGGCGTCATAGCAATCAAGCTGCGGCAATAGTCCACATCTGTTTCAAGCAACAACCTGTGATTGAGTTGGTCAGTCGTCAACATTAAACTCACATCCCCATTTTGATCTTTGGCCAATTTTGATATTCAGTCGTGCTTTGGAAAAACAAAAGACATGCTTCCAAGGTCCAGCACGTTCGCTGCCATTAAGAATCTATTAACTGGGGAGTGTTGCGGTATTTTTACAAAGTGAAATTTAACAATCAAAGTTGATAATTTAATACCTATTCTATTTAACTTATTAAGTTTAATAGAAAAAATTATAATAATCCTAGGATCAAAATGAAACAGTATTTGAGGTCAAAATTCTATCGGGCCAGAACTTTTATGGCCGGAAATGCTTTTAGGCCGTAAACTCATAGCGCAATGCGACCATAGATGCTTTGGGAGTGTTCGTTTGTCGGAACCTGCTAAAATACGCGGTCTGGTATCCGAACCGTGTCTCCCGGCTGCACAGCCGTCGCACTGGTCAACTTGATTGCCTTTTCTTCGGTTTCATCTTCGCGCCGAATATAAGCGTAAGACTGGTTTGCGCGATATGTAAAGCCGCCAGCCTTTGCGACTAGCGCAAAAACACTCATCCGCTCCGAATAGTTGAATTCGCCGGGTTTCGCGACTTCGCCTAATATATATACAGGTCTGAAATTGACCATTTCGACAGAAATACGGGGATTGCGAAGATATTGCGACCCCAGCTTATTCGTCAAATCTTCCTTGAATTCGGTGACTGTTTTGCCGCCCGCCATAACATCGCCTACCAATGGAAAGGCGATAGAACCTTCTGCATTAACCGCGAACTCGCCGGACAAGGTAGATTCACCAAAAGTCTGAATTTTCAGTCGGTCACCCGAACCGATACGATATACATAATTGGCAACACTAGGCCCTTCCATCATCGCAACCGGCGTACACGCACCGGTCAAAATCAAAAGCAGGGCTATAAAAAATCGGGTCATCGGTAATTCTCGCAATTGCTTAAAACAGACTGTTGGAAACACTATGACAGCTATGTGTCATTTGTCTGACAAACGTCGAATTCGTGCCGCAATTTCAAGATGGGCACAGAATTTTGAATTCATCACAAAAGCCGAAATGTCCGAAAAATGTCATTATGGCATGCCATTGCTGCTTTAGGGCAAATGAGGTTTTGCGTGTTTCTCAATCGGTTCAAAATCGCATTTTTTGTGAGTGCACTACTTTGCGCCTCGCCCGTCTTGGCGCAAGCTGCGGGTAATGAAAGTGGTGCAGCATTTACGGATTCACCTGACGATCTGGAACGTGCAACTCGTTGCTTGTCCCTTGCCATCGCTTATGAAGCGGGTTTTGAACCGGTCGAAGGTCAACAAGCCGTCGCCGAAGTCATTCTTAATCGAACACGGCATCCAGCCTATCCCAAAAGTGTTTGCGGAGTCGTGTTTCAGGGCTCTTCAAGGAAAACCGGCTGCCAGTTCACCTTTACATGTGACGGCGCCATGAAACGCGCATTGCCTGCGAATATCTTACTAAACTCCCGAAATATTGCCAATCGGGTCCTGGCTGCGAATTTCACGCCGCATGTTGGCGGTGCTACACATTATCATGCCGATTATGTCTCACCTTATTGGGCGCCAAGCCTGATCCGGGTCGGCAAGATTGGTGCCCATATCTTCTATCGGGCACCGGGCAGTGCCGACCAGCCTGCCCGCTATGCTGGCGGTAACGAACCTATGATAACTGGCCTCGGAAACTGGGCGACTGCACCTGATCCATTGACGCAGAATACCATTGTCAAGCGCGTACAAATCCCGCAATCAATTGAGAAACAAGAAACTTTTGCGCCTTGGGGTTTATCCGCCCGGCCCTAGATGGTCTGTAAATGGGAAATGCGTTCAGACAATGTCTATTCAAATGCGCGAATGATGTAAGGACGGGTTTCCGATCCTGTAAGCTCCACAATCATTTGCCGTTTAGAGCGGGTCCCGTCAGGCCGCTTTGCTTCAACCGAAATCATTAACGGTCGGCCGACCAAATCAATCGCATCGCCCAATTCAATAGCAGTACGCTGCCCGTCCAATTCCCGCTGCCGATTTATCGCGGCCGGGCTATCGACCCCTCCATCAAGCATTACACCGATAGCACGCGGATGGGCATAACGTGCATCAAAGCCTCCGCTTCCGAAGTTGACCGTCACAAATGGCTTCATCTGTTCAACCATTTTGCGGTTAAATCCGCGTATCTGTGTCAGCTCGTCCACTGACTGGAGCGGACCATTACGCGGACGGATTCCACGCGGCCGGTAATAATCTGCCTCAGCTCCGTCAGGTCGTGGTTCCTCATCATCGTCTATCCAATCAACCAATGAGTCGGCTGCAATTCTTGCATTTCCGCCAAAGCCCAGCCCGATTGCCTCCATCAATCTGGCCGCCAGTTCATCATCAAGCAGGTTGATTGGAACCTTGCCGCGTTCATCTTCTATCCGGATCTGCAAACTGGCGTCTTCAAAACCGGCTTTGCGAAGCCGGCCGTCGATAGACCAGCGGTTGGCCCGGTCTTTGGTGAGCAACCCATTGAGCGCGATTGCCATACCTGCTTCTGCCGCAGCCGCTGCTTTGGCTTGCCCTACCTCTGCACTGACCTGGACAATTTCATTTTGGCTAGATTGGACCAACGCCAAAGCCATCATGGCAAACACCGCTATTCCCGCTACGGCAGCGACCATGGCATAGCCCTGTTCGCTTTTCGGAGGTATCATGGAATTCTACCTTCGGTTTTGAACGGCTCCAAAGTGCGAATTTTAGACCGTAATTCTTCCGTCACGGCACGCGCATCATCTGCTGTCCGCAAAACATGCGGCTTGATAAGAATGATGAGTTCGGTGCGATTTTGGACATTTTTCTGGTTGCCGAAAAGCAGCCCGCCCAAAATCGGAATCCGTGAAAGAATTGGAAGCCCGTTTTTGCCAAAACTATTTGCATCCCTGAACAGTCCGCCCAATGTAACCACCTGCCCGTCCTGAACCGCGATCGATGTCGAAACCCTTCTGGTTGAAATAATTGGTGAACTGATACCTTGAATAGAACGGCTCGAAAGATCACTCACTTCTTGCGCTATATCCAATAACACCAGTCCATTGGCGTTTACACGAGGCGTAACTTTAAGAATGACACCTGTATCGCGGTATTCGATGGCATTGACTATTGGCGCGTCGGGATTTTCGACGCTTTGCGCCGACTGCGTCTGAATCGGGACCTGATCGCCAACCTGAAGCGACGCCGTCTGGTTGTTCAGAACCACAAGTTTCGGGGCGGAAACAACCTTGACATTGGTTCGCTCCTCAAGCGCGTTCAAAGTTGCGCTGATATCGCTGCCGGAGAAGAAATAAGAGAATCCGGGAAGAATCCGTGTGGGATTTGCACCTGTTCCCTGTGAGAGGGCGAAATTACTGTCGCCGGTCTGGAAATTCCATTGAACACCATATCGCAAATCATCGGTGAGGGTGACCTCGGTTATCGCGGCTTCAATCAGGACCTGATATGGGGGAACATCAAGCTTCCGAAGCGCTTCTTCAACAACGGCATAGTCGCGCGGGCTACCAAAAATAATGACAGCATTATTGGTTTCATCACTGGTAATCGTAACCGGTGGGCCCCGACGGGCATTGTTGCCCTGCTGTTCATAACCTTCCGCCAAAGAAGGGTCGCCATCATTTTGCGCCACGGTTGGCCGCGCCGATCCTCCGTTGCTGCGGGTGGTGGCGCTGGATTGGCCTGTGGTTGTGGCATTGTCGTTCGACGTCGCGCCGCCATCCTGTCCACCATTGCCGAATGCTGAATTGATGGTTTTGGCCAGATCTCGCGAACGGCCATTCTGAACTTTGTAAACGAAAATGCGCGCTTCGTTATTGGCACCTTCGCGGTCAAGAACTTCGACCCAACGGCTGACATCCTCCAGATATTGCCGTTGCGCGCTGACAGCGATTATCCCGTTCAAACGCTCCATTGCAATTAAACGGACCAGATTCCGCGTCGGCGCATCGGGCGCGTTAATCAATTTTTCCAGTTCGGGAACGATCAAACGTGCGTCTATGCGCTGAGGTGTGAAATAGGCGAATGCCATGTTCCGCAGCCAGTTGACGTCAAACTGCTTGATCAATTCACGCGCGCTTGTCCGTTGCCCCGCCGTGCCTGCGATTGTCATTGTATTTCCGCTGGCATCGACCGCCGTCACCACGTTGGGGATCACGGAATCGAGCAGTTTTTTCAATTCTGCCGCGTTGATGAACTCCAGACGAATGACTTCTGTGCTATACCCTAGATTGGTCGGACCGGTCACACCCGAAGCTTGCGCCGACTGCACCGTCATGATCGTGAACCCACCATTTTGCGGTACCAACGCTAGATTTGCCGTGGTCAGAGCCTTTTCAAAAACCGCAAATACCGAACTGCGGGCAATGGGCCTTGGTGTGACAACCGATATCTGACCCGTAACCCCCGGCGCGACCGTATAGGGGATTCTCAACACATCACCCAAGATAGCCTTGGCCACGACGTTCACATCGGCAGATGGGAAATTTAACCTGATATCACCGGGCTTTGTTGTGTCTTGTGTCACTACGGTTGCCGTAGGCACAGGTTCTTCCCCGCCAATGATCGTCACGCCTGCTTGTTCCGTTTGGCCAGTATCGCCGATAAAATTCTCGGCCGCAGCGGCAGGCGGCAGCGCAACTGGCGGGCGCCCGCCCTGCATCGAGCACCCATATAGCAACATCAAAATCACGGGCAGCGTCAAAACCGGCTTGCAGACGGGCATTTTCATTTTTGTTCTTCCTCATATTCTGCTGATTGTGGCGGACCTTGAATCGCTCCGGCACCGAAATTCAGGTTCAATTTCTGGGACCCCTGGTCAAAAACTGCACCGTCTCCCGTCAAGGCACGAAGCCGCCAGCCTTTATAGACAGAGCCGATTGCCAACCGCACAACGCGACCGTCTGGAGCCTGCATTATGACATAGCTCCGACCTCTAACCGAAACCGCTCCTGCAACGACGGCGCCGCCCAAAGGGGCCTGCGCGTTATCTCCAGCGGCTCCATTGGCAGTTCGCCCAGGGGAGAAAATCGAATTTTCGAGCAATATCGACGGTACAAACTGCCCGCTAATTGAAGGCAAAGCGGCCCGCGCCTGCCCCGCAGATTCAACCTCTTCCGGCATTTCCACGCCGCCTGTAAGCGCCAATTGCAACGCAAGGCAAAGCACCAGTCCGCCTGCACAAAGTGCAGGGAACAAGCCGCCGTTAGCGCGCGTTGGTCTGGTTAATGGCAATCGAAACTTCAATTTTCACATCCATCAAATCAAGCCGACCAGAGTTGAGAGCCCGGTCGGCAACTATGTTTAGAGATTCCACCACGAGATAAGGTTGCTGCTTGTTCAGGAGGTAAATCCAGTTTGTCAGTTGTTCATTGGAAACAAGAGCGGTCGCACTGGCTTGTGCCCATCCAGCCGAAGTATCGACATTTTCCGTCGATCGCAGCTCACCGCCAACCTTTGCGAGACTGGACTCCAGCCGTGCTTTCAAAACTTCGCTTGCCTGCTCCGCATTTTGTGCCTTGATAGCATATTGCCACTGGGTCTTTTGCTGCTCTTCCGCGGCACGCCGCAATGTCGATATGCGCGCGATCAATCGTTCATTCTGCCGGAAGTTTTGCTGCAACTCGATGCGCCTTTCGGCATTGCCGGAAAAAATACCATATAGCGGTTGGACCAATACAAGCCAGAACAGAGCAAATGCGACAACGAGCAATCCGACAGCAACCAATTTGCGTTCCCGCGCAGTTAACGGCTTCATGTTGCACCTGCCTGAAATGTCGCACTGATATCGAAGGGCTGACCTGTAGGTACCTCGGCCATTGCCTCTGTGTTCGCCGCGCGCACATCTTTAAGATAAGGCGATTTACGAAGCGCACCGATGACATCCGTGCCCTCGCGCTTATAGCCGGATAACCTTAGACTGCTGCCATCCCATGAAAATCTCTGCACCCACGCTCGTTCCGGCAGAGATTGCGTGACCGCCGCAAGAGCGCCCATGACATTCTGCCTTGCACGGCGGTCAGCGAGCAATTGGGCGGATTTTTGCGTGTTGGAAATTTTCTTTGAAATCGTTCGCGCGGTATTAACCGCAGGCGCCTGAGCTGCAACAAGCGCCTCCATTTTTCGCACGCTTTCAACATCACGCCATACCATCGCGCTTACATTCAGCGCAAAAAGAAACCCGACAATAGCCCACCAGCCCAGGGCGACTGGCCGGATGGGAGCGGTTAAACCTGCTGCAGCACAGCCTTGTGAAAAATCGATTGCAAGGCGTCCCGGCATTACCGGGTCAAACATCCCGATACGTTCAGGCACAGCGAAGCCATCGGCTTTAACTTTTTGAAGCAATGTAGCCAAAGTTTCGACACGTAGCGCCGCAACAGTCACACGCGTCCGATCATTTGGATCAGCATTTGCAGCCACGATCAGCTGATGGGCTGGAATCGGCATGATCCGATCTGCATCGAGCGCCACCACGCGCGCAAGATCTTGGTCGCCAAGCACGGGAAGTTCGATTTGGCGCACCAGACACATCGCCGGATCAACTAACACCGCTTCGGGCTTGGCTGGCCCCTGCAAGGTCAATGATCCGTCGCCCTTGCAATAAATATAGTTAGCAATCAGGCGGTCTCTCCTGGTGAAAAGGAAAGGCATCATTGACCGCAATTCGTCGAGCCACCAGGCAAAGCCAGACCGCACCCAACCGGTCACGGTTGACATATCGGCATCAAGAATCGAGTTCGTTGCCATCAGATCGCGTCGCACCGGCCAGATGATCGTTGTATCCGGCATGCGGTATTTACCGTCGCCCGCGGGCGGACAACCAATTCCGGCCAGTCTCTTCTGTCGCCTTGCGGAAAAGTGAGACGGATTCGGATCAAAGCAGGCGGCTGCGGCCGATCTATCCAGAATTTCTGCCAACGTCCGGAATCACTGAAACGATCCGGACCGAAATAGGAAATTTCAACATCCTGTACACCGCGAAGTAGCCGGTTAGGTTGCCACCCAATCAGTGCACGGTCACGCAGGTCGATACGATCGTCAAGACTGCTGGCGGTGTAGAGCATGAGATCGCCAGCAGGCGTCACGATTAAACGATATCGTTGCAAGGCACCGGGGCCAAAACGCGGCAACGGTGGCGCGGCAAAGCTGAGGATGCGTGAATCCCCCTGCGTATCGATAATGGGTTCTGATGAATCCAGTCTTATAGCTGCTGATAATCGCTCAAGCCGGCCTCGCAAAATCTGTTGAGCGGCCACAACGCTTTCGTCTTCATTTGCGTTTCTATGTTGGGGCAATGCCAACCATGCGCTGTTCAATGTTGCCACCATCATAGCGGCGGCCATGCCCAAAACGGCGAGCGCAACGAGAAGTTCGATCAGCGTAAAGCCGTTTTTGCGGACCGGATATAATTGCGCTGAAGGCACTACCCGAGCAATCTGAATGGAAAATTTCAGCATGGCATCAGCGGGCGAGCCGCAAGCTTTTGAGTGTAACAATGACCCGGCCGGTGCCGGAATCGGTTACAGCAACACTTATAGTCTCTAATCCCTTGCTGTTATCCTTTGCGGAATCCGCAAATCGTTCGACGTTTGAACGCCAGTTAAACTGACCGCTACGGCCGCCGGTTTGCAATGCGTAACGCCCATCTTCATTCTGCAACTCCGCAAGCCTGGACTGGGCAACCATGATAGCGTGCCTGCTATCAACAAGATGCCTTTTGGCCATCGCCGTTGAACTTACAGTCTGGAAAAGCAAGGCGGACATCACTGCAAAAATGGCGAGCGCAACCATCGCATCAACTAATGCGAAACCATTTCTTTTTTTCGGCAAGGTAAACTGCATCATTTGCCCGTCCCGATAACGCCCGTCACAGAATCGACCTTAAAGCGGGCAATGCGTGGCCCCATTTCGACTTGAACGCTGCCGCCATTTGCGCTGCCATCTTGATAAAAGCGGATGCCATTGCGCGACGTTGTCAAGGTGACATCGTCGGCCACCGGCGGAGAAACAAATAGCGTTTCCTCATTCTTGCCGACGGCATTCGCCCTCGCGACCGTCAACGCGGTTTCGACCGAACCGACCGCAGCGTTAAATCGTTGCAGCGCCAGATTGCGCTCCAATGCTGGAAACGCGATACCGGACAACAGTCCCATTATGGCCAAAACGACAAGCATTTCGATCAACGTGAAGCCGGAGTGATCAACTTTTCCAGTTGCCAACATCTTGCGCCTCTCCGCTTCCGCCTGCCACACCGTCCGACCCAAAGGAATATACGTCAATTTCCCCATGCTGGCCGGGCACGCGCAGCAAATATGGCTTGCCCCACGGATCAGTTATCGCTGACGAGTCTGGCAAATAGGGACCATTCCATAACGGAACCGAAGCAGGCGCTTTGACGAGCGCGTTCAATCCTTCCGCCGTTGTGGGGTAACGCCCTGCGTCAAGCCGAAACAGCTGAAGGGAAGCAGCTATGTTTTTAACCTGAACCTGGGCGGTTTGTGTTTTCGAGCTACCCAAGTAACGGATCACTTGCGGGCCAACAATTGCCGCGAGCAACCCGAGAATTGCCAGCACAACCAGCAACTCCAAAAGTGTAAAACCGTTTCTGTTGTTATTCTTTTTCATGTTGAAATAGCCAGTTCATTAAAGCCCATGATTGCGGACATGATGGAAGCAATTATTGCCGCGACGCTCGCCCCCAATATGATGGTGATGATTGGGGTAAGTATTCCGATAAGTCGTTGAATTCGAATGCCGACATCACGATCAAGGACATCCGCCAACCGCCCGAGCATCGGGCCCAGTTGCGATGTTTCTTCGCCCGTTCGCAGAAAACCGATCGCCAGTTTGGGAAAGACATTTGCCGTCGCCAGCGGTGCCGCCAAGCCTCCGCCTTCGCGCACGCCGTCGGCAACTTGCGCGACTGCATTGCCGATATGGGAATTGGCAACAGTTCTGCGGGCCAGCATCAGGGCGTGTGGGAGCGGAACATTACCGTCAATAAGCACGCCAAGTGTTCGGGCAAAGCGGGCGGTTTCAATGTAACGGACAAGCATGCCAAGCTGCGGTATCCGCAAAATGACACGATCTGTGACAGATCGCATCGCAGGCCGTGCCAAAAATTGCCGGATGACAAACACAAGTGCAACAGTTGCAGCAAGCATCCACCACCCCCAATCGCGCACAAATCGGCTGGCACCCATCACAAAAATAGAAGCTGGTGGCAGTCGATCCTTCGCTTGTCCGAACAGGCTTTCAAATTGCGGCACGACGAAAAGCAGCATGAGCAAAATCACCCCAACGGCGATAATGGTAAGAGAGATCGGATAGATCATCGAAGTTGCGATCAATCGACGTAATGCTTCCGCACGCTCCAACATTTCCGCAAGTCGCGTTAAAGCAGGCCCCAGTGACCCATTGGCCTCTCCCGCCTCTGTCATGGCAGCGGCGGCCGGCGAAAAAATATCCTGTCTGCGTTGCATTGCCTGCGATAACGGGACACCCGTCCGTACTTCGTCAAGCAATGCAGAAAATTGGGTCGCGGCTTCTGCGTCTTCTACATTTGCAATCGCGAGAGAAAGTGACCGGTCAAGGGGCAACCCTGCGTTGAGCAATACAGCAAGTTCGCCTGTCAAACTGATGGATGCCAGCCTTATCTTCCGGTTTACTTTTGCTTTGGGTGTTTTTGCGGTCTTATTGTCAACGGCCGTTACCAATATGGGACGTGCGCCGCCGCGGCGAAGTGTCTGGATTGCACTTTCATGATCCGCAGCGTCCACAAAGCCGGTGCCAACCGAGCCATTCGTCATTATTGCCCGATAACTAAATGTTGTCGCCACGATCAATCACCAACCGTGACGCGCACGGCCTCTTCTATCGCGATTATTCCAGATCTGGCCTTTGCCAATCCATCGCTGCGTAACGTCCGCATATTCGCCGCCATAGCAGCATCTGCAATTTCCCGTGTGTCCGCTCTTTTCAAGATGAGTTTGGAAATCCGGTCATCTATCGTCAGAAATTCCAGCAGTGTTGTCCGTCCTGAATAGCCTGAACCGTCACAGGATTCGCACCCTTTTGCACGGTAGAAAACAACATGTTCGTCGTGCGGAAGCCCGAGATCTAAAAGCAATTCAGGCGGTGCAGAATAAGATTCACGACAATGCGGGCAAAGCTTGCGAACCAGTCGCTGGGCCAGAATACCGCTCAATACCGAACTTAAAAGGAATGGCTCTACCTCCATATCGATAAGACGAGTCACCGCCCCTGCTGCGCTATTTGTATGAAGCGTCGAAAGGATCATATGTCCTGTTAGCGCCGCCTGCACAGCAATTTGGGCAGTTTCGGTGTCGCGAATTTCACCGACCATCATGATATCGGGATCGAGCCTTAGAAAAGAGCGCAGCGCAGATCCGAATGTAAACCCGATTTGTGGGTTGACCTGCGTTTGAATGACACCCGGCAAACGATATTCGATAGGATCTTCAACCGTTAGCAATTTGCGCGAACTGGTATTCAATTCGGCTAATGCAGCATATAATGTCGTCGTTTTTCCACTACCTGTTGGACCTGTAACCAGCACGATACCATATGGCCGATTTACCGCTGCCCGAAGCTGCGCGGTAAGTTCGGCATCGAAACCTAATGATATAAAATCCAACGCAAGCTTTGAACGGTCCAAAATCCGCATCACGACACTCTCGCCATGAATGGCAGGGGCGGTCGCGACGCGAAGGTCAATGTCATGGCCGCGCACCGCTATTCTCAACCGGCCATCCTGCGGTAATCGGCGCTCTGCAATATTGAGACCGGCCATGACTTTAATACGGGAAACAAAAGGTCCGCGCATGGCCGCCGACAACGGCTCCCGATCTTGCAGTACGCCGTCGATGCGGAAACGGATGGCCAGCCTGTCTTCGGTCGGCTCGATATGAATATCTGATGCACGCGCATCCGATGCCGCCGCAATCAAGCGGTTGACTGCCCTGATAACCGGCGCATCGCTGACCAGGTCTTTGAGACGTTCGATATCATCATCATCGGCAAAGGAGTCTATTTCATCATTCGCCACGACCGAGCCATATAGCCTGTCAATGGCGGCATCGATATCGCTCGCCCTTGCGAGCATGACTTCAACGGACTTTGCAAAGACAAACCCAAGCGATTGTTGAACGAAGCTATCGAACGGGTCAACAAGTGCGACCAGTATTGAGGTTTCGCTGACCTTGAGGGGAAGAACCCTGTTGTCCCGCAAAAACGCCGGCGACAATATGTCTGCACCAATGGCCTGGTGCGGAAAATCTGCCGGATGAGCGACGTCAAGGCCCGTATGTTCCGCCAATTTTTGCTGCATGGCTGCTTCGGAAATGAGGCCAAGACGAGTCATAACGACGTCGAAACGCTCGCCGCTTTCCTGGACAGCCAATCGTAGTCGTGCCGACGCCTCTTCACTCAGCAGGCCGGCATTCTCAATTACAGATTCTATCGTTATATGTGACGGATCCGCCGCCGTCACCAACCCGGATGACGTGGCCGATAGTGTCGCAATTCCAGACATTATATTCTCGGGCACCTTTCAGTCTGATTGATAGACTTCGAATGCTACAGTTTGTTTGCAACGCCCTTCGACAATGTTTCTGAAGATGCAATTTGAAGGGACGATAGCCCGAAAAAAATTTGCTCTAAATTTTTCCGGGAATTGAAAACGATATAGAATTTTAATCATATAATTTAATATTTTAGGTCTGTTTTCTACGGATTTTAGTCCATTTGTTAGCTCGTTGAACTTCACAATTCTGTCATTAAATATAGATAGCAACAGCTTCGACAAAAGCATAATCAATTGCTCGAGTCTCTTCTGAAATATTAGTGCAACATTTTATTATTTCAGAATTACGAATTTACAATTATATTGTAGCACTTCTAATTGTTGCAATAATATTGCATATTTGTGAATATTGGCATTATAAAAATCAACAGTACTTAAATGTTATCATGCACTTTGATAATATACTTTTTCTTTAGATCATTACACTTGAACATTAGTGTTTCGATTTAAGATTAAAGTCTCCTTTTTGAAATATATACTGAATTTCAACCACTCGAAGGATCATTTTTCCATGAAAATTTCTCGCATTCAACTTTTAGTGGCATGCGCCGCTTCAAGCTTTGTTGCCAGTGCAGCGCATGCACAGGTTGCAATCCCTCCCGTCGAACTGCGCGGTGCCGGCGCGACCACCGTTGGTGACGTTGCTGTTCGTACACTGAACTGCATCGGCAATCCAGGCGCAGGTCTGAACCCATATGGCACCAACTCGAACCAGTTGCTGACAATTGCACCTGGCCTGTACGCGCCAACTGCACCAACAGTGTCCAACCCTGTCCATGATTGCGCTGCCGAAGAAATTCAGCCTGCGTTTGAAGGAAAGTATATCGGCACCGGTTCAGGTGCTGGTCGTCAGATTTGGCGCACGTTCGCAACCAACCCGCCATTGACCGGAGCTGCTGGTAACGTCAATCCGTTCGGTACATGGACCAACACTCAATTCGCATTTTCGGAAGCACCTGTTTCCGTGAGCGACCTGAGCGCCTATAATGCAACTGCAAACAACGCGACAAATAAAGCTGGCCCTGCGATCCAGGTACCGTTTTATGTCATTCCAATCGCATTTGCTTATAACCCAGTTTATGGTCAGAACAGCACAGGTGCGGCCACCGTCGACATGAAATTCAATGTCAAGGTTCCTGCATCGATCAATGGTGTAGTATCAGGCGGTCTGCGTTTGAACCGTTCTGCGTATTGCAAAATCTTCAACGGCGAAATCACCAACTGGAATGATGCCGCTTTGAAGACATTGAACAGCAACCAATCATTGCATGATACCGTCAATGATACACTTGCTCGCTGGACTGCAGAAGGCGCTCCAATCCGTCTTATCGGTCGTGCTGACCGTTCGGGCGGCAGCGATGTGTTCACACGCGCGATGGCTGCACAATGCGACACCTTTGTTGCAACCAACAAGTTTGACAGAGCTGCTGAATTGTTGCCATTTGACAACACCAGCGCAATCGACATTCGTCGCTTGCGTCCTGACACACGCTACTTCCCGGCTTCAGCTACCACCAATTTCTCGGGTACAGTTCAGTCGCTGGGTGGCCTCGTATATGACCGCGTAACCGACAATATCTGCCTCTGGAGCGAAGTTAACGCCACAACCGCACGTTGCGACGCGACACTTGCACCTGGTGGCGTATTCACGAACGCACCAACTGCCGGCCTGTTTACAGTTGCTGACGGTTCGTCGGGCGTTGCCGAAGCGATCGAAACGACCGTCAACAACACACTGATCAATTCAACAACCGCAGGCATCAAGCTTAACGGTAAGTTGGGTTATGTCGGTGCTGACTTCGTGAAACCTGTTGCCGGACGCAATCTGTTTGCAGCCGCCGTACAATCAGGTACTTCCGCGTCTTATGTCATGCCAAGCGCATTGAACGCAGCCGCAGCATTCGGAACGGTTCTGCCACCAGAATCAACCGCGGCTTCGGGTGCCTACAGCACGCTTGATCCGCGTACACTTGGTTCGGTTGACCCATATCTGATCATCGATCCAGTAACGAACCCAGCTACCCCAGTAAGCCGTGCAAATCCGCTTCACTGGGCAGCCGTTCTGTACAACCCGAACGTGCCAATCACGTCGACATTGGCTTCGCCTGCCAAGGGCTATCCTGTAACAGGTGCAGCATTCATGCTGACATACACCTGCTTCAAGGGTGCCAACCCGCTGGTACCTGGTAACAATGCCAACCGTTTTGGCATCGTTCAGTTCATGGCAACTACCTTTGGTAAAATCACCAAGAACAGCATCAATGGGGCAGTAGGCGCCAATACGTTCAAGGGCACAGGCGCGACGTCGCTTGGCATCCTGTCGCAGTCGAACACCGCGGTTCCTTCTGCTGGATGGCAGAATGCAATCACTGACACCTTCCTCAAAAAGGGTCCGACTGCAGTAGGCGCTCTGAATCTGTGGATCCAGGACACCTATCCAACAACAGCAACCGACGTCGATAACATCGATCAGGCTGCTGACTCGAACAACAACCCAGTTTGCGATCCAGCACTCGGCGCATAACTTTCGACCCCCGAAAGTAGACTTTCGGCCCCGGAGCAATCCGGGGCCGTATTTTTTTACCGCATAACCATGCGGTCACCTTTGATTTGCAACGATTCAAGTTGCGACAACCAACTTTGGCCAAGCAACGAAACGCCAAGCCCCTCGCTCGCAATCACTGCATCGACATCGCGCCGTTCAGTTGCAGCGGCTGTAAAATGAGCCAGCTTGGTACGCGCCATGGTGGTTGCCCCGCCCGCTGTATCGGCACTTTGATCGAACGCATCATTATCGGGCAGCACGCCCGCCCGTGCAGCGTCGCTTTTGGTGAGGACAATAGTCGATGCACCCGTATCAACCAGAAAACGAACCGGTGTACCGTTTACTTGGGCATTGATGTAAAAGAGACCATCGGGCGCGCGGTTAATTTCGCCTGAGTCCAGGACTGCGCGCGGTGTAATGTCGACAAAGCCTGCATTTCGAACAGCGATGGCACCACTGGCAACCGACGGTTTAACTGCGGGTTTAACATTCACCGCAGATAGCGCGGGAAGCACAAGCAAAGCCCATTTGCCCAACTGCCCGCCCGCAAGCATCCAGAAACTCATAACATACCCCCATTTCAGGGAAGCATGATTAACGCGGCAATCACCAAAGGCAGGTTATGCGTTATCGTTAACGCAGCGTTTGCCATCCAATGTTTATTCTGGCGGGCACTGTCCGTTGGCATCCGGCTCTTTCCCCTCGGGGCAATATTCTCCGCCGCCAAAATAACCGAGAACATCAACAAAGATCCGTGATTGTCGATCTGCACTTTGGCTTGTTGCGTCGGTCGCGCGGAAGGCATTGGCGGCAATTGCCGATGCGGCGCTAGCGGGAACCGGAGGTGCTGCAGTTGCGCCGATACTCGGTACGCCGGAAACTGAACCACCCGCCTTGAAATTGTCCGCATTGGTTACGCGCGCCGCGGCCACAAAGACGTCGCCAGACGCCCGCACACCTGCATCGCCCGCATCCACCGTTCCGACAGGAGCGATCAACCGGACCGACGACGGTTCGATATCAAGCGTGGGCCGGAATGCAGCTATACCGGCACCTGAAACGCTACCAGCGCTGTCGACTTCGGAAAATCCGTTGGGATTGAACCTCAGCGCAACCGGGGGGAAGTTCGAAGAGCTTTTTGGCCCCTGACCGGCATTCAAGTCTCCGTTCGATGACCACAGGGTAATGTCACCGCCGCGCTGTGTGAATAGACGGCTTTGATTGAGGACGAAGCTTCCATCGGTAAATCCGCGAACTTCACCGCCACGCAATGTCAATATTCCCTCGGCACCAAGCGGTATAGACGCAATTCTGCGGGCAGCAGTCAATAACTCTACGCGATTGATGATGCCAGTTCCGCGCGCTACCGCGCCGCGCCGGGTCAATTGAGATTCAGTACGTACAACCGAGCCTGCAATAAAGTTACCGCCCGGGCCAATCAATGTAATGTCGCCGCCGCGGGCCGTCTGGATTGTTGCAAGACGCAAATCCACATTCCCGGTTTCCACTTTAGTCGCTACCGATGGCTGACCATTGACCAAAATCTTGGTTGGCACACCGGACGGATGATCCGCGTTGATTGTCGAAGGATCGGTCTCATAAGTCGACAGATTATCCGTATACCCCAATCGCGAAGGGAATAAAGTTTCAACCGCGCGGTAACCCCGAATGAACTGATTGAACGACGCGCTGTTGGGATCCGATGCTGCTGCGAGCTCGCCAAAATACAGCTTATCGATCAGAAACTGATTGCGTGTAATTTGGTCCAGTGAAGAAAATGCTGCATAAACATCTGCATAGCGACCATAGACATCAGCACCTGTAGGATTACCACTTCCAAAAATGGAAGCAAAAAGGTCAGGCTTATTGGCTCGCAACCAGGACGCCAAAATAGGTGCATAGGTAAAACGGCTGCGATCCGCCGATTTATTGCCCAACTCATCTTCTATTTGTTCGAACAAGTCGCCGTCGAGTTGTGCAAGATTGGCAGGGTCGAGATATGTGCTTTGCAAAGAGCCATATTGAATGCCCTTGCCCACTCCGAAAAAGGCATAGATATCGGCACCTTGCGGATCAAGCCAAGGATTGGCTTCATTTCCGATAGTACGGATCCCGCCCGCTTCAATTCCGGTGGATGTTAAAAACGGCCCTAGGTCGCGCCCGGCCTCTACAAAAAGCGCGCCTGATCCTCCAACAATGATGGAATTGCCCTGTACGATGCTTCTGCCATTGGTAGTTGGATTGGTCCCTACGAGAGTGGAGCCTGTAATGTCCCTGCCTGCGATGATACGCGTGACGTCATTATCGCGGACATTCTGCCCTTGGAAATAGAGGTCAACGATGTCGCCGCCCGCAGAAATCCGCGCCTGTTTAGGCAAGGAAATATCTGCCAGACTTATGGAACCCGCTGCGAAGATGCGGACTGGTTCAGGATCAGATAAATGGGTAATCCGGCGGTTGTGCAAAATTCTCAGTTCATTGTCGCTGCTTGTGCTGCGGAAGGTTGGAAAGCCCGTGGTCAAATTGCTGTCGCCACCGAAGAAATGTGATGGCGCAGCATCACTCATCGCAAGAACTAGATTAGAAATATCTCCACCGGCGAATAAAGAAAGCTGTCCAAATTCGCTCGCATACATGACATTCGAAGTAAAAAGGTTTCGACCTGCAATATTTCCGAACACGATATCCCCATTGATCGAGTTCAAAGCAAGGGACGGCGGAAGGACAAAGCCAAAGACGCCATTAGCGACGGTCAATATCTGGTCAGACCGGTTGCCGACAATGGCAACATCACCAGAACCGGTGATTCGCGCGCCGGCGATCGACGAGAAAAAGCCTACATTTGACAATTGTGCGGTGGTCAATTGTGTACCTGAAACACCCAATGCACCGATGCCGCCTATCGCAACCGATCCATTGGCTGAAAGATCAAATGTCGCGTCAGCAATTCGAATGCGGAGCAGATTGCGATCATCCAGCTGGAACGATCCTAGGCTTGAAGTAGTACCCGCCGCGTCAACATTACCTCCTACCCGGGCATGTGCAGCACCTGATGCAATGTCGAATTGGCCGCCGTTTATGTTGCGACCTGTTACGATCGCTAGATCACCACCGCCAAGCGTAACAAGGGTTTGAATTCCATCGATCGCGCCGGTTACAAGACTGTTATTCAACGCAACAGTCAGGTCCGAAACATCGCGGCCAGCGTGAATTGAGACGTCTCCGCCACCAAGCGCGCCCACACCTGACGTGAAGAAATTGGGTGCAATGGCAGCTATTGTGTCGCTGTTTGTCGCAAAACCATAGCGCCAGCGTTGGCTGGGCGAATTAGACCCGAAAGTTGTCGTTATGTTTCCTCCTACAGAAACATCGCGCAAGGAAGGTGATAACAATGATCCGTTCTCACCGTTGATTTCGTTCCAGACATCGCGTCGACCCAAGACATCATTTCCGGCATTAAGCGAGATACTTCCGCCATCTTTTGAGAATATCGGCGTGATACGAAGCCCGCTAAACGGAGCCGGAACATAATTGGTCGCTAATGGCTGCGGCTCAGGTAGAATAGCTCCATTCAGGTCATTTACCGATGCACGAACGCCGGCAGTATAGACAGCGGTTCCACCCACTTGGGCAGCCACAGCGCCTTGTGCTTCGGCGCGCAGAACTGCGCCAACGCTTTTCCGCAGGTCAATATTATTGGCCGCCGCAATGTTGATTGTCCCATCGCCGGTCCGCACTTTCGTGCCCACATATGCGGTCTCGGATCGCAAAGAAACAGTCGGAGTAAGGATATTGGCAGCCGAGGCAAAACCTGGTAATTTCTTTTCTACGCCATTGCTATAAGCTTCAGCAAATCCGGAATCTCTTAAAAATGCGACCACATCACGCAACCGCGCCTGAACGCCTGTCGGATTGGTGCGTGGGCCTAAAAACTGATTTCCGCCCAAAAATGCCGCGTAATTCCGGGCTCGGCTTCGGGCTTCTGCCGCTGCGCCGGTCGTCCCTGCACCCCAGTTAAGTACGGTGTAAAAGTCGGCATTAAATTCGGGGTCCGTCCCGCTATCAATCAGATCAAGCAATTGACCAAGCGAGTAAAGCGCGCGATCAACATTTCCAACCTCAGGCCCGTTAAACCCAAGTTGAAGTGGCCCCGCCAAGCTCCCAGTCCCGCGCGTGCCCTCAATTTTATAACTTGTTTCACCTGATATGGTCACCGAACCGGTGCGAGATAAGCTGACTTGCAATGGATTGGACGAACTGGCGGTTGCGCCCGAAACAAAGTTGATGCTGGAAGAGTGCGCGGATGCCCTGTCGGAAAAGAGTGGGAACAATTCGGCGATACCAAAAGGATCTCCTGTTCCGCCCGCTGCGACCTGATTTGCAAGCGGGTTATAAGGCGCATTCACGAATGGCAGGCTTGTTTCAGATCCTTGTTGAGCGATACCGATTTGAATAGTTACCCGCGTTGCAGGCGGTCCAGCGATCAGGCCGGGGGTAAGATTGCTGAATAGTTCAGAGTCGGCGCAAGCAGCAGCTTCGCCTGTACCGCACACCAAATTGAGCGACGGACTGAAAGTTCGGGTGCCGCCACCCAGTTGATAGTTGATATAATCAGGGTTGGTAGCATCGTGGAAAGCAAAGAACCCGTCGCTCACGCTATTCCTGATATCCAGATTACCCTCTGACCGGAGGGTAATGACAGGTGCCTCGCCACGGACATTGCCGTTCACACGATATGTCATTCCGACAAAGCGCTCGAACAGTTCCGCTTCTTTCCCAAAGACTATTTCATAACGCGGTTGTCCTGCCAAAGGCCCGGACGTGTAGTTTCCAAGAGGAGATTCAACGATCAAGCTAGCGGCAACGGCGTCGCGATAACCCGGTGTTCCGTCGGCATTTACAATTTGTCCGGCCCCGAGATTCCAGTTGCTTAACAGACGGACATCATTGACGGAATTCAATTCAACGCCGGGACGCAGGCGATAGTCATCTAATATTTCGCCATTGGGTCCTGAAACAGAAAAATTTCTAATGAATTCAGGAATGGTACCTGGGGCGAAATCGGATAGGAAATTGGCCTTACCCAGTATCACTTCACGCGCATCGAGTGTAACGACATCAGCCGGGAAGGAGGGTCTTAGCCCGACCCCTGAAAAAAGCCCGCCGCTAAAAATGGCGTCCAGGTTGAAGCTTCGAAATGCCTCTATCGACATTTCACGCGCACCTGAAATCTGTCCATTATTTATGAAATTGATGCTGTTATCCGAGAGCAATGGTGCACGGAACGAAACCAGCCCACCCTGATCACCTTGCGCCAGTCGGTAAATTGTCGATTCAATCCGGGTAAGCTGGTTCGTTATAAATTCACCAACCACTCGGTCACCTGTGCGCGCCGCACCGACATTTATCCTGGCACCGTCGGCAATCGATAGCAATGCATTGGCACCTGCTATTTCAGGAATGCCAATACCAATGGTGATGTTACCGCCGCTTGCCTGACGCGCATCGCGGTCGTTATAGCCAGTTGTCGTCGACTGAAGCGATGCTGTCGCGGCAAGCGCGACGCCGTTACGACCGAATATCGATATATTACCGCCATCGACACGGGCATCCTTATAGCGAGGATCAGTCAACGCTATGCTGCTTACATTGTCACCTGAAGTATCGATCAAGCCTGCGATTGCAACAATGCCGCCGTCAGCGGTCAGACTAACACTATCGGCTACAATTGATTGTCCGGCCAGCAAGTTAAGATTGCCTGCGCCGGACCTGATCGCAATATCGCCTTGAAAACGGGTTCCGTATTTTGTGACAAAAGTACTGAGTCCGAATTCGGATTGCCCGGTGTCCAGGAATATCGATGCACTGCGATTGATACCAGCGGCGATACCGGAGTTAAGACTGGACAATAAGGTAACACCACCCTCTGCCGCAGAGATATTCAGCGTACCTGCTTTACCAACGCCGTTGTCGACGATCAGCGAGCTGCCTGCAGATGTATCGATAACAGTCCCGACACCTGTGGAGATCAGGTTGATTGTGCCGCCATTGGCCGAAACAACCGTCTTGTCGATACCGTCATCAAATGTGCGAACATAACCCGGCGTCTGTATCGACGCATCGCCTTTCAAGAAGATGGAACCTTCGGCTTTGACATCGACCGTACCAGCCGATGCACGAATAAAAGTTCCATCTATGGAAATATCCGAAGCAATGGCGTTAAACGCATTCCCCGCATAAAAGGCTATGCGTGCGCCGGGAGCTTCAGGTCCACTGGAAATGGCACCTGTGCCGGCCTGCTTGATGACATTTATCGCGCCTACCGTTGAAAATGCATAGTCGGGCCGAATATAATTCTGACGCGGGTCTGCAACATTTGAACGGTCAACAATGAAGGGAGTGAGCAAGTTAATCGGCGTATCGAGATTTTCATCAAAGTTGACCGAACTAAATCCGCCAGCGCCGGTTATATACATGCCTTCACGCGCGGCTAGCGTAACGCCTGTTCCGGATATTCCGGAGTCAAAACCATAGGTCCTGAATTGCCCGCTGCCAAAGGTGATATCAGTTGCGTCGATCGTCAACGCGCTTAACGCCCCACAAAGGCGGGCGCCTGCATCTTTGCATGCCCCAATATCCCTCGATGAATTGCGTAGTACGACATTATCGGCAAATATCTGTACATCGCCGGTAACCGCGTTCAGCGGAATGGGCTGCGACAAGCCGATGCCTGCTGCATCAATGGTCAAGTCTTTGTAACGATATGTTCCGGCGTTGAAATTGATGATGTCTGGTGACCGCAATGTTAAACGGCTTGCCAAACCAAATTGCGCCTCAATTTCAGGACGGAATGTCAAGCTGCCAATACGTAATGCATCAGCAGACAGCGCAAGCGTGAAATCACCTCCGCTGGTTGCTGCACCGATTTTTGCACTTCGGTCGATCGCAAAAGTCCGGCTGGTATCAAGGGTAATAGCAGCAGCGCCCAATGTAGCTCCCGCCCCGATATCAAGCCGTGCGGGCAGCAACGTGTTACGCGCGATGAAATCGCCTTGCCGGGTTACAAGGCGCTCGGCTCCATTGGCTAACCTGATAAATGCACCCGAACCTGTCGGATCGATGCTTCCAGAGGACGAACCGACTAATCCATTTGCATTGATGATAAAGTCGCCGGTACGTTTGTCATTCAAAACACCCGATGCCGTCAGCACTGCGCCGGTTTTGCCAACGGGCGCATCTTCGATCGACAGCAGCGAACCTGGTCCGCCAACTGATAACAACAATTCCGGGGCAGTCAGATTAACGTCATTGTCGACCAACAAGATATTGGTAACAACGTCCAATCGGGTCGTGCCATCCGCATTATTATTGCGAATTGCGCCGATTGAAAGGCTTTCTGCATTGAAATTGGCAAGTGTATCGGTTGTCAGCAATACATAATCTTGCGTAGCGGCCTTTGCCACCGCACCTGCTGCGGCGATACGGATCTTCGTTCCGCCAAGATCAACCTGGGCGCCCAAACCGTCCGCTGCCGGGGTTGTCGCGAACGCACCGGCCACCTTCAATGATGTCAGTGGCGCAAGAACTACACGTGCAGCATCGCGCGGAAGAAGTGGCGCGACATTGTTACTACGTTCGGCCAGCTTTGTGGCAGAAGAAGTTCCGGATGTTATTTCAATGCGCGAATATTTGCTGAATACTTCTTTTGGCTGGATCGTGAACGACCGTCTTTGAGACTCTGCAAAATCAGCGCCTGCGGTCGAATAGACTCCTCCAACAAGAACGCTGCCATCTAATAAGGTGGTCGTTGTCCCAATCAAAGGCACGTCCGCCCCTACATTTTCCACGATCCGCAGCGCGCCGGGTAAAAGAGCGTAGCGGGCGGGCAGCAAGATATATTCACCAGCGGCGATCCCCGGCGCCGCATCCAATGTTACGCTTCGTCCGGCATTGGCACCGTAAATATCGCCGCCAGCGGCAGTTCCATAGTCCGCCGAATATAGGGGGTCAAACAAGGCAATTGTTGCGCTGTTTTTCGGTAACAAGGCATAGACTTGTCGGCCATCAGCGAACTGGAAGCCATCATTACCGCTGAATATATCAGGGTTAAACCGATCGAGTACGTCACGCGATCCGCCTGTTCCTGGAATAAATTCGAACGCAAATACATCGCCGCCACCGCGGGCATCTACACGGACTTCGCCAGCAGCATTGCTGTCAATGAATATATCCCGACCAGCCAATCGCAATTCGCCAACTGGCGTAGAAGTAATTACGGCATTTGTTCCCGGCGAGAAGAAGTATTCGATTGTATCCGTCGTCGTACCATATGGAATATTGAGAGCGTCGGTTGAGTTTAGATTGGTTCGCGCAGACACAGATGTCAGACTGTCTTTGCCGAATCTGAGCGATGCCGTCGCTGGAGCGTTGACTGTATTGCTGACTGCGAATGATTGGTTTGCCCCAATTTCCAGCAAACCCAGCGGTGCCCGCAAGACACCATTTTGTTCGATATTCGCGCCTAATATCCTGAGATAACTGCCCGCTGAATATGGCGTATCGGGAATTACAGCGCCCGCGCCTTCGATTTTAACCAGCCCATTCACGTTGCTGGAGGCAATGGTAAACGGTGTTGCATTATCTGGCCGGCCTGCCCGGCGGTTTTCGATAAGCTGCTGCAGGTTGCCTGTGCCCGTTGTTGCGTAAACCTGCGCTGCCTTGAACAACAGGTCGCCGTTTGAAACAAGCTGGCCCGAAAGACCGGGTAATATTTGTCCCTCACTATTTGCAGGCAAAGTTGTACCAATTAGGCGAATGTCACCGCTTGCATCGAAGCTCACACTTCCCCGGTTTGCTCCATCGTTCCGCGAGGAAACATTGAATTCAACCGCACCCACGATATCGATCGCTTTGGCACCGAAATGGATTTGCCCAGCGCCTGTCGAAATACCTTGTCCGCCAATGACTTGGTTACTGCTCAAAAAGCGGACATAGGGCGCATTTATGAAGGCATTTGACCCTGCTAATGCATTGACGACCAAATTCGCAATGGAACGGCCGCCATTAACAAAATCAGTGGTGGCGATGAATGCCTTGCCCAGATTGAGCGTTACTTCACCCCTGGTAGAAAAACCACCCCGGGCCACAAGTGTTTGAAAGCCGGCATCCATGATCTGTTGGGCAAAAAGCGATTCCCCGGCATTTGCAGAACCATCGTCATTCTGACGAATGGTAGGAGCGACCCAGTCTAGAAAGCCACCATTTGCCCGCGTTTTAGAGGTATCGACATCGCCATCATCCCCGCCGAAGGCCGTTATCTGAGCACCCGACAGCAAAGCGCCATTGCCGATGATCAAGCGCCCTGCGTCACTCCATTGCGCGACGGCGCCAAAGCTGGTCTGAGAAATTCGTTCGTCAAACTGGCCACTGCCGCCGTTCAGATTTATGACCGCGCCTGCCGCTGCAAAAAGCTTGTTGCTAGGGTCTATGGGAGAGCTGTTGCCTGAATCACTTAGCACGCCGCCCAAGCGCGATGTGGAAATCAGTCCTCCGTTAACCAACCGCCCAGCCCGTTGCTGGGTGCCATTTGCCAAAAACTGTGCGCGCGGATTATAAATCGCTGTGCCCGACAAATCAGTAACGCTGCTTGCAGTCAGGTGGATGCCTTCATTAAGCGCTACACGACCTGTAAAAATCAGATTGATGTCATCATTACCAGCGGTTGCCGGATTGATGAGATTGAACAGCTGCCCATTGCTAACTTGCTGGACACCAAGGCTGTTGGGATAAGCGTCTATAAGGGATAGCGCATTTTCATCAAACCCGTTTGCCTGCCCGGCAACGGCGCCCCCGAATATTTCAGCCAATCCGCCGCCACCAAGCGCCACATCGCGCGCGCCAACGACGCGCGAAGCGCGAGAAGCGATGCTTAAAATTTCATCGAGCGTGTCATTTTGGACGATCGACCCGCCCGCGATCCGTATCGTTCCGGCATTGTACAGCCTTGGCAGCGATAGTGATGCACCTGCCGCACCGGTTATCGTCCCGCCTGCTTCCACGTCAAGTTCAGTAAGGCCGCCCAGACGCAGATTTGCCGCCTTTCGGTCCCACACATCCGTTGGAATTGCAGGTGCGAGAATCGTACCAATATCGGCCCCGGTCGCCAACGACGTCAACAGCGTGACCGTTGCTGTATCGAGCAAGGATGGCAAAACCGACTGGGTTAAATCCAGGGTCTCGCCAGCACCTATCCTAAAAATTTCGGTTTCGAGGAATGCCGAATTGCCGGAATTACCATTGTTAAAAAGGCCGGAAATAATGCGTGACTTGAATGCCGACAGATCGAGAGTGCCAAAGCCAGTTTTCTGCAGAAAGTCCAAACCGATATGCGGACCTTTGCCTGACGCGTTTGAACCCATCGCAATATCTGGTGCTACCAGTTGAAAAGTACCGCCGCCGCCAAAGCCAAAACCTTTCAACGAACCAGCTTCAAAACTAACCTCGGAAACGGGACGTTCTGGAACAAGCGAAGGTGTGACGCTGGTATCGCCAATGGTGTAGGGTGTAAATGTAACCGTCTGGTTTGTTCCGCCAAGCGGCAGATCGGCATTCCCTGTATTGCTCGTATCTGTATCCGTCAGAACAGCCGAAGCGTATCTGGTCCGGTTAATCAGCGCAATGTTCCCGCCTTTTGCCGTCAGGTCCAATATACCGTCGGACGCAACATATCCGCCTGAAGATACATCGAGCAACGCGCCAGCTGTTATCCTGATGCTGCCCGACAAATCTACTGCACCGGTCAAATTGGCCGAAGAATTTCCAATTCCCGCAAAGACACCAGGGGCAACGGTCAATGTGATCGAACCACCATCGCCCCATGCATTTCCGGTGGGACTATCTGGAACAACAAAATCATTTACCCAAAGACCAGCCGTCGAGATTTTACCGCCGACAATGATATCAAACGGGTTCAATCCAGGATCGGCAGTAAAGAACGCGCTTAAATTGTCATCGGCGCGAAATGGCGAACCTTCGCTACCCACGGTGATGCCGCCGCCTGCTCCAAAATCCGTGGTTCGTGCGCTGACAATGCCGGAAGCCGCCACGACATTCCCGTCAAAGCGAATAGAACGGCCTGCCTCGACACTAAAATTGCCACCATTTGCCAGTGTGAGATTGCTGTTCGATTCCAGCAGGAAACTGCCGCTTGTTCTTAACGAAAGGGCCGAAAGTCCGGATGCCGACAGTGCGGTATCGCTGAGAAGAATTGAGCCTGCAGGCGCCAGGGAATTGCCGCGCCCGATGATGATATCACCGCTAAGTTCATTTGTATTCGACCGATCAAATGCCCCTATCCGCACATAGCCGCCAGATGGCAACATACCGGCATTGCCTTGTAACAGCCTTAAGTCACCGACAATTGATGAAATCGCATTGGGTCGCCGTCCCAGTTGAATCTGTCTTGCGCCTGCATACGCACTGCCGCGCAAAGTCCCGTCGATAGTCGCCGTCGAGGCGCTGATGATCAGTGATCCGGCGTCGCGACCTTCATCATACCCATATTCGAAGCGCCCACCTTGCAAGATCGAATTGCCATAAGTGCGTGATATTCCGAATTTGGATTGCACTTCGGTAAAGCCGTCGCCGACAGCCACAAATATATCATTGGGATTGGCCTGCCCAATATCCACAATGCGACCGTCCGATGTCAAAAGTCGGCTAGTTCTGACGATACCATCGGCATAGCGAACCCATCCGCCCTCGAAGTCGAGTGCTGCACCCCGACTTATCGTAATCTTAGGTGTTGCCGACAAGGATGTTGCCGTTTCCAATACACCTACATTTAGGCTTAGATTACCACCCTTGGTCATAAACTCGGCGGCGGTAACCCCAATCTGGCTTGCGGCGCTTCCGGCTTCGATCAGGGGTGAACCGATATAGGCGACTCCATCGTCACGCACCCCGACAATCCGCGGATCGACGTAAATGGCAGACCCGTTGAGGGTAAAATCACCATTTGTGTTCGTTTCCCGATAGTTCGGCGTGTCTCGCAGTTCGTTGCGCTTAACGGGGTCGATCAGCAAACTGTTGCGTGAAGAATCAAGCAATACGTCCTTAACACCGCCGACGTCGATCAAGACACCGTCGGCAATATCAATCCGGCTCGCATTCAAAGTCGAAATGGCGTCTGGAATGTCTCCGTTTTGAAAACGGCTGGGAACAAATGTTTGACCGGCTTTACCACCGACATCGACATTGGCGCTGGGCGCATAGATTAAAGAGTTTTTGCCGAAACTGATCGATGCGGGACCAAATTCGCCCAAGGGCGATGTGGAGCCTGCAAATGGATCAAGATACACGCCGCCTATCTGAATTTTTGAGGTTTTAAAATTGGCCGGCTCTGCCGACGTACCTTGGGGAACTGTTTCGCCATTTTTGTCAGGTGTTATGACCAAGCCACTTGCTTCGCCCTGTATATCCGCACCCGCCAGGGTCACTGTACCGCCTAATAGCGAAATATTACCATTTCTCGAAACGCTGGTTGTTGCGGCGATCAGGCCTGCATTGATAACAGTACCCGTCAACCCTGTGCCGAGCGACGCATAACCGCGTTGGGTTTCTATAAGGCCGCTATTGGTGACAACATCGGTCACCGCGCCAAATGATGTCCGTAAAATGAGACCACGGATCAGAGGGTCAACAGAGTCAGCAGCACCTGTCGATGCCGTTGCAGAAATAGCTCGGCCCGCCTGAAGACTAACTTGGCCTTCGGACGCAGTCAGATATCCATCATTGGAAACCCTTGGTCCGGCCAAAATAACAAAGCCACCCGATCCAGCCGAAATGTTGGCACCACGTTCAACTGTGATGCTGCCACTTTCATTGCCATTGAACGCAGAACTTATGGTCGAAGACGAATAAAAGCCAGATACTTCGGCGGAAACAATCGTTGGCGACAATTGCAGATCACCCTGCCCCACGGCACCTTGAAGCAGTCCATTTTGCAAGAAACTAATGTTGCGTTCATTCAGGGTAAGCCCGACAAATCCATTTTCGATTGTACCGCTGGGGGCGATAACACGACCTGTTTTTACAAAATTTCCGATTTCAAGACTACTGGCGAGCAGTGAATTGGCACTCACCTGCGACCCGGCACCGAACATGACGCCGTTGCGATTTAGGACGATTACCGTTCCGTCAGCCTTGATCGACCCCAATATCTGAGACGGCGATGCTGCCGCATCAACCACACGGTTCAGAGCGACCCAATCCTTATTTTTGCCTTGATCGAATTGCAGCGTCGTATTGCGGCCCACATCAAAACGATCCCACGACAGAATTGCACGCGATTCATTTTGGACAATGGTCACCAGATTGGTGCCGCCGGTCACTGTTTCGGTTGGCAAGCCTGCGCCTTGCCATGTGACACGACCGGTCGAATCCTGTGCGGCCCGCAATGCTCCGGCGGCCAGCGCTTCACGTGTCACGCCACGCGCAATGACCAAGCCTTGCAATCCTTCGGGTACAACGGTTCCACCGGCGGCAGCGCGCGCCTGTTTGACGTAGCGTTGAATATCATCCACGCGCGCTTGTGTAGCGACCGCACGGTCCAGCGCCTCTGTTGCAGCGCGCGGCCGGACTTGTCCTGGTACCGCTCGCGGTGCAACGACGGGGGCGGAGGCCGTGGCACCACGACGTGCCGCGAGCTGCGCGTGCGCTGCTGTCGGATCGATTAGAGCCGCAAGGACAGCTACGCTTGCAGTACGCATCAAAATAGAACGCGTACCAAACCTTAGCCGCGTGAAGCGGACATTCAAATCAACCATGTCAAATTTACCCATTTTTTAGAAAAAGCCGTTTCGAAAACAGTTACGAATCGGTTAACTTGCACAGCTAGGTTAGATTTATTTCTTTCTTTTGACCGTTTTGTTGCGCGCTAAAACTTAGCAACCAAATCCACTTGCAAGACATCGATTGCAAGCGGCGGGCCGGATATTTCATTGGCGCTCATCCAGCGGGTCCCAACGAAGACGCCATCATATAAACCGTAGTTTACCCCGACGAAATATCCTTTGGAATTTGTTCCTCCAAGATGGAATTCACTATCGGATAGAGCATCTAATACCGCATCACTTTCAAGATAGCGATAGCCAGCAAGTACATTCCATTCCCCTGCTTTTTCAATGTCTTTACGACCCAGAACAGCCTCGAACCGATAACCTGTATCACCACCGACAAACTCGGCCGGATCGACCGCAGCGCAGAATGTCCGGCCACCAGCAGCATTATTGTTATAAGGGCGTCCCAGCAAACCGTTGCGACAGATGTCAGCTTCATTGAAGCCGAGATTTTTTACATAACTTCCTGACAGAGCTACTTCGATCCTGTCCGTTACTGGGACATTTACCGCGGCATTGATGTCCAGAACATTATATTTGAACGTATATCCAAGCAGTTGAGGTAAATCAGCGTTAGGATTGATCGTCACGATCTGCCGTAACGGTGACAAGGTGTTTCCCTTTGTCAGGAAAAGGGGCTGCAAAAAGTCGGTCGAACAAAAGCTGTCGGTTTCAACACGGCAAGGTGTCGACAGCTGGCCCTGCAAATTTTTGAAAACATGATAGCCCGCTCCGAGCTTAACCGACACAGCTGAAAACTTTGCGGATGCCTCGATTTCGCCTGCAAAGAGATATTTTTGTGGTGTGTCGATCTTGTCAAATTCGAACAATGGCGCACTTGAAGCACCAAAATCCAGAGGGAACGCTCCGCCTCGTGCGGTGATCGCAAAATCTTCACCCAGCAAAGTTCCGGAATTCAGGCTGGCGGCAATGCCGTCGAGATTGAGATCCTTATCATATAATATGTCACTTGAACTGAACGGATTGTCGAACCGTCCGAAGGTGATATCGGCCCATTTCGCCGGCGCAACTTTAAGCCAGGCTTTATCTAACCATAGATCGCGTTTGAAAAATCCGCCGCCCAAAGAGGTGTTTGTTGAAATGGGACCTTCATTTTGACCCGTCGCAATTGTGATACCTGCGGTCACACCCTGGGTTATCTTCGCTTCAATACCCAGGCGAGCACGCAAACGTAGATTATTCCACCGGTCATTTCGGGCGTTCAAAATAGGCAACAACAAACGCGGATCATCAATCCCATATGGGCTGAGTGCGTTGATTGTCGCAAAATCGATGATTTCGTTGGAATTCGTCCGTGCATAAAGCTCGGACTGTGAACGCACCCGAACATCGCCGTGTAACGTAATCCGCCGTGTCCAATCAGGCGCTGCTTCATCTGGGGAGGCCCAACGCTCGACCCGCGCTTCTTTCATGACCTCGTTGCGAAGCTCATCCTTGATTTGGGCCCTTACTGTTTCAGGGATATAGGGCACGCGGATCGCACCGTTTGGCGCAGGTGGCAATTCGCTGGAGACGTTCCGCTGGTTGGCGGCGCGCGCCTGTGCGGCCTCGGCTTCGGCTTGTTGGATCAGTGCGGTTCCTACATCGGCGTCTAAAGCGCCTTGCTTGACGAGAGCGCGAACGAGATTGACCATCGCACTTTCCGACGGCGCTTCAGCTTGCGCCATCGCCGGAAGCGGCATCAACAACAGCGACGCAAGTACAGCCTTTCGCAAATGCCGACCCAAGGTCGAAATGTTTGTGTTCAATCCCATTTTACTGTCCTTTTTGATTTAGCATTCGGCTTTGAACCGATGAATTTCAGAACCGCTTGCGCCCCACTTTAACGCGTTGCGGCATTCGCAATGTTTCAGGTGGGGGCTTCAAACCACGCGCAGTCTGCAGCAACCCAAGTACAGTTTGGTCCAGCTTCGCGTTACCACTTGATCGCGCGAGTTTCGCGCGCGTCAGAACGCCGGATGCACTGACCCAGACATCGAATTCACTTACAAATGAATCGACATTTACTTTCTTGCTGTTCTCAACATGATTTTCGAGCGCGTTGGCGATATTACGCCCCCAAAATCGGTCTGCGCCTAAAGCTGTTTTTGCTGGCGCCCCGCAGTTCGCACCGATACAGGTCCCCTTGCTAGACGGCGCCCCCATGCCACCACCGCTGCCGGACGTAAGGCCGAACGAATCAGACCCTGCTTGAGCCGGACCATCAATCTGCATTGGCGCAGGCGCGGGCTTATCTGGCGTGGGCGCTGGTGTCGGTTCCGGCGTCGGGGTCGGCTTGTCTGAAGGTTCAGGCGGCTTTTCCTGAGGCTCTGGAGGAGGGGGAGGCGGTGGCGGCGGAGGCGGCAGCATATCGATTGCTGTCGGTGGCGTTTGTTCTACTGCAACACCCGGCACCGAATTCCACGACGTATATATAAACCAAATCAAGCCCAATAGCGCACAAAGGCCCAACGCCATCGCCAGATAGGTTTTAGGGCCTTTGGAACTGGGTTCTTGAAAAGTGGGGGCCTGTGCCATGGTTGATGTCGACCGACTAAGACGCAGCTTGCTTGCCAGTGACAAGTCCGACTTTGTTCAGGTCAAGTCGGCGGCACAGGTCCAAGACTTCCATAATCTTGCCATATTGCGCGGTTTGGTCACCTTTCAGAACGATAGGCACTTCCGGATCGGTCGCTTTTGCGTTCCGCAACCGAGTTTCCAGATCCGGAATTGTAACCGGAAATGCGTCCATATAAATCTGGCCGTCATTACTGACCGTCAGCGCAATTGTTTTGGGCTGCACCAGGCTTTTTGCAGAACTTGCCTTTGGCAAATCCACCTTGATGCCTTGCACAGATGCTGTTGCCATTAGAATGAAAATAACGAGCAACACATAAGCCAAATCCAACATTGGCGTGATGTTGATCTCGTCATAGGCCTTGCGGCCGCCACCGACTTGCATGGTCCGATCTCCCTTTATTCAGCAGCGATTTGGTAAGGGGGCGGAGTTTCCGCGGCGTCGGCCTGCATTTCTGCGAGCCGGGTAATCAAGCGGTCGACAAATACCCGCATTTCATCCGCAGCCGCCGAAATCCGGCTGTTGATGTAATTGTACCCGAACAGGGACGGAATAGCACATGCCATACCGGCAATAGTCGCCAACAGCGCAGCTGCAATGCCGGGCGCGATTGCGTTGACGTTGACATCGCCTGCCATCGCCACGCCGCCAAATGTGCTCATCACCCCGATCACCGTGCCAAGCAGCCCGATGAATGGGCCACCGGAAATGGCGATAGTCAAAATGACCATCCATTTGTCCATCTTCTGGTTTTCATCGACGACAATGGCGTCCACCGCCGCACGCATCGCTTCCACGGCTTCACCGGACAGTGGTCTGACCCCCCGGTTTTTCTGACGAAGCAGTAACTCGTCGATACCAGTTTCATACAAGCGTCCGAGCGGGGATGCCTTGATATAGGCCACTTCGGCCGGGTCGATGCCCTTGATGTCGGCAACCGGCACCAATTCTTCATGCATTTCCATGAAGCGCTTTTTGAACACCGAATTTGTGCGATCTGCTTTGTTAAGGTCGCGGATCTTGGTGAACATCAGCCATATCGCAGCCCCCAATAGCAGCATGCAAAGGCCAATGATGAATGCGTCAAGAGCGTGGATCTTGCCAAGAATGAAGCCAAGCACACCGCCACCGCTGCCCTGCTTTTCGTTCGATTCCGATACGTTGACAAGCTTGCCTGATGGTCCCTCTGCACTTGCCATCGCCAATATCATAGCCGCAGGACGCGCCACCTTGGACAAGCGGACTTCGTCGATTTCACCACCAAAAGGCGCTCCATCCGCTCCACCGATCAGAATCGGGCCATCAATCGCAGGAAGCGCAGCTGTCGCCGCCCCGGCCTCTATTCCATTGACATAAATCTTGATCGTCGTGCCGTCCGCAACAACAGAAATATGGCTCCAGTCCGCTTGCTTTACCGCGGAACTCGCCTGCGTTGATGCCCCGCCCAATGCGACATAGGGCGCGCCTCCATTTATGCCGATTACCATCGGTCCTCGCGCGAAGATGGCCTGATTTCCAGCAAGCTGATCAGGCTTTACCCAAGCGCTGAACGTAAATGGCGCACCAGCAGCCATTGCAAGTGACGGCGACGCCGCAATGGTGATTGCTCCCTGCCCCGGAAACCGCGCGCTGCGTCCGATAATTCCGCTGTCATTCACACCAGGAGGGGCTGTCTGTGCGGCATTCGCATTTGCGGTTTTGTCTGCAGGTGCAACACCTGGACCTTCGCTAAAATGATATGCTGCCATGTAATCGGCATCGAAACTGCCGGCGACATCTTCACCTACCTTGGCATTCGCATTGCCAAAATAGAGCCATAGCTGCTTTTTTTCGCCTCCGTTCAGGGTCGGAACCGAAACCCAGATCGTTGCAATACCGGTTTTGGCATCAAAACCTTCTATATGATAAGGCAATGGCGACTTGTCGTCTGTATCCACAATGCGGATATCGGCCCCATTTTCCAATGCTTCGGTAAAGGTAAAATTGCCGCTATGCAGGCGAATGAGGACGAGTGTCCGCCCCATCGGTCCACTGACATTCACGCCCGAAGCGGTGGTGTCGACCGTGACAGCCTTACGATACTCCCAATCCTTGTTCCACCAGGCATGTGCCGGTGAAGTAAAAACGATTAAAGAGAAAATAAGTACTAAGAGTTGCCGTATCATGTTAGTTTTCCTGAACCGAAGACATTTTTTAGAATTCACCCTTGACCGCGAAAGTATAGCGTGGATCGCCTTTTTGAGTTTCATCGGTACTTGCAACCGGCACGCCCACCATCACTTCGCCGGTAAAGCGACCCAGTATCTTTATGCGTAACCCGCCGCCAAAGGACCCGATTCGGAACACCGACCGGGCATCGGGTAACGGGTCTATCACCGAGACAATCCCGCTTTCCATGAAGCTGAAAAAGCGAAGTTCATCGACAAATGTACCAAGATAGGTAGCCAGGGACGGTGCGCGAAACTCGACCGAACCCGCAATTCCGCGATCACCCACTGCTTCCGATTGGTAATAGCCACGAACCGTCGACAGCCCGCCAATCGAGAACTGTTCGTTCGAAACAAGGTGGCTGTCGGCATATTGCCCGGAAAATTTCGCTTCGGTTACCCAATCCCCGGAAAAGCTGGCGGTATAAGTAAGATCGACATTCACATGCGCGAAGTTTTCAGTGCTATCTACTTCGCGATTAGTAAATTGGTTTTCTGGAAGGCAAATAGCCGCTGTCGGGTCAAAGCAGGTTACCCTTTTGACGACGCGCAGGCCAAGCGTAGAACTTATACTCAGGTCCAGCGCCGCCTTCTCTCGACTGATCGAACTGTTATAACCGAGTGTTAAGGGGACATAGCTAATCGGTGAATTGCTGATGGTGGTGCCGCGCAGACCGATATCCTGTTTGAAATCCTTATAATCCACGCCGACCCGAAAAGCATGGTAGTCCCGATCAAAAGGCAATCTATAGATGGCCTGCATTCCGACCTGATATCCATTACCCAGAACATTGGTGCCGCCGAGCGATGCGATATTACTATTGGATTTATAGCCACTTAAAATAAGTGTCCATGGCGTACCTATCAGGGGCGCTGAATAAGAACCAAAAATAGCAGCGTTATCGGACAGGCGTTCCGGAGCGATGGCAAATCCGGCAGTGATCGTATGCCCTTGTTGCCATAAATTTGTATAGCGCGCTATTCCGGTCAACCGCAACGGAGCCGTGTTAGGGCTATTGTCATTGTTGAGATCGAATGATGCGTGCAGCGGGAAATCACCGCGTACTTTCAAATCAACGTCGATCGTACCGGGAACTTCGCCGGCATCGAATGACGGGGTGACTTCACGGTCAGGAAAGCGATTTGCCGCAGCAAGTTCGCGCTGCAAGTCCTTGAAATTAAGGGGTTGTCCAGAACGGACTGATGGCAACTGACCCAACAGGACCAGCGCAGAATGATGCTTTGACCCCGATACCTTAACATTCGCAACAGGTGCCTCGCCAACGCGGATCTGCACCAGACCGCGGGCAAAATCTTCCTGCGGCTGTGGCGGTACTTCAACCACAATGGCTTCATATCCAAGCTTGGCATAGGCGTCTTGAATTGCCTTACGGGCCAATTCAACATCGGCAGGCGTCTTGCCAGGCCCAAGGAAGGGATAAATAGTGCGTTCGATGTCGCCCTGCGACAAACGTGTCACACCAACAACATCAATCGCATTGATCATGAAGCTTTCGGGAGGTGCGACGACTTGCGTGTTTTCGCCGCCCTGCGCCTGTGCATAGGCCATCGCTGGCACAGCCACCATGGACAGTCCAATGGTCGCGCGCGACACATGTGCAAATATCGCAGATCGACACAGCATAGAAGCAGCAGAATCCCTGACGGTTTATTGAGAATGTAGAACTCGGGTCGGACACCCTCTGCGCGGGGTTCATGTAGATTCGAAGGCGTCAGCGTTTCAGTTCTGTGACTAACTAAATTTTAACCATCAAATTTGTGTAAGAATTCCGGCCAGCTTTATCGCGGCCGCGCGCCAGGTGAACCGGCTCGCATGATGTGCGCCCGCTTTTGCAACTTGTGAACGATATTCCGGGTCATCCGACAATCTTGTGATCGCTTCAACCCATTCTTGTGCCTTATCCGGCGCGCAATGGATCGCAGCGTCGCCGCACACCTCTGGCAGTGCCCCGCAAGGCGCAACTATCGCCGGGCAACCGAGCAGCATCGCCTCCAATGGCGGCAATCCGAACCCTTCGGTCGTGGATGGAAACGCCAGACAGAGCGCGTGTTCGATGAGCGCGCGCAACTCCCCGTCGCTCACCCGGCCTGCAAAAACCACATTATCAGGAACCGTAATTCCCATTGCCTCAAACGATGCCTTCGCTGTTCCGCCAAACAGGACGAGTTTCAAGCCCGACAGCCTGCTATCGGCGAACGCCTTCATCAACAGGCTGATGTTTTTATGCGCCTGCACGGTCGATAGGGCCAACACATAAGGCGAAGTGTTCAGATCACACTTCGTAATAATGGAGTTATCGGACGCCATGTTCAAAACATGGTCAACGCCGTTGTGCACGACCGAGATATGGTCAAGGCTGCACAACTGCGCCTTTGCAATTTCCTGACGCGAAAATTCCGACACTGTCAGGATATGCCGGTGTCGCTTGGCCATCAAAGGTTGCACCGCATGGTACCAGAGCCTGAATCCCTTCGAATAGGATTCAGGCGAAAGATGGACTTGCACATCGTGGATCATTGTCACCGCATTGCGGGCAATGACAGGACCGATGTTGCACAGATTAAGCAAGGTCGCGTCACCAGACTTCAACGGCAGGCTGATCTGTTCCCACGGTATGCCCCTGAATGGCTTTATCACACGGGTCGGCAAACGCATGGCACCGGATCGTTGCAGTCCATCATAAGGCAAGCCCACATCAAAGTTCAGCCCGCGCACCGACTCATGTCCTTCGGCAACAAGATCCGCCAGCGCATTGCCCAGTTCCTGCGCCACGCGATGCACGCCGGTAGGTGCCGCCGACAGAAATTTGCCGTTGAGCAGGATGTTGGCCGTCTTCATTGAAATCCTATCCAGCGATTAAGACCTAGCGCGCGCGTTACTCTTTCGACGATCAGCGGCCCGATCAGGCCAGCGGCAACGCTGATTGCCAATAAAAGCGCCGGATTAGAAACCAAATCCAACCGCATCAGAACAATGCGGGTGCCTGCCAGAAACATGACGTGCAGAACAAAGATCGGCATCGTCATGCGGCCAAGCCACAAAAGGATCCGGGAACCGGCAATGCGCGGCAGGCTTGCAATCGCCACGACGGCGGCCACACCCATGATCGCAGCAGCCATAGCCGGGAAGCGCCATGCCAGATTTGCAATTTCGGGTGATCCAGCCAAAAGCAACGGTATATCGGCGCCATAACGCGGGACTGCCAACAATGTTGCCCCTATTGTCGCCACAGCAATGAGCGGTACGCCCACAGACTTTAACCACGGCCCGCGCTTTATGATAAGGGTTTCAAGCCCACCTGTGGCCAGCCAAACGCCGACCGCATAAAAAAACAAATGGTTGCAAACCAGCTTCACCGGCACCGGCAAAATCAGGATAAGCGCCAGAGATTTTAACGCCAACGCCAAAAGGACGAAGCCCTCGCGTCCCAAGCGAGGAACGAGCAGCACAGACAATATATGCATCCAGAACAGGGCATATAGAAACCAGAATTGCGACACCGTATTCCACGGGAGTGACACTATAACCGGCCAATAACTCTCTGCCGGACGGTTCACCAGCGTGCCTAGCCCGTAAATGATCGTGAACTGGATTATCGACCACAAAAAATAGGGCCAAACGATGGAAGGTATCAGGCCCCTGAGAAAAACCTCCTGCCCTTTTTCCAGGCGTTTCGTGACCATCAGGCCCGACAGCAGGAAAAAAAGCGGCATATGGAATGTGTAGATCGAAAAAAATAGCTGGCGGAAAATGTCCTGATTGGCACCCAGTTTGGAATCGATCAAGCCACCCAATGCGTGGCCGATGACGACCAGGATTATTCCCAGCCCGCGCGCGGAATCAAGCCATTTGATCCGGTTCATGCCGTGACCAATCCGGAGCGTTTGAGGTTGACCAGATAACGACCAAGATCGATCCCGGGACGTTCGACCAGCCGATAGCCAAGGACCGACAAAATGACCGTCAACGCCAAAGCCGCCGGTATTTTTGCCGATGGTACAAAATATTGGTCGGCGGCGGCATTTGCTATGGGATGCAGTAAATAGATCGAATAGCTGATCGTTCCAGCCAAGGGCAGGAATCCGCTGTTGATAAGCGGCGAGGTTCTGATGCGATCGACCAGCAAGACGACGAAGAACAATAAGGGTGCAATCGTCCAAGGCCCGAGCGCTTGCGCCAATGTTATGCTTGGATGCGTAAAAATGCCAAATGCAATGATATTGGTAAACCAGCTCACGGCCAGGAAAATTCCCAAAGCGAACGCCAACTGTTTGCGTGAAAGCTTTCCGGAATGGAATTGATATGCCTGATATCCCAATATGGCCGCATAGATCATGGCCGGCCGCCCCAGCGGAATGCGCGTTTCCATCCAAAGCGACGCAAGGCCAAGGACGACCAAAATTGTCGGCATCATAATCGCAAGCAGCAACGCAGCGCGTTCTTTGTAAATCGAAATGGCCACCGCAAAAAGAGCATACCAGATCAGTTCAATTATCAAGGTCCAGCTAACGCCCAAAATAGCCGGAACACCGACAAAGTCCTGAACCAGCAATAGATTGGCTGCCCAACGCCAGTAACTGATGCCGGACAAATATGCCCATTGGTCGAGCAAGCCGGTCCAGCCACCAATCGCAACACCACAAATTGCCGCCAAAAACAGCGGATAGATACGGCACAACCGTCGTATCAAAAATGCCATTGGGTCAAGGCCATTCCGGACGGAAAAAGGTATCACATAGCCGCTGATCAGAAAAAACAGCACGACTCCCATAACGCCCGGCCCAAGTTCAACCAGTGGCTGGGTCGCCGTGGCGGGATATCGCTCCGCCAGATGCTGGAACACGACAAGTGCTGCCGCGAACAGCCGCAGCGTATCGACAAAAGCAAGTCTGGAAGATTCGAGGCTAGACATTTTAAGGCGCAGCTAGCAAAACAAAGTGAAGGCGCGCAACTATTTATCTCATAGTAATAATAATGTAATATTACATTTTAATTATAATTTCCATAAATCCAATAAAAATAGAATATATCATGACAAATTTGCAAAGTATTATTTATATATCAGGCTCCGGCAGAAGCGGCTCCACGCTTTTGGAAAGAATTATTCATTCTTCCGATTGCGTTTCGGCGTTAGGAGAGTTTCATTGCTTATGGCGTTTACCTGAAACGGATATTACATGTTCATGCGCGGCGCCATTCATATCAGATAGTTTTTGGCAACCCGTCTTAAAAACAGCGGCAATTGACGCATCGGTACTGGCCGAATTGAGGGAACTCGAAGACCGGGTTTGTCGCACTTCTTTTATCGCCAGCCATCGCTTTGATATTAAATCCCTTCGTGAAAATCGGGATGTCCAACACTTTCTCGATATCCAGTTCCGAATTTTTGAAGCCGTTGCCGGTGCATCGGGCAGTTCGGTCCTTGTCGATAGTTCCAAGGCCGGTCCGCGCGCATGGCTCATGGCCTGCCATCCCAAGGTCCGGATTATCCACCTTTATCGCGATCCGGCCGACGTGATCCTCTCCTGGCGATCTGCCAAATTTGACCCCGGCATGGGGCAAGAAATGAAACGCATGTCGGTCGCCGCCGCTGCGACCGATTGGTGGAAAGTCGAGTATCTCGTCAAACGACTGGGGAAGGCCACGCCGGTTGCGCGGGTAGATTATGGAGAATTATGCGCGCGCCCCGAGCGCACATTAGGCAACGCGCTTGCGGCATTGTCGCTGCCAACCAAGCCCGCCCCTGCATGGATTGACGCGACTTCGGTCAAGTCAAAAGACAATTATCACTCGCTCAACGGCAACCCCGACCGCTTTGACAAGGGACCGATAAGAATTTCCAAACGCGAAGCGGACTGGAACAAAGTTGGTCCTGCCGAGCGACTTACGATTATAGCAGTCGCAAAAGTGCTGGGGTTGATGCTGCCCAGCAGCCCGTCGTCATAAATTTGAGAAATTCGGCGTTTAATTCTGAGCCTTCGGAAGGTGAAGCAAGCTGGAAAACGAACACTATATCGTCCCCGGACGGGAATGCGGAAGCTGTACGGCTTGCTGCAAGGAATTGGCGATCCTTGATGACGGGATGCACAAGCTTCCCGGTGTGACATGCAGTCATTGCAGCTTAGGCCAAGGTTGCGTTATCTACACAACGCGGCCAAATGTTTGCCGCGACTATTATTGCCTGTGGCGCAGTTTACCCGAAATGGATGAGACGTGGCGGCCTGATATGAGCGGTATCATGATGATTCCAACCGATACACCGCCACCGCCCGGCTATCTTTTCGGGGTAACTTTGATCTTGACCGGTTCGCCAGATATTTTACGCACCGATAAATTCGCCGGGATGCTGGCCGGATTTGTCGAGAGCGAAACTGCGGTCTATCTTGATGTCCCACAAGGTGTCGGCCTGTTTTCGCACCGGTCATTTTTGAACGATCAACTGGCCCCCGCCATCGCCGCCCGCGACCTTCCCGCTGTCAAAGCACTTATCTGGAGCTGCTTCGAAGCATTGGTCGCCAAACCGGCGGTCAAATTGACTGCTGATACAGTCAAGGCCTGAGAAATAATTCCGCCATCGCGTCGATGATTGCATGTTTATCGAGACGATATGACCGGTAGAGGTCGGGCAAGTCGCCGGTTTGACCAAAGCGGTCCGTACCCAGCGGACTGACCCGCATCGCCCGTACGCCGCCAAGCCAGGACAAGGCCGCAGGCGACCCGTCGATTACTGTGACCAGCGACGCATTGGGGGACAAAGCCGATAGTAACATATCTGCATGGCAAGGCGCAGCTTGCCCGCCCGTCCACCTTGCGGCCTTGCGGGCAGACCAGTCGCGATGGAGCAGGTCGGGGGATGTCACGTTCAAAACCCCTAGGCCAGGAATATCATCCAGCAACTCTTCCCAAGCGTCCAATATTTCAGGCGCAATTGCACCGGTGAACGCAATAGCGGCTTCTGCCCCAGCTGCTGGGGGACGCAGCCAATATGCGCCTTTCAAGGCATCGTCTTGCCAAGCAGAGCTTTCGCGGGTGACTTGCGGAATCTGGCGGGTGCTGAGCCTTAAATAAACCGAGCTGCCATCCGGCCTTTGCAAATGTTCAAAGGCCCAGCGCATGAACAGGGCGACTTCATCGGCATAGGCTGGTTCGAAATAGGCAAGTCCGGGCTGACCCATGCCGATTAAGGGTGTGTTGATAGACTGGTGTGCCCCGCCTTCCGGACCCAAAGTCAGGCCGGATGGCGTGCCAACCAAAAGAAAGCGGGCGTCGGAATAGCAGCCATAGTTCAGCGCATCCAATCCACGAGAAATGAACGGATCATAAACCGTCCCGACCGGAATCAGACGGGTCCCGAAATGCGGTGCAGCAAGGCCAAGCGATGTGAGCAAAAGGAAAAAGTTGTTTTCGGCAATGCCCAATTCAATATGCTGTCCCGCCGCATGCGCCGCCCATTTTTGCGCCGAGGGAATTTTGGCCTCGCGAAAGATATCGGCAACTTGCGACCGGCGAAAAAGGCCGCGTTGATTGACAAAACCGCCCAAATTTGTGGTCTGGGTTACATCAGGGGCCGTCGTAACGATCCGGTCCGCCAATTCTTCGGACGATTTGGCAAGATCAAGCAAGACATGGCCAAAAGCCGCCTGCGTCGATTGCGTGTCGCCCGACGGAACGGCAAAATGCGCCGGTACCAGAACGGCCGCAGGGTCTGCTTCCATCGGCTTTTTTGCTAGTGCGCTTTCAGACATAAAGCTTTTAAGGCGCGCAGCCATATTACCGCCCAAGCCTGCAAATGGCTCCCATTCCTGTCCTGCTTCTATGCCCATCGTCGCGCGAAGCTGCTCAATCTGGGCAGGGTTCATCATACCGGAATGATTGTCCTTGTGCCCGGCAAGCGGAAGGCCATAGCCTTTGACCGTATAGGCGATAAACAGCGTTGGCCGGTCATCGTCGGCGCTGTCAAATGCCTCCATCAACGAGGCGATGCAATGCCCGCCCAAATTGGTCATCAACGCGGCAAGACCGTCGTCATCGAAGCTTTCAATCAGCTTTCTGACATGAGGTTTGCCACCAATGTCCGAAAGCAATCGCTCTCGCCAGGCCGCGCCGCCCTGATAGGTGAGCACCGCAAAATCCGCATTCGGGCAATTTTCAATCCAGTCTTCCAGCGATTTTCCGCCGGGCCGGGCAAATGCCGCATGTTGCAGCTTTCCGTGTTTTAAAGTTACGACGCGCCATCCACATGTTTCAAATATGTCGTCAAAGCGTCGGAACATCCGGTCCGCGGTCGTGCTGTCCAACGACTGGCGGTTATAATCGACCACCCACCAGCAGTTGCGGATGTCATGCTTATAGCCCTCGATCAGGCATTCATAGATATTGCCTTCATCAAGTTCGGCATCGCCCATTAGCGAGATCATGCGGCCAGCATCAGCCTCCGCCATCGCCCCGCGTGCGATCAGATAATCTTGCACCAGGCTCGAAAATGCAGTGATCGCCACGCCTAGACCCACGGACCCGGTGGAAAAATCGACCGGGATTTTATCCTTGGTGCGCGATGGATAGCTTTGTGCGCCGCCCAATGCGCGGAACTGCTGCAACTGCTCCAACGTCTGGTTGCCGAGCATATAGTGGATCGCCTGCAGCACCGGTCCTGCATGCGGTTTCACGGACACCTTGTCATTGGGCCGCAGGGCATGGAAATAGAGTGCCGCCATGATGGCGGTCATGGAGGCACAGCTTGCCTGATGGCCGCCCACCTTCAGGCCATCACGCTTTTTGCGGATGTGGTTGGCGTTATGCACCGTCCAGGACGACAGCCAGCGCAGCCGCGTGTCCAGCGCCTCGATGGCCGCTATCTTTTCTTCGCGCGCATCCGCAAATTTGGTCGCCATTATAAGTTGTCCCGGAATCCTGATGGTGCGGAGTTTAGCCAGCGGGCGTGAGCATGTCCTTGCGTATAGCAGGGTTATGCGGCATATTTTTGGCAGATTATCCCAGCATTGCTAAAAATAGAGACATAACATGCCAGAAAATCCGTTGGACGCGATAGACCGCAAAATCATCGATTTGCTTCAGGCCGATGGCCGTATGTCCAATCAGGAGCTGTCCGACCGCGTCGGCCTGTCCCCCAGCCCCTGCCTGCGCCGCGTCCGCCAGTTGGAAGCGAACGGCACCATCGCGCGCTATGTGGCATTGGTCGACCCGGACAAGGTTGGCCTGTCCGTCACCGCCTTCGTCCGCGTTCGCCTTGATCAACAGGATGACCGTCATTTGCAGGAGTTCGAAACGGCGGTAGCGGGCTTTCCCGAGGTGATGGATTGCTATCTGATGACGGGCGAAGCCGACTATCAGCTCCGCATATTGGTAAGCTCGCTCACCCAGTTTGAGGACTTCCTCCGACGGCGTCTGACAAAGGTCAACGGCGTTGCGAATGTTACCACCAGCTTTGCCTTGCGACCCGTCATTTACAAGACCGCCGTACCGACGCTACAACCCCGTTGAACGAGGGGGATATTTTGATGGAATCAAGCATTGCGGCGCCGAATGAGCTAAGCCGGTCACTCAAATCGCGCCATGTGTCGATGATCACATTTGGCGGCATTATCGGCGCGGGGCTGTTCGTAGGGTCATCCACCGCAATCAGCACGATCGGACCGGCAGCGGTGATCAGCTATGCCTTGGCCGGGTTTCTCGTGCTTCTCGTGATGCGGATGATTTCGGAAATGGCGATGGCCATGCCGGGGACCCAAACCTTCCCCGACTTCGCCCGGGCCGGCGTCGGCAATTGGGCCGGATTTCTGGTGGGTTGGCTCTATTGGTATTTCTGGGTCGTCGTGATTGCCATTGAAGCCATCGCAGGCGCGAAGATAATCAACAGCTGGTTCCCCATGCTGGAAGTCTGGGAGATTGGCGTCGTCCTGATGGCGATATTGACCGCAGTGAACCTGATGTCCGCCAAATCCTATGGCGAGTTTGAATTCTGGTTCGCCTCGACCAAGGTGGTGGCGATCATCGCCTTCATTCTGGCCGCCGCAGCCTATGCCACGGGCGTGACTTCTCCCGACGGCCCGACTTTCGGGAATTTGACCGAACATGGCGGATTTGCCCCAGCGGGCATCGCCGTCATCTTCGTCGGCGTATCGACCACCATCTTCTCCCTGTGCGGGGCCGAAATCGCGACACTCGCCGCTGCCGAATCCGAAGAGGGATCGAGCACGATTGCCCGCATGACCATATCGGTTTCCGTCCGCATCCTTATATTCTTCGTGCTGTCGATCCTGATGATCGTGTCCATCGTGCCATGGGACGAAATCGAAGTCGGCGTGTCGCCCTTTGCCCAGGCCCTGCGCGTCATGGGCTATCCCGCAGCGGACCTGATCATGAACAGCATCGTGCTGGTGGCGGTATTGTCCTGCCTGAATTCGGGCATCTACATCACCTCGCGCGCGATGTTCGGCCTCGCCAAAAATGGCGATGCACCGCAATCCTGTGTGCAGCTGAGCAAGGCCCGTGTCCCTGCCCGCGCCATATTGATCGCCAGCCTGTTCAGCTATTTCGCCCTGGCGGCATCCGTGCTGTCGCCGGACCGGGTGTTCAACTTTCTGGTCAATGCATCGGGTGCAATCATGCTGTTCATCTACCTGCTGATTGCATGGGCGCAGTTACGCCTGCGCGCGAAATATGAGGCGGAGGCGCCCGAACGTCTGAAAATCAAAATGTGGTTCCATCCCTTTGGCACATGGGGGGCCATCGCAGGTATGCTGGGCGTATTGGCCCTGATGGGCCTGTCGGCAACGCATTCGATTGAGCTGTGGACGAGCGTCCTTGTCAGCGCCGCATTTCTGGCGGCATATTGGATCAAGAGCCGGTTAAAATCCGGCACCCCTAATGCCTGAAAGCAGAGTAAAATTTTCCGGTCGCAACAATCTTTTCAATCGAGAAGCACAGCGCTTACAAGGCATAAGCGCAGCGAACCGGAGCCGGGAGTGAAGAGATGAAGTTGGAAAATGATCCCTTAGCCGCATTCTGGATGCCCTTCACGGCGAACCGGGCGTTCAAGGCAACCCCGCGGCAGCTAAAGTCTGCTAAGGATATGCATTATACCAGCGACGATGGCCGGCAGATCCTCGACGGCACCGCTGGACTTTGGGCCGTAAATGCAGGTCACTGCCGTGCGCCGATTGTGGAAGCGATCCAGAAGACCGCATCCGAGCTCGACTATGCCCCGCCCTTCCAACTGGGCCATCCGCTGGCGTTTGAACTGGCCTCGCGGCTGGCGACACTCATGCCCGAAGGGCTGGACCGGATATTCTTCACCAATAGCGGATCGGAATCGGTCGACACCGCGCTGAAAATCGCCCTCGCCTATCAACGCGCCATTGGCCAGGGCACTCGCACCCGCCTGATTGGCCGGGAGCGTGGCTATAATGGCGTCGGCTTTGGTGGCATTTCGGTCGGCGGCATCGTCAACAACCGGCGGCAGTTCGGAACGCTGCTGACCGGCGTCGACCATCTGCCGCACACCCACAATCTGGAGCATAATGCCTTTACCAAGGGGCGTCCCGAATGGGGCGGGCATCTGGCCGATAATCTGGAAGCCATTGTCGCGCTGCATGGGGCAGAAACCATCGCGGCTGTCATTGTCGAACCGATGGCGGGATCGACCGGCGTCCTCGTTCCGCCGATCGGTTATCTCGAAAAGCTGCGCGAAATCACCCGCAAGCATGGCATTGTCCTGATCTTCGATGAAGTCATCACCGCCTTTGGCCGCGTCGGCGGGGCGACCGCTTCGGGAACTTTAGGTGTGACGCCGGATATCATCACCATGGCCAAGGGCCTGACCAACGCGGCGGTCCCGATGGGTGCCGTCGCCGTCAGCCGCCATATCCATGACGGCGTGGTCGAAGGCGGTCCCGATGGCATTGAGCTGTTCCACGGCTACACCTATTCCGGCCACCCCCTTGCCGCCGCAGCCGGATTGGCAACACTGGATTTGTATAAATCCGAAGGCATTTTCGAACATGCGACGTCCCTGCATGGCTATTGGCAGGAGGCTGTGCACAGCCTGAAAGGCAAGCGCCATATCATCGACATCCGCAACATGGGTATCGTCGCCGCGATAGAATTGGCACCGCATTCCGGCGGCGTCGGCAAGCGTGGGATGCAGCTATTCCACAAATGCTTCGACAACGGCCTGCTGGTACGCGCAACCGGAGACATCATCGCCCTGTCGCCCCCACTCATCTTGGAAAAGCCGCATATCGACGAAATTGTCGGCCGGATCGCGGAGTTGGTGGAGACCGTGGATTAGGCTTTAGCGCGGGTATAAAAGCTACCGTCACTCTCTCCACTGATCGGGACAGATAAAAGTAGCAATTCCCTCTCACGCCCCGTCACCCTGAACTCGGTTCAGGGTCCATCGTGCAACTGCAACCATAGGGCATGACAAAATGCAACCGTGCGTCCCGGCTTGGCTTGTCACCGACGCAGCAGTATCGCACTGGTAAATTGACCCTGAAACAAGTTCAGGGTGACGGGTTTGTGTTAGAGAAAAGGGGAAAGTTTCACACGAAGACTATGAAGATTTTTAAGATGGCGGGCACGCAGAGTGCGCCGAGATCCGGACAGATAAAAGCAGCAATCCCCTCTCACGCCCCGTCACCCTGAACTTGGTTCAGGGTCCATCGCGCAACCGCAACCACAGGGTATAGGAAAACGCAACCATGCGTCCCCGCTTGGCTTGTCACCGACGCAGCAGTATCGCACTGGTAAATTGACCCTGAAACAAGTTCAGGGTGACGGGTTTGTGTTAGAGAAAAGGGGAAAGTTTCACACGAAGACTATGAAGATTTTTAAGAGGGCGGGCACGCAGAATGCGCCGAGATCGGGACAGATAAAAGTAGCAATTCCCTCTCACGCCCCGTCACCCTGAACTTGGTTCAGGGTCCATCGCGCAACCGCAACCATAGGGCATGACAAAATGCAACCGTGCGTCCCGGCTTGGCTTGTCACCGACGCAGCAGTATCAAACTAACAAATAGACCCTGAACCAAGTTCAGGGTGACGGGCTTGTGTTGGTGAAGAGGGGGAGTGGCCCCCTAACCTGCCCGCCCCCGATGCTTGGCCGCGATGGCGAACAACAGGCTGGAGAGCCACCACAATGTCGAAAGCAAGATCGTAAACACCCCGCCCCGGACATCGCTGCCCCAAATTCCGGCAAGCAGCCCGATGGCGCATTGTATGGTTCCGGCGGTGAGCATCGCGGCGGGGAGGACATTGCGGTGGAGGCTGGAGAACCAAGCGCCGAAAATCGCGATCAATAGGACAAGGCCGAACAGCAGGTTAACGCTATTGCCTTCATCGCCGATCATGCCGATGACGAGGCTTGACCAAAACACCAGCGACCCCGCGAGGATAGCAACAAACCCCCCCGCGCGGGAAAACGGGTTGTAGGTGAGAAGGATGGTCAGTTCCACCAAGGCGCCGGTGATCCCTATGATGGTGAAGGCAATGATGAAATCGGGTTCGGTCCAATGCACTTCGTGATTAAACTGCATCGCCACCAGCGGCGTCAGCAGCAACATGACCGCGCTGCCCCAGCCCAATATCCGCCAGACAGGTATGCGCCGCGGACCGGATCCGCCAAATCCAATATTGTTCATCAAATTTTTGCCCCATTTGTTGAAAATTTTTGCACCATTCGGTGATTGTCCGCAAAGCCTTGGCAGACTAGGGGGAAAGCGGCATGATGGGGCCATGAGCATTTGGTGAAAAATGGACGGGGCAAGCCTATATTTCGATGATTTCCGGCTGGATCCGGAAAATCGGCTACTGACGCGTGACGGGGCACCGATGGATCTGAGCGGTCGGTATCTCGACGCTTTGGCCCTGCTGGTCAGCGCGCCGGGGAAGCTGGTGTCCAAAGAGCGCTTTTTGGAAGAAGTTTGGCATGGCGTGCCGGTGACCGATGAGGCGCTGACCCAATGTATCAGGGCGCTGCGGCGGACATTGGGGGACGATGCCGCGCGGCCCCGGTTCATCGAGACTGTGCCCAAATATGGATATCGCTTCATCGCCGACGTATCGGTGGTCGGGCCGGAGGTGGCCGCGCCCGTTATGGCGCCCATGGCCGGGTCCGGGTCTGCACTTCTTGAAGCGCCGCCTTTGTACCCATTCGACTGGGCGCGCTATTGGCTGCTGGCTGGGGCGGGCGTCGTTGGCGGTGCTCTGGCCGGAGTGGTCGGCGGACTCTTCTACGGATTTGTCGCCGCCAGACAAAGTTCGCAGGCCGGAAGTTCCGTGGTGATCGTTATGGCGGCGCTGACTGTCCTGTTTTCAATAATCGGATCGGCGGGCATATGTCTCGGCCTTGCCGCAGTCGCGCAACGACGCGCTGGTTGGGCCGGCTATATGGCCGGTGGATCCGTTGGCGGCATGGTCATCGGCGGATCTGTCAAGCTGCTCGGGCTGGATGCATTCAGCCTGCTGTATGGAAGTGCGCCTGAAACCATGACCGGCGGAATGGAAGGTGTCGTCATCGGCGCGGCGGTCGGCTTGGGCCTTTGGTTTGCGCGCGACACTGGACCCGTGCGGCTGTGGCCAGCGGCGCTGATCGGCTTGATGATCGGGGTAGCAATCCCGGCGCTTGGCGGCAAGTTGATGGGCGGTAGTCTTATCGCGGTGGCACAGATGTTTCCGCAATCGCAATTTCGTCCTGACGAGATTGGCGCGCTAGTCGGCGAGAATGGTTTCGGCCCGGTCAGCGCGATGGCCTCGGGTGCGCTTGAAAGCCTGCTGTTTGTCGGGGGCGTGGTCTGGACCATGTCGCTCGCGCGGCGGCAAATGGACAGGAGAGGCGGTCCCCGTCCACGTTCTTGAAGAAACCATAGATGTGTTGAGCCTAGCTTTGTTACCTTCACGGTCGTGCGGCATTGAAATGTTGGATTGCTTCTGCCAATTTTGACCTGCCCTTTTTCTCTATGGAAAAGGCGGCGCTCTTTGACATTGGGAATAGCAAAATTCTGTAGGATATATTCTTGCAAAGAAGCACGAAAATCGATGCTTTCATGCGGCTTTCAGAATGCAGGTCGGGCGGAAAACATACTGTTTTCCGCTTTTTGAAAAGGCGTGTGCAAGCTTCAGCCGAATTAACAAAGTCCAGATCATCCCCTGATCAAGACTGCCCTTCTTTTCAAACGCAACTGGAATGCGGCCACAGCTTTCAAGGCCGAGAATGGGGACCTAAAAGACCAAAACAATCTTTCCCACATGGCGCTTCGTCAAAAACGCCTCCTGCGCTGCGGCGATGTCGGTGATGGGATAGGTGGCGGCGACCAGCGGTTTGATTTCACCGCGTTCGATGTAGCCGATCAGATTGGGAAACACCTCGGGTTCCAGCACCGTGCAGCCAAAGAGACGGAGGTCTTTCAGATACAGCGTCCGCAAGTCAAGATCGACCACCGGACCGGAGATCGCGCCTGACACGCCATAACGCCCGCCGCGTTTTAGGCTGTTCAATATAGGCCCGAACTGTCCGCCGCCGACGATATCGACGGCAGCGTCAAAATATTCGGGGCCGAACAGCGATTCCAGATCGGCATCGCGCGGGACGACCTGGCTGGCACCAAGGGCGCGCACCGTCTCCGCCTTTGCGTCGGCGGCCATGGCCGTCACGTCGGCACCGCGGCGCTTTGCAAGCTGGACTGCGGCGGAACCGACGCCACCGGATGCCCCCGTAACCAGCACGCGTTCGCCCGCCTGCACCCCGATGCGGGTCAGGATATTTTCCGCGGTGGCATAGGCGCAGGGAAAGCTTGCAAGCTCCACATCAGAGCAAGCGGATTCGATGCGGTGGGCGTGAACGGAGGGAACACTGGCATATTCGGCAAAGCCGCCGTCTACTTCGGAACCGAAATAGCGGATGTCGAAACGGCTGCTGCCGCGAAAGACCGGTTCGACCAGCACCCGCTGGCCGATGCGGGCCGGATCAACGCCTTTGCCGACGGCGACAATATGGCCGCAGGCATCCGCGCCCTGAATACGAGGAAAAGTGAATGCAGCGCCCGACCAGCCATCGTCGCCAGCGCCGTCGATGCCGGTTTCGGCACCCGCATCGGTTGCCTCTGCAACTGCCTTTGAATACCAGCCGATCCGGGTGTTTATGTCGGTATTGTTCACGGCCGCTGCGCCAATGCGGATTAGGACATCCTCCGGGCCAGGATGCGGCACGGGCACATCGGTTCGCCATTCAAGCTTGTCATAGCCACCATAGCCGGTGAGCAAAACCGCGCCCATGACTGCAGGTATCGTCACTCCGCGCGCTCAAGACCAAACTGGTGCAGATACCATTTCTGGAATTTGATGACGCTGCCCTCCTGATCGGAATAGCGTCCGGGCCGGTAACGGGTGGACATTATGCCTGCCTGATTGTTTTCGGTGATGACCTTATCCTGCGTCGTGGTGGCGTGATAGCCCCAGATCATCTTTTCGATGTCCACCTCGTCTTCAGTGGCATTGCCATCCACGATCCAGATCATTTCAACATCGGTTTCCAACGCACCACGCGGCGTAAACTGGAAAAGGATCGCGAAATGATCGTCTGCGACTATTTGGCTGAAGGGGCTGAAGCTGAGATGCATCCGGCCGCCATCAGGCTTGTCGCGTTTGCCCATCAACGGCGCAGGCGGCGACCCGTCCTGCGTTTCGGATGACCAACCTTCCTTGTTCATCCGTTGCATCAACAGGCGGAGGTGGCTGCTGTCGGGGGCATCGTCGATGTTGCCGATGGGGCGACCTGCCGCAGATGCCTGTTCTTCCCACACCTGCAATTTGGGGGCGAAGCTGGCAATTGCATCGGCAGGACCGGAGCTTGGCCCTGCCCCAACCGCCACGATCGATTCCGCCGCGTGCATCGAACAAAATTCGGGGTGGGATGGAACGCAATGATAGCATTCGAAAAAATTCTCGACGACCAGCTTCCAGTTGGCAGTGGTCGGGTAGCTTCCAGCGTGCGCGATCCGGGCATTATCAAAGCCGTGATAGTCGAGGATCGGGCCCATATCGCCAAAGGTTGCGTCAAAATCGACGGGCTCGTCTTCGCTCATGTTGATAAAGATCAGCCCATGAAAAACGCGGATATGGCAAGCAAACAGGCTGTTTTCCGCCTTGTCGAAGTCTTCTGGCATCAGCCGCGCAGAAATGAGCCTACCATCGAGGCCGAACGTCCATGCGTGATAGGGGCAAACCAGACGCGGCGCATTGCCGCTTTCAGCTTGGCAAATCGTCGAGCCCCGGTGACGACAGACGTTGAAAAAAGCGCGGACGCTATCGGCATTTTCACGGATGACGATGATCTGTTCGGTGCCCACACGGAACAGGAAATAATCGCCCTTGTTCGGTATGCGCGAGACATGTCCGGCCAGCAACCATTTCTGGCTGATAATAGCATCCATGTCGGCCTTGAACACCGCATCGCTGGCATAGAATTCCTGATCGAAACTATATCCCACCCGGGTATTTGCGGCGAGCCGGTGCATCAGTTGGTTTTGCGTTTCGGTCATCAGATTTTTATCCGTGCGTTGCTGGGGTCATAAAGAGGTTTGAGCGAGGCCAGGGCGGGGTAACGCACACCGGCAATCTCGATTTCAAAATCGTCGGCGCCAATTGGACCGACCACGCCGTCATCTGCGGCGGTAATGTACCCAAGTCCGCAAGCGCCGCCCAAACCATGGGCATACATGCCGGACCGGATGTAACCGGCGATCCGGTCGCCCTGCCAGATCGGTTCATTGTGATAAAGCATCGGCTCCGGCGATTTCAGCAGGAATTGGACGAGCCGTTGTTTCAGGCCTTCTTCCTTCTGGCGAAGCAAGGCATCGCGTCCGATAAAACCACCCGCCTTGTCCATTTTGACGGCAAAGCCCAGCCCTGCTTCAAGCGGCGTGTCTTCATCGGTGATATCATGCCCCCAATGGCGATACGCCTTTTCCATACGCAGCGCATTGAGCGCGTGGTAACCGCAATGCTTCAATCCGAAGGCTTCGCCTGCCGCGACGATTTCATCATACACTCCGGTCATGAATTCAGTCGGAATATACAACTCCCAACCGAGTTCGCCGACATAGGTGATCCGCGAAGCCCGCACGATTGCATAACCAAGTTCGATTTCCTGCGATGTCGCAAAAGGAAATGCTTCGTGGCCCAGATCATTGGGGCAAACCGACTGGAGCAAGGCGCGCGCATTGGGGCCCATGATGGAAATAACCCCCATGGCCGAGGAAATATTGGTCAGCACGGCATGGGCGTCGTCGGGAATATGCCGTTTCAGCCAGTTGAAATCCTTCACCTCTGTTTCGGCGCCCGTGACGATCAAATAGGCGGTGTCTGACAGGCGCGTAACCGTCAAATCTGCTTCGATGCCGCCCTTTTCGTTCAGCCACTGGGTATAGACCAGGCGTCCCGGTGCGACGTCAACATCATTGGCGCAGACCCGGTTCAGTACGGACATCGCGTCACGGCCTTCAAGGCGGAATTTCGCGAAAGAGCTCTGGTCGAACAGCCCGACTGCTTCACGCACCGCTTTGCATTCGGCGGCGTTGGCGTCGAACCAGTTTTGGCGGCCATAGCTATACTCATAACTGGGGCTGCCGCCCGGTTCGCCATACCAGTTGGGCCTTTCCCAGCCAAAGGCCTCACCATGGCAAGCGCCGGCAGCTACAAGCCGGTCATGGATTGCAGACCGGCGTACGCCCCGCGCGGTTTCATATTGCTTGAAGGGATAATGTGTTGCGTAGAGTAGCCCGAGACTTTCAGTGACCCGTTCGCGCAGATATTTGCGGTTGATCTGGAAAGGCATGTTCCGGCGGATATCCACGGTCCATAGGTCCGCAGGAGGGATGCCGTCGCGGATCCAGTCCGCCATCACCTTGCCGACACCGCCGGCGGATTGCAGGCCGATCGAATTCAGACCCGCCGCAACAAAGCAGCCCCTCAACTCCGCGCTTTCGCCCAGATGGTACCGGACATCGGGGGTGAAGCTCTCAGGACCACAGAAGAATTTCTGGATCCCGGCTTTTTCCAACGCAGGCACGCGGCGCATCGCGTCCATCAACAGCGGTTCAAAATGTTCAAAGCTGCCTGCGATTTCGTCGAAGCAGAAGTCTTCGGAAATGCCGTCCATTCCCCAAGGCCGGGCATTGGGTTCAAAGGCCCCGACCAGAAGCTTTCCCGCGTCATATTTATAATAGCCGCAATAATCATAGTCGCGCAAAACGGGCAGTGTGGAGTCTATCCCTTCGACCCCTTCGAACAGCACATAATAATGCTCGCACGCATGCAGCGGTGCGGCCACCCCGACGCTGGCGGCCAGATCGCGGGTCCACATGCCACCGCAAATGACAACAAAGTCTGCATCAATTGATCCATCGTCCGTATCGACTCCCGTCACCCGCTCGCAATTGTGCCGGATTTTCGTGACCTTGGTGTTTTCGAAAATGCGTGCACCGCCTGTGCGTGCACCCTTGGCCAAGGCCTGTGTTATATCGACCGCATTGGCATAGCCATCGCTGGGAATATGGATGCCGCCGACGACATCGTCGACATTTACGATATGGGCGAGGTCTTTGATTTCTTGCGGTGTGACCACATGAACCGGCAAGTCGAACACCTTCGCCATGGAGGCGCTTCGCTTCAATTCCTCAAAGCGCTCTGCATTTGTCGCCATGGAGATTGAACCGCACTGGCGATAGCCGGTCGCCTGCCCGGTTTCCGCTTCCAAGCCACGATAGAGTTCGCCGGTATATTTTGCGAGCTTCGTCATATTGATCGACGGCCTGAGCTGTCCGACAAGTCCCGCAGCATGCCATGTCGTTCCGCTGGTCAATTGCTTGCGTTCGAGCAGGACTACATCGTCCCAGCCGATTTTGGTCAAGTGATAGGCAATCGAACAGCCGATGACGCCGCCACCGATAATGACGACCCGCGCGTTTTTGGGAAGTTCAGCCACGCCTTAAACCTTCATTTTCGCATTGTCGGGGTCGTAGGCGGGATGCTCCAGCACCGTCGCCGAGCGGCGCTCGCCCTGCAGATAGATGTCGAACGTCGAGCCTGGCGTTGCATGCTCCAAAGGAACACAGGCGAAGAACAGGCTCTTTCCGACGCGGTGGCCATAGCCCCCTGACGTCGTTAATCCTATGCAGTCGTCGCCAATCAAACAGGGTTCGGCACCGCGCACATCCACGTTGCTGGCATCAACCGCGCCATAGACGATACGGAACCTGTCAGGCGCATCCAACGTCGCTTGCTTACCAACAAAATCATCCTTTTTGAAGTTGATGAACCTGGGCATGTCGGCCTCGATCATTGTAAGCTCATTGGTCAGTTCGCTGCCCCAAGCCTTGTAGCCCTTTTCCATCCGCATCGTATTGGCGGCGTAAAGGCCGTAGTTGACGATCCCGAACTCTTGCCCCGCCGCCCACACTGCATCGTACAGTGCAGCGAGATTATTCATCGCGGGATGTAATTCCCAACCGAGCTCGCCCGCATAAGATACCCGCAGCGCGCGCATCTTCATGCCCGCGATGGTTAAATCCTGCCCGCTCAGCCAGCGGAAACCCTCATTGCTCAGGTCTGCATCCGTTAGCTTTGCCAGCACATCCCTAGAATGCGGGCCGTTCAGAACCAACACGCCGAAGTCCATGGTCAAGTTGCGAACGGTCACATCCTCATCCGGCAATTTGCTCTGAGTCAGAAAATCCCAGTCCCGCTGCTCGGCTGCGGCCGCAGACAGGCAATAAAAATGATCATCGGCAAAGCGCGTCACCGTCATTTCGCCATAGATACGGCCCTGACGTGACAAGGGGTGGACAAGCCCTATGCCGCCCTGCTTCTTCGGCATGCGGTTGGCGCAAATGCGGTTCAGAAATGCTTCGGCATCCGGTCCGGTCACATCATATTTGGCAAAGCCCGACAGGTCGAGCACACCAACCCGTTCCATGACGGCCTTTACCTCGCCCGCGACCATTTCAAAACTATTGGTGCGCTCATATCCGCCCTGTTCCGGGGCACCGTCGAGTGCAAAATATTTCGGCCGTTCCCACCCGTAGGTTTCGCCATATACAGCGCCCGCGGCCTTTAGCGGTTCGTACAGTGGACTTGTTTTGCACGGACGGCCATCCGGCTCTTCTTCGCCCGGCAAGCGGGTCGTAAAGGTCATCCGATAGTCAAGAAAGACCTTGTCGCGGCTATAATCCTCATCCGCAAACGCGCCGTAACGCCGCGGATCAAATTCGGTCATGTTTATGTCGGCATCACCATAGACCATCCACTGCGCCAGATATTTGCCGGACCCGCCACCCTGCGCGATGCCAAATGAAGTGCCGCAGCATTGCCAAAAATTCTTCAACCCGGCGGCAGGTCCGAGCAACGGGCCGCCATCGGGCGTATGTGGAATCGCGCCATTGACGATCCGCCGGATTCCAACCTCTCCAAAAACGGGCATCCGTTCGATGGCGCGCTCCAACCATTTGGAGATGCGGTCCAGATCGTCAATGAACAATTCGCTGGTCGATTCCCATTCCGGTTGCCCCTTGGGCGCCCACGCTTCGGCAAGTCCAATATTTTCGTAAACGCCAATCAAGCCGCTCTTCTGCTCCTGCCGGAAATAGCCCGAAACATAGGGGCAGCGCATAACCGGAATTTCCTCGTCCCGTTCCAGAAAGGCCGGAATGGGATCGGTGACAATATAGTGATGTTCCATATTGGTGACGGGAATGTCGATTCCAGCCATTTGCGCCACTTGGCGGGCATAGCATCCCGCCGCGTTGACTACGATCTCGGCACGCACAACGCCTTTTTCAGTCGACACATCCCACTCACCCGATGGCAATTGGGTCAATCCGGTAACGCGGTTCTTACGAACAATTTTCGCGCCCATATTTTTGGCACCAATGGCCAAGGCATTGCAAATACCCGACGGGTCGGCATGGCCATCGCTGGTTGTACGCGCGCCTGCGATGACACCGTCGGTTGTCAGAAAAGGATTTATCCGGCGGATTTCCTCGGGATCAATAATCTCCATGTCGAACCCGACGATTTTGGAAAAGCCATGGATATATTTGAACCACGCGAGCTCGCGCTCATTGGTCGCAAGACGAATGCCGCCGGACTTGTGCCAGCTGACATATTGGCCGGTGATTCCCTCAAGACGCGGATAGAGATCATTACTGTATGCATGTATCTTGGCGAGATTGAAGCTGCCGGTAATGCTAGGGCATTGCCCGGCGGCGTGCCATGTCGAACCTGAAGTCAGTTCGTCTTTTTCGATTAGCAAACAATCTGTCCAACCAAGTTCTGCAAGATGATAGAGCAATGACGCCCCCATTATGCCGCCGCCGATGATGACAACCCGGGCCGATGTTTGCATGAGAGACCATATCCTTAAGGCTTTAATCGACCCGAACTCTAGGCCCTGTTTAAGGTCAGGCACAAATGGGGAATATGACGGGATCGGTTAAAAAAATTTTTGGATCAATTTTTCACGCACCTGTAAGGAAATACCGCGTGATAATAGGATGGGGATTGCAGGATATGAAAGTTGCCCTGGTGACTGGCGCCGCGCAAGGCGTGGGTTTTGCAACTGCCAAATTGCTTGCGGAAACGGGCCACCACGTCGTAATGACCGACTTGCAAGATATTGAGGTGCAGGCAAACTCTTTGATAGCATCGGGCGGGAAAGTTTCCGCACTTTCAGGTGACATTTCATCCGAATCCTTTGTTATTGAATTGGCCCGAAAAATTGCTGCGGAACATGAGGCTGCGGACATTTTGGTCAACAATGCTGGTATCAGTTTAATCCAAAGTGCCGAAGATACTACGATCGAACAATGGCAAAGGGTAATGGGCATTAACTTGACCGGTCCCTTTTTGCTGTGCCGCGAAATGGGCAGGCAAATGTTGGCGCGCGGGCGCGGAAACATTGTTAATGTGGCTTCAATAGCTGGCTTGCATGGCATAATCGACCGCTCAGCATATAATGCATCAAAACATGGATTGATCGGACTAACCCGGACACTTGCCGCAGAATGGGGTGGTCGCGGCGTGCGGGTTAACGCTGTTTGTCCAGGCTGGATCAAAACCGAGATGGACGCGGCTGACCAGGGCTCAGGCGCATATTCCGACGATGATATTGTGAACAGGGTCCCAATGGCACGCTTTGCCAAACCAGAAGATGTAGCCAAGGCTATCGCGTTCCTCGCGCAGGAAGACAGTTTTATCAACGGTGTAACCCTGCCCGTGGACGGGGGGTGGATCGCGGACGCAAGCTGGGAAACGCTTCGGTTGGAATCAAGGTGACTGCGTAACAAACTAGACGATTTTTTGTCTTTTATTATATGGCCTTATCCTAGGTGATGAGCGCATGCATAGGATATCGTCACAGCAGAGTCACAGATGGTGGTCATGATCAGATTTGTTAAAGCTCCGTCCCCATGCTAAAGCGAATCTCGATGACATCTATTTCGATTTCGATACCCAAGGCCGAGCCGCAGGCTTATCTTCTTTGCGCAGTGCGGGTCTTGTGGATTGCGCTTCCATTGTTGGTTTTGTTGCCTTTACATCTGGTGTGGCACACATTGAAGATACCTTCACCTTGGGCAATGTTGTTTCTTCGGATTGCTGCGCGCGCTTTGGGTGCAAGGGTGACGGTTTATGGAAAACCGCTTCGTAAAGATGTGTTTTTTGTTGCCAACCATTTGTCATGGCATGATATTCCTATTTTGGCAGGCATAACCGGAACAGCATTCGTCGCGCAGGATGGTGTGCGCGATTGGCCTATCATCGGCTGGCTGGCCCGCCTAAACCGCACAATTTTTGTTAGCCGCACCGACAAGCAAAATGTGGCGGAGCAGGTTGCAGAGTTACGCGAAGCCATTGCCGAAAACTGGTCAGTTACGCTGTTCCCTGAAGGCACAACTTCCGATGGCAGGCAATTATTGCCTTTCAAACAATCCTTGTTTGCAACCTTGGCACCGCCCCCCAAACCGATGATGATCCAGCCAGTGATAATAGATTTTGGCAGCGCAGCCGCAGATATTGCATGGTTAGGTGAAGAAACGGGGTGGGAAAGCGCCTGGCGTGCCTTTACCCGCCCGGGCAGTTATGAGGTCGGGGTCCATTTCCTCGAAACCTTTAACCCTGGTGAACTCGCCGATCGCAAGGTGGTTTGCGCCCTTGCGCGGTCCCGGATGGCAGCCGCTTTATCGGGAACATTGGGCTATACCGTTTCCTGATGAGAGCTTAATCGCACGTCGAACGTTGTCGATGGTCACTCGCAAAATAATTCATCCAATAAGCCAAATTTTTCAATTGTAGCGGCGCGGGTGCGGCGCTCTAACTTTCACATATTTTGATGGCGAAGGTTTAACAGGGCGTAATCATGAAAATCGGTTTTATCGGTCTTGGCAATGTTGGCGGAAAACTTGCGGGCAGCCTGATACGCAACGGACATGATGTGACGGTTCGCGATCTCGATGACACTTTGGTCGCGGAATATGTTAGTCGCGGTGCAAAGTCGGCGGCATCGCCAAAAGCGTTGGGTGAAGCTGTCGACCTGATTATCACATGCCTGCCGTCGCCCGCAGCAAGTGCAGCAGTTGCCGAAGGTCTGGATGGTTTCCTGCAAATCATGCGGCCGGGGCAAGTGTGGCTTGAAATGAGCACAACGGACCATAGCGAGATTATTCGTTTGGGCGCTCTTGTCGAAGCGCGCGGTGCCATGTTTATGGAATGCCCGGTTTCCGGTGGATGCCATCGCGCCGACACTGGCAACATAGCCATTTTCGCCGGCGGACCCCGTGCCGCCTTCGAATTTGTCCTGCCTGTTTTGACCACGATGGGAAGGCGCATTTTGCATACCGGCGATTTGGGAACGGCATCGCAATTGAAAGTGATGACCAATTATTTATGCACCGTCCATCTGGTTGCATTGGCCGAGGCGTTGACAACGTGCAAAGCGATTGGGCTCGACATGAACACAACTTATGAGGCCATCCGCATTTCGTCAGGCAACAGCTTCGTCCACGAAACCGAAAGCCAGGTTATATTGAACGGTAGCCGCGACATCAATTTTACGATGGATTTGGTGAGCAAGGATGTCGGGCTATTCGATAAGATCGCTCATGATGCGAAAGTACCGGTTGAGTTATCGCCGTTAATCGTGAAAATCTTCAAGGAAGGTGAAGCCGCTTATGGTTCGCGGGAATTTTCACCCAATATCATCCGCCGATATGAAGAGCCCTTGGGTATCAAGGTTCTAGGGACAGGATTTCCCGCCGATATGGTCGACGACGAACCCGAAGAACCGGGCTATGAAGTGGTTCCAAAGCGTTAGGGCCTAGACCTGGCCCTAAGACCGGCCTTCCTCGACATTCTTTGTCACCCAATCCATAAAGGTACGTATCCGAAGATTCTCCTTCATATCTGCGCGACAGATTAGCCCCCAAGCACCCGGACAAACGGCCTTATGCGAAACCGGTTGGACCAATCGCCCTGCGACAATATCCTGTTCTACAAACGGTCCGTTGACCAGAGCAATGCCCTCACCATTCAACGCCATTTCAAGTGCGACCGCGAGCGTATCAACCATTAAATAGGGCACAGAAGGTTCAAAATTCACTCCCGCCGAAACAAACCACGTCTCCCAATTCTGTACCTCGGTGTAAATCGCCACAAGGGGCTTGGTCATTAGGTCGTGCGCCGTTGGATGAACTCCCAGCGTTGCCGCAACCGTAGGACTGCACACCGGGAACAAGGCATATTCATAAAGCGGCACCCAATGATATTTGGCGGAATCAGGCTCGCTCGCGCAATAGACAAGACCGACATCGGCATGCACATCATCAAATTCCCACTCAACCGCGCAAGTATTCAGCGTGAGTTTGATTTCAGGGTGATCTGCCAAAAATTGGGGAACACGCTTTGCCAACCAGCGTATAGATGCCGTCACATAGGTTTGAACACGCAAAGGTTTACCCAGAGCATTGCGATGAACTTCTTCGACGCCTTCAAGCAAGGATTCGAACGCAGCACGGACATAAGGATACAGAACCCGCCCCTCTTCGGTCGAAACGATATGACGGCCTTCCTGAGCAAATAAGCTGACACCCAAGGCATCTTCAATCAATTGCACCTGATGGCTAACCGCTGGATGGGTAAGGCACAGTTCATCGGCAGCGTCGCGAATGCTTTGATGGCGGGTCGCAGCTTCGAAACCTTTAAGGGCCTTCAACGGCGGCAATTGTCGAAGATCAATCTTTGGGTGCAACGTCGTTCCCTCCCCGGATTCGCGCTCGGCTCTATCGATAGCATGGCGGGAAAGGACTGGTAAATAAATTTAACGCATCATTTTGCGTCTTCCAAAACCATGGCAGCGCCCTTTTCTGCCACCATGACAGTAGGCGCATTGGTGTTACCTGACGTAATGGTGGGAAATACCGAAGCATCAATTACACGCAATCCTTCGACGCGATGGACCTTGAGACGGGCATCGACAACCGATGCTGCCGGGTCACTGCCCATCATGCACGTGCTGGTTGGGTGATACACGGTGTCGGCGCGCGCGCGAAAATCGGCGAGCAACGCTTCGTCACCTTCTATCGTCGGCCCGGGGATCAGTTCTTCCGTGATAATGTCAGCCAGCGGACGTGTTCGGACAAGCTGCCGAAGCAAGCGATTGCCCGCCAGAACATCATCGATATCAGCCTGTGTCGCAAGATAATTGGGGTGGATGACCGGATATGCCTTCGGATCCGCACATGCCAGTTCGATATGCCCTCGGCTGGTCGGGCGACAAGGATTGTGTGATAACAAAAAGGCAGAAAATGGATCGGGGTTGAGCAGTTTGCGTTCCGACAAAGGGGTTTTGGTATAGCTGACCGGGCTGAAATAGAGTTGCAGATTTGGATGCAACTTGGTTGCATCACTTCGAACAAATCCTCCACTTTGATTGACGCTAAGGGACAATGGCCCGGCACGATCCGCCATATATCTAAGGCCCGCCCTTATTTTGCCAAGCATGGGATGCAACACGTCATTCAGGGTCGCGGTCCGAACCTTGTAGAAGTAAGACACCGCAATATGGTCCTGCAAATTGCGCCCTACCCCTTTGGCGTCGACCACTGGGTCGATGCCAGATTTTTGCAATTGGCCTGCATCCCCGACCCCTGAAAGCATAAGCAATTGCGGAGAATTTATTGCACCGCCCGACAAGATAACTTCGCGCCGCGCTTTTGCGATACGGTCGGCACCCTTGTGCGAATAGGCGACGCCAACGGCGCGTTTTCCTTCGAACAAAATGCGTTGGGCATGGGCATGGGTCCGCAACGCCAATGACTTGCGTTTCCGGGCCGGGTGCAAAAACGCATTGGCCGTTGATGCGCGCCAACCGCCCCTAGTGTTTATCTGATAATAGCCAACGCCTTCAGGTCTGGCACCGTTAAAATCGCTGCTCGCGGGAAAGCCCAGTGCCTGTGCGGTTTCAACAAAGCTGTGGCAAACCGGATGAACATGGGACGAAATGTCAGTTACATGTTGCGGTCCACCACGCCCATGATGCGCGCTATGCCAGTCAAAATCCTCGGACTTTTTGAAAAATGGCAGAACATCGTCCCAGCCCCATCCAACATTGCCGAGCGCTTTCCAGTCATCGAAATCCCTGGGTTGCCCACGTACATACACCATTGCGTTGATCGAACCGGAACCGCCAATGACTTTACCGCGTGGCCAATAGCTGCGCCGCCCGCCCAGAGATTCGACTGGTTCGGTGTCATACATCCAGTTGATCCGGCGATCAAAAAATGTGCGGCCATAGCCAATCGGCATCTGTATCCAGATTGACAGGTCACTGCCTCCTGCTTCGAGCAGAAGCACGCTGTACTTGCCGTTTTCGGTCAGGCGGTTCGCCAACACACAACCAGCCGTGCCAGCGCCGACGATGATGAAGTCGAATTCTTCAGTCACGGGACGGGATGCTGCGTCATTTCGAGGTGCAGCATATTCCCGCTATAGGGGTGTGCCCGCGCAACTTCTTCGTTCAACTCAACTCCAAGCCCCGGTTCTGACGAGGGAATGACATGACCTTCCTCAAATCGGATCGGGGATTTCAATATTGCGCTGTGAAATCCGCCCCAGGTTTCGATGCTTTCAAGTATCAGGAAATTGGGTGAGCAAGTCGCAATCTGGATATTCGCCGCACCTACAATCGGGCCGCAATATAGATGCGGTGCGATCTGTACATGGTCGATCTCGGCCATTGAGGCAATTTTCTTCGCCTCCAATATGCCGCCAACTCGTCCTAGATTCATTTGCAGAATGGAGGCGGCCCCGGCGCGAAGAAGGCGTGCAAAGTCATATTTTGTCGTCAACCGTTCGCCAGTTGCAATTGGTATAGACGTCGCCCGCGCCACTTTCGCCATTTCTTCGGGTGCATCTGGCGGAACAGGCTCTTCCAACCAGAGCGGGTCTGATGGCTCCAGCCTTTTGGCTAGACGGATCGCGCCAGCAGCGGTCATTTGTCCATGCGTGCCAAAGAGCAGGTCAGCCTTCATACCCACTGCGTCACGCAACTTGCGCGCAAAGCGTTCGCACAAATCGAGTGCCTCGAGCGACAGTTGGCGGCCATCAAAGGCTGAATAGGGTCCGGCTGGGTCAAATTTAAGGGCGGTGAAGCCTAGGTCCAGATATTCCGCCGCCCGCGTCGCTGCAAGATCGGGGTCATGATAGACGTCGCTTTTGTCACCGGGGCGCGGATAGATATAGGTATAGGCGCGCAACCGTTCGTGGACCTGTCCGCCCAACAATTTGTAAACAGGCTTGCCAGCTTCCTTGCCGATTATGTCCCAACACGCCATTTCCAGCGCGGACAATACACCCATGAGCGTGAGGTCCGGATGCTGGGTAAAGCCGCTGGAATAAACCCGTCGCCACATGTTTTCGATATCGTGGGGATCGTTCCCCGCGACGTAGCGCGCGAATACATCCTCTATCATCCGGGCCACCAGATGCGGTTCAAACGGTACGCAATAGGCTTCGCCCACACCCGAAACGCCGCTGTCGGTTGTCAGTTTGACGAACACAAAATAGCGCCCACCAAAATGTGGTGGTGGATTGCCGACCACAAAGGTTTCAATATCAGCTAGTTTCATTTCGCGTAAAAACCGTTGATGACTTTGACTTCAAGAAAATCACGCAAGCCAAATTCGCCATATTCGCGGCCATTGCCCGACTGTTTATAGCCACCGAAGGGCGCCATATAATCTTGCCCCGCACCATTGACGCTCACCCCGCCAGCCCGCATCAGACGTGCAACGCGGCGTGCGCGTTGTAAGTCGCCGGTCTGGACATAGGCTGCCAACCCATAAGGGGAGTCGTTCGCAATCGCGACGGCGTCAGCTTCATCTTTGAATGGAATCATGACCAGCACCGGACCAAACACTTCTTCTTGGGCAATCGCCATTTTATTGTGCACACCGGCAAAGACCGTCGGCTTCACATAATAGCCCCGGTTAAAACCATCAGCGCGACCAGTGCCACCCGCGATCAACTGTGCGCCTTCATCGATACCAATCTGGATCAGGCCTTGAATTTTTTCAAAATGGGCTTTGCTGACGACGGGGCCGAAATGGGGGCCCTTTTCCATCGGATCGCCAAGTTTCGCAGCGGCCGCAACTTTTGTAGCGATCGCCACTGCCTCGTCATAAACCGTTTCTTCAACCAACATCCGTGTGGGCGCATTACATGACTGCCCCGCATTTTCGAAACAATGGAGCACGCCGCGGCGAACCGCTGCCTCCAAATCCGCATCCGCAAATACAATATTCGCAGATTTTCCGCCCAGTTCCTGAGAGACGCGCTTGACCGTATCCGCTGCAGATTTGGCGATCTGAATCCCGGCGCGGGTTGAACCGGTAAAGGATATCATGTCGACTTCCGGATGGCTGGTCAGCGCATTTCCGATCGCAGGACCTGTGCCATGCACCATATTGAATACACCTTTGGGAAAACCGGCCTCATCGATAAACTCGGCAAAAAGCTGTGCGGAGAGCGGTGCGATTTCGCTTGGCTTCAATATCATGGTGCAACCGGCGACCAATGCGGGGCCGATTTTAGTCGCCAGTTGGTTTACTGGCCAATTCCAGGGTGTAATCAAAACGCAAACGCCAATTGGTTCGTGCACGATCAGTCCGTCTGCGCCGACTTTACGCTCCCATTCCATGTCGCGCGCGGCAGTTACCGTCGCACGTAAATGCCCCGGCCCGCACTCCGCCTGCGAATTGAACGACAGGTCATAAGGCGCACCCATCTCGGTCGAAATGGCTGTGACCATTTCGTCATAACGCCGTTCAAAAATCGCAATCAGCTTTTCAACCAGCGCAATGCGGTCGTCGAGTGGCATGGCTGCATAACCATCAAATGCCGCCCGCGCTGCCTGCACCGCCTTATCGACATCATCATGGCCACAAACCGCCACGATGGCACAGATTTCCTCTGTCGCCGGATTGATCGCAGTGACTGTTTCAGTCGATGTGGCGGGAAGTACCCATTCGCCATTGATATAGGATTTAAGCGGGGCCTTAGACATATCCAATTGCTCTTTTCTGATCTTCGATAATGTACTTTTCAGCACGCCAATAATGCCAGGCCGCCCATAAACCGGTGGGTGCAAGGATAAGCTGGGCGAGGCGCAACGAATCTGCATTGCCGCCACCGGTAGCGTCAAAAAAGTCGCTCAATCCGCCAACGATAGAAGGCGCTACAATCAAGTTGAGCACATTGGCGATCAACAAAGATATTGCAACAGCCATCGCCCGCATTTTTGGCGCTGCCAAATTCTGGCAAAGTGCGAATGCCGGACCGATGTAAAAGTAAATTGCAGGAATGAATAGCCACCACATAATCTGTGCAAGCCACAGGTCGCGCGTATAATAAGCTACAAAGGAAGGGACCGTGGCCAGCGCCGTTACAACTGCAAGAAGCCGAGCGATCTTGCGCGGATCAGTAAAGGAAGGACGAGCCACCACCCACGCCGTCAACAATGACGCGCCAATGCCGGCGATCAGGTAGATCCAGCCGAGCATACCGCCGGCCTGACCTTCATCCATTCCATAAGTTCTTTGCAGGAATAAAGGGGTGAACCACATCAGCCCCCATCCCCAGAATGCAGACAGTCCGCTGCCGGTCATTGCGTGTACCGCCGATTTTTGCGACCATAGAAATTTGAGGGTTTCGATAACGGTCGGTGCTTGATCTTCTTTAACCGCGTCAAGGCGGCCACGCTTGGGTTCCTTGATAGTTATCATGATAATCAAAGCTAAAATGATACCGGGAACACCCAATACCAAGAAAGCTGCGCGCCAGCCGTGAAGCGTCGATACAAAACCCGCAATATCGGAACCCAGCCATGCCCCGATGGGTGCACCCAGCGCGAACACGGTCATGGCCATGGAACGACGGTCGGCGGGGAAATAATCGGCAATGATGGAATTGCAAGCAGGTGTGCCGCCGGCTTCGCCTATTCCAACACCCACACGTGCCAACAACAAATCGAAGTAACCCCGTGTATAGCCTGTTATCGCAGTCATGAATGACCAAACGGCAATCGATGCCGCCAACAGATTGCGGCGGTTGGTGCGGTCACAAAGCCAAGAAAGCGGAATACCCATCCCGACATAAAAGAGGGCCAGAGGCAGACCAAGCCAGGCTGTTTCCGTGTCGCTTAACTTCAATTCCTTACTGATCGGACCGAGCAGGGTAGAAAGAACATAGCGGTCGGCAATGCTGATCGTATAAACCAACATCATGATAATCAGAACATACCAACGCTGCCCCAATGTGGAAACCTGATCGGCATTGACCGGCGCGGTCGGTGCATTACTCGCCATATTCATTCCCCCTCAGGTTGCAGCCAGTTCCGGCCCTAAATTTACGCGTAGCGGATCAAGATAAGCGCTGAAATGCTCCCATTGATCGACGCCACTTTTGAAAATCGGTTGTCGCACCTGTTCCGAACTGGCCGTTCTAACGGCGCGCTCGGTCTGGTGGAAATTAATACACGCATCTTCAAAGGGCAGTTCGCAATAATCGAGCAAGCGGCGAACCTGTGTCTCCAAATCGGCCACTACGTCTTCATATCGTACCCGCAATATCTTGCCCGGCATCACCGCATCCCAATGATCCATCAATGCGACATAGTCCTTGTAATATTCACCTATTTCTTCAAGACCATAAGTGAATTCCTGCCCTTCGGCAAACAACTGTTTGAACCCGGAAAAGCAGCATCCCATTGCCCCACGGCGCGCATCAATGATTTTCGCATTGGGCAGGATCATATGGATGAGGCCAATGTGACGGAAATTATTGGGCATTTTATCGATAAAATAAGGCGTCCCCTTTTTGCGATAGACCTGCGTATCACGGATAAATTCTTCACCAAAGCGAAGCACATCCTCAGGCGCCAAACTCCCCAAATTTCCGGGATATTCAGGTTCGTCACCCACGCTGCGGCTACGATCGAGCCGATAGGCAAGTGCAAAAACATTGGGAAGTTCCATCGTTCCTTCTACTTGACTGTGCGAGGCAAGTATCTGTTCCAGCAATGTGGAGCCTGCACGGGGTAGCCCAACGATAAATATCGGGGCAGCATCTGGGCAACCCGCGCCTTCAAATTGGTGCAACAAGTCCGATGTCACTTCAGTACGCTGCAACCGCATTTCATTCGACAAGCGCTTGGGGTCATATCTAAGCTCCTCGCGCTTCAGGCGATTGCCCCGTTCATAATATGCGAAAGAATCCTGATATTCGCCGCGATCCTCCAATGCCTTTCCCAAAGCGAAGCAAAGATGGTACCGATCATCCAACGCCGTCATCGGCGACGCTTCACGCTCGCGCATTTGACGGATTTCATTGTCATCAAACCGGTAGGTTTTGAGATTTGCGAGGCTCCAATAGGCGTCTCCGCAGTCGGGCTTTGCCTGATAGGCACGGCGGTAGGCCGTAATGGCATCGTCTTGACGCCCTACAGTTTTCAATGCGTGACCATAAGTCAGGTTGATGCCGGGATTATTCGGCATTGAACCCAATAATGCTTCATAGACCAACATGGCTTGATCGAAATTGCCAACCGCCAAATTTTCGTTGGCATAGAGCATTTCAAATTCGGGATTGCCCGGTTCCTTATCCCGCAACTCTGATGCTTCCATCAGCGACTGTTCGAATTTCTGGCGCTTTCGCAGGACTTTGACATAGTCAAAATGGGCACTGACATTGTCAGGTTCCAAAACTTTGCAGGATTCCAGCAAGAACTCCGCTTCATCATAAGCGTTGAACTTCATCCCGATTTCCGCAAGCAGTCGCATCGCCTCAATATGATGGCCATTTTTCTGGAGGAAAGCGCGGCAAAGCTGCTCTGCCTTGTAAATCCGGCCTTCCTGAACAAAGCTCGCGACGCTGAGCAATTCGGGGGGTAATTGTGACAAATGGGTGAACTGTGCGTGGGCAAAATCGGCCGGAGCCGTCCGTTCGGCGGCGCCATGTAATTCGCTCAGCAAGCGCCAGCTTGCAACCAGTGCGCCATTATGGGTAACCGCGCGCTGATAGGCCGCAATGGCTTCTTCGGTGCGACCACTGTCGCGCAAACAATGGCCGCGCTCCTGCCAGCCACGTCCATAGCTGGGATCCAGCGCAATGAGAGTATCAAGGGTATCGAGCGCGTCAGGAATCCGCCTTTGCATTCGCCGTGTAACGGCCAAGGTATAAAGGGCATCAATATTGTCAGGCGCCGCGTCGAGTAACTGCGCGCAGACGGCGGCAGCGTCGACCAGTCGGGCATTTTGCAGATGCGTTCTCGCCTCTCGCAATAAGGCGTCGATGGTTTCAGGCGAGATTTGCGCCAGCAATGTCACACGAACTCCTGTGTTGTGACGAACAGTTGCGCGAACATTGCCGCACTTCGTGCCTCGGACGCAATGCCGAAATAGAATGGCGAAGGGGCACCGCGCATAATTGCTGGTGCCCCTTCCCTAAAAGTTAAATCTTGTATGAGAACCGCAAACCGATGGTGCGCGGGCGAGATGTGGTTGTACGAAGTTCCCCATCATTTCCGCTCTTGTACAATTCAGGGCGCTCATCCGTCAGATTGTCCCCGAACAATTCGAGACGCCATTCGTCTTTCGAAACGCCGAACGATGCCGAAAAAGTCGCATAGGAATCGAGCTTCTGGGCCGCTGGAATGGGTACGATTACATCGCCCGGACGAACAAGCACACCATTGTACGTCACGGGAATTGACGGCGCGTAACCCAAAGTAGGGTTAGACGCCTGGTACCGAATGTCGACATTGTCGATGACATCTGAAATGCTCTTGCCGACATAATGGAAACCAACCTGAGCGAAGGGAGCCAATCCAGATGCCAGTTCTTTTTCCCAGAACAAGCGGGCATTAAACTGGAACTTGGGGCTCAACGCGAGTGGGCCACCCAGAGGGCGAAGCACCGTCGTATTTTTCCGATACTTGCTAAGCTCTGAATCATTGTACGAGAAGGCACTGTTAAGTGTCAGCTCTTGCGTAGCCCGCCATGTCAGATCACCTTCAATACCGCGGATCTGTGCATCAAGCAGATTTGTCGTAAATGTCTGGTTCGAGATGTTTTGGTCAAACACGGTAATCTGGACATTGCTCCAATCAATCCGATATGCGGCTAAGTTGAGCTGCAACTGCCGATCAAGCAATGCAAACTTACCTCCGATTTCATAGTTCTGGACCTTATCAGGTACATAAGTTCCCAACCGGACGAAATCAGCGTTTGTCGGACAGATCGCGCTAGGTACGCGGCATGGACGACGGTTGAAGCCGCCTGGACGGAAGCCATCGGAGTAAGTCGCATAAATAAGCGAACCTTCGCCGATCCGATAGGTCAGGTTGGCCTTGTAAAGCACACCTGTGTATTTTGCTGGCGAGGCGTCAGCGTAAAGGACGTTAAGGTTCGCACTAACATTGTAGAATGCAGGCGGAGTTGCCGACGGCGAATATGTTCCGGTTGCGGGGTTGTAAACACCACGTGCACCGCCGAAGCTTCCGTTAGACGACCCGTTGATCGACGCCTTCTCGTTGTAATAACGCAACCCACCGGTCAAGATCAGCTTTTCTGGCACGATATCAAACGACGCTTCACCATAAGCGGCGAATTGCTTGTCTTTCCGCTGAATATCGTTGAAAAATCCGACTTTCACTGGGCGGATGCTGGTATCGTTTGCGTTAACCGAAGGGTTTGGTGCACGACGATTTATGAACCCAGCTGCTTCTTGCAAATAGGACCAATCGGTATTGTCGAACAATTTATTGTTATCATAAAACAACCCGAACGTACCACGGATACGCTTGTCCGCAGGCGTCGTAACGCGAAACTCCTGTGTCAGGCGCTTTGTCCGGTTACGAACCTGATAGCTTTTGTTAGGTGCATAGCAAGTGTTGCCGATATTGCCGTTATACGCCGCTGTGTAATAAACGCCGCGATCGCATTCATAATAAGGCAGGTATAGGCCGATATTTGAATAACCGGCATAATCGGCAATTTGCGTCGCACGATGCTTCATGAACGAACCTGTGTAAATCAGGTCGAGTTCACCAAGGCGGCCATTAACTGCCCACGTCGAGAGATTGACGCGGTCACGCAAAGAATTGTCGTTAAACTTTGTGACCTTAAGATCACCCACATCAGGTTCAAAATCGAACACGCCATCTGTGTCAAGTTCCTGACGGACATGCATCAAATCAATGGACCAGTCGTCGCTGATATTCCAGGTCAGGGCAATACGCCCACCCCTGTATGTCGCGTCGTTGTAGTCCTTTTCGATAAACGCGTCATTGTTGATGGATTGACGTGTTGGCGGCGTATACTGGCTGCCATTGCAATTTGGAACGACCGTTGTCGCCGTCGCCTGACAGGACTGTATTGCGCGCATTACCAGCAAAGGATTGCCTGTTGGTAATTTACCGGCAATGCCTACATTTCCGTTGAACGGCATCTGAAAGGTTCCGGCGACATTGTCGATATAACCACCCTGACGATCCGTGTAGAATACCGCACGGATAGCGAGCTTGTCCTTAATAATCGGGATATTGATGAAGGCATCGCCGGCAACGCTTTCCTCACCGCTTTTCGTAAAGGCATAGCTGGCGTTAAACCCGGCGTGGAATTCGCTCGTGTCTGGCTTGTTGGTAATATAACGGACAGCGCCACCCATGGCACTTGCGCCAAACAAGGTGCCTTGTGGCCCGGCCAGAACCTCGACGCGCTGCAAATCGACGGCATAAAGATCGAGATTACGTCCAACAAGCGAAGCGGGCGCATCATTTACATACAGCGCCACGGTTGGCTGGGCACCCGCAGTACCTGCAATCTGCAGGCCGGGGGAATCGGTGGACAGGCCACGAATGAAGATGGACGAAGCACCAGGACCACGCGATGCAGACCGAACGTTTGGCAGATATTCGATCAGCTTGTCGAACTTGGTGATATTGAGATCACCCAAGGTGTCGCCACCCAGCGCCGTAATAGCAAGCGGCACCCTGTTTGCCGACTCTTCACGCCTGGTTGCCGTAACAACGATATCGGCAATGCCGCGATCATCCTCTTCTGCCGTTTGTTGTGCAAATGCAGGAGCGGCTCCTACACCGGCACCCAGTGATGCCAATACAAATGCCGCGGTCGAAATTTTCAAATAGGTTTTCAATTTTCTTCCCCTCAACCATCCCTCGCCAATGCAAGGGTTGTAAATCTCCAAAGGCAGACTGAAACCGGAGTCCCCCCCACGCAACTGACCAAATTTTCTTGATTGGTAAATTAAATTCCTCAATCAATCACATCATCTACATGTTGCGATTAGAAGACCTAATATATGTTTGGCATGATGGATAGTGCAGTATTGCAACGCTAGGCCACGTATCAGTTTTTAGAGGATGGTTTAAATATGCAACCGGGTGCCGAATTTGTTCTGTTGATCGCGTGTGAAGACCGCAAGGGTATTGTTGCGGCGGTTGCCAATTCAATAGCTAGCCAAAACTGCAACATTGTCGAAAGCTCGCAATATGGGGATGCAAATACCGGGCGGTTTTTTATGCGGGTCGCAATTTCCTGTCCGCTAGAAATGACGTCTGAGAGTTTTTCATCTGCCTTCATGCCGGTGGCCACCGCCTTTCAACTGGAGTGGCAAATCAACGATCTTCGCAAGAAACTGCGCGCGATGATTATGGTCAGTCAAGGTGGTCACTGCCTTAATGACCTTCTGTACCGCACATCAACCAACAGGTTGCCCATGGACGTAACCAGCATCGTTTCGAACCACCTGAACTGGCAACGACGCGCCGAACATGAAGGAATCGCGTTCCACCATTTGCCAATCACGCCCGAAAACAAATTGGAACAGGAGGCGAAGTTGCTGGCAATGGTGGAAGAACAGCAGGTCGACTTGATCATTCTTGCCCGTTATATGCAGGTGCTGTCTGACCAGCTTTGCCGGAAACTCGACGGTCGCGTAATTAACATCCATCATAGCTTCCTTCCCGGTTTCAAGGGAGCGAAGCCCTATCATCGGGCCTATGAGCGGGGCGTCAAAATGGTCGGTGCGACGGCCCATTATGTGACACCAGACCTTGATGAAGGTCCGATTATAACGCAGGATGTTTCGATCGTTGACCATGCCGATACAGTCGAAGATCTGATCGCCCAAGGCCAAGATACCGAAAGCCGCGTTTTGGCCCGCGCGGTTAAACTGCATTTGGAGCATAGGGTTATGCTCAACGGAAATCGCACAATTGTGTTTAAGTAACAAATGCAAATTTCTGTAATATTAGAATATATATTTAGACCAGGAGAATAGCCGATGAAAACCCGCGCCGCCGTTGCCTTTGAGGCCAAAAAGCCACTTGAGATCGTCGAGCTCGATCTCGAAGGCCCGAAGGCGGGTGAAGTTCTGGTTGAAATCATGGCGACGGGCATTTGCCATACCGATGCCTACACCCTTGATGGACTGGACAGCGAAGGTCTGTTCCCCAGCGTTCTGGGCCATGAAGGCGCCGGAATTGTGCGTGAGGTCGGTGCAGGCGTCACCAGCGTGAAGCCCGGCGATCACGTTATCCCGCTTTACACCCCCGAATGCGGTAAGTGCAAAACCTGTCTGTCCGGGAAATCAAACCTGTGCACCGCGATCCGTGCGACGCAAGGCAAGGGTCTGATGCCTGACGGCACGACACGGTTCAGTTATAAAGGCCAGCCGATCTTCCATTATATGGGCTGCTCGACTTTTTCGAACTTCACCGTTTTGCCGGAGATCGCCGTCGCGAAGATCCGTGACGATGCGCCCTTCCAGACCAGCTGCTACATCGGCTGCGGTGTTACGACGGGCGTGGGTGCGGTAACAAACACTGCCAAGGTACAACCGGGCGACAATGTCATCGTCTTCGGCTTGGGCGGCATAGGTCTCAATGTGCTTCAGGGTGCGAAGATGGCTGGCGCGAACATGATTGTCGGTGTCGACATCAATCCGGCCCGCGAAGAATGGGGCAAGAAATTCGGCATGACTCACTTCGTCAATCCCAAGGATGTCGATGGCGATATTGTCCAGCATCTGGTGGCGCTGACCGACGGCGGAGCGGAGTATACGTTCGACTGCACAGGAAACACGACCGTGATGCGCCAAGCACTCGAAGCTTGCCATCGCGGCTGGGGCACTAGCATCATCATCGGTGTTGCCGAGGCTGGCAAGGAAATCAGCACGCGCCCATTCCAGCTCGTGACTGGCCGCAATTGGCGCGGAACGGCGTTTGGTGGGGCCAAGGGTCGCACCGACGTGCCCAAGATCGTCGATCTTTACATGGACGGTACGATCCAGATTGATCCCATGATTACCCATGTCTTGACGCTTGACGAAATCAACAAAGGCTTCGACCTCATGCATGCTGGCGAGAGCATCCGAAGCGTTGTGGTTTTTTAATGTCATCGCTCGCCGGCATTTTGGCTGAACATGCGGGGCGAGAAGGCCCCTTACTACCGATTTTGCATGATGTGCAAAAGATGTTCGGCCATGTCAGCGAAGATGCAATGCGGGAAATTGCCCAAACCCTGAATTTGACCCGCGCGGAAGTCTATGGCGTGGTCAGTTTCTACCACGATTTTCGGACAGAAGCCGAAGCGCGACCTGTGCTGAAACTCTGCCGCGCGGAAGCGTGCAAGGCGCGTGGTGTCGAGGCGCTAGTCCAAGTCGCGGAGGGCCAAAGCCGCGTAAAAGTAGAACCCATATATTGCCTTGGGCTATGCTCCGTGGGTCCCGCCGCATTGGTCGGTGACACCGTACACGCCCGTTTGGATAGCACGCGCCTTACAACATTGTTGGCCAGTCTATGAAAATCCGTATTTCTGACGACGCTCTTGCGATAGCTTGCGGTGCCGACACCGTCGCACAGGCGTTCATGCGCGCCGGTGCCGAAGTCGAGCGCGTGTCGAGTTGGGGCATGCATTGGCTCGAACCGCTGGTTGATGTCGAAGGCGTCGGCTACGCAATTGTAACAGCCGATCAGGTTGAAACGATTTTGGCAGGTGAAGCTGAGTCAATTGGTCCGATTGCCGAACACCCTTTCCTCACCCGTCAATCGCGCCTGACTTTCGCGCGGGCTGGAAAGACCCGGTCAACATCGCTCGACGATTATTACTCAAGCGATGGCTGGCGCGGCCTTGCGACAGCGCGGACCATGGGCGCGGAAGCGACGATTGAAACAGTGCTGGCATCGGGCCTACGCGGTCGCGGAGGTGCGGGCTTTCCAGCGGGCATAAAATGGAAAACCGTCGCATCGGCTCAGGCGGACACTAAATATATCGTCTGCAATGCCGACGAAGGCGACAGTGCCACATTTGCAGACCGAATGGTTATGGAGGGCGACCCCTTCATGCTGATTGAAGGCATGGCTATCGCCGCATTGGCGGTAGGGGCGCAAAAGGGATATGTGTATATCCGGTCCGAATATCCGCACGCCATCGCCAAAATGGAAACCGCCATCGCCGCATCCGCGCATCTGGTGGCACCCTTTGTGGTTGAAGTCCGCGTCGGGGCCGGTGCCTATGTGTGCGGCGAAGAAACTTCACTCCTGAACAGCCTTGAAGGCAAGCGCGGCGAGGTCCGGGCCAAACCTCCCCTTCCGGCGCTTGAAGGGCTTTTCGGTAAGCCGACCGTCGTCAACAATGTCCTGACGCTTGCCGCAATTCCGTGGATATTGACGCATGGCGGCGAAGCCTATGCGGCCTATGGCATGGGACGTTCCAAAGGAACAATGCCTGTCCAATTGGCGGGTAACATCAAATATGGCGGCCTGTTCGAGGTCGGCTTCGGCATCACATTGGGCGAACTGGTCAACGATATTGGGGGCGGCACCGACAGCGGGCGGGCGGTGCGTTGCGTTCAGGTCGGCGGGCCTTTGGGGGCCTATATTCCCCCTTCCCGTTTCGACCTGCCTTTCGACTATGAAGCCTTTGCCGCCGCCGATGCCTTGATCGGCCATGCCGGAATTACGGTTTTTGACGATACCGTCGATATGGCGCAAATGGCGCGCTTTGCGATGGAGTTCTGCGCGGTCGAAAGCTGTGGCAAGTGCACTCCGTGCCGCTTGGGCAGTACGCGGGGCGTCGAAACGCTGGACCAGATAATTGCAGGCAAAAATGTCGAGGCGAATTTGGCGCTTTTGGCCGATCTGTCCGAAACGATGAAGTTTGGTTCACTATGTGCGCTGGGCGGTTTCACTCCCTATCCAGTGATGTCGGCGATTACGCATTTCCCTGAAGATTTCAGATGAAGATATTGGGTGCGATCCTGGCGGGCGGCAAATCCACGCGTTTCGGTAGTGACAAAGCCGCTGCGGTATTGAACAATTTGCCGTTGATCGAAAATGTTGCGAATGCTTTGCGTAATCAGGTTGACGAGTTGATCGTGTGCGGTCGCGAATGGCCAAATATGAGGTGCATTACAGATCGGCCAGTTGGCGACAAGGGCCCTTTAGGCGGGTTGAACGCCGCCCTCCATTTTGCTCGCGATGGCGGCTTCGATTATGTGTTTTCCGTTGGCTGCGATGTCTTGCCTATTCCGCAAATGCCTAAAATGACTGACCCAAACATGGCCTGTTTTGTTGAGGACCATTTTCTGTTCGGCTTGTGGCCAGCGTCACTGGCACCGGAGTTGGACTGGCATCTGGAACAACAAACCAATTATTCGATGCGGCACTGGATTGAAACTATTGGCGCTCGGCCTTTGCCATCGCAAACAACATATTTTAACATCAACCGCCCGTCCGATCTGATATATGCTGCTGACAAATTGGCCAAGCATTCATGACCCGCAACCCTATTTTGTGTAAGGTATCCATATGACGTATCAGCCGCAAAAAGACTTCGGCACACCCGCCAGCGGATCAAGTGATCTTGTAACGTGCACAATTGATGGGCGGCATGTCACCGTTCCGGCGGGTACAAGCGTGATGCGCGCGGCGGCGGAACAGGGCACCGCGATTCCCAAGCTTTGCGCCACTGACAATATGAAAAGCTTTGGTTCATGCCGCCTGTGTCTTGTCGAAATCGATGGCCGCAAGGGGACTCCTGCCAGTTGCACCACGCCTGTCGAACCCGGCATGGTCGTCCACACCCAAACGCCGCATTTGCAAAAACTACGCAAAGGCGTGATGGAACTCTATATTTCCGACCACCCGCTCGATTGCCTGACCTGCGCCGCAAACGGTGATTGCGAACTGCAGGATCAGGCTGGAGCCGTCGGCCTGCGCGACGTGCGCTATGAGGTGCAAAGCACCCATTTGGGTCAGGAAAAGGACCATTCAAACCCCTATTTTGATTTTGACCCCAGCAAGTGCATCGCCTGCTCGCGCTGCATTCGCGCCTGCGATGAAGTGCAGGGGACACTCGCCCTGACCATGGAGGGTCGTGGGTGGGATTCCAAAATCTCCGCCGGTTTGGCGAGCGATGATTTTCTAGGGTCCGAATGCGTTTCCTGCGGCGCCTGTGTTCAAGCCTGCCCGACCGCCACGCTGGTCGAGAAAAAAGTCGTCGAAATTGGCACTCCCGAACGCAGTGTGGTCACCACATGCGCCTATTGCGGCGTCGGCTGCACCTTCCGCGCGGAGATGCGCGGTGAACAACTGATCCGTATGGTGCCGTACAAGGATGGCAAAGCCAACCGGGGACATAGCTGCGTCAAAGGGCGTTTTGCTTGGGGATATGCCCAGCATCAAGAACGCATATTGAAACCGATGATCCGCAAATCGATCAACGATCCGTGGCGCGAGGTCGAGTGGGACGAGGCATTTGCTTACACCGCGTCCGAACTGAGGCGGATTAGCGAAAGCTATGGCCGTCATGCCTTGGGCGGGATAACATCCAGTCGCTGCACCAATGAAGAAACCTTCTTGGTGCAGAAGCTTGTCCGCGCCGGTTTCGGAAACAACAATGTCGATACCTGTGCCCGCGTCTGCCATTCGCCAACCGGATACGGGTTGAAAACGACCTTTGGCACCAGTGCAGGCACACAGGATTTCGACAGCGTTGAGGAATGCGATGTCATCCTGATCATCGGCGCGAACCCGACAGACGGACATCCTGTGTTTGCCAGCCGGATGAAACGGCGGTTGCGGGGACAGGACGGACGTCCGCCCGCAAAGCTGATCGTGATCGACCCGCGCCGCACGGACATTGTGCGGTCCCCGCATATCGAAGCGGAGCATCACCTGCCCCTTCGCCCCGGTACAAATGTCGCCGTGCTGACAGCGATGGCGCATGTCATTGTCAGCGAGGGGCTCACCAATGAGGCCTTTATCAAGGAACGATGCGACTGGGATGAATATTGCCATTGGGCGGAATTTGTTAAGCAGCCCCGCAACAGCCCCGAAAGCCTGCAACCGGCTACTCTGGTAGAGGCCGAAGAATTGCGGGCGGCGGCGCGGCTTTACGCAACCGGCGGCAATGGTGCCATCTATTATGGTTTGGGCGTCACCGAACATTCGCAAGGCAGTTCGACCGTTATGGCCATTGCCAACCTTGCCATGGCAACCGGTAACATCGGACGGCGCGGCGTGGGCGTGAACCCTTTGCGCGGGCAGAATAACGTCCAGGGCGCGTGCGACATGGGCAGCTTCCCGCATGAACTGTCCGGATATCGCCATATCAGCGATGGTGATGCGCGAAGGTTGTTTGAAAATGACTGGGGCGTTTCGCTTGACCCTGAGCCCGGTTTACGCATCCCCAATATGCTCGACGCGGCGGTCGATGGTGTGTTCAAGGCCCTTTACGTGCAGGGTGAAGACATTCTGCATTCCGATCCAAACACCAAGCATGTGTCCGCCGGTCTTGCGGCCATGGAATGCGTCATCGTGCACGATCTTTTCCTGAACGAGACCGCCAATTACGCGCATATCTTTCTGCCGGGATCAACCTTCCTTGAAAAGAACGGCACATTTACAAATGCCGAACGCCGTATTCAACCCGTGCGGAAGGTCATGACACCGCTCAATGGCCTTGAAGATTGGGAGGTTACACAGCGCCTTGCCCAAGCCATGGGACTGGACTGGAATTACACGCATCCGTCCGAAATCATGGACGAGATTGCGCGGCTGACCCCTACATTTGCGGGCGTTTCCTTTGCCCGTCTGGACGAAGAAGGTTCGCTGCAATGGCCGGTGAACGATGCTGCACCGGACGGATCGCCGATTATGCATGTCGATGGATTTGTGCGGGGTAGAGGCAAATTTGTGGTGACCGACTATGTCCCCACCGATGAAAAGACCGGACCACGTTTCCCGCTGTTGCTGACCACCGGCCGTATATTGTCGCACTATAATGTAGGTGCCCAGACACGGCGGACCGAGAATGTGGCATGGCACCCCGAAGATCTGCTTGAGATACATCCGGTAGATGCCGAGGATCGCGGAATAAAATCAGGCGATTGGGTCAAACTGGCCAGCCGTGCAGGCGAAACGACATTGCGCGCGACGGTCACCGACCGTGTCGCACCCGGCGTCGTCTACACCACCTTCCACCACGCCGTGACACAAGCGAATGTAGTCACGACAGACTATAGCGACTGGGCCACCAATTGCCCGGAATATAAGGTGACTGCGGTGCAGATCAGCCCGTCCAATGGACCCACCGATTGGCAAGAAGAATATGAGGCGCTTTCCGAACGCGCACGGCGGATTGCGACCGAGGTGCCAGCCGAGTGACAAGCCTTGAACGCCTTGTATACATGCTCAACCAGATCGCTACCAATCTGGCGACGGACCCGGACCCCGTGACCGCAACGGCTGAACATATCCAGCTGTTCTGGGATCCGCGAATGAAACAGATGATCCTCGAAAGCGATGGCGAAGGGCTTTCGCCTGAAGCGGCGGCTGCGGTGCAACGTTTAGCGCAAGCACATGCCTCAGCGTGAAAATGGCGCGATACCGCTGCACTTTGCTGTCATAAAATCGGACGGCGGCGCGAATGGACGGGTGGTTCGACACACCATAATCGAAGCGGCGATTGCGATCGAGTATAACGGCATTGGCTATGCCGTCATGATGGCAACGCCTTTCGACCTTCATGATTATGCAATAGGATTTAGTCTTTCCGAAGGGCTGATCGGCAGCGCTGACCAGATTCCGGCGATTGATATACACCAAAGCGATTTGGGCTGGATTGTCCGGATACAGCTACCCAATGCCAACGCCGAGAAAGTAATCGAGCGCGCAAGGCAACGTGTTTCGGAAAGCAGTTGCGGGCTGTGCGGCATGGATAATCTGCAAGAGGTTATGCGCGCCCTGCCCCCTATAAAAACTTCTCTTGATGTGCCTGACAGCGCCATATTCACGGCCCTGACTTCGTTGCGCGAGCACCAACGGTTGAATGCAGCGACAGGGTCAGCGCACGCAGCGGCTTTTTGCACGCCGGACGGGTCTATACAAATGACGCGCGAAGATGTCGGAAGGCACAATGCGCTCGACAAGCTGATTGGTGCGCTCGCTGCGGCCCAGATTGCACCTTCGTCGGGCTTTATCCTTGTGACCGCGCGGTGCAGTCTGGAATTGGTGCAAAAGACAATACTCGCCCAATGTCCGATGTTGGTGACAATTTCGGCGGCAACTGATCTTGCGATACGAACCGCAGAAAAGCTCGGATTACGGCTTGTTAGCCTTGCGCGTCCGGACGCCGCTCTGGTCGCAATGCCCCGAACCGATTGATCAGCCAACTCCGGAACATCGAAATGGCAGGATCGGCTAAATCGTCGGCGTGCAGTTTCAGATAATAGCCATAGCCATCCTCAATGACCGCATCATAAGGCATGACGAGCCGCCCGTCAGCAATTTCCTGCGCAAACATGTCCACATCGCCCAGAAATACGCCATTTGCCGTCATCGCATATTGGGCGGCGGCAATGGTTGTGTCAAAAGCCAACCCGCCATTCGTCGTCATCGTCAATCCACTTTGCCGCAGATAAGCGGTCCATAATAGCTCGCGTGGTTCTCCATCCAGCTTCAAATGCAGAAATTCCTGACTGCAAAGAAATTGTTCAAGACTTTTACCAATGCTGGCCTTGGCCGTTTCAGCAGAGCATAATGGTGCGACGCGGACCATCCACAACAGATCGGTCACCCGGTCATCCACATTTGGACGGTCATAGGCAATCGCCATATCGAAATCGGTTGGCGGCAAGCCGGTGACATGCGCGCTTGATACGTCCAGCCGGATATCCGGGTGCTCAGCCCGAAAATCGCGAAGCATGGGCAGGAATAATTGTTGCAGCAAGGAAGGCGGGACATGGAGTCTGAACGACCGGCCGGTTACTTCATCATCGCGGATCGAGTTCATCGTCTGCTCAAGCCGGTCGAGACATTTGCTTATAACCGGCAGCAATTCTTCACCCGCAGGAGTCAGCGACAATCGCGATGCATCGCGAACAAACAATTGCTTGCCCAACAAATCCTCAAGTCCGCCGACGTGCCTGCTCATCGCACTTTGTGAAACGGATAATGCGGATGCACCGCCAGTAAAGCTGAGATGCTGGCCCACCGCTTCAAACGCACGAAGCGCATTCAGGGGCAACCAGCGACGGTTGATAGTGCTGCGGTTTGAAATGATCGGGGCCTTTCGACTGTGCTCGTTTCGTCGCCAATGACTTTGCCCGACATTTTGACATAGGGCTATGCGAAAATGCGATTTTATTAGCCATGCTATCTGGACCATTCCAGCGTTGGAGAGAATTACACAAAGGCCTAATCATGGATTTGAAGCGGATTGACACGCTGTTGGGGCAGCGTCGCGAGGGGCATACCTTGCCGCAGGGTTTGTACACGGAACAGAATAGTTTCGATTTCGACATGACCGCAATCTATGGCCAGAGTTGGTTGATGGCAGGTCTGGAATGCGAGTTACCCAAAGCGGGCAGCTATGTTTCGATGATGGTCGGGAAATGGCCGGTGCTTATAACCCGCGACCGGCAAGGTGAAATACGCGCTTTCCACAACAGTTGCCGCCATCGCGGATCGATGATCTGCGCGCCGGGCAGCGGCACCACGCCCAAGCTGGTCTGCCCTTATCACCGATGGACCTATGATCTTGACGGCTCCCTTTTTGCGGCGGGTCGCATGCCCGATGATTTTGAAAAGAGCGAACATGGCCTGAAACCCGTGGCGCTTGAGTGCATTTCCGGCACAATATTCATCTGCTTGGCCGACATTCCGCCGCCGATTGACGATTTCCGCGAAAAGCTTGAGCTTTATGCCGCGCCGCATCATCTGAAAGATGCAAAGCTCGCCTTCCAAAGCGTGCTAGTCGAAAATGCCAACTGGAAATTGGTAATGGAAAATGGCCGCGAATGTTACCATTGCAGCACGGGGCATCCGGAACTTTCCAAAACCTTCCCCGTCGGCATGTCCAAACATTTCGACAGCGGTCATGATGCACGGGTCCTCGCCTTTGAAGCCGCGATGGAGGCGCACAACCTCCCTCAAACACCGGTCGAAGGCCACTGGTGGCAAGTGGCACGCTTTGCATTGAACGAAGGATGTGTCTCGATTTCCAGTGACGGCCAGCATCTGTCGAGGAAGCTGATGTGCGAAGCCAATGGCGGCGACATCGGCTCCATGCGCTGGGCAGTCGATCCGCACTGTTTTGTCCATTGCACAGCCGATCATGCCTTCATGTTCAGCGCAATGCCCGTTGGTCCGGAAGAAACCCATGTCACCGGCAAATGGTATGTGCACAAGGACGCGGTCGAAGGCGTCGATTATGACATTGAAAAGCTGATTTCCCTGTGGACCACGACGAATTCGGAAGACAAGCAACTGGCCGAGAATAACCAGGTCGGCGTGCATAGCCCCGGTTATACTCCAGGCCCCTATTCGCAGGAAGCCGAAATGCTCGCGCAGCGTTTTACCGACTGGTATTGCGATAAGGGACGCGCTTATATTGCGGCCCATGCCAATGGATAAACCAAAGGGGATGCGCCCCGAAACGCTTGCTGTTGCTTATGGATATGACGCCCAGATGGGGATGGGTTCGGTAAAGCCGCCTATCTTCATGACCTCGACCTTTGTGTATCCTTCGGCACAACATGCCAAGGATGTGCACGAAGCTTATTTCGATGGCACCGGGCCATTAGTCGGGCAAACCAACCACATCTATTCGCGCCTTGGCCATCCCGGTTTGGACTTTCTGGAAAAGCGCCTCGCCGCGATTGACGGTGCCGAAGAAGCAGTCGCCTATTGCAGCGGCATGGCCGCCCATTCCAGTATCGCGCTCGCGCATGTGCGCGCCGGCGATAGCGTTTTGCACGGCCGTCCGATCTATGGCGGCGTCGATATGCTCTATAACAGCATCATGCCCCAATTCGGATCGCACGCCGCCGCTTATCTGGACGGCACGGACGAAGCCGATGTGCGCGCAGCGGCGCAGGCAGCAATGGCAAAAGGCACACTGAAACTGATCATAGCGGAAACGCCTGCCAATCCGACCGCAGCAATGGTCGATCTGGATCTGATGGTCCGGATGGCGGACGAAGTGGGTGCGCTTCAGGGGCATCGTCCGCTGGTCGTTGTCGACAACACTTTGTTGGGTCCCTTCGCACAACGTCCGATCGAGCATGGCGTCGATCTGTGCATGACCTCGCTCACAAAATATTGCGGCGGTCATAGCGACTTGCTGGCAGGTGGCGTGACCGGGCGCAAAGAGCTTATTGAACAGTTGAGATCGCAGCGCACAACCTGGGGCAATCATCTCGACCCCTATACATCATGGTTAGTGTTACGGTCGTTGGAATCTGTTGCGGTCCGCACCGAGCGGGCTATGTCCAACGCATTAGGTGTCGCAGAATTTCTGCGCCAACACCCAAAAGTGGCAGGCGTCACCTATCTGGGCTTTCTTTCAGAAGGCAGCCGTCCGCGCGCCGTTTACGACCGCCAGTGCAAGGCCGCCGGGTCCACTTTCTCTTTCCATCTGCACGGCAGCGAAGCGGAAGCATTTCGCATGCTGGACAATCTGCAACTGCTGAAAGTAGCGGTCAGCCTTGGTGGTTCGGAAACGTTGATCTGCCATTCGGCGAGCACGACGCATTATGCTGTGGCGCCCGCACAACGATTGGCTGGCGGAATCACCGATGGGACGATGCGTCTGTCGGTGGGTCTTGAACATGTGGATGATCTGATCGCCGATTTGGCGCAGGCACTGGAGGCGGTGTGATGGAACTGAAATTTACCGGAACAGATATTTGCGCGGTCAATGGCACGCGCAGCGCGCCCGAGGCGCATTATGAGCTTGTCGTCGTGGGCGCCGGGCCTAGCGGCGTTGCCGCCGCCATCGACGCGGCAAAGGCAGGCAGCAAGGTTTTGCTCGTCGACGAAAACCCCGTCTCCGGCGCGCTGATGGGTAACGACGTGCCGCTTTACTTCGGTGGCCGGATGACCGCAGCGACACAGAATAGCGAGCGAATGCTCGAAGCAATTTTCATGAGCATGCCGGAACTGGAAATAGCCATGGAGGCCGGGGTCGAACTGTTGTTGGGGACCACTGCCTGGGGTGTTTACCGGAATGGCCCCGGCGTCGCCAGCCTACCCGAGCAGGTCGTTGGCCTTGCCGATGCAGAACGGTCATGGCTGATCGGCTTCGATCATATCACGCTCGCCACCGGTGCGCGTGATCTTGCCATGGCCTTTCCTGGCTGGAACCAGCCTGGCGTTATGGGTGCGGCGGCGTTGCAGATGTTGCTGGCGCGTTATGACGCCTTTGCCGGACACCGCATTTTGATCCTCGGATCGCACGATCTCGCCATCGAAACGGCGCTTGTAGCGCACACACGCGGCCTTGACGTCGCTGGCCTCGTCGAAGTGCGCGGCGAACCGCAGGGCTCAGCCGACTTGCAAGCAAAACTGGAAGCAACGGGCATCGCTATCCATTGCGGTACCACCATCACATCGGCCAAGGGCGGCATCGATGGCGTCGAAGCCGCCGTACTTTCCAATGGCGAGGAAATTGCGTGCGATACGATCTGTATCGCAATCGGCTTGGTTCCGTCGATTGAACTGGTCGATGCCATGCACGGTGGACGCACGCTGAACGCGACACGCGGCGGATATGTCCCCGTTGGCGAAGCAACGGTTTCGGCCGTCGGCGATTGCGCCGGGTTAGCTGAAACAGGTTTCGACCATGTCGCGTACCGCATGGAGTGGATGCAGGCCCTCACCGCCATCAGCACCGATGACACGATCATTTGCCAGTGTGAAGAAGTGACGCGGGCGGACCTGATCGGCGTGCAGCCGCCCAATTATCTGTCGCGCCCTGCGCCGATGTGTGCCCGGTCGCTGGAGACATTATTGCAGGATGGCCCCGCCAATCCCGACCAAATAAAACGTCTGACCCGCGCAGGCATGGGTGTGTGCCAGGGCCGCCGTTGCCGCGATCAAGTGGCGATGCTGCTTGCTCTCGAGTCCGGGAAGCCTTTCGGTACCATTCCCTTGGCGTCGCATCGCGCCCCGGTTCGTCCGCTGCCCTTGAAAATCATGGCGGACTGGAATGAGCCCGAGGCCATGACGGCGGCCTGGGACGTCTGGTTCGGTATCCCGACGCAGTGGGTTCCGCTTGAAGATCTCGGTACGCAATATGAAGAGGACCATCGCCAGATGCTCTATACGGGGATGTACGAATGAGCGGGTCGGAAGTTGTCATCGTCGGTGGCGGCGTCACCGGACTGAGCGCAGGCTGGTGGCTGGCGCGGTCAGGCGTCAAGGTAACCGTGCTAGACAAGTTCATTGTCGGCTGGGAAGCGTCGGGCCGCAATGGCGGCGGGGCGTCCCACTATCAAAGCCCGCTGTTTGATGAAGAACAGCGTATGTGGCCGCAGATGGATGAATTGCTCGGCTATCCGACTGAGCATCAGAAAGAGCGCGTGATCATCGCGATGACCGAACGGCAGTGGGAGCAATATCGCTTCGTTGCCGAACGCCATCACCGTCTGGGGCATCCGGTCGAGGTGCTGGATGTCAAGCAAGTACAAGAGGCTGTGCCTTTGGCTGGCGACAATTGCTTCGGCGGCGTCCATTACAAATTCGGCGGTCACGCGAACCCGCAACGCAGCGTTCAGGCCTATGCCTGGGCCCTACAGGATCTGGGCGGACAGATTATCCAGCATAGCCCTGTCACCAGCTTTGAAACCGCTGGCGGTAAAGTCACTGCGGTCAAAACGGCGACGGCGACCTATGGCTGCGATGCCGTGGTGGTTGCGGCCGGACCGCAGATACCGCAATTGATGGCACAGTTCGGCATAGATATTCCGCTTGCCCCTGCCCGCGCAGAAATGATCATTACCGAGCCAGCGCCCATGATGCCCATTGGCGGCGTGGATGGGCATAAGCTCTATGGACGCCAGACAATGCGCGGCAATCTCGCTTATGGCGGCGGGCCGCATGAGTGGATCGATGTTGATGCGACAGGCCCCAAGGACCGGCCGTCAACGCCGCTGATGCGGAACCTCGCCAGCCGTTTGGCTGAACTATTGCCCAAGGCGGCCCATCTGAACATCATCCGCAGCTGGGCGGGGGTTATTGAAAACTCCCCCGATGGTCGCCCGATCATTGATCGCCTGACCAGCCCTGACAATGTCGTCGTTGCATCCATGTCGGGTGTCGGGTTCGGGCTATCGCCCGCATCGGGTCACGCCATCCGCGATCTCGTCATCGATGGTGCCTGTTCCTTTGCGAATATCGACATATTGAAGCTATCGCGCTTTGATAATCTGGAATCCGATTGGCGCGAAAAGCGCGGGTGGATGCCGATTTCATGAATCGCTACTCGGCTTTCGGATTGTTGCGGGGGGCCCTGAACGGGCAGAAGCATTGGCAGCCTGCGTGGCGCGATCCGGAGCCGAAGGCGCATTATGATATCGTCATTATCGGTGGCGGCGGGCATGGCCTTGCGACCGCTTATTATCTTGCAAAGGTGCACGGCCTCAAAAACATTGCGGTGTTGGAAAAGGGCTGGATCGGGGGCGGCAATACCGGCCGAAATACGACCATCGTGCGGTCCAACTATCGGCAAAAGCCGTTGCATGACCTGTTCGAATTTGGCCTGAAATTATGGCATAATCTGAGCGACGAGCTGAATTATAACGTGATGTTCAGCCCGCGTGGCGCGATGTTTTTGGGCCACAGCGATGCCGATATGGTCAAGCTGGCCGAGCGTGGCGATGCCATGCGTTGCGATGGAATTGATGCCGACCTGATGACCCGCGACGAGGTCGCAAAACTCGAACCATTGCTCGACATGTCGCGCAGCGCCCGCTTTCCCATCGAAGGCGGTTTGATCCAGCGGCGCGGCGGAACCGCCCGGCATGACGCCGTGGCGTGGGGTTACGCACGCGGGGCAGATTCCTTCGGCGTCGACATCATCCAGAAATGCGAGGTTACCGGATTTGTCCGCGACGGCGATGCGGTCGTTGGCGTCGAAACCACACGCGGCCGGATCGGTGCTGGCCGGGTTGGCATCTGTGTCGCAGGACATAGCGGCCATGTCGCAGGGCTCGCGGGTCTGAAACTGCCGGTGGAATCGCAAACCTTGCAAGCCATGGTGACCGAGGGCGTCAAACCGATGATTAACAGCGTCATCATGTCGCAATCCCTGCATTGCTATATCAGCCAGTCGGACAAGGGCGGCATTGTCTTTGGCGGCGACCCTGACAATTGGCCGAGCTACGCGCAACGCGGCCACCCGATGGTGATGGAAGGTGCCATCGCACAAGGGCTTGCCCTCGTCCCTGCCCTCTCCCGATTACGCATGGTACGCACATGGTCAGGCGTCACCGATATGAGTTTTGACGGAGCGCCCATCATCGGGGAAACACCGGTCCGTAATCTCTATCTCAACGGTGGTTGGTGCTATGGTGGTTTCAAAGCCACACCGGCGTCGGGGTGGACCTATGCCCACACACTTGCCACTGGCTCACCCCATGCTCTTAACGCCCCATTTGCGCTCGAACGCTTCATGCGCGGCGCGACCATTGACGAAACAGGGACCGGCCCGATGCCGAACAGCCGCTAATGATGTTGATCAACTGCCCCCATTGCGGCCCGCGCGCGCAGAGCGAATTTGTCTATGAGCGCACGGTCGATTCTGTTGCACCGGCAGGTGCAAGCAATGACGAGGCCATGCAGATACTCTTCACCCGAAGCAATCCGCGCGGTGTAGACGACGAGATTTGGCGTCATACCTTCGGCTGTCGTGCGTGGATGGTGGTCACCCGCCACCGCGTCACGAACGAGATTTCGCAGGTCCGCGCGGTCGGACCGGAGGCTTTACCATGACCGGCCCTTCGCGCCCCAATTCCGGGCAGGACATCAGCTTCACCTTCGACGGAACGCGCTATTCGGCACGCGCTGGCGATACGCTAGCGGCGGCGCTGTTGGCCAATGGCATCGGCCTTGTCGGGCGCAGTTTCAAATACCACCGCCCCCGCGGGATCATGACCGCCGGTGTCGAAGAACCCAACGCCTTGGTGACGGTGGGCGAAGGCGGGCGGGCCGAACCGAACACGCGCGCCACCGACGTCTTTGTCTATGACGGTTTGGCGGCCCAAAGCCAAAATCGCTGGCCCAACCTGTCGCTGGACTTCGGCGCTATCCTCGGACTTGCAGCACCGGTTTTTTCGGCGGGGTTCTATTACAAAACCTTCTTCGGTTCGGCCAAACGATGGATGTTCTATGAACATTTTATCCGCAAAGCTGCCGGTTTGGGAAATGCACCACGCGATGCCGACCCTGATCGTTTCAGCCAGCGCGCGGCCTTTTGCGATGTCTTGGTCGTAGGCGCTGGCCCTGCCGGAATCGCCGCCGCAAGGGAAGCTGCCGATGCCGGAAAGCGCGTCATCTTGGTCGAGCAGGATGATATCCTCGGCGCCTCGCTTATCCGCGATCCGCAAGAGTTGGATAGTGCATGGGCCAAAGAAAGTGCGGACCGCATTCGTGCATCAGGCGGCCATATTCTTACGCGCACAACGGCGTCCGGTTATTGGGAACATGATCTGGTCACCCTGACCCAAAGGCTTGCTGAGCCCGGACAAGTGCCCGCCAATGGCGTTGCACAACGGTTGTGGCATGTCCGTGCAGGCCAGGTAATCTTGGCGACAGGGTCAATCGAACGGCCCATGGCGTTTCCCCATAATGACCGGCCCGGCGTCATGCTGTCACAAGCCGTGCGAACCTATGTTCGGCGCTTTGGGGTATGCCCCGGTCAGCGTGTCGTGATAGCCACGAATAATGATGACGCCTATTTGACCGCGCATGCCTTGAAAGAGGCCGGGGCGCAAATTGTCGCCATTCTCGACGCACGTCCTGCTCCGGCCGGTCAGGAGCATGGTTTTACAACATTCAACAACGCTCATCCCTTGGCAACCAAAGGTTCGCGCCACTGCCTCAAAAGTGTGTCGGGCATCGTGGATGGCATACCCAAAAGCTGGGATGCCGATCTGCTGGCTGTCTCCGGCGGGTTTACGCCTGTCGTCCATTTGCATTGCCAGGCCGGTGGAACGCTGGAATGGAATGATGCGGCGCAAGCCTTTGTCCCGGGGCAATCACGCCAGAATGTGAAAACCATCGGCGGTGCCGCGAGCCCCGCCCCGGTCTTCTCAGCAGCGCCTGTCGTTCCGGCGAAAAAGAGTTTTGTCGATTTCCAGAATGACGTGACCTTGGCCGATGTCGATCTGGCCTGGGCCGAAGGTTACCGGTCGGTCGAACATCTCAAACGCTATACGACGCTGGGCATGGCAACCGATCAGGGTAAAACCAGCAATATGGGTGCGCTTGCTCGGCTCGCCGAAAAGCAAGGCGTTGCAATTCCCGAGGCGGGTCTGACCACATTCCGACCACCCTATACGCCCGTTACCATGGGTCTGTTCGCAGGCACAGCGGCGAAGGATGCGGGGGCACATAAGCGCCGCTTGGCCCTTTTTGATGTGCACGCGGCCAAGAACCCGATCTGGCAGCCGCTTGGCTATTGGTTCCGACCACGGGCCTATCCCATGGCGGGCGAGAGCCTTGCTGAGGCTGCGATGCGGGAGGCACGGTCGGTGCGGACTGCGGTGGGCATGACCGATGTATCGACGCTGGCAAAATTTGAAATCAGCGGACCCGACGCGGTGGCCCTGCTCGAAACCGTTTGCGCCACGAGCGTTGGAAAACTTGCGGTCGGGCGTGGACGCTACACCTTCATGCTACGCGAAGACGGCTTTGTCTTTGATGACGGCACCGTCTGGCGGATTGATGAAAACCGCTATCTGTTGACCAGTTCCACCGGCGGAGCGGACCGGATGGCAACGCATCTGTCCTATGTGCGTAATTATCTTCATCCGGAATTGCGCGTTTCTGTCGTGAATGTGCAGGAACATCTTGCGGGAATCGCCATAGCCGGTCCGAAGGCCAAATCGGTCCTTGCAACACTGACTGGCGAAGAACCGCCCCGCCATATGTCGACGGTCGGCGCAAAAATTGCGGGCGTCGCAGTCCTCGTGCTCGCGGCGAGCTACAGTGGGGAGCGGGCTTTCGAAATTTATGTCGATGCGCGCAACGCAGAACCGGTTTGGGCGGAATGCGAAACAGCCGTCGTCGGGACTGGTGGATGCCTCTATGGCCTCGAAGCCATGGAGTTTCTACGCATCGAAAAAGGCCATCTGGTAGTGGGCGGCGAAATTGACGGACGCATGACGCCACTTGATCTCGCACTCGACAAAATGCTGAACACGGGAGGTGGCTTCATCGGCGCAGCAGGCCTAACCCGCCCCGCGCTGTCCGAAGCAGGACGCCGGCAGCTTGTGGGGCTTGAAGCTGTTGAAGGTTCCATTCCCGAAGGGTCCATGCTGGTCACGGCGGACGGAAAGTCACCTGAAGGCCATGTTACCGCATCGGCGTTCCGCATAATGGATGGCGGATCACTCGCCTTGGGACAATTGGCAGATGGCTTCCTGCGCCATGGCGAAGAACTCATCGCCACCTCGCCAACCCGTGGACAAAAGGCGCGCGTGCGCGTTGTTGCACCCCATTTCTATGACAGCGCAGGGGAACGCTATCGTGACTGATGTAACCGTTTCCACCCTCCCCTCCGCGCCCCTTTGGGCATTCGAGATTTGGAACAATCCGGATGCAGTCGCCACGCGATTTGCGGCGGCGGCGGGTTTTGCTTTGCCGGAAATGGGGACGTCCGGCGGTAGCGATGCGCTGCGCCTGATCCGCTATGAGCCAACCGTCTGGCTGGTGGAAGGTGATGCCTCCGCATTGCCGTCCATCCTGGACAATGACGGTGCGCTGACAGCCATAGGCGGCGGCGTCACGCGGGTGTTGATGTCCGGCAGGGGCTGGCGGCGCTTATTGATGGAAGGCGGCGTGTTTGATGCTGAAAGCCCGGCGTTTGCTGTTGGTTCCAGCGCCGCAACCATCATAGACCATGTCAACATCCGGCTGCTTGTCCTCAGCGAAGACGCTTGCCTTGCCTATGTACCGCTCAGCTATGCCCAAGGAATCCTCCACTTCTGGCAAGAGGCGGCGAAGGCTTTAGATTAACCCGCTATTTTGCAGGCTCCGCATGGCGCAATTCCATGCCCCGCGCATGGCGTCGCTGGAAACCCTTCCACAAGGTCGCATCCGGAGCGCCGGGGCTATACGCCCCCCAAGGCGTTCCGGCAGGCGCATTCCACTCGCCCAGGTCCGAATCTGCAATCGGCACATCAAGATATGCCCGCGTCGCTTTGTCGTTCCGCAATTGCACGGCAAGAAATGCCGTGATGAAATGCAGGTTGATGCCGATTATCCGGTCCTGCCGCCAAATTGGGTCTTCAAACCAATCCATATCCCAAACACTGCGCTGCATTTCGGTCGGTGCGGGATTGAGGGCGATGGAGTGCCCCGCCTGACGATATGTCAGTAAATAGCGTTCGGCGTGTGTCGCGCCACCAAATACTGCAAGCGCGCCACTTTTATAATCGACCACAGGATCTTGATCGCCCTGAATCAATAGCAGCGGGGCCTTGATTGCCGCCAACCCTTCGGCACCCCACGCACTTTTTGGCAAACCACCGGCCGGAGCAAGCGCAATAATGGCTTTTACACCGCGAACCTTTATAAGGTTTTCGTCGGTAGCCCCTCGCGCAATGCTTTTCAAAGCCCCACCGGCGACCAATTTCATGTTCGGGCCATCAGGATCAAGCGTCGCACCACCTGCGGTCAACACACCATATCCACCTTGTGAATATCCGATCAATCCAATTGTGTCAGGATCGATCAGATTACCCAAGGTGTCGCGTAACCGCTCACTGATGAACGCTATATCCTTTGGACGATAAAAATTCGGCGCGGCACGATTGGTCGCCGAGACCACATAGGGATTGGGGTCGCGATGATGAATGGCCGCAACCACATATCCCTTGGATGCAAGATTTTCAGTCAGCCACGTCATCACTGCCGGATTATTGCTATAGCCATGGCTGACGATAATCAGCGGGTGCCGGGTGCCGACAGGTTTGGCATCCGCCACGGCCAGCCCATTCTGGGTAAAAGACACAGGAGGCAAAGGTGGTTCGCCCCAAAGGCTTCCTGTATAACGAACGCGCTTTGCATCCTTGCTGACAGTCGCCGGATACCAGATATCGACACGCAAATGCCGGTCTTTGCGAAACAGGACATCCTTTTCAGGATCGGCATTCTCCACGTCGGGCTGATTGCGCTGTATAAATGAAAACGTGCGGAACCCGACGGCGCTTTTCCCCAAAGCGGCAAGTTCGGGTGCGTCGACGCCTGGTGCACTCGGCACACGCGCATGCAGTGGCAAAATGGCAAATAGAAGCATCCATGCAGCCACCCATTTTTTCATGCCATCAATTCTTCATTCTCCAGCCCGACTTTGGGCCACATCAATTGTTGCGCCATCCAAGGATATTCTTCGATAACGGGCGGAAATATCTGTTCCTGCAAAACCTGCTGGCAAAGCATCGCTGTCAGCCGGGGTATATCCCCCAATTCATTAGTACGTGCGACGACTTGAACCGAACGGGAAAAACGCCCCCGCTTCATCGGTTCGGCACGCAATTTCGGAAACAGCTCCTTCACAGCAGCAAAGCAACCCGGTGTTGTAATTGTCCAGCCAAGTCCCGCAGCTACCAGAGAGAGTTGCTGGTGCGACGATTCCACCTCGACAGACTGGGGCAGTTTCAGCTTCATCCGCACAATCTGCCGTTCGATCTGCTGGCCTGTTCCTGTTAGCCGGGAAAACCTTATGAATGGAAGGGTCGATGGCAATCCTACAACATCCAATGGCTCACAATAATCTCTCGGGAACACGAAAATGAAGCTCTCTTCAAACACCGGATGCAATTCAACCGTGTCGCGATGTTCCAGATTGAAGCTGCCAGTCACCAACATATCAATATCGCGCGCCAGAAACTCGCCCTGATGTTCCATCGAAATCCCAGAGCGGATATTCCACCGGTCGGCCCGATTGCCCAATGTTCCCAATATCGGCGCAGTCAGTTGGTTTGCCAGGCTAAATGATAAAGCAACAGTCACACTTGATATCGGAAGGTTCGCGCCTTCCCGAACTTCGTCATAAGCGAGCCTAGCGTGCGCGATCAATTTCTGGCCGCGCGCGAAAAGGGACTTGCCACTGGCGGTCAGACCTAATGGCCGCATGGTACGGTCGAAAAGGGGCGCGCCAATGCCCGTTTCCAATTTTGCGATAGTTTGGGATACGGCGGATTGCGTGACCTGCAAATGGGTCGCGCATTGGGACATTCCGCCAAGTTCGACGGTCATCACGAACACTTCCAGCGCGTGTAAATCAAATTCCTGCGGCAGTTTCAAGCAGCAGCCCTCCCAAGCGCGCGTGCGGGCCGAAGGGCCAGCATTACCTTGGCTAATGGCTATTCCACGCAACAAGTAATAGTGCCATGCATTTTCGTTATAAGGACATATTCCTTTAGTGGCGTTGCATCGCGGCATCACTTTGGCCGATAAATCGTGCTTCGATACCTCTCCCGGGCTGCCGACGTTCGCGGATGATCAACAGCAGCGTGGAAAGGAAGGCAATCAGGCTCATGCCAGCAAACATCAACAGCATTGCGTCATAGCCTTGGGGGTTTTCCGGTCCGGCCTGATTTACATCATTTAAATAGCCCGCGCAAAAATTGGCAGCGGCCAGACCGAGCGACTGGATCATATTGATCAGGCCAAATGCGGTCCCAACCCGGTGTTTTTCGACCAGCATCGCTGTGGAAGGCCAGATAACGGCAGGAATTACGGAAAAACTGATACCCATCAGCAAGGTTGTGACCCATAATCCATAGTCGGTCGTTGCCAGAATGAAAAAGGTAAGCGGCATGAGTGCGGCTGCAAATCCGAGCAGGCTGGCCCGACGTCCGATACGATCAGCGATCAATCCGAAAACCGGTGTGGCAAAAATTGCCGCAGCAAAGACATAGGAATTTGCAGTTCCGGCATCGGCCAGATTCATATCTTTCACATCCATAAAATACTGGATAGAAAAGGTTGAACGGAACGGGAAAAAGACGCTCGCGAAAAGCACGTTAAGCCACAATATATACCAGAAAGAACGGCTAAATCCGGTTAGCTGTTTCAGCATGAAACGTTCTGGCTTTTGACCTACTGCGCGAAGGTGCGGCAATTTCCTGTCGACGAGATAGTAGATAAGCGCCGTAAACACGCCTGTCGCCGTCAGCGCGGCCGCAAGCCAAAGCGGGGCTTGCCACCCGGCGGCATAGACATCGGCAAACCAGCTTGTCGACTTATCCGCACTGTAAGAACCTACCCGCGCCATTGAGAAAAATAAAGCAATGGCAAGAGCGCCGCCGCCCAGATGAAACCATTGCGCGATTCCGACAAGCAGCGCGATGTAAAGCGTTTCATTGCCCAAGCCGAACAAAAGACGCCCAAAAAGCATCAGCCCGAACGGCTCCCCCACGGCCGTCAAACTTGCACCTATTGTACAAATAATGGTCGCAATCAGTATTGCCTTTGCCGCGCCGATTCGATCAATCAGTATCCCGCCGATGAGCGCCAGTGCGATATTAGGCAAATTGAACACTGCGTTAAGCATACCGATCTGGGATTGGCTGAATCCCCGTTCATCCCGCAGAAGTCCCGCCACCGGTGCGATTGAATCATAAGTATAATAACTGCCCATGATCGTAAACGCGGCCAGCGCCAACATAATCCATTTGATGTGTTTATCTGGCATTGGCCGTTTCCTAATCTATTCGCGCGCCTTGGCGCCGCAATTCCTTTTGCAGCATTGCGATGTCGACTTCTGCAAATTCAACACCCGACATTATGCTTATGGCCGCCGCGATGCCCGCGCCTTGTCCGGCAACGGCGCAACACATCATGTTCCGCACCGCCGCATGACTAATCTTGTCGCCGCCGATTGTACGGCCCGTTACGATCAAATTCCTGACCCTCTTGGGCAGCATCGCGCGATAGGGAAGGTGGAAATATCGACCCGTTGTCGGCAGAATCAAATATCCATAGCCATCGATAAATTCCGGAAAAATCCCGATGCTATCGCTGAACCGCGCCTCACCCTGCACATCATCCGCCTTCATATTATAAGCGGCATCAATCTTGCGCGTGTCGCGGATACCAAGAGTCATCCCGAAGTTGCGGAGCTTGGCATCCTCGCACCCTGGCATGAAAGCCTTCAGCGCATTTACGGCGTGCATCGCCTGTTTTCGCCCCTCCATTTCCCCGCGGGTCAGCGCATCAGGATCGGTTCCGTCCAGATAGAGATGGCACATATTCAAATAGGTCAGATCCCCCTGATCCGACACGGTCCCCCACGTCCCCGCCATGGTCTTCACGCTGTCGGGAATAAGTCCTGCCTCCAACGCTTTTTGAAAGGGCTTTCGCAAGAACGGGGAGAACATCTCGTCTTCTTTTCCCGATGTCGTCACCTCCCACTCGCCACCTACCGCCCAGTCGCTATAGGTCTGCGGATCTGATTTGACCGCATCAATGAAGCGCGTCTTGTTTACGCCGCACATCGAAAACATGACGGACACCGACATCATCTCGTCCACCGGATGCTTGTGCGTCAGGGCACCGGCGCGATAGGCAATGTCGGCATCGCCCGTGGCGTCCACAACCCGCTTGGCAAGTATCGCCTCACGCCCCGCTTTGCTCTCGACGATCACACCTTTGATCGTATCGCCTTCCATGATGGGGGCGACAAACAGGCGGTGCAGCATGGGGATAACGCCAGCTTCTTCGACCAGCGTGTCAGCCACATATTTGAAGCTTTCGGCGTCCAGACTATGGCTGATCGATTGCGGTTCGGGCATCGCTGCACCCATTTGCTTGGCGCGCTCTTCAAATTCGCGGCCGATGCCTTCGCTGTCGATCGTTTGCGGATGACGGTACCAGGCGAAGCCTTCGACACCGACCTGCGTTATGTTGCCGCCAAAACATCCATAGCGTTCAAGCAGGATCGTTTCGACACCCGCCCGCGCCGACGCCAAAGCCGCGGCAAGTCCGCCGGGACCTGAGCCGACGACCAGCACGTCCGTTTCGCGTATAACGTCAACCTGGCGCGCAGGCTCATGAATGACCGACGTCATCGCTGGGCTGTTTCCCAATTGTCGGCAACATAATAGGGTGCGTTCGACGGCGCCAGCAACGGCTTGCCCAAAATGTGATCTGCACCTTTTTCGCCGATCATGATGGTCGGAGCATTCAGATTTCCCGTGGTGATCGATGGCATAACCGAACTGTCGACAACCCGCAGCCCATCAACACCGATGACCCTCAATTCGTTATCCACAACCGCCATCGGATCGGCGGCGTCCCCGATCTTGCATGTCCCGCAAGGGTGATAGCCGCTTTCGATTTTCTCCCGAATGAAGGCATCTATATCATCATCCGACACAACATCTGCGCCGGGTGCGATTTCTTCACCGCGAAAGGGGTCGAACGCGGGCTGGGCAAAAATCTCGCGCGTCAAACGGACACCTGCCCGCATTTCGGCCCAGTCATCGGGGTGGCTCATATAGTTGAAGCGGATAATCGGTTTGTCCTTCGCATCCCCCGAACGCAATGTGATGCTGCCCCGGCTTTTGGAACGCATGGGGCTGACATGCGCCTGAAATCCATGCCCTTCGACCATGGACTTGCCATCATAGCGAACCGCAAGCGGGAAGAAGTGATATTGGATATCGGGATATTTGATACCCGCCCGGCTCCGGATAAATCCGCAGCTTTCAAAATGGTTGGTTGCCCCCAGCCCCTTGCGGGTCAAAAGCCATTGGGCCCCGATCAGCCCTTTGGCAAACCAGTTCATATAAGGGTAAAGCGACACCGGCTTTTTACAGGCGATCTGAAAATAAAATTCCAGATGATCCTGCAAATTTGCCCCGACACCGGGACGGTCGGCGACGATTTCAATGCCGTGACGGCGCAATTCTGCAGATGGCCCTATTCCCGACAGCATAAGCAATTGGGGGGAGTTTATCGGACCGCCCGACAGAATGACTTCGCGACTGGCGTAGGCGACATGCGTCTGCCCTGCCCGCTGATAGCGGATGCCGACGGCCTTGCGCCCTTCCATTACGATCTGTTCGGCCATGGCGTGCGTGGCGACGGTCAGATTGGCGCGCTTCATCGCCGGCCGCAAATAGGCTTTGGCCGCGCTGCACCGCGCACCGTCGCGCACAGTCATATCCATCCGGCCAAAGCCTTCCTGCTGCTCGCCATTTATGTCGGATGTGATGGGATAGCCGGCCTGCGCTGCGGCATCGATCCACGCCTGATATAGCGGGTTTCGCATCGGCCCATAGCGTGTGTCGAGCGGACCATCCCCGCCCCTGTAGCTATCGCCGCCTTCATCGCGTCGCTCGGCCCGTTTGAAATAGGGGAGAACATTGGCATAGCCCCAACCCTGCGCGCCTTGGTCCTGCCAAAGTTCGAAATCGAGAGGATTGCCGCGGACGTAGACGAGTCCGTTTATCGACGACGACCCGCCAAGCCCTTTGCCACGCGGCGCGTGCATCCGGCGTCCGTTCAAATGGGGTTCCGGCTCGCTTTCATACCGCCAATTATATTTGCGCGTGTTCATCGGGATCGAAAGCGCGCTCGGCATCTGGATAAAGACAGACCTGTCCGACCCGCCATATTCCAGCACCAGCACCCGGTTCTCGCCATCGGCGCTTAGCCGATCGGCCAGCACGCATCCCGCCGATCCTGCCCCCACAATGATGAAATCGTAACGCTCAGCCATCGATAATATCCATGACTTTCCCATGTGAAGGTTGGCGGTGCAAGGCGAGCAGACCCTTCAACGTCCCGGCACACATCAAAAGTAGCACGCCCGCAAGCGGCAAGCCCGTCGCAATGGCACCCGCCTGTAACGACGTCAGGCCACCGCTGAGCAGCAGGACGATTCCAATGCCACCAACGGCAAAAAGCCAGATTGTCTTCTGACGCAGCGGTGTGTCGGTACGCCCGCCCGACGTCATTGTGTCGATCACAAGGGTGCCTGAATCCCATCCGGTGACAAAGAAGATCAGGATCAGCGCAATCGCGACGACAGACGTGAATTGCGCCCAGGGCAACGATGCGAGCAGGACGAACAGCTGCGTATCCAGTGATGCCTTCGTCAATTCCGCACCATTCCCTGCCACAATATGCGCGATGCTGGCGTCGCCGAAAATGGTCAGCCAGATGATGCCGAGCAATGTCGGCGCAATCATTGCGCCTGCAATGAATTCACGGACCGTGCGGCCAAGTGAAATGCGGGCCATGAACATACCGACAAAGGGCGCCCAGCTGATCCACCATGCCCAATAATAGACCGACCAGTCATTATAGAAACCCGTATCGGTCCGGCCGACCGGGTTGGAAAGTGCAGGCAGAAGACTGAGATAGGTGAAAATATTGCGCCCAAGATCGCCGACCAATTGCAGCGTGGATCCCGTCGACAGGACGAAGACCAGCAACGCAAAAGCGACCCACATATTGACCTCGCTCAAGATGCGAATGCCCCGGTCAATGCCGCCCCGAACCGACAGGAAAGTGACCGCAGCCATTACGGCGATCAGTATCAATATCGTCGTCGAGGAACTCGACACACCATAGAGATAGCTGATCCCCGCCATCGCCTGTTGCGCGCCCAGACCCAAGGAAGTGGCGAGACCGAATATGGTGGCCAGCACTGCCAATATCTCGATCACATCCCCGGCCCTGCCCCATACAGCTTTGCCAAACAGGGGATAGAATGCGGACCGCATAGATAGCGGCATTCTATAGTCAAAACTGAACACCGCCAGCGCAAGGCCCGTGACCGTGAAGATCGCCCAAGGATGGAGCCCCCAGTCGAATATCGTGGCGGCCATTGCTAGCCCCCGCGCAGCCGCGGCGTCTCCCGTCGCGCCGCCCAAAGGTGCGCCTGATCCTCCGGCCATCGAAGTCGTGAAGTGGGTCACCGGCTCACCCACGCCATAGAAGACGAGGCCAATGCCCATCCCGGCGCCAAAGAGCATCGCGAACCAGGACAGCCGGGAATAGTCAGGCTTTGCTCCCTTGCCCCCCAGCCTTATATTGCCGAGCGGGGAGAGCGCCACGATCACGCAGAACAGCAAAAGCACATTTCCTGCAGACATGAAGAACCAATCGAAATGGTCCACCGCCCCGCTCCGCAAGGCGGAGAACAGATCCGCCGATGTTTGCGGGGCGACAAGGCTGAATAGGATAACGGCGAGCGAGATAAAGGCTGTGGGCAGGAAAACTGCGGGGTTGATGTGCATACCCAGCCAGTTACGGTTCGACTTGCCGTAATCCCCCAGATCAATCGCTTTATCCCAATCCGCCAATATGTTCCCCCCCTTGGTATCGACTTGATGTTAGTGACGCGCCGCTGTTGTCAGTGCGGTCCACATCCATGGTGCAAAACTGCGCCAGACTTCGACATGGAACCGGTCCTCGGCCAACCGCAGCAGAACGATTTCGACGGTTTCGAATATCGTCCGTGTCGCCCGTCCGACCGCGAACCTATCCAGATCAAGCGGGCAGCCCGCGTTCAATATTTCCGCACTGCGTGGTCCCTCCACCACAAGACAGATCGCCCGTTCGCTGATATCGACGATCGACACAGGCAACCCTGCGCCACTGACTAGCTTGGAACCTATTGGCTCGCGCAGCAACCATTCATCGGGTCCAAGGCACGCAATTCCCTCTTCCATTGCGCCTATCTTCGTGGGCACCTTGACCCCGAGCAGGGTTTCAAGCGCCTGCGGCTGACGCGCGCGCAGTGAATAGCGCATCATGGGTACCGCAAGACTAATGGATATGCCTTCCCCGACAAAAGGTGCGGAGGACACGGGTTCGGTGCGTGTGAGGGTGTCAGACATGCAAACGCGCTCCTTGCGGATCGTAAAAGACCATAGAACTTATAGCCGCCTTGTGTGTGCCGTCTGGCATCGGAACATAAATTGTCTCGCCCAACATCGCATGACCATTTGCAACCAGCGCCATGGCGATCGAACGCCCGAGCGTTTCGCTCCAGTAAGAGGAGGTGACATGACCGATCATGGTCATGGGAACAGGCTGGTTGGGGTCTGCCACAATCTGCGCGCCTTCTTCCAGCACCATCTTGGGGTCTTCGGTCAGCAAACCGACCAACTGCCTGCGGCCAACGGCTATAATATCAGGCCGTGCCAGCGAACGCCGCCCGACAAAATCCGGCTTTTTCTTGCCGACAGCCCAGTCGAGACCAGCATCATAAGGCGTAACCGTGCCGTCCGTATCCTGCCCGACAATGATGAAGCCTTTCTCGGCGCGTAAGACGTGCATCGTTTCGGTGCCATAAGGTGTAATTCCATAGTCCGCACCTTCGGCCATCAACCGTTCCCAAAGGGCGCGGCCATAGGCGGTGGGGACGTTGATCTCGAAACCCAGTTCGCCGGTGAAGCTGACGCGGAACAGGCGCGTGGGAATGCCGCAGATCAGGCCCTCGCGGATTGCCATATGCGGGAATGCTTCTGCCGACAGGTCGATGCCCTCCACCAGCGGCTCCAGCAGCTTGCGGGCGTTGGGGCCCTGCAGCGCGATAACTGCATATTGCTCGGTCGTGCTCGTCAGCCAGACGTTGAGGTCAGGCCATTCGGTCTGGAGATAATCCTCCATCATATTCAACACCCGCGCCGCACCGCCCGTTGTCGTGGTCAGGTGGAACCGGTCCGGTGCCAGCCGTGCGGAAACGCCATCATCGGTGATGAAGCCATCTTCCTTGAGCAGCAGACCATAGCGGCAACGCCCCGGTTCAAGCGCCTTCCACGGGTTGGTATACATGCGGTTCAAAAACTCGGCCGCGTCCGGGCCGACCACCTCGATTTTGCCCAGGGTCGATGCGTCGAATATGCCGACGCTGTTACGCACGGCCACACATTCGCGATTAACCGCCGCGTGCATGTCTTCCCCGAATTTCGGGAAGTAACGCGCCCGGCGCCATTGCGCGACCAGTTCGAAAATCGCACCATTTTCTTCGGCCCAACCGTCGATATTGGTGGTACGCGTCGCCTGAAACAACGCGCCTTTCGCATGGCCCGCCAACGCCCCAAAGGTCTGCGGCGTGTAAGGCGGACGAAACGTCGTAAGGCCTATGTCGGGCACAGCCTTTGCCAAAGCGGTCGAGGCGATTTGCAGGCCGTTCAGGTTCGACGTCTTGCCCTGATCGGTTGCCATACCGTTCGTCGTATAGCGTTTGATATGCTCGATCGACCGGAAGCCTTCGCGCACCGCGAGGTTGATGTCTTTTGCCGTCACATCATTCTGGAAATCGACAAAGGCCTTGATCCGCGCCTGATCCTTGGGTGTCGGCAGAACGTCATACACAGCGCCTGTGCCAAAATCCCAATCACCCGAGCAGGCCCCAATGCTGCGGCAATTTTCGTTGGGCTGATCCGGTACATAAGCGCCCAGATCATCGCGCCATTTCAGGCTGCCCTTGCTGTGCGACCACAGATGGACGCTCGGCGTCCAACCCCCTGCCATCAACAATGCGTCACAGGGGATGCTGCGGCGGACATCGTTGCCGTTGGCGCAAATCTCGATGGAAGCTACCTGATGCCGGCCTTTGACACCGATCACACTGTGGTTGAGATGGACGGCGACTCCCAGCGCGGCTGCCTCAGCCAGCAAGCTTTCATCCACCACATCGCGCGCATCGATAATCGCCGCAATGCCCACACCGGCCTTTTTCAGGGCGAAAACATCATGCCAGCCGCTATCGTGCACGGCCATAAGGGCAAGCGATTTGCCGACGGCGACACCATAGCGGTTGGCGAATATCTTGGCCGCCGATGACAGCATGACGCCGGGCGTATCATTGCCATCGAACACCAGCGGACGTTCAATCGCCCCTTGCGCCAACAGCACTTCACCCGCCCGGATGCGCCACAATTTTTCGCGCGGGGCTTCCGAATTTGCAGGCAGATGGTCTGTCAGCCTCTGGACAGCCCCGACAAAATTATCGTGATAATAGCCAAAGGCCGTCGTCCGCGTCAGGATGGTCACATTGGCCGCCGAACTCAATGCCTTCATGCTGCGTTCCAGCCAAGGCCATAAAGCCGGGTCGGCCAAGGCCCCGCCGCCAGCCTCATCCTGTTCGTCGATCAGGATGAGGCGCTTTCCAGTACCCGAAGCCTCCAGCGCGGCGTCCAGACCCGCAGGCCCTGCTCCCACAATCAGCAGATCGCAATGTGCGTAGGTCGCGGCATAATTGTCAGGATCAACTTCAGTTGGAGCATCGCCCAAGCCCGCCATTTTACGGATCGCAGGCTCGTACAGCCGGTCCCAGAATGAGCGCGGCCACATGAAGGTCTTATTGTAGAAACCGGCGGGAAAGAACATCCCCAGCCGGTCGTTGATCGCGCCAAAATCGGTCTTCAGAGAAGGCCAGCGGTTCTGGCTGCTCGCATTCAGCCCGTCATGAATTTCCACATTGGTCGCGCGCAAATTGGGGGTAAAACGCCCCGGCCCGCGATGGACCGAAACCAGCGCATTAGGCTCCTCGCTGCCCGCTGCCAAAAGCCCGCGGGGCCGGTGATATTTGAACGACCGGCCAAAAAGCGACACGCCATTTGCCAGCAAGGCCGACGCCAATGTATCACCGGCAAAACCCTGATAGCGCTTTCCGTCGAACTGGAACGCGACCGGCTTGCTGCGGTCGATACGACCACCGGCAGGTAAACGATAGCCGCTCATTTGCGGGGCTCCCCTGCCTTGTAGGTTGTTTCGAACTTGTCTGTAACGGTATCCCGCACCGCGTTGAAAAAGCGGCCGCAGCCATGGCTATGCCGCCAGCGCTCATGATGCCGTCCGCGCGGATTGGCGCGAATGAACAGGAAACGCTCCCATTCTTCATCGCTATAGGTATCGGGATCGACGGGGCGCGCGATATGCGCTTGGCCGGCATAGGCAAATTCGATTTCGGGACGCTGTTCGTCGCAATAGGGGCAATGGATCAGGATCATCAGTGTGCCACCGCTGCTGCCGCAGCTTCGTCAATCAACCGCCCGTTGCGGAACCGGTCGAGATTGAACGGCGCGTTGATCCGGTGCGGTTCGTCCTTGGCCATTGTATAGGCCAGCAAGTCCCCCGCCCCAGGCGTCGCCTTGAACCCGCCGGTTCCCCATCCGCAATTGACATAGAGACCCTTGACCGGCGTCTTGCCCAATATGGGTGACCGGTCGGGCGTCACATCGACGATGCCGCCCCATGTCCGCAACATCCGCACCCGCCGGTAAATCGGAAAAATCTCGCAGATCGCAGCCAGGGTATGCTCGACAATATGCAGCGCGCCGCGTTGCGAATAGCTGACATATTGGTCGGTTCCAGCACCGATTACCAGCTCGCCCTTGTCCGACTGGCTCATATAGGCATGAACCGTGTTTGACATAACCACACAGGGAAATGTCGGCTTGATCGGTTCGGATACCAACGCTTGCAGAGGATAGCTTTCGAGCGGGAAATCGAGGCCTGCCATTTGCATGACGACAGACGTATTGCCTGCCGCAGACACGCCAACCCGCTTCGATGCGATATAACCGCGCGTCGTTTCCACGCCCTCGATCGCGCCATCGACGCCGCGGCGGATACCGGTAACAGCGCAGTTCTGGATGATATCCACCCCAAGCGCAGCCGCTGCCCGTGCATATCCCCACGCCACCGTATCATGCCGCGCCGTTCCGCCCCGACGCTGCAACGCGGCGCCCAAAACCGGATAGCGGGCATCGGCCGCGATATTGAGCGGCGGACAATAGGCTTTGGCTTCTTCAGGCGTCAGCCATTCATTATCGACCCCGTTCAGCCGGTTCGCATGGATATGCCGTTTGAAGCTCTGGATATCATGGACGTTATGCGCCAGCATCATCACGCCGCGCTTGGAATACATGGTGTTGTAATTCAGTTCCTGGCTAAGCCCGTCCCACAGCTTTACTGCATGGTCGTAGAGATGCGCGCTTTCGTCATAGAGATAATTGGACCGGATGATCGTCGTGTTGCGGCCGGTATTGCCGCCGCCAATCCATCCTTTTTCCAGCACCGCCACATTGGTGATGCCATATTTCTTGGCGAGATAATAAGCCGCGCCAAGGCCATGTCCGCCGCCGCCAACGATGATTGCATCATAGGCTGCATTAGGCGCGGCATCGGGCCATTGCTCGGGCCAATCCTTGTGCGCGCCCAGAGCTTTGGCAAACAGGCTGAAGGCACTGAAACGGGTCATGCCTTCACCTGCTCCAGCGCGGCTTTTGACCGTGACACATAAAAATCCTTGAAATCCTCAACCAGCTTTTCCTCAACCGCATACGGCCCCTGCTGGTAACCGTCGGAGCTTATCCCCTGATGGTTCAGCATCGAAAAATGGCCATCCTGTGTGTTGGTTGTGCGCCAAAGGGCGGCGAGATGATCGGGGTCATAATCCACGCCTTCAACCGCATCTTCATGCACCAGCCAGCTTGTACGCAACAACGTCTTGCCGGCCGCAACCGGCGTGAGCGAGAATGTGACGACATGGTCGCAACAGAAATGATGCCAACTGTTCGGCTGCGTCCAAACCGACAGGCTTGAGCTTTCAGGCTCGGTAAAAGGTCCGATCAGCTTCTTGCAGGCCAGCTTTCCGTCGATGGATTGGGTCACCGCACCATTGGCCAAGGGGAGCCGCGCCATCCGGTGCCACCAGCCGTCGGGAAATTCGATCAGCTCGCGGAAGATTCCCAGATCCTGCCAATGCGCCCGCTTGGCCTCCACCATCGCGTCAAAGGCGGCATCGTCGACAACATCTGCCTCGCCATCTTCAGGCAGGCCTTTGCCAAAGCCATAGGTGCCGAGCACGCTGATCAGTTCTGGATGCCCCGCGTCGCAATGATAGCATTCGCGGTTGTTTTCCATCACCAGCTTCCAGTTGGCATCCTCGATATAATTGTCCTGAACGACGACCTTCAGCCGCTCGATGTCATATATCGCGATTTGATCTTCGATATCGGCCTTAACACGTTCAATCGACGGTGGATTATCATCCATGCAAATGAAGATTAGCCCACCGACATTTTCCAGCGCAACCGGATTTAACCCGTGGTCCTGCTTGTCGAAATCCTCCGCCATGCTCCGCGCAGCGAGCAGCTTTCCATCAAGGCCATAGGTCCATTGATGGTAGGGACACATGAGCCTTGGTACCCGTCCGCGCTGCTCCACACAAATTTTCGAACCACGGTGGCGGCAACTGTTCCAGAAAGCGCGGATTTCATTGTCGCGGCCCCGGACAATGATGATCGCGTTATGCCCGACCTCGAAGACAAAAAAGTCACCTGGATTTTTGACGTGCGCCGCAGTGCAGGCGTAAAGCCAGACCGATTTCAGCATGACCTGCGTGTCGAACTGGAAAGCGTCTTCGCCGACATATAACTCACGCGGCAGGGTATGCCCCTTCCGGTCTTGCTGCAAAAGTGCCTGTATAGATTCAAAACGCGCCATTGGCCTAGCTCCTGAGCGCCGCATTATCGGGGTCGAACGGGGAATCGGCGATGATAGTCGCCCGGTATCGCGTGCCCAATATGGCGATTTCCATTTCGGTTCCCGCCACCGCCAGATCCGGCCGCACCATCGCCAACGCCAGCGATTTGCCGACCCGCCAGCCATAGCCACCGGAGGTCGCACGACCAACGATCTCATCACCCTGATAGATCGCCTCGGAGCCGCGTGCATCGGCATCCGTCACGCCGTGCACTTCCATCGTAACAAGCGCATTGGTAAACCCTTTGGCCTGCCACGCAAGCAGCGCGTCTTTCCCGTGAAAGCCCGGCTTTTTCAGGCTGACAAAGCGGTCCAGTCCGCTTTCAAAGGCGGCATATTCGACCGACAATTCGCGCGGGATCAGCTTGTAGCTTTTTTCGAGCGCCATCGACGTCATCGCCCGGATACCGAACGGCTTGATGTTGAATTCAGCCCCGGCAGCCATCAGTTCGTCAAAGATATAGTTCTGCATTTCGATGGGGTGGTGGATTTCCCACCCCAATTCGCCAATGAAGTTGACCCGCAGCACCTCGACCTGTGCAAGGCCGATGCTGATCTTCTGTCCGGTCAGCCAGGGAAAGGCTTCGTTCGACAGATTTGCGTCGGTCAGTTTCTGCAAAAGTGCGCGCGACTTAGGACCCGCCAACACCAGCACACCCATCGACGTGGTGAGCCGTTCAAAGCTTACCGAACCGTCCTTGGGCATCGCCTTTTTCAGATAGTCATGGTCGTGCCGTTCATAAGCGCCTGCCGACACCAGATAATAACGCTGCGGCGCCATCTTGTAGACGGTGAATTCGCAGCGCACCCCGCCCTTATCGGTCAGCAAATAGGATAGCGTAACCCGGCCTACCTTTTTGGGCACGGCGTTGGTCAGCAACTGGTCGAGCCAAGCCTCCGCCCCAGGCCCTGAAATTTCGCATTTGGCAAAGGCACTCATATCCTGAATGCCAACATTTTCATGTACATGGCGGCATTCATTGCCAACATGTGTGAAATAGTTGGACCGGCGGAAGGACCATTTCTCCCGGACAGCTTCGCCCGCAACAACGGGGTGATTATCGTTCAACAGCACATCCGGTTTGTCCAGATCGGCCTCGGTCAGGGCATAGCTCTCGGGCGCGAACCAATTGGGTCGCTCCCAGCCAAAAACGCTGCCAAAGACCGCGCCCAGAGCCTTCATCCGGTCATAGCAAGGCGTGCGACGCAAGGCGCGTCCCGCCTCCCGCTCTTCGTCGGGATAGTGGACGGTAAAGACTTTGGCATAGGCTTCTTCGTTCTTTTCGATCAGGAAGCCCCGACCTGCATAGTCGCCAAAGCGGCGCGGATCGACGCCCATCATGTCGATGGTCGGTTCACCATCGACAATCCAGTGGGCAAGTTGCCAACCCGCGCCGCCTGCGGCGGTGACCCCAAAACTATGGCCTTCGTTGAGCCAGAAGTTTTTGAGGCCCCATGCCGGACCGACGATGGGCGACCCGTCGGGCGTATAGGCAATCGCGCCATTATAGACTTTCTTGATTCCGACTTCGCCAAAGGCCGGAACACGTTTCATCGCGGCCAATATATATGGCTCAAGCCGTTCGAGAGCGTCGGGAAACAGTTCATATTCGCTGTTCGCCGCCGGGCCGTCGACATAGCATGCCGGTGCGCCGACTTCATAGGGGCCAAGAAGCAAGCCGCCTGCTTCCTCCCGCATATAATAGCTGGCATCGGATTCACGCAGCACGCCCATCTCTGGCAATCCGGCCTTTTTGCGAGCCATGATATCGGGATGCTGCTCGGTCACGATATACTGGTGTTCGACCGGGATGACCGGGATATCCAGCCCGACCATCGCCCCTGTCGCCCGCGCAAAATTGCCGGAGCAGGAAACAACATGTTCGCATGTTATGTCGCCTTGATCGGTCGACACCAGCCACTCGCCATTGGGCTGCTCCGTAATCGCGGTCACGGTCGTGTTGCGGTAAATGGTCGCACCACGCTGCCGCGCGCCTTTGGCCAAGGCCTGTGTCAGGTCGGCGGGCTGGATATAGCCATCGTCGGGATGCTGGATCGCCCCGATCACGCCATCCATATCGGCAAGTGGCCAGATGTCCTTGACCTGATCGGGGGTAAGGAAATTGACGTCCACGCCAATGGTGCGCGCAACACCGGCATAATAATGATATTCGTCCATGCGATCGCGCGTAGTCGCCAGACGGATGTTGGTGACCTGCGAAAACCCTGCATGTAGGCCGGTCTCTGCTTCAAGGCTGGGGTAAAGCCCGACCGAATATTGGTGAAGCTTTCCGACCGAATAGCTGAGGTTGAACAGCGGCAGCAGACCCGCTGCGTGCCAGGTCGACCCGGATGTCAGTTCCTTGCGTTCCAGCAGGACAACATCGCTCCACCCCATTTTGGCCAGATGGTATAATGTGCTGACGCCCACGACGCCGCCGCCAATAACCACTGCCCGTGCTGTTGTTTTCATGCAATCCACCCCACCTTTTATCGATTTGCTATGTCAGAATACCTCATCCGGCATCAACGGGATTGCTGGGCTGGGGCATATAAATCTCATATTCTAATAGTAAATATGAGCAATTGTGAATTTGTAAGCATTCATATCAACGCAATGCAAAGTCGCTTGACGTATCTCGCATTGATGAGCATGGGATTTTGCTATTAAGAATCACTCTCATTAGCAACAAAGGTTTTTCTATGCAGTTTCGCTCGGGCCTCGCCCGTTTTTCCTTTTGTACAGGTTCATTAGCGTTGACGATTGCACTCGTCGGAATGACCTATCCATCCATTGCCAACGCGCAGGATAATGACGGCGAATACTGGCTGGCGCGCAAAAACCAGATAACCGTAAGCGCGACCCGTGCTCCGACACTCGTTTCAGAAGTGCCGGCGACCGTTACGGTAAAATCGGATGAAGATATTGCCGACGAACTCGCAACGGATATCAAGGATTTGGTCCGGTTCGAACCTGGCGTTTCGGTAACCCGACAACCTGCGCGATTCAGCGCCGCTTTTGCGACTACGGGCCGAGGCGGGAATGAAGGATTTACGATACGTGGAATTGGCGGCAACCGGGTTCTGATTCAGGTCGATGGCGTTCGCGTTCCCGACGGATTTTCTTTTGGCGCACAAGATGCAGGGCGTGGTGACTATGTCGACATCGGTCTCGTAAAATCGGTTGAGATTTTACGCGGCCCGGCATCGGCACTATATGGCAGCGACGGCCTGTCAGGCGCAGTCAGCTTCATTACAAGCGACCCATCCGACATCATTCGCGGCGATGGCGATATCGGCGGACTGATCCGTACCAGCTATAGCTCGGACGACAATGAATTTGCAGAAACTGCGATTGTCGCCGGACGCGATGGTGCGTTATCCGGCATGATTGCCTTTACCCGGCGTGATTTTAACGAGCTAGAAAATCGGGGTAATATCGGCACAAACTTCGGCTTTGGTCCAACCCGCACATTACCTAACCCGCAAGACGGTCGATCCAATGCCGTGATCGGCCGTTTGGTCTTTGAACCTGCGAATGGGCATAGGTTTCGTTTGACCGGTGAATATGTCGACACATTATTGACTGCGGATATTTTGTCTGGCCGGGGTAGCAACGGCTTTGGAAGCGTGGTCGACAGTTTGACCGCGCGTGACACTGGCGCTCGTAAACGGGTTACCGGCGACTGGAGTTGGTCCGGCGATGGAGCATTTGAAGACGCGCGGGTCGCGCTGTATTGGCAGGATGCCTTTGACCGTCAGTTTACCGAAGAATTGCGGACCCCTTCAGCCGACCGGACGCGGATCAACACATTCGAAAATCGTGTCTATGGTGCATCCGCCGATGGACGGGCGACATTCGCTACCGGACCGTTGATCCATCGCCTAGTTTTTGGCGCAGATGTCAGTATGACACGGCAAAAAGGCTTGCGCGACGGCACTATTCCCCCGGCTGGTGAAACTTTTCCCACCCGTGCTTTTCCCGTGACTGATTTCACTTTAGGCGGGGTATTTATAGGCGATGAAATCGATATCGCGGACGGGCTGTTGAAATTATATCCGGCCTTGCGGTGGGATCGATTTTCGCTGGAGCCGACGAATGACGCCATACTCCCCGCTGCGTTTGTGACCACCGGACAAAGCGGATCAAGGCTGTCACCAAAATTTGGCGCGGTTCTGCGGCTGAGCGACATTGTCCGTATTTTTGGAAATTACACCCAAGGTTTCAAAGCCCCTGCCCCCAGTCAGGTGAACCAGTTTTTCGAAAATCCGACCTCACCATTTTTCGCCTACCGAACATTACCCAACCCCGATCTGGCACCCGAAACAAGCGAGTCGTTCGAGGGCGGTATCCGCATTTCCGCCAGTCATGTCAGCGGCAGCATCACCGCGTTCAAGGCGAGTTATGACAAATTTATCAGCCAAGAACAGGTGGGCGGCGCAGGTTCAATCGCCAATCCAATATTGTTTCAATTCATCAACATCGGCGCGGTCAAGGTTGATGGCATCGAAGGCAAGTTCGAACTTAATCTGCCGTCAGGATTAAACGCGAGACTGGCCGCAGCTTATGCACGCGGAACGGCATCTCGCACCGGAATGCCCGATGCGCCGCTATCGACGATTGATCCGCTGACGATGACCGCCGCGATTGGCTATCGCGCCCGTGACAACCGGTTCGGTGGGCAATTGGCGCTGACCCATTTTGCTCAAAAAGAACGGTCGCTAGCACCAACCGATTTTCGCCCCGATGCAGCTACCGTGCTCGACTTCACCGGTCATGTCCGGTTGACGGATGCACTCACATTGCGCGCCGGCATCTTCAACATTTTGGATAGCAAATATGCCGTCTGGTCCGACGTGCGCGGTCTTGCGGCCACATCAACCGCGACTGACGCCTTCACCCGCCCCGGCCGCAACGGCAGCGTTTCGGCTACTTTCCGATTCTAAGTACATACAGAGGGATAAGCTGATGAAAATACGTACATCAAAATTCTATGCCGGGCTTTTTGCTTTGGCTTATGCAACCAGCCCCGCGCTGGCGCACCCGCCCATCGCCGAACGGGCCGTCGCCGATGAAAAAGCTGCTTTTGAAGCAGACCGTGCGGACATTCTGGCAATGGCGGGCAATTTCAAAGTTCGCTTCGATATGCAGGAATCAACGCGTTGGGATGCAAGCTACACGCCCATCGACAAGAAAATTTCCGGCGGAAACGAAGTTGTTCGCGTTATCGAGGACAGCGGCCGGAAAATCGTGCTGCAACATATGCTCGTCATCAACGCGGACGGCAAAGATATGATTATCAAACATTGGCGGCAGGATTGGGAATATGAGCCCGCAAAAGTACTGGTCTATGCCGACCGCCACCAATGGAAATGGGAGGATGTGCCGGAAAGAATGCGGCGCGGCCGTTGGTCACAAACGGTATGGCAGGTCGACGACAGCCCGCGCTACGGTGGCTGGGGCCAATTTGAAGAGCAAGGTGGCGTGCGGCGCTGGCGATCCAACTGGACGTGGCGTCCGCTTGCCCGCCGCGATGCCGTCCGCAACCCCGTCTATGACCGATATCTGGCGATCAACCGGCACCAGACATCGCCCGACGGTTGGATCCATTGGCAGGACAATTTGAAAATGGGGCCAAAGGACGGTAAATTATCGCCTGTCGTGCAGGAATATGTGCTGAACAGTTACACCAAATTCGACGGATATAATGTCAAAGCCGCCGATGATTACTGGGCTGCAACCAAAGCCTATTGGGCGGCAGTTCGCTCAACTTGGGACAAAATCGCCACGACCAAGGGCGGTATCGGCATCCAAGAGGAGGCCGAAACCGGCACGATCATCAGCGCGAGGCTGCTCGAAATGGCGGACGACATTGTCTCTGGCAAGATGAAGCAGGACAAGGCGATTGCTGAAGCAACAAAGTTGATTACCGATAACACAAAAGTGATCGGGTAATTCTAACCCCGACGCCGCGTTATCATTGCGCGGCGTCGGTGTCGTATTTTAGTTCGAGATACCGTCCACGCACTGCCAGCTTGTCGAGCTCGCCCCTTGAAATCTGGCCGGTCATGGTTTCGATTTCGCGATCGATCAACTTCAACCCGTCAAGAAGCTGCTGCTCAGGCGTTTTGCCGCCATGTTCCTTGCGCTTCAGGCTGTCAGGTATCCGTTTGTACCCGTTGATAAGCTCCGGCAAATGTTCACCCACGAGCTTGCGGACCTCGCGTGCGGCCGGGTCATTGTCGTCCAAAGTTTGCAATTGCGGCGCCAGTTGATCTAGCCGGATGCCGATATCCTGCATCACCGTAACTGCCGGTGCCGGCAGGGCCGGACGTTGCGATTCCAGCCATATCTCGGTCTTCCCGGCCAATGTGCCCAAATCGGTTTGGCGCAGACTTTCCGTGGTAGGCATCGGCATTTGGGGGTAGCGCAAGAGCACATAAGCCGCCGCCGCCCCGACCAACCCGGTAATCATCACGCCCCAAAATCCAATGCCGTCGATGATGGCGCCGACAATGCCAGCCCCGACGAGAACAGCACCTACAGCAAGCGCGGCCTTGCTGACCTTGCCCCAGAAATGCGCGCGGCGGAGCGCCATCGATTTCGTGCCGATGGGCGGCATACGCACATTGCGAAGCGCACGGCGGCTGCTTTCAAGGATCTCGTCGGATTGCGAAGCGGGGCTGGTCATTCAAATCCTAAAGTTTCAGTTTTCCAACGAAGCGAGCAGGCCGCTTTCCTGCGTCGATTGCAGGGCCTGCGCCTGCCCTTCGGCGCGCGCAATATAGCCCTTCGACTTCTGCACTTCCTGCTCCAGTGCCTCCGACGTCTGCTTCATGCTGTCGAGCGCCTTCAGCTTGAACGTGTCGATGGCATCCATGGTGTCATAGATATTCTGGAACGCACGGCTTAATGTTTCGAGCGGGATGGTTGCGCCTGCCGCCTGCTCATGGATGCGCGCCGTATTGTCGCGCAGCAACTGGCCGGTGGAATCGATGATGTTCGCCGTCGTCGTGTTCAACGCGGTAATCTGGTCGAGAACGAGTTTCTGGTTGGTCATGGCCTGCGCCACCGTCACCGCCGTCCGCAAAGCACCGACTGTGGTGGTCGAGGCGCGGTCCACGCCCTTCACCAGTTCGACATTGTTCTTTTTGACGAGATCAAGCGCCAGATAGCCTTGCACCGTCACTGCCATCTGGGTCAGCAAATCCTGCGTGCGCTGGCGCACGTAGAATAGCGCGCTTTCCTTGATCGCGCGCGATTTTGCCGGATCGGACAATTCCAGTTCCGCCGCCTTTTCCTCCAGCTTGGCATCCAGCTGTTTGGACATGACGATCATCTGTTCGAGCTTGCCCATGGCAACCCAGAGATTCTGCCGCTCCACATCAATGGCGGCATTGTCCATCAGCAACTCGTCCTTGCCATTGCCCAACCGTCCGAGGATCGAACTGATATGGGTTTGCGAACTTTGATAACTGTCGAAATAATTGCGTAACTTGCTGCCCCAAGGAATGATGCCAAAGAGCTTTTCCTTGGTCATCAGATTGCCCTTTTTCGAAGGGTCCAGATCTTCAACCACGCGGCGCAGCTCGGCAAGATCGGCACCAACGCCCGATCCTTCGTCCATGCGCCGGATCGGCTTGTCGAGGAAGCGGTTTGACTGGGCTGAAGCTTCCATGATCTCCTTACGGCCCATGTTGGTCAACTGGTCGACGCGTTTGCCAAATTCCGGGCTGTTCACATCCTGCGCGATCAGATCGGCGACATAGGCCTCGACCCGTTCCTCAAGCTTCGTTTTTTGTTCATCGGTCACCGGAACCAGACCCATGGCCTGTTGCGGGGCAACCGTGGGCACAGGATCAGGCGGTGTCAGTTTCAGGTCGCTCACGGTCTGGGTCACGCTTTCGGTCGACATAGTCTCTTTCCTCTGTCTTTCAGATACACAACAGATGGAACGACTGCCCGACCTTTTCAAGCACTTACGTCCCCAGCTGTATTATTTTTCTAATACAGCTCTTCACTGCTCCTTCAATGCACCTTCGACAAGAGGTGATAATCCTTCGACTATGCGGGTCACGCCCTTGGCATTCGGATGAATATTATCATTCAGCATCAATGACCTGTCCATCACCACACCTTCCAGGAAAAACGGGTAGAGCTTTGCGCCATAACGGGCCGCAAGTTCAGGATATAAGGGGTTGAATGCGCGGGCATAATCGGCGCCCAGATTGGGTGCAGACAACATTCCGGTCAGAACAACGGGAATTTGGCGCCTTTTCAATTCGGCCAGCATCGCCTCAAGATTTGCACGGGTCTGTTCCGGCTTGATCCCGCGCAACATATCATTCCCGCCAAGACCCAGAACCACAAGGTCAGGTTTACGGTCCAGATTATCGAGCACGAACGCGAGGCGGTTTTTGCCAGCTGCGGTCGTATCGCCCGAAGCCCCTGCATTGTGCACGCGCGCTTTGATACCATCGGCGATCAGAGCGGCCTGCAACTGCGGCGCAAGACCCTCATTTGGGGCGAGCTGATATCCTGCATACAGGCTGTCACCAAAGGCGACGACCAACTTGTCGCTCGCGCCCGTTTCGGCTGTGACCGCAATATCGGCAGGTTCCTCTACAGGATTATTCCCACATGCACCCAACCCTTGGATTGCGACCAATAGTGCACCATATACCCAAAAACTTCTGTTCATAAGGACATCCCTTTGCACGCTCCACGTAACACAATATCCGATATGGCAATCCGTGCATCAAATGTCACCCTCAGCCTTGGCAGTAATGACGCCCAAGTGTCGATTTTACGCGGCGTCGATCTCGAAATAGCTTATGACAGCAGCGTTGCCCTTTTGGGTCCATCGGGTTCCGGCAAATCCTCGTTAATGGCAGTATTGGCGGGGTTGGAACAGGCCAGCGGTGGTATGGTCATGGTCGACGGACTTGATTTTGCACATCTGGACGAAGACGCATTGGCACGGGCACGGCGCGGACGAATTGGTATCGTATTGCAGGCATTTCATCTGTTACCAACCATGACGGCGCTTGAAAATGTGGCGATTCCGATGGAACTGGCGGGCATGAAGGACGCATTTGACCGGGCGGCGTCCGAATTGCAGGCGGTCGGCCTTGGTCACCGAACAACGCATTATCCATCCCAGCTTTCCGGCGGTGAACAGCAACGGGTTGCTATAGCGCGTGCCATGGCGGCTTCGCCAAAGATCATTTTCGCCGATGAACCAACGGGCAATCTTGACGGGTCAACCGGCGCGGCAATCATCGACCTGTTATTCGAACGTCGGGCGGCGTTGGGTGCGGCATTGTTGATTATCACGCACGACCCTGAACTGGCGCGCAAATGCGACCGGGTAATCACCATGCATGACGGGCAAATTGTGGAAAGCGCGGTGTGAGCCTATCGCTTGCCGCCAACTGGCGTATCTCCCGACGCGATCTGACTGCGCGGATTCGCGGGCTAAGGTTGCTGGCGATCTGCCTGTTTCTCGGCGTCGCCACATTGGCGGCAATTGGCAGCCTGACATCTGGAATCAGCGAAGAATTATCGCGGCGCGGCCAGACCATATTGGGCGGCGATATCGAAATCGGCATCGCGCAGCGACAGGCCACCCCCGCCGAACTGGCCGCCATGCAGAAGGTAGGGGCAGTTTCGCAAACCGTGCGGTTGCGAGCCATGGCCATAGGCGAAGATAGCTTGCTGGCCGAATTGAAGGCGATCGATACAGCTTACCCCCATTATGGCAGCCTGCAACTTGCGGGCAGCGGCACCGCCAGAACGCCTGCGAAAGGGGAAATCTATATTGGCCCGACGCTTTCGGACCGGCTCGACCTGCAACAGGGCGCTGCGGTCCGTTTTGGCGAGGCGACGTTCAGGGTTGCAGGTATTATTTCCGAAGAGCCCGACAGGCTTGGTGAAGGATTCACGCTGGGGCCGGTGGCCATCATCAACATGGAGTCTTTGCCCGATACCAAGCTGATCCAGCCGGGCAGCATGTATGAGGCAAAATATCGCATCAAATTACGCCCGCAACAGGATGTCGCAGCAATTGCAAAATCGCTTGAGGCGCAGTTTCCTTCTGCAGGCTGGGAGATTACCGACCGTTCCAATGGCGCGCCCGGCACGCGCCGTTTTATCGAGCGCATGGGGCAATTTCTGACACTGGTCGGGTTGGCCGCTCTGGTAATTGCAGGGATCGGTGTCGGCAATGGTGTGGGCAGTTATCTTGCCGGTAAACGTGCCAGCATCGCGACGTTAAAGGTGAACGGGGCGGACAGCGGCACGATATTCCGCATCTATATGCTCCAAATTCTTGCCGTTGCCATCGTCGCCATTCTTGTCGGTCTGGCCGTAGGCAGTGTCATGCCGCTGGCCATCGGTGCAGTTGCAGGCGACATATTACCGTTAGCGCCCGGATATCGCCTGCATCCTGTTCCGCTCGCGATTAGCGCTCTATACGGCCTGCTGATTGCTATTGCTTTTGCATTGCCGCCGCTGGCGCGCGCCCGCACCGTACCGGCCGCCGGCCTGTTCAGAGCAATTGTCGAAGGCGACGCGCGCATCGACCGGCGGAGCCTGATCTGGGTGATCGCTTCAATTGCAACGATCGTGGCCATTGCGGTCATGTCTGCGCGCGAACCTTTGTTTTCGCTTGCATTTGTCGGGGCGGCGCTCGGATTGCTGGTGTTGCTGACGGGAATTGCCTGGTTGCTGCGCGCAATAGCGGTACGATTACCGCGCCCGAAGGCGCCCTTGCTGCGACTGGCACTGGCGAACCTGCATCGTCCCGGTGCTCAGACGCAGGCGCTCGTGGTGGCGCTCGGTCTTGGGCTAACGCTATTTGTGACGCTCGCCGCGATCCAGACCAGCATCAATAATGAGATCAAAAACAGCATCCCTGACCGGGCGCCCAGCTTTTTCATTCTGGATATCCCCCGCGATGGCACGGCGCGCTTTACGCAAATGGTAAAATCTGCCGACCCCGACGCCACGGTAAACATGATTCCGGCGCTGCGCGGGACAATTATCGAATATGGCGGGCAACGGGTCGATCAGCTTGACGAATTGCCTGAAGGCGCATGGGTATTGAACGGTGATCGTGGCCTGACCTATAGTGCCACATTGCCAAAAGGCAGCGAGCTGGTTGCCGGAAAATGGTGGCCTGCCAATTATAAAGGACCGCCATTGATAAGCCTGGAAGCCGAAGTCGCGGCGACCTTGGGCTTGAAAGTCGGTGATAGCATGACGGTCAGCCTGCTCGGGGTAGAAGTACCCGCCAAAATTGCATCCCTGCGAACGGTCAAATGGGACAATTTCGGGCTGAACTATGTGATGGTTTTTTCGCCCGGCAGCCTTGATGCCGCGCCGCATAATATGGTCGCGACCTTGACCGTATCGAAAAAGGCGGAACGCATATTGGCCAAGGCAATCCCGCCCGCCTTTCCTTCGGCTTCGCTGATCGAAGTGGGCGAAGTCACGGCGCAAATCACCACTTTGTTGACACAAATGGCGCAAGCCATAGCTGCGGCCGCATCGATTGCCATACTCGCTGGAATTGCCGTTCTGGTCGGTGCCATTGCGGCCGCCCGGCAGTCACGCATTTATGACAGTGTCATCATGAAAATGCTTGGTTCTTCACGCGGCCAGATCCTTGGCGCGCAGGCTTTGGAATATGGCATTCTGGCAATCATACTCGGCCTGTTGTCATTGGCACTCGGCATGGCGGCGGCGTGGTATGTTGTGGTGCAGATCTTCGATTTCAGCTTTGCGCCGGATCCTGCGATATTAGGGCTGACCCTGTTGGGCGGCGTGGGGTTGACCTTCATTCTGGGGATTGCTGGCTCGCTCCCCATACTCGCCGCGCGTCCGGCACAGGCGTTGCGAAGTCTTTAGGGTCGGTAACCTTAGGGTCAGGACCTAGATGACGTCTTCCCCGGACGCTGCCAATCGTTTGGCCAGTGGTGCGGACGCAATCAATTGCAACTGGTGATAAAGGATCGTCGGTAAGATCATCAGCCCTGCTATCTTGGGCGAAAATAGTAATGCCGCCATCGGCGCGCCAATGGCGATGCTTTTATGCGCGCCTGTAAATAACAGGCTGATCCGGTCGGCGCGCGGCAGGTCGAATATGCGACCGGTTGCCCATGCAAAAGCAAAGGCAATACCCAGAAACAATGCCGCAAACAAAATGAGCAGCATCAGTGAGGCAAGGCTGATAACCTCAAGCGAACCGCTTGTGACCGCAGCGCCAAAGGCCACATATACCGCCAGCAAAATGACGGCGCGGTCACACAAGGTCAGCAATTTTTTCTGACGCAGTGCCCATCCGCCAAGCCAGTGCTGCACCGCCTGCCCCAATATAAAAGGCAGCAGTAGCATGGTGATGATCTTGATGACGATATCACCGCCGATCACCACACCCGACGCACTCCCCAACAGCAACGCAAAGAGGAGAGGCGTTGCGAAAATTCCCGACAGGTTGGACAAAGCCGAACCGATGACCGATGCCGCAATGTTTCCCCGGCCGAGCGATGCGTAACTGACGGCGGATTGAACCGTCGACGGCAGAATTGCGGCGTACAGCAATCCGCTGGCCAGCGCGACCGGCAGAAAGTGTCCCGCAACCGATGCAATGCCGAGCCCCAATATGGGCATAAGGACAAAGGTGAATGCCAGCATCATCGCTTGCAATTGCCAGCCCATGACAGCCCGGGCGACTTCGCGGCGGGGTAAACGTAGCCCGTGCAAGAAAAACAGGAAAAATATGCCCGCAAATGATATACCCTGTGCAACAGGTACAGCGTCATGCGGCACCGGTAACAACCAGGCGACGACAAGCGTACCAAAAAGCAGCAGAACAAACTGGTCGGGAATGAATTTGCGGAGCACAATGGACCAAAAATCGTGAAGTTAAAATGTGATGGCGCAATTTGATCGGCGCGGCAAGCGCGCACTTTACCCGAACGGCAAAGTCATGCTATGTAAACGGGACGTATTTCAAAAAGGAACAGTCCAATGAAATTGTGGAACGGAAAATTATTGGTAATTTCGACGACCGCTCTTGCGGCCGCGATTATGGCACCTGCTTTTGCTATGGGCGGCGGTGGCGGCGGTGGCGGCGGAACGCCTAGCCAGTCGGCACCTGCTTATGACCCGGCGGTCGATTATCAAAAGGGCGCAACGGCATTCCGCGCTGGGCAATATGCCGACGCGATTAAATCGTTCAAGCGAGTCGTTGGCGCGATGCCCCGTAATGCACAGGCACAATATCTGCTCGGCGCAAGCTATATGGCGTTGTCTGATTTCAAAAAGGCCAAGGGCCCTATGACTTTGGCCGTTAAGCATGATGACAAGATGATCGACGCGCATCGCGATCTGGGCATCATCCATGCCAAGCTGGGTGCAGCGGCCAAGGCGAATGAACAATTGGACGCCCTGAAAAGCCTTGAGGCAAATTGCGGTTCGGGCTGCCGTGACCAGAAGCAGCTGAAGGAAGCGATTGCCAAGCTTGAGGCTGCACTGGTTGCCGGAAAGACTGCAATGGGTCCGGTTCAACCCGACATCGTTCTGGCACAGGCGATTGCCGCGGACGCAACCTATGTTCAGGCCGTCGCGTTGATTAATGAAAAGCGGTATGTCGAGGCGATTGCCGAACTGGACAAGGCATTGTGGGCGGCAGGTCCGCACCCCGATATCCTGACTTATCTGGGTTTTGCCAATCGTAAGCTGCACAATTATGAAGAAGCCGAGGGCTATTATCAGGCCGCATTGTCGATTGCGCCAAAGCATCGTGGCGCAATTGAATATTATGGCGAACTCAAGCTTGAGCGCGGCAACGTCGTCGGTGCCAAGGCGCATCTGGCACAGTTGGAAACGATTTGCGGTTATGGTTGCCACGAAGCAGACGAACTTCGCCGCTGGATCAAGGAAGCTGCAACATCGGCAAGCTGATTTTCACGATCTTGATCGGGATAGCGGGTGGGGCTGCCATAGCGGCCTCACCTGCCCCATTGCTGCAATCAATATGGTGGACCGCCGATGGCGCAGAAACCGATGCAGCCACCACCAAGGCATCCACATGCCTTGCTTTCGATCCGCAAGATGCAGACCGTGTAAAGGCCGGAATGGCCCTTTTCAATACGCCTAGCCTGCTGGGCGGACAGGCAGCCAAAGCCGGGTTGAATTGCAATAGTTGCCACGACAATGGTCGTGACAATCGCCATTTTTATGTCGAAGGCCTTTCGTCGACGCCCGGAACCGCCGATGTGACCAGCTCTTTTTTCAGTATCTTGCGCGGCAATGCTGTGAAAGATCCTGTGGTCATCCCGGACTTGGCCAATCCGGGCAAAATATCAAGGGCGGCAGATGATCAGATCCTTGAACGCTTTATCAGAACATTGATTGTCGAGGAATTTTCCGGGAAGGAACCCAACCAGTCGACCCTGTCGGCGCTTGCAACCTATGTCCGTGCCATCCGCAAATGTGACGGCGCGCAAATCATTGACCGCCGCCTAGATGACCAGTTGCAACTTGTGGATGCCGCGATTGGTGGCGCATTGGCCATGCACAGATCGGGTGAAAATGCGACCGCACTGATTTTGGTGCGTGCAGCGCGTCATCAGCTTGGTCTGATCGATGAACGCTATTCCGCCCCTCGGTTCAAGGCCGAACGGTCGGCGTTGCTGGACAGTTCAAGGCAGTTACAAGATATTGCAGAGGCGCAAAATGCCGATTTGTTCAACCCCGCACTGACCCTTTGGCATGAACAGTTTACCGCAAATCTCGTCCCGCGCCTTCGTGCGGGGGAACGTCACTCATTATATACCCGGAAAAAATTTCGCGCGGCATGGAAACAGGTACCCAAACCCGGCTTGTGACAAAAACATCATAGGCAAATCTCTCGCACTTTGGCGGGCAAAGCAAGTTATGCGGCCTCCACGTCGGTTCGAATGTTGCGCCGCAACACATATTGCGTTAAGGGCGCGCCAGAATCCGGTGGCATGTTGCTGCCTAACTGACCTCCCAAAAGGCTCTTTTCAAATGTCCCAGCGTAACATCGCCATCATCGCGCACGTCGACCACGGCAAAACCACCCTAGTCGACCAGCTTTTCCGCCAGTCTGGAACCTTCCGTGACAATCAACGCGTCGAAGAACGGGCGATGGATTCCAATGATCTGGAAAAAGAACGTGGCATTACGATTCTTGCCAAATGCACCAGCGTTGAATGGAACGACACCCGCATCAACATCGTCGACACCCCCGGCCACGCCGACTTTGGCGGTGAAGTAGAACGTATTTTGAGCATGGTCGACGGCGTTATTCTGTTGGTCGACTCCTCCGAAGGCGCCATGCCGCAAACGAAATTCGTCACCGGCAAGGCGCTGGCACTCGGCTTGCGCCCGATCGTTGTGGTCAACAAGGTGGACCGCCCCGACGAACGTATCCAAGAAGTGCTTGACGAAGTATTTGACCTGTTCGTGTCGCTCGATGCTTCCGATGAACAGCTTGACTTCCCCGTTCTCTATGCGTCGGGCCGTAACGGCTATGCGTCCATTGACCCGAGCGCACGCGAAGGCACGTTGACGCCAATGTTCGAAACCATCGTTTCGCACGTTCCAGAACCAAAGGCCGATGTCGATGGCGAGTTCAAAATGCTCGTTACCCTGCTGGACCGTGACAATTTCCTGGGCCGTATCCTGACCGGCTTGGTCCTGTCCGGTACCGTCAAAGTGAATCAGCAGATCCACGCACTCAACCCCGATGGCAAAATTGTCGAGGCGGGCCGCGCGTCGAAAATCATGTCGTTCCGCGGGCTTGAACGTATTCCTGTAGATCAGGCGCAGGCTGGCGATATTATTTCCATCGCGGGACTGACCACCGCGACGGTTGCTGACACCATTGCCGAACCCAGCGTGACCGAACCGTTGCACGCGCAACCAATCGATCCGCCGACCTTGTCGATGCGCTTTTCCGTGAATGATTCGCCGATGGCGGGCCGTGAAGGTACAAAAGTCACAAGCCGCATGATCCGCGACCGCCTGTTCCGTGAAGCGGAGAGCAATGTCGCCATTCGCGTAACCGAGTCTGCTGACCGTGACAGTTTTGAAGTGGCCGGCCGCGGAGAACTTCAATTGGGCGTTTTGATCGAAACCATGCGCCGTGAAGGTTTCGAATTGGGTATTTCGCGCCCCAAGGTGCTTTTCCGTGAAGACGAAGCGGGCAACCGCACTGAACCTTATGAAAGCGTCGTTATCGATGTTGATGACGAACATTCGGGCACAGTGGTCGAAAAAATGGCCATTCGTAAGGGCGAGATGACCGATATGCGTCCGTCGGGCGGGGCAAAGACCCGCATCACCTTTAGCGCGCCTTCGCGCGGCCTGATCGGCTATCATGGCGAATTTCTATCGGACACCCGCGGCACCGGAATCATGAACCGCCTGTTCGAAAAATATGGCCCCTATCGCGGCCCGATTGAAGGTCGCAAAAATGGCGTGCTGATTTCCAACGGAAATGGTGAAGCCGTCGCCTATGCGCTCGGCCCGTTGGAAGAGCGCGGCATATTGTTCGTCTCCCCCGGTGAGGCGCTTTATGAAGGCATGATTATTGGCGAAAATGCCAAACCGGATGACCTTGAAGTCAACCCGATGAAGTCAAAGCAGCTGACAAACTTTCGTTCGACCGGCAAGGATGACGCCATCCGCCTGACCCCGCCTAAAGTCATGACGCTTGAACAGGCTATTGCCTATATCGACGATGACGAAATGGTCGAGGTCACGCCAAAGAATATCCGTATTCGTAAGGCAATCCTTGACCCCAACGAACGCAAAAAGGCATCGCGAAAGAAAGAAGCAGCATAATTTCGCCATCCGGTGACAGTCTCCTCGTCATTCGAGGGACTGTCCATTGCTGTTCCGTCCGCGCCAACGCTACAATTCCGACCCCGCCGCAACGCCGCTCGCCCAGGCCCATTGGAAGTTATAGCCGCCAAGCCAACCGGTGACATCGACAGCTTCGCCGATGCAGAAGAGGCCGGGAACTGTTTTGGCTTCCATCGATTTCTGCGACAGGCCATCGGTGCTGATACCACCTAAAGTCACTTCGGCCTTGGCATAGCCCTCGGTCCCATTCGGCAAAAATGGCCAGTCGGACAATAGATGTTCCGCCTCTTCCAATCGGCGATCCTGTAAATCGGCAAGGTTGGATTGTTCACCGATCCGGTCGGCTAGTATATCGGCCAGACGCCCGGATAATGACGACGCCAGAACGGACTTGATCGTGCTGCGGGGCTTGTCCCTTTTGCATTGACGCAGCCAGCCTTGGGGTTGGTCCGGCAGAAAATTGATGCCCACCGGCTCGCCATGCCGCCAATAGGATGAAATCTGGAGAATCGCGGGGCCAGACAGCCCTTTGTGCGTTAGCAACGCCGCTTCGCGAAACCGAATTTTGCCGCAACGCGCCACGACATCGGCAGATACGCCGGATAATTCGCGAAAAAGGATGTCGTCACCGCCCAAGGTGAATGGCACCAGCGCCGGGCGGGGTTCAACAACCTTCAATCCAAATTGCCGCGCCAGATCATAGGCAAAGCCCGTCGCCCCCATTTTGGGAATGCTGGGGCCACCGGTCGCGACGACCAATGCAGGTGCCGACGCCGTCAATCCGTTGTATGTCACAATGAACCGCCCATCGGTATGGCGGACATCCGAAATCGGCGCGTGAAATGCAAAATCAACGTCGCCGCCCGACGCAATGGATTTGTCGCATTCCGCCATGAGCATTTCGACAATTTGGCGTGCACTGCCGTCGCAGAATAACTGCCCCAACGTCTTTTCATGGAACGCGATGCCATAATCCGCAACCAGATCAATAAAATTGCTAGGGGTGTAGCGCCCCAGTGCCGATTTGGCGAAGTGCGGATTAGCGGACAGATAGCGTTCCTGTGCATTTGCGCTGGTGGCGTTGACGTTGGTGAAATTGCACCGCCCGCCGCCCGAAATCAGAATTTTTTTCCCGGGCCCGCTGGCGTGGTCAATCACCAGCACCCGTTTGCCGCCTTGTCCAGCGGTTAGCGCACACATCAGGCCTGCGCCGCCTGCGCCAAGGATTATTGCGTCATATTGGTCTGATTTTACCATGCAACGCCTCTGCACTGCTCACACGATATTGCCAAGCGCGAAGCTTTCCGGCAAAGGCGCGGCTTATGACTGAAACTGCAGACACTCCGCCCGACCATCTGTCGATCAACCCCGCCAGCCCCTATTTTGACGCGGACAAGCTGTCGCGCGGAGTGGGCATTCGCTTCAAGGGTGAACAACGCACCACAGTTGAGGAATATTGTATTTCCGAAGGCTGGATCAAAGTGCAAGCCGGAAAGGCACGCGACCGCAAGGGCAACCCGTTATTGCTCAAGCTGAGCGGCCCGGTCGAAGCCTGGTTCGAAGATTTGGGCGACGACGCGCCAGTGGCGACAGCTTAACTTTTCGGGAATATCGAAATCAGTTTCACAAACTGGTCATCCAGCGGGTCGAGCCGGTCATCGGGCGTATTGCCGAGCCGGACAATGGTCAGCCGGTGTTGCGGGGACACGATGATAAATTGCCCCAAATGCCCCAACGCCGCAAAAACATCTGACGGTGCCCTTCCGGGGAAAAGCACTTGATTGCGGTTGGCGTTATTTGGTCGGTTCAACCAGATATGTGCGCCATAGCTATTGTCGGTCTTGCTCGGCGTTTTCATGAAGCGCGTCCAGCTGGTCGGCAGCAATTGGGCTGCACGGACGGACCCGTTATTCCTCAAAAATTCGCCAAATTTTGCCCAATCCCGAGCGGTGGCGTGAATCATGCTGCCACCCAGCATCGTGCCATGCCGGTCAAATTGCGGAATCGCGCTGGTCATGCCTAATGGTTCGAACAAGCGGCCCCGCGCATATTCAAGCATCGCGTCGCGCCGCACTTCAGGGTCCTTACTTTCGGTCAAAGAGCGGGTCATGATGTCGGCCAAGATATTGCTTGTGGCGCTGCTATATTCAAATTTTTCGCCCGGTGTTGCCTCCAGCGGACGGGTTTCGGCATAGCGGGCAACATTCTCGCGACCGTCGAGAAACAGCATACGGGGGGTGTCGGCATCAAATATTTCGACTTCGCCTTCGGCCAATTCGGTATGGTCCAGTCCCGATGACATATGCAGCAAATGGCGCAATGTGATGGCGGCCCGGCCATCGCGCGGGGTCTGCCATTCGGCAACAGGTGCTGGCTCATCAAGCGCCAGGCGGCCGTCGGCGACCATCATGCCAATCAATGTTCCAGTCACACTTTTGGCCATCGACCAGCTTATCAGGCGGGTATCCGGTCCATAGCCCGGGGAATAGCGTTCCGCGATAACGCGACCACCCTGCATAATCACCAGCGCACGTGTTTCCGAAAGTGCAGGGTCTTCAAAAAAGGGCGCTATAGCGGCTGCAAGCTTATCCTTGCCCACCACCGCGTCATCGACAATCACTGTCGTTCCGGGCCGGGTGGCTTTTAAAGCAGGCGCTTTACCACATGATCCAAGCGTGAATGCAGCGATTGCACAAAAAGCGGTTGCGGCGGCGGTCATTTTGTTCCTAGGCATGGGGCAAGTAGATGCACCAGATGGAGGGCATATGGCAACCGCAACTTCGGCACAGAAAGACAAAGGCGCAATCGGCGCAGGAAAAGTCGTTCGCCTTATCGCCTTGCTATTGTTCGTCGTTTTGGCAAGCTGGCTGGCGTGGAACTGGACCAGCCTGAAAGGACAGGCAAAGCTGGGCGCGGCCTATGGCGCACATATCACCTGTTCCTGCCGCTATATCGAAGGCCGCGATATGGCGAGCTGCGAAACCGATAAAGAAGCCGGGATGGAAATGGTCAACCTGTCGGACGACCCGGAAAACAAGCGCGTTTATGCATCGGTACCTTTTTTGGCCGAAGCGGTGGCCGAACGACGCGGCAATTTTGGCTGCGTCCAGCTTAATCAGGCAGAGATTGATGCACTTTAAGCAGCGCACATATCCATAGACGCCATGGTTTCTTCGATCCAGCCGCCACCCAGCACATGGTCGCCGTCGTAAAACACCGCCGCCTGTCCGGGGGCAACGCCATATTCAGGCGCGTCGAAGCGCAGCCAGTCGCCGTCCATCTGCGCGGCAATAGGCTTTGCCATCGACCGGACCTTGGCCATGATTTTGCGGCCCTGCACATCAGCCAGCCAATTGGCATCGGTAATCCGTGCTGCATCCACGGCCAAAGCCTGTCGCGGGCCGACGATGACGCGCTGGGTCGCTGGGTCTAACCTGATGACATAGAGCGGCACCGGCTGGCCGCCGACTTCCAGACCTTTGCGTTGGCCGACGGTGTAGTGGATCATTCCCTTATGTTGCCCCAGCACCCGCCCGTCGAGATGGACGATATCGCCGCCTGTTTCGGCTTCGGGGCGGATTTTGCGGACGACGCTGGCATAATCGCCATCGGGTACAAAGCAGATATCCTGACTGTCCGGTTTCAGAGCAACAATGAGGCCCAGTTCCTGCGCGATCGCGCGCACATGCGGCTTGGGCATTCCGCCTAATGGAAAGCGCAAATATTCGAGCTGTTCCTGCGTCGTGGCAAACAGGAAATAGCTCTGGTCACGGGCTGGATCGGCAGCGCGGTGCAATTCTGCCCCATGTGCGCCTTCGACGCGGCGGACATAATGGCCGGTGGCAAGGCAATCGGCCCCCAATTCCCGCGCCAACCGGAACAGGTCGGTAAACTTCACCCCCATATTGCAGCGGACACAGGGGATTGGCGTTCGCCCTGCGATATATTCATCGGCAAAATGGTCTATGACCGATTCGCGAAAGCGGCTTTCATGGTCGAAAACATAATGGGCGATACCCAATTTATCGGCGACCGCCCGGGCATCGCGGATATCCTGCCCGGCGCAACAGGCCCCTGCCCGCTTCACCGCGCTGCCATGATCGTATAATTGCAACGTAATCCCGACAGTTTCAGCGCCTGATCGCGCCGCCAATGCCGCGACGACGGACGAATCAACGCCGCCGGACATGGCTACAACGATCCTTTTGCCTGCCAAATCAGGGCCAAGTTGAAAATCATTCGGATAAATAGTGTCAATCATTTGACAGGCCACATAGGGGCAACTTCACGAAAATGCCAGTTTTCCGTTGGCTGTTCTCGATTTGAAACAGCAAGTGCCACAAAAGGATAATAGTTGTTAACTTCGGCTAACATCGTCTGAATGGTGCCTTTACCGCCTGTTATAGGGTCGGGCCTAAAAGGGGTGTCATGGAAATGACATTCCCCCCTGCGGTACCGAGTCAAAATTCGGTCGATGGCCGAACCGACCATATCGCCATGCTCGCAGCAGCAGCAGCGCGTCAGGCAAATAGCCGGACCGTGCGCGCCGTGCGCCGGACTGCAGGCGACGCCACAGCAAAAGGCGACGCCACCGCACAACGCATTGATTATTTCGCATCGAAAAAGGCGCAAAATGTACCGGTTTGCGGGGCTTTCTGGCGACAGAACACGCCCGGGCAAATAGGTGAAGACGCCGTTTACCAAGCCGATTCAGGCTATATCAAAGACAGTCAATTAAAAGACGAAGCAACCGGGGTCGAACCAACCCATGCGGGGCATAGAGTATCGAGGACGTTATGATTGAGAACCAGAAAATTCGCCCGGCACAAGTCATCGGACCATTGGGTGAACCACTGACGCTATCAAGTCTGCCCCCTGCAGGAACGACACGCTGGGTCGTCCGCCGCAAGGCCGAAGTGGTGGCGGCGGTCAATGGCGGCCTGCTATCCATCAATGATGCGTGCGAACGTTATGGCCTGACGCTTGAAGAATTTGCGTCTTGGCAGCGGGCGGTCGACCGGTCGGGAATGCCGGGTTTGCGGGTCACCCGCATCCAGCATTATCGCGACCTGTATGAGCGTCAGCAGAAATATTGAATTTTCCAAAAGTGACCTGAATCGGTCTAATTTACATCCATGTCCGGTTTGCCGGTGGCATTCCGACGCAATCCGGCTATCATCCTTGGCCGTCCAGATGTGATCTGGACGCCTTAGAGGAGGCAAATCATGGATTGGATTGTGGCAATAATCGTGGGCGGCATTGCCGGTTGGCTTGCCAGTAAAGTCATGAATCGCGACAGGTCGATGGGCATTTTCTGGAATGTTGTTACCGGATGCGTCGGGTCTGTGGTGGGCAATTTCATTGCCAACCGCTTTGGCATCGCGGGCACGGTTCAGGATTTTTCCCTGACCGGATTGATCGTTGCTTTTGTCGGCGCCGTTGTCTTGCTCGGTATCTTGAATCTGGTGCAGCGCGGCCGCGTGCGCTGAAACCGGTAAATGGGATTGAGGAACACAGGAAAGGCGCGACGGCGCGTCTTTCCTGCATAATGACGTCGTTTGTCGAATAGTGAAGACGCCGGTCTGTATTGTTGTTCCTGGCCTTTTCCAGTAACGTAAACATAATAGCGTCATGCACGATGTCTAATTCTGCGCCTTGCGGGCAGTGACTTATTAAGATAACACAGTTGTTGCGTTGTCCGGCGAGATCGCGGATACAAGCAGATGAGCGTTGGCCAGATACGCATTTGGCCAGAATTGATTTTGGAAAGCCGATATGAATTACGAAACTACAATGAGCGGTACCATGGATAGCGGAATGCTTGACGAGCGGCAAAGTACGAACCGTCGGCGCTTGATTATCGCGCTGGTCGTTGTGGCTATTTTGGCGGTCATTGGCGCTGCCTATTACTTTATGGGCGGCAGCGCAGCCCCGGCCGAGAGTGCTGAAGAAAAGAACGCACAGGCGCAGACCGTCACGGTCGTTGCACCTGGCCGCGAAACTGTGGTGCGCGCTATCAACGCAACCGGCACACTGGCCGCACGGCGGGAAGTTCCCGTAGGGGTTGTCGGTGAAGGTGGTCAGGTCAACCGTGTCTATGTCGACGCCGGGGACTGGGTCCGACAAGGTCAGGTTCTTGTCAGTGTCGATCGTTCCGTACAGGTGCAACAGGCCGCCGCGCTCGAGGCGCAGATTGGCGTTGCCCGCGCCGACCTGCAACTGGCCCAGAATGAACTGGACCGTGGCATGCAACTGGTTGGCCGCGGGTTCATTTCAAAGGCGGATGTAGATCGCAAAACCGCGACCCGTGATGCCGCCCGCGCCCGGGTAAACGTCGCCAACGCGCAATTGAACGAAACCCGCGCCCGCAATGCCCGGCTTGATATTCGTGCGCCCGTATCGGGCTTTGTTCTCGAACGGAATGTTGAAACAGGTCAAACCGTCTCCGCCGGCAGCGGGATCCTGTTCCGTATCGCGCAAGATGGCCAGATGGAATTGCAGGCGCAATTAAGTGAAAATGATCTCGTTCTGGTGTCCGAAGGTGTGCCGGCCAGCGTGACGCCGGTTGGAACCGATCGTCAATTTACCGGAACAATCTGGCAAGTTGCCCCGATGATAAGCGAGCAAAGCCGTCAGGGCATTGCCCGCATCGCGCTGCCCTATGACAGGGCGCTTCGGCCCGGTGGCTTCGCCTCGGTCGAGATCAAAGCCGGGTCTATGACCGCGCCGGTCCTGCCCGAATCTGCCGTTCAAACCGGCCGCGAAGGTAGCTTTGTCTACATTGTCGGCAAGGACAACAAGGTAAAGCAACGCCCGGTCAAGGTCGGTGATACGACGGCGGCCGGATTGATTATCGCCAGCGGACTTGATGGCACAGAACGCGTTGTTCTGTATGCCGGTGGCTTCCTCAACCCCGATGAAACCATCAACCCCAAACTTCTGAAAAAGAAGTAACACGAACCATAATCGGAACAGCAGCCCATGAACTTCAGTAATATTTCCGCATGGTCGATCCGCAACCCGGTGGTTCCGATCGTACTTTTCATTGCGTTGACGCTGGCGGGGATCATGTCGTTCCGGAATATGGACGTGCAGAATGATCCTGACATTGAATTTCCGGTTGTTGTTGTTTCGATTTCGCAACCAGGCGCTGCTCCGTCTGAAATCACCACACAAATCACGCAAAAGGTGGAATCCGCGATCCGCAGCGTTCAAGGCGTGCGAAATATCGATGCGTCCGCAAGCGAAGGCAACACCACGGTCAGCGCGGAATTTGAAATTGGCGACGACATCAATGCCGCCGTCAGCGAAGTGAAAAACGCCGTCGACCAGATCCGCAGCGATTTGCCCGACGGCATCTTGGAACCGCAGATTTTCAAGGTCGCGACCTCCAGCGACCCGATTGCTTATTTCGCCGTTGAGGCCAGCGACATGACGCTGGAACAACTGAGCTGGTTTGTCGACGACACCGTCGCGCGGCGCTTGCTCGCGGTCGAAGGCATGGCATCGGTAAGCCGTAATGGCGGCGTAAACCGCGAAATTCGTGTCGTACTCGACCCTGCAAAAATGCAGTCATTCGGCGTCACCGCCAGCCAGATCAACAATGTTTTGCGGCAACAAAATGTCAATGCGTCGGGCGGCCAGTCGCAAATCGCCGGTTCACGCCAGTCGGTGCGCGTTCTTGGAAATGCCGCAGATGCCTATGCGCTGGGCCAGGCGCAGATCAACCTTGGCAATGGCCGCAACATTAAATTATCGGACGTTGCCCAAGTCACTGACGGGTTCAGCGAGCAGCGGTCAATGGCTTTTGAAGGCGGCAAACAGGTTGTCACTTTCGGCATGTCACGTGCCAAAGGGGCATCCGACGTGACCGTGTTTGATGAGGCGATGAAGAAAATAACCGAGATTGAAAAAGAAAATCCCGGTGTAAAATTCACAACGCTTTTCAACAGTGTCGATTATACCAAAGCCCAGTATAAAAGCTCGATGGCGGCCATGATCGAAGGCGCGTTGCTGGCCATCGTCGTTGTGTTCCTGTTCCTGCGCGACTGGCGCGCTACGGTCATTTCAGCCATTGCCATCCCCTTGTCGGCCATCCCGACCTTCTGGTTTCTCGACCTTCTGGGCTTTACGCTCAACACCATGTCGTTGTTGGCACTCGGCCTTGTCGCCGGCGTGCTGGTCGATGACGCGATTGTGGAGATCGAGAATATTGTGCGCCATATGCGGATGGGTAAATCCGCCTATCAGGCATCGATTGATGCCGCCGACGAAATCGGCCTTGCGGTTGTGGCCACGACATTCTCGATTGTCGCGGTGTTCCTGCCCGTCGGCCTGATGCCCGGCGTCGCTGGCCAGTTTTTCAAGAATTTCGGCCTCACCGTCGTCGCCTCCGTTCTGATGAGCCTTGCCGTCGCCCGCATGATTACGCCGATGATTGCGGCCTATTTCCTAAAGTCTGGCGGCATTGCCGAACATGGCGAAAGCGCATGGATGGACAAATATATGAAAATCCTGCGCTGGTCGCTTGGCCACAGGCGCTGGATGATGGGCATTGGCGTGCTGTCCCTTGCGGCTACCATCGCCCTTATGGTCGTGCTTCCCAAGCAGTTCTTCCCCGATGGCGATGTGGATTTCAGCCGAGTCCGCATCGAAATGGTACCCGGAACCACGCTTGAAAGGACGCGCGAAGTGGCGAACGAAGCCGCCGCCATCATTGAAGCGCAACCCGAGGTAAAGACCGCTTTACAAAGCGTGCGCGAGGGCAGCGCCAATATGTTCATCACCCTCAACAAGGAACGGGCGCGCACCAGCCAGCAATTTGAAGAAGACCTGACCCCCAAGCTGACCAAAATCGCCGACGCCCGCGTTACGTTCCAGGCCAATGGCCCGGGTGGTGGCGGATCGGGGCGTGACGTGTCGGTCATGCTGTCCGGTTCCGATCCTATGACACTTGATGCAACGGCGGCAACGCTGGTTGAACAGATGAAGACGTTGCCCGAATTGCGCGCACCGCGTATTTCGGCCGATCTGCAACGTCCCGAATTGCTGATTACGCCGCGAACCGATCTTGCCGCGCAACTGGGCGTGACAACTGTTGCACTCAGCCAGACTATCCGCATCGCAACGCTGGGTGATATTGACCAGAACAGCGCCAAGTTTTCGTTGTCCGACCGCCAGATACCGATCCGTGTCATGCTGGCCAAGGAATCGCGCGAAAGCCTTGATGTGATCCGCAACCTGCCGGTTCCGCTTGCCACTGGCGGGTCGGTCCCGCTGTCGCGTGTGGCCGATATCAGTTTCGGCGCAGGGCCCACCTCGATTCAACGGCGAAACCAGAATTTCCGGATTTTCATCGGCGCTGATTTTGCGCCGGGAATTGTTTCTTCGGATGCGGATGCCAAAATCAACAATCTGCCGGTGATGAAAAACCTGCCGACAGGGGTTTCGCGCGCGCCATTCGGTAGTCAGGAATGGGAAGCCGAAATGCAGCGTGACTTCCTGACGGCGCTGATTTCCGGGACCTTGCTGGTGTTTGCGGTGCTGGTCTTGCTGTATCACCGCTTCATGTCGCCGCTGGTCAACATGGGATCGTTGCTGCTCGCCCCATTGGGCGGGATGCTGGCGCTCGCCATTGTGCAGCAACCGATTTCGATGCCGGTGTTCATCGGCGTGCTGATGCTGTTCGGCATCGTCGCGAAAAACTCCATCCTGTTGATCGATTTTGCGATTGAGGAAATGGCACGCGGCGTTCCCAAATTTCAGGCGATTATGGAAGCGGGCCACAAGCGCGCCCAGCCTATCGTCATGACCACCGTTGCGATGACCGCAGGGATGGTGCCGACCGCATTGTCGCTGGGCGGGGACGGCCAGTGGCGCGCGCCGATGGGTACGGTCGTGATCGGCGGGCTGATCGTTTCCACACTGCTGACCTTGCTGATCGTTCCGGCCGGCTTCAGCCTCGCCGACGGCTTTGAAAAGCGGGTCGGGCCATGGTTACGGACCCGTTTGTTGACATATGACCCCGACAAACATGGCGAGGGTAAGCCCAACATCGCCGTCGCAGGCAAAAAGCCACCGAAAGACAGAGGTGACCTTGGCGGTTTGCAGCCGGCCGAGTAATTGCCACCCTTGGCAGCGCGGCACGCCTTGGCTAAGGCATTGACGTGAAGTCGGCCAATCAACTGGGGCAGTCCGAAAAGACCCGCTATGCAGAGCGCGATGCCGAGTTGCGGCAGATGCGGATCATCGCCACTGCCCTGCTGTTTTTCATGCTGTTATTGTTCATCGGCGGCAGTTACCTGGAAACCCGTTATCAGGGTCATTGGGGTTTCCTGCGCGCCTTTGCCGAGGCGGGCATGGTCGGCGGGCTTGCCGACTGGTTTGCCGTCACGGCGCTGTTCCGGCATCCGCTCGGTATTCCCATCCCCCACACCGCGATCATCCCGAACAACAAGGAACGGCTTGGCCGCACCCTTGCCAGCTTCCTTCGCTCTAACTTTCTGACGACCAAAGTCGTCGCCCGCCGGGTGCAGCGTATGGATGTCGCGGGTGCGATGGGCAGATTCCTGAGCGCGCCATCGGGTGGCGAAGGCCGGATGCGGATGGGCGCATCGCGACTGATGGGCGATATCATCGCCGCGCTGGATGATGAACGGCTTGGCGGCGTCGCCAAGGGTGCCATCCGCAAACAGCTCGACAAGCTCGACATCGCCCCCCTGCTAGGCCAGTTGCTGACCGCGATGATCCGCGAGCGGCGGCATATTCCCGTTCTCGATAGCATCATAAAATGGGCGTCAAAGACGCTTGAGGCCAACGAACATCTCATCCGCGAAATGGTGGAGGAACGGGCGAATACCATCATGCGCTGGACCGGGCTTGATGACCGGCTGGCCAATGCCATCGTCAATGGCCTGAACAAGTTGCTGCACGATATGGCGCAAGACCCCGACCATCCCTTACGCGAAAAGGGCGAAGAGGGCTTGGCCAGCCTTGCCCACGACCTGCGCCATGACAAGGAGTTGCAGGCGAAGGTCAACCATTGGAAAGGGCAATTGCTCGAAAATCCGGCGATGAGCAAATGGATCAACAGCCTGTGGGATCAGGGGCGCAGCGGCTTGTTAAAGGCAGCGCGCAATCCGGATGCAGCCCTGGCAGGCAGCTTTGGCGATGCACTGATCAAATTGGGCGGTACCTTGCAAGAGGACGCCCGGCTGAAGCACCAGATCAACCGTTTCGCGCGCCGCGCCATTGTCGGCACCACCGAAAATTACGGCGACAATATCGTCGCCCTCGTATCCGACACCATCAAGGGCTGGGACGCATCCACCATCACCGACCGTGTCGAAAATGCGGTGGGCAGCGACCTCCAGTTCATCCGTATCAACGGAACCTTGGTGGGCGGCATGGCGGGTATTGTCATTCATGCCGTGGGGTTGTTGATTTAGGGCGCTTTGTTGACGGTCTAAACTGAGCCATCCCCTCACCGACCGTATTGAACTAAAACCTCTTTCACATTGCACGAACTTCCCCGTCACCCTGAGCCAAAATCTCCGTCACGCCGAGCCAAATTCCCCGTCACGCCGAGCCAAATTCCCCGTCACCCTGAACTTGTTTCAGGGTCTTAGTTTTCAACGTCGCAGTAGTAAGACCCTGAAACAAGTTCAGGATGACGGGGTTGGGATTTCGGGGTGACGAAGCTTGAGGAACGGAGCGAATTTACTGGTCCAAAGCCACGAAAACCCGCCTACAAAGCCGCAATCATCTTTTCTGTTGCATCTGCGGCGCGTTTTGCGGCGCGTTTCAGATTGCTTTGAAAATCGCCGCTGCTGGCACCGTCGGCATTGTCGCTGGTGGCTTTGATGGCTGCCCAGGGCAGATCCATGCGTGCGGCTGCTTGCGCGACGGCGGCGGTTTCCATGTCGATGATGTCGCCCCCCAAGGCATCGTGCAGCCGCCTGCCAAGATCGGGATTTTCGATAAACGCATCGCTTGTGATGATCCGCACTTTTGGCAGGCCGATGTCCGGCGTGACCTTGGCCCGGAACGCCTCGATATGTTCCTCACCAATCGGCCATGCGCCTGCGCTATAATGGGCGAAATGGTCGTGCCGCGACGCGCCATAATCGCCTTGCACTGCCTCGACAATCTGGAAACAGTCGGTGTCGATATCGGTCAATTTGCCTGCCGTCCCGACAACCAGCAGCATTTGCACATCATAATGATCGACCAGCATCATCGCCGCCATCGCCGCGTTGACCTTGCCTATACCGCTGCAGGTGATCGCGATGTCCTTGCCGGCAAAGCGCACTTGGCGCACGAGGAATCCGTGCAAAGGTTCGCCATGCGCGCCTTGCCCTGAAAACAACGCCGCTGCTTCGGCGTCCACGCCGGTAATGATGCCTATCCGCTCGATCATGCTGACTGCCTTTCTGCCACCTAAAGCAATGACTTAACGCAGTATTTATGCGATTATGATGACAACGGAAAATTTATCCGCCAGCCGCAATCATATCTTCGATCCGCACGAATTTTTCGCGCGGGGCACCGTCGCGGGCGCGGGCGGTTTCGGCTTCTTCGATCTTTTTCCAGTCGCTAAACTTCACGACCTGAACGCCGCGCTTTTCCAGCAGGGTATCCAGCCCCGGCCGACCGGCTTTGCCCGCACCATCGCCAATATCATCGGCCACGATGTCGATGATGGAATAGCCGTCGGGTCGGTTGGTGCCAATGGTTCCCGATGGTCCGCGCCTTGCCCATCCGACGCAATATAGGCCCGGTAGAATACGCCCTTCGACATTGGCAAACCGCCCGCGCCCATGTTCATATGGCACACCTTCAATCGACGGTGTCTGGTACCCGATGCAACTGATAACCATGGCGCAGTCGATGGTATAGATTTCACCGGTCCCGATACTGCGATACTGGTCATCCAGACGGGTGCGTTCGACAATGATCCGCTCGACAGCGCCATTGCCTTCAATGCGGACCGGGGCGGCGTAGAAATCAAAATTGATGTTGATATCCTTATCGGCGCGATAGGCCTCTGGAATGGCGGCGAATTCGCGCAAATGGGTGACAGATTTTCGCATACCCGGTTCCAGCAGGGCGTCATCGCCCAGATCGGGCAGATCGTCCGGCTCAACGCGGGGGGTGGCCCGTTGCAAATGCCCCAATTCGCCCAGTTCCTTGGGAGTCATCGCAATCTGGTGCGGGCCACGGCGACCCAATATGGTGATATCCTCCAATTTGCTATGATCGAGCATATCGAGCGCGTGGCTGACAATGTCGGACCCGCCAAATTCGGCCCGGGTTTTGGACAGGATGCGCGCCACATCAAGGGCGACGTTACCATTGCCAATGATGACCACATGCCGGCCACCCAGCGGCGGTTCGATATCGGCGAAATCAGGGTGGCCATTATACCAGCCGACAAAGGCCGCGCTGCCAAATACTCCGGGCAAATCGCCGCCCGCTATGTCCAGTTTGCGGTCATTGGGCGCGCCGGTGGCCAAAATAACCGCATCATAGATCGTCTGAAGTTCGTCGACGCTGACATCCTTGCCCACGGTGACATTACCGACAAAGCGGACATTATCGGACAGTGCGACCTTTTCATAACGGCCCGAAACCGCCTTGATGGACTGATGATCGGGTGCGACGCCAAATCGGATCAGGCCAAAGGGGACGGGCAGCCGGTCGATGATATCGATACGGACATCAGACCCGAATTTCTTTTGCGCCGCCTCTGCGGAATAATAGCCCGCCGGACCTGAACCGATAATCGCGATATGCCGCATGGGCTCTCTCCTTACCCTTGATTCGACACGCTAACGACGAACCAGCGAAAGGGAAGAGTGCATTATGCTGCTTGCTTCACTTCTTCCCTTTTATCCAGGAAATCGCGGATTGCAGCGATGCTTTGTTCGACATGGCTTAACAGGAAAAGATGCCCGCCATCTTCGACCACAAATAGTTCGCTATTGGGGATCAGGAAGTTCAGGAATTTTCCATTGGCCAGCGGTACAATCTGGTCATCGCCGCCCATCATGATGAGCGTTTCGGTTTTCAAGAAGGGCAGGAACGGCGCGCTGGTCCAGCCCATCATCGCCATTAACTGATAGAAATATCCGGTTTTCGACGGTGGTTTCAGACGGTTGATATGCTCTGCCTTGTTGCCCACCATGCCGCCATAGAGCGTCTTGAAATGCTTCGACATGAATTCAGGATCTATATAGCGGCGCGGGTCGGCCATCTTGACGAGTGCGGCGGGGTTGCCGGGCACCATCAACATGCCCGCACTGGTCGCAACAAGGATAAGCTTGTTGGTGCGCGCGCTGTTCTGGATGGCAAATTGCTGCGCCATCGCCCCGCCCCAGCTAACGCCCATGACATCAACCAGCGGCATTTCGAAACGGTCTAGCAACAACGCGGCGATACGCGACATCAGGATCGCATTATAAGGCACCACAGGATCAGGCGAACCGCCGATGCCGGGCATATCAAATGTTATAAAATCGCGATCAACCAGCAATTCGGCCATCGGCGCCATCGCCTCGATATTCGCGCCAATGCCGTTGAAGAACAATATGGGAAGCTTGGGGCTTGCCTTGCTGGAACGCCAGACAGCAACGCGCAACGTGCGGCCGTCAACGGTCTCCATACTGAAAGTCGGCGCACGGCCCTTGGTCATGTTCGTTCCCCTGCCCTTATATACGGGTCGCTTGGCTTTGGTTTAACCGAACGGTTAGATGGCGCAAGTCAATTTCGTATCTTGCGTTAGGTAGCACTGGGTGCTATCTAAACTTATGTTCGAGCCGACCCTTCCGCGCGCTTTCAAAACGGCATGGTTTACAAAAGCGGCGCGTAAGGCGAAGATTTCGGATGCGGTTTTATGTAAAGCCATAGTGCAAGTGATGGCGGGACAGGCTGATGATCTCGGCGGCGGCGTTTATAAAAAGCGGCTGTCGAACAACCAGTATCGCTAGATCATCTTGGCGCGTGGTGGTGATTTTTGGGTGTATCAATATCTTTTCGCGAAACAAGATCGCGCCAATATAGATGAAAGTGAATTGAACATTTTGCGAGCGGCTTCGAAGCAATATGCCAACTTGTCTGACGTCCAGATCAATCAACAAGTTGCAAATGGAAAACTGCTTGAACTTGATATTACCGATCCGGATACAAGGAAATGAAAATGGGCAACAGTAAATTCAAAAATGACCTCTACGAATCCGTCCATGAATCAATGGCAGGGCTTTACGAATCTGGCGCAATCGATGCGATCACCATGCGGGAATTTGACGAAGCCTGCCTCTCTGCTGTCCCTAAACTCGCCCCCAAGGATATCCGGCGGTTACGCAAGGCCAACAAAGTCAGCCAGCCGGTCTTTGCCCGCTATCTGGGCACCAGCGAGTCGACGGTCGAAAAGTGGGAAAGCGGCGCTAAGCGACCCAGCGGCATGGCCCTGAAGCTGCTGTCAATTGTCGAGAAACACGGATTGCAGATGTTGGCTTGAACACGGGTCTGGTGGGTGCGACACAAATGCCGCACCTTAATTTAATCCCATATTTTCCACATAGTGAATCAACGCTGACGTCATAGTGCGTGTAATGCTTAAGCCGCCTTCGCAGCTGGCGCGCCGCGTAACAGCCCCTCACTCCAATACATACAACCCCGGCGCAGCCTCCATTGCCGGATAAACCTTGCTCCCCACCGCCGCTGGCGCCGCAACTTCCTTGCCCGATCGCGCATGGAGCCATTCCATCCAGTATGGCCACCAGCTTCCGGCGACTTCTTCGGTCCCCTTCATCCATTCGTTCACATCGGCCGGGGTCTTGCCCTTGCTATGCTTCCAATATTTCGCCTTGGGGTTGCCCGGCGGGTTCAGGATGGCCTGCATATGACCGGCCTGGCTCAGAATGAACTCGACATTTTTCGCGCCGAACAACTGGGTCGAACGGTAACAGGCGCGCCATGGCGTAATATGGTCGGTTGTACCGCCCAATATGAACATGTCGCCGGTCACCTTGGTCAGGTCGAGCGTATGATCGGCAATTTCGAATGTTCCAGGCGCGGCATAGGCATTGGCTTCGAACAGTTCGAGGAAATCGCCCATCAACGCTGATGACAGGTTGGTCGCATCGGCATTCCAGAACAATATGTCGAACGCGGGTGGATCTTCGCCCAACAGATAATTGTTGATGACATAGTTCCAGATCAGGTCATTGGGCCGCAGCCACGCAAAGCCGCGCGCCAGGCTTGATCCTTCGATCACACCCTTTTTCTGCGCCCGCTGCCGCGCGAGCGCGATGCCGTTGTGCGAGACCATCGACGACGCTTCGGTATCGCCGGGCTTGGGTTCGAGCACACAGACCATCATTGTAATGGCATTGGCGCGGGTGTCACCCATTGATGCGAGCTTCGACAGCAGGACCGACATGGTTTGCCCGCCGGAACAGCCGCCAGAGACATTGACCTTGTCGCTGCCGGTGATGTCGCACACGACGTCCAACGCCTTGATGCAGCTTTCGATATATTCGGCCATCCCCCATACGCCCATGTCATCGGTCGGGTTGCGCCAAGAGATCATGAAGGGCTGGATACCGTGGTCGGTTTGCCACTTGATCACCGACTTTTCAGGGCTGAGGTCGTTGATATACATTTTGTTGATCTGCGGCGGGATGGTCAGTTGCGGAATCGCATAGACCTTGTCTGTGGTCGGCGCATATTGGACCAGTTCGAACCGTTCGTCGCGGTAGACCACGGAACCCTTGGCGGTCGCAACATTCTCGCCCAGTTTGAAGGGCTTTTTGTTGACCTGGCTCACCATCATGTCGTTGTGAACCATATCATTATAGGCGTTTTTCAAACCCTTCACGAGGCTGAGGCCGCCTGAATCCACCAGCCGCTTTTGCGCGGTCGGGTTGCCGATCAGGCTGTTGGTCGGCGACAGCGCGTCGATGATGATCTGCGAAATGAAGTTCGCCCGGTCACGCTCCAGCGCGTCCATCTCCAGATCCTCGATATAGCTTTTGACGCCTTTCTGCACCGCCAGATAATATTGCGCGCCCGCCTTGAAAAAGGGGTTGAACGCCCATGCCGGGTCCATGAAACGCTTATCCTTGGCGTCGGGTGCAAGGTCTGATTTGCCGGTCATTATCTTGACCACATCTTCGCTGAAATTGCCGACCGCCTTGAATGCCTTGTCAGGGTTGGTCGCGGTCTGACGCAGCATCAGGCCGATCGCACCCATAAAATCTTCCCGCGCCAGCCCGGCCAAAGGCCCGAGCGCCATGGTCGCATCATTGGCGGCATCAAAGGCCCCGGCCATGCCGCTAAAAGGTGCGCCTTTCTTTGGCTTTTTCGCGCCCGACTTTTTATCGGCGCCCTTGTCCGCTTTTGCAGCCATATTTCTCTCCTCTTCCCGGACGAGAGATTGCACGGACTTTGGCCGACGTCAATTGAGGTGAAAGCGTAAAATGATCACTGTTCCAGATCGGAAGGCTCCAGCATCTGCTTTGCCAGCAGAAGTGCGGACATTGCCCCCAGCAGTTGCGCGGCGATAAACGGCGCGACATCGGCAGGCGAAATGCCTGCGAAACTGTCGCTCAGGCTGCGTGCTATGGTAATTGCGGGGTTGGCAAAGCTGGTGGAGGAAGTGAACCAATAGGCCGCGACGATGTACAAAGCCACGCTGACGGGCACTGCCTGCGGACGAGTCCGCAGCGTACCCAATATCGTCAGGACCAGCCCGAAAGTCGCGATACATTCGCCGGTCCATTGGCCGAGCCCGGTGCGCGTCTTGTCCGATAGTTGCAAGATGGCTTCATCGAACATCAGGTGCGTCATCCACACACCCATTATGCCGCCTGCCACTTGCACCACCATATAGGCCAACGCCGCCTTGGCCGTCAGATCGTTGCGTTGCCACATGACCAAGGTCACCGCCGGATTGAAATGCGCGCCCGATATCGGCCCGAGCATCGTGATCAGCACATAGAGCATCGCGCCGGTCGCCACGCTGTTGCCCAGAAGCGCCACCGCCACATTGCCACCCGACAGCCGCTCCGCCATGATGCCTGAACCGACCACTGTGGCGAACAGGAAGAACGCCCCCAATGCCTCCGCCGCTAACGGTCGCCGCAGTGCCGCAGTCACTCGGTCACCTCCGCTGTCGCGCCATCTTCACGGCCGATCCGGGCAAGCTTCGCCTTAAGGGCAAGATTATCAATAGAGGCCAGCGGCAAAGCCAGAAACAATTCGATCCGAAGCCGCAAATATCGCAGCGCCTGCACAAAGGCTTCCCTTTGTCCTTCACCTTCGACCGCTGCGGGATCTTCAATCCCCCAATGCGCGGTCATCGGATGCCCCGGCCAGATGGGACAGGTCTCCCCTGCCGCATTGTCGCACACCGTGAAGATGAAATCGATGACTGGTGCGTCGGTGTCGGAAAACTCACCCCAGCTTTTCGACCGGAAACCTTCATGCGGAAAACCGAGGCTTTTCAATACATCCAGCGCCATCGGGTGCACCTGCCCCTTGGGAAAGCTGCCCGCGCTGAAGGCCCGGAAGCGGCCAGCCCCGTCATGGTTCAGCAAGGATTCCGCAAGGATCGAGCGCGCCGAATTGCCGGTGCACAGGAACAACACATTATAAACCCGGTCCGCCATAGCTTAACAACACCCCAGAGGTGCCGCCTCGACCTTGGGGGCGCAGCTTTGCCCGCCGCAGCAATTTTCGGTGAGATAGGCCATGAGCCCGCCCATCGCGGCATAGTCCGCGCTGTAGATGAGCGACCGGCTCTGCCGCCGTTGCCGGATGAGACCGGCATGGCTGAGTTGCGCGAGATGGAAGCTCATGGAGGAGGCGGGCACGCCGACCGCTTCGGCGATGGCACCTGCAGGGAGCCCCGCTTCGCCCGCCTGCACCAGCAAGCGAAACACCGCGAGGCGATGCTCCTGCGCGAGGGCGGCGAGAGCACGAATGGTGGTGTTGCTATCCATGAAGAATCTATATTTCCATATTTATCGAATCATCGAATAAATTGCCGTCCCCATCTTGTCAACACAGCCGGGCTGGATTTTGCCGGGCCATGCTGCCATCACCCCTGCCCATGTCGTTGATCGAACTTGCCGCCGTCCTGCTCGGCCTTGCCAACATCGTGCTGATCATCAGGCGGTCGGTATGGAATTTCCCGGTCGCCGTCGCCATGGTGAGCCTCTATTTCTTCATCTTCCGCGAGGCGCGGCTCTTTAGCGATGCGGGGCTTCAAGTCTTTTTCGTCATCGTCAATCTCTACGGCTGGTGGCACTGGCTCCGCAGCAAGGGCAAAGATGGTGCAGTCGAGGTGCGCCGCCTGCCCGCCACCGGCTATGCCTTGTGGATCGCCGGTTCCGTCGCCGCCATCTGGGCGTGGGGCAGCTTCATGGGCAGCTATACGCAGACCAGCTATCCCTATTGGGATGCCTCGATCGCGATGCTCTCGGTTGCAGGCCAGATTTTGATGGCGCGCCGCTTTGTCGAAAATTGGCACTGGTGGATTGTCGTCAATTTGATCTCCATCCCGCTTTATATCGCCAAGAACCTGCATCTGACCGCCGGGCTTTATGGCGTGTTTCTGGTGTTGGCCATTGGCGGGCTGGTCGCGTGGCGCAAGGCGGAGGTCGCGGACTGATGACGACGCTGCGTATCTGTCTCCACGGACCTGAAAGCACCGGAAAGTCCACGCTCGGCACGCGGCTGGCGGCACATCTGGGGTGCGAGGTCGTGCCCGAATATGGCCGCGCCTATTGCGAGGCGCATGGCACCGACATCGGCATGGCCGAACTGGTCCATATCGCGCAGCAGCAGGATGTCATGAACCGCGCCGCCGCCTCACGGGCAGCAGAGCTGGACATCGGACAGGTGCTGTTCGACACCGATCCGTTGATTACCGCCGTATGGGCCGAGATGATGTTCGGGCAGCGCGACCCGTGGTTTGACAGCTTTTCAAGCTATGCGGATCTCTATCTGTTGCTTGATATCGACCTGCCCTTTGTCGACGACGGCCTGCGCGTCTACGCCAGCCCCGATCAGCGCCAGCGCTTTTTCGACCTGTGCAAGGCGGAACTCGACCGGCGCGGCGTGCGCTATGCCCTGATCCGCGGCGAAGGAAATGCGCGTTTTTATGCGGCGTTAAAAGCACTGTCGTTATAACAGCGTGGCGATACCCCGAATCCGCTAACTTCCATAAGCCTGATGCAAGGCCGCAAGCGACTCGCGGTGCGTCAGGTCGAGTTGCAATGGCGTAACCGCGATATAGCCGTCCTCGACCACTTCGAGGTCGGTGTCATGTCCTGATGTGTGCACCATGCCGTGCAAGCCAAACCAGTAATAATCATAACCACGCGGGTCGGTGCCCTTGACGATCGAGCCGCGGCTATAATCATGGAAACCCTGCCGTGCGACCTTGATGCCTCTGACATCCTGCGGCAACAGCGCGGGGAAGTTGATGTTGATCAGCGTGCGCGGTGTGACCGGCATATCGAGTAATGGCCGAAGAACCCGTTCACCCCATATCTCTGCCGCGGAAAAAGGCACGCTGTCGGCCATGCCTTCCTTGCTGTAGACCTGGCTCATTGCAATTGACCGCACGCCGGCAAGCGCGCCTTCCATGGCGGCGGACACGGTGCCTGAATAGGTAATGTCATCGCCCAGATTCGCGCCGCGATTGACGCCAGACAGGATCAGGTCCGGCTTCGCGTCTTTCATGATGACGCCCAGACCGAGCATCACCGAATCCGTCGGTGTTCCCGAAACCGAATAATGCTTGTCCCCATGTTGCCGGATGCGAACCGGACGGGTCAGCGTCAGCGAGTGGCCCGCACCCGAATTTTCCTCGGCCGGGGCGACAATCCAGACATCGTCACTGATGCTGCGGGCTATCTGTTCGAGCACCCTTAGCCCCGGCGCATTCACGCCGTCGTCATTTGTCAGCAAAATACGCATCAGGCCATCGGCTCCAATCGGGAAATTCCGCCCATATAGGGCAGCAAAGCCGAAGGAATTAAGACACTCCCATCGGCTTGTTGATAATTTTCGAGAACCGCCACCAGCGTGCGACCAACCGCAAGCCCCGAGCCATTCAACGTGTGGACGAACAAGTTGCCCTTGCCTTCGGCAGGACGATAGCGGGTGTTCATCCGCCGCGCTTGAAAATCGCCACAATTGGAACAACTGCTAATCTCGCGATAGAGCCCCTGCCCCGGCAACCAGACCTCGAGATCATAGGTCTTGCGGGCGCCAAAACCCATATCACCGGTGCACAGCAATATTTTGCGGTAGGGAAGCGCCAATGCCTGCAAGATTGATTCTGCAGCGGCGGTCATGCGCTCATGCTCTGCCTCACTGTCTTGCGGGCGAACAACCGAAACCAGTTCAACCTTTTCGAACTGATGCTGACGGATGAGGCCCTTGGTATCCTTGCCTGCTGCACCGGCCTCTGACCGGAAACATAATGTATGCGCCGTCAAGCGGATGGGCAGTGCGTTTTCGTCCAAAATCCCGCCTGCCACGCTGCTGGTCAGCGAGACTTCGGCTGTCGGAATCAGCCAGCGTCCGTCCGTTGTGCGGAACGAATCATCGGCAAATTTGGGCAGCTTGTCCGTGCCGTACATGGCAGCATCATTGACGAGAACCGGTGTATTGCATTCGCTATAACCGTTCACCTGCGTGTGGTGATCGAGCATGAATTGTCCGATTGCCCGGTTCAATCGCGCCATCTGCCCCCGCATGAACGTAAATCTGGTGCCTGAAATTGCGACGCCGGTCTCAAAATCAAGGCCAAGGGGTGGGCCAAGATCGGCGTGATCCTTGGGCTCAAAGTCGAATTTGGGCACAGCGCCCCAACGCGAAACTTCAATATTGTCGTTTTCGTCGGCACCGTCCGGCGTATCGTCAGCCGGCAAATTTGGCAGAGCGGCGAGCAGCCCGTCCAGTTCGGACGCCAGGGCGCGTTCCTGCTCTTCCATCTGGGGCATGCTGTCTTTCAGCGAAGCGACTTCGGCCTTCAGCGCCTCAGCCGTGGCGGTATCGCCCTTACCCATGGCCGCACCAATGGCTTTTGATGCTTCATTCCGGCGGGCCTGCCCGGCCTGCATTTCGGTCTGTACCGCCCGCCGTTTTTCATCAAGCGCCAGCAAGGACGCCGACACAGCAGCCGCCCCGCGCCGTTTCAGCGCCGCGTCAAAAGCCTCGGGATTTTCGCGTATATATTTCAAGTCGTGCATGGCGGCAGGCTATGCCGACGCGCCGGAGGTTTCGCAACGAAAAAGGGTGTGGGGTGCGGCCTCTATGGCGAAGCTTGCATCACGTCCCCAAAAGAACAAATACCAGCCCCATCGCCGCGTAGAACACCACCCAATAGCCCGCATCAATCGCGAACAGCTTGCCTGATTTGCGCGCGAACAGATAGTTGGTGCCGATGGCCGGGACGATATAGCCGAGCGCTATTCCGGCCGAAATCATCAGCGTTGCCCGCATATTGGTGTCGAAAAACGCCAGCAAATGCCCCAAAAACACCGCCGACAGCACTGAAAAGGCAAAGGTCAGCCCGTAAATCTTCAGCATATTGGCCTTTTTCAGCTCTTCTTCGGTAAAGCCATTTTCGGCCATCCAGATTTTGCCAAACAAGGGCCCGTACCAAAGCCCGCCAACCAGAAATCCGGCTGCGGCGGCGACCAGAATCGCCAGTAAATTTGCATTCGCCATGATTGATCCTCCCTCAAAATCAACAGCGCGCGAACATGCGCCTGTTTGTGCGCCGTGACAAGCGTGCATAAACCCGCTATGCGCGCCGCCATCATGGCAACTCAAATCAAAGCAGCGCCCAAGGTGGGCATGGTCTCCCTCGGCTGTCCCAAGGCACTGGTCGACAGCGAACGCATCCTGACGAAGCTGCGTGCCGACGGCTATGGTCTGTCGCCCGATTATGCGGGTGCAGATGTTGTGCTGGTGAACACTTGCGGCTTTCTCGATTCTGCCAAGGAGGAAAGTCTGGAAGCCATTGGTGAGGCGATTGCCGAAAATGGCCGTGTGATCGTCACCGGATGCATGGGCAATGAAGCCGACGTCATTCGCGCCCGTTTTCCCGGTGTTTTGGCCATAACCGGCGCGCATCAATATGAAGATGTGGTGTCGGCCGTTCACGCTGCCGCGCCTCCTGCGCGCGGGGCCTTTGTCGATCTGGTGCCTGAAGGTGGCCTGAAACTGACACCCCGCCATTATAGCTATTTGAAGATTTCCGAAGGGTGCAACCACAGTTGCGCCTTTTGCATCATCCCGTCGCTGCGCGGCAAACTCGCCAGCCGCCGGATTGATGCCGTACTGCGGGAGGCGGAAAAGCTGGTGTCCGCCGGGACCAAGGAATTGCTGGTCATAAGCCAGGATACATCAGCCTATGGCGTCGATACGCGCCACGAAAGCCGCGAATGGAAAGGCCGCGATGTGCGCGCGCACATGACCGATCTGGCCCGGGAGCTGGGCGGGTTGCGGACAAGCGAAGGAGTCGCCCCGTGGGTGCGGCTGCATTATGTTTATCCCTATCCGCATGTCGATGATGTAATCCCGTTGATGGCGGAAGGTTTGCTGACACCTTATCTCGACATTCCGTTCCAGCATGCCGCGCCCAATGTGCTGAAGGCGATGAAGCGGCCCGCAAACGAAGCCAAGGTGCTCGAACGCATCCGTAACTGGCGCAGCATCGCACCCGACATCGCCATCCGATCCAGCTTCGTCATCGGCTTCCCCGGCGAAACCGAGGCGGATTTTGAATATTTGCTCGAATGGCTGGACGAAGCGCAGTTGGACCGCGTCGGTGCGTTCCGTTTTGAACCGGTCGAAGGCGCGCAGGCCAATGCGCTGCCCAATCCGGTGCCTGAAGAGGTGAAGGAAGAGCGTTTCCAGCGAATCATGGCCAAAACCGCCGCCATCAGCGCGGCGAAACTGGCCGCAAAAGTGGGACGGGATTTGCCGGTCATCATCGACGAAATTGGCGAGCCCGACGAAGACGGCAGCATCGGCGCAACCGGCCGCAGTCAGGCAGACGCGCCCGAAATCGACGGCCATGTCTATCTGCGCGATGTCGCAGCGACGGTTAAGGAAGGCGATATCGTTTCGGTCGCGATCGAGGATGCCGATGAGCATGACTTGTTTGGAGTGGTTGCAAAGTAAGAGCGCCGAAAGCAGCGATGGCGCGCTTGCCGCCTTCTATTTCCTGTCGTCCTGCATTTGGTTGACCACCAGTGACTGCGTTCGGTACACCACCTTCGGCTAATCTTATCGATCCGGCTTTACATCAGCACAGTTTTACAATGGCGGCACCGCGAATAAATGGGCAGCCGGGCCAATGGCATCGAACAAAACGGCTTCGGTGCCAGTCATCCACACTTGCGCGCCGGTTGCTGTCAATCGTTCGAATAATGCCGCCCTTCGTAGCGGGTCGAGATGGGCAGCGACTTCGTCCAGCAGCAAAATGGGTGGCGCGCCGCGTTGGTCGGTGACCAAAGCGGCATGGGCCAATATCAGTGATAACAGCAATGCCTTTTGTTCGCCGGTCGAACACCGGTCAGCCGATTGCCCATTTGCTAAGTTATATACTTCCAGATCAGCGCGATGCGGGCCAACCAATGTCCGCCCTGCTCCTGCATCCTTGCGCCGCGATGCCCGCCAGATTTCCTTCAAATCAGGGGCCTTTGTCGGCCCTACCATTGCCAACCTGATGGCTGGAACGGGAAATGGCTGTTTGGGAAGAACAGCCAATCGCGAATCCAGCGCCGCCAACATCCGGGCGCGGGCGTCTATAATGAAAGCTCCACTTTCCGCCATTTGCGCCTCAGTCGCGTCCAGCCAAATCGCGTCGGGCGCGCTGTTCGTTGCCAATATCCGGTTGCGTTGCTGTACCGCCTTTTCATAGCGGCTCGCATGGCGAGCGTGACCGGGTTCCAGCGCCAGCACCAACCGATCAAGAAACCGGCGTCGGGAACCCGCACCATCGACGAAAAGGCGATCCATAGAAGGCGTGAGCCAGATTGCGGAAAGCCATTCGGCAAGCGCGTTGATGGACGCATTCGCACCGTTGATGCGAACCTTGCGCCGTTCGGGCGCTGCGGCCTCTATTCCTGTGCCGATAATTATGCCGTCAAGTTCGGCAGAAATGGTAAAGCCATCCGCATGGGTGCTATTTGCCATTTCAGATAATGCCGCGCGGCGCAATCCGCGACCGGGAACAAGCAGCGAGACAGCTTCCAATATATTGGTCTTCCCCGCACCATTTGGGCCATGCAGAGCGATGAACTGCGCCTGAGGCTGCACCGTCAATCGGGCATGGTTGCGAAAATTGGTCAAGGTAAGCAGCGACAGGGTCATTGGTGGCTTCTGCTATATCATGATCGCCAATGGTCCAATGGATTTTTCATCAATATCCTATCCTAAATATTAGCATATTTTGCCAATATATGAAATGTTACAACGATGACGATTGGTTCATAATCCATCTATAATATTGATATTATTATATATTCAAAAACTGGCACACCCCGTGCAATATGGTCTGCATCGCCGGAATGGTCCGGCATTTTGAAAGGAAAATTAACATGACACAATCTTCACGCACCCAGATCGCTTCGGTTTTTGCAGCTGTATTTTGCGCCTTCATCACCATCGGCATGAGCGTTGCCCCTGCAATTGTTCCTGTTTCCGGCATTGTTGCCTGAACCCCATCACCACATAGACCATCTTGAAGTTTAGGGAGTTTTGAAAATGGCACGTTTGGCACTTGATAAGCCCAACAAGAAAATCCTCGGCGTATGTGCCGGGTTGGCCAACTGGTCCGGAATTGATCCGATGATTGTTCGCCTGATCTTTGCCGTCGCCACCTTGATTGGCTTTGGTTCACCGATCCTGATTTACATATTATTGGCAATGATTTTGGACTAAGGTCACTGTCTTAATAAATTTCCTTGCCTGTTGCCGTATAAAAAGAAAATATAACAAGGTCCTTCAGGAGTCGCCAATTGGCCGAGCATCGGCATCTTTTCAACTCGCGCCAATATCCGCGCGGTGAAGTCACCATTCCCGGAGAAATCCGGGAACGCGGAGGTGGCAAACAGAAAGTTGCGGTGATCGACCTGTCACAATCGGGTTTCAAAATGCACTGCATGTTCCTGATCCCACAGGATCGCACGGTTTTTCTGACCATGCAGGGGTTGGAACCGCTGGAAGCTAGGATCGCCTGGCACTCAGAGGATTTTTACGGATGTGAATTCAAGCGCCCCTTATACCAAGCCGTATTCGAACATGTGATAAGAACCTATCCGATGCTAAGAAAAGCATAAGCACGGGAAATACTGACGGACTTGGCCTATTTTAGGGTCAGGACCCAGTTACGCCACCTTCCGCACAAAGACACATCCTGCTGAATAGCCAGCGCCAAATGAACAGATCAGGCCGATGTCACCGGGCATCAAATCCTCATTATGCTTGTGAAAGGCGATAATTGACCCCGCGCTCGATGTATTGGCAAAGGTGTCGAGCACCGTGGGACTTTCATCCTCGCTCGCCTCATGCCCCAGCACCTTGTGCGCGATCAGCCGGTTCATACCGGCATTGGCCTGATGCAACCACAAGCGGCGCAAATCCGATCCGGACAGGCCAAGACTGTCGGCATGTTCCATGATCATCTGACCGACCATCGGCACGACCTCTTTGAAAACCTTGCGCCCTTCCTGCACGAACAGCTTGTCATTGCGTGGCCCGCTCTGGTCCACAGGGCCATCGCCATGGGCGCGGTTCAGGAAGCCGAAATTGTTGCGGATATTATTGGAAAACTGGGTTTTCAGCCGCGTGCCAAGGATTTCCCAATGGCCGGCTGGCGCAATATCCTTGGCCTCGACCAAAATGGCGGTGGCGACATCGCCAAAGATAAAATGGCTATCCCGGTCGCGCCAGTTCAAATGGCCGGAGGTGATTTCCGGATTGACCACCAATACCGACTTTGCATTCCCGCTGCGGATATAATCCGCCGCTGTCTGGATGCCAAAGGTAGCGGACGAGCAGGCGACATTCATGTCAAACCCGAAACCGCGTTGCATCCCCAGTTCATGCTGGATTTCAACCGCCATCGCCGGATAGCCGCGCTGCATATTGGATGCGGCGCACAGGACCGCGTCGACATCGGCGATATCCCGACCGGCTTTGGCCAGAGCATCGCGACATGCGGCCACACCGATTTCCGCCATGAGCGAAATTTCGTCATTGGGCCGTTCGCGGTACCGCGGCTCCATGATGTCGGGGTCGAGAATGGCGCTTTTGTCGATGACGTGCCGTGATTTGATGCCGCTCGCCTTTTCGACAAATTCGACCGAGCTGTGGGTCAGTGGTTCAGCGTCAGGGTTGGCGGCATTATAGCGGTCCGCATAGGCATTAAAACTTTCAACCAGCTCTTCATTGCTGATCGTGTCCGCCGGTGTGTAAAGGCCGGTTGAGGATATGACCGGTATTGCAGTTTGTGCGCTTTGCGACATTAATTTTCCCGCGTTGATCGATTGAATGCGTCCGGATGCCTAGCGCCTGCGTATCTTTGAAACAAGCCGTTTGCACGTGGCGGCAAGATTGTTAAACAGGTTGCGGGGAGGATCATGATGGCATTTGAGGTACGCAAGCCAAGCTGGTTTTCTCGACTTTTCCGGCGGGCACTGGTCGGAATCTACCGGCAACAGGGGTGGCGCGCACATGGCGTAGTGCCCGAACCCCGCAAATTTGTCCTGATCGCTGCACCGCATACGTCCAACTGGGATTTTGTCTATTTTCTTGGCCTGACCGAAGAACTTGGCATCATGCCCCACTTCATGGGCAAAAAATCGCTGTTCCGATGGCCGTGGAAAAACTTCATGCTCGACATGGGCGGCGTGCCGGTCGACCGGTCGTCGAGCAAAAATTATGTCCAGCAAATGGTGGATGAATTTGAACGGCGGGAGGAATTCATGCTGACCATCGCCCCCGAAGGCACAAGGGGTAATGTCAAAGCATGGAAAACGGGCTTTTACCATATTGCAATGGGTGCAGGCGTGCCGTTGGTCGTCGGCATGATGGACTATTCGTCAAAGTCCGGCGGTCTTGGCCCGGCGATCTGGCCCACGGGTGATTATAGAGCGGATATGGCAAAGGTCGCCGAAATTTATGCAACAGTTACGCCCCGGCACCCCGCGAAGGGAATGACGGCGATATTCGCAAAAGAGGAAGAGTGATGGAAATTATATCGATACTTATCCTGAACGCAGCGGCGTTGCTGGCCGCGATCCTGCTGCTCTGGGCCTATTCGGTGCGGATCCGCGACGTGTCCTTTATCGACGCTTTCTGGGCATTTGGCATGGTCGTGCTGGCGTGGGCAACATGGGCGCAGTCGGCCAATCCCGGCGCGCGCTCGCACCTTATTCTGGGGCTGACGACGCTATGGGGGATGCGGCTGACGATCCATCTGTGGTTGCGCTGGCGCGCGCATGGCGAAGACCCGCGCTACACCAAGATCATGGCCAGCCGGATGGAGAAAAAGGGCTGGAGCTGGGCGAAGACGTCGCTGATCGCGGTGTTTCTGACACAAGCGCCGCTGCTGTTCATTACCTGCCTTCCGGCGCAGCTCGGCATCTGGGCGAGCGAAGGTGGCCGCACCGTTATCGGCCCGCTGGGCGCCGTTGGCGCGGCTATCGCGCTGATCGGCATCGCCTTTGAAACCATCGGCGACGCGCAGCTCAACGCCTTTCGCAAGGACCCTGCGAACAAGGGCAAGGTGCTCGACACGGGCCTGTGGCGCTATACCCGCCACCCCAATTATTTCGGCGATGCCTGCACCTGGTGGGGCATATGGCTTATTGCCGCCGAAACCGGACTGCCCGGTTGGATCAGCATCATCGGCCCCTTATTCCTGACCTTCACCCTCACCAAATGGTCTGGCAAGCCGTTGCTGGAATATGGCATGAAGAAAACACGGCCGGGCTATGCGGAATATGTGGCCCGCACATCCGGCTTCTTCCCGCTGCCCCCGAAAAAGGGGTAGCGGTTACTTCACCAGCCAAATCTCGCCATAGCCGTTAAAGGCGGGCGCGATCTTGTGCTTTACCTCGCGCCCGGGTGCAAAAGCGAGATCGGGGAAGCGTTCAAACAGCATCGGCAGCGCAATCTTCGCCTGCGCCTTGCCCAGCCCTGCGCCAAGACAATAATGCGCCCCGCCGCCAAAGGCGAAATGCTGGATATTGGGCCGCTCGATGTCGAATTTCAGCGGGTCGGGATTGACGTCCGGGTCGAAATGCACGCCGAAGAGCGACATGTGGATGGTGTCGCCCTGCTTCACCTGCTTGTCGGCAACCTGCATATCCTGATGCGCGCTGCGGAGCACTTGCGTGACCGGCGGTTCGACACGCAGGATTTCGTCCATAGCATTGTCATGCAGGTCGGGGCGCGCGCGGAATTTGGCGAGCTGTTCGGGGTTTTTCAGCAACTGCACCACCCCTGCCCCCAACATGTCGGTCGTGGTCGAATTGCCCGCGATCAACAGCAGGCGGATCAACAGCACAATATCCTGCGTAGTTAGCATATCGCCCGCCTCCTCGGCCTGTGCCAATCGGGTGATGAGGTCATCGCTGGGGTTGGTCCGCCGCAGATCGACCTCGCGCGCCAGATAATCGGCAAGCACCGTTGTCGACTCTTCATACAACGCCGTCTGCTCCGGCGTGCGGAAGGGATTAAGCGCCTGCATACAACCCAGCGACCAGCGGCGGAAATCCTTGCGGTCAGCAGGGTTGATCCCCAGCAATTCCGCCATCACCGTGGTCGGCAGGGGCGATCCGAAAAGCTGAACATAATCAAACTCGCCATCCGCTGCGGCGATGTCGTCAAGCAGGTCACGCGCAATCTGTTCGATCCGGGGCAGCAGCGCATCGACCGACCGCTTGTTGAACGCCTGCAGAACCAACGTCCGCTGCCGCTTATGCTCAGGGTCATCGAGCATCAGGATCGAAAGCTCTTTGCTGTTATTCCCGTACAACGTCTTGGAAAAACTGCCGTCATTGGCCTTGCGCGGGTCGGCATTCAGTTCGCGATTCTTGATCAGCTCGGACACTTCCGCGCCGCGCGTCAGGAAATAGCGGCCCAATTGCTGGTCATGATGCACAGGATCCGCCGCGCGTAACCGGTCGAGCGGCACCCACGGCGTTTCGCGATAGGTGGGGTCCAAAGCCGAAAGCTGGTAGCCGGTAGGAAGCGGATTATCGTCGGACATGGGGGACTTTCGGTTGCTCGGGTTTAACCCCGACTATCCCAGATATTTTTTCGCGGCAAGCGAAGTGTCGGGAAAACGACTGGTCCCAAAACGCATGAACATCCATGCCGGGGTTCAAAGCCATTTTGCGGACAGCACGAAAGAAAGCGGCAAGGTTATGCGTATATCCCAAGCATTTCTGGCACCACCATCGGTAAGTTTGGTCGAAACTCCACCGGGCATCAGAGGGGCCCTGATCTCAGATCAAAGCAGGCTTTCCGGTCGCATGACGCACCCGCTCAAGCCTTCTCCAAAGCCTCGCTCGCCGCAACCCAGCGGGCCTCGGCGGCTTCCTGCGCGGCGACGATCTTGCCGCGGCGCTGGGACAGTTCGCCCATGGTCAGGTTCTTATATTCATTCGCCGCCGATGCGGGGTCGAACATTGCGCGGTCGATGGCGGACAGGACGACCTCCAGCTTGGCGAGATCCGCCTCGGCGTCGCTGACCTCGCGTTTCAGCTTGGCCTGCGCCTCACGCGCCGCAGCGGCAGCTTTCTTGTCTTCCTTGCGGTCGGCCTTCGACACCTTCTCCTTCGCCGGACCCTTGCCCAGGATGAAGTCGGTATAATCCTCGATCGTGCCGGAAAATTCGGACGCCGTCCCGCCATCGACCAGCACCAGCCGGTCGGCGGTCAGTTCCAGCATGTGGCGGTCATGGCTGACCAGCACGACGGTGCCTTCATATTCGTTCAGCGCCTGCACCAACGCTTCGCGTGCGTCGACGTCCAAGTGGTTCGTCGGTTCGTCGAGGATCAGCATATGCGGCGCATCGCGGGTGATCAGCGCCAGCGCCAGCCGCGCGCGTTCGCCGCCCGACAGCTTGCCGACTTTCGTCGTCGCCTTTGCACCCGAAAAGCCGAAGCGCCCCAGTTGCGCGCGCACCGCGCCGGGGGTCGCCCCCTTCATCTGGCGGGTCATATGCTCCAGCGGGGTGTCGTCGCCGTCCAGCTCCTCCACCTGATATTGGGTGAAATAGCCGACGCGCATCTTGCCCGACGACTGCATCGCACCGTCCATCGGCGTCAGCTGCGCCGCCAACAGGCGCGCCAAAGTCGTCTTGCCGTTGCCGTTCCGCCCCAGAAGCGCGATCCGGTCATCGGGGTCGATCCGCAAATTCAGCCGCTCCAGCACCGGATTGCCCGCGCTGTAGCCCACACTGGCCAGATCAAGCGTGACCAGAGGCGGCTTCAGCTCATCCGGGCTCGGAAAATCAAAGCTGAGTGTCGGGTCATCGACCATCGCCTGCACCGGCTGCATCCGCGCCAGCGCCTTGGCTCTGGACTGCGCCTGTTTCGCGGTAGAGGCCCGGGCGGAATTGCGCGCGATATAATCCTGCAACTTGGCGCGCTGAGCATCCTGCGCCGCCTTTGCCGCCGCCAGCTGCGCCGCACGTTCGGCGCGTTGCCGTTCGAAACTGTCATAGCCCCCGGCGTAGAGGGTCACCTCCCCGTTTTCGAGGTGCAGGATATGGTCGACCACATTGTTGAGCAGGTCGCGTTCATGGCTGATCACGACCATCATCGCGGGATAACCCTTCAGGAAGTTTTCCAGCCACAGCGTCGCTTCCAAGTCCAAATGGTTCGACGGTTCGTCGAGCAGCAGCAGGTCCGGCTGCGAAAACAGCAGAGACGCCAGCGCCACGCGCATTTTCCACCCGCCCGAAAAACTGTCGAGCGGACGGCCCTGCATCTCTTCATCAAAGCCAAGCCCCACCAATATGCGCGATGCGCGCGCAGGGGCGGTATAGGCGTCGATAGCGATCAGCCGTTCATGCACCTCGGCCATGCGGTCGGGCTCCAAACCCTCCTGCTCGCTTTCGATCATCAGCGCCGCACGTTCGGTATCGGCGGCAAGCACGGTGTCGAACGGCGTCGAATCCCCGGCCGGAGCCTCCTGCGCGATATAGCCGATACGCGTGCCCTTGGGCATTTCGAGCGAACCATCATCGGCCTCCAGCGAACCGATCATCACCTTCATCAAGGTAGACTTCCCCGCGCCATTGCGCCCGATCAGGCCCACGCGCCCATAAGGAGGCAAGGCTGCCGTGGCGCGGTCAAGGATAGTGCGTCCGCCAAGGCGCACGGTGATACCGTTCAAATTGAGCATGATGGCGCGCGCCTAGCAGAGCGCGCGGCGCGTGTCATGCAGGATTATGGGGTGCGCTGGGTAAACCTGACCCCTGCCGGTCAACCGCCATCAGTTTCCCGCCTGCCATTACCATTATCCGTTCCGCCGCCTCGATGGTTTCGCGGCGGTGGGCGATGATGATGCGGGTGATGCCCATGGCGCCGATGGCGGCATTCACCGCGCGTTCGTGGGCGGCGTCCAGATGGGCGGTGCCTTCGTCCATGATGAGGATCTTGGGCTGCCGGTACAAGGCACGGGCGAGCAACACGCGCTGTTTCTGCCCGCCGGATAGGGTGGACCCCATGTCGCCGACCAAAGTTTCATATTGCATCGGCATAGCTTTGATATCGTCGTGGATCGATGCGGCCGTGGCGGAGGCGACCACGCGTTCCATATCGACGCTTTCGTCAAACAGCGCGATATTTTCGGCCAGGGAACCGGCAAACAGGCTGTCGGACTGCAGCACCGCGGCGACTTGTTCATGGAAGCTTTTATAGCCAAATCGATCCATCGGCAGACCATCGACCAGCACCTGACCGCTTTCGGGTTCGACCAAGCCGAGCAGCAATTTGACCATGGTGGATTTCCCGCCACCCGACGGCCCGGTAATGGCGACATGCTCACCTGGCTCCACCGTCATGTTCACGCCGTCAAGAACGAGCGGGTCGGTCGGCGAATAGCGGTAATATATGTCGCGCAGCTCGATCTTGCCTTTAAGTTCGGTTTCGATATCGGCACCTGCACCAAAGCTTTTATCTTCGGGCGACAGGGCAATGTCAGACAGTCGTTCCAGATGCAGGCCAAGCATTTTGAACGCAATGGCCTGATCGATCAACGCCGCCGACTTCTGAATGAATTGCGCTTTATACGCGGTGTAAGCAAAGACCATACCGACGCTGAACCCCGCGCCGTCCATTACAAACCCGACCGCGAGCCAGACCGTAACGATGTTTTCGATGCCAAAAATCACAGAATTGGCGGTCGATTGCCAAATGCCGATCCGCGCCACCCGCACATCTGCGTTTACCGCGTCGGTCAAGCGCGTCTGCCAAAAGGCGTGGCGTAATGTTTCGCGGCCAAATAACCTTAATGTCGTCATGCCACGCAAGGTTTCGATCATGGTCGACTGTTCCTTGCCGCCCGTTACAATCGCCGCCTCCTGCGCCTCGCGTTCGAAGGAGAAGGAGATAAGCCGCGACGCGCCGTACAATAGGAACGCCACCACCGCGACGAGCGCCAGCATCGGGCTGTACCAGAACATCAATGCCAATGTTAAAAGCGCCATGACCCCATCGACCAACGCCGCCACCGCCCCTTGGGTAAGCATATTCTGTATCGGCGTTATCGATTGGAAACGGGACAATATGTCGCCGGTGTGCCGCTTTTCAAACCAGTCAATCGGCAAGCGGAAAAGCCGGCGGGCCACATTGGACGCAAGGCCAAAGCCAAGCGATGTTCCGGCCACCATCAGTACAAAAGACCGCAATAGCGACGCGCCTGCATTGATGAGGGTGAACAGCCCAAAGCCGATAGCCAGCACGGTCAGCAGATCATGGTCAAGCGCAGGCAGTGCGTTATCAACCGCGATCTGCATATAATAAGGTGAGGCAAGAACAAAGGCCTGCAGCACCAGGCTGAGCACCAATATCTGCACCAGTGCCCGCTTCATTCCGGTCATCCGGTGCCAAAGCTGCGACAGCCGAAGTCGTTCGCGCTGTTTCCCGGTTTCGAAATTGTTGCTGGGCCGCAATTCAAGCGCAACGCCAGTGAAATGGTTCGAAACCTCGGCCAAGGGCAGCCATATCGAACGCCCGTCCGGATTGTGGATCAGCGCCTTGTCGCCCTTCACCCGTTCCAGCACGACATAATGGTTCATGTCCCAATGCAGCACCGCCGGAACGTGAAGATTGGCAAGCTCGGTAAGCGGCAATTTAACCGCACGCGGCGTCAGCCCGATCCGGTCTGCCAGCCCGATCAACGAACGAAGCGCGGCCCCACGCAAACTGGGGGCAAAGCGGCGACGCATGGTGCCAAGGTCGACATCAAGCCCGTGGAAATTGGCAACCATGGTGAGCGAAGCAAGGCCGCATTCGGCGACCTCGGTCTGCCGAACGAGCCTGATTTTCGAACGGCTGAAAAACCCGATATCCAACATCGCCATTTACCGGTTTCGCACGGCAAATAAGGGTTCAAACAACCATGTCAGCAACGACTGTTTTTCGGTCACAATGCGCGCCGTCAAGGACATTCCCGGAACCAGCGGTTGCCGACGCCCAAACGCCATAAGATAGCTTTGGTCCAGCGTTATGATGACCGGATATACCGCGATGGTTCCGCCATCACCTGTCCTTGCGCTTACTGCGCTGGACGCCACGGTCCTTATACGGCCTTTTATCGTACCAAATCGCTGAAAGGGAAAGGCGTCAATGGCCAACCGGACCACCTGCCCAGGCCGGATAAAGCCGATGGCCGTCCCGGGAATGGCGAGCTCGGCCTGCAAAACCGACCCCGCGGGCACGATCGTCATGACGGGTGATTGCGGATTGACCGATTGTCCTACCCGTGCGGTCAACGCCGTTACCCGCCCCGCCACAGGCGCACGCAAGACATAAGCGCGCGATCCTGCCGCATTGGCGGCCTGCTGCGCCACTTCGGCCCGCGCGGCGGATAGGCCTGCATTTTGGGCCTGTGCCTGGGCGATAATCTGGGCGCCCGAACGATCTGCTTCGGTCAAAGCCGCCTGCTTGACCGCTAGCGATTGGGTGAGCTGCGACAGGCCTTGCTGGCGGCCGAGCAAGGTCTCTTCACGCGCCTGCAAATCGCGCAGGCTGATAAAACCGCGCTCGGCAACGACGCGGACGCGGTCATAATCTTTCTGCGCCGACACGATCAGACTGCGTTGCAGCGCGATTTGCGACTGCAATTGACCGATTTCGCCGATCAGCCCGATCCGTTGCGCCGCCAATTGCCGCAATTGGGCATTGGCAGAAGCCGAAGAAGCGGCTATTTGGCTGACAAGGCTGGCATCCTGATGACCAACGGCGGCTTCGATCTGGGCAGCGGGGGACATGTTGGCCGCGCCCTCTTCTTCAGACCGGATCGTCGCCAATTCAGCCCCGGCAGGCACATTCTGCCCGTCTTTCACCCAAAGCGCAGCGACGACGCCGTTGCGCGTGGGCTGTATGGCAGAAACGCCCTTGTCCGGAACGATAGAGCCGGTTGCCACTTCGACGCGGGCGTAACCGGCAAAGGAAAGAAATATGACCGCCGCCACCACCCCGGCAAAGATCAGATAACCAATGCTTTGCCACGCCAACGGCACCGCAAGCGCAACGTCGCCCGAAAGACGGTCAGCGCGATAGGACAGGGCTTCAGGACGGAACATATAGCTTGGCGCAAGATGTCATGCATAACAGCTATTGGGCGGCCACATTTAAGTGACCGCCCATCTCACATGGAGACTTTGGTGGTTGATGATTACCTAAATTAGCTCACATCACCAAGCCAAAATTCTATACATAACAAAGCGTTGCTTTATGAATAGAAGTTAATCAGATAGTTGATATTATGTATCAATTTTGGAATACCTGTTGCTGGCGAAACTATGGATTCGGTAATATTGCTCGTCATTTGCTGGGCGATAACTGCAACATTTTGCAAGCTTAATGCACCGTCGACTTGTTCGATTTCTGCAAAGTTCAATTCTTCAATCTTATTCACGGGTATCATTTTAATAACCTTTCAGTATTCAGGTCGCATTGAAGGCGATAGCTTTACGATATACATAGTGTCAATATGTTTACGCGACTGCCAAGCAAGGATTCCCCTAAGAATCTGATAAATAAAAGATATAGATAGGATTTTTCCTATCCTACGAGTTATGGGTTGCGTATATTTCCATTGACGTGGAGGGCGCTTTTCGAAACACGGCCTGTTGCATACAATCTGTCATGTCGCACCCGCCGCCGGGGGCTACTCCTCCCCCATCCTCAACGCCGCAATAAACGCCTCCTGCGGGATGCTCACATTCCCATACTCCCGCATCCGCGCCTTGCCCTTCTTCTGCTTCTCCAGCAGCTTCTTCTTGCGCGAAATATCGCCGCCGTAGCACTTGGCCGTCACGTCCTTACGCATCGCGGCGATGGTTTCGCGGGCGATGACTTTGCCGCCGATCGCTGCCTGGATGGGGATTTTGAACAGGTGACGGGGGATCAGGTCTTTTAGGCGTTCGCACATGCCGCGGCCGCGGGCTTCGGCGGTGCCGCGGTGGACGATCATGCTGAGCGCGTCGACCGCGTCGCCGTTGACGAGGATGCTCATCTTTACAAGATCGCCTTCGCGGTGCCCGATCTGGTGGTAATCGAACGAGGCATAGCCCCGCGAAATGCTCTTTAACCGGTCGTAGAAATCGAACACCACTTCGTTGAGCGGCAGTTCATAGACCAGCTGCGCCCGGCCGCCGACATAGGTGAGCTGTTTCTGCACCCCGCGCCGGTCCTGACAGAGTTTCAGGATGGAGCCGAGATATTCGTCGGGGCAATAGATGGTCGCCTCGATCCACGGCTCCTGGATCTCGTCAATGCGGTTGATGTCGGGCATGTCGGCGGGGTTGTGCAGCTCCATGCTGCGCGCATCCTCGGTTTTAGACCGCGATAGCTGCAGCTTGTAGACCACCGACGGCGCGGTGGTGATCAGGTCGAGGTCGAATTCGCGGGTCAGGCGTTCCTGAATGATCTCCAGATGGAGCAGCCCCAGAAAGCCGCAGCGGAAGCCGAAGCCAAGCGCGGCGCTGCTCTCGGTCTCGAAACTGAACGACGCGTCGTTAAGGCGCAGCTTGCTGATGCTTTCGCGCAGCTTTTCAAAGTCCGCCGCGTCGGTGGGGAACAGGCCGCAGAAGACGACCGGCTGCACTTCCTTGAACCCGGGCAGCGGCTGCGCGGCGGGGCGCTTGGCATCGGTGATGGTGTCGCCGACGCGGGTCTGCGCGACTTCCTTGATCTGCGCGGTGATGATGCCGACTTCGCCCGCGGCGATTTCGGTCAGGATCTCGAGCTTTGGCCGCATACAGCCGACGCGGTCGACCAGATGCTTGGTGCCCGCCGCCATGAACTGGATTTCCTGGCCCTTTTTGATCACGCCGTCGATGACGCGGATCAGGATGACGACGCCGAGATAGGGGTCGTACCATGAATCGACCAGCATCGCCTTCAACGGCGCGCTGCGGTCGCCCTTGGGCGGCGGAATGCGGGTGACGATGGCCTCCAGCACTTCGGCAATGCCGATGCCGGATTTGGCCGAAGTCAGCACGGCGTTGTCGGCGGGAAGCCCGATGATTTCCTCAATCTCTGCCTTGACCTTGTCGACCTCTGCCGCGGGCAGGTCGATCTTGTTGATGACCGGCACGATTTCATGGTCATGCTCGATTGACTGGTACACATTGGCGAGCGTCTGCGCCTCCACCCCTTGCGCCGCGTCGACGACCAGCAACGCGCCTTCGCACGCGGCAAGGCTGCGCGATACTTCATAGGCGAAGTCGACATGGCCCGGCGTGTCCATCAGGTTAAGCTCATATTCGAGGCCGTCGGCGGCGGTATAGGCGAGCCTTACCGTCTGCGCCTTGATGGTGATGCCGCGCTCTTTCTCGATCTCCATATTGTCGAGCACCTGCCCCTGCCCCGACATCTCGCGGTCGGAAAGCCCGCCTGTCTGCTGGATCAGCCGGTCGGCCAACGTCGATTTGCCATGGTCGATATGGGCAATGATAGAAAAGTTACGGATGCGGGAGAGTTCAGTCATGCCAGCGCCTCTAGCAGGGCAACCCTGCCCCATCAAGCATGGCAGATTGCCCGTAATATTTGCGCCTCACCGGTGTTGATATCGCTCAAATTCGCTCCAGTCGCGCGGCCCGTTGAGCAATTCCCACGCCGCACGCTTTTTGGGATCGTTCGCAATTTGGATCATCTCGGGCCTTTGCATAAGCTCTGCTTTGCGGATGATTTCCGCCTTCACCGCCTCGACATCCACAGGTTTATGCCATTTGGAACGCTTCGCCTGATATTCCAGCTCCCACTCTTTTTTCAAACGCTTCATCCGCGCCGCGCCCGCCGCACCTTCATTCACCGCGTGCATCAAGCCGCCCGAAACGGCATATTTTTCGGGCTGGTTATGCGCGACCAGCCACATCATCAACCGATGGTCAAACCGCCGCCGTTCGCCCACCAGTTCGCCGTTCTGGTAAATATATTCGGGCGTACCGTTCATCGCATGGTCGACCAAAATGTCGAGCACCCGCCCCACCCCAAAATCCAGCGCCCGCGCCCACGCCCTGGCAAAGCTTTTCCCCTGCGGCTGGTTCCGCAGATAGTAAAAGGCCGCGAGCGTATTCCCCGTCGCCTTCGCCGCCAGCGAAACCCGCCCGGTTTCGGCGAGCACGCGAATAAACGCCCGCTGCTTCATAGCCGTAACCTGCCCCCGCCCCCCGCGCAGCAGGACAGGTTCAAATTCGAGCTGTTTGGGCAAAGTAATATCCTCCGGCACCCCCAGCCACTCCTTCCCTGCGGGCAAGGCGGGGAGGATTTCGATGTCGGAATCGGCGGCAAGGGTGGATGGGACAGAAACGGCGGCGGGGGTGGTGGATTGGTTCGTCATGTGGTAGTGTATAACCGATATGGTTATTTGTAGAAAAGAGGTTTTTGAACGCCGTTCATTGCAGACCCGCTAACAGCACAGGCCACCCCACCAGCGCCGCCGATAGTGCAACCCAAACGCTGGACTGGATCGACAAGCGGTTGCGGGCGAAGTTACGCCGAATGATTGTGGCAACATCTAGCCATATCATGAGAACTGGGCGGTGTCTGTGCGTCTCAATCCGCATTGATCGCAGATTGCAGGTAAGCTGCCCTTCGTTCAGCTAATTAACGAACGGCAAGTTACAACGTCGGAAAATAGTTGTCGGAATGTCAGGAATGTTGTGATGGGGTGGACGCCCCCCGGCGGCATTTATGTGCCATGATGGAGGTGTTGAACAACATCTGAAGGAGGCGTCCGTGTCACAACTTACTACCATTGGTCTTGATATCGCAAAGAATGTTTTTCACGCGCATGGTGCTGATTAGCACGTCACCGTGCTGCGCCAAAAGATCTTCAAGAGGACCGGCCCCGAGATTTCCGAGAATGTGTTTGGCCTCCGTTGTAGAGTCTGTGAAAAGCGCCTCATCATTATATCGGCCGACGATTTCCTTGATTGTTTCCCATGCGAAAGTTGGATCATCGAACGCGCACTCATTTAAGTTCCATCCTCGTTCCCATAGGTCATCGGGCACTTCGTTCGGGTTCGAGAAACGAGCGCATTCAATCCAGGCGGTTGCTTGTTCTGCGATAGAGAGTTTCATTTGGCTGGTATGCTTGAATAGACCAATGTCCACAATGTTGTCGTTTGCCGACAGTCCGATTTGGCGGCTGTGTTGTGGAGAGCTGACATTGACAATGGGCCCTTGTGTGCCGCACTAGAATGCATGTTTCAAGCCAGCGCAACTTCTCGTGCGGATCTCAAGTCTGGCACACTTTATGCCGTTTCTGGCGAAGCGCATTGGATCTATTATGGACAAGTGCTGCCCGACAAACGGATTGGTTTCTTTCACCGCCGGGACCATGAGCTAGCCGATCCATCCGAAATCCTCACTCGCCCATTAATGGGAGTTGTGAGCGTGGAATATCCCTCAATCACGAGGGCGTTGCGCTCTGGGGCATGGTTCAAACTTGGCAGATTTGAATTGGTTGACGACCTGCAGAGACCATGGCCGATGGTTCATTGGCCAGTTGGAACGCTAACTGTTGGTGTCTCGGATGGCACGCATGAATACGATACCAGAGTTGAAAACCCAGCAATTCAAAATATGGAAGTTATTGCGAGTTGGGATGCCGAGTATCACATCCCAGCGAGGCTTACTGCCGACTTTGGCAAAGAAGAAGCCGCATGGCACGTCGGCGGACCCGTTTGGCGCGAGCGCAAGGTTAAAGAGGAATATTCCCGTCGGTTTCCGGGTACTCCTTGGCATCAGCTGCCCCATGAATGGGTGTCAACGACTGTCAGCTAAGTTGTCGTGTCCGGACAGTCCGGTTTCGACTTAGATTTCAGAATTGCAGACATAATCCGCCTCTTCCCTAAATGGGGAGGGCGAAATTGAAGCACCCTCTTCCTCCTTATTCCCTTCTTCCTTCTGACGAAAAAAGACAGCACCCACCTCAGCCTGTCAAATTCGCCTTGAAAAAGGCCAAGGTCCGTGACCAGCTCAACTCCGCTGCCGCCCTGTCATAACGCGGGGTGCTGTCATTGTGGAAGCCGTGCTGCGTGCCCGGGTAGAAATGCACTTCATAGCGTTTCTGGCCGGATAGCAACGCCGCCTGATAGGGGAGCCACCCTGCGTTGATCCGCTCGTCCGCTTCGGCATAATGGATCAGCAACGGCGCCTTGATCGCCGCCACTTCCTCTGCCCTGGGTTGACGGCCATAATAGGGTACCGATGCACCAAGGTCGGGATAGGCCACGGCAAGCGCGTTGCATACGCCGCCGCCGTAGCAAAAGCCGACCGCGCCGACTTTACCGGTGCTGTCGCCATGATCGCGCAGATATTCAAAGCTGGCGAAGAAATCTTCCAACAGCATCGCCGGATCAAGCTTTGCCTGAAATTCACGGCCCATGTCGTCATTGCCGGGATATCCGCCCGCCGATGTCAGCCCGTCCGGGGCCAGTGCCAAATACCCGGCCTTGGCCAAACGGCGGGCGACATCTTCGATATAGGGGTTCAAGCCACGATTTTCGTGGATCACCAAAACCGCAGGCAGCTTGCCCTTGGCGTTGGCCGGACGTGCGAGCAAGCCGTTGATGGTGCCATGGCCCTCGGGGCTGGGCACGACCACCTTTTTCGTGATGATCGACGGGTCATCCGCCTTCACCTGCTGCGCCAGAGCATAATCGGGCGCGAGCTGGTTCAGGATCATCAATCCGGTGACACCGGCGGCCGCGAATTTGCCGGCTTCCTTGATAAATTCGCGCTTGGTCAGCTTGCCGTGCACATAGCCGTCGAATATTTCGAGAATATAGGGGTGAAAGTCGCTGGCTTTCATACGGGGTGCGGCGTCGGATTCGGCCATCCCTATTCTCCTTGGTTCAATGGACGAAACGCGCGACAACGTCGCGATAGGACCGGCTTACCTTAACCTGCGCGCCCGATTCGAGCACAAGGAAGCATTCGCCGTTCGTGTGCGGCTTGACTTGGCGCACCTGATCCAGATTGACGATGGTGCTGCGGTGCACCCGCTGGAACGTGCGCGGGTCGAGCCGCTTTTCCAGATCCTTCATGGTTTCGCGCAGGATCAGGGAGGTTTCTGCTGTGTAGATACACATATAGTCACCCGCCGCATCGATCCGTTCGATACTTTCCACATCAACGCGGAAAATCTGGCCACGATCCTTGACGTTGATCAGCTTTTCAAAGCGCGTCGATGTCAGGTCGTCGTCCATCGAAGGCAGGTTATCGGCGGCATTGGGGGCGACTTCGTTGATGACGCTGCGAAGCCGTTCGAGCTCGTCGGTGGTGCGTTTGGTGGCAAGGCGTGTCCGCACCCGCTCCATCGTATCGGCCAGCCGGTCCGGCTCGACAGGTTTCATCAGATAATCAATCGCCTGCGCTTCAAACGCCTTGATCGCATGTTCGGAATAGGCAGTGACAAAGACAAACAGCGGCGGATCGATATCCATAACGCCCTGCACCACCGAAAAGCCGTCAAAACCTGGCATCTGGATATCCAGAAACACAAGGTCGGGTTTCAGGGTTTTGATTTTGCGGATCGCTTCACGGCCATTGTGGCAGGTGGCGACAATCTCAATATCTTCAAAAGCCTGAAGTCTTAATTCCAAACCCTGGATGGCGAGTTTTTCATCGTCGACCAATATTGTACGAATGCTCATGCGGTTATCATTCCTTGTAATTTTGCCCCCGCTTGATTCTCTTCGACTGGTATAATGCGCGTTTGATACGGCAGTTCCAACAAGACTTCAAAACCGCCACTCGCCTTTACATAGAATTCAAACCGCTGGTCCTCGCCATAGGCCTGGGACAGCCGTTCGCGGGTATTGGCCATGCCTACCCCCGTTGACAGGCTGTGGTCTTGTTGGCCGGGCTGCAACCCCGGGCCTGTGTCGGACACGGTAATGCGAACCCTTTGGCCGACGAGTTGAGCCGTGACGGTGATATCAGCCCCCTCCTCTTTCGGTGTCACGGCATATTTAATGGCATTTTCGACAAGCGGTTGCAGCAGAAGCGATGGCACCAGCGCGTTTTCGACGGCTGGATCAATCGTGAAACAGGTCCGCAGCCTTTCTTCAAAGCGCATCTTTTCAATGTCGAGATAGAGTTTCAGCGTCTCGATTTCCTGCGTCAGCGGCACCTTTGCCGCCGCCTCGTTGATCAGGGTGAAGCGCAAAAAGGACGAAAGGCGCGACAGCATGGCGTTCGCCTGCTCGGTCTGTTTCAACAGAACCAGCGTCGAAATACTGTTCAGCGTGTTGAACAGGAAGTGCGGGTTTAACTGGTAGCGCAGCATGGTGAGCTGCGCGCTGGTCGCCTGCGCCTCCAGCCGCATCATCTGGTCCGCCTGCTCTTCGGCGCGGACAAAATAATTGATGGCGTAATAGAGTGCCGACCAAGCCGCCAACAGCACCGAATTGATATATATGGCCGCCAGCCAAAGCTGCGCGAAGGGCGTTTCGTCCACGCCATCGCGGATCGTCTGCAACACCCACACATCGATATAGGCATAGCCAATGGTCGCGATCGACATCGCCAGAAAGGTGACGCTCCACGTTATGAAGGGCCGCTGGTCAATGAGGAAACGGTAAACCACCGACAGAACGAGCGTGATGGAATAGCCGGTAACGGCGGAGATCAGGATGGGGACCAGAAAGCTGACGGGCTGCCCCTGCGCGATGCCGGACGCGGCGCGCAAAATGACGGCCCCTGCCCAACCGGCGGAATGCAGGTTCCAGAAAGCCCGGTTCTTGTCCGCGAAAAAGGGTTTATCAGTAAGCTCTAGAACCGCCATATTTTGGGTCTAGCCGCATTTTGCGCGCGCATGAAGCCCTTGTTTCACACAAAAGCCATGATAGCATGGCTATCGAGAGGAAGAGTCATATGGACAATCAGGACGATCACGCCAGTTTTCACGACATGTCGCTGAGCACGCAGGAAGATTGGCAGATCATCATGCGACACAATATTCCATTCGCGCAAAATGGCGGGCAACGGATATTGGACCATTTGAAGCTGCTCGACGGCGACTTTGGCGGCTTTGCGGTGGACCGGCTGACCCATTCGTTGCAGACCGCAACCCGCGCCTATCGCGACGGGCGGGATGAGGACTATGTTGTCATGGCCCTGCTGCACGATATCGGCGACACGCTCGGCGCGGCAAACCATCCGGATATTGCGGCGGCGATCCTGAAACCTTTTGTATCGGAGAAGCTGCTCTGGATTGTGCAGCATCATGGAATTTTCCAGGGGCATAATTTCTTCCACCATCTCGGTCTTGACCGCGACATGCGCGAACAGTTCCGGGGGCATGAATGGTTTGCCGATACCGAAGAATTTATCGACAAATATGACTGCCCGGCCTTCGACCCCGAATATGACACACTGCCGCTCGAATTTTTCGAACCCATGGTGATGAAGCTGTTCAAATATCCACTGAACAGCATCTACAAGCGGGCAATGGAAACCGAAGCCGCCGAATAATCGGCGGTGGGGCCTTATATAAAGGCGACCTCATCCCTATATAGACGGGACTGACAGCCGCCCCGCCCGTGCTGACCAGTGTCTCTTTCCGGTCGAACTTTCATTCGCTTGGCGTCCCGAGACGGGTGATACCCGCCGCGTGTCGTCCCTGCAGGTACGGTACGCGCACATGGAGTGCGCCTTTTGATCGCCTATTTCATTCTCGTCCACCGCTTTCCCGAACAGTTCAAACGCATGTTCCGCGCCATCTATGTGCCCGGCAACCAATATCTCATCCACATCGACCGCACTTCAGGTCCGGAAATACAGGCCGACATCACCGCCTTTCTGAAACCCTATCAGGGCACCGCCATCCTGGAATCGCGCCCCATGTTGTGGGGTGGATATAGCCTGGTCGACGCCGAACTGCGCGGCATGGCGAAGCTTTTGAAAATGAGCAAAAGCTGGACCCATTATATCAATTTAAGCGGACAGGATTTCCCGCTGAAGTCACAAAATTACATAAGGGACTATCTGCGGTTGAACCGGGGCAAGCAATATATCCGCAATGTGGACCAGCATCTGGTGCGGCCCGATACCGTTAACCGGATCAGCCATTATTTTATCGAAGCCCTTGGCCGCATTTTCCGGACGGGAATCAAGCATGAACCGATGACCGGCGTCACGCCTTATATCGGAACGCAGTGGAAGGTTGTTACCCGTTCCTTCTGCGAATTTGCCTGCAACGATGCACGGGTCAAGCCGTTCCGCACCTTTTATCGCCGCAGTTTGATCGCGGACGAAGCCTTTTTCCAGACCCTGATTATGAACAGCGGAAAGCATGGTGAAATTATCAACGACGATCTGCGTACCATTGACTGGGTCCCGGATGGCGACATAAAATTGCGTCCGCGCACTTTTGTGAAGTCTGACGCTATGCGCCTGACGCTAAGTCCCGACTTTTTCGCCCGCAAGTTCGACGAAAGCGAAGATGCCGATATATTTACATTATTGGAAGCACATCTTCTGACGCCTGCGGCCAGCCAATTTCGCAATATTGCGAATGCCGGCCCGCTTGCCCCCACGCCAGCACTTGCTGCGTAAACCAAGGAGAGAAGAGATGGCAAAAAGCCAGAAGAAAACGAACCGCGAAGCGCGCAAACCAAAGGCCGAAAAGCCCAAAAAACCGAACGCCTCCAATCCGTCGACAAAGGGTAGCGTCGCCGGATTGATGGCATCCAAGTCCTAGCGTCTTAACGTCCCAGCAACACCCTCGCCTGCCCGGCAATTTGCGCCAGCATGGCGGGGGTTGGCATTCCGGCCATGCGCGCACGGTCGACCATCGCCTTGAACGCACGAACACGCGCGTCATTTTCCGATAGCCATGTCAGGGCGTCCGCCAGTGATTTTTTGGCCCCGCGACGTCGGAGGAAATCGAGGCGCATTGCCTGGAAATCACGTGCCAGTCCCGCAACCAACAGGCGTTCCCAAGGATCATGCGGGTCCATCTGCATCGCGGTTCCTTGTGCCCAACCGATCCCCAGAGCATCACCGATTGCGGTAAATGCCTGTGTCAATGCGGTCACATCCGCCTTTTGCGTTGCGGACAGGGCCGCCAGGCCGATGGCACCGTCAAGCTGCGCCATTTTGACCAGCCGGTCGGCAATCTTACGCGGCGCGCCGCTGTCAACAAGACGGGTGCCAAAGCTTTCAGTCTGATGCCGGACATCTGCGGGCAGAAGATCGCCCAGCGATTCCGACAGTTTTTGCACCACAGGACTATAAACAGCTGTTGTCGCGCCGACGTCGCGACCTTCGGTCGCGTTTCGGATAATGTCTGCCATTTGCGCCCGCACTTCGACAGAAGTTTGATTAAACAGCAACAACCGCGTCGACTCTGGCATCTCTGCGGTGTCGATGGCCTGCCACAAGGATGGCAAATCATAGATCCGCTCGGCAATGGCAAAGGCGGCGGCAACGTCGCCCAGACCGCAGCCTTCTTCTTCAGCCAGTTCGAATGGATGTAATAGGCCCAATCGGTTTATCATCCGGTTGGCAAGCTTGGTCGCGATGATTTCCTTACGCAGACGGTGCGCCAATATCGCGGACTTGTGTTTTTTGACCATGGCCTGCGGAAAAGCGGCCAGCAATTCGCCTTCCATAGATTCATCTTTGGCAAGTGGAGCGTGTTCGACGCCGTCTTGCACAGCCAGCTTTGCCGTTGACAACAGGACTGCCAGTTCAGGACGGGTCAGCCCTTTGCCTTCGCTGGCTCGGCGGAAAAGTTCCTCATTAGGGGCAATGCCTTCGACCACGCGGTCAAGCCGTCCGTTGCTTTCAAAGGTTTCGATCAGCCGAACATAAGCTGGTAAATCGCCCGGTCCGCCCGTTTCGGCGATGGATAGCGCCAATGTTTGCAAGCGATTATCTTCCAATACCAGATGCGCGACGGCATCGGTCATTTCGACCAGCAATTTGTTACGCACCGGTTCTTTCAACTTACCCGCGCGCATTTCTGCATTCAGGGCAATTTTGATATTCACCTCATTATCCGAACAATCCACGCCTGCGCTATTGTCGATAAAGTCGGTATTGATGCGGCCGCCACGCAGCGCAAAACCGATACGCCCTGCTTGCGTTACGCCAAGATTTGCGCCTTCGCCAATGACCTGCGCCCTGACATCCGCGCCATTCACGCGGATCGCGTCATTGCCCGGGTCACCCACATCCAGATGGCTCTCGCTCTTGTCCTTGATATACGTCCCGATACCGCCAAACCACAAAAGCTGAACCGGCGCTTTCAATATCGCGGTCATCAGTTCGGATGGTTCAATTTCTTTGGCATCTATGCCCAGCAAAGCCCTGATTTCAGGGGTCGTTTTGATGCTCTTTTCACTACGTGCAAAGACGCCGCCACCTTTGGAAATCAATTTGGAGTCATAGTCCAGCCAGCTGGATCGCGGCAGGTTGAACAATCGCTGCCGTTCTTTCCAACTGATGGCAGGATCGGGGCTGGGGTCGAAAAAGATGTGGCGGTGGTCAAATGCCGCAACCACTTTCAAGGTTTTTGACAATAACATGCCATTGCCAAATACGTCACCCGACATGTCGCCGACACCGGCCACCGTGACGGGTTCTTTTTGAACATTGATCCCCATTTCGGCAAGGTGGCGTTGCACCGAAAGCCAGCCGCCTTTGGCCGTGATGCCCATGGCCTTATGGTCGTATCCAACCGACCCACCGCTGGCAAACGCATCGCCCAGCCAGAAATTGCGTTCAAGCGCAATGGCATTTGCGGTGTCGGAAAATGTGGCGGTTCCCTTGTCTGCCGCAACCACGAAATAGGGATCTTCCCCATCATGGATCACGACCGATTCAGGGTGTACAACCTTGTCGTTGATGATGTTATCGGTAATCGACAACAATGTGCGGATGAACAAACGATAGCTTTCGGTGCCTTCGGCAAACCATGCATCGCGATCAATCCGCATATCGGGCAGGCGCTTGGGATAGAATCCGCCTTTTGCCCCTGTCGGCACGATCACCGCGTTTTTGACGCGCTGCGCTTTCATGAGGCCAAGCACTTCGGTGCGGAAATCGTCCCGGCGATCAGACCAGCGCAAACCGCCGCGCGCCACGGGGCCTGCGCGTAAATGGATGCCTTCGACGCGGGGCGAATACACAAAAACCTCGCGCCAGGGTAAAGGCGCAGGAAGCCCGGGAACCTTTGCGCTATCCAGCTTGAACGCGAGCGCATCGGCAGCGGCAGGCGCAAACGCATTGGTCCGCAAAGTCGCCCGCACCACGCCCAGATAACGGCGCAATATCCGGTCTTCATCAATCGCAGAAACGGCGGAAAGACCGGCATCTATCGCCTTACTATATTTGGCAGATTCCTTATCCCTGTCGCCCGTTGCCGCAGGGTCATGCATGGCATTGAATAGAGCGATAATCGCGCGGGTGACGACTGCATGCTTGGCAAGTGCCGCAACGGCCGTGGGCATACCATAGGTTACGCCCGTCTGGCGCAAATAGCGGTACCATGCCCGCAACAGGATGACCGATTGCGGTTGCAGCGCCGCGACCGTGACAAGCTGGTTGAACACATCATTTTCTGCATCGCCGTCCAAAACCTGACTGAGCGCGCTTTCCAATATCGGTGCCCGTTCCATGACGCTGGCTGCATCGCTGCCGCGCAATCCCAGTTTGAAGTCATGGATATAATTGCCGTCATTCAGGGCGGTTGGCGATTCCTCCAACACGTCGAAACCGAAATTTTCCAACGCCGGAACCATGTCGCTCAACGGCATTGCACCGCCCTCGCTAAACACCTTTAGCCGAAGCACCTCTCCATTACTGGATAGTCGGGTGATCTTGCTATGGTCCCTTTCCATTTGCAACAGACCAAGCATATCGCGCGCGGCTTCTTCCGAAGAATAACGGGTGCGGTAATTGCCGGGGAACAATGCGCCATACCGCACCAGCATCGCGGCCGCGCGCTTTTCATCGGTCATGCGGGCAAGTGCGACCTCCACCGCGGGTTCCCATCCACGAACCATCAATTCCAGCCGTTCGTCCAATTGCCCTTCGTCAACCTGTTGATTGCGGTCAGGCAAATCAAGCGTGTAGCGCAGCAAGGCAATGCCGCCATCTTCCAGACTGATTGTCCAGCCGAGCATCGCACCGCCGGTTGCAGCGACCAGCATATCCTCAATCTGCTTTCGCATTCCGGTCGACACATCGTCACGCGGCAACCAGACAAAAATATACAGATGGCGACCCAGTGGAGATCGTATCGCCAATAATTTGGGCCTTGGACGGTCGGTCAGCGACATGGCGGTCAGCGTCACGCGCTCAAGCTCCGCCAACTTCAACGAAACCAGCAGGTCATGCGGCAAAGATGTCAGAACATGAGTCATTGCCTTGCCGGCATGTCCCGACGGATCAAAGCCGAACCGTTCCATCAAAGTTGCCAGATGGGTCCGTAACACCGGGATCCGATCCGGCGCGGTGGCCAGTGCCGCGCTGGTCCACAGACCGGCAGAAACCGACAGACCCGTAATCGCACTGCCGTCGCGCACCGGCACGACAACAAGGTCAAGCTGGACATGGCGGTGCACACTCGACACCCGATTGGCCTTGAGTATCAGCGGCGCGCGGCCGCCTTCTTCAAACCATTTGATCGCAAGCCCGACACTTAGTTCCGACAGAAGCGGCGCGTTACTGACCCGCGACAGGCCAAGGCGTTTGGAGCTTTTGCCATCGCGCGATAAATTTTCATGGCCCAATATGGTCATATTATTATCAAGGAACCAGCGCACCAGCGCCGCGCCCTCGCCATCGGGCAAGCTATCCCCATCCTCAGACATCGCGCCCAGCATCTTGCGCCAATCCGTGACTGCACCGCGCACGTCGCGCAATACGGCCAGCAAATCATCTTCCAATGCGCGCCGTTCCTTTGCATCGACTCTGTCGGTTTCAAGGTAGATGAAGGATTCGCGCGTAATCGATGCGTCGCGTTTGCGGCTTACCGATTTCAACAGGCCAGATTCGTCGCGGGTGGTGCTCAATACCGGATGGATCAGACGCCGGACGCCAATGCCTTTGGCGGCCACGGCGGCTGAAATCGAATCGACCAGAAACGGCATGTCATCATTGTTCATGGCGATCCGCATCGCCATACGGCCTTGCGGGTCAGTAAAACTGTCTAGTGCTACGCCCGCTGATCCTGCCTTGCGATCATACGCCAATTGCAGGGTAAAACGCGCCGCCTCTTCACATGCCTTTGTGTCAAACCCCTCATTTTCCCCCGGCAATGCGCTGTCGGCGAACGCGGTGGCCATTGCTTTCAACAGGCTGTTTTCAATATTCGAAGATGGTTTTGACAATTTGGCAGCAGCCATGAAAGTTTCTCCTAAGCCCACGACATTGGGGATTCGTCGTTCTGAATACGACGCAATCTATTGTAATTTTATTTCAATGCTTATGCCTTCGTTCGCTTGGCTATTCAAGTTACGTCCGTAACTGGTTGCGAGGAGCATTTTGCCTGTGTAGCGTCAGCCCAGCCAAAGGGGCCGGAGGGAAGTCTATGGATAAGCGTCTGACATTATGGATATTGATCGGGATGATCGCCGGGATCATCGTCGGATATGCCGTCCATATTGGCGTTGCGCCAGACAGCAGTATTTTTGAAAATCTGATCAAAACCTTCAAATTGCTGTCGGACATTTTCCTCAATCTCATCAAGCTTCTGGTCGCGCCGCTGATCCTGTCGACAATTGTCGTCGGCATCGCGCATATGGGCGACAGCAGCGCGCTGGGCCGCATCGGCTTCCGCGCGATCACATGGTTCATCCTCGCCAGCTTCATTTCCATCGGGTTAGGCTTGTTGATGGTCAACATCTTCCAACCAGGCATTGGCGTTCCCTTGGGCGCTGCGGCCGATGCAGCGGCGACGGTCGGTGAGGTTAAAAAACTCGACGTGTTCGAGTTCATCTTGTCGATCTTCCCCAAAAACGCCTTTGAGGCGATGGCCACGAACAATATTTTGCAGATACTGGTCTTCTCCCTTTTTGCTGGCGTTGCCCTTTCGGCGCTGGGTGAAAAGGGTGCACCGCTTGTCCGTGCCGCCGATGCGCTGGCTGAAATGATGCTGCAGATTACGCATTATGTAATGCGCTACGCACCGGTCGCGGTGTTCGGGGCGCTGGCCAAGGTTGTGGCCACCAGCGGCCTCGCGATTCTGGGCAGCTATGTCGAACTGCTCGCCGAATTCTATATGTCGCTTATCATCCTGTGGGTGCTGTTGCTCTCCATCGGCTGGATATTCCTGCGCAACCGGATCTGGACGCTCATCCGCTATATCCGCGAACCGCTGCTGATCGCCTTTTCGACCGCCTCGTCCGAGGCTGCCTTGCCCAAGCTGTTCGAACAGCTCGACCGCTTTGGCGTGCCGCGCCGCATCTCGGGCTTCATGCTGCCGCTGGGCTATAGCTTCAACCTTGACGGCTCGATGATGTATATGAGCTTCGCCACGATCTTCATCGCGCAGGCGTATGGCATAGACCTGCCGATCATGACGCAAATCCTGATTTTGCTGACGCTGATGATCTCCTCCAAGGGCGTGGCGGCGGTTCCCCGCGCCTCGCTGGTCGTGATTACCGGCACGCTGGCGATGTTCGGATTGCCGGTCGAGGGCGTCGCCCTGATCCTTGCGATCGACCAGTTCCTCGACATGGGCCGCACCGCGACCAATGTCGTCGGCAACGCGGTCGCGACCTCGGTCATCACCAAATGGGAAGGCATGCTGGAGGTCGAAGAGCCGGAATTTGTCGAACCGCCGCACGCCCCTGCCCACACCGCTGCCGCAGGCAAGCGCGGGCTGGACCTCGCCGAAGATATGGTCAGCGATACGCGCAGCACCAAAAGCTGAGTTTAGGCGGGAAGTTTGTGTCCGACCAAGGTGCCTTTTGCGCCCTTGCTGTCAAGCGTGAAGCGCATCGTGTGATGTTCCCGCCGCCAGCGCCGCGCAACAACGCGCTCGCCGGGGCGCGCGGCATCGTCGAGTAGCACCCGCCCGCCGGGCCGGATGCGCGGAAACAGACTCGCCGCCGCGCCGCGCACATAAGGGTGGATGGCCCAAGGCGGGCCGTCGACGATCAGCAAATCAATATCCGCAGGAACATCGCTCAACTGATACCAATGCCCGGGCCAACCCGCTGGCGATGGCCCAAGGGGCGCGTGCCGGATCTCCGCCGGCAGACCGTTTTCGCGCACCCATTGCTGCGTGATCGAGGCAAATTCGCCATGCTGGTCATAACTGACCAACGATCCACCCCCGAATTTCTGCAACGCACGGGCAATGATGAAAGTGGATGCCCCGCACCCCAGTTCCACAACCTGCGCCGGACGCATTTCTTCGATCGCGCGGGTGATGTGCCACAGGAAATGCGTATCGGCTTTCCAGCTTCCCAAATTGGGCAACGCATCAGGCGACAGGTCCAGATATTCAAGCAGAGCTGCCTTGTCTGCCTTTCGCCCGCCATGCAGGCTGCGTAACAGCCATGGCCATTGAATAGCGCCATATGCGGTCACCATGGCACGGTCACCCAAAGAGAGGTCAAGCCCAATGTCATCAAGCGGCAGCAATGCCGTAGTTTCGCGCGTTGTCATGTTCCTCGCCCATGCGCCCCGCCGCCCGTTCGGGCAACATCCTATTTCCGCCCCAACGCGATTAAAGAACGGTTCGAGGCGGTTTGTCGAGAGAAAGCCGGCCGAACATCAACTATTTTGGCGTGCACGCTTTGACAAAGGCAAAATTTGCTCGATAACCGGCACAGGAGAGTAGGAGACTTTAATGGACCAAACGGCCTCGCTGCGTGGCAAAATGGCAACCACCCCGCGCTTGATGCTGTGGATGCTGCTGATCGTTTACACATTGAACTTTCTCGACCGGCAGATACTCAACATCCTGGCTGAACCGATCAAGCGGGACTTAGCGCTGAGCGACACCGCACTCGGATTGCTGGCAGGTCCTGCTTTTGCGGTTTTCTACGCGGTGCTGGGTATTCCCATTGCCCGCTATGCCGACCGCACCTCGACCAACCGCGTGACGCTGATATCGGTGTCGCTCGCCTTATGGTCCGCAATGACCGCGCTTTGCGGTGTCGCCCAGAATTTTTTCCAGTTGCTGCTAGCCCGAATCGGTGTCGGCGTCGGCGAAGCAGGATGCACACCGGCGGCGCACTCGCTCATTACCGATAGCGTGCCGCCAGAAAAGCGGTCCTCGGCCATCGCCTTTTTCGGGCTAGGCGTTCCGGTAGGCAGCCTGCTCGGGCTAGTAATCGGCGGCATCGTCAATGATCTTTATGGCTGGCGTGTCGCGCTCTTTCTGGTAGGCGCACCGGGATTGCTACTGGCGCTGATCCTGCCGCTGATCATCCGTGAGCCCCGCCGCACGGATGGCCCGGTCCGCGATGCGGCGCAGAACGGGCCGAAGAAAGTCGAACTGCGTGTCGGCGAAGCATTCCGGGAACTATTCTCCTCCCGCGCCTTTCTCTTCATTTTTATCGCCGCCTCGTTCACCGCCTTTTTAAGCTATGGCAAAGGCCTGTGGACGATCAGCTTTTTCATCCGCAGCCACGGTCTTTCGACGACGGAGGCAGGTTTGTCGATGGCGGTCGCGCTCGGCATCGCAGGGGTCATCGGCACCTTGCTCGGCGGCAAAATGGCCGACAAATTCGGCAAGGACAACAAGCGCCACCTGCTGACCTTCCCCGCCGTCGGCATGGCCATCGCCGCGCCCATCCTGTTCGCGGGATATTGGGTGGATGACTGGCGCGTGGCGGTGGCGTTGCTGATCGTGCCAACTATCCTCAATTCCGCTTATTACGGCCCGGCTTATGCCTGTGTGCAGGGCCTCGTCCGCCCCGAAGCCCGCGCCATGGCCGCATCTATGGTCGTGTTCGGACAGAATCTGATCGGTCTGGGCATGGGCCCGTTGCTGTTCGGCATCTTGTCAGACGCGCTGTTGCCGATAGCCGGTCAGGACAGCGTCCGCTGGGTGCTGTTCGGCGCTGCATGGCTGGGCATCATCCCCGCCTTCTTCTTCTGGCGCGCAAGCCTGCGTCTGAAAGCGGAGTTGAAGAGCGGTTAATCCGAGCCCGGTCGCTTCCCTTGCGCCTTCGTCACCCTGAACTTGGTTCAGGGTGACGATCCCAAAAAGCAGCTTCTAAACGCTGCAACTCACTGAGTTGATCAACCGTTAATCCGCGAACGGATCCCGCACCAAAATCGTGTCTTCGCGTTCGGGCGAGGTGCTGACCAGCGCCACGGGCGTTTCGATCAATTCCTGCACGCGACTGATATATTTGATCGCCTGCGCGGGAAGGTCGGCCCAGCTGCGCGCACCGGCGGTGGTTTCCTGCCAGCCGGGCATTTCTTCATAGATCGGCTCGACCGAGGCCTGATCTGCCGCATGGGCGGGAAGATAGTCATAGACTTTGCCGTTGAGGCGATAGCCGGTGCAGATCTTGATGGTTTCAAAGCCGTCGAGCACGTCCAACTTGGTCAGCGCGATGCCGGTCACGCCCGAAACGGCGCAGCTTTGCCGGACGATAACGGCATCAAACCAGCCACAGCGGCGCTTGCGTCCGGTAACCGTGCCAAATTCATGGCCACGTTCGCCCAGACGCTGGCCGGTTTCGTCTTCCAGCTCGGTCGGGAAAGGCCCCGAACCGACACGGGTGGTATACGCCTTTACAATACCCAGCACGAATCCGGCGGCACTCGGCCCCAGACCCGATCCCGCCGCCGCAGTACCGGACACGGTGTTGGAACTGGTGACAAAGGGATAGGTGCCGTGATCGACGTCGAGCAAGACGCCCTGCGCGCCTTCGAACAGGATACGTGCACCTGCCTTGCGGACCTTGTTCAGCCGTTTCCAAACTGGCTGGGCATATTCGAGAACGAAGGGCGCAATTTCCTTGAGGTCCGCAATCAACCGCGCCCGGTCCACAGGCGGCTCGCCAAATCCGGCGCGCAGCGCGTCATGGTGCGCGCAAAGCCGGTCCAGTTGCGATTCCAGAGCATCGAGATGCGCGAGATCACACACGCGGATCGCGCGGCGGCCGACCTTATCTTCATAAGCAGGGCCAATGCCGCGTCCGGTCGTACCGATCTTGCCTGATCCCGCCGCCGCCTCCCGCAAACCGTCGAGATCGCGGTGGATCGGCAATATCAGCGCGCAATTATCCGCCAGCGCGAAATTCTCGGTCGTGATCGACACGCCCTGCCCCCGCAGCTTCGCCATTTCATCGCGCAAAGCCCATGGGTCGAGCACCACGCCATTGCCGATGATCGACAATGTGCCGGTGACTATGCCCGACGGCAGAAGCGACAGTTTATAGACATTTTCGCCGACTACCAATGTGTGTCCGGCATTATGGCCGCCTTGGAAGCGGACCACGGCATCGGCCCGCTCGGCCAGCCAATCAACAATCTTGCCTTTACCTTCGTCGCCCCATTGGGCGCCGATCACGGTTACGTTCGCCATTCAAAATTCCCTGACTGAAGGGCCTTTTTCTGCACAGAAGGATTTTTCTGCGAAGGGATTCGCCGTGCGCCCCGTTATGACTATGGACGCAAAACGTCCACTCAAAAGCGTCGATGGAGGCAAAAGATGCGTAAATGGATTTTAGGTGGCGTGGCATTGGCGATGGTCGGTACCTGCGCCGTGGCCCAACGGGGGCAGCGCGACGAAGGCACCGCAATCGCCTTGCGTGCCGCAACAGGAGGCAAAGAAATGGCCTATGGAAGCCATGACTTGCAAAAGCTCGATTTCTGGCGTGGGCCGCAGGAAAAGGCTCCGCTCGTCATATTCGTCCACGGTGGCGGCTGGAAACGGGGCGACAAGAATAACGCCACCGGCCAAAGCAAGGCCCCGCATTATCGCGCCCAAGGCTATGCCTTTGCCAGCATCAACTATCGGCTTGTTCCCGATGCGACCGTCGAACAACAGGCGAGCGACGTCGCCGCTGCCATCGCCTATTTGCGCAGCAATGCACGGCGGCTTGGCATCGACCCTGACCGGATCGTGCTGATGGGTCATAGCGCAGGCGCGCATCTGTCGGCCCTGGTCGGCACTGACCCTGTGTATCTGCAAAATGAGGGCTTGCGTCTATCAGCGCTGAAAGGCGTCATCCCGCTGGATGGCGCGGCCTATGACGTGCCCACACAAATGCGGGACGGCGGGGCATTTATGGCCGAAACTTATGAACGGGCTTTCGGCCTCGACCCCGTGCGGCAAAGAGCGCTTTCGCCCTATTGGCACGCCCCATCCCCCAATGCACCCGCCTTCCTGATCTTGCACGTCGACCGCAAAGACGGCGCCCACCAATCCACCGCCCTCGCTGCCGCCCTGCGAAAATATGGCACGTCCGTGAAACTGCAAGCATATGAGGGCAAAGGCTTGCGCGGTCATATGGAGATCAACCGCAAGCTGGGGGACGAAGATTATCCCGCCACGGCGGTCGTGGATGCTTGGTTGAAAGAGGTGTTTGGGAATTAAGGGACGGATTTTCGCACCTCTCCGCCCAAAAGCACCGTCACCCTGAACTGGTTTCAGGGTCCATCGGGCAACAATTCCCGCCGAAGTAAAGATCACGCAACCGTGCTTCACTGTGTGGCTTGTCACGACAAGGCAGGAATGGACTGAAAAATGGACCCTGCAACGAAGTCACCGAAGGTGAAACAAGTTCAGGGTGACGGAATGAGAGAAAGGACAAGCCAGTTACGCTCACTTTTTCAGCGGAGGTGGGTTCGACGCTAGACCGGTTCAGCCCGGCCGCTCTTCAGCATAAAAGCACAGTCCAAGGCCTCAGCATTGTCCGCCTCATCCAGCGCCGCGACCGTGATCCAGCCTTCGCTCCGCATCTGCGCCGCTTTGGACGCCAGCGTTCCTAATGGCAGGAACAGGCGGCGGTTTTCATCCTTTTCGGCGATGATGTCGATCAACGGATCGGGATAGAGCGAAAAGCCGGTGGCGACTTCGACACCGCCGTCCGTTCGCGCGATGGCATAGGTGCCTCCGCGCCCGAGTGCAGCGGTGTAGCCTTTGGCAAAGAGCGTGAAGCCGAACCAGCTTTGATATTCAAAGCCATGCCGCTCGGTAGGGTCGAGGGTGATGGTGGCGCGGTCGCCGAGCGATTCTGCAATAGCTTCCAGCGCGCCAATTCGCGAGGCCAACGCCCCGCCTGCATCAATGGCGCGCAGCTTCTTCACCGCTTCGGCAAAAGGCCCGGTTGCCGCGAGCAGGGGCAGATAGGCATCCGCCCCCAAAGCGCTCAATCCGCCTGCATCTTTCATATCCAACTCGGACCGCACCGCATCGATCTTGTCAGGCGACAGCGGCAGGGCCTTGGCGGCCAGCGTTTCGACCAGATCGGGCAAGGTGAAATCGACAGTGATATCCTTTACCCCCGCCGCCTCCAGTGCTTCGACCGCAACGGTCACGATTTCCGATGCCGCAGCGACGCCGTCATTGCCGATCAGTTCGGCGCCCAATTGGGTGATTTCCCGTTCAGGCCGCAACTGGCGAGCGCGCAGGCGCAGAATCTGGCCGTGATAGCACAGGCGTAGCGGCCGCGGTGCATCGGCCATCCGGGTTGTGGCGATGCGGCCAACCTGCACGGTGATATCCCCGCGCAAGGCCAGCGTATGTCCCGATACAGGATCGGTGAAGCGCAACAGGCTGCTGCGCGTTGCGCCGCCACTGCGGGCCGAAAGGCTGGCTTCGAATTCGGCTATGGCCGGGCTGACCCGGCCATAGCCGTGTGACGCCATGACGTCGAGCATAGCGCGCGCCACCCGAACCGCGGCCTCCGCCTGCACAGGCAGGCGGTCGCGGAAACCTTCGGGCAAAAGATCGGGCGATATGCTGGTCATGCAGGCTCTTTACGCGAAAACGCTTTTTGGGAAAGCCCCGATCAGAATTTAAGCGCCTTTACCGTTTTTACGCCGGGCAGCTTGCACAACTGCCACAACACCGGCTCTTCGATCTTGGAGTCCATCGACAATAGCAATACCGCCTCGCCACCGGCACTGCGGCGGCCGAGGTGGAAGGTGCCGATGTTCAGGCCAGCCTCGCCCAACGTCGTGCCGACGCGACCGATGAAGCCGGGCGCGTCTTCATTGACGATGTAGAGCATGTTGCCTTCCAGCTCCGCCTCGAGGCTGATGCCGAAGATTTCAACCAGCCGCGCTTCACTGTTGGCGAAAAGCGTTCCGGCGACCGAGCGCGGACCCTGGCTGGTGTTGACGGTCACCCGAATTAGCGTGTGATAAGCGCCGGTCTTGTCGTGGCGTACTTCGCGGATATCGAAGCCGCGCTCCTTGGCAAGATAGGGCGCGTTGACCATGTTCACGGCATCAGAAAAACGACGCATGAAACCGGAAAGCACTGCCGCTGTGATCGGCTTCATATTCAACTCCGCCGCCGCGCCTTCGACTTCGATCGCGATATTGTCGAGATCATCATGCGCGAGTTGGCCGACGAGCGACCCCAGTTTTTGCGCCAAGGTCATATAAGGCTTCAGCTTCGGCGCCTCTTCGGCAGACAGGCTGGGCATGTTGAGCGCGTTCGTGACGCCGCCTGTGACCAGATAATCGGCCATCTGTTCAGCCACCTGAAGTGCCACATTGACCTGCGCTTCATTGGTCGATGCGCCCAGATGCGGGGTGCAGATAAAGTTGGGCGTGCCGAACAAAGGTGATTCCTTGGCGGGTTCGGTTGCGAACACGTCAAGCGCTGCGCCTGCGACCTGCCCACTATCCAGCGCCTCTTTCAGCGCCGCTTCGTCAACCAATCCACCGCGCGCACAATTGATGATGCGGACGCCCTTCTTTGTCTTGGCGAGATTGTCCTTCGACAAGATGTTGCGGGTCTGGTCGGTCAGCGGCGTGTGCAGCGTGATAAAATCGGCCTTTGCCAGCAATGTGTCGAGGTCCGCTTTCTCGACGCCCATTTCGACGGCGCGCTCTGCGGTCAGGAACGGGTCGAATGCGACAACCTTCATCTTCAGGCCAAGCGCGCGGCTGGCGACGATGCTGCCGATATTGCCGGCACCGATCAGGCCCAGCGTCTTGCCCGTGACTTCAACCCCCATGAAGCCGTTTTTCGGCCACAGGCCCGCCTGCGTCTGCGCGTTCGCCTCGGGCAATTGGCGCGCGAGGGCGAACATCAGGGCGATGGCGTGTTCGGCGGTGGTGATCGAGTTGCCGAACGGCGTGTTCATCACGACCACGCCCTTGGCCGAGGCGGCGGGGATATCGACATTGTCGACGCCGATTCCCGCGCGGCCAATGACCTTCAGATTTGTCGCGGCATCCAAAATGGCCTTGGTCACCTTGGTTGAGCTGCGGATGGCAAGACCGTCATAGTCGCCGATCATGGCGGCGAGTTCTTCGGGGGTCTTGTCGGTGATTACATCTACGTCACAGCCGCGCTCGATGAAGATCTTGGCGGCGTTGGGGTCCATTTTGTCGGAGATAAGTACGCGAGGTTTTGTCATTTTTTGTTCCGTTCTGAAATGCCGTCATGCTGAACTCGTTTCAGCATCTTATTTTACCGGCGAAAGTAAGGCCCTGGAACGCAGTCACCGAAGGTGAACCAAGTTCAGGGTGACGGCTTGGAATTAAGAGGTGAGCTGAGAATAGGCCCAGTCGATCCATGGTCCGAGCGCCTCGATATCGGCGGTGTCGACAGTCGCACCACACCAGATCCGCAGACCCGGCGGTGCATCGCGGTAGCCCGCAATGTCATAGGCAGCACCTTCGGCTTCGAGCAGTGCGGCGAACTTCTTGATGAACGCCTCATCCGCGCCTTCGACAGTCAGGCAGACCGAGGTTTTCGACCGCGTTGCTTCGTCGGCGGCAAGATGGCCAAGCCATGTCCGGTCGGCAACAATCTTGCCAAGCGCGGCGGCATTGGCATCCGAACGGCCCATCAGACCTTGCAATCCGCCCACGCTTTTCGCCCAATCCAGCGCGAAAATGACGTCTTCGACCGCGAGCATCGAGGGGGTGTTGATGGTTTCGCCCTTGAACACGCCTTCAGCCAGCGCGCCTTTCGACATCAGGCGGAATATCTTGGGCAAAGGCCATGCTGGAGTGTAGGTTTCGAGCCGCTCCACGGCGCGCGGGCCGAGGATCAGCACGCCATGCGCGCCTTCACCGCCCAAAACCTTCTGCCAGGAAAAGGTCGTTACATCGAGCTTGTCCCAAGGCATGTCATAGGCAAACACGGCGGAGGTCGCATCATTGAAGGTCAGGCCTTCGCGGTCATCTGCGATCCAGTCGCCATTGGAAACACGTGCACCCGAGGTGGTGCCGTTCCAGGTGAAGACGACATCATTGCTGAAATCGACCGCCGACAGATCCGGAATTTCGCCATAGGGCGCATTCAGGACGGTGGCGTTCAGCTTGAGCTGTTTGTTGACATCGGTCACCCAACCTTCACCGAAGCTTTCCCACGCAAGCATTGTGACCGGCCGTGCGCCGAGCATAGTCCACATCGCCATTTCGATAGCGCCGGTGTCCGAACCGGGCACAATGCCGATCCGGTGCGTATCGGGCACCTGCAGCACTTCGCGCATCAGGTCGATGGCAAGTTGCAGACGCGACTTGCCGATCTTGGCGCGGTGCGAGCGGCCCAGTGATTCGGTTGCTAATTTGGAAGCTTCCCAACCCGGCGGCTTCGCGCAGGGACCGGAAGAAAAGTACGGACGCGCCGGCTTGGTTGCTGGTTTGGTCGGCTGCGCAAGCGCACCCTCGATGGGGGGTTTACTGATAGTCATATAAGCGTCTCCTTGCAGAGAGCAGCGCGGCGTTGGGACCGCGTGGCCCGAAGCCGCGTTTAAGCGCGGCCCCGGTTTTGTCAACGACTATCGACGCAGGCGCTCAATAACCCTGCTTGCGAAACAGCACTTCACCACGGCGGCCGACATAGAGTTTTTCCAGCGTGACGGGGTGGAAATAGGCCTCGACCCGGTCGCCTTCAGGGGTGGTGCCATAGACTTCATAGCAACCGCCGTCGACTTTGGATTTGCGGACGGTCCAGCCTTCTTTGGTCAACTTCTTGGTCAGTTCGTCCTGCGTTTTCCAGCCGGATACAGGGCCAGCCTTGCATTTGATGACGCCGGTTGCCGAAGCGGGTACAGACGCCAGGGCAATCGCAGATGCCGCTGCGAGTGCGAGGGTAGAAATCATACGCATTGTCATATTCCTTTATGCAGAATTTTGGAGGAAAGAAAAAATCGGGCGGCGACAAGCAGCGCCAGCGGAATGAAGTGCACCAAAGCAGGGCCTAAATTATTATGGATGAATATCCAATGGACAAGCACCAGAATTGCCGCAGGATAAACAAGGCGCTGCAACCGCTTCCACCCCGCCTTCAACCGACGCTGCCAAGCATCGTTGCTGGTCATCGCAATAGGCAAAAATAGCAGCATCGCTGCCCAGCCTGTCCAGATGCCAAGCGCCCAAAACTCGGCAAGTATATCGTCTAAATTCCCCATATCGATCAGATAGAAAATCAGATGCAGCACGGCATAAGCGAAAGACGCAACCCCCAAAGCGCGTCGGCGCTGCACCAGCCAGTTTAACCAGCGCTTCGGTCCCAAAATCGAAACAAGCGGGCTAAGGATCATCGCAACGATCATCAGTCGCGCCGACCACTCCCCTGTGGGATGCAGCATATCCATGGCCAGCACATCACCCGAATTGAAACGCACCATCATCAACAGCGCCGGAATAGAGAGGAATAGCCAAAACACAAGCTTCTTATTAAGAATGATTCGCAACATGTTGCGGCGATAAGGACTGTCGATTGGGCTTGCAATGCTGAAATTGAAGCAATCTTGGCCATGGAGGTTGCGGCCAAAGGTTCGCTATGCACGCTGACCGTTGAGTCAAAACGCAAATTGATGTTCGACAGCGCGTCATGTCACGCTAAAACAGGCATCATGTTAGGGCGCAAAATCTATTTCCCTTCTGGCCTGATTGTCATAGTGGCTTTGGCAGGTTGTGGCGGCCGCGACGGACGTGATATTTCCCGTCCGGTAAATGATAGTTTCAACACCGCTGAATCCCGCAAATGCCTGTCTGAACTGAAAGCCCAATCGGTTCGGTTCACTGTCCTCCCCAACAAGAATCTGGGGGGTGGTTGCCGGACAATTGATACAATCAAGGTGATGGATTTGGGAACCGAAGCGACCAATTTAGGACCCATGACCTGCCCTCTTGCAAGCAAATTTGCGGCATGGGCCAAATTTGCGGTCAGGCCTGCGGCACGGCAGTTTCTGGGGTCAGACGTCGTGCGGATTGAAACTTTCGGCACCTATAGCTGCCGAAACGTAAATGGCGGTCGATCGGGCAAATTGTCTGAGCACGCATTTGCCAATGCGATCGATATATCCGCCTTTGTACTGCGCGATGGTCGCCGCATCTCGGTTCTGAGCGGCTGGAACGGAAAATCGGAAGAACGCGAGTTTTTGAAACGGCTGCATCAATCGGCCTGCAAACGCTTCGGTACCGTCCTAGGCCCCGAATACAACGCCCAGCACGCCAATCATTTCCATTTCGATATGTCAAAATCAACGAAAGATGGTTCGGCTTATTGCCGATAAGGGGTGGCAAAAGACGGTCGGTGCGACTAAACCCGTCCTAATGAACGACACAAAAATTACTGATCGCCGCTTCTATAAAGCCCAACAGGAAGCGGATTTCGCAGAGCAACAGCTTTCCACCCCACAAACACGCAGCAAATCCTATCGACTGGCATTTCAGGACGCGGAATTTCTTTTGCGCGAAGATTTGCGTCCGGTCCGGTTCCAGCTGGAATTGCTGAAAACCGAAATGCTTCTGGATGAGGCGAATATCGGGTCGATGTTGGTTATTTATGGTTCGGCGCGAATTCCCGAACCGGAAAAAGCCGACGCCCTGCTGGCCGCTGCAACCGATGACCGTTCGCGCACCATTGCCGAACGTATGCAGGAAAAATCGCGTTTCTATGAAGAGGCGCGGCATCTCGCCCAATTGGCTAGTCAGGCCCATATCACCGATGAAGAGGGTCGACGGCACTTCGTCGTCTGCTCGGGCGGCGGACCGTCCATCATGGAGGCGGCCAATCGCGGTGCCCATGATGTCGGCGCCGAATCTGTCGGCCTCAACATCGTCTTGCCACATGAGCAGGCACCCAATTTATATGTCACACCCCGGTTGAGTTTCCAGTTCCATTATTTCGCCCTGCGAAAGATGCACTTCCTGTTGCGCGCCCGTGCCGTTGCGGTTTTCCCCGGCGGCTTTGGGACTTTTGATGAATTTTTCGAATTGCTGACGCTGGTACAGACCGGAAAAGTGAAGAAAATGCCCATCCTGCTGTTCGGCAAGGAATTCTGGAACCGCGTCGTCAATTTTGAAGAACTGATGCTCGAAGGCGTGATCAGCCCGCCAGATCTCGACCTGTTTCGCTTCGTCGAAACCGCCGACGAAGCGTGGAAAGCCATCTGCGACTTTTACGAAGTTTAGTGTCAGGTCGAAATCGCCGATATGGTCATAATACGTCAAAATGACTTTCATCTTTAACCAAATGCGATTGCCGGTGACATAATTATCGGCGAGGTGCATTTGGATTTGATAACTTCGCCATTTTGACGCCTCGCAAGCGCATTTAAAAGATCCTGACCCTTAGCGGTTTTGATCCTAATTCACTTTACCATTTCAAACGTAAACGAAACCGTTGCCCCGACGCTCAACTCACCCGGCGCAATCGGCGTCGACTTTTCCGATGCGTCCATCGTGCGGGCCATCATGGGCATGGGTTGATAACCGCCGCCCTGGCCCTCGGTTTCTTCGACACGCAGCACGCGCACATTGGTGTAGCCTGCCTTTTGCGCCATCGATTTTGCGCGGGCCATTGCGGTTGCCCACACCTTGTCGCGGGCCATTTCGCGATATTTGCTGTCATCATCAATGCCGAAGGTCGGACCGTTGAAATTGGTCGCGCCATCCACGGCCAACGCGTCCAGAAATGCGCCTAGCTTTTTCAGGTCGCGCAGCTTGGCGTTGACAATATTCGATGCCTGATAGCCTTTGAATACCTGCTGGCCATCGCGATAGTCGAACTGCTGGTTCAGGCTGATTTGCGTGGTCTGGATGTCCTTGTCGGCAATGCCCAATTTCTTGAGGCGTGCGACGACCGAGGCCATTTGCACATTATTCTGGCGCACCGCTTCACTCGCGGTCGGGGCCAGGGTCTGTACGCCTGTAGAAAATGTCGCGATGTCGGGCTTGGCTTCGACGGTGTCGCTAATCGTCAGGTCAATGACCGGATTTGTTGCCGTGATATTTACCTGCGTTGCCATCGCTTCCCCCGCTGTCATGCTGCCCGCTGCCAAAAGCGCTGCCAAAATGTACTTACGCATATTCTTACTCCTACAGTGCACGGACCGATCATGTGGCGGTGCGACGTGCCCAATCGATATAGGCTTTGCGAAGCTGAACGGTTGCCGAACCGGGTTTTCCATCACCGATTATCTGATCATTTATCCGCACAACCGGCATTACAAAGCCAGAGGCAGAGGAAACAAACGCTTCGGCAGCTTGTTCCGCCTCGGTGACAGAAAAAGGCCGCTCTTCAATGGGATGCCCCGCCAAAGGGAGAACCGCCGCGCGGGTAATGCCGTGCAATATCTCGCGGTTGAGCGGGTGCGTTACCAATGTGCCCGATTGCGTGATGATATGCGCGTTCTGCGCCGTGCCCTCGGTGATGAACCCGTCGCGCACCATCCATGCATCGTCGGCACCGCAGGCAATCGCCTCATTCTTCATCAGCGATGCATAAAGCAATTGCGTCGTCTTGATATCCGCCCTGCCCCAGCGCAAATCGGGCAAGGTCACCACGTGGATGCCGCGTACGGCGGACGGGTTGTCGGCAAGGATACGGCTTTGTGAAAAGGCCAGCACCGTTGGCGCGGTGCCAGGTGCAGGAAAGACAAAATCCCGGTCCGATGGCGCGCCGCGTGTGACCTGCCAATAGATCATGCCCTCCTCCACCGCGTTGCGCGCGACTAGGTCGCGGCAGATGGAAAGCCACGCGTCGGCATCGGGGGCACCTTCTATGCCAAGTTCGCTTAAAGAACGGGCAAGGCGCTGCACATGGCCGTCGAAATCGACGAGTTTGCCACCCAGAACCGAGACGACCTCATACACCGAATCCGAAAAGAGAAAGCCGCGGTCGAACACCGACACCTGACCTTCGGTTTCGGGGATGTAGCTGCCGTTGAGGTAGATGGTACGCATGTGCTGGCCCTTTCGATGGCTTGGGTCCTAAAGCGGGGATGAGCGAGAAACAAGGCGGGTGAATGTGTGAGTTGGGAAAGATGCCATGCCTTACCCTGAACAATACACGCGTCACCCAGAACTACCCACCCGTCACCCTGAACTTGTTTCAGGGTCCATCGTGCAGCGTTGCCCTGGGTAAGAGATAAAACCGAACCCCGCGTAACAGTTTGGCGTTTCACGACAAGGCGGGAATGAACTGACAGATGGACCCTGAAACAAATTCAGGGTGACGAGGGTGGGGTTCAGGGTGACGAGCGTGGGGTTCAGGGTGACGGGCTTTGTTCTTCAGGGTGACGGGATGGGGTTGAACGAGGGTGACGGCTGGATGGCTCAGCGCAAAGGGGCGGAACCCACAGCGACGGGCTTGCATTGCAACCGCCCTCCCCCTATCCGCGCTGGCATGTCCCAACCCCCGATCTTTGCCTTTGAAAATCTCGCGCTGCAGCAGGGCGGCGGTTGGTTGTTTGAAGATATCAACCTGTTCATCGGCGCGCGCGACCGGCTGGCGCTGATCGGACGCAATGGCGCGGGCAAGACGACTTTGATGAAACTGGTCGCCGGATCGGTTGAGGCCGACAAGGGCAAGCGCGTGGTGGTGCCGGGCACGAACATTGTGATGCTGGATCAGGACCCCGATGTCGCCTCTTTTGACCGGCTGGTGGATTTTGCGGTGCATGGCGACAAAGGTCCGCCCGAATATGCGGTGCGTGCGATTGCCGACCAGTTGGGTATCGACCTCGACCGGGAAGCCAAGACCGCAAGCGGCGGGGAAAAGCGGCGCGCCGCGATTTGCCGGGCGCTGGCGAGCGAGCCTGATCTGTTGCTGCTGGACGAGCCTACGAACCATCTCGATCTGGCCGCGATCGAATGGCTGGAAGACTGGCTGACCCGCTATCGCGGTGCCTTCATGGTCATCAGCCATGACCGTACCTTTTTGACGCGGTTGACGCGGCAGACATTCTGGCTTGATCGTGGCTTGCTGCGGCGTAACGAGATCGGCTTTGGCGGCTATGATGCATGGACCGAGCGGGTCTATGCCGAAGATGCGCGCAATGCCGACCGGCTGGACGCGAAGCTGAAGATCGAGGCGCACTGGCTGGAACGCGGCGTGACGGCGCGGCGCAAGCGGAATCAGGGCCGCCTCGCCAAGCTTTATGAAATGCGCGCGGCGCGGGCGGCGATGATGGGGCCGCAGGGCACCGCCAAGCTCGCGGCCGCGAGCGACGACAGCAAGACCAAGACCGTCATTAATGCGGAAGCGGTCGGCAAAAGCTTTGGCAACCGCACGATCATCAAGGATTTCACCTTGCGTATCCAGCGCGGGGACCGGATCGGGATTGTCGGCGCCAACGGGACGGGCAAGACCACGCTGATCCGTATCCTGACCGGCGAGACGCAACCTGATACCGGCAGCATCACGCTTTCGCCGACACTGACCGGCATCGTCATCGACCAACAACGCAAGCTCCTTTCGCCCGAAAAGCGCGTGCGCGATGTGCTCGCCGACGGTAGCGACTGGATCGACGTGCGCGGGGTGCGAAAGCATGTGCAGGGCTATCTCAAGGAATTTCTGTTCGACCCCGAACTGATCGAGGCGCGCATCGGCACGCTGTCGGGCGGCGAACAGTCGCGCATATTGCTCGCCCGCGAATTTGCGCGGGAGGCGAATTTGCTGGTGCTGGACGAGCCGACCAACGATCTCGATCTGGAAACGCTCGACCTGTTGCAGGAGGTGATCGCCGATTATGACGGCACCGTCCTGATCGTCAGTCACGACCGCGATTTTCTGGATCGCACGGTGAACCTGACGCTGGGCCTCGATGGATCGGGGAAGGTTGATATCATCGCCGGCGGCTATGCCGACTGGGAAGCCAAGCGCGACCGGCGTGACACCAACGATGCCCGCAAGAAAGCCGACAAGGCCGCGGCTCCGGTGGAGCAATCCGCGCCCAAGCCCACTGCCCGCCCCGCCAAATTATCCTATAAGGACCAGCGCGACTATGACCTGTTGCCGGGGCGGATCGAGGCGATAGACGGGGAGATTGTGGCGGCAGAGGCCGAGATGGCCGACCCCGCGCTCTACACCCGCAATCCAGCGCGCTTTTCCGCACTGACGGCAAAGTGCGACGCATTGCGCGCCGAAAAAGAAGCGGCCGAGGAACGGTGGCTGGAACTCGCGATGCTGGTGGAGGAAATGGCAGGCTAAGCGCCTCCTAATGCGGCAAGCGGTAGAAATCCGCCAACCGGTCGAGCGCGATTTTCAGCACCAGCCTGCCTGAGCGCACCGGCCACGCCAAAGCCCGCTCGGCGACCGTCATCGCCTCGCCTGCACAGACCACGCGCCATGCAATATCGGCAAGGTCCGGCCCCACCACCGCAATCGCCGCATCAAAGCGCACCTTGGCGGCGATCATCCGCTCGGTGGTGTTCAGGCCGGGCGGCGGACCTTGCTTGCGCGCACCACGCGGCACGGGGTCCCATCGCATCGTTATTTGCGGGGACAAGGCCGCCGATTCATAATCCGCCCTTAATTGTTCACCCGCCAAAAGCTGCCGCTCCGTCAGGAACCCGCGCGCAAAGAGCCATGACAGCGGCGATTCAGCCAAATTGACCTTCACTGTCCGGCGAGAATTTTCCCGTTTTCCCACCTTCATGCTGTCAGGATGAGCCTGTTCGGTTAATGGACGCGGATCATAATGTTTCGAGGCGACGCTTGGACTTCTAGGCATGAACTTCTCCGTTAAGTACGAATCAATCTTGCCATGTGGTAAATAATGTAGGAAAGAAAAAACCTATTTGGTAATCGGAGGAATTGCTATGCAAAGCCGTATTCGTGATGTGCGTAAGGCAAAGGGACTGACTTTGGCCGATGTCGCAGCACGGTGCAAACCCGCCACGACGGCGCAGACGATCGGGCGACTCGAAACTGGAATGCGCGTCTTGTCGCTTATCTGGATCAACCGGATCGCCGATGCGCTGGGCGTGGATTCCAGCGATCTGGTCGCCCTTCCCGATCAGCACTATCTGCCGGTTGCGGCGGTGCTGGATGATGATGGTACCCATGCACCCACCAAGCAGGAACGCATCATGGTCCCCAATATTGGCGATTCGATGATCGGGATGCGGGTGGCGGCAACGTCGGGCGAATATCGGCGCGGCGATGAATTGTGGATGGAACAGCTCCAACCCGAAGCGTTCGCGACGGCGCTCAATCTTGATGTGCTTGTTCCCCGCCCCGGTGGCCGCTTCATATTCGGGCGGCTTTTGGGCCGTGAGGACGGCAAATTGCATATCCTGCCTCTGGAAGCAGGTGCCCGGCAGCAAGTGGTAACTGACCCCGCCTGGATTGCCAAAGCGGTTCGGCTGGTACGGGCATTATAGGCGCCGATGTGCGTATATTAACGCTCTCGACGCTATTCCCGGCGTCCATCCGCCCGAATTTCGGGATTTTTGTTGAGCGGCAAACTGCGGCATTGACCGCCATTGGCGATGTTGCCGTGACGGTTATCAACCCCGTCGGCGTCGCTCCCTGGCCACTGTCACAGATGGGCGAACAGGCTAAGCTGCGTCAACTGCCCCGCTTTGAACAATGGGGCGAACTGGACGTTTATCGCCCGCATTTTACTGCCATTCCAAAGATCGGTGGCAGGGTGAATCCGGCAATGATCGTGTCGGCCATTTTACCACTGGCCCGAAAGCTGCATTCCGATGTCAAATTCGACCTGATCGATGCCGAGTTTTTCTATCCCGACGGTCCCGCTGCCATGCGGCTGTCGCAGGCACTTGGCATTCCTTTTACGATCAAGGCACGGGGCGGCGATATCCATCATTGGGGCGCACAACCAGGATGTACCGCACAAATAGTGTCGGCGGCGGACGGTGCCGCGGGATTGCTGGCCGTATCCGCCGCGCTGAAGGCGGATATGGTGGCAATGGGGATGGATGCAGGCAAGATCCGCGTGCATTATACCGGGCTCGATCAAAGCCGGTTCCTGCCCCGTGACCGTGCGGTTGAAAAGGCAAAGCTGGATATCAACGGCCCTTTGATCCTGTGCGTCGGGGCGCTCATTCCCCGCAAGGGTCAGGACCTTTTGATCGCGGCGCTGCCGTTGCTGCCCGATGCCAAGTTGCTGCTGGCGGGCGCGGGCGAGAGCGAACGTGATTTTCGCGCACTGGCATTAGAGTTGGGCGTTGCCGATCGCGTGGCCTTTCTGGGCAATGTACCGCATGACGACCTGCCTGCCCTGTTCGCGGCGGCCGATATCATGGCGCTTGTGTCCGCCAGCGAGGGACTGGCCAATGCATGGGTCGAGGCGCTCGCCTGCGGAACGCCGATCATCGCGAGCGACGTGGGCGGTATCAGAGAATTGGTAAAAACACCCGCCGCCGGTCGTATCGTCGACCGCACGCCGCAGGCCGTGGCCGATGCCGCGCGCGACATCCTCGCCAATCCCCCCGCCCGCGACGCGGTCGCCGCCAATGTCAGCGCCTTTTCATGGGATGAAAATGCACGGCAGCTTGCGGCGTTTTTCCGCGATGTGGTGCGTTAGGGAGCGAAGATGTCCCTTTCGCTCTACCCCGCACTTTTTGCACGGGATAGAGTGCGAACGCACCTTCGTCGCGGGCCTCCGGTCACCGTCCGCACAAGGGAGAAGCGCGAGACTGTGCAGCTCGTCGCCTGATCGAAGTGGCGCGCGACGGTTGATTTGACGCTGGACGCTTTTACTTTGCGACTGCTTCTTCTGCCTTTGGTGCTTCACCGGCCGTGGCGGGTTCACCGGCCTTAGCGGCTTCGTCTGTCGGTGCAGGGGCTGCAACAGGCGCTGGAAGCGGGAGATTTGAGCCTTGGCTGTTCAAATAGACAATCAAATTGGCGCGATCCACCGGATTACCAAGGCCCGCAAAGGTCATCTTGGTACCGGGCGCATATTTTTTGGGGTTGGCAAGCCACTTATCCATGCCTTCCCAGTCCCAATTTCCCGGCACCGATTTTAGAGCATCTGAATAAGCAAAGCCGGCAACATGGCCATGGGGTTTCCCCAAAGCGGCCCATAAATTAGGCCCAATGCCATTTGCGCCCCCAGATGCGATGGTATGACAAGCCATGCATTTTTTGAAAACCGCCTCACCCTTTGCTGGATCGGCTGCGGCAAGCAAGGTTGCAAGGGGAATGACCGGACCGGCTTCGCCATCAGCTGCCGCAGCCTCGATCGCATAGCCCGGTTTTTCAACTTCGCCGCGGTGGAAATACATTCCCGAAGCAATGCTCAGTCCCAAAGCGGCGATGCCACCGGCCAAAACCCAACCTGCGATTGTATTACTGCGATCATCCATTGATTGTCTGCCCTGTTATGCTGTTCATTGCATGCGGCTTTAACGGCCGCCGGATTCCCTCGCCCCTCTAATAGCCCAAAGGAAGCCGTGCAAGAGCGGAAATCCGGTCTTGCCCGATATGTTTCAGTCCCGTAACGCGGCACCAACATGGACAGCTATCCCGCCCCCGCCCTCGCCAAGGTCAAACAGATGACCGCCGTTGCAATCGCCGACCCTGCACGCGCCGTTGCATTTCAGGGTGCGCCGGGCGCAAATTCGCATTTGGCAGCACTTGAATTTGACGCCAATTGCCATCCTCTGCCCTGCTTTTCCTTCGAAGATGCCATTGATGCCGTCAAAGACGGAAAGGCCGCGCGCGCCATCATTCCCATTGAAAATTCCCTGCACGGCAGGGTGGCCGACATTCATTTTCTTCTTCCCGAATCAGGCTTGAGCATCATCGCTGAGCATTTCATGACCATCCGCCATTGCCTGATGGCCAAAGCGGCCGATGCCAAGCTGACTACCGCCATGAGCCATCCGCAGGCTTTGGGTCAATGCCGCCATTATTTGCGGGAGCATGGGATTATCCCGGTGGCCTATGCCGACACCGCTGCCGCTGCTGCTTTTGTCGCGGCCAGTGATGACCCCAGCGCGGGCGCCATCGCGCCACCGATCGCCGCCGAGATTTACGGGCTGGTTGCCATCAATGACGGCGTGCAGGATGATGCGAGCAACATGACCCGCTTTGTACTATTGTCACGCGAACCTGCCGACCGCACCGCAATGGACGGCACGTTGATGACGACATTTATCTTTGAGGTAAAAAATATTCCCGCCGCACTGTACAAGGCGATGGGCGGGTTTGCCACCAATGGCGTCAATATGACAAAGCTTGAAAGCTATCAAAACGGCGCCAGCTTTGCGGCCACAGAATTTTTCGCCGACATCGAAGGCGCACCGGGCGATATTGCGGTTGACCGGGCTCTGGAGGAGCTTCGCTTCCATTGCAACTCGGTCCGGCTTTTGGGCACATATCGTCAGGCCCGGTCTCGCGGTTAGGCTGTCTCCAACATATGGTGACGGGCCGAATGCAGCGCCGCCAGAAACTGATCGAGCGCATTGTCCCACGTAAACAGCGCTCCATAAGCCGCCGCGTCCCGCCGGTCACACAGCAGGGCATTTTTAATCGCAATCGGTAAGGATTCCGACACATATCCGACGGGTTTGGACAGGTCGTCATAGGGACCTCGCCCCTGTCCGCCGATGATATCCAATGGACCGGGTACAGGATATCCTGCAACCGGAACACCGCAAGCCAATGCTTCGATCATCACAAGACCAAATGTATCGGTCTTGCTGGGAAATACAAACACATCCGCCGCGCAATAGGCCTGCGCCAGTTCGGCACCGCTCAGGCTGCCGGTGAATATGGCGTCTGGATAACGCGCTTTCAGTTCCTCCAGCGCAGGACCATCCCCCACCACGACTTTCGTACCGGGGACGTCCGCATCAAGAAAACTCTCAAGATTTTTCTCGATGGCGACACGGCCGACCGATAGCAAAATTGGGCGGGGCAAATTGGCCAATGCAGGATGCGGTGCCAAACCCGGTTTGAATATGCCGGTGTCGATGCCGCGTGTCCAAGGGCGGGTATGCGAAATGCCGCGGCTTGCAAGCTCCTCGCTTAAGCGAGGCGTCGCCGATAACACCGCGCGCGAGGATTTGTGGAAAATACGCATCACCGGCCAGAAAAAATCTGGTGAAAGCCCGGTACGCACCGACGCATAATCCGGGAAACGGGTGTGAAAGGCGGTGGTAAAGGGAATGGAATTGACCATGCACCAACGACGGGTGCTCCAACCTATCGGCCCTTCGGTCGAGATGTGGACGATATCAGGCGCAAATTCCGCCAGTTTTTTACGCAAGCCAAATCGTGGGGCAAGCGCCAGCCTTATTTCGCCATAGCCCGGACAAGGAACCGTGCGGAACTGGTCCGGGCTGATGACGCACACTTCATGCCCCCGTTCGCGGAGCAATTTAACGGTCATTTCAAGGGTGCGGACAACACCGTTGATTTGCGGCCGCCAAGCGTCCGTGGCGATTGCAATTCTCATGCGGAAACGGTTGCCATCTTGGCAGCATATTTGCGCTGGCGATTTTCTTCGGCCCAGTCGAGAATGGACATATTACCATGCTTGTCCTCGACCAATGCGGTGCAACTTTCCACCCAGTCGCCATCATTATAATAAGTGACGCCATCAAAATCGCGAATTTCCGCATGGTGGATATGTCCACAAACGACACCATCAACGCCGCGCTCAATTGCAGCGCGGGCGACGGCTTCTTCATATTCGCCGATAAACGCGACGGCGTTTTTAACCCGCATTTTCAGATAGGATGACAGCGACCAATAAGGCAAATGCAGGCGACGGCGCACGGCGTTCAGCCACACATTGGCCTTCAGCAAAAATGTGTAAGCCGTGTCGCCCAGGAACGCCAACCATTTGGCATAGAGCACGACACTGTCGAACATGTCGCCATGCGTGACCAGCAGCAACCGGCCATCGGCGGTTTCGTGGATGGCTTCATGCGCCAGCTCGACGCCGCCAAAGCCAAGCCCCACATAGTCGCGGAACATTTCGTCATGATTGCCCGGTACATAGACAACCCGTGTGCCCTTGTGCGCCATTTTCAAAATGCGGCGCAGGACTTCATTGTGGCTCGACGGCCAATACCAGCCTTTGCGTAGCCGCCACCCATCGACAATATCGCCGACGAGATAAAGCGTTTCACATTTGATACTTTGCAGGAAATCCAGCAGCAATTCAGCGTTGCAGCCCGATGTTCCCAAATGGATATCCGATATCCATACAGTCCTGTATTTCTTTTTGGGTTGGAAACTGCGGGGTTCCTTTTCATGGAACCAATCCGGCATTTTGGGGTCGAAAATACCCCCGATTTCACTTTTTTTGGCGACTTTTGTCATGGATTTTCCAGATGTTGCTACAACTGGAACTGTCGGATAGCTGCACTAGGTTACGTACTCACGTCACCCGCGTTACAGTTTGGGGACAGTTTCAAAAGGGCCATTCCCGCGCGCCGGGAAGTAACGAATCTAGGGTAGAAAAAACTGCTCCCGTCAGTGCGCCGCACCCCAGCTGGAGCCGGTGCCGATTTCAACACCCAGGGGGACAGAAAGATGGACTAAAGGTTCTGATGCGTCTGCCATTACCGACCGGATGATATCACTCGCCTTGGCGACGTCACCTTCGGGCAGCTCGAAAACCAATTCGTCGTGCACCTGCAACAGCATTTTAACATGTGACAGCCCCGCATCAGCAAGCGCCGGACCCATCCGGACCATGGCGCGTTTGATAATGTCCGCGCTGGTTCCCTGAATGGGCGCGTTGATCGCGGCGCGCTCGCTTCCCTGCCGTTCTGCCTGATTGGCGGACTTGATGCGCGGGAACCATGTCTTGCGACCGAACAAGGTTGTGGAATGGCCGCATTCCCGCACCGTAGCCAGCGTTTCCTGAATATAGTTGGAGATACCCGGAAAGCGTTTGAAATAGGCGTCGATCAGGGCCTGCGCCTCATCCGGCGTCGATTCCAGGCGTTTGGCAAGACCCCAGCGCGAAATGCCGTAAAGGATCGAAAAGTTGATGGTCTTGGCGCGGCCGCGGGTGTCGCGATTGACCTCGCCAAACATTTCCTGCGCGGTGCGCGCGTGAATATCCTCACCCTTTTCAAAGGCATCGCGCAAGGGCGCGACATCGGCAAAATGCGCGGCAAGGCGCAGCTCGATCTGGCTATAGTCGGCCGACAGAATGACATTGCCCGGTTCGGCGACAAAGGCATCGCGTATCTGGCGGCCCATTTCGGTGCGGATCGGAATATTCTGCAAATTGGGATCGGTCGAGGACAGCCGCCCGGTCTGCGCGCCCACCAGTGAATAGCTGGTGTGGACGCGACCCGTTTTAGGGTTGATCTGTTCCTGCAAACTGTCGGTATAGGTTGATTTGAGCTTCGCCAATTGCCGCCAGTCGAGCACCTTGCGCGCGATTTCCACGCCCTGTCCGGCCAGATCCTCCAGCACGGTCACGTCGGTCGAATATTGACCGGACTTGCCCTTTTTCCCGCCCTTATGTCCCATTTTTTCAAACAGGATATTGCCCAATTGCTGCGGGCTGCCGATGGTGAACGGCTGCCCTGCCAGTTCGTGGATTTCCTTTTCAAGGCTTTCCATCTGCGCGGCAAATTCGCCCGACAGTCGGGCGAGCACGGCCCGGTCAACCTTGATGCCGGTGCATTCCATTTTCGACAGGACAGGTACCAACGGACGGTCGACCAGTTCATAGACCGTCGTGACCCTGTCCGGGCTGAGCCGCAATTTCAGATGGTGCCAAAGACGCAACGTAACATCGGCGTCCTCCGCCGCATATTTTGTCGCATCGACCAACGGCACTTCGGCAAAACCTATCTGGCTTTTACCGGTGCCGGTCACGCTTTTATAGCTGATGCATTCATGCCCCAGATGCAAACGCGCCAGTTCGTCCATGCCATGGCCGTGATCGCCGGCATCCAGTGCAAAGCTCATCACCATCGTGTCGTCGAACGGTGAAATAGTCAGGCCATGCTGCGCCAAGACGCTGATGTCATATTTAAGGTTCTGGCCAATTTTCAAAACGCTCGGTTCGACCAGCAACGGCTTCAACCGCGCCAGCGCTTCGGCAAAGGGAATCTGCTCCGGATTTTCGGCAAGCAGGTCGGTGCCTCCATGGCCAAGCGGCACATAGCATGCTTCCCCCGGTGCCACGGCAAGGCTGAACCCGACTAGCCGCGCCGTCACCGCCTCGAGACTGTCGGTTTCGGTGTCGAAGGCCACCAGTCCCGTTTCCGTCGCGCGCGAAATCCAGTGGTCAAGCCGGTCGAGCGTCGTCACACATTCATAGGCATTTACATCAATCGGCGGCATTGCAGGCGGCAGTGCGGCTTTCCCAGCAACCGGCGCGCTTGCGGCACCATCCCCTTTGCTCGTTGCCTTGGGGTTACCTGCAATCGCTTTGTTCGCCGCCGCGGTATTGGCCACCTGGCCGATGCGCTTCAGAAGCGAGTTAAAGCCATGATGTTGCAGGAACGCGGCCAAGGGCTCTTGCGGAATAGCACCCAGCTGCATGTCCTCGATCGGGATCGGCAGCGGGCAATCTTCTTTCAGCGTCACCAGCACCTTTGATAGCCGCGCCTTGTCGGCATGTTCGATCAGATTGTCGCGCATCTTTGATGGCTTCATATCGGGCGCGGCGACAAGCACGCTTTCAAGGTCGCCAAATTCCTGTATCAATTTCGTCGCGGTCTTCGGGCCCACGCCCGGAACGCCCGGGACATTGTCCACGCTGTCGCCCATCAGCGCCAGCACATCACCGACCTTTTCAGGTCCGACTCCGAACTTCTCGATCACCTCTTCGGCGCGGATGCGCTCATTTTTCATGGTATCGAACATGTCGACGCACGGTTCGACCAACTGCATCAAGTCCTTGTCGGACGACACAATGGTCACATGCCATCCCGCTGCACACGCCGCCTTGGCATAGCTTGCAATCATATCGTCCGCCTCGACATTGTCTTCTTCAATCATCGGCAGCGAAAAGGCGCGCGTGGCGTCGCGGATCATCGGGAATTGCGGGCGCAGATCTTCGGGCGGCTCGGGCCGGTTGGCCTTGTACAGGTCATAGATCTCGTTGCGGAACGACTGCGAACTTTTGTCCAGAACCACCGCCATATGGGTCGGGCCATCGGCCTGATGCAAATCGTCAGCGAGCTTCCACAGCATGGTTGTGTAGCCGTAAACCGCCCCCACCGGTTCCCCATGAATATTGGTCAGTGGCGGCAGGCGGTGATAGGCGCGGAAGATATAGGCAGAGCCATCAACCAGGTAGAGATGTTTTTGTTCGGACATGCCGCGATCGATAGCATTGGCAAGTTGGCAAGCCTATGGCAAAATGCTTAGGGCCAGGACGTATTAAAAGCTCTTGCCGCGCTCCGGTTCGTCTGGCAGCCAGCGTCCATGTCGATTTTCAGCCAATTTGATCTGATGGCGCGAGGCGGGGCGCTTGCGTTGCTCGCCTTGTGGAGCTGGCTGTTGATCCGTGACCATCGCGGACAGTTTTCCGCAAGGGTTGCCGTGGTGATGAACGGCGCCATTGCATGTTATCTGTTGATCACATCGGGTTGGTTTTATCGACCGTCCGTTTTGGGACTCATCCTCGCCTTGGTTGGTAGCTCGACGCCCGGCATATTCTGGATTTTCGCAAGGTCGTGGTTTAACGATGAACACCATATCAGGCGGCGAGATTTGATTTTGGTGACGTTAGCCGCGGTAAACATCTTGATCATGCAGCTGACTTTTTTCGACTATCCGTTAGTCAATATCGTAACCGGCACGTTTTTCAGAGTCGGCATGCTGGCCTTTGCCGCTGCGGGATTATGGGAAGCATGGCGTGGCCGTGACGGTGATCTGATCGAAAGCAGGCGACGCTTGCGACCAAGGCTGGTCGCCACCGTCGGAACCTATGTCGTGCTAATCGCGATCAGCGAAATTGCCGTTTACAATCTGGGCATGGGACGCTGGCTGGTAAATACTGTAAACAGCAGTATCGTCTTCATTACATTCCTGTTTTGCGCGGCGATGTTTGGCATGCGTCAGGCCGATCTGTTTGGCACCTTGACCAATGAAGTCAAATTGACGGCACCCAAAACCACCGGCGATGATCCGATGGTCGGAAAGTTGCTGGCTTTTATGGAAACAGAATTGGCGCATCGCGACGAAACCTTATCTATTGCAAAGCTTGCGTCGAAACTGGGGGAGCAGGAATATCGCCTGCGCCGTGCTATCAATGGTCAGCTTGGCTATCGCAACTTTGCGGCATTTTTGAACGGCTATCGATTGGCAGAGGTGAAATCCGCCTTGGCCGATCCGGCGCAAAAAGATGTGCCGATCATCACCATTGCGCTGGATGCAGGCTTTGGCTCACTTGGCCCCTTCAACCGTGCTTTTCGGGAAGCAGAGGGCATGACGCCCAGCGCCTATAGATTGCGACATGCTGGTTGATTTCGAAATCGGCTAGCCAGATTTGGAATTTGTTGAGTAGTGCAGGTTAGAAACCGGCAGGCGGCTTTTACCAACAGCCAAGGAATGATTAAATGACAACCGGAATTCCTCCCCTAGACATATTGATCGACAAAGGACCGTTTATTTTCGCGTTCGATTTCGGGCGATATCTGATCGCTGCATCGGTCACATTTGCGATTGTCTGGCTCTTGCGAAGGTCCGCCATCAAGGCGCGCAAAATTCAATCGCGAGAGGCAAGTGGCGCCGATATGCGGCGAGAATTTTTGCAATCAGTGCAGTCCGCGCTGGTGTATACATTCGGTGCAGGCTTTCTGATTTGGGGCAGCCAGTACGGCATATTCAAAAGATTTGACGGCAGTTTCGGACTTGCGACCGACCTCCTCATCCTCACCGGCATTGTCATAGCGCATGACGCCTATTTTTATTGGGCCCATCGTTTCATGCACCATCCACGGCTGTTCAAGACATTTCACCATGCCCACCACCGGTCGATTACACCCACCCCTTGGGCCGCCTATAGTTTCGCCATTCCTGAAGCGGTGGTCATGTTCCTATTCGTTCCCATCTGGCAGTTTTTTGTTCCGACGCCGGGCTGGGTGATGTTTGTATGGCTGAATTTCCAGATCATCCGCAACGCGATGGGCCATGCAGGCTTTGAATTTTTCCCGCGCTGGTGGCTCTCCACCCCGCTGACCAGCTGGATCAACACGACCGTGCACCACGACCTGCATCATCATGGCGGGTTTAACACCAATTATGGATTGTATTTTACATGGTGGGATAAATGGATGGGCACCGAAAATGCCAAATATCATGCGAAATTTGCCGAAGTGGTGGGGCGCAGTGACAAGAGCGTCGTAGATACGGTGCCCGCTTTTTCGCGCTAAGGCAGCTCATCTCCCCAAAGCCGGTTGGCTTCGATAAAGCCGAACCGTCCGGCATTTTCAAAGCGGCACCAGCCTTTTTCGCAATCGTCAATATAGCCGACCACGCCGGGTTCCACACGCCATGCAACCCGGGCATTTTCATGCGGGCTGTCGCGCAAGGTGCCATTGCCGGTGCCGGTCACAATGGCAGTGCGTTTCGGGCTCAGCAAGCGCACATGCACCCAGCCCTGATCACCATCAGGATCTTCCACCTTGCGCCAGACACTATGAATCGCGACTACTTTTACAGGCAAATTCTGACGTTTATAGATCCATTTCACCGGAAATTCGGTACTCGGACCCGTCCGCATTCTGGCCTCCTGCTCATCAATGGAGGCCCAATAGGGTGTCTTTTGCTGTGCCTGACCATGTCCGGTGGCGGACCAACATAGCGCGCTTAAAATGGCCGCGCCTTGCCAAATATTTTTCGACTGAATTGCCATGATCTTATCCCAAACGCAGACTCTATACTGTAAGCTTTACCGACAGTGCAACCATGCTGTCTTGACGCCGGACCGAAATGCGCTTTACTCGGTCAATGCCAGAACTCAGCCGCATCGAACGCCCCCAGATCCGTGTAACCCGCAAGCTGTTGCCAGCGGTCGAACACAGAATGGCGGAGCTTTTTGACGCGGCGTTCAACGGCGATGATACCCCCATGACGCGTCAGCAACTTGCCGAAGCGATGGCGGATTGCGACGTTTTGGTACCCACCGTGACTGACCGCATTGATGCCGACCTGATCGCTGCGGCACCGCCCCGCCTGAAACTGATCGCCAATTATGGCGCAGGAGTGAACCATATCGATCTGGCGGCGGCCAAGGCCAAGGGCATCATGGTGACCAACACACCCGGCGTATTTACCGATGACACGGCCGACCTGACCATGGCCCTTATCCTCAATGTTCCGCGTCGCTTGGGCGAAGGGCACCGGATGATGCGAAGCGGGGCTTGGCAAGGATGGAGCCCGACGGCCATGCTCGGACACCGGATCGGCGGAAAGACATTGGGCATCATCGGTTTCGGACGGATCGGAGAGGCCGTGGCCATCCGTGCCAAGGCTTTCGGCCTGAACATCATCTATAATAAACGCCACCGTTTACCCGCAAGTGTCGAGGAGGAATTGGGCGTCGGCTTCGAACCCGATCTTGACCGTCTGGTCGCGCGCGCTGACATTATTTCGCTGCACTGTCCGCTGACTGGCGAGACGGACCGGATCATCAACGCACAGCGGATCGCCCTGATGAAGCCGGATGCCTATATCATCAACAGCTCGCGCGGCGAACTGATCGATGAAGAGGCTTTGATGGACGCCTTGGAAGAGGGCCGGATCGCAGGCGCAGGGCTTGATGTTTACACACACGAACCTGCGGTCGACGCCCGGCTGCTCACCCTCCCCAATGTCGTCCTGCTTCCGCATTTGGGCAGTGCGACTTTTGAAGGACGTGGCGCATCGGGCGAAAGGGTTATCGCCAATATCCGGATGTGGGCCGACGGTCACCGCCCTTCGGATCAGGTGCTGGACGGCTGGTCTTAGGGTCAGGACCTATTAAAAGCATTGAGCATCCGCTTTCTGTGTCTTAGGACGCGCTTCAGAAAATAAGAGGCGAAGGAGCGGACATGGTCACGAAAATCCTGTATTCATTGCTTGTATTTGGCGCCTTGGCGGCGACACCTGCCTTTGCTCAGGACGCCGCAATCATTGTGCCAGAGGCGAATAGCGGTGACAGCGCATGGATTTTGACGGCGTCCGCCCTCGTGCTGATGATGACGATCCCCGGACTGGCCTTGTTTTACGGCGGCCTTGTTCGCGCCAAGAATTTCCTGTCGGTGCTCGTGCAATGCGGCGCGATTGCGGCCGTAGCCTCGGTGATCTGGATCGCCATTGGCTATAGCCTTGCCTTTTCGGTTAACGGCAACAGTTATATCGGATCACCTGAAAACTTCATGTTTGGCGGATTGCTGGATTCGGTGCGTGAAGACCAATCCATCGGCGAACTGGCCTTTGCCCTTTTCCAGATGACCTTTGCCATCATCACGCCCGCCCTGATCGTTGGCGCATGGGTGGAACGCGCACGTTTCGGCTGGGTCGTCGCCTTTAGCGCGCTGTGGTCTCTGCTCGTCTATATCCCGGTCACGCGCTGGGTATGGGGCGGCGGGTTTCTGGCCGAACAGGGTGTTATCGATTTTGCCGGCGGCATCGTGGTGCACACCACCGCAGGAATTTCCGCACTTGTCGTCGCCCTGATGCTGGGCAAGCGGATCGGTTTTCCCAAAACATTGATGTTGCCACACAGCCCTGCGTTGACCGTTGCCGGAGCAGGCCTGTTATGGGTCGGCTGGTTCGGCTTCAACGGTGGCTCCGCGCTTGCGGCGAATGATGCGGCCGCGAGCGCGATCATCAACACCCATGTCGCCGCATCGGTTGCAGCCTTGATCTGGATGCTGATCGAACGGTTCAAGGTCGGAAAATCGACGGCGGTAGGTTTTGCCACCGGTGCCGTTGCTGGACTGGCGACCATCACCCCCGCCGCCGGAACCGTCGGGCCGGGCGGGGCGATCATCATCGGCCTTTTGGCAGGGATGGTGTGTTTCTGGTGCGTGGGCCTGATCAAGGGCACGTTGAAAATCGACGACTCGCTTGATGTATTTGCGGTACATGGCGTCGGCGGAATGCTCGGTTCATTGCTGCTCGCGATATTTGCCAGCGAAAGCTTTGGCGGCGTCGGCTATGCCGAGGGCGCTGGCATGGCGTCGCAATTGTGGATCCAGCTAAAAGGCGTCGCCATTGTCGCGGTTTATTCCGCCGTGGTGACATTGATTATCGGCTATATGGTCTCGATGGTCCTGCCGATGCGGGTGGGCGAAGATCAGGAACGCGACGGGCTAGATATCGCCAGCCATGGCGAACGGGCGTGGGATCTGGATTAGGTTCGCGCGAACCTGCACATTTCACCGGCGCTGGTCAAAGCGCCGCCCGACCATTGCGCTTGCGATATTGATTTTCTGGATATCAATCGCCCCGCCTGCGATGCCCCAGCCCCATGCGTCGCGCATCCGGCGTTCCATCGGATAGGCCGTGGAATAGCCATAGCCGCCCATCAACTGGACCGCATTGCCGGTGACATTACGCGCAATCTGGTTTGCGAAACATTTGGCGGTGCTGCTGTCGAGAATGGAGGGCAAGCCCTTGTCCGCATTGGCTGCGGCGCGGTATATCAGCAGACGGGCGGCCTCCACTTCCATCTGCATTTCGGCCAGTTTCAACTGGACGGCCTGAAAATCGGCGAGCGGTTTTCCGAATTGGCGGCGTTCCTGAACATAGGCCAGCACATCTTCCAATGCGCCCGATGCCTGGGCCAGTGCCATGGTTGCATTGCCGCACCGTTCAAGGTCGAACGCCTCCATCAACTTGGCAAAGCCGCCGGATGGAACGACGATATTGTCCACCGGCACCCGCACATTATCGAGATAGATATCCGCAGACGGCACGCCGCGAAATCCCATCAATGTCTCCGCCTCGCCAAAGCTCAGTCCCGGCGTGTCTTTTTCGACCAGAACCGCACCGATGCCCTTGGCCCCCGGCGCGTCCGACAGGCGGGTATAAACGAGATAGGCGTCGCTATGACCGCCGCCCGAGCACCAGCGTTTTGACCCGTTCAGCGTCACAAACCTGCCATCGACCACGCCGCGCGTTGTCAAATCCGTCAGCGCGGTTCCTGCATTGGGTTCGGACATCGATACCGCAACGATCATGTCACCGCGACATACGGCAGGGACAATGCGTTGCTTCAGCGCCTCCGGTGCAAAATGGCGGATCGCGTGGACTGGTCCGACATTGGCCTCAAAAGCAGGAAATGCGACCGCGCTCGACACCTTGGCCAATTCTTCCAAGACAATGAGCGCGTCGAGATTGGATAGGCCCATCCCGCCCAGTTCTTCTGGAATATTGATCCCCAAAAATCCCATTTCCGCCATGCGTTTGACCATTTGGTGCGGCAACGCGCTATTTTCGGATTCAAGTTTCGCGGCCAAAGGCGCCAGTTCGGCTTGAGCAAATCGGCGTGAGGATTCCTTGAGAAACTGCTGCTCTTCGGTGAGACTGAAATCCATGCTGCTGACATCCCATGATTTAATTGCTTGATTAAATCATGGACGAGCGCATCGGCGGGGTCAACAGCCCTGAAGCGTCAATTCCCGAAACAGCGCCCGGTCGAGCATTTCGTCAAATTTGCACCCTAACCGGTTGCCCTCGGCCCACACGGCGGTGGCGCTGATCGGGTTGCTTCCGGCCAATCGCAACCAGATGCGATCCCCAACTTTTATGCCGCCGTCTAACAATACGCGGCAGCCATATGCGGACAGGTCGACAAGGCTGGCTTCCAACATCTCTTTACCACTGTCGCGGACGCTTGCCCGGCCGAGCAGTACAGGATGCCGATGCGCCGCGCGCTGTTCAAGCCGCGCTGGTTCAACTCTCCGATATTGCGACGTCATATAACCCATCAGCATCCCCTGTCCCGAAAAAATAACGGGATAAGGTCAATAATCGGTAAATGACGGCGGCAATTAGTCCCCGGTCAGGATGCGATCGACAAGCTGTTTCACCGTCGGAACGAAGCCATTGGAATAAAATGGATCCTTGCCGAAAAGATAGGCGCTATGCCCTGCAAACATCAGATTTTCGTCAATCGGCGCGCCATGCGCGATGTTCTGTAGCGCCTTTTGAATGCAAAAACTGCGTGGGTCGGCAAGGCGGCCGGTGCTGTTATTGTCATGGTCTTTCCAAGACGAAAAACCGCAATGCGACAGACAGCCCATGCAGTCTTTCTGGTCCTTGCGGATCACCTCGCCAGATGATGGCGTGACGAACACAAGGCTATCGTCCGGCGTTTTCAGGGCGACAGTGTATCCGCGTGCATCCCATTCGCGCGCCTTCATCAAATCAGCCGGGGTGACCCAGAAATTCTTGCCTTTGACGCCGACGTCGAGTTGCAGCGTATGGTCCATATCCGCAGCTTGGGTATAAGATATCTGACGGTCGGAACGCGCCTGCAATTCCAGAAGGAACGGGTTGATTACCGCACTTGAGTAAAATCCGGTTGGTGAAAATTGATGCAACAAAACCCCATCTTCGGGGATTTTGGTCAACGCATCTTTCCATCCCTGCGGAATGGGGCTTTCTTGTGTCAGCAATGGCCGGGTGCCAAACTGGAACGCAATCTGGCCCAATTCAGCATTGTCGATCCAATTGTCCCAGTCGCGCAAATACCAGACGCCGCCTGCCATCACGATGGGCACGTCGTCCGAAATGCCCTCTGCGCGCATAACGTCACGCAGGGCCTTTACGCGGGGATAGGGGTCTTCGGGGCTGCGCGGATCTTCGGCATTGGACAGGCCGTTGTGGCCCCCTGCCAACCACGGATCTTCATACACCACAGCGCCCAACCATTCAGGCACCTTGTGATAGGCCCGTTTCCACAACGCACGAAAAGCACGCGCGGAACTGACGATAGGAAGATAATAGACACCATATTGTGCGGCAATTTCCGACAGCTTGTAGGGCATACCCGCGCCGCAGGTCACCCCTGTTACCATGCCGCGTGTTTCTTCCAGGATACCGTGCAGGATGCGCTGGGCACCGCCCATTTCCCACAACACATTGATATTGATCGCGCCTTTGCCGCCAGCGATTTCATGCGCCAGCCTGACCTGCGCGATGCCGCCCTTGATACCATAAGCCACCAATTCTTCGTGGCGCTCGGCACGGGTTTTGCCGTGGAATACCTGCGGTATCATCTGGCCATTTTCGTCATAGCTGTCCGCGTTCACAGCGGACACCGTACCGATACCGCCAGCCGCAGCCCAAGCCCCAGAACTTGCATGATTTGTAGCAGCGACGCCTTTGCCGCCTTCGACAAGCGGCCAAACTTCACGACCGCCATAGCTTATGGGTTTCAGACCCTTGAACACAAACACGACCCCTATGTATTGTCATTGGTGCCCGAAAGCACCTTCCCCTTGCTCCTATATTTCGCCGCTATCCCAAACAATCACGCTTGTCGCGCAAAATCGGCGCGCTTCATCGCAGACCCGTAAAGCTGTCGATAACGGGCAAACATCGTTGCCTCGTCATATTGCGAACAGGCGATAAAGCGGTTCGCTTCGCCCACGCTATGTCTCAATATAGTGTCTTGCGCCAAAACGGCAATGGCCTGCGCCAGCGCGGCTTCATCATCACGCGGAACAATATAGGGCCGATTTTCCTTGGCCACCATATTGCGTACATCACCCACATCGGTCGAAACCGCCGGAATTGCACTGGTCATCGCCTCGACCAGCGAGATCGGATATTGTTCGCTGTCCGAACTCAGCGCGAATATATCGAACAGGCGGATATAACGGGCCGGGTCTTTCAAGAAACCCGGCATCATGACACGGTTCGCGACCCCCAACCGTTCCGCCTCGGCCAAAATGGCCTCACGTTCCGGCCCTTCGCCTGCAATGGCCAGTTTGATATTGGGACCGGCCGCCGCCACAGCGCGGACAAGGCGCGGCAGGTTTTTGACCGCCCGAAGTCCTGCAATGGTTCCAACCACAATTTCGCCGTCGCGTTTTTGAAAGCCGGGAAAAGAACCACGTTGTGGACGGCGGTTATAATGGTCGGTGTCGATCCCGTTGGGAAAACGGCAAATCTTGTCCAATGGCTGATGCCAGACGGTGCGCGCAATTTTCTCAAGCGTTTTCGATGGTACTACAAGCGAATGGGCGCGTTGCAATGCAATCGTGCGAAACCAGTTGCGGCGCAGTTTCAGGCGGTCGATTTCGTCATGGTTGAATCCGTCTTCATGGTGGATCAGCGGCGGTAAACCCATGGCCTGTCCGAGCAATGTGCGCGCCATCACACCATCCATCGCCCCCCAATTATAGCTGAGCACCAGATGGAACCGCTTCATATAAGCGGCCAGCTTCCGATATCGCCCCATGCCGGGCATTCCGGCCAGCGATGGCGCAGAGTCCTTCGGCAGGTTAAATTTAATCCGCCTGTCAATTGCGTCCGCCGCGCCAAAAGCATCGGGGACCGCAGATAATATGGTGTGTTCGGCCTGATCGCCAAAATGGTTGATCAGGCGGACCGTGCGCGATTCCTGGCCGCCCAGATTGAAACTGCTGTGCAAATGCAGGATAAGAACCGCTGCCATACTTGCCTTTCGATTGCGCTCCGCCCAAACAGGTGCGATGCATATTGAAGCTCTGCCATCCCCCTATCGCCCTGATCCGAAAATCGCCAGCCTTGGTGCAAAAATTGGCGATGCGGTCAAATCTGCCGACTTCCCTGAAACTATCCTTCGCTTTCGAAATGACCGATGGGCCGCAACCATTGGTCTGGATAGCCTTAGCGACGCAGACTGGGCGCGGCATTTCGGGCGGTTTGAACCGCTGCCTGACAATATGCCCGAACCGTTGGCGCTGCGTTATCACGGCCATCAATTCCGCGTGTACAACCCGGAAATCGGCGATGGACGCGGTTTCCTTTTTGCCCAGATGCGCGATGGCCATGGCCGGCTGCTGGATTTGGGCACGAAAGGATCCGGCACAACGCCCTATAGCCGTCGCGGTGATGGCCGCCTTACCCTGAAAGGCGGCGTGCGCGAAATTTTGGCAACCGAAATGCTGGAATCTTTGGGCGTCAACACCTCCAAAAGTTTTTCGCTCATCGAAACCGGCGAAGAACTGATGCGCGGTGACGAACCTTCACCCACACGCTCCGCCGTGCTGGTGCGGTTGAGCCACAGCCATATCCGTATCGGAACTTTTCAACGGATAGCCGCCGAAGGTGACGCCGATATGATGGCGCAGCTTGTGCATTATTGTTTGACGGTTTTATACAATGAAACCCCCGGCGATACTCCGGCGGCGCAACTGCTCCACCTCGCTGTGGAACGCATCGCTGATCTGGCGGCGTCTTATATGGTCGCCGGGTTCGTGCATGGCGTTTTGAACACTGACAACATCAATATTACCGGGGAAAGCTTTGACTATGGTCCATGGCGGTTCACCGAATACTGGGACCCGCGTTTCACCGCCGCCTATTTTGATGAAAACGGCCTTTACGCCTTTGGACGACAGGCCGAGGCGATGCACTGGAATCTGGGCCAGCTAGCGGTATCGTTACGGCTGATATGCGAAGCGCCGCCGCTGATTGAGGCGCTTGAACGCTTTCCGGCGCTTTTTCAGGCGGCCATAATCACGCGATTTTTGTGGCGGTTGGGCGTGCAGTCGCAGGGGGTCGAGCGCGACCGAGAACTGGTCGAAGCCGGCGAGCGGCACATGGTGCGTGGAAAGATTCCGATCGATATGTTTTTCCACGCCTTTCGCGGCGGGCGTACCGGAATGTCGGCCCAGACCCATGAGCATGGCGCGGATTTTGAAGCATTGCTCGGCGAATATCCGCCACAGGACAACAAGGCGGCCGCCCATTGGTCGGAATCGTCCCCTTGTTCCATGTTGATTGAAGAAGTCGAACAGATCTGGACCGCGATTGCCGAACGCGATGATTGGCAACCGTTGCACCAAAAAGTAGAATCGATACGGATCATGGGACAGACGCTGTCACAGCGTTGAATTTTACAGAATTGATTTACCTGATATAAAAAGATTGCGTCCAGATTATAGTGAATTGAAATTAACCATGAAAACAAAAGGCGTGATGTGTCCGAACTGATATCCTTCGAACCCGCAACCGGCGCCGAACTGTGGCGCGGGCGGACGAGCGATGTCGATGCCGAAGTGGCCAAGGCCCGATCCGCCTGGCCCAATTGGGCCGCCGCATCCCTGTCCGAACGGATTGAGCGCGTGCGCGGCTTTGCCAATCGGGTGCGCGCAGACCTTGAGAAATTTGCCGATGTCATCGCACGTGAAACCGGCAAACCGCTGTGGGAGGCGCGGACCGAGGTTGAATCGGTGGTCAACAAGGTCGATATTTCCATCAGGGCCTATGCCGACCGGACCGCGCAACGGCGGCTGGATGGCAAGGCAGGAACCCGAAGCGCATTGCGCCATAAACCCCATGGGGTGCTTGCGGTTTTGGGGCCATATAATTTTCCGGCGCATTTACCCAATGGGCATATCATCCCGGCCTTGATTGCGGGTAACGCCATTGTTTTCAAGCCATCGGAAAAAACCCCGGCGTCGGGCCAGATGCTGGTCGATTATTACCACAAGGCCGGTATTCCCGAAAATGTGGTGCGTGTCGTGCACGGCGGTCCTGATACGGGCAAGGCTTTGTCGGCCCACCCCGATATCGATGGTTTATTGTTCACAGGATCGGCGCAGACGGGTATTGCGCTCAATCGCCAGTTCGCGCATCGCCCCGACAAGATACTCGCGCTCGAAATGGGCGGAAATAATCCGATTATCGTGTGGGACACCCGTGATATTCACAGTGCAGCCGTTTTGGTCGTGCAATCCGCCTTTTTAAGCGCCGGTCAAAGATGTACCGCAGCACGCCGCCTGATCGTCAAAGACGATATTTACGACCTTTTGGTCAGCGAGGTGAAGAAAATCGCGGATCGGCTCATCATCGGCGAACCATATGGCGAACCGCCACCCTTTATGGGGCCGGTCATCGATAATGATGTGTGCGACAATTTGATCGAGAGCTTTCTGGCATTGATGAGCCGCGGGGGACGGCCGATCAAACATATGCAGGTGCCCATACAGGGCCGTCCATTTTTGACCCCCGGCATAATAGACGTCACCGATATGCAGGATCGCCCGGATATCGAGCTTTTCGGCCCCTTGTTGCAGATCATCCGGGTGGCCGATTTTGGGGCTGCGATCGCTGAAGCCAACAACACCCGCTTTGGACTTTCCGCCTCACTCATTGGCGGTACCGCGCAGCAATATGACGAATTCTGGGCCAATAGCCGCGCCGGCATCGTCAACTGGAACGCCCCCACCAACGGCGCGTCATCGGCCGCCCCTTTTGGCGGTATCGGCCTGTCAGGCAACCATCGCCCGAGCGCCTATTATGCCGCAGACTATTGCGCCTACCCCGTCGTATCCTCGGAAAATGAAGTGCCCAAGGCGATGATCGGCATCGGAATGAAAGACGAAGAAACAGCGCCTGTTGCGGAATAAAGGGCAATTTTTCCCAAAAAAGTCGCGTGCCGCGCTGACTCTCTCTTTTAAGACCGTCACCCTGAACTTGCTTCAGGGTCCATCATGCAGCCGCGACCGAAGGGCAAAAGAAAAAGCAACCGTGCGTCACTGTGTTGCTTGGCACCAATTGTTCGGGAATGAACTGACAAATGGACCCTGGAACGAGTTCAGGGTGACGGCGTGAAGAAATTTTGCTTGCTCTATCTAGCCTGCGGTTGAGAGCGCTAAAGTTCTTCTAGGGCAAAGCCAATATATCCTGATTTGATGCTCCTCGGCCTGCGCGCCATGTTGCAGGCATGGAAAAAGCTCATGTCTATCTGGTCGGTGCGGGCCCCGGTGACCCCGAATTGCTGACACTGAAGGCGGCGCGCCTGATTTCGACGGCGGATGTCGTCGTGCACGATGGCCTTGTCGACGATGCCATCATGGCGATGATCAACCCGGCCGCGCGGCTGATTTCGGTCGCAAAAAGCCGGTCGAAGCACACGGTGCCGCAGGACGGCATCAACGCCATATTGGTGCGCGAGGCACAGGCGGGGCATATGGTCGTCCGGCTGAAGGGCGGTGATCCGTTCATCTTCGGGCGGGGCGGCGAAGAGGCCGAAGCCTGCCGCGAGGCCGGAATTGACGTGGACGTGGTCCCCGGCATCTCTGCCGCCATGGGCGGTGCCGCTGCATCAATGATGCCCCTCACCCACCGCGACGCATCAAGCGCGGTCACCTTTGTCGCTGGACAGTGCAAGGGCCTGACCGACCAGAATTGGGCGGGACTTGCTGGCAAGGGCCGCACGCTCGTCATCTATATGGGCATCGCGACCGCCGCGGACATTACCGAAAAGCTGATTTCGGACGGCCTGTCCCCCGACACGCCCGTCGCCGTGCTCGAACGGGTCACGCGGCCCAATTCGCGGGCGGTGCGGACCATCCTGACCGATCTGGGCGACATGATTGCGCGCGAAAAGGTCGCTTCACCGGCGATCATCGTGGTGGGCGATGTCGTCCTGAAATCCGATGCCGAAGACCGGCTTATCCATATTGCTCAACAGGCGGAGGCACTGGCGTGAAATTACTGACCGGAAATGAATTGGGATCAGGTGCCGTCACCTGGTGGACCGGCAGCGGCTGGTCAATCCATGTCGAGGATGCCGTCGACGTCGGAGAAGGCGGCGAATCCATCCTGCACGCCGAAGAGGGCGCGCGGCGGGTGAACGCACCCTATATCATAGACGCGATACCCACGCCCGAAGGCCCACGCCCCGCGCACATCAAGGACCGCGTCCGCGCTCTCGGCCCCACGGTCCGCCCCGACCTCACCCTCAAACCCGCCGACCCGGCTGCGGGCGATTGGATCATTTGATATGTATAAATATGACAATTACGACCAAGCCATCGTTGACGCCCGCGTGGCGGAGTTTCGCGATCAGGTGAACCGCCGGATGGCAGGTGAAATCACCGAAGATCAGTTCAAGCCCTTGCGGCTGATGAACGGTCTCTACCTGCAACTGCACGCCTATATGCTGCGCGTCGCCATTCCCTATGGCACGCTCGACAGCCGCCAGATGCGGATGCTGGCGCATATCGCGCGCAAATATGACCGGGATTACGGCCATTTTACCACCCGCCAGAACATCCAGTATAACTGGATCAAACTGGAAGAATGCGCCGACCTGCTGGAAGAATTGGCAAGCGTCGAAATGCACGCGATCCAGACCAGCGGCAATTGCATCCGCAACATCAGTTCGGACCAATATGCAGGCGCCGCCGCTGACGAAGTCGCCGATCCGCGTCCTTGGGCCGAATTGCTGCGCCAATGGTCGACCTTCCACCCCGAGTTCAGCTATCTGCCCCGCAAGTTCAAAATCGCGGTGATTGCATCGCCCGAAGACCGCGCCGCGATGCGTCTGCACGACATCGGGCTGGAACTGGTGAAGCAGGATGGCGAACTGGGTGCCCGCGTGTTCGTCGGTGGCGGGATGGGCCGGACGCCGATGATTGCGCCGGAGATCAATCCCTTCGTCAAGGCGGACGACCTGCTGAGCTATATCGAGGCCTGCCTGCGCGTCTATAACCGCTATGGCCGTCGCGATAATATCTATAAGGCGCGGATCAAGATCCTCGTGCACGAAATCGGTGCCGACGAATATCGCCGTCAGGTTGCCGAGGAATTTGCCCATGTCAAAACGCTGGGCATCGACCCGCCTTTGGCCGAACTGGAACGGATCAGCGCCTTTTTCGCTGCCCCCGCCTTCGATGCGGCGGATGTGGAGCCTGACCGCAGCGACCCCGATTTCGCTGTCTGGCTCGACCAGAATGTGAAGCCGCACAAGCAGGCTGGTTACGCCATCGTCAATATCAGCCTGAAGCCTATTGGCGGCATCCCCGGCGATGCGTCCTCAGCACAGATCGATGTGATGGCGGACCTGGCGGAGAAGTACAGTTTTGACGAGCTGCGCGTCACCCATGCCCAGAACATCGTGCTGCCCCATGTCGCCAAGCGCGACCTTTACACGGTATGGCAGGCGCTGCGCGAAGCCGATCTCGCCAATGCCAATCTCGACCTGATCAGCGATATCATCGCCTGCCCCGGCCTTGATTATTGCAGCCTCGCCAACGCGCGCTCGATCCCCATCGCCCAGAAAATCGCCACCCGTTTCGCCGATGCCGAACGGCAGCGCGACGTGGGCGAGTTGAAGCTCAAAATCTCGGGCTGCATCAACGCCTGCGGCCATCACCATGCCGGCCATATCGGCATTTTGGGCGTCGACAAGAAAGGCGTTGAAAACTACCAGCTCACGCTGGGCGGATCAGGCGCCGAAGATGTATCGATCGGCAAGATCACCGGCCCTGGCTTTGACGAGGACGGCATTGTCGATGCGGTCGAAAAGGCCGTCGAGAAATACCGCGAATTGCGCGAAGGCGACGAGCGCTTTGTCGATACCTACCGCCGCGTTGGCATGGACCCGTTCAAGGAGGCGATCTATGGTTGAGTTCCGCTATCGTGACGATGAAGTCACCGAACAGCCTTCGGTTACACTTGATGCCTTTCTGGACCAGTCGAACGCCACCGCGGTCCGGCTGGAACCCGATGACGATGCACGAAAGCTGATCCCCTTTCTGGACCGGCTAACGCTTATCGAAGTTGCCTTCCCGAAATTCCGCGACGGACGCGGATACAGCTCGGCCCGCATATTGCGCGAGGCAGGCTATACCGGCGAATTGCGCGCGCAAGGCGACGTTCTGGTCGACCAGATCGCGTTCATGCGCCGCTGCGGCTTTGACAGCTTTGCACCGGAAGGTTCGCTGAACCCGGAAGCGGTGAAACGCGCACTTTCGACCTATGACCAATTTTACCAGAAAGCGGCCGATGCCGCCGTGCCGGTTTGGAAACTGCGCCATGGATGAGCCCAATCTCACCCCCCTCCCGCTTGCGGGAGGGGTCGGGGGAGGGTCACTTCCCTCGCGGTCGCACGCACCCCCCCCTAACCCCTCCCGCACGCGGGAGGGGAACAGAGCGATCGACCGTATCGACACAAGCCCCCGTTACACAGAGGCGGATGCCGTTCGCCTCAACAATATGTTCCGGGGCCGCGATACGGTGGAGATGCTGACCGTTCTACTGAAAGAAAACATGTTGGGCGATGCGGCGATCGTGTCGAGTTTCGGCGCGGAAAGCGCCGTGCTGCTGCACCTCATCGCCAGCATTGACCCGACTGTGCCGGTCCTGTTCCTTGATACCGGCAAGCATTTTCCGGAAACCATCAGCTATCGGGAAGAATTGCAGGAACGGATCGGCTTTAGGGATCTGCGTAACCTGACCCCAGACCCTGCGTTGCTCGCGGAGAAAGATGGCACGGGCCTGCGCTGGTCTTATGATCCGGATGGCTGCTGCGAAATCCGCAAGGTATTGCCGTTAAAGACCGCGCTGGCAGGCTTCGATGCCCAGTTTACCGGCCGCAAGGCGTTTCAGGCATCCACCCGCAAGGCACTGCCGCGCTTCGAGATTGAAGAAGGCCGTCTGAAGGTCAATCCGCTGGCAGATTGGGACAAGGCCCGTCTGGATGCCTATATGGCCGACCATGTTCTTCCGCCGCACCCGCTGGTCGAACAAGGCTATCCCTCCATCGGCTGCTCGCCCTGCACCACCAAGGTCGCACCGGGCGAAGACCCGCGGTCGGGTCGCTGGAAAGGCTGGGACAAGGTCGAATGCGGCATTCACAGCGACGTGTCGACGCTGGATGATGGCGGGGCGAACGATCCGATTTTCTGATGGGTGGTTGCGGGGTGCCCAGTCTGGAGGCACTCCAACTCTTCACTCGTCTCCCACACTGTCACCCTGAACTTGTTTCAGGGTCTATTTGTCAGTCCATTCCCGCCCGGTCGTGACACGCCATACCGTTCCGCTCGGCTGGTTTTTCCTTCATACAATGGGTGCAACTGCGCGATGGACCCTGAACCAAGTTCAGGGTGACGTTGTCCAAAAAAAACATTGGCCGCCAGGCCTAGGCGGAGTTGGTGAGGGGCAACCCCACCTTAATCCTTGCGAAAGAAATATTCCTGAATTTCCGCTGCGATCCGCGCAGGACGCAGGGTTTCGGCGTCGATGCAACACCAGCTCGACTTTACCTCGGCCAACACTTCCTCACCGCGCTTGATCACTGTGTCGTAAAAGGAACGGGCGCCCTGCACTTTCTCCAGAACGACGGTGGCGATGACGTCATCGTCCAGAAACGCCGGCTTACGGTAAGTAATTTCATGCTTCAACGCGACCCACAGATATTTTGCGGCGGTTTCCGGCGGCGCAAGCTTGTTCCAATGGGCCAAAACCGCATCCTGAACCCAGTTCAGATAGCGGGCATTATTCACATGCCCCATGAAATCAATATCAGCGGGCAAAACACCGATATGGTGCAGATGGGGGAGAGCAGTTGTCATGTACCATCCTATATGGCGGTTTTTGTGTGATGTTAAAAGAGCCAAGCGGCGCGATTTTCGGTTATCTACCATGAATTTTTTACGATGTTGTAAATTTACGCAGGCTTTTCAGGTTTTTCGGCTGCACGAGACATGAACTTGCAACACCAACATGCTGCACCCACATGATGAAAATGAAAGAAGCCAAAATAGTCCGTTGGACCGATTCTCCTGTCTATCGTTGGGCGATGGTCATTCTGGGCTGGATATTGGTTTGCGCTGTCCCGTTGGTAAGCTGGCTGCCCGGCCCCGGCGGACTTGCGCTATTTATCATCGGTTTGGGCGTCATCCTCAAACATTCGCTTTGGGCCAAAAAGCGCTATTCTCGGCTATCGAAACGTCATCCCGAATATGGCCGCTGGGCCGATTGGGCTTTGCGGCGGAACAAAGTGCGGCACAGGCCGCCTTTTCCAGACATCAAACGCGACATCATGCACCTTTGCCGGCGCGATGATATTGGCATGAAACTGCCCTGAGCGTGTTGACTTTTACTCGCCTCACGCATAATGGCCACGTCAACAAAGGCGGTCGCTGGACAGATTCGGCGGCCCTTTTCATTTCATACCGACTAAAAACTAAGGATTACAGTCATGAAGCGCACTTTCCAGCCGAGCAATCTCGTGCGTGCCCGTCGCCACGGTTTCCGCCTGCGTATGTCGACCGCCGCTGGCCGCAACATCCTGAACGCACGCCGCGCGCGTGGCCGCAAGAAGCTGTCGGCCTGATCCAGACAACGGCAGGCCGCGATATGCGCGGTTACAGCGTCATCAAAAAACGGTCGGATTTTCTGGCCGCCAACCGGGGGAAGCGTTACGCAACTCCCGGTTTTGTTTTGCTGGTAAAGGACCGGCAAGACGAGCAACCCGACATTCGGCTTGGCATCACCATCACCAAAAAGGTGGGCAATGCCGTTGTCCGCAACCGGATGCGCCGTCGCTTTCGCGCGCTGGCGCAGGAAATGCTGGCCGAAAAGGGCAAGCAGGGTGCGGACCATATCCTGATCGGACGCGATGGCGGCATTGAACGCGACTTCGGCACCTTGCGCGCCGATATGGCAAAGGCGTTGGAAAAGCTCTGCCAATGATCGCGCGGCTTCTCATACTGGTGGCGCGCGGCTGGCAATTGGGCCCATCGCGCATCCTGCCGCCAACCTGCCGCTACAGCCCGAGCTGTTCGGCCTATGCGATAAACGCGCTTCAAAAATATGGCGCAATTAAGGGTGGCTGGCTGGCCATCAAACGGCTATTGCGCTGCCAACCTTGGGGCGGTCACGGGCACGATCCCGTACCATGAACCACCCAACAGCTTGAATAACGGGGAAAGTTAAACGTGGACGATAAGCGTAACCTGATAATTGCAGTTTTGCTGACAGGCCTCATCCTGTTCGGCTGGCCCTATATCGCCAGCACATTCTTCCCAACCCCTGCTGCTGTCACGGCTCCGGCCAAGGCCCCGGCTTCATCAGATGGGGCGACCACCGCCGACGCCGCGCTGGGATCACCTGCGGCAGCGGAAAAAACGATTTCGCTGACCGACGCCCTGAAAGCATCCGGCCGGGTGCGGATCGAAACGCCCAAATTGGGTGGGTCTCTCAACCTTGAAGGGGCAAAGATTGACGATCTGCTTTTGCTAACACACCGGACTGCATTGGCGAAAAACTCGCCACCAGAGCGGTTATTTTCACCTTCAGGTACCAAAAATGCGTATTTCGCACGTTTCGGCTGGGTCGGAACCGGGGTGACAGTACCGGACGACAAAAGTGTCTGGACACCCAGTGCAAGCGCATTGACACCGGCGACACCGGTCACCCTGCGCTGGACCAATTCTCAAGGCCATATTTTCGAAATCGCGCTGAGTATCGATGAAAATTACATGATCAGTGCCAAGCAGCGTTTCACCAATACGGCAACCGCACCGGTAGAAATCGCCAGCTTCGCCTTGCTCAGCCGCACGGGCAAACCTGCCGATGCAACGACTGGCGGGTCAATTTTTACCCATATCCACATCGGCCCTATGGGCGTGTTCGACAGCAAACCCAATTATGATTGGGGTTATGTCAATGTCGCCGACAATGCCGGAGGTGAAGTCAAATTCAATACGACCGGTGGGTGGTTAGGCTTTACCGACAAATATTGGCTCGGCGCTCTGATTCCTGATCAAAAAGTACCGGTTGCGACCAAATTCCGGGCGAGTGGCAACATCTATCAAGCCCAGTTTATTCCAACCCGCTATACAAATGTCGCGCCCGGGGCATCAACCGACAGCACCGCACGCCTGTTTGCAGGCGCCAAGGAAATGGCGGTGCTGAATGGCTATTCCAAGAAACTGGGCATTCCCTACCTCGATTATGCCATCGATTGGGGATGGTTCTGGTTCATCGCGATTCCCTTCTTTTGGATTTTGCACTGGCTGTTCGGCCTGTTTGGCAATTTCGGCCTTGCAATCATTGGCCTGACAATCATCGTGCGTGGTTTCATGTTCCCTGTGGCGCAGAAACAATTTGCATCGATGGCGCAAATGCGTTCGGTCCAACCCAAAATGAAGATATTGCAGGAACGGTGGAAAGACGACAAGCCACGCCTGCAGCAGGAAATGATGAAGTTGTACAAGGACGAGAAGGTCAATCCGCTTGCCGGATGTCTGCCGGTACTGCTGCAGATCCCGATCTTCTTCGCGCTATACAAGATCTTGCTGCTGTCGATCGAGATGCGGCACCAGCCCTTTGTCCTGTGGCTCAAGGATCTGTCGGCACCCGATCCATTGACCCCGGTCAACCTGTTCGGTCTGCTGCCTTTCGATCCACCGACATTTCTGGCCATCGGCGTTCTGCCGATCCTGCTCGGCGTGACAATGTGGCTGATGCAAAAGCTCAATCCGCAGCCGATGGATGAGGTTCAGAAGCAGGTCTTTTCGATCATGCCCTGGTTCCTGATGTTCATCATGGCACCGTTCGCAGCCGGGCTTCAGCTCTATTGGGTAATGTCGAACCTTGTGTCGATCGCTCAGCAGAAGTGGCTCTACTCTCGCCATCCCATCCTCAAGGAACAGATGGCGAAGGAAGCCGAAGAAAAAGCGCGGGAAAAGGCGAAGGCGGCGACGTGAGAATCTTAGGCGTCAAAAAGACTGTCATGCTGAACTTGTTTCAGCATCTTACTTTCGGCCGCTTATGTAAGACCCTGAAACAAGTTCAGGGTGACACTCTATTGGTTCAGGGTGACCGTCTGTTGGTTCCGGGTGGCGGCTTTTGATATGAACGACATGACGTCCAAAATTTTCTCAGGCCCGGTCACCTTTTTGAAATCGGCCCCGAAACTGGAATTTTTGCCCGACCCCACGGTGCCGGAAATCGCCTTTGCGGGACGGTCCAATGTGGGCAAGTCGAGCCTGATCAACGCGCTGGTCAACCGCAACAACCTCGCCCGTGCGTCGAACACGCCGGGCCGCACGCAGGAATTGAACTTTTTTGATGTCGGCGACCCTGCGCTGTTCCGCATCGTGGATATGCCGGGCTATGGCTATGCGAAGGCACCTGTCAAAACGGTCCAGCAATGGCGCTATCTGATTAACGATTATCTGCGCGGTCGTGCGGTGCTCAAGCGCGTCTTCGTGCTTATCGACAGCCGCCACGGCATCAAGGAAGTCGACCATGAGATCATGAAGATGCTCGATAATGCGGCGATCAGTTACCGCATCGTTCTGACCAAAACCGACAAGATCAAAGCGACCGAGCGTGAAGCCGTCGAAGCCGACACAATGACAAAGCTTCGCAAACATGTCGCCGCTTATCCCGAATTATCCGTGACATCGGCAGAAAAAAAGGGCGGGATTGAAGACTTGCGCGGTGCGGTGTTAGAAGCAGTGGCATCATGACGCTGAAAATCATCATCGGGAATAAAGCCTATTCAAGCTGGTCGCTGCGCGGTTGGCTGGCGGTAAAGCAATCAGGGTTGCATTTTGATGAGCAGGTCGTTCCGCTCTATGATGACAATTGGGAGCAGCGGAAGCGAGAAGACGATTTGGCACCGTCGGCGGGCAAGGTTCCCATTTTATGGGATGACGATGCGGTCGTCTGGGACAGCCTGGCGATTATCGACTATCTGGCGGACAAGGTCGGCCGCGACCGGTATTGGCCCAAGGACAGGGTCGCGCGCGGCATGGCGCGGTCGCTTTCCGCCGAAATGCACAGCGGCTATGTGGCGCTTCGCCGCGAGTGTCCGATGAATATTCGCAAAAGCTTTCACGACGTCACTGTCTCCGCCGATACCCGCACCGATGCCGTCCGTATTTTGCAAAACTGGGCCGAGGCCCGCTCCCGCTTTGGGCAGCAGGGACCCTATCTGTTCGGGACCTTTAGCGCGGCGGACATCATGTTTGCACCTGTGGTTACCCGCTTTGTGACCTATGGTTTTACCCTGCCCGGCTTTGCCCAAAGCTATGTCGACGCCATGATGGCACACCCGTGGATGGAAGAATGGTATGCGGCGGCAGCGCAAGAACCTTGGACGATCCAGCGGATCGAGGATGCTGCCCGCTAAAACTCGCTGCCGTCTTTTTTGCGAAAGCCGGTCCCGTTGAACAGGTGCATGTCGATATCCGGATAATGGCAATCGGACGCTGATGGTCGGCCGATAGCGACAAACACACAGTCGCTGTCGCTTTCATTGATCAGTACATGGCCATTGGCGGCACCTTTGGGAAACACGGCGACATCGCCGGAACGCATGATGTGGCGGCCGTCATTTTCAACCAATACAGCTTCACCGGAGAGCATGATGACCATTTCGTCCTCATCTTCATGCCAGTGCCTTTGGGATGACCATGCACCGGGTTTCAGGACAACATGACTTGCGCCAAATTCGGTGAGGCCTGAAGGCGGAGCAAGGCGACGATAGAATCTGCCCTCAACTTCAGTTGCATAAACAGCAGGATAGCCTGTGGCATTGGTTTGCGGGATGCTCTCGATATCCAGTTTGGGCATTGTCTTTCTCCTATCCGCATTGCGCCCGGTGCAGCAGTTTCTGGTCGGCCAGCACCAGCGCCATCATCGCCTCCACCACCGGCGCGCCGCGAATGCCGACGCAAGGGTCATGGCGGCCCTTGGTGACGATATCGGTGGCCTCGCCTTCGCGCGTCACCGTCTCGACCGGGGTGAGGATGGATGAGGTCGGCTTGAACGCCACCCGGACGATGACCGGCTGTCCGGTAGAAATACCGCCCGCAATGCCGCCGGCATTATTGGCGAGAAATTCAGGCTGGTTGGACCCGGCCGTTGAGGGCCGCATCCGGTCGGCATTTTCCTCACCGCGCAATCGGGCGGCTTCAAAGCCCGCGCCGATTTCGACGCCCTTGACGGCGTTTATGCTCATCATCGCGGCGGCCAGTTCGCTGTCGAGCTTCGCATAAAGCGGCGCGCCCCAACCTGCGGGAACACCCGTTGCCACGCATTCGATCACCGCGCCCAGCGAGGAACCGGCCTTGCGCGCCTCGTCCACCAGCTTTTCCCAACGGCCGGCGGCGGCCTCGTCGGGGCAGAAGAAAGGGTTCTTGCCGATCTGTGCAATCTCGAAATTGTCGCGGTTGATCGCATCGCCGCCGATTTCGGCGACATAGGCGATAATCTCGACATCAGGAATAACTGCCCGTGCCACTGCGCCTGCGGCAACCCGCGCGGCTGTCTCGCGCGCACTTGACCGGCCACCACCGCGATAGTCGCGGAAACCATATTTGGCGTCATAGCTGTAGTCCGCATGGCCGGGGCGATAGGCCTTGGCGACGTCGGAATAGTCTTTCGACCGCTGGTCGACATTTTCGATCATCAGCGAAATCGGCGTTCCGGTCGTCCGACCTTCGAAAACGCCTGACAGGATACGCACGGCATCAGGTTCCTGCCGCTGCGTCGTGAAGCGCGACGTGCCGGGGCGGCGCTTGTCCAGAAAGGGCTGGATATCGGCTTCACTGAGCGCCAATCCGGGAGGGCAACCGTCCACCACCGCGCCCAAGGCAGGCCCATGGCTTTCCCCCCAAGTGGTAAAGCGAAAGACGCGGCCGAAGGTGTTAAAGCTCATAAGCGGGTCGTCCTGTCCATAAATTCGATACGATTACCAAATGGGTCATTCGTGAAAAACCGCCGACGTCCCTCAACATCAATATCACTCACAATATCATACCCCGCATGTTCCAACAGACTGCGCGCTTCGTCCAGTGCATTTGTCTTAAAAGCAATATGCGCTTTTTGAGCAGCCCGGAATTCGGGATCAACGCCAAGGTGCAGTTGCAGCGATCCCGCAGCAAACCAGCAACCGCCTCTTTTCCGATTTCCAGGCGGTTTCGGGATTTCTGCGAGTCCCAATAATGTACCGAAAAAAACGCGGCCTTGGGCCTCGCCGCCCTCGGGAATAGCGATCTGAACATGGTCAATTTCGAAATCGATCATTATGTCACTATATCGTCATTCGCCGGCCGTTTTGCCTTGCGATACTTGACCTGTTCCTTGCCAATCCAGGTCCGCACCGCGCGGTAGATAATCAAGGTCACGGCAAGGGCCAAAATGCGCGCCGCGTGAGGATATCCAAAAGCGGTGCCGATCCGGCCGCCCCAGACGAACGCGCCGATCAGCGCGCCGAACCCGGCCATCGACACAAAGCCGTCAAGTATGGGCGGCAAACCCTCCCAATAATGCCGTGCGTGCCAATATCCGTGCAAGCCGACCAGCAACGCGCAGCCGACGAGGAGGAGGACTAACTCGTTACTATGACCCTCGAACAAAATTTCAGGCCGCCTGACGCGGAGCGTTGCCTTGACCCCGTCCGATCAACATACCCTCAATCGATACATCCTCGTCGATTTCGTCCCAATGGATGCCGCCCGGGCTTAGTTCATATGCCTGACGTTGTGCCGGTGTCGCCTTGTGGAGCCTGGGATACCACGAGATGGGAACAGTAATTATCCTGCCATCCTCAAGCGTCGCGCTCATCAATTCGCTGGTAAAACTGACACTTACCGGCTCAGGCAACAAATACATGCCACTGCTCCTCAAACTCGACTTTATGTTCAATTACCATTGTTTCCAGCATTTTCAAAGTACGCTCGTCAAACCGCCGGGTCCAAGCGCAGCGCACTGCCGGCGTTAACCAGAACTTCGCTTCGGCTCCATCCTTGCGAACATGGATATGCGGCGGTTCACGCGGGTCACCTTCGCTAGAATAGAAAAAGAAACGAAAACTCTGATATCGGAGTAAAACTGGCATTATGCCGCATAGCGCTTCTCGGGCGGCAGTTCGATCCGTCCCGACAATATCAGCCGAACAGAGATATCTTCATCTAGCGCTTCCCAATGCATACCACTTGGCGACAGGAAAAAATCCTGCCGATCTTGCTCTGATCCGTTCAAAAGGCGGGGGAACCAAGCCAATGGAACGCCTATAACACGACCATCATCCAATGTAACCCACATGGAATCCTGATCGAATGAAATTTTAGTCGGTTCCGGCAAAGAAACCATGCCAAGCCTCCTCAATTTCTTGCGTGTGAAGCGTCACGATTTCCAATATCATACGCATATCACGAGCATTTATGCCATGATTATATGCGACACGCGGCTCGGGATAAAGCCAAACCTTCGCGTCGGCATCAGGTTTTGCAACATGGACGTGAATGGGCTCACGCGGGCTCCCTTCATATGCAAAAAAATGAAAGCGCCAACCACTTTGGCGAAAGACGACAGGCATTCAAAATCAACCTAACTCAACGAAATATCAGGGGCATCCTCCTGCTTCATGCCGACGGTGTGATAACCTGCATCCACATGATGCGTCTCGCCGGTCACGCCCTTGGACAGGTCAGACAGGAAATAGAGCGCGGAGGCGCCTACATCGTCGATGGTCACATTGCGGCGCAGGGGCGAGTTATACTCGTTCCATTTGAGGATATAGCGGAAGTCGCCGATACCCGATGCAGCCAATGTCTTGATGGGACCAGCCGAAATCGCATTCACGCGGATACCGTCAGGACCCACATCATTGGCCAGATATTTGACCGAAGTTTCCAAGGCCGCCTTTGCAACGCCCATGACGTTATAATGCGGGACGACCTTTTCGGCGCCATAATAGCTGAGCGTCAGCATGGAACCGCCGCCTTCGCCCGTTTCCGGATCAAGTGGCTTCATCATGGCGGCGGCGCGCTTGGCGACCGCGGTGAAGCTGTAGACGCTGATGTTCATGGTCATCAGGAAATCATCAAGGCCGACATCGAAATATTTGCCGCGCAGCGCTTCCTTGTTGGTGAAGCCGATGGCGTGGACGACGAAATCGATCGTGGGCCATGTGTCGGCCAGCGTCGCAAAGGCACGGTCGAGATTGGCCATGTCCGCAACATCACAGTCGATCAGAAAGTCGCAGCCCAACTGTTCCGCCAGCGGACGGACGCGCTTTTCCATAACCTCGCCCTGATAGCTGAATGCAAGTTCGGCTCCTTCGGCTTTCAATCGTTGGGCAATGCCCCAGGCCAGCGACTTGTCGTTGGCAAGGCCCATTATCAGCCCGCGTTTACCAGCCATCAATCCGCTCATATCATCCTCATATCTTGAAAAGTTCGGGTTATCTGTCCCTTAATCCATTTTCATGCGCGTTGGCCAGTGCCGCGTTCAATTGCGCGCCGGTCACCATGCCCAGGCCAACCAGATAGAAAAAGATAAGCGCGACCATCACACCGGCAAGGCTGCCATATGTCACATCATAATTGGTGATGGTCGACAGAAACCAAGGCAGCACGGCGGTACAGCCAAGCCACCACAGGCTGACCAGCGCCGCACCTGGCCATTTGGGATAAATGCGCGCGCGATATTTAAACGGGGTCAGACCCCTGAATATCAGATAGATAGCGGCAAATAATATAAGGAAAGGCACAAAGCGGCCAAGTGCGAAATATCCGGCGACATTTTGCGCCGAGGGGATGAAGCGGTAAACAAGATCTTCAGCGGCGGTCACCAGAACTTGCGCGCTGAACGCCGCCATCGCCAGCAATACCGAAAACACGACGGTTCCAAGCGAACTTAACCGATATTGCCAGAAATGCAGATGCGGCTGTGTGCCATAGGATCGGTGCATCACATCCCTGATGGTTTCGATCAGGCTGGCTGTCGTCCATAAACTAACCGCGCCGCCAAACCATAAAAGTGGGCCGGATCTGGCTGCCATCGCGCTTTCGACCGGTCCGCGCAGGGCGTCGGCGACGCCGGGCGGTACCGTCTGAAAAAAGGCATTGATAAGCGCGATGCCCGATTGCGTCTGGCCAAATGCACCGGCAATGGCGGCCGCCACAATGCAAAATGAAAACAGGACGACCAGTGAAAGATAGGCAAAATTACCCGCATGGACAAAGCCTTCGCTGTATACGCCGACGAAGACGCGCTTCATCACCTCCCACAATTGTTGCGGCGTATCGAGATGCGAGAACCAGCGGGCTTCACTCTCGCCATGCAACGAAGCGCTGTGCGCCCGGGCCTCTGGAGAGAGAGGAGAATGTTCAGACACCCATATCGACCCGCACAGGTTGATCGGACAGGCATTCGGTCAATTTCGCCAGTTCCGCCGGGTCATTGGGCAAATGGATCATCAAACTCACTAACTGATCGCCGCGTTCACCTGCCTTGTCGGTAAAACCCCGGCCTTTGATCCGTAATGTCGCCCCCGAATTCGTGCGTGGCGGGACGGTCAGCAATATGGGCCCGTCAACGGTCGGCACCTTTACCTTGCCACCAGCCACCGCCTCTTTCAGCGATATCGGCAAATCGATACGGATGTTATCGCCGTCGCGGACCAGATGGGGATGCTTGCCAATTTTCAGGGTCACCATGGCATCCCCATGCCCGGCCGGACCGGGCTGTCCTTTGCCCGGAATACGGATTTGCTGTCCTGAAACAACGCCCTTGGGCAGTTTGAATTCGACTGTTTTTCCATCGCGCAATGTTATCCGCTGCGGCGCTAAAATGGCCGCATCGGTGAACGATACCAGATGTTCATAGGCGATATTGGCACCTTTTGCCAAAGGTTGCGGTTGCGGGCGAGATCCTGGATTAGGCCTTGTGCCGCCCCCGCCACCGCCGCCAAATATTCCATCGAAAATATCGCCAAGATCAATGCCGCTACCGGCAAAGTCAAAACTCGCGCTTCCCGGATTTTGTCCTGGTCCTCCGAATCCGTTACCGCCGCCGCCATAACCAAAGGGCGCACGCGCCTGACCATTTTCGTCAATCTCGCCCCGGTCAAATTGCGCCCGCTTTTTGGCGTCGGACAAAAGATCATAGGCGCGCGTTACCTCGCTGAACCGGTCGGCAGCCTTGGGATTATCGGCATTTTTGTCCGGATGCAGTTCCTTGGCGAGCTTACGATAGGCGGTCTTTATCGCCTTTTCGTCCGCGCCTTTTGAAACGCCCAAAATCGAATATGGATCGGCCATTCTTGTCCCTGTGTTAGCACTCTACCACTCTAAATCGGGATTGTTGGCGATAAGTCAACTCGGCACCGTTGAATTTTCGGGCCTTCCCTTATGAGTCGCGCGCAAAATGAGATATAAAAGCAGGCCAATCGGACCCAGCATGAACACGAAAAACAAGACAGGTATCTGGACGATACGGGGATAGCCGTGCCGGTCCGCATTGCGTGCAACCCAGATGCCGACAAACAAGTCAAACGCCAGATAGTGAATCCATCCGATTGTCGCGCCCCCGGGGCTGGCAAATAGGGACATAACGCCCGAAAGCTGTGTGAAATCAGCAGGCGGTCGACCCGCTGGCCCGCCATCATCAATCCAGCCAGCCAACAAAGGGATGATAAGCGACGCATAAGTCAGTGCCAGAAGTCCGCAACCCAAAAAGAGCAAGTAAGGCAACACCCGGTCCCGCTGCGGGGCAAAGGCGAGGACCAGCCAGCAGAGCAAGGCCCAACTATTTGTCCACGTAAAGATGTTTTCCCAAGGCATAATCTCGTCTTCCCTCTTTCAACTGATGCCAGTCTAGCCTATCGCCGCGATATGGAAAGACCCGATCCCTTCAAGCTATTCGACGACTGGTATACCGAAGCACGCGCCAGCGAAATCAACGACTCCAACGCAATGGCACTGGCGACGGCGGGGGTGGACGGACAACCGTCGGTGCGTATGGTGCTGCTGAAAGGGCATGGCGCAGATTTGGGTTCGCACGGCGGATTTGTTTTCTACACCAATTTTGAAAGCCGCAAGGCGGGACAATTGCTCGAAAATCCGAACGTTGCCCTATTGTTTCACTGGAAATCGCTGCGCCGCCAAATCCGGATCGAAGGGGCCGCTACTCCGGTCGAAAATACCGTCGCAGACGCCTATTTCGCCACCCGCTCGCGCAATTCGCAACTGGGTGCATGGGCGTCCGACCAATCACGCCCGCTGGCCGACCGCGCGACGTTCGAGGCGCGCTTTGCCGAGGTTGAAAGCCGGTTTGAGGGTCAGAACGTACCGCGCCCGCCGCATTGGTCCGGCTGGATGGTCAGCCCGAAGCGGATCGAATTCTGGCAAGATCGCGAATTCCGTCTGCACGAACGCTGGCTCTATGAACGCACGACCGACGGCTGGACCAGCGGAATGCTCTATCCGTGAGCCTTGCCCACAACCACCATCATGAAATGCATGGTTCGCTGACCACCCGCGCGGCGATTGCCAGTGTGTCGATGGCATTGTTCCTATTGGCATTGAAGCTGTTCGCCGCCGCCGAGACAGGATCGGTGGCATTGCTCGGGTCGCTGGCCGACACCGGTTTCGATGTGCTTGCATCATTGCTGACGCTGTTCAGCGTGCGCTATGCCGCCCGTCCGGCGGATGACAATCATCGCTTCGGACATGGCAAGGCAGAGGCGCTTTCGGCGCTGATCCAGGTCGTCCTGGTGATCGTATCGGCGATCCTGATCGGGTGGCGTGCAATCGAAAGGCTGGGGTCGCAAGAAACAACGGCGCACCCCGAATATGGTATCGGGGTTTCGGTGATAGCGATTGTCGCAACGCTCGCGTTACTAGCGTATCAGCGGCAGATTGTCCGCAAGACAGGCTCGGTCGCCATTCATGCCGACCATGTCCATTACCAGTCGGACCTGCTGCTCAATATCGCTGTTATCATCGGTATTGCGCTTGAAACCTTTTTACATCTGCGCGGGGCCGACCCTGTATTTGGTTTGGTCATCGCGCTCTGGTTGTTATGGGGGGCGTTCCGTGCCGCCCAAATGGCACTGGACCAATTGCTTGACCGCGAATGGCCAGAGGCAAGGCGCACCCAGTTTATCGAAGTCGCGATGCGCCATCCGCAACTGCGCGGTATTCACGATATGCGAACCCGGTCCAGCGGTGTTCATGATTTCTGTCAGTTCCACGTCTGGGTCGACCCCGACATGACGATATTGCAGGCGCACCGCATCATGGATGAGGTTGAAGAGGCGCTGATGCAGGAATTTCCCGGTGTCGAGGTGCTCATCCACCCTGACCCCGAAGGCCATAAGGACGAATTGGGTTATGTCCCGTCCGAAACAGTTGAACATCAGGATCACGACCATGACTGACTTGCCCTATTTCCACGTTGATGCCTTTGCCGAACGGCCCTTTACCGGAAATCAGGCGGCGGTGATGCCGCTGGACGCATGGCTGGACGATGCAGTGCTGCAGGCCATTGGCGAAGAGAATAATTTTGCTGAAACCGCCTTCACAATCCCCGATGCGACCGGCGAGGCGGACTTTGAACTGCGTTGGTTTACGCCAGCGGTGGAAATCCGCCTGTGCGGACATGCGACGCTCGCCAGCGGGCATATTTTGCTACAGCAATTTCCGGACAAGGACCGCATCACCTTCCGCACGCGCAAGGCTGGAATCCTCGAGGTTCGCCGTGAAGGGGATGGCTACGCTGTCGCCCTGCCCGCGATCCCGACCGACGCTGTCGATGTTCCGGAAATGATCGCAGCTATGGGCGGCAAGCCTCTGGCGATGCGGCGTAATCCCGATCATTATAATCTGTTCCGCTATGAAAGCGCCGCCGAAATCCTTGCGCTGAAACCTGATATGAAAGCGTTGGCCGCCTTTGGCGATGACAGCTTCACCGCCACAGCCCCCGGGACCGATACTGATGTGGTCAGCCGTGTTTTCGTACCCGGCGCAGGCGTCGATGAAGACAGCGTCACCGGCAGCGCGCACGCCGTCCTGACACCCTATTGGGCAACCGAGCTGGGCCGCAACGAATTCACGGCGCATCAGGCGTCGGCGCGTGGTGGCTATCTGAAATGCCGTCTGGATGGGGACAAGGCCTGGCTTTCCGGCAAGTGCGTAACCGTCGTAAAGGGCACATTCAGCTTGGGTTGAACAGGACGTAATTCTTACTAGGAAAAAGGAAAATATATGCTGAAATCAATCGCTATCGGCGCATCTTTGTTCTGCGCCACGGCCACATTCGCGCAGCAACCTCCTGCGCCACCGGCCGGCGGTATGCCAGGACCTGAACAGATTTTCGCTTTTTTGGACGCTGATAAAGACGGATTTATCGCTAAAAACGAAGCACAAGGCCCGATGGTACAGCATTTCGATTTCATCGATTCCGACAAGGATGGCAAAATCTCCGTCGCCGAACTTAAAACCGCCATGGAAGCCATGCGCCCGCCAGAGCCGCCAAAGGGTGACGCTGAGTAAGGATAGTTGTTGGGGACAGTCCTTCAGGGACAGTCCCCAACCGTTTAGCCAATGGTCGCCTTGCGGATAACGCCAGGATTTGCGGGTGGCTCACCCTTGGGCAACGCATCGACATGTTCCATGCCGCTGATGACCTGACCCCAGACGGTATATTGCCGGTCAAGGAAAGTGGCGTCGTCAAAGCAGATGAAAAACTGGCTGTTGGCGGTATTCGGATCATTGGTCCGCGCCATCGAACATATACCGCGCACATGCGGTTCGGCGTTGAATTCCTGTGCCAGATTGGGCTTGGACGAACCGCCCATGCCGGTGCCATTGGGGCAACCGCCCTGCGCCATGAAACCGGGGATGACGCGGTGGAATTTCACGCCATCGTAGAATCCTTCACCGACAAGTTCCTTGATCCGTGCGACATGATTAGGTGCCAGATCGGCACGCAATTTGATAACAACATCGCCGTCATCAAGGTTTAGGGTAAGGGTTTCATCTGACATAGCGTGCTCCTTCTGGAATGAATGCCGCATGCCCTAGGGCAAGCAATCGCTGTGGCCAAGCCAAAATCATTGCATTTTGAACTTGGACGCTTAGGAGGATGCCAACCTGCATCCAACGTCCCAAGGGGAGGCCGCATATGACCAGCGAACCAGCCGATCCTGTCACCATCGACGACGACGTCATGGAAACATTGGACGAAGACAATATCCTGACCCGCGACTTTGTCGCCCGCGTTCTCGACGCGGTGCAAGACGGCAATGTTGATGAGGTCAAACGCCTCGTCGAGCCGCTACACGAAGCCGATATTGCCGATCTTCTGGAACAGACATCGTCGGAACGGCGCGGACCGCTCGCTGTGGCCATGGGCGATTTGATGAGCGCCGAGGTGCTTGCCGAAATCAATGACTGGGTACGCGATGACATCATCGAAGCGCTACCTGCGGCACAGGTCGCCGATCTGGCAGGGCAGCTCGATACCGATGATGCCGTCGCCATTATCGAGGATATGGAGGAGGAGGACCAGCAGGCCGTCCTTGCCGAACTCGACCCCGAGGACCGCGCCGTCATCGAAGACGCGCTGTCTTATCCCGACGAATCCGCCGGTCGTATCATGCAGCGCGAGCTGGTCGCGGTGCCCGAACATATGACCGTTGGCCAATTGATTGACTATCTGCGCGATCATCAGGATTTGACCACGGAGTTTTGGGAAGTGTTCGTGGTCGATCCGCAACACCGGCCGGTCGGCACGTGCAAATTGAGCTGGATCATGCGGAGCCAGCGCACAGTGCCGGTCAGCGACATCATGGCGCATGAACAGACGCTTATTCCCGTTGATATGGACCAGGAAGAAGTCGCGCTCCGTTTCCAGAAATATGCCTTGATTTCGGCGGCAGTGGTGGATGATGGCGGCCGTCTGGTCGGGGTCATCACGGCCGATGACATCGTCCACATCATTCAAGAAGAAGCGGATGAGGATTTCCTTCAGCTATCAGGCGCAGGCGAAGGCGACATTAACGAACCGATTGCCGACAGCTACAAGGCGCGTGTACGCTGGTTGATCGCCAATCTGGGCACCGCGATGGTCGCCAGTTTCATCATCGCCCAATTTGGCGCCGCTATTGAAACGATGGTGGCGCTGGCAATATTGATGCCCATAGTCGCCTCCATCGGCGGCAATGCCGGTACACAGACATTGGCGGTTACCGTGCGCGCGCTCGCCACCAACCAGTTGACGCAGTCCAATACCATGCGATCCATCGTGCGCGAAATCCGCGTCGCATTGTTGATCGGTGCGACCATTGCGATTATCGCGGGGCTTGGTGCAGGATTTATTTTCAGCAATTGGCTGTTGGCCGGTGTCATCGCGACGGCAATTTTATGCAACATCGCATTGGCGGGGCTTTCCGGGGTGGCGATACCGGTTCTGCTCGACCGGCTTGATCAGGATCCGGCGGTATCAAGCTCGATTTTCGTCACGATGATTACCGATTCGATGGGCTTCCTCATTTTCCTCGGGCTCGCAGTATTCAGCGGGCTTGCAGGCTAGCGTAACCGTTCCCAAATACCGTCCATGCCCCTCAACATGACCAAAATTGCCTTTGGTGCGGCAAGCGCCGCAGATCTGCGGGACCGGCTTGCCCATTATGCAGAGGCGGGAGAGGTACGGCTGACCACCCGCTATCTGCCCAAAAGAGTGTCGGAAATGGCCGGTGGGTCGCTTTACTGGATACATGCCCACAGCATGATTGGCCGCAGCCCGATACTCGGTTTCATGGAAAATGGCACAGGCCGCCATTGGATACGGATCGAACCCCGCCTCATTCCTGTCCGCGGCATCCCCAAACGCGCGCATCAAGGCTGGCGCTATCTGGAAGAAAAAGACGCCCCGCCAGACCTGGGCGATGGCGAAGCCGACGCCCGCGACGATATGCCACCCAAAATGCTGGGCGATTTGATGAAGATGGGGTTGGTATAGCGTACCTTACTCCCCTCCCGCACGCGGGCGGGGGATTTCAACCCCGCTTTAAATATGACCGTCACCCTGAACTTGTTTCAGGGTCTATTTGTCAGGTCAGTCCTGCCCTGTCGGGGCACCCCAAGTGGTGACGCGCTGTTGGGTGCGCTTTCTTGCAAAGGGTATGCGGTGCGATGGACCCTGAAACAAGTTAAGGGTGACGAGGTGAGTGCCGGGTCATGTGGTCGCCCAATGTTTCAGCAAACTGTGCGCGATGGCAAAGGGTGGTGGTGCATTGAACGTGCGCGATTCGGCATTTTCAAGCGCGGCTTGGGCCTCTTCCTTGCTGATCCATTTGGCATCCTCAAGCTCGTCGGTGTCGAGCGTTATGGCGTCGTCAACCGCATCAACGATACATGCGATCATCAGTTGCGCGCCGCCAAAGGGCCAGGGCTGGCTGGTCACATAGCGTACTTTGCCGCAGGTGATTCCAGCCTCTTCATGAATTTCACGGCGAACAGCCTCTTCAATGCTTTCGCCCGGTTCAAGGAACCCGGCCAGCGCCGAATAGTTTCCGGGTGGAAATCGCGACTGGCGTCCAACGAGCGCCTTACCGTCATATTCGGCCAGCATGATGACGACAGGGTCGGTGCGCGGAAAATGCTCCTTGCCGCAATTGCCACATTTGCGGCCCCAGCCTGCCCGGAACAATGTGGTCAGATGCCCACATTTGCCGCAGAACCGATGGCCGTTATGCCATTCGATCAGGCTGCGCGCGGTGCCGTATATCGCCGCATCTTCAGCCGGTAACATCGAAAGCGCGCGCCATATCGCAGGGGAACGGAAAACATCGCCTTCTGCCTCTGCCAAGGCAACAAAATGCGGCTTGCCATCAGACAGGCCAAGCAGGATAAGTTCTTCCGAACCCGACAATTCGGCCGCGGAATGCCACACCAACCCACCTTCAGCGGCAAGGACAGGATCAAGTCCGTCAAGTCCCAGAATCCTGGCGCGCCAATCCCCCAACAGCGCCCCATAGGCCTCGGCATCATTGCGGACCCGGTCGGCACGATCAAGCGGTGAGCCGGTGAAGCCGGGGCTCATCACCAAATCAGGCCTGAATGCCCAAATCGGCCAATACCCATTTGGCAAATTCCTCATGGAACGGATAGACATTGCTGGGCACATATTGGGCCATGCATACCGCGCGGACTTTGCGGCGCGTATCGACAAAAGCAACCGTCCCTGCGGCACCACCCCAGCCAAAAGTGCCTTCAAATGCACCTTTGCCCACGCGGCCACCGGCACCATTTCCGGCGCCGGCGATGAATGTACCTTCGGTTTTGATGCCTGCGGGTAACAGGTCGGACATCGCCAATGCCGCGGTTTCGGACGCCATCACCCGAACCCCGTCCAGTTCCCCGCCATTTTGCAGCATATGCAGAAACCGGTCATAATCACGCGCCGAACACACCAGCCCTGCCCCGCCAAAGGCGAATGCTGGCTTGTCGAGATAAATGCTGGTCGGTGCAGGATCGATTGGAATCAATACACCGTTTATGGGCGCATAATTGGTAACAAAGCGCTTTGTTTCGGCGGCGGGCACCTGGAAATAGCTGCTCGTCATTTTCAACGGTTCGAATAGCCGCGTTTTCAAAAAGGCCTCAAAATCCATACCGCTGGCCACTTCGATAACGCGACCGAGCAGGTCGAGTGCGATTGAGTAGCTCCATTTCGTGCCGGGCTCGGCAATCAATGGCAGTGCGGCCACCCGTTCGGCAAAGGTCTTCAAATCGGGTGTAGGTGCAGGGGTTTCAAATCCGGGAAGGGGAAAGCGGCTCATGATCGCAGGGTTGATGCCCTGTTGATTATACACTTTCAACAACGGTCCCTTGGTAATGATATTATACCCAAGGCCCGCTGTATGCGTCAGCAAATGCCGGACGGTAATCTGGTTTTTCGCAGGCACCGATTCAAGGCTGTTGTCAGGATCGGTCAACACGGACATTTTTGAAAATTCCGGCAAGAAATCGGCGATTGGCTGATCCAGCTTCATTTTGCCGTCACCCACCAACATCATTGCGGCAATGCCGGTAATCGGCTTGGTCATGGAATAAACGCGCCACAAAGTGTCGATATCGACCGCAGTCTTGTCACCCTGTGCGATGGTGCCGACCGAAATGACATCGGTCGCAATCGAACCCTTGCCGATCGCGGCCAATACGCCCGGCAGTTTGCCTGAAGCGACATAGCTGTCAAACTGCGCCTTGATCGTCGGATATTTTTCGGCCGCAAGCGCCCAAGCCCTTGACGGCAGGAACGCAGTCGCTGCACCTGCCAGGGTCAATCCGCCGCCCCAGCTTAAAAAGCCACGCCGATCAAATCCCGTCCGGGCCAATGCCTGATGTTCCATTACGTCTCTCCTAAAGCGAATGCCTCTTTTGCTGCCTTGCTGAATAGAGTTGGCAGACCAGCCTTGTCGAGAGAATTTACGTCCCACCATTCGCCCTCAAGCGGTGGATCCGCCTTCTCGCCCCATGCCGTAACGGCAATGGTGATTTCCAGGGCAAAATGGGTAAAGATATGTGAAACCGATTTTGGCAAGAACGTCCAACTGGCGTCAAAAGGCGGCAATCCGTGGCCATTTTCACGGGCATTCCAGCCGTCATCCGGTAAAGCGCGCATCGCCCCCAACATCCCTGTGTCGGGACGGCGGACCAGCCAGACCCTGCCCCCTTTTCGCACCCAATATATGGTGCCGGTGCGGACAGGCTTAGCCTTTTTTGCCGGTTTAACCGGATAAGCTTCGGGATTTCCCGCTTGCCATGCCATGCAATGGTGTTGCAGCGGACATATCGGGCAAGAAGGCGCTTTCACCGAACAAATGCCTGCACCAAGATCCATCATCGCCTGGGCAAAGTCCCCGGGTCTTTGAGCGGGCGTGATCGTGTCGACGCGCTGATAAATATCTGGCTTGGCGCGTGGCAGGGGGGTTGCGATGGCGAACAGGCGCGATGCGACGCGTTCAATATTGGCATCGACAACAACCGCCCGCCGGTCAAACGCAATCGCCGCAATCGCCGCCGCTGTATAAGGGCCGATGCCGGGCAAAGAAAGCAATGCCTTTTCCTGATCGGGCAACATGCCGCCATGGTCCTGTACAACAGCCCGTGCACAACGCAGCAGATTGCGCGCCCTTGCATAATAGCCAAGCCCTGCCCACGCAGCCATCACATCGGCATCATCACAGGCTGCCAATGCGGTAAAGTCGGGCCAACGCTGTGTGAATATGTGGAAATAGGGTATGACGGCGGCAACTGTGGTTTGTTGCAACATAATCTCCGACAGCCACACATGATATGGGTCAGGCGCGCCATGCCCCGGACGTTTGCGCCAGGGCAAATCACGCGCATGCCGGTCATAACGGTCAAGCAGGAGCGCCGCGATATCCCCAGTTTTCTGGACGGAATGTTGGACGACGGTCATTGGAAATGGCATGGATCAGACGATGACCAAAGGCAAGACATCCGACGGCGGGTCCAAAAAAACAATCACCCCCAAGCCCTATCAACGTCCCCGGGGCGGGGAAGCAAAGGCTGTGTCTGCGTTGATGCCGGAAATCGGACGCGCCGCCTTCCGCAGGTTCGGATTTGTCCAAAGTTCGGTGGTCACGCGCTGGGATGAAATTGTCGGCGCGCGTTATGCGGCCGTATCGGCACCCGAATCGATCCGCTTTCCCATTGGCAAAAAATCTGAAGGAACGCTGGAGCTGACGGTCGAGGGCGCACATGCGACCATGATCCAGCACGTCCTTCCTGAAATTATCGAACGGGTAAACCGCTTTTTCGGATATGCTGCGGTCGCACGGGTGAAGGTCCGGCAGGGCCGCGTCGCCAAACCTGCCGCCACCAAGGCCGCGCCGCCGGTGTTGCTAAAACCGGTTCCGTTCGAACTGGGCGATTCTTTAAGGGAGATTGGCGATCCCGAATTATTTGCTGTGCTCGAAAGCCTCGCAAAAAGTCTTGCCAAAGACGGCCAGTAATTCCAGATGTTCGGGATAATCTTTACGGACAAAGCAAAATGATGCCACACCTTATGAAACCTCTCGCCATCCTGTTGATCAGCATCGGGGCGCTGGCGGCCAGTTCGATGGCTGCACCGGCCAAAGGTGGCTGGCTGTCAACCATTACGGTCACGGACAAGGGCGCCCATATCATCGGTAACCCGTCCGCACCCAACAAGGTTGTGGAATATCTGAGCTATACGTGCAGCCATTGCGCCAATTTCGAGCTGAAGGAATCGCCGTTGTTCAAGGCGCAATTTGTCGCGACCGGCAAGGCCAGCCTTGAAATCCGGAACATGCTGCTCAATCCGATCGATTTGACCGCAGCGATGCTGGCCAGGTGCGGCGGCAAAGCAAAGTTTTTTGGCAATCAAAAGCATCTTTTTGCCACCCAGTCGACCTGGCTTGGCCAGACCAAAAACATCTCCGAAAATACCCAGACCCAGTTGAAAAACCAGAATTTCGCAGGATTTATGACCGGCGTTTACGACGAAATCGGGCTCGCCCCAATTATGCAGCAACGCGGAATCACGCCGGTGCAGGCGAAGAAATGTCTTGCCGATAAAGACGCGCTGAAAGTCATTCTTGCGATGACCGAAAGCGGCGCGGCGGCGGGTGTGAACGGCACGCCGACATTTTTCGTCAACGGGGAATTACAGGACCATATCCACAGCGTGGATGATTTGAAATCAAAGTTGAAGTGACGCTAAATCGAAAGATTGAAGGACATTATATGCGTATTAAATCGATATTATTTGCGGTTACCGCAGCGATCGCACTGGCATCGTGCAGCGGCGGAGATTCCGCCGGCGCACCAAAGGGGGAACCGATTGCAAAAGTCGCCGCGCCCGCCGGAAAGGCATGGACCGATGTCGTTACCAAGACCGAAGCCGGTGGTTATAAAATGGGTAACCCGGATGCGAAATTGCAGCTTCTGGAATATGGCGCAATCTCTTGCCCCGGCTGTGCCCAGTTTTCCGTCCAGTCGACAGAAGACTTGAACAAGCTGATCAATACCGGCGTGATTGCAATGGAATACAGGCCCTATCTCGTCCATGGCGTGCAGGATATTCCCGGCTTCCTACTGGCCACTTGCAGCGGCCCCGATGCCTTTTTCCCCCTCATCGAGCAGCTTTACGCCGAACAGCAAAGCTGGTTGAGCAAGTTAAGCACCGTGACGCCAGCTGACCAGCAGGCGATGCAAAAAATGACTCCGGCTGAAATTTCCTCGCTGCTGGGCACGAAAATGGGGCTGATCGAATTCGTCAAATCCCGCGGGATCAGTGAAGATCAGGCCAAGGCTTGTCTGACGGACAAGGCGGCCATCGATGCCCTTATCGCATCCACTGAAAAAGCGACACGCGACGACGGCGTTGGTGGAACGCCGTTTTTCTTGCTGAACGGGGCCAAGCTGGACGTCAATGGCTGGGTACAGGTGAAGGGCAAGCTTGTCGAAGCAGGCGCGCGGTAGGAAAAACAAGGATATAGAATGGGTTTTTGCTACTCAAGAGACAGCAGTTGCGGATAAACAGGCTGAAACTTGTTGGCTTTAAAAGCTTTGTCGAGCCTGCAGAACTGAAAATTGAAACGGGCCTCACCGGCATTGTGGGTCCCAATGGATGCGGCAAGTCCAACCTGTTGGAAGCGATCCGCTGGGTCATGGGCGAAAGCAGCCCGAAATCCATGCGCGGCGCAGGGATGGAAGATGTCATCTTCGCCGGCACCGCATCCCGCCCGCCCCGCGACTTTGCCGAAGTAACCATCTCGGCAGAGCGCGGCTTTGACGATGCAGCGAACGACGAAGACCATGAGCTGGAGGTCACCCGCCGGATCGAGCGCGGCGCAGGCTCCGCCTATCGCTCCAACGGCCGCGATGTGCGGGCCAAGGATGTGGCGCTGATCTTCGCCGACGCGGCAACGGGCGCGCACTCCCCTGCCCTTGTCAGCCAGGGCCGGATCGGCGCGATCATTTCCGCAAAGCCGCAGGAGCGGCGGCAAATGCTCGAAGAAGCGGCGGGCATTTCCGGTCTGCACGTACGCCGCAAGGATGCGGAACAGAAGCTGCGCGCGGCCGAGACCAACCTGTCGCGGCTGGCGACGATCCTCGCCGATATGGACGCGCGCGCCGGGCAATTGCGGCGGCAGGCGAAACAGGCGGAACGCTACCGCAAGCTGAGCCGCGAGATTTTACAGGCCGAGGCGCAGTTGATCTACGTGCGCTGGCAAGAGGCGAAAGCCGCCGCCGACGCCGCCCGCGCCGAAGCCAATGCGGCGACGGCAGAGGTTGATAAAGCCAGCGCGCAGCAACGCGACCTGAGCGCGGCGCAGCAAAAGGCGGTGGGCGAACTCGCCGAAGCACGCGCCGTCGCCATGGCTGCGCGCGATGCGGCGAGTGATCTGTCGAACAGGCTCGTCCAGCTGAAAAGCGACCGTGACCGCATCATCCAACGGCAGGCGGACCTTACGGCACAAGCGGCGCGCATGGCCGATGACGGCGCGCGCGAAGACCGGCTGACCCACGACGCCGCCGATGCCCTCGCCCGGTTGCAGGGCGAAAGTGGAGAGTTGAACAAGGCGATCAAGACGCAGGATGAAGCCCGCCCGGCGCTCGTCCGCCTCGCCGAAAATGCCGAGCGGCAGGTACGCGAGAGCGAGGTGACGCTGGCCAAGGCGCTGGCCGAGCAGGCGCGGGCGGACGCCGAACTGCGCGTTGCTGACGCCGCACTTGCCACCGCTGAGGCGCGGGTCGAGCGGGCCGAACGCGATGCCGCGCGGCTGGCCGGGGAACAGGACCGACTGGGCGACGAAACCGAATTCGCTGCGGCCAAGCAAGAGGCGGCGGAGTCGGTTCTGCATCTCCAGCAACAGGCCGAAGAAGGTCTCGCCTCTATCGCCGCTACAGAAGCCGAGCGGGCCACATTGACCGGCGAACGCGACATCATCCAAAGCGCCTTTGCCGCCGCCAAGGCCGAACTGGCCGCCTTGCTGTCCGAACAAAATGCCCTGTCCAGAGCGTTAAGCCAAAATAACGGCGACCGTGCGCTCGACCGCATCAAGGCCGCGCCCGGCTATGAACGCGCCCTCGCCGCGGCGCTGGGCGAGGATGTCAACGCGATGATTGGCGGTGCAGCGGGTCGACGCTGGCTCGGGCGTAGCGCCGAACTGCCGACAATCTCCGGAACGCGGCTGATCGACCATGTCGAGGCCCCGCAGGAACTGCACGCGCGTCTGTCGATGATCCGCGTCGTCGACACAGACGACGGCGCCGCCCTGCTGCCCGGCGAGCGGCTGGTCACCAAAGACGGCCAGCTGCGCCGCTGGGACGGATTTGCCGCCGACGATGACGGCGCAACCACCGCCGAACAACTGATCCGCCGGAACCGGCTGAACGAATTGGAGCAACAGATTCCTTTCGCCCAAGCCGCGTTGCACCAACAATCCGAAACCGCCGAGCGGATCGCCACGCAGATCGCTCAAGCGCAGGAAAAACACCGCGCACTTGCCGGACAGCAGCAACAGACCGATACCGACCTGCGCCACGCCCTGCGCGCGGCCGACCAGGCCGAAGACGCCCTGAACCGGCTTCAGCAGGCGCGCAGCGCCCTGCAAGAACGCATCGCCACCGCACGGCAGGATATTGCCACCGCGCAGGCCGAACGGGATGAAGCCCAAGAGGCACGGGCCGCCCTTCCGGCGGGTGACCACCATAGCGAACTGGTCGCCACGCTGACGGCCGAGAATGAAGCGCTCCGCCAACTGCTCGTCCGCAGCCAGGCCGACCTGTCGGCGCATGACCAGCGGCTGGCGCAAACGCGCGAACGCCGCGCCGTCGCCATGGCGGAAATTCGCGGCTGGCAGGACCGCGCAGGCGAAGCCGAGCGCCGCATCGCGGAAATGAACAAGCGGTCGACCGAGATCGCTCAAGAGCTGGAAAGCCACGCCGGACGCCCCGAAATATTGGCGCGCGACATCGCCGCACTGGAAGGTGATCGGGACAATATCACCGACAAACTCGCGCAGTTGCAGGTTGCCGAAAGCAACAGCGAAGCATCGCTCAAGGCCCTCGAACGCGACCTTGCCGCCGCCGCAGAAGCGCTTTCAGTCGCCCGCGAAGCCCGAGCAGGCGCCGAAGCGCGCGCCGAAAATCAGGACCAGCGCCGCATCGAGATGGGCCGCATTTCGGGCGAGCGCTTCGAATGCCCGCCGCCGGTTTTGCCCGAAAAGCTGGAATTTGACGAAACCGAACTCGGCGATGCCGCGACGCAATCGACACGGCTGGAGCGGCTGCAAAGCGAACGCGAACGGATCGGCCCTGTCAATCTGATCGCCGCAGACGAATTGGCCGAGCTGGAGGAACAGCAAGGCACCAGCCTGAAAGAAAGCGAAGAGCTGACGCAGGCCATCCACCAGTTGCGCGGCTCAATCGGCAGCCTGAACCGCGAAGGCCGCGCCCGTCTGCTCAACGCATTCGAAGCGGTCGACGGCCATTTCCGGCGTCTGTTCTCGACCCTGTTCAACGGCGGGCAAGCGCATCTCGCGCTGATCGACAGCGACGATCCGCTGGAAGCCGGCCTCGAAATCTTCGCCCAGCCGCCGGGCAAAAAGCTGCAATCTCTGACCCTGCTATCGGGTGGGGAACAGGCGTTGACGGCCGTGGCCCTGATATTCGGCCTCTTCCTGACCAACCCGGCCCCCATCTGCGTCCTCGACGAAGTTGATGCGCCGCTTGATGACGCCAATATCGAACGCTTTTGCGACCTGCTCGACGCCATGACGCGGGAAACCGACACCCGCTATCTGATCGTGACGCACAATGCCGTGACGATGAGCCGTATGCACCGCCTGTTCGGGGTGACGATGGTCGAACAGGGCATCAGCCGGCTTGTTTCGGTTGACCTTGGCGGGGCGGAGCAATTACTGGCCGCGGAATGACTTTACACGGCCCCATCACAAACAGCTTCATTTCCCAGCGCCTGCGACTCAATTATGTCGACTGGGGCAATCCCGACGCACCGCCTTTGTTGCTTGTGCACGGTGGACGCGACCATGCGCGCAGCTGGGACTGGGTCGCCGAAGAATTGCGTCACGACTGGCACATCATCGCGCCCGATCTGCGCGGCCATGGCGACAGCAGCTGGTCGCTCGACGGCAATTATGAAATGTCGGCCTTTGTCTATGATCTGGCCCAGTTGATCCATCAGTTGGGCTTGGCTCCGGTGACCATCATTGCCCATTCGATGGGCGGCAATATCGCCACGCGCTATGCCGGTATCTTCCCCGAAAATGTCCGCAAGCTCGTCAATATCGAAGGATTGGGCCTGTCACCCAAGATGCAGGCCGAACGCGACGCCATCGGCATCCAGAAGCGTTTCCGCCAATGGATCGAGGATAAGCGCAACGCGGCGGGACGGACCCCCAAACGCTACCCCACCATCGAAGCCGCCTATGACCGAATGAAGGCGGAGAACAGCTATCTGACCGATGAACAGGCCCGCCACCTGACCGTCCACGGCATCAGCCGGAACGAGGACGGCACCTGGAGCTGGAAGTTCGACAATTACCTCAACATCTGGGCCATATTCGATATGCCGCGCGAGGAATTGCTGAGCATCTGGCAGTCCATCACCTGCCCCATCCTCATGCTGTATGGCGAAAAAAGCTGGGCCTCCAACCCGGAAAAAGACGGGCGAATCGTCCATTTCCCCACCGCGAAGGTGATCGAATATGAAAATGCCGGCCATTGGCTGCATCATGACCAGTTTGATCGGTTCATGGCGGATGTGAAGGCGTTTCTTTGAGAGCGTTTATCAGGTTGCCGGCAAATATTTGCTGTGACTCCTGAACAGACACACCCCGTCACCCTATTTCCCAACCGTCACCCTGAACTTGTTTCAGGGTGACGGGAGCGAGATTTCGGCCTTCTTGCTCCCCTCCCGCTTGCGGGAGGGGGAGTTAGCGCGCCTCACTCCCCTCCCGCTTGCGGGAGGGGCTGGGGGAGGGTGACTCGGCAACGTCGCAAGGCGGACCTACGGCCCGCCCCCTCCCCTAACCCCTCCCGCAAGCGGGAGGGGGATTGGTTCGCGCAGAGTTAGCGCAGTTCGGGGAGAAAGTAGACTTCATCCGGAACCTCAGTTCCCCCCACCTTGAATCCCACTCCCCCGTCGAATCCTACTTATCCGTCACCCTGAACTTGTTTCAGGGTCTTAGTTTTCAACGTCGCAGTACTAAGACCCTGGAACGAAGTCACCGGAGGTGAAACAAGTTCAGGGTGACGGGAGTGGGAGTTAGTGCGCCTTACTCCCCTCCCGCCTGCGGGAGGGGCTGGGGGAGGGTGAGTTGGCAACGTCGCAAGGCGGACCTACGGCCCGCCCCCTCCCCTAACCCCTCCCGCAAGCGGGAGGGGGATTGTGAGAATCTTGCGGTGGCCATTATCCGGTATAGACGCACCGGCATTGTGAACATATACAGAACAAATGACCCAATTACAAGTGACCGAGAAGCTCGCCATCCTGGCGGATGCCGCCAAATATGACGCGTCCTGCGCCTCTTCCGGAACCGTAAAACGGTCCAGCTCCAAATCGGGCGGGATCGGATCGACCGAGGGGATGGGCATCTGCCATGCCTATGCGCCCGACGGGCGGTGCATATCGCTGCTGAAGATCTTGCTGACCAACAGCTGTATCTTTGACTGCCATTATTGCATCAACCGCAAAAGTTCCAACGTCCGCCGCGCGCGCTTTACGCCCAAGGAAGTCGTCGACCTCACCCTCAACTTCTACAAGCGCAATTATATCGAGGGGCTGTTTCTCTCGTCGGGGATCATCAAAAGCTCCAACTATACGATGGAGCAAATTGTCGAAGTCGCGCGCAGCCTGCGGGAGGATCATGACTTTCGCGGCTATATCCATTTGAAGACCATTCCCGATGCCGACCCCGAGCTGCTGGAGGCGGCGGGGCGGCATGCGGACCGTCTGTCGATCAATGTGGAATTGCCGACGCGCGAAGGGCTGAACCGCCTTGCCCCCGAAAAGTCCGAGGAGCGCATCGAAAGCGCGATGGGCGGGTTGAAGACGTCGATCCTTGACGGCCGTGATGCCAAGAAGAAATACCGCAGCGCGCCGAACTTTGCGCCCGCAGGCCAATCGACGCAGATGATCGTCGGCGCGGACGCCGCGACCGACAGCGATATCGTCCGCCGCGCCAACGGGTTGTACGACCGCTTCGGCCTGCGCCGCGTCTATTATTCGGCGTTCAGCCCGATCCCGGACGCGAGTGCGGTCCTGCCGCTGCAACGCCCGCCCCTGATGCGCGAGCACCGGCTGTATCAATCCGACTGGCTGATGCGTTTTTACGGTTTTGCCCCGCAAGAGGTGGTCGATGCGGCGCAAGCCGATGGCATGTTGCCGCTCGATATCGACCCGAAGCTTGCCTGGGCGCTGAAGCATCGCGGGCAGTTCCCGGTCGACGTCAACCGTGCACCCAAGGAAATGCTATGGCGGGTGCCGGGGCTCGGGATCAAGGCGGTGAGAGCTATCCTCAATGCGCGCCGCTGGCGCAGGTTGCGGCTGGAGGATGTGGGGCGGTTGACGGTGTCGATCGCGAAAATCCGGCCTTTCCTGATTGCCGATGGCTGGACGCCGGGGGCGCTCACCGATCTTGAACATTTGCGCGCCAGCGTTGCGCCCAAGACGGAGCAGTTGGAGCTTTTCGCATGATTACCGCGCGGATTGCGGCGGAGGATGATTTTGACGGTTGGCGCAACCAGTGCCGCGGGCTGATGCGGCTGGGCGCGCGGCCGGCGGATGTGGTGTGGCAGGTGGGCGAGCAGCGCACCGACCTGTTTGCCAGCGCAGAGGCCAGTCTGGAAGCGGCACCCATTGGCGTACCCAAGGGCTTTGCCGAGCTGGCGCGGTCGGTCATCTGCCATTCGGACCCGGAACGTTTTGGCCTGCTCTACCAGTTGCTCATCGACCTGAAGGCGCGGCAGCGACATATGGGGGACGAGGCCGATCCCCTGCTCCGCAAGCTGGAGATGATGGCGAAGAATGTCCGACGCGATATCCACAAAATGCGCGCTTTTCTGCGCTTCCGCCGGGTCGAGGAGGAAGGCGGGGAGACAGGGGGCGAGGAGCATTTCGTGGCCTGGTTCGAACCCGAACACCACATCGTCCGCACCAACGCCGCCTTCTTCGTCCGCCGCTTTGCCGGAATGAAATGGTCGATCCTGACCCCCAGCCTGACGATCCACTGGGACCGCCAAACACTGCTCGAAGCTTCAGCCAAGTTAAAAACCGACGCCCCGACCGAAGATAGTGTCGAGGACCAATGGAAGACCTATTACAGCTCCATCTTCAATCCAGCCCGGCTCAAAGTAAACGCCATGCTGAAGGAGATGCCCAAAAAATATTGGCACAACATGCCGGAAACGGCGCTGGTGACCGAGCTAATCCAGTCGGCGCGCAACCGGGAGGTGGCGATGATCGAAAAGGATATTGTGCCCATGGTTGCCGATACACTCGCCACCCTGCGCGCCGAAGCCGACCGCTGCCGCCGCTGCCCGCTCTATGGCCCTGCCACCCAATTGGTTTTTGGCGAAGGCCCAGCCGATGCCCGGCTGATGTTTGTCGGCGAACAGCCCGGTGATCAGGAAGATCGCGCCGGACGTCCTTTCGTTGGCCCTGCGGGGCAGATATTTGACGCAGCGCTGGCGCAGGCCGGCGTGGATCGTACCCAAAGCTATGTGACCAACGCGGTCAAACATTTCAAATTCCGGCCCGAAGGCAAAAAGCGCATCCATGAGCGGCCAAATGTCAGTGAAATCAACCACTGCCGGTGGTGGTTGAAACGCGAGATCGAATTGGTGAAACCGGAACTGATCGTTGCGCTGGGCGCGACAGCAGCACTCAGTCTGACCGGGCGGTCTTTACCCATCACCGCCAGCCGCGGTCAGGTCTTTGAAAGCCTCGAAGGTGTGCCGGTCCTCGTTACCATCCACCCCAGCTATCTGCTGCGCCTTCCCGATGCCAAGGCGGCAGAACGGGAACGGCTGCAGTTTGTGGCTGACTTGGAGAGCGCGCAGAGGCGTTTGTACCGATGATGACGTGGCCCTACACTGCCTTCAAGTGGAACAGCAGGCATGTCTCCGGCTGGGCATGTGGCAATTGCATCCCCGCTTGCATCAAAGCTGCGCCATTGAACACCGAACCTGCACCGGAAAGATCAAGTTTCTCAATGAGGGACGGAGCCTTCACCGCCTGCCATCCCTCAGGCCAGATGAGAGTGAGATGATAGCTGCGCGCCGGATCGAGTCCCACAAATCGCAGCCTTCCCGGTAAAACATGCCGGTCACCGGTCATATAACTGAACGAAAAGAGAGCTTCCGATTTATCCCGCGCCACAACCCCGCTGGCCAGATGCTGCGGAGCCGTGTCGAGGCGGTAGATATCGCCATCATGCATCAAACTGCGGTGCTGCTTGTGCATGGCAATGGCGGCTTTGAGCTGGACAAGATCCGCCTCCCGCTCGGTCAGCAGGTTCAATTCCAACCCCATATGGCCGGTCAGCGCCGTCGCTGCACGCATCGCCATCGAAATGCGACGTCCCGTCACATGGCAATGGGCCGGACCGACATGGCAACCCAAAATCTCGGGCGGCAAAAAGAAGCTCGCGCCGCGCTGGATATTTTGGCGGTCCAATGCGTCATTGCTGTCGGAAGTCCAAACACGGTCGCTATGCGCCAGCACGCCCATATCTGCCCGCGCCCCGCCCGACGAACAGCTTTCGATTTCAACCTGCGGATGGGCGGCGCGAACCCTGTCCAGCAATGCATAAAGCGCATGCACCTGCGCCACCGCCCGCACCTTGCCATCCACGCCGCCGGGGTGGCTGAGATCGCGGTTCATGTCCCATTTGATGTAGCGGATGTCATGGTCCCGCAAAACCGCGTCGATCCGTTCGAACAGATAATCCGCCACTTCGGGCCTGCTAATGTCGAGCACAAATTGGGTGCGGAACGGGACCTGATCGACAGCCTCAGCGCCGAGAACCCAGTCCGGATGCGCTCGGAAGAGATTGCTGTCCGGATTGACCATTTCAGGTTCGAACCAGATGCCCATTTCCATGCCCAGACCGGTGACATGGTCGACAAGCGGCCTGAGCCCGTCTGGATAAACGTCATGCGAAACAACCCAATCACCCAACCCTGCAAGATCATTACGCCGTGCGCCAAACCATCCGTCATCCAGTACAAAGCGCTCGACCCCCAATGCGGCCGCCTTGGTTGCAAGCTCTTTCAGCCTGTCGGTATCATGATCGAAATAGACGGCTTCCCAGGTATTGTAATGCACAGGCCTTGGCTTGGCGCGCATCTCGGTTCGCAGCAATTTGGTGCGGACGTGGTTGTGGAACTTCCGGCTAAGCGCGCTGAAACCTTGCGCGCTATAGGCGCCGACGATTTCGGGGCTGGCGTAGCTTTCGCCCGGAGCCAAGCGGATTTCGCCGGGAAACAGCAACCCGCCCAAGCTCGCAATTACGCGCCCATCGGTCAGCGTATCGACACGCAGCCGGTGATTTCCGCTCCATGCCAAGTGCAGGCCAAAAACTTCCCCGGCGCTTTCGTTGGTGTCCGCTGTAGCGAGCAACAAGGCGGGGTAGCTGAAATGCGAGGTCCGCCCGCTGCGGTTCTCACGCACATAACTACCGGACATCCGGGCGATCCGTTCGCGGCCAAATTCCTGCGTCCATCGTCCCGTAAAGCCGATGATATCGGTCATGTGTTGCGGCAGTTCGAGGCAAGCCGTGGCCATCTCGTTAACGTCGAGCGTTGTCGGTCCATAATTCGTCAGTGTGGACGCGATAAGAAAAACGCCTGTTTCGGGTTCAAATCCGATGCGATATTCAAGCCCCAATCGCGTCTGCTCATCACGGCAAATAATTGTCGCGCCGTGCGGCAGCGTCTCTACTTTGGCGACCCGGAACAGGCTGCCCCAGTCATTGCCGCCGCGGTGCGCGGCCAAGCCCTGTACCATTGGATGACCAAGCCCCGCCTCCATCGCCAACGATATGGGCAGCGCAACATCTGCGACTCCGTGCATCCCCTGACGCAAAGCAAGCCGATCAAGCTCGTCGCCCGGCGCATCTTTGCAAAGCGCAGAGCCCCAATAGAGAAGCGACGGTGGCTTTCCAATTTCACAGGAAAACAGAACCATGCTGTCTTCGGAATCAAGGCGAAGATATTGCAAGCGACTCTCCTGCATTTCTATGGGCGTTTGTAGCAATTTTTGAATTGTTGGATTGTCTTTTCGGTCTGCTTGTCTAGTTTCGCAAACTACAAAAAAGCGCAAGTCCGAACTTGCGTAAAAAGTCAGACGGGAGCGGAAATGTTTGAAACCACGAATAGTGCGGGCCAGATTGCCATATTTGTCGCACTCACCGTGCTAATCGCGATCCTGACATATTGGAAGGTGCATGGCAAAGGTGCCAGCCGCACCGAGGATTCTGGTTCAACGAAGGAAGTGTTCCTTGCGGGCGGCGGGCTGACTTGGCTTTTTGTCGCGGGGTCAATCACGTTGACCAACCTGTCTACCGAACAATTGGTCGGGATGAACGGCAACCAGATGCTGTTGCTCGCATGGTGGGAAATTTCGGGTTTTGTTGGCCTGATGATCCTAGCCTATGTTTTTGTACCAATCTATTATCGCAACAAGTGTACTACGGTCACCGAATTGCTTGAGCGGCGCTATAAAGGTGGCAGTATCCGCACCGTCATTTCCGCATTATTCCTGCTCGGTAATATCCTTATTTACCTTCCTGCTGCACTCTATTCTGGAAGTCTTTTTCTCAAGTCGATGTTTGGTGTGGATTGGTCGCTGCTGTGGTTCGCCGCGCCAATGGCTATCATTGCCGCGATTTATACCATCACCGGTGGTCTGAGGGCGGTGGCAGTGATGGACACATATTCGGGAATAGGTGTGCTCGCAATTGCGTTTCTGGTGGTCATACTCGCGTTGGCAGCGGTGGGTTTTGATCTGTCAACGGTGCCTGCCGAACGCACTTCGATGATCGGCAGCATAACGTCGCCGATACCTTTTCACACATTGTTCACCGGCATGATCTTCATCCAGATTTTCTATTGGTCGACAAACCAGAATATCACCCAGAAAGCGATGACCGCCCCCACGGTGAAAGAGGCGCAGAAAGGTGTATTGGCGGCGGCAATTGTTCGCATTCTTATCATACCCGCTATTGTCGTTATTCCAGGCGTCGTGGCTTATAAATTGTTCGGCAGCCTGGGCGATGCGGCTTATGGCAAGCTGGTTGCCCACGTCCTTCCGGGGTGGATGTCGGGTGCCTTTGCCGCAATGATGATGGCGGCAGTAATTGCCCATACCAGCGCGATTTTGAACAGTTCTGTGGCGCTTTATTCAGTCGACTTCCACGACAAATACATTCGTCCGGTTGCCAATCACTGGCGTTTGGCAGCGATAGTTTCGGTGGTTTTGACGGTCACATCCATCTTGCTTGTACCCGTTTTTGAAAATGCAAAGAGCATCATCAACCTGTTGCAGCAACTCAATGGACTTTCCTCTATGCCTATCTTGTCAGCTTTCATCGCCGGACTTTTGTTTCGCAATATGGATGCCCGCGCTGCAATCGCAGGTTTGATATGGGGCGTAGCGCTTTATGCGTTCCACAATTTCATTCTCTATGTTCCCGACACGCTTTATGCTGGGGAGACATTCTATCAGCATATCGGCATTGGCTGGCTGCATTATATTGATGTCATGGCCATTGTTTTGGTTTCATGTGTTTTGATGGCTCTGGCCGTCAACCGGTTCCTGTTCGGGAACAGGGCTGTTTTTATCTGGAGCAAGGAGGGACGCCGTCTTTCGGCGCTTGAGGCATGAGCGAAAACATATTGGTCATTGATGAGGGGACTACTTCAACCCGCGCAGTGCTGTTCGCGGCCAGTGGCGAGGCACTCGGCAGTTGCCAACGTCCGCTGACGCAACATTATCCCGCCCCGGGGCTCGTCGAACATGACGCAGAGGAGATCTGGAACCTCACACTAGAATGTGCGCGCGAAATGGTCGCAAAGGCCGGTGGAGCAGACCAGATCGCAGGCATTGGCATTACCAACCAGCGTGAGACCGTTGTGTTCTGGGATGCGCGCACCGGAAAGCCGCTTGCCCCTGCAATCGTCTGGCAAGACCGACGCACGGCGGACCGGTGTCTGGCCCTGCGCGAGCGCGGCGAAGAACCGGTCGTTCAGGCAAAAACCGGTTTGTTGCTCGACCCCTATTTTTCGGGCTCGAAAATTGGTTGGGCGCTCGCCAACTGGCCGCAACTGGCCGAGGCCGGTGCACATTTGCGCGTTGGCACAATTGAGAGCTATCTTGTCTTTCGCCTGACGGGTGGCGTGCATATCAGCGATGCCAGCAACGCTTCACGAACCGCATTGATGGCAATCGGCAGCGGCGGCTGGGATGATGGCCTTACCGACCTGTTTGGGGTCCCTCGCGAAATCTTGCCAGAAATCACCGACTGTTCGGGCGAACTAGGCAATACGGCAGCGGAACTTTTCGGAAGTCCCATCCCGATCACAGGAATGGCCGGAGACCAACAAGCCGCAACCATTGGGCAGGGATGTTTCGACATTGGCCAAACTAAAGCGACTTTTGGCACCGGTGCATTTGTATTGACGCAAACCGGCACCACGTTGCGGCAGTCGAAACATCGTCTGCTTTCGACTGTTTTATACCAGATCAAGGGCGAACGGCATTATGCGCTTGAAGGATCGGTCTTTGTCGCAGGCAGTCTGGTACAATGGTTGCGCGATGATTTAGGACTAATCGGTAGCGCGGCGGAGACCGAACCTTTGGCACGCAGCGTTCCGGACAATGGCGGGGTCTATCTGGTTCCCGCATTGTCTGGTTTGGGCGCTCCACATTGGCAACCCAATGCCCGTGGCATGATCGCAGGCCTTAGTTTTTCCGCCAAAAAGGCGCATATTGCACGTGCGGCGTTGGAGGCGATGGCGCACCAGATCCATGATTTGAAAACCGCCTTTGCCGCCGACGGGGCCGACTGGGCCGCATTGCGTATCGATGGCGGCATGGTTGCGAATGACTGGATGGCGCAGGATCTGGCCGATATTCTTGATATAGATGTCGAACGTCCGGCGTTCATCGAAACAACGGCATTAGGCGCGGCGATGCTCGCTGCGGTGGGGGCGGGTCTTTACCTGTCGCTGGAGGCCGCAACAGCTATGCGCGGGGGTGTAACGCGGTTCCAGCCGGCAATGCCCGATACCGATCGGCAAACAAGGTTGACAGGCTGGGGAGATGCACTGTCGCGCGTCTTGGCTCCGCCTTCGTAAACAAAGCTATGGTTCGCCAGCGGTCACGGTAGGAGTTGCAGCAAAAGTTTACGCCATCTTAACCATCCTTGGAGCAGTATAGATCGGACTGAGAAGTCGCGACGTACATCGACAGGACCCAAAGATGGATAATTTGCGCGGATTTGAGCCATTTGGATCGGACTATAATGCCGACTTGCCCGGCTATGACATCTTCGAACAAGAAGAAGATGCCGCCATCGAAGCGCCGCCAGTCATTTCCAACGATGAACGCCGCATGCAAGTCCGCGCCTATAATTTCTGGACCGCACAACTGCACGACAAAAACTACCCGGCGATTGAAGAGCTGGATCCATCGGCAGTCGAAGATTTTCGGGATTACAGCGTATTACTCGATTTCACGTCCGGGATCGAAAACCCCTCAATCGAGTTTTTGGGCGAAAAATTGCGATCTGAATGCGGGCTAGGCGATGAAGTCACCTATCTTGATGAAGTACCTAGCCGTTCATTGCTATCGCGCATCACAGACCATTATCTACAAATTATCGCCAACCGTGCACCCATCGGATTTGAAGCGGAATTCGTGAATGATCGCGGCGTCAACATCATGTACCGTGGCATCTTACTTCCCTATTCGTCAGACGACGACACCATTGATTTTATCTATGGCGTCATCAATTGGAAAGAAGCCGTTGCCGCCGACGTCGCCGCGCCACTTCAGCTGGAAGTGGAACAGGCGATGGCCACAGCTCTTCCAAGAAAGGAACATGTTCCGGTTTGGGCTGATGGCCCGACTACCGGACATCTTGATGAAGACCCGGAATCCGACGCATTGGAATTGGGCGAAGAGTTTGAATTTATCGAAACGCAACCCGACGAGAACTCATCGCTCGCGGATTGGCTGGATGCAGCTCGGCAAAGTGCTGATAACGCACGCGATTCCGATCTGCGTACCCGTGAAGCCTTGTACCAAGCAATCGGCCGCGCCCATGACTTCGCCTTGATAGCAGCAAAATACCCTTCTGATTACGCAGATTTGCTCTCAGATGCCGGGCTTGTCACACAGGTTCGCGCACCGTTTACGCCAATTGTGAAACTGGTTTTTGGCGCAGGCTATGATAAAACCCGCCTCACCGAATTTGCGACCGCTCTACAATTTGCGGATCGCAATGCCGTACCGATGGGCGGACTTGCGGAAATACTTTGGCAATATGAAGGTGGCCTGAAAGGCATTATCGCAGCCGAGCGCCGCGCTAAAAAAGTGGCCGCCGGTCAGCATGTCGCCGCCGATCCCGTCGACCCTCGTTTGCGCTTGCGAACCGCAAAAACCCGGGATCTGAGCGAATTCGCTGGGACAGGTGAGGAATTCGTCCTGCTTGTTGCTAGACGCGATGCCGATGGTTCGGTCGCAATCATAGGAGCGGTAGAGGCCGACGTAGCATTGACCGAAAAGGCATTACGTAAAACGTCTGTCTGACTTGTCTCGCGTGCGATAAGTTCGTAACGCTGCGGACCAATGACTGACAGCCTCGCCCTGCAATATGCAAAAAAACTGATCTCATGCGAAAGCATCACCCCGGCCACTGGCACGGCATTTGATGCGCTGGAGCAAATGTTAATTCCCCTTGGCTTCACTGTGCATCGATTTATCGCAGGTGAAGGCGACGAAAATCCCGCCCATGGCGCGCCTGTCGAAAATCTTTTCGCTATCCGCAAAGGCCCCGGGCGCCATTTTGCTTTTGCCGGACATCTGGATGTCGTCCCGCCCGGTGAGGGTTGGCATAGCAACCCATTCGTTCCCGAGATAAGGGGGGATTTGCTCTACGGTCGTGGCGCCGTCGATATGAAGGGCAGTATTGCAGCCTTTGTCGCCGCGCTGCATGACATTCCGGCCGAAGTCGGCACCATCAGTCTGATTATCACCGGCGATGAAGAAGGTCCGGCCATTTATGGCACCCGCGCGCTAATTGACCATATGCGCGCGCACCGGGTCATTCCAGACGCCTGTCTTATTGGTGAGCCCACCAGCGTCCACAGGCTAGGTGATATGATGAAAATCGGGCGGCGCGGATCGGTTAATATGTGGATCGAGGTTTCCGGGACGCAGGGCCATGTCGCCTACCCGCACCTTGCGAGCAATCCGATCCCGAAACTGGTGGCGATATTGGCGCAGATCGAGGCCATTCACCTCGATGACGGCACGGACTGGTTCCAGCCGAGCAATATCGAAATCACCGACATAAGCGTTGGCAACAAGGCGACCAATGTCATCCCTGCCAAAGCCGGGGCACGGCTGTCGATCCGTTTCAACGATTTGCAGCAAGGTGAGTCACTGGTCGCGCATATGGGTGCACTGGTCGAGTCAGGCGGCGGTACCCTGACCGCGATGATTTCCGGCGAGGCATTTTTGACCCCGCCAGGGGAGTTATCAGCGGCCATTTCCGAAGCGGTTGAGGCTGTTACCGGCATTGTGCCTGAACCGTCCACGACAGGGGGGACATCCGACGCCCGGTTCCTAACAAAAATTTGCCCGGTTGTGGAATTTGGTCTTTGCAATGCGACCATGCACAAACTGGATGAAGCAGTTGCCATCGCCGACCTCGACATATTGACCGAGATTTATAAAAGGGTAGCTCTCAAAATATTGGCAGGGCGACCAATTGGCTCGCAGGCTTAGTGTCAGGATCTAGGATGGGGACCACTTAAGTCTTCAAGACAATATAGAGCGCTCCAGTTCCGCCATGCCGGGGATGTGCGTTGCGGACAGCGGAGATATGGCGGGCGTGTCGAGATGCCGCCAGCCAGTCACGCACCACCGAAGCAATGGCACCGCGCCCTTCACCCGAAGCACGATCATGTGCGCGTGGTTTACCGGTGACAAGAAGGATGACCTTGAATTTCTGTAATATTGCCTGCTCCAGCGCACCGTCCAATCGGGAATAAGCACGCGATAGATTGGCATCATGCAAATCAATGCTGATGTCAGGGACAATGCCACCTCGATTGATCCGGCGGTCCCAATGGCCGTCCAGATTGTGGTGGGCCGGCGGCGCTTTTGGCGCACTTCCTATGTTGGGGGTCCCGATTTTGGCAACAGTCTCGGTAGATGACGGACGTTGCGGTGATTTAGCAGTTGGCTTTGCCGGCGGCGTAACAGTTTTGGCGCCAACATTCGGCGTGATGATATGCAGCGGCCTGACCGTTTCAATCACCCTGCCCCAAAGCATTTTTTCATTGCTGTCCAGCCGCCGCGCCATAGCGCAGCCTAAAGCCCAAGCCGCGCCAAAGAAGATTTTGGCAAGAAGATTAACGCCGCACCGCGCGCGGCCATGCCGCCAGCGACTGCCTTTGCACGATCCCCCGCGCCCCAGAAAGTGTCAATCCGGTTAGCCCCTTTAATTGCGCCGCCAGTGTCTTGGGCAATCCAGATGCCGTTGGGCTCGGCTCGATCCATTGAAAGCCATATCGGCGCACCCAGCGGGATGAACTTGATATCAACCGCCACACTGGCTTCTCCGACCACTGGGTAGCCCATCGCACCCAAGGGCCCCGCACCGGTCAGCTCGCGAAAGAAAACAAAGCTTTTATTTTCCTGCATGATCTTGCGCCCTTCTTCCGGGTTGGCGCGCAAATAGGCAACAATGCCCTGCATCGAACCATCGGTTATCAGGCCCCGGTCCTTCATCAATCGTCCAATACCGGTATATCCGCGGCCATTTTGGGTCTCATACCCAATCCGCATGACGCCACCATCGGGTAGTTTCAGGCGCCCCGACCCTTGTATTTGCAAAAAGAAGAAATCGACGACATCCTTGGCATAGGCGATTTCGAGGCCACGGCCAGCGAGCGAACCGCCTTCGATCAAGGCACGGTCATCATATTGTACCAGCTTGGTTCCGATAACTTTCCCGCGGATGTTTTTCCCCTTCAGGTCATCGGAAAATGCCCCTAAATCCACATCGATCAAATCCGGCGGGCGCTTATAAACAGGAACGTCGCACCCTGCCTGTTTGGTTCGGCACCCCTCAATTTCAGGCTCATAATAGCCGGTCGCAAAGGCCTTGCCATCGCCCACCTGCACGGCGTCCATATAAGCGGCAAAAAAAGAAATCGCATCTCCCGTCCATGTTTTTACCGCATCGCAGGCTGCGACCCAGTCGTTGCCTTGCGTTAATCCGCTCGTATCTGTGCGGCGCACAAGCCCGGGACAGCTTGTGCGAAAACTGTCCATTGCCAATTTCGCTTTGCGCCGATCAACGACCAGCGCACCGATTTCGGGGCCACGCACCACACCCAATGTTGCCGCAATGGTCCCATCGCCAGCAACAGCCGCCGAAGGCAATGTTGGCTCAGCGGTGGATGGAACCGGCTTCGCGGGCCTTTCATTTACAGGGCGCTCCGGCGGGGTCGATGGAGCCATTCCGCCATTGGGGATGATGCTTCCCGAACATGCAGAAAGCGTTGTCAAAGACAATGCGAGAAAAAAAGCAGCGCGTTTCATCGCGCCGGTGAATCAGACCGAGTCGGTTTCGTCAAGCTTCCAATTACGGTCACCCGATTTTACATCACGCATAAATGTCCAGATATCGTGGGTTTCCACCGCATCTGTCATCGAACCGCCGATGACATTGCCATCCGAATCCTTCACCAGAGAGGCTATATCGGCATCGAACCGGATTGTTATCCGCGCCATTGGATGGTCGAAACTGGCATCCACAACGCGCACTTCTTCGATACGCACCAAGCGGTTTTCCAATGTCTCCCCCCGTGCGATCCGGCCGTCGATTGCATCTGCAAAACTTGCATAAACGTCGTCATCGCACAGAAAACGAAGTGCTTCCTTTTCACCTTTCCAATAGGCTTCAAGCACCATTTTATATGCTGATTTAGAACCTTCCATGAAAAGGCCAAGGTCGAAACTGCGATCGGCATTTGCGATAGCGCGGACGCCGCTCTGCGCGGCCACTTCGATGGCTTCACTGTCCCCCTTTGGCAACGCAGAAGCCGAATCACCAGCAACCAGAGGCTGACGGATTATGGGTGGCGTGTTGTCAATCGGCTGACGCGCGACGGGTTCCTGTTCGTGCCCTGTGCGTTTTCCCAGCACAGAATAAAGACGCAGCCCCAGAAAAGCAGCAACAAGAGCAAGCAATACGATGGTGAAAGTCACAACGCCTCCGTGCGCGAAAAACATGGACGAATGATTAGCGCTGATATCATAATATTTGATTTCAGCTCCGCCCTATTCGGCATATAAGCACTATACGAGATAGTTTCAAAGGGCTTTACCTAAAGAAACTTCCGATCCGCCGCAATGCAACACAGCGATTGCCCTTTTTTTATGCCCCTGCTAGGCGCTGCACGCAATTGCTGGCGTGAAAATCGCCTCGCAAATTGGATTTAGCTCTACAATTAGGAAAGCACGACATCTCATGGCCGAAGAAGAAGGCACTATCGTTTCTGAAAATGTAAAAGCCAATGGCGAAGATACTGCCCCTGCCGTGGGTATGTTGAACCAATATATCAAAGACCTGTCGGTTGAAAATCCGCAGGCACCGCATAGCTTGCAATGGGATGCACAGCCGCAAATCGATGTGCAGGTTAACATTCAGGTGGCTTCAATAAATGAGGAAGTTCACGAAGTCGGGCTAAAACTCTCGGTGAAGGCGGAAAGCGACAATGGCGTGCATTTTTCGGTCGAACTGGAATATGGTACGCTGTTCGGATTACGTAATGTACCCGATGATCAAGCCCATCCTTTCCTTTTTGGTGAAGCACCGCGTTTGATGTTCCCCTTTGCGCGCCGCGTTGTGGCCGACGCCGTTAGGGATGCGGGTTATCCTCCACTGGTATTGGAACCGATTGATTTTAATGCGCTATATATGCAGCAAATCGCTCAGGCACAGCAAATGGTGGAAAACCCGCCTGCGGGTGAAGCCTGATTGCTGATTCAGTAGGAGCGGTAAATTGAGCCTGCTCAAGCACACATCAACAATTGCAGGATTCACCCTGCTGAGCCGTGTTTTCGGCTTTGTACGTGACGTCCTGTTAGCGCGCGTGCTTGGTGCAGGGCTTGCCGGGGACGCCTATCAATTGGCGTTTACTTTGCCCAATACATTTCGACGGCTTTTTGCCGAAGGTGCGTTTTCTGTCGCATTTGTCCCGATGTATTCCCGAAAACTGGCTGGCGAAGAGGGCGAAGAGGGCGCAGCGCGCTTTGCGGATGATGTGCTGTCCATCTTCATTTGGGTGCTGCTTGGCTTTTCAGCCCTCGCGATGATTGCCATGCCTATCATCGTATTCGGGCTGGCCAGTGAATATCAATCGGTGCCGGGTAAATTCGAACTTTCGGTCTTCCTCAGCCGCGTTACATTTCCCTATCTGTTTTTCATCAGCCTTGTGGCGATGCTGTCAGGGCTACTGAATGCGCGGTCACGATTTGCGCCGGGGGCAATTGCGCCTGTCCTGTTCAATCTGGTGTTGATTAGCGGCATCATTACCGGAAATTATTGGCGTGGCGACAGCGGCGATGACCGCTTTGTTGTCTATGCGCTCAGTGCTGCAGTGTCGCTTTCAGGGTTTGTCCAGTTTCTTTATTTGTGGTGGGCAGTTCGGCGCGCAGGGTTAAAACTGCATATTAGAAAACCGAAGTTAACGCCTGAGGTCAGGCAATTGGGTATGGTTATACTGCCCGCGACCTTCGGCGCGGGCATTTACCAGATCAGCCAATTTGTCGACACTTTTTTTGCGACCTCCTTACCACAAGGGTCGCTTACGCTGCTGAAAATGGCAGATCGGCTAAACCAGATGCCTTTGGGAATCGTTGGAATTGCGCTTGGCACGGCCATCCTGCCCATGTTGTCGCGCCATATTCAAAGCGATGATAAGATCAAGGCCCAGCGCTTGCAATCCGATGCTTTTGAAATGGCAACATTGCTTACCTTGCCCGCTGCTGCTGCTTTGGCAATATGTGCGCCTGCGTTCGTAAATGCATTCTTCGTCGGGGGCAAATTCAAGCCTGAGGATGGGATTATAATGTCCTACATCACGATGGCCCTCGTTGCAGGACTGCCGGCCTATGTGATTGTCAAAATTCTCAATCCTGGCTTTTTTGCCCGCTCGGATACAAAAACTCCGGTATATACGGCGTTGATTTCTTTGATATTCAATATCATCCTGAACGTGTTTGTAGTGCGCCCCTATGGTATTGTCGGATTGGCAGGTGCGACTGCCTGTTCGGCCACATTAAACTGCCTGTTGCTTTATGCCGTTTTGCACAAACGGGGTTGGTTTCATTTTACAGGACAATTGGGCAATCGTATTGCGCGCCAACTTGTCGCCACGGCTGCGATGTCGGCACTGCTCTGGTGGATGATGGGCCTGTTACTGCCTAATTTTTCAAGCGACATTTTAACGCGTATCAGTTCTCTGGTGGTGTTGGTGGGCGGCGGAATGGCAGCCTACTTCTTTATCGGCTATCTGGTCGGCGCACTAGACAAGGATCGGGTGAATCGCCTGCTGCGCCGCAACGGTCCAGCAACGGGAGAGAATTGAGCCATGCGCGTCGTATCGGGCATTCAACCGACCGGTAATTTGCACCTGGGTAATTATCTGGGAGCGATCCGCAACTGGGTAAAAATGCAGGACGAAATGGAATGCCTGTATTTTCTTGCCGATTTGCACGCCTTGTCGATGCCCCACAATCCAGCAGAACTGACCGCAAATACCCGAGAAATGGCTGCCGCATTATTGGCATGCGGGCTGGATATCAACAAGGCGACATTGTTTAATCAAGCACAAGTGCCAGCCCATGCCGAACTGCAATGGTTGTTGAACGGGACGGCGCGCATGGGTTGGCTGAACCGCATGACCCAGTTCAAGGACAAGTCGGGCAAGAACCGCGAAGGCGCTAGCATTGCCCTGTTCACCTATCCCGTCCTGCAAGCGGCCGACGTCCTGCTATATCAGGCCACCCATGTGCCGGTGGGTGAAGACCAGAAACAGCATCTCGAACTTGCGCGTGACATCGCTCAAAAATTCAACAATGACTATGGAAATGGGACAGAGATTTTTACATTGCCGGACCCGATCATTCCAAAAGCAACCGCGCGCATCATGTCGCTGCGGGACGGCACTGCGAAAATGTCGAAATCCGATCCAAGCGATATGAGCCGGATCAATCTGGTTGACGATGCAGATACGATCCTAAACAAGATCAAGAAAGCAAAAACCGATGCGGAGCCACTTCCGTCCGAAGTTGCGGGACTGGAAGGCCGGGCGGAAGCCAGCAATCTCGTCGGCATTTATGCAGCTTTTGCCGAAGAAAGCGTTGACGCCACTTTGAGCCGCTTTGCAGGCCAGGGCTTCGGATCGTTCAAACCGGCTTTGGCCGAATTGGTCATTGAAAGTTTCCGCCCTATAACGAACCGATTCAGCGAATTACGGCACGACCACGAACAAATCGATGCCGCGCTTGCAAAAGGGGCCGCAAAGGCGCGCGAATTGGCCGCACCGACATTACAGGCAGCCTATGGAGCGCTTGGTCTTTTGCGATAATATTTTAGTTGGCCGCTGTTAAACAACAGTTCATCGACATAGCGACATTATGCGTCCACAACGACTGGGGCTAAAGTCGAGGAGATGAAAATGAAGAAGATCGTGTCGCTGCTATTCGTTTCAGCCGCAATGATGACGTTGAGCGCTTGCGCTACGCCCTTTAAGGCCGATGTATCCCGATTCCAGGAGCTTCCCGCGCCTAAAGGGCAGTCATTCTCAGTTCAGGCATCTGACCCCGCCTTCGCAGGCGGGATAGAATTTGGCCAATATGCGTCGCTGGTCGCAGCTGAATTACAGGAAATAGGTTATACGCCTGCTGCGCCCGGAACCACCGCAGATATGACTGTCACGCTCGGATATGGCGTGGATGAGGGCAAGGAACGGACAATCGTTCGGCAAGACCCTTTTTACGACCCTTATTGGGGCTTTGGCAGATCCTATCGCCCTTATGTCGTTCGCACGCGGCTTGGACATCGTTATGTCGTGGGCTATTATGACCCGTTCCTATTCAGTGGCTTTAACCGGCCCTATGATGTTGACAGTTTTACGGTCTATACAGCCAATATCGACATGAAAATCGACCGGGCCCAGGACGGAAAACGCTTGTTCGAAGGCAAGGCAGAAGCAAAATCGCGGTCCAACAAATTGCCTTATCTTGTACCCAATCTGGTCGAAGCTATGTTTACCGGATTCCCGGGAAATAGCGGCGAAACCGTGCGGATATCAGTGGCACCTGAAGAAAAGCGTTAAGCCCCAGCCAGGGCTATACACCGCAGCCAAGTTCGGTTTTGCCGTAAGCAGCCCCCTCGCCGCGCGTTGCGCTGATCCCAGCGTAAAGCTCCGTCGAGGGGAATGCACCGTCACTGCCAATGCGGAAACCTTTCTTGCGAAATACGTCGATAACTTTTTCGGGTGGATCCGAGAAGTACAGCGACTGGGATTCAAAATGTTGCGCGATCGCGGTTAAAGACAAGCCTTCGAAAGACCGCTGTAATTTTACATAGCTACTTTTACTCTCCGCCGCGGCATAGGCTTTGTCACGGGCTTCCTCATCGGCAAACTCCCGATTTTCCAATTCGGTCCATTGCGATTTCAGACGCGTACCAATTTTGGCAAACTCGGTGCCCAATTCCCCACCGAAACTGCAGCTTTGCGGATTAAAAATGATTGTAATTGGGCGTCCTCCCAACCGCGACAAAATCGTTGCACCGTTGGCCAGATAGCCAAATCCGCCATTGCCAAGCCGGACTTCGATATAGTCATTCAGGGTTAGCCCTGAAAGCGTAAGTTTCGTTCCAGCGCTCACCCTGTCGAGAAGCGAGGCGCCGGTGTCGGGCTGCGCCCAAATATCCAGTGCGCTATCAGCAACCCAGATTTTGCCGTTCAAAGATTTCGCAATTTCCGGAGGCTGGGTATCAGCGAGGTTGACAACGGCAATAAAGCCTTTGCCATCGGAAAGTTCCAGCCATTCGCTGGTGCCATCCATCCCGAGCTTTACCACCCCGGTTACCGCGCTGCCTCGGGGCAGTTTTCCTAAAATCTGACTGCCGGAGGTCGTCGCCCGGTCGCGTATATTTGCTTCGGTCATGGCGAACATCTGCTTGGCTTCCAACGTGACGCCCGCTTCAGTGTTGCCCGACACCTCATCCACCGATGACTCACGCAGATCATCCATAATGAACAGCCAGAAATACAAGGCGCCAATGACGAAGATGCTGCCCAATGCAGCCACGAGAACCAGCCAGTTGCGTTTGGGTGCATCGGTTTTTTTAATGTTCTCGCCCTTTTCAATCGCATCGCGGTTCAGAATATCGTCCGGCCCGGTGTCTGTCCGTGGTGGGTTTTGCACAAGCGCTTTATCCGGCTCCAGCGAAATAGGCACCAAACCTATTGCTGACCCGCATTTGGCGCAAAACAAGGCGTCTTGAGGGTTGGCTGTACCGCAATTATTGCAAAATTTTACCAAGCCTGCCTCCCGAATCCGGACAGGTTTGTGGATAAGCTGTGGAGCGCCCGTTGAAAAGCGATGTTTAACAGGTGGAAACCCGGTCGAGGTTCAGAGCCTATGCTTCCAACTGACGCAACAGAGCCCGAACGTCATTATCCATGTCGCTGTCCTGCTTCCGCAAATCCTCAACCAGCCGCACCGCGTGGATCACGGTCGAATGATCCCGCCCACCAAATTTTCGTCCGATTTCAGGGTAGCTGCGCGGCGTCATTACCTTGGCCAGATACATCGCCACCTGACGCGGACGGACCACTGCGCGCGCGCGGCGCTTTGATGACATCTCGCTGCGGTCGATACGGTAATATTCGCAAACGGCGCGCTGGATTTCATCAATTGTAATACGACGACGGCAGGCACTGAGGATATCTTTCAGCTGCTCTTCGGCCAATGTCCGCGTCACAGGCTTGCCCGTCAATTGGGCGTAAGCCAGCAGTTTGTTCAAGCCGCCTTCCAGTTCACGGACGTTCCGGCTTATGGTGCGCGCAAGAAACTCCACCACATCTTCACCCACCTGTGCTTCAGGCATTTGTGCAAGACGCTGCTGCAATATCAGTCGACGCAGTTCAAGATCGGCAGGCTGAATGTCGGCAACCAGACCCATGGAAAGACGCGAAAGAATCCGCTGGTCTACACCATCCAATGCTTGCGGCGCACGGTCCGCAGCAACGACGAGTCGCTTTCCAGCGCCTATGATGGCGTCAATGGTATGGAGAAACTCTTCCTGTGTTGACACTTTGCCAATGATAAACTGAATGTCATCAATCAACAGAACATCAACAGCGCGCAACCGTGCCTTGAATTCCATAACTTCTTTGCGCCGCATCGCGGTCACAAATTCCATCATGAACTTTTCCGCCGACATATAGATGATCTGCGCGTCGGGGTTTATTTCGGCGTAAGCGTGACCAATCGCATGCATCAGGTGAGTTTTGCCCTGCCCTGTTGCTGCCTGCAGATAGAGTGGATTGAACAAAGGCTTGTCTTTGGCTGCAACACGTTCCGCCGCGCTATGCGCCAGAACATTCGTTTGGCCTTTGACAAAATTTGCAAATGTCATCCGTGGGTCAAGGGCCGAACGCACGGGCAATATTTCGGCCATATGCTGCGCCGCAGGACGTTCAGTCACGCCAGATGCGCGCAACATTTCCACACGCGCCGCACCCGGGCGGGTTCGGATTTTCAGTTGTTTGACATTTTTGTTGGTCGACGTCCAAGCAAGTCGCAGGCGATCAGCATAATGATCGGACACCCAACTCGCCGAAAAATCGGAAGGCAGAAGCAGTTCAAGCGTTCCTGTCAGGTCGCAAAAATCGCCCAATGCAATCGAACGAATCCACTGACCATAGATTTGCGCCCCCAAATCACGTCGCAAGCCGGATGAAATAATCTGCCAATCGGCATCAAAACGAGCCGTCAACGCACCGTCAGTACCACGATCTTCGGTTTGACCGGAACTGCCTAGCGATACAAAATTGTTACCGGTCACCTTTTTGAAAACCCCTCTTGTCCACCCCTTTCCATCATGGCGAAACCGCGAACTATTTGCCTAAACATCAAGCCACAGATCCGGATCGCCCATTCGTTGCCAAATGAAGCCCTGTCTGTGTCCAATTCTCAATGTGAGGCACTGCTCGACTATCGTCACGCGATGCTGGAAACAAGTTCTTAGACGCGCACAAACGAGTCGAGCAAGGGGCGGTCTGCAAAAAAAGTGAAATAAATGCTGTTGACTCTGTGCAAGCCAAGCAAAAGCGTAAATTAATTTTTAACGCTTTGTTTTACATGTTTTTTTCATGGAATTAGGAATTCGATTCCTCCGAATCGCAGGAAAACCATGCATTAAGTCAATGGTGCAATGAAAATAGAAAAACCCGCCACAAGCAGGGCGGGTTTTAACGTCAGTACCGGGGCTAACCGGTCGAGGCGATAATAATCAGGCGATAGACCCGACAGCCTTTGTCAAACGACCATATTTGCGCGAAGCCGTGTTCTTATGCAGAACGCCTTTCGAAACACCGCGCGCCAGTTCGGGCTGCGCTGCGGCCAATGCTTCGGTCGCCGCTGCTTTGTCGCCTGCTTCGATAGCCGCTTCTACCTTCTTTACAAAAGTGCGAATGCGGCTGACGCGAGCGCCATTGACTTCGGTGCGACGCGCATTGCGACGGATACGCTTTTTAGCTTGCGGCGTATTGGCCATTTTAGTCCTCAAATTTCGTTAAATGACGGAACACATTTTGCAGTGCCAGCCCGTTGAAGGAGCGCCCTTAGCGGTGGGTTTCAGATTCGTCAACCTGCAAAAGCCGCAAATATGCCAAGCTATCGCTGGCATTTCCCGCAATAAAAGGTGGATCGGCCCGAATCGATCTGCCGCAAAACTGGCGCACCACATATACAGGCCTGTCCTTCACGACCATAAACCCGCCAATCCTTTGCGAAATATCCCAACTCACCATCCGGGGCCGCAAAATCGCGCAATGTCGAACCACCGACGGCGATGGCCGCCGTCAGTACCTCCTTTATTGCCGCGACCAGCCGTTCAAGCCGCGACTTGTTTATTTTCCTGGCGGCGGTCGCTGGCGAAATTCCCGCCATATGCAGGGCCTCGCACACATAAATATTTCCCAGCCCCGCCACGACATTCTGGTTCAACAGCATGGCCTTGATCGGTGCGGTCCGGCCATGCAATGCTGCCATTAACACCGATGCGTCGAAGTCGTCGGAAAGAGGTTCCGGTCCCATCCCTTTAAACGCCTTAAAATTATCCAGTTCAATCAATGATGTGATATCGAGAGACCCGAAACGGCGCGGATCGTTCAGGGCAGCCAAGCGCCCGCTTTGCGTTTCAATAACAAAATGGTCGTGCTTTTCCATTTTCGATGGATCCACCCGCCACCGTCCAGACATGCCCAGATGAAATATCAACACATCGTCGCGGTCTGTATAGATCAGCCCGTATTTGGCGCGACGGCCAAGACCGGTGACCCGCGCGCCGGTCAACCGTTGCCGAAGATCGACGGGCATCGGCCATCGAAGGTCGGCGCGAAAGGCCTGCGCCCTTGCGATGACGTCTCCTTCAAGTACCTTGCGTAGTCCGGCAACCGTGGTTTCAACTTCAGGTAGTTCTGGCATGCGAATCCGCTAGCGACGCGGGCAGCACTTGGCTAGAGGCTGAAGCGATGACAGATACCGTATCCTTTGGCTATGAACAGGTTAGCCCAGAAGAGAAAACCGCCCGTGTCGGCGGCGTGTTTTCCAATGTTGCCCGCAAATATGACATCATGAACGATGCGATGTCGGGCGGTTTGCACCGTCTGTGGAAAGATACATTTGTCCGACGGGTCAAACCGCAGCCAGATGAAGATATTCTCGATATGGCAGGTGGCACGGGCGATATCGCGTTTCGCATGGAAAAGTCGGGCGCCCAGGTCACGGTATCCGATATCAATGAAGATATGTTGGGCGTCGGAATGGACAGGGCCATGAAGCGTGGCATCGACACGCTGATCTGGTCACCACAAAATGCCGAGACACTGACATTCCCCGACCGTCATTTCGACGCTTATACGATTGCTTTTGGAATTCGGAATGTCACTGATATTCCGGCTGCTCTTAAAGAAGCCCACCGCGTATTACGCTATGGCGGTCGGTTTTACTGCCTTGAATTTTCGACGGTGGAATGGCCGGGCCTGGCGCAAGTCTATGATGTCTATTCCGAAAGGCTGGTTCCAAAGCTGGGTAAAGCGATCGCCGGTGATGAGGATAGTTACCGCTATCTTGTCGAATCGATTCGCCGGTTTCCCGATATGCAAAGTTTCAAACGCATGATTGGCGAAGCAGGCTTTGCACAAACCAAAGTCGAACCGATTATGGGCGGATTGGTGGCCATCCATAGCGGATGGAAGGTATAAGAATGCGTTTTGCGAAAACCCCCCTCCCCTGTGCCGGAGGGTTCCGACGAACATGACCCGTCCAGCGACCCACATATTGCGCCTTCTGAAATGGGGGCGTATCCTTGCAAGACATGGAGCGTTGCGCGCCATCGAAGCCGACAGGAACACCCCGCCGCAAGTCAAGCGGCTGTGCCGGATTGCAAGGTTCGGCTCAATTCAGCCAAAGGTACCGGATTATGCGGGCGCGTTTCGCGCTATCGGACCAGCTGCGATCAAGCTGGGGCAGACATTGGCCACCAGACCTGACATTATCGGGGTCGAAGCCGCGCATAACTTACTGACCCTGCAGGACCAACTACCGCCGGCGCCATTTGAATCTGTTTTCGCCGAAATCGATACCAGTTTGAACAAACCGGCGGCGGAACTATTCGAATATATCGATCCCGTTGCCGTTGGGGCAGCGTCCATCGCACAAGTCCATCGCGCCCGAACGACAGACGGACGGGATGTTGCAGTCAAAATATTGCGTCCAGGTATTCGCGAACAATTTGCCCGCGACATTGAAACTTACGAATGGGCTGCAGCGCATCTGGAGGCATTGGGCGGGGAAGCGGCCCGACTTCGTCCGCAATTGGTCATCGCCAATCTCAAGCGCTGGACCTTGCGAGAGCTTGATCTTCGTCGTGAGGCGGCGAGCGCGTCCGAACTCAAGGATGCTATGGTGGCCGTCGAAGGCTATACGATTCCGGCCATTGACTGGGACCGTACATCGGGGCGCGTTTTGACTCTGGAGTGGGTCGATGGCGTCAAGATTGCCGATATTGATGCGTTGAAAGCTGCGGGCCATGACCTCAAGAAACTAGCGGAAAAGCTGGTGCTCACTTTCCTGCGCCAAGCCATTTCTGAGGGCTATTTCCACGCAGATATGCATCAGGGCAATTTATTTGTCCGGGCCGATGGAACGATTGTTGCCATCGACTTTGGGATCATGGGCCGTATCAACCGGCAAGCCCGGTTCTGGCTTGCCGAAATTCTTTATGGCCTGACCACCGGCAATTACAAAAGGGTCGCAGAGATTCATTTTGAGGCACAATATGTGCCAAGCTACCATAATGTGGACGAATTCGCGACGGCGTTGCGCGCGGTCGGCGAACCGACGCGCGGGAAACCGGTCAGTGAATTGTCCGTCGGGCAGATGCTCGATAGTCTGTTTGCCATAACCCGCGACTTCGACATGCAAACCCAGCCACATTTGTTACTATTGCAAAAAACGATGGTGATGGTCGAAGGCATTGCGACGTCATTGAACCCGGGCATCAATATGTGGGATGTCGCTGCGCCTTTTGTCCGCGACTGGATACGCGGCGAACTGGGACCCGAAGCAATGCTCGCCGACGGCATCAAGAAACAGGCGGATACGTTGAAGATGATCCCCGACATCATCCGCCGACTTGATGAACAGTTGCCGCGCAAAGGTGGCGCGCCGGAGGCACCGCCTTTGCCCCATGTGGAATTGATTTGGGAACGGCGTGCCGGTGACGGCGGGCGTTGGTGGCGCTATGTTTTAGTGGCAGTAGTTGCGGCCGGAATCGGGGCGGCCTTAATGAGCAATTGGGGTTGAACATCATCAGATATGCACATATAATATGCGTATTAGAAGGGCAATGCTATGAACTTTCCGGTGCGCCACGAAAAAACTAAAAAGCCGACTAATGTCTCACTGGACTTCGAGCTTGTTGCAGAGGCCCGGCAGCTGGGAATAAATATTTCTCAAGCCTGCGAAACCGGTCTTTCGGAAAAAGTACGTTCAGCAAAGGCTGAGAAATGGCTCCGCGAAAACAAGGATGCCTTGGATTGGTCCAATGCATATGTCGAAAAACATGGCATTCCGCTTGCACGATACCGGATGTTTTAATGGCACGTTTTGATGTTATCAAAACAAAGTCCGACGCCTTGGTGGTCGACTGTCAATCCGAATTCCTGGAGTATTTACAGACACGCTTCGTAATCCCTCTCCTACCGCCTGATCTCGAGCCAAAGATTGCCGAAAGACTGAATCCTGTATTTTTGATCGAAGGCCAAAATTACGTTTTATATCCTCAATTTTCTGCCTCAATAGCTGTTCGAGAATTAGGACCTCCTGTGGCATCACTGGCTAATCAACATAGTCGGATCATTGACGCACTGGATATGTTGGTCAGCGGATTTTGATGGAAACCAAGCGCATCTTGCTGATCGTCTCTGGCGGCATTGCGGCCTATAAGACGCTGGAGCTGGTCAGATTGCTCAAGCGGCAGGGCATTGCGGTCCGCGCGGTTATGACACAAAGCGCCACCGAATTTGTCACGCCACTTTCTATGGGCGTGATGACCGAAGATCAGGTCTACGGCCACATGTTCGACCTGAAAGAAGAACGCGAGATCGGGCATATCCAGCTCAGCCGTCAGGCCGACCTTATCGTCATTTGCCCAGCGACAGCGAATATCCTTGCCAAGATGGCAGCAGGGATCGCGGACGATCTCGCTACGACGATATTGCTTGCCACGGATAAACCGGTGTTAGCCGTTCCCGCGATGAACGTCCGAATGTGGCAGCACGCCGCGACCCAGCGCAATCTCGCACAGCTGCGCGCCGACGGCGTGACCATCATGGAACCGGATTCAGGCGCAATGGCGTGCGGTGAATTCGGACCAGGGCGCTTGCCGGAACCGCCCGCAATCGCCGAACGGATTTGTGCAATGCTTGGGCATAGTTTCGATTCAGCCCTCACGGCCGGACGCGCACCTACAACATTGGAAGCACAGCCCGATTTCGCGGACATCACGCACCGGCCGCTGTTTGGAAAGCGCGTTTTGGTGACGGCCGGTCCAACGCATGAAGCCATTGATCCCGTCCGTTACATTGCCAACCGCTCATCTGGACGACAAGGCTTTGCGATAGCGGCGGCGGCGGCGGAAATGGGCGCGGAGGCTACCCTTATCGCCGGTCCGGTCCATTTGGTCACCCCGCCCGGTGTCATTCGCATTGATGTCGAAACGGCGCTAGAGATGCAGTCGGAAGTCGAAAAGGCCCTTCCCAGCGATGTCGCCATCATGGTTGCCGCCGTCGCTGACTGGCGCGCCACGGACGCGCCGGACCAGAAGATAAAGAAAGATGGCAAAAGCATTCCGCCGCTGACATTAACCGAAAACCCTGACATCCTCGCAAGTCTTGTACAGCATAAAAACAGGCCAGGACTGCTTATAGGCTTTGCTGCGGAAACCGAAAAGATTGTTGAACATGCCCAAGCCAAACTGGCAAAAAAAGGGTGCGACTGGATTGTGGCAAACGACGTATCCGGCGATGTCATGGGGGGCGCAAACAACGCCTTTCATATCGTAACCAAGGACGGAGTTGAAAGCTGGCCTGATAGCCCCAAGGACGTCATCGCCCGCAAATTGATGGAAAGGGTTGCCCATGCGCTCGCCCAAGGTTGAAGTTCAGGTTAAGCGGTTGAATCATGGTGCCGGTTTGGCGATGCCCGATTATGCCACGGCTGGTGCCGCGGGCATGGACATTTGCGCCGCTGAAAGCCTGACGCTGCGCGTGGGCAAACGCCAAGCCGTTGCGACCGGCTTCGCTTTCGCTATTCCCGAAGGGTATGAGGTTCAGGTTCGCCCGCGTTCTGGCCTTGCTCTTAAACATGGCATTACCTGCCTCAACACACCCGGAACGATCGACAGCGATTATCGCGGGGAAGTGAAAGTCATTCTGGCCAATTTGGGCGAAGATGATTTCCCCATTTCAAAGGGTGACCGTATCGCGCAAATCGTGGTCGCGCCTGTCACCCACGCCGCGATGGTGGAAGTTGAGGAATTGGACGATACCACTCGCGGTGCCGGAGGATTCGGTTCGACGGGAATATCTAGCCCCGCATAATGGCTGAACTTTCCGATCATCAACTGGACCGCTATGCCCGGCATATTGTCTTGCGCGATATTGGCGGTGCCGGACAATCCAGAATAGTGGATAGCCATGTCCTGCTGATTGGCGCGGGCGGCATTGGTAGCCCCGCGATCCAATATCTCGCCGCAGCCGGTGTCGGCACCATTAGCGTTGTTGATGATGACGCGATATCGCTTTCCAATCTGCAACGGCAAGTGCTGTATAGCGAGACTCAAATTGGCGAAGCCAAGGTGGAGGCTGCGGCCGCTGCCGTGAAACGGCTGAACCCGGACGTGATCTTTCACGCGATCCAACGTCGCATTGACCGTGCCACCACATCGGACTTTCTGGACGGCGTCGATGTCGTCATCGATGGCAGTGACAACTTTGCCACTCGCCTGACCGTCAACGATCTCTGCCTGTCGGCGCACGTTCCGCTCGTCAGCGCCGCCATCGGGCAATTTCATGGCCAGATTGGCACCTTTACCGGATGGCAGGAAGATGCCCCCTGTTACCGCTGTTTCGTCGGCGACGCGCATGATCCCGGCGATTGCGACGATTGCGCCACACAAGGTGTATTGGGGGCGATGTGCGGCCTGATGGGTAGCTTCGCCGCGATGGAAGCTATCCGTGTCCTCACAGGCTTTGGCGATAGCCAAATCGGCAAGCTGCACATCTTTGACGGCATGACGCCGTCGATGCGGAGCATTAAATTGCCCAAAGATCCGGCGTGCAGCAGCTGCGGTTCGTTATCGTCCTAAACGGATTGCTGGCGTAATAACTCGTCGACCCACTCAGGAACTACTTCCGTTGCAGGGCCATGACGTGCTTCGTCGAACCAGTGGCTTCCTTGGCTTGGCTCAAGATTGAGCTCGAGCGTGCGAGCGCCCTGCTCGCGTGCTTCCCGAACAAAACCGGCGGCGGGATAGACTGCCCCTGACGTGCCGATACTGACAAACAGGTCGGCCCGGTTCAATGCGGCATAGATTTCGTTCATCCTGTACGGCATCTCGCCAAACCAAACGATGTCGGGACGCATCTGCCCGGGCGTACCGCAAGTTGGACAGGAAGGTCGATCCAATAGCGTCCCGTACCAGCGATGTCGCCCGTCGCAGGCAAGACACCACGCATTCAGATGTTCGCCATGCATATGCAGCAAACGTCCAGCACCAGCTCGTTCGTGCAAATCATCGACATTCTGCGTGACGATGAGAAGGCCCCCCTTCCACTCCCTATCCAGTCGCGCCAACGCCTGATGTGCGGCATTGGGCTCAACTTCTTGTATTCGGGCACGCCGCATATCGTAGAACCGCAGTACAAGTTCCGGATCGCGTGCGAACGCCTCAGGCGTGGCAACGTCCTCGACGCGATGCTGCTCCCATAATCCACCTGCGCTGCGAAACGTATCAATACCGCTTTCGGCGCTGACACCTGCGCCGGTCAGGATTACGATGTTGCGAATGTCTGTCACCCGATGATCCATTTTTATGCTGAACTTGTTTCAACATACTAATCTAGTAAGACCTTGGAGTGAAATCACCAGCGGTGAAACAGGTTCGGGAAAAAGAGATATGAAAATTGGCATAATCGGCAGTGCGGGACGCATGGGACAGGCATTGGTGGCAGCGATTGCCGAGGCCGGGCACGATTATGCGGGTGGCATTGATAAGGGCGATGATCTGGCCGCACTGGTTGCCACGTCCGATGTGCTCGTTGACTTTTCCAGCCCCCATGCTCTCGAAGCCAATCTGGATGCCTGTGTGGCGGCGGCAAAACCCATATTGATCGGCACAACGGGCCTCGACGAACGCCATCATTTTCTGATTGATGATGCCGCGCGCGACATCGCAGTCTTACAAACCGGCAATACATCGCTGGGTGTCACCATGCTCGCCGCTTTGGTACGGCAAGCAGCGGCACAATTGGGTGACGATTGGGATATTGAAATTGTTGAAATGCACCACCGACACAAGGTGGATGCACCATCCGGCACTGCGATGCTGCTAGGGCAAGCTGCTGCGAAAGGTCGGGCCATCGACCTTAAGTCGCATAGCGAGAGAGGTCGCGACGGCATTACGGGGGCACGAAAACCCGGGGATATAGGCTTTGCGAGCTTACGGGGCGGAAGTGTTGCCGGCGACCACAGCGTGATCTTTGCTTCGGACAATGAACGTATTGAGCTGATCCATCGCGCCGAAAACCGGGCCATTTTTGCCAAGGGTGCAGTAAAGGCGGCCCTGTGGCTCGTGCAGCAGAAAGCGGGGCGTTATGATATGCCCGAGGTTTTAGGTGTCTGATCGATTTAATCCAGCGACGCCAATTGCTTATAGACATTTGTTTTTCAGACATTACCCATGGCTACGGGCTTCAGGGGATGTCTTGTGGATTTGGAAATCGAACCAAAGCAGCGCTTTGGCTTTAGCGGAAACTGGCGCGAATTCGCTCCAATCGCCTTATCAAATGCATTGCTGACATTGGTCACTTTGGGAATCTACCGCTTCTGGGCGATCCGGCGGGAACGCGAATATCTCTGGAGCCACACATGGTTTTTGGACGAATGGCTGGAATGGACCGGCACAGCAAAGGAGCTGCTCATCGGGTTCATCTTTGCTGCGATCTTGCTCGGCGGGCCATTGCTGATTTTGCAGTTCGGCATTCAAGCCCTTGTTTTTCGAAGCTATGAAACAGCCGCCATCGGCGTCAGCGTGATAACGCTTCTCTTCTTTAACTTTGTGGTGGGCGTCGCGCGTTTTCGGGCCTTGCGCTACCGCCTTAACCGGACATACTGGAAGGGGATAAGGGGCGGATCTGACGAACCCGGCTGGGCCTATGGATTTTCCAATCTTTGGAAATGGGTGGTAAATTATCTCAGTCTGGGCGCCGCCGTTGCATGGTCCATGACGACATTGTGGAATGACAAGTGGAACCAGATGAGTTTCGGGAATATCCCTTTCCGGTCGACGGCAAAGGTGCGTCCGGTGCTGGTGCCCTTTATTTGCCTTTATCTGACGCCAATCCTGCTGATGATCGTCACCGTCACTTATGTACTGGTGCAAGGTACGACGGTTCAGGGTGTCTATATTTTTATCGACGCACCGCCTGCTATCCGGATCGCCTTTTTCCTGTTGATCACCTTTCTGATCTACACGCTGATCTCGTTGATCTTCGTCATCTACTACGCGGCTTTTTTCCGCAACGCGATTGCACAACTGTCATGGGGTGACCTCCATTTCTCATTCGAAGCGGAAGGCGGGGAATGGTTCATGCTGTTTCTTGTCGATGCCCTGATCATTATTGCGACCCTTGGCATCGGCTCCTTCTTTCTCGGCTACCGCCACTGGGCATTTTTTGCGAAGCATATGGCTGTCCATGGCGAACTGAATGAAGCGGCGCTTCAGCAAACCTCGACCCGGAATGAGAAATATAGCGACGGATGGCTCGACGCGATGGACATAGGGGCGTTTTGATTTCCCTGAAATCGGCTATGGGTCGCTGCATTCCTTAACACCGCAAGGCGACACATGAAAAAGGCCGATATCTTTGAATTTTACCGCCGCCTCGCGGATGCCAACCCGTCGCCCGAGACCGAGCTGGCTTATGGGAATGTCTATCAATTGCTGGTTGCAGTCGTCTGCTCGGCACAGTCGACTGATGTCGGGGTCAACAAGGCTACACGGCAGCTATTTGCCGAGGTAAAAACGCCCGCACAAATGGTGCAATTGGGCGAGGCGGGTCTCAAGGAGCATATCAAGACCATTGGCCTGTTCAACGGCAAGGCCAAAAACGTCATCGCATTGTCAGAAATATTGGTGCGCGACCATGGCGGAGAGGTTCCTGCCGATCGGGATGCGTTGGAGGCATTGCCCGGTGTCGGGCGTAAAACGGCAAATGTCGTCATGAACACCGCCTTTGGCGCTGAAACCTTTGCCGTCGATACGCACATATTCCGCGTCGGGAACCGGACGGGTCTGGCACCCGGGAAAACCGTGCTCGCGGTTGAAAAAGCGCTCGACAAGCGCACTCCCCATCCCTTTCGGATCGGCGCGCACCATTGGTTGATCCTTCACGGTCGGTATATTTGCAAAGCGCGCACGCCGGAATGCTGGCGCTGTCCGGTTGCCGATTTGTGCCGGTTCAAACCCAAGACCGCAGCACCCAAAAACAAGTCAGCCCCTATTCAGGTGGATTGAGCTACTAGAAATTTGCGGCCCAGACAAACTCGGGAGAATCGAGATGAGAGCATCAATCATGGGAGTAACAGCCCTTGCGCTCCTGTCAGGCGGCGCAACGGCGGGCCTGTCCGCGAAGAAAGAGCCTGCTCCGGTACGCGCCGTTGGCAAGGCGGTAAACTGCGTGTCCCTCAACCAGATACGGTCGACAAAGGTTATCGACAACAGCACCATTGATTTCAAAATGGCAGGTGGAAAAACCTACCGGAACTCCTTGCCCAGCAGTTGCCCGGGCTTGAAGTTTGAGGACCGCTTTTCCTACCGCACCTCACTAAACCAGCTGTGCAATGTAGATATCGTGCGCGTGCTCCATGATTATGGTGGCCGCCTAACCGAAGGCGCGGGTTGCGGGCTTGGAAAGTTCCAGCCTGTCGAGAAAATCAGCGCCGCGCCTTAAGGAACCTGCTTATTTGCCCGTCCAGTTGCCGGGCCGCTTTTCAACAAAGGCGGCCATGCCCTCCTTCTGGTCTGCCGAACCGAACAAGCCGTGAAACAGGCGACGTTCGAACACGACACCCTGCTGTAATGTCGTTTCAAAGGCTGCGTTGACCATTTCTTTGGTGGCAAGCGCAGCAAGTGGCGCCATTGCGGCAATGGCTTCCGCCGTCTTCATAGCTTCGTCAACCAGATCGGCGGCGGGAACGACCTTAGCGGCCAAGCCGGACCGTTCGGCTTCTGCCGCGTCCATCATCCGGCCGGTCAGGCACATTTCCATCGCCTTGGCCTTGCCGATTGCCCGTGTCAGACGTTGCGATCCGCCCATACCGGGGGTCACCGCCAGCTTGATTTCGGGCTGACCAAATTTGGCATTGTCGCCCGCAACGATGAAGTCCGCCATCATCGCCAGTTCGCAACCACCCCCCAGTGCAAACCCGTTGACGGCGGCGATCCAAGGTTTGCGCGTAGCAGTCACGCGATCATATCCGGCGAAGAAGTTGCTGCCATACATATCGGCGAAGGACTGGGACGCCATTTCCTTGATATCCGCGCCCGCCGCAAAAGCCTTTTCACTGCCGGTGAGCACGGCGCAGCGCTGGCTGTCATCGGCGTCAAACGCAGCGAAAGCCGTTATAAGATCCGCGAGCAACTGGCTGTTCAGTGCATTCAGTGCCTGTGGCCGGTTCAGCGTGATGAGTGTGACTGCACCACGTTGTTCAACGAGCAAGGTCTCATAGGTCATAGGGGTTTCCATTCTTCATCAGCCGGCAGTGCCGCAAATATGGTGTCGAGCAGCGCGTCGGTGACATCCTCCGGTTGGGCTGGATCCCATTTGGGCGCATTATCCTTGTCAACGATCACTGCGCGCACGCCCTCGGCAAAATCGGGCCGGGTCAGGACGCGGCTGGCGATGCGATACTCCATCGCCATATTGTCCGCAAAGTCGTCCAGCTTCATGCTTTTGGCCAATTGGCGCAACGCTACCTTGCAGGTTTGCGGACTTTTTGACCGCAACGTCGCCGCTTCCCGCATCGCCCAGTCGCTATCGTCCCCATCAAGGCTGGCGAGGATATCTTCAAACCTGTCCGATGCAAAATGGCGGTTTATCTGGAAAAGTGTTTCCACGATTTTGGACGGCGGCGGGGTCACCGCCAATGTTCCCAATATACCGTCGATCCGGTCAACATCTTCAACCGCAATGCGTGCCTTGGCGTCGGCCAACGCTTCACTCGGGATATAGTGCGAGGCCAAACCGAGCGCGAGGCAGCCCGGTCCCGCAATCCGTGCGCCGGTTAATGCGAGGAACTGGCCGACCCTGCCCTCAAGCCGCGACAGATACCAGCCGCCGCCGACATCTGGAAACAGGCCGATACCGGTTTCCGGCATCGCAAAACGGGTATTTTCAGTCGCCACACGAAAACGGGCAGGCTGACTGATGCCCACGCCGCCGCCCATGGTAATACCGTCCATGAAGGCGACCACAGGCTTGGGATAGGTAAAGAGCAAATGGTTGAGTTGATATTCGTCGTGGAAGAACTGTCGACCCGATTGTCCCGCATCGTTCAGGGCTGAGTTGCGGAGAAAGGCGATATCGCCTCCTGCACAAAACCCGCGACCTTCGGCATGGTCGATGATGATGCATTTCACCTTTTTCGACGTCTGCCATTTGACAAGAACATCCGTCATGGCATGCACCATATCCAGTGTAAGGGCGTGTAATGCCGAAGGCCGGTTGAGACTGATTATCCCGGCATGCCCCTCAATGCGTGTCAATATGTCTTGCGTCATTGGCGTAACAGGTCCCGGCCGATGATCATCCGCATGACCTGATTGGTGCCTTCCAGGATCGAATGCACCCGCAAGTCGCGCCAGAAACGCTCAATCGGGTAATCGCGGAGATATCCATAGCCGCCGAAAAGCTGCAGCGCCTTGTTGACGATTTCGCTGCCGCTATCTGTCGCGAGCCGCTTGGCCATCGCCGAAAAGCGCGACTTGTCGGGGGCGTTAGCGCTGACCTTCGCAGCCGCCATATATAGCAACGCACGCGCTGCTTCGAGGTCGGTCGCCATGTCGGCCAGCATGAACTGCGTATTCTGGAAATCAGCAACAGGTTGCCCGAACTGCTGGCGTTCCTTGGTATATCTGATCGCTTCGTCAAGGCAGCGCTGCGCGCCACCAAGCGAACAGGCGCCGATATTAAGCCGTCCGCCGTCCAGACCCATCATGGCGAAACGAAAGCCGTCGCCTTCTGCCCCGACACGGTTCGCAACAGGGACACGGCAATCTTCAAAGATCACCTGAGCGGTCGGCGAAGCATTCCAACCCAGTTTTTTCTCGGGCGCACCAAAGCTCAGGCCCGGTGTGTCCTTTTCAACGACAAGGCAGCTAATCCCTTTTGCGCCATTGTCGCCGGTACGGACCATCACGACATAGACATCATTATAGCCCGCGCCGCTGATGAACTGTTTCGTGCCGTTCAGCACATAATGATCGCCATCGAGCCGCGCGGTCGTTTTCAATGCCGCCGCATCCGATCCACTGCCCGGTTCGGTCAGGCAATAGGATGCAATCTTGTCCATACCAATCAGGTCGGGCAGGAAACGGGCCTTCAGCTCGGCACTGCCAAAACAGTCGATCATCCAGGCGGCCATATTGTGGATCGAAATAAAGGCACTCGTCGAAGGACAGCCATAGGCCATCGCTTCCATGATGAGCGCGGCTTCAAGCCGGCCAAGTCCTGTACCACCCGATTCTTCGGAGACATAAATGGCCCCAAAGCCAAGCTGACCGGCTGCCTTCCAGACGTCGACCGGATAATGGCTTTTCTCGTCCCATTCCGCCGCAAAGGGCGTAATGGCATCTGCCGTGAATTTGCGCGCCATATCCTGAATGGCCACTTGATCTTCAGTCAGGTCAAATTGGTTGTGCATGGCGCCCCCGTAGCATTGCAAATTCAACATATCCAGCCAATAGCAAGCCTAGTTTACATAGTGATAGGGCCCGCGATGGCAGAAAGGGCGGCTGCTAAATGACGCTGACCAAAAAAGGGCTTGGCGAAAAGCCACGCACCCTGCTAATCGCGCGGCACAAGTAAAGCACCCATAGCTCAGCTGGATAGAGCGCTGCCCTCCGAAGGCAGAGGCCAGAGGTTCGAATCCTCTTGGGTGCACCATTTTCCCGAAATTTCTGCGCCTGAGCTTGAATTGACTTCGAACGTACATATTTAAAAATATGTCGTGAAAATCGGTTTTAATCGATCAGATCGATTACTCTTTGCAAAAACAGTTGCTGGACGATTACAGCGTAATCCGCTTTGGGACTGTCATCGAAATCAATTCACTCTCGAAAGGTCAGAATATGGGTATCATAGGTTCAACCATTAAGCCGTTCACCACGCAATCTTACAAAGCAGGTAAGTTCGTTGAAGTTTCCGATACGGATGTAACCGGAAAATGGGCCGTATTCTTTTTCTATCCCGCCGACTTTACCTTCGTCTGCCCCACCGAACTTGAAGATTTGGCCGACCAATATGCCGATCTGCAAGCCATGGGCGTTGAAGTCTATGCTGTGTCTACCGACACACATTTCAGCCACAAGGCGTGGCACGACAGCTCGCCGGCCATTGGCAAGATCAACTATCACATGCTGGGCGACCAGAATCATGTGATCAGCAACAATTTCGGCGTGCTGCGTGAAGGTCAGGGCCTTGCCGACCGTGCGACATTTGTTGTCGATCCGGACGGCGTTATCCAGGTTACTGAAATCACCTGCGAAGGCGTAGGCCGTAATGCCGTGGAATTGGTCCGCAAGATCAAGGCTGCGATTTACGTGCGCGAACATCCCGGTCAGGTTTGCCCCGCCAAGTGGGAAGAAGGTGGCGAAACACTTGCGCCTTCCATCGACCTGGTTGGCAAGATCTAACCAACATCTGCCAGACGCCGCGCTGCTTTCGGGTGGCGCGGCGCTACCCCCAAAAATCCATCCTTGTCGCACCGCAGTTTTCGCGGACCGATCCCGCTTGCATTGAAGAGACACAGCCATGCTTGATGCTGCAACAACAGCCCAGTTGAAAACCTATCTTGGCAACCTGCGCACGCCGGTCGAATTGGTGGCGACGCTGGACGATAGCCCGAAGGCGGCAGAAATGCGTTCGTTGGTCGAAGACGTGGCGGCGCAATCCGATCTTGTGACCGCACGCTTTGACGGGCAAGCAGATCGCGTGCCGTCTTTTGCCATCCGCCGTGCCGACGGTACGGCTGAAACCCGGTTTGCCGGATTACCTCTCGGCCATGAATTCACGTCGCTGGTTTTGGCACTGCTCCATATGGGTGGTCATCCGCCCAAGGAAGAAGCCGAATTGCTGGATTCGGTCCGGGCGCTGGAGGGGGAATTTCACTTCGAGACCTTCTATTCGCTGACCTGCCAGAATTGTCCGGATGTCGTGCAGGCCATCAACATCATGGCCGCGCTTAACCCCAATGTCCGCCATGTCGCAATTGATGGTGCCTTGTTCCGCGAAGAGGTCGAAACACGCAAGGTAATGGCTGTTCCCGCTGTCTATCTGAATGGCGAACCATTTGGCCAAGGGCGGATGGACCTTGCTCAGATCATGGCAAAACTGGACAGCGGCACAGTCGCGCGTGCTGCCGAGAAGATTGCTGCCAAAGACCCCTTCGATGTTCTGGTTATCGGTGGCGGCCCAGCCGGTGCCGCGGCGGCTATCTATGCCGCGCGCAAGGGAATTCGGACCGGTGTCGTTGCCGAACGCTTTGGTGGTCAGGTGCTGGATACCATGGGCATCGAAAACTTCATTTCCGTTTCGCACACCGAAGGCCCGAAACTCGCAGCGCAATTGGAACAGCATGTTCGCGACTATGAGGTCGATATCATGAACCTGCAAACCGCCAGCGCCTTGATACCGGGCGAAGCGGGCGGATTGCATGAGGTGAAGCTTGCAAGCGGCGCCAGCCTGAAAGCCAAAACAATCATTTTGTCCACTGGTGCCCGCTGGCGGCAAATGGGTGCGCCCGGCGAAGATATGTATCGCAACAAAGGCGTTGCCTATTGCCCGCACTGCGATGGTCCACTGTACAAAGGTAAGCGCACAGCCGTCATCGGCGGTGGCAACTCGGGCGTGGAGGCCGCCATCGATCTTGCCGGTATCGTCGCGCATGTCACCTTGATTGAATATGATGCCCAGTTGCGCGCCGACGCTGTGCTGCAGGCCAAGCTGCGTAGCCTTCCCAACGTTACCATCATTACCTCCGCCCTCACCACCGAAGTGCTTGGCGATGGAGAGAAGGTGAAGGGTCTGCAGTATAAGGACCGGGCAACCGAAGAACTGCATCGGGTCGATCTGGAAGGCATTTTCGTGCAGATCGGTTTGGTTCCCAACACCGAATGGTTGCAAGGCCCCCTCTCCCTGTCCGGGCGTGGAGAAATCGAAATAGACTCGCATGGCGCGACAAATCTGCCCGGAGTATTTGCCGCAGGCGATGTGACCACCGTGCCCTATAAGCAGATTATCGTCGCCATGGGCGAAGGCACGAAAGCGGCCCTGTCCGCCTTTGATTATCTCATCCGGTCGTAAAGGCAGAAATTATCCCGCCCTTATCCGAGCAATAGATGACTCAGTTTGGCGCGCTGCCATGCGGCGTCGCCAAATTGCGATGCCTGGAAAATGGCGGCACGGCGATGCAGGCCCGCATCGCAATCATGCGTGAACCCGAAGCCGCCATGGAACTGGATTGCACGATCGGCGGCAAAACTGTAGACACCATCCGCCGCCGCCTTAGCCATACGGACCGCGATTTCGCCCAAGCCCTGATCGCTGAAGCTGCTGGCGGCGCTGTAGAGATGCGAGCGCGCCTTTTCATAATCGACATAGGCATCGACCGTCGGGTGTTTCAGCGCCTGATATTCGCCAATGATTTTGCCGAACTGCTTGCGCGTTTGCAGATAGCTGATCGTATAGTCGATCACGCTTTGCGACCCGCCGCACATTTCTGCGCTCTGCAACAAAGTTGCCGCCTGTTCGATATGCGCCAGTGTTTGCGCGGCATTGCCTACGTCCAGCAGCGCCGACGTCTCGACTTCGAGACCGTCGAGCGACAGCGCAAAGCTGCGCTTGGTTTCGTCGATGATCGCTTCGCGGCGTAAACGGCCTGTGATTTGTGCACTCGTCAGAAGCAGGAGCGCTGGCTTGCCGTCGAGCATGACGGAAACTATGATGCCGTCGGCCGATTCCGCCCATAGCGCAAAGAGCTTTTCCCCCGACAGGTGCAGTTTGCCTCCATCGGATCGCGCAGTGGCGGTGATATTGCCGAGATCCCAATCACCATGCGCTTCATACAGCGCCAACGTGCCGATGGAGCCCTCTGCGATTTTGGGGAGCCATTCCGCCTTCTGCGACTCCGTCCCGCCCGCAATCAAAGCCTGTGCGGCGAGCGTGGACGCCACGAACGGCGATGCCATCAGATGGCGGCCCATTTGCTCTACAACTGGAACAACCTCCGCCAAGGTGAGGCCAACCCCGCCATGTGGTTCCGGGATTGCGATGGCAGACCATCCCAGTGCAGCCATTTCCGCCCAGATGTCGGCATCATAACCAAGGTCGCTTTCGATGAGTTTGCGAACTTTGTCGATCGGGGACTTGTCGCGGCAAAATGTCGTCGCCACGTCCAGCAGCTCAATTTGCTCTTCGCTATATCCAAGCCCAGCCATCTGCATCGCACTCTCCCGTCTTTTGTTTGATTCTCTTTGACGCGATGCCGGGCAAGAAATCAAGCGCGTTTAATCGGGCGATTAAACGCGCTTGATTTGGATGGGGTGCCGTGAGGCTTGCGCCTAAGCCGATTCCAGAACCTTGCGGCCGGGGCGCACTTTCATGCGGTGGCTTGGCTTGGTTGCCAAGGACACATCCTTGACGGTTTGCATGAACACCCACTCGTTTGTCGCGGCCTGCGGTGTCAGTGCTAAATGCATATAACCACGGTTGGATGTGTCGACCCAACGCAGTTCCTGCTTGCTCGCCTCTTGCAGATTGCGGGCGATGACCGCGGGATCGACCCCTGCCGTTGCGCTTTCAAAGCCGGGCGAACTAACACTATGGCCGCCAAATTCGACGCCAGCCGGTTTGCCGCCCTCTGGAAGATCAAAAGCCCAGCCATTGTGGCTGTCGCCGGTAACAACGACCAAGTTCGCATCAGCCCGCTGTGCGGCGGCAAGAACGCGGGACCGGGCGACGGGATAGCCACCCCAATTGTCGAGATTATAGGGAAGTCCGGCCTTCGCCGCTGCTATTCCCTGGCGGACGAAATTCTTGGTGCGGTCAGGCGCGTCCTTGGGGAACCAGTTCATCGCCTCTTCCGGCGTGAAATTATACCCCATATTCGTGCCGGTTCCGAGCACCGCCCAGGTGCCCTTGTTTCGCGCAATAGCGCTGAAGAGCCAGCTTTCCTGTTCGGTCCCGAACATCGTCATCGCCGGGTCGCGCCATGCGCCATCACGAAATTCCGCAAACGCCTTTTCCGGATCGGCCGCCCGCGCCAAATCTCCATGCGAATAGGGTTTGGACCGTGCAACCATGCGGGTGTCTGTACGATAATAGGTCGCAAGATCGCCAATGGGATATTCTTTCCAAGGCTGTTCGCCCACCGGCAACCATTCCCGCCACACCTGCATCGCGGCGTTCCGACGCGCGCTCCAGTCGCCCTCATCCGGTGTATGATTTTGCGCGCCACCTTCCCAACTGTCATTGGCGCCTTCATGATCGTCGGTATTGGCAATCATAGGGAAATTGGCGTGCAAGGCCTGTAATTGCGGGTCGGACCGATAGCTTGCATAGCGCAGGCGATAATCCGCCAAGTTCAGAATTTCATCTGCCGGGAATATCCGCGCCGAAAATTTAGCGCCGCCATCATAGCCGCCACGCGCATATTCATAAATATAATCGCCCATGTGCAGGACCAGATCGATATCCTCGCGCGCTGCGGCATGACCATAGGCGTTGAATTCGCCAAAGCCGAGGTTGGAGCAGGAAAATATCGCGATATTGAAGTTACTGGCCTTCCCGACCGGCAGCGTCTTGGTGCGACCGACCGGCGAAATGCTGCCATCGGGCGCAATGAAGCGGAACCAGTGCCATTTACCCGGTGCCAGATTGTCGACGGTAATCTTTACCGTATGGTCACGCCACGGGCCCGTCACCATCTGCCCGCCACCGGCAATTTTCGCAAAATCACGGCTTTCGGAAATTTCGACCCGCACCTTGGATGGCCCGCCCGTCGGATTGACATAGCGCGTCCACAACAGAACCGAATCCGGCCCAGGTTCACCACTGGCCACATTATGCGTGAAGCCGGTCAATCCCAACAGAGCCTGCGCCATCGCCGCACCGCCCGGAAGCATCAGTCCGCCAATTCCAAAACCGGCTGTTGCCAATAACGCGCGGCGATTTATGATGAATGACATCCCTGTTTCCTTCTTTTTCAAGCTATTATCTTCAATATCGCGCGCAACCGGTCAATATCTTTTTCATCCTGATAGATGCCAAAACCGAATCGGAGCACGTCACCCCTCACATCTGTTACGACTTGATGCTGCGCCAGATGGGCATGTATTTCCACAGCGCGTGCGCCACGCATGGCGACAAAGCGGGCATGGGGCTGATCTTTGAACGGATTCAGAATCTGCATTTGCGACACATTCAAATTGCTAAGAAATTGCTGTTGCAGACATGTTACATAAGCGGAAATAACTTCCGTCGTCAGCCCCTCTATATCCAACATGGTGCGAACGGCGCAGAACCGGTAAAGGCCCGACGGATCGAAAGTACTCCCTAAAAAACGCCGTCCATCGGGGGCGTATCCGACGCTGCCTGATGGCAAGGCCAGGTCGTCAAATTCGGCGTACCAGCCGGTAATCTCAGGCCGTGGTGCAAAGCCGGGCGGGGCGTGCAGGAAGCAAACCCCCTCGCCCGCCATGGCATATTTATACCCACCCGACAGATAGAATATCCGGTCGGCAACATCGGCCAGATCTGTAGGAATCGCCATGAAGCCGTGATAGCCGTCGATGACGACCCACGGCCCCTCGGGCTTTGCCAGCGCCGCCAACGGCGCGATATCGACAATCCGGCCAGAATTGAAAAGCACATGGCTTGCGAAAATCAGGTCATATTCGTTCCTACCGGCTTCGGTGGTCAAGGCATCCGGCGGCACCTGGTTCCAGATGATTTTCCCGCTTTCCACCCAGCGCGCCATTTGCCGTCGGAAGCTGTGAAATTCGCCATCGGTCGAAAGAACGCGCAGCGTGGGCCGGTCCATCGCGGAGACGATACGCACAAGGAAGTCATGGGTATTTGGTGAAAAACTGATCGTCGATGGATCAGGCAAGGCCAGTTCCGAAGCAACATGGCCCTGTGCCTCCGACCAGAGACTGCCCATGATGACGCTCCATTTATGATCCGCCAGATGGGCCGCATCCGCCCATGCCGCCATCTGTCCATCATGACTCGCATCCGGCCACAAATGATGGCTATGTGCGGCAAAGTGCAGGCGATCGGGCGCGGCGGACAGTGCCCGGCTGAAGAGATGCTTGAAACTCACAACTGGGTCCGCAACGACCACAATTCGGGAAAGGCCCGCTTGCTCAGGGTGCTGCTCAAATAGCTGACACCCGCCGTTCCCCCCGTGCCGCGTTTGCCGCCGATGATACGTTCCACCGTAATCACATGCTTGTGCCGCCACGTCGCCATGGCATCGTCCAGATCAACCAGCTTCTCTGCCAGTTGATACAATTCCCAATAGCGTTCGGTATCGCGATAAACTTGAAGAAATCCGGCTTCGACTTCGGGCGAAAACACATGGGGCTGCGCCCAGTCACGCGACAATTGCCCCAAGGGAACATCGATCCCGGCACGCGCCAACGCGATGATGGTGTCATCCCAGATACTCGGTTCGGTCAGCGCCGTCATCATCGCCGCGCGCGCTTCGGGGCGATCCTCCTGAAACTTCAAATGCGCGCTGTCTTTCAGGCCCAGCATGAATTCGACGGTACGAAACTGGTCAGACTGGAAACCGGAGCTTGGCCCCAAAACATGCCGGAAGCGGGTATAGTCGGACGGCGTCATAGTCGACAAAACGTCCCAACTCAGCGTCATAACTGCTTGAATACGGCTCACTCTTGCCAATGCCTTGTAAGCTGGAATAAGCGCATCGCTACGAATTTGCGACTGCGCGAGTTGCAGTTCGCGGATCATCTGCTTTAACCAGAGTTCCTTGGTCTGGTGGATGATGATGAACAGCATCTCATCATCCAGTTCCGACTGGGGATGCTGGCAGGATAGCAATTCGTCGAGCGCAAGATAGCGCGCATAGGTCATGGGGGCATCGCTCATGCCGCAACATTAACGTTGCATTTGAAACTATGCCAGCAAACTATCCAACCACTTTTCCGCAAGTACCTCCGCCTCATCGACGCTGAAAGGCGCATTGCCGAGACTGAGTTCCAACCAGAGTCCATCGACCAAAGCCGTTAAGGCCACCGCCATCAGGCGCGCGTCATCCGGCGCCCCGGGGCAGGCAGCGATCAACTGCTCCATGTCGCGCCGGTTATCCGCATATATTTCGCCATGGATTTGACCGATCACGGAGTCTGTTCGCGACAGGCTCCAAAAGGCAATCCATGTCGCGAGCAATTCAGGATCGGCAATCGGCTCCCGAAAACTCGCAGTCACAAATGCCAGTAACCGGCCACGCGGATCATCGGCTGGCACCCCCTCCACCGCATCATGCAGGGCTTTGGCAACCCGCGCGCCCGTTGCCCGGTAGGTCGCCGCCACAAGTGCATCGATGCCATCAAAATAATGACGCAAAAGACCGGACGACACCCCTGCCTCGACAGAAATGGAGCGTACCGATGTGCCCTGAGCTCCCTGGGTAGCAAGACAATGGGCACAGGCCGCAATCAACGCTTCCTTGCGGATATCGGCGCTCTCGCGGGTAAAGACTTGTCGCGCGCTCATGCTGTTGTTATACACTCGTATAACAAGGGAATCAACATGTCCGTTCAAACCACTCAAAATCACGCGCACGCACTGGAAGGCTGGAGTCTTCCGGCATGGACGTACAACGATCCCGAATTTGCAAAACTTGAGGTTGAGCGCATCTTTCGCCCCGCATGGCAGGTTGTTTGCCATGGCAGCGACGTTCCCAATGCGGGCGACTGGCACAGCCTCGACTATGTTGGCGAGAGCATTATCGTCGTGCGGGGCGCGGATCAAATATTGCGCGCCTTTACCAATGTCTGCCGTCACCGTGGTTCCCGGCTCGTCGATGGATCGAGCGGCTGTGCAAAGAAGCTCGTATGCCCCTATCATGCGTGGACCTATGATCTTGATGGCCGACTGACGGGTGTTCCGGACAGCGCATCCTATCCCACTCTAAATAAAGACAAGGCCGGGCTGGTTTCGGTGGATATGGAAATCTGGCGCGGCTTCATTTTTGTCCGGTTGGAAAGTGGCGGACCATCGGTGGCCGAGATGATGGCCCCATATGAAGATCAGGTCTCGCCGTATAAATTCGAAGAATTGAAGGCCTTGGGTCGCGTTACCTTGCGTCCGCGCGCGGTGAACTGGAAAAATGTCGGCGACAATTATTCCGATGGCCTCCACATCCCGGTCGCGCATCCCGGCCTGACCCGTCTTTTCGGCAAAAGCTATGGCGTCGAAGCCGAGCCCCATGTGGACCGCATGTGGGGCGATCTGGTGGATCGGACATCATCCAACTGGTCAGAACGGGCCTATCAAAACCTATTGCCGCCCGCCCCTTATCTGCCCGAAGCCAATCAGAAGCGCTGGCTCTATTTCAAGCTTTGGCCATCGGTCGCCTTCGACATTTATCCTGATCAGGTCGATTTCATGCAATGGCTACCGACCGGCCCTGATAGCTGCCTTATCCGCGAGATCAGCTATGTGCTAGACGACGACCGCCGTGAAATGCGCGCGGCGCGGTACCTGAACTGGCGTATCAACCGGCAGGTCAATGCCGAAGACACCGAGCTGATTACCCGCGTCCAACAGGGTATGGAAAGCCGCAGCTTTTCAATGGGCCCTTTGTCGGACAAGGAAGTCTGCCTGAAAAGCTTCTGCCGCCGCGTGCGCCATCTTATTCCTGAAGCCTGCCTCGAACATCGCCCCGCGCCGGGCTGGAGCCACACATGACCAAAAAATATGATGCCCTGATTATCGGTGCTGGCCACAACGGCCTTGTTTGTGCATTCTACCTTGCCCGTGCCGGCCTGAAAGTCCGCATTGTTGAACGCCGTGACGTCGTTGGCGGTGCAGCCGTAACCGAGGAATTCCACCCCGGCTTCCGTAACTCAGTGGCGAGCTATACCGTCAGCTTACTTCAGCCCAAGGTCATATCCGACATGCGGTTGGCCGATCATGGCTATCGCGTCATCGAACGGCCGATCAGCAATTTTCTGCCACAAGAAGATGGCGGCTATCTGAAGCTTGGGGGCGGACTGGACCGCACACAGGCGGAATTCGCCCGTTTTTCCAAACATGACGCGCAAGTTCTTCCCGATTATTACGAGATGTTGGAAAATGTCGCCGACGTCCTGCGCGATCTGGCCCTTAAATCCCCGCCCAATGTTGGCGATGGCCTGAAGACATTTATCGACGCCGCCCGCCAGGGACGCGGCCTGATGAAATTGTCGCTCAGCCAGCAGCGCGATGTGCTCGACCTATTTACGAAATCGGCGCGTAGCTTCCTAGACAGCTGGTTCGAAAGCGAAGCCGTAAAGGCCGCGTTCGGCTTCGACGCTGTGGTGGGCAACTATGCCAGCCCCGATACACCAGGAAGCGCCTATGTCCTGCTGCATCACGTCTTTGGCGAGGTAAACGGAAACAAGGGCGCATGGGGCCACAGCGTCGGCGGGATGGGCAATATCACGCAGATCATGGCCAAGGTGTGCCGCGAACTCGGCGTCGAGATCAGCCTGGAAGCACCGGTTGCGCGCGTTCTGGTCGACGGCGAAAAAGTTGCGGGCGTGCGGCTTGAAAGCGGCGAAGAAGTCGTGGCCGACCGGGTCATTTCCAACGTCGGACCGAAGATCTTGTACGAACATATGTTTGATGACGCCGATCTGAAACCGGAGTTCAAGCGCCGTATCAAAGGTTTTAAGGCAGGCAGCGGCACGTTCCGCATGAACGTCGCCTTGTCGGAACTGCCGAAATTCACCTGCTTGCCCGAACCCGGCGAGCATCACCAGTCGGGCATCATCATTGCCCCGACATTGGACTATATGGATCGCGCCTTCCTCGACGCAAAGCGCGATGGTTGGTCGCAAAAGCCGATCGTGGAAATGCTGATCCCGTCAACGATCGACGACAGCCTTGCCCCGGCAGGTCAGCATGTTGCATCGCTATTCTGCCAGCAATTTGCACCCGAGCTGCCCGATGGACGGGATTGGGATGCCGAGGAAGGCAAGGCCGCCGATTTGATTATCGACACCGTGGAGGAATATGCCCCCGGTTTCCGCGCATCGGTGCTGGGACGGCAAATATTGTCGCCCAAGGGACTCGAACGCAAATTTGGCCTTGCTGGCGGCGACATCATGCACGGCAATATGAGCCTCGACCAATTGTGGAGCGCACGGCCTGTCCTTGGCCATGGCGCGTATCGCGGGCCATTGAAGGGGCTGTATATGTGCGGCGCTGGCGCGCATCCGGGCGGCGGCGTGACCGGCGCACCGGGTCATAATTGCGCCGCCGAAATATTGGCGGACCGCAGCTTTCTGGGTCGTTTGTTCGGCTAGGGTCAGGACCTATTAGCAGTGGACGGTGCTTGGACGGTGCGGTTTTGGATTCGCTAGAAGCAATAAGACAAAAAGGAAGAAGACGCCGCGTGTGACGTGCATGCTGGCGGCTATTCTGTAGTTTTCGTTTAACCGCATCGTCACCCTGAACTTGTTTCAGGGTCTATCGTGCGGAAATCCCTGTTAGAGTGAAGAAAGCGCAACCGTGCCGTCCAGTTTCGCGTGTCGCGACAGGGCGGAAATGGGCTGGGAAATGGACCCTGAAACAAGTTCAGGGTGACGGTATCTGGGCGAAGGCCCGCCCTTGCTTGCATTCTTCTTTATGCATCGGCGTCTTTGCGGGAGATTTCCCTCTCCCGCCTCCGGGAGAGAGGCGAGTCTTGGCAGACGGACCCTAACCACCAATGAAAAAGCCGGGTCGATCAAGACCCGGCTCCTCCCCCTGTCACCCACGGTTTTCAACCGCAGTCGTGACTAACTCATTAGAATTTTGTACCTAGCTTCAGTCCGAATAGCTGCGGTTTCACTGGATAGACCCTGGAAAATGCGCCGCAAATGGTCGTGGAACAGGCGGTGTTGAGGCTCAACTGACCCCGCTTGTCGAACGCGTTCTGGATAAAGGCTTCAACGCTCCAATCTCCAAAACTCGTACCTGCGGAAAAATCGAAAGTCGTAAATGCTCTCGTGGGGCCTACAGCGGCGAAATCATCGTCGGTCAGGAACGAGCGGGTTCCCCCTTGATGGTTTATGGAGCCTTGAAGGAACGCATCATTGCTGCCCAGCGGGAATTCATAACGGGCGGTCAAACTGCCCTTGAATTTTGGCTGCACCGGCAGACGCGTACCCTTTGGCGCGGCGGGGGCAACGCCGGTTACACAAACAATATTACCCGTGGTATCGACCTGACAGAAATCGGTTGTCAACTGCGCGTCAATATAAGTGCCCGAACCCGACAAGGTAAAGCTGCCAAGCGACAAAGCAAAATCGCCTTCAATGCCATAGATGCGGGCATCACCGGCATTATAGGTATTGGTCACGCCATTGTTGCCAACAGGGACAAGGCCAAACTGCAAATCTTTCCACTCTTCATAAAAGACCGCACCGTTCAGACGCAGTTTCCGATCCAGCCAGCTTGTTTTCCACCCGATTTCATAATTGGATAGGGTATCGGATTTGAAAGGTAAAATGCCCGGACGACGGTTGTTACCGCCGGGGCGAAAGCCGGTTGAATAAGTCGCATAGATCATCTTTTCCGGCGTCACTTGCCAGCTCAAGTTAACCTTGTGCGTTTCGCCACTTTCCTTATATTTTTTGTCGACATTGTCGCACGGACGGTTGGTCGCAGTCGTCGGTAAACAGATGGCCTGTAACGCGTTGCGGTTAAAGCCCGAGAAACCGAACAGCGAACTTTTCGCTTCAAACCCGCGGATACCGGCAGTGAGTTTGACCTCTTCCGTGATATCATAAGTCGCTTCGGCAAAGGCGGCAAGGTCGCGATCTTTGCGGTCAATCCGGGTCAGGAACACGGTATCACCGAATGCAGCGCCAACGGGTATCAAATTGCTGTTAGGCGGCGTTGGAATACCGCTCAACCCAGCAATGTCATAATTGGCCGCAATCGCATCGGTTTGACGCTGGAAAAACAGTCCCGCAGTTACACGAAACCGGTTTTCCGAGGGCGAAACAAACCGCAACTCATGTGTCTGCTTTGTGTACTTATCTGCGGTAAACACAAATTGCGACGGATCAAGAAACCCGCCCGTCCCGGTGGGAAAGTTTGTGTAGTATGAACCATAAGTGTCATAAGCGACCGAATAATAGGAATAATCTGCGGCGCTATTGACCTTGCGTTCGAAATAGCCGCCGGAATAGACCATATCCCAATTGCCGATCTTGCCTTCAACCGTCAACGCGGCCTGGAACCAGCGATCCTTGTAACGGGTTTCCTGAAAGTCGGTGACTTTCAAATCCCCTTTGCGGGGATCGAACAGAAATGGCCCGGAAGTCTCCTGATTCTGGTAGATGATCGTTGGCGTCACCGTCCAATTGTCATCAAGATCAATCTTCAGCGCGGCACGACCACCAAAGGTTTCGGCATCGTTGAAATCATCTTCAACCAAGGCCGCGTTATTGACAGTCAGATTGGTCGCAGGGTCGCTATCATCCAGAGTAAAAGTCCGGCTGCCGGCAATATTGTCGATATAGCCACCATCGCGCCGGTAAAACCCGACGACACGCAACGCGGCATTGTCGGACAGCGGGAAGTTCAGAAATCCTTCCAGACTGCCGCCGAATTCGCCTTTGCCATATTTGTTGATCTGGACGTCGGCGCCACCTTCAAAGCCGGCCGTTGACGGTTTGTTGGTGATCAGGCGCAACGTACCGGATAGCGAACTCGCGCCGAACAAGGTTCCCTGCGGACCTGATAGCGCCTCGATACGGGCAATGTCATAGACATGAAGGTCGACCGAACCGGCAATGGTTGTCACCGGAATTTCGTCGAGATAGAGACCGGTTGCAGGTGCTGGTCCAATATGCAGACCATCACCGCCACTCGATACGCCACGGAAATATATCTGCGACTGTCCGGGGCCGAACGACTGGAAACTCACGCTTGGCAAAAGCTTCGAAAAATCATCGATGCTTGCAACTTGCTGCTGGTCCAGCGTTTCTTCGCCGAGCGCCTGAATGCTTAACGGCACCTTTTGCAGACTTTCTTCGCGCTTGGTCGCGGTTACCACGATTTCGCCGGGCAACGCCTCTTCATCCGCAGGAGTTTCCTGCGCGATGGCGGGCATGGCAAAACCCAATGCCGTAGAAGCAAGCAGCATCGATGCTGCAGCGCGGACATTCGAATGTTTATAAATTTGGCGCATAAAGCGACCTCCCTAGTTTCCCTGAAACAAGTAGACTCCTATTCCCTACCGCAGCGCAATATATTTTCGGTTAATGTCGAAAAATGGCATCATTTAGCCTGCGCGCTGTTGCAAGGATGCAACTATTGTTTCCTGCCCTTCTATTTTGGACTTGGGCTAGCGAACGTCGGGGTAGCTATCCAAAATGCCACCAAGCGCAGATTTGAGTGGCCCTAAATGCCGTTCATAGGGTTTCCATTGATCCATTCCGTCGCGATTTATCGGGCGGCGAACCTGTTCGGCGCTGGGCGTTTGAACGGCGCGCTCATTTTGCCAGAATTGCAGACAGGCATCTTCGAAGGGCAGCCCCAGATATTCCAGCAACGCGCCGATTTCTCGTTCCGGATTTTCAATCAGCGATTCGTGGATCACGCGATGGACACGGCCCGGCAAAACGGTGTCGACCTGACGCATATATTCGACATAGTCAGCATAAAATTGGCCGACATCTTCCAGGCTGTAGGAAAAACTCTGGCCACGGGCAAAATGCTGTTTGAAATTAGAAAAGCAACAATCCATCGGGTTACGCCGCGCATCGATAATTTTGGCATTGGGCAGGATGAGATGGATCAATGCAACATTTTGCCAGTTATTCGGCATTTTATCGATAAAATAGGGCTTGTCACTTTTGCGGTGAATGCGGGTGCGCGAGATGTATTCGGCACCAATGCGTTCACGGTCGGTCGCACTCAAATTGGCAAGGCCCTGACAATAATCGCCCCCATGCGCTTCTTTCGCCTGCCCTGCGACACGTTGTGAAATCATGCCAATGTCGGGCAGTTCCTGGGTTCCTTCGACGCACGAATGGCTCGACAATATCTGCTCAATCAATGTCGATCCGGCGCGCGGCATCCCCAGAATGAATATCGGGTCTGCAGCCACATGGCCGCCGCTGTGTGATGCGAAAAATTCTGCGGTCATTAGTTCGATCCGGCGGGCGATCATCGCGCGATTTTCTTGGGCGTCATAATCAAGGGCCGAACGACGCAGGCGGTTGGCGTCGTCATAATGGGCAAAGGATTCATCCCATGATTTCCGGTCTTCCAGCGCCTTGCCCATTGCGAAATCGAGGTGGAACCGATCTTCATCGCCAATATCGTCACGCGCCAATTGCGCGCGCATCAATGTCAATTCTTCATCCGAAATCCGAACCGTCTTCAAATTGGCAAGGCTCCAATATGCTTCGCCATATTCAGGCTTCAGCATGACCGATTTGCGGTAGGCGGCAACGCTGTCATCCCGCCTGCCAACCGTTTTCAAAACATGGCCATAAGACAGCCAGATTTTTTCCTGCTCCGGCCGTGATTTCAAAACCTGTTCATAGAGCGAAACCGCATCTGCATATTCACCTATGCGCCCGGCAGCCGCCGCTTTCAAATTGGCGGCACCGATATCTTCCGGGTCGTTTTCGAGCAGCAGGTCCAGCTCGGCTATTGCTTCTTCAGGTCGCCCTTGCCTATACAGCACCAATGCCAGATTGGACCTTGCCGGAACGAACGCCGGTGCCAGTTCAACTGCACGGCGCAACAGATTTTCAGCATCGGCAAAGCGGCCGATACGTCCGGCAAGTTCGGCAAGCATCCTGATCGTGGCGACATCGAACGGGTTTCGCTTCAGCCTGGCCTTCAATATCGGTTCGGCATCGTGCAGGCGATTTTCATACAGCGCCAGCGCCGCCGTCATAAGTTCGGGGTTGCGAAGGGCAGATTCGATCGATTGCTGAGCAGTATTGAAGGTCATGCGATGATGCTACGCGATGGTCACGCTATTTTGAAGCGGGCAAATCAGCCGGCGTGTCAATGTCACGCAACATATTGGAAGCAGTCTCAATTTTCAGCGCTGATTTAAGCAGGGCTGCGGCCCCCCGATCACCCGATGTGGTTCGCAGATCCGGCCATGAATCGCGTGGGAACAATGCAGGCGGCATGACGGCATTCCCGTTGTAAGAGCAGGCCAAAACGCCCGTTCGCGCGACGCGGTCAATATGGGTTGCCGGTACAAAGGGCATGTCGGCCAATGTTACCATCAACGCGCTGGCCGGTGTTGCCGACACAGCCTGCACCGCCAGATGCAATGAATGCGCCTGTCCAGCCTCTGCCCGATCATTTGGAATTATCGTAAAACCCAGCGCAGCATAATGAGCTGACAATGCGGAATCGGCCCCACATATGACATAGCGCCAACCAAATCCCATGGGCGATATGGTTTTACCGATATGCAGACCCAATGGGATGCCTTCCAATTGGACCATCAGCTTATCCGAACCAAAGCGCGTGCTCATTCCCGCAGCAAGAACGACGATCGCGATATCAGCGAAGGCCGTCATTGAACGCCCGTACCACGCCTGCTGCAATGGAAAGTGCTATTTCAGCCGCGCTGATTGCATTGATTGCCACGCCTGCGGGACCTTCGATCCTGTCCAGTTGCGCTTTGCTGACCCCCAACAATGTCAGCCTTTCCTTACGTTTTAGATGCGAGGATTTTGAACCAAGTGCGGCAATATAGGCCGCAGGAGATTCCAGCGCGGCACATAACGCAGCGTCATCTATTTTGGGATCATGGCTCAACATCACAATTGCCGTGCGTGCGTCAGGCAATAGCGCCCGGATCGCTTCATCGGGCCATCTGTCATCACGCAGGACATCAGGAAACCGATCCGCAGTCAGGAATCGGGCGCGCGGATCGACCAGCGTCACCCCAATCCCCATAGCACGGGCGATTTTGGACAAAGTCGCAGCAATTTCCACAGCGCCGACTATGATCAACCTGCGCGGTGGCAGATAATCATTGATGAATTTCCCTTCAATGTCAGCATCCACGATCGCACTATGCCCAGTGGCCAGATCAGTCCCGATCCGCAACGTCCTGCCCGATGCTTGCGCGTCGATTATTGCACCAAACAGCGTACCGGGGAAATAGTCAGCCGACACATTTTGCACCAGAACAACAATGTCTCCGCCGCATGGCAAGCCAACTTCCCACGCCGCCCCATCAGCGACACCATAGCGGCGAATGGCAAAGCTGTTATCGGCCATCACCTGACGCGCAATTTCGAGGACATCGCCTTCAACACAGCCGCCCGATACGGAACCGGTAAAGCGCCCGTCGGCGTGAACCAGCATGTGGGTGCCAACAGGGCAAGGCGCTGATTTCCAGGTTTCGACGACCGTCGCCAGAGCCATAGGCGCGCCTCGCCAAGCTTGCACCTGGGTTAAAATCCGGTGATGATCGGCAGCGCCTGCTTTCATGCGGAACGGCCTAGCAAAGTGAATAACGGGTTGCTATATGAAACGTAATTGAGAGCGGAGTAGATATCATGGCGATTAACACAACCATCAACGGCAAGGCGGTGGCCCTGACGGCCGAACCGGATACCCCTCTGCTTTGGGTCATTCGCGAAGAATTGGGGCTTACCGGCACCAAATTCGGATGCGGTATTGCTGCATGTGGTGCCTGCTCTGTGCATGTCGATGGCGAAATTACCCGGTCATGCAGCGTTCCTGTCAGCGACATCGCCGGAAAGTCCATCACGACAATCGAGGGTTTGAAAGGCGCGGAAGGTAAACTGCACGCCGTACAGCAGGCATGGATATCCGCACAGGTGCCCCAATGCGGCTATTGCCAGTCGGGTCAAATCATGGCCGCTGTCGCGTTGATCGAAAAGACAGGTAAGCCATCGGACGAACAGATTGACGAGGCGATGACCAATATCTGCCGCTGCGGCACCTACCCCCGAATCCGCAAGGCCATCCACGCCGCCACTGGCCAAGCGGCCACCGCAATCGAAGGAGCTGCATGATGGCCGATAATCCCACATTGGAAATGGAACAGCCCACCCCTGTAAAGCGCAAGGGCGTGAAACGCCGCGCGTTCCTGATTGGCGGTGTCGCGGTTGTAGGCGCTGGTCTGTTCGGCATTTCGATTCTCGACAGCAACGCCGTCAAAACAGCAGCAAAGCTGACTGCCGGTAAAGGCGAACATAGCTTTGCCACTTGGCTGAAAATCGCCGAAGACAATGTGATCACCATTTATTCCCCGCACACCGATATCGGGCAAGGGTCGAACACCGGCCTTGCCCAGATGCTTGCAGAAGAACTGGATGCGGCGTGGGATCAGGTCAAACTGGTGTCCGCGCCCGCTGAATCAGCCTTTGCCAATGTTGGTCTGGGCCGTGGATTTATGGGGGAAATGACGGGTCAGCCGGGAATTGTAAACGGGATTCCCCAGTCATTCTTGTCCTTCATTGCGCGCCAAATGAACTTGCAAATTACCGGTGGCTCCTCTGCGCTCCGCTACACTGGACAAGTCACATTCCAGAAGGTCGGCGCGGCGACCCGCCTTGCGTTGATTGAAACAGCGGCGAAAAGGCTGGGCGTTCCTGCGGGGGAACTAACGACACAGGACAGCCACGTCATTCACGCCAAATCCAGCCGTTCGCTGCCCTATGGCAAATTGGCGGCAGAGGCGGCCACACTTTCGCTGAATAACGAACCCGAGCTCAAGGACCCCAAAAACTATCGCCTGATGCGCCAGTCGTTGCCCCGGCTGGACATCCCGGCCAAGGTCGATGGAACCGCGCAATATGGCATGGATTTCTCGGTCCCTGATATGCGCGTTGCAACCATCATGGCGGCCCCTGCCCGTGGGGGCAAATTGACATCGGTGGACGAGGCCCCTGCCCTTGCCGTCAAGGGTGTCGAAAAGGTCATCAAGCTGGACGATGCCGTCGCGGTCGTGGCCAAAGGCTATTGGGCCGCCATTAGCGGATTGCGCGCCATGACGCCGCAATTTACCGATGGCGGTAATGGTGCAATTTCTACAGCATCCATTTTCAAAGCCTATGACGATCTGATTGCCAAGGGCGAACCGGCCGGTGAGGCTGGCGAAGGCGACGTCAAAGCCGCCATGGGACCCAAACCCGTCGAAGCAAAATATCAAGTCCCGTTCCTGCACCATGCCATGATGGAACCCTTTGCCCTGACCGCCCATTTTAAGGATGGAAAGCTGGACATATGGGGCGGCATGCAAGACCCGCTGGCGACCAAAATGATGGCCGTCGATGTTTCCGGTCTGGACAGCGACAAGGTGACATTCCACCCGATGCTGATCGGCGGCAGCTTTGGCCGCCGTCTGCCCATGTATATGGAAATCGTCAGCCAGGTTACGAAATTGGCTATGCAATTGCCCTATCCGGTGAAGTTGATCTGGAGCCGTGAAGAAGAAATCGCGCAAGGGGCCTATCGCCCGCAAAGCGCGGCGGTTTTGAAGGCGAATGTCGCCGCCAACAAGCGGATCGCAGCCTATTCCAATGACTATGCCCAAACCGAAAGTGCGGAATCGGAAACGACATTCATCTACAATCTTCCCGCGGTCGCGCGCCGGAATTATGAACATAAATCCAACCAGATCACCGGTGCATGGCGTTCGGTAAACTCGACCCAGCAGGGCTTTTACAATGAAAGCTTCATGGATGAACTGGCCCATGCCGCAGGTGTGGACCCCGTCGAGTTTCGCCGGAACCATTTGAAGGCGGACTCCCGTCATTTGCGGGTTCTTGACGAATGCGCGCGTCTTGCAAATTGGAAAGCGCCCCTGCCTGAGGGCGTTGGTCGCGGGGTGGCGATTGTCGAAAGCTTCAAGACCATTGTCGCCCATGTGATCGAAGCATCGGTCAAAGAAGACGGTATGCCCAAGGTGCACAAGATCACGACCGTCGTCGACGCTGGCAGCATCGTCAATCCGGACGCCGCCAAGGCGCAGATCGAAGGCGGAACCATCATGGGCCTTTCATCAGCGATAGGTGAAGCCGTCACGTTGGAAAAAGGCGCGGTGCAGCAAAGCAATTTTTCCGATTACCCCTTGCTGAAGCTTGCCGATGCGCCGTTGGTGCATGATATCCATTTCATCGACAGCGGGGCGTATATGGGCGGCATCGGCGAACCAGGCGTGCCACCTGCGGCTCCGGCGCTTGCCAACGCACTGTTTGCGGCAACCGGAAAACGCGTCCGTAATCTGCCCATATTGACGCAGGCAAAGGCTTGAGCAACAGCAGAGCAAGGCTTCTTGCCCCGACCGACAATCTGGAAATCGCTGAGACTTTGGCACGCGCGTTCCAGACGGAAACGGGCTGGAGCTATGTCATCCCCGACCCGAAGCTGCGCGCCGAACGGCTTGCCGGTGCATTCCACCTGTTCTTGCAGGATGAGCATCGCAAGGGCGCAGTATTCGGCACGGACGGGATTGAGGCGGTTACCTTGTGGCGTGGCCCGGGTCAGGCCCATGACAGCATGTGGGATCGCGCCCGCCTGATCATTCCTTTCATCCAGCGTCTGCGTTTTTCGATTTTTCGCGGGCTGGAGGTTGCAGACCTCATTGAAAAGCACCTACCCAAAGAACCGGTCTGGTATCTGCATTATGCCGGCTGTGACCCGGTGCATCAGGGCAAGGGCTTTGGCGGAGCGGCAATCCGGGCAGGGCTTGAACGCGCCGACGAAGACGGCCTGCCAGCTTATCTTGAAACCGCCGACGAACATAATGTCGCGCTTTACCAGAGCTTTGGTTTTCAGGTGAAGCATATGTGGCAGGTCCCTGAAGGACCGCAATTCTGGGGTATGCAAAGGCCGGGTAAGACAAGGCATTGAAAAAGTGCCCTTGCCACGTTCACGGAAACACAATGCTTGCCCTTCAACCTATTCCCGACTAACGACCCGCACACGCACCAGGTCTGCGCGAGAGCGTGGATAATAGGGAAGCCGGCGGAAATCCGGCGCTGTTCCCGCAACTGTAACCGGCGAGTTTTGCCCCTTATGCCACTGGGAAACTGGGAAGGCGGGGTTTGGATTTTGACCCGGGAGCCAGGAGACCTGCCTGTTTGCGGTCTGTCCTTTGTGCTTGCGGGACACTGGCGCAATCGGGGTTTTCCTCCGCGTGACGACATTTGTTTGGACGTCATGTGAAGGATATATGATTATGATATTTTTGAAATATTCGGCGGCAGCGCTTGCGCTGTACCCTGTCTGCGTTTTCGCGCAGGATGCCAGTGAAGACATTGTTGTAACCGCAAGCGGTTTTGAACAACCGCGCTCTGAAACCGGGCAGGCTATTTCTGTCATCGACGCAACACGACTTGAAGAATTGCAGGCAACCAGCATTATCGACGCGCTAAGGACCCTACCTGGCGTTGCAGTCGCAACGCGCGGTCCAGTGGGCAGCCAGAGCAGCGTTTTCCTGCGTGGTGGCAATAGCTCGCAGACCCTCGTGCTGATCGACGGGGTGCGGATCAATGATCCGTCAAGTCCCAACGCTGCCTTTGACTTTGGCGCATTGCTGACTGGCAACATCGGACGCGTAGAGGTTCTACGCGGCCCCAATTCCATCATATGGGGCAGTCAGGCCATTGGCGGCGTAGTCAACGTCCAGAGCCTTGCCCCGACACAATCCCTGGCTGTGAATGCCAGTGCTGAATATGGCTATGCCGATACAATCCGCACCAATGCGAATCTTTCGGGGACCAGCGGCCTGTTTGAAGGAAGCGTCGGCGGTGCCTTTTATCGCACGGATGGAATATCGGCACTTTCGGGTGGCACGGAAAAGGACGGTTTTGAAAATCTATCCGCCAATGGCCGTTTGAAAGCCAATCTGGCTGACAATTTTTATCTCGACCTTCGTGGCTATTATAACCGAGGTACGATCGAATTTGACTCGCCGTTCGGGGTCGGCGCGAATGGGTTGCCGGTAGCGCGCAATCGTCAGTTTGTCGGATATGTGGGTGCGAATTTCGATTTGGCGCAGGACCGCTTTCACAATCGCCTGTCCTATGCGCGAACCGATATATCCCGCGTCGGTACCGATCCTGTGGCGTTCAGTTTCAATAATTTTGACGTGAAGGCGACGATCGACCGCTTCGAATATCATGGTGCTTTTGATATCGTCGACGCTGTGACACTAGTTTTCGGACTGGAACATGAACGGACTTTTGCCAGCACATCCTTCGAAGGTGCCCCGGCAGATCTTGCCCGCAATCGCGTCACCAGCGGATTTGGTCAAATTATCGTGCGCCCCGTTACGGGCCTGACGTTGACCGGGGGCGTTCGCCATGATGACTATAGCGATTATGGCGGCCAGACGACCCTTGGGGGAAATATTGCCTATACACCCGACAATGGCGACACCGTGTTGCGCGCAACCTATGGTGAAGGCTTTCGCGCGCCCACATTGACAGAAGGGCAGCCGCCCTTTGGCAACCCCAGCCTGAAACCGGAAACGGCGCGGAATTTCGATCTTGGCGTCGAACACCAGTTACTTGACGGTAGAGCACGTATTTTTGCGACCTATTTCAATCGCAAAAGCAGCGATTTAATCGCGTTTTCGTTCGCGACTTTTCAATCCGAAAATATTGATCAGGTAAAGACCGACGGTCTTGAATTAGGATTCGCGCTGCAACCCACAGATAGGCTAACGATTCAGGCCAATTATACCCTGACCAATGCGATAAACCGTTCGGCGGGTGCCAATTTCGGCAATCGGCTTGCGCTGCGTCCGCAACATGCAGGCAGCTTGACCGTGGATTGGCAGACGCCTTGGCGCTTGAAACTCGGGGCAAGTTTACTGCTTAGTGGAGACAGCTTCGACAACGCATCAAATAGCGTGCGACTTGACGGATACAGCGTGGCCCATCTGCGTGCGGCCTATCCGGTCGGCGATCAGTTCGAACTTTTCGGACGTGTCGAAAACCTGTTCGATACCCAATATGTGCAAGTTGCCGGGTTCAGCACCTATGGCCGCAATGCCCATTTTGGCGTCCGGGCCCAGTTTTAATGGTCCGGTGCTGGCCGCTTCTGCTGCTTTTAGGCAGTTGCAGCGGCCAGCCCGCTGTTGCGCCGGGGGGGATTGTATCTAATAATCCCTGTATCGATTCCGTCCTCGCAGAAATCGCGGCCCCCAACCAAATCTCGGCAGTCAGTGTCTATTCGCATGATGCAGACAGCGCTTCCGCGCCTTTGGCATGGGCGCGGCAGTTTCCTGCTTTGGGGACAGGGGCCGAAGATGTTATGGCCGCCAAGCCTCGACTGGTATTAACGGGCAATCTGGCTTCATCGGGAACCAATGCAGCCCTTGCCAAAGCCGGCATCCCGATTGTGGCAATTGGTGTTGCCGCCAGCATCGACGAAGACGTAACTCAAGTTCGTCAGATTGCAAAGGCAATTGGCAGGGTAAAGGCGGGTGAAGCGTTGGTAGCACGAATGTTAGCCGCTCTACCCGATGCCGACCAATCCACCGTTACCGATGACGCACCATCGGCCATCATCTGGCAAAATGGTGGCTTTGTGGCAGGCAAAGACACCCTTCAGGACGACCTGCTTCGTCGCCACGGATTTCGTAACGCGAGTGTTGACTTTGGCCTGAAAGCGTGGGGCGTCCTGCCATTGGAAATGCTTATACGCAATCCGCCCCGGATTATCTTCACACCCGTCAATGCAAAGGGCAATGAAGCCCGGGAGCTGACATCGCGCCTGCGATTGTTGAAGCATCTAGGAAACCAGACGCTTATTGTCCCATTTCACGACCGGCTGCTATACTGCGGGGGACCGAATATCATCAAAATTTCCAATATCTTCCAAAATGCACGAAGGTCGTTGCAATGACAGCGCGCTGGATTACGCCTGCTCTTATACTATTGACGGCGGGTGCATTCATGCTTTCGTTAATGGCAGGCAAAGTTTGGATATGGCCAACTGCTTGGCTTGCAGATGATGCAAATGGCTGGATTTTCCTGGAACTTCGCCTGCCCCGCGCATTACTTGGCCTCGCCATCGGGGCGATTTTGGGCCTTTCGGGTGCGGTACTTCAAGGCTATTTGCGTAACCCTCTTGCCGATCCGACGGTGTTGGGCGTGTCGTCCAGCGCCGCGCTGGGTGGAGTGACAGCAATATTTCTTGGTCTCAACACGATTCCGCTCGGGCTATTTGGAAGTGCGATGCTGGGCGCCGGGATCAGCATCCTTTTACTGCTAACACTCGCGCGAGGCGGCGGGCCGCTCGGATTCATTCTGGGCGGGATGGTGCTATCAACGCTAGCGGCTTCGTTCACAGCCTTTCTCATCAGCATCTCCCCCAATCCATTTGCCACTAGTGAGATAGTCAACTGGCTGATGGGGGCGCTCACTGACCGTTTGATGGAAGATGCCGTCAAGGCGCTGCCCTTGATGGCGATTGGCGCTGCGCTGTTGCTGACCACCGGTAAGGCGCTCGACGCACTGACAATTGGTGAGGATGGCGCGCGCAGCATCGGCGTTGATATGGCGCGATTGCGATGGATCATTATATTCGGAGTCGGCCTGTCGATCGGCGCGTCGGTCGCGGTTTCAGGTGTTGTGGGTTTTGTCGGCCTGATCATCCCGCATGTGATCCGGGGTCTTTATGGCGAGCAGCCTTCAGTGATCTTGTTGCCCTCCGCGCTAGGCGGTGCCCTGCTGACGTTGACGGCGGACAGCCTTGTCCGGTTAACCCCGGGGCCTAGTGAAATTCGTTTGGGCATCGCTATGGCGGTACTTGGCGCACCCTTTTTCCTGTTCCTGCTTTCGAAAAAACGAAAGCAGGCCGCATGACATTACAATGCGACAATGTGGATTTTGCCCATGGTGAACGACCTGCTCTACACAGCGTGAACGCCTGTTTCGAACAGGGCCAGTTCAGCGTCATTTTAGGGCCAAATGGCGCGGGTAAATCAACATTGCTGGCTTGCCTTGCCGGCCTGCTAAAGCCTGATTCTGGCTCGGCACGTCTGGACGGACGGGACGTCAGCAGCCTGCCGGTGGCAGATCGCGCAAAAATGATCGGCCTGCTTCCGCAAGGCGCAGAAACGCACTGGGCCATTTCTGTACAGGCGCTGGTCGCGCTTGGTCGCTATCCACATCGCACAGGACTTGGTCTGTCCAAACAAGATCGCTCCGCCATTACCGATGCGCTAAATGCCACCGGCACATCATCATACGCAATGCGAACCGTGACCGAATTGTCGGGCGGCGAGCGGGCACGGGTGTTGATGGCTCGGGTACTGGCGGGTGAACCGCAATGGATATTGGCGGACGAACCGCTCGCCAATCTGGACCCCGGATATCAGATCGACATGCTCACACTCCTGAGGAAACAGGCCGATTCAGGGAAAGGCGTGGTCGCTGTGCTCCATGATTTGCACCACGCCGTGCGCTATGCCAATCATGTGGTCCTGCTGCATCGTGGCACAATATTTGCCCAAGGTGACATGTCTTCGGTTATTACGTCGGCCAATCTTGCCGCTGTTTATGGTATCGATGCACAGCTTTTCACGGATGAAAAAGGGTTAAAACAGCTTTTGATTCATGGCAAAATCGCGCCATAGCAAAAATGAAAAATGCCCGAAAAAACATCGCAATCAAATTGGGATGAAGGGGCTATCAACCCTTGCCGCCGACATGGAACGCGGTTTGCGCCTGAATCTTACAGTGATCGAGAACCGCTTGCTGTAACCCGTGCATAGTCCACCGCCGCCACCTGATCCATCACCCTCTCACATATGGTCTGGGCCGTTTCCAGCGGGATGGCGATCAATTCCAAAGTGCCCCCCGAAATTCCGAAGTTGACCGATGCCAAACCCTGCCGTCGGGTAATCGGACCCTGATATATTTCCACAGTCTGCACCTTGATTTGCGATGCAATGGACAGCTTTTCGTTCCACCATCCTCTTTTCACATAGATTTGGTTACCGTCCAAAGCATAGCTATATGTGCGCCAATCTATCCAGAGATAGGGCATGAAAACGGCCAAAATCAGCAGTAATGACATCGCCCGCAACACCGTGGCGTCAGCCCATATCATGAGGGCGACCATCGCACCCAATAACACCGGCACAACAAGCCAAATCTGAATTGTCCAATAATTTATGGCACCCCGTTGAAAGCGGGTTTGGGCGTCTGGCGCATCTATCATCGCTGCATGAACAATTGGCCAGATTTCCGAGAGCGTCGCAAAAGGCGCGGCAACGAAATTGGTTTCGTCCTTGCTGTCCTGCGCGAGGCTGACAAATTTCAGGCCATGCCAGCCCCGGCGCTTGCGGATCGGGCCGGTCTGTATAACCGCCGCCTGCACCCGATGCGCGGGCATGACTGCGTCGGTTAAAGTCAGAAGTCCTCGCCGACGCCGGAAACCCTTGGCCGTGCGTTCCAGTCGGAACCCATGTTCGCGCAACACCGTGCGGATGATACCGGTGGCAAAGCCAATAAAAACAAGACCCCCAAGCGCCACCAAGGCCAAGAAGATCTGGGCCGCCCAGCCTATCCCGTTCAGATTATCAACGGTAACCCCGCGCTCCTCCGCTGCGCCGATCCAGTGGCGGAAATCCCAGATTTCGAATGGCAGCAGAAAATCAAATTGCTGCGCCAGGCCACCAAGAACCGCGAAAATGACGAGCGAGAAAGAATAAAGTCCAAAGACAAAGACGCGCTTTTCGTCCATCGCAAAAATGGGTGCTGGATCGGCGTCCGGGACAAGTGGCCCGCTATGGCTGACCCTCGCCCGTCCGCTCTTGTGGGCCTTCACCAATTCGCGCAGGCGGTTTGCTTCTTCGATGCTGACGAAACTCAGCTTCGCATCATCCCCGTCACCACCGCCCGTTTCAAACTTAACTTCCCCCAGCGCGAAGAGGCGCGCCAATGGCTTTTGTTCAATGCTGACATCCTGGATGCGCTCGAACGGAATGGAGCGCGCCTTGCGGCTAACAATACCGCTTTCGATGCGAATATCATACTCGCCAATATGATATTGGAACCGCATCCAGGACAACCAGCGGAAAAAGAGGCTGAACAGGAGAACCGCGCTGACGGCAACGATGGAGATCAGCGGATTGTCACTTCCCCTTGTACCAAAGAAAGCGGCAAAGATCGGGAAAATGAGCTGCGGCAATCCTGTAACAAAGCCCACGAACAGGCCGAGAATATGCAGCTTTGTTCCATCGTCCCCCGTCTTCTCGCCGTTCGTGTCTTGGGAGTCGAAATCGGTCAAATCGTGTCTGCCCGTATTGCCGCGCGAATGGCTTCGCGCATGGCCAGTGCATCGGCATGGAGTAATCCCGGCAACGCAACCGTGCTGTTGTGATTGCCCGCTGTGTGCACGGTCAGGGTCGCAAGGTCATAGCGACGGTCGATCGGTCCCTGCTCGACATCAATATGCTGGATACGTCCGAACGGCACGACGGTATCGTGGTAAAACATGTAACCGTGCACGATCCGCAGCCGGTCGCTGCCCATGTCATAGCCCCAATGGCCATATTTTCGTTTCGGAACGACAAAGGCCATGAACAGATAGAGCAGAAAAACCGGAACAAAAAAACTGCCCGGTGGCAACAGCTGGGCGACTTCCAGAGCGCCTGCGCCGATCAGGAACGGTAGATAGCCCAGGGCCGATGCAATCCGCGTCGTTATGACATAGGCTGGGTTGAGAGCTGTGAGTTCCGGCGGGGAGTCGTGGTTCATGCCGCAGCTATGCCAGACTGTGTTGTGTTGGCAAGACGGTTTAACGCCGATGCCAAAGACGGCAGAGTGGGCTCTATCTCGCCAGTGCTTCTTCCGCCTCCGTCACGAGTTTGGCGATGATGTCGACCACCGGCCGTTCGACATGGACCATACCCACCGACTGCCCGGCCATTACTGAACCATATTCGACATCGCCGTCAATCACCGCCCGGCGGAGTGCTCCAGCCCAATAGCGCTCAATCTCGAGCTGAGCTGCCTCCATATCGATTTCACCTGCGTCGAGCTTGGCGGCGACCTCGACCTGTTTGCGCGTGAATTCTTCGGTGCCCTTGTTTTTCAGGGCGCGGACCGGAATGACCGGCAGGCGCGGGTCAATCTGGACACTCGCCACCGCATCGCGGGCATTGGCGCGCAGGAAGGCGGCCTTGAAATTGGGATGGGCGATGCTTTCATGCGCGCAGACAAAGCGCGTGCCCAACTGCACGCCCGCCGCACCCATTTCGAGATAGCTCGCGATCAAGCCGCCGCGCGCAATGCCGCCCGCGACAAAGATCGGAAGTTGCTCGCCCAATTCGGGCAGGATTTCCTGCGCCAGCACCGACGTTGCGACCGGACCGATATGGCCACCCGCCTCGCTGCCCTCGATTATCAGCGCATCGACGCCGGACCGCGCGAATTTCTTGGCGAGCGTCAGCGCAGGGGCAAAGCACATGACCTTGGCGCCGAATTCCTTGATCGCCTCGATACTGCCCTTGGGCGGCAGGCCACCGGCGAGGACCACATGCGTCACCCCATGCTTGGCACAGATCGCGATCAACTCCATGATCTGCGGGTGCATGGTGATCAGGTTCACGCCAAAGGGCCTGGACGTCAGCGCCTTGGTCGCGGCGATCTCGGCATCCAGCAATTCCGGCGTCATCGCCCCGCAGGCAATCACCCCGAAGCCACCGGCATTGGAAATGGCCGAGACCAAATTTCGTTCCGAAACCCAAGACATCGCCCCGCACATGATAGCGGTCTGGCAGCCAAGGAATTCGGTGCCGCGAAGCATGAGATGGTTGAGTTTGGTCATGGTTTCCAAATTTCCAATTTCAGTCCGTCAATGTCTTCGAAATCATCGCCATTATTAGTGATGAGAGTAAGGTCAGCGACCAAAGCGGTGGCTGCGATCATGCGGTCGATTATTTTGCGTCGGGAAAATCCGGTTTGCCTCAGAATCTCGCCATATGCATCGGCCATTGAGGACATGAAATTTAATGTCGGTAACATTGCCAGGAGCTCATCCACTGCTTCGCGGCGAGAGTCTGTCCATTCTGGGTGGCTATATACGCCACTTTCCAACTCGACCCGCGTCAACACAGAAATATGGGGCTGCACGCTCAGCTCGCTGAAACGGGTCAAGATGTTCTCGTTTCGCTCGCGCATATGCACGACGATATTCGTGTCGAGCAAAAAAGCCAATTTTCAATAAAGTCCGGGACGATCAGGAAACTCGATAGGTTCACGAGGCTCCGGATTTTTCACCGGACCTAAAGCACGTAAGCGCCGAACCAGTTCCGTAACTTGCGCTTTTTCATATTCAGGATCGAGGATCGGTCGCAATTCAAGCTTACCTCCCCGCTGGATCAATTCGAATTCATCGCCGGGCTTCACACCAAAAGCCTTGGGTAAGCGCACAGCAACACTGTTCCCGCTTTTGAAAGCGCAAATTTTAGTGGAGGCATTCATATTTTGTATATACCGGATATACCGACTTAAGTCAAATCGATCAACGCTGGTTGCTTTAGCCTGGGATTTCTATTGATCGCGTGTTTTTTGCCTCGCCGCTTCACCGATCGGCATCCAACCCATAAGCCGTGTGCAACACACGCACGGCGAGTTCGGTCTCATCCTCGTCGATCAGCACGGAGACCTTGATTTCCGAAGTCGAGATCGCCTGGATGTTGATCTTGCGGTCGGCTAAGGAACTGAACATTGTGGAGGCGACGCCAGCGTGGCTCTTCATACCGACGCCGACCACGGAGATCTTGGCGACTTTGGTGTCGGGGATCAGGCGGTTATAGCCGATGGCGTCGCGCTGGTTTTCCAAGATGTCGGTGCAGCGCGCAAGATCCGCTTGCGGACACGTGAAGGTCACGTCGGTCTCGCCCTTGTCGCGGCCGACATTCTGGATGATCATGTCCACGTTGATATTCGCGTCGGCCAGCGGCGCGAAGATATGCGCCACCGCGCCGGGACGGTCGGGGACGCGGGTCAGGGTGATTTTCGCCTCATTCTTGTCGGCGGCGATGCCGGTGATCAGCTGGCGTTCCACTTGGGCATTCTCCAATTCTTCGTCGGTCACGATCATCGTGCCGGGGATGCTGTCTGCGTCGGGGGCGTTTTCATCGATGAAGGAGGACAGCACCTGCACGCGCACCCCTTCTTTCATCGCGAGCCCGACCGAACGGGTTTGCAAAACCTTCGACCCGACCGAGGCCAGTTCGAGCATTTCTTCATAGGTCACCGCCTTCAGCTTGCGCGCGCGGGCGACGATACGGGGGTCGGTGGTGTAGACGCCGTCGACATCGGTATAGATATCGCACCGGTCCGCCTTGACCGCCGCGGCGACCGCAACCGCTGACGTATCCGACCCGCCGCGCCCCAAGGTGGTCACGCGATTGTCGTCGGTCAGCCCCTGAAAGCCGGGGATGACGGCGATGCAGCCGGTGCCCATCGACGCCAGCAATTCATCGGTGTCGATCGAGCCGATCCGCGCCTTGGCATGGGCGTCGTCGGTGTGGATCGGCATCTGCCACCCCAGCCAGCTGCGCGCATTACAGCCCAGGGCCTGCAACGTAATCGCCAGCAGGCCAGACGTAATCTGCTCGCCCGCCGCAACCACCACATCATATTCGGCCGGATCGTATAGCGCATTGGCTTCGCGGCAGAAGTTTACGAGGCGATCGGTATCGCCCGCCATGGCCGAGACGACCACAGCCACCTCGTCCCCGCGCTCGGCTTGCCGCTTGACGAGCTGGGCAACACGGCGGATACGTTCGGTTCCGGCCATAGACGTGCCGCCAAATTTCATTACAATGCGCGCCATGAAAACCTTACAAAGTCGCTATATTACAATCGGGCGCCCTGATAGGGACAGGATATGACAAAGGCAAGCACCGCAACGACAATAAACGCCGCCGAAGCCGCACATTTTGGCGCACTGGCCGCGGACTGGTGGGACCCGAAGGGCAGTTCGGCGATGCTGCACAAGCTGAACCCGGTGCGGCTGGGCTTTATCCGCAATGCCATCGACGCCCATTTCGGCGGCGATGGCAAGACACGGACACCGCTGGCGGGCAAGAGCGCGCTGGACGTCGGCTGTGGCGCAGGCTTGCTGTGCGAACCCCTTGCCCGCATGGGCGCGGCCGTCACCGGCGTCGACGCGGCACCAGAAAATGTCGAGGCCGCCAAGGCCCATGCGGCGCAATCGGGCCTTAGCATCGCCTATCGGGCCGGTGAAATTGCCGCGCAAGGCTTGGGCGCATTTGATGTCGTCTCCTCGATGGAGGTGATCGAACATGTCACCGACCCCGCGGCCTTCATCGCCGAACTGGCACGCCATCTGAAACCCGATGGCTTGCTCCTGCTATCGACCCCCAACCGCACGGCGGCGTCGCGCCTGTTTCTGGTCGAGGCAGCCGAACGTCTGGGGCAAGTCCCCCGCGGCACGCATGATTGGGACCAGTTCCTGACGCCCGAAGAATTGACCGCACTGCTGCACGATGCTGGTCTGGAAGTGGTGGATATGCGCGGTATCGCCTTTTCACCGATGAAAGGACTTCATCTGAGCAGCAACCAGGCACTGAACTATATCTTATCGGCAAAATTTGGATAATTTTTTCAGATAGGTGAAAAGTCACACCGCCCCCGTCCGGCAATTTCTGGTCAAGAACTCTTATCGTCATTCCAGCATTTGGCCATGAATATGGCGCGGCTTGCATCGCTTCCCACCATCGCTAAGATATCATGATGACGACACAAACCGCCCGGGCATTGGTCATACAGCGCCTTATAGCTCTGCCCTATCTCATTCTGGGCGCTTGGTGCCTGTTTGCGCCGCATCAAGTGGAGCGGCTGACAATCACACCTGCGTTTCAGCATCTGAGCGCCACCAGCGCGCTGTTGATCGGCTGTTTCGGGGCGCAGGCGGTGCTGGGCGGCATATTCATATGGTTCAGCCGCTGGGAACGACGGACCTTTGCGGTCTATGCGGCCGCGCTGCTGCCCTTTTTTGCATTCAATTACTGGTTCGTGTTCGAGGTGCCCATTTTCAACCGCTGGCTCGCGCTGGATTTTGTGTCCAATGCGTTCATGCTGGGGCTGAGCCTTTTTGGCTGGCACGTCATGGGGCGGCATATGCCGCCGGTTGCGGGCGGGCAGATCGAGGACGGATAGCTTTTCCCCATCGGGAAAGCCGTACGCGCAAGCTGACGCCTTTATTGCAGCGCGCGCAGCCGGGCGATTTCCTGACGCAGGGCGGTGTTCTCCGCGATCAGATCCGCCATTTTGGGCACATGCTTGGGCGTTTCGGGGCGCGGCGCGAACAGCTTGGCAAGGTCCGCCATCCGCGTCCGCATCCAATAGCCGACAATATCCAGCACATTGTTTTTCCTGTAGACCGCAACCGCCCGTGCGCGGGGCAGCGGGGTCCGGTCATCCGGCATCGCCATTTCAGCGACAGCAGGTGCCGCCATAACGGTGGCGGGCGGCGCGATGGCCGTCGCCAACGATCCGGCCCCCGCGCGAACATCATCGATTTTCTTCGCGCGGGGTTTCCGAGGAGCAGCCTTTCTGGCTGTCTTTTTTTGGTCCGCAGGTTTTGCGACCCTGGGCTTTGCGGTAGTGGATTTGGATTTGGCGGCCGTGCGCGCCTTTTTGGGTTTCGATGCAGGCTTTGCAGGTTTCAGCGCCAGTGCAGCCGGTGTCACCGCGCGCAGCGGCAACGGGATGATAAGGGCATTTCCGGAATCGATAATGAGATTGCGTCGTTCAAGCTTGATATCAGGTGGAAAGGTGGGGGGACGAATGGCATCGGTGCGGACGAAGAAAGCGGGATTGGTATCTCGGCCTTTCCAGTCAGCCTGCCGACTTTTGCCCGTATTTTTCTGCGCTTTTTTGCGCGCAATCTCGACAATGCGATTTTCCATCTACCGACCTTCCCCCAGACGTAGTGGCTGAGGTGAAACTATAGGCATAGATGTAGTTGGCAAGCGGAGATGAAACCAAAATGGACTGGAGTTTAGCGGCGGTGTTGGGGACAGTCCCCAAGGGGACAGTCTTCACCTTACCCCAGTCACCCCGAACTCCCCCCATCACCCTGAACTCCCCCCTCACCAACTCCGCCTAGGCCTGTCGGCCAAGGCTCCATATCCTCTCCCCTGAAGGGGAGAGGTACACAGTCTTACGGCTTCAGCCGTTAGACGAAGTGGAGAGGGGGAGTGCGCGCGCCACCACCTCAATCCAAAACCACCACCCGCCGCACCCACAGCGCATTGAACCCAACCCGCTCCCCCTCCACCCGCACCTCCGCCCGTCGGGCGCGGGCAGCGCGGAGGCGGAGGCGGATGGACAGGCCGCCGTCCAGCTCCCACACCCCACCGCCACGCACGCACAGGATATAGCCCCAAGGCCCGCGTTCAACCCTGCCGCTGATCTGATGTTCTGTGCCAAGCGGCATGAAAACTCTCCCGTCCCAAGGAGAAAGAAAGCGGTCCGCCCCCGCTTTCCGTGTCTCCCTTGATCCTCACTGGTGATCGGGGAGTTAGTTACCGCCATAAGTCGGTCCTATGGCCTTTAGGCAAGCCTTGGACATACGCCACAGGCTCCCCGACCATAAAGATCAAGAGAGTGTGACGCTGTTACGGTCAGCATCAACCGCTTATGGAGAGGTAACTACACCCCAGCGCCGCGCGTGACGACGCCGCAGACGTTATGCGAGAGAATGGGGGCGGATGCAAATGGTGATTGGGTTTTTGGCGCATGGATCGACCGAACAAAAACTCATTCTATTGCTGACTCAAGGAAGCGTTCTGTTGACCTGAAATGACTTACGCATTGCATTCGAGTTTCAACGCAAATGAGTTGCGCGAAGCGAAACAAGTCGCTAGCAGATTGTTGATAGTAACTTCACACAAACTTCACACTCTGATTCTATCAGGGATTACATGATGAAATTACCTCTTAGAGGCGAACCAATATCTGTACCATTCACCGGTCGACGATTACTCGAGCGAGCGATGGTGGTCGTGCGGTTTACACCAGTGCTCAAGATTGCTGAAGAATCAGGAAATGGCATTGCTGAGTTCCAAGAGTCTATTCGAAGTGAATATCCACTGGCTGAACTCGAGCGTGAAGCGGTTATGCGGATTGAGATGAAGCCTGACGGCAGCGTTGGAGCGCAACAAGAGGCACAGCCAGTTTGGCGACTGTCTGATATCAAACAGGCATGGCGTGTTTCTTTGACACCTCGAAGCATCGCACTAGAAACAACCGGAGATACTTACAAGGATTGGCCCGATTTCGCGCAACGGATATCTTCACTTGTTGATGCAGTAGGAACGCATTTCGCACCCAGCCATCGTCAATATGTAGGCGTCCGATACATAAATGCGGCTGTAGTGAATGACGGCGCTGATCCCAGGCTTGAATGCGCCAAGGAACTAGTAAGTATCACGGGCAACCCGGACTTAGAGTTGGCTGATCTTCTATGGCGTTTTTCTGTCGATGAGGGTCACATGCTACTCAGGAGCGGTGTCATGCCTTCGGGCGCTAGCTACGATCCGAGCGTTTTTATGCCTAGGGACAACCCGACTTGGTATCTTGATATCGACATTACAAATTCTGATTCGGATGAATTTGACGCTGTGAAGATCAATGCTAGTATCTTGGCACAAGTAAAACGTCTGCACGCTATTTATCTTTGGGCGATGCAGGTAAAGGACAATTAAATAAAATGACTTTGGCAATGGCTTCTCGCAACGCAGATAATTACCGCGTAATTGTTGCAATCCCCAATGAAAGTGGAATGTTTCCTCTTAAAGCAATTTTCGCTAGCGCGCTAATTGCATGTAGCTCTACCTCTGCGCAAGCAGCGGTTGTCGCTCCTGTTCGTGTAGATTGCACATGTGCCGGCACAAACGGCGGTACCGTTGCACGAGATGTTAATTCATCAACTTCAGATGCGCTTGACGAAATCAAACGCCGGTCTGGACTTACTTGGGGACAAATGGCTGAAATTTTTCAGGTCAGTCGTCGAACAGTCCATTCGTGGGCGAATGGTGCTGCAGTGCGTGTCGCGCATGCCGGACTAGTAACGCAACTGCTTCAGCGTGTTCGCGAGTTTGATGACCAACCTCCTTTTAAGGTACGAGACCACCTTCTGAGATTGTCTGTGGATCAAACCAAAACAACGTCAATTGTAGCCGATGAATCCCCTATACTTGTCGGCGACAATACGCCCTTTGCGCATCATCTTAAATCTCGGCCTGGCAAAATCAATTTAAGGCGCGGCTAAATCGCAAGTGGCAAGCGAGGACGGTCCACTTCTCGATGCTTGGCGCCAAGGGGACTTGGCACTGCAGCCTCTTGAGTTGTCAGTAATGATGATCGATGATGACGGTGTTTTCTGGACAGCGATTGAAGCACCTCACGGCGTCGCGATGATAAGTCAGTCGTGTGACATCATCCGTGACCTTGAAGTGAGGCCATACGTACAGGTTGCGGGATTAGTTCCTGCTACAGATGCAGAGGTCGCGAGAGCCATAAGGCAAGAAACTCCTAGTCGAATTTACCTCGAAAGCCTCGACGGCAAAAGTTTATTGATTGATCTTGACTTAACGGCAACGGTCCACAAAACAGTAGTTGCAACCTGGCAAAGAACGTCTGGCTGTAACTCGGATGGCGAGACTCGCAAGTTAGCAAAAGGTCTTGCACGTCATCGGCAACGATTCGCGTTCCCTGACGATTTCAATGATTTAATCGCCCCCATTCGTAAGTGGATCGAGTCCAAGCGGAGCAAACAAAGTCCGCACGGAAATTTTGTTAGGGCCCTACACGAAGTGCGTGCCCATTGTGACAACTGGGAGACGCCGACTGAATTAACATTTTTGGCAATCGTAAATGATATACCCGAGCCTGAAGAGTTGGCGCATTGGGAAGAAGCAGCCAAAACGCTCGAAACTAAAGCACAACACGATGACTACCCTGCCGCCGAGTTCAAGATCGTTACCTACGATAGCATTTCAGCACGAGAATATCGAGAATCTGATCGACTAGACTGGGACGGACTAAGCGATTCACCTTAGGCAGTCGATGCGGCGAAATCTATTACACGCCACCCAAAGCCACCCCCAACCACCCAAAATCTTAATCATTCCCCCTGCATCATAATCTTCCGCCTCCCCTATCAAAGATAGGTGCGGGCGGGCGTCTTGGGCGGGTTACCCGATCTTCGCCAAGCGGCGGGATGTCGGAATCGCCGATATCTTCGTTCTTTATCGCGGCAATATGCTCGCAAAGCCCTGCCGCCTGCCCCCGACATAAAAAGGTCGCCGCGACATAATGGACGCGGCGACCCTTACCTTATGGCGGGTTGCGGCTACATCGCCCAGTTGCCGGTGCCGCTGCCTTTTCCGTCGATGCCGACGAACGTCATCGTTCCGCGTTTACCGGCATACATTCCGGTCTTGCCAAATGCCCACCCGGTGCACAGGACGGTGCCGCTGCCCTTTGCAGGTTCCGTGCATCCCCAGATCGTCGAACTGGAGCCTTCTGCACCGGTGCTGTCGCATACGATGCGGAAGTTATAGGTGGAATCATTTGGTGGCATGCTGACGCCGATGCATGTGTGGGTCGAAGTTGTCTTTTTGCCATCCTGCCATGTGTTTTCGGCAGTCCCGGTCGTCATCTGCCCGCCGAAAGCCGTGCCATCGGGCCTTGCGCCACCAACGACCTCGCTGGTCTTTTGTATCGTCTGAAATACATAGCTTTGGGCGTGCGCGACATTTGCGCCGGTGATGGCTGTCGCAAAGATACAAAACTTGATTAGCTTGTTCATGTCTCTCTCCTGTTGCAGGCCGATGTCCGGGGCGCACGGCCAAACGCCGGTGCATACAACCAGTCGGGAACACTTAACCCTGTCGCATTCTGCCCAACAAAGTAAGCGAGTCGGAGGCAAGCAGTGGCGGGAGTGTAAACCTGTGCAACATTATGTCACGGAAAAACGTTGATCGCCGTGACGTCACTTACGCCTCAATCATGCTCCCGGTCCCCCGCCCCCATATACAACTCCCGCCCGGTCTCGTCATAGACCTTGCTCATCTCGGCCATGCCTTCTTCAGCCTTCGGCTGGGGAATTACGGTGCCAGTTTACTAAATACAACAAACTCACCCCGCCTTCCGCATCTCCTCTTCAAACACTTTTCGTAGCGCGGCGTTGATCGCGGTCTGGTACCCCCGCTTGCCGTCTTGCTTGGTCTTGAAATATTCCAACACATCGGCGTCCAGCCGCACGGTCACCTGTTTCTTCACCGGGCGGTAGAATTTGCCGCGCACGGCATTCTTCCAGAAATCCTCGGTCAAAGGCGGGATGTCGGAAAAGTCGATGTCTTCATCCTTCATGGCATCGAGCGCGCGCAGTCGCTCGCGCTGCTCATCGGTCAACGGCGGCGGATTTGTCGGGTCAAATTCGTACCGGACAAGCTTAGCTTTCGTATCGTCGTCTTTCATGCCGTTCTGCCTTTCGGGCGGAAATGATGCGGATGATATCAATTCCATCCTCATCGCGCCAATTATGCACCACCAACAGAAGGCGGATGCCATCCACCGTGCCGATGGTTTGCCAGCGATGCTCGCCGCCTTCGATCCGCTCGATATCCGAAATATGCGACGGATCGGCGAACACGCGAACGGCATCGTCAAAAGCAACTTTATGCTTCTTCAAGTTCGCCTCCGCTTTGAACGGGTCCCACTCAAAGAGCATGTTACTACTTATTTGTAGTTACAAATATGAGGTTACAGGGCAAATGTCAAGCATGTGTTCAATCATGCTCCCGATCACCCTGCCCCATATACAACTCCCGCCCGGTCTCGTCATAGACCTTGCTCATTTCCGCCATGCCCGCCTCTGCTTCCTCCGTCGCGATGAACCCGGCGCTGTCCTGGTTCTGCAACCGTGCGAATTCGCGCACCTCCTGGCTGATCTTCATCGAGCAGAATTTGGGCCCGCACATCGAACAGAAATGCGCGGTTTTCGCACCCTCTGCGGGTAACGTCTGGTCGTGATATTGCTCCGCGGTGTCGGGGTCGAGGCTGAGGTTGAACTGGTCACGCCAGCGGAACTCGAAGCGGGCCTTGCTGAGCGCATCGTCGCGGACCTGCGCGGCGGGGTGGCCCTTGGCGAGGTCGGCGGCATGGGCGGCGAGCTTGTAGGTGACGACGCCGACCTTCACATCGTCGCGGTCGGGCAGGCCCAGATGCTCCTTGGGCGTGACGTAGCAGAGCATGGCCGTGCCGTACCAGCCGATCATCGCCGCGCCGATGCCGCTGGTGATATGGTCATATCCCGGTGCGATATCGGTGGTGAGCGGTCCGAGCGTGTAGAAGGGTGCCTCGCCGCAGACTTCCAATTGCTTGGTCATATTCTCCTTGATCTTGTGCATGGGCACATGGCCCGGCCCTTCGATCATGACCTGCACGTCGGATTTCCACGCGCGGTGGGTGAGTTCGCCCAGCGTGTAGAGCTCGGCAAATTGCGCCTCGTCATTGGCGTCGGCGATGCTGCCGGGACGCAGGCCGTCGCCCAGGCTGTAGGCGATGTCATAGGCCTTCATGATCTCGGTGATGTCGTCGAAATGTTCGTAGAGGAAGCTTTCCTTGTGATGGGCAAGGCACCATTTCGCCATGATGCTGCCCCCGCGCGACACGATGCCGGTCATGCGCTTGGCGGCGAGCGGCACATAAGGCAGGCGCACCCCTGCGTGGATGGTGAAATAATCGACGCCCTGTTCGGCCTGTTCGATCAACGTGTCGCGGAAGATTTCCCATGTCAGGTCTTCGGCGACGCCGCCGACCTTTTCCAGCGCCTGATAAATGGGCACGGTGCCGATGGGGACGGGCGAGTTGCGGATGATCCATTCGCGGGTGTCATGGATGTTGCGGCCCGTGGACAGGTCCATGACGGTGTCCGCGCCCCAGCGGATCGACCAGACCATCTTGTCCACCTCGGTCGCAACGTCGGAGGCGACGGCGCTGTTGCCGATATTGGCGTTGATCTTGACCAGAAAGTTGCGGCCGATGGCCATCGGCTCGCTTTCGGGGTGGTTGATATTGTTGGGGATGATCGCCCGGCCCCGCGCGATTTCGTCGCGGACGAATTCGGGGGTGACATAATCGGGTATTTCCGCGCCAAAGCTCTCACCGTCGCGCTTGTATTCGGCAAGGCGCGCACGGCCCAGATTTTCACGTTCCGCCACATATTCCATCTCGGGCGTGATGATGCCGCCACGGGCATAGTGCATCTGGCTGACATTCATGCCCGGCTTGGCGCGCAGCACCTGTTTGCGGACATTGGGGAACGGTGCGACGCCGCCGCTGCGGTCGGGGCCGAGCTGGCCATTATCTTCCGGGCGGACTTCGCGCTGGGTAACTTCTTCAACGTCGCCGCGTTCGCGGATCCAGTCCTTGCGGATTTCCGGCAGGCCCATGCTGATGTCGATATGCGCGTCAGAGTCAGTGTAAGGTCCGCTGGGGTCATAGACGCGCACCGGCGCATCGTCGCAGCTCGGGTCGAGGTAGATTTCGCGCATGGCAACGCGGCAGCCATGAATCGGGGTGGGGCCGACGTAGATTTTCTTGCTGCCGCGAATGGGGCCGGTGGTGACGCCGATTTCAGTGCGTGCGGGCCGCTGGCTTCCATCAGAAGCCAGATCTATCTTTGAATCTACGTCTGCCATATCTACTCTCCATAATATCGATAAGGAGAGCGCGGGTTTCGGGTGCCGCTCCCTCCCTACGCCCGCGTCAACGGGATCAGGTTCAGCGGGTCGCAGGGCGTTACACCTGCCTCTCAGTCACACGACTCCCCGGGGATGGGCAGATGATAGCGGTGGTAGCGAACTAATCAAAGCCCCAATTCGGATAGCCCGGCATGATCGTCCGGGCGGCGGCCTCCGTCGCGCCCTCTATCCCATCGCAACAACCTTTCGGTTTTGTCGATGGCCAGATCATTAATGCTCGCATGACGCGTTGCCATAAAACCATGTTCGTCGAATCCCCAATTTTCATTACCGTAGCTGCGCCACCATTGGCCGCTTCCGTCGTGCCATTCATAAGCGAAGCGGACCGCGATGCGGTTGGCATCGTGCGCCCACAACTCCTTGATGAGACGATATTCGTGCTCGCGCGCCCATTTATGCGAGAGAAACGCCTCGATCTCGAGGCGGCTGCGAATGAACTGATCGCGGTTTCGCCACTGGCTGTCGGGCGTGTAGGCGAGCGCGACCTTGGCAGGATCACGCCCGTTCCAAGCGTCCTCAGCTGCACGGACTTTGTGCGCGGCGGATTCGCGGGTAAACGGCGGTACGGGAGGGCGCTTTTCCATCTAAGGTCAGGCGAAAGGCGTTGCAAATTCGATGCGGATGCCACCGGGCATCGCGCAGATAAAATGCCGCGTCGCCGACCCTTCGCGGATTGGCTCGGGCGCGAACTCGATTGTCGTACCCGGATGCGCCCTGACCCGCGAATGTATAACCCCAAGCGCAGCATCGTCAGCTACTCCCAAGGCGAGATGGTGGAGGCCGATGTTCGCTTTGCGATCGAACGGCGTCGCACTGGCTGGCTCGGCCGCCTGCCACAAAGTCAACAACGTGCCGCCGTCGCTGACGAACTTGGAGGGATAGTCCGGATTTCCGCCAACTTCGCTAAAACCAAGAGCAGCACAGAAAAAGTCGGTGGCCGCATCAAGGTCAGGCACGGTGAGCCCAATATGATGCGCTCCGTTGGTAAGGGCTTTGCTCATGTTCATTCTCCTTTGGATATGGCACGCAAAGCCTCGACTTCAGCGCGCAGATGGTTGAGTTCGGTATTAAGCGGTTGAATAACAGCCGAAATTTCAGATTCGGTAAAGCGAGGCGTGATATGCTGGGGGCAATTCCAGTCGAAGCCAACAACGTCGATTATATAGGCGCGCTCCGGCATTGCCTTATACCCATCGGGCATCAACGAGGTGATCAGCGCCGCATCTTGCGCTGCGCTTACGACCTGCGCCTGGCCCAAAATTTTCAGGCGGCGGCGGTTTGGATAATCCATCAGGAATAGCGAAACACGCGGTTCGGTGACAAGGTTCGAATTGCTCACATGCTGCCGGTTGCCTTGATAGTCAGCAAAACCCAGCCGGTTGCCAGATAAAGCGCGGAGAAACCCCGCCGCCCCCCCGCGATGCTGGACATAGGGCCAACCCTCGGGCGTCACGCTGGCAATATAGAAGCTGTCGCGCGCGGCGATAAATCCGGCTTCCTTATCTGTCATTAGATCGGGTGTGCCGTCGGCCCCCTCCTCCATCCGTGCATAGGTCGAACGCGACCCGTCTACTTCCTGCATCGCGCGGGCGACGTCAGTGAATAATGTGTGGACGTAGTTTCTTGCCATCTTGCGAACTCCAACATTTGGTTGACCACAGCTACAACATTGATAAAATCATGATAATCTACATTTTACGTGAAACACTATTTCTGATTCAGGAATAATCGATGGACCGCTTGCATACGATCGAAATGTTTCTGGCGGTGGCAGATCGGGGCAGCTTTGCTGGCGCTGCGCGAGCATTGCAAATTTCACCCCCAGTGGTGACGCGTGGCATTTCGGAACTCGAGGCGCGATTGGGGGCAGTATTGTTTCACCGTTCGACACGCGCGGTATCACTGACCGACGAAGGTGCAGGCTTTGTGGACCGAGCCAAGAGGATCTTGGCGGACCTTGCCGATGCCGAACGCTCGCTATCGGGCACCCTGTCCGAACCACAGGGAACATTTCAGATCACTGCCTCTGTTATCTTTGGGCAAATGCACGTGCTGCCCGTGATCGCCGACCTGATCGACCGTTATCCGGCACTTGATGTTCGAATGATGCTCGTCGACCGCAACATTCGCGTGATCGAAGAAGGAATCGACGTCGCGGTGCGGATCGGTTCGCTTGCTAATTCATCTCTGCGGACGATCAGAATCGGGACGGTGCGACCCATGATTGTCGCTAGCCCTGCCTATCTCGCGCGTCACGGCGTTCCGGCCAGTGCGAGCGCTCTGCAATCTCACCGACTGATCGCTTCTTCGGGGCCAAGGGCTGCTACCGAATGGCGCTTCGATGGTCGAAAGACTGTACCGGCCAAGCCACGCATCGTTCTCAACACTGTGGCTGCTGCGGTTTTTGCTGCCGAAGCAGGCGTGGGCCTTGCAAATTTTCTCGATTACCAGGTTGAGGACGCTATCGATGCGGGACGGTTGATTGAGGTCTTGAAGCCCGATCAGCCTGAGTGGCTTCCGGTCAGCCTCCTGTTCGAGGCTAGCCGAAGCAACCTGCCGTCAGCGCGCGCCTTTATTGAGGCAATGCGGGCTCATGCAGCACATTGCGGTTGGGGACGATCACCCTAAACCAGTGGCAAAATTACGCCCGCGCTTCCCCCGCTGAATCCAGTGCCATCCAGAAGATGGAGGAGCTGGCGAGCTTCAGGAAATTCTGGGCCAGCAACGGGTCGACTTCGTCCCCGCGCGCTTGCATTACGGCGGCCATGGCGGCTTTCGGGCCGCCTTGGGCGGCGGCGTTCTCTGCCAGCAAGGACAGTTTCACGATGTGCATCGCGAGATGGTCGGCCTCATTTTCCGCAGTCGGCGTTGCCGCATTGCTTTGTAAGATACGCAGCCACATATAATTATGTACCGCATCAAGTTGGTCCACACCGATACCGGTTGATTGTGCAAGCTTGGAACCGATCCAGCTTGCCCTGCTTTCACGGCTATATCCAACCGACGGGCTGGCTTCCGGAGATTTTTCACTTGAAGAATGTTTCATATGCGCGCCCTTTTTTATAAAGACTGCATAGCCCAATCAACATTTCCAACTGGTTAAAGCCGGTCTTTCCTAAAAAGTATAGCTGATGCCACCGGCTAGAAACCACTGGTCCGCATCTCCGCGGATGGATGTTACGGGGGATCGTTTCGCGTCACCAATCAGCTTTGAATAGCTGACGAGGCCGAACACACCCCAGCCGCCATCGCGCGCATCACCCGACAGATCGACACCGCCAAGCAGCGATGCGCCGTAGCTTTTCCAGCCGCCCTTGGCATCAAATGTCGGCAGGCCGCTTGCCGCGCTGCCCGCTGCGTCAATGCTGAAATAGGTATCGGCATAATTGCCATCGACATGGGTCGCCGACAGGCTGAGGCTTGTAAAAACAGCGGTGGATAGCGGTGTGGAATAGCTGATGTTCGGGCTGATGAGGCGACCGCGATGCGCCTCGGCTACGTCCCACTGGATATCGGTGGATAGAGTTAGGCTGTCAAAGCGATTGAGCACTTTGGAAAAGGACACGCCTGCCGTCGCGCCGATTTCGATAGCCACATCTTTTTTGCCGAGTGATCGCACAACGCTGTCCTTGATGTTGTTATTGCGATCGGTACGAACACGGACTAGCGGCCCGGCCAGGAATTTCACATTTCCATTGGCGTTCGTGTCGCGAACCAGATCGACGTAGAGGCCCGGGCCACGCGCGCCAAAATCAAAACCGCTAACGCTTCCTTGCGCTAATGGCGCGGGGAACAGGGTGTAATCGTCTGAGCCTTCATAGCTGGGACCATAGCCACCGCCGATTCCAATTGTGAGCCAGTCTCCGGCAAAGACGCCCCGATCAGGGGCATCGGCCTTCGAACTTTCAGTTTCCGGTGCCTGAGCATTTAAGGACACGGACGAGAAGACGAGCGTAAGTACCGATATCTTGGCAAGGGTGAAAGCGAAACTCATGGCATGCTCCTGTTTGCGACTTATCCACAAACAAGCCAAATTGACAATTCGTTCCATGCGGATTGCATAGACGATTTATCAAAGCATGTATTTCATTTTCACGCGTTGGCTAACTTCGGCGGCGTCAATCGCAAATGCAGCTGCTTTGAACCGGGGTGGCCCCGCCACGATGACCGGGTTACGGGAGAAACCAAAGCCTTCCTTAGGCAGGAAAATCGCCATATCCATTTTGCTATTCGCATTTTCATCATGGATCAGCGCAACAGCATAAGTTCCCTGCTCCAAACCGTCAAAGCTGATATTGGCCGCATTGGATGCTGCGACCTTGGCGCGATGGCTTTTGGGGTCTTTGCTACAATCTGGAAAAAATTTGGGATTTGCGGTAACGCAGACAAGGACATTGCCTTTCATGCTCCGCAAACCATAAATGCTCAAATCCAGGGTCGATGTAGTCGACGTTGCGTCAAGTGCTGTTCCGGGTACCAGCGCCGTTACCCCAATCGCCAAGACCAAGGTCCGTGCCGCAAATCTTGTCCCAAAATCTGAAATAAAGCCCATAATTCCCCCGATATGCTTCATGATGTTTCTGGTGGTGCGTTGCTGTTATCAGCCATTTTCCTAATTTGCCGTTAACCATGAATCTGGGAAACAGCTCCCACCCCATATGATTGGTTACACCCATAACCGTCATCACAGTGAGCACAACGCCAATTGCGCCAACATGAATAGGAATAATGAACGTAAGAATAGGGATGATAAGCGCGCCGGTCAGAGCCTCCCACGGGTGGAACGACATCGCGGCCCACGCGGTCGGCGGGCGGCTTTCGTGATGGACGGCATGCGCCTTTTTAAACCACCATGGGCGGTGCATCAGCCGGTGGGTCCAATAAAACCAGCTATCGTGCGCGATCAGGTACAAAACAATGGACAAAGGAACATACCAGAGCGGATGTTCCGACCAGTTCCGGTAAATCAACGTCCAGCCCTGACTGTCCCAGCCCCAGGCGACAATGCCGGCCGGAATTCCGTAAATGGCGGCGCTCGCTAGACTCCAGCCGATTTCGCGGCGCATTTGCGGTTCGAGCCCCGCGTAGAGTTTTGGATACTTCACCCGCGTTGCCCACGCAAAAGCTCCGCTGACCACAAGATAGCGGACACCCACGATCAGGGTCATCGCCAAAGCGGATAACAGCACAGTGAGAGCATATTCCATAGCCCCCCATACTCCGGCACTTAGCGACTTAGCAAATTCTGAGTTTTAAATTCATTCTTGCCCGAAATGCTGATGACATCGCCATCATGCATGACCTTTATGGGGCCTGCGAAATGCTCCGATGCCGTGCCGGTCAGCGCAAATTCCAGCGGCTTGGGCACCGATGGCACGATATGCGTGAAGGCGAGCATACCGACACCTGCGCTTTTTGCGACATCGGCGGCTTGTTCGGGGCTGATATGATAGTTCTGGATATCGCTGAAGATTTTCGCCCTATTGGCGTTGCCCGCCTTGCGCGCGCTGTTTTCCAGTATCTGGACCATGCGCGGCGACAGAAGTTCGCTGACATACAGGTCTGACCTTTTGGCAGCTTTGGCAAGTCCCGGGGTGAACGCGGTATCGCCGCTGATCGTCACGCTACGGCCTTTCCAGTCAACGCGGTAACCAAGGGCGGGCTTGATCGGGCCATGGTCTACGGCAAAGGCGGTGATCCGGATGCCGCCGTCATCATAAACAGGTCCCGGCGCGATGGCTTTGCCCGCCATTCCATAGCCCGAAGGCTTCACCACATCAGCGCCGTGATGGGCAATGCGATAGGTGGAATCGATGCGGTAGACTGCGTTATAGCCCGCGGTAATCTCCAGAACACCTTCAGGCCCGTATACCGCAAGCGGCGTCGCGGCGCTGCTTCCTGCCCAGCGTTGCAGGGTGAAGGGGCCTAAGCCTTCGAAATGGTCGCTGTGCAAATGGGTCAGCCAGACGCCCTCGATCTTGCCTAACGGCATGCCCATCAGCGACAAGGTTTCGCCTGATCCTTCGCCCATATCGAATATGAAAATCCGTCCATCCGCGATCACAGCTGTACAGGCCGCCGCGCGGTCGCGGCTCGGAAGTGGAGAGCCTGTCCCGCAGAAAGCGACGTGCAGTTGGTCCTTGGGCAAATCTGTCAGCGCATTGCGCGCCATGGCGGCATCGGCACCGCGATTGAGAAGGTTCATGGCGATGGCGTCGCGCTTCACATAGCCGACCGCACCCACCAACGCTACTACCCCAAGCAGCGTCCAAAGCCATTTTTTCCGCATACCCCCTCCTTTAGTCTTTCAACTTGGCAAGCTTACGTTCGATAGCTCCCGCTAGCATGTGGAAAGCTTCACCCGAAGGCGAGCGATGAGCAAAAACACCCACCGGAGATCGATGCACCGCCATCATTTCGACGGCGCTGGCCATCGGGATGCGGGGCCAATCGGGGTTGGCCGACAGGGCCGCCACATGCAGATTGCGTCTGCGATCAACCATCGAAAATACCGGCAGCAAGGGTGCGTGCCCTTTGTGATGGTCTTTGAGATGCGACACGACATCTTCCAACGCACGCTGCGATAGAGGCGACGGGATGACGGGCACAATGATGATATCGGCGGCCCGCATCATCTGTTCGCTGGTTTCGGTCAGGCCTGGCGGACAATCCAGAAAAATCCGGTCATATTTTCCACTGATCGTTTCGACCAGCTTCGCCAAGCGTTTCTTTTTGCCCAACGAATTGAAAAATCCATCTAGCCCGCGCAGTGATATATCGGCGGGAAGCAAGTCCAATCCCGAAATCCCCGTTGGAACGATCAGCTTTCCCGGCTCGACATCTCTTTCAAAAACCGAACGTGCTTTCGATTTTTTTTCAGGGTCATAGCCAAGAATGAAACTGGAAGCCGATTGCGGATCAAGATCCCATAGCAACGTTTTCTTTTCGCGCCGCAATGCCGCCTCTGCCGCCAGGTTAACGGTCAATGTTGTTTTACCGACACCGCCTTTCAGGCTGTAGATGGCGATCACTTTAGCTGTATGAACCATATCGCTTTCGTCCCCATTCCCGCTCCAATTGTCAACCACCCAGAAAGCTGTGTATTTCGTTGGCACAAGGCTTTCCCTTGTAAAATGCCTGCGCTAGAGCCGGAGGGTGAACCGGGATAATATAAAAGTTGATTTTGCGATAGTCGGCGGCGGGCTTGCTGGCGGGCTGATTGCGCTGGCGCTCGCCAAAATGCGGCCGGAATTGAAAATCGTGCTCATCGAACAGGGCGACAGCTTTGGCGGCAACCATATATGGAGCTATTTTGCGAGCGACATATTGCCCGAACATCGGTGGTTAACTGCGCCATTGGTGACCTATGGCTGGTCCGGATATGAAGTACGCTTTCCCGCGCATAGCCGGTCGCTCGAAAATATCTATTACACGATAGAATCGGAGAGGCTCGACTGGGTTTTACGGCATAATCTGCCTGCATCGGCCATGATGCTTGGCCGCGAAGTAAAAGCGGTGTCCCCGCGTCTGGTCGTGCTTGACGGGGCGCAGCGAATCAATGCAGGCGGTGTAATCGACGTGCGCGGCGCAGGTGATCTTAATCATCTGGACTGCGGGTGGCAGAAATTTACCGGGCAGCTCATGCAATTGTCCGAACCACATAATCTCACCAAACCCATCGTCATGGATGCGACCGTGGAGCAATATGACGGGTACCGGTTCGTCTATGTGCTGCCCTTTGGCATGGACAAGATCTTTGTCGAAGACACATATTATAGCGATACGCCCAACCACGATCCCCGCCGATTGCGACAGCGGTTGGCCGAATATGCCGACGGTAAGGGTTGGAAAGTAGAGCGTGTGTTGCGCGAAGAAAACGGCGTTTTGCCCGTCGTCATGGGGGGCGACCTGGAGAGTTATTGGGCAAGCGGCAGCGGCCGGACAGCCAAGGCCGGTGCACGCGGCGCTTTTTTCCAGCACGTTACCAGCTATTCGCTTCCCGATGCGGTTCGCAACGCCATTTTCATTGCCGAACAGCCCGATCTCGATGGCGATAAATTGAACATGATCATGCGGCAACGCGTGCAGGAACATTGGCAGAGCGGGAAATTCTACCGAATGTTGAACCGGATGCTGTTCCGCGGCGCAGAAGCTTCGGAACGCTACAAAATCCTCGAGCGCTTCTACAGGTTAAAGCCCGGATTGATCGAACGCTTCTATGCGGGAAAGACGAGCGGCGGTGACAAGGCGCGCATATTGTCTGGCAAGCCGCCCATTCCTATCGGAAGAGCCATCACCGCGATCCGGAGCAAAAAGAAATGAAAACCGCAGCAATCATAGGCGCCGGATTTGGCGGACTGGCACTTGCCATGCGTTTGCAATCCGCAGGCGTCGCCACGACCATAATCGAAGCACGGGACAAGCCCGGCGGGCGCGGCTATTATTGGGAAAAGGACGGCTTTACCTTCGACGGCGGACCAACCGTCATCACCGACCCGCCCTGCCTTGAGGAGTTATGGAGCGTATCGGGTCACAAAATGGCCGACGACATCGAACTGATGCCGGTCTTCCCCTTTTACCGGCTGAACTGGTCCGACGGCACCAATTTCGATTATTCCAATGATGCGCCGGGGTTGAAGGCGGAAATAGAAAAACTAAACCCGGACGATGTCGAAGGCTATCGCAAATTCCTTGAATACTCAAAGGGTGTATTCAAGGAAGGCTATCAAAAGCTGGGTTCGGTCGCGTTTCTGGACTTCGCTTCGATGATAAAGGCAGCGCCTGCCTTGATGAAATATCAGGCGTGGCGCTCGGTCTATTCGATCGTATCCTCTTACGTCAAAGACGAAAAGCTGCGCGAAGCCCTGTCTTTCCATACGCTTTTGGTGGGCGGAAACCCTATGTCGACCAGCGCGATTTACGCCCTGATCCACACGATTGAAAAAGAAGGCGGAGTCTGGTTTGCCAAGGGCGGTACCAACAGGCTGGTCGCTGCGATGGTTACGCATTTTGAACGGCTTGGCGGTACACTAAGGCTGGGTGACCCGGTGGAAGAAATCGAAACGCGCGGCGACAAAGTCATCGGCGTTCGCACCAAATCGGGTTGGCGCATGGATTGCGATGTTGCTGCATCCAACGGCGATTTGATGCATACATATCGGGATCTGCTCACCAGCAATAAGCGCGGCGAGCGCGCGGCAAAGTCGCTGAACCGGAAAAGCTGGTCGCCGTCGCTGTTCGTTTTGCATCTGGGTATCAAAGGCACCTGGCCGGGCATTCCCCATCACATGATCCTGTTCGGCCCGCGGTATAAAGGCTTGCTCGACGACATTTACAAAAATGGCGTGCTGCCCAAGGATTTCTCGCTTTATCTGCATCATCCCACCGTCACCGACCCAAGCCTTGCGCCTGAAGGTTGCTCGACCTTCTACGTGCTCGCGCCCGTTGCCCATATGGGCAAGGCACCGCTCGATTGGGATGGTGATGTGGCCGACGCCTTGAAAGAACGGATATTGGATGAACTGGAACGTCGCCTGATCCCCGACATCCGTTCGCGGATTATGACCCAATTCCATTATACACCGGCAGATTTCGGCCGCGACCTGTCCGCGCATCTGGGCAGCGCATTTAGCCTTGAACCGGTATTATGGCAGTCGGCCTATATGCGAGCGCACAACCGCGACGATGCCATTCCCAACCTGTATTTTGTTGGCGCTGGTACGCATCCTGGTGCAGGAATACCCGGTGTCGTTGGCAGCGCAAAGGCAACGGCGGCTCTGATTTTGGAGGATTTGAAATAGTGAAGCGACTTGCGGTTTATTGCGGTTCGGCAACACCTGAGGACACTATCTATATCGAGACAGCCCGCACTGTCGGGCGCTTGCTCGCCGAACGCGGAATTGGTGTCGTCTATGGCGGTGGCCGGTTGGGGTTGATGGGTGCGGTCGCGGATTCGGCCTTGGCGGCGGGCGGCGAAGTGATCGGCATCATTCCGGAAGCGTTGGTTGGTGCCGAAGTCGCACATAAGGGCTGCACGCAATTGTACGTCGTATCGGGAATGCATGAACGCAAGGCGCGCTTTACCGATTTGTCCGATGGGTTCATCACTATTCCGGGCGGCGTCGGCACAATGGATGAATTGTGGGAGGCGATAAGCTGGTCACAATTGGGCTATCATCAAAAACCCGTGGGTGTTTTGAATGTGGCGGGCTTTTACGATGAGTTGATTGCGTTCAACGCGAAGATGATCAATGTCGGTTTCATCCGGCCCCAACATGCGGGGATCATGATCGTCGATGAAACGCTGGACGGTTTGCTCGGCAAAATGGCGGCCTATGTCCCGCACAAGACGATCTTCCAGATGAAAGCGGACGATTTGTGAGAGACCGCGCCGCGCTCGTCGCTTTCGCGCAGGAAAGCATTGCGCGCGGTTCCAAATCCTTCCGTTTTGCCAGCCGCCTGTTCGACCGCACGACGCGTGAACGGGTGTGGTTGCTCTATGCCTGGTGCCGCAAATGCGATGACATGGCCGACGGACAGGACCATGGCGGGGCGATGGCGGTTGTCGATGACCCGCTGGAGCGGCTTGCCATCATCCGCGATCTGACAGCCAAGGCATTGGAAGGCACACCGACTGGCGAGCCTGCATTTGATTGCTTGGCTATTGTTGCGCGCGAGTGCGGATTAACCGCAAAAATGGCCGAAGATGTGATCGAAGGCTTCGCGCTGGATGCCGCCGACTGGCACCCCCGGCGGGAAAATGATCTTTACCGCTATTGCTACCATGTTGCAGGCGCAGTCGGCGTCATGATGGCGGTGGTGATGGGCGTATCCCCGGACGAGGAAGCAACACTCGACCGTGCATGCGACCTCGGCCTTGCCTTCCAATTGGCCAATATTGCGCGTGATATTGCCGAGGATGATGCTGCGGGGCGGTGTTACCTGCCGGACGACTGGCTGGCGACACTGGATATCGGCCCCGGCGAGCATATGCGGCCACATAACCGGAAAAAGCTCGCACTGATGGGCCGCTGGCTTGCTGATGAGGCAGAGCAATATGAAGCTTCGGCGCGTATTGGGGCGGTCGAACTCCCCTTTCGCGCGCGCTGGGCGGTACTGTCCGCAGCCGGCATTTATGGCGATATCGCCCGGCAAGTCCGCAGCGCAGGCGAACATGCGTGGGATCAGCGTATATATACCAGCCGTCCCGAGAAATTCCGTTGGGTCAAAACGGCATTCGCCGATGCTGTCGCCAATAACCCCCGTCCCATGGACCGAAGCGGCCTCTGGACGCGGCCGAGGGTTTAGGGCGCCATATATTTGCGCGCCCGGTCCTCAAGCCGCTGAACCGCCGCCTCATGAATTCCCGGCGCACAGCAGATCAGGCCAAAATCTCTTGGATCACGCTTGTTATATGTCAGTGGCTGTCCCAGCGCATCGGATACCACCGCGCCCGCCTCTTGCGCCACCAGATGCGCCGCTGCGACGTCCCATTCATGGCCCCAGCGCAGCGTCGCGACCAGATCGGCGCGGTCGCACGCGACCATGGTCATCCGCATCGCAATGCTGTTGGGCTTGGCGACCCTTACAAGATCATGGTCGATTTTCGGCAACTCATCGGCAGGAACACGCGCGCCTGCAAACTCCTGCCGCACACTTCCGGTGAGGCGATCTCCATTGCAGGTCACCCCTTCCCCATGCGCTGCGACCCATAATTTCTGCTGTGCAGGCGCGGCCATGATAGCGAAGTATGGCTGGCCATCGGCGACAAGTGCGACCGAAACGCACCAGCCATTACGTCCCCGGACATAATCGCGCGTGCCGTCGATTGGGTCGACAAGCCACAGTAAACGGGAATCCAGGCGCGCCGCGTCGTCCGCGGTTTCTTCCGACAGCCATGCGGCTTCGGGCAGGATGCGGGTGAGGCGCTCTTTCAGCAGAACGTCTACTTCCATATCGATATCGCTGACCGGGCTGTCGTTGCTTTTTGACCAGACCCGCGTGTCGGGCGCTGCGCCGTCGCGCCAACTGGTCATTGCCAATGCAGCGGCTGCCTCAACAGCGGCAATCACCGCAGCACGGTCGACCAGCCGCTCAGGCACTCGCGATCATCATTCCGTCGATACGCAATGTCGGCACATTGCTGCTGCGGATGAACTCCAGATCGACGGCGGCGACCATGGCGGTGAACATATCTTTCAGGTTACCCGCGATCGTAAACTCGCTGACGGGACCCGCGATCTCGCCATCAAGGATCAGGAAGCCAGCGGCGCCACGGCTGTAGTCGCCCGTGACCAGGTTGACGCCTTGTCCCACCAGTTCGTGCACATAGACGCCATATTTGATGTCGCGTATCAGGTCGGCAACGCTGCCCGACCCGCCTTCCAAATGCAGATTGGACGTGCTGACCCCTGGTGCACCACTAACGCCGCGGCTTGCATGGCCTGTCGGTTGCAGACCCAACTGCCGTGCCGAGGCACTTTCCATGAGCCATCCGGTCAGCACCCCTTTTTCGATGATGGCGCGCCGTGCGGTCGGCAGCCCTTCGCCATCAAAACCACGGCTGGACAAGCCACGTGGGCGTAATGGATCGTCGATGACCGATAGGCTGCTGTCAAACAGGGCTGTGCCATTCGCATCGAGCAGGAAGCTCGTCTTGCGTGCAATGGAAGAGCCCGAAATCGCACCCAGCAAATGGCCCACCAGCGAGCTGCCGACACGCGGATCAAATACCACAGGCATCGCGCCGCTCTTTACCGATCCGGGATTTACCCGCTTGACCGCGCGTTCGCCAGCCCTTCGTCCGATCGCTGCCGCGCTGTCGAGGTCGGCCAGATGGCGTGCCGAGCGCCAGTCATAATCGCGTTCCTTGGCGTCCCCCTCACCCGCAAGCACGCTTGCGGACAGGCCATAGCCGGTCGAGGATTTTACACCGGCGAAACCATGGCTCGTGGCCAAGGCGAAGATGGAGCGTGCGGCGCTCGCGCCTGCGCCTTCGCTGTTGGTGACACCTGCAACGGCGCGCGCCGCATCTTCGCATTCCAGCGCCGCGACACGAAGCAGAGCCGGGTCGGGGTCTTGCCCGTCATCGACATCCAGATCGGGAACATCGCCCTTGAGCAAACGATCTTGCGGGGCCAGCCCTGCATATTGGTCCTCGGGCGCTTCCTTTGCCATGTCGATGGCGCGGGACACCAGATTTGCCAGGATCGAGGGATTAAGGCTGGACGAAGAGATGGTTGCCGAACGCTGCCCGACAAAGACCCGCAGGCCGATTTCCTCCCCTTCCGAACGCGCCACATCTTCGAGAGCGCCGAGGCGCACCTGCACCTCTGTGGACGCATCGCAGACATAAACGGCATCGGCGGCATCGGCGCCTGCTTTTATAGCTTGGGAAACAAGATTCTCTGCGCGGTCGAGCGCTTCATGTGGCTTTAGCATAGTCCCCGCTTAGGCGCGGGGCGCAAGAGCGTCAATCAGGCGACCGACGTAATCCCACGAAAAAGAACGGCAATACCCGCAGGTATACCGATGGCGCCAATCCACAATTTGACCCGATCCATTTTGAATTGGGTATCAAAACCACCATCACCTGAATCATTAGCCTGAATGGTTTGCCAGCGACGTTCCAGACCTCTGCACGGCGGAATGACCAGAGCGACGAATATTACGAGCATGAAATAAGGGAAAATCGACGTCCCCTCATTCTCCATTGCCGGGGTAACGAGAAAGATCAGCATCAATGTATAAACCACCAATGCAAATGCAACATGATCCGACATGCGCTTGGAATAGCTTTTATGTGCACGCATATGTGCATGTTCAGCTCTTGCCATGATCACTCTCCCCTTTTTTCTCCTTGGGGAAGATTGTCACTATATTCCCTGCGTTACAAGCAGATTTACCATATGTCAGGGCAGCCCCAAAATCTTGTGATTTTGCAAAGACAAACGCCATTTCGGATGGCGCATCACAAAATCCGTCGCGCCAACAACATTTGCCCGATTCTCAGATTCAGCACCGCAGTCCATTGGTTGAATCAAAAAATTGGCAAAGTCCCATTGTTCCATCAAATCAGGCTCACTACCCTGTTGCGGCCAGACAAGTTTCAATTCATCTCCCCGGCGCTGCACAACATCGGACCCCGCTTTGGGGCTGATGCAGACCCAGTCAATTCGGGGATGTGTGGCAATTGTGCCGTTGCTCTCAATGGCAATGGTAAACCCATGCGCGTGCAAGGCATCGACAAGTGCGTCATCGACTTGCAACATCGGTTCGCCACCTGTCAGCACGACATAGCGGGCCGACTTCCCTTCACCCCACAGAGATTCCACCTTCGCCGCCAGATCTTGCGCCAAATATCGACCACCATTTTCGCCGTCCATTCCGACAAAATCCGTGTCGCAAAACTGGCAGATAGCGGTGGCACGATCTTCCTCGCGCCCGGTCCACAAATTGCACCCGGTAAAGCGCAGGAACACCGCACGACGCCCCGCATGGACGCCCTCTCCCTGCAACGTCAGGAAAATCTCTTTGACTGCATAGCTCATACGTATTCGGTCGGGTCGACCAGCCCTGCATCGGCAAAACCCTTTGCGCGAAGGCGACAGCTGTCGCATTTTCCGCACGCTTTGTTATCAGATGTCGGGTCGTAGCAGGACCAGCTCATCCCCGCGTCCAGCCCGAGCCGCGCCGCTTGAGTGGCGATGTCGGCCTTGCTCATGTGCAACAAGGGCGTGTGAACCGTAAATGCATCGCCTTCTACCCCGGCTTTGGTCGCAAGATTTGCCATCGCCTCGAACGACCGGATAAATTCAGGTCGGCAATCCGGATAGCCGGAATAATCCAGCGCATTCACGCCAATCCACAAATCCCTCGCACCGCGCGCTTCGGCGAGGCCAAGACAAAGCGAGAGAAAAATGGTGTTGCGCGCCGGGACATAGGTGACCGGAATGGCATTTTCCTCCACACCGTCCTTGGGCACATCAATATCTGCGGTCAGCGCCGATCCGCCAAAGCGTGTGAGATCGAGCGGCAGGATGATATGCTCAATCGCATTCAGATGCGCCGCAATTTTCGCGGCCGATTCCAATTCGATACGGTGACGCTGATTATAATCAATGGTCAACGCGACCAGCGCGTATCCAGCCTCTTTCGCCAGACCGGCGACGACCATTGAGTCGAGACCACCGGACAAAAGGACGATTGCAGATTTACTTTTGGAGTTCATACTTTCCCATAGCCGTTCGTGTCGAGCGAAGTCGAGACACCGTTTAGGCGTACATAAACTGTTGGCCTCTCGACTGCGCTCGAGACGAACGGTTTTTGGCAGTGAGAGGAAAGTGGTGCACCCGGAGCGATTCGAACGCCCGGCCCTCAGATTCGTAGTCTGATGCTCTATCCAGCTGAGCTACGGGTGCACTGGAGCGCCGCTATTAGAAGGGGATTACAGCGGGCGCAACCCCTTTTCTAACCTTTTGCCAAAGCCGCCTGTGCCGCCGCCAACCGCGCGATGGGCACGCGATAAGGCGAGGCGCTGACATAATCGAGGCCAACCTTTTCGCAGAAGGCAATGGACGCCGGATCGCCGCCATGTTCCCCACAGATACCGAGCTTGATGTCGGGACGGGTGGCCTTGCCCTTGGTCACAGCGATTTCGATCAACTGCCCCACACCCTCGACATCGAGGCTGACGAACGGATCGCGGGCATAGATGCCTTTGTCGACATAATGCGTCAGGAAGCGGGCCGCATCGTCGCGGCTGACGCCCAGCGTTGTCTGGGTCAGGTCATTGGTACCGAAGCTGAAGAAGCTGCCGACTTCGGCGATTTCATCGGCCATCAGCGCGGCGCGCGGCAGTTCGATCATCGTGCCGACCAGATATTCGATGCGTTTGCCCTGTTCGGCAAAAACCTCTTCCGCAGCCTTGTCCACGACGTCCTTCATCAATTCCAGTTCGCGTTTGGTGCCAACCAGCGGGATCATGATTTCAGGCACGGGCGCGACATCAAGCGAACAGGCCGCCTCGAAAATCGCACGCGCCTGCATTTCGTAGATTTCGGGATAAGTGACGCCCAACCGGCAACCGCGATGGCCCAGCATGGGGTTGAATTCGTGCAGTTCGGCGGCGCGCTGTTTGAGCACTTCAATGCCCACACCCGCAGCCTCGGCGACTTCGGCAAATTCGCTTTCCTGATGCGGCAGGAATTCGTGCAAGGGGGGATCGAGCAAGCGAATGGTGACGGGAAGCCCGGCCATAACCTCGAAAATAGCGGTAAAGTCCTTGCGCTGCTCGGGCAGCAATTTGTCGAGCGCGGCACGGCGGCCTTTTTCATCCTCCGCCAAAATCATCTGGCGCACAGCGGTAATGCGGCTGGCGTCGAAGAACATATGCTCGGTCCGGCACAGGCCAATGCCTTCCGCGCCAAAATCCCGCGCTGTCTGCGCGTCGAGCGGCGTTTCGGCGTTGGCGCGCACTTTCATCCGGCGGCCCGCATCGGCCCACACCATCAAAGTGCCAAAGTCGCCGACCAGTTCCGGCTGCAAGGTCGGAACCTCGCCAGCCATCACTTCGCCGGTCGAGCCGTCGAGCGTCAATATGTCACCTTCGGTCAGGGTGCGGCCAGCAATACGCAGGACGCGCGCCGCGGCATCGATCTGCAAGCTTCCCGCGCCGGAAACGCACGGGCGTCCCATGCCGCGCGCCACGACCGCCGCATGGCTGGTCATCCCGCCGCGTGCAGTCAGTATGCCCTTGGCGGCATGCATGCCGTGAATATCTTCGGGGCTGGTTTCGATGCGGACCAATATGACCGCCTCGCCCATATCGTTGAAGCGTTCCGCCGTGTCGGCGTCGAACACGATCTTGCCCGATGCCGCACCCGGGGACGCAGGCAAGCCGGACGTCAGCACATCACGCGGCGCATTGGGGTCAAGTGTGGGGTGCAGCAATTGGTCGAGCGCCATCGGATCGACCCGCAACACCGCCTCGTCCGTGCTAATCAAACCGGCTTCGGCCATGTCCACCGCGATTTTGAGCGCGGCCTTTGCCGTGCGCTTGCCCGACCGGGTTTGCAGCATCCACAATTTTTCGCGCTCAACGGTGAACTCGATGTCCTGCATATCACGATAATAGGTTTCGAGGATTTCAAAGACGCGCGCTAACTCCGCATAAACGCCGGGCATCGCTTCTTCCATCGAGAGTGGCTTGGCGCCGGCACGTTCGCGTGCGGCCCTGGTCAGATATTGCGGCGTGCGGATCCCGGCAACGACATCCTCACCCTGCGCGTTGATCAAATATTCGCCATAATAGGCATTTTCGCCCGTGGCCGGATCGCGGGTAAAGGCAACACCGGTGGCCGATGTGTCACCCATATTGCCAAAGACCATGGCCTGCACATTGACCGCAGTGCCCCAGTCGCCGGGGATGTTGTTCAGGCGGCGATAGACCTTCGCACGGTCCGATTCCCACGAACCAAAGACGGCGCCGACCGCACCCCAAAGCTGGTCATGCACGTCTTGTGGAAATGGCTTGCCCCATTCGGCCTCAACCAGCTTCTTATATGCGGCAACCAATGCCTTCAGATCATCGGAGGTTAATTCGGTATCGAGATAATAGCCCTGATCTTCCTTCGCGACCTCCAGAGCCTCTTCAAAGGCACCATGGTCGAGTTCGAGAACGACATCGGCGTACATTTGGATGAAGCGGCGATAGCTGTCCCACGCAAAGCGCGCATCGCCCGACGACGCGGCAAGTCCTTCCACCGTGGCGTCGTTCAATCCCAGATTGAGCACCGTGTCCATCATGCCCGGCATAGAAACCCGCGCGCCGGAACGGACTGATACGAGCAGCGGATTTGCCGGATCGCCAAAGGTCTTGCCGGTTACGTTCTCGATATGCGCGAGACCGTTGGCGACTTCCGCGCGGACGCTGTCGGGAAAGGTTTGGCCATTGACATAATAAGCCGTGCACATTTCGGTGGTGATGGTGAAACCGGGAGGGACTGGCAGGCCAATCGATGCCATGCCGTCGAGGTTCGCGCCCTTTCCCCCCAACAGGTTTTTGTTGCCACGAACGGTTTCGTCGCCGTCAGATACGTCCCCGCCGAACCGAAACACATATTGGGTCATACTGCCTCCAAAAACTTGTCTTCTATGTTGCCCGTGCCAAAACGCTCCGGAATTGGCAAAGGCAATAAAGGTTCGATTTGGCATCAAAAGGATATTTGCAAATTATCCCTCTATTTTCGAAAAATCCGCAACCCTGTGCACCGCATCGCGGAACCGCGCGAGTAAGCCCAGCCGGAAGGCGCGGATTGAGGGGTCAGGGTCATTTATCATCACGGCGTCGAAGAACGCATCGATGGGAGCACGTAAACTAGCCAAAACGGCCATTGCACCTTCAAAATCCTCGGTATCAACGGCAGCCGCAGCCTTGGGTTCAGCGGTGTCGAGGGCTGATTTAAGCACAATTTCAACATCACTCAAACCGTCATGCTGAACTTGTTTCAGCATCTTAGTATTTTCGCCGTCTGCAGAATAAGACCCTGAAACAAGTTCAGGGTGACGGTTGTTTTTGTCATCACCCGATTGCTTCAGGATATTCGCCGCACGTTTGTAACCGGCCAGAAGATTTGCGCCTTCGTCGGTTGTCACGAAGCCTCGCAGCGCCTCGGCACGAATCACGATTCTATCTAATCGCCCATCACCTCGCCCGAGCCAATCGCTAGACGCAGAAACGAAATCGTGACGAATCCCCGCTTCACGTTGCTGCACCGCCAATCTGTCTGCGAGAAAATCTTGAACTATGGTCAACAACCCCCTGCGTTCCATATCATGGTCGCTTAGTTGGGCTTTCGGATCAGATTGACCTAACCAAAACTCTATTGGTGCGTCTGTGTGTAATTTAAGATTATTATTAATTATCAATCTTATAATAGCGATTGAAGCGCGCCGTAAAGCAAATGGATCTTTCGAACCTGTTGGAAATTCTTTAATATCAAAGAACGAAAGCAACGTATCCAGCTTATCCGCCAAACTCACCGCCACCGTGACCGGCGCGGTCGGCACATCGTCGCCCTGCCCGACCGGTTTGTAATGATCGCGTACAGCATCGGCGACGGCGTTGCTTTCACCCTGTGCGCGGGCATAATAGCCGCCCATGATGCCCTGCAGTTCGGGGAATTCGCCAACCATTCCGGTGACGAGGTCGGCTTTGCAAAGCCGCGCTGCGCGCTCGGCTTCGTCGGCATTCGCTCCTTTGACGACACCCTCTTCAACCAACCAGCGCGCCAGTTTGGCGACGCGCTCTACCTTGTCGGCAACCGTCCCCAGCTTTTCATGGAAGGTAATCTGCGCCAATTTTTTGGCCTGTTCATCGAGCGGAACCTTCAGATCCTGTTCCCAGAAGAATTTCGCATCGCTCAACCGTGCGGCCAATACCTTTTCGTTACCCGCAACAATCGCGGCCCCGCCATCGTTCGCGACGATGTTCGCGGTGCAGACAAAGGCATTGGCAAGATCCCCCTCCCGTTTACGGGAGGGGTTAGGGGAGGGTAACGCCGCTTCCGAACTTGATCCGTCCCCGGCCCCTCCCGCAAGCGGGTGGGGAGTTTGGCAGACGAAATATTTCTGGTTCACCCGGGCAGTTAGCTGGATGACCTCTTGCGGAACCTCCAGAAAGGCAGGATCGAACCGGCCGAGCATCGGCACCGGCCATTCTGTCAGTCCGGCATTTTCGGCAACGAGGCCTTCATCATCCACCAGCACCAGACCGGCAGCCTCAGCCGCGGCCTTTGCCCCATCACGGATCAGCGTGCAGCGTTCGGAGAAGTGGACGATCACATGCGCCGCGCGCAACGCCTCGACATAGGCGTCGGCATTGGCGATTTCGATGGGGCCGCGCGAATGGAACCGGTGCCCCATGCTGTGGCGTCCGCTTTCGATGCCATCAATGGCGCAGGGCACGATATCATTGCCGAGCAGAGCAATAATGCCCTGTAACGGGCGAACCCAACGCAGGCTTTCGGTCGAAATCGACGCCGCGCCCCAGCGTTGCGACTTGGGCCAAGGGAATGCGCGGATGATTGCGGGTATCGCGTCACCGAGCACGTCGGCCGTGTTGCGCCCGGGCTTTTCGACGACAGCGAAATAGATGCCATCGCGCTCCACCAACTGGTCCTGTGTCAGACCGGTTTTTCGCAAAAAGCCTTCCATCGCCTGTGGAGGCGCGCCGACCTTCGGACCCTTGGTTTCTTCGGACACCGCCTCGGTTGCCAACGGCAAACCTTTGGCAATCAGCGCCAGACGGCGCGGCGTGGCAAAGGTTTCGACCGACTGCGCGGCAAGACCAGCCTTGGCCAGCGCCTCGTTAAAAAGCCGCGCAAGGTCTTCCTTGGCCTTGACCTGCATCCGCGCAGGGATTTCTTCGGAAAGAAGTTCGAGAAGGAAGTCGGCCATTATTCCGTCCATCCATTCTTTTCCATCCACGCCTGACAACTGCCTTTGGCGAGATCGCGGACACGGCCCATATAAGATGCACGTTCCTGCACGGAAATAACGCCCCGGGCCTGCAGCAGGTTGAACAAATGGCTGGCCTCAATCGCCTGGTCATAGGCCGCGAGCGGGATACTCGCCGCAATGCACCGCTGACATTCCGCCTCGGCCTTGGCAAAGCCGTCGAACAGCGCGGCGGTGTCGGCGACTTCGAAATTATAGGTCGAAAACTCGACTTCATTCTTGTGGAAGACATCGCCGTAGGTGACGCCATGATCGTTGAATTTCAGGTCATAGACGCTGTCGACACCCTGGATATACATGGCGAGACGCTCAAGACCGTAGGTGAGCTCGCCCGCGACAGGCTTGCAATCAAAGCCGCCCATTTGCTGGAAATAGGTGAACTGCGTCACCTCCATACCGTCGCACCACACTTCCCAGCCCAGACCCCATGCCCCCAAAGTCGGGCTTTCCCAGTCGTCCTCGACAAAACGGATATCATGCTTCAACGGGTCAATGCCGATGGCGTCGAGCGAACCCAGATACAGCTCCTGCAAATTGGCGGGGCTGGGCTTCATGATGACCTGATATTGGTAATAATGCTGCAACCGGTTGGGGTTCTCGCCATAACGCCCGTCGGTGGGGCGGCGGCTAGGCTGCACATAGGCGGCGTTCCAACTGTCGGGGCCGAGCGCCCGCAAGGTCGTTGCGGGATGGAAAGTCCCTGCCCCGACGCGCATGTCATAAGGCTGCAAAATGATGCAGCCCTGCTTACCCCAATAATCATGGAGAGTCAGGATCAGGTCCTGAAAACTTAATGGTGCCACCTCAGACATGGCCAGCCCCTTGGCCGAGATAAGGCGCTAAATCAAGGTTCTGGACGGCGTGACGGCATTTTGTCAGCCTCGCATAGCATTATGTAAGGTCTTGTTGACATTATCCGCGAATCAGTTTAGTAAGGTAAACATGACAGAACGACAGCCTAACCTGACATGAAAAACCAATTGAAAGTTTTGCGGGCAATGCGTGACTGGAGTCAGGCGGACCTAGGTGAACGTCTCGACGTATCCCGTCAGGCAGTGAACGCAATTGAAACAGGCAAATATGACCCGTCCTTGCCGCTGGCATTCAAAATAGCGCGTCTGTTCGGGCGACCCATTGAGGAGATTTTCGATGATGAATTCAGCGGAGGCAAAGATGACCGATAGTGATGACATGGCCGAATCCAACGGCCGCCCCCTTATGTGGATAATCCTGTCCGCACTCGGCATCGTCATGACTGCGGGTGCGATCGCAGGGTATATGGCACAGCATAACGCCCAAGGTGGCGGACCTTTGGGTATGTCCGGCATTGTCGCAATGTCCGTTTTCTCGGCGATTATTGCCGGCCTTTCCTATTTTGTCTGGATCAACAGCAAAAAGTTCCGGGCAAGCGGTGACATGCTCACCAACCGGGAAAAGCTCAATCGAAACATTATTTTGGGCTGCTGCTTTAGCGGTGGTGTCATCGGTTTGTTGCTGGCCTTTTACGACATCAACATCGTGGGCTCAGAACCTTCCGCATTGGCAGTTTTTTCGGACAGCCCGATTGCGCCCGCTATCGCAATCCTGCTGGCGTTCTTCTGGGCGGTCATCATGCCCGTCGTTGCATGGTTCTGGCACAAGCGAGCCATCGATGAACAAGAAGCCAGCGCCTATCGTGACGGTGGCTATTATGCCGCGTACACTTATCTTATCGGAGCACCGACCTGGTGGATGTTATGGCGTGGCGGAATCGCGCCCGAACCCAATGGACCCGCTATTTTCATGATATTTGCGCTTTTATGGTCCGCTGTTTGGTATTGGAAGAAATACCACTGACATTCCGAAAATTATCGTTCATTTCCTCAAAGTGCGTTTCACAGGAGAAAGTCATGTCATCAATTATAAAGACCCTTTTAATTTCAACGGCGATTTTGTTTGCACCATCAGCCATAGCGCAAACCGAAGCGCCTGCGGCCGTCGAAGCGCTGGACCCCGTCAAAGCCGTTCCACCGACACCAAAGGACGTCGACCCGGCGCTGTGGGTTGTCAAAGACGAAGACACTACGATCTATCTGTTCGGCACTGTTCACATCTTGAAGCCCGGCCTCAACTGGTTTGACGATGGGGTCAAAGCCGCCTTTGATAAATCCGACAGGTTAGTCCTTGAAATGGTGGAACCGCCTGCGGCTGAAACACAGGCACTTTTTGGCAAGCTGGCCATCGACCAGACCGGAAAAACGCTGCGGTCCAAAATGAATGACGCCGACCGTGCCGTCTATGAAGCGGCGCTGACGAAGATCGGATTGCCGACGCAGGCGCTCGACCCGTTCGATCCTTGGGCGGCGGCGGTGACCATGTCCGTTCTTGCGATTCAAAAGCTGGGCTTCGACATCAATAGCGGCGTTGAAAAGCAGCTAAGCATTGCGGCAAATGCGGTTAAAAAGCCTATCAGCGGCGTTGAAACCATGGAATATCAACTCGGCATTTTCGACAATATGCCGGAAGAAGAGCAGATCCGTTTTCTTATGACTTCGGCCAAAGCCATTGGTGATGCCGAACAGATGATGGGCAAAATGGTAGAATTATGGGGCGCGCCGGACCCTGACGGCCTGGGTCAATTGATGAATGAAGGCCTAAGCAGCCGCCTGATTTATGATGCGCTGCTTACCAAAAGAAATGCCAATTGGGCCAAATGGATCAAGGCCGAAATGGACAAACCCGGCGTTATTTTCATGGCGGTCGGCACCGGACATCTGGCCGGTCCTACAAGCGTTCAGTCCCTGCTCCCCGCCTATGGATTGACCGCGGAAAGAGTGGCATATTAAGCGCTAATCTGCCACGGGATAAGGGCTCGCATGATGCGGGCCCTTATTTATTTTGAGGGATGGTGATAGTGCCCGAAACCAGATCGCAGGTTAAAATGCAGGAAATTTCCGATCCTTCGCTTGCCCAAAAGCCAAGCATTTTTCCCGGTATTTTTCCGACAATTGGCTGGATCGTCTTGTATTTCGTTCTGCAACTAATTTGTACCGCCATCTTTATAGCGGTCGATGCGGTCAGTGGAGGAACACAGATTGCCGATGCAGGCGCACATAAAGGACTGGCGGTGTTATGGGGCATTGTGGCTTCCGCCATCATTCAGCTGTCCCTGATGTTTTTGTACCTTCGAAAAGACAACCGCTTCAAAAAAATTGGCCTCGACAGCTTCGGCACGATGCCGCTCGCAAGAACCTTCGGACTGGCGTTCATTTTGGTTGTTGGCGCGATGCTGTTCAATTTTTTATATGCCCATTATGTCATTCCCGGCATTGGTATGCAGGAAGAAATGGCCAAGATGCTGGCGAGCATTCCACGCACGCCGGTCAACATCATCGCGGGTTTCTTTGCCTTCGCCATTGCAGCGCCGTTGGTGGAAGAATTGCTGTTTCGCGGGTTTTTGCAAAATGCGCTGACCCGCTTTGTGCCGGTCTGGGCGGCTATCCTGCTTTCGTCATTCGCTTTCGCACTGGTGCATTTACAGCCCTATGCCATTCCGGGCCTGATGTCGCTTAGCATAGCCTTTGGATATCTGTACCACCGCACAGGGTCGCTGCGTACCAACATCCTGCTGCATATTCTCAACAACACAGCCGCGCTTCTTCTGACACAAGCCGTGGTTTAGGAAACCGCAGGTTCCAACATCCGCAAAGTTCCTGCATCGGCATCAATTTCGGTCATTACGCCTTGTGCCAGCGTAAACTGGTCAGTGATATGGCCGAACCATGCACCGGAATAGACCGGAATGCCCAACCCGCCCAAATGCTGGCGCAGCACATCATTCAAGGTAAATCCGCCATAGACGCCACTGCTGCTGCCGGTGCAACTCGTACATTGTCCAAAGACCACAGCCGCCAGATTTTTCAAGATACCTGCAAGTCCAAGCTGTGTCAGCATCCGGTCGATACGATATTCGGCCTCTTCAACATCTTCGAGAAACAGGATCGCGCCGTTGAAATCCGGGAGATAACCACTGCCCACAAGAGCTGTCAGCACGGTTAAATTACCACCGAGCAATCGGCCTTTTGCTTTGCCAGATGTTATGGTCTGCGTCCGCCAACGGCGCTGCACCAGCCGGTCCTCGCCACCTTCGGGATTCGCCAAAATGGGCGTCGCGGCATCAAAGGCGATGGGGTAAAATGCGTCCCAAGACGCTTTGCCCCATGCGCTTCCTGCGTTGGGGCCGTGCAATGTAGTAAAACCCGCCTTGGCCGCAATCGCCATATGTAGCGCAGTGATATCGCTAAATCCCGTTAGCAATTTCGGGTTGGCGCGAATGACGTCCCAATCCAAAAAGGGCAATAATCTCGCGCTTCCCCATCCACCACGCACGGCGAAAATTGCTTTGACGTCCTTATCGGCAAACATGGCATTAACATCCGCTGCCCGGTCCTTGTCCCGACCGGCCAGATAGCCGTAACGGTCAAGAATGTGCGCGGCACGTTTGGGCTTAAGCCCCATTGCCACGATTGCTTCTTCGACCAATTCTATCTGGAATGGTTCATCACTGGCCGACGCAGGTTCAATAAGGCCGACCGTATCGCCCGCCCGCAACCGCGCAGGTTTTCGATGAATTGAACCAGGCCGAGGCCCGCCCTGCATTGCCAAGGTCGGGGCAGCAGACAATATCGCCGCCAACCCCGCCAGTATCTCTCGCCGGTTCGTATTCATGTCATTCTCCGGCCGTCTTAAGTTTGCAAATCATATGGAACGCTATTCCGGGGTTTTCCGAAATGCAACCGCGTTGCACCTTGCAAGTAGCTTTCAAAACCCATTCACTATTTGTCTACTAACGGGGTTGAAAAACCGACGCACAAGGCGCAGAGATATCCCATGCTGTCGCAAAAAACACGCTATGCCATCCGCGCCATGCAGCATCTGGCTGATTTTCATGGCAAAGGTCCCGTGCAGTTGGCCGACATTGCAGAAGCGCAGAAGATTCCTCCTAAATTTCTGACTGTCATCCTTTCCGAATTGACCCGGTCCGGTCTGGTGGCTTCCCAACGTGGCAAGGATGGCGGTTACTGGTTAGGTGTTCCACCGATCGATATCAGCTACGGTGACTTGATACGGATCATGCGTGGTTCGCTCGCTCTCGTGCCTTGCGCCAGCAGGTACGCGCATGAGCGGTGCCGAAATTGCGTCGAAGAAGAAAATTGCCGAACCCGCGCCTTGATGCTGCAAGTGCGGGACAAAACCGCCAATTTGCTCGATTCAATCAACCTGTCCGACAGTGTGGAGGCAGATGCCTTTTTGCAGGCGGCTGAATAACTCCTTTCGTCCCAATACCGTACAAAGAGAACCGTTAAGCGCTTAATTCAAGGAAAACGTCCGAATCTTATTGTCTATTAAATTAGTTGAGATTAAGGACAGCGTGTCGGGGGGAGCCGACTGCAATATTATTGAAAGACCTTAAACCTACCGGTTCTGACGCGGTAGGCAAATATGGTAAAAGTGAGACTATTAGGGTTAATGCGGTAGCAAATCGATTTGGCAATGATTATGCGGCCGGAGTGATAACCCGCCAATAGACCCGCAAGGCAAGGGATGACTAAATGCTCGATTTCGTGGTGAATTTGGATTGGGGAGCAATCGCACCCTATATAGCAGTTGGTTTTCTGGCCCAGCTAATCGACGGTGCGCTGGGTATGGCATTCGGCGTAATTTGCAGCACATTATTGGTTAGCGTCATGGGCGTCGCCCCGTCGCGGGCGTCAGCTGGTGTACATTTTGTGGAGATGTTCACGACAGGCGCATCAGGCATCAGTCATATTCTCCACAAAAATGTAGACTGGCGATTGTTCAGCCGCATTGCAATTCCTGGCATCATTGGCGGCTGTGCCGGCGCTTATCTTCTAGCCAGCGTTCATACCGAAGCCGCCCGACCGCTTGTGATGCTGTACCTGACATTGATCGGCTTTTACCTGTTATACAAAGCCATTACATTTTCGCACGACCACAAAACCCGCGATCCTAAGGTGACAATTCCTTTAGGACTGGTCGGTGGCTTTTTAGACGCATCGGGTGGTGGCGGTTGGGGGCCTGTTGTGACGTCCAACCTGCTCATTCAGGGTAGCGACCCCCGCAAAACCATTGGCACCGTCAACACCGCAGAATTCTGTCTGACTCTCTCTATTTCTATCACATTTATCATGACGATAGGACTTCAGGCCTTTACGGTTGTGACCGGCGGATTGCTGATCGGTGGATTGTTGGCTGCGCCGCTGGGCGCGTTGGTGGCCAAGCGAATTCAACCCCGCAGGCTTCTTTTCGCTGTCAGCATTGTTCTGATCGCCACGAGTATGTTCAGCCTGTACAAGGCGCTGTCCTGAACCGAGGACAAAGCTTGCATTTGGCGTAAAGCCGGCATATAGGCGCGCGCTTGCCGTTCGTGGTCATCCCTGGAGGCGTGACGGCAAGCGAAACTTTATTGGAGATTTATCATGAGCGATCAGCTGACTTTGTCGGCCGAGACGCGCGAACGGGCTGGCAAGGGAGCCTCCCGCGATTTGCGTCGTCAAAACCGGATACCCGCTGTAATTTACGGCAACAAACAAGACCCCGAACTCATCCATGTTGAGGAAAAGGCACTCGTCAAATTGTTGATGACCGGCCACTTTTCGAACAGCGTGGTCGAGATCGACCTTGGTGGAAAGAAACAGATCACCATCCCGAAGGATGTTGCGTTCCATCCGGTTTCAGATCGTCCGACCCATGTTGACTTTCTTCGTATCGTCAAAGGTGCAAAGGTAGAAGTCGAAGTACCAGTTGTTTTCGTCAACGAAGATGCATCGCCCGGCCTGAAGCGTGGTGGCGTTTTGAACATTGTTCGTCATGAGCTGGAGCTCGTGTGCGAAAATGACAAGATTCCTGACGACATCCAGATCGACGTCACCGGATTCGACGTGGGTGATTCGATCCACATCAGCCATGTGAAGCTTCCCGCTGGTTCGGAAAGCAAGATCACCGATCGTGACTTCACGATTGCGACGATCGTTGCTCCTTCCGCACTCAAATCGAGTGATGGTGACACCACCGTTGACGGTGGCGCTGAAGCTTAATGTTTTTTCCTGTGGGCGGACTTCGGTCCGCCCCGGATATTCCCGCGAGGAAACACCGCGATGCAGCTATGGGTAGGCCTTGGTAATCCCGGACCCACCTATGCTATGCACCGGCATAATATAGGCTACATGGCGATTGATGCCCTTGCCGAAATCCACGACCTGCCATTGCCCGCCAAGAAATTTCAGGGCTGGGTGCAGGAATTACGGCTTGGTTCCGAAAAAATCATATTGCTGAAACCCGCCACTTTCATGAATGAAAGCGGCCGCAGCATACGTGCCGCCATGGATTTTTATAAGCTGGAGCCGGCGCAAGTTACCATATTCTACGACGAACTCGATCTCGCGCCGTTCAAGGTGAAGGTGAAGTCTGGCGGCGGGGCAGCCGGGCATAACGGTATCCGGTCAGCAATTGACCATATCGGTGCAGATTTTCGCCGGGTGCGCCTGGGCATCGGTCATCCCGGCCACAAGGACCGCGTCACGGGTTATGTGCTTGGAAACTTCCATAAAAGCGAAATCGACGACCTGGCTGACCTGCTGGGCGCCTTGGCAGCCGAAGCTGACTGGCTCGCCAAGGGCGATGATGTGCGCTTCATGAATGACGTGGCGCTTCGGTTGCAGGAATAGACCAGTGGAACGTGTGCTCGTTATTGGTCCCTGCGGTGCGGGGAAATCGACGCTATCTACCACATTGGCGACAAAGCTGGGCTTGCCTGTTTATCATATGGACCAGTTGAATTGGAAACCCGGCTGGGTGGAAAGTAGCAAGGAAGAATTGCACGACAAGCTGGCCGTCATTGTTGCAACCGAGCGCTGGCTGATAGATGGCACTTATGGCGGTACATTGGCAGCGCGCTTATCGCGGGCAGACACCGTCATCTATCTGGACTATCCGATTGCCCTGTGCGTCACACGATTGCTCAAACGCATTTGGACATATCGCGGACGAAGCCGCCCCGACATGACCGAGGGATGCCCTGAGCGTCTTGATATCGGTTTTCTTATCTATCTGATTCGCTGGAACAGCGGGCCTCGCTTACGCACCGAAGCGCGGTTGCGGGGCCATGATGCAAAGGTCATCCGCCTCCGCAGTCCGCTAGATCTGCAACTCTGGTTGGGCTCGATCTAAAACGAAGAACGCTCGAAGACCGCAGGCGATTTTCTCAGGGCTGATGCCATCACAGCGCCATCAGATGATAAAAACCCAGGTCAATTGCCAAAAGTGCCGCCGCTACCGCACTCGCCAATGCGCCCCTGCGGCTTCGCATGGAATTGCGATTGATGACTACGATAATCCGGTTCAGGTCATGATAGTCGAAAGTTTCGGATGCGTGGACCCTGTGCACGGTCTGGATACTGGCCAGATACCAGAACCATGCCGCCAAAGCCGATGCGATGATTGTCGCAAAATCCAGAAAGATTCCAAGGCCTGACCAAAGCTGTTCCATTTTGCTCCCCTTTTTCGAATTCAGGCGCTAAAGGCGCTCCTCCAGTCCAAGTCAAGAGTAGGTTATCATGGGTTTCAAATGCGGTATTGTGGGGCTCCCCAATGTGGGCAAGTCCACCCTGTTCAACGCACTGACGCAAACTGCCGCCGCGCAAGCTGCCAACTATCCGTTTTGCACGATTGAACCAAATATCGGTAATGTGGCCGTGCCCGACCCGCGTTTGGAAAGCATTGCCAAAATTGGTGGCAGCCAGAAGATTATCGAAACGCAACTTGGCTTTGTTGACATTGCAGGCCTGGTGCGTGGTGCCTCTAAAGGCGAAGGCCTGGGAAATCAGTTTCTGGGCAACATCCGTGAAGTGGATGCCATCGTCCATGTTTTGCGTTGCTTTGAAAATGACGATATTCAGCATGTCGACAACAAGATAGACCCAATCTCGGATGCCGAAACGGTGGAAACCGAATTGATGCTGTCAGATCTGGAATCGCTGGAAAAGCGGGTTCCAAACCTGGTCAAAAAAGGCACGCAAGGCGACAAGGAAGCTAAAATCAGCGCCACAGTGTTAAGTCGCACACTCGACCTGTTGCGGGATGGCAAGCCGGCGCGACTGACCAAACGCGACGATGCCGAAGAAGAGCGCCATTTCCAGATGGCCCAATTGCTGACGGCCAAACCGGTGCTCTATGTCTGTAACGTCGAAGAGGCGAGCGCGGCGAACGGTAACGCTTTATCGGCAAAGGTTTTTGATAAGGCGACGGCGGAAGGCGCTGAAGCGGTTGTCGTATCTGCCGCTATCGAAGCGGAGATTTCAACCATGCCCGCCGAAGATCGAGAGGTTTTTCTGGAGGATCTCGGGCTGACTGAAACGGGTCTGGCGCGGGTTATCCGATCGGGCTATGAACTTTTGCACCTAATCACTTTCTTCACAGTCGGCCCCAAAGAGGCTCGGGCATGGACCGTGACGAAAGGGGCGACTGCCCCTAATGCCGCCGGGGCAATCCACAGCGATTTCGAAAAAGGCTTCATCCGCGCCGAAACCATGGCCTTTGAAGATTATGTCCAGTATAATGGCGAAGCAGGTGCGAAAGAAGCTGGTAAATGGCGTTCAGAAGGCAAGGAATATCTCGTCAAAGACGGTGATATCATGTTGTTCCGTTTCAATGTCTAAGGCAAAGTAATGGCGTTTTCAGATCGGGGCAGAACAGTCTTTTGGGCATTGTTCGCCCCGTCTTTGGGCTGCCTGTCGGTACCCGCAGCGGCTCAGGATCATGGCCAGATGGACCATTCGCAAATGGGGCATGCCGTAACTGAACCGGAAGGTGAGGTCGTAATTGCAGACCGCCGGATTTCAGTTTCTGCAGAAGGCTCCGGCACTTCGCGGCTGCCCGGGAATGAAGGTGGCATGCATGGGCTGCATCTCGAAATTGCCCATGACTGGATGGTTATGACACATGGTTATGTATGGGGTGTTTACACTGACCAGTCCGGCCCGCGCGGTGACGACAAGACTTATGTGCAATCGATGGCGATGTTGACTGCAGAACGGTCCTTTGAGGGCGGTCGGTTCCAGTTCAAATCAATGTTCAGCCTTGAACCGCTAATGTCCAATCGCGGTTATCCCAGTTTATTTGCCATCGGCGAAACAGCGGGAGGCGAACCTTTGGTCGATCGCCAACATCCCCATGACCTGTTCATGGAACTCGCCGCCCGGATCGATATCGATGTTGCCTCAGGCAGCAGCCTGTACCTTTATGGTGGACCGGTAGGCGAACCTGCACTCGGACCATCGGCGTTCATGCACCGCGGATCGGCCAAACTGAACCCCGAAGCGCCGATCACCCACCACTGGTTCGACAGCAGCCACATCACTTATGGCGTTGCCACGCTTGGTTTTTCGTCCGAGAAATTCCAAGTAGAAGCATCACTGTTCACAGGTCGCGAACCAGATGAAGACCGCTGGAACATTGAAAAACCGAGGTTCGACAGTTGGTCGCTCCGTGCAGCCTTCACCCCATCGCCAGATTGGGCCATTCAGGTCAGCCACGGATTTCTGAAGCAGCCGGAATTCACCATCCACCCCGACGAGAATGAACATCGCACCACCGCCAGCGCGCATTATGCAAACGGCAATGGTCTGACAGCGACCGCCGCTTTCTCGGCCAAGAACCGTGATCCGGGTCCGACGCTGACGGCCTATCTGTTAGAGGCCAATTGGGATATTGATGATCATCACAGCGTCTTTGGCCGCTTCGAAAATGTGAAGAATGACGAGCTGTTTCCGGACGACCTCAGCCCTCTACACGAAGTGCCATTTCGTGTGAGCAAATTTCAGGCGGGCTACGCCTATCGCCTGCCTTTAACCGGCCCGCTAAACCTGGCGCTGGGCGGCTCGGCGTCGGCCTTCGCCAAGCCCAATGCGCTGGATGCAGCATATGGCAAAAGCCCGTTGGGTTTCACTCTGTTCGCAAAATTATCCATAGGTCATTGAAGCTAGAGTTTTTTGTTGTCTCAGGTATCAATGCCTTAGCTCAGTTAATTGAGATCTTCCTATTTTTTCCAAGCGAAATATGTTCCTTCGCTTGAACCTTTCGGCGCCGCAATGAACGTAAAGGCTTTGTGTTCTTACTGCGTTAGCCGAAATTGGCCATTTGCCCCTCCCTTAAGTTGTTTCTCCTCCTTCGGCAGGAACTTGTTTCATGGTCTGAGATTCAAACTTCAAAAGACTGAGCAACCGAAACAAGTTCAGCGGTGGGGATTTGAAAATCTATTAAGTTAACATCATTTCGGACCAGATTTTCTTTGTGAATCAGATATCTAAAACATAGAAATATACGTAGTCGTGATTTTTTTCGCAAACTCGGAACAACATCTATGTCGAATAAGCCCATTTCAGGTATGTTTGAAATACGCTCTTTTACGAGCATTCATACACAAAATCAGGATTTAGATGTGGGAGTTATCAGGGTAACTGGTGACACATTAAAGCAACTTGGCGGACGCGATGCTTTGGTAAGGATATCATGCCATTCTGGAGAGGGGATTTCCAATTCCATCATTCGAATCGTTCGCGCTTCTACGGGCAAAGACTGCTTAACTAAGGGGCAGATAGCACTGCAATATGAAGATAGGCGCAGGCTTGGAGTACCTAGATTACCGGCAACCAATCGAATTTCTATCGAGCCTGTAAATCAGATGTTAAATCAACCTAAATTTTTGTGGACACACACATCGCCACTTGTGAGGATGAATGCCATTTTCGGAGTTACGCTTACGATAATGGGTACGGCTATCGGGCTAGTCATAGGATGGATGCTGGGAAGCGCGTAACCACCAGAAGTTATGTTGCATCGTCATTGCCCTTTCGTCGATTGCGAGAAAATTATTTTCGGCCGAACAGCTTTTCAACATCGCCGAGCGCCAGCTTCACCCAAGTCGGACGCCCATGATTGCACTGCCCCGAACGCGGCGTCACTTCCATTTCGCGGAGCAGCGCGTTCATCTCGGGGACTGACAGCACGCGCCCCGCCCGCACTGACCCGTGGCACGCCATGGTGGCTGCGACATGGTCGATGCGTTCTTTCAGCGACAGGGCCTGATCATAGGCCGCAAGGTCGTCGGCCAGATCCTCGATCAATCCTTTGGCATCACCGCCGCGGAGCATTGCGGGCGTTGCGCGGACCAGTATTGCGCCCGGACCAAAGCGTTCAAGTTCGAGGCCAAAGGCAGACAGCTCTTCCAAACGCGCCTCTAGCCGGTCGCAGGCGGATTCGTCCAGCTCAACAACTTGCGGAAGCAACAACGCCTGCGATGGGACGGCACCGCCTGCCTGCGCCATTGCCCCGCGCATCCGTTCAAGCACGAGCCTTTCATGCGCGGCGTGTTGATCCACAATGACCAGGCCATCTTCGGCTTCGGCCACGATGTAAGTGTTCGCCACCTGCCCGCGTGCGACGCCGAGCGGATGGCTGCGGCTTTCCGGGACAGGGTCGGTTGCTTCGGCAGCGCGGCCCATCAGCGGTGCAAGATCCTCGCCGACGATACCGCGCATATCCCCAAAACTGGTCCGCTTTTCGGCCAGCGACGAAAAAGAGGGGGCGTAGTTGCCCTGATAAAATGTGCGTGGTGCGGCAAAAATATCACCCTGCGCCGTCCGCACCGGTTCTTGTTGCCAGGCAGAAAGCGCATCGGCAGCGGGGCGTTGCACGGCGCGAAATCCCGACTGGTCCAGTGCGTGGCGCAGACCGGAAACGATCATGCCACGAATGAGCGCAGGTTCCCGAAAGCGAACTTCGGTTTTGGCAGGATGGACGTTCACATCAACCTCGGTGAACGGAAGGTCGAGAAACAGCGCCACGACGGCATGACGGTCTCTCGCCAGCATTTCGGCATAAGCGCCGCGTACCGCCCCGATCAACAGCTTGTCCTTAACAGGTCGCCCGTTCACAAACAGAAATTGATGGTCGGATATGCCGCGATTGTAAGTCGGCAGGCTGGCAATACCGCCCAAACGCACTCCTTCGCGTTCGAAGTCGAGGCCCACGCTATTGTCGATCAACTCCGCGTTGGTCAACGCTGCCACCCTTTCGGGACGCTGCATATCCGGCTGGACCGCAAGAACGCGGCGACCATCATGCTCGACCGTGAACCCGATATCGGGACGCGCCATTGCCAGCCGTTTTATGGTGTCAAGTGCAGCCGCATATTCTGCACGCGGACTACGCAGGAATTTGCGTCGAGCGGGTACTTTGCCAAATAGATTTTCGACCCGCACCCGGGTTCCGGGTGGCAATGCGGTAGGACCTTCGTGCGTCAACACGCCGTGGTCGACAACGCGCCGCCATCCTTCCCGGCCGCTTACTCTGCTGTCCATAGCCAAGGTCGACACACTCGCAATCGAAGGCAATGCTTCGCCGCGAAAGCCCAGTGTAGCAACCAGATCAATATCCTCGCCCGGTAATTTAGACGTGGCGTGACGTTCCAACGCCAATGCCATATCATCCGGCGACATACCGCAACCATCGTCGGCAACCTCGATCAGATCAATGCCACCCGAAGCGAGGCGGACGGCGATATTTCGCGCACCGGAATCGATGGCATTTTCAACCAGTTCCTTCAACGCACTGGCCGGTCTTTCTACCACTTCACCGGCAGCAATGCGATTGACCAGATTTTCCGGAAGTCTTCTTATTGACATGTCGACATTCCTAGCCCAAGCGGCCCGTGCAGGCGACTCCTTAATCGTTCGCATTCCAGCCAAATACCTGTTTTTAAAAACAGCAAATTCCGCTAGGACCGCGCGATTGTTTTGGGCGCGCTCAAAAGGATTCTGACCAGACTTGGATTGGGTGGACATTAAATGGTTTTTGGCAAGTTTTTCCGTTTCGCATCACAGGATATGGCAATCGACCTCGGCACAGCGAATACCGTTGTTTATGTGCGTGGTCAGGGTATTGTTTTGAATGAACCTTCGGTGGTTGCCATCGAAACAATAAATGGTATCAAACGTGTCAAAGCGGTGGGTGATGATGCCAAGTTGATGATGGGCAAAACGCCCGACAGCATTGAAGCGATCCGCCCGTTGCGCGATGGTGTGATTGCGGACATCGATGTTGCAGAACAGATGATCAAGCACTTCATCCATAAAGTGCACGGCAAACGCCGGATGTTCAGCTACCCCGAAATCGTTATTTGCGTTCCTTCAGGTTCGACCTCTGTGGAGCGCCGCGCCATACGCGATGCAGCGTCAAATGCCGGCGCATCGGAAGTGTTCCTGATCGAAGAACCGATGGCGGCCGCAATAGGCGCTGATATGCCCGTGACTGAACCCATCGGTTCAATGGTCGTCGATATTGGAGGCGGTACAACCGAAGTTGCGGTGCTGTCGCTTCGTGGCCTTGCTTACACCACTTCGGTTCGCACAGGGGGTGACAAGATGGACGAATCAATTGTCTCCTATGTGCGACGACACCATAATCTGTTGATTGGCGAAGCAACGGCGGAACGGATCAAGAAAGACTTCGGGACCGCCCGTCCGCCCGCAGACGGCATTGGCCACACTTTGCACATCAAGGGCCGCGATCTGGTGAATGGTGTGCCAAAGGAAATCTCCATCAACCAAGGCCAGATTGCAGAGGCGCTTTCCGAACCTATCGGCACAATTTTGGAAGGCGTGCGTATCGCGTTGGAAAACACCGCCCCCGAACTGGCCGCTGATATCGTCGACCAGGGCATTGTCCTCACAGGCGGCGGGGCGTTGATGCAGGGCCTGGATGAATATCTGCGTGATGAAACCGGCCTGCCGGTTACGGTCGCCGAAGATCCGCTCACCTGTGTGGCAATCGGGACAGGCAGAGCAATGGAAGATCCGATCTTCCGCGGCGTCCTGCTGACAGCCTGATTTAGGATTTCAGCATGGCGCCGCCACCCCATCGGCGCCCCGGATTTTCCCGGAAGGCGCAATATGGCCTGTTCGCGACTTATGTAATCGCGATTGCAGGAACGGTGGTGGCTGCTTTGTTGCTAATTATATCGGTGGCTGATCCGACGGGGTTCGCAGCATTGCGAACTGTCGGTGCAGAAATCACTGCCCCGATTGCACGGTTTTTCAATAATATTCGCCGGAGCAGCAACGAAATTGGCAGCAATATGTCGGCTTATCTGGATGCGGCGTCCAAAAATGCGGCCCTCACCAAAGAAGTAGCGGCAAGCCGGACAAAGTTGATCGAAGCCCGGGCGTTGAAAGTCGAAAATGCACGTCTGCGAGGCATCTTGAAATTGAAAGAGGAAATGTCGGAGCAGATTGCTGTTGGCCGAATCATCAGCTCAACCGCATCAAGCACCCGGCGCGTCGCTACGCTTTCCATCGGGACAAATTATGGCGTTGAACGAGCGCAACCTGTTCGCGGGCCCGCCGGACTAATCGGGCGCGTAATCGAGACCGGACCAACCACAGCCCGAATATTACTAATCACCGATGCAGAAAACTTCGTCCCGGTCATGCGGGTAAAAGACGGACTCCCTGCATTTTCAGCCGGGCTTGGCAATGGACTGGTCGTGATTAAACCCCTCAATCTTGGTGAGAGTCCGTTCAAGGTTGGTGACATCATCGTAACGTCCGGCAATGGCGGTCTCTATCAGCCCAATATTCCATTTGCCCGCGTCATTCGAAAGACGAATGATGGCGCTCTTGCCCGCCCTTTGGCCGATCCTTCAAATTCACCTTATGCCGTAGTGATGCGCGCTTATCAGGCCGAGGCGCGTAAAGCGCAACAGGCGGTCGCACCAGATGGCATGGTCAAAGAGGTGACCGAGTGAAAAACCCAGTTACCGCGATCCGTTTGCCATTGCGACCCGGTCGCGAATATGAAAGCCGGTTCGACCGCGAACAATCGACGCTCAAAATGCTGGCAATACCGATAGCATCGGTGGTCATGGCTTCAATGATTACTACTTTGCCAATTTATGCGCCGCTGCCCATCCTTCCACCATTCGGGTTTTTGATGTTTCTGGCATGGCGGCTTATGCGACCTGGGCTTTTACCGGTTTGGTCAGGCGTACCCTTTGGTTTAACAGATGATATTTTCAGTGGACAACCCTTTGGAAGTGCAGGCCTTCTATGGTCATTGGCCATGCTAACTATTGAGATCATCGATTCCAGGGCGATCTGGCGCGACCATATTCAAGATTGGCTGATCGCAGCATTGTTGACGATCGCCACGCTCTTGGGCGGTCTGTGGATCACTGCTATGGCGCATGCCGCAAGCCACCCGTCTATATTATTGCCCCAGATCATTCTGTCGATATTGTTATATCCGCTGGTCGTGCGAATTTGTGCGCGACTGGATAGCTGGCGATTGGCAACATGAAAATCGAAAAGCAGGTAACATCGGGACAACTGGATTTCACATTTTCCCGACGTGCTATTTTCGTCGGCGGTGTCCAAGCTGCAATCGGCGCGACGGTCGCTGCGCGAATGTCATATATTGCGGTTGCCGATAATGAAAAGTACAAACTTCTGGCTGAAAGCAACCGGGTCAACCTGACAATCATTCCGCCGCGCAGGGGCTGGTTCATTGATCGCAATGGCAAGCCGATTGCCACAAATCGAGCCGATTTTCGCGTCGATATCATACCGGATCGCCTCGTCCGCAAGGACGAGACGATTGCGACGCTGGCCAATTTGCTTGCCTTGTCGAGTGACGATGTGGACCGTATTCACCGGGAACTCCAGCTTGCCCAAGGGTTCCAGCCAGTACAGGTGGCTGACGGACTCGATTATGAACGCTTCGCCGCCGTCAGTGTTCGTTTACCCGACCTCCCCGGGGTCAGCCCGCGCCAAGGATATTCGCGATTTTATCCCAGCGGTGCCGCGGTTGGCCATCTCGTTGGCTATGTCGGTACGGTTTCGGCCGAAGAATATCAAAAGAACAAAAACCCCCTGCTCATTACCCCCGGCTTTAAAGTTGGAAAAGATGGTCTGGAAAAAACGCTCGAAGCAAAGCTTCAAGGCGAACCTGGTGCCAAAAGGAGCGAAGTGACGGCGCGCGGCAAGATTATCAGGGAATTGACCACGCGGCCCGACACGCCCGGAAAGTCGGTCCAGCTTACCATCGACATCGACTTGCACAATTTCGCAGCGCGCCGCCTTGGACTTGAATCCGGATCGGTTGTCGTGTTCGACTGTCTGACCGGGGACATACTGACGATGGCGTCGATGCCCTGTTATGACCCGAACAGCTTTTCCGATGGTATTGGCCGCATTGAATGGAAGATGCTGAATTCGGACGATCATATTCCGATGCTCAACAAAGCGCTTCAAGGTCTTTATCCGCCGGGTTCTACGTTGAAGCCGATGGCAGCGCTCGCCTTATTGAAAAATGGAGTCGACCCGGACGAAACTGTTTTCTGTGCTGGCGGGTACCGGCTGGGCAATCGCGTTTTCAAATGCCTGGGCCGACATGGCACGATGAATATGACCAGCGCAATCATGAAAAGCTGCAACACCTATTTCTATTCGATGGGCAGGCGCATCGGTTATGACAAGATCGCACCCATTGCCCGCGAACTTGGTCTGGGTCAGGAATTTCCGCTTCCTTTCCCTTCGCAACGCTATGGAACGGTTCCCGACAGCGAATGGAAACAACGCAAATTGGGCCAAGCGTGGACTGAATCCGACACATTGAACGCGGTTATTGGTCAAGGCTATATTATCGCAAGTCCGTTCCAATTGGGCCTGATGGCGGCTCGCATCGCGTCAGGGCTAAATATTCATCCACAAATCCTTAAGAGCAATCGTGCCGCGCCTTCACTCCTTTCTTTCCCGACTGAGCATCTGGATATCGTCCGCAATGGTATGAACCTGGTCGTCAATGGGGCCGGCACCGCGGTTCGCAGCCGGCTTCCGCTAGAAAACATCATGATGGCCGGCAAAACCGGAACCGCGCAGGTCCGGCGGATTGCCGGGGCGCAACGCGGTCAATCCGGTGCATGGAAATATCGGGACCATGGTCTTTTCATATGCTTCGCACCCGTCGACAACCCGCGTTATGGCGCAGCGGTCGTCATAGAACACGGCATGGGCGGTGCGCGCGCCGCCGCGCCAATTGCGAAAGATGTTTTGACTTTCATCTATGATCGCGAATTGGCCATGAAATCGCTCGAGGCGCTTGAAGCGGGCTGGGGCGGAAATATCGAGCAGCGCCTGGCCGCAAAATATGCCGCATTCCAGGGGCAGCCTGCCGAACCGCCGCCATTGGACCCGACCGCATGACTGGTATTGTACCGGCCCCCATTGCAAGCCTGCCTTGGCGCGTCATTTTTATATTGATGGCCTTGGTCGGCTTTGGCGCGACAGTGTTATATTCCGCTGCAGGTGGCCATTTGGAGCCTTGGGCCGGAAAGCATGTCGCCCGGTTTCTGGTATTGCTGGCGATGGCCATTGTCATGTCCCGGCTCAAGATGGAATTCTGGAAATCGATTACATTCCCCTTATATCTCATACTTCTTATATTACTCGTTGTCGTCGAACTCATGGGCTTTGTCGGCGGCGGAAGTCAGAGATGGATCAATCTTGGCATCATCACGCTGCAGCCGTCGGAACTTATGAAGCCGGTAATGGTATTGGCCGCAGCGTGGTTTTTTGACAGATTACCTCCCAATCGCATTAACGGTATCGATGCAATCTGGCCCATTATTGCCTTGCTCGTCCTGCCCAGCGCGCTAGTTGTCATTCAACCGGATTTTGATGCAGCGATTGCATATGCCTTTGGGTTGGGTGTTGTCGCATTTCTGGCCGGCCTGCCTTTGATTTATTTCATAAGTGCCGGCGGCGCATTGGCCGTCATCGCGCCCCTCATCTATTTTTTCGGAATGAAGCCCTATCAACAGGACCGCGTTCTGATTTTCCTTAATCCTGAAAATGACCCATTGGGTGCCGGATATCACATCACCCAATCGAAAATCGCCATTGGTTCAGGCGGCATTTTTGGCAAAGGATTCGGCAATGGCACCCAAAGCCACCTCGATTACTTGCCCGAAGGCCATACCGATTTCGTCTTTGCCACCATGGCCGAAGAATGGGGCATTGTCGGGGGCTTTTTCATTTTGGGATTATATGTCCTCCTGATGCGCTGGGGCTTGCGCGTCGCGATGCAAAGCAAGACCCGTTATGGCCAACTCGTTGCGGCGGGCCTGACCTGCACTATTTTCTTTTATATCATGATCAACCTGCTGATGGTCGTCGGTCTCGCGCCGGTCGCGGGCATTCCCCTGCCCTTTGTCAGCCATGGTGGGTCATCGATGCTGACCATGATGATCTGCGTCGGCATCATCATGTCGATCGAACGTCACCCGGGTGCAAAGCGTGGTCAATTTACCTGACTCAACAAGCCGAAGCTTGACAAAGCCACCGAATCCCATCAAAGGCGGCGCTCCAAACGATGCCCGGCAATTTGGCCGCATCGAAATGGGGACGCTTAGCTCAGTTGGTAGAGCAGCTGACTCTTAATCAGCGGGTCGTGGGTTCGAACCCCTCAGCGTCTACCATTTCTCCTTTCTTGACTTCAAACTTTCCAATCGCCCCCAATTCCCGTCGGGTCCGATAACCCACGCATTAGCCGTGGCGATTTGGCGTTTGTTAATTCGGCTGAAGCTTGGGGGGCGTTTTATCAAAAGTGGAAAACGACCCTTTTCCAACCTGGCCCATACACCAAAAGCCCCGAAAACGCTGATATCTTCACGCCGCTGCGTGAGAAAATATCCTACAAATTTCCCTATATTCCCAATTTCAAAGAATAGCCGCTTCCCCAAAAGGAAAGGACGTGCCGGAATTGGCAGAACAAATCCTACAATTCAACGGTGGCGCAACCAACGCGGTATCAAGACGAACATGTTTCTTCGCCGTGAATAAGTTGTGCGGTTCCAAATTTACAGCGTCTTGATAATCGCCGAAAAATCCAGGCCGCCTGCACCGCTGTCGGCATAGGCTTCATAAAGCGCAGCGGCTTTTTCGCCCATGGGGACATCGGCATCAACAGACTGTGCCGCCGCCATCGCCAGTTTCAGGTCCTTCAGCATCAGCGCCGTGGCAAAGCCGCCCTGATAGTCATTATCGGCCGGGCTTTGCGGGCCGACGCCGGGGACGGGGCAATAGCTGGTCATCGACCAGTTCTGGCCCGATGCCTTCGACGAAATGTCGTAAAAAGTTTGCAGGTCAAGGCCGAGTTTTTCCGCCAGTCTGAATGTCTCGCAAGTCGCAATCATCGATGCGCCCAGCAGCATGTTGTTGCAGATTTTGGCCGCCTGCCCCGCGCCGCTGGTTCCCGCGTGGATGACCGCCTTGCCCATCGCCGACAGGATTGGTTCAGCGCGGGCAAAGGCGTCATCGGTGCCGCCGACCATGAAGGTCAACGTGCCGCCATTGGCCGCCGCGATGCCGCCGGACACAGGGGCATCGACCATCGCATAGCCAGCGCCTACCGCCGCCGCCGTTACCGTGCGTGCGGTGTCCACATCGATGGTGGAGCAATCGAGGAACAGCGCCCCTTGCGGCGCGTGGCCGATGACATCCGTGCGATAGACAACATCGACAATCGCCCCATTGGGCAACATCGACACCACGGCATCGACGCCGGAAACCGCATCCTGCACATTATCAAAAGCAGCACAGCCATTTTCCTTCGCCCGGGCAAGCGCCTCGGGCGACAGGTCGAACGCGCTGACCTCATGCCCTGCTTTCACAAGGTTTGCGGCCATGCCACCGCCCATATTGCCCAGTCCGATAAAGGCTATTTTCATGCGACCTAGCCCATTGTCGGAATGATGAAGGCGTTGGTGCCGTCCGGCGAACCGTCAGGCCAGCGGGCGGTGATCTTCTTGACCTTGGTCCAGAATTTGATGCCCTCCATGCCATATTGGTCGGTGTCGCCAAAGCCCGAGCGTTTCCACCCGCCGAAGCTGTGATAGGCCACGGGCACGGGGATCGGCACGTTGATGCCGACCATGCCGACATTCACCCGCGCCGCAAATTCGCGCGCCGCGTGGCCGTTACGGGTAAAGATCGCAACGCCATTGCCATATTGATGCTTGCTGGGCAGCGCGAGAGCTTCTTCAAAATTCGCGGCGCGCACCATCTGGAGGACGGGGCCGAAGATTTCTTCTTTATAGCTTTCCATGTCGGTGGTGACATGATCGAGCAAGGTAGGTCCGATGAAATAGCCTTCCTCATGGCCTTGCAGCTTGAAGCCCCGGCCATCGACCACGAGTTCCGAACCTTCATCAATGGCGGTCTGGATCCAGCCTTCAACCTTGGCCTTGTGCTGCGCGGTGACAACCGGGCCATAATGCGCGTCGGCATCGGTCGAGATTCCCACGCGCAACGCGGCAATCGCGGGGATCAGCTTGGCCTTCAGCCGCTCGGCTGTATCGTCGCCCACCGGTACGACCACAGGCAACGCCATGCAGCGTTCGCCAGCCGAACCAAAGGCAGCGCCCGTCAGGTCGTTGACCACCTGATCGAGATCGGCGTCGGGCATGACGATGCCGTGGTTCTTCGCGCCGCCCATGGCCTGTATGCGCTTGCCAGCCGCAACACCGCGATTGTAGACATAATGGGCGATGTCCGAAGAGCCGACAAAGCTGACCGCGCTAATGGCCGGATGGTCGAGGATCGCGTCGACCATTTCCTTGTCGCCATGCACGACCTGAAAAATGCCCGCAGGCATGCCTGCTTCCAAAAAGAGTTCCGCCAGACGGTTCGGCACGCTCGGGTCACGTTCCGAAGGCTTCAGGATGAAGGCATTGCCGACGCTGGTCGCCACCGCGCCCATCCACAGCGGGATCATCGCGGGAAAGTTGAACGGCGTAATCCCTGCGCCAATGCCCAAAGGCTGACGCATTGACCAGACATCGATGCCGGGGCCAGCGCCTTGTGTATATTCGCCCTTCATCACATGCGGCAGGCCGCAGCAGAATTCCACAACCTCAAGCCCGCGCTGGATATCGCCCTTGCTGTCGGCGATCACCTTGCCATGTTCGGCGCTCAGCATATGCGCCAGTTCGTCCATATGCTTTTCGATCAGCGCCTTGAAATCAAACATCACGCGGGCGCGGCGCTGCGGGTTCATGGCGGCCCATGCCGGTTGCGCGGCCTGGGCAGCGGCAACGGCAGCATCCAGAACATTGCGGTCACCCAATACAACCCGGGCCTGAACCCCACCATTATTGGGGTCCATGATGTCGGCGAAGCGCGACCCGGGCGAACCAGCGCCACCATTGATGAAATGATCTATTTGCCGCATCTCGACTCTCCTGACAGAATATATTCTCCGCCTTTGGGCCAAACTCATAGTACAGGCAAGAATAGGCTAGCTGAAATATTTCAGCCCGATTGGTAGATTTTAGGTGAAATGCAACCGCCGGTATTTTCCCCGGAAATAGAGCAATGGATCGCGCCTTGGTTCAAAGCTCGCCTTTTCCACCTTGCCGACCAGCAGGAAATGGTCGCCCGCCTCGTGCAAGGCATTGCGGGTGCATTCGAAGATTCCTAGCGAACTGGGCAATATCGGCGCGCCATATTCGCCAACTTCCCAGCGTGTGCCGGCAAAGCGATCCTCGCCCTTGCCTGCGAACAGGTTCGACACCGGTTGCTGGCCGATTTGCAGGACATTGACCGCAAAACTTTGTGCCGATCGTAATGTTTCCGCACTCCCCGCATTATTGGCGATGCATACCAGCAACAATGGCGGGTCGAGCGATACGCTGGTGAAGCTGTTGGCGGTAAGGCCGATCGGTTTCCCATCGGCGTCATGCGCCGTGATGATCGTGATGCCGGTGGCAAAGCACCCCATGGCGTCGCGCAACGTGCGGGCATCGGAACCTGACCGATATTCGGGGATGAAGCGCGGCTGTTTGCGTTCGAGAAAATCGATCAGCAAGCCGTTAAATGCCTCGGTCCGTTCGGCATTGACCAGCAATCCACCGCCGTCGACATTGATCGCTTCGGCATTGGGGAAGGCATCGGCATAGCCGGTGCTATTTTCCGCCCTATGGCCCGACCCCAATGCACCGCGCACAACCAGCACGGGAATATTGATGTGCGGGGCGCTATCCAAAAGGCGTGCCCCCGACCCGTCAACGTCGAAAATGTCCAGCAGACGTTCGTCATAGTCGGGCTTTGCAAGGCCCTGTCCAACCGATGCCGACAGCTCTTCGGCACATGCGCGGACCGATTGGGCGCCGGACTCCGATTGCGGATCGACCAGAATCAGCCCTGACGCCAGCGTTGCGGCATCTTCGGCCAGCGCAGCGGTCGCAATCCAACCGCTGTGCATCGCCGCCACCACCACCGGCCGTGTTCGCATCTGGCCCAACACCGCCCGCAAATCTTCGACATAGGCGTCGAAATCATAGCGGGCGTCAGAAGGCCAGTCGCTGCCGCCATGTCCGCGCAAATCGACGTTAATGACATGGCGTCCGGCTTGTTCCAGCCCGACTGCGACATCTTCCCAGATTTTGCGGGTCTGGCCGAAACCGTGCAATAAAATAATCGAAGGATCATCCGCAGTGCCGATATCGTCCGATTCGAGGCGGATGCCGGCAAATCCTTTGAATTCACGGACATATCTCATCGTCATCTGTCTATTTTCCCAATATTGTCCAGCGGTGTCATCTTGGTGATAGCAGCCTGCCGCCGCAACGGCAATTGCCTCAGGTCGGCTTTTCAATCACGCCCGGTCGGTCGAAATCACCGCCATCGTGATGCGCGAAATGCAGACCAGTTTTCCTGCTTCATCCTCGATACGGATCGACCAGATCTGCGTTGTCCGCCCCATCGATTCCGCCCGTGCGACCGCATACACATAGCCGTCCTTGACCGGACGGATATGGTTGGCATTTATCTCCATGCCGACCACGGCAAATTTGCTTTGGTCAATGGTCATTGCCGCGCCGACCGAGCCGATGGTTTCGGCCAGAACGACCGACGCCCCGCCGTGCAACCGTCCATAAGGCTGCTTGGTGCGTTCATCGACCGGCATCCGCGCCTTGATCCAGTCATCGCCAAAGTCGATAAATTCGATGCCGAGATAGCCCGGCATAGATTTATCACCATTTGCGGTGAGGGATTTCAGGTCGAGCGTATCATTGAACCAGATTTTTGTCATTCGCTGCAATTAACCCGCAGGCCCGCTATTGCAACCCGGTCTTTTCACAAGCCCAATGCGGCAACCACATCGGCCCAGTTGACCAGCTTGAAATTCTGGGTCTGCGGCAGATTGTCGCCATCTTGCACCACAAAAAGCCCGCCCGGAAAATCAGGTCCGAAATCGCCCAGCATCAATTCGATGCCATCGGTTTCCTGAACGCCGTCAATGGCCCCGTCGGTGATGCGAAAGCGACCGACATAGCTGGCTTGCGGCAATTTATAGACCGCATAAGCATTGTCACCCTGACTGGACACGATGACATAGCCGCCGTCTACTCCAGCAGGCGACAGCGCCACGCCTTCGGCATCCATGACAATTTCCTTGCCATCCGCCTTGGCCAAAGCCGTCGCGGTGACTGGCCCGTCGGGCGATGCATCAAATTTCCACAGGCCGACATCTTCTTCGGCGACATACAAAACGCCGGTGCGGTCATCGGCGACGCATCCTTCGGACTGGGTCCCCAATTTCATGCTGCGAACGACTTTACCGGCGGGGACCGGGCCGGTCAGATCCATCGCGACCTGGTCGATGCGGCCATCTTTCATCACGACAAAACCGAACAGTGCCTTGTCCGATGCACGTCGCCACAGGCACATGCCATAGGCTTCGCCCGGTCCGACCGCTATGCTGCCCAGCGGCACCAGTTGTTTTGCAACCGTATCCAGCCGGAACAGCGCCATTTTGGCATTGGCGATATCCTGCCGGTCACTGGCCGCGACCAATACACCACTGGCCCCGCCCAGATCACGTAGATCGACGTTGTTCAGCCGGGGTGACGGCGCGGAGTGAAGCTTTGACCCTTTCAGGTCATAGACATGGATCGCCGCCCGCTTGTCGGTGGCGACGATCAGGCTTTCCGCCGGATTGGCCGCATTGCGCCAGATCGCCGGATCATCGGCGGCATCGTCCATCGACGCAACCGGCTGGGTTTCAACCTTGGCCGAAACGGTCGCGGTTGTGAGCGGGCTCATAACCGGTTGCGGGGTGGCGCAACCGGCGACGAGCAATGGCAATGCCCAAATGACCTGACGCATCAGAATGCGTACCGCGCCATGATCTGGAAGACCGGGCCTGCTTCTTCGGTTTCCAGTTCAAATTCATCGAAATCGCGGTCTAGCTGTTCATCAATCGTGTTGAACTTGTTAAACACCTCATCCTTTGACCCGTTGAGCAGGTTTGACCCCACCGCGCGAATAGTCAGCCTGTTGCCGAAACGCTTTTCAATGAAGATTTCCAGATCGGCACCATAGGTTGTGGTGATTTCTTCGCCGACAATCCGGTCAAACGCGCCACCCTGTTTGCGATAGGTTGCGCCGAATGCGACGCCAGCCGATGGAATGTCCTGAATGAAGCCAGCATTGTAAACATATTTGGATTGGCCGTTGAAACGGCGGGTTCCGCCAAAATCGGTGATGTCGCTGTCAAGGAACGACAGGTTGCCGAACACGCCCGTGTCGGGCAAGCCCAGAAAGCCGAGGTCGGTCGACAGGTCAAATTCAATCCCGTACACCTCGCCATCGCCGGTGTTTCGTGGCTGTAGCACAAAAGTACCTGGCCCTTCCGACCCCTCCACACCGGTATTTGCGACCTCGATCAGGTCTTTGATCTTGCGATAGAACAGGTTGACGCCGATCACACCGGTGCGGCCAAGACGCTGTTCATAACCAAGATCGCCGCCCCATGATGTTTCGGGACGAAGCGCGGGATTACCGAGCAAATCATTGTCTCCCAATTCCGCCTCAAGCAGTGCAGGCGATAGGAAATCAAGGCGCGGGCGACGATTGGTACGTGCCGCCGAAGCCGTGATGCGGCCACCGCTGCCAACCTCGATCTTTACCGAAGCCGACGGCAACAGGAACGAATAGTCATTTTCCTGAACCGCAGAAGCGGCCGGAACTGTGAGGTCATTGATAGCAAAGTCGGTGGTTTCATAGCGCACACCGGCGACCCAGCTCAGGCTACCCGATTTTCCTTCGACTTCCGCGAACAGGTCACGCCGGTCTTCTTCGATTGTATTCAGGCTGCCGGGCGTGAATAGCGGCACACCAAAGGGACGGGCGAATTCTTCGGGGTTGCGGCCAAACTGGTCATATGCGCGATCAGCCGCTGTCAGGTTGAAGCGGTCACGGATGGACAGGATGCTGGTGTCGCGATCCTTGTTCTGGGCAAATCCGCCGATGGCAAGTTCAATATCCGCGCCCAGTTTGAACACATGTTCCAGGCCGACCGACAATTCCTTGTCGACAATATCAAGATCAGTCAAATCGCCGGTAAAGCGCGGTGTTGACCGGTCAAAGTCAATTTCGAATTCGGTTTCGTCCTGCTTGTCGGAAAAGCGTGAATAGCCGACTTTCAACTTGGTAACGCCTGCCGACCATTCCTGCTCCAGCTTGCTGGCAATGCTGTAGCTTTCCTGCTTGATGCTGTTGAAGTTGGCATTGTCGGTCAGCAGATTTCCGGCGACCGGCGTGGTCCGCACAGGACCAGTGAGCGCCGTCGGGTCGTCATATTCAAACGAGCGTTCATCCTCGATACGGTCAGTGCGGACATAATAGCCGCTCAGTTCAAAATCGGTGGTTTCGCCGTCAATGTCATAGGTGGCGTTGAACGCGTAATCGGTGCCATCGCGGGTATCGGTCTGGTCTTCGCGATTGTCAAAATCATCGGTTTCAAAATTCGGATTATTTTCTGGCGAATCGCCGAAACGCAGGCTCTTTTTCAGCTTCGGGTTATACCGCCCCTGAATATTCCCGCCGATGAGAATACGGCCCGGTCCAAGCGCACCGCCGTAAACCAGACCAAGGCTTGGTTTCACTTCGCCATCGTCAAAGCGCAGCACGCCCATGCGGACATAGCCGCCTTCAAGTTGATAACCATCGCGCAGAACGATGTTCAACGTGCCTGCAACAGCATCGCCCGTGCGACGTGCCGACGACGAACGGATGATTTCTACCTGTTTGATGAGTTCGGCCGGAATGCGGTCGAGGAAAAAGCTGCGGTCTGCATTTGAACCGGGGACTTTTTCGCCGTTGATGAGTATCTGGGTATAGCCCGGCTCCAGCCCGCGCAACCGTGCGCCGTCGCTTTCGATCACATCGGACAGAAAGGTTACCGAGGGAACGCGTTTGAGTGCATCACCGGCTGTCAAAGGTTCAAAGCGTTGGAAATAGTCGGCGTCATACACCAGAACGGGTTCGACGGCTTCGCTGCGGTTGCGATAGGTAATCTGACCTTGGACCACAATTTCGTTCGAGGTCGAAATTTCACCGTCTCGCGACTGATCATCGTCCGCAGGGGCGGCCTGCGCCATAACAGCCGACGGTAAAATCGTCAGCAAGGCGGCCCCGCTAAGCATGGACAATTTGAACAAATTTGTTGATGTATTTGAACGCTTTTGCATTGGATAGCCCCTGGTAAAATCATGTTTCTCAAGGGTGCATTAGGCAAGGTGTGTGACATGCTTGCGTGGCTTCAATGACAATTAAATGCCACTAAAATTACAATTTTGGTGCATAAACGCCGTAAAAACGTAATGTTTCCGTGGCACCGCGCAGCAAAGTATTTGGAAGGACAAATTTTGTGAATCCCGCCCCAGGTTTAAGCATGATCGAGCAACAGAAAAACCTGGCCTCCAGCCGCTATTTCAATCGTGAGCTTTCCTGGCTGAAATTTAACGAGCGCGTCCTTGAAGAAGCCGCCAATCCCGCCCACCCGCTTTTGGAGAGGCTGCGTTTCCTTTCGATTTCCGGCACCAACCTCGATGAATTTTTCATGGTCCGTGTGGCCGGTTTGCGGGGGCAGCAGCAACGGCGGATCGAGGAACTCTCCATCGATGGCCGCACCCCGTCGGAACAGCTTTCCGAAACCGTTGCCGCTGCCGATGCGTTGATGGCCCAGCAACAGAAATTGTGGAAGAAACTGATCAAGGAATTGTCGGCCGAAGGCATAAAGGTCGTCGAACCCGCCGCCATCGGTAAAACCCATCAGGCCGAAGTCGAACGCTATTTCCGCGAACAGATATTGCCGGTGCTAACGCCGCAGGCGCTGGACCCGGCCCATCCCTTTCCCTTCATTCCCAATCAGGGCATCAGCCTGATTTTCGACATGCGCCGCAAGGATGATGGCGAAGTTGTCCGGCAACTGGTGATGATACCATCATCGCTGCGCCGCTTCGTCCGTCTGCCGGGTGCCGGAACCCGCTTTGTTACGATCGAAGATTTGATCCGCCATTTTGTAGGGCAGATGTTCCCCGACTATCTGTTGATCGCGGCAGGTGCATTCCGCGTGATCCGCGACAGCGATATAGAGGTGGAGGAAGAGGCCGAAGATCTCGTCCGCTATTTCCGCAGCGCGATCAAAAGGCGGCGTCGGGGAAAGATTATCCGGCTGAAACTGGAAAAAGGCTTGCCGCTGGAACTGTCGACGTTGATTCGCAACGAATTGGGTGCAGGGTCATCACTGGTCGCTGAAACCGTTGGCTTCCTTGGCATCGGGGACCTTGCCCAACTGGTGGACGAAGACCGCCCCTCGCTCAAATTCCCGCCCTATTCGCCGCGCTTTCCCGAACGCATATTGGAACATGATGGCGATTGCTTTGCCGCGATCCGTCAAAAAGATATCGTCATCCACCACCCTTATGAGAGCTTCGACGTCGTTCTGGCCTTTTTACAGCAGGCGGCGCTCGACCCCGATGTGGTCGCCATCAAACAGACGCTGTACCGCGCAGGCAAGCAATCAGCCGTCATTCGCGCTTTGTGCGAAGCTGCGGAAGCCGGCAAGTCAGTGACGGCCATTGTCGAGCTGAAAGCACGCTTTGACGAGGAGCAGAATCTCCACTGGGCCTCGCAACTGGAAAATAGCGGGGTTCAGGTCGTCTATGGCTTTGTCGACATGAAAACGCATGCCAAAATCTCGCTGGTTGTTCGCCGTGAAGCCGATGGTTTTCGCACCTATTGCCATTTGGGCACGGGCAATTACCACCCGATCACCGCCAAGATTTATACCGACATCAGTTTCTTCACCGCCGACCCTCGTGTCGGCCATGATGCGGGCCAGATCTTCAACTATATCACCGGCTATATTCCGCCGAGCGACCTGAAATTACTGACCATGAGCCCGCTGGGTTTGCGCGAAAAGGTAATGGCGTTGATCGATCAGGAAATTGCCAATGTGCAGGCGGGGAAACCCGGCGCAGTGTGGGCAAAACTGAATTCACTGGTCGACAAGGCGGTCATAGACAAATTGTACGAAGCCAGCGAAGCCGGAGTGGAAATCGATCTGGTCGTGCGCGGCATTTGCTGCCTTCGCCCTGGCGTCAAAGGCATGTCGTCGCGCATCCGTGTAAAATCCGTGGTCGGACGCTTTTTGGAACATAGCCGTATCTGGGCGATGGGCAATGGTGCCGACTTGCCCAATCCCAAGGCAAAGGTCTTTATTTCGTCCGCTGACTGGATGTCGCGCAACTTTGACCGGCGCGTCGAATATATGCTGCCGATTGAAAACCCGACAGTCCATGACCAGATTTTAGATCAGGTTATGGTTGCAAACCTGCTCGACAATCAGCAAAGCTGGATGCTGCGGTCGGATGGCCGGTACGAAAGGGTCAAGGCAGGCGATATGCCGTTCAATCTGCACCATTATTTCATGACCAACGCATCGCTGTCGGGTCGCGGCGGCGCTTTGGCCGATGACAAAAAGGTGCCGACGTTAAACCTTGTCCGGCGGAGATGAAATCGGTCCGTCAGGCCGTGATCGATATCGGCTCCAATACAGTTCGCCTTGTCGTCTATGCCGGTCTGCCGCGTGCGCCGATGCCGATCTATAACGAAAAAAGCCGTGTCGCTCTGGGTGCATGCCTTGCTGGCGACGGGATCATAAACGCAGCAACAATGAAAAAGGCGCTGGCCGCCTTGGCGCGGTTTGAAACACTCGCACGGTCCATGAAAGTCGACACGTTGCGCGTGGTGGCGACCGCAGCAACACGCGAAGCAAAGAACGGAGCGCAACTGGTCGAAAGCGCGGCGGCACTGGGCATCCGGGTCGAGGTGCTCGACGGCGAAACCGAGGCAACGGCTGCCGGCCTTGGTGTGGTCAGCGATAATCCGCATGCCAACGGCTATGTCGGAGATCTGGGCGGGGGCAGCCTTGAACTGATCCGCGTGGCGGATGGCAAATTGGGTGATCGCATATCATTGCCGCTGGGTACGTTGCGCCATGCGGTGCTGAAAGGCAAAACCACCAAGCAGATAACCCAGATGCTGCGCGACGATATCGCGGCGATAAAAGGCGAAGACGGCTTTCCAATCGAGAGCGGTTTGCCCTTTTACATGATCGGAGGATCATGGCGTTCATTTGCACGCCTGCACATGCACGATGTCGGATATCCGCTGACCATCCTGTCCAATTACCAAATGCCATCCGACGCGCCGATGCGGTTAATGCCGCTGGTTAATGATGCGACGGCGTTGGCCCAGACCAAAGTCGTTGCTTCGGCGCGTATCGCTGCATTACCGGGGGCGACGGCGCTTTTGTCTGGCGTTGTCCGCCTGTTGGAACCAAGCGAGTTGGTCACCAGTATTTACGGCTTGCGTGAGGGATTGCTGTTCGACCAGCTTTCCGATGCCGAGCGGCGGGAGGACCCGCTGATTGCCGCGACCCGCTTTGAAGGCGAACGCCTCGCCCGCTTCCCCTTTCATGGCGATGCGCTGGCCGACTGGATTGCCCCCGTGTTCGCCGGACAGAGCGATGGCGACGCCCGGCTGTGCCGTGCCGCCTGCCTGCTGTCGGACAGCGTGTGGAATGTGAACCCCGAATATCGCGCCGACCACGCGCTTGATCTGGCGCTCGACGGAAATTGGCCGGGTGTCGTCGCCAGCGACCGTGCCATCATCGCCGCCGCCCTCTGGACGGTCCATGCAGGCAAGCGGACGCTGCCGGAAATGCTGGCCAATCTCGCCAAGCCCGGCGCGCTGGCGCAGGCGGTGATCTGGGGCTTGGCGATCCGTCTGGCGCAGCGGCTCGACGGTGGTACCGGACGCGCCTTGTCGGACAGTCGGATCGAAGGCGACGACGCCATATTACGCCTGCGGCTGAGCGGTCAGGCAACACGGCTGCGCTCCAACTCGGTCCAGCGCCGGTTGCAGGCATTGGCCGAAGCCTTGGGCTATGGTCGTTCGGAGATTGTGACGGGCTGATCGGGCTGATACCACTGAATGAGAAGCCGTCGTTGCCATCGAAATAATACACACCGTCACCCTGAACTTGTTTCAGGGTCCATCTTTAAGCGGCAAACCTTCTGTGAAAGAGAACGCAACCGTGCGTTGCCGTCTGGCTTGTCACCGAGGGCGTAGGAACAGGCTGAGGAATAGACCCTGAAACAAGTTCAGGGTGACGAAGCGCGTAAGGTAAAGGGAGTATCCGCTTGGTAAGCGTCCCGATCGGGACGCTCCCAACCACTACCCCATTGGGTACAAAATTTCCTTCGTAACCTTGTGCACCGCCGACATCACTTCCTTGCTCAACTTCAGGTCAATCGCTGCGAAAATCTCGTCGAGTTGATCCTCGCGGCTGACCCCCACGATGGTCGAGGCAACAAAGTCATTCTGCTTTGACCAAGCCGTCGCCAAGGTGATGGGCGACATGCCCGCTTCTTTCGCGATGGCGACGATCCGCGCCGTAGATTCCAGCGCCCTTGGCCCTGCAAACCGTTGCGCCATTTCAAACTGGCGTTCCCCTTGCATTTCCAGATAGCGGGAAAAACGCGCGCCTTCAGGACGCTGGTTGTCGAGATATTTTCCTGACAAAACACCGCCACCCAAGGGGGAATAGGGCAGCAACGACACGCCTTCCTGACGGCAGACCTGCTTCAGTTCATCTTCGAAACGGCGGTTGTTGATCGAATAATTATTCTGGATCGTGTGGTACCGCGCCGTGCCCAGCCGTTCCGACGTCGCCAGCGACTTCATCAGGCCATAGCTGGTTTCATTCGAGCACCCCAGCACGCGCACTTTTCCGGCGCGGACCAACTCGTCGAGCGTTTCCATGGTTTCGTCATAGGCGGTGTCATGGTCGGGCCAATGGGTTTGGTAGAGGTCGATATAGTCGGTCTGCAACCGGCGCAGACTGTCTTCGACAGCGACGGTGATGTTATGCCGGTCCAGCGCCGTCATGCCGCCGCGCTTGGGGGATTTGAACCACACATGGCTGGGGCCGGACACCTTGGTCGCCATGATGATCGCGTCGCGATTCTTGCCCTTCATCCAGCGCCCGACAATTTCCTCGGTTCGGCCGACCCATTTGATGTCGGGTGGAACAGGATAGCCCTCTGCGGTGTCAAAAAAGTTGATTCCGGCATCGAGGCATTTGTCCAATATGCGGTGCGCCTCTGCCTCTTCGGTTTGCGATCCGAAGGTCATTGTTCCCATGCAGATGTCGGAAACAACAACGGCGCTTTTTCCCAAACGACGATGTTCCATATTACTCTCCTAAAAAGTCCCTGCGGCCCCTACGACCAGAAAGGCCAAAGCCGCGAACAGCCCGGCCATCCGGTTCGACCTAAAATGGTCGAGCGCATTGCTGCCATCATTCTTGAGTGAAAAAACTTGCAGCATCAAGTGAATAGCAACAGGTGCTAAAGCAACCAGCGCCTGTTTTTCCGGACGGATGCTCCAGATCGCCAAGCCCCAACCGGTGAGCGCCAGCGTGTAGAAGAACGCGACGCCGCTGCGGATATATCCGCCCAGACGCAAGGCGCTCGACTTGATGCCGACCAGCGCGTCATCTTCACGATCCTGTATGGCATAGACGGTGTCGTAGCCGATGACCCAGCAGATCGTTCCGGCATACAGCCAGCCCATCGCAGCGTCGGCCTGCCCGGTGATCGCAACCCAGCCGACCGGCGCGCCCCAACTGAACACCAGTCCGAGCCAAAGTTGCGGCCACCATGTTATCCGCTTCATGAAAGGATAGGCCGCGACAAGCGCGAGACTGGCCAGGGCAACAAGTTGCGCCTCCCACCGGATCTGCATGAGCACGGCGAGACCGACAAGGCACAGGGTGAGCAACCACGCCCATGCCGCCTTCACGCTGACCGCGCCGCTCGGCAAAGGCCGCAGCGCGGTGCGCGCGACCTGCGCGTCGAGGTCGCGGTCGACAATGTCGTTATACACGCACCCGGCGCCACGCATCGCAATAGCGCCGAGCAGCATCCATAGGGCCAAATCCCACTGGGCAATCAATCCGCCCGATAGCGCCAGTCCATAAACGCAAGGCCAGAACAGCAGCCACCAGCCAATCGGCCGGTCAAAACGGGCCAGCAAGGCAAAGGCGCGAAGCCATGGAGGCAACAGGCCCATGAAGCCGCTATATTCACTGTCCGGAACCGTTTGAATCGCCATGGCACCGCTCTGCACAAAAATCCGCCCGTCGTCACGCCGAACTTGTTCCAAAAGCAGGATGACGCGCGGTCTATTTGGGGTTAGGGAACCGTCATGCCCGCAACCCCCGCCTGGCCCCCGAAATCCACCCCGCGCCTGTTTGTCGAACAGCCGCTTGCCGAAGGGCAGGATGTCGCCGTGTCCGGCGGCGCGGCGCATTATCTGATCGGGGTGATGCGGTTGAAAGTGGACGCGCCTGTCGTCCTGTTCGATGATCAAACTGGCGAATATCTCGCCCATGTAGCGAGCGCGGGGAAGCGCGACCTGACCCTGCACGTGGCGCAACGCTTGCGCCTGCGCGAGGCGGTGCCCGATATCTGGCTGTGCCAGGCGCTGGTCAAAAAGGACCGGTTTGACTGGATCGCGGAGAAAGCCTGCGAGCTGGGCGCGGCGCGCTTTGTGCCCTTGCTGACGGCGCGATGCGTCGTGGACAAGGTCAAGGAAGACCGCCTGCGCGCGCATATGATCGAGGCGGCCGAACAGTGCGAGCGGACGGCCCTGCCTGAGATTGCGCCGCTGGCAAAACTCGATGCCCTGCTGCGCGGCTGGTCGGCGGAACGCGCGCTCTATTTCTGTGACGAGCGCGGGGGCGTGCCGTTCGGATCAGCCATCAAGGCCGGGCCAGCCGCGCTGCTGATCGGGCCGGAGGGTGGCTTTACCGACGCGGAGAATAGCGCCATTCGCGGGCATCCGGCGGCAGTCGCCGTGTCGCTTGGCCCGCGGATTTTGCGCGCCGATACGGCGGCGGTGGCGGCGCTATCGGTCTGGATGGCGGCGCAGGGCGATTGGGGTTAGTTCAGGCGCCCGACGAATGAGATTGAGAAGCTTGACGGGCCGGTCGTTCCGGCACCTTGCATCGACCCGACGGGCGCGAAGCGGAATGCGCGGACGGCGGCGTTATAGCCGCTGCCCAATGACGCCGTAAAGGGCGCGCTTCCCGTATTGGAATAGCTCACCATAGTGCTCTGGTTAAACGCATTGAGGTTGCTGACGCGCGTGCCTTCGGTGAAGGTAAAGGGCGTCGATGCATCGAGCGTGAAATTCGGCGGAAAGGCATCAACAATGACAATGCTGTTCGCGTCCACCGACAAATTGCCGGTATTCTGGACGGTGATGGTGTAGCGCACAATTGCGCCCGGAACTGATTTGGGGTTCGCGGTGCTGACACCGTCAGACACGATCGTCGATGTTTTCGACACGATCAATGTGGCGTTTCCTGACAGTCGCGTGTTGGTTACAACGCAACTGATGATGTCACCCAAGACCGGCGTGATATTGGCAGGAACGGTCGTCGGGAAAGTTGTCGTCACTCCGTTCGTCGCGTTTGTACACGCAAGTGTGGACGTATATTGTGTCAGGCTGCCCGGTCCCGACATGATTTCATCCAATGTATAGGTTGTCCCCGGCGTGACCTGAACCAAGCCGGTATTCCCGCCAGTCACCGTCGTACCTGTGCCCGTAGTCGTTGCGGAAGCCACAACGGTCGATGCCTGGTTGATGCGAACGGTAAACTGGTCGGTGCTGAACCGCCGCCCACCGGTCCCGAGCGCCTTGCTGATCTGGATATGCGGAAAGGCAGCGTTATTGAACACGCAAATCACGGCATCGCCGAACTGCAACGCGCCGAAATTATAACTGGTGGTCAGCAGATTATTGGGCAGCGGTGTTGTCGAACTTGTCGTCGTATTTGTGCAGGTCAGCAGACTTGCATATTTCGCCAATGTGCTGACACTGCCCGGTGCCATTGCCTCGGACAGGGTCAACGGAATGCCCGACGCCAGCGAGAGGGGCGTCGCGGAGAAGGGGCCGTTTCCGGTCCCGGTCGTGGTGCCGGTTGCCAATGTGGTGCCCGACGATGTTGCCGACACGCGAAAGGTGAACTGGTCCGCCGCGTTGACGCGCGCGCCGGTAATGGTTTTGCGTAGGCGGATAGAGGCAAAACGGACCGCAAACATCGCGCCTTGCAGACCGCCAGCCGCCATGTTGGTGGTGACCGTGGTCGGGCTGTTTGATCCGACAATATATCCCCCGACCGTTCCGGACACACCTGTTTCGGTAAAGGTTGACGTGCCGGTACCCGAGATAAGCGGATAGGTGCTGCCGCTGATCGGGTTGACCTGATCCAGTATCTGCCACCCCGAGCCATTGGTTATGAACTGCAAATTCTCGCCATCATTGGTGGATTCCGCATCGGCTGCCACAAAGGAATAGGCGGTAACCGCAGGCGCTCCGGGCGGCGGGGTAATCGTGATCCCCGAAAAGGTGATCGACTTGTTTCCTGCCGAAGAAGTATAGAGCACGGGCCGCCCCGGTATGCCCAGAAAGGCCGTGTTACCGACGGCGGCCCCTGTCCATGATGGCGCGGCGATCGAGCCGAACGCCGTGGCGGTTGTTGGTGTTACCTTCAAGTTGAAAGAAAGCGTCGAGCCATCGTTCAGGTTGAAGGAAAAATTCTGCCCCGCTGCCGAACGCGCCGTTGCATCATTATAGGTCGAAAAATCCAGCCAGCAGTAGGTTTCCCAACCCTGCGGCGCGGTGCCTTGCGACGTCGCAGGCGCACAGCTCTGCGCCTGGGCGGACGTAGATCCCAACCCGATAAACGCGGCGAACATCATCGCCAATAAAAGCCGAAGCCGGTTGATTGTAGCTTTATGCAATTGCGGTCCTGGTCGTAACGCGTGCGACCATTTTTACCGCGATGAGGTTAACGATCGGTAATAATGTTAACCGCCACCCAAAATTTATAGAATTTTACAAATTAGAAGCGCGCAATTCCGCTGCTATTTATCATTAATTAAATTCTTTCCATTACCCCTTCCCGATGACTTTGGGACCAAAGCGAAATTGAAAATGGGGTCGCTTTCATTTGTAAAGGCAGCTTTGCTGCGGATTATCGCACCTTTTGCGGCGGTGATCTTTGCGGTATTTTTGTTGCCGACATTGGCACTTGCCCAGACGGTTACCCAGTACAGCAACACCATTACCGGCAATATCGTCGATTCCACCAATTGTTCGACCACAGTCACGCGGACGTTCAGTGTTGGCACCAGTTTCACATTATCCGATGTCGATTTGGGCGTGTTGCTCAGCCACACATATCGGTCCGACCTTCGCATAACATTGACGTCACCTGCCGGAACGACCGTCCAGATTATGACCAATACAGGTGCTGCTGCGGACAACCTTAATGTTCTATATGACGATGAAGCAGCGGCTGCGATCAGCAGCCATACGAGCAACGATACCACAGGGGCGGTCCCGCCCTATCAACGGACTTTCCGCCCGACGTCGATATTGAACGCATTTGATGGACAGAATGCGCTTGGCAACTGGACGATGGTAATATGCGATTCGATCGCAGCCGATATCGGCACGTTCATGCGCGCGGACCTGTATCTCACACAAGCTCCGGCCAATTATGCAGATTTATCGCTCGCAAAAACAGTCAGCAATGCAACGCCTGCCAGTGGCAATGCCATTTCTTACACATTATCCGCAACCAATTCAGCCAGTTCGCCTTCTGCGGCGTCAGGCGTAACCGTTCGGGACGTTTTACCTTTCGGTGTTACTTTTGTAAGTGCGACTGGATTTGGTAGTTACAACAGCTCAACCGGTATCTGGACAGTCGGCAGCATTCCGGTCGGCACCACCCGAACGCTGACCATCAACGTTACGATCACCGCCGGTCTCGGCACCACCATCCAGAATGACGCGGAGATCAGCGCGTCGTCGATCACCGATCTCGATTCCATACCGGGAAACAACTCCACAAATGAAGATGACGACGCGGAGGTCAGTTTTACCACGACCGGAACGCGAACCGCCGGAACGCCGCCTACACTATTCTGTCCCAATGGCACGACATTGCTTGACTGGAACGCGCAAAGCTGGACCAGCGGCAGTCCGACCGGAACCGCCAATGTGGCCAATATCGGCACCATCGGATTTAATGTCACCACGCAAGGTACGTTCACCATCCCCTTGCAACTCAACGCGACGATCACGGGCGGGACGACAGGCCAGAATTCGCTGTACCAGAATGTTGAATATACAAGCCGGACGCAAACGACGACAACGGTGGTCACTCTGCCGACCGCTGTCCCCGGTACACAGTTTACGATCTTTGACGTCGACTACGCACCCAATGACTTTGCCGACAAGATGACGATTACCGGCAGTTACAACGGCGCGTCGGTTACTCCAACGCTAACAAATGGCATAACCAACTACGTCTTCGGTAATGTCGCCATCGGCGATGTGACGGCGTCAGACACGACCAATCAGGGCACGGTCGTGGCGACATTTTCATCGCCGGTCGATACGATCACCATTGTCTATGGCAACCACACGACGGCCCCAGCCGATCCCGACGGGCAAGCCATCGCCATCAACGATTTCACCTTTTGCAACCCGCAGACCGCGCTAAGTGTCACGAAGCTCAGCAACGTGGTGGGCGACGGTGTCAGCGGCAGCAATCCCAAGTCCGTTCCCGGTGCCATTGTTCGCTATTGCGTGCTCGTTTCCAATTCGGGCAGTGCCACCAGCAGCAACGTCGTGGCCACCGACAGCATTCCGGCCAACCTGACGTTCGTTCCCGGCAGCTTGCTCTCTGGCACATCCTGCGCGGCAGCAGCGACGGCAGAGGATGACAATAATAGCGGCGGGGATGAAACCGACCCGTTCGGTATGGATTTTGCCGGGAATGTCGTGACCGGCCGGGCCGCATCGCTTGGGCCTGCGGCAAGTTTTGCGATGGTGTTCAACGCGACGGTCAATTAAGTTGCGCCAAATACTTCCGTTCGCGTTGAATGGCCGTGTCCTTGTTTTCGTCGAAAGTAAAAAGGGAAAAAGGAAGAAGAAGGAGAGCGCCTGCATGGCAATGGCGGGCTCCATGGCCTTGAAAGATTTAGCCATTCTTCCTTCCTAACGCCGTTAAAAAAAGTCGTGGAAAAACCAGTCAAATGTCTGCTAATATATAACTATGGTTATATATGGCGACAGGATAATCTGGCGATGGCTTCGCACGGTTTTTTTTGCCATGGCCTTGTGGGCGGGTTGGTCCAGCCCCGGCTTTGCACAGACTGTGATCAGTTATACCAATAGCGTAGACGGTAATATTTCCGAAACTTTGACCCCATGTGCGAACCCGCTAAACCGCATAATCAATGTACCCGAAATCTATACAATTGCCGACATCAATATCGGGGTATTGATCGGGCATGCGCGGCGGAACAATTTGATCATAACGCTGACGTCGCCTGCCGGAACCAGTGTAACCTTGTTTCGCAATACCGGTGGGACACGCAGTAATCTCAATGTACTTTTCGACAGTGCAATTCCGACTTCGGTGAACACGCATTCCGCCGCGAACGATACGGCGGCGGCAGGGACGGTAGCGCCTCCGTTTCAACGCAGCTTTTCGCCTGTCCAAAGCTTGAACACGTTTAATGGCGAAAATGCGAACGGCAATTGGACATTGAGTATTTGCGATAATGTGGCCGCAAACACCGGGACATTCTTCCAATCCACTTTATCGATCATTCCGTTGCGCGCTACGCTCAGCGTCACAAAAATTAGTGTGGCGCAATTTGACTTTGTAAGTGCCACGAACCCGAAATCCGTTCCAGGCGCGCGCGTCCGTTATTGCATCACTATTTCCAACGATGGCCCGGGTCTGGCAACGACGATCTCAGGGACCGACATCATCCCGCCCAACACAAGCTATGTACCGAATTCATTACGCTCGGGTACCGACTGCGCCAGTACGTTAACTGCAGAAGATGATGACGCCGTGGGTGCCGACGAATCCGACCCGATGGGTGCCTCGGTCTCCGGATCCGTACTTTCGCTTTCGGCTCCGACAATGGCGAACGCCGCCAGCTTTGCTCTGGCCTTTCTTGTCACCGTCAACTGACGCGATGAAATTACTGGCAATACAGCCGCGACATTTCTAAACCCGCGTCATGAGCACAAAAACAGTTTCGAATCGCAACGAACCCGTCATCGAGAGCCGCGATCAACTCGTTGCAGCGATCGCCAAGGGGGAAAAACCCAAGGACCGCTGGCGCATCGGGACCGAGCATGAGAAATTCGTTTATTGCCGCAAAAATTTCAACGCCCCTACCTATGACGAACCCGGCGGCATTCGTGACTTGTTGATGGCGTTGACCGAATATGGCTGGACCCCGGTGATGGAGGGCGGAAATGTCATTGCCCTGACCGGCCCGGATGGAGCCGTCAGCCTTGAACCTGCAGGACAATTGGAACTGTCCGGGGCGCCGCTTGAAAATCTGCACCAGACCTGCGCGGAAACCGGACGGCATCTCAAACAGGTCAAGGCCATTGGCGAGAAAACCGGCAAAGGCTTTTTGGGCATGGGCCTTTGGCCAGACAAGACGCGGGCCGAGTTACCCATCATGCCCAAGGGCCGTTATGAAATCATGCTGCGCCATATGCCGCGTGTCGGCAGCATGGGTCTTGATATGATGCTGCGAACCTGCACCATTCAGGTCAATCTCGACTTTTCGAGCGAGGCTGACATGGCGCATAAATTCCGCACCTCTTTGGCGCTGCAACCACTGGCGACCGCATTGTTTGCAAATTCCCCTTTTCTGGAAGGAAAGCCCAACGGTTTCCTTTCCTATCGCAGCCATATCTGGTCCGACACCGACCCGCATCGCACCGGCATGTTACCGTTCGTATTTGACGACAGTTTCGGCTATGAACGCTATGTCGATTATATGCTGAATGTACCGATGTATTTCGTCTATCGTGACGGCAAATATATCGATGCATCGGGCCTCGATTTCAAAGATTTCCTGAAAGGCGAATTGGCCGTTCTACCGGGTGAAAAACCGACCGTCAGCGATTGGGAAGACCATATGTCGACCGCTTTCCCCGAGGTCCGGTTGAAAAGCTTTCTCGAAATGCGCGGGGCCGACGGTGGCCCATGGAACCGCATCTGCGCGCTGCCCGCCTTCTGGGTTGGCCTGTTGTACGATCAAGGTGCGCTCGACGCGGCGTGGGATGAGGTCAAGCACTGGTCGATGGATGAACGCGAAGCCTTGCGCTCTGCCGTTCCCGCACAGGGCCTGAATGCCGCGCTTCCCGGCGGAGGCAAATTGCTCGACCTGGCCGGGCGTATTCTCGACATTTCTTCCGCAGGGCTCGCCGCGCGCAATTGCCTGAACAGCAGCGGCGACAATGAAACCGGTTTTCTCGATCCCCTGCGCGAAATTGTGGCATCGGGCAAAACCATGTCAGAGCAGCTGCTAGACCGCTACCACGGCGAATGGGGCGGCGATATCCGCCGGATTTATGACGAGATGAGCTTTTAGGAAACTCCGCTCTCCTCCCCGTCACCCTACTCCCCTCCCGCAGGCGGGAGGGGTTGGGGGAGGGTGAGTCGGAGAGGTTGCAAGGCGCGCCCGCGGCGCGCCCCCTCCCCTAGCCCCTCCCGCAGGCGGGAGGGGGAGATCAAGTCCGTCTCATGAATAACCGCCATCCTGAACTTGTTTCGGTGCAAAACTGCCACAGGCGACGCAAAAACGTCACAGATTTGCAATGCAGAGTTGACCCTTTTGCCGGGAAGAATGATGGCGGCGATAACGGGACCAAAAGTGCCCCGATTCTCTATCGACCCACTGACATTCAGGGAGTTTCCATGCGTACTTTCCGTTCAACCCTTACATCTGGCGTTGCCATTGCAATTGCCTCGACCAGTTTTCTTATCGCGCCGGCTTATGGCCAGAATGAAGCCGCCGAAGAAGGCGGACTCAGCGAAATCGTCGTCACCGCGCAGCGCCGTGAAGAAAATTTGCAGGATGTGCCCTTGTCGGTCGATGTGGTTTCAGGTGAGAAGCTTGACGCGATAAACGCAGGTGGCGGCGACATTCGCGCCTTTGCAGGTCGCGTCCCTAGCCTGAATATCGAAAGCTCGTTCGGACGTACTTTCCCGCGTTTTTATATTCGCGGCCTTGGCAATACCGATTTTGACCTGAACGCCTCGCAACCAGTCAGTCTGGTGTATGACGATGTCGTTCTTGAAAACCCGATCCTGAAAGGCTTTCCCGTTTTCGATATAGAACGGGTCGAAGTCTTGCGCGGTCCTCAGGGCACATTATTCGGTCGCAACACACCGGCTGGTATCGTGAAGTTCGATAGCGTGCGTCCCGACAAGGATGGCGGCTATGCCAAAGCAAGCTATGGCCGGTTCAACTCGCTGTCGCTCGAAGGCGCAGCAGGCGGGAAATTGTCGGATGCATTTTCGGCCCGTCTTTCAGGCACCTATCAGCGGCGCAGCGACTGGGTCGACAATATCGATGCCCCCGGTGAAAATAATCTCGAAGGCTATGAAGACCTCGCACTGCGCTTGCAGCTTCAATATGCGCCGACCGACGCCATTAAACTGCGCGTAACTGGCCAATATCGGGACTTTGATGGTACAGCCCGCGTATTCCGTGCCAATGTGTTTGCCCCAGGTACCAACAATCTGGTCGGATTGGGCGGCGTGAACACCCCGTTCCGTCGTGATCAAGTTCGCGCCGATGGCCTGAATTTCCAGAAGCTGAAATTGTACAGCATCGCCAGCACGTTTGAATATGATTTCGGCCCTGCGACACTGACATCGGTGACATCCTGGTGGAGCGGTAAATATTCCAGCCGTGGCGATATCGACGGTGGCGTCCCTGCTGGTCCCGGATTTATTCCCTTTTCGGCAAACTCGCAGGATGATGTTCCTGATCTTGACCAGCTAACACAAGAAGTACGCATCTCGTCGAACAATGACGAAGGCCTGAAATATCAAGCCGGGGTGTTCTACTTTGACGAAAGCCTCGCCATCGCTTCGTTCAACTTCAGCACACCCACCGGCACAAGCCCAAGCGTAACTGCATTGCAGCAGCAGGATTCAAAGGCCTGGGGCATATTTGGTTCGTTGACCTATCCACTGACCGAGCAGCTCTCGCTGACGGCCGGTCTGCGGTATAATGACGACAAGCGTCGTCTTGACGTTGGTCGGGGCGGTTTCTTCGGCGCCATCGGCACTGGCCTTGCCAAGGTGCAGGACAACAACCTGACCTGGGATATCAGCGCCACCTATGAAGCGTCGGATGCGGTGAACCTTTATGCCCGCGTGGCCAAGGGCTATCGCGCACCGTCGATCCAGGGCCGTGCGCTGTTCGTGTTCACCACGGTTCAGGACGCGATCAGCACCGCTGATTCCGAAACCATCATGTCTTACGAAGCCGGAATCAAGACGCAGTTTTCCAACCGCGTCCGCTTCAACCTGTCGGCGTTCAAATATGATCTGAACAATGCCCAATTGACCGCAGTTGGCGGGGCAAGCAACGCGGCGCGCCTGATCAATGTGGACAATGTTGCCGGTTACGGATTTGAAGCGGAACTGGAAGCACGCCCCATCGATAATCTCAGCCTGACCGCAGGTATCAGCTATAACAGCGCCGAAATCGACGACACGAATGCGTTCATTACGGGATGCGGTGGCGGATGCACCGTAACCGATCCGGCCCGTCCGGCGAGCCCCGGCATTTTCTCGATCGACGGCAACCAGTTGCCGCAGGCGCCCAAATGGTCGATCAACTGGACCGCTGGCTATGGTGTTCCTGTCGGAAATGGCGAAATTTATGCCTTCACGGACTGGGCCTATCGCTCCAAAGTCAATTTCTTCCTCTACACCTCGGAAGAATTTAATGATGACAGCATGTTGGAAGGCGGCCTGCGTGTCGGCTATCGCACCGACCGTTTCGATGTCGCAGGCTTTGTCCGCAACATCACCAACGACACATCAGCCGTCGGCGGTATCGACTTCAACAACCTGACCGGTTTCGTCAACGAACCGCGGATCTACGGCTTGGAAGCGTCGATCAAATTCTGATTAGGGGTTGGGGGCTGTCCCTTAGGGACTGTCCCCAACACATAGGTCGCAAGCGGCACATTGATACTTGCCCCGCCACGCCAACAGCGTTAAGGGCGCATCTCTTCGCGGCATTGTTCAGTCAATGGGTGAAGTGCAGGAGTTTAGCTCAGTTGGTAGAGCATCGGTCTCCAAAACCGAGGGTCGTGGGTTCGAGTCCCCCAACTCCTGCCATTTCCTCTCATGGATAATGGTCGGGTCTCAATTCCCTTTCGCACCCGAAACCTTGTGGTGCACCCATACGATAATGGCACCCAGCGCAAGGCCGAACACACCGCATAACGCTGCATCGACGAACCAAGCCAGCGCGCCTTTGTGCAGTCCGGCATATTCGGCCGGGTGGACGCCAAAGCCGTGGATAACAATCTGCCCGCCGACCCACAACATCGCCGCCGTACCCACGGTGGAAAGCACCGCCAGCAATTTGGGCATACCGCGGACCAGCGCGCGGCCGATTGCGCGGGTCACGCCAAGTCTGCGTTTTGCCATATTAAGGCCGATATCATCCATTTTTACGATCAGGCCGACGACGCCATAAACCGCGATCGTAATCGCCACAGCCACCACCGCCAGGGTCGCCGCCTCCAGCCAGACCGAGGTTTCGGCCAATTGCTTCACTTCGTTAAGGGCGATGGCCATGATTTCGGCGGAAAGAATGAAGTCGGTACGCACCGCGCCTTTGACCATGATTTGCTCATGCTCCGCACTGGTCAGCTCGGCCACTTCTTCGGCCAGGCTTTCCTCTTCATGTGGACTCAGCTTCTCCAGAACCTTTTCCGCCCCTTCAAAACATAGATAGGCCCCGCCCAGCATCAGCAACGGCGTAATCGCCCACGGCAGAAAGAGGCTGAGCAGCAATGCCACCGGCAGGATAATCACCAATTTGTTAAACAGCGACCCCTTCGCAATGCGCCAGATGATGGGCAATTCTCGGTCCGGGGTAAAGCCTGTCACATATTGAGGGGTAACGGCGGTATCGTCGATCACCACGCCGGCCGCCTTGCTGCTCGCCTTGCCAGCGGCGGCGGCGACATCGTCCACAGAGGCCGCGGCAACTTTGGTAATGGTGGCAATATCATCGAGTAAGGCAGCAAGACCGGAGGGCATGGGCAAGAAATTCCTGTTGGGATGTACGCAGCCGGAGATAGCCAAACGCACCGATAGTTCAAGGCTGTTCCGAAAACCAAATCCCCTTGCCTCGACGCGAATCTGTGGCTAAAGGCCTAGTCTTTCCGAAATCGGAACCTATATCGCTCTCGACCCCGCCGGTCGGAGCGCTGGCGGCTACCCTCGGAAGTGAAACAGGAAGACAGAATATGGCAAAGACAAGCCCCGGTGAATTCATCCGTCAGGTGCGGACCGAAATCGGCAAGGTAGTATGGCCCACAAGGCAGGAAACTGTGCAGACCGCGATCATGGTGCTGATCATGACGATCATACTTGCCTTCTTCTTCCTGGGTGTCGACGCGGTCTTTGCCGCGATTGTGAAGGGGCTGCTGTCGCTGGCCCAAGGCTAAGCGCGGCAAGAGAAAAGAATAGAAGATATGGCACGCTGGTACATCATTCACGCTTATTCGGGTTTTGAAAACAAGGTCCGTGACCAGATACTCGCCGAAGCAGAGCGCATTGGCCTCTCGCAACTGGTCGAAGCCGTCGAGGTTCCGACCGAACAGGTCACCGAAGTGCGCCGTGGCAAGAAGATCAAGGCGGAACGCAAATTCTTCCCGGGCTATGTTCTCGCCAAGCTGAACATGAATGACGATGTCTATCACCTTGTCAAAAACACACCCAAGGTCACCGGATTTTTGGGCGCGGGCAACAAGCCGCAGCCGATCAGCGAAGCCGAAGCCGCCCGCATTCTGAACACCAAGCAGGAACTCGAATCCGCACCGAAAAAGCGTGTTTCGGTCGACTATGAAATCGGCGATCAGGTCAAGGTATTGGGCGGACCGTTCGCCAGCTTCAACGGCTTGGTCGAGGAACTCGATTTCGACAAGAACCGCGTCAAGGTTTCGGTATCGATCTTCGGCCGCGCCACACCGGTCGAACTGGACTTCGAAGAAGTTGAACTGATGAAGTGACGGGCGCGGGGAACCGTCACCCTGAACTTGTTTCAGGGTCCATTTCTCCTCTCTGCTCTTCGATCTGTTTGGCACGATAGACCCTGAAACAAGTTCAGGGTGACGAGTTTGTTGATTTAAGCGTCGTGTTAGACTATGCGCGCCCCTTCCCCGATAAGAATCAGGGAAAAACCGTGCGGGAGGCTCTCTTCGGATTGCCGTTTGACCGCTTAATTTGATCCGTCAATGCGCGCGCGCAACGGCGGAGAAAGAATGAAAGGAGGCCACTCATGGCCAAGAAGATTGACGGCTATATCGGCCTGCAGGTTCCTGCAGGTTCTGCCACCCCCTCTCCGCCGATCGGCCCTGCATTGGGTCAGCGCGGCGTGAACATTATGGAATTCTGCAAGCAGTTCAATGCCGCCACCGGCGACATGGAAAAGGGCACGCCGATTCCAACCAAGATCACCGTCTTTGCGGACAAGAGCTTCACCTTCGTGATGAAGTCGCCGCCAGCAACCTACCTGATCAAGAAGGTTCTAGGCCTGAAATCCGGTTCGAAAGAACCCGGCAAGGTTTCGGCAGGAAAGATCACCCGCAAGCAGCTCGAAGAAGTCGCCACCCAGAAAATGGCTGACCTCAACGCGAACGACATGGACGCGGCTGTAAAAATCATCGCAGGCTCGGCGACCGCCATGGGCCTCGAAATTGTGGAGGGCTGAACTGATGGCAAAGCTGACCAAAAAAGCAAAATCGCTCGCGCATCTTGATGCCGACAAGCTGTATGGCGTTGATGAAGCGCTGAAAACCATCAAGGAACTGGCGACCGCCAAGTTTGACGAAACCATCGAAGTTGCGCTGAATCTGGGCGTCGACCCGCGTCATGCTGACCAGATGGTCCGTGGCATGGTTTCGCTTCCTGCAGGAACCGGCAAGGATATGAAGGTTGCCGTGTTCGCACGCGCCGACAAGGCCGCAGCCGCGACCGCTGCTGGTGCCGACAAGGTGGGTGCCGAAGACCTGATGGAAGACATGCTGGCCGGTAACCTTGATTATGACCGCGTTATCGCAACGCCGGACATGATGGGTATCGTTGGCCGTCTCGGCAAGACGCTGGGTCCCAAGGGCCTGATGCCAAACCCGAAGCTGGGCACTGTTACCATGGACGTTGCCGAAGCCGTCAAGGCTGCCAAGGCTGGCCAGGTTGAGTTCCGCGTTGAAAAGCAGGGCATCATCCACAGCGGCATCGGCAAGAAGAGCTTCTCCGACGCTGATCTTCGCAAGAATTTCGATGCGCTGGTCGATGCGGTTATCAAGAGCAAGCCAAGCGGTTCCAAGGGCAAATATGTCCGCAAGGTCGCCATCAGCTCGTCCATGGGCCCCGGCCTGAAGGTCGATCTGGCCGACGTTGCCGGCGCATAAGCCTGCACATATAGATTAGAATAGGGGGCTGGAGGGAAACTTCCGGCCCTTTTTCATGGTCGCTTAATCCAGCGACACAATCTCCACCGGCAGATCGTCGGTCTGCGCCTCGCAATATTGTTCGGGCCAATGCGCGAAGGGACGGACCGCGCCTTGGGTCCGCCACCGCTCGACCCGCCCAAGGTCGGCATCGGCAAAAACCCACGCCCCTTGCCCTTCGGTGCCGATCGCCACCACACCATCGTCGGGGCTATCGCCGTCAGGCGGAACGAAAACACCTGCCGCACCGTAATTTTCATCAAGCGCAGGCGACCAGGGCGCCATGCCGACCGTCGGTGCCTGCACCACGAAAATCTGGTTCTCCAGCGCCCGCGCCTGCGCCCCGATCCGGACGCGGTAATAGCCCTGCAAACTGTCGGTGCAGGATGGACAAAGGATGACCTGCGCGCCTGCTGTGGCTTGCGTGCGCGCTATCATCGGGAATTCGACATCATAGCAGGTCGAAATGCCCAGCATCCCCAGAGGCGTGCGGAAAACACGCAGACGGGTACCGCCCTTGATGTCCCATGATTCCCGTTCGAAGCGCGTCATCATGATCTTGTCCTGATGCCCGCTTTGCCCGTCGGGAAGATAGAGCGTCGCCCGGTTGACGATCCGCCCGTCGTCCACCCCATGCGGCCGCGTCCCGCCGAGCAGTGTGACGCCAAAGCGCCGAGCAAGATCGGTATAATGCGCGTCGATCTGTGGCCCCAGCGCCACGACCGCGCGCAACGACGCGTGCAGGTCGCCTGCGGTCGCGCTGTCGATCGCGGCCAGTTCCATCGCTGCATATTCCGGAAATACCAAAAGCTGCGCGCCCTGCCTCACCGCGTCGGCCACCCATTGCGCCAATTTGGCCTGCCAGACGACAAAGCTGTCGGGTTGCCCGACGGGATATTGGGCGGCGGCAATGCGGACCAAAGCGGTCACAGGTCGCGCATCCAAAATTGCATCTGGTGCGCGATTTCGGACGCATCACCCACATCCTGCCAGTGCAAAATGCCGGTCAGGCCGTCGACCGGCACATAGCCCCTCGCCCGCCAGAATGGATGCAGATCGCGGGGGCTAGCGGGCCGCATCGGATGATCGTCAGGGCGGATCACAGCGCAGAAAGCCGTCTGGACCGCCCCAGCCGCGCGGGCTGCAGCTTCGCGCGCGTCGAAAAAGCGGTGGCCGATACCTTGCCCTTGATAGGCGGGGAGCAAGACCGATTCCCCGAAATAGAAAATGCGCGCCACATCCAGTCCATGTCGCCGCAACGGTTCCTGAAACTCCGGCTTTTGTCCCGCCATCGGGGATGCTGTTGCCGCACCGACAATCGCGTCGCCATCCTGCGCCACGACCAACGCCGAACCAGGTTCGCGGATGAATTCGGCGAGATATTCCGCCTCATAATCCGCCGTCCCGTCATAGAGATAGGGCCAGCCCCGAAAAATACGGATACGCAGATCGGACAACGCCGGAATGGCGGCATGCCGTTCCTCTGCATCCGTCAACGTGCGGACGTCGACGGTCATGAAACCTGGGCGATCCAGTCGGCAAGATTATAATAGACCGAAACACGCGCAATCTTTCCGTCGCGAATTTCGAAGAAGCCGCCAGCAGGCAAGGTATAGCTTTGGCCGTGCGCCGCCGGGAAACCTTCGTCGGCAACCTTGTAGATGCCATGTACCATGAATTCGGCCGCCGCGCGCGCGCCATCCGGGCTGGTCATGATGATGATGTCCTTTAACTGCTCGCTATAGGCATGGTCCATCCGGCCCAGAAAGGCGCGGAATGCATCCTTGCCGCTTTCGCGATCGCCCTGATTGATGTCATGAGCAACATCATCGGTAAGGCAGGCCAAAATGCCTTCAATGTCCATGGCGTTGAACGCGGCATAATAATGTTCGATCAGGGCCATAGTGGTTTCACGGACATCCGGCATATTTACTCCTATCTTGCCTTGGCTATTCAACGTGACCGGATTAGGTCAGCGCGACAAAGCTTGTCCAGTAAGATAAATTGTCCAAAGCTGCACAAGATTTCGGGATTTCCACTGCCTCGCAGAGCGCGGAAATCCGCAACGGCCTTGACTCTCCCCCCAACCCTGCTAGTGGCGGCGACGTTCGGTGAGGCGACGGCCTTTCCGGACAACCGTCCGAGACAGTTGGTGATGGGAATTTGCCCATCTTAATGTCCAGCCTAGACGGGGATAGAGATTTCAGGTCTGGCCCTTGCGCCTGCCTTCGCCAACCACTCCCGACGTTCATTGTCGCGAGTTCGGCATGAAACTTCCCCACGGACTAAGTTACGGGTCACGCATTTGCGTGGTTCGAATGTCGTGTTGGGTTTGTCCGGTTCGCCGGAAAAACCCGAAAAAGGAGTAATGCATGAACCGTTCTGAAAAGACCGAAACAGTTGCATCGCTGAACGCCACTTTTAACGAAGCGGCGGTTGTTGTCGTTACCCGGAACCTCGGGTTGACGGTTGCACAATCGACCGACCTTCGTTTGAAGATGCGCGATGCGGGCGCAAGCTACAAGGTTGCCAAGAACCGTCTTGCCAAAATCGCCCTTGAGGGAACGCAATATGGTGCGGTAGCAGAATTGCTCACTGGACCTACAGCGCTCGCCACATCGTCGGACCCGGTCGCCGCTGCAAAGATTGCGGTCGAGTTCGCCAAGACCAATGACAAACTTGAAATTGTCGGCGGTGCGATGGGTGACACATTCCTCGATGTAAACGGTGTGAAGGCGCTGGCTTCGCTGCCATCGCTCGACGAACTGCGCGCTACGATTATCGGTCTTGTACAAGCACCGGCAACGAAGATCGCCCAGCTCACAACTGCACCGGCTGCGAAATTGGCGCGGGTATTTGGTGCCTATGCCGACCAGAAGGCGGCGTAATATTTTTGGATTAACCGGCTGCGTCCTTATGGGCGAGCCCTACAGATATTTAAGAAAATCGGAGTGTTATTTTTATGGCTGATATTGAAAAGCTCGTTGAGCAGCTCTCGTCGTTGACCGTTCTTGAAGCGGCTGACCTTGCAAAGGCTCTGGAAGAAAAATGGGGCGTTAGCGCCGCTGCTGCTGTTGCTGTTGCCGGCCCTGCTGCCGCTGCTGCACCTGCTGCTGAAGAGCAGACAGAATTTGACGTAATCCTGACCGGCGACGGCGGCAACAAGATTGCTGTCATCAAGGAAGTCCGTGCGATCACTGCACTTGGTCTGACCGAAGCAAAGGCTCTTGTCGAGTCCGCGCCAAAGGCGATCAAGGAAGGCGTGAACAAGGCCGAAGCCGAAGAAATCAAGGCGAAGATCACTGCTGCTGGTGGTACCGTCGAACTGAAGTAATTCGGTTTTCCTTAACGGGACAAAAAAGGGGCGGCCTAGCGATAGGCCGCCCTTTTTCATTTTGGCGGAGGGGTGTTTCAGGCTTAGCCGAGAATGAGAGCAGCTGCGGAAACCAGAGCCAGCATCATCAGCAGACGCGGCGGTACCGAAATTTTGAATGCGATGTGCATCAGTTGTTTCCCTCTTCAAATCCCAGCAAATCACCGGGTTGGCATTCCAGAACCTTGCAGATCGCTTCCAATGTGGAAAAACGGATCGCCTTGGCCTTGCCGGTTTTCAAGATCGACAGATTAGCCAGCGTGATGTCCACCCGTTCGGCCAATTCGGTCAGAGTCATCCGCTTGGCATAAAGCAGATCGTCCAGTTTGACAGTCACGGGCATCAGACGGTTCCTTCCAGCTCTTCACGCATTTCTGCGCCGCGTTCGAAAATTCCGGCAAGGATGAACACCAGCAGGATGGACAAGATACCGTTCAGCGAAAGGTCCAGACCGGTATCGGATTCCCCGAATAAGTCCGCCAGCTCGCCAGCCGCAAAGGCCAGTGGCATTCCGACGATCTGCAAGCCGACCATCAGCCAGCCGATCGCTTTCAACCGGACGGCGTTGGCCCGCACAAAGGGATCGCCCAGCTCAACACTGGCGATTATCGCCAGAAGTTTCCGCATGATCGTCCACAACATTCCAAGCACCATGATGCCCAAAGCAAAAATCGAAAGCAGATGCGGTAACAATGTCGACGGGTCGAGATTGGGATAGGATTTGGCGAGCTGTGCCATCGCGTCGGTCCAGTGGAATGGCAATATGACGCTCATCACCGCGAGAAAAACTCCTACCGCAGCGACAAGGCCCATAATGAGATACACCAGCCATCTGGTTACCCTTAAAATACGGTTGTCGGTAATTTCAGTCATATCGATCTCCAATATTGGTATTATTGATTATCAATATGTCATGATTCGAATAACGTCAAGAACATTATTGTTTTTCGATAAACATGGGCTTTGCTACGCTTTTCCTTTGAAACTTCCGGGACGACAAGGCACTCAATCTTCATGACTGACAATGCCGACCTTGCCGCGCTGATTCGCACGATCCCCGATTATCCCAAACCGGGGATATTATTTCGGGATGTTTCGACATTGTTGCTCGACGGTCCCGGATTTCGCGCAACAATCGACCGGATGGCGGCGATGGTCGCCCCGGACACGACATTGATCGCCGGAATTGAAGCGCGCGGTTTTGTCGTTGCGGCTGGTCTTTCTTACGCGCTGGGGCTGGGTAAATTGATGCTTCGCAAACCCGGCAAGTTGCCCGGTGAGAAGATCGGCACGGACTATGCCCTTGAATATGGCACCGACCGGATAGAAATGCATGTCGGCCATGTGCGTGACGGACAAAAAGTGTTGCTGGTCGATGATTTGATCGCCACCGGCGGCACCGCTTTGGCCGGAGTCGATCTGATCACAAGGGGTGGAGGTATTGTCGAACAGGCATTGTTCATCGTCGACCTGCCCGACCTGGGCGGCGCCGCAAAACTCCGCGCAAAGGGTATCAAGGTTGACTGCCTGATAGATTTCGAAGGCGATTGACGGCCCCTCGCATTTAGGCGGCGCATTCGTAACGGTTTCACTCGCTCGTCTTTGCCAACCTCAACTCATCATTGTCATTCCCGTCCTCCCTTTGTCGTTCCCGCGCAGATCGGAATGACAACTGGGGTCGCGGTTATCTCAAACGAAAGGTGGAGGTAGCCCCGCCCCTGATACCTTCTTTTCTTCTTCCTTCTGACGCAAAATTGTCAAACGAAAGTGTTACTTTGTTTCAACTCGAAAATCGAACGAATGACCCCTAGCCTCTCCCCATCGTTCAGTTTGAGAGTGAGCCTTTCGGATTGCCATCCCCCCGAAACCCCGAACAGGCAATCCCCTTCTGACCCTCTACCCCGAAAGGGGTTGGGGGTCATTTTTTGAGTTCAGCGCAGAGGCGGCGTGCCGCAGGTTTTGATTTCTTTAGGGTCGGGTCGACGCCCTGTCGGCGTGAAACGGGCAATATAGCCCCCCAATTTCAGCTCTTCGCTAAATCCGGTCAAACGGTATCCGACAGCTGCGAATTCGCAGAACAATAATTTCGGCGGAATGCCATGCTGGTCGGTTGGTCGGTCCCTGTCGACCACGATCACCTCGCCACTTTTTGCGATCGCGGGCCGCATGCGCCAGAGAAATGCATATGGCTCATCTACTTCATGATACATGTGCACCATGAAGATACGGTCAAAACTGTTTTCGGGCAGGCGGGGGTCGTCAACAGCGCCTTCCTTGATCGCCACATTATCCAGTTGCTCACGCGTCACACGTTCGCCCAAGCGGTCTAGCGCACCCCGATTGATGTCTTGCGCCAACACCCGGCCTTTTGGTCCGACACGCTCGGCCAGACGAATGGTATAATAGCCCTCGCCCGCCCCAATATCGGCGACTGTGGTACCGAGCTTTATGCCAGCCCAGTCCATCACAAACTGCGCTTCGCCCGCCTCGTCACGCGCGGCTTCGTTGGAAAACTGGGTATCTCCAGCTTCAGAAACGGGGCGATATGGACTCGGGAATCCAGCGGATGATTCTGTTCGATCATTTGAAGGCAATGATTGGTTGCAAGATGCCAATCCACTGCTGCCCAAAATGAGCATGGCAGCAATTATATGCCCACGACCCAAGCTCATAACGGTGCCAATAATTTTGCCTTTGCATCAAATTCAGCAAAAGCAGGTGCTATCCAATCGGGCAAAGATATTGGCCGGTGGGTTTCAAGATCGACATGGACGCTGACCAGATCAACCGTTGCGCGCAAATCTTCTGACCCGTCATCCCGCGCGCCGTGAATTTCGACGGTTTGCGTCATGCTCGTCCGCCCAGTCGCAATCGTCCGCGCCATGACGTCAATCATTTCATCGGGCAATATCGGCGCAAACCACGTCACTGTGGCTTTCTTCACATGAAATTCCAAAGGCGCCCCATCGGCACGTTCGCGTAATTTTGTTTCGCGCCAATATTCGGTAATCGCGACATCGGCATAGTCCAGATAGCGGGCGTTAAACACGACACCTTGGGCATCTGTTTCTGACCATCGCACGCGAAACCGGTGGCGAAAGGCGAATTCAGCGCGGGCCATTGTCAGATCGCCTTGGCTTGGCCGGGGGTGTTGACGCCCATGGATTGCAGATACCGCTTCACATTGCGCGCCGCTTGACGCAGCCGATGTTCATTTTCAACCATGGCGATCCGCACATAGCCTTCGCCATCCTCACCATAGCCAACGCCGGGCGCGACCGCGACCTTGGCATGGGTCAGCATCTGCTTCGAAAATTCGAGACTGCCGAGATGCGCGAGCGCGGGCGGCAATGGGGCCCATGCAAACATAGATGCACGTGGCGGCGGAATGTCCCAGCCTGCGCGTCCAAATGCCTCGACCAAGATGTCGCGGCGCTTGAGGTAAAGCTGCCGATTCTGCTCGACAATGTCCTGTGGTCCGTTGAGCGCCGCGCAGGCAGCGGCCTGTATCGGGGTAAAGGCACCATAATCCAGATAGCTTTTGACCCGCGTCATCGCGGCAATCAACTGCCGGTTACCCACGGCAAAACCCACCCGCCATCCGGCCATGGAATAGGTTTTGGACAGCGATGTAAATTCCACCGCGACATCCTTGCCACCCTTCACCTGCAAGATGGAGGGTGTGGGGTTGCCGTCAAAATAAAGTTCCGAATAGGCAAGGTCGGACAGGATCCAGACCTTATTCTCTTTCGCCCATGCGACCAGTCGCTCGTAAAAGGCCAGATCAACGGTCTCGGCCGTCGGGTTGGACGGATAGTTCACGACAAGAATAGACGGGCGCGGCACGGTAAAGGCCATGGCCCGCTCCAGGGAACGGAAGTAATTCTCATCCGGCGTCGTCGGCACAGAGCGGATCGTGGCGCCTGCAATAATGAAGCCGAAGGTGTGAATGGGATAGCTAGGGTTCGGGGCGAGCACGACGTCTCCCGGGGCGGTGATGGCGGTGGCAAGGCTCGCCAGACCTTCTTTTGAACCCATAGTCACGACGACTTCATGTTCCGGATCGACATCCACGCCAAAGCGGCGGCCATAATAATTGGCCTGCGCTTTTCTGAGGCCCGGTATGCCTTTGGACGCGGAGTAGCCGTGGGCATCGGGCTTCTGCGCCACTTCGCACAGTTTCTCGATCACATGGGGTGGCGGCGGCAGATCGGGATTGCCCATGCCAAGGTCGATAATATCCTCACCCGCCGCACGGGCGGTCGCGCGCATCGCATTGACTTCGGCGATGACATAAGGCGGCAAACGCTTGATGCGGTAGAATTCTTCGGACATTGGCTCCCGTTTCCGGTTTGAGGTTTCAAGTCCGACCTTCATGGTCGAACTTTTCCCCCATTTCCAGAAAAACTATGCCGGTTATCGCGGACGGTTGCCCTTTGCCTTGTGCTTTACCCCATGTTTCGAAGGCGCAGGACCGTCCTTGCGAAACGGACGGGCACCATCACGCGGGGCCGGACCACCACGCGGGCCATCGCCGCGCGGACGATCGCCACGCGGTTTATCGCCAAAGGGACGGTCGCCGCGGGGCTTGTCACCGCGCGGGTTGACGCCCAACTGGGCGCGTTGCGGACGGTCACCGTCACGGCCACGGCGCTTGTTTTCGCGCGCAGCCTCGCGGGGTGGGCCGCTGGCCTGCATGATTTCGACATCATTGTCTTCATCATGACCCGGTTGCGCGATTGCCTTGGCGAATTTTGCAACGGCAGCGGCGGCAATTCCGACATGCGTTTCATTGGCAGCGATGCGAATTGCGCCAATGTCGTTTTTGGTCACGCCGCCACGGCGGCACAGCAAAGGCAAAATCCATTTGGGATCGGCATTGTTGCGGCGACCGATGTTGAGGGTGAACCAGACCGAGTCATCAAAACCGGCGCGCTGGTTGTCGCGCGGCTGTTCGCGGCTGCCGTCATCAAGCATATCGGCGGCTTGCGGCATACGGGCACGGTGCACGCGGACCAAAGCGGCGGCAATATCTTCCGCCGACATGGTTTCCAGCAACCGGGCACCCAGCGTGCGGTCTTCGTCCTCGACCTCGACCGGGGTCAGAAGCGTTTCCAGCAGACGGTCATGATCCTTTGCGCGGATATCGGCGGCGGTCGGAACCTTGATCCAGTCTGCCTCGATCTTCGCGCCGCGCAGCATCGATTCGACCCGCTTGCGACGTTGATAGGGCACGATAAGAACCGCTGTACCTTTGCGTCCGGCACGTCCCGTACGGCCTGAACGATGCTGCAATCCTTCGGCATCGCGGGGCAGTTCGACATGAACCACCAACGACAGGTTAGGCAGATCGATCCCGCGTGCAGCCACATCGGTTGCAACACACACCCGCGCACGACGGTCACGCAGCGCCTGAAGCGCCTGGTTCCGTTCGCTCTGGCTATGCTCACCAGAAAGCGCGACCACATTGAAGCCACGCTCGGTCAGATTGGCGTGCAGATGCCGCACATTTTCGCGCGTCGCGCAAAACAGAATCGCCGTTTCCGCTTCGTGCAGGCGGAGCAAATTGACCACGGCATTTTCAATGTCCGGCGGGGCGACCGTAACAACCTGATAACTGATATCGCCATGCCCGCGATCTTCGCCGACCGTCGAAATACGCAGGGCATCGCGCTGATACCGCTTGGCCAGCGATACGATCGGCTTTGGCATCGTCGCCGAAAACAGCAGCGTCCGGCGGCCTTCCGGCGTGGCGTTCAATATTTCTTCAAGCTCTTCACGGAATCCCATGTCGAGCATTTCGTCGGCCTCATCCAGAACCGCGACCTTAAGCGCGGACAGGTCGAGCGCGCCGCGCTCGAGATGGTCGCGCAGACGGCCCGGCGTTCCGACCACGATTTGTGCGCCTTGCGACAGGTTGCGCCGTTCCTTGGAGGCATCCATGCCACCGACGCAGGTTGCGATCCGCACCCCGGCCTTGCCAAAGAGCCACATCAATTCGCGGCTAACCTGCAATGCAAGCTCGCGCGTAGGCGCAATAATAAGAGCTGCAGGCTCACGGGCGAGGCTGACGATGCCGCCGTCCAGGATCTGCGGGGCCATCGCCAGACCAAAGGCAACTGTCTTGCCCGATCCGGTCTGCGCCGAAACAACAAGGTCGCGCCCTTCAGCTTCAGCCGCGATTACAGCGGTTTGCACAGGGGTCAGCGCGGTATAGCCACGCGCGGTAAGCGCTTCGTCGAGAAGCGGGGGGATATTTTCAAATGTCATATATCGCGCCCAATGCGCTCTTTTTGTTGCAATGTCCATGCTGCGCCGCACAATAAAACGATGCTTAGACAAATGCGTTGCTTGGGTTATGCAAGTCACATGGCCGATTCACAAAATTTTCCGCCCTTCATGGACCCTGAACAATTTGCCAAGATGATCGACGGCACCGGTGCGGTTTCGACCGATCCGTTGACCGCATATCAGAAAGCGCTCGATGCATGGGGTCAGGTTCTTGCCCCGCTCGCCAAGGCAGGCCGGGACAAGGTTGATCCCAAAGACCGGCGCTTTTCCTCGGCGCAATGGGAACATCCGGTATTTGACTTGGTTCGCCAGGGCTACCAGGTGATGTCCGACTATATGCTGGGCGCCGCCGAACAGCTTGATAACATTCCCGAAGCGGAAAAAGCAAAAATCGGCTTTGCGATCCGCACGGTGGTCGAGGCGATGAGCCCGGCCAATTCGCCGTTCACCAACCCCGTTGCGCTTGAAAAGGCCGTTGAGACAAAAGGCGCTAGCCTGATGTCGGGAATGCAGCATTTGCTGAACGATATGCAACGCGGCCAACTGACCCATACCGATCCCAATGCGTTCCGACTCGGTGAAAATATTGCGGCAACGCCGGGCAAAGTCGTACATCAGACCCCGTTATACCAATTGCTGCAATATGAACCAACGACCGAAAAGGTCTTGGAAACGCCGCTCATCATATTTCCACCGTGGATCAACCGCTTCTACATCCTCGACCTGACGGCGGAGAAAAGCTTTATCAAATGGTGCGTTGACCAAGGCATTACGGTATTCGTCGTGTCCTGGAAATCCGCCGACAGTTCGATGAAGGACGTTGTTTGGGACGATTATATCGCAGCCCAAATTGATGCCATCGACACGGTTCGTGCCGGGTTGAAGGTCGATGACGTCCATGCCATCGGCTATTGCGTTGCAGGCACCACTTTGGCGGCCACTCTGGCCATTTTGTCGGCCAAGGGTGAAGCCGAAAAGGTAAAAAGCGCGACTTTCTTCACCGCGCAGGTGGATTTCAGCCAAAGCGGCGAATTGCTCAATTTCATTGATGAACATCAGCTCAAGATGATCGAGGCCCTCGCCGCACCGCAGGGTTATCTGGATGGCCGCTATCTGGCGCTCAGTTTCAATCTGTTGCGGGGCAAGGATCTGATCTGGTCAACCGTGGTCAAAAACTATCTGCTGGGTGAGGAATATCCGGCGTTCGACCTGCTGCACTGGAACGGCGATGTCACGAACCTGCCTGCCCAATGGCACCGCGACTATTTGTGCGACCTATACCGCGACAACAAGTTGGTCATTCCCGGTGCGCTATCCGCACTGGGTACGCCGATCGACCTGACCAAAGTCAAAACGCCAACCTATATTCAGGCTGGCCGCGATGACCATATTGCACCGGTGGAAAGTGTCTGGAAATTGCAGGATCATTTTACCGGACCGATCAAATTCCTGCTCGCCGGAAGCGGGCATATTGCAGGGGTTGTCAATCCGCCTGTGCTGGAAAAATATCAATATTGGACCAACAATGGCAAGGTGGCGTCGCTGGAGGAATTTATCGCCGGCGCAACCGAGACGAAAGGCAGTTGGTGGCCCGACTGGCTGAGCTGGATCACGCACCAAAGCGACAAAATGGTTGCCGTAAAAGGTGCGCGCATACCCGGTGAAGGCAAGCTAAAGGCGCTGGAATCTGCGCCGGGCAGCTATGTGAAAGCGCGATGAGTTAATTGAGGCGACCCCTTCTCCCGCTTTCGGGGACAGCGTGTGTAAAAATCGTCAAATTACCCTGTACCGTCACCCTGAACTCGTTTCAGGGTCCATTCATCAGCCTGTCACGCCGTTTCCGTGACAAGCCACGCCATGACGCACGGTTGTTCGTTTTTATACCTTTTGGCCTCAGTTGCACGATGGACCCTGAACCAAGTTCAGGGTGACGGAGTGAGAGAGTTCAGGGTGACGGAGTGAGAGAAAAAATAGCCCTGTCCTCTCCCGCTTTCAGGAGAGGAGTAAGGCCTTCAAATTACCCCCACAAAACTACTCCGCCTTTGGCGCTGCCGCGCTTGCATTTTCCGGCAGGCCACCCAGTTCAGTGACCATTTTCTTGTACGCATCAAGGTAAGCGAGCACGATAACCTGGCCGATGTCGCTATTCTGATAGCTGCCACCCCCGGCTCCGGCGAGACCGCCACCCCACCATGCACCGCCGCCTGCACCCCAGCTGAGATCGGACTTGCGGTAATAGCCTTCTGACAGCGCTTCAATTTCGGTGGTTCTCACATTGACGACCGACAGCGATACGCTGGCTTCCTTTTTGGAAACCTTCAGTCCGCCGACCAGCCCGCCGATAAACCGGCCGCCCAACGCGCCTGCCAAGCCGCCCGCGATCCCGCTTCCGCCCGAATTGCTGTTGCGGCTGATGATGTCGGGCACGATCACATAGTCGGCGGCCTTCACCTGCCGTTTGCCGATGTTCGACCCGCGTTGCAACTCGCCGGAATCGCCGAGAGCACGCTCAACCGCACGTGCAGCAAGGCCGCCGCCGCGATCGACAAGCGAGAAGCAGCCCGATTTCTGCACGAAAAATTTGATGACCGCTTCGGGGTTGGAAAGCCCGAGTTCACTCCACCATTGGGTTTCGGGCTCGGTAATCGCCACGGTGCCCAATTTACGGGTGCAGACCGGGATTTCGGTCATATTCTTGTCTTGCGCTTTCTTGGCAGAAGACTTGTCTTCCTTCGCAAAGGCAGGTGCCCCGGCACTTAGTAACGCACCTGCCAATAATGTGGAAATAATCCGTCGCATCGCAGTCCCTCCGGTGATGACAAAACCTTGGTTTGCCTAAAACAGATGTTATGGTGCGACCCGTTGCGACTTTTATATCCCTCTGTTTTCCCGATTGCCAAGCGCAAAGCACGAAATCATTCAAAAAAGCCGAAATGTCGACAAGCGCGAGTTGACGTTTACGTAAACGTTCGGTAACACTGTCCAAACGCTTCAGAGGAGAGTCGCCATGCAATTGGAATTCAGTCCCGAAGAAATCGCCTTCCAGCAGGAAGTACGTAGCTTCATCGCCGAAAATTACCCCGAAAACCTGCGCTCTGTGCAGGATGAAGGCCATGATCTTTCGAAAGAAGATTTCCTGTCCTGGCACCGCATTCTCGCGAAAAAAGGCTGGATCGCCCCTGCATGGCCGGTCGAATATGGCGGCACCGGCTGGACCGCGACGCAGCGTTTCATCTGGTCGGAAGAACTTGCCGCGGCGGATTGCGTCGGCACCATGCCCTTCGGCCTGTCGATGGTCGGTCCGGTTATTTATACCTTTGGCACGCCGGAGCAAAAGGCTCGCTTCCTTCCCGGCATCCTGTCGGGCGATGACTGGTGGTGTCAGGGTTATTCCGAACCCGGTTCCGGTTCCGACCTTGCTTCGCTGCGTACCAAAGCTGTTCGCGATGGTGACGATTATATTGTCAACGGCCAGAAAACATGGACGACGATGGCGCAACATGCCGACTGGGGCTTTTTCCTTGTTCGCACCGATCCGGATGCCAAGCAGCAGGAAGGCATCAGCTTTCTATTGATCGACATGAAATCGCCGGGCGTCACGGTCCGCCCGATCATCACTTTGGGTGGCGAACATGAAGTCAACGAAGTCTGGCTCGAAGAGGTCCGCGTTCCGGTCGATCAGCGCATTTACGAAGAAAACAAGGGTTGGACCTGCGCCAAATTCCTGCTCGCCCACGAACGCACCGGCATTGCAGCGGTTGCCCGTTCGAAGCGCGGCGTGGAAAAGATCAAGCAGATCGCCCGCACCGAAATGGACGGCGACAAGCCTTTGCTCGCCAATGCCTTTTTCAAGCGCAAGATTTCGGAGCTGGAAATCGACCTGACCGCGCTGGAATTCACCGAACTGCGTAGCCTCGCCGGTGAAGCAGCGGGCAAAGGCCCGGGTCCTGAATCGAGCCTGTTGAAGATCAAGGGATCTGAAATCCAGCAGCGCATCACCGAACTCGCGCTGGAAGCGGTGGGCCATTATGGCGCGCCTTATTTCCGCGGCTTCGGCGAAGGCGACAATGAACATCCCATTGGTCCCGATTACGCCCACCGCGCAGCGCCGACCTATTTCAACACCCGCAAGACGACGATTTACGGTGGATCGAACGAGATCCAGCGGAACATCATCGCCAAGATGGTGCTGGGGATTTAAGCGATCCGACGGTCCCCCTCCCGCATGCGGGAGGGGTTAGGGTAGGGTGAAAGCGATTATTGCTTCAACCGACCCTCCCCCAGCCCCTCCCGCAAGCGGGAGGGGAGCAAAGCCGCCGAACAACGACAACGAAGAGAGAACAGCCACATGGATTTCAGCTACACCGAAACGCAGGACATGATCCGCGAGACACTCAGCCGGTTTCTCGCCGACACCTATGATTTCGACAGCCGCGGCAAGATGATTGCCAGCGCCACCGGACGCGATGCCGGTATCTGGAAAGCACTGGCGCAGGATCTGGGCATGCTGGGCGCGTCTTTTAGCGAAGAACATGGCGGTCTTGGTGGCGGACATCTCGAAAACGCATTGATCATGGAAGAACTGGGCAAGGTCATCGCAATCGAGCCCTATTTGCAGACCGTGGTTCTGGGCGGCGGCGCCCTGAAGGCTGTTGGCGGTGCCATTGCGGATGCAGTTATTCCTGAAATCATCGGCGGCAATGTCGTGATTGCCTTTGCCTATGCCGAACCGCAGGGCCGTTATAATCTCGCCAATTTGCGGACCACCGCCAAGAAGGATGGCGCAGGATATGTGCTGAACGGCCATAAGGGCGTGGTTTATGCTGCACCTTGGGCAAGCCACCTGCTCGTGACCGCCCGCACCGGCGGATCGGGCAGCGAAGCCGCTGGCGTTTCGCTGTTCCTGATCGACGCCAATCTGCCCGGTATCGTGCGCCGCGATTATCCGACGGTGGACGGGTTTCAGGCATCCGAAATCTATTTCGAAAATGTCGCCATCCCCGGTGATGCGTTGCTCGGTGGCGAAGGCGCTGGCCTGCCGCTGATCGAACAGATTGTCGACGAAGCCACTGTGGCCGTGTGCGCCGAAGCCTGCGGCGTTACATTCAAGCTGCATCAGGGCACATTGGAATATGCGCGGCAGCGTAATCAGTTCGGCCAGCCTATTTCGCGCTTCCAGGTGCTGCAGCACCGCATGGTCGATATGTTCATGGAAGTTGAACAGAGCAAATCCATGACGACCATGGCGACATTGAAGCTCGACCTACCTGCCGCAGAACGCATGGCGGCCGTATCGGCGTGCAAGGCAAAGGTATCGCGGGCCGCCAAATTTGTTGGCCAGAACGCGATCCAGACCCATGGCGGTATCGGCATCACGCAGGAACTGGCCATCGGCCATTATTTCAAACGCGCGACGATGATTGAAGGCCAGTTCGGTTCAGCCGATCATCATTTTGACCGGTTTGAAAAGTTGACCTTGGCGGAGTGAATTAGCTTGACGCACTGTATCTCCTCCCCATCGACTTGCGATGGGGAGGTGGCAGGCAAAGCGGCTGCTTTGACTGACGGAGGGGCATGCAACGTTGAAGTCCCCTCCGTCACGCTTCCGCTACGCTCCAGCGCGCCACCTCCCCATCGCAAGTCGATGGGGAGGAACATATCGTAGGCCCCCATTCCCAATTATTGTGCAGTGCAACATTTTTTATTGACATAGCTTGCACGACTCATTATTGTGCAGTGCAACACAACAGAAATGGTGCTCGATATGGCAAGCAAGGCAACTACAACCGTAACTTCCAAACCTGCGAAACCCGCAGCGCCGAAAGCTGCGCCTGCCAAGGCGGCTCCGGTTGCTGAAAAGGTTCAAGCTGAAAAGCCTGCGCCTGTTGCCGCAGCGCAGTCTGAAACTTTGGTTACAAAAATCGTCTCTGTTGAAACAACCCCGATTGCTCAAGGAGTAACAAAAATGACCGATACCGTTAAAGCCACCACCGAAAAGGCCACTGAATTTTTCGCAGACATCCGCGTCAAGGCAACCGAAGCTGCTGAAAAAGGCAAGAAGATGGCTGCTGATGCTGTTGAATTCAACAAGGCAAATGTTGAAGCCATGATCGAAGCCGGCAAGATCGTTGCCAAGGGCGCGCAAGACATGGGCAAGACCAACATGGACTATGCCAAGAAGAATTTCGAAGAAGTTCAGGTTGCTGTCAAGGAAATGACCGCAGTCAAGTCGCCAACCGATTTCGTCAAGCTGCAAGGCGAGTTGGCTCGCAAGGGCTTTGACACTGCGGTTGCACAGGGTTCGAAGAACACCGAAGCCATGGTTAAATTGGTAAGCGACATGTTCCAGCCAATTTCGAACCGCATTGCGGCAACGACCGAGTTTTTCAAGAAGGCTGCGTAAGCACCGCTTGAATATTGTGCCGGTGCGCTAACGTGCACCTGCTGCCCTCTCTCCTCCTCCCAATGGCGGTGGGAAAGCCAAAGGCGAACCGGCGCAATGAAATAGAAAACCGCCCTGTCCCATGCGGACAGGGCGGTTTCTTTTTGCCTGTCACCATGGGACAGGCGACGAAATGCAAATTCGCCCCTTGCGCTCTGCCCCTGCCCTATCCTATTTTAGGGCAATGCAGATACACATGATCGAAGATGAAGATGGCGACGACAAGGGCGGCTCTGGACGCCCCGGAGTAGGCCTCGCCACACGCACGCGGCCCAAGACCCAGAAACCCAGCCAGTATAAGGTGCTGTTGCTGAACGATGATTACACCCCGATGGAATTCGTCGTCCATGTTCTGAAGGCCTTTTTTTCGATGGATACCGATCAGGCCACCCGCGTGATGTTGCATGTCCACCAGAAAGGTGTCGGAGTGTGTGGCATCTTTACCTACGAAGTTGCTGAAACCAAAGTCACCCAAGTGATGGATTTCGCCGCAAAAAACCAGCACCCACTGCAATGCACATTGGAAAAGGCATAAAGGAACCTGCTTGCCTGAAAACCGTTTCACGCTAAATACCGGCGATGGACAAGATAATAGTACGCGGCGGCAACGCGCTTAAGGGGAAAATTCCGATTTCAGGGGCCAAGAATAGCGCGCTGACGCTGCTGCCCTGTGCCTTGTTGACTGATGAACCGCTCACATTGCGGAATTTGCCGAGACTCGCCGACATTGACGGGTTCCAGCATTTGCTGAACCAGTTTGGCATATCGACCGCCATCGCAGGTTCGCGCCCGGAAGATTTCGGCCGAGTCATGACGTTGCAAGCGACACGCCTGACAACGACCGTGGCGCCCTATGAATTGGTCCGAAAGATGCGCGCGTCTATTCTCGTATTGGGGCCAATGGTGGCACGTGCGGGCGAAGCGACAGTTTCACTGCCAGGTGGATGCGCTATCGGTAACCGGCCGATCGATCTGCACCTGAAAGCTCTTGAGGCATTTGGCGTCGAAATTGAACTGGCCGCAGGCTATGTGAAGGCCATGGCACCTGACGGTATTCCGGGTGGCACCTATACATTTCCAGTGGTGTCGGTGGGTGCGACGGAAAACGCGTTAATGGCGGCCAGCCTCGCCAAGGGAACCTGTGTTTTGCACAATGCGGCGCGTGAACCTGAAATTGTCGATTTATGCAATTTGCTGGTCGATATGGGCGCTGAGATTGAAGGTATTGGCACGTCAGACCTAGTCATCCACGGCAAGGACCGGCTGCACGGCGCAACCTATCGGGTGATGAGTGACCGGATCGAAGCGGGCAGCTATGCCTGTGCAGCAGCGATTACCGGCGGAGATGTCGAACTGATCGGTGCCAAAGCCGACGAGATGGATGCAACCGTCAACGCCTTGCGTCAGGCCGGTGTCACCGTTGAAGAAACCAAAACCGGTATCAGGGTTACATCGGACGGCAAGTTGAAACCGCTGACCATATCAACCGCCCCCTACCCCGGATTTGCCACCGATATGCAGGCGCAATTCATGGCGATGTTGTGCATGGCCGACGGCGCCAGCGTATTGACCGAAACAATCTTTGAAAACCGTTATATGCATGTGCCTGAGCTGAATCGCATGGGCGCGCATATTGAAACCAAGGGCCGGACTGCGATTGTCCATGGCGTCAAAGGCCTGACGGGTGCGCCCGTTATGGCAACAGACCTTCGCGCTTCCATGAGCCTGGTGATCGCAGGACTGGTTGCCGAGGGTGAAACACATGTCAGCCGACTATACCATCTTGATCGGGGCTATGAACGGCTGGAAGAGAAGTTACAGCTTGTCGGGGCAGATGTGGAACGGGTCGGGTCAGATTGACCGGACACATCACGCCCCTTGCCAAAGCGAGATTTTTGCGTCATTTTCACGTCGAGATATGACCCTATGACCATCCAGACCCCTTTGCCAAAGCGAATGCGCCATCCGGTTCTGGAATCAATACGCCACAGCCCGATTGCGACCGTCGTCAGCGACCCATTGCAGGCCGACAACCCCCTGATCGCCGTGAACGCCGCTTTTTGTACAATGACGGGCTATACCGAGGAAGAATCAATCGGTCGCAATTGCCGTTTTTTGCGTGGCCCCGACACCGAAAATTCGCAGACGGAAAAGTTGCGCGAATCCATTCATGCGCGGCGGCCCGCGCTGGCGGAACTCATCAATTATCGCAAGGATGGAACACCCTTTCGCAACGCGGTCATGATCGCACCGCTGTTCAGCGACGAAGGCGTGCTTGAACTATTCGTCGGGTCACAGATCGAAGTCTTGCCCGAAGAAGAGAGTATCGCCGTGGTCAGGCAACAGCAGGCCGCCGAAATCGTTGACCGTCTGTCCCCGCGTCAGCGCGAGATTTTGCAGCAAATGGCCCAGGGTTTTCGCACCAAGCAAATCGCATTCCGCCTGTCGTTAAGCGAAAAAACGGTGCAGATGCACCGCATGTTGATGTTTAAAAAATTATCGACATCGAACGCCGCCGATGCCGTCCGCATCGCGGTAGAAGCAGGGCTTTAGGGTCGCGACGTCGGCTTTTACAGACGTTCACCTGTATAGGCCAAATCCGGTATTTTGTTTTCTACGCTGGCGGCGCAAAACGCTTTATAACAGGTGAACGGCAATTTGGTCTAATCCACGCCCGGTCTTATCCCTCCTTAGACATGGAGGGCGTTGTGGTCAGAATGCAGCAACCCTCCGCTGCTGATGATCTCAGACATTTGCCGTCCGCCTGTAACCTTTTACCAAACGCATCATCCGGAAATTGCACGCAATACCCGGGTCGCAATTGTACCGCCATAGCCTAGCTATCGGCGGTACTTTTTTGCCGTGCCACCAACCATAAACGAATGGCGCTGGCCAAGCCACAGGGGGTTTGGGATTCCAGCCGTTCTACATCAATCTGCGCCACAAGGGCGTTGACGGGCAATTTTTTGCTGTCTGCTGCCGATTTGAGCGCGTCCCAGAATAGCGGCTCCAGACTGATGGAAGTTTGGTGCCCGGCAATCGTCATGCTGCGCTTGACCGGCGGGTGATAGATTGAATTATGTGTCACAAATACTCCGATCACCCGCCACCAAAACCGGATGCGGTCAATACATATGCTGCCCGCCATTGATCGATAATGTTGATCCGGTAATGAAGCCTGCATTTTCGCTGGTCAGAAATTCGACACCGCGCGCGATTTCGTCGGCATTGCCCAACCGCCCGACCGGAATTTGCGCGACGATCTTTTCCATCACATTTTCAGGAATCGTCGCCAGCATTTCAGTGCCGATATAGCCGGGCGCAATAGCATTGGCAGTTACTCCGTAGCGCGCGCCTTCCATCGCCAATGATTTGGTAAAGCCGTGGATTCCCGACTTTGCGGCAGCATAATTGACCTGCCCGATCTGGCCGCCCTGCCCATTGACAGACCCGATGTTGACGATGCGCCCCCATTTGCGCTCTCGCATACCGGCAAAAACCGCCTTGGCCATGTTGAAGCATCCGGTCAGGTCGACGCGGATTACCTCATCCCATTGTTCGAATGTCATTTTCACCATTGTTGCATCGCGGGTGATGCCGGCATTGTTGACCATGATTTCAATGGGACCAAATTCCGCCTCGATTGCAGCGCAAGATTCGATGCACGCATCATGATTGCCAACATCCCATTTGCGGACCGCTATCCCGGTGTGGTCGGAAAATGCTTTGGCAGCCGCATCATTGCCACCATAATTGGCCACAACTATACGACCTTTCTCTTTTAATTTCAGGCTTATAGCCTCTCCAATGCCGCGAGTTCCCCCCGTGACGACCGCAATACGTGACATATATCTCTCTCCTGTTTTTCCCTTTTTCGACAAAAGAATAGCCAGACGGCAAACAAGTGCAAGTTGACGCTAGCGTTAGTGTATAGCTATTCAGACCCAGCCCGAAACTTCCCGGCGGATGAGGGTTTCCAACATGTCCATGCCAATGTCGCTGTCGTTCAGACAGGGCAGATAGGCAAAGTGCGTACCACCTGCCTCTTCAAATTGTTCATGTCCCTGAATGGCCAGCTCTTCGAGCGTTTCAAGGCAATCGACCGAAAATCCGGGCGCGAATATGGCCACTTTTTTCCGGCCGTCGCGGGCCAGTTGCATCAGCGTAGCATCGGTCGCAGGTTCCAGCCATTTGGCACGGCCAAAACGCGATTGAAAACTGACCACCAGTTCGCGCCCCATGGCTTCAGACAAAAGCCGCGCCGTTTTCTGGCAGTGGCAATGATAGGGGTCACCCAGATGCAAGGTGCGTTCGGGCATGCCGTGAAAACTGATGACCAGCGCATCAGGCGTAAAATCTAACTGCGCCAGTGACGCTTCGACCGACATTTTAAGTGCGGTAATATAGGCGGGATCGTCATGATAGGGGGGTAGCGTGCGGATCGCAGGGTGCCAGCGCATCCTGGTCAGCGCAGCATATGCCTCGTCCAGAACCGTACCTGTCGTCGCCCCCGAATATTGCGGATAGAGCGGCGCTATCAGGATTTTGTTGCACCCGGCGGCTTTCATGGCAGCCAACTGATCGGGAACCGACGGATTGCCATAACGCATCGCATGGCGGACATCGGCCACAGCCTGCATCCGGCGCCCCAGTGACTTGCTTTGCGCGATCGTGAAAGATGCCAAAGGCGATCCGTCACCGGTCCACACCTTGGCATAGGCTTTGGCCGATTTTTGCGGACGCGTGTTCAAGATAATCCCGCGCAAAATCGGCTGCCAGATGAGCGGTGGAATTTCCACCACCCGGCGGTCGGACAAAAATTGCTTCAGATATCGTTTAACCGCCTGCGTGGTCGGCGCATCCGGGGTACCAAGATTGACCACTAAAATGCCCACTTTAGGCTGAGGGATATCGGGATGATCGGCAGGTTTATCCATTATAACCCTCTCGACAATAAGGGCAGTTCACGCAAGCGGACCCCGGCGGCAGAAAATAATGCATTGGCAATCGCGGGCGCTACGGCAGGCACACCCAATTCCGATACACCACCAGGCTCTTCATCGCTGCGAATAAATTCGACAATGATTTCAGGGATATCGGCAAGAACAGGCAAATCGATTTCGCGCAAACGCCGAACCGTGGGCCATCCATTCGCAAAATCGGTGGATGCGCCAACCGCTTGTGCCAGCCCGAAAATAATTCCGCCTTCAATCTGCTGCCGGGCCAGATCGGGGTTTATCAAACGACCGCAATCGACCATGGCCGAAATGCGTTCGACCCTGACACCTGTTTCGCTGGTCCGCGCATTGGCGACAATTGCAATATGGCTACCGCGCATGGAATGGCAGGCAAGGCCTTTACTGCTGCCTGACGAACCGCCATCCCACCCTGCCATTGAGGCAACTCCGGTGAGACATCGGGCCAGCCGCGTCTGGTCAACAAGCATTTGCATACGGAAAGACAAAGGCTCGATCCCCGCCTTTTGCGCGAGTTCATCGATAAAGGATTCGATGAAGAAACAGGTATAACTATGCGCCAATGAACGCCACGGTCCGGTGATAATCGGCAGATCGACTGGGAAATGATCAACCGTCATGTTGGTGATGGCATAGGGCGGAACTGCGCCGTCAAGCGCCAAGGCATCAAATTCGCCGACGGCGGACTTGCGCGCTTTGACAGGGCTTTGGCCGTCGATCCGGTTGGCAAGTTCGCGCATCGTCGATGCCGCTGCAACGCGCACGGACAGCCCGGCCACCCGTCCGTCCCTATCTAGAGCTGCTGTCAATCGTCCGAGTGCTGGTGTGCGGACATGGTCGCGCACTATGTCTTCTGCGCGTGACCAGGTCAGCTGGACCGGGCGGCCAACCTCTTTGGCGATCACCGCAATCTGCGCGGCAATCAAATTGTCGAAATTCCGGTCAAAGCTGCCGCCTGCAATAACCGGATAAAGCGTTACATCATCGGCGTCGATCCCGATGGCATTTGCCGCTGCCAGCCGCGCCGACTGCGGGGCCTGACTTGCAAGCCATAATTGCAGCCGCCCATTGCGATACTCCGCTGTGGCTGCGCGCGTTTCGATCGGCGCATGTACCGCGGCAGAAATAGTATAGTCTGCATTAAATATGCGGGTTTCCGCTTCCTTTGCCAAAGCCGCATCAACATCGCCCAAGCGCACCATCCGCGTACCTGGACCATTGGCGATGGCAGAAGACAGGTTGTCGCCCATATTCCCGCTATCGGCGACGCGGCCCTTGATCGAAAAAACCGGGGCACTGACGTCAAGCGCCTTGTTGGCCGCCCACCAGTTGGTTGCGACCACGGCAACCCAGTGGTCGGTTCTGACCAGATTCACCACGCCCCGAACTTTGGTTGCTGCCTTGCTGTTTACCGATTTCAAAATCGTCTGGCCAACAGGACCACCTTTAACTGCGGCATAGAGCATGTCAGGCAGACGGATATCGCCTGCAAAACTGACACTGCCGTCAACTTTTGACGACAGGTCAAGACGCGGGGCATCGCGTCCTGAAAGGCGATTGCGTGGTGACGGATTTAGGGGAATCGGCGATGGCGGTGTCAGCCCGGCGGCATCCACCACCAGATCGGCAAAGGCGATACGCTTTTTCCCGAATGTGACGAAGCCTTTGTCGACCTGACATTGTTCCCAATCAATGTCCCAACGCGCAGCGGCGGCCTGACACAGCAGAGAGCGAGCCGTTGCGCCCGCTTCGCGACATGGCTTTTCAAATTGGCGGATTGAGGAGGATCCGCCGGTGATTACGAACATTTCGCGCTGCGCGACCTCGTTCACAATGCTGGCGACCGGGCCCTGTTGTGCATCCAGCCCAAGTTTTTCAGGCAAAAATGCAGTGGCCCATTCGCGGGCAAGCACGGAATTTGCAAAAACCGGATTGGGCGGCACAGGCTGCACCGCGACAGAACGCCAGTCAGCGCCCAGTTCGCCTGCAACAATCTGGGCCAGTGCGGTATAGACCCCCTGTCCGGATTCGCTTTGTGGAACGCCGATGATAACCTTTCCATCCTCGGCAATTTTCAACCAGGGGCCAAATAAATGTTCCCCCTGCGCGGGCCTTAAATTTGGTTGGTAACGGCGGGGCCAAACACCCCATGCCAACAATAATCCAACGCCAATGCCGCCGCCGACCAAAAGCTTTCGACGGGTCAAACCGCTTTCGCCATCAGCGCGCATGGTCATGCGGCAGGGGCCTTGGGATTGTCGATCCAATGGCCCACTTGCCGTGCGATTTCGGCATAGGCACGTGCAATCGGACTGTCCCCCAGCGCCGGAGGCGTGCCGGCATCACTCGCCAATCTGATATCGATATCCAGCGGGATACGACCCAGAAATGATATGCCCAGTTCGGCCGCCGCAGCTTCGGCGCCACCGGAACCAAAAGGGTCGCTCATCTCTCCACAATGCGGACATAGATATCCGGCCATATTTTCGACCAATCCGATAATCGGAACCTTGGCCGTATCGAAAAATGCAATCGCCCGGGTCGCGTCCATCAAGGCGAGGTCCTGCGGTGTGGAAATGATGACCGCGCCTATCGGTTTATGTTTTTGAATCATGGACAATTGGATATCGCCCGTACCCGGCGGCATATCGACGATGATATCACGCACTTTGCCCCAGTGAGCGTCGACCAATTGCGACAATGCATTGCCCGCCATTGGTCCACGCCATGCAATAGCCTGTCCCGGCTTTGCCAATTGGCCCATCGATAAAAATGGGACCCCGCCAGCACCCTTTACCGGGATCAGCTTTTTCCCGTCCGCTTCTGGTTTGCTGTCTTCTGCCCCCATCAGGCGCGGCTGCGAAGGGCCATAAATATCGGCATCGACCAGTCCGACGGAACGTCCGGCCATCGCCATGGCAACCGCCAAATTGGTCGAAAGCGTGGATTTTCCAACCCCACCCTTGCCACTGGCCACAGCGATGAGGCGCGGCGCGACACGTTCTGCCGTCAACATGATTCGAACGCTTTGCGCGCCGGCCTGTTCGCATTCATCGCGCAGCCTGGATTCAATCTGTTCACGCTCGTCCGTGGTCATTTCAGACACATCAAGCATCAAAGACACGGCGCCTGCATCCACTTTCAACCCGGCTGCACGCGGCCCGGCGATGGCGAAAACAAGGCGTGAAAAACTTTCGAAATCGGTCATCCAAAGCCGAATAGAATCAGAATTGCGGGATTGACACTGTTTTTCTGAAAAACCGTTCCTATAAAGACAATATGAGCAAAAAAATCGACCAGCAGGGCAGCATTATATTGGCAGTAGATGGCAAGGGTCCTTGGGATTCTCCAGCTTCGGGTGATACCGCAAAGGGCGGCAAGTCCGATGGTTCCAGTGATGGCGGCTCAAAATCTGAGCCATCCAATCCTTGGGATCCGGTGCCCATTCGCGGCGGACAAACGGGTCGCCAGCGCGGCCCTTCTCTCGAAGATTTGCTGCGCCGCGCAAGCGGAGGCAAAGGCGGCGGCTTTAGTGGCCTGCCTTCACGCGGCGACGGGAAAAGCTGGTGGCCGATTTTTGCCATCGGCTTTATCGCATTGTGGCTGGTATGGACCAGTTTCCACCGTATCGGGCCCGAGCAAGAGGGCGTCGTGACATTCCTCGGCAAATATTCGCGCACGGTGCAGCCAGGCATCCAGTTCACCCTTCCTGCACCGATAGAGAATATCGAGAAAGTGGACACCAAACAAATTCAGACAACTGCCGTCGGTTCCCCCAAGGCGAGCAGCGAAAATCTTGTTCTGACAAAAGACCAGAGCATCATCGACATGGCTTATGATGTCCGCTGGTCGATCAAGGATCCCGAACTTTACCTGTACCAGCTTGAAAATGCGGATTCGACCGTCAAGGAAGTGGCCGAAAGCGCGATGCGCGCCGCCGTCGCCAATTATGATCTGACGCAGGCGATCGGCCCCGGTCGTGGCGCGATAGAATTGGAGGTTCGCAGGCGCATGCAACAGGTGCTCGACGAATATCGCTCTGGCGTATTGGTGCAGAGCATTTCGATCCGGCAATCCGACCCGCCCGCGGAGGTCAATGATGCCTTCCGCGAAGTCAATGCGGCCCAGCAACGGCGTGAAAGCTATATGAATGACGCCCGCGCTTATGCCAGCCGCGTGACCGAACTGGCCATTGGTGAAACCACCGAATTCGATAAAATCTATGTTCAATATCGCGAAGCGCCCGAAGTCACCAAAAGGCGGCTTTATTATGAAACGATGGAACAGATTTTGGGCAAGGTCGACAAGACAATTGTCGAAACCGGCGGGGTAACCCCTTATTTGCCGTTGCCCGAATTCCAGAAAAAGGCAGCCGCCAAAAATGAAACCGTTACAGTGACGGGGAAGAAATAATGCGTAATCCGCTATATATGGGTCTGGCCGCACTGGCCGCGCTGATCCTGCTCAGCATGTCGATCACAATCGTGCCCGAAACCCAGCAAGCCATCATCAGCAGCTATGGTAAGGTTGACCGGGTTGTGAACCCTTATCGTAAAGGCGAGGTATTTGGCGAAACACGGGCAGGGCTGACTTTCCGGATACCGTTAGTTGAACAGATACAATTGATCGACAAGCGCGTGTTAAGCGTTGAAATGGAGCAACAGGAAGTACTGTCCACCGACCAGCTCCGGCTGCAAGTCGATGCCTTTGCCCGTTTCCGGGTTACCAAACCGGACCGGATGTATCGCACCATACGCACCGAAGACAGGTTACGTGACCAGTTGCGTACCATATTGGGTTCATCGTTACGGAACGAACTTGGCAAGCGCACATTCGCGACATTGCTGAGTGCAGAGCGCGGCGAAGTCATGGAAAATATCCAGACCGCGCTCAATCGCGAAGCGAGCAAATATGGCGCAGAAGTTATCGACGTCCGAATCAAACGCGCCGATTTACCGGCTGCCACATTGCAATCGGCCTATAACAGGATGCGGTCCGCCCGAAACCAGGAAGCCATTGCCATCGATGCCGAAGGCCAGAAAGAAGCGCAGATCATCCGCGCCGAAGCAGAGGCAGAAGCCGCCCGCATCTATGCCATCAGCTATGGCAAGGACCCTGAATTTTACGATTTCTATCGCGCGATGCAAAGTTACCGGCAGACTTTCCAGAATGGCGAAGGTTCAACCAATGTTATATTGTCTCCGCAAAATGCCTATCTGGAAAAGTTCCGCAATGGTCGTTAGTCGAACGGCAAAGGACATTTGCCGGTTGGGCCGGTGGCTATTCAATTGGCGTTCAGCTTCGTGACGCCATCGGAAACATGATTTCGGGCATATTGCCTTAGTTAGATAGACGAGAGGAATGAAATTCGTGCGTTACGCTTATGCAGCTACCACCGCTCTTTTGCTCACCGGCAGTGCTTTTGCGCTGGTCAATGGATCGCCCGTCACGGCGCAAACCGCCCTGCCAGTTTCAGCCCAGGCCAATCTTGCGCCTGCAGGGGCGCCCGCCAGTTTCGCGGACTTAGTCGCTCAGCTTCAGCCCGCGGTGGTCAATATTTCGACCAAGCAAAAGGTGCAGGTCGCAACCAGCTTTAACCCCTTTACTGGCGAACGGCGTCCTGTAACCCAGGAACAGGCGAGCGGTGGCTCGGGCTTTTTGATCTCCGCCGACGGGTATATCGTGACGAACAACCATGTCGTCGCAGGGGGCCCTGCGGGCGATGCCGTTGACAAAGTAACTGTCACTTTATTTGACGGAAAAGAATATACCGCCGACATCGTAGGCCGCGATCCACAATCGGACATCGCGTTGCTCAAGATCAAGGCCAGTAATTTGCCATTTGTGGCGATGGGCGATTCGAAAAAGAGTCGTGTGGGTGATTGGGTAATTGCGATTGGTAACCCGCTCGGCCTTAGCAGTACCGTCACCGCCGGAATCATCTCTGCATTGCAGCGTAACATTGGCGCAGGCGGGGCTTATGATCGGTTTATCCAGACCGATACGGCAATCAACCCCGGCAACTCTGGCGGACCGCTTTTCAATCTGAAGGGTGAAGTCGTCGGGATCAACAACCGTCTGATTTCCCCTATTGGTGCGAATATCGGGGTCGGCTTTGCTATTCCAGCCGAAGAAGCCACGCCGGTCATTGAATCCCTGAAAAAGGGCGTCCGGCCTGAACGCGGCTATCTGGGCATCAGTATTACGCCCGTGGGCGAAGATCTTGCCGATGCGCTTGGCCTGGAAAAGAACCGCGGCGAATTCGTAGCACGCGTTGTTGCAGGCGAAGGCGGAGAGAAAGCTGGCTTGAAAGAAGGCGACATCGTCCTGAAAGTCGACGGCCGTGAAGTATCGCCCGAAGCAACGCTGTCTTACATTGTCGCCAACATCAAACCGGGCACCCGCATCCCGCTTGACATCTTGCGTGAAGGCAAACCCATGCGCCTTAACGCCATGGTCGGCACCCGCCCGCCTGAAGAAAAGCTGGCGCAAAGCAATTTCAATCCTGAAGAAAATAAGGATTTTGACAAGGATACCGACGGCCCGGACGCCAAGGTCATCCGAGATTCCATTGGCCTGAGCGTCATCCCGCTGGATGCTGAAATTGCACGGCAGTTGGGCATGGGTAGTGATACCAAAGGCGTTGTGATCGACATTGCCGGTCAAGGGAATGGTGCTCAGGCAGGTTTGCGTCGCGGTGACGTCATCGTGTCAGCAACCTATCAGCCAGTAACATCTCCTGCCGCACTCGCCGCCGCCATCCGTACTGCAAAGACAGCGGGTCGTAGCGCGATCCTGCTGGGTGTCAAACGACGCGGCGGAACCACGCAATATGCAACGGTCCGTATCGAGGAATAATCCTCTCTTGTTCATCAGCGCCAGCGGGTGTTAGTCAGCTTCCATGAACCTGACCGACACCTGCTGGCACGATGATGCCCAAGCCATACTGCCCGATCTTGTCGAACTGCGACGGGCTATTCATGCAGAGCCTGAACTTGGCCTGCAAAACCCTAAAACCCTTGCAAAAATAAAGGCCGCGCTTGCGGGTCTGCCGCTGGAACTGCGCGAGGGTCCGTCAACAACGGGCTTGATCGCCACGTTGAAGGGTCCAGCCAATGGCCGCACGGTTCTATTGCGGGGCGATATGGACGCCCTTCCGCTTCATGAAGATACCGGGCTGGATTATAGCTCGACAACCGACGGGGCGATGCACGCCTGCGGGCATGATACCCATGTCGCCATGCTGGTGGGAGCCGCCAAGATGCTATGTGCGCGACGTGACGAACTGGCGGGCACCGTACAGTTCATGTTCCAGCCCGGCGAGGAAGGCCATCATGGCGCGCGCTTCATGCTGGACGACGGCCTGATCGATCCGCTGCCCGACGCGGCCTTTGCCCTGCACATCATGCCGAACGCACCGCGCGGTGTTTTCACGGGCAGAGCGGGTGCTTTGCTGGCCTCCTCCGACGTGCTGAGTATCACGGTCAAGGGTGCAGGCGGCCATGCATCGATGCCGCATGATGCGACCGACCCAATCCCGGTGGCCTGCGAAATAGTGTCCGCAATCCAGGCGATGGTGACCCGCACCGTGTCTGTGTTCGACCCAGCCGTCGTGACCATTGCCAAGATCACGGCGGGGACGACCAACAATATCATTCCCGAAACCGCGCATATGCTGGGCACGATCCGGACTCTGTCACCCCGTCAGCGGGCACTGGTGGCCGAACATCTGCACCGGCTCGCCCCGAACATCGCGGCCGCCCATGGCTGCACTGCCGACGTGCATATCGAGCCAGGATTTCCCGTTACCTTATGCGATGCGCGCGCGGTCCAGTTCGGAAAATCGGTCGTTGAAGATATGTTCGGCGAAGAAAGCTGGATCACACTCGACACGCCGATCATGGGCGCCGAAGATTTCGCCTATGTCCTCGAAAAAGTCCCCGGCGCGATGTTCTTCCTGGGTGCCAGCCACGAAGGCGACGACTGGCGTTCCTGCTGCGGCCTCCATTCAAACCGCATGGTCCTCGATGACAGCGTCATGGCCCGCGGCGCGGCGTTACATGCAGCGATCGCGGAGCGGTTTTTGACGGATGGGTTTGAGTAATTCTGGTCTCACACAAAGACACAAAGGCACAAAGAAGATACAAATTTGAAAGAGTTAGAGAGACTGGCAACCGTCGCTGTTGACTGCGGTTTTAAAATTCATAACGCCCTCGGGCCAGGATTATTAGAGAGCGTTTACGAAGTGGTTTTGGCAGACAGCCTCGCCGAGCGAGGGCTGTCTGTGGAAAGGCAAAAACCCATTTCGATCCATTTCAATGGACGTGTATTCGACGAAGGATTTCGAGCGGACATACTGGTCCAAGGAAAGCTGCTCATCGAACTAAAGTCTTGTGAACGATTAGCACCCGTTCATGGCCGACAAGTATTAACCTATCTAAGATTGCTCGATTTGCCGCTTGGGCTTCAGATGAATTTCGGTGGAGCACCGTTTAAAGAAGGAGTGCGACGGATCGCCAATGGCGACCTGTCAAAACTGACTTAATCTCTTCTTTGTGCCTTAGTGTCTTCGTGTGAGATTATTTTTCAGCCGCCGCCTCGACACCGCGCATTACCCGCAACGCATTGCCCTGGGCAATTTTCGCCAGATCGGTTTTGGAATATCCACGCCGCACCAACTCGGCGAAAAGCGCCGGGTAGGTCGATACATTTTCCAAACCAACGGGTAGCTCGTCCACACCGCCAAAATCGCCACCGATTCCGATATGGTCGATACCAGCCACTTTGCGGATATGGTCGATATGGTCGGCGACCTGCGCCAGTGTCGCCTTGGGTTGGGGATGTGCGGCAATCCACGTGGCGACGGCGGCTTTTTCACCTTCCGGATTTCCCGTAAACTCCAGTTTGGCCCGGCCTGCGACTGCCGAGCGGTCATATTCCCATTGGCGGCGTTCGGGCGACGTAAAGCCGGGGACGAAGGTCACCATCACCACGCCGCCATTTTGCGGCAGACGCTTCAGCACCGAATCCGGCACATTGCGCGGATGCGGTGTTACGGCACGCGCATTGCTATGCGTGAACAGAACAGGCGCACGTGTTTTGTCGAGCACGTCATGCATCGTAGCCTCGGACACATGGCTGAGGTCGACAATCATCCCCAGACGGTTCATCTCGGCGATCACTTCAAAGCCAAAAGGCGACAGGCCGTCATGTTTAGGCGCGTCCGTGGCGCTGTCCGCCCAATCGGTCGTCAGGCTGTGGGTAATCGTCATATAACGCGCGCCAAGGGCATGCATCTGGCGCAAAATCTCCAGCGAACTGCCAATGGAGTGCCCGCCTTCCATCCCGATGAGCGAAGCAATCTTTCCTTTCTTCATGGCCGCCTCTGCGGTCGCCGCCGTGTCGGCATAGACGAAGACATCGGGGTAGCGGGCGATCATCTGGCGCACGACGTCGATCTGTTCGACGGTGCGGGTCACCGCCTCATGCTTCGGCAATGCTGCGTCGACATAGACGGACCAAAACTGCCCGCCCAGAAAACCAGCGCGTAAGGTAGGGATATCCGTGTGCGTCTTGGCCAATATGTCGGGTGACAGGCCCTTCAGGTCGAATTTCGAAAAGTCGCGATCAAACAGCTCGGCAATCTGGTGCGGCGTGTCATTATGCCCGTCAATCACGGGCGTTTTGGAAAGCACCTCGCGCGCCGTCTCTTCAGGAGTTGCAGCGCTTGCCGGGACAGCGGCTGCGATCAATGCGAGAGCTGAAACGGTCACAATCCGCCGTAAGTTCAAAGTCATCACGCTGTTCCGACCTGCCATGGGATATCTCCTGAAATCGAGAGCTGTTCATGCCCGATTATGGGGTCTCCAGAAATGCTTTTCATCGGCTCAAGGTACCAATATCGTATCGATAGCCTGTTTCGACAAAGCCGGATAATCAAGGGTGAAATGCAACCCGCGGCTTTCATGACGGGACAAAGCAGACCGGATGATGAGGTCGGCGACCTCGACCAGATTACGCAGTTCGATCAGGTCCGGTGTAACACGGAAATGGCTGTAATAATCCTCGATTTCACGGCGCAGCAGATCGATGCGATGCTGCGCGCGCTCCAGCCGTTTTGTCGTGCGGACGATTCCCACGAAGTTCCACATGAACTGGCGAATTTCACGCCAGCACTGGGCAATCACAACCTCTTCATCACTGTCGGTGACCCGGCTTTCGTCCCATGGCCGAATTGACGGTGGCAATGGCAACCGATCCCAATGGGCGTCGATATGCCGCGCGCAGGCATCTCCGAATACGAAACATTCCAGCAGCGAATTGGATGCCAACCGGTTTGCGCCGTGCAGCCCCGACTGAGTCACTTCACCCGCCGCATAAAGTCCCGGGGCATCGGTCCGGCCGTCGAGATCGACCAAGACGCCGCCACAGGTATAATGCTGCGCCGGGACAACCGGAATGGGTTCCTTGGTGATATCGATGCCAAGACCGATCAGCTTTTCATAAATGTTCGGAAAATGCTCTTTCACAAATTCCGCAGGCTTATGGCTGATATCCAGATGCACAAAGTCCAGACCATCGCGCTTGATCTCGGCGTCATTGGCACGGGCGACGATATCGCGCGGGGCCAGTTCGGCGCGCTCGTCATAGTCGGGCATATAGCGATGCCCGGTCTTCGGGTTTTTCAATATCCCGCCCTCGCCGCGCACAGCTTCGGTAATCAGGAAATTCTTGACCTCCAGATTATAGAGGCATGTGGGGTGGAATTGCATGAATTCCATGTTGGAAATACGGCATCCCGCCCGCCACGCCATGGCAATCCCGTCGCCGGTCGCACCGCGCGGGGCGGTGGAATAAAGATAGGTCCGCCCCGCACCGCCGCACGCCAATATGGTCGCGCGCGCGGTAAAGGTTTCGACCTTGCCAGTCTTGCGGTTCAGCGCATAAACGCCGTGAATACGTCCGGAAGTTGAAAAGCGTTCCTGATGCCGGCCCATGATCAGGTCGATGGCGACCATATCGGGGACCAACTTGATACTTGGGTTCGCCTTTGCCGCCGCCTCCAATGCCTGCTGCACGGCCCATCCGGTGGCATCATCGACATGGACGATGCGCCGGTGGCTGTGCCCGCCCTCCCGCGTCAAATGCCAGTCATTGCCATCAAGGTTGAAGGGCACACCCAGTTTCGCCAGCCGTTCGATGGCCTCGGGTGCATTTTCGACGACAAATTCGACGGTGGCCCGATTATTCAAGCCTCCGCCTGCAATCATCGTATCTTCGATATGACTTTCGAACGTATCGCCGGGTTCCAGCACCGCCGCAATGCCGCCCTGCGCCCAGGCCGTCGCGCCGTCGGACAGCGCGCCTTTAGCCAGCACCACAACCTTGTATTTCTGCGCCAGCTGCAACGCCGCGGTCAAACCCGCCGCGCCGGACCCAATGATGAGGACATCGGCTTCCATCACGTGCTACTGGTCAACCGCAGGAACACATCTTCCAGATCTGCTTCCTTCGTGGTCACATCCACAATGCCAAGGCCAAGCCCCTGCATGGCGGCCAGGACCTCGCCTGCGTTCATGCGATCCTTGTTATAGGTGATTTCCACGGTCCGGTCGGCAACCAGTTCCGATTTTTCGAAGGCCGCATGCTTTGGCGCCTCGGTCACATCCCGGTCAAGGGTCAGGACAACCGCTTTTTCCCGCGCCATCCCGACCAGTTCCCTGGTCGGTTTGTTGGCAATCAGCTTGCCATGGTTGATGATCGCAATCCGGTCGCACAGCTGTTCGGCTTCTTCCAGATAGTGGGTGGTCAGAACAACCGTCACGCCTTCGCGGTTCAACTTGACCACATAATCCCATAGTTGCTGCCGCAATTCGATGTCGACGCCGGCGGTGGGCTCATCCAGTACGATCACGGGCGGGGCATGCACCATTGCCTTGGCTACCAACAACCGCCGCTTCATGCCGCCCGAAAGCGTGCGGGCGTAGGCATCTGCCTTATCCTCTAGCCGGACAGCGCGCAGCAATTCCATGGTCTTGCGCTTTGCCTTTGGCACGCCATAAAGCCCTGCCTGCAATTCCAGCGCCTCTTTGGGCGTGAAGAAGGGATCGAACATGATCTCCTGTGGTACGATCCCGATCGAGGCTTTTGCGTTACGGGGGTTAACGTCAATATCGAATCCCCAGATCGATGCCGATCCGGATGTCTTCATCACAAGACCAGCCAAGATATTGATCAGCGTCGATTTGCCCGCACCGTTCGGCCCGAGCAGCCCGAAAATGGACCCCTGAGCTACGTCAAAACTGACATCTTCCAGCGCCTGCTTGCCGCCTGCATATTTTTTGGAGAGGTTTTGAATGGTTATTGCTTTATCAGACATGCACCAGCGATAGCGAAGCCGTGACACGGGTGCAATCGTGCGAAACATGGATAAGGGTCCATTCACCCATTTTGCATACCAAATCAGTATAGCGGCGGATTATATCGAAGGGGTGGATCGATTGTTTCGGCCGGTTTTTGGCCATAGGCGGGGCGTATCAAGGCAATTTTACCGTTACGGTCAATTTCCTCTGAAAAAGCCGTGGATCAAGACCTGATTTTTTAGAATATCTTTACTGTTGTTGCCTTATGCCGAGCAACATGTGTGGGGCATCTTATAAATATCCGGCCAAACTGGGCATGGCGGTCGCTGCCGTCTGTGCGATTTCGGGCGCTAGCCCCGCATTGGCCGAAACAGAACCGGCCAATGCGGAAATTACCGTTGTCCGCCCGTTATCTTTTGTCATCGATGATAATCTGGATTTTGGCTCCCTCATTCCCGGCACATTAGCGGGCACGGTCGTCATGGCACCTACCGGAACGCGGACCGCCAACAATGGCATCGTGCTAGTCGGTGGCGGCCAAAGCACAGCCACTTTTTCCGGACAGGGTAATTTTAACCAGCGCGTCGACATATCTCTGGGTGCCAATAGCATCCTGATTACGGGTCCCGGCGCGCCGATGCGGGTACGGACTTTTGTGATCGGCAGCACACCGACCGCCGTCCTGACAACTGCACCGCTTCGATTCCGGATCGCCGCAGCAAATGGCATCTTCACCTTCCCGATCGGCGCGACATTGGAAGTGGGTGCTAATCAGGCACCGGGCAAATATACCGGCAACTGGTCAATTACACTCAACTATTTCTGAGCCGTTGCAGCCGTAGCGCGCTTTTGCTAAGCGCCGCGAATGAGCAATTTTCAGCCCGAAACCATCCGCGTCCGTGAAACCCGCATAGCATGCGATGGCAGCGGCGATATTCCAGCCGCACTCGGCCATCCCCGTGTCTGGTTACAAATCGACGACAAAGGCTATGTCGATTGCGGCTATTGCGACCGACATTATGTCCTGATCGGCGGACCGGCGGATAACGGTCTAAACCAGTAATTCCGTCGCTGGCCCTTGGCCCAGGAAATTTGCCGGGCTCGCGCTCGCCCCATAGGCTCCCGCGCAAAAAATAGCGACCAGATCGCCGACTTCGGCGCGCGGCAGATGGGCGCTGTCGGATAGTTTATCCAGCGGGGTGCAAAGGCATCCAACGATGGTCGCAACCTCCGTCGGTTCGGCACCATAGCGGGTTGCAATGGCCACCGGATAATTGCGCCGGATGACCGTGCCGAAATTGCCGCTCGCTGCCAACTGGTGGTGTAACCCGCCATCGGTGACGAGGAAAGTTTCGCCATGGCTGATTTTTCGATCAATGATGCGAGTCAGATACACGCCTGCTTCGCCTACCAGAAAGCGACCTAGCTCTATGCAGAAATCTGATCCGGCAAGAGCGTCGGGCAAGGCATTTAAGCTTGCGTTGAGTGCCAATCCAACAGCATGAATGTCGAGGGGCGCATCACCGGGAAAATAGGGAATACCAAAGCCGCCGCCCAAATTGACCTTAGGCGGTGACGTACCGATAGCTTCAGTAAGCTCGGCTACAAGAGCCAGCGTCTGCGCCTGCATGGCGATGATGGCATCGGCTGAAAGAGCCTGACTGCCTGCGTAGATGTGAAAACCCTGCCATTTTGCACCAGCGGCGATGATGCGTTTGACAAGAGCAGGTACGCGCTCTGCATCGACGCCAAACTGCTTTGCCCCACCCCCCATTTTCATGCCCGAACCTTTGAGGTCGAAGCTGGGGTTTACACGAACGGCAAGCTGCGGTGTTTTTGCGAGCCTTGCGCCGATTGTGAGCGCACGCGTCACTTCGCCTTCACTTTCGCAATTAAGTGTGATGCCCAGCAAAATCGCGCGTTCAAGCTCCCGGTCGCGCTTGCCAGGGCCGGCAAAACTAATCCGCGCCGGATCGACACCTGCCGCAACAGCCAGTTCAAGCTCCCCGCCTGAAGCAACATCGAACCCGTCGACAAGCCCATTCATTAGGGCAAGTATGGGCGGATAGGGGTTTCCCTTCATGGCATAATGCAACGCCAAACGCTTCGGCATCGCGGCGCGCAACTCCGTAATCCGCGCCTGAATATGGTCCGACGAATAAACAAATAACGGCGTGTCGCCCACTTTAGAAGCCAGGGCAGACGCAGGCACCCCGCCAATCGCAAGTTCACCATCGATGCTGTCATAGCCCGCTGGAATGGGTCCCGTCGCTTTCATCGTTGTCGGATATAAATATCAGGCGTAAAGTTTCGATAAATGCCGCGCTAGGATGCGGTGCATACCGCGCGCTAAAAATTTTGGGCCAAAGTCGTCCGGTCCAGTTTGCCATTGGCATTTTTCGGAAATGACTCCAGCCACACCACTTCAGCCGGTTGCATGAAGTTGGGGAGCTTCGTCTTCAAATACGCTTTTAGCCCGGCATCGTCACCGCTGCCGCGCACAAACAAGATAATCGCTGCACCGAGCCAGTCATCCTTGCGGCCAAGAGCGCAGGCTTCGGCGACCAGTCCGCTCTCGACCGCCGCTTCCTCAATCTCGGTGGGCGACACGCGGTTGCCGTTTGTTTTAATCATCGCATCGTCACGCCCGACAAAATAAAGCAGCCCATCCGTGTCCCGCGTGACAGTATCACCTGACCAGACCGCCAAGCCGCCATAATCGGAAAAGGCCGGTGCAGCTTTGAATCGTTCGGCGGTCCGGGCACTGTCCTGCCAATATCCCCTGGCAACCAACGGACCCGCATGGACCAACTCACCGGCTTCCCCCGGCGCGGCGTCCAATCCCTCTGCGGTCACCACCATGATCTCAGCAAACGGAATGGCTTTGCCCATGCTTGTCGGATTTTCATCGATCAGTTCAGGGTCAAGATAGGTGGAGCGAAACGCCTCGGTCAGGCCATACATCGCAATAATATCTGTCCCGCCGCGAAAAATGCTGCGCAGCATTTTTACAAGGCTGGGTGTCAGAGCGCCGCCGGAATTTGTGACGCGGCGCATATTCCGGACGGCGTCCTCCGGCCAATTCTGTTCGATCAATTGCACCCAAAGCGGCGGTACTGCTGCAAGGGTGGTGACGCGATGTTTCGCGCACGCCTTTATGACGTCACGCGCGGTCAAATAGTCCAGAGGTACGACACACCCCCCCGCGCGCCATGTCGACAACAACTGGTTCTGGCCATAATCGAAACTTAGAGGCAAAACCGCGAGGGTTTTGTCATCAGGTAAGAGCTTGAGATACTGCGCCACACTGACGGCACCCAATGCAAGGTTTGCGTGTGAAAGCATCACGCCTTTGGGGTGGCCGGTCGAGCCGCTGGTATACAAGATAGCTGCCAGGCTATCGAGATCCGTTTCGGCCGGCAGCGGCTGCAAAACTGGGGCGTTCGGGTCATCGATGATGGCCTGAACCTCTTTTTCGTCTGTAAAGCCAATTAAGCCCGACTTGTTTTGCGCCAGCGGTTCTAATGTCGCGCCCCGCCCTGCGTTAGTGACCAATAGCTGCGCGCCGCTGTCGGTCAGGATATGAGAAACCTGTGCCGCTTTCAAAAGTGGATTCACCGGCACATGAACCAGCGACGCGCGCACCGACGCAAGGGGCATCAGACAGGCAATCTCGTTTTTACCGAGCCAACTTGCCACCCGATCACCCGGTGCTAGCCCTGCCCTCATTAACCAGGCCGCCAGCCGACCGATACGGAGATTTAACTCCTTATAACTATACACCCTGTCACGGATGACGAGCGCAGGCGCATCTGCTTGGCCAAATAAGGGCAAGTGGTCGAGCGGGAACGCTGGCAGGTCGGTTATCATGGGGTCATATTCGATTGGAGTTTATGGAGCATGTCAGGGGTAACATATTTGCCGGTAAAAGGTGAATATCACGATAATTTCCTGACCGTGCAGGCGGCGGCACGCGGAGGGATGGACCGGGAACGGCAGGCTTGCCTGTTCGACCGGCTGGCCTGGATCGGCCCGTTGCACCGTATCGCGCTGCACGATAAGCCGCCCCTTTTGTTAAGGGCGCAGATTGGCGATGCCGACGCATGGCTGCCGTTGATGCGTCAGGCAAGCGGCCATCATGTAGCGCTCGCCAATTGGTATAATTTTACATGGCGCCCGATTTACAGCAGCATTCATAGCGAAGAACAACGCCAGTCATTGTTGCGACAACTGGCCGATACCGCACGCCAGCGCACCCGCCGCCTGACCTTGGCCCCGGTCCCGGACGAAGATGGATCCGCCAGCAAGATTGCAGCGGCATTCAAAGACGCAGGCTGGGTCGTGGATGTGACCGCATGCGACGAGAACCACTATTTACGTCTTCATGGCCGGACATTCGCACAATATTGGGATAGCCGACCCGGGCAATTGAAAAACACCGTAAAGCGAAAGGCCAAGAAAAATACCGTTTCGATCCGGATCGAAACCGAATTTTCTGAAACAGGCTGGCAGGATTATGAAAAAGTCTACGTCCGCAGCTGGAAGCCGCAGGAAGGCAGCCCCGAATTTCTAAAGCAATTGGCGCAGCATGAAAGTGGATCGGGGACTCTACGGCTGGGACTTGCATATATTGATGGCCAGCCCGTTGCTGCCCAGTTCTGGACGGTCGAAAATGGCATCGCGTTGATCCATAAACTTGCCCATGACGAAAGACATCTGGACGCCTCGCCGGGAACCTTGCTTTCGGCCGCCTTGTTCCGGCATGTGATTGAGCGCGACAAAGTGGATGAAATTGATTTTGGCACTGGCAGCGACGCCTATAAACAGGACTGGATGGATGCGGTTCGTCCGCGATACAGGCTGGACATGTACTGGCCCAGATCACTTGCCAACTGGCCATTGATTGCCCGCCTGCATTTGCGCCAAATGCGCCGCAATGCCGCATAAATGGAGAATGGAATGTCCATAAACACGCAAGAGACCGTCCGTGCAATTTTAACTGATGTACTCGGCCTATCAGCGCGGCAGGTTGCAGCGATGGATGACGACACCGAGTTATTTGGCGCGTTGCCGGAGCTGGATTCCATGGCTGTTGCCGGTCTATTGACCGAAATGGAAGACCGGCTGGATATCATGATCGATGATGGCGACGTCGATGGCGATATCTTTGCAACTTTGGGTAGCCTTATCGCATTCGCATCGTCCAAGGTCGAAGAGTGACCCGGACTGAATATCTGACTTATGACGTTAACGGACAGCACGAACATTGCCTGCGCTTTGGTACACGTGACGCTGCCCGGACGATCATCATCATACCGCCGCTATTTGACGAGATGAATCGCACGCGCCGGATGTTGGTTGAAACAATGCGGGCATTGGCGGACCTAGGCATAGGGTCACTGCTGCCCGATCTGCCGGGATGCAATGAAAGCTTGGCCGATATTTCGAAACAATGCATCAGCGATTGGCGACTTGCCGTTAACGACGCCACTACCCAGTTAAAGCCAACCCACATCGCATCTGTCCGCGGCGGCACCTTGATCGATGATGTCGCAGACATACCGATATTGCGGCTTGCCCCTGTCAAAGGCGCGAGCTTGTTAAAAACGATGCTGCGGAGCCGATTGGTAGCCGAAAAGGAAGCTGGCATCACCGCAACAATCGACAGTTTGATGGCATCTGCAAAATCAGGTTTTCTGGAGCTTTCGGGATATAATCTCAGCCTTGAGATGGTGCAATCTTTGCAAGACGCCATCCCGTCCGAACACTGCCGGTTTCAGCAGATTATGCACGCCGAAATCGATGGGTCGCCCTTGTGGTTGCGGACTGAACCGCAAGATGACGCGCGAATGTCCCTGGCATTGGCGCACAGACTGGATGTGTGGAGTGCCACATGCGCCAAATGACTTCATTCGCATGCGGCGACGACTTGCTCGTCGGCACGCTCGACCAGGGCGACCTGCAAACCGGCATCATCATCATCAGCGGCGGTAATGAAATTCGCAGCGGTACCTTTGGCGGGCAAGCGGCAATGGCGGCACATTTTGCTGCACTGGGATATCCAGTCTTTCGCTTTGACCGACGCGGTATAGGCGAAAGCGAGGGCGTGAACACCGGTTTTGAAAACAGCGCCGATGACATTGCGGCGGCCGTCGCTGCGTTCCGCACAGCCGCACCCCAGATCGAGCGGATCATTGCTTTTGGCAATTGTGATGCGGCGAGCGCTTTGGTTCTATTCCACCATAAATTTCCAATTGATGCCCTGATTCTTGCAAACCCATGGACTATTGATGCTCCGTCCGGCGACACCGAACAACCACCCTCCCCTAATGCGGACGCCATTCGCGCCCGTTACTGGGCAAGACTAAAAAATCCACGCAGCATGATGGATTTGCTGACTGGAAAAATTGATTTGCGTAAACTGGCCAGTGGCTTGGCATCGGCCGCACAAAAGCAGCAGCCTTCCAAATTGGCCGCAGATTTGGCGAAGGCTTTGGCACGGTCCGAGGTCCCGGCAAGCATATTTATTGCGCGGAAAGATAGGACAGCAATGGCGTTTATGGGTGTATGGCAAAGCACCCTGTTTACCTTGGCAAAGGCGAGGTCAGATATTTGCCTGAAACAGTATGACAGCGCATCCCACAGCTTTGCGGATAACGCCTCCCGAAGATGGCTGTTCGGACAGATCGAAACCCGATGTAGAGAAGTTTCCATGCAAAACGAATGATGAAATAAGGCCCGCGACGGTAAAGTATTGGGTGACTTTCTTTTTCCTTTTTCCATATTCCTCCTGCCAAATAAACTGACACAACCCGCAATTATGGGACGGCCGTGCGTTGGCCCTTGATTTCCATTCAGGTTGATGTAGTCAGATGCATAATGATAACGTTCACAAGAATGATGGAAATCCAACCAATGCCCCGACCGAAATCAATGGCCGCTTTTGCCCTTTTGTCACTGATTTCAGCGCCTGCCCTGATGGCAGCGGAATCGACGGCGAATCCTGCCGCTTGGCCATCGGCAGCCAGCCCAGCGCAGATGCGTGATGCAAAAGTCGAAGCCGAAATTGATGCACTTATTGCGCGTATGACTGATGCCCAAAAGGTCGGCCAGTTGATTCAAGCCGATATCAGTGCGGTCAAGCCATCCGACTTTTCCCGTTATCCACTCGGTTCGGTGTTGGCAGGCGGAAATTCCGGGCCTTATGGCAATGAACGGGCGAGTGCGGCGAAATGGGCCAAGCTGGTTGCACAATTTCGAAATGCTTCGCGTAAAACAGGTGCGGCCATTCCTATTTTATTTGGTGTGGATGCCGTACACGGCCACTCAAATTTACCCAATGCCACAATTTTTCCGCACAATATCGGTCTTGGTGCAGCACGCGACGTAGATTTGTTGCAACGGATTGGCACGGCAACAGCCGCAGAAATTTCAGGTAGCGGCATTGAATGGACCTTTGCCCCGACATTGGCTGTGCCTCAGGATCTGCGTTGGGGCCGCACTTATGAAGGATATTCATCTGACCCGGCGCTCGTCGCGCAATATGCAAAGGCGATGACAATCGGGTTGCAAGGTACTCTGGTCGCCGGACAGCCGCTTGCTGCACAAAATGTTGCAGCAACGGCCAAGCATTTTCTGGCTGATGGCGGTACCGCCGACGGACGCGATCAAGGGGATGCACAAATTGGCGAAGCGGAACTGATCGCGAAGCACGCACAAGGTTATCCCGCCGCCATTGACGCGGGCGCGCTGACCGTGATGGCCAGCTTTTCCAGTTGGAACGGGATTAAGCACCACGGCAATCGTTCACTTTTAACCGATGTGCTGAAGGAACGGATGGGTTTTTCAGGGTTGGTCGTCGGTGACTGGAACGGCCATGGCCAGGTTGCGGGATGTTCACCAACCGATTGTCCAGATGCCATCAATGCCGGACTTGATCTGTTCATGGCCCCCGACAGTTGGCGCGGCCTATACAAAAATACGCTAAAAGCAGCGCGTGACGGTCGTATTCCGATGTCGAGGATCGACGACGCCGTCCGTCGCATTTTACGGGTGAAATTTAAACTCGGCCTTATGGGCGACACATTGACCAAGCGCGGCGATACCTCGATGATAGGATCGGCAGCGCATCTGGAACTGGCACGCGAGGCGGTATCCAAATCGCTTGTCCTCCTGAAAAATGACAATGCCATATTGCCTGTCCGCAACGGTTCACGCGTCTTGATCGCGGGATCCGGCGCGGACAATATGGCCATGCAAGCGGGTGGCTGGACCATCAGCTGGCAAGGCACTGACACAAAGGCAGCGGATTTCACCAATGGCCAAACCATTGGCCGTGCATTGTCCGAGGCAATTGCCAGCGGTGGCGGATCAGCGACCATTTCTGCGCCGGGTGTATTTGACACCAAACCCGATGTCGCCGTAATTGTTCTGGGCGAAAAGCCCTATGCAGAATTTGAGGGCGACGTGCCCGATCTGGCGTATCGGACTTCCGCTAACGAACAGGCGCTGATTGCTCGCCTGAAATCCCAGAATATTCCGGTTGTGGTTCTTTTCCTGTCTGGTCGCCCGATGTTTACAGGAAAATTGCTCAATCAAGCTGACGCATTTGTGGCCGCTTGGTTGCCCGGAACCCAAGGCCGCGGCATTGCCGATGTCCTGATTGCGGGACCGAACGGAAAATCGCCGCGCGACTTTACCGGACGTTTGCCTTTTGCGTGGCCAGATGATGCACGTGCTTCGCTCGAAAAGCCGCTTTTCCCGGTCGGTTATGGGCTGGATTACAGCAGCACTGCGAAATTCGTGCCTGCCAATGAAGACCCACGCGTCGACCTGTCAATGATGAGCCAGACAACGAATTATATCCTGCGCGGCAAGATTCCCGCGCCTTGGCATCTCGACATTAACGGTTCGGTCAGCACCCGCGCCGTCGACTTGACCGCGCAGGAGGATGCGCGACAGTTCACTTGGAATGCCAAGAGCGAATTTGCAATCAATGGCCCTGCGATCAATCTTTCTTCACAACTCGCCAAGGGTTGGGTGCTCGCGATAGACTGGCGCATAGATACACAGGTGAAAGGCCCCGTCATATTGAGCGTTAGCGGAGGTTCACTCAATCTTCAGGGCATAATTACCGCCTCTACCCCAGGAACACGTATCCAGACGCGCATCCCGCTTCGCTGTTTTGCGGATGCAGGTGCGAAATTCGCTTCTGTTGGCTCCCCCATACGTATGCAGGCGCCAAAAGGGCTTGTTGCCACCATTCGCACCGTTCATATTGAAGAAACAAAAGAAAGCGTTACCTGCCCCGGCAAGGCGCGCTAAATAGGGAGAGAAAATATGGCCTTGCAACCTGGCGCGGTCGCGTCCCCGGAATCGACCGATTCCCACATTGACGCCCCACAGCTTCAACTGTTCGTCATGGGCCTTTTTTTCATTTTCGGCGGAATCACCAGCCTGAACGATGTCATTATCCCCAAATTGAAAGAATTGTTCACACTCAATTATACGCAAGCGATGCTTGTGCAATTCTGTTTCTTTACGGCCTACGCCGTGATTGGCATTCCGGGCGCCCGGCTGGTCAAAAAAATTGGCTATATGCGCGGTGCCGTTGCCGGACTGCTGACGATGATGGCTGGATGCCTGCTGTTCATTCCAGCCAGCCAGACCGCAACCTATGGCGTGTTTCTGCTTGCTTTGTTCGTCCTCGCAAGCGGCGTGGTCATTGTGCAGGTGGTTTCAAACCCACTCATCTCGCTACTCGGCAAGCCTGCCACCGCGCATAGCCGCCTGACATTTGCCCAAGCATTTAATTCGCTCGGCACGACTGTGTTCCCCTTTTTCGGCTCAATCCTGATATTGGGCGGCTTGGCGACCGTGACTGCCGATCAATTGTCGGGGGTTGAATTGGACGCTTATCGGACGGCCGAGAGCCAGGCAATTGTTAATGGCTATTTGGGGATTGCCGTTGCCCTCGCGCTGGTTGCCGGCGTCGTATGGATGTTCCGCAACGCGCTGAAAGGCGAAAAGCATGAGGCGAGCGAGGGGCTTGCAGGGCTGGATTTGCTTAAGCGCCCCCGTTTCGGTTTCGGTGCATTGTGCATCTTCCTTTATGTTGGTGCCGAAGTTTCCATCGGGTCGCTGATCGTCAACTATCTGATGCAGGACCATGTCATGGGGTTGCAGGAACAGGCAGCAGGTAAGCTGATCGCGTTCTATTGGGGGGGCGCTATGGTCGGCCGCTTCATCGGCTCTGCCCTATTGCGTATGGTTAGCCCCGGCAAGCTTTTGGCCACCGTGGCGTTCGGCGCTATCCTGCTGATTACCCTGTCGACCCAGACCAATGGCCATATTTCGGGCTATGCCCTGCTGGCCGTCGGATTGACCAATGCTATTATGTTTCCGACCATTTTTACGCTGGCCTGTGAAAAGCTAGGTTCGCGCGCAGCCGACGGATCGGGGATCATCAACGTCGCCATCGTTGGCGGTGCGGTCATTCCCTTGCTGACGGGCATCATCGCCGATTTGACCTCCAGCCTGGCGCTCGCCTTCATTTTACCGATGGCCTGTTATGCCGTGATTGCCGCTTTCGGTATTTACGCCCGCAGACCCGCCTGACGCCCGCGCGGCATCGTCAGCAACAGAAGGCAAGCAATGATCGCCAATGCAGCGAGCAAAAGGAACAGCGCGTCAAAGCCGTATTTTGGTACCAATAATAAAGTCAGCCAAGGCATGATCAGCGACGGCACGGTGTTTGTCAGGTTGAAAATACCAAGGTCCCTGCCCCGCCGTTGTGGACGGGGCAGGACCCGCAACGTCTGGCTGGAATGCAGCGCGAGGAATATGCTGCTGGCAATGCCAAAGGCGACATACCCCAGAATGGCGAACAACAAGCCATCTGCCAGGGCCATCATCAATAATCCCACCGCGGCGGCACCCGCGCTCCATATCAGCGGGAGGATCGGACGATTTTCACGGTCTGACCAATAGCCAACCGCCAGCGACAGGAAAACAGCCATTCCAAGCACCAAAGCAAAAATACCGGCTGCATCATTTTCGCCAAATTGCGGATCGAGACTTCGGAACCAGAGCAGGAGAAATGCGAAAAGCGACGCCTCCGCGATCTGAACCAGCAAACGGGCCAGCCACATTCTGGCAACCGGATGCGCTTGAGGCTCGACTGTTTCTGATGTGCCGGCCTCATTACCCTTTCGTTCCATCAAACAGGGCATCGGCAGCGGGCGACCAAAAAGCAGGACCGGACCGACCATGAGGATGACCAGACATGCCACCAGCAATTCTCGCTGCGGAAATACCGCGAAAAAATCCAGCGTAACTATGGCCCCCGCCAGAGCGCCGAGCGCCGGGGCAAGGGCCAGTAAGCCGCCCAGCATTCCCTTTTGCGCGTCCGGTATGCAATCGCCTGCCCATGCCGCAAGTGGGGCAAGCATCATGTTCAACGCGAATTGCCAAAGAACAATCATCACAATCAACAGGGAACTGCCTGCCACATAGGGCATGACCAGCAGTAACGCGGTCGAGAAGATCAATCCTGCCAATATCCAGCCGCGCCGCTGGCGCGTGACATCACTGGCCCAACCAAATGCAATGTTGGATATGCTGGCCGAAAATGCACCGGCAAATGCCGCCACAGCCAAAGTCGCCAAGATCGTATCCGGCGCCAAGACCGTAACCCGAAGGGGCAGCAAGATGGTCAGAAATGGCATATAGGCCACTGCGCCGCCCGACACTGCGAGCGCGTATAGATACATGAAGGTCGTCGATTGCCTTTGCGCGTTATGCAGCTCAGTTGGCGGCATCGCAACGCGGCGGGGCAGTGCTGCCACGTTCCACCAGACTTCCGACAATTACAACGGGTTGTTGCAGTTCATGTGCGCTTCCGTTGGTAATCAACAGTTCGACCGCTTTTGAAAAAGTCGCGGCAATGGGTTGATCGACGGCAGTGAGTTGCGGGTCGGTAAATCGCACGACAGGGGTATTGTCGAAACTGATAAGCGAGACATCGTCGGGAACATTCAAGCCACGCTTTCCCAGTGTATCAAGCGCCGCAAGCGTCATTTGGTCATTGCTGGCAATGATCGCCGTCGGCGGTGTTTGAAGGTCGAGCAAGGCATGGGTCGCCGCAACCCCGCTATCATAGCTAAAGTCCCCGCGAACACACAGGTCATCAGTGGCCAGTCCGGCCGCCGCCATCGCTTTGCGCCATCCATCGATACGCCAGTTTGAAAGGTCATATTCGTTCGAACCGGCAATGAAGCCGATATGACGATGCCCCGTGGCGATCAGATAATCGGTGGCACGGCGCGCGGAACCTTCGTCATCCATCGTCATTGCGATACCCGGTCCGGCGGTAATCGATCCGATGCGCGCGAAAGGAATTTTCCGTTTCGCCAGAAAACCGGTTATCAACGGATTTTCAGAGTGCGGTGGTGTCAAAATGACTCCATCGGGCTGAAGCGCCGCGATCGTCGCGCCCAATTCGCGTTCGACATGGTCATTATGGGTATCGACCAGTTCAAATATCATCCGATAGCCATGTTCGGCGCATTTCAGCATGCCGCCGAACAACATCTGGTCGACCCAGTCGGTGCCCTGTCTTGTTTGCCAGTCGGCGATTGTGCGTTCTCGATCATTTATAGCAAGGATCAGATAAGATCGCGAGCCACTCATGCGTTGCGCCGCGATGGAGGGCACATAGCCAAGCTTGTCGATGGATGCCTGCACCCGGTCTTTCATCACCGGTCGGACATTAGGTTCATTATTGATGACGCGACTGACCGTTTGCAGGGACACCCCTGCATCGGCAGCTACATGTTTGATGGTGACGGCCTGACGGCGTCTTGCCATATATTATTCGTCCCTCTTGGCCTTTTGCATACAGGCTAATCCCTTTTGCGGGTCTTCCGAACATTGGTAAATCCGGACCCAATCGATCAAAAACTCCGTCGGAGTAACCGTTGCTGCCACGCCTTTATCATTATTGTTTTCCGAAAGCCTACCCCCAATGGCCAGATTGGCCATGATGTAAAAGGGTTGATCAAAAGGTGCAACGTCATTTGATTTGGCCAGCGGCGACGCGCTATCCCATTTATCTGCCGTCACCTCCCAATAAAAGCGGCCATCGAGATAGAAACGCATAACCCCTTCGCCCCATTCCAAAGTCCAGATGTGAAAATCATCGGAAGGAAGCATTTTGGACGGCAACGCCACGCGGGTGTCTACAAATTTATTGGCGGGGGCAAAATCGCCAAAATGCAGCGCGCTGATCATCCGGTTTTCGCCGACATTTCCATCACAGGTCGGGCAGGCTGCACCAAGGTTGACGCCTTCCAATATGTCGATTTCGCCCGAACGGGGCCAACCACCATATGTGTTTCCGCTCGGCATCATCCAAATCGCAGGCCATGTTCCCTGCCCTTTGGGCGGCTTGGCACGAAATTCGATTTTTCCATATTTCCAGCTTGCAAGGCCCAATGTGCGGACCTTACCCGATGTAAAACCCTGCGTTTTTTTTGGGTTCGGTTTTTCGGCAATTTCGGGCGGCCGTTCGGGGCCGGTGAAGCGTTCCTTATGGGCCATCAGGTGCAACAGACCGTCTGCGACCTTTATGTTTTTCGGACGGTCCGTGTAGCATTGCCGTTCATCATTGCCACCGCCCCAGCAGGATATTTCCGGTTTCCATTTTGTACGATCCAGTTCCGTCCCCTCAAACTCGTCGGACCAGACCATCTCCCATCCGCCAGATTTGGCAGGTGCGTCAGCTTTCGCGCAGGCACTCTGCGTCAATGCTGCGAGCAATATCATGCCCAATATTCTCGGTTGCATTTCAACGCTCCTTAACGAGTGGGATATGCCACGCCCACTATCCAAAAACAGAACGGGCCCCGGTCATATGACCAGAGCCCGTCCATTGCGACACCTAGAAAGGTCCTAAAACTGGAAACGAGCCAGGAATGTATAGCGACGGTCATTCCGGAATGCAGAACGGGTCACCCGCGTACCGTCAAAATCGACTACCTGCGAAGTCCTTGTAACTTCGTCAAGCAGGTTGACACCTTGGATACCCACTTTGATCTGGTCGGTAATCGAATAGAATATCGACGCGTCCAGCTGTCCGGTTGATTCCTGCCAAATTGGCGAGAAGGGGAAAATGTCATCGCGAACGGTTATAAGGAAGGCAGAGCGCCAGTTATAAGCAGCCCGCAATGCGATGGGCCCCTTTTCGTAAAACACAGTTGCGTTTACTGTATGCTTCGACAAGCCCGCAAGCGGTTGAAGCCCGGTAAATGCACCCGAATTCAACCGGTTTACAGCTGACGTAACCGATGACTGACCGGCGCCGGCGAGGTTGGGGTTGGAAAAGTCAGTTCCATCGACATAAGTGTACGTTAGTTGCGAACCCAAACCACTCAGAAGTCCTGGCAGGAAGTCATAGGTTTGTTGATAAGCAAGTTCGAAACCCTTGAGCTTGCCTTTCTGGTCGTTGATGGGGCCGCTAACCTGCACATCGGTCGAAACACCGCTGCCGCTGGTGTAATTGACGATTTCAAAACCATCATTCACGATACCCTGTATGTCTTTCAAGAATAACGATAATGTCAGCGAACCGACCGTATTGAAATACCATTCAGCCGACAGATCATAGTTCCATGAAGTAACCGGCCGCAAATTACGGTTACCGGTTTGCAAGGCAAACAACGGCCCAGTCTCAAGCGTTTGGGCAATCAAGAGCGCGTTGGTGTTATCTCCAATGCCGCCACCGGCGCGGAAAAGCTGCAAGTCAGGTCGTGAAATGCCTTTCGACACCGCCGCACGGAACAGCAATCCATCACCCACATCAAGTTTGGCATTAAAACTGGGCAGCCAGTTTTCGAACCTAATTTTCCGGTCATCGATAATAATCTCGCCGGTATGGGCAGCTGCAAATTCCGCCTGGCGGGCAGCCGAAAGACTACAATATCCACGCGGGATTCCTGGAATCACGGGCCCGGCACAACTGGCCGCTATTTCTGAAAGTTGGACGACACCGTCACCATTGCCAAAACCATTGGCGACTGCGTCGAACCGGACTGGAGAAGGCAAGCCGACCCGGCCGCCGCTGGTAACCGTGGTTTCAACATAACGCAGGCCAAAGTTGCCCGAAAGCTTTATTCCACCGTCAAATTCACGTCCGAAATCAACACGGGCATAAGCCGCTTTGGTTTCTTCTGCGACCGTCGATACTTCGTCGGGGCAATATACGCCTTCGATATCGCAAGGGACGGCCAAGAGTGTCAATGGATCGGTACGGGTACGTCCGTTCACGCCGTAACTGAATCGTTGTGGCGATTGACCGAATGTCTGGATTTCTTCGAATTGCTGATCGGTAAGGCCGCTCAGATATTCACCGAGGAAGTCGTCTCCGCCAAAAAACCAGCCGGAGCCATTTTGGATTGGAACGGGCGCGCTGCCGCGTTGGAATCCGTTGGCAAACGGAGCGCGATATTGCGAATAATTTGGAAAATCGTCGGTAAACGCGCCCCCAGCAATGGCGAATTCCTGACCTTGAAGTCCGGTAAACCAACGACCTGGAACGAACCCGCCTGTCGCAGCACATCCGGGCCCGTCGTTCCAAGGGGCGCAGCCTGCACGACCGGCCCAAGGCGCAGACAGATTGCCCCATGTGCTGAAGTTCGTATTACGCGTAGTGCGGTCGCGATCGCCCCAACGCGCGCCAAAACGAGCACGTTTGAAAAAGCCCTCATCGCTGATGTCATATTCGGCATCGAAGCTTAACGTTTTCAGGTCACCTTCATTCTTCTCGCGGCTATCAAGGCCAAACCAGTAATAAGTATTCAGGCCCGCGCTAAAATAGTCGGCAGGCGCACCGGGAGGCGCCAGGAATTCGACTTGCGGTGTCTTGCCCGACAGGTCGAGTGCCACATTCGCAAATGTACTGAGCGCGCCGAAGACCGAGTCCCGGCTGAGCGTTGAGTTGATTTTTTGCGCCTCAAGACTGAACCGCAAACGGTCGGTGGCTTCAAATTTCAAGTCGAGCGATATGTCCTCGGTCACGCCTTCGGTGCCGCGCAAGAAGCGCAGCGAGTCGATCGGAATGCCGCCCCGGCCAAATGGCGTGGCATAGGCATCGCCGGGGCGTTGGGTTAAAATGCCGCTTTGAAAAACCCCGTTTTCGTCAAATGTCCAAGTGCTACCAGCAGCAGGAACGGGGAACAAACCTTCGTCGTCAACCCGGGAAATCAGCGCAAATTCTTCAGTATCAAAGCTTGTTTCTGACCGGAGCCATTCGACCGTAGCCATGAACCGGCCATCCGAGCTTTCATATTGACCAACAGCGGAAAATGCTTCGCGCGTCCGGTCAAGATCGGTTGTACGAACACCCGCGCCCTTTGGCACAACCAGCGCGCCGGGTGGCGGGAAGTTGGATGCGTTAAAATTGGGATCACCGACAAATCCGCCTGAACCAACCGATACGGCACGCAGACACGGTCCGTCAAAGGTAGGCGCGCGGTAACAAGGGTCAGCCACTTGAGACGCGTCCGTGCGGCTTTTCAATTCGGAATAGGCATAGCCGAATTGGAGGCCGAACGACCCTGCTTCTGTATCCCAACGGTTGGAAATCAGACCGGAAAATTCGGGAGACCATTCTTTACGCAAATCGCCGTAATTTGCGCCGATGGTCGCGCCGATTTTCAAACCCTTCGAATCGAGCGGCTTGCGCGTGACCAGATTGACTGTTCCGGCAATCGCACCTTCAACCAAATCCGCAGTTACGTTTTTGAAGACTTCAACCCGACCAAGCAGTTCGGGCGAAATGTCGTTAAAACTGAGTTCGCGTCCACCGGTTGCCGAGAAAATCTCGCGTCCGTTCAATTCTGAGCGAACATAAGGAAGGCCGCGGATAATGACGCCGGTACCTTCAACCGAGAAGCGATCAGGGTCGGTGGTCTTTTCGAAGCGTCCGATATTGACCCCAGGTACGCGTTGCAGCGCTTCGGCGACTGAACGGTCGGGCAATGCGCCGATGTCTTCTGCCGTAATGGCGTCGACGAAAGTATCTGCATCACGCTTTACATTTTGCGCGCTTTCGAGTGATTTTTTGAAGCCGGTAACAACAATTGCATCTTCGGTGTCCGCCGTTTCCACGACTTCTTCCGGTGTTTCGGTCGCTTGGGCAAATGCAGGTTGTACCGAAAACGCACACAGCGCGAGGGTGGATGCCGTGGTAAGCGCTGCAAAACGCTGCGAACGCCACGCGATAATTTTAGATGTTTGAGCCAATTGATCCTCCCTGATGCTTGCTCTGCGGGTATAGTTCCCACATGTTAATAGCTGTTGTAACGGCAATTGAGAGCGTTCACAAGAGGCAATATGAACGTTCACAATTTCGATACTTGCGCTCAAGGTCGATGCGTTTCATGAAGGGCAAGAGAATATGGCCATTGAACATATCATAATCGTAGGTGGGGGAACGGCTGGCTGGATGGCGGGCGCCGCCCTGTCGCGCCTTTGCACCGGAAAACAGGTGGAAATCACCCTGATTGAATCGGAAGAAATCGGCACAGTAGGGGTGGGCGAGGCGACGATACCGCCCTTTGTCGAATTCAATCAGTTGCTGGGCGTCAGCGAACAGGAAATGCTTGCCGCTGCACAAGGCAGTTTCAAACTGGGCATCCAGTTCGTCAATTGGGGTAAATTGGGCGACAGCTACATCCATCCATTCGGTGCGTATGGATATCAGATTGAAGGCGTTTCATTTCATCAGGTCTGGCACAAAATGCGCCAATTAGGCGATAAGCGCCCCATACAAGCGTTTAACGTGGAAACCATGGCCGCCTATTTCGGCCGCTTTGCCCGCACAGCGGATTTCCAGCGCGAAGATTTGCCGCCTGTCAATTATGCCTATCATCTTGATGCGGGCCGCTATGCGCGCTTTTTGCGGAACTACGCCGAAACAAGAGGTGTCGTGCGGCGCGAAGGCAAGGTTGCTGATGTCATATTAGATAGTGAAACCGGGTATGTCACCTCGCTGACCATGGACAATGGTGACACTGTTAAAGGCGATTTGTTTATCGACTGCTCCGGTTTTCGCGGACTGTTGATCGAACAGGCGTTGAAGACCGGATATGAAGACTGGTCCAACTATCTGCCCTGTAACCGGGCCGTGGCCCTGCCCTGCGTTCGCGAAGATGGCAGCGGCCCCCTGCCCTACACCCGCGCAACCGCACACAAGGCAGGCTGGCAATGGCAAGTCCCCCTGCAACACCGCAACGGCAATGGTCATGTCTATTGCAGCGAATATATGTCCGATGACGAGGCGCATTCGATATTAGTGGGCAACATCGCCGGCAAGCCGGGTGCCGAACCCAATTTCCTGCGCTTTACCACAGGCCGGCGCAAGAAATTCTGGAACAAGAATGTGGTGGCTTTGGGATTGGCGGCCGGCTTCATGGAACCGTTGGAATCAACCTCAATCCACCTTGTGAACACCGGCATCAATAAGCTGATCGCCCTCTTGTCGCTGGACGGCATTACCCAGACTCAGGAAGATGCATTCAACCGGCTGACCACCAAAGAATATATCCGCATCCGTGACTTTTTGATTCTGCATTATAACGCAACCAGCCGCGATGACTCCGAATTCTGGAACTATTGCCGCAACATGGCGGTGCCCGACAGCTTGACGGAAAAGACCGAATTGTTCCAGATGAATGGGCAGATCTTCCGCGAAGAGGACGAGTTGTTCACCGAGACCAGTTGGGCGGCGGTGATGATGGGTCAGGGTATCGCAATGACTGGCCATAACCCGATGGCCAATGTGATCGGCAAACCGGAGACGGTCAAGGAAATCAACGAAATGGAGCAATCCATCCGCTACCTCGTCCAGCAAATGCCGACGCACGACGCCTATTTGAAGCAATATTGTCCGGCACCTGCGTAAAGGTGAATGGTAGCGAAGGAGGGACTTGAACCCCCGACCTATGGATTATGATTCCACCGCTCTAACCAGCTGAGCTACTTCGCCATACCAAGCGTGAATCCCTGCATCGGCGGGGAAGCACGCGGCGCTATAAGCGGGGGGTTCGGGCGGGTCAAGGGCTGTCAGCCGCGAAATGACCAACGACCAATTAGGTCCCAAGGACCGCCCCTGTAATAATGGGCACCAAGTCCCGCAATCGCAAGCGGACGCGGCCTGAAATCTTGCACCAGCGCGGCATGCAGGGCCTTGGCAATGGCGGGTTCGACCTTGTTCTGGACCGTGATGTGCAAGCGTGGGCGCGATTGATCCTGCGGAATGAGAAGCCCCTGGAACTCCGCCGCCAACTCATCACGAAGCGCAAGCAATTCGGGGCTTTCCACCCGATAGGCGACGCCGCGTCCCAACATCATCACATCGGACAGTGTCGCGACTGGCGCAGGGCATTCTTTCGCCAGTGCCGACAGTCGGGATTTAATTTCCGCCAAATGACTGGGCGGCAAATGGTGAAACAGGGTTATATGCGCGTCCAGAAAGTTGCGCTCCGCCGGGAAGTGCGCCCGGCGCAATGCGTTGGACCATGCCTGATCCGCTTTGCCCATTTCGGCAGTGATAATGATCGGCGCGGTCATCGCGCAGACTTAGCACATTGGCGCGCACGGCCAACACCAACCATTCGTCATGCTGAACTTGTTTCAGCATCTCACTTTCCGGGCGACATAAAATTAAGATCCTGAAACAAGTTCAGGATGACGAGACAACAGGAAAAGCAGACACAAAAAAGCCGCCCGACCTGTTGATCGAGCGGCTCATTTGCTTCGTGACGAAAAACTTATGCGTCGCCGGCATCCGCCGACAAACCGCCTTCAGCTTCAGCAGCAGCCTTGGCGGCTGCCTGTTCTTCGCGGCGCTTTGCATTTGCGGCAGCTTCGGCTGCATCAGCAGCATCGGCAGCCACTTCAGCTTCGACCTGGGCTTCAATGGCTTCGGCAGCGATCTCGGCTTGTTCGGCTTCGAACATCTGGTCGAGAACATTGACACCGTCTTTTTGCAGTTCGGCTTCGTCATCCGAACGGGCAACGTTGACCTTGACCATCACCGAAACTTCGGGGTGCAAAACAACGCGCACGTCGAACAGGCCAAGTGTTTTGATCGGGCGTTCGAGCACGATCATTGACTTGGCGACCTTGGCGTCCTGTGCGTTCAGGCCATCGACGATGTCTTTAACCGAAACCGAACCATAAAGCTGGCCGGTTTGCGATGCAGCGCGGATCAGAACGATCTGCTTGCCTTCGACATTGCCCGAAGCTGCTTGCGCTTCGTCGCGGCGAGTCGCGTTATCGCTTTCGATGCGGGCGCGGTTGGCTTCGAAAACCTTGCGATTTGCATCATTTGCGCGCAGGGCTTTCTTGTTCGGCAACAGGAAGTTACGGGCATAGCCATCCTTCACAGTGACAACATCACCAATAGCACCCAGCTTTTCAACGCGTTCGAGAAGTATGATATCCATATTCCGGCTCCTTACTTCACAATGTACGGCAGAAGGCCGATGTGACGGGCGCGCTTGATAGCCTGGCCCAGCTCACGCTGCTTCTTTGCCGAAACGGCGGTGATGCGCGACGGGACAATCTTGCCGCGCTCGGAAATGTAGCCCTGAAGCAGGCGTACATCTTTGTAATCAATCTTTGGCGCATCTTTACCCTGAAACGGGCAGGACTTGCGACGACGGAAAAACGGACGTGCCATGATTTAAGCCTCCTGCTCTGCACGGGGTGCGCGGTCGGGACGGTCACCACGCGGGGCGCCACGGTCGCCACGGTCACCGCGATCGCGATCACCACCAAAGCCGCCGCGTTCGCTGCGCTCTGGACGGTCGCTCTTACGCATCATGACCGACGGTCCCTTTTCATGTTCGTCAACGCGGACGGTCATGTAACGGATCACGTCTTCGTTCATGCGGGTCTGGCGTTCAAGCTCGGCAATGGTTGCGCCGGAAGCTTCGATGTCCAGCATGACAAAATGTGCCTTGCGGTTTTTCTGGATTTTATAGGTCAATGTGCGAAGACCCCAGGTTTCGGTCTTGATGACTTTACCTTCATTGTCTTCCACAATCTTGGTGGCATTTTCAGCCAGCGCGTCGACTTGAGCCTGTGACAGGTCCTGACGCGCCAAAAATACATGCTCGTACAGCGGCATGGGCGTTTCCTTGTTCCTACCGATCGCTGACGCCGCACCATGCGAACGCCCCTCCGGCTTTCTTCGTTTCGGTCAGGCGGGCCTGAGCGAAGTGGGGCGCTTAGGTGGCTTTTTCAGGGAATGCAAGCGATTCGGCCATATCTGCACGGGTGCATTTTACTTCGGTCAAAAAGGCTTCGCTCCACAATGGTTCCTGAGATAAGTTCAGATCACCAAGTCGAGGCAAGTCAAGGCGCGATGCAGATACGGTTGCGGCCGGTGTTTTTGGCTTCATATAACGCCTGATCGGCGCGGGTGAGCATGGATGCGCCGGTTTCGCCTATCTGTAAGGTGGCAACACCGCAGGAAATGGTGACTTCGCCGATCGTTGAATTGGTGTCCTTGGCTACAAGCCTTTTGGCATCCAGTCGGGCGCGAGCGCTGTTGAGGAGATCGCATGCGAACGATGCGTTCATATTTTCGAACAACAGGGCATATTCTTCACCACCGTGCCGCGCGACATGGGCTTTTGCCCCGGCGCAGCTTTTCAGCACCTGTGCGACATGTTTGATGACCCGGTCGCCAACGGCGTGGCCGTGGGTATCATTGACCCTTTTGAAATGGTCAATGTCACAAAAAGCCACTGACAAGGGTTGCTTGGTTTCATGTGCGTTTTCGATAGCCTCGTCTAACTGAAGATCGAACGCCCTGCGATTGGGAAGTCCAGTTAGCGCATCGCTGAGCGCCTGCTTCTGGCTTTGCACCAACCGGCTTTTCAACTGAGACATGGCTTTGGAGCGTTCTTTCAATTCCGCTTCGGCCTTGGCGGCCCGTTCCATCATATTCTTGGTCAGATTTTGTAGCTTAATGACGGCCTCACGCGCCGCATCGGGATCGGCCAGAGAGTCGGCTGAAATTCCCAGCGCCACCCCGAAGTTCGCAACTTCCTGACCTGATCGATCCGCCGTCAATTGCGCTTCATTGATATCACTTTTGGCCTTCTCGACCATTTGGGCCAATTCACGCTCGCTAATGGCATTCCGCATGACATCAAGCAGGCCGGTAGCGTGAACAGGGGCAATGCCGCCATGTTCCAGCATATGGGCTTCAATCATGTGCCTCTGGGTACTCGAAGCCCCGGCCAAATAGAGCCAAGCTAACTCATAATGGTCGGGGATCGGGTCCAGTCCGGCGCGCGCCAGAAATTCACAGATATCTTCGACCATGGCACCATGTCGCATCATAAACCGGTCATCACGCGATAATTCTTCGCGGACATTCGGATTGCGGACCTCGGGTTTACGTCCCCAAAGCCACTTTAAGAGGCCACCGGCAGCGTCGGTGCTGCCACCCATATCGAGAGATAAATTGTTCATGAGCCAAGAAACGGACGCCCACGTATTTTCTTTACCATATTTTTTTGCGGGCACTTAGCCGCGAATATTGTCCAACATTTCTGCGGCAAAAGCGCTCAGCGTGTCATCCCGCGCGCCCATGATTACAATCCGGTCGCCCGGTCGTGCAACGGCGGTTATCTGCTTTGCACAATCGACCCTATCAACAATATGTTCGGCGCGCACCGTCCCTGCACTATTAACAAGTGCAACGATGTTGTCCGCACCGATAGTTTTGTCCACGGTGCCGCCAAAATAGACAGGATCACAAAGATAGAGGAGATCGCTGCTAACCAGCTTTGCCGCGAACACCTCGGCAAGTTCCTTTCCCATCACCCGCAAGGGTCCAAAACCATGCGGTTGAAAAAAGGCAATGACCCGGCCCGGGAACGCTTTCAACGTATCGAGAGTCGCCGATATCTTGTCCGGGTTGTGGCCGAAGTCGTCGATGACGGTAATGCCGCGCGTGGTGCCGATAATCTCGAAACGGCGCGCCAGCCCTTTATACCGGCCGATGGCCGCAACGGCCTTTTCCAGATCAAGTCCCAGCGCCCCGCTTGCGGCAAGCGCCGCCAGCGCATTGGCCGCATTATGTCGTCCCGGCACCGCCAGCTTTACCGCATATTCCGCCCCTTTCACCAGCAGCCGAAATTCGACCGACAGGGGGGCCTCCACCAGATCGACAGCCCGATATTCGGCCTTCTCCGCAAAGCCAAAGGAAACCGCCTTGGATTTTCCCGCCATGAGCGCGACACTTTCGGGATCATCGGCGTTCCAAACCGTGCACTTCGCCCGCGCAGCAAAATCGCCGAACAACTGCCGCAATTCAGCAAGGCTTTTGTGGTCAAGTGTGATGTTGTTCAGCACCGCAATTTCCGGCTGGAACAGCGCGATAGAACCATCGCTTTCATCCACTTCGCTGATGAACAGTCCGCCCTTGCCCACCCGGCTGCTGGCAAAGGGTGCGTCGGCATCTGCAAAGTTACGCATGACGGCGCCGTTCATTATCGTAGGGTCGCAGGACAGTTCGCTGGCGATCCAGCCGATCATACCCGTTACCGTCGATTTGCCGCTCGTTCCGCCCACGGCAACCGACCGCGGGGATGCGTTGAACAATTCTGCAAGCAACTGGGCCCGCGTCATGCGCGCGCAACCCAGCGCCTTGGCCTTGGCGACATCGGGCACGCTGTCTTCGACCGCAGCGGAAGCTACCAAAATCTGCCCCCCGCATGTCAGGCCGCTTCCATCCTGCGCGAACAGGTCCATGCCCCGCGCTTGCAGATATTCGAACTTTGCCCCCAGACGCCCTTGGTCCAGCGCACGGTCGGACCCGGCGACTTCTGCGCCCTGCTCCGCCAATATAGTGGCGAGCGGCAGCATACCTGAACCGCCAATGCCACAGAAGAAATAGGATTTGGTATTGCTCATCCATCCCCGCTATTGCGTGGCGCTGGCTTTGGCAACATGCACGATGTTAAAGCGTGGTTGAACATTGACGGGCGGAAGGAACGGCAGACATGAAGATCGGGATTTGCGCCCCCTCAACCGTCTTTACCCGCGAAGACGCCAATCGCGTGACTGCGTTGGCGGCCACGCATCATCCCGATGCGGAGTTATTGTTCGACCCGCAATGCTTCACCGAGAATGGCCATTTTGCAGGGACGGATTTGGAGCGTCTGTCCGCTTTCGTCGATCTCGCCAACGACCCCGGCGTTGACGCCATATGGTTTGTGCGGGGCGGATATGGCGCATGCCGGATCGCCGAAAGCGCGGTTGCCAGCTTGAAGGACGTGGCGCGCCGCAAACTCTACATGGGCTATAGCGATCAGGGCAATCTGCTCGGCTGCCTTAAGCGCCACGGTTTTCTGCACCTTGCCCACGGCCCGATGCCGGCAGATATCCGGCGGACAGGTGGCGAGGCAGCCGTCATCCGCGCGCTCGACTGGATCGCCGACCGCAACCCGCAATCGCTGGAGCCGCATATACAGGCAGGCGAACGCTATGCGGCCTTCAATCTGATGACGTTGGCCATGATGGTCGGGACGCCGTTGATGCCGGACCTTAAGGGCCATGTTCTCATGATCGAAGAAGTTAGCGAATATCTCTATGCCTTTGACCGCGCTTTCTTTCATGTGAGCAGCCATTTGAAAGACGCTGGGCTTTCCGGTTTGCGGCTCGGCCGGGTCAGCGATGTGCCCGACAATGACCGCCCCTTTGGCGAAGGCGCAATCGAAATTGCCAAGCGCTGGTGCCGAAACAGCGGCATCACCTTCCTGGGCGCCGCTGATATTGGCCACGACGCGGATAACAAGATCGTGCCGTTCGGGCTTGCAACATCCAGCGCCACTTTCTAGGCGGCTGCAAACATATCTGAAAGGGAGCATTCATGCGCGCATTCATCTTTCCGGGCCAAGGCAGTCAGGCCGTTGGCATGGGTCAGGCCCTTGCGGCGGCCAGCCCCACCGCGAAGGCCGTGTTTCAGGAAGTCGATGACGCCTTGGGCCAGCACCTGTTCAAATTGATGTGCGAAGGCCCCGAAAGTGACCTGACGCTGACCGAGAATGCGCAGCCCGCCATCATGGCCAACGCCATTGCAACCTTGCGGGTGCTGGAGGTTGAAGGTGGCGTCTCCCTCGGGAGCAAGTGCAGCTTTGTCGCTGGCCATTCACTGGGTGAATATTCGGCATTATGCGCGGCAGGGACGTTCGATCTCGCGACGACCGCACGGCTCCTCAAATTGCGCGGCCGCGCCATGCAGGCGGCAGTTCCTGTCGGAATCGGCGCGATGGCAGCTTTGCTGGGGGCGGACATCGAAAAAGCTGAGGCCTTGGCAAAGGCCGCTGCCGAGGGCGAAACCTGTACCGTGGCGAACGACAATGATCCTTCGCAGGTTGTCATATCGGGCCACAAAAGCGCGATTGATCGTGCAGTGGAACTGGTGAGAGAGCACGGCATTAAACGCGGCATTCTCCTGCCGGTATCGGCACCCTTTCATTGCCCATTGATGCAGCCAGCCGCCGACGCCATGGCCGAAGCCCTAAGCAAAACCGAACTGCAAACACCGATCGTGCCTCTCTACGCCAATGTAACGGCAGATGCGGTTGTCGACCCCGATACCATCCGCGCGCAGTTGGTCCAACAGGTGACCGGCCGAGTGCGTTGGCGAGAGTCTGCAATCGCAATGGCAGGAGCAGGCGTCACCCATTTCGTCGAGTTTGGCGGCAAAGTCCTGAGCCCCATGGTGAAGCGCAGCGCTGGCGAAGATGTCTCCACAGCCAACATCATTTCGATGGACGACATCGAAGCTCTTTTGAAGGAACTTTAAAACCATGCTCCTGCAAGAACGCGATGGCGCTGTCCTTACCGTAACATTGAACCTGCCCGAAAAGCGCAATCCCATCTCCGACAATGATGTGGTGGATGCCCTATGCGCCGCGATGGAGGCTGCGGATAAGGACATCACCATCGGCTGCGTTATCTTGACGGGTGCAGGCAGCGCCTTTTCTTCGGGCGGAGATTTGAAGCAAATGGCGCCCGACGTCGGTAGCCTCCGCTCAGCAAAGTCTGTCCAGACGCGCCGGAATTACAAATATGGCATTCAACGCCTGCCCCTTTTATTCCAGGCACTGGAAGTTCCGGTCGTGGCCGCTGTCAACGGTCATGCCATCGGCGCGGGCTGCGACCTTGCGTGCATGTGCGATATCCGTGTTGCATCCGACAACGCCAAATTTGCGGAGAGCTTCGTCAAGCTCGGCATCATACCGGGTGATGGCGGCGCTTGGCTGCTTCCGCGCATTGTCGGATTTTCCAAAGCAACTGAACTGGCGCTCACCGGTGAAATGATTGATGCGGCGGAGGCGTTGCGTATCGGCCTTGTTTCCGAAGTAGTTGCACCAGAAGATTTGATGGGCGCCGCGCGCCGGATCGCGGACAAAATCGCCGCCAACCCATCCCACGCTGTCCGTATGACCAAGCGTCTCTTGCGCGAAGGGCAAACCGCAGAGTTGAAAAATATCCTCGAAATGTCAGCTGCGATGCAAGCCCTTGCCCACTCCACCGCCGACAATGACGAAGCCATCAACGCGTTTATGGAAAAACGCACGCCGAAGTTTACAGGAGAGTGAGATGGTTCACGCGGAGACGCGGAGGCGCGGAGAGAATGAGACGCGCGATAGCGAGAAAGTAACGGGCGACGTGCTGGATACTGCAATTCGATTGCACCGTGAGCTTGGCCCCGGCTTAATGGAGCGTGTCTACGAGATTGTACTGGCGGGAAAGCTAGCGGACATGGGATATCGTGTGGAAAGGCAAAAGCCAATAGATATCATATTTGAAGATCAGTGTTTCAAAGAAGCGTTTCGCATCGATATGCTCGTCGACGGCTGGCTTATTATAGAAATCAAATCGGTTGACGCCTTAAATGCTGCCCATCACAAACAACTTCATACATATCTGAGGCTTACTAAGCAGTCTGTTGGTCTCCTGATAAATTTTGGCGGCGTTAAACTTATTGATGGCTTTAAGCGCGTGGTAAACGACTACAAACCCTCCGCGTCTCCGCGCCTCCGCGTGAACCAATCAACGTGAACCAATCAAAAGGAATGAATTGATGTTTGATCTTACCGGCATGACCGCCCTTGTAACAGGAGCATCGGGCGGGATTGGGAGCGCGATTTGCCATGCTCTGGCTGCCCAAGGAGCGCGTCTGGCAGTTTCCGGGTCCAATGTCGACAAATTGGAGGCGTTTCGCGCCTCTCTGGGCGGCGATCATGACGCGATACCGTGCAATCTGGGTGACGCGGAAAGCGTTGAGGCGCTTGTTCCGGCAGCGCTCGAGAAATTGGGCCAGATCGACATTCTGGTGAACAACGCAGGCGTGACCCGCGACAACCTTACTATGCGGATGAAAGACGAAGAATGGGCCGAAGTGATCCAGATCAATCTGGAAAGCGCGTTTCGCCTGATGCGCGCAGCCAGCCGCCCCATGATGAAAGCGCGTTTTGGACGCATGATCTCGGTTACAAGTGTCGTGGGCGCAACTGGCAACCCCGGCCAGGCCAATTATGCCGCATCAAAGGCGGGACTCGTGGGAATGTCGAAATCCATAGCGCAAGAGCTTGCCAGCCGCGGAATTACGGTAAACTGCGTCGCGCCCGGCTTTATCGCGACGCCGATGACCGACGTGCTGCCCGATGCCCAAAAGGAAGCTTTAAATACTCGAATTCCAATGGGGCGCATGGGCGAAGGCACCGATATTGGCGCCGCGATTGCCTATCTTGCTTCAAAGGAGGCTGGATATATCACAGGCCAGACACTACATGTTAACGGCGGGATGGCGATGCTTTGACGCTTGCCACTTGCCAGCAGCCATTCTGGACATTAGGGCGAGTCCTGATATTAATCCTCCCAAACTATAAGGGGCAAAAAAATGAGTGATACCGCGGACCGGGTCAAAAAAATCGTTGTCGAACATCTGGGTGTTGAAGCCGATAAGGTAACGGAAGCAGCCAGCTTTATTGACGATTTAGGGGCCGACAGTCTTGACATTGTCGAACTGGTCATGGCTTTTGAAGAAGAGTTCAATGTAGAAATCCCCGACGATGCGGCTGAAAAGATTGCAACCGTCAAGGACGCAATCGACTTTATCAACGCCAACGGTTGATTGGGTGAAGTAGCGCTTTTGCGTTGCACATCTTAAGGATAGCGCGGCTTTCCGGTAATTACCGGAAAGCCGTTTGCATTTTGGTTCCACTTGTTTTTATTGGGCAACGGAATTACCCACCAGGAGATAGAACATGCGTCGTGTTGTGGTTACCGGACTGGGGCTGGTTACGCCTTTGGGCGCGGATGTTGAAACCGCTTGGGCCAATCTGATCGCGGGTAAATCGGGTGCAGGTGTTATCACTCGCTTCGATACCAGTGACCAGAAATGTCATATTGCATGTGAAGTAAAGCCCAAGGATCACCCATGGGGCTTTGATCCTGACAAACGCGTTGATCACAAAGTGCAGCGGCAAGTCGACCCTTTCATTATTTACGGCATCGACGCTGCGGGTCAGGCATTGGAAGATGCCGGACTTACCGATCTGACTGAAGAACAAAAACTGCGTGCAGGGTGCTCGATCGGATCAGGTATCGGCGGACTCCCCGGCATTGAAAGCGAAGCATTGCTCTTGGCCGAAAAAGGTCCCGGCCGTGTGAGTCCGCATTTTGTGCACGGACGTCTCATCAACTTGATTTCTGGACAAGTCAGCATCAAATATGGCCTGAAAGGCCCAAATCACGCGGTGGTCACGGCGTGTTCAACCGGCGCGCATTCTATTGGTGACGCCGCGCGTATGATCCGCGACGATGATGCTGACATCATGTTGGCTGGCGGTGCGGAAGGCACGATCAATCCTTTGGGCATTGCCGGTTTTGCTCAGGCGCGGGCATTGAACATGACCTATAATGATCGCCCCGAACAAGCCAGCCGCCCTTATGACAAGGACCGCGACGGGTTTGTCATGGGCGAAGGCGCGGGCATCGTTGTTCTGGAAGAATATGAACATGCCAAGGCACGCGGGGCGAAAATCTATGCCGAAGTCGTAGGCTATGGTTTGTCGGGTGATGCCTATCATGTAACCGCACCACATCCAGAGGGCGACGGTGCCTATCGGTCCATGCAGATGGCGCTGAAAAAAGCAGGTATGACGCCTTCCGATATCGATTACATCAATGCCCATGGTACCTCGACCATGGCGGATACGATCGAACTGGGTGCTGTTAAACGGCTGTTTGGCGACGCCATATCAACCGTATCGATGAGTTCGACCAAATCGGCAATCGGACATTTGCTGGGCGGCGCCGGTGCAGTGGAGAGCATCTTCTGCATTCTGGCGTTGCGGGATCAAATTGTTCCCCCAACATTAAACCTGGATAATCCGGATGAAGGAACCGAGGGGGTCGATCTTGTTCCCCATTTTGCCAAAAAGCGGTCGGTAAAGGCTGTACTTAACAACAGCTTTGGTTTTGGCGGAACAAATGCCAGCCTGATTATGAAAGCCGTTTAACCGGTGCGACGTGCCGCGAGATGGGTGATTATAGCAGCGATGTTGCTGCTCGTGATTATCGCGGGTAATTTCGTTTATGGCTGGACAGCGCCGGGTCCATTGGAACGTGAAACCTCGATTGTTATCAAATCCGGATCCAGTATCACCTCGGCTGCCGAATTGCTGGAAAAGGAAGGCGTCGTCAAATCCGCAGACGCTTTTGTCAATCGCGCCAAGATTTTCGGGGTAACCAGTACGATCAAAGCAGGGGAATTCATTATTCCGGCCCGCGCATCCAATGCCGCGATTTTAGATATCCTGACTGGCGGGAAAACTGTGCAGCGCATGGTGACAATTCCAGAAGGTTGGCCATCGATCATGGTGTACGAACGGCTTATGGCCAACGAACAATTGTCCGGCGAAGTTACCGTCCCGGACGAAGGGTCAGTGCTGCCCGACAGCTATGCCTTCGAAAGAAACGAGAGCCGCGCCGCCGTCCTTAAGCGGATGCAGGACGCCATGTCGAAAACCATTGACGAATTATGGCCAAATCGAAGCACCACTACGGTCGTTAAATCACCTGAAGAAGCCGTCACTTTGGCATCTATTGTCGAAAAGGAAACCGCGCTGAAGTCTGAATTGCGGATGGTCGCGGGCGTTTATTCCAACCGTATCCGGCAAGGTATGATGTTGCAAGCTGACCCGACCATCATTTACCCGATAACTAAGGGAAAGCCGCTGGGTCGCCGTATCCGGCAATCGGAAATTGCCGATGTAAACGACTATAATACTTATGCGATGGTCGGGTTGCCGAAGGGGCCAATAGCCAATCCGTCCCGCGCCGCTATTGAGGCTGTATTGAATCCGCAGGAAACAAAGTCACTTTTTTTTGTGGCCGATGGCAAAGGTGGCCATGTGTTTGCTGATACTCTGCAAGAACATAATGCCAATGTAGAAAAATGGTACGCGATCAGGCGTCAGCGCGGAGAAATGTAGGCGGACTTTGTGACTAGCATGGGTACCTATTAAATACACTTGCGAGGTTTGAGGCCATTTTGCACTGGGCAAGGAAGGAAACTGCCGGGATACAGATATATCTCAAGGCTTTCTGACGCAGCCATGGGCAAAATGGGTCAAATCCTTTCGAGACGTCTAGATTTATGGGTGCACGGCCTAGTCATGGTTCCGCGATATTGAACGGACCCGGCATCGGATCGAGCGCGGCTTGCAATATCTCGACTTGGCTGCGATCGCCCTCCACCCTCAATCCCGCCGCTTCCAACTGAGTGAGCGGTATTTTCAGGAACATAAGGGCGAGGAATAGTTGTCGAGGCCCGCTGACCGTCGCTCCGGGTGCGGTATGTGCCTTACCCATTTCACTAAACATCACGGCGTTGCCAACGCTGATTTTCGCTTGTTCGTTCCGGTCGGTGAAGTTGAAGTTCAGTTCCAGAGACCGGTCACCGAGCGCCAGCGGGTCGAGCCGGGTCGCCACTGAATCCAGCAATAGCTCGGTTGGCACGGCCGATATCAAATCTATGCTCTGGGTCGTAATGCTGGCTTTCACGCCCTCGCGAAGGTCACGGGCGGCGGAAAGAAACATATTGCGCCAAATGGCCGACTCGGCCTGATAGCCCTGCTGTTCATAGCTATCAGCCAGTAAGGCGCGTCCTTTAGAATTTTTTGGATCTGCAAAAACAAGACTATTCAACAAATCGGACGACCAGCGATAGTCCCCCGCCGCCATCGCCTTTTTCGCTTTAGCAAGCACTTTGGATGCACCACCTATAGCTGCCACCAATTTTGTGGCCCGAATTTCCGGCGGATGAGGGTTAAGATTGGCCGGAACCGCATCATACCATCCGAGATAATATTGGTAGATGGCTTTGCTATTGTGACTATATGTCCCATAATAACCTTTGTTGAACCACTGGTTGGCAATGGCGGGGGGCGGCCTCAGCTTTTCTGCGATCTCGACCTGAGTCATGCCCTTATTCATCAATCTTACGGTCTGATCATGCAAATAGCGGTAATTGTCGCGCTGACCCGACAGCCAGCCTTTGACCTCCTCCCTACCGAACCTTGGCCAGCAGTGGCTTGAAGCAATGGTATCACTGCGATCACCAAAAAGGTTGACGGCTTCATTAAGATACCCCGCCCATGCGTGCGCGTCACGCACCTTCGCCCCGCGTGGTGTCAGTATATTGTGCAACGAACAGGTCGCAATCTCTGCTGCCAAAAAGGTTCTGGCTGCAGGAACATAGATATTCATTTCGGCCGGTGCCTCGGTGTCAGGAACCATCTGGAATTCGAGGGTAATGCCGTCGACAACACGGGTTTCTCCGGTTTTACTAATGTCTATTGTCGGCGCGATCAGGGTGATATCGCCGCCGGCAACCCCCTTACCAATGCCGCTGCCCATCTGCCCCTGGGGGCCAGGGGTCAGGCTGCCCCCGAATTGGTAATTTGCCCGCCGCCCCATAGCCAAACCGGCCATGACATTTTCCGACGCCGTTTCATCCATGAAATGTGCAGGAGCGATGATCTGGACCATGCCTGCCTTTACGTCGTTTTCGTCGACAACGCCGCGCACTCCGCCAAAATGATCCGCATGGCTGTGGCTATAAATGACCGCGCGAACCGGTCGTGGACCGAGCGTTTCGTTCACCAGACGAAGAGCCGCCGCCGCTGTATCGCGCGTGGTCAGTGGGTCGATCAATATCCAGCCTGTCTGACCTTTGATGACCGTCATATTCGAAACGTCAAGACCGCGCACTTGCCACATTCCCTCGGAAAGCGCGAACAGGCCATGCTTTCGCAACAAACCCATATGCCGCCACAGGCTGGGGTTGACTGTGTCAGGCGAAGCGCCGTTCATCCAGGCATAGGCATCAACATCCCACACTGGCTTGCCATCCTTGGTCTTGATCACTGGATCGGCCAGAGTGGCGATAAAGCCCCTGCCGGAAAAATCGGCGTCCCGACCATCTTCGGCCGGCAGGTGATTGGCGGCCTCTTTCTGTGCCGCCACGGTCGATACCGATGCCGGCATAGCTGCAAATGCTGCCGGCCCACTCACTACCGCCCCTCCGCAGCCCAGTGCCATCAAAGCTTGTTTCAACATATCGCTCTCCTGTGAAGAGGAGGGTGCGCCGTCGAAAGCTAAATGTAAAGTCGATTGGACATTTGCAGCACAGATATGTCGGGATTCAATATCCCATCAGGCTCATGACTTCCTTGCGGCTGGATTGGTCATCAAGGAAACAGCCAATAAGTTTGGACGTCACCATACCAACGCCGTGCACTTTAACCCCCCGGCCCGTCATACAACCATGTTGCGCCTCGATTACCACCGCCACGCCATGGGGTTTCAGATTATCCCAGATGCAATTGGCCACTTCAGCGGTCAGCCGTTCCTGCACCTGCAACCGTTGTGCAAAGCCATGCAGCACGCGTGCAAGTTTGGATATGCCGACCACCCGGTCAGTAGGCATATAGGCAATCGACGCCTTGCCTATGATCGGAGCCATATGGTGTTCGCAATGGGACTGGAAGGGGATATCCTTCAGCAACACCAGTTCGTGATAACCGCCGACTTCCTGAAATGTACGCGACAGATGCGCTGCCGGGTCCTCTGCGTAACCGCCGCAATATTCCCGCCAGGCGCGTCCGACGCGCGCGGGCGTATCCAGCAGGCCTTCACGGCTGGGATCATCGCCGGACCAGCGGATCAACGTGCGGATCGCGTCCTGCACATCTTCGGGAACGATAACCTTACCATTATCGTCAATTTCGTCATTATAATGTATATGTGCGATGGGAAACACCATTTCGGGCTTGTTCATATTCAGGCTCCCGCAAACCGACCGTTCGCGATGGCCTGATGATATTCCTGCCCGCCTTTCAATCCTATACAGACAATAGCCCATAGCTATTTGTCCGCGCGTTAAGAAGAATCATCATTGATGTCGGAAACGTACAAGCGATGTCCTGCAAGAGATGCTAATTTTGAGTCGTTCTACAGTTCCTCGTTTTACGGGGGCGTTGGGGGAGAACGGAATATTTGCGACCCGTTCCGTTCTCCCTCGACAATTTATTACCCAATCGCCTGACCCGTCTTCGCCCAATCCGCAAGAAAGCCTTCAATGCCCTTGTCTGTAAGGATGTGCTTGAACAGTCCCTTTATGACCGCTGGCGGCGCAGTCATGACATCAGCGCCGATTTTTGCCGCGTCCAGCACATGGATGCCATGGCGAACACTTGCCACCAATATCTCGGTCCCAAAATCATAATTGTCGTAAATCAATCGAATGTCGCCAATCAACTGCATCCCGTCAAAACCGTTATCGTCATGGCGCCCGACGAAAGGCGAGACAAAAGTCGCGCCTGCCTTGGCAGCCAGAAGCGCCTGATTGGCCGAAAAACACAAGGTCACATTGACCATCGTCCCGTCACCTGTCAGAGTCTTGCACGTCTTGAGCCCGTCTATCGTCAACGGCACTTTGATGCAGACATTGTCCGCAATCTTGCGTAATATTTCAGCCTCTTTCATCATCGTGGCATGGTCCAGCGCCACAACCTCGGCCGACACAGGCCCATCGGTCAGCGCGCAGATCTCGCGTGTTACCTCGATAAAGTCGCGGCCCGACTTGGCGATCAAAGACGGGTTGGTCGTCACCCCATCCAGCAAACCTGTAGCCGCCAGTTCCTTGATTTCGGCAATTTCGGCTGTGTCGGCAAAGAATTTCATAATCAGGGTTGCTTTCAATCAGTTTGGAATCGTTTTCTTTGCCTAGTAACAAAGCAGTGGGAATCCAAGTCCGTTCACGGTCAAATTACCGGGCCAGACCGAACACCCCGATCAACAGTGGATCATTAGTCTTTTGCGGATCAGCGCGAATTGCGGACTCCTCCAACCCGATCGCGGCCCAGATGCTGTCATCCGCCTTGCGGGTGATGTCCTGCGCCAAGGCGGCAATATCGAAACCTGTTACCGAACGAACAGCCTCACTGATTATCTGATCGTCAAAAAGCCTTAGCCCTTCGGAAATGCCGGGTAACATCGATTCGAGCAGCGCGGGACCCATTTTTCCACGCAAAAAAGCCGTAGCCGCTTGCGGGCCGCCCCGCACCAGCGACGTGGCATCTTCAATACTGATGTTCCGCACTGCCTCGGCTACCATCGGCGCTGCCCGTTCGGCGCCTATTTCAGCAGCCCTGTTCAACTGGCGTTGCAAACGGTCGCGAAACTGGCGGCTTTGCAGAACAGCGGACAATATTCCTGTGCCCCGTTCTCCACCGAGCCGGTCCGGCAAGGCAATACGCGCGACCGAATTTTCATAAAAACCGCCAGGTTGCAGCAAAAGAGCGAATGCATTTTGCGACGCCAATGTCAGCAACCGTCGAATCGCTTCGGTAAGGCTGAATGCCGGCATGCTTTGGCAACCTGGCAACATGATAGTGGCGAGGGCTGCTCCCGAAAGCAGAATATGGCGACGGCTGGTGTGAACGGTCATATGTTGGTCTCCTCCACAACTGCGGTACCAGCAATTACCTGCCAATTCCATGAACGCATTGTGCAAAATGGTGACGCTTCGGATTTGCGTGCCTATATCGCTATCATGAGTCTTCCCCCTAATCGTGTTCGAGTAGTCCTGCTGACGCAGGCGATCGGCCCCCTCGACTATCGTCTTCCCGACGGTATGAAAGCGGGTCCGGGATGCGTTGTAATAGTGCCGCTTGGACCGCGAAAACTGCCCGGTGTCATTTGGGATGGCGACATATTTGGCGACGCGCCCGTAGATGCCAAAAAATTACGCAATGTGCTCGAACTGGTCGAGTGCCCACCCATTGGAAAAGGATTGCGCCGGCTGGTAGACTGGGTGGCAGATTATTATCTGACGCAGCATGCTGCGGTGTTACGCATGGTGCTGGCATCATCTGCGGCATTCAGCACTTCAGGTACGATTACCGAATATCGTCGCACAGGGTTGGAACCGGCGCGGCTAACGCCACAACGGGCTGCGGCATTGGATGCGTTGGAAGGCGCGCAGGGTCTGGTGCGAGAGCTTGCCGCTGAAGCAGGGGTAAGCGACAATATCATCCGAGGATTGATCAAGGCTGGTGCGTTTGAACCTGTTACAATCAGTGTCGACACCCCGTTTCTCGAACCGATACCCGATTTCGCGATTCCTGAATTGAACGAAGCACAACAGGCTGCGGCAGACGTCATGACATCTGCTGTTCGAAATAGCGGATTCGAAACCTTTGTCCTTGATGGCGTAACCGGATCGGGCAAGACCGAAACCTATTTTGAGGCTGTCGCCGAAGCGTTGCGGCAGGAAAAACAGATATTGGTCCTGCTCCCGGAAATCGCGCTAACCCAGCCATTTTTGAAACGCTTTGAGGAACGCTTCGGAGTCGAACCTGCGACATGGCATTCCAATATGCGCTCGACACAAAGACGGCGCGTGTGGCGCGCCATTTCCGACGGAAGTGCCAAAGTATTGGTCGGTGCGCGTTCGGCCCTTTTCTTGCCCTTTGCAAATCCCGGCCTGATCATCGTTGATGAGGCGCACGAAACCAGTTTCAAGCAGGAAGATGGCGTTCGGTATCATGCCCGAGATGTGGCGGTCATGCGCGGGCGGTTTGAAGGCTTCCCAGTCGTTCTCGCATCGGCCACGCCTGCGCTCGAGTCGCGCCATATGGTCGCCATTGGCCGGTATAAAGGTCTGGAAATTCCTTCACGGTTCGGCGCAGCCAAAATGCCGGAGATCAAGGCTATTGACCTAACGCTCGACGCCCCCGAACGTCAGCATTGGATCGCGCCGACCTTGTTAAAAGCGCTGGAAGAACGGCTCGAACGCGGAGAGCAAAGCCTGCTGTTTCTCAACCGTCGTGGCTTTGCACCTCTGACCTTGTGCCGGACCTGCGGACATCGTTTCCAATGCCCCAATTGCACAAGCTGGATGGTCGAACACCGGCTGGTGCGCCGTTTGGCTTGCCACCATTGCGGCCATGTGATGCCCCCACCCGAAGAATGCCCGGAATGCGGCGAGGCGGATTCATTGGTTGCCTGTGGCCCCGGCGTCGAGCGGATATCGGACGAAGTGAACCGCCTGTTGCCAGATGCGCGAACTATTATCGCGACATCGGACACGCTCTGGTCCCCCGAAAAAGCAGCGGAATTCGTTGCCCGCGTGGAGAGCAAAGCCGTTGATATCATTATCGGAACGCAATTGGTGACGAAAGGCTATCACTTTCCCGAACTGACGCTTGTGGGGGTCATTGACGCCGATCTGGGACTGGAAGGCGGTGATCTGCGAGCAGCCGAACGGACCTTTCAGCAGATCGCGCAAGCCGCGGGGCGCGCCGGTCGCGGTGAAAAACCGGGCGAAGTCTATATTCAGACTCGCAATCCGAACCACCCTGTTATCGCCGCGCTGGTTGCGGGCGACCGGGACGCGTTTTACGATGCCGAAACGGAGCAGCGTAAGTCGGCAGGTGCACCGCCCTTTGGACGATTTGCGGCTATCATCATTTCTTCCGAAGACGAACGCGAAGCAATCGAAGCGGCGCGGGCCATCGGCGGGGCGGCCCCTCAGGCGGATGGCATGTATGTTTATGGCCCCGCACCGGCACCGCTTGCCATGCTGCGGGGCCGTTACCGGCAAAGGCTTTTGGTCCACGCGCAGCGGTCTGTGGAAATGCAGGCGATTATCCGCGAATGGCTTGGCGGATTGCAATTTCCCCGTGGCGTCCGCGTGGGTGTCGATGTAGACCCCTACAGCTTTTTGTAATGCGGTTTTTGTCCTCGCCTTTAGCGTCTTAGGTAGATAATACAGCCAATTGATGTTCTTCAAACGCGACAATCCACCCCCTGCGGCACCCGATATTGACAGTCGTCTTGCGGCGTTCGATCAAGCCTATGCGGGATTATTTCCAGAAAACCCCAAGCCATGGGAAGGCGAATCGCCGTCATCTCCGCCCAAAAAACCGTTTTTGGGTAAAACGCGATGGTGGTGGTTCTCACGCATTTTTGCGGGATTTCTTTTCCTGTTCATGCTACTCATATTATGGCTGGCAATTACCGCGCCGCTTTCAAAGTCGCTTCAGCCCATTGCCCCGCCCCGTATCACATTGCTCGCATCGGACGGCACACCCATCGCCCGAAATGGCGCCATTGTCGACAAACCGGTCGATGTTAGCACCCTGCCCCCCCATGTTGTGCAGGCCTTTTTGTCGATTGAGGATCGCCGTTTCTATTCGCATTGGGGTATCGACCCGCGCGGCTTGGCGCGCGCCGCATGGTCAAATGCATTCGGCAGCGGCATTACCCAAGGGGGTAGCACCATCACGCAGCAGCTCGCCAAATTCACCTTTTTGACGCCGGAACGCAGCCTGACCCGAAAAGCGCGCGAAATGCTGATTGCATTCTGGCTGGAAGGACGACTGACCAAAGACGAAATTCTTGAGCGCTACCTGTCAAACGTCTATTTTGGCGACAATGTTTACGGATTGCGGGCGGCGTCGCTGCACTATTTTTACCGCCAGCCCGAACGGTTGACCCTTTCGCAGGCTTCAATGTTGGCCGGGTTGGTACAGGCACCGTCGCGACTGGCCCCTACAAAAAATCCAGACCGGGCGGCCAAACGTTCCAAACTGGTGTTGCGCGCAATGGTTGCCAATGGCGCGATTACTCAGGCGAAGGCCGACAGCACACCCGTGGCACGGCTTGATGTTCGCGTGCGCGACAGCCTTCCTACCGGCACCTATTTTGCCGATTGGGCGGTTCCCCAAGCCCGGCTTCTGACCGAAAGCGGCTATGCCGATGTCCGCATTACCACGACATTGGATGCTCGGTTGCAAAATATCGCACGTCGCGTGACTGGAAATGTAGGGCTTGGCAAAGCGCAAGTTGCGCTTGTTGCGATGCGGCCCAATGGCGAAGTTGTGGCGATGGTAGGAGGACGAAGTTATAAAGATTCCCCGTTCAATCGGGTAACTCAGGCCAAACGCCAACCCGGATCAACATTTAAGCTATTCGTTTATCTGGCCGCATTACGGGCCGGAATGACACCGAATTCACTGATCGCGGATACGCCGATCAATGAAGGCCTGTATCGACCAAAAAATTCGGGCGACAATTATCGCGGCGATATCAGCTTGAAAGAAGCGTTCGCCCGGTCAAGCAATGTCGCCTCGGTACGGCTATACCAACAAGTGGGCGGGGAATCCGTCGCCAAAGCGGCTGAAGACTTGGGCGTGATGAGCAAGCTTAATCTTGATCCAAGCCTTGCGCTTGGTAGTTCGGGCATAACGCTGATCGAATTGACTTCGGCCTATGCCGGTGTCGCAGGAAATGCCTGGCCTGTGGAACCGCACGCTTTTAAACAGGAAGAACAGGGCTGGATCGAATGGCTGTTTTCTGGTCCGCGCAGTTTTACCGGGCGCACGCACCAGATGCTGCTGGATTTACTGGGCGCCACGGTAACCGAAGGCACCGGACGCGCCGCTCGTTTATCCATTCCCGCCTTCGGAAAAACCGGAACCAGTCAGGATAATCGTGACGCCCTTTTTGTCGGCTTCGCCGGTGATCTTGTGGTTGGTGTGTGGATTGGCAATGACGACAACAGTCCGCTGCGCGGTGTAAACGGCGGCGGATTACCAGCCCGTATCTGGCGCGACTTCATGAGTCAGGCGATAAGAGGCGCTGCCCCGAAATCAAAACCAAAGCCGATCGTAAAGCCCGATCCGGAAGGACCAATTGCGCCGCTGGATCTGCCCGAACTGCCCATTGATCTCGAAAAAAGTGATGTGCGTTTTGATGAAAAGGAAGGTGTTACCGTAAATACAGAAGTAGGTGGCGTACCTCTGGACATCAAAGTGGGTCGCGAAGGCGTCAATATACAGCCCGGACAACCGGAAAATGAACAAAGGCGATGATGCCCTGTTGATTGGGGCACGCTTTTATGGTCGATTGCCCTATGCGATATCTTCTTGCGCTTCTGCTCTTATTTTCTCCTTTTGCTCTCTCGCAGTCGCGCGGCGAACCCAGCGATATCGCCGCAGCCACCCGTAGCGTTGTCCGCATTGCTGTGTTCAGTTCGGCGGATGGACAACGCACGCTAATCGGACATGGGTCTGGCGTTGCGGTGTCCGCCGATAAAGTTATCACCAACGCCCATGTTGCCGATCCTGCACGGCTTGACGAAAGCGTCACCTTTACCGTCATCCCGTCCGAAGGGAATGCAACCTACAGCGCGCGGTTAATTGCCGTTTCGCCGGGCAAGGATTTGGCGGCGCTGCAGTTGACCCAGACCGGCCGACTAATTCCCGCCAGTTTCTTCTCTGGCGTTATCGGCGATGGTATCGACGTTTTCGCAATCGGCTACCCCGCAAATGTTGATATAGCGCTTGAACAAAATGAAGACGATGTATTGCGCCCCTCTGTTCCGGTTAAAACCCGCGGTAACATCTCGTCCGGGCGCTCATCCAAATCGGTTGAGTCGCTTTTGCACACCGCACCAATCGCACCGGGTAACAGCGGCGGACCTCTTGTGGATGCATGCGGGCGGGTCATTGGTATCAACAGCTTTGGTTCGACGGCAGATGGGGGTGGCGCGGAATTTTACTTTGCGATTTCGGTCCGTGAGGTTGCAACTTTCTTGCAAGATCTGAATATCGATTTGAACATGGTCATCAATGAATGCCGCTCTGTCGCAGAACTTAGCCGCGCGGAGGCTGAACGCGAAGCGGTGACGCGCGGAAAGATCGAAGCAGAGACCCGAATTGCGAGCGAATTGAAACGCAGCCAGGAAGGCAAGGTTCGCAGTGATGCCGAGCATGCCGTGATCGGGGAACGCGAAAATCATATTGCCTTTGCCACTTTATTATTGATCATCAGTGCAGTTGCGGGCGGAGCGGCCTGGCAGTTTAGCGAAAGGGAACAGGTCGACCGTTTCAAAATTGCCGCCAGCATCGGCGGAGTTGCGTTTGTTTCAGCATTTCTGGTGTTCATCGCTCGTCCGTCATTTGATGAAGTGGACGAGCGCGTTAGGGCGGCAATGACCGAAAAAATCGCGACCGGATCCACTACCAGAATATCTGGAAACTCCACCGAACGGCGCTGCGTTTTTCAGCCAGAGCGCAGCCGTGTTACGGTTTCCGACACATCAGACGTAGTCTTCACATGGTCAAAACAAGGGTGCATTAATGACCGCACGCAATATGCGGATAATGCAGGCCTATGGTCCCGCAGCTTTGTGCCCAATAGCGACGCGCAGGTCTCGCTTGTCAGTTATGAACCCGAAAGCAATGTCTATCGCATCGAACGCTATTTACTGGGACTGGACGCTATGGAAAAAGCACGCGAAGCGCGCAGGCGGTACGATGTGGCGCAGTGTCGAACCGACGCTGAAACTACCGGAAAAATCGACAATATGAACAAAGCAGTGCGCGAGATATTGCCGTCAGCACCCAATGAAATTCTGGTGTTTGCCTGTTCTGACAGATAACAGATGGATTGTACCAGTCGCGGTTCCGGCTATGGTGCGTGCATGATCCGGTTGATATTCTTTTTTATGACGGCCCTGTTTGTGGCGGGTTGTTCCCAGGGGGTCGACAATAGCCGTGTTCGTGTCGACATCATCGAAGCACGTCCTCGCGCATTCAATATCGCGGCAATTCCCTTACCACCTGCATCTGCCTATTTGCGCGCCGCTACAGCTCAGGGCCTGGTTACTTTTGACAATAAGGGCCGGGTTGCACCTGGCCTTGCCAACCGTTGGATTGTGACCGATGACGGCCTGAGCTATATTTTCCGCCTTAACAAAACAAGGTGGAATGACGGTCGCGAGGTAACGTCAGCGGAAGTAGCAAGCCTGTTGTCAGCGCGCATCCGCGAAATGCGAAAAGGCCGGTTCAATTCCGAGCTAGCAGTTATCGAACGCGTCGTTTCTATGACGGGCAAAGTCGTCGAAATCAGGCTGAAGGCACCCATGCCCTATCTTTTGGAAATGATGGCACAACCAGAATTTGGGCTGGCGCGCAGGGGGTTCGGATCAGGGCCGATGCAGGCCGAAAAGCTCGGTAATGCCATGCAGTTGCGGTTACGCAGCATCAATGACAAGGGCGAAAACATACTTGAGCCCGAAACGGTTACTGTCAGAAACAGTCCTGCATCGCTTGCTCTTGCCCGTTATATCGAAGAACAGAGCGACCTTGTCGAAGGCGGGCGTTTTGAAGATTATCCCTTGTTGGTCGCCGCAAAGATCAATGCGAGTGAAATCCAATTCGACCCCGTGCCCGGGCTATTTGGTTTGTTGTTTGTAGAAGGTGGTCCTTTCTTATCATCCCGCGAAAATCGCGATGCCATTGCCATGGCCATTGATCGGCCCAAACTGCTGACTGCATTTGACATTGTCGCGTGGCGCGAAACATTAACGCTGGTACCCGAAAGCTTGCCCAACCGATTGCCTGCACCTCGTCCCGGCTGGGCTTCGCAGCAGATTGATGTTCGCAAGGCAATGGCAAAGGCAATCATCGGTCGATGGAAAAGCAGCAATGGTCAGGTGCGCCCATTGCGGGTTGCGTTGCCGCGTGGCTATGGCGGGCGCATATTCTTTGCGCGGTTACGGGCCGATATGGCATCTATCGGGCTTGATGTTGAACGGGTCACAATCGACCGACCGCACGACCTACGGTTGATTGACCGGACAGCCGATCAATCCAGCCCAGCTTGGTATATGGACCAAATGTCCTGCACCGTCAGCACCATCTGCAGCAGGGATGCAGACCGACTGGTATACGAGGCCCGCATGGCAGGCAGTATAGAAGCCCGAGCACAATCATTGGCTCAGGCAGAGGCCGAATTGCAAAATACGCGAAACTTCATACCCATCGCCAATCCCTTACGCTGGTCGGTCGCCCGGCCTGGATTGTTGGGCCATGTTACCAACGGGCGGGGTTGGCACCTGTTGCAATATCTGGGACGCGACCCGACATAACAGGAAAGGAGCGCGCTTGATGCCACTTTCGCAGGAACAGTTTAGTCAAATAGCCAAGGATTTACCGGGCATGGGTAGTGACCCGCATTCAGTGCGCGCCCGGGTGGAAGCGATGGAAAAAATACTTGAGCGGTCTTTTCATATCCCCGGCACAAAAATTCCTTTTGGCCTTGATATGGTAATCGGTCTGGTCCCGGTATTGGGCGATGTCGTCACCGCTGCGATGGGGGCCTATATCGTTTGGGAAGCCCGCAACCTTGGCATGTCAAAATGGCAGTTGATCCGTATGGCGGCAAATGTCGGTATCGATACAGCCATTGGCGCCATTCCGCTTGTTGGCGATGCATTTGACTTAGTCTGGCGATCCAACAGCAAGAACCTGCGGATTATTAAAAAGCATCTCGACAAGCATCATCCCGGAACGCGTATTATCGAGGGTTAACGTCCCCGCCAGACTTTGATTGCCGAAGGTTCCGCTAAACCTTGGGCATAGCGCGGGCACCTGCGCGGCTTTAAATCTTTGCCCAAACATATACGCACTTCTTGCAGCCACCCTTTGCCATTCGTAATGACTTTCACCGAATGGGCAGGAAGGCCGTCATTAATATCCGCAAAAGCCTGAGCTAATCCAGCGGCTGTCAATGGCGTTCCGCGTTCGACTTGCCGCGAAAGCCGGTCCATGTCGGGAAATTGCACCGCGTTGAACAGGAGCCTGGCCGCCCCGAAATACGCATCGGGTGTTTTCGCCATGCAGGTTCCATGCTTGGCCCATTCATGCTGCAAAAGCTGCGGTGTTGGGGTCATGCAAATGTTTCGACTTATGATTTCACGACGCAGGACGCCGACTTTGCGGCAATATTGCGGATAGTTCGGGCCGTTACTTTCCGGCCATAGACCATGCAGCACAAATCCGAAATCGCCGATCTCGCCCGAACATTGAAAGCGCATTACCGGATCACGGTCACGACCGCGGCAATATTCCCGGCTCCAACTTAGGGCGAGTGTATAGCCGCCAATCGAAGTCCGGCGTATCTGCCCGGGTCCAGGCAATTCCAATGCTGGACGCGGCAGGTATTTCGGCGCACGACATTGCCATGCTTGTGCAATAGAAGGGGTCGCTGAAAACAATGCGACCACCGCCATAAACGCAAAGCCCATCTGCACGGGGTTATGTCTGCGCAAAATCCAGCCCTATATCGGCCGCTGGCGCACTTTGCGTTAAACGGCCTACCGAAATGTAAGTAACCCCTGTTTCAGCCTTGGCGCGGATTGTTTCCAAAGTGACACCGCCCGAAGCTTCTGTCGGTACACGCCCGGCCACCAGCGATACTGCCTCGGCCAATTCGTCGATATCCATGTTATCAAGCAGCAAATGGGTCGCCCCGGCAGCCATGCCGGGTTCGATTTGGGATAGGCGATCAACTTCCAGAATGATTTCAGCAATCCCTGCTTCTTTTGCGCGGCGTACCGCTTCCTCAACGCCGCCAGCGACCGCAACATGATTATCCTTAATCATGGCCCCGTCCCATAACCCCATCCGGTGATTGGTCGCACCGCCCATGCGCGTTGCATATTTTTCAAGGATGCGGAGACCGGGGATCGTCTTGCGGGTATCAAGCAACTTGCATCCGGTTCCGGCAATCGCGTCGACATATTTGCGTGTCATGGTCGCAATACCTGACAAATGCTGCACCGTATTAAGGGCCGAACGCTCAGCAGTCAGCATGGCGCGCGCGCGCCCTTTTAACCACATCAGATCAGTTCCCGATGCAACTTGCTGCCCTTCGTCCGCCAATATTTCTACCGTCATACCGGAATCGAGATGTTTGAAAAATGCCTCTGCAATAGGCAAGCCGACAACGACAATCGGGTCACGACTACCCATCACTCCAGCAAATCTAACATCGGACGGAATAACACTTTCCGAAGTAATGTCGCGTCCCGTAGGCCCCAAATCCTCTGACAGGGTAGCAGCAACAAATGTCCGTGTGTGAAAATCTTTAAGGGCGAATTTCATGATAGGGCCTGGCGATGATGGTGCATTTTTTATCGTAATATACATTCTAAACCGGAATTCTGTCAGAAATAGAGAGGTCCCGATAGGCCAAAGCATAGAATCTGGCAAAGCAGATTAACTACGCTGTTGATACCAAACTCACGCCCGTCCCAAATCTCCTTTGCCGAGGGTGCCGCTCGCCATTTCAAGCATTCGGTCCAGACTTTTCTTGGCCGCAAGTCTTATGGTTTCATCCATCTCGATTTGTGGCTGCAGGTCGCGCAGAGCCAAATATAATTTCTCCATTGTATTCAGCGCCATATAGGGGCAGATATTGCATGCACAATTGCCATCGGCACCGGGCGCACCAATAAACGTCTTGGTCGGCTCCGCCTTTTCCATCTGATGAATGATATGCGGTTCGGTCGCGACGATCAACGTATCGCCGTCCATTGTCTTGGCGAATTGCAATATGCCACTAGTGGATCCGACATAATCTGCATGATCGATGATGTGCGGAGGACATTCGGGATGTGCTGCGACGGGTACACCGGGATGTTGGGTCTTTAACTTCAGCAGCTCGGTCTCGCTAAACGCTTCGTGAACAATGCAAACACCGGGCCAAAGCAGCATTTCGCGGTTAAACTTGCGCGATAAATAGCCTCCCAGATGCCGGTCCGGTCCGAAAATGATTTTTTGTTCGGGCGGGATTTGTGCGAGGATGGTTTCGGCGCTGCTGCTCGTCACGATGATGTCGGACAATGCCTTCACCTCGGCAGAGCAGTTTATATAAGTCAAGGCGATATGGTCTGGGTGCGCTGCACGGAACGCCCTGAATTTACCCGGCGGGCAAGCATCCTCCAAAGAACAACCTGCAGCCATATCCGGCAAAATCACGGTCTTTTGCGGACTTAGGATTTTTGCGGTTTCTGCCATGAACTTGACCCCGCAAAAGGCGATTACATCGGCATTGGTTTCGGCGGCCCGTTTGCTCAGTTCAAGGCTATCGCCCACGAAATCGGCCAGATCCTGTATTTCTGGTTTTTGATAATAATGCGCCAAGATGACGGCATTACGTTCCGCCTTCAGCCGCTTGATTTCGCCAAGCAGGTCTACAGCTTGCAGATTTTCTCGGATAGGGGCGTTCATAATGGGTATCCAGTTATTCAAGTTCGCCTATGCAATAAGCGTCGCCAATATGCGCGTCCACCATACAAATATGGTCCACGGACATTATTTGGGCATCGGCGGCGGAGGTGGGAATTCAAGACCGGGTACTTTTGCACCGGGATGCCCTTCGGTCACTGTAGCATAAACCAAATCCCCAACGGGCGACCACGCGATGATCTGCGACGCCGGTACGATCAAGAAGATAGCGAATGCGCCCCAAAGCCATGCGGAATGAACCTTGCCGCTTTGCCGCCAATCGCGGAACATACCTGCGACCGGGAATAGCAAGGAAACGAATATGACTATGTCGAACGAATAAGGCCCCATCAGCGGCAAAGGCAGCAACCGCCCGAGCCCTGGACCGACGATCGAGATTGTCGCACATAAGTGCAGCCTTTTGTGCCAGTCGGTGTTGCGACGCATACGGATCGCAGCGGTCGTGAGAACAACAAAGCAAAGCATTGTCATCGGGTTTGCAATCAGGAAATGTTGCGGCAGAAAGAAAAAGGGCGTGCTACCGCGCTGGGCAACATCGACTGTTATCGCTAATCCCATAATGACCAGAACACAGGCCCAACCTGCCGCAAACCAACCGAGGCGCCGGTGCAGGGCCAGCGATCCGCCAGTTGCCAACCGCACTTGGGTCAGGAACAGAGCCACCCAGCCCATAAAAGCCAGTCCATGGACATGAACCAGTGGACGGGCGCCGAACGACGACCGCCCCATGGCGAAATGCAAAACGAAACCGGAAATGATTGTAAACGCGATGACAATTGCCATCCGCATGAAAAAACGGTCATCACTGATTGCAGCCTGGGCCGCTGGCGCAATTGTTGCCATATATCCCTCCCGATATAATCGCTGACCCAAGCGGGGTTTTAACACCCGATAGCCGAAAGCTCAAGCGGCCGGTGGATTGCCTGAAAGTTGCCAGAGATCGCCGCGCATCATGACCTCTCCTCGATTTTGCAGATCTACCAGATGCGCCAGCACTGAACGTCCTGCCGCCCCTGTGAGCCGCGGATCTAGACCTTTATACATGACGGCGACCATGGCGGGAATATGCCCTTGCCCGGCTTCGAGCAGTTTGACGATTTGCCGTTCACGTTGCCGTCTATGGCCGATCATACCGCGCACCAGTTGACGGGGATTTTCGACCGCAGGGCCGTGCGCCGGATAATAGACGCGGTCGTCGCGATCATATAATTTTTGTAGGCTAGCCATATAGGCGCTCATGTCGCCGTCGGGTGGGCTGACAACGCTGGTCGACCATTTCATAACATGGTCGCCTGTAAACAGGGCGCCGCTTTCGATGAGCGAATAGCATAGATGGTTGGACGTATGCCCCGGCGTTGCAACCGCCTCGATCGTCCAGCCGTCCCCCGAAATCCGTTCGCCATCGGTCAATATTTGGTCGGGTGCATAATCGGGGTCAAAGGCGCTATCCGCCCGTGGGCCGTCATCCTTCAAGACCAGTGGTGCACATCCTATAACCGGGGCACCAGTCGCGATCTTAAGCGGCGCAGCGGCCGGTGAATGGTCGCGGTGGGTGTGTGTGCATAAAATCGCGGACACAGTCTTGCCACCTATGGCGCGCAAAATCGCCTCGACATGGCCCTCACCATTGATGTCAGCTGGATCGCCAATACTCTGGCCGCTTCCAACGGGTCCAGGGTCAATGATCGCCACATCGTCGCCAGCGCCCACCAGCCAAGTTTGCGTGCCCGTATAGGTATAAGGCGAGGGATTGGGTGCTAACACGCGGCGCACAAGTGGCTCGTGGCGTTCGGTTTCTCCTGCAGTGATCGTATCGGGCCAGTCGTTCATTGGACTGATATGGCGCATCCAGCATGAAAGAAAAAGGGCGGCCTCCAAAGAAACCGCCCGAATTATCGAAACATAGCTGGGGAGCTGGTTGTTTCGAGTGCGCTTAGCCAGCTTTTTCGGCTTCGGCCTCCAGCTTGCGAATTTGTTCTTCGAGCTTTTCAACTACATCCTTGCGAACGCTTTCGGGAATGTCGGCATCATTCCGAACATTTTCGCGTGCGTCACGCAGACCTTCTATCGCGGACGCACGTGCGATTTTTGCCTGACCCTTGCCACATAACACGAGCTTGATCTTAGATTTGTTCTTGCCGTCAAAACCGATCACGTCAGTTGTGACTGGCTGGCCTTCTTTACAGCCCATCGTAACTTCACGGATGTCGATTTCGGGGATGTACGAACTGATTTCCAATTGGTCGACGCTAAAGTGCACAGCATCGTCATCCTCATCAACCAGCTTGCGGTCTTTATTTACCCGCACAATTTTTACGGCCTTCCCCTGACCCTGTTCACCAAACTGTTTTTCTGCATCGGCTGCAGACTTCTCAGCCTCCGAAACCATTTTTTCAACTTCGTTTTCCGACAGTTTCTTGTCGGTGCGGAATATGAAGGTCCTGCCGTCTCGTTCGACTTTGGTAACTTCCTTGCCGTCGCCGTCATGCGCAATCACGTCAACCGTTTTACCGTCCGACTTCTTGATCATCATGACCTTGATCTTTTTATCAACCACGTCGGGCTTTGAATCTCCGTCTGCCGGCGTTGCTGCCTCCTGAGCAACTACAGCCGGCACGACCGTCGCGGTCAGCGGCAGAATAAGTGCGGCGGACGCAATAACGCCGACTTTGCCGAACATGCGCCGCTTATTGCTGGCATCCTTCATGGTGAGCCTCCTTAATCTTTCTATGATGGTTTTGGGCGAATTGAGCGCCGTTGCGAATGTTGGCACGCCGTCAAAGGCGGTGCGCGCCAGCGCCTGTCCGTAAATGGCGCGCACTTCTGCGCCCTTTCCGGCGAGAACGCGGGCATCGCAGGCGGCTTCCTGATCGAAGCGGAATGCGTTCCAGCTCATCCAGGCGATGGGATTGAACCATTGCAGGCAAAGGATGATGAAGGCGACCAGATTGGCGAAGAGATCGCCCGATTTGTGGTGCGCCATTTCATGGGCCAGTGCGAGTTCGCGTTCTGCCGGGGAATAGCTTTTGGTAAAGTCCAGCGGCACGGCGATGTAGCGTTTGAACAGGCCAAAGGCGAGTGGTCCGGCGACGAGGTCGGACGCCACCACTTTAACGCCGTCGATCTGCGCGATTTCCTCGGCCTCGGCGAGGAGGTCGTCGCGCATTGAGGCGTAGCGGATCATCTGGATGATGAAAAACAGTACCGCACCGCCCAGCCAGAATGTAATGCCCAATGCCAGGAAATCAATCGCCGGAACGACGCTGCTTGCCGAACTTGTTAATTCGGCTGAAGCTTCCGACGGTATTTGGGCCAGGACCGAATGGCGGACGGTATCGCTGATGGAATGGCTGTTTTCCGCCAAAACCACAGGTTCGCCCTCAAGGCTGGGCATCAAAAGGCGGGCGGCGGGGACGAGCCAGAGGGCGTAGGCGACGCCGGGGCCGAAAAGCTTGGCAACCGGTTTGCGGACACATAATATTGCGGCCATCAGCAATGTTGTTACCAACAAGCTGTCGACCAGCCATGCCTGACTGAATTCAACGCTCATGACTTCATCTCCCTCAGCAATCTCTCAATCTCGGAAATGTCCGCATCGCTCAGCTTTTCCTGCTCGGCGAGATGCGCGACCAGCGGCATGAACTTGCCGCCGAACAGCCGGTCGACCAGCCGCCTGGATTCATGGGACACATAATCCTCCCGCTCCACCAGTGGCGAATAGAGGAAACGGCGGCCATCGGCGCGATGTTCAACCGCCGCCTTGGCCAGCAGGCGCGACAGCAGCGTCTTGACCGTCGGCAAGGACCAGTCACGATCCGCCGGAATCCGTTCCGCCACTTCGGTCGCGGTCAGCGGCGCCTGTTCCCACAGGATTTCCAATACCGTCAGTTCTGCGTCACTAATACGTTCAATGGTCATTGCATATTCTCCGACTACAGACGTAATCGATTCGATTACAGATGTAAACGCTGTTTGTCCGCACCCGTCGGCATTTTGTCGAACTTCTTTACAGCGGCCAACATGGTTAATACCGCAGTAACCACCTATGTTCCTGTTTATAATAGGAGATGTAGAATTGGCACGACGGGTGCATATCTAATATTGTTCAACACCCCACAAACAAGGACGGGTGGTTTGCTACTGGTCTCGCACCACCCGTCCTGGTTACCCCCCCAAAAAATTGACAAAAAAAGGGCCGGAACCCGATTTGGATTCCAGCCCCTTTTCGTAAATTAGCAGGTTATTTAACCGCCGAAATTGATCTTGGCATTTATGCCAAAATACCGATCAGCTTCCCGGGGAATAATGAAGCGATAGCTGGAGCTTCCAGTATTGCCCCCGGACAGTGGGCCGCCATCAACGATTGAAGCGGCAAAACTCGTATCCAGCACATTCTTTGCGAGGAACGAAATACGGAACTTGTCGTCGGCTCCCACCAATGCGATTGACAGGTCAAGCAAACCGTAAGCCTTGATCGTGCCGTTCTCGCGGATCAGCGGGCTGGCGACGAGCAACGACAATTGCTTGGTCTGATACGAACCTTGTGCGCCAAGTTCGATGTCAGCAAATCCACCGGTGCGGATCGTGTAGTTGCCGCCAAGCGACGCTTTCCATTTCGGCGAGAATGGCAACACCGTCCCAGCCGGAATCTCATCGGTTGCCGGAGCTCCAGGCGGTAGGCGGAATTTGTCCACCTTTGCATCGGTGTAAGCGACACCGCCAGAAATCGTGAAATCATCGGACGGACGATAGAGCAAGTCGGCTTCGAAGCCGCGGGTCGACACAGTACCGGCGTTGGTAAAGCGCGTCACGCGCTGACCAAGCACGAAATCCGGATTGTTCGCCTGGAAATTCTTGTACTTGGCATAATAGCCCGCAATGTTCAGCGTCATCGCCCCGTCAAGGAACGTGGTCTTGAGGCCACCTTCATAGCTGTCACCGGTTTCGTCAGCGAGAGGCGGTGTGCCGTTAGAGTTGAGGTTGAAAAAGATATTCAGGCCCGGCCCCTTATAACCCCGCGAATATGACGCATAGGCCATAACGTCTTCGGACAGATCATATTGCAGTCCGAATTTGCCTGAAATATTATTGTTCGTCACCTTCTGTCGGAAAGGTTGTCCGTTAGAGGCAAGGACTGCTGCTGCTTGTGCGGCGGCTGGAGTTGCTCCAAGCCCAAGCTGGCGAATGAATTCATTATAAACGCCTTGGTCAAAAACCGGCTGCGACGCACCAGGAACTGGCGTTGTGCGGATGTGGAAGCCGTTCAGTTGGTCATGCGTGTAGCGAAGACCGACAATCGCGCGGAAGCTATCACTGAAATTCAAGGTCGTCTGACCGAAAGCGGCCATGTTCTTGAATGTCGTACCGAAATTGGCAATGCCAATTGGAAATGTAATGGTCGAGGCACCTGGTGCGGTCGAGCACGGCGTCAAGACACCTTGTATCGGTAGCGTCGAGGCCGAGCAGGCTATGTTTGCACGGGTAAATGTACGCTCTTGCGATGCGTTATAGTAATATAGTCCTGCGACATATTCAAAGAACTGTCCAGCAGGCGATGTCAGCCGCAATTCTTGAGTGAAGGTATCGCCCGTTTGCGGTCCAAAATCATGGCTTTGTGCGATGCCGACAAAAGGTGTCGCCAGGAAATCGCCATCGCGGACTTCGTTACTATCATATTTGCGATAGGCCGTAATGGATGTGAGCGTAGGACCGTTGTCCGATTCGATGTCCGCCTGAAACGAGACGCCCCACGCCTTTTCTAACGCCTGCGTCAGAAGATTTTGGCGGACGCTGCGGGTACGATCCCCAAGAAGCGCAGGGAGCGCGGTGGCTGCACGCGCGGTGAAAGTTGCAAATACCGTGTTGTCCGCATTGCGAGCCGGCGAGCCGATGACTTCGGCGCAGCAATCATCATTCGATTTGCGCCAGTCGCCGATCAGCGTCAGTGTGACATTATCACTCGGCTTTGCTTCAACAATGCCCCGGAAGCCATAGCGTTCATAGCCGTTCACACGCCGGTCAAGTGTTTCGTTACGGATGTTACCATCCCATTTCGAATAGAAGCCGGTAATGCGGGCACCGACCTTTTCTGAAAGCGGCGCATCAACACCGCCACGAACCCGGTATTCCTGCCCGTTCCCAAAGAAGAAACCGCCCTCAACGGACGCGCCAAAAGTGTCGCTAGGGCGACGGCTGACGATGTTGATGACACCAGCGCTGGCGTTCTTGCCGAACAAGGTGCCTTGCGGTCCGCGCAGAACTTCTATGCGCTCGATATCAACAAGGTCGCTGAACGCTTCGCCCGAACGCGCAAGCACGACGCCGTCGAGCACTGTGCCAACCGATGGCTCGCCGCCGATGGAGAATGTCGTGGTACCAACACCACGCAGATACAGCGACTGATTAAGCGCGCTGCCCGATTTGCGGAAATTCAAGCTTGGTACCAGATATTGAGCGTTTTCGATGTTTACGCCGCCCTGCTGCTCGAGCGCTGCGCCAGAAATGACCGAAACCGCAACTGGAACATCCTGAATATTCTGAGACCGCTTTTGAGCGGTCACGATAATTTCATTGGTAAAAGAATCATCTTCGCTTGCCGCGTCCTGCGCCATGGCGGGTGCAGCAATGCCAAGTGCGAGGGCGCTTGTTCCGTACAGTGCCGCGCGCAGCAGAGTCGGGGTTTTGATGTATGATTTAACCATGATGTACCTCCCTAAAATTCGGCCCCCCAATTCTCAACCAAATTGCTTGAGTTAGTACAAGCAAGAAAAGCTTTATCGGGATATGCCGTCGATGACTTTCGCGTCCTAACCAGATTGACTTAATATGTCTAGCGGTGTCATATATGCAGCAACATTATCGTGACGACTGTGGCAAGGATGCCATAGTCCTTCTGGACCGAAGATAAGGAGAGCGCATTGCCATTGCAGTTCATCATGCACGCCAATGGTTTTGACCTGTGCCTTGGTGACCGGTGCGTTCTATCGCATCGTGCCGATGACCCGGCCTTTGAAATCGGAACCGGCGTGCCTGATATGGAAATGGTGCGCGGAAACTTCCGCATTGCCGACGATCTGCACAGGCGGCTGCCCTTGAACTGCTTTGCCGATGACAATGGTGCCATCCGTCTTTGGAATGCAGACCAGCCCGAAACAATCGTCGGGATCGGTATCGATATCGACGCCCATCACGCGCGGCTGAAAATTCGCTGCACAGATAAAAATATCAACCGCATGTGGATTGCGATGGCACGTGATGCCGACGAATCCTTTTGGGGCGGCGGCGAACAAATGTCCTATTTGCGCCTGAACGGTCGGCGCTTTCCATTCTGGACATCCGAACCCGGTGTGGGCCGCGACAAAACAACCGAATTGACGCAGATCATGGATACCGAAGGGTTGGCCGGGGGCGATTATTGGACCACCAACTATCCCCAGCCGACCTGGCTAAGTTCAGACCGGTACGCGGTTCATCTGGAAACAGCGGCCTATTCGGTGCTGGACCTGATCGAAGCCGACCGGGTTGCGGTGGAATGCTGGAAAGCGGATCTCGACCTTGAACTGTTCGCAGATGAATCGCTGCCTGATCTGGTTACCCGATTGTCCGACCGTTTCGGTCGCCAGCCGCCCCTGCCCGATTGGGCAATATCAGGCGCGATTGTCGGGCTGAAAGATGGCGATGCAACATTCGACCGTTTTGATAAAATTGCGGCATCGGGCGCGGCGATTTCCGGTTTATGGTGCGAAGATTGGGTCGGTATTCGCCAGACCAGTTTTGGCAAGCGGCTGTTTTGGGACTGGAAATGGAATGCCGCACGCTATTGCGACCTGCCTGTAAAAATTACCGCGCTTTCCGCACAGGGCATCCATTATCTCGGCTATGTCAATCCCTACCTCGCGGTCGACGGCGTACTTTATCAAGAGGCATTGGCAGAAAATTATCTGGCGTTGCACCAACATGACGACAGCCCATATGCGGTCGATTTCGGGGAATTTGACGCAGGCGTCGTCGATTTTACCAACCCTGCCGCTGCCGCCTGGTTTTCCGAACGGATAATTGGTCAGGAAATGCTTGATTTCGGCCTGTCGGGCTGGATGGCGGATTTCGGCGAATATCTGCCCACCGATGTGCGGTTATTTGACCGATCTGACCCGATGGAGGCGCATAATCGCTGGCCGGTTCTTTGGGCCAAGGTCAATGCCGACGCCATAGCATCGCGTGGCAAGACGGGTGAAGCGACCTTTTTCATGCGCGCGGGTTATTCGGGGGTGCAGGCCTATTGCCCGTTGCTATGGGCCGGTGACCAATGCGTCGATTTTTCGCGACATGACGGTATCAATACGGTCATCACCGGCGCGCTATCCTCCGGTTTGCTGGGCAATGCTTATCATCATAGCGATTTGGGCGGCTATACCAGCCTGCACGGCGTTGTTCGCACCCCGGATCTGATGCACCGCTGGATCGATATGGCGGCATTTGCGCCGGTGATGCGAAGCCATGAAGGCAATCGCCCCGCAGATAATCTGCAAATAGACAGCAGCGATGCGATATTGGCCCATTTTGCCCGCATGAGCAATGTCCACGCCCGGCTGGCCCCCTATGTCCGCGCATTGTCGAACGAAGCGGTGGCAACCGGCCTGCCGCTGCAACGCCCGCTATTTTTGCATTATGACGATGCGGCCTATCATGACATTCAGGACCAATTTCTCTACGGTGCCGACATGCTTGTCGCCCCGGTTGTCCATGCCGACCAGCATGGCCGTCAGGTCATCTTGCCGGACGCAACATGGTGCCACCTGTGGACAGGGCAAGATTATGCCCGTGGGACCCACCCTGTAACCGCCCCATATGGCCAGCCACCTGTTTTCTATCGCAAAGACAGCGCGCATGCGGCATTGTTCGCCTCCATCACGGAGGAATTCGGGGAATGAACACCCGTTCGAACATCAGGGACGTTGCCAAACTGGCCGGGGTCGCGGTCAAGACCGTCAGCCGTGTCCTGAATAACCACCCCTATGTCAGCGCCACCACCAAGGCCAAGGTCGATGCCGCGATGGCCGAACTCGGCTTTTCCCCCAGCATTGCAGCGCGCATCTTGGCGGGGACGAAATCGGGACAGATCGCGCTGATCTACGACAATCATTCGCCCTATTATATGCACCAGATCATGCAGGGATGCTGGGACCGGTGCCATGAAGAAGGCATGCGCCTGATCGCACAGCCGGTGGATGTCGCGGACCCCGATGTCGGCGAACAGGTACGCGGCATGGTGCGCCAGACGCATGTCGATGGCGCGATCCTGTCGTCGCCGGTCACCGACTGCGCGCCCGTGCTTTCCGCGCTGGAGGCGCTCAACATTCCCTTTGTCCGCATCTCGCCCGGCACCAATCATGCGCTGACGTCATCGGTATTCATGGACGATACGCAGGCCGCCGACGACATGACGACGCATTTGATCAATATCGGCCACCGCCGCATCGGTTTCATCATGGGGCACCCCAATCATATGGCGAGCGCCGAACGACAGGCGGGCTATGAACGGGCATTGGGCCGCGTCGGCATTTCGGTCGATCCGGCGTTGATTGCCGAAGGACAGTTTGATTTTGAAAGCGGCGTGGCCGCGACAGAGACTTTTCTCTCGCTGGGCAATCCGCCGACCGCCATATTCGCGTCTAACGATGATATGGCGTCGGGCGTGTTGGCGGTCGCGCACCGTCGGGGGATGCAAGTTCCCGAACAGCTTTCAGTTGCCGGTTTTGACGACACCACCCTGGCCCGCGTCGTATGGCCGCCGCTGACCACCATTCGCCAGCCCGTGCGCGATCTGGCCTCGACCGCCGCCGACCTGTTATTTGGCGAAGGTGGAATAGAACATCGCCGTTTGCCGCACGAGCTGATCAACCGCGAATCCGTTGCCCCTCCCTTTTCACCTTCACAAAAGAGCAAAAAAATATGACACTTCCCAAACCGCCGCTGTCCCGCCAACTGGGCAAGAGCGGCATTGAAATATCCTCTATTGCATGGGGCATGTGGCGCTTTGCCGGGCTGGAGCTGTCCGCCGCGCGTGCCGCCATTGACGCCGCCTTCGCCGCGGGCATCACCCTGTTTGACACGGCCGACATCTATGGTTTTGGCGAGCAGGGCTTTGGCAAGGCCGAAGAGTTGCTGGGCCGCGTCTTTGCCGACGCACCGGACTATCGCGACCGGATGGTGCTGGCGACCAAGGGCGGCATCACCCCGCCCACACCCTATAACAGCAGCGCCGAATATCTAACGAAAGCGATTGACGACAGCCTGCAACGGCTGGGCACCGACCGCATCGACCTGTGGCAAATACACCGGCCCGACATATTGACGCATCCGCAAGAAATCGCGCGCGCGGTCGAGGCGGCGCACAAAGCAGGCAAGATCCGCGCCTTTGGCGTGTCCAACTTCACGCCGGCGCAGATTGCGACGCTGGCGCAATTCAGCGCGGTGCCGATTGTGTCGACACAGCCCGAACTGTCGCCGCTGCGGATCGATACCATCGAAAATGGCGAGCTCGATCAGGCGATTGCCATGGACATGGCCGTTCTTGCCTGGTCGCCTCTGGGTGGCGGGCGGATCGGTGATCCTTCCAATGAGCGTGAACAGAATGTCGCTGGCGCCCTGTCGGGTGTCGCCGCATCGCATGGCGTGTCGCGCACGGCGGCGGCCTATAGCTGGATCATGGCGCATCCGGCGCGTCCTATCCCCATCGTAGGCTCGCAAAATCCGGCGCGCATTGCCGAGGCCGCCGATGCCTTCAAAATCACATGGACCCGCGCGGACTGGTACAGCGTGCTGGTCGCCGCAAGAGGAGTGCCACTTCCATGAAGCCTGTTGAAGTCAGCTGGTTTTCCGCGCTGTGCGATGATGACTATGAATTTCTGGGGCAACCCGACCCGATGCTGGCGTCGAGCTGGGAGCATTGCCGCAATATCGTCCTGAACGCCGAAAAGGGCGGGTTTGACAATATCCTGCTGCCCTCGGGCTATGCGCTTGGTCTCGATACGACCGCTTTTGCCAGCGCGATTGCGGTGCTGACGACGCGGATCAAGCTGTTGATGGCGGTGCGCGTCGGCGAAAGCTGGCCCCCGCAACTGGCGCGGCAAATCGCGACGCTGGACCAGATTTCGGGCGGGCGGCTGAACGTCAACATCATCTCTTCCGACCTGCCCGGTGACCAGATGGACAGCGAACCGCGCTACCGCCGCACGGTGGAGGCGATGCATATCCTCAAGACGCTGCTCAACGGCGAGCATCTGTCCATCGATGGCGAGCATTACAAGATCGACCTCGACCCGCCGCGGATGAAGACGGTCAGCGGCAAATGCCCGCCGCTCTATTTCGGTGGCCTGTCACCAGCCGCCAAGGAAGCCGCCGCCGAGGGTTGCGATGTCTACCTGATGTGGCCCGAAACGGTGCAAGGCGCAAAGGACCTGATCGACGACATGACCGCGCGCGCCGCGAAATTCGGGCGCACGCTGAAATACGGCTTTCGCAGCCATGTCATCGTCCGCGAAACCGAAGCCGAAGCCCGCCTTTATGCCGACCGCCTGCTCTCCAAGCTGGACGCGGGAACCGGCGAGGCGATCCGCAACAAATCGCTCGACGCGCAGACCTTCGGCGTGGCGCGGCAGGCGGAACTGCGCGAGGCCGCGGCAGCCAATGACGGCTATATCGAGGATAATCTGTGGACCGGCATCGGCCGTGCCCGCTCGGGCTGCGGCGCGGCCATCGTCGGCAACCCCGACCAGGTGCTTGCCAAGCTGGAAGCTTATAAGGCCGTCGGCATCGAGGCGTTCATCCTGTCGGGCTATCCGCATATCAACGAATGCGACATGTTCGCCCGCTATGTCCTGCCACGGCTGGAGCATGGGCGGCTGGAGGTTTAGTGCAGGGAGACTCCTCCCCATCGACTTGCGATGGGGAGGAGAAACCAAAGTTTCAGATGTACCCCTACTCCCCCAGACCCGCCATCCGTTCGGCCTGGTCTTCGGCGATCAGCGCGTCGACCATCTCGCCCAGCCCGCCGCCTTCCAATATTTCGGGCAGCTTGTGCAGCGTCAGGTTGATGCGGTGGTCGGTCACGCGGCCTTGCGGGAAATTATAGGTTCGGATGCGTTCGGAACGGTCGCCGGAACCGACCATCGCCTTGCGCGCCTCGGCCTCGGCCCCTTGCGCCTCTTCGCGCTCCTTTTCGTACATCCGCGCGCGCAGCACCTGCATCGCCTGTTCCTTGTTCTTGTGCTGGCTGCGCCCGTCTTGACAGGTGACCACAATCCCGGTCGGCAAGTGGGTGATCCGCACGGCGGAGTCGGTTGTGTTCACATGCTGGCCGCCTGCCCCCGATGCACGGTAGACGTCGATTTTCAGATCGCGCGCCTCGATATGCACATCGACCTCGGTCGGTTCGGGCAGCACCGCCACGGTCGCCGCGCTGGTGTGGATGCGCCCGCCCGATTCAGTGACCGGCACACGCTGCACCCGGTGGACGCCGCTTTCGAATTTCAGCTTGGCAAACACGCCATTGCCCTTGATCGAGGCCACGACTTCCTTGAACCCACCGACATCAGAGGCGCTGATCGATATCGGTTCGATTTTCCAGCCCTGCCCTGCGGCATAGCGTTCATACATGCGGTACAAGTCCCCTGCGAACAAGGCCGCCTCATCCCCGCCGGTTCCGGCACGAATTTCGAGCATCGCAGGGCGTTCATCGGCTGCGTCTTTCGGTAGCAGCGAAATGGCCAGCGCCGTTTCGGCCTCGAACAATTGCTGGGTCACATCCTCCAGCTCTTCAACCGCCATGTCGTGCAAGTCCGGGTCAGAAGAATCCTTGACCATATGCTGCAGCGTCTCGATTTCCCTTCGCAGACGCCGCACCGATTTTGCGGCCAAAGCCACAGGTTCCAGCTCGGAATATTCCTTGGACGCGGCCACAAAAGCCTCGCCCTCCATCTGCCCCGAAGCCATCCGCGCCTCAAGCTCGGCAAAACGCGATTCAATCAGCGCGATCCGTTGCGGGGAGATTTTCATAGAGCCAACCCCAAAACCCCAATATTGTCATTCCCGCACAGGCGGGGATCCATGGGCTGATACCTCCACACTCGAGACAATTTTGGTTCGCACAAAGACACTAAGACACGAAGCAACTTCTTTGTGCCTTCGTGTCTTTGTGCGAACCCTAATTCCGACAGATAATGCCATGGATTCCCGCCTTCGCGGGAAGGACAAAGGAAGGGATTCACGCAAAGGTGCGAAGACACAGAAATTTCTGTCACTTGTCGAGCTTCAACGTGCCGCCGCCATGCGACACAACTCTCCAGTCAGTCGGCGAAACACCAAACACATCACGCAGGTAAAACTTGAGCGCAACATTCAGTCGTCCTGTCGTTTTGTAGCGGTCCAGAACGTTTCTTTTGACTCCAAAAGCAAAACTGCCATCCGCATTTTCGTTTAGAGTCAGAATGTAATCTGTTCCTAGCTTCTTTGCGCGATCGAACCTCTTTTTTGGGTTTCCCTCGGAGATTATTCCACAGGGCATCCCTTCTTTTCTAATCCGCTTTTCCATTTGCTTAGCAACCGAGAAAAGCTTGTCACTGTCAATTTCAACGACAATGGAGGCTGTCCTAAGTGGTTTGCCAACGCCATTTAGCAACATCGCCAACCGCTCGATCCCGGCCGCCCAACCGACAGCGGGCGTTGCGAGTCCACCTAAATTCTCGATTAGACCATCATAACGCCCGCCGCCGAGTACAGTGCCCTGTGCGCCTAACCGGTCGGTGACAAATTCAAAGGCCGTGTGGCGGTAATAGTCGAGGCCGCGGACAAGCGCTGCATTGCGGGTCCAAGCCACACCCGCTGCATCCAGCCCGGCGGTCACCGCTGCAAAGAAGTCGCTGGCTTCGGCCGACAGAAAATCGTCGATCTTGGGGGCCGCATAGGCGACGCCGCGATCATCGGGGTCTTTGCTGTCCAAAATGCGCAAGGGGTTCTTTTCCAACCGGGCAAGGCTGTCTTCGGACAGGACGTCGCGATGATCATTGAAATAGCTGACCAGCGCCGCGCGCCACGCATCGCGGCTTTGTGTGTCGCCCAGCGTGTTCAGTTGCAAGGTAACGCCGTCATCAATGCCCAATTCCTTGAGCAACTGGTCCGCCATGACCAGCAATTCGACATCGGCGGCAGGCTCCGCCGCGCCGATGATTTCCGCATCAATCTGGTGAAATTGGCGATAGCGGCCCTTTTGCGGGCGTTCATAGCGGAACAGCGGCCCATGCACTGACAACTTCATCGGCGCATATTGCTGCCAGCCATTGGTCAGATAGGCGCGCGCGATGCCTGCGGTAAATTCGGGCCGCAACGTGATGGAATCCCCGCCGCGATCTTCGAAACTGTACATTTCCTTGGAAACAACGTCCGTCGCCTCGCCCAGACTGCGTGAAAAAACGGCGGTCGGCTCGATCACCGGCAATTGCAGGCCCTTGAACCCGTAAAGCCGCCGCACCCGTTCAAAGGTCGCCACGACATGCGCGAAGCGTTCTTCGGTTTCACCGAACATATCCTGGGTGCCACGGACGGGCTGCGGGGTCTGTATCTTTGCCATCGGCAAGCGCCCTAGCGCCAATTGCGGGAGAGGGGAATAGTGCTTTGGTTTCTGCTAAGGTTGGGGACAGTCCCCAAGGGGACAGTCCCCGTATGCCGTCCACGGGGACAGGCCCCAACGGTTAGCAATCCCCCTCCCGCTTGCGGGAGGGAGCAAGAAGGCCGAATTCTCTCTCCGCCGACACAAACCCGTCACCCTGAACTTGTTTCAGGGTCCATTTATCAGCCCGCTCCTGTTCCGTAGTGGCAAGCCATCGCGTGACGCGCGGTTGCGTTCTGTTTCAGGCTGCGGTGGCTGCTGCACGATGGACCCTGAACCAAGTTCAGGGTGACGTTGGGTATGACAGAAGCGGTTTGGGACAGGTCCCAACGGTTAGCAATCCCCCTCCCGCAGGCGGGAGGGGTTAGGGGAGGGGGCGGGCCGCAGGTCCGCCTTGCGACCTCGCCGAAACACCCTCCCCCAGCCCCTCCCGCAAGCGGGAGGGGAGCAAGTAGGCCGAAATCCCCCTCGCGCCACCCTGAACCTCCCCCGCACCGCCACCCTGAACTTGGTTCAGGGTGACGGGTAAGTAGGATTCAACGGGAAGGGAATGAAGGTTCCGGATGAAGTCTACCTCCTCCGCGCTCTCCGCGAACTCCGCGTGAACCTAATTAGAGTTGTGTTTTTGGTTCACGCGGAGAGCGCGGAGTTCGCGGAGAGAGTAGAATTGGTCGAGTCAATAAAAGTACCAATCCCCCTCCCGCCCGCGGGAGGGGTTAGGGGAGGGGGCGGGCCGTAGGTCCGCCTTGTGGGCCTCGCCGAAACACCCTCCCCCAGCCCCTCCCGCAAGCGGGAGGGGAGAAGGAGGGCAGAAGTCCCCCTCCCGCCCGCGGGAGGGGGGATGGTGCACGATTACCCTCACATTCCACTGGACGTCCGCAAACACATTCGGCAAAACTCATGTTTATGAATTCACGCACATTTACGCGCGCACTTGCCGCACTCGCCCTTTCTTCCAGCCTTGCATCTGCAGCCCTTGCCCAGAAAAGCGCACCGCAGCCGGTGCCGATTATTGACCGGGTGCCCGAACCGGAAGACCGTCCCCTGCCCGCCCCGATGGTGCTTGAGGTGGATGCGACCGATGTTGCGCGCGCCATTTTCCGCGTGAAGCAGACCATCCCGGTCGAGCCGGGCAAGCCGCTGACGCTCCTTTACCCCCAATGGTTGCCGGGAAAGCATGGCCCGCGCGGCGCGCTGGCCGAAATGACGGGCCTCAAAGTTCGCGCAGGGGGACAGCTCCTCAACTGGACGCGCGATCCGGTTGAAGTCTACGCCTTCCATGTCGATACCCCTGCCGGAACGAAATCGGTCGATGTCGAATTCCAGTTCACCTCCCCCGTGCGCGACAGCGAGGGGCGCATTGTGGTCACGCCTGCAATGATGAATGTGCAATGGGAACAGGTATCGCTCTATCCCGCAGGTCACTTCACGCGCGCTATCGAGGTGAAACCTTCGATCACCCTTCCGTCCGGCTGGACCGGCGTTGCGGCCCTCGACGGCGGCAAGGTAACGGGCAACCGTATCGACTATGCCCCGACCAGCTATGAAACATTGGTGGATAGCCCGATGTTTGCCGGACCCCATTATCGCAAATGGGATCTGGGCAATAAAGTAACGCTGAATGTGTGGGCCGATGAAGCCAAATTTCTGGAAGCCAAACCCGAACATATTGCCGCGCACAAGGCGTTGGTCGACGAGGCTGTAATCCTGTTCGGGTCCAAACATTTTGACCGCTATGAATTTCTGCTCGCACTGACCGACGAATTGGGTGGCATCGGGCTAGAACATCATCGCAGTTCGGAAAATAGCCGCGATACCGACTATTTCACCAACTGGGCGGAAAATGGATCCGAACGCGGGCTGTTGCCGCATGAACTGACGCATAGCTGGAACGGCAAATTCCGCCGTCCGGCGGACATGTGGACACCCAATTATTCGACCCCGATGCGCGACAATCTGCTGTGGGTTTATGAAGGGCAGACCAGCTATTGGGATCTTGTCCTGGCCGCCCGTTCGGGCTTGCAGAGCAAAGAAATGGTGCTGGGCGAATGGGCGCGACAAGCGGGCTATTATGCCGAACAGCCGGGCCGCGACTGGCGTTCGGTTGAAGACACCACGCATGATCCGATTTTCGGTGCCCGCAAAGCCAAACCCTTTTCAAGCCAGGCGCGCGGCGAAGATTATTATAATGAAGGCTCGCTGGTCTGGCTCGCCGCCGACATGACCATCCGCGAATTGTCCAAAGGCACCAAATCGCTTGATGATTTTGCCAAGGCCTTTTTCGGCGTGCGCGATGCCGATTGGGGGGTGCTGACCTATGATTTCGACGAAGTCGTCCGCACATTGAACGCTGTCCAGCCTTATGATTGGGCGACATTTCTGGACACAAAATTACGCAAACCCGGGCAGCCTGCGCCGCTTACCGGTGTTGAAAAGGGCGGGTATCGGCTCATCTGGAAAGAAGAGCCCAATGTCTATGACAAGGAACGGATGAAGGATGGCGGCAGCGCAGATCTTACCCATTCGCTCGGCCTGACGCTGGACAAGGAAGGCAAGGTCACTTCGGTCATGTGGAATGGCCCGGCGTTCAAGGCGGATATCGTCAATGGCGCGAAGATTCTGGCCGTGGGCGGATTGGGCTTTACCAAAGACCGGCTTACCGAAGCGGTCACAGCGGCCAAGGATGGCAAGACGCCGATCCGGCTAATCATCGAACGCAACAAACGATTTGAACAAATAGACATCGCCTATTCCGGCGGTTTGCGCTATCCGCACCTCGAATCTGTGGGCAAAGGTGAAACGGCGATAGATCGTTTGCTGGCTCCGCGGAGGACCACCAAATAACCTAGGAAAGCATTCTCCCATGCGTATCGATATGATCCCTACCGGCGAAAACCCGCCCGAAAATATCAACGTTGTCATTGAAGTTCCTATCGGCGGTGAGCCGGTGAAGTATGAATTCGACAAGGCATCCGGTGCCTTGTTCGTGGATCGTATTTTGCACACACCGATGCGGTATCCCGCAAATTACGGATTTATCCCCCACACCTTATCCCCCGACGGCGACCCGTTGGATGCGCTGGTTATCGCCCGTTCACCCTTCATGCCGGGATGTGTTGTGCGCTGCCGTCCGATCGCGGTGTTGAATTTGGAAGACGAACATGGCGGCGATGAAAAGCTGTTATGCGTACCGATTGATGCGACATTCCCATATTATCGCAAAATTACCGAAAGCGATGATTTGCCGGAAATCGTCATGCAGCAGATTGAACATTTCTTCACCCATTACAAAGATCTGGAGCCTGAGAAATGGGTGCGGGTCGGCAAATGGGGCGATGCTGATGAAGCGCGTCGTGTGCTTTTGGAAGCGATCCAGCGCGAACAGGACAACAAGAAATGATGCGATGCGCCGGTCCAATTCTGGTCGTCATGATGCTGTCGGCATGTGCCACGCCTGAAACGCGGGTTCGGACGGCATTGATGAATGCCGGACTTTCCAAGCCCGTGGCATCCTGCATGGCCGACCGGATGGTGGACCGGCTCTCGCTGATACAGCTCAACAAGCTGTCCGGCCTTAAAAAGCTGCGCGACAAGGATGTCCGCAAGCTTTCGGTGGACGAATTTCTGAAACGCACGCGGTCGCTTCAGGACCCGGAGATTCTCGGGGTCGTCAGCTCGTCCGGCCTGATCTGCGCCGTTAAGGCTTAGGTCGCCATCCTAAGCAAAAAATTTCGCCAGTACCGACAACCAGCCGCCATCCGCCTTGGGCGGGGCGGGCGGGGTGAAGTCGGCACATTCCAGACAACGGGCCTGCACGCCTTTCACACCGGTCAGCATATCAAGATCGGCGACCATGCGCTGCACAAATAACTGCTGCTGCCACGCGGCTTGGGCAAAGATATCCATCGGCGCGGCAACGCTCGCCCGTTTGGGCATCAACCCGCCGAGCAGGGCGCCGGCAAAGCTGGGTTGCGGTTCGATGTAGACGGCATGCCAGCCATCGGCCTTTAATCCGGCGCGCTTGGCTGCTTCGGCAAACGCATCATCCATGCCGCCATAGCGGTCCACGAGACCGATCTGACGCGCGGTGCCACCCGCCCAGACGCGACCTTGCGCGATCGCATCCACTTGTTCTGGCGTCTTTTTGCGGGCGGTCGCAACCCGGGTGATGAATTCGCGGTAGCCATTTTCGATGGCGCTTTGCGCGACACGGTCAAATTCGGGGCTGAAACCACCCAACACGTCAGGCTCCCCCGACAGGGCCGTTGTTTTCACACCATCGGCGTTGACCCCGATCTTGGCCAAACCGGCCTGCGCGCTGGGGATGACGCCGAATATGCCGATGGAGCCGGTAATGGTCGACGGCTCTGCAAAGATAACATCGGCGGGCAAGGATACCCAATAGCCGCCGCTGGCCGCCAGATTGGCCATGGAGACGATGACCGGAATTTTCTTCGCCTTGGCCGACGCAATAGCCAGCCTTATCTTTTCCGACGCGGTCACCGATCCGCCGGGGGAATCGACGCGAACGACAAGGGCTTTCAGGTCCTTATTATCAAGCGCATCATATATCAGGCCGCTGATCGTATCGCCTGCCGCCGTGCCCGGCCCAGCCTCGCCATCGACAATGGTCCCGGCGATGGTCACAACGCCAATCTGTTGCCCGGCGCTCGATGGACCATAGCTGGCCAGCAATGCATCCATCGGGACGGCGGCGAACCCGCCGGTCGTGTTTTTATGGTCTGCGCCCACTTTCGTCGCGACAAATTTACCAAAAGCAATGCGGTCGCCCAATGTGTCGACCAATTTGTTGGACAAGGCCAGTTGCGACAGATTGCCTTTCGCGCCCTCGACCGCGCCCGCTGGATCACGGAGCATCTGTGCGATTTGCGCCTGCGGACGGGCTTTGGCGACATCCGCATTCCACTGGCCCCAGATCTCGTCATAGACCGCTTTGATCGCTAGCTTCGATTCCGGCGACTGGTCGGATCGCATATAGGGTTCAACCGCGCTCTTATAGGTCCCGACGCGATAGATATTGGCCTTGATACCCAATTGGTCGAGCAGGCCCTTATAATAGGGTTGCGACCCGCCGGGACCGGTCAACATCGCGCCGCCAAGCGGATCCACCCAGATTTGGGTGGCATGGGCGGCCAGTTGGTAACTGTCATCGCTATAGGCGGTCGCAAAGGCATAGACCGGCTTGCCCGCCTTTTTTACGGCGTCAAGGCTATCGCCAATCGCCGAAAGGCTGGCCTGCCCGCCGCCCATGAAGCGGTCCATATCCAGCACCACGGCCTTGATACGCTTGTCATTTGCGGCAATTTTCAGCGAGCGGATGATATCGCGCTGCCGGATTTCGCCAACCGGGGCGGCGGTCGATGTCAGCGCGGTGATCGGGTCAATCTCCGCAGGTTGTTCGGACACAACACCGTCAAGTTTCAGCCAGAGCGCGCCTTCGCGTACCATCCCTGGGTTCGGGCTGGCGCTAAGCGCGGCGAACAGCAGTGCGAAAAACAACAAAAGGAGCAAAAGCACCATCAAGTCTTTCAAACCGACGATGATTTTCCAGCTGATCCGCAAAAATGTCATAAATTACCCTTTGTTACGCCAGGCTGATGTAGGCATTTTGCACCGGATTTCCAGCACCGTTTCGACCAACGACTGCGGAAGCACAGAAAAGGGCCGCCGGATTTGCGCCAGCGGCCCTTAAACATGGGTCAGCGGTCGGATGTGCCGCTGCCGGAAGTTGCTTTCATGCCGTGACCGGCATCGCTGATAGGATCAGCGGCCGATCTCCCGAACGGAATTGCCCGACCTCTTAACTGAACCATGAGACATCGGATCACCTCCTTTCGTTGAATGGAAATTGCTTGCATCAAACATATATCTGCCCTCCGCGACTCGATAAGTGAATCAAACAAAGTTTGGAAACAAGTCTTGTAATATATTTTTTTTCCGGCAAATATTGAGGTTCTGCTTTGAAGCGTCTTAGGGTCAGGACCTAGGCTCGGCAATCTTCAGCGATACGTGCGATTTCGGCCCAGGACGGAATGGCGATTGCCTTCTGCCCCTCTACCTCCAGCGCAATGCGACCGCGGCTGAACGCCATGGCGTCCAATATCGGGTCGCCCGGCATGATTTCTGCGGCCAGATAGGGCGGCGTAGCACCGGTGGGGCTGGCCGCAAATTCCTTCATCATGGAGCTGGAACGGATCACCATTTTGGCGGGTGGACCGGCAGCTGCACGGGCGAGATAGACACGCCCGCGCGCCCTGTCACAGCGCAGGGTTATAATGGCATTCTGCCCAACTGGTCCAAAAAGCGCCACCGATCCGCGATCATCCCGGCGGTACACCCAGTCGCCGGCCTCAACCGGCCAATCGGGCCAGTCCCCGGCGTGGCGTGCTGACTGAACTTCTGTGACGACCGGCGCAAGCTTTACCACAGGTGCAGACGGGGGCGCAGGCGGCAGGGGCGATGCACAGCCAGACAGCGCAAGCAATCCGGCAAATAGGGGATGATAGGGTTTCATGACGACTGCTTATGGCCAAAAGCATTGCATTGAGCTAGCGCCCTGCGCCATGGCGACGAAAAAAATACGCTTGGATCAGCTTATCGTGGACCGCAATCTTGCGGACAGCAGAACGCGCGCTCAGGCATTGGTGATGGCAGGACTGGTCTTCATCGGCGATGTAAAGGCGCAAAAGCCCGGGCAGCAGGTTGCCGAAGATGCCCCGTTACAGGTGAAGGGCAGCGACCACCCATGGGTTTCGCGCGGCGGCATCAAGCTTGCCCATGCCCTTGAAGAATTTGCCATCGATGTCACCGATGTGATCGCCATGGACGTCGGATCATCGACCGGCGGCTTTACCGATGTGCTGCTGACCAACGGTGCAGCGCGTGTTTACGCCGTGGATAGCGGCACGAACCAGCTCGCGTGGAAATTGCGGCAGGACGAGCGCGTCATCGTGCATGAGCAGACAAGCGCCCGGATTTTGACCGAATGCCATATTCCCGAACCCATCGATATCATCGTGTGTGACGCCAGTTTCATCAGCCTCGCCAAGGTATTGGAAACCCCGCTGACCTTCGCCAGAACCGGCGCGCAGATCATCGCCCTGATCAAACCGCAATTCGAGGCCGGGCGCGGCGAAGTCGGAAAAGGCGGCGTTGTTCGCGACGAAACGATACACGCGCGCGTGTGCGACGAAGTCCAAATGTGGTTGGTCGAAAAAAACTGGACTGTACGCGGTCTGACAACCAGCCCGATTACAGGGCCACAAGGCAATGTCGAATTTCTAATCTGGGCACAGAAAAACTGAAGCCCGTCCTTTTCGGGGAGCACAAAATGAAAATATCTGTTTCACTTGCGGCGTCTGCTGCCTTGCTGGCCTTGTCGCCGGTCAACGCCACATTGGCCGCACCGGCAAAAAGCGCCGCGAGCGAGGTACCGTCGCAATTGCCCCGCAATGCAGCCCCGCTGCACTATAGCATTACAGTCACGCCCGACGCGGAAAAGCTCAGCTTTGACGGCAATGTCCTTATCGAATTCCTGTTGAAGACCCCCAGCGACAGCATCACGCTCAACGCGGCGGACATCGACTTTCGCCGTGTAACCGTCGCCAAGGGCCGCGCGGCAGCGATGCCTGCCACCGCCAAGGTCAACGCAGCGGCACAAACGGCCACGATCAGCTTCGGCAAGAAGCTCGCCGCCGGTCGCTATACGCTGAACATCGACTATTCGGGCAAGATCCTGCAACAGGCAAACGGCCTGTTCGCGCTGGATTACAAAAACCCGCAAGGCGTTGAAAAACGCGCGCTATTCACCCAGTTCGAGGCCCCCGATGCCCGCCGTTTCGTGCCGAGCTGGGATGAGCCGAACTATAAGGCAACCTTTGACCTGACTGCGACAGTTCCTGCCGACCAAATGGCGGTCAGCAATATGCCCGTCGCCGCCCGTCGCGACATCGGCAATGGTTTGGCCGAAGTGCGTTTCGGCACATCGCCCAAAATGTCGACCTATCTGCTGTTTTTCGGATCGGGCGAATTTGACCGGATCACCAAACAGGTAGGACCCACCGAAGTCGGCGTGATTGTCGGCAAGGGCAACGGCCCGAAAGGCCAATATGCACTCGACGCATCGGCCAAGCTGGTCGCCTATTATAACGACTATTTCGGCACCCCCTACCCGCTGCCCAAATTGGACAATGTCGCTGGGCCGGGACAAAGCCAGTTTTTCAGCGCGATGGAAAATTGGGGCGCGATCTTCACCTTTGAACGGGTGCTGTTGAATGACCCCAAAATCACCAGCGCCCGCACGCGCCAGGGAATTTTCTCCACCGACGCGCATGAAATCGCCCACCAATGGTTCGGCAATCTGGTCACCATGGCATGGTGGGACGATCTGTGGCTGAATGAAGGTTTTGCAAGCTGGATGGAAAGCAAGGCAACCGCCCATTTCAATCCCGACTGGCAGAGTGAACTGGACCGCGTCAATGGCCGCGAAGGTGCCATGGGCCTCGACGCCTATGTGACCACCCATCCGGTGATCCAGAAAATCTCCACCGTTGAACAGACCAGTCAGGCGTTCGATACGATCACCTACCAAAAGGGTGAAGCCGTCATCACCATGCTGGAGGCCTTTGCCGGTGAGACGATCTGGCGCGACGGCCTGCGCGCCTACATGAAGAAGCACGCCTATGCCAACACCCGCACGGACGATCTGTGGAACGCGGTGGAAGCCGCCGGCGCCAAGGGGCTGGTCAAAATCGCGCATGATTTCACCAAACAGCCGGGCGTGCCCTTGCTTGAAGTGAAGTCGTCAAAATGCGTTAATGGTTCGACCCTGTTGACCCTGACCCAGAGCGAGTTTTCGCGGGACCGCAAGGCCGAAACATCGGCAAAGCCACAACGATGGAACGTGCCGGTGATCGCGCAGGTCATCGGGCAAGCGCCCAGCAAGACGGTCATTTCAAACGGCAACGGCACGCTACAACTCCCAGGATGCGGCGCTTTTATCGTGAATGCCGGACAAAGCGGCTATTACCGTGTGCTCTACCAACCCGATATGATGGCGGCCTTGCAGAAGGATTTCGCGAAGCTTCCCGTAATCGACCAGTTGGGATTGCTGAACGACGGCCAAAGCCTCGCCTTCAACGAATATCAGCCGGTACGCATGGCGCTGAATCTGATGGATGCGGTGCCATCCGATACCAGCCAGCGGGTGACCGAGGATATTGTGTCCACCTACAGCTATCTGTACGGCTTGTATGAGAAGGACCCTGCACGCCAAGCCAAGCTCGCGAAGCTGGCCAGCAACCGTTTTGGTCCCGCGCTTGCCAAGCTAGGTTATAAGCAGAGCCCGTCCGACAGCACGTTGGATGCCAATCTACGCAGCGCGCTGATCAGCACCCTCGGTTATATGGGCGATCCAGCGGTCGTGGCCGAAGCCAAGCGGCTTTTCGCCGAACTGGAAACCGACCCGGCAGCACTGGATGGCCCCCTGCGTACAACATGGCTCGGCGTGATCGCGCAAAATGCCAATCAAGCCGACTGGGACAAGATGCGTAAGCTGGGCCAGACGGCGGAAAACTTTCTTGTACGATCCAGCATGTACCGCTTGCTGGGCTCGGCCCGCGACACGGCGCTTGCAAAGCAGGCGCTGGCGCTCGCGCTGACCAAGGAACCCGGCCCCACGCTGAGCGCCTCGATTATCAATGGCGTATCGGGCGACCATCCCGATCTGGCCGTCGATTTCGCGCTGGCGAACCGGGAGGCGGTGGAGGCTCTGGTCGATGTGTCGTCCAAGTCGGAATTCATTCCCGGCCTTGGCAATGGCTCCAGCGACCCGGCGATGGTTGGCAAACTGGAAGCATATGCCAAAGCCTATCTGTCACCTGAATCGCGCAAACCGGTCGATCAGTCGATTGCCGCAATCCAGACCCGCATCAAGTCGCAACCGCGGATCCGGACCGAAACATCGGCTTGGCTGGATGAAAAAGCGGGGCAGTGATCAATTTGCGGGGACAGTGCCTGAAGGGACTGTTCCCTCAGTTTTGACGCTTCCTCATAGGACCCGTCACCCTGAACTTGGTTCAGGGTCCATTTGCCAGCCCATTCCTGCCCTGTTGTGACAAGCCATAGCGTGACACGCGGTTGCGCTTTCCTTCAGGCTGAGTTGGCCACTGCACGATGGACCCTGGAACGCAGTCACCGAAGGTGAACCAAGTTCAGGGTGACAAAATTGGATATTGGTTACAGCGTAAAGCAACGGCGCGCGAAGTTCAAAACCAACCCTACGCCGCTACCCTCAATCCTTATACATCCCATTCACCCGCGCCGTATAACGTTCGCGGATGACGTGGCGGCGGATTTTCATGCTCGGGGTCATTTCGCCATTTTCGATGGTAAAAGGTTCGTCGGTCAGCTCAAACTGGCGGACCTTTTCCGTCACCGACAAATCCGCATTCACCCGGTCAACGGCGGCACGTAGCGCCGAGCGATATTGCGGATTGTCGTTGAGGTCGGCAAAATCACATTTGATATCCTGCGCCCGGCACCAATCCAGCGTCCATTCGGGATCGGGAACGATCAGGCCGACAATATAAGGCCGCTTGTCGCCCGACACCATCGCCTGCAGGATTTCGGGTTGCAGCGTCAGCATCCCTTCCACCTTTTGCGGCGCGATATTGTCGCCCTTGTCATTGACGATCAGGTCTTTCTTGCGGTCTGTAATCGCAATCCGGCCCTTGTCGTCAATATGGCCGATATCGCCCGTGTGCAGCCAACCGTCGAAAATGACGCGATCGGTCTCGGTCTTGTTGCGCCAATATCCGCGCATGACCAGCGGCCCGCGCACAAGGATCTCACCATCTTCGGCAATCTTGACCTCGGTGTTTTTAAGCGGAGGTCCGACGGTATCCATTTTCAAACCGACGCTGGGCCGGTTGCAACTTATCACGGGTCCGGCCTCTGTCTGGCCATAGCCTTGCAGCAGGGTGATGCCCAGCGACTGGAAGAACACGCCGATATCGGGGTTGAGCGGCGCGCCGCCCGACACCATGGCCTTCATCCGTCCGCCAAAGCGGGCCTGGATCTTGGGCTTGATTGTCCGCGACAACAGCACGCGCATCGGTGCGTCGCGCAGGCGTTTGTTGCCCTTATAATCGCGCTCGCCAATGGTCAGCGCCTTGTCGAGCAGATAATTGGGGAACTTGCCCTGCTTTTCGACCGCCTTGATCATCCGCTGGCGCAGCACCTCGAACAGGCGCGGGACAACGATCATAATCGTAGGCCGGGTTTCTTCGATATTGGAGGCGAGCTTTTCCAGCCCTTCCGAATAGTAAATCTGCGCGCCAACACCGATCGGCAGAAATTGCCCGCCCGAATGTTCATAGGCATGGCTAAGCGGCAGGAAGGAGAGGAAGACCTCTTCCTCATCCAGACCGAAATCTTCGCGCAGGACCGTCGCCGCACCGTCGGCATTGTGCAGGATTGCGCCATGCTGCTGCATCACCCCACGCGGCGCACCGCCGGTGCCACTGGTGTAGATGATACACGCCAGATCGTCGCGGGTGACGGTTGCCATCGCCGCTTCCGTGGCGCGCACGTCGGCGTCGGTACCATTGACCATGTCGTGCCAGTTGTGGATCGACAACTGGCCTTGCTGTGTTGATTGCAGCGGTTCCATGGCGATGATGAATTCGGCTTCGGACGAGCGGATCGCCGCGGGTAACAATGTTTTTGCCAGCTTGGCGGTGGAAATAATGACGGCCCGCGACGCGCTGTTATCCAATATATGTTGATGATCGCGTTCGGTGTTGGTGATGTAGGTCGGAACTGTGACACAGCCTGCGGCCATGATGCCGAGATCGGCAATGCACCATTCGGGCCGGTTTTCCGACACCAGCATGACGCGGTCGCCCTTTTGCAAGCCAAGCTGGCGGAGCGCTTTGGCGAAACCGGCCACCTGTCGGGCGGTTTCGGCCCAGCTTAGCGATTGCCAGTCGCTGTCTTTCTTTGCCCAAAGGAACGGCGCATCGCCCCGGTAGCGGGCGCGTGCGAGAAACATCGACACCAGATTGGGAAAGCTGTCAAAATCATCAAATTGTTCGGCAGCCACACTTCTCTCCTCGGACTATTCGGGCCGGTCCGTTTCGAACCTAAACCTTTGACGCTGTTGCTAGCGCGGCCTGCGGTGCAGCGCAATCAGGCTTTCGTTCTAAACAGGGTCAATGTACGCTTGCCGTCGGTGCGGCGGGGGCAATTTTCGGTGCCGAGACCGTCACTTTGCCCTTATCATCCAATGTCGCCGACGTGCCTTCGCTACGCGGGTCGGACGCGCCGGTCCATCCATCTGCGCCCCATTGTGCCCCGTTCACCTTGGACCCCAGATCGGTTGCCCGCACCTTCTGTCCATAAGCCGACAGCGTATCGACCATCGGGGCCAGCGCGCTGCCTTCTTCCACTTGCAGTTCGCCTTGCCCGAAATAGATATTGGGCAGCGCAATGGCCTGATCCAGCGACAGGCCGAAATCGAGTATGCCGACAAGCGTTTTGGTGACATGCATGATGATCCGTTTGCCGCCCGCAGAACCAAGGGTAAGGACCGCCCGACCATCGCGGTCGAACACGATCGTGGGCGACATGGACGACAAAGGTCGCTTGCCGCCCGTCACGCGGTTGGCCACCGGCGCGCCGTCTTTTTCGGGCGCGAAGGTGAAATCGGTAAGCTCGTTATTCAGGAAGAATCCGCCCGCGACCAATTGGCTGCCGAAGACGCTTTCGATGGTCGACGTCATGTTGGCGATATTGCCCTTGGCATCGACGGCGGCGAAATGTGTGGTGCCCGCAACCTCGCTTGAAAGCGCCGCAGTGCGCGGCATCGCGCCGGGGGGCGTCCCTGCCGGATAGTCCGTGCGCGCCTTGTCCGGATCAATCAGCGCTGAGCGCGCCTTCAGATATTCAGGGTCGAGCAAGCCCTTCACCGGAACCTCGACAAAATCGCTGTCGCCCAGATATTTCTCGCGGTCGGCATAGGCGAGCTGCATCGCCTGCCCCAGCAGGAACCAGCTTTTGGGATTATCCTTGCCCAGCGCCGCCATGTCGAACCGCTGCAGGCTGCCCAAAATCTGGAGAACCGTGGTTGCGCCTGACGAAGGTGGGCCCATGCCGCAGACGACATAAACACGGTAAGGCGCGCACACGGCCGCCTGTTCCTTGACGCGGTATTTCTCGAGATCGGTCAGGGTCATGTCGCCTGCACTGACTTTGCTGGTGATGATGGCATCGACAATCTGCTTGGCCACCACGCCCTTGTAAAAGGCATCCGGTCCCTTTTTGGCGATCAGCTTCAACGTCGCGGCGAGCTTCGGATTGCGGATGGTCGCACCGGCTACGACAGGCTTTCCGTCCGCCCAGTAAATAGCGCGCGCATCGTCAAAATTGGGCCACAGGCGCTCGACCATCTTCAACCGCGATTCCAGCGTGGCGTTGACCACATATCCGTCTTGCGCGAGCCGGATGGCGGGCTTGAACAACGTCGCCCAGGGCAGCTTGCCCCATTTCCTGTGCGCCTCGGCCATCAGCGCGACATTGCCCGGTACGCCCACGGAACGGCCACCCTGAAATGCCTGCAAGAAAGGCATGGGTTTTCCGTCCGGCCCCACAAAGCGGTCCGGCGTCGCCGCAGCAGGCGCAGTCTCGCGGCCATTCAGCGTGCTCAATATGCCTTTGCTTGCATCCTGATACATCAGGAACCCGCCGCCACCGATCCCACTCGACTGCGGCTCTACCACCGTCAGCGCCAACATCATCGCCATGGCCGCATCCGCCGCCGTGCCACCCTGCTCCAGCATTTCCATGCCCGCCTCGGTCACCCGGGGGTCAGCGGAAGACGCAACGCCAACAGTGTTTGCAACAGCATTTTGGGGCACCAGCGCAAGTGCGAACAGCGCAATAAAAATTCTTTTCATAAGCCCCTGTCTAGCGGCGCTGCGCCGCCAAGGCAAAGCCCCTTTTCAGGAATCGACCCCAATCGCATCGGCAAGGCTCTGAAATCCGTCAGCTTTCAGCATTCGTGCCAGCCCCGTATTGATGCGCTTTGCAAGCCCCGGCCCTTCGTACACCAATGCGCTGTATATCTGCACCAGCGACGCGCCTGCACGGATGCGGGCATAGGCATCCTGTGCACTGGCAATGCCGCCGACACCGATCAGGGGTATCTGCCCGCCGCTGGCCTTGCGGAAATCAACCAGCCGCTGCTGCGCCAGATCGCGCAAGGGGGCGCCGGACAGGCCGCCTGACTCGTCCGCATGGCGGGATTTCAATGCCGGGCGGCCAATCGTTGTGTTGGATATAATCAAGGCCGCGACTCCACGGGCCATGGCAACTTCGACAATGTCGTCAATATCCGCGGGTTGCAGGTCCGGGGCGACTTTCAAAAACACAGATTTGCCCTGCACCCGCGCCGCCATCGCCTGTGCCAACAGGTCATCCAGCGCGCCCTTGTCCTGCAAAGCGCGCAGTCCCGGTGTGTTTGGCGAACTGATGTTGATGGTCAGATAATCGGCCAGCGATTCCATCTTGCGAACACCGGTAACATAATCCGCCACCCTGTCCGTGCTATCCTTGTTCGCACCGATATTGATGCCGATTGGTCCGGATTTCGCCCGCCCGGATATTTTCAACAACCGGGCAATCGCGGCATCTTGCCCTGCATTGTTGAAACCCATCCGGTTGATTACGGCCCGATCCTCGACCAATCGGAACAGACGCGGTTGCGGGTTGCCGGACTGTGGCAGCGGCGTCAAAGTGCCAACTTCGGCAAATCCGAATCCAAGCCGCAAAATTTCGAGCGGAACCTCGGCATTTTTATCATACCCCGCCGCAAGACCGACAGGATTTGCAAAATGCAGCGATGCGAAATCCTGACCCAGAACCGGGTCGGCATCATTTGCCATCGGTATTGGCGCAAATTTCAACGCGGCAAGCGACAGATTGTGGGCGTGCTCTGCATCGGCAAGGAACAGAATAGGTCGGGCAAGGGTGTAAAACATCGGCCCGCTATCTCTCACAAAATTACCCAACGCAATGGTGGTGTCACAATTATGCAAGAATTGCCCTTTTCCAATATGTTACCTACGGGCGCGATCAAGTTGGCCGAAAATGTCAAATGTAATCGACAGCTATGACGATTCCGTGCAAGAGCGACTCCTGTTTTCAGTGAATAGAGGGTGTGCGACCCGAAGGGCTCGACGCCGAATGGCGCCAAGTTCTTTTTCCTGTTAGGCCCGCTGGAAACAGCGGGCTTTTTTTTGGGGCGACATTAACCGCCTGATTTGGGATCATCACCAGCGACCTCTGCTTTGCTATTTCCCGCTGCTTTTCGGCGACGCAAATTGGTACGCAGCGCCGCACGCAATCGTTCCGCACGTTCCTTTTGCCGCTGGTCACTTTCTTTTGACATGATCGCCCGATGCCAAATAGGACCGCAACGCGCAAGCGGCTTGACATTAGGACCAACCCTTCGCATAGCGCCGCCAATTCGGTGCAAGCTGCTGTAGCTCAGTGGTAGAGCGCGTCATTGGTAATGACGAGGTCGGGAGTTCAATCCTCCCCAGCAGCACCACGAAGTCCTCAATATCTTGAGCGATTTCAGATGATTGCCTGCGGGCGATAATTCTTCCGCAATTTCGGTCACTTGGGTCTGTCTGTCTGTCTGACAACCTCGATTTATGGATTGTTGTCGTCATCCACTAACGCCTCCATACAAAACGATGGTCGTCGAGAAGTACCTCCCAATCGATCCGTGTGAACGCGTAAAGCGCGGCAATCACCACAAACTGGGTGATGAAAAAATAACCGCTAGCATAGAGCGTCGTTTCGATTGAATCGATCTCGAAACGCCTTCCTGCAGCTTGACCACTTAAAATGAAAAACGCATAGCTCACGCAACGTCCAAGAAAGAACGGCAATGCTACTCTAAGCAGCGGTAGACCGGTCAAACCATAGGCAATGAACAGGAAGTTCGATGGCAGCGGACTGAAAGCGTAAGATAGAAAAATACCGAATGTCAGCGTCTTCCGTTTTTCTAGACGCCGTTTGATTACATCAATATTGGCGCGCTGCGCCTTAGATAAAAGCTTCCTGCTGACAATCTTGTGCGACAAAAGTGCCAGTGTCAGCCGTCCCGATGTGGCGGCCCCGGCACCGACCAATGCCAAAGCCCAGGGGTTGGTTTCAGGGAATCGGAAACCCACAAACGCGAGCGCCATCCATGTCGGTGGAGCAAATACCGGAATAAGGTTGAGGGCAAAGATCAACGCGATCAACACAGCGAATGCGAGTAATTGTTCGGCCATATTTTATGCCTTCAGCCTCAAAAATCTTGCCTAGCATATACGCTGAACGAAAGGCAGCTAAACGAACTTATGCAACGAAAGCGGACTATAAGGACACGACAACGTAGCGGACGTTCGCACAGGTTGTGCCCCGACCATTGAGCGCAATCTAAATGAAAGCGATGGTTCTAGCTAATCCCTGAACAAGTAATACGCCTTGGCGTGATGCGGGGACACGACGAGTAAGTTCATTTCACGATAGCCGCCATAAGAATAGTAACCCTCTTTACCGCGAATTACCTCGAGAAACTTATCTATCTCACTGCGATCAATGGTGCTTGTGAAGCCTTGGCTGTCGTTGTCGCCAAAAAACTCTTCGACTATGGGCTGATCCGAAACGGCAACAACACGCGCGCGCCTAATCCAATTGTCGTCCTTGGGAATGGGTAACGGTTTCCAATCCGTGTATGACGTCCAATACGGCCCAAAGTACCCGCCCTCCTTTCTCGCTTCATTTTTCTCATCGGGATAATTTACAGCGGACTCCATTTTGCTGAGAAACCCAAGACCCGATTGGTTTATCTTGCGGCCAACATCTGCCTCTAGGTCATAGACTTTGAAGGCGTGATTTATTCCACCGGGCCCAAAGGCGTGCGAAACTGATATTTCGTAGGCGGGGTCAGACAACTGCAACTCATCTGGAAGTGTCTGTTGTTCTTTCGAACATGCTCCCAAGAGCAAAACCAGAAAGATCGAGATCCTTAAATGTCGAACAGCTTTAGGAGTCTCGCGCAGAGCCCAATGTCCAATCGGCATAGTATGCAAGTGTCCTCCAGGTCGAGGGCCAAAGATGATACGCCATACTCGTACGAGCGAAGTCAAGAGTTGGCCAGCCCAGAGCCCATCTCCATATGATAGGCTAGCAAATAGTATCAATTTCGCAAATGCAACAGTTCGGATTACGTCCGCTTTCCAAAACAAATTCGCCAAAGCGGACTACCAGGACACGACAACATTGCGGACGGTCAGGGTTTGGTAGATGTTATGCACATGCATATCCGCGCAACGCCCTTAGCCATCGCTTTCTACGTTGTTTTTGCACTGTGGTTTACAGCGATCCGTTATAGCTCTCCGAGCTTCTACGGTTGGTTGTTGGCACCCGTCATTGGTAAAATTTTGGTGTTCGGAACCATATCGCTATTTTTCACAGTCGTCATTCTTGCCGCGTGGCGAGGTGTCAGAGCAGCTGCATTTCCACGTGCGGATGCCGTTGTGGTCGGTGGTGCGATGGTATGTTTCGATCTTGTTTGGCGGTTTTATCTTGGCCAATTTGCTTGGGATGCATTCAAGCTGATCTCCATCGCATTGGACATGGCAACTCCGGCCATCGCAATACTGGGGATGTGCGTTGTGAGTAGCGAGCTGAAACGATCTGGTCAGGTGATTGCGGAGAATAAGATCTCTAACGGCTAATGTCTGCATTCCACAACATTCCTGCCGTCAGCGCTACAGGTTTACGTCCTCAAAAGCCGACGTTGGTTCAGACGGTTCCGGCCGGTCGTCCGTAAATCCCGCGCAGGTCACTTTTTGCAATCTTATTCGGCCAAAGAACTTTCAATAGGAAGACGCCAAGATCGGAACTCCGGACAGTTTGGATATGGTGTGGGTCCTTGGCAAAAGAAAAACCAAGATCACCCAAAACGGACGGAAATCCTCACCAGCCAGCCGTCCTTCCCTTGCGTTGGTAATGACGAGGTCAGGAGTTCAATCCTCCCCAGCAGCACCAGCCAGTCCTCAATATGTTGGGCGATTTCAGATAATTGCCTTCTGGCGATAATTTTCCCGCAATTTTGGTCACGTGTGGCGGCTGGTTTTCGTGATACGACGCCAGAGCGTTAATCGCAACTTTGGACCCGGATATGATCGTTCAACGCCGAAAAAAGCTAGGCCGTTAACTCATAAATATCGTCGTCGAGGTTTGAGGCCATTTTGCACAGGGCAAGGAAGGAAGTCGCAGGGATATAGATATATCTCAAGGCTTTCTGACGCAGCCCTGGGCAAAATGGGTCAAATCCTTCGGACGCCAAATTGGCTTCGATCTCGAACCAAAATACGCTTGCAGGCAGAGTGACTGCCTGACGGCGCGCATTTTGGCCCGATATCTTCGCCATTTTGACGCCTCGACGACGATATTTATGAGTTCACGGCCTAGTAATCACAGCTATGCGTTTGCCAGTTTACACTAAACTATAATTTACCCGTTTTCAAAGATGCATGGGACCGCATCACACACGCATCGCAACCCATACGATCAGCCACGCGGATGGTAACAGGAGTAACTGCGCCACCAACGTACCGGCAACGCGGCTCATGGACAGCCAGACAATCGTTCGTCGGTAATCTGCTTCCGAAACCCGGCCCTCCACAACATCATCTGTCATCACCGAAAGCTGCGGGTCAATCAGAACAAACAGCAATATCGTAGCGAACCCATTGACCACCGCCGAAAGCTGAGAGGCAGTGACCCGAAACTCCGGGTAAATATATCCAGCGTAAAGCGATGCAATGACACCGACGGTAAGTAGCGCTTGTGCAATGACGTTCATTGCAATCACATTCCAAGACACCGCACTGGGTTTGCCAAGTTGTTTGGCATGGCCAGATGAAGGCAATGCCATAGTTTCGGTGATCCGCCGCCAGTTTTTTGGTGCCAGTGCGTGAAGAAACAATTTGGGAACAGACCGGTGCACATGAAATTCACTGATGGCACCTGCAAACCACCGCTGCACCGTTGGAACCGCCAGAGCACCAAGAACCGTGGCAATTGTCGCGGAAAACAGAACTAACCTTAAATCCCACAGCAGCCGGTCACCGGTGCCATTCGCCAATGCGTTCTCGATACGCTTCGCTAGAAATGGCCCTAAAAAGCTATTTGACGTTCTCGATACCAAGACAAGGATGTTGAACAGGGCGAACGACAGGGCAATTTTATGCGTGCGAACGCCGGCGATCCGTGCAGCATATGCGAGCGTTCCGATCAGGTGAATGACCAAGGTCAAAAGGCAAATATTGACGAGCGCCCCGTCCATAACTTGATTCCTCACGTACGTTGTCTGAGCTCGGGGTGACTATCCGTCGTCACATAATTTAAGACATATGTCAGCATAAAATAGGAGAGTGTTTTAGGTTCATCATAGTGACTGTAAGGAATGAAGATGAACGCAAAACACTCAAAGCCATCCGCGCAAGCAATATGGTGCGGAGGAGAAGATCCGGATCGTGCTCGAAGGCCTTTCGCGAAAGACTATAGTCTCACCCTGTCGATGGCCCGCTAGATCGTTAATCTTGCTGCAAACAGCAGCTATAACAAAGCCGCCCGTGCAGCTTTGCGTAGCTCATCAAGTTCCAGCCGCCGCCTATAGTCCGGATCGACATGGCGTGCCTTGATCAACCCGTCCTGCCCAATGACAAAAACCGAAGGGATTGGCAGTATCCACCCTTCTGACCCCTGATATTGCGGGATGTCTATACCCGATCCTTCGATCAATGAGGCCATGGCGTCGTCAACCCAAATCGCAAGGTTAAGCGACAGCGCATAGCCATTGCCGAAGTCGGTCAGAAACGGAAATCCGGCTTTTGCCTCGGCTTTTATTGCTTTGGTATAGGTTTGTGTTTCGGCCGAAATCGCGACGATTTGCACCGGCTTTATGTCGGCTTCAACCTCGGCCAGCCCTATGGCATTCAACCGGCAATAAGGGCACCAATGCCCGCGATGAAAAGCGACAACAACCGGCGCTTTTTCTAGCAGTTGTTCAAGGCTGACAAGATGCCCCTGATCATCGGGAAGAACAAAGCCTGGCATGGCTTCGCCAACCTGCGGAGCCTCATCACCCGCTCCGGCCTGCTCAAGTCGGTCAACAAAGGCGTCGACGGCTGCGCCATAAGACGGGCTCAGCGCGCGCACCTTATCCGCAATATAGCCAAGCCGTTCGCTCAAGGGGGCGTTGCGGACGCTTATGTCTTGAAAAGCCTGTTCGAGTGAGGTCATCAACGGTTGGTTCATACCTAAAAACTTTCAATTGTCCGCAACGCTGTGCGTTCAGTTTGCGCTGTTCCTAACAGGAATACACACTATTATCCAAAAATTGAAATGCCCTACGGTTATGGCTGTCATGCACGAATGCAATTTCAAGCGAAAGCGATGCGGTGGCAAAAGCAGCGCGGGAGCAAATACTCTTCCCCGAAATTGAAGCCATTGAGGAACACAATATGAAAAAGATCGTGATCGCGCTGTGCGCTGCCATGCTGATCGCACCGGCTGCCCAAGCACAAATGTCCACACCAACCGCGCCAGCACAAGGCGTGCTGAGGGTGAAGAGCCTGCACGGTGTGGACGAAACCGTCGAACGCATCAAAGCCGATATCGCAGCGAAGGGCATCAAATTCTTCACCGAGATCGACCAGTCGCAACTGGGTGCAGGTGCAAATATCAATATCCGCCCATCGAAACTGATCCTGTTCGGTAATCCGCCGCTTGGCGTTCAATTCCTGTCGTCGAACCCCTATTCGGGCCTTGACTGGCCGGTGCGGATGTTGATCCTGCAGGAAGCGGATGGTAGCGTCAGCGTTGCGTGGACCGATTTTGGCTATATCGCCAAACGCTACAGCATCACGGACCGTGAAGCGCAATTCAAGATGGCCAGCGAAGTCGCTGCTTCCATCGCGTCAAGCACCACCAAATGACCGTTGCAATTGCCAGTTTAGCATTTCTGCTGGCAGCTATTTGCGCCGCACTGATGGGTTTCGCCATCCAGCGCGGCGCGACGTGCACCGTCGCGGCTGTCGGCGAGGTTGTCCATAACGGCAAGACAACAAAAATCGTCGCTTTGGCAGAAACCGCACTCTGGGTCGCAGGAGGGCTGTTAACCGCCCGCGCACTTGGCTTTTTGCCCAACCTACCCGGTGGCTTTGCCTTCAGCCATTGGACGGCAGTCGGCGCGGTGCTGCTGGGTCTTGGCGCCTATGTAAATCAGGCCTGCGTTTTTGGCGCGATTGCCAGGCTCGGGTCGGGCCAATGGGCGTATGCGCTGACCCCGCTGGGCTTCTTCATCGGCGTGTTGACCGCACCCTTGCTGTTCAGCCAGATGATGCCGGCGCCGATCGATACGCTGTCGATGCGTTCCGCATTGCCCTATTGGCTTGCCCCGGTGTTTGCGGCTTACGCGCTCTGGCGTATCGTCAGCATCGCCCGAACCCCGCATCCGGAAGCTCTCGGATGGCGGCGCATTTGGGCTCCGCACGAAGCGACCATCGTGATTGGCATCGCATTTGTCATCATGCTCGTTACAGTCGGCGCATGGAGCTACGTGGATTTGCTGATCCACTTTGCCAAAGGAATGTCGGACAACCTGTTTTGGCAGGGCCTGCTGTTTCTCGCATTGCTCTTCGGTGCGGTCGCAGGTGGATGGGTTGGCGGCAGTCTCAAATGGCACCGACAAAATATTGTCACGCTTGCCAGGTGCATCACTGGCGGAATGTTGATGGGTTGGGGCAGTTTGCTTGTCCCTGGAAGCAATGACGGGCTGATCCTGGTTGGTATGCCGCTGCTCTGGCCTTATGCCTGGGTTTCGATCTTTATCATGTGTGCGGTGATCTGGGTCGCGTTCAAGATCGAACAGAAATTTGCGTAAGGGTAGGATTTGACTAAGCGCCCGTTCGGCCGGACCAAAGCCTTCGCGACACTCGCGTTCGCCTTGCTGCGGATACCATTCTGGATGGCAGCCCCACAAAATCAGCGCCGCCGTCACGAACAAACGTTCTTTGCTACCATATCGGAAGGCTTCGGCATCCGCATTTCGCTACAGGGGGCGCCGTCCACAACGCCGGGGACGCTGTTCATTATGAACCATATCAGCTGGGCCGATATCCCGGTGACAATGTCGATTCTGGACGCCGATTTCGTCGCCAAGTCCGAAATGCAGAGCTGGCCGGTTATCGGAGCATTGGCGCGTCGGTTTGCCCCTGTCTTTGTCGCCCGGGACGAGCGGCACCGCAGCCATGCACAGGCCGATGCGATCCGCGCCCGGTTGAATTCGGGGCGCTCGGTAATATTGTGTCCCGAAGGAACGACTTCGGACGGCGCGAGCATATTGGCGTTCCGCACCAGCCTGTTGTCGGCGGCCGATGCTGCAACGGTTATCCAGCCGGTTATCTTAAGCTATTTGATGCCAAATGGCGCGGCGCTGTCGCTTGACCGTCGGCGCGAGGTCGCGTGGATTGACGATGATGACCTGCTTTCTGGGGCGGCGCGCCTCGCCAAATCGACAACATTGGCGCGCGTCGATTTCCTGCCACCGGTGAAAGCTATGGATGATCGCAAAGCTCTGGCGGAAAAAATTCGGCAGCACATGCTCGCAGCTTATGCCGCTGCACCAAACCGCCCGAAATAGCGATCTGAAATCTCGGCAACGGGCATGACAATGAATATATCCACTGTGTTGAACTGATGGTCTATGACTGCACCATCACCGACTTGTGCACCGACGCGGAGATAGGCCTTTATCAACGGAGGTAGTTTACGCATGGCCTGGCGTGGATCGTAGCTCCCAAGCGGCAACCGCGCCATATCAATATATCTCTCGTCAAGCGCCCGAGCTCGCAAAGGAGGCGGCGCGAGGTGATTATGCCAGAGATAAGAAAGCGTGTCAGCGTGCGCTTCGGGATCGATGCCGTGAAAGCTCGCGCACCCGAACATTGTCGAAATCTGATGTTGGCGGAGATAGGAGGCGATACCGCGCCATAATAATTGGATGGTCCCGGCGTCGCGATATTCGGCGGCGACGCATGACCGACCGAGTTCAAGCTGTTCGCCTGAACTGCGAGAAAGCGGGGTGAGGTCATATTCACCTGCGCTGTAAAAACCCTCGCGCGAGTCGGCCACACTTTGCCGAAGCAAGCGGTAGGTGCCGATAACTTTGGGTGTTCCCGACGCGCTATCCTCGACCAGCAGGTGATCGCAGACCGGGTCGTAAGGGTCGCGGTCTAGCGGAGTGTCTTCCAGTGGCGTTGCACCTCTTTCCCGATAGAATACGTCCCACCTCAACCGCTGCGCGGCCTCGATATCGGCGGCGGATGATCCCAACCGGACCGATAGCATGCGTGATTTGGGAATTATGGACGCGATGCTCTGCATGGCAGCACCTTTCTGAACTATCCGGAACCGTCGCACGGATTTTGCGTAATCGTCGTGACAAAAATGGTCTGGCACCCCGCACGGATTATGCAGGGTGCCAGTTGCGTCTGGTATTGGGGGGAGGAATCCAGACGTTGTTACTGCATTGCGTTACGCATCGCCATCGCGTCGTTGTGCACATCCGATGAGTAAAGCACCGCAACAGTTTTACCGGTATTCTTCCACCAATGCGTCACGCCGTTCGATTCGGTCGAAACCTCGCCAGCACGGTGGACGATTGGAACAAGGCACTTGGAACTATATTCGGTGACTGTGCCGCTTGCCGTCAAAATCAAGGCTGGACGGTCGCCGTGGCTGTGCATTGGTACAACGCCGCCAGGCTGAAGCACGAGTTTGCGGAGACGCAAAGAGCGGCCGGCAACATTGATTTCGGGTCCAAGATCGACGGTGCCGAGCACATTGTCGGTCACCTTGGAGGGTATCGTTGCCGCACCGGCGAGAGCATTTGTGCCTTCTTGCCCTGCTGGGCACGTCCCTGCAAAAGCGGGTGCAGCTGAGCCTGCGACTGCAAGTGCGGCAATAAGAGCCAGTGTCGTTTTCATAAATCATTCCTTCTTTTTTGAAACAGGTTGACCACCGAAGCCGGTTTCACAGATATTTTATCCACGAGCACCGTTGGCGTGACGTTCAATTAAGCCAATGCCGATGCGGCAACCATTCGATTGTCGGCATGAATTCGATGCACAAACGGCATTTCTATTCATTGCCACTCCGCCGCATATTCTTCTTCATCAAACGCAGGAGAATGGACATGACTTCGATGACCGCAATAACAGCGCCGCTTATGGGAAGAGTGGCAATCATCACTGGTTCGACCAGCGGCATCGGCCTCGGCATCGCTCGCGCGCTTGCCGAGGCGGGTGCCGATATTGTCCTGAACGGCTTGGGCGACCTCGGTCAAATCGAAACCACGCGCAGCGAACTTGCCGCCGCCACTGGAGTGCAGGTGAACTATAATGGTGCCAATCTTCTCGATGGGGCGGATGCAGCAGCACTGGTTACCGACACCATCAACGAATTCGGAAAAATCGACATTCTCGTCAACAACGCCGGTATCCAGCATGTCAGCCCGGTTGAGGATTTCCCAGTCGACAAATGGAACGCGATCCAGGCACTCAACCTGTCGGCCAGCTTTCACGCCACGCGCGCCGCGTTTGGCGCGATGAAGTCAGCCGGATGGGGCAGGATAATTAATCTGGCCTCGGTCCACGGCCTGATCGCCTCGCCATACAAGAGCGCCTATGTTGCCGCCAAACATGGCGTTTTGGGTCTGACCAAGACCGTCGGTCTGGAAGGCGCACAGTTCGGGGTCACCTGCAACGCGATTTGCCCGGGCTATGTCTGGACACCTTTGGTCGAAGGTCAGATCGAGGATACTGCCAAGGCGCGCGGGATCAGCCGCGACGATGTCATCAACAATGTCCTGCTAGCGGCCCAGCCGACCAAACGCTTTGTCACGGTCGAAGAATTGGGTGCGGTGTCCGTGTTCCTTTGCAGCGAAAGCGCGCGATCGATTACGGGGGTTGCATTACCCGTCGATGGCGGATGGACCAGCCAGTGACTTCGTTGCAGCGACCCCATGTCGTAATCGTTGGCGCAGGCTTTGGCGGTTTGGCGACTGCCCAAGGCTTGGGCAACGCCGACGTCGATGTGACGTTGATCGACAAACGGAACCACCATCTCTTTCAGCCATTGCTCTATCAGGTCGCAACGGCGGGGCTGTCGCCAGCAGATATCGCCGCGCCTATCCGCGGCATCCTGAAACGAAATGCCAATACCCGCGTTGTGCTTGATCGCGTATATGGCGTAGATACAGAACATAAGCGCATCATATTGGGTGATGGTGAGCCGATGTCTTATGACTGGCTGGTGCTTGCTACAGGGGCACGCCACAGTTATTTCGGACGCGACGACTGGGCGCCCTTTGCCCCGGGAATCAAGACAATCGAAGACGCTACCGCCGTCCGCCGAAAGGTGCTGATGGCTATGGAACGTGCCGAGACCGAAGCTGATCCCGACAAGCGCCAGGCCTTGCTGACATTTGTGATAATCGGCGGCGGTCCGACCGGCGTCGAAATGGCGGGTGCAATCGCCGAACTCGCCCGCCAGTCGGTGTCGAAGGATTTCCGCAGCATCACGCCGCGCTGCGCCAAAGTCATTCTTGTCGAGGGCGGCGACCGCTTGCTTGCAAGCTTTCCAGAGGCGCTATCGGCGAAAGCAAAAACAGCCATCGAGCAGTTGGGCGTCGATGTCTGGCTTGGTCAGCAGGTCGTGTCGGTTGACAAAATGGGCGTGATGGTAGGCGAAAAATTCATTGCCGCATCGACAGCGATTTGGGCGGCCGGCGTCCAGGCCTCTCGCGCTGCTGAATGGTTGGGCATCACCCCTGATCGTGCCGGCCGGGTACCTGTAGGTTGCGACTTGCGGGCACCGAACGAGAGCGCTGTATTCGTTATCGGCGATACCGCAGCGTGCTCGGGTGCCAACGGAAAGCCGCTTCCCGGTGTCGCGCCAGTCGCAAAACAGCAAGGCATGCATGTCGCGAACAGCATAATTGCGGCAATCAAAGGCCGAAGCATCGAGCCGTTTCAATACCGCAACTACGGTAATCTGGCGACCATCGGGCGAAACCGCGCCGTTGCCGATTTCGGGCGCATTCAGGTCTCGGGCCATCTCGCGTGGTTGCTCTGGTGCGTCGCACATATCTGGTTTCTTTCGGGATATCGTAACCGTTTCGTCGTTGGCGCGAACTGGCTTTGGAACTACCTCACATACACACGCGGTGCCCGTCTCATCACCGGCGAAGTTTCGCCCGATTTACCAGCAACGCTCGTGCCACGACCCGCGTTGCGCCCCCTCAACATTTGAACATCAAAGGAAAATGACGATGACCCAGAACCTCAAAAAGGAAATCTCCGCCTTCGGCCAGACCGTACTGGTGTTCCAAGGCGGAGGCGCGCTAGGAGCTTATCAGGCCGGCGTCTACCAAGCGCTTCAGGAAGCCGGTATCGAACCTGACTGGGTGATTGGAACCTCCATCGGCGCTATCAACGCAGCGCTGATTGCCGGCAATGCACCTGGCGACCGGCTCGACAAGCTTCGCGAATTCTGGCGGCGGGTCGAACATGGCCAGTTTTTTGACGGCCCGATGGCGAATATGTTTGCCCCGTTGCGAACGATGAACGCAGTAATGTCGGGTATTCCCGGTTTTTTCAAACCCAATCCGCTTGCGTTCATGGGCCAGAGAATACCGCTAGGCGCCGAACATGCTGGCTATTACTCGGTTGACCCACTGCGTGATAACTTGACTGAACTTGTCGATTTCGATTTGGTCAATTCAGGTCCGACACGGCTGACCGTCGGTGCGGCGAATGTCCAGACCAGCGAAATGCACTATTTCGACTCGCGCGATATGCCGCTTGATTTGCGCCATGTCATGGCTTCGGGAGCACTCCCGCCCGCCTTCCCCGCCGTCCGCATTGACGGGGAGCTCTATTGGGACGGCGGCATCGTGTCCAACACGCCGGTCGAAGCGGTGTTTGACGACAACCCCAGAAGCAACGCCATCGTCTTTGCTGTGCACCTGTGGAACCCGCACGGCGCTGAGCCGCAGTCGATCTGGGACGTCACCAACCGGCAAAAGGATGTCCAATATTCGAGCCGGGGCAATACGCATATCAAACGCCAGCGGCAGCTGCACAAATTGCGCCACATCATCCAGCAACTTGCCCAGCTTGTCCCGCCCGATGCCGTATCGAACGAAGATCTGAAGACGATGCGAAGCTATGGCTGTTCGACGACAATGCACGTCGTCCGCCTGCTCGCGCCGCAACTCGACAATGAAGACCATACCAAAGACGTGGATTTCAGCCCCGGCGGCATTCGCAATCGCTGGGAGGCCGGCTACGCGCACACCAGCGAGATGCTCGCAAAGGCACCTTGGCGGGCAGAAGCCGATCCGTTGGAAGGGTTCGTCCTGCACGAAGCAATGGCAGGCAAAATAGTAGAAACCCCGCCCGCCTATTGAACGGGGGCAATACCCGAAACAAATAATGGAAAGGATAGACTGATGAGTAATATGACCAAGAAGAATGCAGAATCGGTAACGCCAGGCCCGGCAGCTCTGATGACGGCGCAGGCTGAACAGGCGATTACGATGGCAAAAGCCAGCTTTGAACAGATCGCCACGAAATCCCGCGAAGCGATGGAGCAGAGCATGAAGACCGTGGGCGTGGTCACGGAGATGACCCGCGGCAATGTCGATGCACTGCTCGAATCCTCGCGAGCCGCTGCTGGTGGCATGCAGGTTATAGCGCAGGAAGTTGCCGATTACGGAAAACAGACGTTCGAACGAACGACGACTGCTGGCCGGACCATGGCGCTTGCCAGAACTGCACCGGAACTGATCCAGCTTCAAAGTGAATTTGCACGCACCGAGTTTACCACGGCCATCGCGGAATATTCGAAGCTTTCCCAGACGATGTTTCAGACACTGACCGCAATGTTCGAGCCGCTGCAGAAACAGGCGATTACAGCCGCTCAGATCAAGGATCTGATGAAAGAATAACGATAATTCAAGCGCCACTGACCGCAATGCTTCGATTAAAGCAAACGCTGTGGTGCGCCTGATATTCGACCTAAATTAGGAGAGAATCTATGACACGCGTTGCGGTCGTAACCGGAGGTACTCGCGGAATCGGCGAAGCAGTGAGCATTGCATTGCGCGATATTGGCTTCAGCGTTGCTGCGAGCTTTGTCGGCGATGTCGAGCGAGCGCGTTCCTTTACGGAGCGAACAGGGATCGACAGCTTCCAGTGGAATGTCGCCGATTACGACGACTGCCATACGGCTGTCGATCAGATCACGGCGACATTGGGACCGGTCGATGTCCTCATCAATAATGCAGGGATTACGCGCGACTCCTCGGTACTGAAAATGTCGCGCGAAGATTGGTCCGATGTAGTCGATACCAACCTGACCGGCGGCTTCAATATGGTGAAGGCAGTTTTGCCCGCAATGCGCGAGCGCGGATGGGGCCGGATCGTCAACATCGGCTCGATCAATGGTCAGGCAGGGCAATTCGGACAGGTCAATTATTCGGCGACCAAAGCCGCAATCCACGGATTCACCAAAGCGCTGGCGCAGGAAGGCGCGCGGTTCGGCGTTACCGTAAATACCGTCGCTCCAGGCTATATCAACACTGACATGGTCGCTGCTGTCCCTCCTGAACAACTGGCCAAAATCGTTGCCAAAGTGCCGGTCGGCAGACTGGGTGAGGCTCATGAAATTGCCCGCGTTGTCGCGTTTCTGTGTGCCGAAGAAAGCAGTTTCATCACCGGCTCAACGATCAGCATCAACGGCGGCCAGCATATGTATTGAAGGCCAAAGAATGGGGCACCGAAAAGCGATACCGTGCGACGGGATGACTTACAGAATAAGCGTCAAAAAGCACCTGTTCATTGCAACCATCTAGCGCAGGAAATTGCGAAGAGCCTCGAATGCCCGCCTGTGCAAACCGTCTGTGTGGAGATTTGACGCCAATGGATGCGAGCCAAAGCGGATCATAATCAGTCCCGTTTCCGTCTCGATGTGAACGCGCTGGCCATAGACACCTAACGCTGAAATCGATCCGAAGCCATCATGCGCGACCCACCACTGGCTGCCGTAGGAGCCGCGTGATCGTTCAGCATATTTTGATTTGGCATAGAGGTCGCGGTTGCCACCGCTCAGGATGCTGGCCCGCGCCGCAGTTGGAATTCCCGTGCCTTCACTTACGAGTAACGCCAGCCGCGCCATATCCCGGGCCGTGGTGTTCAGGCCCGATGCAGCAATTTCGTCGCCTGCGGTATCGACGAGAAAATGCCCTTCATCCGCGCAACCTGCGGGTTGCCACATCCGTTCGTAGAACAGGTCGGCAAGCCGCTTTCCGCCCGCCCGAGCAATCACCCAGCCCAAGGCATCGGTGACCGGGGTGCGATAGGAAAAGTCGCTACCGGGATCATGATCTCGTCCAGTAAGCCTTGCTAACGCTGCGCGAACGCCGCCATCAGCCAGCGCAGGCGTCCAATAATTCGCCGAATAACGATGCACATCAGCACCCGGATTGGCATAATCTTCATCGAACGCAACGCCATCGGTCATATCGAGAAGATGGTGGACGTCTACCTTGGCAAAACCGCTGTCGGCAAGTTCAGGAACATAGGTCGTAACGGGAGCGTCCTTATCTAGCACGTCATCGGCAATCATGCTTTCTGCCAAGAGCCCAATGAACGACTTGCTGACCGAGAAAGCGTGGTGCGGTGTGTGCCGCGTCATGCCATTATAGTAGCGTTCGTGGATGATCGTCCCGTTGTGGATGATCAGCATTGCGTCGGTGTAGGTCTGCGCTTCAAATTCGGCCCAACTGATTGCACCACCGGCGTCGTCCCCAACACTAGGCAAATCATCCAACGGAACAAAACCTTCGTCGAGACGGCGTGGGGCAGTACTGCGGCACAGCGCGCGCGAAGGTACAAGCTCCCTTGTGTGCTGGAAGGCCCAGCGTGAATAGGGATAGAGCCTCCAGTTTTCGCGCGTCACGCGATGTTCGGGCGGCACCTCTTGTCCCGGACCAATCTTGGCGATCTGCCAATCTAGCGGAGGGGGTAATGTCATCCTGTCACAGGATATTGGTCAACTAATGACTTTTCACGCTTCCATTGCCGAAAGAAGCTCTGCCAGCCTTCGGGGCGCGCACCGCGTTTGCGATTTGCTGCACCGACCTTGAACAGCATCGAAAACTGACGGAACAATGTGCTCCATGCCTCCAGCACTGTTGTACGACTATCCCAGATATGCGTCATTTCAGCACCTGCGCCATTATATTCAATGATAGCAAAATCCTCGCCGCGCTGGAATGCCGCAAAGTCAGCAAATCGGACATCGAAGCGGCCGAAATGGAAGCCATCGATAGCATCGGCAATCGCGTCGAACCGCGCGCGCATCGCTTCTGTGACATAGTCGTTGCCATTCCGGAAAATCGCACCTTTCGAATGACTGCCAGAGAAAACCAGCCGCCGACTTTCGCCCATTGGAACGATGCTGTCCAACGCATTACCGAACCGCCCGAGATATAGCTGGGGTACCATGCCTGCACGGGTATCCGCGAGGATTAGCTGACGCAAGGTCGAACGACCATCGCCAACAATATGCGGAAAATATTTAAGCGTCAGCGAGTGGATATGGCCTGATTTTGAACCGGGCTCCCGGACATAAAAAACACCTGCTTCGCCTTCGACATCGATCATGCGTTGGACTAGGAATGTTTCGCCCTTCGGAAAGTCTTCGGCATATTGGCGCAATTCGGCGGGACAACGGACGGGGCGGACACCCGCACCGCGACAACCGATATCGGGCTTGGCAACCATGGGATATTCCAGGCCCGCAGTCTCGATAGCCGCCTCGATTGATTGCCATTGCACATCGAATGCTGCATCAAGGCGTTCTACCACGACATAATCGGGCAGATGCCTGCGTTCGGGGCCACTTAAACGCGCAAAAAGCTCGCTCTTCCTTTCACCGACCAACCCGCCAGCCGGAAAACCCGGATTTGCGACGAGCGGCGCACGGATGCTTCGATGCCGGAACATCAGGCAACCAATCCAGAGCCACACCGGCGCGTAGAATTTCCAGGCAGGCCAGAACTCGAAATGTGACAAGGCCGGGCCATCCCCGAACGGCGGCATCGCCGATCCCGCTATTAGGCCTTCAGGCTGCGACACGACTATAATCGTGAGCGGAAGAAACGGTTTGGCAGCGTGAGCGTTGGACGCTGTCGACAAAGATCGATTCGAACAGTTCGCGCTGGACATTACTGCCGCCGAGTTCAGAAAGATGATGACAGACAGGGGCGAGAGCCGCTGCGGCTTCGCGGAAATTTTCCGCAGAATAAGACTGGATAGCATTGGCAGTTGCGCCCGCGACCCGGTCGCGCTGCAACAATTGGGTCAGGCGCGTTGCCGCATCGGTCCGCCCGCTTTTCAGCAGTGTAATCAGATAATGCAGATCAAGGAAGCCATTGACGCGGTCGGTAACACGTCCCTCGACATATATTGCAATCTCATCCCATCGAGCCGCGGGCCGGACGCCCTGCATTTCCAACCGGAACAGCAGCGATATTGCGTTTATCTGGTCTTGTGCATGGCCTTTTCGTTGGCCCCAGACCCTGTCGTCGAACAGCGCAAGTGCCGCCGCCTTGTTACCCAGCTCAAGCTCGATCAACGCCAGATGCCACCAATTATGCGTCAACATGAAGGATGAGCAGCGGTCCCAGCTTTGCGAAACACTATGAAGAAACGCCCGCGCCTCAACAGGCTGTTCCATCGCCAGCAGGGCATGAGCCAACGCGTGCTGCGCCCAAGGGTCGCGATCTGGATTGATATCGATTGCCCGGCGCGCAAAGCGAACGGCCAGCTCGGCATGACCTGCTTGCTCCAGCGCGAAGGCATGAAGCCCAAGTGCATATCCGCTTCGCCCTTCAACCGAAGCCGCCATACCCGAAGTCCTCAACATGCCGATGATATCGCCCTTGCTCAATTCGAGTATCTGGCAGAGTTTTGCCGCAACCAGATCATGCGGCGCGCATTCGACGACGCGGCGCAGCGACGAAATCGCCGACCGCTCATCGCCGCAACCCCACGCCGCGATCGCATCAATCGTTCCTTTCTCGCGTTCACTGCACAAGGCATTATTGTCCAAGGCTGCCGCGATATGCGGAGCGGCCTGCGCCTGACCCTCGCACGTCATCTGTGTTAGAAACACTGCCGCTGCATAGGCATGGCCAAGCGCACATTCACGGTCCTCGGCCACGGCATCGAAGATGATCTTCGCGCCAGCGCCGTGGCTGAGCAATTCTTCAGCAAAGGCGTGAATCGCCGATGCAGCGGGCGGCGAGATAGTCGTTATTGGCAGATGGAAATATTCCTCGTTCATGATGCTATCCTCTCAGTTATTCTATGTGAGTTTCGGTTCGAAAATCTTGGCCTTTGCCCAACGGAAGCATAAAGACCCAAGCAAGAGCGCCATGCCCGCAGGCAGTGCGGCGGTAATCAGTTGCTGTGCACCTGCTTCGCCTGCATAATGGGCGACGGCAAACAGCGCGCCTGTCCAGAACGGAGTAGTAACGGCGATGATTGCGGCAACGGCGGCAAACGGTGCTGCGACCAGGCCGCTGGCGGTAAACACCGGCAGGCGTGATCCGGGCAGGAAGCGCGCGGCAAACACCAAAGCCAGAACCCGGCCCGATATCCAGCCTTCGGCGCGCTGTACATCGGCACGGCCGCGTAACTTGCGTCCTAATTTTGAGTTGCCGCCCCATCGGCCCAGCAGATAGAGAGCCAGATCGCCAACCGCGGTGCCCAGAATCACGGCGGATAGCGCCGCGAATGGATCGGCGCCGGTCCGTGCGACCAGCACGCCAGCCGCGACCGTTGCCACATCTTCTGCCACAAAAGTGGCTGCAAACAGGGTCAGACCGAGCAGCAATGGCTGCTGGCTGAGCGACAGGAGAAGCTCGCTAGGCATTTCAGCGCGCTCCGCGAACGCGACCGATAAGGTCGGCAATCGTATCGCGGCTCATCCACAGCAAGGCGGCGGCTGATATCCAGACTCCGCAAGCCAGCGCAAAAAGCTCGCCGCCGTCGTGCGTTCCGTCGGTGTTGAGCACGGATACGCCCAGTGGCGTGAACAAATGAAAAAAGATCGCACCGGAAATAACGCCAATCGCCATCAACGCGCCGAGCGGACGAAGAATGCGAAAGCCATTGGACAGTGCTGCTAACAAGATGGCCGAAGCGATCAGCTCGCCGGTTCCGACGACATATTGGGAGAAAATACCGGTAGGCGCAAACAGCCCTGGCCAGCCGAACGAGCCACTCCATGCATCCAGGGTGCCGAAGATATACTGCGTCTCCGGCGAATTGGTGAACTTGAAAAACAACGACTGGATGAACACGAACGCTATGTAGAGCGTTAGTACAATCGGCAGATATTTGCGTAACATGGCATTTCCTCCTCGGTGGTTCCGATGAGGAACAAATGCCAAATACTAGCCCGAGGATAAAATCACCTTTGGTTATCGTTTCAATGCACGAACGGGGTTGGGCCCGTCTTCGCCAAAAAATTGTAACCGGGGGGTCCAAGGTCACGAATGAACATGAAACGATTGCACGTTTTGCGAAGGATGATTCATGGCCAAATATATTGCTATCATTGCCGCTGCTGCACTTGGATGTGCAGTCGCATTCCATCCTACTCAAGGCTTTGCCAAAACCGAGCCGGTTTACACCGGAACATTCAGCAATGTCGCGGTATCAGGTTACGACCCCGTCGCCTATTTCACCAATGGAAAGCCGGTCAAAGGCAACGCAGCCTATAAGTTTAGCCACAAGGGTGCCGAATATCGTTTCGCCAATGCAGCTAATCTTGCAAAGTTCAAGGCCAATCCAACAGCCTACGCCCCTCAATTTGGCGGCTACTGCGCTTGGGCAGTCAGCCAAGGATACACCGCGTCAGGCGATCCGACTGTCTGGAAAATTGTGAACGGCAAGCTATACCTCAACTACAATCGCGAAGTCGGCAGCAGGTGGGAAAAGAACATTCCGGGCCACATTCGCTCTGCCAACACCAATTGGCCAAAGCTTCTTGCCAAATAGGTCGGCATTACCGATGCTGGGCGTCCCCAGATAACTGCCGCCGACTGAACCCCACAATGTGACGCTGCGGCTGCCAATCCAGCGGATTATCCGCGCAACCGGCGCTGTCAGACCAGACCGCTTATTCCTGCATTTCGGTGTCGAGGTTTGTAGTTGCGCGGACGCCCAAATTTGCGATTTCAATTTGACACAGTCTGATGCAAATATCGCTGCATGATCAGCTTTGGCCCTATGAGTATCACATTGCTGCTCTGCGCCGGCCAAGGTTTGGTCCTCGCGTTTTTGTTACTCTGTGCCCGCCGTAACAAGACAGCAAACCGGTTTCTTGCACTTCTCATTACGGCTGTTGCGGCCCTAATCACACCTTACATCATAGGTTATGCGGGATTTTATGATAAATGGCCATGGCTCAGCTTTGCGCCTTTTTCTTACACATTAGCGTTCGGTCCGCTCATTTATTTCTACGCCCTAAGCCTGATGGACAGGTTACCGACACGCCGGTGGCCGCATTTCCTTCCTGTCCTGTTCCAGTTTCTGGCAGATGCGATTGTCTTCCCACTTCCTCTTGCAACCAAAAACTGGTGGGACGGTTTTGCTCACGCCCCGGTCATTTCGCCGATGTTGGAGTTTGCCACCCTTATCTCTATGGCCGCTTACGGCATTGCCGCCCTTCGTCGATATCGACTGTACCGCCAATGGCTCGCCGACAACAGGACTGACGGCGTGGACTTTGATCCAAGCTGGATACGCAATTTTCTGATCGCCCTGGCCCTTGTCGCCTTAATCTGGCTGGGTTTTATGGCTGCCAATTTGATTAACCCTGCGCGCAATTATTTCGACCAGTTCCTGCTCTATGTGGTCTTCTCGCTGCTTGTCATCTATCTTGGCATTGCGGGATGGCGCCATGGCGAGACACCCTTTCCTGCCTTTCGGATGGAACCGGAAAAGCCCGGCAGGTCCGATGTAGAAAAGCCAGTGATGGAACGGGACTGGACCGGCCGGGGGAAAAATTGGCTCCGCGAAATTGACGAAGCAGAATATTGGCGGGACCCGGAACTGACACTGACCTCACTTGCCCGTCGACTTGGGACCAACACCGCCTATCTGTCCCGTGCGTTAAACGAGAGCGCGCGCGAGAATTTCAACGCAATCATCAATCGGCGCAGAGTGGCTGCGATCCAGCAATGGCTATCCTCGCCGGACGAAGCCCGCGACCTTATGACATTGGCTTTCGAAGCCGGGTTCAGTTCAAAGGCCAGTTTCAACCGCGCTTTCGCCGATTTTGCAGGCATGAGCCCGAGTGCGTGGCGTCTCAAATCACAAAAACAAAGGGCGCTGGAAAGCGTTTGATGATGTGAGGCGACATTTGTTCGCTGTTTGAACAGTCCGTTTTGGTCATCACCAAAATGGAGTTATCCCGATGCGTATATTGTTCCTCACCTCTGCCACCGCAGTCGCGCTAACCATGCTCTCGCCATTGTCCGCATTAGCTGAGCAGCCTATGGAAATAGCAGCGTACCAGCCGCGCACTATCTCTGCCGAAGATGCGCGCGCCGACGTTGCATTGCTTCGGCGCGGATTTGAAACAATCCATCCAGGCCTTTACCGATATGCCGCCAAAAAAGAAATCGACGCAGCATTTGCCAGGTTGGAGGAAGCGGCCTCGCGTCCCATATCCGAGCTGGCGCTACACGGTGAAATTGCGCTCATGCTTGCAAAGATCCATTGCGATCATACCAAAGCCGAAATGTCGGATGCGCTGACGAGATATCGCAAGGCCAACCCCACCCATTTACCCTTCCGCTTCCGCCTGATCGAAGGCCGGATGATCGTCATTTCCAGTGACGGCCAGCCATCATCTCCGCCGCTTGGTTCAGAGATTCTGACCGTAAATGGCATGACTGTTCCAAATCTGCTTATCAAACTTGGCAAGACCATAGCCTATGACGGCGATACCGATCAGGCCATTGCGGTCAAACTGGGCGACGACAGCGATCTGATGGGGGATGATTTCAACGAATATTATCCCTCCTTCTTCGGCTTTCCGACCGAATGGAAAATTGGCTGGAAGATTGTGGGCAGCGCATCAGTTTCGCTGTCGACCTTAAAGCCCATCACTTTTGAAAAATGGGTCAAATTGGATGCGCCGGGTGGCAAATACCGGAATGAATTTTATAACTCGGTCACATGGCGGATGGCCGGGAAAGTCGCGCGTTTGAAAATCGATACCTTTGTCAATTACCGCAACCCTGTCCAACCGACCGCCTTCCTCCGCGGCTTTTTCAAAACGATGAAGTCTGAGGGCATCGAACATCTCATCCTTGATCTACGCAACAATGGTGGCGGTTCTGAAGATGTGTCGATCGCGCTTGGCCGTTATCTATTCGACAGGCCATTTATCTGGTCGAAGCCGGTGCGCTACAAGGCTGTCCGTTTTGGCGATCTTGCACAGCACATCGAGACATGGGGAGACTCGGAAGCGCGCTTCAATCCGCCGCTATCGCTTTTCAAAGAGACGGCCGATGGATGGTATGACCGTATCCCTGTATCCAATGCGCCCGAGGACAGTGACGATGAAAGCACCGTCCAACATCAAATCGCCGGTGCGGATCGCTTCATCGGCCGGCTGACCGTTCTTAGCGGGCCGCAAAATGGATCAGGCGGAACCCGGACCATCGCCCAGCTGAAAGAAAAAGCAGATGCAACCATCATTGGGGAAGATAGTTCCGGGAGCGCCGAGGGTCCAACATCGGGCAGTATCTTTCTGATGACTTTGCCAAAAAGCGGATTGAAAGTGCGGATACCCGAGGCATGGAACCGGACGAACATAAAAAGCTGGGTGCCCAGAATGGGTGTGCCAGCCGATCATCTCGTCGTTCCAACACTGGCCGACTTTCAGGCCGGACGTGATCGTGCCGTCGACGTTGCGCGAACCGGGCCGACCCTTGTTGCCGACCCTGCTGCGCTTATTACGCAAACGCTCGCCGGGCGCTGGACCGGTACGCTGGATTACCGTGATTATGGCAATGACCAACGAACGACGCTGCAAACGATATTGGAAATCAATGGCCTTACCTTGAACTGGACGTACGACGATGGCCCCGACAAGATTGTCCGTTCTGCAGAAGTTTGGACATTCGACCAGTCGGGGCAATCGCTCACCATCACACAGGACGGGAATGCCGAATCCTATCGGGTAGCCGAGCTGAGGACAGCGCAGGACGGTAATGCCCTCACCATGGTTCTCGACGGACACACTATCGAGAACGGCAAGAAAGTGACCGCTCGCCTTATCCTGACCAAGAGCGCAACGCAGCTGAGGTTAACCAAAATGACCAAGCAGGCCGGGGAACCCTTCATTATGCGACACAGCTATGAACTTGGGCCCAGGGGTTAAAAAAAGGGGGCAGTCCCTAAAGGGACAGTCCCCGGCCTTGTGTTATCTGGCTACTGTCCCCTTGGGGACTGTCCCCAACGTCCATCACATCCCAAGCAATAAGATTGGCTTGCGCTACTTTTTCAATTTTTCTTGGGCGAGTTGGAGCGCGGTCTCCAGCGCTTGGTCTGCGGCTACCAAAACATCTGGCTGCACGCCGACGTCTTGCCAGTTTGTACCGGTAATCGGATTGATCGAGCGTGCTTCAGGCAAGCTTAAAGCAAAATGCGGGTGGACACGACGATACTCGAACGGGTTGGCACCACCGCCAGTGACTTCTCCAACAATGGTTGCCCGCTTCAACGCCTGAAAATCATAGGCGAAAGCTTCTGCAGCAGAAAATGTCTTTTTGCTGGTGAGAATGTAGATCGGTTTTTCGCTGCCGAAAACTCGGCCCGGCACCCAATAGGGCGAAATTTGCGTCGAATAGCTATTGCTTGGCCGATCATATCCGCCGCTCATTTTGGAGCCCGGCGGTAGCAAATAGCCGCTCATGAGATTCGCGGTGTCCGCTCCTCCTCCATTTCGGCGAAGGTCGATAATCAGGGCATCACCTTGTGCGGCAATTGTCATCATCGCTGTAAACATATCGGCGGCCATGGGCAGTGGCGGAAACACCCGAACGTCTAACAGGATGATATTGCCTGGTAATCGCTCAATCTTTTCGATGCCATGATTAACCTGTGGACCATAATATTTGATCATTTCCGCCTCACCAAAGGACGAAGGTTCATTTTCAATTATTTCGGCTGGAGAATAATCCAGCGCAAAATGACCATCACTTGCGGTCTTTCGCAGCCATTGCGAAATCGTTCGCGCAAATTCTTCCGCATCGAAAATGGTCCGCCAGTTCGGCGCAGCCTTTCGCATCTCGCGCGCGATCAACCTGGCCTTGGCAGGATCGACGTAGCGGGCCTCGATCAGGGTCGCTGTCTCCCGAAGGACCGCGTCGCGATCCTCCGCGGTTAACGGCGTAGCGAACGCGCTGACCGGAGTAATCAACAGGGCAAAGACGATTGCGACATATTTCATAAATTCTCCGGGTGAAAAGATCGACACGAGAGTCAAGCTGCATGCTTCATGATACAAACGAAACCCATTGCCAATATATAATAGCGCTGTTATATATTGGCAATGGGCTTGAAAATACCATCTTCTCTTGGTACCGAACTTCGCCGTCTGCTCGAACTTCTCGATGGCGATGTGGAACGTCGCTATGCGTCGCTAGGTCTCGATTACCGTGCTCGGTTCACTCCGATAGTGAGGTCTTTGGAAATAGTCGGACCGGCTTCGATCAAGTCAATTGCACACCATAGTGGCCTTTCCCACTCCGCCGTCAGCCAGACCGTGGCGCAGATGGAAAAATATGGGTTGCTAATGTTGAAGCCGGGCAGTGATAGCAGGGAACGGATTGCACAGCCGACCGAGAAGCTCATGGAAATGCTACCGCTGCTTCACATCCAATGGGCCGCAACATACCGCGCCGCAGCGAAGCTTGACACTGAATTATCGGCATCGCTGCTGCAAATCGTCGGTGAAGCCATCGCGGCGTTGGAGCACCAGCCATTTGCTGAACGTATCGCTACAGAAATATATGTTCCGACATCTGCTGCGAACGCCTATAAATGACCCATGGATCGGACCAACATGCTCGAACTCTCGCTGTCGCGAAGACAAATTAACCTAGGCCTGACGACGATTGGATTCGCACTTGCTTCAGGATGCTCGACACTTGGTACAGCTGGAGGCGCTGAAACTGCGCTGGCAGAACTCGAGCGCAGCGCGGGCGGGAAACTGGGTGCAACAATTCTCAATACCCGAACTGGACAATCGATCAGCCATCGCGGCGGCGAACGATTTGGTATGTGCTCAAGCTTCAAGCTTGCACTTGCTGCGCTGATTTTACGAAAAGCTGACGGTGGCGAGCTGGATCTGGACAGCTTTGTCCCGATTACGTCTTCGGACATGGTCTATTTTGCGCCCGTGGTGACCGAGAATCTCGCCAAGGGCGGGATGACCATCGGTGCAATGGCCGAAGCGGCTCAGGTTTTTAGCGACAATGTAGCAACGAACAAGCTGTTGGCGATATTGGGTGGCCCAGCCGGCTTCACGGCAGCGATGCGTGCAATCGGCGATGTTCAGACGCGATTGGACCGTTTGGAACCAGAGATGATGCTTGTAGATGTCGGCGACCCTCGTGATACAACGACGCCCTTTGCCATGGCGCACACCGTGGCCAAGATGACAACGACGAATTGGCTGTCAGTTGGCGCCCGCACAAAGCTTTTGGGTTGGATGGAGGCCACAAAAACAGGCAGCAAGCGCATTCGTGCCGGCCTTCCTGCGGATTGGCGTTCGGGTGACAAAACCGGGACAGGAATGGCCCCAAAGCATGGACCTGACCGTTATAATGACATTGCGATCGCATGGCCAAATGGTGGCGTGAATAAGGGCGCGCCGATCATAATCACGGGATATTATGAATCCCCGGTTAAATCGGAAACCATGAGAGACGAAGATCAAGCTGTGCTGGCAGAATTGGGAAAGATTTCTGCCCATATCGGCCATGGTGTGTTTTCGAAATAACGAGCACTTCACATCATGTCGTTCAGACATATTCAAATCGAAAACTTCCATTGGAATCAGCGTTGAAATAATTGTTCAATTTTGGGACAGTTAATCTCAAGCCATCACTACACAAAGCGGCAATATGCCAAAATATTGGTAATTTTTGTTTGCAAACAAATATTTGCAATTAAACCCGTCAAACATCGTTAACCATCAGTAAATATTACTATATTGACCCCCTGATAATTTCGTAGTCTTTAAATTGTGGGCGCAAACGACTGTGGATGTTCCACGTTCTTGCAGGGGAAGATGTCATGAAAATAAAGAAAATATTAGTGGCTGGAATAGCCGCAGCATTAATTACTGTACCTACAATATTGATCGCCAAGGATGTGCGCGATCCCGGTCGTCTTCCGCGTCCTGACCGTGACCGCGATCAGCCTGCACCGGTAGTGGCTGTTGGAACGGCAACGAATGCGATACCGGTAACAGCTCAAAAGGAAGATGTACGGGATCCTGGTCACATAATCGTGCCAGACAAGTCCAAAGATACAGTCCGTCGCAGATAATTCAGCTTAGCGCCGATCAAAAAAAGGTCGGCGCTATCGACCTCTGGCTGACCGGGGCTGATATGCTTACTGCTGAAACTCCCAAGGGGAAACTCCCTTTCAAGTCGCTCTTTGCGATGTGCGCGACCATTGCAGCATCGCATAGCGCAATTGCACATGCGGAAAATTCAGAAAACCTCAAATACATTCCTCCAATCGAGGACGACGAAAGAATTATAGATGGCCTGTCATTTTCGCCTGTTTTTTTGAACGCCGAACTCGCAGGATTTGAACTGGAACTTGATACTTCGATTGTTCGAGAAGCGCGGCCGCCCATTGTTCAGTCTTCGAATGTTGAAGCGATACCCGGTTCGATGAAATCCGTTGCAACATCCCGTCCGTCACGTGTGACGGACGTTCGTGTGTCGGTGCGAAGGAGCTTCACTGTCACAAAAAGCTTTTTTATCGATACGTTGGCGCGAGCCGAGCTTCCGACAGGAAACATATATGCAAGGCTTGGCAGGGGTCGAACCGAATTTATGGCAGATTTAGGAGTGCGCGCCGAAACGAAGCATGGGAGTATCTGGGCAGGTGCCGCTCGTAAGTTCAATCTCAAAACACAATGGTCAACTGGTCGGGATGTCAATGAAGTATATGGCGGTTGGAACTTGCCTATTGGAAAATCACAAAACCTGAGAATGGATTTTGTTAAAACCGGAAAGCGCGAATATTATCTTCCAAAAGAGCAATCTCTTTCATTTGAGTTTAACAAGGATATCAGCCACAAAAAACGCATAGCAGTATATGCGGGTCGGTATAAGGGCCCTTGGGGCAACGATGTGAATGTCGGCGGAACGCTGCGTTTCAAATTTTAGAGACGTGAATGGGACTTGTCCCGGTTTTGCGCCGGCCATATGGGAATAAAACACGCAAACAGAGTAACCAAAGATCTGAAAAACATATAGAAGATTTCGAGGCAGAGGAGGCTTGGATTATGGTGCGCGGCGGCCATTCCTTGTTGCACGTTAATATATGAAATTGCCGGGCACGCTTGTTAGATGCGTCCTTTGTTGCCCTCCAAAGCATAATTTTTGCTGGTCACTTTCTTCCGGCGCTGCAATGCAATGATCGCTAAATACGTCGGGATAGAACGGCATTGGCCAGCAATCGCTTTACGCCACTTTTATGAATCGGCGCGATAACGCCCAAATATAGTTTCCCATAAATATTGTGAACATTGCATATCGTCGACACGGTAACATGATGACCATGTCCGGACGGTGCCTTGAGTATCGATAGTCGAAAATCAAGGTGGGAATTGTTGCGCCCGACGATCAACTCATTTTCCTGCAATTCAAATATCGGCCATGGCCCAATGGTGTCGCCGACAACATAATGGGTTTTCTGCTCCGGCCGTAAAATGAGCGACGCATCCGGTACGTCCAGTCCGAAACGGGCTGCGGTACGATTTCTAAGCAGTAACATGGCCTTCAACCATAGCGGGGAATGACCAAATATCCCAAAGAAGATATTCGGCATGGACATCGACTTATCGTTAAGTGGGATTTTGTATGAATCCGAAAAATATGCGGAATCAACCAACTTTGCGTCAAGCAAGCTTTGCGAAGGTATGACGGTCGAACTTACCAAAGTCATTTCTTGTTTCCAAACCTCATTAAATCCTCGACAATATTGTTCCGTGTCTCGGGGTCGAGACGGCGATTGCTCAAGGCGAACCCTAGATACGCCCAATTGAACAATTGAGCGCGCGTAACTGCCAGTTCCGGCGGGCAGCCAGCCTTGCAAAGCAGGTCCTTGATGAAATCCACGCGCCGCTTATCAACGTCTTCGACCATTTGCGCGGCTTGCGAATTTACAAGTGCCCATGATCTTACGGCAATTTCAAGTCGTGAAGGCTCCGACAGCACGCGCTCTAATAGCCGGCGTATAGGATTGTGTCCTGGTCGGGTGACGTCTTGGACTATCTGGTCAAACATGCGTTCACGCCAACGCACCAAAAGCGCGGAATGAAAATCGCTGAGGTCTTCAAAATGCCAGTAAAAACTGCCGCGGCTTACGCCAAGAGCGTGCGCCAAAGGCTGCGCCTTAAGAGCATTATGCCCAAGAGCTTCCAACGCTCGAAGTCCCTGGTCTGTCCAGACGGTTCTATTTTTGCGGTCAGTTTCCATACAGAAGTGTATTGACTGAACTTTGAATCTTTGGCAATAGCCCAACCATACATATGTGTATGTAATTGCACCCATGCTGAAATCCCTGCGACCCTGAGGTAGTTAAACTGATGTTAAAAACTGCACACCGCGTTTCAGCTTTAATTGTCGGCATCTTCCTTATCTTGCATGTCGCGAACCATTTAGTGGGGTTAACCGGGCAGCAAAATCACATTCAATTCATGAAAATTATCAGGCCTGTATATCGGGCAATCGTGATCGAAGCGGGCCTGCTATCTTTGCTGGTCTGGCAAATGCTGTCAGGGTTTCGCCTGTTGGTGCACCGCTGGCGCAACAATGACGGTATCATTGCCTGGTTACAGATTATTTCTGGCGCTTATCTTGCGCTGTTTTTGATAATCCATGTGTGTTCTGTTCTTTTTGCCAGGACTTATCTCGGTATCGACACCAACTTCAATTTTGCGGCAGCGGGCCTACACACACCCAATGGAGCGTTGTTCTTCATACCCTATTACACCGGTTCATTTCTGGCGTTATTTACCCATATTGGCTGTGCCATCAGCTGGCGTTTCTATTCTGACAATCACACAGCACAATTGCGCTGGATCATGTTATGCTCGGGAACCGGGCTGATCATCGGAATTCTCGTCGTCATGGGTTTGAGCGGTGTGCTTTATGACGTAAAGCTGCCCTCGTGAAAAACTCTGAAACTCGGCACTTTGGTCGATACAAACGGAAATTCGCGTTGATCCAATTGAAAGCATATGAATTGTCGGGCCGTGAACGCATCGAACACCTTCGGTTCGAGTTACAATTTGGAGGACATAGAATATGCCAGAGTACATGTTTTTGATGCATTCAGACACGGTCACGGACGAAAATTATGCTGATTGGGAAATCTACATCGAAAGATTAGGCCGTGAACTCATAAATATCGTCGTCGAGGTTTGAGGCCATTTTGCACAGGGCAAGGAAGGAAGCCGCAGGGATATAGATATATCTCAAGGCTTTCTGACGCAGCGATGGGCAAAATGGGTCAAATCCTTCGGACGTCAAAATGGCTTTGATCTCGAACCAAAATACGCTTGCAGGCAGAATAACTGCCTGACGGCGCGCATTTTGGCCCGATATCTTCGCCATTTTGACGCCTCGACGACGATATTTATGAGTTCACGGCCTAAATGGCACAGGGCAGTTTCGCGGGGGCAGTTCGATTGGATGCGGGCAGGCATATCGCAATGGACATATCGCAGCACCGGCTGACGAACACATTAACGGGTTCATTCGCATTGTTGCAGAGAATTTGGCAGAAGCCCGAAACCTTTTGGAAGGAAACCCCACATTTGATGCAGGCGGCACCGTAGAAATTCGAGAGATAATTGAGGACTAGGGTCGAGACCTGAATATGGGATCCCGCATCGATCCATCAAAAGGAAATGCCCAAAACATTCCATCGCACATAAGGGAATTACCCAAATGTTACGGCACGACAGATGGCCGATTTCCCTTCACTTTGGGGGCGCCGTTTAGCCGCCGACAACCAATAGCCCAAGAACGAGCGACAAGACAATCCATGCAGGGTGCCGACCACGTGTTCCCATGAACCAGAAGATTGTCGTGATGCCGATAGTCCAGGTGATGACCGCGACAGGCCGCGTGATATCTATCAAAACAAACCCGATCCCGCATGCCAGCAATGTGACTACATGCCAACTGCTCCGAATTGCGTACCAACGCCGCTGTTCGAAGAGCGAAAGCGACGCTTCGTGCTTTTGTGTGCCTTTGGCCAAGTGACGAAATATCAGAAGTTCACCAATGATGCTGTGGGCCAGCGCGAGAGCCATCAGCAAAATGCCCGCGTAAAAATAGTAAGCGCTCATGGACTATACCCTTATAAAATTTTCATCGGCTTTCCCGATCACTTCACGGGAATCGAGCGGCTCGGGTCTTAGATAGACGAAACCAACACCACGGTTGATCTGAACAAACTCCGGCTGAAAATCCAATTTGGAATAGCGGGAATGACCAATTTCGATCCAATCGCTTTTCGAAAATGGAGCCAGAATCTGTCTGGTCGACCGCCCGGGGAACGTCATACAACCGGGTGCCGGAACTGCGCTGTTCCCGCATTTGTGTCACCAGCCTGTCTGTACCAACCCAATTGTGAGCGCCAGAATGGCCCAACCGAAATGCCTGCCTTTCGTTGCCATCGCGTTGCCGACAGCCCCGGTCAGATACACAATAACAGACGCCGCAATGACGGCCCGTCGGGCGTCAGGGGATTGAAAACCAGCGGCAAAAACAAGCAAAACACCCATTGCGACCCAAGCGACGGCACCGCACTGCCAGCCTAGTCTGGCCATCTGTCTGGCATAAGGTGGCTCAATTTTCGCAAGAGCGAAGAGCTTTTTTTCACCCAGATAGCCGTGAATAACACCAGTAGCCGCGCCGACCGCGCCGCCCGCTTGCATTAGAAAATGATCCATATCAGCACTCCATACACATGTGTATTGTCATGTGATGTAGAAATGCGGGAGACTTGTCAATACACATGTGTATGGATTGGTCTGGCGCCTTTTATGGGGCCGAAAATTCAGTCTGCAATCTGGGATCTGGGAGATGGAATGCAAAGACGCGATGAAAATCAAGAGCGCCGATGAACATATAACAGCTTTCGATGTTGCGGCGGTCAGATGGTCTTGCAGAAAAGGTGATCGCGCAGGACTATGTGCGATAGAATGAAACTGGCCGGCAGCGAAAAAACCAGAAGCTATTTTGACTTCTGTATTCGTTTCAGCCAGTCGTTAATGGACATTTCAAGGACGTCGATCACATCATCAACAGTGATGGTGCCGTCACTGCGAACAAGTGCGAATGCCGTTTCGTTGAGTAACCCCAATGTCAACAGCGCCATCGGCCTAATTTGGCGGATTTCAATGTCTTCGCGCTTTGCAATTGCTGCAAGAGCAGGCTCGATCACGGATAGCGACGTAATCGCATCGATTTCGCGCCAGTTGCTGCCGCCTAAAATCGTTGGCGCTTCGATCAGAACCAGCCGCAGATATTCATGCTTTTGGGAAAGTTCAATGGAGGCGCGGGCCCCCAGGATAAAGCGTTCCAGGGCATTTTTACCGGCGCTGCCCCGAATCACAACTTCATAGGCGAATTCGCGCTGCAAGATTTTCACCACTTCGGCAAATAATGCCTTTTTATCTTTGAAGTGATGGAAAAAAGCTCCCTCGGTCAATCCGGCCGTTTTCGCAATACGACTGGTCGTAGCGCCTGCAAACCCATGTTCAGCGAACAAGGACCTGGCAGTCGACACTATAAGTTTTCGAGTTTTTTCTGCCTCCGCAGCACTTTTTTTCCCCATAGCTGCTCTTAATAATAGTGTTGCATTGCGGTCAAGCTCAACTTGAACCACTTCAATCTATAGGAAACGGCATTGATCCGCGGAAAACTGCCAAAAAAGAAGCAAATGCAGGGTTTTTTGCGATGGCAGCTCGTGGCGTATGGTAAAATTCATTATTCTTATACTTTAAGAGATCACTCCATTTTGGGAAAAACTTCGATTGACTACATAGCATTACTATGAATATGCTCTCTTTGGAGAGAGAAGGAGGTTGGCTATGAAGCGGAGTGCCGCTGATGCAGCCATTACTCGGGGAAACATTGTCAGGGCGGCACGGATGCTTTTTTCGGAGAAGGGCTATACGCATTCTCCAACGCAGGAAATAGCGCGCTGTGCGGGTGTTACCGAGGGGGCATTTTTTCATCATTTCAAAGGCAAACAGGAACTGTTTGCCGAAGTAGTGCAGCAAATTCAGATCGAGTTCGACAATGCGGTTTTTAAAACAGCGATCGTCGAAACCGACGGTATGTTGCGCGTTCTGGCCGGTGCAAGGGCGTCCTTGCGTCTGTCGCAGGAACCGGAATATCTACGGATCGTTCTCATCGATGCACCCGGTATTTTGGGGCATTTACAGTGGAAGGAAATCGATACCGGGATCGCGCTGCAATCTATTGAACCTGCACTACAACTCCTGCTGGGCAATTTACCGGTTTCGCAATCCCGATTGCGGGCAACGGCGCTCACCTTGCTGGGTTTGTTGAATGAAGCCTGCTTTGCCCTGGCGCGAAAGGACCCCTTTGTCGCAGAAGACGACATTATCGACGCAATCAGATCCATATTGGATCAATGGATCGCGTCGCATTAGGGTGAAAGGATATTTACAAAAAAAGTATCACTATGTATAATACCAATCTGGGTGAGCACCGAATCGGCTTTTGGTAATTTGCAGATCGTGATGTGCTGACCATCGGTTTGATGGAGCATTTTGTGGTTGTTGATTACATCATTGTCGGGGCGGGAACGGCTGGCTGCGTGCTGGCGGACCGGCTGTCTGCCAATGGCAGGAATCAGGTTCTGTTGGTTGAGGCCGGTAGAAAACCGCGAAATCCATTCATAAAGATACCCGCAGGCTTTGCGAAACTGTTCAAGGGCGGTAACGCTTGGAATTATGAAAGCGCGCCTCAATGTGGCGCTCTGAAGCGGCAAATTTACGTGCCGCGCGGAAAAATGCTGGGCGGAAGTGCAAATATCAATGCGATGATCCATCAATGGGGTCATCCCGATGATTTTGCAGCGTGGACTGAATCCGGCGCAACTGGATGGGGATGGGACAGTGTATCCTCCATTTTTGCAAAGATGGAAGAAAAGCTGGAATGCGCGCCGAATAGCCATGCCCATCCCGCATCATCGGACTTTGTCGATGCCGCACGGTCGGTGATCGGCCATTCCGGCGATTCCTATAATGGCGGCGCTTATGAAGGTGCGTGGATCGCGCATACCAACATACGAAATGGCAAACGATACAGCGTTTATGACAGCCATTTGAAGCCGGCCATGAAACGGCGCAATCTGGTGACCTTGACCGGCATGACCGTCAGCAACCTGATCACCGAAAACGGGTCCGCCGTCGGCGTGATGATGGATGGCCCACAGGGAAGAACCGCTGCGCGGGCCAAGGCGGGCGTTGTTCTGACAGCGGGGGCTATTGAAACGCCGACTTTGCTGATGCGGTCAGGTATTGGCAGCGGGGCAAGTCTCCAGGCGCTGGGTATCGAAACCTATCGCGACTCGCCGCATGTAGGGCAGCATTTGCAAGACCATCCAATGATGCCCATGGTTTTCCAGACCACGCATTCCGATACCTATAAATCGGCCGAGTCGCTGACCAATCTGTTACGCTATATTTTAAAAAAATCTGGGCCGCTTGCGTCTAATGCGGCAGAGGCGATTGCCTTTGCGCGGTCATCTCCCAAATTGACAGCACCAGACATCGAATTGATATTTGCACCCTTTGAATGGCGCGAACAGGCATTGCAGCCACCCGCAATTCACGGCTTTTCCATTGGCGCCGCAATCGTCGCACCACATTCGCGCGGTTCGGTTTCACTGACGACACGTCACGGTCAGGTTCCTCCGAAGATCGATTTCGGATTCTTTACCGATAAAGATGGCCAGGATCGCAAAGCGATGCTGGCTGCGGTCCTTCTCGCCCGGAAGATTGCTCAACAACCTTCTCTAAGTCCGCATATTTCGCGGGAACATCTGCCGGGCACCGACGTCAAAGACTATGATGCTCTGTTTACTGAAATCTGCCGAAATTTGCAGACAGTCTATCACCCTGCGGGAACATGTCGGATCGGCAGCTCAGGGGACGGGGTTGTTTCACCCAGGCTGAAAGTGCACGGACTGGATCGGCTCTGGATTGCCGATGCGTCTGTGATGCCGCAGCTTGTTCGCGGACACCCCAATGCCGCGGTCGCTATGATCGCCTCACGGGCCGCCGAATTCATCGCAAAAGGAGCGTAAGAATCATCAATTGAACGCTGCGTGCAAAAACAAATGTTTCAGCGCCGCTATTGAACATCATATTTCCGAATTGGTACCGTCGAAGCGAAACTTCCCATTTGGTTTCTGCCCAAGACGGTCCCAAGGCCCGTTCGTCGCAGCTCCCCAGTTGTTTTTTGACGGACGGGCCAAAATTTTTTCGGCGCTAAGTGACCCTAACCCGCACATGAAGGACAAAAGGGCGCGGATTTGAATCGATCAAAATTGGTAGGGGGCGAGTGCGGTGATATAGGCGCCAATGCCCAGATAGCTGCCCAATGGGAAAGCGGCCTGCTCCAGATTTTTTGATCTATGGCTGAACAAGATAAGCAACAGGCCCACGGCGCTCGCGGTGAAAAGGGTAATCGGCAGCGCTTGCCAGCCGAGCCACATTCCCAATGCACCGAATAATTTGGGATCGCCTGCCCCCATTCCATCTATGTTTCGAAATCTTTTGTAAAAATGGCGGATCGCCTCAAGGCTTAAAAAGCCAGCTAATAGACCGATAGCGCGATCTATCAGAGTCACGTCGGGATTGAGCAACGGACCCAGCAGAAAGCCTACCACAGCGAGCACCATTATCAGCCGGTCCGGCAACCACAAATGGCGGTGATCCAGCAAAATCAGCGGCAACAAAATCCAGGCAAAAATTGCCAACCCGACCGCTTCGTCCTGCGGCAACATCGCCAAAGGCAGAATTGCGATTACAATCGCAAGCAATTCGGTCGCAATTGGCGAAAGTCCGATTTTTTGACGACATGTCCGGCACTTACCTCTCAGCACAAGAAAAGAAATAACCGGAATCAGATCATAAGCCGCGATTTGCGTTCCGCAGCGGTCACAATGCGAACGGCCGGTTATGATGCTTTCGCCCCTTGGCCATCGACTGCACAGTGCAGATGTAAAACTGCCCCAAACCGCCCCCAGTAGCGCAAGCCAAATGGTGAGCATCCAGAGCGGCAACGCCATTAACGCACCGCTTATGCTTTCAAAAAAGACGCTCAGAACCGGCCTTTCCTGACCATCTGATACCCATTCGCAACGGTGCGAAATCCAGCCATATACAGCACAGCCTTTTGATCTTCCCGCTCTCCTTCAAGAAAGACTGTGGCTGTATAGTCGCCATCTGCGGACAGTCTGATGTTAAAATGTTCCATCGCAGACTGGCTGGTCAACACAAGCAGCAACTGCCCCCGGTCACAGCGCGGCTTGCCCAGCAACCCATTTGACAGGTCCAGACCGGGAATCATATTGCCCAATGAAAGCCTTACCGTTCCACTCGCCTCGACACAGCGATCCCCTGCAAAGCGAACTGAAAAATCCTGCACCTCCAAAGTCTCGGCAGGCAAAGGTGCAAAAATCGCGTTGACCGGCAGGCTCGCTTTAAGGACATCGACCGATAATCCGCCAAAGCCCCGGGTAAATGAACCATATATGCCGGGTGCGAAAGGGGCATCGCCGCGCGACAGCGACACTTTGGCGCGACCGAGCAAAAGCGGCAGGGCGTGCAAACGCGCATTCACGTCACCGACGCGCAATTGCCCGACACGTAAATCGCGAATTGATCCGTCCCATATAATGCCCTCTACTTTTCGGGCAGAGACGCCTTGGCCACCGATAATCAGACGCAAGGGCATGAAAATCAGCGCCGCTACAAGGAACAGCATGACCCAGACGATTATGATCCGGCGGCGGGTCACCGCGCCACCTGTTGCAATTCCGCCTCGACAGTGACCCCGCCGTTGGCGTTACCGCGTAATGTCAGCTTGTTGACAAGGATACCCTGCATTTCCAAATCGTTAAACCATGCCAACAACGCCGGAGCACGCGCTTGATCCATTCGAAACGCCATTTGGCCCGGCGCAGCATTGGTTGACTGGATCAGATCAAACCCTTTTTCGGCCGCGCCCTGGGTGACAATCATATCAATATTGGCAGCATTGGACGGTGCACCGGACGGCCGTTGCGCTAGCGCGGATGCAACTGTGGCTTCAATCCGGCCACGACGCTGAACTGCCTCGTCAAGTGCCGATTGCGCGCGATCAATCGCCGCCATGCCTGGCAGGATGATTGCAAATATCAGCACCGCCAATATGGCTAATAGGGCCGCGACACCCACCATCCACCGTTCACGAACGCTCAATTCTTCGAACCAGTTTTGCAAGGCGGACATCATGGCATCCTCACGGTCAGATCGACAAGCGTTGCACCGCTGTTATCCTGTCGCGGTGTTGCAGTGACACGAAATCCGTCCTGTTGAATTGCAACCAACGCCTTGTTCAGGCTGTTTGCATCGGGCGCTGCGAGTACGGCTATCAAAATACCGTCATTGCCATAACGCATTTCCCGAGCCGTTACATTGGGCGTTGACTGCACAGCACGCCACAACCCTGCAGACAATGCGCCAAACCGGCCCTTGGAATACCCCTTTTGCTGCAATTTACGATCCAATTGCATTTCGGCCTGCGCGATATCCTGGATCGACGGATCAATTTTACGCGCCGCAGCTAATGCCCGGTCATTTTCCGCCGAGGTTGCTGTCCAATATTTGGCCAAAGTCACAAGCGACAGCAGGATCGTGGCCGCCAGCAATGCACCTGTCAGGCGGGCAATCCATGCGCGTTGCCGGTCTGTTACCCATATCGTCCGCGCCTTTTTGGCGAAGGTTCCTGCCCGCAGATTGAGCAGTGGCGCTTGGCCCATGTCCAGCAGCATCCCGCGCAGCAGATCCGCATCGATATCAACAACCGGATTATCACCAGCAATCAAGGCGCGAAATATCGGCTCGTCAGGGGTCGCAAAGCCTGTTCCGCGCAACACCGTCATGCCATCAAATTCGGCCCGCACCACATGTTTGGCAGTATCTTCAATCGCTAATCCAAAAGGGATGATGATATCAGGATCAAGTCCGTATTTTGTGAGATGATCGATCCCGCAATTCATCGCATCTGGCGAGATTGCGGCGCACAATATGTCGGTTTCATAATGTTTGGCTACCACATGCACTGGCCCAAGGGCCTGATTGGTAACCCGCAATTTTGCCACCCCTTCCGCTTGACGCGGTTCGAGGTCGGGCAGGGAAAGCCATGAACAAAAAGCCGGAGCGGGTGCGACAATTGCCATCACCCTATCGTCTTCAACTTCCGGTCGAAATTGGTCGAGCGGTCCGCAATCAATCCATTTGCCATCCGCAACACGCCAGATTTTCGGGAAATCCGATTCGGACATGGGGAAGCGAGTGATGAGGAGGTTCATTCCTGTTCCCCCCAACTGCGCCAGATGACATGCGCTGGCGCCGGGCTGCCAACGATCATTGATTCGCCTTCGAGTACCAGTTCGTCCAACGACACTTGAGTGTCCAAAAGGAAATATTTGCTCGTCAGTTTTACCTGCCCCCGCACCGGAAGTGTCGGCTCCAACGCCGCCAATTCGGGTGCCTCCCAGAATCGAATGAGGCTGCCATAGCCATTCGATGGCCGCTTGGCGAGATAGCTCCGCGCGGTCACGGGACTGAGCCTGCCCACGGGGAATAGCATGACCAGCAATGGTGCCTGTTCGGGAAGCAACGTATTGACATTCAAGGGCGATAGCGTCGCTTCTGGCAGCGCGCAAATCCATCCGCGCAGCTTTGCATAAATGGCCGGAGTAACACCCTTGACCGCGCGCAATTCGCTGGGATGGGCGAAAAGCCGATTGGCGGCCAGATAGGGCGTAGCGGTTGTCTGATAGGAATCATCTTCCGCCCCATTTGCCAAAATTGTCGTGTCACTGTCGGCCCAGTCTGCGGACGCTGCGGCAATGGGGCGCGCTACATTTTCGTTGATGCCCAATACGACCATCAACGAAACAAATTGCTCCTGACCCGTTGCACTCGCGAGATATCTGCCTTGGCTGTCGGTCACCAGGCTGTTCAGATTGAAACAATTACCACCATCTTTCACCCGCGCCATGGCGGTGCCGACGGGTATGGGCAAGGCCTGTTGCCGACCCATCCAGTTACCCGCCAATGTCGTTTGCGCCGCGTCACGTGCAATCAGATCCTCAATGCGCGCACTGGCTATGCTTTCGGCGGCGTAACTGAACATCCGAGCCTGAGAGAGCGCATTGCCATTGCCCGACAATTTGGTCGAAAGCGCCAACCGGTCAAGTGTCGTTGCCGCGATCACCGCAAGCACCGCCACCATCAGCAAAACCGACAACAGCGCCGCCCCGCGTTCAGATGATCGGTGACACATCAACCGGCAGCCTCTTCATCCACAGATTTCGGTATGGGCCGCGTCTGCGATCCAACCAGGAATAGCATCCGCTGTTCCGGTTTTGCCACCAGAGTCAGCCGTAATTCGACGGCGCGGGGCAGTGCGTCCGGGTCATTTGCTGACCAGTCACTGCGCCATTCGCCCCGATCGTCGCGGAAACGGATTTCAGCCGATTTGACATTCTCAACCAACGTCGCCGCGTCCATCGGTGCTGCCCCATCGAGCATCGGCCAGCTTACCCGTTTCAACATGCCATTTTGCAAGACATAGGTAACGCGCTGCAATCCGGCGCGCGGCGATTCATCGAAATTGGACCAGCCTGCGCGGACAAATCCGAACAAGGCTTCGGGCGTTGACGCCGCTGTTTGCGTGAAAGCAGGGACGGGCAAACCGGACGTGTCGCGCACCGGCCGCGCAATGGCTTGGGCTAGGTCGGCTTCGATGCTGTTGTACAGTCTGTTGCTACGCGACAATTCTTCCAGTCTACCCTTGACCGCAATTTGCGTATCACTGCCCGAACGGAGTAATATGACCCCGGCGACCGAGATTAACGCAAAAATGGCCAGCGCTACAAGGAGCTCGACAAGGGTAAAGCCCGCCTCCGGATGGCGCGCCGAATTCATTGCGCTACGGGCCGGGCAATGGACAGTCGCGCCTTGCGCGACGCGGCAAGTCCGGTGCCAACGACGTTGATTTCTATACGTACAAGGCGGGCATCGTCGGTTTTGCTTGCGGTTGCGGTCCAGCGCCAATTTTGACCGCCGTTCAATTCCTCCCCGCCTGTTTCGCCCAAGGTCGGGGATACCGGATTGGACAATATTTCCACAGCAACATTCCGCGCGACTTGCCACGCCATGCTGCTGTCGCCCAGATTGGCGGTGGAGCGGACGGAATATCCCTGCAACCGCACCATCGCCAGCGCCGCCAGGCTAAAAATGGCCAGTGCGACCATGATTTCGAGCAAGGTAAAGCCATTGCGGGACAAAGTGCTTTTAACGGGCGACACGTACATCTCCTGTCGCAGCGAGATTGACTGTCACAACTGCGTCGCCCCGCACAACATCAATGCCGACGGCGCTAGAGGGCAAGCCGGTGCTATCAAATGCCACCCTAAGTTGCCGATCGCCGTGGAGCCGCACCGTTGTGCCGCGTTGCCAATCAACCATGGTGAACGGTGCCGTCGCAATTGGTGCCCACACACCGGCTGAACGGGTTTCAAAACCATAACCGGAAGGCCGGACCCAGACAGCCATGGTGCGTGATTGCAGAATCGCATTGTCACGCAACGCGGCGATCCGGGCGGCAAGTTGCTCCGCTTCATCCCGCGCACCGCCACCGGACGCGCGCGATGTCATTACGACAGCGGCACTGGCAAGGCCGATGATGAAGATAACCACCATCAATTCCACCAAAGTGAAACCGCGCTCTGTTTCCCGAATGATTTGGAAATGAGGCAGCTTATTCGCCGTAAATATCCGCATTTTCATTCTCGCCGCCCGGTGCGCCGTCGGCCCCAAGCGAATATATATCAAACGCGCCGTTCCGGCCGGGATTACTATATTGATAGGGTCGGTTCCACGGGTCGTTGGGCAGCTTTTTGATATAGCCTTGCGTGCGGACACTGCCTGCTGATGGCGGAGAAACCAGCGCTTGCAAACCAATGCCCGCATCAGGATAGCGCAGATTATCCAGCCGGTAAGTTTCCAGCGCCTGGCCCAGTACGGCAATGTCCGCCTTTGCCTTTTGCACCATCGCCTTATCCTGGTTGGGAAGGACATTGATTGCCACAATCGTGGTCAATAGCGCGAGAATGAAAAGCGTGACCATCATTTCGACGAGGGTGAAACCGTTGCGGTTTTCCACATCAGAGGGTTTTGGCGCGACGGTTGATGCCATCGGTAGTGCGATGGATCGGTGATTGAAAAAACTAGGCATTGCTAAAGTCCCGTAAGATTCTGCAGTTGGAGGATGGGCAATAAAATAGCCAATATGATTATAGCAACAACGCCGCCCATCGCGACGATAATCAATGGTTCCAGCAAGGATAGGGCGGTGCTGGTAAAATTGTCAAATTCACGTTCCAGATATTCCGCCGCACGTTCAAGCATTACATCCAATTGACCCGCACTTTCCCCGCTTGCCGCAAGATAAACAAGTAGCGGCGGGAAAACACCTGTTGCGCGCATCGCCCCTGAAAGACTGCCGCCGCTGCGAACGGCCTCTACGATGTCATCATTGGCACCGGACAAGAGCCGATTGCGGATCGTGCCGCCTGTAAGGCGCAGGCCTTCCAACAGGGGCAGGCGACTGGCGACCATCGTTGCGAGAGTTCGCGCCATACGCGCCGCGTGAAGATTGCGAAGCAATTTTCCCAATAGCGGAACCCGCAGCATCGTCCGGTCAACCGACAGCCGAAATGCAGGCCTCTTCAACGCTTGCCAAAACAGAAATGCGCCGATCATCAGGACAAGCGCAATCGCCCACCAATAACTTGCAAGAAACGCAGAAACACCGATCACAATTCGGGTAATCAATGGCAATTGCTGGTCGACATTGTCAAATTGTTCAACAACCCGTGGAACCACCGAAACCATAAGCCCCATGACGACAAGGATGGCAACCAGCGAAAGTACCGCCGGATAGGCCAGCGCACCAATCAGCTTGCCGCGCATTTCCGCCTGACGTTCAAGCAAATTGGCGAGCCGTTCTGTAATCAACGGCAAAGTACCTGCGCCTTCACCGGCCGCAATCATCGCGCGATAGAGAGCGGGAAAGCTACTGTCCTCACGGCGCATCGCATCCGAAAGCCGCTGCCCTTCAACCACGCCGGCATGAACTTCGGTCAGGATTGTCCTGACATGGGGCTGCTCACTTTGACGGCTGATCGTCCGCAGCGCCTCTTCCAACGGACTGACCTGTACCAGCGATGACAATTGCCGGGTAAACAAAGTCAATTGTTTGGAATTCAAACGGGCTCTGCGGCGAAATGGCATATTGGCCCATCTAGACGGGTTGGCAGCAGCGGGCTCTACGGTCACGATATACAGTTTTTTCAGAGTCAGCCGTTCACGCGCCATATCGTCATTGACCGCCGCAATCCGCCCGCGTTTTTCACGGCCTTCGGGGTCAATGGCAAGATAGGCAAATTCAGGCATCCTGAACATCTTCGCGCCGCGAAATGCGGATGGCCTCTTCCGGCGTGGTATGGCCCGCACGCACAAGTTTGCGGGCGGCGGCGCTTAAATTGGGTTGGTTGACGAACGCGTGCCGCGCCAGAATCGCCTCATCGCCGCCATCATTGATCAGGCGGCGGATTGTTTCATCGACCCTGACCGCTTCGAACACGCCGATACGTCCTTGGAAACCGGTGTTTCCACATTCAGGACAACCGACGGCTTTATAGACGGCGGTGCCTTTATCAAAGCCCAGCAAGGATGCAGCGTTACCATCGGCCTGCTCGGTTTCGCGGCAATGCGGGCACAAGCGCCGAACCAGCCTTTGCGCGATGACGGCGCGCAAAGTGGACGCCAGCAAAAATGGTTCGACTTTCATGTCGCGCATTCGGGTGATGGCACCAAGGGCATCATTTGTATGCACCGTGGTCAGCACCAAATGCCCGGTAAGCGCGGCTTGCACCGCAATATCGGCTGTTTCACGGTCACGGATTTCGCCGACCATCACAACATCGGGGTCTTGCCGCAAAATGGCGCGCAGACCGGCGGCAAATGTCATGCCGACCTTGGCATTGACTTGCGTCTGGCCAATACCGTCGACCGCATATTCGACCGGATCTTCGACGGTCAGAATATTGCGGGTGCCATCATTCAGGCTTTTCAGTCCGGCATAAAGCGTAGTCGTCTTGCCCGAGCCAGTGGGCCCGGTCACAAGGATGATACCATTGGGTTCGGCCAAGGCTTCGCTCAATATCTTAAGCGTTTCATCCGACATGCCAAGCAGATCGAGGGAGATGCCTGCATTTTCCTTATCGAGAATACGCATCACGACACGTTCGCCGGCACGGCTAGGCAATGTCGAAACGCGCACATCAACCAATCTGCCGCCCAATGTAAGGCCAATGCGGCCGTCCTGCGGAATGCGGCGCTCGGCAATATCAAGGCGTGCCATGACTTTTATGCGGCTTACTACAATTGGCGCGACATTGGCTGGCAATCGGAGGCGTTCCTGCAACACGCCGTCAGTCCGCATTCGCACAACAAGGCCGGTTTCATATGGTTCGATATGGATATCGGAAACGCCCTGACGCACGGCTTCGGCAATGATCCCATTTATCAGACGGATTACCGGTGCGTCATCTGCACTGTCGAGCAGGTCATCAGCGCTTGGCAACATGTCAGACAGCAAGTCACTATCGCCAGCCCCGATTGATCCGGCCATCGCAGCGGCCGACCCATCCATTGCATAATGGTCGGAAAGATAGCGATCAAAAGTCGCATTATCGACGATTTCAACATCGAACGGCATGGCGAGATACCGCCGCACCTCTAACAACATCAACGGATCTGCACCCTGACGAAAAGCTACAATCATGCGGTTTTCATGTTCATGGCGCAACACAACGCCATGCGCTTTGGCAAAGGCATAAGGCAGGTCAAGCAAGGGAGCTGGCGGCGTCAACCCCATGGTTTGCGCCATCCCGGACGGCGTTGCATCGGATATGTCGACTTCGCCGCGCCTTATTGTCATATTCCGCCCCCTGTGGTGGGTGAGATGTTACTCTGCGGAATTTCAGCAGGTTGCAGCGGTCCACCGGTTTCGGGACGCTGCAAATTGTCGGTTGCACCGACAAGCAGATCGTTCGGCCCGACCGCAGGCGACACCGGCAACATCGCCCCCATATAATCCCGCAACAATTCGTCGATACTGGGTTCCGAATCCGGATCGCGGGCCTTTTGCATTCCGCGCACATATTCATATCGGCGTGCCGTCAGAGTGTCGCCGTCGGCCCGGTTTCGCAAAATTGTCGGGCGAATGAAAACCATCAGGTTCGTTTTGCTTCGGCTTCGGCTGCGCGATTTGAACAATTCACCGATCAGCGGAATGTCGCTCAGCAAGGGGATGCGTTCAATCGTTCGCCGTTCATCATCGTTCAAAAGCCCCCCAATTGCGAGCAACTGCCCATCGCCTACAGTCAAGGTCGTTTCAAATTCGCGCTTGTTCAAGATCAGGTCGCTCGAGCGCGACGACACAGGTCCCGCAACGCTCGATACCTCCTGTTTGAGGAAGAGTTTGACGTCTCCTTGGGCGTTGACCTGAGGCGTCACTTCCAATTTGATACCTACTTCCTGACGTTGGACCGTCCGGAACGCATTTTCAAAATTGGCCGAGAGCTGTTCACCGGTGCTGACAGGAACTTCCTGACCGACCAGAAATTTCGCCTTCTGGTTGTTGAGGGTAACGATATGTGGCGTCGCCAGCAGGTTGGATTCTGTGTCAGCGGCAATCGCATTGATAATCGTGCCAAAAATTGCATCTTTGCCGATGTCGAGCGCAAAGCCCCCAAAGCCGCCTGTGGCATTCAATATAGAAGCTGCCGCAGCCTCCTGCAAACTGTCGCCCAGCGCACTGTTGGTCGATGTTGTCGTGGTATTGCCGTTGACGGTAGTTGTCGTGCGCGTCAATTCTTCCGCACCTATGGCTCCGGCTATCGTCAGGATATTGGGCGTTGCATTGGAATAGCTGGTCGCCGCAAAGGGCAGGTTCTTCCCACCCAGCAGAAACTGCACACCCAGATTTTTTGCAGCTTCATTACCTATTTCAACCACAATCGCTTCGACAAGCACCTGTTCGGGCCGACTGTCCAATTGGCGGATCAGTTCACCCAGCGTGCGCTGCATTTCAGGGTTGGCCGCAATTATCAGGGCATTTGTGCCTTCGTAACGCGTCACTACAATCGGCCCACGTCCGCCTATGCCATTCCCCCCTGCGCCATCGGAAATGGCCGCCACGGGCGACGATGCCGGTGCCGACGGCGCATTCCCATTTGATGATGCGTTGGCAATGGGCGGTAAATCCCCATTTGATGCCACTTTATTCTGGCCACCGATTAACGATTGAACGGTTTCCAGAAGCGTTTCGGCATTGGCGTGTTCCAGCCGATATACGCGGATTTCAGAGCCCGATTGCGCGCGCGCATCCAATTGTTTTGCCATGGCGGCAAAACGCGCAACCGACGTAGGGTCGCCGCGCAAGGCGATGGCGTTGGCACTGTCAATGGCGGCAACGGATACGGGTGATCGGCTACCTTCGCCGCCGCCCTGCCCGGCCAGCGCTTGTAAAGCAGTCGCGATTTCGCGTGCTCCTGCATTTTCGAGCGTCACGATTTGGGTTGCTGCAGAATCCCTGTCTATCTGTCGCACCAATTCGCGGATCCGGCGCAGATTGTCGGCATAGTCGGCAACCACCAGACTGTTCGCATTGCGATTAGCGGTGATCGAACCTTCGCGGCTGACCAAAGGACGCAATGTTTCCACAGCGGTGGTCGCATCTATCGAACGCAAGCGGAATACTTCCGTTACAAACTGGCTGGGGGCGGCAGATTTGCTACCGACGCGGCTCGGCTGGGTTGCTGCGCCTTCCGAAGGTTGCACCCGATAACCGCCACCGCGCATGGGTATTGCGACCAGACCATTGGCCCTCAATGTCGACAAAAATACCTCGAAATATTCGGACCGTGACAAGGGTCTGTCTGTAACCACAGAGACTTTACCGGTAACACGGCCATCGACAATAAATGTTTGCCCGGTAACGCGCGCAGCATCCTGAACAAATGCCCTGATATCGGCGTCACGTACATTAAGTGAATGCTGGGCAAATAGTGGCGTCGCAATAAGAAGCGCGGCGCAAGCAAGCCAGTGCGGAAATTTATAGATCACGGTTTTTCCAGATTTAATGCGATAGGTATTTTTGACCCTGCCCGCTCGACTTCAATGCTCAGTCGGGTGCCGGGTCGGAATTGCGAAGCAACGTCGGCGGCGGAAGAAACGGGGCGACCGTTGACGGCAACAACAACATCCCCGTCTTGAAAGCCGGCCAGCCGCATCATTGTGCCATCATCGCGCGGCTGCAATACCAGACCAGTAACGCGCCCGCCTTCATTTCGCGGGGCAAGGCCAATTGATTTTTGCAAGCTTTCCGCATTTAACTGCGCGCCGGTTGACGCAGGAAGCGGTGGCATTACGCCAGTAGCGGCGGCCGTGCCGGTTCCCACGGTTTCAGCAGGCACTGATTGATCTAGATACAGGGATTCTTTCACCCCGCCACGCGACAAAATAACATGATCGAACGCGACCGCATCCAGAACGACCCCAGCCGTCACTTCTTCACCTACCGCAAAGCTGTTTTGGACACCGTCCTCCCCCGCGATAATGGCAGAGCCGCCGCCCGAGTTTTCATTGGACCTGATGCCGTACAGGGTGAGGTTGAGCGAAGTCACATTTTGGGTGCCGCCCGCCACAGCCTCGCTACGGAAGAAAGGATCAAAGCCGGTAAACAGGGCACCGCGCGCCGACGACGATACTATGTTAACCGGCACCGCACGCCAATTGCCCAAGGGCCCCACATCGGCGACGAACAAAAAGACCAAGCGTACAATTTGCAAAGCGACCAAAATCGACAGTATCGCCAAAACCAGTTTTGCAAACGGAATTGGTGCGAGCCGGAATGATTGCAGTCTAAACTTGTCCGCTAGCAAAATTGCCACCCTTTTTCTTTGCGTGATTCTTGATCCGACACTGCGGGCGTAAGGCGATCCCGTGACTTATGCGTGACATTAAAATTACATTTTCATGACGCTTTGTGTCGGGCCAGAATTGGGGCGGTCACAAAATTACGGCAGCAAATCGGTCAAGATTCACTGCCGTAAGTGGGGGTTTGCTGTGGGTTAGAAATTGATTTCTACGCCAATCGACGCACTAATTCCTTGACGATAGCGGTTGTAAAATATCCGGTTTTCTCCGCTTTCCTGAAATTCCTGATATTTGGTGTTGGTCAGATTACGCGCTTCGAATTTCAGTTCGGCTTCTTTGCCACCGATAGTGAAGCCTTCACGCGCAACAAAGTCGAGCTGAAACCCCGGTTTTTCCTTGATATCCGGTTGCAGTGAAGCACCGCGACTTGTGACTCGTTCACTGGCGTAAGTCAGCAGGATTGTTTGTTGGGACAAACGCTCGGTATCTTCCAGGCCGAATTGCAAGTTCACCAAATGGTCAGATTGCCCCGTCAACGGAGAGCCATTTGTGAAGAAGTCGAGGGCGCTCGTTGAAGACGAGTTGAATACCGCAACAGCATCACCCGCCTTAACGCTGATTTTTGACTGGGTATAGGTGTAGTTGGCGATAACAACGGCACGTCGTGTCGCAAAAAAGCCTTTTTCTCCAAGCCCGGATAAATCAAAATATTTCTGCGTTTCGATTTCTGCACCGTACAAATCGGCCTTGGGCGCATTGGCGAAACTGGTAATGACCGAATTGTCGTCAAAACTGGAGAAGGATTCAATCGGTTTGTCGATCCGTTTAAAAAATCCAGCAACCGTGAATCGCTGATCCCGATCAAAATACCATTCATAACGGGCTTCGGCGTTATAAAGCTGACTGTCTGTCAGAAATGGATTGCCCCGGAAGAGTCGGTTTGAATCAGTGTCGAAATAATTCTGGAAAATTAGTTCACGAAACTGCGGACGCGCGATGGTTTTCGAACCGCTCAACCGGAACTTCATTTGATCCGTAATATCCCAGGTCAATGTCACGGCAGGCAACCAATAGCTCTCATTCAAGCTGGTCGCGGCCAAAGATGCTGATGGCGTGTTAAACACCTGCACCGGTAAAACGGTTTGCTTCGCAGTTTCATAACGCACGCCGAGATTTAAGCTGATTTCCGGGGTAATAAACGCCTGTATCTGTCCATAGCCCGCATTGTTCAGCAACCGAGCATCAAATACAGGATTCGCTTCATTGGTATCAATCAGTGCGATGTTGAAAAAATCTATGACGTCGGGTTGCAGCAGAAAATCCGGTCGGAACAGGGCAACTGCATTGGGAAAATCTGACGGGGCCGTAAACTGGAAATCGCGGCGTTCTGTCCGTCGGGTCGTATCAGAATAGGCGTAGCCAATGGTTGCCGTAATGTCTGGCGTAACTTTGACTGACAGATCAAGGCCGCCTGCCCATAGATCTTCGTTCAGGAAAGAATAGCTGACTTCAGCACTGCCTTGTTGACCATTGTTCAGACGATTGATGAAAAACTGCCCAAATGGGTCAGATGCCTGATTGCTGCGAATATATTCGAAACTAAATTCATCGGGTGCTTCACGCTGCGAATTTGCATAGGCAACACGGACGCTCAAATTCACATCCGGTGAAAGCTTGAATTCACCGACCAATTGCGAATCTATAAGCTGGCGTTCAAACCAAGCCGTATCCTGTTGCATCAAAGTTGCGGTGGGCGACGTCGTTTGCCGTGTTCCCACGCCCAGACGCGCTTGCTTCAACGTGTCGCGAATGAACAAATTGGTCCAACGGATCTTTTGATCACCGGCTTCGATACCAAAGCCCAGCAAGCCGTTTACGACAATCCGGTTATCGGTAATGACGCGCTGAAAATCGAGCTCTTTCTGACTCAAATCGAGGGTCGCAGCAGTTTGCTGCAACGTATCGCGGGTCCGCCATTTATTACTGTATCCGGCATTAAAAATAATACCCATTGTCGCATCATCACCAATGTCGAAATTGGTACCACCGGTAATATTTGCGGAACCGTTGGCGGGAAGATTACGATTGCGCTGTATCACCGCATTGCGTCCCGTAACCAACTGACCAGCAATTGCTTGCGTATCAACATTACCCGCACTGATCCGTTCGCCACTCGCCAAATAGGCAGCAAGCGCCGGCTTCAGATTGCGATTACCGTTGTCAAACCCGCTCCAATCCTGCGAACTGCCGAAATAGGTATAGCCGAGCTGATTTGTGGTTTCGCCATTGACACTAATGTCACCGCCAATGGTCAGGAATGTCTCGCGCGGAATGGCTTTTGTAGTGAGGTTGATAACACCTCCACCAAATTCGCCGGGAAAATTCGCCGAATAGGTCTTTTGCACCAGCGAGGAAGCAATCACGCTGGTCGGAAATAGATCGAGCGGGACAACGCGCTTTAGCGGCTCAGGGCTCGGTAAAGGCGAACCGTTAAGAAGCGCCAATGAGTAACGGTCGCCAAGACCGCGCACGTAGACAAAGCCATTGCCAACCACACTCAGACCAGTAACCCGGGCCAAAGCGCCCGCGATATCACCTTCGCCGGTACGTTCGATATCTGCACTGGAAAGTACCGAAACAACCTGCTGCGCGTTTTTGGAAATATTGCGATCGAGATACCCACGTACAACTATCTCTTCACCACCTGGGATGGAAACATCCACCTGCTCTTCTTCGGCGGCGGCATCGGTTGCCGGATCAGCGGCGGCGTCAACAGCTGGTTCAGCCGCCTCTTCCGTCATTTCGGTTGGTTCGGCTTGTGCAGTTTCGGCATCTTGAGCCAACGCCATTGAAGGCGTGACAAGCGCAGATGACAAAAGCAACAGGCTGATTGCCCCCAATGGCTTCAACATATTCTTTCCCTTACTCTTGGTCAAAAAAGGGTGGGGTGCGCGGCTACGCCTGCACCCCACCCAAATCAATTACGGCCTATCAAAAGGTCGGCAGGGAGGTGCAGAGACCTGACGTGCTTGTTCCCAGATTTGCGGTCGCGCTATTGCAAGTCCAACCGGCAAACCATGTATCATTGGCATCGCGTACAGCGCCCACATAAGTTGTGGCATCAAAGAATGCGTTCAATGTGTTGGCATTGAATGCAGTCACCGCAGTTTCATTGGCACCATTGATGAACAATGAAGACAATGTCGGGGTAAACGCACTGTTGTTATTATTGCTGCCCGAACCAAATACCGCAGCAACCTGAGCTTCGGTGACGCCATTTGATCCGACAAATGCAGGGTTACCGCACTGGGCGACAACAGAACGGATGAAGGGCGCGCCAGCTTCGTCAATCGCAGCATCAACAGTTGCTGAAATTGTCTGGGGACGGCTTATCCGCAAGCACGACGTGTTAGGGCTGACAATTACGCCATTCACCAAGCTATAGTCGGTACCACCGCGCAGCAATATCGCTGAAAGGTTACCCAGATTACTCCGCTGGATAAAGGTGAAGTTCGACAGGCGGGTGTTTTGACGGGGAAGATTGCCGTCAAGCGCATTGTCGGAATCTGCTTCAATCATCGAGTCGCCAGCACCCTGCCGTTGAACTGCCAATACATATTGGAAGTTCGCCTTTACGCCGGTGTCGGTATCAAGATTGTCGTCATCAGCCCCGACTGAAACAAAGAACTTCATGTTCACTGATCCGCCGAAGAATTCAGCGCCATCATCAGAGCTGTTGAACGACTGAATATGGTCAAGAACTGTTCCTGAACCAGTACCGCCTGTAGTAAGCGACTGAAGTTCCGAATTTCCGGACAGAACGAAGCCTGAAAACCGGATCTGCACAAAGCTCATGCGACCGCTATTATCCGCGCTGTTGGCACCACCGAACAACGCTGGGTCAACTGCGCCTTCAACCTGTCGTTCGCATGCAACGGTGCCTGGCGTCGCACCCGGTGCAGCACAATCGGTTATCGGCGCACGACCGCTGAGAACAACGCCGCCCCACTGGCCAATCGAATTGTCGCTGTTCAGGCCTAGAACGTTATCACGGCTTGTAAAAATGATCGGCAGAGCCGCAGTTCCTACAGCATTGATCCGGTTTCCACGGTTCACATTCAACCATGCCTGACCCACATTTGCAAAAATAATGACGCCTGGTTCAATATTTAGCGTAACGACATTATTCGTCGACGATGGGCCTTGGTCGGTCCCTACATCTACGCGTCCACCCAGGCTATACAGAACACCAGTGATCTTGGGCAACGTGCTGGTTGTATTCAACCGCGCAGGCAATGTGCAAACGCGATAAGTTCCCGTTGGACCAGTAATCGTGCCCGAGTCCGTCAATCCTTGCGGATCGGAAATAGTTGGGCAGCCACCTGCAGGCTGAACCGTTGCTGGCGGCGGAGGTGGAGGTGGAGGTGGCGGGGGAGGAGCCGGATTATTGATAGTGACGTTTCCGCCCGTACCCGGCGATGCGATGTCATCCGCGCCGCAACCGGCAACGAGGGCAGCAGCAGCAGTCGCATATATGATGCCACGCAATTTTGGATCTAACATTCTGATTCTCCGCAACAAATATAATCGCCTAATTTCAGGCACAAGCAACGGACCAGCGACGAATCAACGAAGGCCCCACCCGTTGTCCAAACCGCCCATAGAAGCGGCATGTGACAAAGCAGCGCTTATTAGATTTCAATGCGGAGTCATTTTTATGGCATATATGTGACATCAGCGGAATCGCTGGCTGACACGACCTAATTATCTGTAAAATAAAGAGGGCGGGTAATAATACCCGCCCAAATATCGACAGTGGCTGTGCTAGGGTCAGGACCCGTCAAAAGCACTTGCGAGGCGTCAAAATGGCAAAGATGTCGGACCAAAATGCGCGCCGTCAGGCAGCCATTCTGCCTGACGGCGCATTTCAGTGGCCCTTACCCTAAACGACGACCGTCGTCAGCGTGTCGCCACTTTTGTCTGAAGTCCGGAAAATGCCTGTCTGGCGGCTTCCCTGGAATTCATGATCCGGCCATCGGCCAAAACCAGTTCAACGTTTTCCCGGCTTTGCATGGCCATCATAAAAAGTTCGGCCGCTTCGGCGGTTCTTCCAGTCCGTGCATAGGCCTGGCCAAGGTTGATAAGCTTTGCAGGATCGCGCAGACTGACCCGGTCGCTGCTCAAAATTTGCGAAATTGCGCGCTGATTATCACCTTCCACCAGGGCATCATATCCAATGGACCCCTTTGGATAGCCAATCTCGCCTTGAGAACTGGGCGCCGCCTGTGCGACTCCGCACAGACCAACTGTCAGTAACATGCCGACAAATAATGATTTCATGGCAACTCTCCTTGCTCTGAAGGTTTTTATTACACTTTGATGACATATAATGCAATATTATAGTCATAAATATGTAACTTAAATGATATGCCAGTGTCATAAATTGGCCTGTCCGCTCATCCACCTGCCTTTTTTACGCAAAAAAGCCGGGCGTTACCCCGGCTTCGATGAGATGCTGATTTGTACTTATTCTGACTTCTGGGGCATGACGGGAAAGAACCCGCCTACCGACCTTGTGTCAGCCAGGCTGTTCAAGATAGGCGATAATGTCCGCGCGCTTTTGCGGGTCGCTCATTCCCGCATACATCATCTTTGTTTTTGGAATAACCCGTTGCGGCTTTTCCAGAAACTGGAACATTTTCTCTTTTGTCCAGACAAAGCCACTCGCCGCATTTGCCGATGAATAGTTAAATCCGTCAACGCTGCCCGCCTTGCGACCAATTACCCCGGCAAGCGATGGCCCGATTTTGTTGACGCCTGCATCGGTCACATGACATGCCTTGCATTGGGCAAATACAAGCTTGCCAGCCGCCGCGTCGCCTTTGAAGTCTGACAGTTTCGCGCCGTCCAGCGTGGACACATCTTCTGCCGCAGGCAGTTCTGACGCCGTGGCAACGGATTTGCTTTGATCAGAAGAAACCGGACCGGTTGCGCTATCGGATGTCTGTTGCGGACCAGCGGATTCCGAACCACCCCCCGAACAGCCGAAAAGAAATGCCGGTGCAATGACAGCCGCTGTAAACATCCGTATCCGGGCCATAATATTCCTATCCCACTTTGAATGAGGTGGCCTCTGACAGAATGAAACATTCCACCGATCGGCCAACAAGAGCAAGAAATGTACCTATGCGCTCCATTTGATTCCATCAAAATCGAACAAAATCCGAATTTTTCGACTTGCACGCGCAATCGCCCATGACCGCAATCTCCCTTTTCTCAGTTCTTGCGGTCAGCGCAAGGGGGATAGAAAAGTGATCAATGGCTCCATTGGCCTTTTCCCGCAAATCCGCCGATATCCAATGTTCGACCCCACCCTGTAATCTTACAATTGAAATCCGGTTTCTTGCTTCCCATCGCGAACTTGCGGACGCAGCATGCACAGATGGCGTCGGACCTGAAATAGAAGCTGACAAAATGTAGGTAGATTCCGACGGTATTACGGGCGTCCCGCTGCTCACATAATGCCCGTATGATCGCCTATTCCGGTGAGCAAAAAAGGCAGTAAATTTCATGGAAAACTGGATACGGGATTTGACGACGAGCGGAGGGCTTGCTGTGCATATCCGGCCCGCCCGGGCCGAAGATGAAGCTGCTTTGAGTGCCTTTTTCGAAAATGTTACACCTGTCGACATGCGCTTTCGCTTTCTTTCCGCGCTTAAAACGGTCAGCCACGAACGCCTCGTGTCGATGACCAGCGTCGACCATCGCCAGACCGAGAATTTCCTCGCATTTGTTCCGAACCGACCGGAGATCATTGCAACCGCAATGCTTGCCTGCTCGGACGATATGGCAAAAGGCGAGGTCGCCATGGTCATGCTGCCTGAATATAAAAATATGGGTCTGGCGTGGGAGCTTTTGGCGCACATCGTGCGCTTTGCCGAAGCCAAGGGCGTCAAGACAATTGAATCGATTGAAAGCCGCGATCATTATTCCGCCATTGATATGGAGCGCGAGATGGGGTTCACCGCAACCAGCTATCCGGGCGATGCATCGCTCATGCTGTTGCAAAGACAATTGGCGCCCGCCTGACCAAGCGATAGCCGACAAAAAAGCCTTTAAGGGATCAAAACCAAATTTCACAGGTTTGGCATATCGTCGGAACAGTTCGACGATATGAAAAGGAGATTTTCGATGGGTGAATTTGTTGACAAGGTGAAGGGTGCCACCAACGAGGCGATAGGCAAGGCCAAAGTTGCCGTAGGCAAGAACACCGAACATCCTGAAATGGTTGCCAAGGGCCTCGCACAAGAAGCCAAGGGCAAGGCACAAAGCAAGATCGGAACGATCAAAGGCAAGCTTGGCGACCGGCTTTAATTCCAGCCATTGCATCCTTTGCACAGGAGCTACCCTATGTTTACCCTCCCCAAACTTCCTTATGCAGAGGATGCGCTGGAACCGCATATTTCGGCAGAAACACTGGCGTTACATCATGGCAAGCATCACAAGGGTTATGTCGATACGCTCAACAAATTGCTTGACGGCGATGCGTTATCGGATTTGCCTCTTGAAGAGGTTATTCAACAGTCCCAGGGACTTGCTGCGCGCCAAACCATTTTCAACAACGCCGCTCAAAGCTGGAATCATGATTTCTTCTGGAAATCGATGAAACCGGATGGCGGCGGACCGCCGACCGGCGATATCAAGATGCTGATTGAACGTGAAATCGGTGACGACGCGGCGTTTCGGGCGGCGTTCAGCGCGGCGGCAGCCAAGCATTTCGGTTCCGGGTGGGTTTGGCTGGTCGTAACGGACGGCGCGGTTGGAATAGTTACAACCCATGATGCAGAACTCCCTCCGCGGAACGTGCGGACGCCGTTGTTATGCTGCGACCTTTGGGAGCATGCCTATTATCTCGACTATCAAAACCGGCGTGCCGATTTTGTCACGGTGTTTCTCGACCATCTGCTCAATTGGGACTTTGCCAATGCCAATCTTGCCGCCGCGGCATCGGCAATGAACGAAGAAACGCCGACGCGGGTGGAACCAAATGCGGCTCCGTTCGTTATTACGGTTTCATGAATCAGGAGAAGTAAAATGAATTTGATCATCATGCTCATCGTCGGCGGTATCCTCGGATGGCTGGCGTCCATGATTATGCGGACAGACGGCCAACAAGGAATTTTGTTGAATGTAGTGGTCGGCGTGGTCGGTGCCATTCTGGCCGGCTATCTGTTGACACCTTTGCTTGGAGGCGCGCCGATCACATCGGGTGCATTTGATATAAAGTCACTCGCCGTCTCGCTACTTGGTGCGGTTGTGCTGCTGGGAATCGTGAATCTGGTCCGGCGTGGTTCGGTTCGCTGAAAATCGGGCACAATTCCCGGTCAAACCGCAATCTTAGTGATCGAGCGTTCAATCAATAAACCCGGACGCGCCGTACAACCAAATTGAACCCTAAAAGGAGCTGACATGTTAACAGCGAAAACAGCCAAGGATAAGATGACGGCAATCAAAACTGCTGCTGTCGAGCAGATTAGCCACATTTCCACTAAAGAGAAAATTGCGAGCGCTGCGGTGATTGGTGTGGCAGTGGGCGCCGCCGCCACAGCCATCGGTTCCACGCTCCTGCATCGCAACAGTCCCGATCAAGCCACGAAAGTCGGCAAAACCCGGGCCAATGCGGCGCCTGCTAAGGATTGAAGAACGGATAGGTGAAACATTCGAGCGCATATCCGGATTTCAATGACGGCGCAGTTTGCTTGCAAACTGCGCCGTCAGTTGGTGTGCGGGTCATGTCAAATGTAAAGCCAGATTGCGGAATCCATGCCGTTTAACGCGATCGCGTCGACCATCCAGTCAGCAGTGGCACCGGTATTTCTGTTTGCCGGTATTGGCGGCATATTGAATGTCGTGGGAATGCGGCTCAGCAGATCCGTAGACAGGGTGCGGGCGATCGAAGACTTGCATTCGAAATCTGCTGGAGTCGAGCATCACAGATACGCCACTGAACTCTTGCTGCTTGAACGCCGCATAAAGCACAGCAATCACGCCACCACCCTCTGTGTTGCAAGCGCGCTTGCCGTATGTCTTGTAGTCGTATTTCTGTTTGTCAGCCAGATGATCGGCCTTAATCTTGGAAACACCATTGCGCTAATTTTTGTGCTTGCGATGTTGCTCCTCGCCGGCGGGCTGATCGAATTTCTCACCGAAATCCAGATCGCCATTGGTGGGCGGCGGCTGCATAAGGAACATATGCATCAGCCGGATGTTTAGTGGTCAACATCCACCAAAAGGACCAAATCAATGCGTAATTTTCTAACCCTATTGCCACTGATCGCATTGGTTTCCGGCTGTTCTGACAAAGAAAATCTGGAAGACAAAGGGCGTCAGGCGGATTCCGCGATTGCGAAGGCCCGTTCAGACGCGAATGCCCAACAGGACAAGATCGAAGCCAAGGCACGGATTGTCGAACACAAGGCGCAGGGCGTGCAACGCGAAGTGAAATCGGACCTGAAAAAGGTCGATAATGCCGTTGAAGCGGCGGACGCAGAGCTTAAAAAATAGCTAAGCGCCGGAGGTGAATTCAGTGTCTACCTGTTCGTGCAAAAGCGGATATGCGAGCTTGATGACTGTCCCGTTTCCCGGTGCCGAAATGACGCTGAGTACGCCGCCCAGCTGCTGGGCAAATGCCTCCATTAACTGCCCCCCCATCGACGCAGTCTTTTGCGTGGCATCAAATCCGCTGCCATCATCGGATACCGATAATGTTGCCTGTTCATCGACCACATCGAACTGGACGACTATCTTGCCGGTCTGGCCGGAAGGATAGCCGTGCCGATAGGCATTGGTTACCGCTTCGACAGCAAGTAAAGTGAGGGGAACTGCATTGTTGATGGGGACGGTTTGTGATGCCGCTTCGCATATTAAATGCACATTGCCCTGCCCCCGATGCAGTGCGCGCAACTGAACGCACAGGGCATTTAGCAGACTGGCGATGTTGACATTGCCATGATCGCTGTCGTGGCTTTCTTCATAGAGCAACCGGTGGATCTGCGCGAGCCCTCCTATACGGGCGCGAGTCTGGTTTAGCGCTTCTCGCGCGGCAGGGTCGCTGATCTTTCCTGCCTGAAGATTGAGCAGGCTGCTGACGATTTGCAGATTATTCTTCACCCGGTGATGTATGTCATGCGTCAACGCGGTCTTGGCATTAAGGGCCGCCTGCAGCTCAAGGTCGCGGGTCTCGATTGCGCGCGCCATGCTATGCAGATCGGCGCTCAGCAACCCAAGCTCGCGCGGCGCGCGCTCATATTTCTCGGCATTTCCGGCAAAATCGCCTTTTGCAAATTGCGAGGCAAGCGTGCGGAGCGACTCTAGCCATCGAAGGACAAGCCGCGTGGTGCCAAGCCAGATCGCCAGGCACGCGATCAGAAGGGCCGCAATCGGCAAAAGCAGGCTGATGCGAACTTGTTTAACCGCAGTCGCCATCAAATGCTCGGTGGGCTCGGCATAGACAACGAAAAGCTCGTGATCATAAAGCGGGGCAACCGCGTACATCCACGCAACACCGTCCAGCGCAGTTGCATCGGCCACTTTGGCGTCTCCGTAAGTGACGTTAAATTGGGGTAGATGTCTGTTCTCGCTTGTAAGGACAACAATTCCCTGTTTGTCGACGATGGCAACTGCGGCATCAGCACCCAGTTCCGAAGCATTCATTGATCGCTCCAGCCATGATGCGTCGATCGCGACGGTCACAGCGCCATCATTGGTGCCATCTTCAGCCCGGATGGGCTGCATGCCCACAAGGATACGCCGCTTTGAAATTTGTCCATATACTGGCGCGCTGACTGTGAAGCCTTGTGCCTTGATACCGCGCTGCCACCACGCTTCTTTGGCAAAAGATATTGTTGGATCAAACGGCAGAATCGAACATTGAACGCGACCCATTGCGTCAGAGCGCGCTAAATTGGGGAATGCAGCAAGGTTCCCAAGTGCCGCCTTCAGCGCGGCGCTGCATCCCGCTTTTCCGGACACCACCTGCGGATCCTTGCTCAATGTCAGCAGCACCTGTTTACTGATAACCAGAGGATCGCGCTCGCGGGCGGCCGTTGCCAATGCGCTGGTCACCAGTCTATTGCCAATGAGGGTGCGCGAATAGTTCAAGGTCGATAGCGCTTGTACGATGCTTAACGTACCGATCGGCAATAGTGCCGCGATAACGATCAGAACCAGACCATTACGCAAGGTGACCGGTCGCATCGAATGCATTCCTTTTCTCAACCCTGACTTGGTTCAGCTGGCGATTATCGCGCTCTTCGCCGTGGGTGGTTCCCGCAGGATGTCACTAAATATATGTGCGACCTCATGACCTTCGCCAAGCTTAGCCTTTTGCGGCGGGGAATCAAATAATGCGTTGTCGGCAGGACCATCAATCATGGCGGCCAGCGCGCTGCGCCCGCGTGCGAGGCGGCTTTTGACGGTACCCATGGCACATCCCATCACTTCAGCAGCCTCGTCATAAGATAGGCCATTTGCACCGATGAGCAACAATGTCTCCCTTTGCTCCGCTGGCAATTTTTGCAAAGCCTTGGCGACATCGTCGACATTGATGCCATTTTGCTGCGCGGGCGCGACCACGAGTATGCGTTCAGCAACCTCTGGATCAAGCGAAGTCGTCCGCGAATTTTTCCGGATTGTTGAATAAAACTGGTTACGCATGATCATAAACATCCACGCGCGGAAATTTGTACCTTGGGTATAGCTTGCGCGTGCGGCCCAGGCGCGCATCATCGTGTCTTGCGCCAGATCGTCGGCCATTTCCCTGTGCCCGCATAGCCCCCGCGAAAAGGCGCGAAGAGACGGCAGCAGCGCCACCAGCTGGTCGCGAAACACCTTGTCAGGATCAATGGCCTCCCCCGCGCGCGTCAATGCGATGCCTTTTTATCGGCTATCTTCATATCAATTTCATCGAGCAACTTCAGAAAGTCGGCAGGCAGCTCTTCATTTGCCACCGCATCATGCATTTGTTTCAGCGCGGCCGCGATTGGATCGGCTCCGCTATCCGAATCATGATTGCCGGGCTTGTTCGCTTTCACCATTGCTTGTTGCTCCGCCAGCATGGGTTTCGATTGTAGGCCGGTGGGTGTCGGCGATATTTGCATGTTTGTCACCGAATTCCTTGCCGTCATGGAAAAAACGGGTGGCGACTTGCCATCCATGCTAGCGTAAACTCGATACTCGGGGAAAAAGTTCCGTCCCGCGGAACAAAAACCGCTCCGGGCAGTTTTGGCTGTTTCGAATGAGGAATGCATATGTCACTTAAAGCAGCGGTTGCGCCTGAACTCCCTTTCTTGCGCCGCTATGCGCGTGCGCTGACAGGATCGCAAAAAATGGGCGACGCAGCTGTGCGTCAGGTGCTGGAAGGGCTTTTGCTCGCGCCCGAAGAATTGGATGCCCAAAAACCGGCACGGGTCGAACTATACCGCATATTTCACCAACTGTGGCGACACGATGCGTTGGTCGAACCAAGCGGTGGCGACGGACTTGTTGCGCGTTTGCCGGTCCAGGGTCGGCAAGCATTGCTTTTAACCGCTGTAGAAGGGTTCAGTATGCAGGAGGCGGCCGAAATTCTCGGAAGTGATGTTGAGTCGGTTTCCGCCAATTCCGCAATCGCCCGGCAGTCCATCACCGATAGCCTGCAATCCTCGGTCATGATCATTGAAGATGAAGCTATCATTGCATTGCACATCCGTTCGATTGTCGAAGCGCTTGGCCACAGTGTCACCGGCGTCGCACGCACCCGTTCGGAAGCCGTTGCGCTAGCAGCAAGAACCCAACCCGAGCTCGTACTCGCCGATATCAGCCTGGCCGATGGATCCAGCGGGATCGATGCGGTGAAAGACATATTGGGCGCGATGAATGTGCCGGTGATTTTCATCACTGCATTCCCGGAACGTCTGCTGACGGGTGAACGGCCCGAACCCACTTACCTTATTACCAAGCCGTTCGAACCTGAAACTGTAATCGCTACCATCGGCCAGGCTCTTCTGGTCCATCGTGAACGATTGGCGGCGGCGGCCCCCGCAATTTTGGCGATGGATGATATGACACCCAATCCGCGCAAACATTTTGACACTCCAGAGGCTTTGCTTGCCGATCCACAGCTTGCTGACGGCGACAAACAGGCACTTCTGACGGAGTGGGATTCGGAAATGGACAATCGGCTCAACGCAGAGTCAGAAGGCATGAGCGCATCCGATCCAATAAGTGCGAAGCGCGAAGCCCAATTGGCAGACGAAGCGCGCAAGGTTAAAAATGCTCTCACCCGGATATCCGGTCAGCCCGACTAACGCGCACGACCGGTCGACAATTTACTGTCCTATGGCCTAATTTCTGAATTTCTCCGGGAACATATCCGACCTCTGCCAGTTGTTTTTATCAGACACACCAGAGGATAAAAAATCATGGCAGACCACGAAACCGAGCACAAAGAAACAATGTCGCTGATTGCATCAGATATGGTCGAGGGAACCACCATATTTAACAAGGACGGTGAAAAAATGGGCAAAGTCCAGAATTTCATGGTCAACAAACGAACCGGCCAAGTCGAATATGCCGTGATGTCGTTCGGCGGATTTCTGGGCATGGGCGAAGATCATTATCCGCTGCCTTGGAAGAAGCTTAAATATGATGATACGCAAAATGGCTTTGTGGTCGATATCGACCAACCGACCCTTGACAAAGCGCCCAAGCATTCAAGCGGCAACGCCCCTGTCTTTGATGACTCATATGGCACGATGATCAACAGCTATTACGGCGTTACCTGGTAGGATTTTGAGCATGCTGGCGACCACCCCTCCTGCCAGCGCGTCCCGGCCATCCCCCCGGCCGGGACGCATTTTTTCGGCCCCCTATGCCGCCTTCGGCATTGTGGTCGAACAGCCCGTGCTTGAAACCTATCCGTCCGAGAATTTGATCCCAAAACCCTTGGTGCAATCGCAGTCAGGGCTGATGCCCAACATGCCGCATATTGCGCTTGTTGGCGGCTTTACACCCCGACGGTGCGGCATCGCGACCTTTACAGCGGATATCCGCACCTCGATCACCGCTGCCTTTCCCGAAGCTGTCATAGACATTTACGCCATGGCACCCCCTGCTAACGACCTTGTGTTTGATGCCCCTGTTCACAAAGTCATCATCGAAGATGACAGCGCAAGCTTCATCGCGGCAGCACTAGCAATAGAAACAAGCTGTGCCGACATTGTCTGGCTTCAGCATGAATTCGGCCTATTCGGTGGCCCTGCCGGCAACAAAATTTTCGAACTGACCGACCGGATTGCCGCACCTTTGATCGTGACATTGCACACAGTCATGCCAGATCCCGATCCCGATCAAATGCGTGTCATGCAAAAACTGGTCGCGCGGGCGACAAAACTGATCGTGATGACGGATCGCGCAGCCCTTTTGCTGCGTGACATCTTTGGCGCAAATGCCGATCAGATCGAAGTAATTCCTCATGGCGTTCCCGACCGGCCCTTTGGTCGGACCAACCACTTCAAAGCGAAATTCGGGTTCGAGGGTCGGCAACTGCTGATGACATTTGGCCTGCTTTCGCCGGGCAAAGGTATTGAAACGGTTATCTCTGCATTACCCGATATCCTCGCCGCGTATCCTGACCTGCTATATTGCATCGTCGGCGCAACGCATCCCAATTTATTGGCGCGCGAAGGCGAGGCTTATCGGGAACGACTTCAAGGCTTGGCCCGATCTCTGGGGGTTGAGGCACATATCCATTGGATTGATGCGTTTTTGGAAACCGAACAACTTCTCGACCTTATCGAAGCGGCTGACATTTACATAACGCCCTATCAGGGGGCCAATCAGGCGACATCGGGCACGCTCTCTTACGCGCTCGCGCTTGGCAAAGCAGTGATTTCGACGCCTTACGCCCATGCTCTCGAGCTGTTGGCTGACGACCATGGCATATTGGTTCCATTTAATGACAGTGCGGCCCTGGCGGGTGAAATTGAAGCACTTCTCGAAAACCCCGAACGCTTGCTTACCTTGCAGCGCCGAGGGTATGAACGCAGCCGTTCCATGATTTGGCCGGCATTTGCCATGCGCTGCCAAGACGTGATTTTGAATAGCCTCCATCCTGTCGCTGCGCCAGCTTTTCAATTAACTGCGCGCACCGCTATCGAAGGCTTGACGCGTTTGTGTGATGGCACAGGTATCATCCAGCATTCCATCTTGTGCGTGCCGGACAGGGCGCATGGCTATTGCGTCGATGACAATGCCCGGGCCTTGATGCTGACGAACCGGCTCGGCGCTCAGGCAGAGCCGGAACGATCCCGGTTGGCGGTTATTTTTGCCAGTTTTGTGCAGAGTTCCTGGAATTATGAAAGCGGCGAATTTCGCAATTTTATGGGCTTTGCCCGCAATTGGCTCGAAGCCGCAGGATCTGAAGACAGTTGTGGCCGGGCAATTTGGGCGTTGGGTGCAACCGCACATGAAGGATTGACCCCCTCACTGCGCCACTGGGCGCAAAAGCTGTTCGACGGGACAATCGATAGTGCGCGCCATTTTGGATCTCCACGTGCCACAGCATTTGCCATGCTTGGCGCCGATTATGTGCTGGCATCGCACCCCGATCACGATAGGGCACGCGCCATTTTATCGGACGGTGCCGACTTCCTTCTCGCGCGTCTCGCCTTGACACGTCGTTCTGATTGGCCATGGTTTGAAAGTGTGCTGGCCTATGACAATTGCCGGATGTCAGAAGCCATGATCCGCGCCGGACTTCGGCTTGAACGCCCTGATGTCACGCAGCACGGTCTTGAAACACTTCAGTGGATTTTGGAATTACAGATCAGTCCGTCTGGTCATTTCAGGCCGGTCGGGTCGGATAGTTTTGGTCATGAATATGCGCCACCCCTCCCCTTTGACCAGCAACCTGTCGAAGCATGGGCCGCGATTGATGGTGCCAGCGCTGCCTATGACGCGACCCGCGACGGGCACTGGCTGGGCCATGCGAGCCGCGCCTTTGACTGGTTTACCGGAGCAAATGATCGCAGCGTCGCTATCGGCGAAATGTTGACCGGTTCTTGCCGCGATGGAATCAATCCGCGCGGCGTAAATCTGAACGAAGGCGCAGAATCCGTGCTCTCGTTCCAATTGGCGCACTGCGCGCTCTCCGGTTTAATGGCCAAGGTCGCCACACATTAAAGGTGAAACACCATAGTTGACCTCGTCCACCATGAATTGCGGCTGCACGCAGACCCCAGCCGCGTTGTCGTGCGCCCATTTCACCTTGCCTGGCAGGCGTCGGGTCCGGACATTGAGCGTGTTCGCAATCTGGTCAACCACATCATTCGCCTCGATCTTCGCACCGTGCGGAGCGAAATGAGCATTGTCCTGCACGATTTTGCCGATCGGCATTGGCAGATCGAACGCGTCTTTGACGACCGTTACAAGCAGATTGAGACTGCACTGAAACTTGATGGAAGCAAGCTGCGACGACCTACCAAACGGTTGATCGGTGCCTATTTTTGCCATGAATACAGCTATGCTGCCGCCGCGTTGATGAATCCAAGCGTTGTTCGCCATCCCGACCAATCCGGGTTGCAACCCGGCAGCACACGCATATTGCTTTCGCTGCGCGCGGTGGGCGAAGGTCATATTTCAACCATAGCGTTCCGCGAAGGGATTATTTCGGCAGGACGCCAACTCAGCCTGTTGCATCAGCCTGCATTTGCAACCGCTGCCATGCTGGGCGAAACCACCGCCGACAGCGTTGCCGTTTACCGTCACCCGGAAAGCAGCCTGTCCGGCACCGTGATCTTTCCGGTGACCGAAGCGCAACGCAACGGTCTTGAGGATCTGCGTCTGGTCGAGTTCGCGTGCGACAATGGCAACCGCGAATGGATCGGCACCTATACCGCCTATAGCGGGCGCGACATTCGTTCGGAACTTCTACGCACCAGCGATTTCCATGATTTCACTTTAACCCCGATTAAGGGAGGAGCCGGCCGCAATAAGGGCATGGCGCTGTTCCCGCGTAAGATTGGCGGGCAATATATGATGATCGGCCGGCAGGATGGCATGAATCTCTATCTGCTGCGTTCGGACAGCCTCGATGAATGGGAAGGGGGCGAATTGCTGCTCCAACCCAAATTCCCCTGGGAATTGATTCAGATCGGTAACTGCGGTGCACCGATTGAACTGGATGAAGGCTGGCTGGTCCTAACCCACGGCGTCGGTGCGATGCGAAAATATGCGGTCGGCGCGGTGTTGCTTGACAAGAATGATCCAGCAAAGGTCCTCGGCCGAACCACGAGCCCCATATTGTCGGCGGCGGATGAAGACCGCGAAGGCTATGTTCCCAATGTCGTTTACACCTGCGGCGCGATCCGCACCGGAGATGATCTGTTCGTGCCTTATGGAGTAGCGGACAGCTCGGTCTGTTTCGCCTTTTTTGCGATACCGGACATTCTATCGCGAATGGCGTAATAAAAAAGGGGCGGCATGACGCCACCCCCCTTCTAATAGGTACGGTCTGGCCTAGAATTTCAGACGCCCGGTCAACGATAGTGCATGGAACTGTCTGTCCTTGGCAAATTGTGCATCATAATCGACAGCAATCGAAACAGGCCCGTTCCCTGCAATATTGATGGCAGCCCCGGCATTGAAATATTCTCCGCGCAATGGGGTTGTGGTGAAACTGAATGGCGTATTGATGGTGCCGTCGGTAAATGCCGCCGAAATCGTGCGGGCGTCGTCCAATTTGAACTCTTTGTTCCACCCACCGCGCAATTGGGGACGAACCACAACGCCGCCTGCATCAAACTTCGTACCAATTCGGCCGCCAAGATTTAGTCGCAGGCTTTCTGCGTCATTACGGCCAATGTCGAGGGCAGCAGGCGACCCGCTCTCGCTAAAGCCGTCAACTTTGACTTTGGCGTAACGGAGCGCGGCAAACGGTTCTATCTCGAAATTTCCCGCAGAAAAGCTGAAGCCAGTTGCCGCACCGGCCGCCCATACATGTCCTGACGTGCTGCCATTGGATACACCCGATAAGCCGTTGAAAGCATAGCCGCGACGCAAGGTCCAATCGAGATTGGTATAGCTGCCCCAGGCATCGATATACACGGGCCCGACGCCTATGGTGCCAAAACCGCCGGCAAACCAGTTGCTCAGTTTTGATGGCGCCGATGTCGCAGACTGTTCAAAATCGACATCGCTTTGCATCCAGCCGCCAAAGGCACCAAGCGTCGTTTTAGGCGTCAGCCGGAGGTTCAGGCCGCCCATGACCATGCGATTGTCATTTTTTACGCGCGGACGATCTGTTGCGGCATCATATTTGCCAAAACGTGCGCCGCCTATAACGAAGGCACTCAGGCGGCCAGCATCGTCAATTGTGACTTCGCTCCCATCCGGGCGTTCAGCGTTACCGCGTTGGTCACGAACATAGCGCAATATGTTGGTTTCCTGTGCTTCGACTGCGTTGAGCGATACCTCTGGAACCAGACTATATGCTTGCGGTGTCAATTGCGCCAAGGCGTCTGCCCGGATGACAGGGTCCGTAATTGTCAGGCTGTTCTGCAGCTCTATGGCTGTGATCGAAGGGGCACCAATAGGCGCCGCAAGAACGGTAGCGACGCCATTCTGATTTGGCGTGGCTCCCGGAATCGCTTGGGCGTGCGCCACGGTGGACGTGCCTGCCAAAAGCAGGACGACGAAAGATTTGTTGAACATGAAATTACTCCAGTGGGGCGAAACACGGCCATGCGATTGGCGCATACCGTGCAGAATGGAGAAAACCCGACTGGATTGATTAAGTTCCACACCGCAGGATCATTCGGAACAATAAAGCCCGCAACGGGTTTGTGCATTGGAAAACAGATAAAGGATGATCCTATGAATATGAGTCCCAAAAACGTCGCTATCGCGTTTGCAATCGTGCTTCCTTCCCTCATGGCGGGATGCGCCACTTTAGAGGAGGGGGTTGTCGAGGCTGTCGCCGAGACCCATCGCGCCTCGTTGAGCGGGCGCGAAGTCGTCACCTCTACCGGTGACCGGGACGGGTCCGCCCAAGCCGAGGTCAGCATTGCCAACACGCTCGACCAGATCTGTTACGACATAAACAAAATCAATAACATTGCGGACATTACTTCTGTGTCAATCAATCGCGGTTTGAGGGGCCAAACAGGACCGGCCGTCCTTACCTTCAGCCGCGCAAATGAAGGCGGATGGAAGAATTGTGTCAAGCGGTCCGAATGGCTCGAAGACTCGCTGGAATGGAAACCGGGCAATTATTATATCCAGATTTCAACCACAGAATTCCCACAGGGCGCAATCCGGGGTCAATTGACACGCTAATTAGTCAGGCGATCCGGCCATCGACAACATTGATCTGGCGGTCGCAGCATTTTGCGATCTCCGGATCATGTGTTGAAATCAGAAAACTTGTTCTATCCTCATGATTTATTTCTCTTAACAGCGCCATAACACGAGCGCTGTTTTCCCGGTCAAGACTTCCGGTGGGTTCATCGGCAAGCACCAGCTCGGGCTTGTTCATCAGCGCACGTGCGATTGCCACGCGCTGTTTCTGACCGCCAGAAAGCCGCATTGCAGCAAAATCGATACGGTCCGTAAGGTCTACCCGGCCAAGCAGCATCTTTGCACGGTCCCTGATCTCTGCCGATATTCCACCTGCGGGTGCAGCGGCCGGAAAGGCGACATTCTCCATGGCGGTGAAATCGGGTAGCAAATGGTGGAATTGAAATACGAACCCATAATGCGTGTTGCGGATTGCCGACAATTGCTTGTCGGTCAGGCCGGACATGGGTTTGTCCATAAACGATAATGCGCCATCGCTTGGCTGCATCAGCAAACCAAGAATGTTGAGCAAGGTCGATTTACCGGAACCTGATGGTCCAGACAATGCCACCATTTCGCCAGGTTCCAAAACCAGATTTACTCCTTTGAGGACGAGGGTGTCGATATCTCCGGTGCGAAAACTTTTGGTTATGCCTTCGGCTTTCAGCAACGTCATTGCTGTATCGCTTCGACAGGATCGAGCCGCGCAGCGGCCTGCGCGGGCAGGATTGCCGAAATCGCCGAACCGACAACTGTCAACACGATGACAAGCACATATCCGCCTTCCGCAGGCGCAATCGGCAATAGCGGCCCTCCATCTGGACCCGTTATGCCCTCACTGAGGAACAAGCATAAACGATAGCCCAATGCGGACCCAATGAGAGAGCCGGCCAAACCGATGATGACCCCCTGAAATACAAATACACTTGCAACAAAACCCCGCGAAATCCCGAAACTCCGCATAATTCCTATCTCACCCCGTCGCCGCACGCTGGTCAGCAGCAGCGCGCTTGCTATCGAGATCATGATGGCAATAAGCGCAAAAGCCTGAATGAAATTGCCGGTACGGCCTTGCGATTCAAGCGCGGTTTCCAGATTGCGGTTTTTCTCCTGCCATGCGGTGACCTTCAAGGGCAATTGGCGCTTTAACTGTTCGGCTATCAAGGGCGCCAGTGCGGGATCATCCAGCTTGATCGAAACCGACGTGACGCCGTTAGGTAGCGCGAGCAGAGGCCGGGCAACCGCTATCGAAAGATACGCAACCCGCCGATCGACATTGGAAAGGCCGATGCGGAATATACCTGTCACAGGAATAAGTCGTTCGATGCCTCGGTCCGACCGGAGGATGACTGGGACACCCGCACGAAGCCCCAAATCCTCCGCAAGTTCAGCGCCGATCAACAGACCGCCGGTTGAAAGGTCGGCGCTGCCATCAATAATCGACTTGCTTAAGGGGATGATGGCGTCGATCTGGCTGGGATCAATCCCCTGTAAAGCAATAGGTGCCACAGCCGTGCCGCGCACCAAAAAGCCGTTTCCGTTTACTTCGGGGACAACAGCTACGACGTGATCGAGTTGTTCCGCCTGATCGACCATCAGCTGCCAGTTACGGATCTGCTGCCGCTGAAAGGTTGAAATCGGTTGAGCCGCGAACCGGGCATCGGGACCCATCACTTCTGCAATTCTGCGTGGTGGTTCCATCTCGACATGTGCGATCTGGCCGGTGGTTTGCACGGTCAGGAAAAGCGCAAGACCACGAATAAGCGCGGTCATGAACACAAATACAATGACGCTCAAGGCAACGCCGCCAATCAACAAGCCGCTCTGCACACGGTTTGCCGTTAAATATCGAAAGGCGACCCGCAGCGCGAACAGCATCAGTTGGCCCTCATGCTCTTGGCAATCCGAGCCTCCACCTTGTCGCCTGACTTCACGCTGAGCGGATCGAGCACGATCAAAGACCGCGCTTTAACGCCGCTGGTGACGATGACATAGGCGCCGGGCCAATCGACGATATCCAAAGAGCGTAAAACAACTTTACCGGACTCAACGACGAAAACATTGTTTTGGCCCAGTTTCTTGATCATGGCCGACCGCGGCAGCGACAAGACGCGGTCCCGTTTTTTGACAATGATATTCACATCAACGGACCGGCCGGACCGCAGGCTGTCATCCCCCTGATTGGCGATAAACCGCATTAACCTGCCGCCGGTCGCGGGATCAATGCGTGGTGCGATCTCGCTAATCCTGCCCGCAAATTGCCGCCCGCTACCGGTTGGTGAAAGCATGATCGTTGCGTTGATCGGGACCCGGTCTGCATAGACTTCGTCAATCTCGGCTTCGATTTCCACCGGTCCTTCCGAGCCGATTTCGAACAAGATGCTGCTGACTGATACCACCTGCCCCGGGTCAACCGGCCGGACCAGGATCGTACCTGTCATCGGCGCATAAATGTTAAACTCTCGCGCCTTTGCGGTCGCCTGACCGGCATTTGCCCTTGCCGCATCGAGACTGGCGACGGCAACATCAGCGGCAGCATTGGCTTCATCAAGCATTGCCCGTGTAACCCAGCCCTTGGCCGCCAGGGCCTGGACACGGCGCTGTTTGGCCCTTGCCAGCTTTAACTGCGCTTCGAAATTTTTGATCTGCGCGGAGGAAACTGCGACGGCGGCGGCTTGTTGGTCCGATCGTATCTGCGCCAGCAGTTCTCCTTTTGCTACCACATCGCCCTCGTCATGGAGCAGTGCAATAATGGCCCCGGCATTTTCGGGCAGGATGCGGACGACATTGGCCGAGCGGACACGTCCCACAACAGCCAAAATCTGTTCAGCAGGCCCGACGGTCAGGCGTATTACATTAACCGGCTTGGGTGCCGTTGCCCGAATTGCGATAGCAACAGCGCCGAACACCAAAAGCAGCGCAATCAAGATCTGGATGGCGCGGGTTCGGCTTATCTTCACCCTTTCGATCCACCGTCAACTGTGATGCGTCAACGCACTGGCGATGGCATCGGCTAGGTCGGATTCGTTGAACGGCTTTTCGAGTATGATGGCATCGGGTCTAAGTTGTCTGACTTTCATCGCGTCACCGGTTGTGAAGAGGTGCGGTACGAACCCTGTCGTCAGGATCATATCAACCGCAGAGATACCATTGCCCGACGTCAGCCCTGCATCCACAATCAGCAGGTCGGGCAAATACTCCGCAGCTATTGCAACCGCTGCTCCCTCGGTTCCTACGACCGCTATCACGTTGTGACCCATTCCAGCCAGCACTTCAGACAGCAACATGCCGATAATGGGTTCGTCTTCGACAATGAGGATCGATATCTTACGCATTCAGTTTCCTTTAGACGGATCGACCTTCAACGGGGCAAAATGGGATTCAACGAAATAGAGTTGCTGATCGATACCCCGCGAGATTTCGGTAAAAAGATCGGCTGTGGTGGGATCTTCGATCTCCGCAGACTTTCCGATCGCCTCGATAATCGAGCCGCCAAATGCAGCCAGCGCGGCTGATACTGCGAACAGATGCTTTGATTCATCTGCGATGCCCAGCGGGTATGGGATCAGAAATGATTCCTTGATTGCTACCTGGATAGTTCCGTTTGCGCTACCTCCCAGTCCGGCGGCACGTTCTGCGAGCATGTCGGAGAAATTCTCTACTTCCACCGAAACCCGGTCAAAAAGCTCATGGATCGCGATAAAGCCGGGGCCACGCACATTCCAGTGCGCCTGTTTTACTTGGGCATGGAGATCAATTGCGGCGGCCAGATGCTTGTTTAGAAGCTCAACCGACTGAATCCGGATTTTTTCGGATAGGGTATTGTGGGTCTTTTGCATGGGGAAACTCCATTTAGAACTGCGCCAGTATTAGGGCTAACGCTTCGTGCGTTAAGAATCGGAAACTACTCATTTCGTATTTGGTTCCACCCGCTTATTCGTTGACTTGTCTAACCGAAGCGCCCCTACTCAGTTTGTCCGCACACCGCCGCGTGGAACAAAAGCGAAGCCGTGTTGTTATGGTTCAGCGGGAACCTATATTTAAGGGACGGGTCATCATGACAGACGAGCGGCCGAAACCATTGAAGGCCACGCATCGGTCGCCGTCCAGACTTTTTCCTATCGTTGCGATAGGGGCGTCTGCGGGCGGGTTGGACGCCTGTACAAAGCTGGTAGATGCCTTAGCAAAAGGACTGGATCGCACTGCCGGTAGCATGGCTTTCATTCTTGTTCAGCATCTTGATCCAAATCATGCAAGCATGATGGCCGACTTGCTGGCCGGACATACGACAATGGTAGTGGCGCAGGCGCAAAACGATTCGATCATTCAGCCCGGCCATCTTTATATCATTCCTCCAGGTAATTACCTCTCCGTAACCGCTGGACGTCTCCATCTTTCCAAACCCACCGCACCTCATGGTGCCCGCTTGCCCTTTGATTTTCTGTTACAATCACTTGCGATGGATTGTCCTTCCCGCACAACGGGGGTGATCCTGTCGGGAACCGGTGCGGATGGAACCATCGGGCTTACTCTGCTTCACAGCGCGGGCGGCTTCACCATGGCGCAAAGCCCTGATGAAGCTGAATATCAGGGTATGCCAATGGCTGCGATCGCTGCGGGAGCTATTGACCTTATCCTTCCGGTTACAGAAATTGCAGCCGTTCTAATGGATTCAACGCGGCGATCATTGAACATCCATTTAGCGCCAAATACAGATTCGACCCTTTTCACCGAGATTATTGAATTGCTGCGTGCCTCGGCCAATCATGATTTCACGCTCTACAAAATGGGAACCTTGCAGCGACGAATTGAACGGCGGATGGGCCTCGCCTTGATCGACAATCTGTCGACATATCTCGAGAGATTGAAGACCGATGCTACGGAACTCGATCTGCTCGCAAAGGATTTGCTCATCAATGTTACCAGCTTTTTTCGCGATATGGCGGTATTTGATATGCTCGCAAAATCTATCGTACCTGACATGGTTCGCGATCATCCGGCCGACCGTCCACTACGAATCTGGATAGCCGGGTGCAGTTCAGGAGAGGAGGCCTATTCGCTTGCGATGCTGTTCCGCGAAGCGATCATTTCCAGCAAGCGCGACATCAAGCTGCAGGTATTTGCTTCGGACGTGGACGGCGACGCTATATCGGCTGCGCGGGTTGGTATTTATCCAGAAACCATTGCGCCGCAGATCAGTGCCGAACGGCTTGCGCGTTTCTTTGTCAAGGAAGACCAAGGCTATCGCGTGTCTCCCGAGCTTCGCGCGGCAGTCGTGTTCACGGTGCAGGACGTACTTGCCGATCCACCATTCTCTCGGCTTGACATGGTTTCATGCCGCAATCTGCTGATCTATCTCGGACCAGAGGCACAGGCCAAAGTGATTGCGCTGTTCCACTTCGCATTACGTGAAGGAGGAATTTTGTTGCTCGGCAATGCCGAAACAATTGGTAGCAACGAAAGTCGCTTCAAAGTCATTTCAAAAGTCGAGCGGCTTTATCGCCATGTCGGTCGCAGTAAGCCCGGCGAAATCGGGTTTCAGATTGGTCAAGCCGAAGCGGCGCGCAGTTCGAATCGAAATAGCCAAGGCCAAATCACACATCAAAACAAGCTTGCCGATCTCGTTCAACGCCTGGTCGCCGAAGCGCATTGCCCCGCTGCCGTGCTGATAAATCGCAAAAATGAGGCACTTTTTTCTTCTGGTCCTACGGAGCGTTATCTCCGCGTTGCGCCGGGGCATCCTAGCCACGACATCCTTTCCATGGCTCCCCAGTCACTCCGAACAAAGCTAAGGTCTGCAATTCAGCAGGCCATTCAGACCAATGCGCTTGTGATTGTAACCGGCCGACGCAGTGAACAGGGCAGCCCGCTGGCCGATTTCGACATCCACGTTACACCGGTCAATAGCGAAGGCGAACCGTTGCTCCTTGTGTGCTTCGTAGATGTACCGGTCACAAAAGCATGGAAAAGCCGCGCCGCGTCGCCGACCAATGCCGCCCGTGTCGTCGAACTGGAGCATGAATTGGAAACCACCCGGACAGAATTGCAGGGTGCGATCCATAATCTTGAAATATCAGGTGAAGAGCAGCGCGCGGTTAATGAAGAAGCCCTGTCGGTTAATGAAGAGTTTCAATCAACCAATGAGGAACTGTTGACGTCGAAAGAGGAATTGCAGTCATTGAATGAAGAATTGACAGCCCTTAACAGTCAACTTCAAGAAACGCTTGATCGGCAGCGAATTACGTCAAATGACTTGCAAAATGTGCTTTATAGTACCGATGTGGCCACGCTATTTCTTGATACCAATCTCAACATTCGTTTCTTTACACCTGCGACAACTGCGCTTTTCAATCTTATACCAGGTGACGTGGGCAGGCCGCTGACAGATTTGAAGTCACTATCGGCGGATCAGGCTCTTTCAGAAGATGCCCACCATGTTCTTGCGAGTCTGGATGCTATTGACCGGGAAATCGAAACTACCCCTGGCCTTTGGTTTGTTCGGCGTATTTTGCCTTATCTTGCCGATGACGGGAAGGTCGAAGGTGTCGTCATTACATTTACCGACGTGAGCGAGCGCAAACAGATCAAACTTGCACTCGAAGATGCCAAGCAGCAGGCCGATCGGGCCAATGAGGCAAAATCACGTTTTCTTGCAGCTGCCAGTCACGATTTGCGTCAACCCCTTCAGACGCTGGCGCTGTTGCAGGGCCTACTCGCCAAAATTGTCGAGGGACCTAAAGCGCAGCAACTGGTTAAACGGGTCGATGATACATTGGGCGCCATGTCTGGTATGCTCAACACATTGCTCGATATCAACCAGATCGAAGCCGGCACTGTACGCGCAGAAATTTCGACATTTCCAGTCGGCGATCTGCTCGAACGGCTCCGAAGCGAATTTGTTTATCATGCAGATGCCAAGCAACTGTCGCTGCGCCTTGTACCTTGCGGGCTATCGATAGCAAGTGATCCACGCCTGCTCGAACAGATCTTGAGAAATCTTATTGCCAATGCCATCAAATACACATCGAAGGGGAAGGTTTTGATTGGCTGCCGCCGACATAGCGATCATCTTCGCATCGAGATTTGGGACAGCGGCGTTGGCATCGATGCGTTTGATCTAGGCGCCATTTTTGAAGAATATCATCAGGTCGACAATGCCGCGCGCGAACGTAGCCAAGGTCTGGGACTGGGGCTTTCAATCGTCAAGCGTCTTGGTAATCTGCTGGGGTATAGGGTTCATGTCCGATCAATTCCAGCCAAAGGATCGGTGTTTGCGGTAGACGTAAAGACATTGCCGCGCCAATCCGGTAAACAGGATTCCGTACCCAAGGACATCACATTAAAGACGCAGGGTGGTGGACAAATCCTGATTATCGAGGATGATCCCGAGTTAAGAGAATTGCTCAAAATAATGCTCGACGACGAAGGTCATAACGTCGTTTTGGCCTATGATGGTGCGGCGGCTTTAAAACTTGCGACAGACGCCCAGTTTAAACCTGGCCTCATCTTGTCGGACTATAACCTGCCGGGCGGGATGAACGGCGTCGAGGTTACTGCCAGATTGCGGCAGAAGATCGGGCATATGGTTCCAGTAATCATCTTGACCGGCGATATATCAACCGCGGCCCTACGTAATATAGCGGACCATGATTGCGAACAGCTCAACAAACCTGTGAAACCGAATATACTGATCCAGGCGATTAGACGGATGCTGGCCGCTACGCCTAACAAATTTAATGAAAATGCCGTCGTCTATATTGTCGACGATGATACATTAATCCGCACTTCCATGCGCGAAATGCTTGAAGCAGAAGGGCATGAAGTGAAAGATTTCGCCAATTGCGAAGAGTTTCTCTCGACTTACCAGCCATTGCAAGAGGGATGCTTGCTGATCGACGCATATCTTCCCGGCATGACCGGACTAGAGCTTTTGCAGCGCCTGAAGGAAAGCGGTGATCATCTTCCGGCCATCATGATCACAGGAAACAGCGACGTACCAATTGCCGTCGAGGCGATGAAGGCGGGTGCCGTGGACTTCATCGAGAAGCCGATCGGCACCGCAGAACTGCTCGCAAGCATAACCCGAGCGCTGGAGCTTGCACAAAATGTGAGCAAGCGTTCTGACCAGCAGATTGCTGCGGCGAAACTGGTTGCAGGTCTTACCAAACGCCAACATCAAGTCATGGATCTGGTGCTCGCCGGGCAGCCGAGCAAGATCATCGCCGCCGACCTGGGCATTAGTCAACGCACCGTGGAAAATCATCGTGCCGCGATCATGACAAAAACCGGCACAACGTCACTACCCGCGCTGGCCCGCTTAGCTCTTGCCGCCAAGGCTAAGTAGATTCCGAGTCTGGCAGATTGCAATATCGGTATTAAAATGCGTCGATCCAAGGTCCGAATAAGGAGGACATCGATGAACATCAAATCCGCGAACACCGAAATCAACCGGTTGAGATCTGCCTTTCCCGGCGCAATTGTGTCTTCGGGACGTCCCGTCAACGAAGCGCCACAGGACGTTGCCAGTAAATTCGGGGCACTTAAGCGACAGGAAGATGCGCCCGTTTCCATAACGGTCATCCTAGCGGTGCAATGAAAGACCCGGTTTGCGGGATGACGGTCGATCCGGTGAAGTCACCCTATAACGTAGATCATGCGGGCCGGACGATCCATTTCTGCAGTGCAGGTTGCAAGGCAAAATTTATCGCCGACCCGTTGAGCTATCCGAAAGATATGACTCGCCCGCTCCTTGCGACGACATCCGAAATGTGGACATGTCCGATGCATCCCGAAATCCGGCAGGCCGGTCCGGGATCTTGCCCAATTTGCGGAATGGCGCTGGAGCCTGAAGCACCATCGCTCATCGATGCGCCTAACCCAGAGCTGATCGACTTTACCCGGCGGCTTTGGGTTGCAGCCGTGCTGAGCATTCCGTTACTGCTGCTCTCAATGGGGGCCGACATGTTCGGGTTGCACATTGTTAGCGCCACCGCATCACCCTGGATCCAGCTCGTTCTTTCCGCGCCCATCGTGTTGTGGGCGGGCCAGCCCTTTTTCGTGCGGGGTTGGACATCGCTTGTCACGGGCCGCCTCAACATGTTCACGCTGATTTCCATCGGGGTTGGCGCGGCCTTTACCATCAGCATTGTCGCGACCGTCGCTCCGCAACTGTTCCCTCCGTCCTTTGGCGGTCATGCCGGAATGATACCCGTCTATTATGAAGCGGCGGGCGTTGTTGTGACGCTGGTGCTGCTTGGTCAAGTCCTGGAACTGCGCGCCCGCGCTGCCACGGGACGTGCGATCCGTGCATTGATGGATCTGGCTCCCAAGACCGCGCATAGGATTGCAGCCGATGGCACCGAAAGCGAGGTCACACTTGACCTGGTTGTGACCGGAGACCGGCTCCGCGTCCGCCCCGGAGAGGCCTTTGCGGTCGACGGCGTTGTCATCGAAGGGCGCTCAACCGTTGATGAATCGATGTTGACCGGCGAACCAGCCGCGGTCGCCAAAGACATAGGAGCCATTGTGACCGGCGCGACGATCAACGGAACCGGCAGCCTGATTATCGAAGCGCGCGCCGTGGGCGATAGCACCATGCTCGCGCATATTGTCCGCATGGTAGCCGATGCCCAACGCAGTCGAGCGCCGATCCAAGCGGTTGCAGACAGGATTTCGAGCTGGTTTGTACCCGCAGTTATCGGCATTGCGGTTTTGACATTTCTCGCATGGAGTCTCTTCGGCCCCGAGCCTCGCTTTAGTCACGCCTTGCTTAATGCAATCGCGGTGCTGATCATCGCCTGCCCTTGCGCGCTTGGCCTTGCGACGCCGATGTCGATCATGGTCGCGGCAGGACGTGGAGCACAGGCGGGTGTGCTTATTAAGAATGCAGAGGCTCTGCAAGCCTTTGAGACAGTAGACACACTCGTTATCGACAAGACCGGAACGCTGACCGAGGGCAAGCCCAAGCTGATCGCGGTTGAACCACACGCAACCTTCGCCGCCGATGACCTGCTCTCCCGTGTTGCCGCAGTTGAAGCGCAGTCAGAACATCCGTTGGCGCAAACTATTGTCGCAGGTGCCGCAGAGCGCGGCCTTTCGCTCGGCTCGGTCACGGATTTCAAGTCACACACCGGTATGGGGGTTTCCGCCAAGGTTGGGAAACAGATGGTCGTGATTGGCAATGAAGCGCAATTGCGCCGCATACAAGTTGATCCCACACCGTTATCCAGCGCTGCAAAAAAGTATCGCAGCAATGGCGCTGGCGTCATGTTCGTCGCAATCGGAAGCAAGCTGGCCGGTTTGATCGCGGTTGCCGATCCGGTTCGAAGTGGCGCAAGCGAAGCTATTGCCGAACTTCGGGCGCAAGGCCTGCGCGTCGTCATGTTGACCGGCGATAATGAGTTGACGGCAAACGCTGTAGCAACAGCGGTTGGTGGATTGGACGACATATGTGCAAACCTGTTGCCGGAAGGTAAGGCGCGGATTATCGGTGAACTGAAAGCTCATGGTGCCAGGGTTGCAATGGCAGGTGACGGCATCAACGACGCGCTGGCGCTTGCTGTTGCTGATGTCGGGGTCGCAATGGGCACCGGGACTGACGTTGCCATCGAAAGTGCCGGCATAACGCTCACCAAAGGCGATCTCGGTGCCATCGTCCGCGCGCGTCGACTATCAACGGCCACGATGCGTAACATTCGCCAAAACCTCTTCTTCTCGTTCCTTTTCAACGGCATTGGTATTCCGATCGCGGCAGGCGCGCTCTATCCGGTCGCCGGCATATTGATGTCACCCATGATTGCCGGCGCCGCGATGGCCCTGTCCTCGTTGACCGTGGTGCTGAACGCCTTGCGACTCAACCGCGTCAAACTGTGACCGAGGAACAATTCATACTCCCCGCAGTTTAGTTGGAAAGAGGCTCGCATCAGCCAGTTTCAGGAGTATGACATCATGCGTAAACATCTTCTCTTTGCCGGTATCGCCGTTGTAACGATGATACCATCAATCGCGTCTGCACAGCAAAGCTGCGAGCGACAGCGCTCTGCACGTGTTGGCGCGACCGTTGGCGGTGCCGTCGTCGGCGGTGTGGCAGGTAATGTCATCGCCGGACGCGGCGATAAAACCCTTGGCACTGTGATCGGTGCCGTCGTCGGCGCGGTGGTAGGCAACCAGGTCACCAGGCCCGACGCCGACTGCTCGCGCGCTTTTGGCTATTATGACCAGAATAACCGTTGGCATTCAACCGGTATAGATCGTTCGCAAGCCACCGGATATTTTGACCGCGATGGCGACTGGGTGAGCGGTGCACCCAATGGCTATTACAATTCCAGCAACCGCTGGGTTCAAAATCCCGGTTCGCAGGATGAAAATGGGTATTACGGCACCGATGGTCATTGGGTTCCGGCTTCTGCCGACGGCTATTATGACCGCGACGATCGTTGGATAGCCGGGTCGACGGCTGGCTATTATGACGATCGCGGTCGTTGGAACATCGGCAACACGACGGGTCATTATAATGACGACGGGCGCTGGATGCCCGGCATGGCCAATGGTCATACAGACGCAAATGGAAATTGGATCAGCGACCAAAAAAGCGGTCATTATGGCAGCGACGGGCGCTGGAATGCAGGCAGCGCGGCTGGCTATTATGACACGCGCGGTCGCTGGGTCTCGACCGGACCCAACCAGGGCCCACCTTCCCAGTCAGGACGACGCAGCGATGCCTACGGATATTATGACAATCAGGGCCGTTGGCATGTCGGCACCTCTGACCGCAACATGGCGAGAGGTTATTATGATCGCAACGACCAGTGGGTAGAAGGTACGCCCAACGGATATTATGACAATCAAGGCCGATGGATAGCAGCAAGGGGAGAGGCCGCCGCTGCGGGATATTATGACCAGCAGGGACATTGGATTCCGGCGTCGGCCGAAGGCTATTACAACCGTGATGGCCAGTGGATCGCCGGCACCACAAGTGGTCATTATGACAGCCGCGGTCGCTGGATTGCCGGGCTGACGACAGGGCACTACGATGTCCGGGGCAAATGGATTGCCGGTGATCCGGGCGGTTATCGCAATAGCGCTGGCATTTGGATGTCCGGCGACCAACCCGGCTATTATGATTCCCGCGGCCATTGGCAGGCAGGCACCGTTTCGGGTTATTATGACGGCCAGGGACGCTGGATCACAAGACCTTCAATGGGCAATGAACCGGGCACCGGTATGCCGCACGAAATCCGCGCGCGTGAAGCCTGGATCGAAAACTACATCCGTACCTCTAATCGCGAAGGCACCTTGAACCGTGTGGAAACCAACCGGGCGTTGCGTGATCTGAACAATATCCGGCGCAGCGAACGCATGATGCGCCGTGACCGCGACGGCCAGCTGTCGATCCGTAACGAAGCGGCGATAAATGTCAGGCTTGACCGATTAAGCGGCCAACTGCGTGTCACAACCTTTGAAGATGACCGGCGCTATTGAACCAGGCCATCGGATGCTGCACTTTTATGACCCCCCTGTCCGGTGCAGCATCCGGTGTATCTCAAAATCCGAAGCAATGGACGTAATCCGTCCGACGATGGCGCGTAGAGTATCTGCCAAATTCCATTTGGCCCCAGACCAAAGTTCGCGTGATTTGAAATCTGACCGTTAGCGCGGCAAGCGACGCCAACCATCCCGCCGAACTACATTAGTATCTTCGCATTGCTGGGTGTTCGCCCGATCATCATGCGCTTGGTTTCGACGTCACGCGCCACTGGCGCATTCCGAACGGACCAAAAAATTGGTCTATGGTCCGTCCGGTGCCATCACAATAGTTGAACATGAAACTCCGCTTTTGGGAGATCTTAAGGGCGGTTTGACTGTTAATATTTCAGCGGTTCAGGTCCCATTGTCCCGCCTCACTGAAAGCAGGCGCATCCGCTGACAATTCTGCGGTGCCCTTTGCAGATCGCCATTCGCAAAAGCCGTCGTGGGTCCGCAAAAACAGCCCATGCGAATAACAAGCGATTTCAAACAGCGGCAACCCTAAACTCACCTGTCGCCCGGTCGCGCTGCGTCTTGATGCCTCGGCTGAACCATTAGTGCGGTAAGTGAGGTCAAATCGCCACCGTTCTCGAGGCAATTATCGCGCGATTCAAACTGCAACAATTGAGAAGGTTGCGCCACGTCATGGACCCCGACACAAGGACCCCCTAACGGGCCAAAGCACGCGCGACCTCAACGACTATCAGCGGATGGTGCTGTCCGAAATACATGGGCGGCACCTCCAAAGTTGGTTTAACAAACTGCTTTACCGCATGGATCGCGCCCAGCACGCTGTATTCGGTGGTGAAGACAATGCCATCGGGAATTTCAACGAACTGTCCGAGGAACGCGAAGTTCTGTGAGCCCGCAGGTACGACCGCCGGTCTGTCGCCCTCGGCTCTGCCCAGAAACTGGCTGGTGCTGTAGGGAAGCAAGCAGGGGATGCAGGTCGAGGTGTCGAGCAGTTCGGCCTTTTCCCCCTCGTCATGGTCGAATTGCAAATGACCCAACAGTTCTTCCAGGATTTCGCGGCCCGTGCATTCGGCCATGGTCTTCTTCACGAATGTGCCGATCTGATCGCTGCCCAGCGCCGTCACCCAGATAACGCATGTGTCGCGCGGTTGCTCCGGGAACAAGGGCTGACGGTAGGTGTGGAGGTGCAGTATCCACGGGGAGGCGGTGAGAGGTAGCGGGCTCTGTCGACCCATCTGGCGCTCCACCAACCATTCGAACTTGCGCTGGAACAACCCGCCGCGAAAGGTGACGGTAAAGGTTATCATGGTGGACTTCGGGACATCGCGCAGGAACTGATCGGGGCGGCCGAAGCCATGTTGCTTGGCAGCGATATTCTTCCACAACGTCCACGCGCCGCCCACTTTGTCGCCGTCGACCGCGGGTCTGTCAACCGGGCGGTCATGGGTGCCGAACGATGCGTTGCTGACGATGGAGCCGATGGTCAGGAAGACGAGGTCGGTGTCACTCACCGCGATCGAGGGCTTGGGCGCGCCACTTGCCGTTTCGAGGTAGAGGCGCTTGATCCACCTTTTTTCAGTTCCAGAATCGGTCCCGAAATCGGCGTCCGATATCCTTATGTTATAGTGGATATTCACACCCTTCTTCTTCATGAAGCGTAAGGCGGGCAGGATGAACGAGTGAAAGTTGGTGTAGCGGGTGCGCTCTAGGGCGACCATCGTGTCCATGTTCGGCATCTCGTGAAAGAAAAGGTGCATATAGCGCTTCATTTCCACCGCTGAATGCCACGGCTGGAACGCAAACATGGCGCGCCACATGTACCAGAAGTTGCTGGTAAAAAACGTCTCGCCAAAGATGTCGGTGATCTTCGCGCCATCAGCGATCAGGGATTCAGGCGTGGCCATGAGTTTGGCCATATTCAGCTTTTGCGCCGTGTCCAAACCGAGCTGATATCCGCTGTCCTTCTCGCCATTTTCGTGCATCAGGCGAACGACTGTGTGAACCCTGCATTCTTCACGATTCTTCTGATGGTCTTGCAAGCACGATGCATCATCGGTGTACGGAATGATGGACCACAATTCTTTGGTACACGGGTACGCCTTGTCTTCGAACTCACGACTGCCTTGCATGAAGTAGGCCGGCTGGCCGTTCACCATGACCTCTGAGGCATCACAGCTCCCGCCCAAAAGGTGATTGTCGCCCATTTGCTCGAAGATGTGGATATTGGATGGATTGAAATCTGCTTTCTGGATCAGATACATTGCAGCAGCAATCGAGCCAAGACCAAGCCCATTGAGATATATGTTGACGGAAGAATCCTCTGTGTTGTTCATTTTGGCCTGCCTTTCCAATTTTGCTCAACTCGGCAATCGTCACAATCGTGGCAATTAGCTCAGTCACCCCCGACAAGTTTGAACTCGTGCAGCAGTGCGCCGATCTCGGTTCTGTCGAGCTTTTTTATCAGCAGGTTGCGTAAGAATGCTGGCCCTGGAATGTCGATCTCCTTACCGTCACGCAGGCGGCCGACGGCGGACAGAAGCGTTCGGATGTCATAAGTTGAATTGAACACTTCCGGTACGCCCCGCTCAACGCAGAGCAATGTGTAAACGGCCTCCATGGATGTTCGCACTGAATATTCAGTGGTAAAGATGCAGTCGCGCTCCCCGGATTCAGCGAACTGGCCGATAAAGGCGAAGTTGACAGCGCCCTCTGGCACCACATCCGGGCGATCGCCGGCTTGGCGAGGCATGAAGAACGCAGTGACATATGGCATCATTACCGGCACAGTGTTTGCGCCGGTTGCCGCAAGCTCTGGGATGTCCGTGGCCGGTACGCCCATGTGATAAAGCCATTCCTGCGTGATTTCCTCGCCAGTGCAGTCCTGCATGGCCTTCTTCACGAAATCACCAGGTTTCTCGACGAACAGCCCATAGAACCAAACCACGATCTGATTCTTTGGCTGCTGTTTGAAGTGCGGTTGCCGATTGACCGTCCAGCTGAGCAACCAGGGGGAGTCCGTCGCAGTCACAATACCGCCTGTCACCACATTGCCGCTGAACGGATCGCGCTTGGCGATCTTTTGAATATACTTCGGGATGCGTTCATCGAGCGTCGTGATTGTCGCCGACTCCCATTTGGTCTCGGGAATATGCGCGCCGAAAACATCCGGACGGCCGAACGCAGGGTCCTTTTCGGCGATACGTCGCCACAGATCCCATGCTGGCGCGGGGCCCTCATTCAGCTTCGCCGGTATATGGTGATCGCCATTGTCGGAATTCTCGGTCAGCGAGCCGATGGTCACGAACACCAAGTCATCGGGGCCGAGATTGACACCTCCTTGAACATCGCTTTTACGCCAGTCGATCCGGGTGGCTTGCTTGCGTCCAGGTGCGATATCGAAACGGACATCGGTGACCTCGGTGCCATATTGGAAGACCACGCCATGGTCTTGTAGCCAATTAATGAGCGGCTGTACTAGCGATTCATACTGGTTGTACTTAGTGAATTTGAGTGTTGAGAAGTCCGGAAGACCTGAGATCTGGTGAATGAAGCGGTGCAGGTAGAGCTTCATCTCTAGTGCAGAGTGCCACTCCTCGAAGGCAAACATTGTGCGCCAGTACAGCCAAAAATTGCTGTTCAGGAACTCCTCCCCGAATACCTCATTTATGCGTTTGTTCTCCATCTCCTCACGGGTGGCTAGAAAGAGCTGGATGATTTCCTTTTGCGCTCCTTCACTGAGAGTGAACAAACCATCGGTATGGGCGTCCTCCCCGCAATTCACAGTTGCACGCTGTAATGAAAAGTTCGGATCATCCTTGTTGAGCCAATAAAACTCGTCGAGCACACTCGCCCCGTCTATTTCGAGTGACGGTATCGAGCGGTACAGGTCCCACAGACATTCGAAGTTGCTTTCCATCTCGCGTCCGCCGCGGATCACGAAGCCTTCTCCGGGTTCATGGATGCCGTCCAGTGCCCCGCCGGGTAATTGTTGCTGCTCCAAGATAGTAATGTGATCGCCGGACATTTGGCCATCGCGGATAAGGAAGGCAGCGCCCGCTAACGCCGCAATTCCCGAGCCGACAAACCATGCAGTTTTGGTCTCTACGCCTTTGGGTTTGCGCGGGCGGGCGAAAGCTTCGTAATTTCCACTGCTATAGTACATGGGTTCTCCCTTTCAACGAGAGGTGCCGAGAAAGTGTGCTGCTGGCTTCGCGGTCGTGCACCGCACGACTTGCAGCCATGTGCTTCTCATTTGGTATCATATGGTTTTGCGTGGGGGCATGACTGCCAGCCACCGCTGCGCTTCGCCGCCGAAACGAGAAACGCGCCCCGCCGTGTGGCCATGATCTGGTCGTTCGGCGAAATCTCAATGCCGTCCTTCACCTTTGTCGGATCATGCATCATCCGTGAGCCGCCAATTTCATCGAGCGTGATTGGTCGGCTTAACTCAAGTCTTCCGACCTTTGGCCATAGCGGCGATACGGTAACGCTGGTCTTT